>CBDCSX010000002.1:0-2851146 GCA_965221895.1 Dehalococcoidia bacterium | reverse complement strand
AACCAGCCAATTCCTGCAAGTCACGATGCGTATTCCCAACGCCCTCGTAGAACCGTTCCCTGCCTTGCTCATCCAACTTTTGGTATTCCTCGTACCCGCGCACGTCTTCAAGGCCCGTGGATCCTCGCGACGCAGCATGATCCGCGAACTCAATGAACACGTCGGCGTATTCCAGGGGCACCCACGAGAGGGCGATTTCTAGCCGCGATTGAGGCGTCGGAGGAGTTGCAGGCGTGGGGATTGGGGTTAGTGTGGCAGTGGGTGTGGCTATGGGAGTTGACGCTGGGGTCGGGATGATGGCAGCGGTTGTCGGAGTGGGCATGGGGGTCGACGTGGAGGCAGGTTCAGAGCAGCCATTCGCGACAAGCAAAACCAATGCAATGGCTACAATTGCAACAGCGGGCTTTGGGACAACCCTAAGAACGTTTGAGTCTATGCTTTCGCCCAACTCAGAAACTCCTCAATTGCGAGGCTGGCTGACTTCGCCACTGGAACTGCATACATCCCACATTCAACTAAAGGAGATTATCGGATAACCGGGGATCTAATCCCACCGCCTGCGCCGGAAAAATCGATGCCTCCGGTCAGCCCCAGCACTCCGGCATTCAATATAAACACAGGAACAAGAGCTACAAGAATTACCACAGCCGCCCGCAGAGTCGACGTGTAATCCAGGCTTTGCCGTACGGCAACCACCATGCATACGAAGGTCCATGCATAGGCGGCGAAATAGATAACTGCGCCAATAGGGGTCAGGAAGATGAGCACATTCAGGATGCCCGGCGTCTGTGCGAACCCGGTTGTACGAGCCAACTGGCCCCAATCCGCATCAGTTTCTACAACGTCGAAGATAATTTCCCCAATGAACCAAGTGCATAGCGCCCATGCGGCCCAGCTTGCTACTCCTCTGATGATGCCCCTAACTATTGTCCACCACAACCCCGTTTCTTGCCCCAGAAGCAGTTCGCCGCCGACGGTGGCGGCAGACACCAAGACCACAATAAACAAGGCCTGCCAGATTGCGCTTTTGTTGTGCTCGATTTCCTCGTAGGTGTTGGACTTGAGGAAGAGGGCTCCAAAAATTCTCCCTACCATTGCAGAGTTGTTCTCCTCTCATGTAATTGGTTGTCTCGAGAGAGTCACGTTGTGCGCCCTCCCCTCTAGGCCCTTGATGTTCTTCAAGCGTCCGGTCCACCATGACATAGAGAGCTACCAGTTACAAGGCTACGACCATTCTGTCCGCATACATGGCCTTTGTAATTCTTGGGATATACCGCTATGGCAACGTGATGTCATTAAACACATCGGTAGTGAAGTCGGAATATGTCTGTGAGTACCTAGGCTTGAATTCACCATCCAATCCGAGGTCATGGGTGACTAAACTGCTCTGATAAAAATTTGCAGACGCGTTTCCAACAGCGAATAGGGCGATTAGTCCGACCACTAGCGCAAACGCTAGGCGTATAGTTAGCATGAATTTTCACTCCATTGAGGATAGTTCTAAATTCTTATTTCTGATGCTATAGTGCTTGAAGGCGGGATATCAACACTTTAGACCACAGGTCTCAACAAACTACGATTGAAAGTTGTGGGAATGTGGCCCTAAACTCAAGGGTGCATCGGACATATTTGGGTTGGTTTTCGAAGTATTAACACTACTGCCGGGAATAGCGCCGGAGTAGCTGAAAGCTGGCGCTAAGGGCAAAGATGTGAATGCACCTCATCGAAGCGGTAAATCGTTCCACAGCAAGCGGACTGATTGAAGCTCCTAACGACCGACAGATTGGCTCGTTACAGCCTGTGCGTCCTACTTGATGAGGCATCTGTGGCAAGGGTGGAGCGGCTCACGCACCAACCTACGAAGTTGCACAAAAGCTGTCACAAAAACCCAACTCGACGAAGTACCGAAGAGCCACTGCATCGATGTGGCCACTGCCTAGGATCACATCGTAGAACTGTGGGAGCGCAAGAAGATTCCGGAAAGTGCCACAGACGAGACAAGGGCAGTGTTGGCACAAGGACTGTAACTAGATGTCGCCGCCTTCGCCGTGAAGATGAGCGAGTACCATACGACCAGCAAGCTGGCTACTACTACTGACTAACAAGCTAATCGGCAGCTGTGACCGCAGCCGTGGGGGAAGGGCGGAGAGCATGGCTCTGATCACCGGGTAACGGCACCAACTGGTATCCCAACTATGGGGCCCTCCGTTTCGCAGCTCGGAGCATTCTATGGCGATATTGGGTTTCGTAGTACTCAACTCCAGCGTCCGAGTACTCTTGGCCGTACTTCAGCGTTGCGTTGATGATCCTGGCCAGCTTGTGGGCCGTCGCGGTGATGGCCTTGGGCGCTCCCAAGTGCGTTTTCTTGCAGCGCAGGAACGCGCCCAGAGCGCTGTCTGAACGGTGAAGCCCGTTGGATGCGAGACACAGGGCGTTGGCGGTCCGGTTCGCCGAGGGCTTGGTCCGGGAACTGATGACTCTTCCTTTGGTGAGACGGGCGTTCGGACTCAATCCCAGCCAAGAAGCGAAATGCCCAGCGGTAGGCCAACGGGTCATGTCCAGCCCGATCTCATTGACTATCTTCAAAGCTGTGTGGCCATCTACTCCGTCGATCCGAGTCAGGTCCACTCCCGTCACCCGGTAGAGGTGGTTCGTCACGTCGAAGTCTGGCGCGTTCTTCTGGCTTCTCTTCCGGTTGGACTTCGGGAAAGGGGGTTCGCCATCGCCGCGATCCTCAAAGCGCTCCAACTGCGTCTCGATTTCCCGGTCGCATTCGGCTATCTTGCGCTGGTACACCCGGTACAGCTCCAGAGCCTGAGTCAGCTCGAAGATATGCTCGTCCCGCCAGTGTCCCTGCAGCGACCGGGCTAGGTGGCCTCGTCCGCCCTGATCCTGGTGTCTCGCGGCCGGACCAGATTCAGTGGGTCCCGCTCGCCACTCACGATGGCCTCGATTATGGCCAGTCCCGTCTTGCCTGTGATGTCCCTGATGACGTGCTGGACCTTCACGTTCATTTGGGTAAGAGCCTTGTGCATGTGCCGGATGTGGTGGGCCGCGTACTCCACCAGTATGGCCCGCTGCCGCAGGTAACTCCGCAGGCGGCCTACCTCTCCATCGGGACGGAAGGCACCGGAAAGCAGTCCGAAGGTGTGAAGCTGCTGTAGCCACTGGCAATCCAGCACGTCGGTCTTGCGTCCGGGCACATTCTTGATGCGGCGCGGATCCACCAGCATCACCTCGAATCCCCGCTCCTCCAGCACTCCGAAGAGAGGTATCCAGTACACCCAGGTGGACTCCATGGCCACGTTGTTGATGCCGCACCCGGCCAACCAGTCCGCCAGGCGATACAGGTCGGCAGTGTAGGCATCGAATTCCCGGACCGACGGTTCCCAACGGTCTTTGGAAACCGCCACGAAGTGGCTGATGGCGCCCACGTCTATGCCAGCCGCGTTCAGATTCACTTGGGAAAATCCGGCAGGGAGGGACTGCTGCCCGTCCCGGGTCTTGTCCACACGATTCGCGCCATTCTTGCCTACGCTCATCATATCGTCTCCCAAGCCAAAGTAGGGGTGTGGCCGGAGGGAGTCGCTAACAGCGGACAATCTACTGAACGGGAGCGCCCTGCCGGAGCGTCACCAATGATGCAGCCGCAGGACTTCCTGGCCGTGCTGAAACACGGGCAACATGCGCCAACGCGCTGACGGCCTTTTGCCCGGACATCACGCCTCGCCACCAGCATATACTCTCGGGGCGCATCCACGTCAGTTAGTCCCATATGCACTGCCCGGATACGGGCTTGACCTGCTGAAACCAAAGCCTTCGTTTACATTTTCGTCAAGGAGACCCAGGTCAGGTCTGGAAGAGCCGCCATCATCTGCTCGAAACCTACTTCTTATGACAGTTTATTGGAGGGAGCAAGCTCCACCGAAACCTCCATCAATGGCGTAGTTCCTAAATCAGTACCTCATGCTTGACCAGTAGGTCCAGACACCGTCAACAAGAGGATGTTTCAGACCAGCAACAGTAGTGGTTACACCGGCTGGAAGAACTCACGTCAATCAAATGGTGCTTCGATATTGCAAACATAGTGCTATTCGGCACAGTCCTCATTGCGGGACTTTGGTGCCATCACCGCCGATGGCAGCAGGATGTGAAGGAGGCCCATACCGGCGGCGAGAACAAAAAGGGAGACCAGGTGTCCCGGATCCGGCGTCGTACCCTTTCTCCATCGCCTGAGCATCCGGTTGTCCACCCTGAGAAGCCGCGCGAGTCCCCTGGAGGAGAGGGCCGCGGCTTCCCTGAACAACTCCAACCTTTCCGGGAAGTCCTCGGGGAACCGGGAAGGCTCCACGCGATAGACCCACACCTGCCGACGTCCCGCCATTCCTAGACCTCCGTCTTGTGGCCAGTCCTGTGGACTTCTACGGCACGGATTAGCATCATCCCCTTCCCCTGCGCGGTTCCTGGAGGTCATCCTTCAACAGGATATTCAGCCCTCCCGGAAGCCTGCGTGCGAGGCGCACCAGCGACAGCATGGCGCCGCCGCCGGGCCAGCAACCCCGGCGCCACCTGAGCATCTGCCTGCTGTCCACGCCGATGCACACGGCCATGCCCTCCCAGGAGAGGCCGGAGATATCCTTGATGGCGGCCAGCCTTTGGGGAAAATCCTCCGGGATCAGTGGTACGCCGGGAGGAAACCGGACCGGCCTATGACGCCCTTCCCTATTCATCGTGCATCACTACAACGAAGAGTTCGTCGAAATCATGGATGTTCATCTTCTCCATGAGACGTCTCCGCAGCGGCGGGGAAGGCCCCCGCCAGCCGTTCATGAGGCGGGAGAAGTGCCCGCAGGAGACGCCCAGCAGATTTGCCAGGTCGTTCTGGGAGACGTTGTTGCGGTTGATCCAGTCCCAGACTGGCTCGGGACGGAGCTTCACCATATTGGGGGAGCGTTTACGCGGCATCCCACAGCTCCTTTCCGTGGACTCCGTGGACGACGGAATCGCCGGTGGAATCATCCCGCGGGTCCTTCATTCCCACATTGCCATTCAACTGGGAGGTGAGGTGAGCCCTGACGATGATGCGGGCCAGGATTCTCAGCCCCTTGAGCCGTCTTCTATCCTGCTCTTCGGTGAGTCGTTGCTTCATGTTCTTTCTTCTTTCACCCTGGGTAGTTCGCCTACCCTTAGCGCTATGGCCATGAGGCGCGTAGTCGGCATACATTGGCGTATAGGAAAATAAGTTCTGTATGCATAAATGTATCTATAGTAGGGGCATAAATCAAGGATGGATGGCAGTATACAGGCGATATCTTGACAATCACTTACTCTGATGTAACAATAAAGCGACAACTAAGAGCCAACAGTTGACCAGGAATAAGCCAGGCGTGACACGGGAGGCGATAACGGCGTCCAGGATTGAAAGCGGGAGGAAAAGATGGAAGAGCCAAACGGCAATCTCAGTCCTGAAGAAGGCCGTGAAGCGGAGAGCAACGAGGAGATAGGCCCGCTGCTCAGGAGGCTGAGGGGAGAGTTGAGCCTGAGGGACATTACCCGTAGTACGGGCATCTCCAGTTCCTACCTGTCCCAGTTGGAGCGTGGAGAGCGAAGGCCGGGCCGAAACGTGCTCCGAGGGCTGGCGGAGACATACAACGTGGACCTACGGCAGCTGTTGAGGCGGGCCGGATACGGGCCCAAGCCCGACCCCAACAGCGATGACGTGTTGGAGGTAGAACGAGCCTACAGATACGTGCTGGCGGATCCAGTCTTCAGGGTGGGCACCAGGCCCGACGGCCCCCTCTCCCTGAGTGCAAAGCGGTTCATCGTGGAGATGTACGAGAGGTTCACCAACAGGAAGCTGCTCCAGTGAGGCCAACGCTACAAAGCTTCTGCCGCCGGCTTCAGGAGGGCCTCCCCCTACGCCGGACCCTCAACCCCGAGTGGATGGCCGCCGCCTTCGTGGACTACTTCGGGGTATCGCTTCGCCCCACCATGGAGGAGCTGACCCTTCTGCTGAAGCGGGCGGGCTTCGGCCACGTGACAGGCAGGCACCTCGAGAGTATGAAGGGCATCCACTACAGTGCTCCCGGCGGTGGGCACCACATCCACTACCGGAATGACCTGTGGGCCGGTGCCCAGGACTATACGGTGCTCCACGAGGCCTTCGAGATCGTTCACGAAGCGCTTTTCGACCTGTACGGCAGACCCTTTTCGGCACAAAAGATATGCAGCGAAGTAGACCGGTTCGCCGCGGCGGTGCTGATGCAGCCGGGCGTCTTTATGGCGATGGCCCGTGCGTCGGGATTAGACGTGCTGACCCTTCAGAGGATGTATCGGTGCTCCTACGCCTCGGTGGCCATGAGGTTGGCGGAGGTGGTACGGCACCCGCCCCTTATGGTGGTCCTCTACGAGAACACTGAGAGGGGAGACCCAGCCGGCTGGACAGGGCCTCCCTCCCTGAGGGCTACGGTTGTGAGGAAGACCAGAGGTATGGGTACGCCCAATTCCTTTTCCCTCCGTGGGGCGACTGGGGACATGCCCAGGTGGGGAAGGCCTCCTCCCCCATCATCCCTGGCGCATCTCGCCATACACCGTGGCAGGACCCAGTTTGTCAATCAAGGCGGCCACGCCGTTGTGGCCCGGCCCATCTTCTGGAAGGGGAGGCTGGCCAAGCTGGTGGTGATAGCCGTGCCTGAACGGGATTCCTCCATCCTGTATCTGCAGGTGATGGCCGCCCGTACGCCGGGGTTGAGCTGTCGGAGGTCGGCTGCTAGCCGGTGGTAGTTGAGGCTAGGTTGTCCAGCGTGTATAGTAAGACAACTTCATACTGTGCACAGGCAAAAAAGGGGAAAGAGTGCCCGCACCACCGAGAAAGACAAAGACCATCACCTTCTCCCTTTCTCCCGCCATGGCGGAGCAGGTGAAGGAGGTGATGCATGAGGAACGTCGCACCATGAGTGAGCTAATTCGCGAGGCCCTCCGGAACTACATGGAGGAGCGGGAATGGCTCAGGACGATAAGGTACGAGAGGTTGAAGAAGCGCGAGGCAAAACGGGAAGAAGCCAGTAGGAGGGCAGAGGAATGAAAACAAGTCATAGGGAAGACTTCACGCCGGTGGCGTTGTACGCCAGGGTGTCCAGCGAAAGGCAGGACGTGGACCTATCCGTGGCCGCACAGTTGCGGGCCCTGCGGGGCCACGCAAAGAAGAACAACTTCCTGGTGGTGCGGGAGTACGTGGACGAGGCGGAGAGCGGGAGGATCGCCAACAGGCCCCAGTTCAGCAGGATGATCGAGGAGGCCAGGAAGCCAGAGGCTCCTTTCAGGGAGATCCTGGTGTGGAAGTTTTCAAGGTTCACCAGGAAGCGGGAACACGCGGTGGCATTCAAGTCCATGCTCCGGCGCAGGGGGATAAGAGTCACCTCCATTACCGAACACGCCGACGATTCCCCCACGGGGAAGCTGATGGAGGCCATTATCGAGTCTGTGGACGAGTTCTACAGTGAGAATCTGGCCCAGGAGGTCATTCGGGGGATGCGGGAGGCGGCGTCTAGGGGATTCTGGGTCACTGCCAGGCCGCCCTTCGGTTTCAGGAAGGTCTACGTGCAGGATGGAGCAAAAAAACGGCCCAAGCTGGAGGTGGACAAGGAAAAGGCTCCAGTGGTACGCCGCATGTTCGATATGGCCCTTGAGGGCAAGAGTTCCCTGGATATCACCAAGGCCCTGAACAAGGATGGAATACCCAGCCCTACGGGAAAGCAGTGGCACAAGAACTCGGTCCACAGCCTTCTGAACAACGAAGTCTACACGGGGACCCTGGTCTGGGGTGTCAACGCCAGGGACGGAGCACCACCGGTGCGGGTGAACAGGACCTTCCCCGCCCTGGTGACGAAGCGCAATTTCCGCCAGGTGGCTGCCCTGCTTCGCTCCCGTGCTCCCAGGATCGAACATCCCAGGAGATCCTCCAGTCCCTATCTGTTGAGCGGCCTCGCACGGTGTGAGAGTTGCCGCAAGGCGCTCACGGCCTCGGAGGCTAAGGGCGGTAAGTACACCTACTACGTCTGCCGGTCCCTGCTGATGCAGGGCAGGCGCACCTGCCAGACTCCCAGGCTCAACGCGAAACACTTTGAGGGCCTGATAATCAAGAATATCCGGGAGAATATCCTAACCGAGTCCAACATCAGGGACCTGGTGAAGATAGTCGATGAGGAGATGGATGGGGAGGCCAGGGACCAGCGCAAGAGGTTGAAGACCATCAGGAAGGAGCTTGACGAGGTGAAGGGGCGGCTGGGAAGGATCTGGCAGGTGGTTGAGACGTCCAACCTTGAAATTGCCGACGCCGCAGACCGGATCAGGGAGCTGAGGGAGAGGAAGGAGAAGCTGGAGGCCGCGGAGGATGAGGCCAGAACAATCCTGAAGCGGCGAAGGGTGACCCTGGACAGGATGGAAACGATAACCGCCTTCGCCAAGGACATGAGCGAGTATCTGAGGACCAGCGAGTTAACGGGAACGCGGGCCTTCATCCGGTCCTTCGTCAAGGAGATTCAGGTGAGGCCGGGAAGGGCTTCTATTCGCTATACCCTCCCCACGCCCGAGGACAGTCCCATTGGGGGCGGGGATGCGGACGAGGTGACCCTGGACGAGGGGGTAGTTGTTATGAGTTCAGCACATTATGGTGGGCGGTAGTGGACTTGAACCACTGACCTCTGCGATGTCAACGCAGTACTCTAACCAACTGAGCTAACCGCCCACGGCAGAACCCGGAGGGAATCGTTGGGGACTTAAAGACTCACCGACGCCCCATTGCCGGTTAGTTTAGCCAGTAGGTTTGAGTAGCGTCAAGGGGAGAGGCGTGGAGAAGGCAAGGGGGCCGCGGTGTTGCGGCCCCCTTTGCCTTTCTTGCGTTGTTGACAACGGGGTCAAGGTTAGTCTATGACCGGGTTGTCTACTTCCACATCAGCATGGCCTTTACCGAGGTTCTCCAGGCTTTCGGGCAACGGGTTCGTGAATTCCTTGATGAGCTCACTGTCCAGGATTTCGTCGCTGGTCCCTTCAAGGATTAGATCGTCGCCCAGCATGTACTGTTCCTCCACAGTGGGGAGTTCGGCGTCAACGCGAGCAGGAATGAGGCGCCCGATGATGACGTTCTCCTTGAGGCCGAGGAGATGATCCACGCCGCCGCTAGCGGCGGCTTCGGTAAGAACACGGGTAGTCTCCTGGAAGGAAGCAGCGGCAAGGAAGCTATCGGTGAGAAGGGAGGAGCGGGTGACTCCGAGGAGAACGGGTTTGGCGGTAGCCGGTTCGCCACCCTCCGCCAGAACCTGGGCATTCTTGGCCTGGAAGTCGAAGAGATCTATGGACTGGCCGGGTATGTATTCGGCGTCACCGGCGGAGTCCACCTGAACTCTACGCAGCATCTGGCGCGCCACGACTTCTATATGCTTGTTGTGAATGGACACCCCCTGGGAGCGGTAGACCCTCTGCACCTCGTCCACCAGGTAGGATTGCACGTCTTCCTTGCCCTTGATTCGGAGGATGTCATGGGGGTTCAGAGGGCCTGCGGTGAGGGCGGCGCCAGCCTTGACTTCATCCCCGTCTCTGACTAGGAGCAGGGCCGAGACGGCGACGTGGTGTTCGCGCTCTTCGGTATCTGCCCAGGTGATTGAGAGGCCGCCGGTCGGCTGAATTTCGACGGTACCGCCCACGTTGGCGACTACGGCGTCTTCAGGGGTTACAGCTTTCTTCTTGCCTCGTTTCTTTGGCAGTTCGGTACCTTGGGGCAGGGCGAGAATCTTGCCGGCCTCAACTTCTTCGCCGTCTTTGACATGGAGTTCGGCGTCGAGGGGGAGATAGTAGTCTTCCCGATATTCCTCCCGGCTGGAGATCTTGACCCGGCGGCCCTGGACATCTTCTTCCACGATAATGGCGCCGTCGATATCGGAGAGGATGGATGAACCCTTGGGTACGCGTGCTTCGAAGAGCTCTTCGACTCTGGGCAAACCGCTGGTAATGTCCTGACCAGCGACTCCTCCAGTGTGGAAGGTCCTCATGGTTAGCTGAGTGCCGGGCTCTCCGATGCTCTGGGCGGCGATGATGCCCACGGCTTCGCCCATTTTGACCATGCGGCCGGTGGCGGGGCTACGTCCATAGCACATGCGGCAGAGGCCCCGGTGGGCTTGGCAGGTGAGGGGCGATCGGATGAAGAGGTCGGTCACACCGGCGGATGCGATGGTGTTGAAGGCCTCCTCGCCGATTTCCTGATTGCGGTCAATGAGGATCTCACCGGTTTTGGGGTCGGCCACGGAGGCGGCGGTTAGCTGCCCCATGGCTCGCTCGGCCTGGGTTGCGACTAGAGGATCGCCGATGCCGGGGGCGAGCCAGATGCCTTCGGTGGAGCCGCAGTCCTCTTCCAGGACTATCACGTCCTGGCAAACGTCCGTCAGACGGCGGGTCAGGTAGCCGGAGTCGGCGGTACGGAGGGCGGTATCAGCCAGGCCCTTACGGGCACCGTGGGTGGAGATGAAGTATTCCAGGGCGGTAAGACCCTCGCGGAAACTAGACTTGATGGGCAGGTCGATAATGCGGCCCTTGGGGTTGCTCATGAGGCCACGCATGCCAGCCATCTGCTTGATCTGAGCGATGTTTCCCTTGGCGCCGGAAACGGCCATGACGGCGATTCCACCGTAGCTGTCCAACTCATCCTTGACGATGACCTCCATGGCATCGCTGGCCTCCGTCCAAGCGTTGACGGTGTGGGTGTAGCGTTCGTCCTCAGTCATTAGGCCCAGCATGTAATCGTCTTCGAAGGACTTCACGAGCTCGTTGGCCTGCTCTATGACTTCTTGCTTACGGGAAGACACCTGAATATCGTTAATGGCGATGGTAATGCCAGAGACAGTGGCGTAGTGAAAGCCGAGGGTCTTTATCCGGTCCAGCACCTGGGCCGTCTCACGGTTACCAAGCAGCCGGTAGCACTCGCTGGTGAGGTCTTTGAGAGCGCCTTTATCCATGATCTCGTTCTTGAATTCTATTTCGTCGGGAAGGACTTCGTTGAAGATGATGCGGCCCACGGAGGTCTTGAGAGGGCCTTCGGTTTTCTCGACGCGCCAGATTTCGATTTCCGCCTGGATGTCCACATATCCGGCGTCGTGGGCGATGAGGGCCTCCTCGGAGCTGAGGAAACGGCGACCGGAACCGGTTACGTTCTCCCGGATGTCGGTAAGGTAGAAGCAGCCCAACACCATGTCGAGGGTGGGGGCAACCAGGGGCTCACCGGAGGCGGGAGAGAGCATGTTGTTGACGCTAAGCATGGTCTCCTTGGCCTCCAAGACGGCCATGCGGGAGAGAGGAACGTGGACGGCCATCTGGTCTCCATCGAAGTCGGCGTTGAAGGCAGGACAGACGAGGGGGTGGATCTGGATGGCACTGCCCTCAATGAGGACGGGCATAAAGGCTTGAATGCCCAGACGGTGGAGGGTGGGAGCGCGGTTGATGAGGACCGGGCGCTCCTTGATGACCTCTTCCAGGATGTCCCAAACCTCGCCGCGGGCGCTCTCGACCATACGCTTGGCGCTCTTGATGTTGGGGGAGATGCCCAGGAGCACCAGGCGGTGCATAACGAAGGGCTTGAAGAGTTCCAGAGCCATCCGCTTGGGGAGGCCGCACTGGTTGAGTTCGAGGTCAGGCCCTGAGACGATGACTGAGCGGCCGGAGTAGTCGACACGCTTGCCGAGGAGGTTCTGGCGGAAGCGGCCCTGCTTGCCCCGGAGGAGGTCCGAAAGGGACTTAAGCTTGTGGTTGTGGCTGCCCGAGATGGGCCGGCCGCGGCGGCCGTTGTCTATGAGGGCGTCCACGGCCTCCTGAAGCATCCGCTTTTCGTTACGTATGATGATTTCCGGCGCACCCAGTTCCATGAGGCGCTTGAGCCGGTTGTTGCGGTTGATGACACGACGGTAAAGGTCGTTGAGGTCGCTGGTGGCGAAGCGTCCGCCGTCCAACTGCACCATGGGGCGCAGCTCGGGCGGCAGGACGGGGAGGACCTTGAGGACCAGCCATTCGATCTTGTTGCCGCTTTTACGGAAGGCCTCAACGACGCGGAGGCGCTTGATGGCCTTCTTGCGGCGCTGGCCTGAGGTTGACTGCATCTCTTCCAGCAGTGTCTCCCGCAACTCTTCCAGGTCCATCTCTCTAAGGATGTCCAGGACTGCTTCCGCGCCCATTCGGGCGACGAAGACGTGGCCGAAGCGGCCGTTGAGTTCTCGGAAACGGGTTTCCGTAACGAGCATCATAGGTCTGATGCTGTCCAGGTCATCAATGGCGGTTTCGTAATCCTCCTCCAGCTGAGAGAGTTCCTTTTCCAGGCTCTCTTCTATTCCAGCGACCTGCGCCCTCACGCCCACGGCGGAATCTTCGGGAGCTTGGGGGAGCCGGTCGTCGTCTACAGCCGTAGATTCAAGATCCATTAAGGCGGCTATCCTGTCGGCGGCTGATTGACGAAGGATCTCTTGGTTCTGGTCGAAGGTCTCTTTCTCCAGACGGCGGGCTTCTTCCCGCATCTCGTCGTCTACGGAGATGATGACATGTTGGGCGAAGTAGAGGACGCGCTCCAGATTTCGGGGCGAGAGGTCGAGGAGCAATCCGAGACGGCTGGGAGTACCTTTACTGAACCATATATGGGCAACGGGGGCGGCCAGCTCTATGTGGCCCATCCGCTCGCGGCGAACCCGGGAGCGTGTAACTTCCACACCGCAGCGGTCGCAGATGACGCCACGATAGCGGATGCGCTTGTACTTGCCGCAGAAGCACTCCCAGTCCTTAGTGGGACCGAATATCCTCTCGCAGAAGAGGCCGTCCTTCTCAGGGCGGAGAGTGCGATAGTTGATGGTCTCCGGCTTGGAAACCTGGCCGTGGGACCAGCTACGGATCTGTTCCGGTGAGGCGACGGAGATGCGTATAGCGTTAAAGCTGGGAGAGTGCACCTCGGTTCTATCCATTAGACTAACCATCTATTATTCCGCCTTCCAATTGGGTTCCTTGGGGATCCGAGGGTTGGTGGCTGGGCCGATATGGGGCGCCTTGCTCAGTCAATCGGGGTTCAGTCCAAGGGGAGTTCCAGGGATTCCTTGGCTTCTTCGATGAGGCTGGCGTTGTTGTCCTCGTGGAGGAGTTCCACCGCCAGACCCAGGCTCTGGAGCTCTTTTACCAGAACGTTGAAGGATTCCGGTATGCCAGGCTCCACGATATCTTCGCCCTTGACGATGGCCTCGTAGGTCTTGACCCGACCGGTGACGTCGTCTGACTTAACGGTAAGCACTTCTTGAAGGTTGTGGGCGGCGCTGTAAGCTTCCAAGGCCCAGACTTCCATTTCGCCGAAGCGCTGCCCACCGAATTGGGCCTTGCCGCCCAGGGGCTGCTGGGTTATGAGGGAGTAGGGGCCAGTGGAGCGGGCGTGAATCTTGTCCTCAACCAGGTGCACAAGCTTCATCATGTAGATGTAGCCGACGGTTACTGGCTGGCTGAAAGGCTGACCACTGAGGCCGTCTCGCAGATGAACTTTGCCGAAGGTCGGGGGAGCCACTTTCATGGTCCGGTGAATCTCCCGAGTCTTTTCACGCAACTCCTCCGGAGTTAGTTCGTCGACGGAAATTCCGTGGTCTTCCTTGAGCCAAATACGGAGGGCGGCCTGCCATGCCTCACCCACTACGGAGTCGTCCCAAATCTGTTGGGCGTCGTAACCACGCTCCTTAAGCCAAGGTTCGACGAGTTCCACGTCCGTTTGATGAGCACCGTTAGCGGAGGCGCCATTGCTCGATTGAGCCTGCTGGACAAACCAAGTACGGGCTAATCCATCCTCTATGGAAAGGTCGGTCGCGCCGTCAAAGATGGGAGTGATGGCGCGGAAGTTCAGGTGCTTTGCGGCCCAGCCGAGATGAGTTTCCAGCACCTGGCCTAGATTCATGCGGGAGGGTACGCCGATGGGGTTGAGGATGATGTCCACGGGGGTGCCGTCGGGCAAGTAGGGCATGTCCTCGGCGGGGAGGATACGGGCGACGACGCCCTTGTTGCCGTGGCGTCCAGCCATCTTGTCACCCACAGAGATTTTGCGGGTTTGAGCGACCCAGACGCGAACGGCTTCGTTAACTGCGGCGGGGAGGTCGTCCTTATTCTCCCGGGTGAGTATCTTCACGTCGATAACCTTGCCTCGTTCGCCGTGGGGGACCCGCAGGGAGGTGTCCTTAACGTCCCTAGACTTTTCGCCGAAAATCGCCCTAAGGAGCTTCTCCTCCGCGGTGAGCTCCGTTTCGCCTTTGGGAGTGACTTTGCCAACGAGTATGTCGCCGGGACCGACTTCCGCGCCGATGGAGATGATGCCCCGTTCGTCCAAGTCTCGCAGGTTCTCCTCACCCACGTTTGGGATGTCCTGGGTTATCTCTTCGGGGCCGAGCTTGGTCTCCCGAGCCTCCATTTCGTGCTTCTCGATGCGTATGGAGGTGAAGAAATCGTTTTTGACTAAGTTTTCGCTGAGTATGATGGCGTCTTCGTAGTTGTAGCCTTCCCAACTCATGAAGGCGACGAGGACGTTCTGGCCAAGGGCCAGATTGCCGTTCTCCGTAGAGGAGCTGTCGGCCAGAACCTGGCCCCCCTTAATGCGCTGGCCCTTCTGCACGATGGGTCTCTGGTTGAAGCAAGTGCCCTGGTTGGTACGGGCGAACTTTGTTATTTGATGTTGGTATTCCTGGCCCAACTTGTCCTTAATTATGACGGAGCCGCCGTTGACGGAAGTGACGACTCCTGCGGCCTTGGAGAGGATCACCTGTCCGCTGTCCTGGGCCACTCGACCTTCTATGCCGGTGCCGATAAGGGGGGCCTGGGGCCGGAGTAGGGGGACGGCTTGGCGCTGCATGTTGGAACCCATGAGGGCGCGGTTGGCGTCGTCGTGTTCCAAGAACGGAATGAGGGATGCGGAGACGCTCATTATCTGCATGGGAGAAACATCCATAAAATCGACGCGGTCCGGAGCTTCTTCTGCGTAGGCGTCACCGATACGCACTTCCACACGGTCTCCAAGGATCTGGTTCTTCTTATCGAGGGGCGCGTTTGCCTGGGCAATGACGTAAGTCTCTTCCCGGTCGGCGGAAAGATATATCACGTCTTCGTCCTTGGTGGAAACGTAGTGTTTGACAGGGATGTCACATTCGGGCAGCTGAGCGAGGAGTTCCAATGGGATGGCGCCGATTATCTTTCGCGCCTGGGAAGTGACTCTGCCGGCTTCGTTTGTGACATTTTCCACGCCGAGATGAAAGGCCTTGCCCGTTTCCGACTTCCAGGTGACAAGATGGTTACCGGCTTCGTCCTTGATGTCATCGGTGACGGTGCGACCAAAGAGGTCCGGGTCGGAGCTGCGGAGCGTGTTGAGCACGCGACGGTAGGGTGATTCTATAAATCCAAATGAGTTGATGCGGGCATAGCTGGCCAGAGAGCTGAGTAGGCCGATGTTGGGGCCTTCCGGGGTCTCAATAGGACAGATGCGGCCGTAGTGGGAGAAGTGAACGTCCCGCACATCGAAGCCGGCGCGCTCTCGGGAGAGGCCGCCGGGACCAAGGGCGGAGAGACGTCGCTTGTGGGTGAGTTCCGCCAGGGGATTGGTCTGGTCCATGAACTGGGAAAGCTGGGAGCCGCCAAAGAATTCCCTAACGGCGGCAACGACGGGGCGGATGTTGACCAGGGCTTGAGGAGTGGCCTGGTCCGGATCCGTCTGGGTCATGCGCTCTTTGACCATGCGCTCCATGCGGAGGAGACCTATTCGCATCTGATTCTGCACGAGCTCGCCCACGCCACGGACCCGGCGATTGCCCAGGTGGTCGATGTCGTCGGGGCGGCCTACGCCGTTGTTGAGCTCGATGATGGTGCGGATCATGGCGGTGAGGTCAGCGAGGTGGAGCACCCTATCGTCCGGGGGATTGGAGAGGTTGAGACGACCGTTGAGCTTGAACCGGCCGACGCGGCCGAGGTCGTAGCGACGGCGATCAAACAACAGGCTGCGCAAGAGGTTAAACGCGTTTTCCAGGCTGGGAGGCTCGCCGGGCCGCAGACGGCGATAGAATTCCAGTTGGGCGAGGGCGATGAGCCGGGCCTCTTGGGGATCGAACTTCTGGCCGGACTTAAGCCACTCCCACATAGCCTTCATTGTCAGTTCGTCTTTGCGGAACTGTCCCTCCCGTTCGTCGGAGTAGACATCCTTGGCCAAGGTAGATTGAACGAACTTGTGGGTTTCACCAATGTCTGCATCAGCGAAGAGGGCTTGAAGCTCCTCTTCCTTAGAGATGCCAAGGGCGCGGAGGAAGATGGTGACTGAGACCTTTCGCTTCCTATCGACCTTCACGGAGACGATGTTCTTGGCGCTGGTTTCGAACTCCAGCCACGCGCCCCGGTAGGGGATGAGCTTGGCGGAGCAGAGCTGCCGATCGCTGGGGATGTCCCTGTTGAGGACAAAGTAGGCGCCGGGGGAGCGGACCAGCTGGCTTACGACGACTCGTTCAGCGCCATTTACGATGAACGTGCCATTGTCCGTCATTATGGGGATGTCCCCCATAAAGATCTCCTGCTCCTTGATAACCCCGGTTTCCTTGGTGACGAGACGGGTCTTGATCCAGAGGGAGGCGCAGTAGGTTATCTCTTTCTGCTTACACTCTTCCGGAGTATACTTAGGCTCTCTGAAAGAATGCTCGAGGAATTCCAACTCGAACTTGCTCTCGGTGAAGTCCCTTATGGGACTGACATCGCGAAAGACTTCGGCGATGCCTTCGCCCTTGAACCTTTCGAAGGACTGAAGCTGCATGAGGATGAGGTGGGGAATGTCCAAGACTTGGGGTATTCGAGAGTATTGCTTGACCTCAGGGGGGGAGCTATGGGCGCTCATGCTTGAGGACAAAGGCATATACGTTCCTCCTAGAATTGAGATGGTGACAGGAAAAAGAGGCGCGACGAGGGCTGGGGAAGCGCTAGGGAGCTCAGAAGGAAGGGGGCTTATACTCAAATAAGACAAAGCAAGCACTGTCCATCATAGCAGATGGTGTCGCTTTGTCAAGGATTTTGCCGGTAAATTGCAAGGAGTTCCATTATAACGCACAAGCGGGCTTAGGTCTAGAGGTTAACCCATCAAAATACGGTGGCGTGGACTGTGAATGATGGGGTTGTTATATTGGGCAGAGGGGAATTTCCAATTTAAGGACTCTTTTGAAGCAACAGACCGATATAAGCGAAACGACGCGTCGGGTAGTGGTGCCCGTCAGGGGTATGACATGCGCCGCTTGCGTGTCCACGGTGGAGAAGGCGCTACAGGGCGTTCCAGGGGTGACACAGGCATCGGTAAATCTGGCTACTGAGGAAGCGTCGATGCAGGTGTCTCCGGGGGACGGGTGGGCCGCGGCGTTGGCCAAGGGCCTAGAGGAGGCCGGCTACGGACTGGGCACAGAGGAAGTATCACTCAACATAGAGGGGATGACCTGCGCCGCATGTGTGAGCCACGTGGAGTCAGCTCTGAAGGCGGTCCCAGGGGTAGCGAAGGCATCGGTGAACCTGGCCACGGAGAGGGCGCTGGTGTCGGTGACGCCGGGGTTGGCCACGCCGGAAAACCTGGTACGGTCTGTGGAAGAAGCGGGCTACGGGGCCCGTCTCCACGGAAGCGAACAGCTGTCAGGGTCAGCGGAGAAGGCACGGGACAAAGAGCTGCGTCAACTGCGACGGAAGCTGATTTTCGCGGGGATGGCGGGGGCGCTGCTATTCCTGGGTTGCTTCGAGGGATTTCCCTGGGTACCGGGGCTTATGGAAAGCACCTACTATCTCTTGTTTCTGTGGGCGGCGGCGACACCGGTGCAGTTCTGGGCGGGCCTTGGGTTCTACCGCTCCGGTTTTGGAGCGGTGCGGCACGGCCGAGCCAACATGCACACACTGATTGCCCTGGGAACCACCACGGCGTACCTGTTCAGTGGGCTTCTGGTACTGCTCCGAATCGTAGGTTCCGACGCGCTGGCGGTCCCAGGGTCGGACCGGGCCGTGTACTTCGACACGGCAGCCATCATCATTGCACTGGTGCTGCTGGGCCGTTATCTGGAGGCCCGCTCGCGCCGCCAAACCTCCTCCGCCATCAGAGGGCTGATGAGCCTGCGTCCCGAAAGGGCCAGGGTTGTAAGGAACGGTAGGGAAATTGGGGTGCCGGTGGAGGACGTGGAGGTGGGGGACCTGACGCTGGTTCGTCCGGGCGAGCGAATGCCGGTAGACGGGGTGGTAGTGGAGGGGTATTCATCGGTGGACGAGTCGATGATTACGGGTGAAAGCGTACCGGCGGAGAAGGGGGAGGGGGCGCGGGTTTTCGGAGCGACGATGAATCAGACGGGGTTCTTGAAGGTGGAGGCCACCGGAGTGGGGTCGGACACGGTGCTTTCGAGGATCATCGCCATGGTGGAGGAAGCGCAGGGTTCGAAAGCGCCCATACAGCGGCTGGCGGACGTGGTTGCCTCGTATTTCGTACCGACGATACTGATTCTAGCCGGAGCATCCTTCCTGGCTTGGCTCATATTTGGGCCTTCGCCCTCGCTGGTCTACGGATTATTAGCTTTTGTGGCGGTGGTAATAATCGCCTGCCCGTGCGCGCTGGGCTTGGCGACGCCCACGGCCATAATGGTAGGAGTAGGCAAGGGCGCGGAGGGGGGCATTCTAATTCGCAGCGCGGAAGTGTTGGAACGCGCCCATAAGGTAGACACGGTAGTCATGGACAAAACGGGCACGCTCACCGAAGGGCGTCCTTCCGTGACGGACCTGGTGGCGTTGGAAGGGAACGAAGAGGAGCTACTGTCGGTGGCGGCTTCGGTGGAAGTGGGGTCGGAGCACCCGCTGGCGGAGGCGGTGGTCCGCCGAGGCCGGGAGGATGGGGTAGAGTTCGCCGAAGTGACGGGATTCCAGGCGCATCCTGGACTAGGGGTCGAGGGTGAGATGGGGGGCGAACGGGCGCTGCTAGGCAAAGAGGAGTTCATTTCCACGTATGGCCTGGACACACATGGGCTAACCGCACAGGCATCGGAGCTGGCGGCACAGGGTAAGACGGTTATGTACGTGGCTCATGGAGACAGGGTGTTGGGTCTGCTGGCAGCGTCGGACACCTTGAAGCCGGAGGCAGCATCGGTGGTGACACTTTTGAAGCAGCGGGGGTTGGAAGTCATCATTCTGACTGGAGATAGACAGGAGACGGCGCAGGCGGTTGCGGGTTCTCTGGGCATCGAAGAGGTAACAGCAGGCGTGCTACCGGACCAGAAGGCCCTTCGAGTCAAGGCCCTCCAGGAGGAAGGGCGGTGCGTGGCCATGGTGGGGGACGGGATCAACGATGCTCCAGCACTGGCTCAGGCGGACGTGAGCATCGCCATGGGAAGCGGCACCGACGCGGCTATGGAGACCTCCGGCGTGGTGCTGATGGGCAGCGGCTTGGGCAGCCTGGCGAGCGTGTTCGAGCTGAGCCGACGGACGCTGCGGGTAATCAGGCAGAATCTGTTTTGGGCCTTCTTCTATAACGCGGCTCTGGTGCCGGTGGCCATGGGCGTGTTGTATCCTGTATTCCAGCAAACGGGCGGCGTGCCGCAGGGGTTGGAGTTCTTCTTTGGAGAGGTGGGACTGCTCAACCCGGTGTTGGCAGCCTTGGCAATGGCCTTTAGTTCCGTTAGCGTGGTGAGCAATTCTTTGAGACTGAGAAGGTTGAGGTTACTTTAGGATGATTGGGAAGTTGAAGTCGTTTTTTGGGAGTGGCAACAAAGATGAAGGGACGGCCACCGATCCGGTGTGCAAGATGGTGGTGGACAAGGCAGATCCCGGCGGAGGGACGGCTGAATACCAGGAAATCACCTACTATTTCTGCGCACCCGGCTGCCGAAAGTCCTTCCAGCAAGACCCGGAAAAGCATCTGGACTGAAGAAGGAAGCTGATTTTCGGGAATCTCGCCATTATTGAATATTGTCGCTTCTTTGGCTAGAATATATAGGAATTCTTAGCCTAGGGAGGCAGTTTCCATGCCCGAGGTCGAAGCGCCCGAAATTGTAGTCTACACCCATCCAGATTGCGGATTTTCCACGGCTGTGAAGATTGATTACACCAACCGGGGAATTGCTTTCAGGGAGATCGACATTTCGGTGCGCCCGGAAGCGATACCAGAGTTGGAGAGGTTGACGGGCGGGGAACGAACCACGCCGGTGATTGTGCGTGGAGACGAGGTGACTATCGGCTTCAACGGAATTGGTTGAAGCTTCTAGGCTTTGAGCCGGAGGCTCAACACGGTAGACGGCGCTCCTAAAGAGAAATCAGCGGTTGGCTGGTTCGAGGAGTGTTGACAGCAAGCAGAAGCGCCCCTAGTATTTTGGTTGGAAACCATCACGGCCCGGTGGTGTAGTTGGCCTAACATATCGCCCTGTCAAGGCGAAGATCGGCGGTTCGAATCCGCTCCGGGTCGCCACTTTCCACGTTTTTCACTTATTCGGCGTCTGTTCGCCCAGCATGGCCTAGCGCCTAGGCGTCTATGATACCTCCCACCTCCCAAGCCCTCTGTACTCTTCCTAACTCTTTCTATTCCCTCAATGCAGACTTAGATGTGCTTGTAGTGTCGAGTGAGGTTGTAGAGGCGTGTCGGAAACTGTGGCCGAAGGGGTTGATTATGTCTTTTTATACGGCATGGGTTGTTGTATAATCCCGATTGCGTGACAGTATATCTCAATTCGGCCCAGGGGTTGAAGGGGGAGATACGAGTAACCTTAAGGAGGTAGGCTAAGGATGGTATTTAACAGAGCAATTATAATTCTCGCCGTATTGGTGGCCATTTTGGCGGTGTTTGCCGCATGCGGGGGTTCTGATGAGACACCGAGCGACGGTGGAGAAGTGATGGAAGAGACCAGCACGGGTAGGCTGGAAGCGGTTCAGCAGAGGGGCAGGGTGGTCTGCGCCAACAACGATAGCCTAGCGGGATTCGGGTTCCTGGACGACGCCGGGAACACGGTAGGCTTTGACGTAGACCTGTGCCGCGCGGTGGCAGCGGCGGTTCTAGGAAACGCGAACGCCGTTGAGTTCCGAGCGACCACGGCTGCCGAGCGCGGCCCGTCCATGCAATCCGGCGAAATAGACATGATGTCGCGGAACACCACGTGGACCACGTCGCGCGACGCCACATGGGGCAACTTCGCACAGACCATGTTCTACGACGGACAGGGATTCATAGTGCCCAAGAACCTGGGGGTCAGCAGCGCGTACGAGTTGGAAGGCGCCAGCATTTGCGTGCTAAAGGGAACAACGACAGAGTTGAACCTACAGGACTTTGACACACAGAACAGCATGGGATTCAGCATAGTACCCTTTGAGGACAACACCAGCGCAAACGAGGCGTATCAGCAAGGACAGTGCGATTCCCTTACGACTGACCAGTCCGGCCTGGTGGCCAACGCCTCCGGATTCACGGACCCGAGCGCCCACGTAATTCTGCCTGAAACGATTTCTGAGGAACCGCTGGGAACCGTTGTACCTCACGGTGACGATCAGTGGTATGACATCGTGAAATCCGTGATGGCCATGCTGATCTACTCCGAGGCTTTCGGCATCCATTCCGGCAACGTTCCCACTGCGACTACGGGCGACACGGGAATAGACCGGCTCTTCGGGCTTTCGGGGAGCTACGGCCAGGAAGCTCTAGGCCTGAAGGAAACGGCGGCCCAGGACGTCATCGGACAGGTTGGCAACTACGGCCAGATCTTCGACCGGCATCTGACCCCTCTAGGACTGGTGCGAGACGGCAGCAGGAATGCACTTTGGAACGACGCGCCGTGTTCAGACTGCCCGAAGGGCGGCCAGCTATACGCAGCGCCTCTACGGTAGGCTAGCGATCATGAGCGGCTGAACCGCTCGCCAAGGGAAACCGAGAAGAACAGAGGAGCCGCCAATTGGCGGCTCTTCTGCATTGACTCGCTTAGAAAGTGTCTAAAAAGCGTCCTTGGTAGTGGTAGTAATGTAGATATGGGAGCGCCTAAAGTGGTGTTCCATGAGCAGAGAGAGATATCCAAGCGATCTGAGCGACAAAGAATGGCAACTCTTGGGACCGTTGCTGCCTGCTCCCAAACCAGCAGGCCGGCCGATCAAATACCCGCGCAGGGAGGTGGTGAACGGTATTCGTTATGTGTTGCGCACCGGATGCGCATGGCGAATGCTCCCTCACGACCTGCCTCCGTGGCGCATCACGTTCCACTACTTCCGCACTTGGCGTCGAGATGGGACCATGGAGCGGATTCATGAAGCGCTGCGAGACCGGTTACGCTTGGCTGGGGGGCGAGCTGCCAGTCCCAGCGGGGCCATCATAGACAGCCAATCGGTCAAGACCACGGAAAAAGGGGGCCTCGTGGCTATGATGCTGGTAAGAAGGTCTGTGGAAGAAAGCGACACATCGTGGTAGACACGACAGGATTGCTGTTGACAGTGGTGGTGCATCCGGCCAATATTCAAGATCGAGACGGGGCTAAGTTGGCGCTGATGCGTTTGGTAGGCCGGTTTCCCCGGCTGAAACGGATCTGGGCTGATGGGGCCTACGCAGGCAAGCTGGTGGAGTGGGCGCGAAACATGGGTGGATGGGACTTGGAACTAGTGCGGCGTCCACCCGGGCAACACACCTTCGAGGTTCTTCCACGCCGTTGGGTTGTAGAGCGCACCTTTGCCTGGTTGGGCCGGTATCGCCGTCTGAGCAAGGACTATGAGGAATTGCCTCAGACTACAGAAGCGTGGGTCTACGCCGCCATGACCGGCCTCATGCTACGCCGATTGGCACACTTCAACGCTTTTTAGACACCCTCTTAGCGCAAAAGCCTATATTTCCCGTCAGAGGCTATCTGCCAATGCCAGCTTTCCTACGAAACTTAACATACGAAGGGGTGCCGGTCTGGAGGCACGCCCACATTGTTCAGTGGACGGTTCAGATAGTTTCCGGGGTTGCGGTGGTGGCCCTTGTTGTCTGGTTCATCACCAACATCGGCGTTGCCATCGACTCCCGGAACATTCCCTTCGGTTTCGGCTTTCTCTTTAGAGAATATCAGACGCCCATAGGGTTCCACGTCATCCCTTACGATCCGTCAAACACGTACTTGTACGCCCTTGTGGTAGCGGCGGTGAATACTTTGATGGTTGCTGTCCTCGGTGTCATCATAGCCACGATTCTAGGCATCATCATCGGCGTGGCCCGGTTGTCGAGCAACTGGTTAGTTTCGAAGCTGGCCCTGGTTTACGTGGAGTTCTTCCGAAACGTGCCGCTGCTGGTGCAGCTGCTGTTCTGGTTCTTCATCGTGCTGGCGCTGCCGCAGGTGCGGGAAGGGTTTGTTTTCTTCGACTGGCTTTACGTTAACAACAGCGGTATCTCTATGCCCGGACCGTCGGGCATCGGCGGTTTAGCCATCTTCCTGATATGGGTAGGGTTCGTGATATTGGCCATAGCCGCGGGAGTGTTTGTCGACCGCAGGCTGTCCGAGCGTGAATTGGCGTTGGGGGGCGTTGCCCATCCGGTACTGGCCGGATGGGTCGTGGCGCTGGCGGTGATAATTGGCTCTTGGGTCATCCTGAGTTTGGTGCTAGGAACGTCGCCGATAGAATGGTCCATGCCTGCGCCGGAAGGACGATTCGGGAGAATTGCCGGCGGGTTCACCATACAGGCGGGATTGCTGGTCCTGCTGCTAGGATTGGTGATCTACACAGCGGCGTTCATCGCGGAGATAGTCAGAGCGGGGATCCAGTCCGTTGGGAAGGGGCAAGTGGAGGCGGCGCGGGCGATGGGCCTGACTCCCATGGGATCCCTTCGATTCGTGATATTTCCCCAGGCCCTCCGGGTTATCATTCCGCCGCTGATCAGCCAGTACCTGAACCTGACCAAGAACAGCAGCTTGGGCGGCGCCATAGGGTACCCGGAGCTGGCCGGCGTTGGGATTACGATGACGCAGAGAGAGCCAGCAATATCCATATTTATACTTATTATGTTTGCGTACCTAGCGATGAGTTTGACGTGGTCCCTGATTGGGAATCTGTACAATCGCCATATAAGCTTTGAGAGAAGAAGTTGACGACGACCCAAGGAACCGGAACTAGCCCAGCGCCTTCGCTGCCGCCGCCAATATTGGAGCGGGGAGCATTGGGCTGGGTTCGGGCCAACCTATTTAACAGCCGGTTCAATACCACACTGACCGTAATTGTGGGGCTGGCGTTCGTCTATACCCTCTGGTTCGCGATTCAATGGGTTTTTATTGAAGCGGACTGGACCGTGGTGTCCGCGGTTGGAGGTCGGTTCCTCATCGGGAACTACAACAGCGACCAGGCGTGCCCGGGCAATGACTGCTTCTGGAGGCCGCAGGCGAGCCTAATGATGGTGACGTTCCTAATGGGCATGGGCTGGGGGGTAGCCGGGTCGAAGATGATGCGGACCCTGGCGTTGGTGACGGTGGGAGCCTGCGTCCTTCTAGCGCTACTGCCCTACAGTTTCGAAAGGATGGGGATGGACGTTAGGCTGCTACTGGTGGTCAACGTTGTCAGCCTGGCGGCGGGCTGGGCCCTTGCCCGATATACGAGGTTTGGGACCGTGAAGTGGGTGGCAATCTTCAGCGTTGCGGTCTTCATCCTCACGCTGGTCCTACTCAACGGGGTGTCTTTCCTTGGCATGCAAACGGTGGACAGCAGGCAGTGGTCGGGGCTGCAGTTGAATCTGATTCTAGCGTTGGCTGGAATAGTGCTGAGCCTTCCAATCGGAATTCTGCTGGCGTTGGGGCGTCGTAGCCACCTGCCGGTAGTGAAGACGCTGTGCGTGGTCTTCATCGAGGTGTTCCGGGGGGTGCCGCTGATTACGCTATTGTTCATGTCGCAGCACCTGGTGCCTCTGGCATTTCCGGAAACGTTTCCCAGGAACTCGCTGTTCAACGCCGGTGTCGTGATTACGATGTTCAGTTCCGCGTACATGGCGGAGAACATCCGAGGGGGGCTGCAGGCGCTGCATCCCGGTCAGGCAGAGGCGGCACGAGCATTAGGGTTAGCGAGCTGGCAGGCTACGTTATTCATTTCGCTGCCTCAGGCCATTCGGAACGTGATTCCGGCCATCGTGGGACAGTTCATCAGCCTGTTCAAGGACACGAGCCTGGTGTATATCATTGGGATGCTGGACATCGTGAATATATCTCGCAAGGCGGTGGAGGGAAGGATTGAATTCCAAGGTTCCGCCCCTGAAATCTTCGTATTCGTTGCCCTTGCGTTCTGGATATTCACCTTTACCATGTCCTACGTCAGCCGTCGGATAGAACGCAACCTGGGGGTGGGACAGCGGTAGGGAGTTGACGGCGCGAGGATAACGCGGCGAATGGATGCGGAGGGCCGACAGGCTGTATGCCTACGGCGGAATCGCATGGGGATAAGAAGCGGGGGGGATGGCTCCCGAGGCAGGACTAGAACTCAGCTATAAAATAGCCAGAAGAAAGGGATTAGTACCTCATTAGGTACCACTCTAATATTTGTAGTGAGTTGGATTGCGGCTATGGATGGCTCAATCTTTTCGGACTGCATCACAAATACGGCGTACATATTCATAGGAACCGTCCTTTACGAATGGCTCTATTTCTCGCATGAGTCTACGTGCAGTGAAAATTGATGCTTCGAATTTGATTTCGATCTCTGCCAGCTTCACTTTCAGAAAATTCAGTTTCGGCTCATCAACTGGAGGTTCAGGAGCGCCAATGACAAATACGCCAATATACATTGCCGACTTCAAAGCTGGATGAATCTCTTTCACTTCCCTATTGCGGTAAAAGGCAAACTTTAATTTGACTGGTTTAGGCAGTTGTTCGAATAGCCATGGAGTCGCGCCGAGCGCCACGACTGCTAAGGAAATAGTTGCGCCCGCAACTGCCAAAAATGGCAATAGGGCAGCCACTACAGGGGCCCAGTCGTTTACCGCCTCGTCCAAACGGCTTGCCGCACCCAAAAAATCTGTGAGATACCAGGCGCATGTTGCCAAACCTGATACAGCAGCCCAAGAGCGGTTTCTAATGGCTTGCAACATTCACTCATTTGATCCACACCCTTTTTGTTTGGCAAGTAATAGGGAAGTCTATTCGTCGCCCCCCATCAAGCCCGCTAGCGCCACTGCCCGTTCAACTTCCATGCCGCCATTTACCATCGACTGGAAGGCCCACGCCCGTCCGCTCAAGTCCGATGCCCTGAGTTCTTGCCGAGGGGTGACAGGACGTCAAGCAAGACCAGCCGCCAAGCCTCACGGACGGATGCCCCGGACCGGTTGCCCACAGGCCGCGTAGACCTCAAGGCTGACTACCCCTGCAGTTCCACAAGGGCTGCTGAAGGCGGCGGCACACTCCGATGAGGCCAGGGGAGCCACCTGGGACGAGATCGACCTTGATGACCATGTATGGCGGATTCCGTCCGGGCGGATGAAAGCGGGAATGGAGCATCGTGTACCCCTCAGCCGACAGGCAGTCGATCTACTTGGCGTAGCATCTGCCTTCCGTGGCGAAGCCAGCCTGGTGTTCCCGTCGCCGCTGAAGCAGAGAGCGCAGTTGTCTGACATGACGATGACGAAGATTCTCCGTTCCGTAGGCCTTGCGGAACGCGCAACCGTCCACGGGTTCCGCAGCAGTTTCAAAAACTGGACACTGGAGCAGACGGACACTCCTTGGGCCGTATCCGAGGCGTCCCTTGCCCATTCCCTGGGCAACTCAACCGAGCAGGCCTACGCGAGGTCCGATCTGTTCGAGCGCCGCCGTGCTCTGATGCAGCTGTGGGCGGACTACCTGACCGGCCAACCGGTCAACGGGGCTACGTCAAGGCCGCGTTGGACGAGCCGATTTCACCCGTCGCCACCGGTCGTGACTCCAACCAGACCGTGATGTCGCTCTCCCTCCACCTGACGGCAGCAGAGCCGACTCTTACGGGCCTAGGGAATTCACCCTCCTGCATCAGTCGATAGATCGACGAGCGACTTATCCCTGTTATTTTCTCAACCTCTCGACGCCTCATTAGTCTGTCTTGCATAGGAATCACCTCTTCATATACTTAGAATCTTATCAGTGAAATACCGGTCTTCCAGTAAGTCGTTAAATTGCTAGTTTCTCCTTGCGGTTCAATGGGATGGGCCGCCGGCGCGGACGGTTGGGGCGTAGCGCCGGCGACTTCCTTACTTGTTTGTCTCCGTGGGATACAAGCCGAGTCAATCCTTGAGGAAGCTCATCTGGGGGCCCTCTCCCATGAGGATGTCCAGGCCGCCGGGCATCCGGCTGGCGAAGCGGAACAGGGAGAGCATGGCTCCCCCGCAGGGTTCGGTGCCGCGGCGCCAGCGGTACATCTGCTTGGGGTCCACACCCAGGGCCCTGGACAGGCCGCTCCACGTGAGGCCGCTGGCCTCCTTCAGCCGTGTGAGGCGCTGGGGGAAGTCCAGGGGCAGCACGCCGCTCTCAAAGGCTATGGCCCGACCTTCCAGGGTCACTCTGTGGCTGGGTTCCAGACTCCCGTCGAAAAGGGACGAATCGCCGGTGTTGTTCATGTCTATTCCTCCAGTTTGAAGAGATAGTGGAAGTCCTCCACTCCGAGGGTATTCTGCATCCGTTACCGGATGCGTCCGGAGGGCGCGCGCCCCGCGTTGACCAGCATGGAGAGATATCCAGGGCTGATCCCAATCTCCCTGGCAAGCCCGCTCCGGGAGCGGTTCAAAAGGGCTAGCCGCTCCCAGAGGGCTGACGTATTGAGCCGGACAACGGTCCGTCCTCCACGCCTCCGGCATCCCTTGGCTAGGTTGGCGTCCTGTAAGTCCATTATTCCTCGTTTCCTTTGCGTGGTAGAGGCCGGGAGCGGCCAAGCGGCCCACTCTCCCGGCTTATGGTCGTCGTTCATGGGAGCGGCAGTGCCTGGGGTGAATCCCAGTCCCCGGGCGCCCGCCATGCGCGCCCTAATGGCCCCAGGGCGTCAATGGCCTTACTATGGGAGACCCATAGGGGCACCTGGACCCTGGCCGCCTGCATCTCCTCCCTCGCCAATCGCAGGAAGTGGGTCTGGACGAGATCGTCTTCGAAGACGACCAGTGCGTAGGGCTGTACGCCGTGATCGTCGGTGGGACGGTGAGAGGAGAAGTAGCGCAGATAGGGGGCGAGACGCTCCGACATGGTGGAGGGACGCACGGCGCGTCGCTCCCACTCTAGGAAGAAGGGCCAGACCCTGCCGTCCCGCTTGAGGATGCCGAAGGCGTCAGAGTTGACGGAGCGCATTTGCTCGTGATGGCGGAAGTAGCGGGAGGCCCTGAACGGCGGGTCTATCTGGGAGACCTCCCACCCCAGCAGGCGGGCCTGGGTGGTGAGCGCCGCCACGAAGCCGTGGACGGCGTCGGTATGGTCGATATTCCTGAGAAGTTGCCGGCTCCTCCTACCAGATACGTTCCGCCACTCAGCCGGTCCCTTGGCATCTTTGAGAGCGACGCTCCATCGGTCTCTGGCCACAGCCACTGAGGTGCGGTCCCTTCGCGCCAGGAGGGCGAGGCCCCGGTCAGTCAGGCCCAGACGCCCGCCTGCACCTGTGGGGCGGGCTACCAGGCCAAGACCCACCAGGGGGTTGACCAGCTGGGCCACGCGGGGTCTGGAAACCCCAAGTAGCCCGGCCAGATCCTTAGGGGCAATCCAGGGCCAGTCGGAGATCAGGTCCAGGGCGCCCTTCTCCGCGGACTTCAACAACACGGGCAGCATATGGCCCGGGACATCCGACGTCGTCCCCCTGAAGGACAGTTCCTCCGGGACATCCGCCCGCTGAGGGATGGGTTCTGCGGGAAACCCGCCACCCGGCTCCGCCCCTTCCAGGGCGGAGTGCAGGTCAATGGCAGCGCTTACGTGGGTGGGGTTCCAAATGCGGTCACCCGGCCCGCCAATAACCACCTGCTGTTCCAGAGCGAGTAAGGCATTGACCTGCGGGCCGGGAAAGCGAGAGAGGAGCCTACTCGCGTGCCTGAGACGCACTTCGTCGGACATGATGATGAACAGCGTTCCAGGGACGGGACCGTTGCGCAGCCTCCAGAGACGTTTGGAGAAGCCCGATCGGTCGGCGGTAGTCCCCTGCCTAAGTATGCCAATGGTCCTCCCGTCGGGAAGGCTCACGGCGGCATCAAGGGGCAGAGACCGGTACCAACGGAACCGGATGGGAAATGCAGCATTGGATATGGCGGAGGCCAGTCGATATATAATGGCCAGGGCGTCGAGGCGTTGCATCAAACTGCGCCGCCACTGGGCCGAAAGGGGACATAGGCGCACCAGTTGGTCCAGGGAGATTCCATCCTCGGAAGCCAGCCTTCGCAACCCCTCGACGGTGAGGTGGAACCTTCGTGCCGGTGGCGCCGGGTTGATAGCGTGGAGGACCGAGGCGCAGAACCCGTCAGACTCCAGCTTGTGAATCACCTCGTATACACCGCCTCTGGACCAGCCGGATACGGCCACCATCTCCAGCCGGTCGAGGAACGGCATAGACGCCAGAAGACGTAGCAGGTCGGCCTCGCATCCAGCAGGTCTCATACCTATACCTCCTGTCTCGAGGTTCGGTCTTCCCCAGAGGCCGGTCCATTGGCGTTACCAGCGATCCTGGAGGTCGCTTTTCTCTTGCTGGTCTGATTACGTCGCTCCTGCCCACCAGATACATTGCATTTGTCCTGACCGACGTCCCGGCCCGGCCCTTGAACATCGCCCTTAAGATTCTCCAAGCCGGCGCGGAAATCCTCGACCTTCTTGTGTTCGACGGCATCGGCATAGCCCGACTGCCGAGCCGGGACGGTGTAGGCGGAGGCCGCCTGGCGTATGCGGGCGGCGACGGTGGGATCTCCCTCCTCCGGCTTTCTCACCACCATGGAGAAGGCGGGCATCCTCTCTTTCCCGACGGTGGCCCTCACGTAGCAGTGGTGCACCGGCAGGGAGGTGACATCATCCTCCGTCACCCGGTCCTTTCCCAGCTCCCAGACCAACGTTCTGGCGTCGGACGCGGCCACTTGGAACACCGCCAGACACCCCACGTTGGCCAACAGCGTGTCCCTCATTGTAGGGGAGAGGTCCTCCAGCTTGGCCAGGCTCTGGGTGGCTAAGATGAAGCTGGCCCCAAACTTTCCCAGCTCGCTCAGCATGGACTCGTAGTCGACTCCCGGCATGGACTGCATCTCGTCCACTATGACCAGAGCGCCACGTCTTTTCTCCAGAGGCAAAGCCCCCTGCTCCCTGATCACGGAGTCCACCAGGTTCAGGAGAGACGCGCCAACCAGGGCGGCCACGTCCCTACCGGCAGTCCCCTGGGAGGTGGAGACGAGGAGCACGCCTCCATCGAGGATGGTCCTCCTCAGGTCTATGGTGGAGCGGCGCTGGCCCAGGATGGCCCTGGCCCTCTTGGATGAGGAGTAGTAGGAGAGACGGGTCTGGACCGGGGCCAAGGAGTCGGACTTGTAGTCACGGCTCCAGCCGGTGAAGGTGTTGGCCCACCACTCCAGAATATAGGGATCTGAGATTTTCTTCAGGACGTCGTTGCGGAACGGCTCGTTGGACATTAGCTTGAGGCCGTCCAGAATCGTGTATTGCTCCCCGGCCTCCATCTGCTCGTTCGCCTCGTGGAGGGTCTTCACGATGAACTCCAAAATAGACTGCATCCTCGGGCCCCACTGATCCCACAGTCCCTTCGCCACGCGTACTACCGAGTCGGCGGTGCGGTCCCTGTCTGCGAATACGTGAGTGTCCAGCAGGTTGATGCCGGGGGAGCGGGTATCGTCGGACAGGTCTATGAGCCTCACCCGGTTGATGAGGGGACCCGGCACGTGTTCCAACAGTCCGGCCACCAGGTCGGTGTGGGGGTCTATCACTACGATGGCGTCCCGGTCTCTGCCCACCGCCTTCTCCCGCATCTTGTGAACGGCTATATGGTGCATGAGGGTGGACTTGCCCATGCGGGTGCGAGCCACGTACAGGTGGTGACGGCGCAATAGGTCCTCTGGAAAGCGTATTTCCCTTTTTGCTCCGGCGGTGGTGTCCCCCACCAGTGCACCGCCCCTGACGCCCCTGGCCGAGGGGATGAGCGCCTTTGCCCCGGAACGCTCCACAAGGGGCGTTTCGTCTCCCGCCCCCGGTGGATGCCAGAGACAGGCTGCCTCCCGGACCCCCAATACGCTGCGCCGGCCGAAGAGCCCCGAGCCCGCCGGGTGGAGCAACGACAGTTTGGGGCCGGCTGGCCGTACTTTGCCCACCTTGAAACGTGCTCCTGCAGAGTTGTCGTAGTGGCGATAGGCAGCGGTCACCGGGCCCAGGATCTCCCTAGCCCTCTGCGGTCCGGTGCCGACGGGCAAGACGGCGACGATCTCTATCTCTGCATCGAAGGCGATCCGAGAGACCTTCTCCCGGATCAATATAGGGTCGTAGACACGGTTGCGGGCATTCTTCCATCGCCACCAGGCCCAGCCGCCGGCAGCCAGCCCCAGGGCGGCGCCCGTCCCCAGCAGCGCCGCTTTCCATATCTCCCCCTCCTGCACCCACATGTACCCCCTGAGGACTGCCAGCGTTCCGACGCCGAGAACGGCCATGGTCACCCCGTCCATCTGCAGGGGCTTGGTCTGATAGGTGTAGGAGGGTTCCGCCGCAGGGATAGGTCTCTGGTGGGCCTTCTCCAGGTGATGATTAGACCAGTCGGGCCCCAGGGAGCGCAGCAGCAGCCTCGCCACGACCCGTTCTCCCTCATACAATGCCGAGAGGGCGCCCATGAGGGCGATGAGGGGATCGGAGCCGGGATCCAGCAGGTCGTCGTCTCGGAAGGTTCTCAGGGGCACGTACTCCGGACCGTCCACTCCCACGGTGACGGACCACGCCTGCTCTCCATCCTGCAGACGCAGGGGATCGTCCTCTTTGGGCACCTTTCGTATGCGGGCCTGGGGGTAGTGGGCAGCCAACTGGCCTCTCACCACCTGGTCATCGATACACCGGGCCATGAGGATCACACCATCCATATCTCCTACCAGCTCCAGGGAGAAGGGCTCGGGTACAGCAATGGACCCCAGCATGTTCTCCACTCCCAGCAGGGTGCGCTCTCCAGTCCTGGGTGGCGTCACCGCCAGCAGCACCGGGGGTTTCTTTTCCCCATCTTCGAAAATCCACTTGATGAAGTTCGGTTTCATTTTTCTTTTCCTTTCATTGCTCCTTCGTCAGATCCCATTCGGTGGGTCAGAATCTCTACCCGTGCCCGCCGGGCCTCCACTCTATTACTGCTGTCTCCTCGGGGGTGGCCTCGATGCGTACGGGGAACCGGTTGCCACGAGCCAGTAGGAGCCCGTCTCCCCTGGGACAGGAGAGGAGCCATCGCTGGAGTTCCTCCGGCAGGTCGAAGGCGTCCCCCACGGTGCTGATGGCCGCCGCGTCCTGCTGCAAGAGCAGCTTGAAGGCGGCGTTCTGGAGAAGGGCGCGTCCACTGTGGCCGGTGATGGTTCTCGAAGTATCCTCTGAGAGGAGGTCCTGCACGTCCTGGGTGATGAACTGAAGTCCCAGCCGGTGCTTCCTTGCTCGCTTGGCCATGGACACCATGAAGGCCGCCCCCTCCGGGTGCTGCATGATGCTCCACACCTCGTCGACGACCAGGAGCCTGGGCTTGGGATTCTGGGCCGCGGCGGCCCACACCGTCTCGGTACAGACCATGGCTGCGGCGGGCCTCAACTCCGGCTCCAGCAGCCGCAGGTCGAAGACGGTTACCAGCGCCTCGTTGCCCAGCAGGTCGTCGCCCTCGTCGGAGAGCAGGTGTCTCAGACTGCCCGTGGCGAAGGGCCGCAACAGATGGGCCAGGCCCGGGTCTCCCGCCTCGTCTTCTTGCAGATACTTGTAAAAATCCCTGAAGCCGGTTCGTTTTCTGGGCTGGGAGTAGTAGCCCGCCAGGGCGTGGTCCAGGGAGGCCCTCCTGTCGGCGGATAGTCTCTCCCCTACCATCACCTCAATCAAACGGCGAAGGCTGCCTATGCGCTGCAGCAGCTCCTCGGAGTCCCCCTTGTCGATGACGAAGGGGTTCATCCCTTGCCCCGGCACTCCGGGGGAGAGAACTCTGCCGCCGGCGGCCCGGGCCATGTCGGCGTACTCTCCTTCCGGGTCTATTACATATGCCGTCACACCCCTGGTAATGCCTCGAAGGACTCCCAGCTTTGTCGCGAAGCTCTTGCCGGAGCCGGACCTTGCCAACACTGCCGTGTTGGCGTTCAGGTGGGTGCCGTCCCATGGGTCGTAGACAATAGGAGAACAGGCCCTCATGTCGATGCCGTACAGGGTTCCGCTCCGGGTATCCAGGTCCGGGGGCGAGAAGGGGAACAGACGGGCCAGGCTGGATGTGTCCAAGGTCCTCCACTCGGCCACGGCGTTCAACGCCAGGGGCAGGGTGGAGAGCAGCCCCTCGCGCTGGCGGAAGGCGAGGTTGTCGAGTTTGCCCAGGGTGGCGGCGAAGTGGGCCTTCGCCCTCTGGGTCATCTCCTTAAGGGACTTTTTGTCCTTGGCATAGAGAGTGACGGAGAGGGAAGCGTGAAAGAGGCGCTCCCTGCCCCGCTGCACCTGGTCCCTGAGACGGGTTACGTCCTCCAGGGCTATCTCCGCCTCCGGGGACATGGTGCGGCCTCTCTTGAAAGATAGGGACTGGGCCGACTCGAAGCGCACCTTCTGCCATTCAAGGGTCCTGGCTGCCTGATCCGGGGGGATGGCCCCCAGGTGGATGGACAGGTCCATGGGTGCTCCTGCCACCATCAGACCCTGTAGGAAGCCTGGAGCCAGGGATCGGGGCCATTTGCCCAGGTGGAGGGAACGGACCAGGTTCTCCCCGATGCGCATCTCCCTCCGGTTGATTTCCACCTCCACGTGCTTCTGTTCGTCTGCCTCTGTGGGAGAGCCGCTCAGAGCGGCGGAGACGAGAAACATCCGCAGTTGTCGGCCCTTCAGGTGATGAACGGACAGGCCGGCCCTGGACAGCAGGCCCCTCAACTCATCCACCCGGGGGAACTCGCAGATGGCGTAGAAGCGCCGGTCCAGGATCCCGTCCCGACTCTCCAGGTCGGTCAGCAGCCGCCTTAGAGACTCAGCCGCCGCCAGCGTCTGTGGGGGAAGGTCTTCGGGTTGCGCCTGTTGCAGTTTCTCCCTGAGGCGTTCCAGCCGGGGTGGGTGCTGCCTGATGAGCAGCTGCACTGGGAAGTCCAGGGCGTTGAGGGCCCCGGCGAAGGCTCCCAGCTTGGGCTCGTCTATCTCCAGGCCCATCACCTCGCAAACTCCAACCTTGACCCCGTCCAGCCTCACCGGACCGTCCTCCTCCAGGTGCGACAACATGAAAAAGAGGGGCAGGTCCGGCGGCGGCTTGGGGGCGGCAACCCCAGGAGATTGCACGCAGTCTGTGGCTTGCGGCGAGGCCGCTTCTTCTTTAACAGGCCTCTTGGTCCCAGGTCTTGTGATTAGTTGAAATAACTTCTTCAATGTTTTCCTCTTTTCGTTGGACTTAGGGAATTGGGAAGGGGACAAGGCCGCTGAGCAGCAGTGTGACCACTCCCTTTGCCGACAGCACGAGGACCAGCCCCACTACCGCCATCGCCACGGCGGTCCTGGCCCTACCCCCGCCTCTCCCCTCGCCACCCTCCGCCATCAGGACGAAGCCCGCCCAAACGATGGCGAAGAGGCAGAGACCGGCGGCAGCATAGGTCATGGCCGTAAGGACCTGGTCGAAGGACGCCACCAGGTCCTCCAGCGCGGCCCGCTTCTCCGCCACTCCCGCGCCGGTGGTGGCCAGTGCGACTCCGGCCAGTAGGATTGCCGCAAGTGCCCGCCTCACCAGGGCCACTCCCATCCCAGCTGCTCGAACCAGTCGGCGGCTACGCCGCTGTCCGCGGGCCTCTGCTCGGCGGGAGGCGGCTCGGATTCCCGGTCAGGTAGGATAAGGGTAAGAAAAGATTCGTCGGACCCAATGCTCGAGGCCATGGCCAGGGTCTCCATACGGCTCCGGACGGCCGCCTTCCTCGCCACCACCTCTGCCTTCACGTGCTCTGGGTGGGTGATGGCTACGGTCACGTCCCTCCGGATCTCCCGGCTGGATATGGACAGGGTGGCGGAGACGGTGTGCTCCGTGGTGGTGCCGTCGTCGTGCTCCACCGTCACCCTCTTGCTGACGGTCCTGGTGGTCCCCGGACGGGTCAGTGTCACCGTCCTGGTGTAGTGTTGCGTCCTCTCCGGCTGATGGGTCAGCCGGGTCAGGGGCGGAAGGGGTATGCTGAGGGACACCTCCGTCTCAACCACCAGGACTACGGGATGGATTTTCTTTTCCCTACCCGCTTCCAATCGGAAAGAGGTCTTCCCGTTGGGGACCAGGGGGACGGCGGTGCGGGAGCCGGTGGTCACGGCAGAGACCACACCGGTGACGGCGGTCACGTCGGCATCCATGAGGGACATCTCCGCCACGCTCACGTGGCCCGCCACCGTCTGTAGTGCTACCGTCTTCTTCACACGGTCCTCGCACTCGGACTCCACCACTCCCTCAACCGTTCCCGGTGTCCAGCCCAGGGACACGAGGCTGAGGTCGCAGATCTCTCCTTCGACAGTGGGCAGCGGGTATGGTATCTGACCGTCCCTTAGGGAGAAGACCCCCGCCTGCCCCAGGCTATCCTCCCAGGAGAAGGTGAATGAAGGGGAAGAACCCTCCAGGGGTAGTTCATAGGCGATGCTCTCTCCCTCCGTTAGCTGGGCCGTGGCCCAGAAGAGGAGCTGGATCCCCAACCTTCCCCCGTAGGCATGAACGCTTATACGCAGGTCAGTGGCAGCCCGGAGGGTGACGGCGGCCGTATCGCCGGAGACCATGAGGCCCTCGACAAAGAGTCTCCGGCCCGGGACCGGCTCGATGAGTTCAAAGTCTATTTCGTTCTGCCAGTCATCGTCTGCGAAGACGCTCTGGGGTAGAGCCACCGCCCCCACCGCCAGGGCGACGGCCAGCGCCGCCGCCCATAGCCTCGGAAATTTTCTTCCCCTGCTCTTCTTGCTTGGGGAACTGTTGGTGTCGTTGCCACCGTCGTTCACCTTCTGATCTCGACGCCTGCGGAACCAACGGTGGGGACGGAAGGGCATTCGCCCGTTGCGACGGTTGCCGCCACTCCGTTTCCTCCGGCGTATCCTGCGCCGCGCCGATTCCATCATCCCTCTCAACCGCCGGGCGTTCCGCTTGAAACGCATCGCCAGAAGGCTCAGGGGGCTTGGAACGGTGTCCTTCTGCATGGGAGCCTCGCTCCTCACTAGCTGGAACACAGGCCCCACGTAGCGCCGTGGTCCCAGCCGGTATCTCAACAGGTCGGCGGCCACCAGCGGCAGCCGCCGACCTCCTATCTTCCCCACCACCATGGCGATGCCGAAGAGGCCGAAGATGACGGCCAACGCCATCCTCACCTCCGACGGCCCCACGGGGGCGTACCGGTATACGCCGTAGGACAAAGCGCACACCGCCGTCATCGCCACTATCTGCGGGAAGGTGAACCAGAGCAGCACCCGGTCCTCCGCCTGTACGTGGGTGGGTACCTCGTGTTCTCTCATGGTCTTCACCTCCTAGCTCCCCGCTCCGCCGGGTATCTGGTCCGGGGGAACTGTTGCGGGTGGGGACACGCTGGTAGTCGGTTCGGGTACGTCGGGAGTGACCGCCGGATTTACCACTGCGTCCATCACCAGTTCCACGACGCCGTAGGCCACCATGGCCAGGATGATGCCCGCCAGGGCCGTCATCATCGCGCTCTTGCCCCTCTCCATCTGGTTGGGCGCACCGGAGGCCGTGAGGTACATGTAGGCTCCGTAGACGAAGAAGCCCACACCCACGGCTCCCACGATCCCCAGCAGGATCCCCACCAGGTTCGATATGGTCTGCGTCAGGTCGTCCATTCTTCTTTCTCCTATTCTTTCTCTGTTCTGTTACCGGAGTTGTTCCCCCGGTCTTCTGGTCCCGTTGTCTCCAGTGATGCCGTTGTCTCAGCTCTTCTACCTGCACATGGCTCAAACCTCCCTGATTTCGTCGTATTGGCCAGCGTGGGTGTTGCCGACGCCGTTCGTGTTGTCGTTCTTGATTGGTCTACTCGCTGCTGCTCCTGGGAGCCGCTCCTCCGCTGCCCCCCGCTCCCGCCGATGGGGTCGCCATATCCGCCATGGACTTCAGCCCTGATGTGGCAGCGGACAGACCCGCTCCCGCAGCAGCCCCCGCCGCAATGCCGGCAGGCCCTCCCGCGGCTCCGCCCGCCATCAGGCCAAGGGTCTTGGCGGACTTCATCATGGTCCCCGGCAGGTTCATGCCGAAGTAGAGGGTGCTCATCCAGGAGTCGAAGGTCCCCACGTTCCCCAAGAGCGACGGCACCTTAGTGGCCATGTAGATGAAGGAAATGGACAGCAGCATCTTCCACACCAGGTCCTGCACCGGCTCGAAGGCCCCTATGGCCGCCACCTCCCTGAGGAAACCGAATCCCAACGCCAGCGCAATCAGCTGCACCGCCTGCTGGAATACCGTGGTCATGAAGAGCCTCAGCCAGTGCCTTCCCCATCCCGCCGTGTGGGGCAGGATCCACAAACCAAGGGCTATGGGGGCCAGGGCCAGCAGGATGTCTATCAAGGCAAGCCTCAGCACCATCTGCACCAGCACGTAAAGAACGAAAAAACCGTAGATCAGGTAGAGGAGGGCCATCAACAGGCCCATGCCCACGCTCCCCGCCTGTATGGCTACGAGGAAGGTGTCCAGGGGAGCCCTGAGTAGGTCTCCGGGATTGACGCCCAGGAAAGCGGCGATGAAGCCGGACACGGCGTCGGCCACGTCGATGACCAGCGCGCACCACCAGAGGGAGGACGCCGCGGCCACCAGCCCCAGCACCAGTCTCGGCACCATCTCCCTCCATCCCGCCTGCCTGATCCCCAGATGCTCGCTCATGATGAAGGTGAGGCCCATCCATCCCAGGATGACCACCAGGGCTCCCGTGGTGATGACCCACACCACCGACCAGGCTTGCCGGACCAGCTCGTGGTCGTAGGTGAGGCCGGGAGGAGTGCCGGTGAGAATGTCGCTCATGGTTTCCTACCCTCCCCTGCAGTTGTCGGCGTCTTCGCCGGTGGCTCGCTCCACCACGCCGCAGAGGGTGCCGTGGGTTCCCTCCACCACCCAGGTGGCGAAAGCCTTCGCCCAACGGCCCGGGCTGAGGGCGCTGAGAATCCTGTCCCAGATGCGGCTGGGCTCGTGGATGGGTATGACGGCGTGGAAGGCTTTTGTGTGGCCGTCAGCCATCCCCGCCACCATCACCAGTAGGTAGGCCCGCTCCGGGTCCAACGTCGGATGCTCCGCAAGGGCCGGGTACTCCCAGGAATACTCCCAGCCATCACTCAGTTTTTTCTCTCCTCCGAGGACCCGGTACAGAGGGGTGAGCCAGTCACCCGTGTCCGCGTCGCGGATGGCGTAGTAGAGGGCGTCTATCTGCCGGTCGTATACGGGGCGGGCGATGAACTCGCCCTCCTTCTTCCGCTCCACGTACTCCCGGTCCGCGTTGACAAGAACGGGCTCGCCCCCAGGTGGGGCCTGACCTACTGACATTCCTACCAGGGGGATGGCGGCCAGGATTGCCAAGAGCAGGGCCAGCACTGGAAGAATCAACATTTCGACCCTGAGAGATCTCCGGTTGGTCCGTTGAAATGACACCTCGTTCACCTCTCTCCGTTTTGCCGCGCTTTATCGGGGCCCGACATCCGACAAACAGTGTGAACGAGGGATATCCATTAGAAAACTGCCTATAAGGGGCCGCACAGATGCGACCCCTTATAGGCCCTTCCATAGACACCGACTCCTGTGCTGTCATGGGGGTGTACATGGAATGGGAGTTAATATCGATGGGGTGCAAATGGTGGTTTTGTGCCTGTTTCAGGCGTGAATATGGCTCCTACAGGAGGGGCATACTGAACACTTGGAGTTAAGGGCGGGTTCCGGACGCCGGTGACATTGCTCAACCTGGAGCGTGACATCGAAGTCGACGTCAATGCGGCTCTGACGGTACAAGACACCTGACTGAGCGGTACATTTTGTCACGGAGGGCCGGAACCGCCGGAATTGGGGCTAACAGGGGGGACGGAGCTACGGCAAAATCAATAGCTAATGATTCAGGAGGAAGAACGAACCATGAAGACGGGTCAACATGGGATCGAGAACAGCAGGGACGTGGAGAACGTCTACCACATGCGGCTCATGGCGCTGTTGCAGGAACTGGTGCGTGACAAGGGGTACAAGGGCGCGGCTAGGGTACTGGAGATTGACCACCGGACGGTGTCTGTCAGCCATAAGACAGGGGAGCTGTCCCGGCGGGCGCGCAATGCCCTGGAGCGGGCGCTCCAGGAGGGCGTCGGCTCTGCTGCAGCACGCCAGCGGGAGCAGAATGAGAAGCTGGAGGAACGGGTCCAGAGATTGGAGGGAGATGTCGAAGGCATGGGAAAGGAGGCACGACGGCGGCTCGCAGCAGTCGAAAGGGAGATCGGGAGTCTCAAGCGGGATGATGCCCAAAGACCTCGTCAAACTGGCGGCAGGGACACTCGGGAGACTTCCGGCCCTCCCGTCACAGGCGCGTCACAGTTCCGTAGGTGGCCCCCGTCCAGGCCGCTGCTGAGGCGTGAGTACCCCGACCTGGCGACACGGGACCCTGCCCCCGATGACAAGGAAGTGTTCGGCCAAGCGTGGCCGTTGATCATGGAGTGGCGGGCGCTGAAGGACACGCACCCCATCAATGGGAAGGGCCTGGCCTGGCTTTCGGAGGAGGAACGTCTCCTGGCGGTTGAGCTTGCGTTGCTCGAGGAGCACAACATGACGCTACCACCGGAGAAACAACCCCTGCGGGGCTTCGATAGGAACGGGCAGGTCAGTTGGCGGAGGACCGCTCTCCGCGATACCCGGAGGGCCCGGGCGAGGCGGGAGCTTCTGCGGTGGGCTAGGCGCGCCATGACCCTTGGCATATGGTGGAGGTAGGTAAGAGACTGGGCCACGGTCCTGTCGCTGGGACGCTACTTGCGCCACCGGAGGAGCCAGAGCAGGTTTAGCACAACCATGGCACCGGACGCGAGCCAGAGAACCATGCATCGAGCGGGGTTAAGCCGCATTCCCACTCCCAGCCCTAGGAAGAATACAATCGCGGCGAGCGGGAACAGCAGAACGTGGGCGGCGTTTCCGGCCATCCCGGGCATCATGTCGCTGTCATTCTACTCTCTCGTGGGTGGGTATTGGAGGGCCATGCGGCTACAGACGGGCAGCAGGAGGATCATGTGAACTTTTGTGGAAGTGCAGTTGAACTGGATGAACCAATTTGGCAAACACCCCTTGTAAGACCTTCCATTCCGCCTTCGGCTAAGGCAATAATAGCTTCGCTGTTTGGCTTTTACCAAGGTTTCCGACCATAGAAACCTGGGGGCGTGATCCCTGTTGCCCGGATACGACCAGAGGATGATTCGCTCTCCCATGGGTCGCCCAAGAGGGAATGCTGCCACTGCGGATTTGACGTAGCTCTCCGCAAGCAGCGTGGGCCATAACGACGGAGTTGACGTTGGTCTTTCGTCCTCGGCTCATGTCCGATGGTTGGAATGGTTAGCCCTTCTCCCGTCGGACAATATCCAGCGGCTAGAAGTTGAACGCTTTCTCCGCTGGGAACCTGAGACAGGGTGCGCCTCGCGCCTGATCCTCACCCGGTTGGTCGGAGTGCGTCCAAAGCTCCGCCTAGACCATCTTGACTGCGGTATCAGCCAGATCACGGCCAGACCGCAGCTATAGCACGTACTGACCAGCGGATCCTTCAGTAGCCGTTGGCCGGTCGCTTCAACCGCGCGCAGCTCTTCCCCCAACATGCATCTACCCTGGGGCTAGCTGCGTTCTCTTCGCTCCCTCCGTTCTTCTGCGTTAGACATCCCACCTAGGAGGGAGTGCGTCTTCGTCAACGGGGTCCCATCTCACACGACCCGCACCACCGATTCCGGTGTGGGCACACAATGAAAGGAGGCGTCAATGAACGTCAAGAATTTCTTCTCAACGGTTCCCAAATTCAAAGGTCTCGCCGCAACCGTCGGAGGCTTTGTCCTGCGGTACAAGAGGCTCACGGTTGCGACCGTAGCTGCGGCGCTGCTGTTCGGACCCCTGGCACTGACGGGAGACGGTGAACTCTTCGTCCTGAACGCCCTTGGAATTGGCATTGCTGCGCTGCTCGTCCGGCGGTTCACGGCGCGCCGACCGGGGAGGCGGTCCAGGCGCTGACGGCTGACACGGCAACCCTCATGCAACCCATGCCGAACGACTGGGGTCGTCTCTTCCGAGGCGGCCCCTCTTTCTTTGCCCAAGGTGGGCGTGGATCTCAGGCAACTACACAACAACTTAAGGAGGTACAAGATGACTACGGCAACATTGGTAGCTGGAAATCAGACGACACAGACAGGAGTACAGCCCCGGCGCAGCCTGGAGGAGTTGGTGGACCGCCTCATGGCGACGCTGACCTTCAGGCATAAGCCGACTACGGCGGCTGAGAACTCTCTTGAACTGGGGAGACGGCCACGGCGCAGCCTGGAGGAGCTGGTGGACCGGGTCATGGCCGCGTTGACCTTCAGGGACGAGCCGGAATCTCCGGTGGCGAGGGACACTGCCAAGGTGGGCGTGGTGGATGCGTCGAAAGGCCATGCCGCGGTACGCGCCATCCACGAGGCGCGGCGGCTCAGGCAGGCTGCGGACCTGGACGGGGCGCTGGAGGCGCTCGCCGGTGCGGTCATGACGCCCGACGACCCGAATCTGGCACGGTGGACCCACTCCGAGTGGAAGCAACTGGTGAAGAGACAGTTCGGCCACCGGAGCGTGCTGGTCTACAACCAGGGCACGGGACGGTCCGCTGCCCTGACGCCCCGCGCCGAAGGCGGAATGCTTGAGGTGGTGGCGGCGCTGGGAATGCGCTGGCGGCCCGGCAAGATCGTGTCGCGGCGCAGCCTCCGGGGCCTCCGGCCCCTGACCGGAGGTGCATCATGCTCGTAGCAAATACAACAGTCGACATTCCAGCCCTGAAGGCGAGACATCCCTTGGGCGATACCGTGGAGGCGGCCGGCGTGCAACTCAGAGGAAGAGGCCGGGTACGCCAGGGCGTCTGCCCCTTCCACGAGGAGGCGGAGGGCAGCTTCACGGTGTACTCCGATTCCCAGAGGTTCTACTGCTTTGGCTGCGGCCTGGGAGGCGACGTGCTGGACTTTCTGCAGCGCATGGAGAACCTGACGCTCCCCCAAGCTATCGCGCGGCTGGACGGCAGGCCAGGGCTTGCGCCCAAGGCCGCCCACCGTCCAGCCGGACCGCGGCCTCCCGAGTCCGCCGCGTTGCCTCCTCGCAACCCCAACCTGCTGACGGCGGCGGCGCGTTTCTACGCCGGGCAGCTGCACCTCGACTCCAATGCTCAGGCGTACCTGGCCTCACGGGGCGTCGGCCCGGTCGCCGCAGCCCGCCTGGGCCTCGGCTATGCGCCGGGCAGCGGGCTGCGGGAGGTCCTGGAATCCCTGGGCTTCTCCAAGAAACGTCTCAGGGACTCCGGGCTGTTCCTGGCGCGGGGCGCGGAGCGGTTCGCCGGCACGGTCGTCGTTCCCGACGTCTACGGCGGCCTCGTCCACTGGCTCGTCGGACGGGCCATAGACCCCGACCGGACGCCCCGGTTTCAGGCGTTGCCCGGCCCCAAGCCGGTGCTCGGCCTTGGGCGCCTCGGCCGCGCCCCGCTGTGGGCGGTCGTAACCGAGGGCGTCTTCGACTGGATCGCTCTCGCAGGCTGGGAGTTCCCTGCCTGCGCCGTCCTGGGCACGCAGGGCGTCGAACGGGTCGTCGATGCCCTCCGAGGCTGCGCCCGCGTCGTCCTCGCCTTCGACTCAGACGACGCGGGCCGGGCGGCGACAGAGCGGCTCCAGGCCCTACTCGGACGCAGGGCCGCCGCCGTCGCCCTTCCTCCCGGCGTCGGCGACGTGGCCGAGCTTGCGACCCTTCCTCAGGGTCGCACCGTCTTCCTCCGCCTGCTCTGGCTGGCGGCCCGGTCTCGCCGGTAGCGACTTCCTGTCGCTCTTGAGCGGGCCTCCCCGCCCAAGGATACCTACACCCATTCAACGACGGGCTATGCCCGCCCACGGGTTTCAACGTAGAACCCGCACCCACCCATTCCCTACATGAACTACCACTGAAGGAGATGAATCATGCAAAACGGCAATCACAAGAACAACGGACACAACCCCAACGGGGCCTCCAACGGTCTCGTGCACCTGAACGGCAACGGGCACAACTCCAATGCCCCCATCGTCACCGACCACGACCCCGCATCCAGTGCGGATCCGGCTCTGCTCTGGGACGGGCTGCCCCCCGTCGTCGCCAGGACCCTGGCGCAGCCTCTGGATCTCGGACTGGTATCCCAGCGCAGGGGCAGGGCGGGCATGATCTACCACTACCTGGAGGGCCACACGGTCATCGACCAGGCAAACCTGATCTTCGGCCACGGCGGCTGGGGATATGAACTGGTGGGCGACGTGACCCTCCGTCAGATGGAGACCGTGGACTCTCGGACCGGTGAGGTAAAGATCTCCTCCGCCTACAGCGCACCGGTACGGGTCACCGTGGCCGGCGCGCCTTCTCGCACCGACGTGGGCTTCCACGCCGTGGCCGAGGAGACCCCCGAGGGCCACGACACGGCCCTGAAGGGCGCGGTAACCGACGGCATGAAGCGGGCGCTACGCAGCTTTGGAGTCCAGTTCGGCAACGGTCTCTACGGAGACCAGGTTGACTGGAGCGGTGAACCCCGACCGGAGAGGGCGCCGGTCCAGGCCGCGACGAAACCCGATAAGGCCCAGCCCAACCGTAGCGAAGAGTCCCAGGTACAGATGCTGCGGGAGCGGCTATTGGAGCTGGGAACAGCCCAGGGCTTCGACGAGAAGCAGGTGCAGGAGGCAGTGTCGGCCCGTACGGGCAGGGAGTTGGACCAGCTGGCGGCAGCGGAGCTGGCTCCCCTGGTGAAGGCCGCCGCCAACAAGCTCAACACGATGCGGCAGGCCAGGGCTTCCTAGCCGGCCAATTAATCCAGCACCAGGAATCCAGCGGGGCAGTCTCCTCTAGGGGGCTGCCCCGCTTTTCGTTTACGGGACTACAAGAAAGGAGGAGACGAGACATGCCCAAGACACTGACCCGCACACCCTGGGGTTGGACCCAGGAAATTCAGGAGCTTGCCGAGGGGGTGCTCAGAGTCACGACTGCAGGCCATGGCGGGCTGAAGCTCGGCCGGGAACGGTGGAAGGAGCTTCCCACCGACGTGCAGGACACGATGCTCACCCCGTTGTATGCGGAGGAGGACTGCGAGGAATCCATAGTCAGATCCCTCCTGGGCGTGGGCGATGAACGGGACAAAGAGACGGCCCTTAGGGTCGCGGGCAGCTTCGAGCGGTACGCTCCAGCGCTTCCATACATTCGCGAATGTCAACCGGAGGTCCACCACCACGTCATCGCCTATCGGGGCAGCCTCGCCGCAGACCCCTTCGAGAGGTTCGACACGAGGGAGGAGGCGGAGGCCTTCGCCAGCGACAAGGACATGGTGAGGATCTACGGAAATCTGGAAACCATCGAGTGCAGGCAAGCACTACAGATCTACCAGGGAAAGGAAAAAAGAATATGACTACTACCACAATGACGCGGACCAGGCCTAGGAGCCTGCGCAGCGTCACCACCAGGCTGAACACGGAGTTCGGCAAGCTCTATGTCACCGTGGCCGTGGATGAGGAGGGCCAACCTTACGAGGTCTTCGGGAGGCTGGGCAAGGGAGGAAGCTTCCAGAGCGGCGTCACTGAGCTGGTCTGCCGCCTTATTTCCCTCCACCTACGACGGGGAACGCCTCTCGACGAGATCATCCACCAGTGCCGGGGAATACAGGAGATGCAGCCCTTCTTCAACGGGATGCCAAACGGAGCCAGCGTGCCGGTGCTGGGCATCGGCGACGGCATAGCCCGCGTGCTAAATGAGCATCTGAAAGACGGAGTGTCGGAAAAGCAACGTAGGGCCGGGATGGCGATGGCGGCGGCTTGAGAGACACCATCAACGGATTCACCTATGGGAGCGGGGTTGTCTCCACCTGAGGCAGCCTCGCTTCCCATCTACAGGACAACAATCAACCAGGAGGAGAAATAGAGATGACTATAGCTACAACCATAGACAGGGCAAAAACATTCTCCCGTCCCGCGGCGCGGTTCGACGACGACGGCAACCCCGCATCGGGTACGGGGCAGGCTCTGGAGGTGCGGGCCTCAGCGGCCCTGAACTGCCGCCGCTCTCTCTGGTACGCCGCCACGGGATACACCCCCACCAATCTCCCCACTGAAGAATCCCTCATGGCCATGGAGGCGGGAAATGCCCTTGAGCCCGTGGTGACGCGGGCCATGGAAAGGGCCGGATGGAGCGTGGACCCCGCCGATCCCCGGGACCCCCAGACGGTCACGGTAAAAGTGGGTCCCAAGTTGCTGGTGACGGGCCACCCCGACGGCACGGTGCGGTTGCCTCTACCGGGAGGCCAAGCCGGCTCAGACGATTCCACGGCGCAGATGTTCCTCTTCGAAGAGGAGGAAAAGTTTCCCACCTACGGGGAAGAAATGGTGGTGGAGGTGAAGACCAGAGGACCGGAGGCGTTCAAACGGTGGCGCACCCTAGGTGCGGAGCGCAGCCACCCGGCGTCGGTGACCCAGGCCGCCCTATACACCCTGGGACAGTTCGGCGAGATGCGGGACGCCGTGATAGCCACCATGGACACGGGTAGCCGTACCTGGGACTACGAGGTGATTCCCGCCGACAGGCTGGAGCGGGCCCTACAGGACGCCAACCGGTGGCTGGAGCCGCTGACCGACCACCACGCCCTCCACGGGCCGGACCCCGACACCCTGCCCGACAGGGATTTCTTAGAAGGCAGCTGGCAGTGCCGGTACTGTCCTTTCTTGGACATCTGCCAGCCGGGCAGGGGTGCAGAAGAGGAGGCAGATACCAGCGGGCATCTAGAGGTGCCTGTGGTGACCGACGAGGAGGCACAGGAGGCGGTGAAGACCTATACGGAGGCCCGGCAGGACATGAAAGCACCAGAAAAAGTCAAGCGGGCCGCCCTGAAGACCCTGAAGGCGTGGATGCGCCGGAAGGGGGACGCCAAGACCACCATAGCAGGCCGCACGGTCAGCCTGGTGCAGTCCCGCCGCTACGCAATCAACTACCCAAAGCTCAACTCCCTCCTGGACCCGGAGGTCAGGGCAGAGATAGTCACGGAGCGGGAGTCGGAGTACGTCAGGGTCAACTAGACGCTTCCACCCACAGAAAGCGCACCACGTTCTTTTTCCCCTTTACAGGAAGATGGCCTCGCTTTCATCTAGGCGCGGGAGGATCGCGCCACATCAACGATAGAGGAGAAATGTTATGACAAGGACCATCAACAGAGTGGAACTCTTGGGAAGGGTGGGGACGGACCCCGAGATGAAGTACACGCCGGGTGGCACCGCCGTCACCAGGCTCAGGCTGGCCACGGACCGCTACCGGAAGAACGTGGAGGACGCCACGGACTGGCACACCGTCGTGGTATGGGGCAAGCAGGGAGAGGCCGTGAACACCTACGTGGGAAAGGGTCAGCGGGTCTACGTCGCGGGCCGGCTGGTGCAGAACTCCTGGATGGGGGATGACGGCAAGCGCCGTCACTCCACCGAGGTCCACGCCTCCGAGGTGGTGTTCCTCGACTCCACCAACGGCGCCGGGGACAGCAGGAACGCCGGGCCGGTGACCAGCGACTCCCCCTTCTAGACCACGCAATCCCACGTCGACGCCCCCACCGGTGGGGCGAGCTACACGGGGCCGCCTCCCAGTTGGTGGGAGGCGGCCCCGCTTCATTTTCGAGACTGCATATAAGGAGCAGCCCATGACCACCATCACAGCCCAACACGCCGACACCCTCCTTGAAGCCCTCCGAAGCAACCTGGACCTGCTGGGAGAGCTGGCAGCCCGGTACCAGGTGCCCACCAGGCGGGAGACTCCACGGGACCTCCCCTCCATAGGCTCCCCCGAGGACGTTTACCTCCTCCTGGGTCCGGAGATGGCCCCTCTTGCCCAGGAACAGCTCAGGGTGCTGCTTCTCAACACCAGGAACCAGGTCGTAGGCCAGCGGGTGGTCTACCAGGGGAATGTCTCGTCCTCCCAGGTGAGGACGGCGGAGGTGCTCAGGCCCGCCGTCCAGGAGGGCTTGCCCAGCCTCATCGTAGTCCACAACCACCCCTCGGGAGACCCGGACCCCAGTCCCGACGACGTGGCCATCACCAGGAAGCTGAAGCAGGCGGCGAAGCTCCTGGACATCGACCTGCTGGACCACGTGGTCATAGGAGGGAACGGCTGCGTCAGCCTCAAAGCCCGGGGTCTCCTCACCTGACCGGGGAAGCCATGCCTGTCAATAAAGGGACCTATGCCCCAGGTCAGGCAGCCAACGATTCACGACCGGAGGGCCCACACTCCTACCGGCATACACGCGGCGGTGACGCACTGCCGCGCAACCAACGCCCACCACAACAGCAAGGAGAAAGAAAATGCTTGCCACTCAATCTACGGATCTCCAGGATCTGCACACCATCGACGCCGGCGGCTTCTCCGCCACGGTGGACGCTTTCGCCAGGGACGAGACCACCGACGGCCTCTGGTTCCTCTCCATGGTGGGTTCCCAGACGGCCCTCAAGGCCATATGGGCCTCCCTCCTCAAGCAGCCCCCCGACGTGGCCCACCTCATCAGAGGCGCCGACGGCATGCCTCTCTCTGGCGGCTACCAGCGGTGCTCGGTGCCCTACGACACCATCGGCACCTGGACGGCGAAGATTGCCCGGCTGCCCGTGTCCGGGGGCTGGCATGCCCTCGTATATACCAAAATGGCCCAGTATGCCTTCGAGCGAGACTCCTTTCTCCTCCTGGCCCAGTCGGAGGAGGAGGCTCCGGCCCTCCATCACCGCTTCCTTGACCGGCGCAGCCCCCTGCCTCTCCACGGCTCTTGGAAGGACTGGCTCTGGAAACGGGGCCTGAAATGCGGGGAGATTTCCCCCCTTCAGGCCGTCGGAATCGCCGCCTACCGGTGCTCCCCCGATGCCGAAAGGCTCAGGGAGGATCTCTCCCGCGCCGTGGCGCAGGGACAGCTTACCTTACCCGACTAAGGGCCCAGACCGCCTCCGTCTGCAGAGAGCGGCCCACGCAGTCCTTCCAGGACGCGCCTTATACATACCAAGTTCATCGTCGCACAAAATAGGCAAAAGGAGGAAAAAGATGAGACTGGCAGCACAAGCAAAGGGGGGCTTCTATCCCACCCCGGACCGGGTGGTGGACATGATCGCCGACCTGATCGGTACACCCTCAGGATACTACTACCACAACAGTGAGATGCTGCGCATTCTTGATCCTTGCTGTGGGGTCGGGGACGCCGTGGACCGGCTGGCCCAGCGACTCCACGGTGCCAGCGCCATCCCCGTGGAGACCTACGGCGTCGAGCTTCACCAGGACAGGGCTGAAGACGCGGCGCGGCGCCTCCACCGCACCCTGGCAGCAGACTTATTCCGGACCTCCATCGCCAACGGGGCCTTTAGCGTCCTGTACCTGAACCCGCCCTATGACTTCGACTCGGAAGATAGGAGAACGGAGCACGCCTTCCTCACTCACACCACCCGGTACCTGGCGGATGAGGGCCTGCTGGTGTTCATCGTTCCCAGGCAGCGGCTGACGGTCTCCGCCCGCTACCTGTCCACCCACTACCGCCGTATCCGCTGCTGGGCCTTCCCACAGCCCGAGAGGGAGGTCTTCGACCAGGTGGTGCTGTTGGGATACCGGAAGGGGGATCCCTCGCCGGACCCCTACGCCGAGACACAGGTGCGGGAGTGGGCCCATGGGAAGCCGGAGCCGTTGCGGTTCTACCGGTACCCGGAGTTCACCGCGCCCACCATGCCCATGGGGGACATCCTCTTCGCCACCCGCACGGTGGACCCCGCGGCCGCCGCAGCGGAGGCCCGCCGGTCGGGGCTGTGGGCCAGCGTGGAGATCACCGACTCCCTCTGGCCCGCCAGGGTCGAACGCACCAGGCCGCTTATGCCCCTGCGGAGGGGACACATGGCCATGCTGGTGGCCGCGGGGTTCTTGGACAATCTCTGCCTGGAATCGGAAGGAAAACGCATACTGGTCAAGGGAAGGACCGCGAAAATAATGGAGATGGTGGAGGACTCCCCCGAGCGGGAGGTGCACCGGGAGCGGCTCAGGACCACGGTGGTGGCCCTGGACCTGGAAGACGGCCTCATCACCGACATCGAGGCGTAGATCCGAAGGCCGAAGGGCCGGCATAGAGCCGTCTGGATAAACGCAGGCCCTGCCAGTTCCACTGAATGGGACGGCGGGGCCTCAGCTTTTGCTAAGGCCGCAAGAACTTCAGCTGACATTCATACGTAACCAACATTCAACTAGGGAAAGGGGAAAGAAAAACAGACGAACATGATTCTCGAAACCTGCCACGAGTGCGGGCAGCCCATCCGTACAGGCGAACCCGCCTGGCAGTCGGCATCGGTGGACATCGTTGACGGCCGCGTGGTCGCCACTCCCGTCAGGTACAGTCACATGAGGGGCGGGTGCGAGGCAGCCACGAAGAGGAAGGCGGCGAATCCCCCACGCTGAATAGACAAGACTATACCGACGGCTCCAATAGGGTGAGCCGCATCCACGATACCCCGCCGGTTCCTAGGTAAGAACCGGCGGGGTATCGCCACGTTCGGAGGCAACCCATTCTTGCACCAAGGAGGAAAAAGATGAATCTCGGAGAGTTCATAGACACCTACAGGGACGCCATCGCCCAGCGGGTGGTGGAGTCCTACCCGCCCCTGTACAGACCCTCGGAGTACAACAGCCATCTCCCCCAACTGCTCCGCTCCCCCCTGGGGGCCCAGGAGGACGCCATCAGGGGCGCCGTCCTCTCCCTACAGGCCCACAGGGGCACCACCGTAGTGGGGGAGATGGGCACGGGCAAGACTTTCATAGCCACCGCGGCGGCCCACATGGCGGGCTTCCGGAGGGTGCTGGTCCTCTGTCCTCCCCACCTGACCAGGAAGTGGAAAAGGGAGGTGGAGGAGACGGTGCCCTCGGTCCGCACCGCCATCGTCACCTCCATCACAGACCTTGAGCGGCTCAGATACTCCGTGGGCGCGGGCCCCCTCTTCGTCGTCATGTCCAGGGAGAGGGCCAAGCTGTCCTACCGTTGGAAGCCGGCAGTCATACAGAGGTGGGCCGTGGCCAACGGCAGGCTGGTGCGGGACGAGGAGACGGGAGAACCTTTCAGAATACCCTGCTGCCCCGTCTGCAACACCCAGATACTGGACAAGGACGGGGTGCCTCTTACCTACAAAGATCTAAGCCGCAGGAAGCGCGTCTGTCCCCGCTGCGTTTCTCCCCTCTGGCAGGCCGACGGTAGCAGCCTTCGCCGTTACCCTCTGGCCGATTACGTCAAGCACAGGATGAAGGGTTTCTTCGACCTGCTGGTGACGGACGAGGTCCATGAGTATAAGGGGAGAGGTTCCGCCCAGGGCATTGCAGCAGGCATCCTGGCCGACGTATGCGGGAAGTCCCTCAGCCTGACCGGCACCATGATGGGTGGCTATGCAAGTACCCTCTTTCACCTGCTGTACCGGTTCTCACCGGAGATCAGGACGGAGTTCGGTCGCTCCGAGGAGCACCGGTGGATAAAACGCTACGGCTTCGAGGAGTGCACCATGGGGAAGCCCGACGACGACGCCATAGAGGACGGGCGCAACAGCAGACGACGCAAGTACCGCAAGGTGGTCAGGGAGAGGCCGGGCCTCGTACCCTCGGCCCTCTTCCATCTGATAGGCAACACGGTCTTCCTCAGACTCGCCGACGTGGCCTCGGGCCTGCCCGACTACACGGAGCAGGTGATGCTCTCCTCCATGGACTCAGGGGAAGATGGGACCGGCTACTCCCAGCGCTCGGCCTACAACACGGTGTTCGAGGAACTCAGACGGAAGCTGGCTGACGCCCTATCCAAGGGATCCAAGCGGCTCCTGTCCACATACCTGCAGACCCTTCTGGCATACCCCGACGGATGCACAAGGGGAGAAACAGTCTTCGATCCGGAGAGCGGCGAAGTCATCGTCCAAGTGCCACCCCTCTCGGAAGAAAAACTCTACCCCAAGGAAAAGGCCCTCGTAGACCTGGTGGCCGCCGAGCGGATGGAGGGCCGAAGGGTGCTGGTCTACGTCACCCACACGGGCACCAGGGACATCACCGGCAGGATGGACGACATCCTCACCCGGCACGGGTTCCGGGTGGCGGTGATGAAGGCCGACGCCGTGGCCCCGGACCGGAGGGAGGCGTGGGTCGCCGACAGGGTCAAGCAGGGCATCGACGTGCTCATCTGCCATCCCAGGCTGGTCCAGACGGGCCTCGACCTCATCGACTTCCAGACGATCTGCTGGTACGAGACAGACTACAGTGTCTACGTCATGAGGCAGGCGTCGCGGCGGTCGTGGCGCATCGGGCAGACCAGGCCGGTGAAGGTGGTGTTCATGTCCTACCGGAACACCCTGCAGGCCGACGCGCTGAAGCTGGTGGCTAAGAAGCTGCAAAGCTCCTTGGCTGTAGAGGGAGAACTTCCCGAGGACGGGCTGGCCGCCTACGGCGACGACGGGGACGACCTGATGATGGCCCTGGCCCGGAAGATCGTCAGTGGCGACGAGGACGAGACGGAGACCGTGGAGGAGGTCTTCGCCCAGGCCAGGGACGCCGAGGCCACCGCCGAGGAGTACCTGGTGGACGACGGCTGGAAGCCGGTGGAGATCGAGCCGGAGGCTGCCCCGGTCAACGAGAACGGCCACCACGCCAATGGCAATGGGCACGAGACCATCGGCATCGGGCCGACGGTGGAGTTGGAACTGGGCAACGGGCACCATTCCAACGGCAACGGCAATGGCCACCACGACGAGGCCTCGGAGCCGCAGCAGACGATGTTCTCCTGGGCTGAGTTCATGGCCGTGGAGCCGGTGAAGCCCAGGGGCCGGGGCCGCAAGCCCCAGCCCGCCACCCTCTCGATGTTTGAGTGGGCGCTCAGCCTGGAGCAGGAGAGAGAGGAGGAGCCGGTCGGCGTCGGACGCTAGACCGCAAGCACGGGGGTAGGACACCAGAATTGGGTGTCCTACCCCTGAAAGTCCATGTATGACACCTTTTTTGCGTTTCAGGGCGAAACCACGTCGATGTGTGCCGGGCTTTCTTGCATTTCAGAAAGGAGACGATCAGTGAAGACCACAGACAATAAGGGAGTCGAGGCGACGCCAAAGACCAGTAGGAGGTAAGAAGTGACTACGATGCATCTGTTCGGTATCGAGGCCGGAGAGGAGAAGCCTCTCTGCGGGGCCCATGTCCCCTTCTTCGACTTGATCGGCGTGGACTACTACCTGGAGAGCGGCGGGAGGAAGGCCTTCCGGCTGGGACCGCCTGCGAGGATTGCAAAGCTGAGATGGTTCGGTTGGTTTAGAAACGTTGTCAGGAGTTGAACGCCGACGCCGGTGTGTTCCTGGCCAAGGCCGAGAGGCTACGGAAGCGCGATGCCGTGCGTTCTCGGAACAGCGTGGAGGCGACGGAGATGGAGGCCGCCTGCCAGTTGCTGAGGGCGGGGGAGTATCGCAGGCATGCCGACGGATTGGCGAGGGAGACCGGCCCAAATCGCAACGGCGGCTAGGAGACAGGTCCGCTCATCCATGTACGGGCTTTTCCGCTTTTCAACCCCTGTGGCCGCCAAGAACTATGAGGTCCTCTTCGAAGACGAAGGCAACATCGGTTCAATCCGCAGTCCCGCAAACGGACGGAACCCGGACTCTCAAGCGCCACCCAAGGGGGCTCATTGTGACGGTCTTCCCTGCTACTGAAAGTGCATGCCGCCTTCCTGCGTTTCCTGCCCCGGAGGCCCCTCACCGGTGCGCCGACTCCCTAGTCGGTAAACAGGTGGCCTATGTCCAACGAGTTGGCCAGGTCCAGCAGCGCCATCATGTGCCGCGTGCTGGGACGCATCCCCTTCTTCCACCACCTCCCTACGGTGTAGGGATAGGTCCCTAACCGACGGGCAATCTCCGCCCACGACAGGCCGGACTCCTCCTTGAACCGCTCCAGGCGATGCGGGAAGTCGTCGGGAAAGACGTAGGTCCTTCTGCTGTGGTGTGTACGCTGTCGAGGCATCGCGCAAGTCCTCCAGTGCACAACCGGAGACTCTCTCCGTTGCGAGTGCAAGCGCCCCTTTCTTATCCGCTTCCGTGCGCGGGCGATCCGGTTTGCAGCGGGAACGCCTGCCTCACTCTTCTGTCCATATGTGTTTGCTTCTCTTGTTGCCCCCTACTAGCCCGAACCGCTCACGGTCAGTTCCAGACTGTTGGACAGCATTCTGCCGTCCTCCGTGCAGATGGCCCCATCGTCGTCGCAGTCCGTGGTGGCCGGCAGGGTGATGGTGACATCGCCGTTGCTGTCCGGCTCGACCGTGATGAGCCAGCGGATGTTGGGGGTGTCGCTGTCCCTGCGCTGGGCCTTCTTCACCTCGCCCCCAACCTCCGTGAACGCATGGTACCGAAGAGTCTTGTAACTCAGGCCGAATTGCTCGCTGAACCGGATTTCAAAGGTGAACACATCCGTGCCGTTGTGGCTCACGGCGGCATTCTCCAGGCTTACCGTCAGTGGCGCGGGAGCCTGTGCCACCGTCTCCGTCGCCTCGCTGGTCAGGGACTCGGCGTTATCAGCATCGTCGGCGAAGGACACCCGCACCGTGATGGTCTGTCCCTGCTCGCTGCTGGTGAGCTCGTAGCTGGAGCCGGTGGCTCCATCGATGTCCGTACCGTCAGCGATCCACTGGTAGCTGTAGGAAACGTTGGCCAGCCCGTCGGCGTCGGCGATGCCCGAGGTGTCCGCCGTCAGCGTCTGTTCCACCTGGGGCGTCCCGCTGATGGTGGGAAGGCTAGTGGGCTCAGAGTTCGGCTTGGCCGCTACTGCCTCCGTCGCCTCGCTGGTCAGGGATTCCGTGTTATCAGCATCGTCGGTGAAGGTCACCTTCACCTGGACGGTCTGCCCTTGCTCGCTAGAGGTGAGGGTGTAGCTGGAGCCGGTGGCCCCGTCGATGTCCGACCCTCCGGCCAACCACTGGTAGCTGTAGGAGACATCATCCAGCCCGTCCTCGTCGGTAATGGCCGAGGTGTCCGCCGTCAGCGTCTGTTCCACCTGGGGCGTCCCGCTGATGGTCGGAAGGCCCGTGGCAGCACGGTTGGGCGCCGCAGCTACTGCCTTCGTCGCCACGCTGGTCAGGGTCTCGGCGTTGTCGTCATCGTCGGTGAAGGTCACCTGCACTTTGATAGTCTTGCCCAGGTCGGCCAAGACCAGGGTGTAGGTGGAGTCCGTCTCTCCGGCTATGTCGGTGTCCGCGCCGTTGTCGCTCCGGATCCACTGGTAGCTGTAGGAGACATCATCCAGCCCGTCCTCGTCGGTAATGGCAGACGAGTCCGCCGTCAGCGTCTCTCCCACCTGGGGCGTCCCGCTGATGGTGGGCAAGCCCGTGGCCGGGGTGTTGGCCTTGGCTGCTGTGACAGCGGATTCCTTCACCTTAATCTTGAAGCTGGCCGTCTCATCGTAGGCAGTCCAGGTCCGTGCGTCGGAACTGACGGCGAGGTAGTAGGATTCGTCGGCTATCGACCAACCTTCCGCACCGCCCGGGTCCTCTTCAGTGGCAGCCGTCTCCCCGGTGGGATGGGTCTGCGGAATGAGTGCAAATGCGTCGGTCCCGCTCGGATTGACCCACTCGATGACGACGAAGTAGGTTGTCTCCGTCGCCAGTTGCGGGCAGGAGCCTGCACCCGTCGGCGCCTCGAAGGCGATCACGCCCGGCGCCGAGAAGCTCGACGGGTTGGTCAAGGTGCAGTGCGCGTCGCCCGGCTCGCCTCCGCTCGCGACGCCGTTGATCGTCACCCGGAGGTGGTCCCCCACGGTCGATCCATCGAGAAAGTGCGAAACCTGGATGCCGACGGAACCTAGTGGGTAACCGTCGGTCTTCGCGCCCGTCGTGAATGCCTGGGCAAACCCTGACCGAGCGGCGTTAAGCGGGCGCATTGTCTCGGTGGCGACGCTTACGCCCAAGTTGCTGACCAGGAACTGCGGCTTCTGCTCGCTTTCGCCTACTTCCGCCGCCGCGACTATGGCCAGAGTCTCGCTGTTGCCTTTGTCGTCATTGAACGTCACCTTCAACTTGATGGTCTTCCCCTGGTCGTCGTCGGTGAGCGTGTAGGTGGAACCTGTTGCGCCCGCGATGTCGGCATCGGCGCCTCCATCGGTGCGTATCCACTGGTAGGCGTATGAGACGTTGGTCAGTCCATCGGCGTCCGCGATGCCCGAGGTGTCCGCCGCCAGCGTCTCGCCCACCTGCGCCGTCCCGCTGATGGTGGGGACACCCGTGGCCGGAGTGTTGATGAAGGAGCCGCGCACCTCGATCTTGTAGGAAAACGCGTCGGAGGCCCATCCCTGAGCGGCGGCCTGAGAAGAATATGTCACGCTTCCGTCCGCGATGGACCACCCCTCCGCGGCTCCTGTATCTTCGGAGCCGCTCGCCGTTCCACTGACGGCGATGGCCCCGGAACCCGTGGCGCGGACCCTTTCGACGACCACGAAGTAGGTCGTCTCTTTCACGAGAGCCGGGCAGGTCGTCCCCGAGGCCGGAGCGGCGAAGGTGTTCACGCTCCGCTCGGACAGGCTCGCCGGGGCGACCAGCGTACAGAGCGCGTCGCCTGGGACGCCGCCGCCGTCCGCGTTGAGCGTCGCCTCAAGGTCGGACGACGTGTCCGAAACTTCGCCGAACTCGATCCCTACGGACGCCAGCGCGTACCCGGCGTTGTTGTTCCCGGTGGTGAACGCCTGGGCCCTCTTCGCGCCGGCCGAGCCCAGGTCGTGGCCGGCGTCGCCGGACTCCCCCGTGTTGCCGACCAGTTCGGCGGCGGTCTCCGCGTCTTCGACGAACGGCCGAACGACACCGCCGACGCCATGATAGGTGTAGATCATGGCATCGTCGGCGTCGACGACGTAGAAGGTCTCCCCGTCCGACCAGATGCCGTAGGCGTGGTCGTTCTCCTCGTGGAGCGGAAAGTCGAAACCGGCCTCGGTCCCGTCGGACAGTTTCACGCTCCGCACCGAGGCGTCGTTCGAGCCGAACCTGACGCCCCACATCGTCCGCCCGTCGGTGAAGAGGCCGGTCAGCTGGCCCCTGCCGGGGATCGTCAGCTTCCGGGAGGCGTCCGGCCTCCCGTATTCGTCCTCCGGCGTCTCCGGGTCGTCGAACAGACGGAAGGCGTGCGCGTGCGACGTGGTGTCGGTGATCCACATGTGACGGCCGTCGGTCGCCGTGCCGCGCACGATCAACAGTCCCCCGGCGACGTCCAGACCTCCGTAGACGAAGTCCCTGTCCTCCAGGCGCGTGAAACTCGTCAGGTCGTAGCCGAAGACGTCGCGGCTGGCGCCGTCAAGGGCCTCTTCGGCCACGTACAGGCGGGAGCCGTGACCGGTGACGTAGAAGTCCTCCTGGCCCAGGGCTGGAACATCCATGCCAGGGTCACGGGTGCCGTACTCGCTGGCCTCGGTGCCGGGGTCGTCCCAAAGCTTGTAGGCGAACACCTTGGCAGCGGCATCGTCGCCCACCCAAAGCGTCTCGCCGTCCGACCATATGCTCTTCGGGTCCGCGTTCTCCGGATGCAGAGCAAAATCTTCGTCCTGGATCCATTCTCTTTGAACCAATGGTCTGCCGACCCACATAAACATGGCGTCCGACCAGATTCCGGTCGGATAGCCGTTGGCGGCGTCCAGAGTGAAATCGCTGCCGGAGTCCCGGCTCTGGGCCTGGACCTCAGGAGTGAGAAGCAGGGCGGCGAGGACAGCCAGTCCGATGAGCAGCAGCGGGAGCGGCGCAAGACGACGGGAGGTGGTCATGACTTACCCCCGGCTAGCCGAGGCCTGTTCTAGGTCGCCGTGCGCGGCAGACCCCAGCGCGACGTGTGGAGCGACGGCAGGGGCCGTCGTTCCGTCCGCCGTTTCAGGTGCATGGACTGGCCTGTCCAACGTCATGCGAATGTCTCCCTGTCGATGGGTCAATCCAATCCACTATACAGAGCGCATATAAGATGGGCGTGAGGTTCTTGGTCAATTCGTATTACGTTAGTATGAGTTTCGGGCGCCAGCGCGCCGCCTCAGTCGGTGAACAGGTGGCCGAGGCCCAGATCGTTAGCCAGATTCAGGAGCGCTGCAAAGTGGCGTACGCTGGGCCGCACCCCCTCATCCCTCCACCGCCGTATTGTGTGGGGGTCGGTTCCCAGACGGCGGTTCATCTCCGCCCACGACAGGTTGGAGTGCTCCTTGAACCGCTCCAGGCGATGCGGGAAGTCGTCGGGAAAGTTTTAGGTGATTCTCCCGTCGTGAGTGCGCTGTCTCGGCATGGCGTTAGTCCTTCTCACGGACGGCCGCAATCCCCTCCGTGACGGGATGGCCAAGCCATCAGCCGCGCAGTGCGCAGGCAAACCCGTTTCCCCACCGCCCCCTGTCTGACCATCCGCTTGTGCGGGCCTTTCTTGTTGCCTGGAAAGCCAAGCGCCGTCCACCCGCCCGGTCTAGCCGTCCGGCCCGGAAACCTCTATCCCCCGTCTGTTGGAGAACTTCCTGCTGTCTCCGGTGCATATGGCCCCTTGGTTATGGGAACCGGGCTGCACCGTGATTGGCTGGGCGCATGTTGTTGAGTTTGCCCTTCCGTTGTGCCTTGGGCCGGTGTCGGCCACCAGGGTGGCGAGAGCGCCCACAGCCGCCATGACTACGCCTTGGGCGGCCAGTCGCCGCACCGATATGCCGTTTCCGCCGGTGCAAGAGTCCCCATCGAGGCAGGCCGGTTGGCTCGGCAAGTTCCTCCGAGTTCCTCTCTGCTGAGTCAGACATCCCATGCCGGACTACGCGCCGGACTCTCTCCGCGCGCAGCAGGCGGCCGAGTTCCAGGCCGTCGGCCAAGTCCGACAGCGCTAGGAGATGCTGCGCGTCGGGCCTGACCCCAGCCCGCCACCGCCTGATGGTGAGGGGATAGGTCCAAAGACGCCGGGCCGTCTCGGCCCACGACAGACCCGAGGCTTCCTTGAAGCACTCCAAGCGCTGGGGGAGGTCGCAGGGAAAGACGTAGACCGCTCTCCCATGGTGCAAGCGCTGTCGAGGCATGAACTTCTGTCCTCCCGAAGGACAACCGGAAGTCGTCTCCAGTGATGTCGTCTCTCTCGTCCGTTTTCGTTTCGCCGTCCGTCAATTCAAGCTACCGCCTCCGTCTGCGGACGTACGCGGTGACGGCGACTACCGCCAAGACGGCCCCGGCGCCTACCAGAGCGATCAACCCTAGTGGCGACCCTTCCTCCGGTTCCGGGACCGCGGTGGGGGTGGGGGTGGCGGTCGGTGGCTCCGGCGTCGCTGTGGCCGTGGGCTCCAGGGTCGGCGTGGCCGTGGGCTCCGGCACCGGGGTAGGCGAGGGCTCCGGCGTCGGCGTGGCCGTCGGCTCCGGGGTCGGTGTGGCCGAGGGCTCCGGCGTCGGCGTGGCCGTGGGCTCCGGCATCGGCGTGGCCGTGGGCTCCGGGGTCGGTGTGGCCGTGGCCGTGGGCTCCGGCGTCGGCGTGGGAGCCGGACCAACCCTGATGCTGGAAGCGCCGCCAACCGGCGCTGCGACCTTGTCCGCGTCCAGCAGCACCCCGGAGAAGGAGTAGGCGCCCTCCGCGCTGGGAGCGGCGACCGCATACGTGAAGCGCTCGTCCCCCAGCAGCGTGAAGGCGACGGTCTGCCCCTCGACCGCCACCGCGGCCTCGGACAGGTCCGAGCCCGTATAGCTGAACCCGGTGGGCAGCGTCTCCACGACCTGGCCGAACCGACCGTATCCGGCCGCGGTGATCGTGACCTCCAACGCGCCGTCCGGAAGGACCCACGGCGCGGAGAAAGACCGGACGGCGCTGTGCGACGTCGCCTCCACGGGACCGGAATGCAACAGACCCGCGACTCCGACAACCGCCACGGCGACCGCCACCAACGCCAACGCTTTCCTGATCAAAGCTCGCTCCTTCTCGCTGCCGCTCTCGCTCCCCCAGCCCATCGGATCAACCGGCGAGGTAGAGCTGGACAACCTCTATCGTCTCTTCCTTGGTGATACGGTTGGCGAAGTAGTCGGCCACCGCCGCGAGGGCCTCGTCACGGTCGATCACTTCGTTCTTGTCCACGTCGTAGTCGTTGGCTCTGCCGGGCAGGTCCACGTCGGTTACGCTGATGGTCACGGGAACGGTCGAGCTTGCGCCCGATGAGTCCGTGGCGGTGACGGTCACCTCGTAGATGTTCTCGTCCGCCTCATAGTCCAGCGCCGTCCCGGCGCCGACCCTGATCTGCCCCGTGTCCGCGTCGATGGCGAACAGGGCCGCGTCGGCGCCGCCGAGCACATAGGTCAACGCGCCGCCGTCCGGGCTCGTTGCCGCCACCGGCTCGCCCACGGCTTCGCCCTCTCCCGTGTTCTCCGCCACGCTCCGCTCCAACACACCGTCAGGAGCGTCGGCGAACACCGGGCCGACGTTCTCCGTGACTCGTCCTTCCGAGACCGCCTGTCTGGTCTTGTCCGGGCCGTGGCCGTCCTCGTACGACGCCGTGACCCGAAGGTAGTAGCCCAGGTCGCCCTCCACCGGCGCATAGGCGACCGACTCGGCCCCGCCGATGGCCCTCCACGAGCTCGACCACGGGTTCCCGTCGCGCGAACGCTCCCACTTCCAGACCACCTCCCCCACCACCCCGTCCGGGTCGGTCAGGCGGGCCGCGAAGGGGACGCCGACGCGCGGCTGGGACGACAGCAAGATGAGCGTCCCCGGTTCGGCCACGTTAACGACGGCGACGGTCACCGTGACCTCGGCGTCGACGGCCGTGTCGGGGTCGCCGTTGAAGTCCCTGCCGTCCTGGACCGACACCACGACCGTGTAGACGGCCTGGGCCTCGTAGTCGAGGGGAGCTTTGCTCCACAGCTGCCCCGTGGACGCGTCGATCTCGAAGGCGTCGGCGTCGGCGCCGCTCAGGAAGTACGTGAGCGTGTCGCCGTCGGGGTCCGCAGCAGCAACCGGCTCCCCGGCCCCGCCGGACTCGGCGTCGCCCGAGCCCTCCTCCACCTCGATCGTTATCGCTAGGCCGGGGAACCGGGGGACGGTGTTGATTAGCACGGGGTCGCCGGTGACGGCCCCCGCGCTCTTGCCCTGCCCGTGCCCGTCCTCATATGACGCCGTGACCCGCAGATAGCTGCTCAGGTCCCCCATGACCGGGGTGTAGCTGTTCGACGCGGCCCCGTCTATCCCGGTCCACTCGGCCTGGTCGGCGGAGCGCTCCCACAGCCAAGTAATGCGGTCGAGGCCGCCGTCGGGGTCGGTCAGCGTCGCCGTCAGCACGACATTGACTCGAGGCTGGTGGGACGACAGGGCGACGACGCCCGGCTCGTCCACGTTCTCGACATCGATGGTCACCGTGATGGAGTCGTCCCGGCTGTCGCTCTCCCTGCCGGATGAGCTCTTGCCGTCGGAGACCGACACGATGACCGAGTAGGCGGACGTGGCCTCGTGGTCCAGGGGAGCTATCGTCAGCAGCTGGCCGGTGGCGGGGTCGATGCCGAAGGACTCGGCGTCGGCGCCGCGCAGGGTGTAGGTCAGCGTGTCGTCATCCCGGTCCCGGGCGGCGACCGGATCGCCGATCTCCGCTCCCGCGGGCGTGTTCTCGGCTACCGAGCGGTCGGTCGTGGCGCCGTCCGTGAACTCAGGGGCCCGGTTCTGAGGCGCTCCGCCGCCCCCGCCTCCTCCTCCTCCTCCGCCACCACCACCGCCGCCGGGAGTCCGCCGGGCCACCGCCGTGACGGCGTTGGTCACGGCGGTCGCTGCCACGGCGAGGTTGCCGTTGCCGGCGACGTCGGTGACGGCGTCGGCGACGAGCGCCACGGTGATGTTCGTGGCCGTGGTGGTCAGGGCCGTCGTCAGGGTGAGTTCGACCCTGGTTCCAGTCGTGAGCGACCCGACCGGCGATGCGCTCGTCGTCGTCCCGGAGTTGGTCACGCTGATGGTGATGTTGTTTCGATCGACCTCTCCGATGGTCTCGCTGAAGATCAGGATCACCTTCGTGCCGTCGGTCGTCGTCGTCGGCGCATTGGCGCCGCTGGTGACGAGGGTCGGGCGGATGCCGTCGACCTTGTGTCCGGCGGCGATCGCGACGGCGCTGTGGGTCAGCACGGCGGCGGTCGTGGCGCCGGTGGCCGTGATGGCGCCGCCGCTGAGCTTGTTCGCCCCAATCGCGACGCCGTTCGGCGCCGAGTCGCCCGCCGCCACCTCGTAGCTGCACACCATCGTGCTCGTGTTCGTGCCGGTCGCGAAGGCGGCCGCCTTCGCTGTGCCGTCAAAATCAAGCTCGAGCTGCGGGGCGCTGGTGATGTCCACCGCCTCGCTGAAGGTCACCGTCGCCTCGACGTCGTCACCGATGGCGTAGGTGTTGTCGGATCCGGGATCGGAGGTCAGTGCGACGGTGGTGACCGTGGGCGCGGTGGTGCTGACGACGGCGTTGATCACGGTGGCCTCGACGAGGACGGCGTTGGCGTTGCCGACGGCGTCGGTGACGGCCCCGACCGCGAGATCCACTCCGAGGCTCGTGGTCGAGTCGGTCAGGGCCGTCATCAGCGTGATTTCGACTGTGCGTCCGGAAATACTGTCGTTGCTGGTCGGAACGACGCCGCCGCCGCTGTGGAAGATGGAGATATTGGTTCGGTCGACGCTGTCGATGTCCTCGCTGAACGTGAGGATCACCTTCGTGCCGTCGGCCGACGTCGTCGGCGCATTGGCGCCGCTGGTGACGAGCATCGGGCGGATGCCGTCGACCTTCTGCCCAGCGTCGATCGCTACCGCGGCGTGGTCGAGGTCGGCGGTGTTGGTCGTGCTGCCGGTGGCGTAGATAGTGCCGCCGGTCAGCTTGTTGGCCGCAATCTTGACGCCGTTCGGCGCCGAGTCGTTCACCAACACCGCGTAGCTGCACACCATCGTGGTCTTGTTCGTGCCGGTCGCGCAGTCGGCCTCTTTCGCGGCGCCGTCAAAGTCAAGCTCAAGCTTGGGCGAGCCGCTGATATCGACCGACTCGCTGAAGGTCACCGTCGCCTCGACGGCGTCGCCGATGGCGTAGGTACTGCGGGAGTTAGGAGTGGAGGTCAGCGCGACCGACGAGACCTCAGGCATGGGCGGCGGCACCGTGCTGCCGCCGCCGGCCGCCGTGACGGTGTGCACATTCTCGTCCGGCAGATCGTGGTCGTAGACGAGGACGGCCTTCGTGCGGATCTGGCCGGTGGCCGCATCGATGTCGAAGGCATTGGCGTCCGCCCCGCCGAGTGAGTAGGTGAGGACGTCGCCCTGGTCGGAATCCGTCGCCCTCACGGGCGCGCCGACGCTCCGGCCTGCTGCCGTGCCTGCAGAAACGGCGCGGGTAGCTGTGGCTTCTGCGAACGTCGGCTCGGTGTTCGCCGCGGGCCTGGCGTCGCCGACAGGCGTCTGCAGCGTGGCGGATGCCGTCTTGCCACTGCCCAGCCCGTCCGTATAGGAGGCGGTCGCCCGCAGGTACTGGTTGGCGTCGGCGGCGGCTTCCCTGTAGCTGTACGACCTCGCGCTCGTGATATCCGTCCAGCTGCTACTGCCGTTGGGGGACCGCGCCCACTGCCAAACGATGGTGCCCGTGACGATGTCGTCGTCGCTCAGGGCGGCGATGAACTGTGTCACGTCGCCCAACCAGCCCCGAGGCGGGGTGATGGTCACGACACCCGGCTCTTCCACGTTCTCGACGGTAATCGTCACGGACAGTGAGCCTGACAGGGGGTTGTCGACGTCGTCATCGGTGGCGATGACGTCCACCGTGTACGTCTCCTGGTCCTCGAAGCTCGGCGGTGTGCGGAAGTAGAGCTGGCCCCGGTCCGAGATCCAGAAGTTGGTGGGGTCGTCCACCGACCATGTGAACTTGTCGCCCTCCGGGTCGGTCGCCTGGTAGCTCGCCACCGCGGCGCTTGCGTTCTCCTTGATCGAGGCGGTGCTGTCGCCCGTGACCACCGGCGCCTCGTTGACGTTCGTCACCGTGATCGTCACGCTCTGCGTGTCGTCGACGCTCAAGTCTTCAAGGTAGTCCTGGTCCTTGCCATCGCTGACTTGCACGGTGACGCGGTAGGTCCGCTTGCCCTCGTAGTCGAGTTGCACGCCCGTCGCCACCCGCAGTTGCCCGGTAGCGCCGTCGATCGCGAACGAACCGGCGTCCGTCCCAGTCAGTGAGTAGGTCAGCATGTCGCCCTCCCGGTCCTCCGCCGACACGGGCGCGCCGATGTTCCCGCTCGCCGGGGTGTCCTCCGGCACGCTGCGCAGTCCGTCCTCCATTGACGGGAAGGAGGGGTCCATGTTGAGGACGCCGACGACGTTGGTCACACTGGTCGCTGCCACGGCGAGGTTGCCGTTGCCGGCGACGTCGGTGACGGCGTCGGCGCCGAGCGCCACGGTGATGTTCGTGGCCGTGGTGGTCAGGGCCGTCATCAGCGTGATTTCGACTGTGCGTCCGGAAATACTGTCGTTGCTGGTCGGAACGACGCCGCCGCCGCTGTGGAAGATGGAGATATTGGTTCGGTCGACGCTGCCGATGTCCTCGCTGAACGTCAGGATCACCTTCGTGCCGTCGGTCGTCGTCGTCGGCACATTGGCGCCGCTGGTGACGAGGGTCGGGCGGATGCCGTCGACCTTGTGATTGGCGTTGATGGCGACCTGGCTGTGGTCGAGGTCGGCGGAGTTGGTCGTGCTGCCGGTGGCCGTGATCGTGCCGCCGGTGAGCTTGTTCGCCCCGATCGCGATGCCATTCGGGGCCGAGTCGTTTGCGCTCACCGTGTAGGAGCACCCCATCGTGGTCGTGGTCGTGGCGGCGGTGCAGGCGGCCGTTTTCGGTGTGCCGGCAAAGTCCAGCTCCAGCTGCGGGGCGCCGGTGATGTCGACCGCCTCGCTGAAGGTCACCGTCGCCTCGACGTCGTCACCGATGGCGTAGGTGTTGTCGGATCCGGGAGTGGAGGTCAGCGCGACGGCGGTTACCGTGGGGGTGGTGGCGCTGACGACGGCGTTGATCACGGCGGTCCCGACGAGGGCGGCGTTGGCGTTGCCGACGGCGTCGGTGACGGCCTCGACCGCGAGATCCACTCCGGGGCTCGTGGTCGAGTCGGTCAGGGCCGTCGTCAGCGTGATTTCGACTGTGCGTCCGGAAATACTGTCGTTGCTGGTCGGAACGACGACGCTGCCGCTGTGGAAGATGGCGATATTGGTTCGGTCGACCCCGCCGATCTCCTCGCTGAACGTCAGGATCACCTTCGTGCCGTCGGTCGTCGTCGTCGGCGCATTGGCGCCGCTGGTGACGAGCGTCGGGCGGATGCCGTCGACCTTGTGTCCGGCGGCGATCGCGACGGCGCTGTGGGTCAGCACGGCGGCGGTCGTTGTACCGGTGGCCGTGATCGTGCCGCCCGTGAGCTTGTTCGCCTCGATCGCGACGCCGTCCGGCGCTGAGTCGTTCGCCAACACCCTGTAGGTGCAGACCATCGTGGTCTTGTTCGTGCCGGTCGCGCAGTCGGCCTCTTTCGCGGTGCCGTCAAAGTCAAGCTCAAGCTTGGGCGAGCCGCTGATATCGACCGCCTCGCTGAAGGTCACCGTCGCCTCGACGTCGTCACCGATGACGTAGGTGTTGTCGGATCCGGGGTTGGAGGTCAGCGCGACGCCGCTCACCGTGGGAGCGGTGGGGCTGACGACGGCGTTGATCACGGTGGTCGCTGCCACGGCGAGGTTGCCGTTGCCGGCGGCGTCGGAGACCGCCCCGACCGCGAGCGCCACGGTGAGGCTCGTGGTCGAGTCGGTGAGTGCCGTAGTCAGCGTGAGTTCGACCGTGCGTCCGTTAATGCTGTCCGCGTTTGTCGGCAGAGCGACGCTATCGCCCTCGATGGTGAACAGACTCGCAGTCACGCTGCCGATGTCCTCGCTGAACGTCAGGACCACCTTCGTGCCGTCGGTCGACGTCGTCGGCGCATTGGCGCCGGTCGTGACGAGCGTCGGGCGGATGCCGTCGACCTTGTGCCCCGCGTCGATCTCGACCGCGCCGTGGTCGAGGTTGGCGTTGAGGGTCGTGCTGCCGGTGGCGTAGATCGTGCCGCCGGTCAGCTTGTTGGCCGCAATCTTGACGCCGTTCGGCGCCGAGTCGTTCACCAACACCGCGTAGCTGCAGACCATCGTGGTCTTGTTCGTGCCGGTCGCGCAGTCGGCCTCTTTCGCGGTGCCGTCAAAGTCAAGCTCAAGCTTGGGCGAGCCGCTGATATCGACCGACTCGCTGAAGGTCACCGTCGCCTCGACGGCGTCGCCGATGGCGTAGGTGTTGTCGGAGCCGGGGGCGGAGGTCAGTGCGACGCCGGTCACCGTGGGGGTGGTGGGGACGGCGTTGGTCACAGTTTCCGCGGCGAGGGCGGCGTTGTCGTTGCCGGCGCCGTCGCTGACGGCCCCGACCGCGAGCGCCACGGTGAGGTTCGTGGTCGAGTCGGTCAGGGCCGTCGTCAGCGTCAGTTCGACCGTGGGTCCGGAAATACTCTCGCCGCTCGTCGGCAGGGCGACGCTGTTGCCCTCGATGGTGATCAGACTTCGAGTCACGGTGTCGATGTCCTCGCTGAACGTCAGGATCACCTTCGTGCCGTCGGTCGACGTCGTCGGCGCATTGGCGCCGGTGGTGACGAGCGTCGGGCGGATGCCGTCGACCTTGTGATTGGCGTCGATCGCGACCGCGGGGTGGGCGAGGACGGCGTTGATGGTCGTGCTGCCGGTGGCCGTGATGGCGCCGCCGTTGAGCGTGATCTTGTTCGCCGCGATCGCGACGCCGCCGGCAGCCACGTCGCCCGCCACCACCTCGTAGTAGCACCCCATCCAGTCCAGGTTCGTGACGGCCACGCAATCTACCGCTTTCGGGGTGCCGGCAAAGTCCAGCTCCAGCTGCGGGGTACCGGTGATGTCCACCGCCGCGCTGAAGTTCACCGTCGTCTCGACAATGTTGTCGATGGCGTAGGTGTTGTCGGCGCCGGGGTTGGAGGTGAACTCGACCGACGAGACGGTCGGGGGCGGGCCCAGGACCGGGCCAACCTCGCTGCTGTAGCTGGGGTACTCCTGGTTGCCGGCGTCGTCGTCGAAGATGACTCGGACCTTGATGTTCTTGCCGACGTCGTCGGCGGTCGGGGTGTAGCTCGGGCCGGTCTCGCCGGCAAGCTCGGTCTCGTCGGCGCCGTCCACCCGGATCCACTGGTAGAGGTACAAGACGTTGTCGAGTCCGTCGGTGGAGTCCGTGATCCCCGAGATATCGGACGTCAGTTCGATGTCCTGCTGAGCAGTGGCATCGAGAGTCGGGACGCCGGCCGCGGCGGTGTTGCCCGGCTGCGCGCCCGGCAGGTCGTAGGCGTAGAGCTGGTCGTCAGTGGAGTCGACCACCCAGAGCACGCGGCCGTCGAACCAGAGGCCCTCCGGGTCCTCGTTGTCGGTGTCCAGGGAGAGGTTCTTGGCGTCGTCCCGGGTCCGGTCGGCCAGCTGGTAGGCGTAGATCTTCTCGTCCACGTGGTCTGCAACGAAGAGCGTCGTGCCGTTGGACCACATGCCGCTCGGGCGGTGGTTGTTGATGGTGCCGTCGGTGTTGCTCGGACTCAGCGTGCCGGCGCCGATGTCCAAGGTGGAGGCATGGCTTCCGTCGGAGCGCAGATAGACGAAGATTTTGCTGATGAGGTGGTTATTGGTGTCGTTCGCCACCCAGAGGTGGGTGCTGTCGCACGACAGGCCATGGGCGCTACCGTTGTCGGCGTCCAGGGTGACGTCCTTGCTGGAGTCCCGGGTCGTATCGGACATCTTGTAGGCGTAGACCTTGTTGTCGCCGCTGTCGGCGACGAACATGGTGGTTCCATCCGAACAGATTCCGCGCGCGGCGTTGTTGCCGGCAGTGTTCAGGTTGTCGAAATCACTGCCGGTATCGCGCGACCCGTCGGAACGATTGTAGGCATAGAGCTTGTCGCCGGCGACGGTGCCGGTGCCGTCGTTGGCGACCCAGAATGTGTCGTCGTTGCCCCAGATGCCCTTGGCTGCCGAGTTGGAGTTGTGGAGGTCGAAGCCGGTGACGCGTTTCCGTGGAGTGATGGCATTGCCGTACACCGCGATCTCCAACGCATTGCCGCCGGAATCCACGGCCAGGTTGGCAAGGTTTGCGCCCCGATAGAACGTGTTCGCGATGCTGAAGCCGGTCAGCGCGCCCGAGTCCTCGCCGTTGCTCAAGGTCTGCCGCAACCGGTGCGAGGTGGTACCGCCGAGACGGCTCCAGACCACCACGTATGAGGTGTTGGCCGCCAGCGTCGTGCCGGCGGGCGCTTCGAAGAAGCTCAGGGAGGCCGGCGCGTATTCGGTCGGACTGACGAGGTCGAACAGCTTGGCGTCCGGTTTGCCGTCCGCAGCGGCGCTGTACACCGCCACCGACACGGATGCCGCATCGTCAGGCAGCTGGGCGATGTTGCTCGCGTTGTCGGAGCCTTCGATGTTGACGCCGATGCCCTGCAGCTCGTAGCCGGCCGCGTTGGGACTGGTCGTGAAGCCCTGCGTCACCACTTGAGTAGCAGTGCCGACGGTCAAGAAGCTGTTGTCGGTCTGGCCCAGGTTCTGCACCATCGCGTGGAGCGGCTCGCCGAGGACGGCCGCCAGCAGTTGGGGGATAGCAACATCCCCACGTGCTGAGAAGGTGACGCCCGGCGCCGACGGCGTGTCGAAGTTCGTGGATTGGGTTCCAAATACGCGGACTAAGATGTGGCCCGTTCTCGAGCCACTTCCTATATGACCATAGGCACCCCAATCGATCGAGAGGGCGTATGTCTTCGTGCTCCCTCCTTCCACGGTTGCGCCTTGCGGAGCCGAGTATTCAGGCACGCCTGCTATGTTGCGTGTCAGGCTTAGCTTGAACAGCTTGGTCGAGCCTTCGATCAGGTGCCACGGGTGGGTCACGCCGGCGCCGAGTGCTGTTGTGTCGTCCGAGGTCCAGGAGAAACCGCGGATGAGGTAGCGGTCCGCTGATCCGACAACCACGCTGATACAGCACACGTCGCCAACCGAGATGATTTCCTGGTCGCCCGACGCGGTTTGCGCGTAGGTCGAAGCCAGGATGCCGCTCGAGCGCTTCGAGCCCTTGATCGCCAGGCGCAGCACCGGAGTCTCCGTGTTCGGGGCGACGCCGGTTTCGCGATCGCTGGCACTACTTGCGCGCTCGCGGGTAGAACCCCAGCGTCCAGTCTCACCCAGATCTCGTACACGCGCTTTGTCTCCGAGCTCGGCGCCCGGCTCGCCGCCGGCGTCCTCAGCGTCGGATGTCGTCTCCTTGATCGACAGCGACGTGAACCCCGACAGCACGATGGCGTAATGGACGTTCTGGTGCAGGAGCACGCCCGCCGGAGCCGTGAACCTGTTCAGGCCGACGGTCAACGTGGCCGGATTCTTGAAGTCGTACAGCTTGCTTTCCAGGGTCGAACCTCTGTCGGCGTGATCGGCGATCCAGAGCGAGACGGTCAGATCGGCCGGGACCGCGGCCAGCTCGATCGATACGCTGGAGAGTTCGTAGCCCTGGCCGTGATCGCCCAGCGTGAACCCCTGGGCGTACTGCATGGTGATATTCGCCGTGGCCGAGTTCGTCTGGCCGGTGTTGCTGACCAGCGTCGCTGGGGACAGGGACGGGTCGGCGGCCGGTCTGAGGACCGGGCCGAACGGCAGGCTGGTCACCGTCTCCGAATAGTTGTGCAGGTCCGTGAACGAGACTTCCACCTTGATCAGCTTGCCGATATCGGCGTCGACGAGCCGGTAGCTGGGTGAGTCGACGCCGATATTGGTCGCGGTCACGCCGTCGACCCGGAGCCACTGGTAGGAGTAGACAAACTCGATGAGTCCCCCCGCGCCACTGTCATCTGTAAGGGGGAGCCCGTTCCCGTCGCGAATGTCCGAAGCCTCGGCAAACAGGATGGGGGCGCCTTCCGCGGAAGGGAAGATGATCGGCGGGCCGGTGGCGTCCTGGTTCGCGGGCGTTTCAAAGCCCTTGACGGTGATCTGGATCGCCTCGTTGCCCCCGCTCTTCTGCTGCCAGGCGCCGCTGCTCTTCAAGTCGAACTTGTTCTTGATGCTCCAGCCCGTGAGGCCGGTCGCATCTTCTCCTCCGGAGGTGGTGGAGTCGAGCTTGACGTCCTCGGTGTCGATCTGCTTGAACACCGCCAGGTAGTTGGCGTTCGCATTGAGGTGAAGGCCCCGGTGCGTGAACTCCAGGTTCCCGGCCGCGAAGCTCCCCGGCCCGTCCAGCTCCGTGCAGGTCGAGGTTGGAAACTCGGTCGTGTCGTCCGCCTCGCAGATCTCGACATCGAAGTCGTCGCCCGCGGTGTCCTCGGAGACGACGATCAGGCTGGTCAGCACCCAGCCAGCCGTGGCGCCCGTGTTGGCGCCCGTTGTGAACAACTGCGCATGGTCGTTGCCGCCGAGGTCGACGTCGTCATCACCGGTCGTTATCGCGACGTTGCTGACGAGGATGCGCGCGGTTTGCGCCTCCGCCGGCGTTGACGCCGGCGTTGACCAGAGGAGCACGCCGCCCAGCGCCAGCGCCAGCAGGGCAAACCTGGCGGCGCGCCGGAATGGGGCGCGGCGCGCCGGGGGAACGGCCCGTCGCTCAGCGTGGGGCGGGAATGCCCGCGGGATCCACGGCAGGGCCGCTTGCGCTCGGCGGAGGGCCATTCGCTTCACCAGGTTCGACATGCTCAACAGATTCCTCCGTTTACTCGGTCAGGTTTCCGGTACAACCGGTCCCAAACGACAGGCTCCCCCACGCCCACGGCCCCGGACCGACTTCCGAGAGACGGACTAGCCTTGGGCACAGTTGGCCTCCGACTGCTGCCTTCGGTTGGGTGAGCTCGGGCGCATGCCGGTGGGCGTGTTTGTCCGCGCCTTGACCCGGTAGACAGACACCACCCCCATCTCGTTGGTCGTCGTTCCGTCCGCCGTCTCCGGTGCATGGACCGGTCTGCCGAGCGCCATGTGAATGCCTCCCTGTCGTCGATGGGTCAGTCCAATGCACTATACAGGGGGGCATGTAAGATGAACGTGAGGTTTTTGGCCAATTGGTATTAAGTTGGTATGAGTTTCGGGCCGGAGCTGGTATAATTGTCCGGCAGCGTCAAATTCGGAATCCACATCCAGCCGCTGCACGTGGTTGGAGAGTAGGGTCTTCCACAGCCCGATAGAGGCGTAGAAATGAACCGAGATGATGAACGAGACCTGGTGATACAGTCCCTGAGAGACCGGCTGTCCAGGCTGAGCGAGGCCAGCCTGCGCATCAGCGAATCCCTGGACTTCGACACGGTGCTCCAGGGGGTCCTGGACTCCGCCCGTGACCTGACCAGGTCGCGCTACGGCGTGTTCATCCTCCTCGACGATGCCGGGCGAATGCGGGAATTCTTCGGCTCCGGCATGACCCCCGAGCAGGGACGGAAGCTATGGGCCGAGCCGGACCGGGTCAGGTTCTTTGATTACGTTGGCAGTAACCAGAAACCGCTGCGACTGCGGGACTTCCACACCCACGCCCGGACGCTAGGTCTTCCCGAGTTCCCCCCGGCCATGACGGCGAGTTCCCTCCTGTCCTTTCTGGCTGCTCCAATCCGCCACCAGGGCGAGCACTTGGGCACCATCTACCTTGACGAGAAGGAAAGTGAATATACCCAGGAGGACGAGGAGACGCTGGTGCTGTTCGCGTCCCAGGCGGCGATGGTCATCGCCAACGCCCGCCGGTACCGGGAGGAACAGCGGGCCAGGAACGACCTGGAGACGCTGATCAGCACCTCTCCGGTGGGTGTGGCGGTCTTCGACGCCAGGACTGGGGCGCCGGTGTCGCTCAACCGGGAGGCGGTGCGAATCGTCGACAGCCTGCGCGACCCCGACCAATCCTCGGAGCAGTTGCTGGAGGTTCTGTCTTATCGGCGGGCCGACGGACGGAAGATCTCTCCGTTCGACATTGCTAAGGAGCTGATCGAAGGGGATACGGTGCGGGCCGAGGAGATCGTCATCGAGGTCCCCAACGGGCGTAGCGTCACCACCTTGGTGAACGCCACTCCCATCCGGTCGGAGAACGGGGAGGTCGAGTCCTGCGTCGTGACCATTCAGGACATGACGGCGTTGGAAGAGCTTGAGCGGCTGCGAGCTGAGTTCCTGGCCATGGTGAGCCATGAGCTGCGCACTCCGCTCACCTCGGTCAAGGGATCTATCACCACGCTGCTGGACCCTCCCTCTCCGCTGAACCCCGCCGAGATGAGGCAGTTTCACCAGATCATCGACGCGCAGGTCAACCGGATGCACGTGCTGATAAGCGACCTGCTGGACGTGGCCCGCATCGAGACTGGCACGCTTGCGGTCTCACCTGAACCGACCGACGTGGGCATACTGATTAGCGAGGCCCGCAACGGCTTCCGCAGCGGCGGGGGCAAGCACAACATCGAGATCGACCTTGCGCCGGACCTGCCCTGGGTCATGGCCGACAGGCTGCGCATGGTGCAGGTGCTGGGCAACCTGCTGATCAACGCGGCCAGGCACTCGGCTGAGTCGTCCATCATACGGGTGATCGCCGTGGGGGAGGGGGTCCACGTCGCGGTGTCGGTTTCCGACCAGGGCAGAGGCATCCCCGCCGAGAGCCTGCCGCACCTGTTCCGCAAGTTCTCCCGGATAGAGTCCCAGGAACAGGGGGGCGACACGGGCCTGGGCCTTGCCATCTGCAAGGGAATAGTTGAAGCGCTCGGGGGCCGCATCTGGGCCGAGAGCGACGGGCCGGGCCTGGGCGCGCGGTTCACCTTCACCCTTCCGACGGTGGAGCAGGCCGGGTACGTCTCCCCGGCCGCCCCCGGTCGGCCCTCGTCCCGCGCTCCGCGGCGCGCGGAACACCTGCGCATCCTGGCTGTGGACGACGACCCCCAGGCGCTCAGGTACGTCCGCGACACCCTCATGAGGTCGGGATACGAACCGATGGTGACCGCCGACCCGGCGGAGGCGCTGCGTCTCGTGGAGGAGTATAAGCCCGACCTGGTCCTGCTGGACCTGGTGCTGCCGGGGACCGACGGGATCGACCTGATGAAGGACATCGCCGAGACGAGAGACGTACCGGTCATCTTCCTGTCCGCCTACGGCCAGGACAAGCTCGTCGCCAGGGCCTTCGACATGGGGGCCGCCGACTACGTGGTCAAGCCCTTCTCGCCGACGGAGCTGTTAGCCAGGATCAGGGCCGCTCTGCGCAGGCGCGAGGTCCCCAAGCCGTCGGAGCCCTATGTCTTAGGCGATCTGACCATCGACTATGACGAGCGCCGGGTGACCCTCGCCGGTCGCCCGGTGGAGCTGACCGCCAAGGAGTACGGGACGCTGGCTGAGCTCTCGACCAACGCCGGACGTGTGCTGACCTATGAGACTCTGCTGCGCCGGGTATGGGGGCTCGACGCCGACGCCGACATTCGCCCCATGCGGACCACCATAAGCAGCATCCGTCGCAAGCTGGGCGACGGCGCCGTGAACCCCACCTACATCTTCACCCAGCTCCGCGTCGGCTACCGGATGCCCAAGGGGGAGTCGCGGGTAGAAGAGACGGACTCTCGACCGTCAGATTGACCTTACCCGGTACCATTCAAGTACACCGCCCAGGAGTAGCCGAGTCATTGTTGTCTATTTTTGGAAAAGAGAGAAGCTATGGAAAGGGGGCCAGATAACATGCCCCACTCCGATTCGGCCGTCGTCACCGGCGCCTTCAGCTATACGGGCAGGTACGTCACCCGGCGTCTGCTTGACCAAGGCGTCCGCGTCAGAACACTTACCCGCAGCCCGGATGCGGAGGACCCCTTCGGTGGCAGGGTGGAGGTGGGCCCTCTGAACTTCTCCGACCCCGATGGGCTGATCCGCTCGATGCAGGGAGCGGGCGTCTTCTACAACACCTACTGGGTGCGGTACGCCCACGGCCGGATAACTTTCGACCTGGCAGTCGAGAACACAAGGACGCTGTTCGAGGCCGCCAAAAGGGCGGGCGTCGGCAGGATAGTCCACTTCTCGGTGACCAACCCCTTCTCAGAGTCAGGCCTCCCCTATTTCAGAGGCAAGGCACAGGTGGAGGATATGCTGAAGGGCCTCGGAATCCCCTACGCCATCATCAGGCCGACTTTGGTCTTCGGGGTAGGCGACCTGCTGCTCAACAATATGGCCTGGGCGCTACGGCGCTTTCCCGTCTTCCCCGTCTACGGGAACGGCGACTATCCGGTCCAGCCCGTCTACGTCGAAGACCTTGCGGCCCAGGCGGTGGAGGCCGGCTCTCTGAGCGAGAACTCCGTGGCCGACGCTGCCGGGCCGGACACCTTCTCCTTTGAAGAGTTGCTTCGCCTGCTGGCCTCCTCAATGGGCGTCCGAAGGTGGTTCCTACACACGCCTCCCCGCGTGGGTCTCGCCTTGACCGGGCTGGTGGGCCTGCTGATGCGTGACATGGCGCTTACCCATGACGAGGTTGTCGGTCTCATGGATGGGCTGCTGACATCCGGGGAACCCCCGACCGGCACGACGAGGCTGGGCGACTGGCTGGCAGAAAACGGGGACGGCCTCGGCCGCCGGTACGTGTCCGAGTTGCGGCGTAACTTTCCCGCCAGAAGAAACGGGTGAGGGAATTGTAGCGGATTGTGTTCGTCCGCCCTCCCGGCCACAATGGTGCAGCCTGCTCCTGAAACGAAGGCACAATGATGTCACTAGATTTGGCAGTAGATGTCGTTCAATTTGCCGCACTGTTGGTGTTGGCCGTTGCAAACGGTGTCATCGCCTATTCGGTGTACAGGGTACAAAGGGACCGCAATACGCCGAAGGTCGTTGTGTACATTGAGTTAGTAGAGGAGGATGATCGGGAGTATCATGGCCTTTACGTTCAGAACGTCGGGCTCCTACCGGCATTGAATGTTCGGGTTGTCGCTGACATAGAGGAATGGAGAGAAGGGCGACCGGTTAGGTCGAGGTTCCATGAGAGGTACAACGCATTTCAGGACCATCTTGTTACGCTCAGTCCACAAGAGCATCGGCTGTATGAACTGCCAGCTATAGAAGGATGGGCTCTAACAGTTACAGTGTTCGCCTCCTGCAGCAATGGACCAAGCGACAGCGCGCATTTTGTGGTGGGAGATGATCTGTCTGCGCTGCGTCAGGTCGTTCTGGACAACGAAAGCAAGAAGGCTGTCAAGCGGCTGAAGTCGCAAGCGTCATCGAGGATGAGAGACTCGCCGGGGTTGCATTTCGTTATGGGTCTGAATTCCTTGAAGGACTACGATGAGCTCTTCGGAGAAAAAGCGGAACAAGGTTTTTGTGCGCCGTCCGCTCCGGAGTCCGCCACTTAGATCTTTCCCGGCTGCCTTGATGGCGTGCGCCCGAACGTCGTCAAGTTAACTCACCATTCTAACGGGATGCCGCAGTAGCCGCTCTCGTCGAAGGTACGAAGCCAGGCAACGAAGTCCTCAACCACCTCGCTGGGAAAGCTGCATCTATGTCCTTGCGTGCTGTGACAGACAGTTTCTCCCCAGAAAGTGGGTACAGTGGGACCGTTGCCGCCCCAGTAGATGAAATCGTTGCTCACGAGCACTCGGTTGACCTGGGTGTCGTTTCGGACGTTCCTGTCATTCTGCGTGCCGTCGTCGTAGCTGTGGTGCGAATCCAGTTGGCGCCATGGGCTTGTATCGTTGTCGCGGTAGTAAATGTTGTCGCCGAAGGCTTTCTTCATACTGGCGTGCATGTCAGGCCGTTTGCGGTAGAAGCGACTATCAGCCCAGTATTCGTCGAACGACATGGCCTCGGTGACCCTCATGGCGTAGACAAGGCGCCCGTCTCTGCCTTTCGACTTTGAGCCGGTGCCTATGATCCAGTCTCCTATCTCAGCTTTTTTGCGTATCTGGGGCTTACATGTCGCCAACGTGCAGAAGCCATAGAACGGATTCGGAGCGAATCCGTAGTCCCTTGCCACAATGTATGAATACAGTCTGGCAGGCATGGCATCTTATCGGCAGGCATAGCGTTTGATGGCACGGTAGTCCCAAGCAGACCCATCTGGCTGCCGCCACTCATCGGAAGCGCCATCGATCGCGTCTGCGATGCTCTCTCCGTTCCATCCAACGACGGCGTCACCATGGCGCTTGAGGGCTTCCGGTACCCCGCACTCCTTCGCTCCCCATTCCCATACCCCAATAACCCTCTTGCCGTGGCTGTGGGCGTATTCGATTTCCCAATCCACCCACCAACTATGCTTGGTGTCTGGCGAAATGTACACGACGAGCACGCTCGACCATCTGATTCGTGGCGCCAGAATCTGGTATTTGATGTAGTCCTCGTTAGTTGCTGAATTTGGCCTGTCCGCGGTGACCGAACCGTTTCGGACCGTGATTCCTTGCTTTTCAGCAATTCCCTTGATCTTCGCTACACCTTCATCATCCTCGTGTATGTGACTGATGAAGACGTTGCGTATGTCGTCGCTCATGATTCCTAACCCCTTTCTTGCCTCTTCTTGTCGGATCGTAGTGTAAAGAGTGGGCTACCGCTGCCAACCTTCCATACAGTTGCCGTTCCAGTTTCTTCCAAATGAAAGCCGGCTATTGTCGGGATCGGGTTGTCGCTTTCGTCTTAGGAATGCGTCGTGAATCAAGCTTCGTACCACATTTGGATCACCTGACCAGTCGTGGATCGATGCAAACGGGTCATCTCCGTCGCAGTTGTCCGCCAATCTCGGTGGAATCAGTTGGCTGCGATAGGAGGTTCTCCCGAAGTCCGGATGACCGGGCAGCAGGATGGCCAACAGTCCGCATCGAGGATTAGTCTGAGTGTCCATAAGAGAGGCTCCGATCTCCCAGTCAACGTATTTGCGCTGCCAGGTGCAGCGTCCTATCAATACAACCGTAACTGACACCTGAGCAATGAACTCTTCCCGAATCTGCTGAAGTGTCGCTTCAGTTGGTGGGTTCGGACCGAGTATATCGCCGATGTTGACAGACCGGTCAATGATGTTATCGCCCATCATACGAATAAATCTCTCTTTGTCCCGCTGGTCCTGATCGTGGTAGTAGCTCACGAATACGTTGTGTCGGCGCCTTCTCGCCATCATTCCGCCCCCGGGTCGTTCTCCAGGTCGGTAAGATCTTCGACGCCAGCTATGCCTGCCAGCATCCGATTGTAGTTGCGCAGGTCATCTTGCAAGATCGCCAGCTCATGGCGGAACTCGTTGCGTATGTCCTCGTCTGCGAAGTCTCCGGCCAAACGCTTGCCGTGCCACTTTGCTGTAAAGGGCCGAACAACCTGGTTCAAGACAGGGACAGCAATCTTTGTGAAGTTGATAGCCCGTCTCCCATGTCGACGTAAGACCTCACGGGTGATGGGGAACAGAGAATAGACACTGTCGAGGGCCGTCTCTTCGTCCCCTGTTTCAACGGGGAGAGGCTGCGTGACTACCCTGGTCAGCATCTCGACATAGAGCTCCCAAGCGGCGTCGCTGTCACTTGTGTCAAGCGCGATCTCGGCGTTGGCCCAACTAGGACCCAGCTTTACCTTTCCCAACTGAAACTTGGCGAACAGCTCTGTGATCTTGATCCGTTGGCTCATCGCACAATCTCCCCTCAGTGGCTCTTCAGTCCGACTCCGACCCCAGAGGATGACTTGACTGCGTCATTCCGTCCAGATGTCCGTGCGACCCATTGCGCCCAGAGTTGCTGATATGCAGGGTTAGCACAAGCGGACATGGCCTCGATAGCCGATTCTGTATCGCCCTGGCGTCGAAGTGTCTCAGCGGCAAGGATCGTCATGATGTTCTGGTAGGCTTGAGGAGCTGACTCCCAGGATGCCAGCCTCTTGAGCTCGCCTGGCCGTAGGTCTGGGTCTATCAGCTGCTCAATGCGGCCTTCGAGTTCTCTGAAAATTCGGTCCGACTCATCTTTAGGAAGCGCCAGATTGTCTGTGTTGAAGGCAACGTCGGGCAGAGGGAATGAGGCCAGTACGCTTTCCGCGTTCCGCTCGTAGACATGCAGGCTGTCGCTAACCTGGTTGTACGTACCACACTCGATGTTCAACCATCCAGCCAATATCTCCTGTAGGCTGGTGAACTGAACTAGGTTGTACGGCAGGCCACGAAACACGTCATTGCTCCGGATCACCTGCAGCCACTCAAGCCTACCGTCGCGGACCTTGGGCACCGACATGACGTTGCACGGGATATCGTCATTGACCGGCGTCCCATCAGGGTTCGGCATGTCGGCCTCGGAGTTCCAGATTTGAAGGACAACTTGCCTGGTGTCGGGTTCGCTTGATAGGACTCGGAAGGCTCGCTCCAACTGGTCTATAGAGAGATGGCGGCGTATGCGATAGCCGTATGCCCCGTGTAGCTCTGGCCCGTCCCCTGCGAACTTTCTGTACTCCTTGCTCCAGAATTCCAAGAATGCCAGGTCTCTGCGCCCGGTCATGATCCACACGACCTCGGCAAGAGCCAACGCTGGGTTCAGGGCTGGCCGTCTCGACACTGCCCAACGCTGCCGCGGGTCTTCGATCGAGATGGCAGCATGAAGGATTTCCCTGGTCGGCCCACCTCTACCGTTCTGAGTAGCGACTCTGTTCGACTGTCGAAACGCCTGGGCCACCTGCTGCCACACTTCATCGGCAGTTGCACCCTGAAAAAGGGAGATCATGCCGACCCTCCTTCAGAAGGAAACAGATGATTGATGCCCCACTTGGGTGGGTACCAGTAAGCAATAGGCGTGTTGGAAGGGCGGTAGATCTCCTTGATTCGCTTGCGGTCGCTGACCCCTCTGATATCTGGATGCTTCACTCGGGCATACTTGGATACCTCGCAGAAGAGATTCTGGCAGTCGATCAGCTGCAGCTGTCGCCCTGCCAGGGATCGGAATCTTATGCCCAGTCTCTCGAATTCCTGCTCTTGTCTCTCCGTGACCGCCTTTATGGCGTCTGCCTCGGTTAGACCACCAAGGTCGCTGAAGCACTTGCGGATGCCATCCAGCGCTCCGGGTCCCGGAACTACAAACTCCATTTCGGAGAAGTCAGTGAGATTGCCATAGTTGAGATCCGTCACGAACTGATAGGCCAGGAAGTCGCCGATTGTCGGATACGACCTGAGAATCTTGAATGCCTCTTCCATGCTGGACGCGCCGGCGACCCTTAGTGGTACCTCATCCTCCATCATCCGTTCCAGCAGCAAGAGGTGGTTGCGATGTTTCTGCGTATGCCCGAACGAGCTCCTGCCCGACGGCATCATGTACGCCCCCGAGTAGATTCTTGCGCCGGATGCCTGAGCCTCGGTAAGGATCTGGTCGTATGTCTGGAAGGAGTATTCGGTATAGCCAATCGTCGATAGCCGGTCTTGCAACATCTCCCAAGTTTCGATCTTGTTGAAGAGCTTGAAGAGGATCGTGCGAAAGAACACCTCCTCCGGACTCTGTTCGCCCTCATAGACAACATGCTTGATGAGGAACTGGCTTACGCGGTCTGATGCTCTATAGGCATTGGTGAACTTGTGCCGGGCGATGATGGGATCGTCTGTCCACGGAGCGGCGCATCCTTCCAGCTTCCGGAAGAACACCTCCTGCCGCTCAGCCGCGAACTGCCAGAGGCTGTCGTAGACAACTGTCGGACGGGCACCGTCCAGCTTGGTGAACCCTGACGGGGGTTTTCCGTCATGCGTCAGAAGAGACAACTGTCCGCTCTGGGCCCACGTCAGGTTGTTCTGGTCCGGCAAGTTCCTGTCCACAGCATCGGGCATGAGGCCTCGAAGTGCACCAAGCACGCGACTCACAGACTCGTCGACTGGCTTGTCGTTCTGAATCTGATGTACCGGGTACCGGGTCTTCTCGCTTCCGTAGAGGACCTGGTAGCTTTCCCGGAGTTGAACCCGGTTGTCGCTGTCGAAGGAGTCGTTGGATCGGTCTATCAAGAAGACAGCATCGGGCTGAACACCCTTCCAATGGAGACGCTCCACCTGGATCAAGGCGTCTAGAGTCGTCCTCTCGATTCCAGCGACATGTCCGTAGACCCAGGTGGACCACCAGAACCGATCAAGGATTACCCAACGACCCTCACTGAGGTCAGGCAAGACACGCTGCTCAATCGCATCCAGATGTGCGGCGATGTGTAGGGCTTGCAGGCTGGCGGCCGTGATCTTTTCTACGCCGTACTGAACCGGGTTGTGGTGGACGTCATAGACCAGGCGGCCGACGGTTCCCTCCTCCTTCCCCGGAAAGGACAAGTGCTGGCACATGAGACCCATTTCCCTGAGCCTATTGGCGAGGGCAAGGGAAAGTGTGGACTTTCCGACGCCATCAGGTCCCTCGAAGACGATCAGACGCCCTTTGTTGGTCCCCTCAGACACGCCGGAGCTCCGAAAAAGCGGTGTTCGGGGAAACCTTCGATGTCGATGACGGGGTATTCCCTGCGCTAATCAACGATGCGGGGAGTACCCCTCCTATCATCGGTTGTTCCATAACAGGTGGTCGTTGAGTGAACAGCCGAACCCCATGGCCACGGCATTGGCCTCTGCAGCCGACGAATCGACTACGCCACAGAGCCACTGTACGGTCACGGTTCATCTCGTATCGCTCCTCTTCTAATGACTCGGTCAGCGTCCTGCTGGGCCAAGGCGCGCCGACCTAGTCGGGCTTGGTCTCCACGACACTTGTGTTGTGGTTTACATTTGAGCACATTGTAGCATACAATGTAAACCGAAAGGAGGGGCCCCATGTTAAGCGAACGTCTCAAGCTCGCCAGAAAACGCAGTGGCCTGTCGCTGCGGGCATTGTCTTCAGGCATGGGAGGCATCGTGTCGGCTCAGGCAATCGGCAAGTACGAACGAGGAGAGATGGTGCCGAGCTCAGCCGTGGCTATCGCCCTGGCCGGAGCCCTAGAGGTGCCGTTGAGTCACCTCTTGACCCCTTCAAGGGTCTCGTTGGAGTCGGTTGAGTTCAGGAAGCTGGCTTCTACCAGGGCCCGGGAACGCGCGGCGGTGGAGGGAGAGGTCCTCGATCATGTGGACCGCTATCTGCAGGTGGAGGAGGTCCTGGGGATCGACACCGCAGAGCGGGAAGAGCCGGACGGAGCGCCCTACCGAATCAACGCCGTGGAGGATGCGGAGTGGGCAGCCACTTCGATTCGGGTCGCTTGGAATCTTGGTGGGGGGCCGATTCCGGACATTACCGCGCTGTTAGAGGAGCGCGGCATCAAGGTGTTCAAGTTTAGCTTACCCGGATCGGTGGATGGCCTAAGTTCTCGCGTCCGCAGATTGGGTGGAGCCGACGTGCCAGTTGTGGTCTGCTCCACGGCCAAGTCTCTCGAACGTCAACGGTTCACCATTGCCCACGAATTGGGGCACTTGGTCCTGAGCATCCCATCTGATGTCCCGGAAGAGAAAGCCTGCAATCGCTTTGCCGGTGCCTTCCTTGCACCCGAGGAAGAGCTGGTACGGGAAGTGGGACGGCGACGCCTGAACTTCGGCTTCGCTGAGCTTGTCGAGATCAAGCTCATGTTCGGCATCAGTGCAGCGTCTCTGGTCGTCCGAATGCGTGAGCTGGGCATCATCACGCAATCCACGTTGCAGGACATATTCAGCGGCATTGGAAGCAGTTGGAGGACCGATGAGCCATGTCCTCTCGAACGAGAGGAGATCCCCACGCGATTTCGCCGCCTGTGCTTGAGAGCCCTGGCAGAAAGTGAGATTTCGGAATCTAAGGCTGCGGAGTTGCTCAGACTGAGAGTCAGCGAGATCGAAGGCATCATGGCTGGCTCGGCGGCGTAGGGGTATGGATGAAGGTCCTCGTCAGCGACAGCTCCATCCTAATCGAATTCTCAAAGCGAGAGCTGCTGGATAGGATGTTCCAGCTTGAGTTTCAGTTCGCGGTGCCGGATCTGCTCTTTCATGAGGAGCTGACTGACCTAGGTGCGTACACCCGACAGGACCTCCTCGGCTTTGGACTGAGGGTGGAATCACTGGATGCCGAAGGCGTGGAAACGGCCATCGCCTACCAGTCCGAGCGACCGGCCCTGAGCCTGGTGGATTCATTTGCTCTCGCAATTGCTGATCGTCAAGGATGGCACCTACTGACGGAAGACATGTCAAGGGCGGAGACAAGTTAGGACAGAGGGCGGCGGAAAAGTGGACCACCAGGGTGTAAGTGTTCAGGGGGAATGTCAGCAGGTAAAGGGATAGGCGGGGAGCCGGTAGGGGGAGTGGTTGTGACGGGATCGGTGGGTGGGAAAGGCCGAAGAATTACTAGGCTTTAGTCTGCCTGCTCTGTTTGAAGCGATAGCTCTCGCCGTTCATCTGTAGGATGTGAACGTGGTGGGTGAGCCGGTTCAGCAGGGCGCCGGTGAGTCTCTCAGAGCCGAAGACATCAGTCCACTCGTCGAAGGGGAGATTGGTGGTGACGAAGATGGACCCTCTCTCGTAGCGTTGGCTTATGATCTCAAAGAGGAGTTCAGCTCCGGTCTTGGAGAGGGGAACGAAGCCGAGTTCGTCGATGATGAGGAGCTTGAAGCGGGAGAGCTTCTTCTGGAGGTTGAGGAGACGCCGTTCGTCGTTGGCCTCCATGAGCTGGTGAACCAGGGAGGATGCGGTGGCGAAGCCCACGGAGATTCCTCTCTGACAGGCGGAAAGGCCTAGCCCCAGGGCCACGTGGGTCTTGCCGGTACCGCTGTTGCCCATGGCGATGACGTTCTCTCTGAGGCCCACGTACTCACAGCGGGCCAGCTGCATGACAAGCTGCTTGTTCACCGAGGGGATGGCGAGGAAGTCGAAGGTGTCGAGGCTCTTTACGGTGGGGAAGCGGGCCGCCCTGATCCTCCGCTCCACCATGCGGTGATGGCGGTCTATGAGTTCCAGCTCCGACAGCCTGAGCAGGTAGTCAGGATGGTCCACACCCTCTGAGGCGCACAGGGCCGCCATCTTGTCGTACTCCCTTAGGAAAGTGGGCAACTTCAGCTCCTTCAGGTGGTGCTGTAGCAGTACCGTGGATCTGTCGCTCATGATCTCCCTCCGGCCAGAAGGGCCATGTAGTCACGAGCACGGGTCTTGGTCACACTGACCCTGGGCAGGTGGGGGTAGAGGGTCAGGTCCAGCCTACGAGGACGGCCCTCTATCCTGGACAGGAGCAGGTGCTTCGTGGCGTCGAAGCTGATGGCTCCCAGATCAAGGGCGTCCCCCACAGCCTTGTGCACCTCCTCCTTGCGGAAGTTCTCCATCAGCCGGAGCACCTGCACGTACTCCCTCTTGCCTCGCCTCCCCATCCTAGACTCCATCAGCCGGCGCAAGGTCTCAAACTCCTCAGGCAACTCCCACTCGGCCAGGGGCGCAGCCTGGTCCAAGGCTCCCGTCTTCTGCTCCAAGAGCGGCAAGTAGTGGATGGGGTTGAAGACGTAGTCGTCCCGCTGATAGGAACGCCGGTGGCGGGCTATCACCTCGGCCCCGCAGCTGATCGCCACCCGGTCCACGTATCCGCGTACCAGCACCTCCCTGTGTCCGTAGACCACGGGCACCGAGTAGTCGTTGGTGCGGTACCTCACCAATGACAGTGAGCTGACACGGGTCGTATGCTTGTCACAGGCCTCGTAGGGTGTAGCCGGCAGGGGCAGAAGGACATCCAGGTCTCGTACCATCCGCTCTCCTATGGTCTTCTTGTGTCCCCTGAGCCGCCTCTCCATCCGTGCCAGGCACTTCTCTTCCAGGTGGGCATTCACTTCATCGAAGTTTCTATAGCTCGGGATGGGCACCATGAAGTTCCTACGAGCATATCCCACCAGTCCCTCCACCTTCCCCTTGTCGTTCCCCTTGCCCGGTCGACCAAACCGGTCTTCAAACAGATAGTGGGATACCAGTTCGCTGAACACCCTTGTACGCTTCCGCCAGCCGTCTCCCAGGATCTTCGCCACCGCCAGCCGGGTGTTGTCGTACAGGATGCTCCGTGGTACTCCTCCCAGAAACGTGAAGGCGGACACGTGGCCATCGCAGAAGGCCTCCGTGGTCTCCGCCGGATACGCCTTCACGAAGCATCCGTCGCTGTGGGGCAGGTCCAGCACGAAGTAGTGGATCTTCCTCTCCACCCCTCCTATCACCGCCTTCGCCTGGCCAAAGTCGCACTGGGCATGACCCGTCGGATGCACCAGCGGTACATACATCTCCCTCAACCTCAGCCGGCGCTCCCGCACGTAGTCCTTCACTATGGTGTAGCCACCCCTGAACCCGTACTCCGCTCTCAGTCTCTCGGAAATCCGCTTCGCCGTGTGTCGCTGCTTCTTCGGCACTCCCTTGTCCTCTTCCAGTATCCGGTCTATTACCCCTGTGTACGGCTCCAGCTTCGGTCGTTGGGCTGCACGTTGTCGCCGGTACCCCGGCGGCACTGAATACTGGAGCATCTTCCTCACCGTGTCCCGATGCAGCCCGAACTCACGCGATGCTTCCCGTATCCCCATCCCCTCGGCCATGCTCACCCCGCCTCACCCTCGCGTACATCTCCACTTTGTACATCCTCTTTACCTTCCATCGTGTTCCTATCAACACTATGGAAGGTGGCGGGTGGTCCTATTTTCAACCGCCCTTTTGGGGCCGTCGCCCCCGCCCTAGAGGCACATTATCTCTCCGTCGATTACGCTTATGCTGAGCAACAACAGATTTACACCGTTAGAGTGATTCAATAGGTGTGGAAAGTGCTGGAGTATCTGAGTTCAAACAAGGCTGCCACGGTAGTCTTGCGTCTCGGTGGTACTTAGACAAGGATGTTCTTGAATTGCTACGCGAGTTGATGGATCAACTCAGTATTCATAGTTTCTCCGTTGACGCAAGAAAATCGTCGGCGGGAGTTGCGCACTCCAAGGGTCTCTAAAAGGGGTGGCTGGAAGATGTGGCGTATGGAGACTACTATTCTGGATTGGACCGGTAAAAGGAATTTAACGGACTAAGCAGAGGAAGTTGTCTGAGATACGGATTCAGATAAAGTTCGAATGACTGTCTCTCGACTTATCGTGCATTTCACAAATTCCAGAAGTTCGGCATTCTTCAATTTCAATCGTTTGGCCGTATCCGATAGGATAAATTGCGGGGCTTGTCCTTTTGAAGAGTGGGAAAGCTTTGCTATCCGGCGACTTCGATCTCCGTAGCACAGTACGTAAAACACGTGATGGGACTGACTTTCTTCATTAGCCTTCAGCTTGGAAACGAGGGCTTTACGTAATTGGCGATAATCCACGTATTAGGCCCTGCGTTTGATTAAACCCCTAAGGCTCTCTAATTCGGAAGTTTCCCTCTCAGCCCACGTACCCTCGTGTTTCTCCAAAACTTCCCGATATTCAGCCAGTGAAGAAATCAAGTCATCCAATGCTTCTTCTTCGGATTTACCGATACCATATTCGTCAACTGTCTCCAGTCTAGGAACAGCAATAACATCGCCTGATTCTCTGTGATATTCGACAATAAATCCTTGAATCAATTCCCACTGGTCCAACTTGCACCGTTCCTGAGGAACCCAAACACTTGTAACTTCGAGCGCTGTCTCTCTCAAATAAAGACGTGTGCTTCTAAAAGAAGAATGACCAGTAACAACCCAAACCTTATAGGATGCCTGATCTTCTCCTCTCCACGCGCTCTTTTTCACATGAGCAGGTGAACTAGAAAACTCAAATTTGTCTTCAGTCTTTATTAACTCCAAAATGACCCCCATTCTTCCTTAGAAATTGACAGGCTATTCAAAGTACTTTCAGGAACAGGATATTTTACGTTTTCCATCTCCTCAAAGGCTCGAATCTGCCGTGAAACCACAAACTGAAAAACCTTCATGAGTTCAATAGACATACGGATCGATCCATGAAATTCATCATCTTGTTCTATTGCGGTGCCAAGACCTTCCCTTACTTCTGCTTCAGGCTGATCTACATCAACCGCCGCCGGCCCAGATTTTCGGGAATTGAAGCCGAGAATAATGCCCCAAGCGCTTATTCTTATATTGAAACTATCGGCATGGACATCAAAAGGCTCAGTCATGAATTGACTCACTTTCTATCGATGTTCACCATGGGCAGCAAGACTAAAGGGTTAAATCAACCTTTGTCAACTCAAAATTTGTCAACACCATCTCAATGTTCACTAACTATTGTATCGCCGTTGAAGACTTTCTGCCAACGTGTCTAATGAATTCTGTTATGGGGAATATCGCGGCGACGGCGTTAATATCCTCTAGATGGGCCTGGCTTATTGCCTGCCTTGGGTTCAGGATGACTAGCTTCTACAAGTTCACTGAGCCAGAGGTTGTCGTAGGTTCGGTCCGTCAGCTCTGCGGCCATCGCTGGAGGTGTACTACGTGGGAGTGACATGTGTGGACGGCAGAAGTCGTGATAGCAATTCACTATCGCTGCTGAGTATAGGAATAAGGGCAAGCGTCTGGAGTAGGCGTTGCCTTTACGGATAAAGCGGTTAGTGACCATTCTGGTCGTGAGGTTGGGCCTCCCCACAAAGGTTGTGCTGATGTGGCATGGGTCAGGATTGCCTATGACGGCTCGTTTATTTTGAGGACCAACAATTACCCAGTAGTCAATGTCGTCGCCAAAGGTTCGTTGAACAGCCACTCTATAGGCGTCGAGGCCATCTGTGGATAATTGGATTCGTCGGGTCCTCAAGTTTGTGCGAATACATCGCATTTTTGGACCAATCAGGGATACCCTCTGGCTGACCAGTAGCACTCATATCCACGGAGTTTCTCACTCTAGTTCCTAATGCTTCCTGGGACCATAAATTTCCTTTGCCAGCTCGAATTCGACGACTACTACCCTACAAAATGCTCAACAACTCGATTCGACTCCTGTAGCGTCGGAAGTAGGCAATATTGAAAGTCGTCAACCTTCGCTCACCATGGACCAGCATGGCTGCGGCGAAGTTTGCATCACGTATCTCCCGACCTCCCAGCGGAACTTCGCGACAAAGGACAATTAGCGACCCTGTTACCCAGGGACCGTCCTCAAGAATCTCGAAACTGCCCATTAATCTGTTCACGTCTCCAAGGGCCGCTTCGATGGTCATGATAATCGGCCACGTCTGTGGCCGATTGACGACCGACAGATACTCTCTTATGACCTCTCGGCTAATCCTTAACGGCTCACCTGAGACAAAGGCCTGCTCCAGCATCACCCGGCTCGCTTCGTGATCTGGAGCCTCAAGAACCCAAGTTTGAACTAAAACGTTGGTATCGATGAAGATAGAAGAGACTAAATCGCCTAGGGGTAGATCTCTTTTCGCCTCAGACTCAGCCTTTTAGGCCAAGCTCCTGACTCGTAAACAGGCCACAGCTCTTCCAGAGACATATTGCGATGGTCGTGGGGCTTCCTCCGCCGCAGAACCAGGGCCTCGGCTTCTATGTCCACCTCCACCGTCTCCCATCCAGCCATCGTCCAAGCCATAGATTGACTGTGCCCCTCACCGTTTCTCTGATTGGCCCACCACGGGCGGTAGAGTCGGGCGGATTGTGGCAAGCCAAACCCTAGGATCGACTCGGTCTCGTCGAAGGAAATCCCCCACTCAATTACTCTGAGGGCGTACAGAAGAGTATACAGCTTTCGGTATTTGCCCTGGAGCGCAATTTCCTGTATTCTTGGTCACGGTCTACCGGCATGCTGATTGCTCCTCCCGCAGATTGCCCTCGAAAGTTAGTCAGTTGGTTTACTGTAGTGAGTTAGTATCCAATGGGCAATGTTTGCAAAGGTAGCACATCAAACCTACAGGACTGGCCTTTTCATAATTCAACTGGCAGAGGCCCGGCTCTACCCCACTTGCACCCGCAATCTTTGCCCTGTCAAGACCACGACGTGAAGTCCGAACGGCCAAGTGAGCAACCTCTAGGTTTCACTCAATACAATGGATTTTGTTGTCGTTTAGGTCGAGACAGGACTACCGTGAAGAATTGTCCCTGTTCACATTATCGTTGACCATCAACATCAAGGGCGGCGCGAAATCAGAACAAACGGCGGCGGAAAAGTGCACCATCTTGGTGTGAGTGTTCTGGGAGAATGTCAGCAGATATGGACTTAGGGGAGGCGGTTAGGGGAGCATTGGGATCGGGGTTAGTGGATGGGAAAGGCCGAAGAAGTACTAGGCTTTAATCTGCCTGCTCTGCCTGAGCCTATAGCTCTCGCCGTTCATCTGGAGGATGTGAACGTGGTGGGTGAGTCGGTCCAATAGAGCGCCGGTTAGCCTCTCGGAGCCGAAGACCTCGGTCCACTCGTCGAAGGGGAGGTTGGTGGTGATGAGGAGCTTAAATCGAGAGAGCTTCTTCTGGAGGTTGAGCGGGCGCCGTTCGTCGTTGGCCTCCATGAGCTGGTGTACCAGGGCGGAGGCGGTGGCGAAGCCCACAGAGATACCTCTCTGGCAGGCTGCCAGGCCCAGCCCCAGGGCCATGTGGGTCTTGCCGGTGCCGCCGTTGCCCATGGCGATGACGTTCTCTCTGAGGTCCACGTACTCACACCGTGCCAGTTGCATGACAAGCTGCTTGTTCACCGAGGGGATGGCGAGGAAGTCGAAGGTGTCCAGGCTCTTTACTGCGGGGAAGCGGGCTCCCCTGATTCTACGTTCCACCATGCGGTGGTGACGGTCTATGAGTTCAAGCTCCGCCAGTCTGAGCAGGTAATCGGGATGGTCCACACCCTCTGAGGCGCACAGGGCCGTCATCTTGGCGTCCTCCCTGAGGAAGGTGGGCAGCTTCAGCTCCTTCAGGTGGTGCTGTAGCAGTACCGCGGATCTGTCGCTCATGATCTACCTCTTACCAGAAGGGCCATGTAGTCCCTGGGGGAGGTCTTGGTCACCCTGACCCTGGGTAGGTGAGGATAGAGGGTCAGGTCCAGCCTACGAGGTCTACCCTCTATCCTGGATAGGAGCAGGTGCTTCGTGGCGTCGAAGCTGATGGCTCCCAGCTTCAGGGCGTCCCCCACAGCCTTGTGTACCTCCTCCTTGCGGAAGTTCTCCATCAGCCTGAGCACCTGCACGTACTCCCTCTTCCCCCGTCTACCCATACGGGATTCAAGCAGCCGGCGTAAGGTCTCAAACTCCTCAGGCAACTCCCATCCCGCCAGGGGCGCCGCCTGGTCCAATGCTCCCGTCTTCTGCTCCAAGAGCGGGAGGTAGTGGATGGGGTTGAAGACGTAGTCGTCCCGCTGGTAGGAGCGCCGGTGACGAGCTATCACATCGGCTCCGCAGCTTATCACCACCTCGCCCACATAGCCGCGCACCAGCACATCCCTGTGTCCGTAGGCCACGGGCACCGAGTAGTCGTTGGTGCGGTACCTCACCAATGAGAGGGAGCTTACTCGCGTCGTATGCTTGTCGCTGGCATCGTAGGGTGTGGACGGCAGGGGCAGTAAGACATCAACGTCCCGTGCCATCCGCTCCCCTATGGTCTCCCTGTGCCCCCTGAGCCGTCTCTCCATTCGCTCCAGGCATTTCTCCTCCAAATGGGCGTTCAGTTCATCGAAGCTTCTATAGGTAGGGATGGGCACCAGGAAGTTCCTACGAGCATATCCCACCAACCCCTCCACCTTACCCTTGTCGTTCCCCTTGCCTGGTCGGCCAAACCGGTCTTCAAACAGATAGTGGGATACCAGTTCGCTGAACACCCTCGTACGCTTCCGCCGACCGTCTCCCAGGATCTTCGCCACCGCCAGATGGGTGTTGTCGTACAGAGCCTGCCCCTGCGAAGGGAGGGGATGCTTCTCGGTACTCCTCCCAGGAACGAGAAGGCAGATACGTGGCCGTCACAGAAGGCCTCCGTGGTCTCCGATGGATAGGCCTTCACGAAACGCCCGTCGCTGTGGGGGAGGTCCAGCACGAAGTAGTGGATCTTCCGCTCCACCCCTCCTATCACCGCCTTAGCCTGGCCGAAGTCGCACTGAGCATGGCCCGGCGGATGGCTCAAGGGCACATACATCTCCCTCAACCTCAGCCGGCGCTCCCGCACGTAGTCCTTCACTATGGTGTAGCCGCCCCTGAACCCGTGCTCCTCCCTCAACCTCTCAAAGATCCGCTTCGCCGTGTGCCGCTGCTTCTTCGGCGCTACCCTGTCCCCTTCCAGTAGCTGGTCTATCACCCCCACGTACGGCTCTAGCTTAGGCCTGCGGGCAGGCTTCCTCCGTCTGTACCCAGGTGGCACTGAATACTGGAGCATCTTCCTCACCGTGTCCCGGTGCAGCCCAAACTCCCGCGCTGCTTCCCGTATCCCCATCCCCTCTACCATACAAGCCCGTCTCACCCTCGCGTACATCTCCACTCTGTACATCCTCTTTACCTTCCACAGTGTTCATATCAACACTATGGAAGGTGGCGGGTGGTCCTATTTTCAACCACCCTTTTGGGGCCGTCGCACCCGCCCTAGAGGCACATTATCTCTCCGCCCATTACACAACAGCCCGTCAGCTGGCCCATGATTGAGAGTAAGACAGGATATGAACCAAAAGCTCCTCAAAAGGAACACCAGGACCATTACTTTCTCTCTGCCTCCTGCGATGGCGGTAAGGGTGCAGGAGGTGATGCGCGAGGAGGGCCGCACTATGAGTGAGCTGATACGAGAGGCCCTCCGCAACTACATGGAAGAGCGGGAGTGGCTCAGGGAGATCCGGTACGAGAGATTCCGCACTCGCCATGCCAAACAAGGAGATTCAAGGAGCACAAGATGAAGAAACATCTACAGCCACCCACTCCAGCAGCCCTGTACGCCAGGGTCTCCAGCGAAAGGCAGGACGTGGACCTGTCCGTCGCTGCCCAGATGAGAGCCTTGCGTGACTACGCCAAGAAGAACGGTTACTCCGTCGCCCGTGAGTACGTGGACGAGGCCGAGAGCGGTCGTATCGCCGATAGGCCCCAGTTCTGCAAGATGATAGAAGAGGGGTCCCAGCCCAACGCTCCCTTTCAGCTAATCTTGGTCTGGAAGTTCTCACGCTTCACAAGAAAGCGTGAACACGCCGTCGCCTTCAAGTCCATGTTGCGACGCAAGGGCATCCGGGTGGTGTCCATCACCGAGCAGGCCGACGACTCTCCCACAGGTAGGCTCCTAGAGGCCATCATCGAGAGTGTGGACGAGTTCTACAGCGAAAATCTTGGCGAAGAAGTCACAAGGGGTATGAGGGAGGCGGCAACTAGGGGCTTCTTCCTCGGCTCCAGGGCACCCTTTGGGTACAAGCGTGTCAAGGTCAAGGACGGTGTGAAGGAACGTCCCACTTTGGTGGTGGACCCGGCCACCGCCCCAGTGTTGAAGGAGATCTTCCAAAGCTCCCTAAGGGGCAACGGTCTCAAAGAGATATGCAAGGAGTTGAACGATAAGGGCATCACCAACAATGGGAAGCGTTGGTACAAGAGTAGACTAAGCTACCTGTTGAGAAACGAGGCCTACACCGGCACAGTGGTATGGGGCCGGAACACCAAGAGGAAAAATGCTGCGGAACCGGTGCGTGTGGAGGGAGCTTGGCCCGCTCTAGTGTCCAAGGAGCTGTTCGACGCCGTACAGCAGGCCATGAGGGACCGGGCGCCTAACACACAGAGGCCTGGGCGGGTGGGAAGCAATTATCTGCTTAGTGGGTTGCTGAAGTGCGGAGTGTGTGGGAGTGCCTATACAGGCCACAGGGTCAAGAGGGGTCTCTTGGCCTATTACATCTGTGGCACCCTGTATCGGGAGGGGGCGGGGACCTGCCAGGCCCGGTACCTGAACGCTGCAAAGGTTGAACACTTCATCGTCGAGAAGATAAGGGAGCGGATACTGACGGAGGAGACCATCGTTGAGCTTGTGACCCTGGTGGCTGAAGAGGTAGACGCCGTGGCCGGAGAGCTTGCCGGTAGAATCAAGGCGATAGAGGCAGAGCTTGCGGACGTGAGAAGGCGGCTTGGAAGGCTCTACGAGGCCCTGGAGACTAGTGACTTGACCTTGGGCACTGTCGCCTCGCATTCTGTCTCTAAGGCACCGTGAGGAACAACTGGAGGCTGCTAGTGAGGGCGCCGCCGCTCAACTGGAGCAGCGGAGAGTTGATTTACCCACTACCGAGGAGATCAAGGAGTACGTGGCGGACTTCAGGGAGTTCCTGAAGAAGGGGACGATACCTGAACGAAAGGCTCTCATCCGCAACTTCGTTGAGGGCATTGAGGTGACTGGAGATGAGGCCACGTTGACGTACTCTATCCCCATGCCGAAAGACGGGGTGACGCAGGAATCAGCATCGGTTCACGGTTTTGTCCAGTCCGGCCCACCACCGCTTACGGTAGATACCACCATCTTCGAGATGTCGCTCGGCAGCCTGTCGGCGCACCAAGGACTCGCAATTCCTGTAGTGTGAAGCCTGGGGATGGAGGAATGCCGCTATGCGACAGAAGAGACGAATCACACATTGCGGGCGACTGTACCGTCAAAGAGTCCTGTGCAGAGCGCATAACCAACTCTCGCCCTCTTCCATCTGGAACTTTCCGGAGAACTGTTCAGAGTCGGCTATGTATTCAGCAGCCTTCTTCTCCAGCGCTACCCGCGTGGTTTCCCCTCCGTAGTCAAGCTCCAGTTGGTCAATGCTCTTTGAGGAGGGCTGGCCATCAAGTAAGATTGCCGCTCCTCTGAGGGCTCCTCTCGCAAGCAGAGGTCTTGTTTCAGGTTCAAGGTGTCCATATCTGGCAAGAATTCTGGCAGCGTCCGCTGCATTCAAGCCCCTAGTCAGTTCGCGACTCCGGTAAAACCAAGGTTTGAATCTACAATGCGCCTCCTCCACCGTCCTCAGGTTACCCATGAGTGCCTCCAGACCACCCGCGCCAACCTCTCTGAACACACAAGTTGCCCAATAGAAGAACCCTCAGCGTTTCCTACTTGAGAGCACAAGATGATCAAGCCGTCTATGCACCCCTATATCCCGAATCGCTACCTTCTCAAATTGCCCATTTGACCACATGCCCCTGTAGGTGTCCTTAGCGGATTCAAAGATCTCCCTTTCGACAAACAGGCTCTGACGCTGTCTATCTGAGAGAGCTTCCAAGAAGAGCTCAAAGCACCTGTACTGGTCGTTGAACCAACCTTGGAGCACTACGATTGGCAAGGGTAGGTCCTCATAGATTCGTAGGTCGCAATCTTCCCTATCTGCTATGATGTCTAGTTTCAACATTCTCAAGTCTCACCTCTAGAGACAGGTGGGGTCGATTCTATTTCGGCGATTTCGCTTATTCTTACATCGGCGCTAACATACTCAACAAGGGGATGCTGAAAGGTGCTTTGGATAGATCTTGAACTGCCACAGTGGCAACACCTTTTTCTTGTGTTCGGATGAGACGAGGGGAGCGAACCACCCGGGGCGGGGCCGCGCAAGAAGTTGCACCACCTCTTGGTTCAGGAGCGTCTGTTCTGAGTAGTAGCGGCAGAACATTTCGCTGAGCGTTCCAATCATCTCGAATCCCTGGTTTGTGTTCTGCTCCGGGTCCCACCTAAATTCAACCGCTAGGAGTCGGTCCTCTTTCAAGTCTGCGAGAGGGCCGTCCATCCTCCATCTCCCATACCTCATGAAGGTCCAAGCGATTTCCTTTTCGAGATGATCTAGCAACTCCTCCTCGCCGCAATAGACCCGGACGCTGGAGATGGTGAACTTAACGGTGCCATCGGCAGCGACTGGCTCGGTGGCCGTAGGGTCAGCTTCGAGACGCAGCCTGAGCGGAGGCCTAGTGCCGATCATCTGGTCCCCCAAGTAGACTAGGGCCTGTTCACACTACGTAGAGCGTCGAAGATGATTGCGAACAAGACAAAGCCGGCATAGAGCGCATCGAGCTTGTCATAGCGCGTGAATACTCTTCGATACCCCTTCAATCGACGGAACAGGCGGTCCGCTTCATTCCGCCTCTTGTACAGCTCCTTGTCATACTCCCAAGGGTTCACGCGACTTTTCAGGGGTGGAACAACAGGCGTGAACCCCATATCGAACGCCAATCGGCGTGTTTGGTCGCCCGAATAAGCGCGATCCATCACCAGAGGCGGATTCCCCCGTTGTGGCCCCAGCCGGTTGAGCAGTTTGCGCCCCTCCGGTCCATCGTGGGCCTGGCCCGGAGAGAGCGAGAACGCTAAGGGTGTCCGATCATCCGCGGCAACCATATGAAGCTTGGTCGTCCATCCGCCTCGGGACTTGCCGATGGACTGTGGTCCGTTTTTTTGGCCGCGCCCGTGCCGTCGGGATGCACCTTGACGGAGGTGCTGTCCAGTGAAGCTACCTCGATTGTGACCTTCACAATGCCCTTTCGCTGAAGCTGTTCGAACACTCGGTCGAGCACTCCGCTCTTGGCCCAACGGTTCATGCGCATGTAGACGGTATGCCAGTTGCCAAAACGACTCGGCAACCCTCGCCACTTGCAACCGTGTTCTGCGACGTACAGAATAGCGTTGAGCACCCGTATGTTTGGAATGGTCACATTGCCACGCTTCACGGGTAGGTACGGTTCGATGAGTTGGTAATGAGCTTGTGTAAGTTCCATACATGTATGATAACATGTCCGGACCCCTTAGTGTGAACAGGCCCTAATTCGTTTCCCATCATTCCAGTTTGCATGTCCACTGAGACGTTTCCGGCCGCGTCAAGAAACCGTTTGGGAGAGACAAGTGTCCAAATGCCCCATCTTGCCCAGTAGACTGCTAGTTTCAGTTCCCCACCTGTGGCGGAGGCATATCTTTCCAATTTCTCCCGATAGCTGCTTGTCATGAATTGGCGTTCTTGCCGAAGTGGGTCCTCGATGTAGGCGTTCTTGACTTCGATCAACCACTGCGCTCCGTCTGGGAGAACAACGCGGAAGTCGGGCGCTAGGTATTCTTCGTTGGGGTGAACATTGCCATTGTCTTCAGCCTTTAGCAGTGAATAGCCTCCCAAGCTAAGTAGCATCGACTCAAACATCGCTTCAGTTCTACGGCCGTAAAGCAGGTTCGGCTGCGAAAGAGCACCGCTTACGACATTCTCAACAAAGGTGGAGAATTCTGGAATCGCCTTAGGATCGTTAAGCGAGATTCTACGGTCCAGTCCAAACCTTGCTAGCTCTGCCAGAAGGTCGAACGGCTGACTTGCGTTGGGGTCTGAACTCATATAGCCCTACCAAACCTCTCGCTGTGTCCGGTTACACCTGACGAGGGCGACGCCAATCTACGAGAAGTCTATGAATATGTGCACTAAGGTTATGGGCTGCGTCGTTAGTTGCTGTAAGTGGGTACTGTGGTGCGTATCAGGATATGCGCAGAAAGAACTGTTGGGAACAAACCCTGAAAGCTGCTGCACTTTGCCTCGACGGCCGTTCATGGCTACGCTCACCCTACTTATAGCGCTAGATTTGGGCGCCACCACCACATACCCCATCATGATCCCATAATCATGTCCTCGACCGTAACTACCCTTTACGAAACGCATGACACCTTTATCAACGTAATCCCCGGCAAGCGATGGGCCGACACCTCGGAGCCTCTTTGCTTCAACAAACAAGGAAGGGTCTTCTCTGCTGGGGTAGGGGCCCCATGTAAAGAGAAAGTCCGGCTCAGCGAAGTCGGATGTTCCCTCGAGGTCTGTTGGAATGGTGGTTCGCATGAACCAGCTAAGGATATCGCTGGCGTTATTCGACATCCGAGTGGCAAGCATGTGTTTGTTGAGGAGGGCGCTAATCATATCCTCGGACATTGAAGAGTGAACCAGGCCTTCTGCCTGAAGGTCACAGGCTCCAATTAGTAAGAGTTCCAAAACTGCGGGAACGTACAATTCCCGTAATGGCAGCGTAGGCTGACCCAGCGAGCCATTTGACGCACTATCCATTAGCAGGCCAATCCATGTGCTCACGTAGCACAGCATCCGCGTCGTTAAGGGCAGCCGTTTCGCTCCACAGACGAGCCTGCGATGGTTTGATGATCCAGAATGCCTGGTTGTCGTAAACCCGCAAATCTTGCTGCACGTACAACCGATCTGCGACTGTAGAACGAAGGTCGACGGACATCTGGGCTAGAACATCGCTGATGCTATCCGCGTTCAACTCGGAGGTTTGAGTGTCGTCATCAGCTTGCCGCCAGGCAAAGCGACATGCGTTAAGTCCAAGTTGCCTGCCGACGATTACAGTTGCGTTGAGCTGCATCCCGGCTTGCCTGAGAATGCCATTAATCTGATGGCACAGGCGAGTCGCATAGTCATGGAGTTGTTCGGGGGTTGGCCTGTCGAGCATCGCAGTAGCATGACGCACGTTCCTCTGGAGAAACGGCTTAATCGTGTACCTCAATGTGTCGGCCATTAACACCTTCTCTTGGTCTGATAGCTCATATAGACGTGAGATGTGTTGATCAAGGTCGCGTCTTACCCGTTGGACGTCATCGTCCTCAGGAGTGTCTAAACCGCGTTTCTGCAGGGAACGCAACCACCTTTCCCGGTCCAACACTGCTGGCCAGTCACCATCGGCATCGCTTTGCAATATCGTGGGTGGCAAAGGCAATTGCAGCCAGTCTCGGATTTCGATTACATCGCGTTCCCATCCCAGTAGGGAACTGAGAAAGAACATCAGATAGGTAGCTAGTTCGGAGTTTAGGATGGCATTCAGCCGGTATCCCAAGTTTTCCGGAGCCCTAGCCAGCGATATACCATAGTAGCCCTGCAGCACAATCTGGTCTTGACCATGTGAGGATTCAGCCAGAGCTGCACACGTCCGATGTTCACGTAGTCCCCTGTGCAATATCAACACCGGAAGGGGCAACGACCTTCGAATACTCTTTTCCGCTATGCGAGGCCTGTTGAAGGGCGGCAAATCATCAACATCTATGGCATAACGGTAAGCCGTCCTAGTTGAGCGGGGAGGCGCACCGGCCGACAAATAAGGCAGACCATTCAAGTCGGATGCGTCTTTAGTGGGATTATTCCCGAACGTTAGGCCATAGCTACGGTCGAGGCGTTTACGGACATTGGCCTGAAGTAGAACGTCCTCTAGCGTAGGGAAGGAATGGAGCCGCTGAAGAAACCGAAAGTCCCTCGGCGTGCCGCGCAAAGCAGTCTTCCATAGGAACCGGTACTCTTGGAAGAGAGCTTGCGGGATTTGTTGTATGTCCACACTATTGATCACAAGTTCATCGCGTTGGCGTATTCCGGGATACCATTTTGGCGCGACATGGAGCACAGTACTGTGGGCATCGGGAGGACGCGGGCAGAACGTAATCACCGATGCGGGTTGCAACGTTGATGATCCCCTCCCAAACAGCAGATCCTCCTTTCTTAAGTCTGTTAGGTTGACCACATGAATCACCTGATTCGCCTCTAGGAACTTTTTGCGCCAGCGTTCCGCTTTGGGAGAGCGCTGGAAAAAGAGTCTGCTGCCAATTACCAGTGCAACCTTTGTTTCTGACCCACAGAACTCGCGGGCGCGCCAAGCGAAGGCCTGGTCAGGCTTGTTATCGGGAACCTCATTATGTTGACAATACTCGATGCCCCATTGCCGAGGAGGGGCAACGTCCGAATTACCAGGTGGGTCGACCGTCAGAGCCGTCCAGGGAGGGTTACCAACAATGAGGTCAAATCCCTGGTTCGAGAACGGTGGCCTACGATTGAATTCAGACTCAGGGTTGAAGAAATCCTGGATATAGAGATTCCTCCCCCCGTCATTAGACTCCTCGGACTCCAACAGCCGGGGAAGTCTGAGAGCATCCGGAGGCTGCGGGTCGGGATCCAACTCCAGAAGTGCGAGGTACAGACTGAAAGCGGCCACGTAGACTGCCTGTCGGTCAATGTCCATTCCGAATATCTGTGAAACAAGTAGTTCATGAAGTTCTTCCCTGGTCAAGGCACGGCCATGATACTTCCCCTTCAGCCGGGCTAGCCGCCTGAAAGCCTCAACAAGGAATACGCCGGAGCCACACGCCGGGTCCAGTACCTTCGCTGTGTGCGGCATACCCCGCATGGCGAGACCGAGCACCAATTCAACGAGATTGAATCGCGTGTAATGTATGCTGGTCGTCTCGGCCGCCTCCTGGTTGCTCGCGTGGGCGAACATTTCATAGATACTGCTTATGAGTTCAATGGGTATAGTCTCAAAGGAATAAGGCCATAGTCTGGCTTGGGAAGTTGGATAACTGCTCATGTCGTGACCGGCGAGAAATAGGCGGAGTATACCCAAATGGCTCTCAAGAACAGTGTCCTTTTCTTTTTGACTGACGGGAAACAGGTCGCCGTTAAAAGTCGTTCTCAGCCAGTCGAAGAAATTGTAGGTGTTGGTAATGTCGTTCAGCACGTCGCTAAAGTTGCGGCTATTACCATGAGCATGAAAGTGGGGAGGTTGCAGGATTCGTCGGTCTTCTAGGTACTTAACAAAGATCGCGCGACCTAGCAGGGCTTGGGCGACATCTGCATCAAGGGTCTTGGATTTGAGGGCTTCTCTGGTATCGAGCAGGTCGCGCAGGAGTGCTGAGTCAACTCGCTGTTCCGGCTGAATGTCTCGACCTTTGCCAGATTGCCAAAATTCTCCGGTGTCGAACTTGCTCTTATGGAAGTCATTGATTCCCTGTAATTGACTACCAATCTGGGTCAGCTCTTCCAGCAAATGATTACTTGAGTCCCTTTGGTCTTCTGCTTGCGGTCGAGCGAAACTGTCATATATGCGCACGCTGTCGGGCGTAATGATCCAAAGAGTTGGTACTCTGCCGTGGTTCCAGACCTGCATCCGAATGGAATTGATAGCTGCAGGAGTCGCCTGGTCCAGAACTTTGAAGCAGATACAAGGGGTGCCCGCTACGCCATCGATGTCACTCGGTACTTCATATACGAAATCACCGAAGGGCGTTCCCTCCGGCGTTGCGGTAAGCAGTGGACCATAGCGGATGTAGATGTCTGGATCGCTATCCACTTCCGATGGACCTATCAGTCCCGGAGCTAGACGATCGTCTTGCTTGAAGCCTGCCTCGACCAATAGCGTTTCAAGCGTCCTCTCTGACGTTGGCATCATGAACTCACCTCCTCGATCTGGGGAGAGTGATGATCCAAGAGTTCGTACCTCCACCCGCTAGCTTCGCGGACAGAGCGTATCGAATAGCCACGCCGGCGTAGCTCGGCAATAATCCGCTGCACAGTGGATGTTGAAACCTCAAGGGCAGCAGCCAACTCACGAGCGTTAAGCGGCTCCTTCTTGATTAGGCGAACGGCCTGCTGAAACCGCTTTTCGATTTGCCCGGCACGTTCATATGTCATACGACGGCAGTCTCCATGGCTCTGGTCTAGTCAGTTTCCCCTATGCAAGTGGTAGAAGTCAATCAACTTTTGACACTAGTCCATCAGAGCCTAATGGACATCGGGCAGGGACGGGAGACGGAATGAAGTAGGCCGATGTCGCTGCCAAACACTCGATATGAAACTTGGTCCGCTGACTCTCAAGAACGAGAAGTGGGCGGCGTAGCTGGAGAGGTGATCCAACTGATGGCCTTCTACGTCAACGAAGACAAGCCTGACAACTTGGCGACAGTGCACCAGAACCAAGGCCCCTGCCGCGTCCCCCAGCCTAAGCAGACGAAGGATGGCCGATGGCACGGTCCTTTTGACTACAAAGATGAGTCGTTGCGCGTCGCCCGCGAAACTCACCGTCCAATCAAGGAATGCGGACGGTGTAGGCCCTGACCGGTCCCAACCATCGGAGTGGCGTAACAGAATTGAAAGCCAGAGGCGAGGCCACCATGACGCTCGTTGTGTTCCTCCGCCCTGTCACGCCACTATACTTGGGCAAAGCCCTCGGTAGGCTCACAGGCTGCCCAACAACATCGCGAATATGGCACTACCTACCATCCACTTAGGCCCACACTCTACGCCTAAGACCTAAGGAGACTCGAACTCGCCTTTTCGTTAGCAAAGGTCCCATATAGTTCAGTTTCTTGCGTGATGTTTCTGTTGAATGCGCTATCAATTGTTTTTTATCAGATTGCGTCCGTTTCCGCTAAAAATTCCCATTTTTCGAATTCGGGGCAAACTTCTGGTTCCACGTCTCTGGCCGTTTGTAGTGCTGCTGGCACGTTGCTCAGGCAGTCGTGGAAATCGGTTTACGCCCGTCACGCCACGTCCCTTGCAACGTCCTAGGAAAATCGCTCCTTTCCCACCTCCATGAGCTCCTTCGTCCATGCCCAGTATGAATGGGGATTGATCTCTTCCCTCCAGCACGATCCGGAGCCTCTCCTCCACTGTCTACTTTCACCGGGTGTTTGTCTTCACCCACCTGACGAAGGAACTGCTCTCCTTTGTTGGCTCCTACGCCAACTGGAACTTGGCAGTTTCTCTCTGGGCCATCGCTACTCTTGCTTATGAGTAATCTAACTCATCCAAGTGAGCTTTCCCTACCTCATTCTATTGTCTATTTCTCCTCCCTCGCATGTCCCATATTCGCTGAAGTTCTACACGTCTACTGCAACTCTATGGAAAGGAGGTTTGATCGTCTTTATTTATCTTGGTTTACCACTCAAGGCTTCTTGTCGCAACTGGCCATAAGTAAATTGACGTAGATTCCTGGCTTCTTTGGTGACTAAACGAGAGAATTCGGTCGTGCAGTCCAACGATAATTTACGATTGGAGTATGCTCGGATCAACGACAAATGCAGTTTTCCACTAGCCCTCCGTCCTAGGGAAGCCACGTCTACGCAGAGCCACGCGATGGGATGACCGGTGTCCAATACACAGAAGTACCCATATCCACGGCCTCTATGTACCTGCAATACCTTGAGGTCGGCCTGTTCCAACTGGCGAGGTAAGGTCTTCCTCCCTGCGGTTTCTACTTCAATGTTATATATCTGTCCGGCGAGCATAGCGCGGATGTCCGGATGCCCAGGGTTCTTGATATCTAACACATTTCCGCCGAGTCTCAACAAGACATGCGCAAACAAAGCTTGGACCACCAGACCAAACTTTGGAATCCCCACGTCATTAATCAGGTTTGTCAGCAGTCTCGCTGCATCATAGGGAGATTCGGACATCTTCAAAGTGGGGGCCTTTCTCATCTATTCCCACGGCCTTGTATGCCGTCACGTCATTGGGGTCAAAGAAGTTCTTCAAGACCGGGAGGAACCGTTCTTCCTCGTGCGTCGCCAAGAAGAGAGTGGCGTGGGAAGCTGCGTCAGCCAACTCGGTCAAGAGCAAATTTATCTTGCTAGTGTCGAATGCCTGAGTCGGATCATCCAGCAACAATAGGTCTAGTAATGGCTCTGCCTGGTAGCGTGAAAAGACGAAGTAGGGGACTAGTTGAATCGCGTTCAGGGCTTGGCCATTTAGAACTCCTTGCTCAACACCCCAGGTCCCGGGCCCACGAGATGAAGATACACGTAGGCCAAGCGTCAACGACCCGTCTGCGTTTTCACCTTGTTGGATGCTGATCGAGTTGAAAGTCGGATTGCCGGTGAGACGCAGATAAACATCCGTCATTTCCCGCGCTACCGGAGGGAGGTCACTGTCAAGTTTCTGTCCAAGTAAGGAGTTGAGCTGATTCCTAATATTGTCTACTATGTCTCGCAGGCCTGCTAGGTCCTTTAAACTATTGTGAAGAGCTTCATATCGCACGTCATAGAGGCGCCGTAGTCGCCCTTTCAAGGCACGTAATTCGTGAAATCGTACTTCCTGCCCGGCATTTGAGATTCGCGATTCCCAAGTCTTTAGTGCATTACTTTGTTCCTCTAGGACATCTGTCAAATTTTCATAGTCCTTGTAAGCTTCTTCGACGTATTTGCGGAGAGATTCTCCCGATGGGGGCAAGGACAGCTTAAATGTCTGGGCTGCCCTTGCTAGGATCTCAGTTGAGTCACTTTTTAGTCGAGCAATGTCTGTATCCACTTCCTCAATGCGTTCGTATAACGGCTTGGCTGTGGATAAGCGCTTCCAAAGCTGCTCCCTCTGCTCGAAGACTGCAAGCTGGGCAGTGTCGCTGGAGGACTCTGAACCCTCCAGTTGTGATTTGAGTTCGCCACGCTGGATGTGACCTTCGCAAGCTGGGCAAACGTTATGGGGTTTTTCGTCGCCAAGTGCCTGCAAATACTTTAGAGACGACCGAACTACGTCTAACTTCAGTTGGTTAGATTCGAAGTCCGCTTCCGCAGATTGCATTTGCCTTTGCAAGTCATCTATTGAGGAACCGTTTAAAACCGAATTCAACTCGTCCTTCATACTATCTCTGCTAGTTGACTGTTCCTGCATCAGGTCAATCGCCGACTGCCAATCCTCCAGCTGGGACTTGGCACTTTGACTTAGTTTACGCCGCTCATGTAGTTTTTTCTTCAGGTCAGTCAACTTTCCTGATAATAACGAGTTGATCGCGGTATCTATTTCATACAGCTTGTCGTGAGGGGCGAGACCCTCTAGTTTTTTATCGGACAGTGGGGCGCCGAGTGCCGATGCCTCTCTTGCCATATCGTCTATTTTGTCCCGTGTATCAGGGGCGGTTGGAGTTATGCCAGTTCCCCATGGCGGGTTTGACGTAATTCCGCTGAGGTTTTCGTCCACTCCCCGAATGCGTTCGCTGAATTTTTCCCCTAACTCCCCAACTTCATCAGAAATCTCTTTTTCTTGACTCTCCCAGGCCTTGTCTAATGCTAAGAGTACATCAGACAATCTTGGAACCTCCTCAAGTCCCAAGTATCGATAGACCACATAACTGAAATCCGTTATGTTTGCCTCAGGTCTCCTATTGGATGGTTGTTGGGCTGCATATATGACATGTGTCCCTTCCTTTGGCCCTATCCGACTTAATTGGGGGAACACATCCTCGACGTTTCGGTCTGAACCATTGGGGTCACGCACTGTTGCGGGCGCCGTGCCAGTGCCGGAAGACCTGAGACGCCGTTGCATAGTCCACTGACCATCGTCCGCCGTCAACGCCATTTGCACAATGCAAGGTCCAGGGTAGAATTGATTCCTCACTATTTCTCCCGGTCGAGCCGCTAGGCCGAACAAGCACCAGCGGATGGCCTCCACAATGCTCGTCTTGCCGAGTCCGTTTGGTCCAAAGAGGAACGCATGCCGGCCCTTGAAATGGAAGGTCTGCTGATTTGTAAATGCCTTGAACCCCTCGATAGACAGACTCTCGATGCGGTAAGTAGAATTAGGCATTACGTGGTTTCCTCCAATTGGTGTGATAATTCAGTCAGTTCCTTTTGGACGATTGTCTTTCTTCGTTCATACTCAGCTTCTAAGAGGGTGTCTAAAAAGCGTTGAAGTGTGCTAATCGTCGTAGCATCAGGCCGGTCATGGCGGCGTAGACCCACGCTTCTGTAGTCTGAGGCAATTCCTCATAGTCCTTGCTCAGACGGCGATACCGGCCCAACCAGGCAAAGGTGCGCTCTACAACCCAACGGCGTGGAAGTATCTCGAAGGTGTGTTGCCCGGGTGGACGCCGCACCAGTTCCAAGTCCCATCCACCCATGTTTCGCGCCCACTCCACCAGCTTGCCTGCGTAGGCCCCATCAGCCCAGATCCGCTTCAACCGGGGAAACCGGCCTACCAAACGCATCAGCGCCAACTTAGCCCCGTCTCGATCCTGAATATTGGCCGGATGCACCACCACTGTCAACAGCAATCCTGTCGTGTCTACCACGATGTGTCGCTTTCTTCCACAGACCTTCTTACCAGCATCATAGCCACGAGGCCCCCTTTTTCCGTGGTCTTGACCGATTGGCTGTCTATGATGGCCCCGCTGGGACTGGCAGCTCGCCCCCCAGCCAAGCGTAACCGGTCTCGCAGCGCTTCATGAATCCGCTCCATGGTCCCATCTCGACGCCAAGTGCGGAAGTAGTGGAACGTGATGCGCCACGGAGGCAGGTCGTGAGGGAGCATTCGCCATGCGCATCCGGTGCGCAACACATAACGAATACCGTTCACCACCTCCCTGCGCGGGTATTTGATCGGCCGGCCTGCTGGTTTGGGAGCAGGCAGCAACGGTCCCAAGAGTTGCCATTCTTTGTCGCTCAGATCGCTTGGATATCTCTCTCTGCTCATGGAACACCACTTTAGGCGCTCCCATATCTACATTACTACCACTACCAAGGACGCTTTTTAGACACTTTCTTAGAAGGCAGCTGGCAGTGCCGGTTTTGTCCATTCCTGGACGTATGCCAGCCCGGTGGGGAGGAAATGGGAGAGAACCGAGAGGAACCAGAGGAAAAGGAGGTGAGCGACGAGGAGGCCCAGGAGGCCGTGAAAGTCTACACGGAGGCCCGCCAGTCCACAAAAACACCAGAAAAAGCCAAGCGGGCCTCCCTGAAGACCCTGAAGGCGTGGATGCGCCGGAAGGGGGACGCCAAGGTCACCATAGCCGGCCGCACGGTCAGCCTGGTGCAGTCCCGCCGCTACTCCGTGAACTACACCAAGCTCAACTCCCTGCTGGACCCTGAGGTCAGGGCAGAGATAGTCACGGAGCGGGAGTCGGAGTACGTCAGGGTGAACTAGACGCTTCCCTCGTGGGAAAGCGCACCACGTTCTTCTTCCCCTTTACAGGAAGATGGCCTCGCTTTCATCTAGGCGCAGACACTCCGCGCCACAACAACAAAACAGGAGGAATAGACATGACCAGGACCATCAACAGAGTGGAACTCTTGGGAAGGGTGGGGACGGACCCCGATATGAAGTACACGCCGGGTGGCATCGCCGTCACCAGGCTCAGGCTGGCCACGGACCGATATCGGAAGAACGGGGAGGACGCCACCGACTGGCACACCGTCGTGGTATGGGGCAAGCAGGGAGAGGCCGTGAACACCTACGTGGGGAAGGGCCAGCGAGTCTACGTCGCGGGAAGGCTGGTGCAGAACTCCTGGATGGGGGATGACGGCAAGCGCCGTCACTCCACCGAGGTCCACGCCTCCGAGGTGGTGTTCCTCGACTCCACCAACGGCTCCAAGGACGGCGGCAACGCCGGGCCGGTGACCAGCGACTCTCCCTTCTAGACCAAAGACTCAAACATTCCCACATAGACGCTCCCACCGGTGGGGCGCAGCTACACGGGGCCGCTTCTCACCAACTGGGAGGCGGCCCCGCTTCACGTCTAAGACTATATCTAAGGAGATCGACATGACCACCATCACGGCCCAACACGCCGACACCCTCCTTGAAGCCCTCCGGAGCAACCTGGACCTGCTGGGAGAGCTGGCAGCCCGCTACCAGGTACCCACCAGAAGGGAGACTCCCCAGGACCTCCCCTCCATAGGCTCCCCCGAGGACGTTTACTTCCTCTTAGGCCCGGAGATGGCCCCTCTGGCCCAGGAACAGCTCAGGGTCCTGCTCCTCAACACCAGGAACCAGGTCGTAGGCCAGCGGGTGGTCTACCAGGGGAATGTTTCATCCTCCCAGGTGAGGACGGCGGAGGTGCTCAGGCCCGCCGTCCAGGAGGGCTTGCCCGGCATCATGGTGGTGCACAACCACCCCTCGGGAGACCCGGACCCCAGTCCCGACGACGTGGCCATCACCAGGAAGCTTAAGAAGGCGGCAGACCTCCTGGACATCGACCTGCTGGACCACGTGGTCATAGGGGGGAACGACTACGTCAGCCTCAAAGCCCGGGGTCTTCTGCCCTGACTGGGGCCACGCCGGCTAAGGATGGGGCCTATGCCCCAGGTCAGTCAGCCAACGATTCATGACCGGCGGGCCCACACTCCTACCGGCATACACGCGGGGAACGGACATATCCTGCGCACTCAACGACTCTCATAGTGAAAGGAGAAAAAGATGCTTGCCACTCAATCCACGGATCTCCAGGATCTGCACACCATCGACGCCGGCGGCTTCTCCGCCACGGTGGACGCCTTCGCCAGGGACGAGACCACGGACGGTCTCTGGTTCCTCTCCATGGTGGGTTCCCAGACGGCCCTCAAGGCCATCTGGGCCTCCCTCCTCAAGCAGCCTCCCGACGTGGCCCACCTCATACGGGGCGCCGACGGCATGCCTCTTTCAGGCGGCTACCAGCGGTGCTCAGTGCCCTACGACACCATCGGCACCTGGACGGCGAAGATCGCCCGTCTGCCCGTGTCCGGGGGTTGGCATGCCCTCGTGTATACCAAAATGGCGGAGTTCGCCTTCGAGCGGGACTCTTTTCTCCTCCTGGCCCAGTCGGAGGAGCAGGCTCCCGCCCTCCACCACCGCTTCCTGGACCGGCGCAGTTCTCTGCCCCTCCACAACTCCTGGGCCGGCTGGCTCTGGCAACAAGGCCTGGAGTGCGGGGAGATTTCCCCCCTTCAGGCCGTCGGAATTTCGGCCTACCGGTGCTCCCCCGATGCCGAGCGGCTCAGGGATGATCTTTCATACGCTGTGACGTCAGGAAAGCTCAGCCTACCTGAGTAGAAACCCAGACCGCCTCCACCTGCAGAGAGCGGCCCACGCAGTCCTTCCAGGGCGCGCCTTACACATACAAAGTTCATCGTCGCACAACACTAAGTAAAAGGAGGAAAAAGATGAGACTGGCAGCACAAGCAAAGGGAGGCTTCTATCCCACCCCGGACCGGGTGGTGGACATGATCGCCGACCTGATCGGCACACCCACCGGATACTACTACCACAACCAGGAGACCCTCCGCGTCCTCGACCCCTGCTGCGGGGCCGGGGACGCCGTGGACCGGCTGGCAAAGCGGCTCCATGGTGCCAGCGCCATCCCCGTGGAGACCTACGGTGTCGAGCTTCACAACGACCGGGCTGAAGACGCGGCACGCCGCCTACACCGCACCCTCTCTGCCGACTTGTTCCGTACATCCATCGCCAACGGCGCCTTCGGCATCCTGTACCTGAACCCGCCCTATGATTGGGACTCAACGGACAAGAGAACGGAGCACGCCTTCCTCACTCACACCACCCGGTACCTGACGGAGGAAGGCCTGCTGGTGTTCATCGTTCCCAGGCAGCGGCTGGCGGTATCAGCCCGCTACCTATCCACTCACTACAGGCGTATCCGATGCTGGGCCTTCCCTCAACCGGAGAGGGAGGTCTTCGACCAGGTGGTGTTGCTCGCCTACCGGAAGGGGGACCCTACGCCGGACCCCTACGCCGAGGCACAGGTTCGGGAATGGGCCCAAGGGGAGCCGGAGCCCCTGCGATTCTACCGCTACCCGGAGTTCACCGCTCCCACCATGCCCATGGGGGACATCCTCTTCGCCACCCGCACCGTGGACCCCACGGCCGCCTCAGCGGAGGCCCGCCGGTCGGGGCTGTGGGCCAACGTGGAGATCACCGACTCCCTCTGGCCCGCCAGGGTTGACCGCACCAGGCCGCTTATGCCCCTCAGGAGGGGACACATGGCCATGCTGGTGGCCGCGGGGTTCCTTGACAATCTCTGCCTGGAATCGGAAGGAAAACGCATACTGGTCAAGGGTAGGACCGCGAAAATAATGGAGATGGTGGAGGACTCCCCCGAGAGGGAGGTGCACCGGGAGCGGCTCAGGACCACAGTGGTGGCCCTGGACCTGGAAGACGGACTCATCACCAACATCGAGGCGTAGTTTAGGAACCGGGAGTTTCGTGTCCGGCCACGACCACATTCCTTACACGGGCCCCGCCATCCTCCCAGGAGAGGAACCGGCGGGGCCCGCGCTTTTGCTAAGGCTGCAAACACTTCGGTAGACATCCATACGTAACCCACATTCAACCAGGGAAAGGGGAAAGAAAAACAGACGACTATGATTCTCGAAACCGGCCACGAATGCGGGCAGCCCATCCGTCCAGGCGAACCCGCATGGCAGTCGGCATCGGTGGACATCCTGGACGGCCACGTGGTCGCCACTCCCGTTCGATACAGTCACATGAGGGGCGGGTGCGAGGCGGCCATGAGGAGGAAGGCGGCGAATCCCCCACGCTGAATAGACAAGACTATACCGACGGCTCCAATAGGGTGAGCCGCATCCACGAGACCCTGCCGGTTCCTGGGTAAGAACCGGCAGGGTCTCGCCACGTACGGAGGCAACCCAATCTAGTGACCAAGGAGGAAAAAGATGAATCTCGGAGAGTTCATAGACACCTACAGAGACGCGATAGCCCAAAGGGTGGTGGAGTCCTACCCGCCCCTGTACAGACCCTCGGAGTACAACGGTCATCTCCCCCACCTGCTCCGCTCCCCCCTGGGGGCCCAGGAGGACGCCATCAGGGGCGCCGTCCTCTCTCTTCAGGCCCACAGGGGCACCACCGTGGTGGGGGAGATGGGCACAGGCAAGACTTTCATAGCCACCGCAGCGGCCCACATGGCGGGCTTCCGGAGAGTACTGGTGTTGTGCCCTCCCCACCTGACCAGGAAGTGGAAGCGGGAGGTGGAGGAGACGGTGCCCTCGGTCCGCACCGCCATCGTCACCTCCATCACAGACCTGGAGAGGCTCAGATACTCCGTGGGATCAGGCCCCCTCTTCGCCGTCATGTCCAGGGAGCGGGCCAAGCTCTCCTACCGGTGGATACCGGCAGTGGTGAAGCGGTGGGCCGTGGCCAACGGCAGGCTGGTGCGGGACGAGGAGACGGGAGAACCTTTCAGAATACCCTGCTGCCCCGTCTGCACCACCCAGATACTGGACAAGGACGGGGTGCCTCTTACCTACAATGATCTGAACCGCAGGAAGCGCGTCTGTCCCCGTTGCAGCTCTCCCCTCTGGCAGGCCGACGGCAGCAGCCTTCGCCGTTACCCTCTGGCCGATTACGTCAAGCACAGGATGAAGGGCTTCTTCGACCTGTTGGTGACAGACGAGGTACACGAGTACAAGGGTAGAGGCTCCGCCCAGGGGATTGCAGCAGGCATCCTGGCCGACGTATGCGGGAAGTCCCTCAGCCTGACCGGCACCATGATGGGTGGCTATGCAAGTACCCTCTTTCACCTGCTGTACCGGTTCTCACCGGAGATCAGGACGGAGTTCGGTCGCTCCGAAGAGCACCGCTGGATAAAGCGCTACGGCTTCGAGGAGTGCACCATGGGGAAGCCGGACGACGACGCCATAGAGGATGGTCGCAACAGCAGACGACGCAAGTACCGCAAGGTGGTCAGGGAAAGGCCGGGCCTGGTGCCCTCCGCTCTCTTCCATCTGATAGGCAACACGGTCTTCCTCAGACTCGCCGACGTGGCCTCGGGCCTGCCCGACTACACGGAGCAGGTGATGCTCTCCTCCATGGACTCAGGGGAAGATGGGACCGGCTACTCCCAGCGCTCGGCCTACAACACGGTGTTCGAGGAACTTAGACGGAAACTGGCCGACGCCCTCTCCAAGGGTTCCAAGCGGCTCCTGTCCACCTACCTCCAGACCCTCCTGGCATACCCCGACGGATGCACCAGGGGGGAGACGGTCTTCGATCCGGAGAGCGGCGAAGTCATCGTCCAGGTGCCACCCCTCTCGGAAGAAAAACTCTACCCCAAGGAGAAGGCCCTCGTCGACCTGGTGGCCGCCGAGCGGATGGAGGGCCGAAGGGTGCTGGTCTACGTCACCCACACGGGCACCAGGGACATCACCGGCAGGATGGACGACATCCTCACTCGGCACGGGTTCCGGGTGGCGGTGATGAAGGCCGACGCCGTGGCCCCGGACAAGAGAGAGGCGTGGGTCGCCGACAGGGTGAAGGAGGGCATCGACGTGCTCATCTGCCACCCCAGGCTGGTCCAGACGGGCCTCGACCTGATCGACTTCCAGACCCTTTGCTGGTACGAGACAGACTACAGTGTCTACGTCATGAGGCAGGCGTCGCGGCGGTCGTGGCGCATCGGGCAGACCAGGCCGGTGAAGGTGGTGTTCATGTCCTACCGGAACACCCTGCAGGCCGACGCGCTGAAGCTGGTGGCTAAGAAGCTGCAAAGCTCCTTGGCTGTAGAGGGAGAACTTCCCGAGGACGGGCTGGCCGCCTACGGCGACGATGGGGACGACCTGATGATGGCCCTGGCCCGGAAGATCGTCAGTGGTGACGAGGACGAGACGGAGACGGTGGAGGCGGTATTCGCCCAGGCCAGAAACGCCGAGGCTACCGCGGAGGAGCTGCTGGTGGACGATGGCTGGAAGATCGTTGAGGTGGAGCCTGAGACGGTCTCGGTCAACGGCAACGGAAGCCACGCCAACGGCAACAGCGCCAACGGACACCGCACGGATGGCATCGGGCCGACGGTGAAGCTTGCGCCGGTCAACGGGCACCATGCCAATGGTAACGGCAACGGCCACGCGCCCACTCCTGTCAACGGAACCAACGGCTACCACGACGCCGAAGCCCCGGAGCCGCAGCAGTTGCTGTTCTCCTGGGCGGAGTTCATGGCCGAGGAGCCGGCGAAGCCGAAACGCCGGGGCAACAAGCCACGGCCCGCGACCCTCTCGATGTTCGAGTGGGCAATGACGCTGGAGCAGGAGAGAGAGGAAGAGCCGGTCGGCGTCGGACGCTAGACCGCAAGCACAGGGGTAGGACACCAGAATTGGGTGTCCTACCCCTGGAAGTCCATGTATGACGCCTTTTATGCATTTCAGGGCGAAACCACGTCTATGTATGCGGGTCTTTTTTGTTGCCCAAACCCATTCTATACACCCCGATATTGGTGTTCGTGCCTGTACGACGATAGATGCCTCACTGAGCACGGTCTCCGTTGCCGCAAGACCAGGGAAGAGTGCGCTTCGCCGCCTAATTGTTACCGCACTCTACAATGAACAGGTTGTCCGAGTCGTCCACGCCCAGGACGGGGGCCAGATTGGCGGCGCTGGCTAGGGGCATCCGGGCAGCGTTTTCAGTAACCGTCCAGTGTTCTGTCTAAACCCGAATCCACCGATGGACATGGATGGACGGCGTGAGGACAGTGGAAGAGGAGTGAGGGAGTTACAGGGGCGCATGATCCGGGCTCGAATTCGGGTAGACGGGAGGTTGGCGGGGGGTCTGCAAGCGCTTTTGGGGGCGCCAATGGCGGTCTGCGATGGGCGCTGTGGGACAAGATGAGGACAGAGGACGCGGCAAGAGGCGCTCGCGGACCAGGGTGGCGCGAGTTGGCGGGGACGTTCAGTTGGCCTGATGGCGGGTCAGTGGCAAACGGGCGCCGTCAGGTCGGGAGTGGAATGGCTCGCAATCGAGCGAGGGCGCGACTGACCTTCTCCTGCCACGGCCAGCTCTTGGGAAGATGGAGGGTGAGCCGGCGTGCCGAGCGGGTGATACGTCCGGCTAGGGCGAAGACCCTCTGCCGGAGGGTCTTGGTGGTCACGGTCTGCTCACCCAGGCCGATGCGGGCTGTCCAGCGGGCCAGGTTGTGGGCCATCACCTGGACCGCCAGCCAGGCGGCGTTGGCGGCGAAGCGGCCCGAGGGGAGATGGTTGAGTCCGACGCCGTACTTCAGGTCTCGGATGGCATTCTCGATCTCGGCGTGGCGGCGGCGGTCGGCCTCCAGTTCCAGGGTCTCCCCGTCCCGGTCGGTGATGAAGCCGTGATAGCTGTAGGTGGCGAAGAGGGCCAGTTGGGAACCGGGCGTGGGCTTCACCCGCCGCACGATGAGCCGTACCGGCGCGGCGTCGGGCTCACTCTGGAAGGGGGTGTAGGTAATCTCGGCCACATCGGCGGAGCCGTCCATCCAGTAGGGAACCGGCGTCCAGGCATCCTCGGGTATCGCCTCGATGAGATTGTGCAGGCTTTTGTGCTGGCGGATGGTGATGGAGAAGCGCACGTCCAGCTTGCGGCAGACGGCGACCACGCTATCGGTGTAGAAGCCGCTGTCGGCCCGCACTGGGAGTTGTCCCCTGGCCCCGCCGTAGCGCACCCGTCCCACCGTTTCCCGCAGGAAGTGGGCGGCGCCGCGGGCGGTGTTGGCGCGGCCCTCACGCAGCCGGGCCATCAGCACGTCGCCGGTTCCGGCGGCAAAGGCCAGCAGCGGGTGATAGCCCCGCTTGCCGGTATAGCCGTGGTGGCGGGCGCCCTCCTTGGCCAGTCCGTAGGTCTCGCAGATCGTCGAATCAAGGTCGATGGTGAACGGTGCGTCGCTGGGTCCGGCCCCAGCCGCCCAGGCCTGGGCCAGCAGCTCCCGGCTCACCCGATCCAGTTGGCGGACGTGGCCCCACCGGAAGCTGCGCAGGAAAGTTCCCAGGGTGGATGGCGCCTTGACTACGCAGCCGATGGCGCCAGCTGTCCCGCCGGTACGCAACACGTCGGCGTCGTCAATGAAGTCGCCCCCAGCCAGCGCCGAGGCCACCAGGGTCAGCAGCTTGTCTCCCGGGTTCGCCCGCCCCGGCGCGTCTCCCAGGTCGACGTGGCTATCGACGACTTCACGCAGGCCCAGGTGCTGGGCTAGGGTCACCGGGAGGAGCAGCCCAGCATTGGCCACCAGGCCGTGGTCGTCAAACGCGATTTGGATGCGATCGGGATGGTTGCGTGGTAGCATCTATTGGGTGCTCCTTGTTCTGGGGTCGGCTTTGCTGTTTCAAAACCATTATCCCAGATTCACAGGAGCACCCTCTTGCCGCTTCAGGACACTGACCCGACGCCCTCCTTCGGTGGATTCGGGGTAAAGCGGCTACGGCCTGAAAGCGTTGTAGGGCTGGTTCCGCAAGATCCGCGCGATATGGTGAAAGCTAAGAACACTCTGAACAAGCCCCACTAGTCCATGGCATAGTAGAATGCCAAACAGAAAATAGAAGATGCTTGGGGTGAAGCCACAATGCACCAGCCGACCTTTGGAGATCTGGAGTACGAGAGCAAGAAGCGTAAGACCCGTCGGGAGATATTCCTTGAGCGGATGGATGGCCTGATCCCATGGGGTCTGCTGGAAGAGCGGATACGGCCGTACTATCCCAAGGCGGGCCGGGGCCGGCGGCCCTACGAGCTGTCGTCGATGCTGCGAATACACTGTGTGCAGCTGTTCTACAATCTTAGCGACCCTGGGATGGAGGACCTGCTCTACGAGGCGGAGTCGGTGAGAAGGTTCGTGGGACTGAGGCTCTCAGGGCCGTTGCCGGACGAGACAACGATACTGAACTTCCGACATCTGCTGGAAGAGCGCCGGTTGGGGCAGGGCCTGATGGAGGAGATTAACCGCCACCTGGCAACCCAGGGGCTGCTGCTACGGGAGGGTACGATAGTGGACGCCAGCATCATAGAGGCACCTTCGTCGACGAAGAATGGCGCTTGTGAGCGAGACCCACAGATGCGTCAGACGAAGAAGGGAAACGAGTGGCATTTTGGTATGAAAGTGCACATCGGTGTGGACTCAGAGACGGGAGTGGTGCATAGCATGAGTACTACATCCGCCAACGTGCATGACGTGACAGAGGCGCACCGGCTGTTGCACGGAGGAGAGAAGCGGGTGTGGGGAGATGCGGGATACCAGGGAGTGGCCAAGAGGGAGGAGAATAGGGGGTTGGACGTGGAGTGGCGGGTGGCCATGAGGCCAGGTCGGCGAAGGCAACTGGAGCGTGGGAGTGAGGAAGCGGTGGAGGAGAGGCGGAAGGCGTCCATACGGGCCAAGGTGGAGCATCCGTTCCTGTGGGTGAAGCGGCGCTTCGGGTACGCCAAGGTCCGATACCGGGGATTGGCCAAGAACACGCAACGGCTGGCGTTGCTGTTGGGGCTTACCAACCTAATAATGGCGGAGCGTCACCTGGCGGCTTCATAGGGCCTACGTGTGCCCAACGAAGAGGCGTGGTCACTACCACGCCCCGACTGAGGTGACTTGGGGGCCTCACGGGCTTCCCCGCGTACACTGTAAGAACCCCATGTGAGGCTCCTACGTCTCTTACAACTCCCACGGACTATTATATGCAACCTGTATCACGTTGTTCAGAGGTTCCCTAAACTGCCTGAACCCCAGTTCCAAGTCGGGGCCTGAATTCCCCCGCCGGTAGAACGCTTGTAATCCGGCGCTACTCGCTGCATTGACATGGCGTCTTTGCCATTGCAACTCCAGTGAGTAGACGATGACCGATGATGTCTATTCAAGGGGACGAACGGGCCACCTACAGTCGCGTTAGAACGTCCTATGTCAACGGAACGCGGGATGGCCTACGGGGGGAGACCCCTATGGCAACGGAGCCCTCGTAGTAGTCTGAGCCGGGGAAAACCCGGCACATGGCGAAGGAGAGCAGGTGGTTTAGACGGAATACAACAGGGAGGTATGCATAATGCAAAACGCTGAAACTGTACTGAACGTCATACGCGAATGCGGAGAACAAGGATTGCCGCTGGAGAACATCTATCGGCCTCTCTACAACCGGAACTTTTACCTGCGGGCTTGCCCCTCGGCAGCGAGCTATGGCCGCTATCTGGCAGTCGGCGGCAGTCAGCTTGGCTTATGGCTCGCCCGACAGTCTTACGTTCAGCAGCCAGCATTGCGTAAGCCTGGGCGCCTGGGGCCTGGGCAGTAACTGTTCAGAGTTGAGGTGAGAGGAGGAGTTTACGGCACTCCAAGAGGGGGTTGAGGCCCCTGGCTCTCCATGCTCCGAATAGGGACGCCAAGGCCATCTTGCTGTGGGAACCCTGTTCAGAGCGAGTGCCGCCACTGATCTTTGCGACTGACCACCAGGTGTCTCAGGCTCCGTTCAGCGGCGTTGTTCTCTGACGGCACGCTCGGATGCGAGACGAAGACGAACAGCTCCTTGATGAACCGTTCCATACGTCGGCAGAGCTTGGCTTGTGGCGCCATCTCGTCGTTTGAGAAAGGGCTGCACAGCGACAGCAACCGGCTCTCCAGCGCCAATTGGTTGGGCGATACCGACCGCTGGTAACCAGGCTCCTTACGGGCCACAGCGTCAGCGCAGACCTTGGCCTCGTCGTAGAGCTGGCGCACCGCTCGAGCCCAACGAGACAGGCCAGCGTCATCAGGGTACAGCGCCTCCAGATCACGGATGTCCCGCAGCAGGTGTACCCAGCACCGCTGCTTGAGGCCCGGGTAGTGGTTATATGCGGCGTAGAAGTCGCTCACCAGCACCCCGTCGAACGAATCGCCTAACGCCTCGTCCACGACTTCCTTGCCCCTACCACGACGCAGAAAGTACCGGTCAGTCGGTGTGCTGAAGGTCCAGACATAGCCGTTGACTCGGTCCTGTCGCCAACCGGTCTCATCGGCATATACCACCGGAGAGCCCCGGATGCGCTCGACCATCTCAGCCATCACTGGCTGTGCCTGTCGCGCCACCCGATGGATCATATCCACGATAGCGCCCACGCTCAGCTTGAGTTGATGGACTGTCTGAAAGTACTGCTGGATGCTCCTTATGGGCAGCCGCCCCTCCTCTCGGAGCGTCACTACCAGGCTCACCAGATTGACGCCAATGCGCTGACGCCCCACCACCAGCCCCTTCAACGGGTCCCGGGGCAGCCACCGTTGTCCGCATAGAGCACATATCCGGGCCACGAAGACCTGCTCGATCACCTCTGCTGGAGCCAACGGAAGCTCGATCACCTCCCGCGTCCGATGCGCCCAGCCCCCTGCAAGGCCCGTCCCGCACTCAGGGCACGACTCAACGGCATGTATCACACGCTGTGTGGGCTCCATCCGCCGACGGGCAAAGCCATTAGCACGTCGCTTTCGAGGCTTCCTGCCCTCGGACTCTCCTCGCTTGCCCGGCTTGTTGCCCGGCATCCCTCCAGACGGGCCATGAGGTACCCTGCGTTCCAGCTCATTGACCCGCCTCCGAAGCTCTACGATCACCGACTGCTGCTTGGCGATGGTTGTCTGCTGCTCGGCGATCACCGCCAGCAGGGTCTCCCAATCTGCTCTATTGAGGTCCGGCCCGTTCTTCACTACCCCCTTATGCCACAGTCGCTCCACAGTCTGCTAGACATTTTCACCTCATCAACTCTGAACAGTTACCTGGGCACCATCACTGTCAAATGGCAAGAGACTTTGATAAAATCAAGAACCTCGAATTGAGGGTCAGGTTGGATGGTAGGGTCCGAAAGAGTAGCGGTGGCGTCTCACGCTGTAGGGTAGGCCTCTGACAGAAACCTTGCTTGCTCCAAAGACGCTCAGCGTTACCAGCCCGAGAATCGGTGGGCCTCATGAGCAGTTCCGGCTAGGATACTCGCCTTTTGGAACCGCATTTCAACTCGAATGAAAAGAGGTCAGCAGTGTTCACGTCCATAGCTTGGGCAATGGCACGGATATTCTTAAGCGACGGATCCCGCAAGCCCCTCTCTACACTGGAGAGGTAGGTCACATGAACACCAGCACGATGAGCCACCTCTTCCTGAGTGGAGCCACGTTGCGTCCGCATGTAGCGTATATGTCGGCCAAACGCCGTTTGGTAGTCGTCCACTTGACGGGGACGCTACCAACACATAGACTATCCGTCCATAGACTATAAGTCTAGTCGGGCCTATCCGCCGCACTAGTCTTTGGTGCCGGGGGATATGCTCGCTAGGAAAGATAATTTGCTTCTCGTGTTACTGGTACTCTGCGGTCTGCGATCGGTCGTTCACCGGGCCTTGCTTATCGGCCTGATAGCGGTGCTTGTCTCTGCGTCTTTGGCAGCATGTGACGATGGGCCTTCATACGAGAGGTCAGGGCAACCTACTAAAACTTCTGCGACGATACCCATTGGCACGCTGACGCCCGTACCCACCGACACTTCCACACCTGTGCCAACGCCGACGCCCGTACCCACCGACACTCCCACGCCTGGGCCAACACTGACGCCGACGCCCGTACCCACCGACACTCCCACGCCTGGGCCAACACTGACGCCAACGCCCGTACCCACCGACACTCCCACACCTGAGCCAACGCCGACGTCCGCACCCACCGACACTCCCACACCTGTGCCAACGCCGACGCCCGCACCCACCGACACTCCCACACCTGTGCCAACGCCGACGCCCGCACCCACCGACACTCCCACACCTGTGCCAACGCCGACGTCCGCACCCACCGACACTCCCACACCTGTGCCTACCCCTACGCCCGCACCCACTGATACTCCCACTCCCACACCGACGTCCGAGGCCACAGAAGAACTGTCATCTGCCGAAGTGTATGAGCGGGTTTCCCCCTCTGTAGCATTCATTAAGACGACGGCGGCTACTGGCAGCGGCGTCCTGATTCGCGGCGGCTACGTCATCACCAACTACCACGTCGTATGGCCTTATGAATCGGTATGGGTTGTCTTCCCTGATGGAACAGAGCTGGAGAATGTTCCGGTAGTGGGATGGGACCCAATGGCGGACTTGGCGGTGCTGGGGCCAATTGATGTGTCGGCCAAGCCGCTTGAGTTAAATGATGGGGAGAGCACAGCCCTCAGCAGCGAATTGCTTCTAGTCGGCTATCCTGCCGAAGTAGACCTGTTTCCACAGCCTACTGTCACTCGCGGCATCCTTTCTCGCTTTCGAGAGTGGGAGCGTGTTGGGATGACTTATTTCCAGACCGATGCCGCCATCGCGGGCGGTCAGAGCGGTGGGGCGCTAGTCAATTCCAGAGGCGAGGTAGTTGGCATTTCCACATTTTCTTTCAGTGAGGCGAGGTTCGGGTTGGCGGCATCTTCGGCCGACATCATGCCAATAGCGGAGAGACTCATCCAAGGCGAGTTCACGTCCGGGCTGGGGGACCGTCGGCTGCCAGTCGGGCGTGGCAGCTTCGAGGTTGACTTTGATTTGCGCAACTACTGGGACACGCGCGCGTTCGTGTTGGACGCAATGGCAGGGACAATACTTGAGGTCGGGATCGAAGGATCAGGAGATGGATGGTTCCACGTGTCTGATCCCTTTGGCCCGATACTGGAAGTGAATGACGGTTACTTGGGCGTCGAGTACGGAGCTGTGCAACTGTTGACAGGCGGCGTCCACTTCCTGCAAGTCGAGATGGCGTCGGGAGAGTCTTCCGGGCTTTGACTTATCCAGCAGCGTCAGGCTCAAGCTTCTCAACGACCCCGACGACGGTCGGACTGTCGAGGTAGGCGAAACTGTCGCCGGGAGCCTCGATCACTTCTCTGACTGGGACTGGTATTCCATTCGCCTGAAGGAAGGCGAGACAGTAAGGATATCCACTGATTCCATCAACGTGGACACCGTGATGTACCTTGACTTCCCCAAATCCCGCAACAATCAAGTCGTATCTGACGACGACAGCGGCGGTGGGCTGTTCGGCCTGAACTCCGAGCTCGTCTATCGGGCGCCGCACACCGGAGAGTATTTCATAGCTGTCACCAATGCGGAGGGCATAGATTCGGGGGGGGCTACTACTTGTCAGTAGAGTCAGCGAGGGAAGGTACGGAATCGGTAAGTGTGCCGCCTAGCCCCCAGGCGGTAGACAGCCGCTTTGGAACCATGGTGGTCTTCGAAGATCCCTTGGGCTACTACTCGATACAAGCTCCGGAATCCTGGATCGAAGGGGAGTTGGATGAAGCTGAAGGCGAGGTATTCTATGCCTTAGACCCAGAGGAGGGCAGCGACATCTTGATCATCGCGCAGGACGTTCTCGCCCTGGGAGCGGGGGAGCTATCTCTGACCAAGTACGCCGACTTGATTGAATCTTCGGTCCTCATTCCTGCGGGTGCAGAAGACATCACCAGGGAAACAGTGCAAACGTCACAAGGTTTGCCGGCCGTTGTATTCCAGATGTCACTCTTCACGCATCGGGTAATCCGGATGATCTATATGTTCGATAACAACATAGCCGTCAGCATCGCCTATTCGTTCACTGCTGATCGGTTCGACATGGGCAAAGAACTGGCCGCCTACTCTCTCGATAGCTTCCAAGTCGAATGATTTGGCGCGGTGTCCATATACCTTGTCCGGTAGCCCATGACAGAATTCGGGCTGAACTTGGAAGACATGCAGTGGACCGAGTAGCCCTAGCCATGGGCCTTGGAATCATCCGCTTGCTGGAGGCTGTGCTTGGGACTTCAGGACCGCGATTGGTTTCGCGAAGAATCCCGGCGTCGCGGGGAAGCAACTAGAGGCAGTCCGTACAGCCGTAGAGCCGGACCAAGTTACAGGCAGCCCTCCGCTGGCAGTGGGGGTGGTCGGTTCAAGCTGTTCGTGATGGCGTGTCTGATCGTAGGCCCATTGTGGATGTGGGCGTACCACGAGAATGTGCCCATCGCGGTGACCGCATGGCAGGCGGCATCAGTTGCCTACGATGGGGTGGTGAGCTTCTCAAAGGAGGCGGCCAGCGACGCGACCACTGCGATATCCGAGGAAATCAGGTCCACCCCAGACGTACAGGAGGCATCGCGAGCAACAAACTCACAGAAATACGCGGGAGGAAGCCCCCTCAATCGCGGGGAGATTGAGGAATGGGTGATCGAGTTCACCAACGACGAGAGAATTAGTGCTGGCCTACAACCGCTTCGTCACGACGCCGCTATTTCAGACATAGCACGGTCGCACAGCGAGAATATGGCCAGACTCGGTCTTATGAGTTCACGACATCGAGGGCAGGGATCCCACCGACAGGGCGATGGCCGCTGGATACGATTGCCGTGCCTATAGAGGGGACGGCTCGTACTCCTATGGACTAAGCGAGAATGTCGCTGAACACCCCAGAGTTACCCAGTGGATGGGTTTTGGCATGTCCTCCCGTCCCGTTGACTATGATCGCGACGCCGAGGCGGCGGCTCGGGGCCTTGTGCAAGGATGGATGAGTAGCCCAGGTCACCGTGAGAACATTCTTGACAAGGATTCCCGGAGGATTGGCGTCGGGATAGCCATACAGGAAACGCCAGAATATGGATATGCCAGCGAAACGATCTATGCCACACAGAATTTTTCGGCGTGCAAATAGGGGGTAGGTCTAGGAGTGCCCTACCTCTCACTCCATCGATAGAGGCCGCTGCCAGTTAGGACAGAAAGAGCCTGGTACACAGTCGGCAGTCTGCGTCGATGGTACAGATTCCCTCGTAGTTTGATGAGAGCCTGATGGATAAGCAAGGCTGCTGACAACATCACTATCAGCGAGAGACCAACATAGGCCCCCATCTCGTTACTCGCAGTGAGGTCCGGCGCACCGTAGATGACCGATACCGACGACGCGAAGACCAGACATGTGGCGAACGGAGCAGTCTTGCGTCGCGCATACTTCGCCATGACCATGGCAGCCGATACAATCAAGAGAGCGGGACATCCTACAAGCACAGCAGCTTGAAGCGTCGATACCACGAAAAGGTAGTTGACAGTCGGGGATACCACCAGCGCGACAATTCCGCACCACTGCTGGTTTGATTCATCCCATCAAGCCTTGTCCATGGCAAGAAAAACGCTCCCATGATCGCCAACGTAGCTGCAAAAGCTATGAGACGCATCGCGAACGTGGCAAGCTCACCTAAGTTTTGAGATAGCAATGACACTTGATTCAACTGTTCGTATCGAACGGTGAAGCTATGGTCTCGCGGATATTGTCAGACGCGATCTGGAATTGAGCCAACTCCTCCTCCAGGGCAAGAATATCGGAGGAAACTTCACTGAAGCCACCCGCATCGAACGAAAACTCTGACCGCAGTTTCAGCTTCTGTAGGGTGGTATCCATATCGCTGAGGCGGTGCACAATCTCCAATGCTTCTTCTTGAACGACACGAGCCCGGTCCCGCCACTGTTCGTATTGCTCAAACTCGGCATCATCATTCGCCTGCGCTCGTTCACGTAAGTCCTCGCTGTGAAATCCTTCAGTCAAGGCCCTCTGTGCCGCGAAGTAAGCCTCTGTGCTGCTTTCGGCAGCGATGATCGCAGCGTCAAATCTACGGTACGCAATTTGGGCCTGTTGGTATCTGGGAGACCACTCATTAAGCAGAGCTGATAGGTCAGTTATCTGTCCAATGTCCGCACTGATTTCCGTGCTAATGAAAGTTCCAGCACTGTTAAGGGATTGACCCATCCGTCCAGTTTGATGATTTACCATAGAGAAGCTTGCGGCGGCGTGCGCAGCCTCTGATTTACTGACTTCGCCAAAGGTTATCCAACCGATGCCTAGTACAACGGCAACTATACTGGCGGTTATGGTGATGCTGAAGAATCTTCTCAACGTGCTACTTGTATCCCCTTTGGGCCAATCCGAGCCCTAGCTAGCTGGCTGTAGGCTAGAGGATGTCTACAGGGTATGTCAAGACCGAGCCACTCGCTCAGAGCCTGTGAAGAAATACCCCCAAGGCACCAGTTTGAGCACGTTTTTGAAGCTAAACTGAGCCTTAAATCGGGAGTTCTTCGAATAAACTCACAGGCTCTCAGCATGAGTGCCCCCTACTGCCTGCATTCTTATAGAAATTACGGCCTTCACTGTTCCATGCTATAGGCTGATTTGCTGGCGCATCGCCGACGCGCATGGAATAGCGTTGCTAACATCCATACAAGACACATACCTAATATCGGCATCGTAATGCGGTACGTCCAATCCCAAACCGTTGATGTCACGGGCGAACCTTCAGCCAGGGAGAACATAGAAAAGATCACTAATGCCGCCAGCAAGACCAACATAAAAGCCCCGATGGCTATACAAAAGCTATTCTTGTGCCAATTGCACAAATCCTTAAGCTCAATCGGCTCGTAGCTTGAAGACCCGGCTGGTGCGACATTCGTCAAAGACCTCAGTAGTCTGCTTAAGAGTGTATCTAGAACGTAAGCCGCAATCTGGACAACCTTGTCGATTCTTCTAATCAGCCACGCAAATAGCACCAATGTACCGACTATCTCAAGTACAGCAAGCCTATCTTCCGACGATTGCCCAGACATCCCGAGAGCCATCACCAAGAACAAGACTACGGCGATTATTTCTAGGGCGTGAACCATGAACATTAGGGGACTAAAGCCGTCTGTTACATCCCGCTCTTTGTTTGCCATTTGGTCCTTCCTATTTTGTGAATGGTAGTTCCAATAACACCCACCTCTCTCCAGTTTCGTCAGCATTATTGGCGGTTTGGCAAATGATTGATTAAGCTACGCTCCCTCCAAATCTCCGTTGCTGCACGCTGTGCCGAGGCCGGCTAACTCCACCTCAGCACCAGAGTGAGTGCCCTTCTCAGCCAGTGCAGCCGCTCAGCCTTCGCCAGTTCCCGTTTGGCCGCTTCCAGGGTCTCCGTGCACCATCGCAGGTGGTCCTCCACGCGTGACGCACCCAGGAGCGCCGTCTCCGGCGTCAACGTCAGTTCGAAGTCTCTGAGCATGGCGACCTCTATCTCCCACCGGCGCACCGAAGCCACGGCTTGGTCAACCCGACTACGCCCTACTCTGGCCCCAACCCTGACCTCCCGTCACTCCACCTACAGCTTCGCCGCAGGGCCAAAGTCGTGCTCCTCATCGGACTATTCCTCCAACGTGACCACGCCGGCGTCGGGAAGCCCGTGGTCCTGTCGTGGAGACGGCGAATCCGTCTTCTGTCCAAGGTAAACCTTAAAAGTCTCGGCTGCCCTCGGTTGGCGCTCCCCTTCATCGTACCTAACCTCTGCGCTCTTAACTCTGTCAGCTGTTTCGCCTGAGCTTCGATGGTCTCCGCCAGAGCGCTATGCGCTTCCTACAACGCCATCACCCGTTTTTCAGCGCTGAAAGGCGATGGCCCCATCGAAGCATCCCCTTAGGCTGCACATCGTAGGCGGAAATGGCACAACCATTCGTTCAACCAGAGCCCTAGCTCGCCAACCAATCACACTAGGACGAGGCCAAGGCTAGGTCGAGGTCGAACCTGCCGTGTGATTCCGGCGCACGGCCTGTTGCACCCCCTGTGGAGGGCTCGCGACGGGCTCAAGGCGCAGCCTTAGCCCCAAGGCGTTGGCGACCTTCAGCAGTGTTGCCAGGGTGGGGTTGCCGTCTTCAGACAGCGCCTCGTAGAGGTTGCCCCGGTTCAACCCTGTGTCGCGGGCGAGAGCGCTTATATTCTGAGTTCGAGCGACGTGCATAAGGGCAGCACGCAGCACAGCCCCGTCCCCAGAGTCCTCGTCCGTAGCCGCTCTGAGAAGCCCTCGGGCATCCTCCTCGGTCTTTACGTAGTCCGCTGCGTCGAACTTTCGGTACTCCTCAGCCATTAGCCCCTCCATTCTGGCACCATTTTCTTGGCTCGCTCGATGTCTCGCCTTTGGCTGTCCTTGTCGCCGCCGCATAGCAGGATGATTAGCTCAGCGCCTCGCGTGATGAAGTAGACCCGGTATCCGGGGCCATGCTGAATTCTCATCTCCGATACGCCGCCGCCAACAGACCTCACGTCTCCGAAATGTCCATCTTCGGCTGCCAGCAACCTGGCGACGATGCGGTTCACTGCCTGGCGGTCCCGCAGCCTGCCCAGCCATCGGTCAAACGTCGCGCTTCGTAGAATCGTGAACACGGTCTTATTGTATGATACATCGTACATCGTGTAAAGAGGATTTGAGGAGAGGAGTGACGGCTAGGCTAGGGGCGGCGGAGCCAAGGGAGACACTTGCTACGGCCCACACCGTCCTGTCACAATCTGGGCAGGTCCTGCGGGTGGGCCTACACGCTGCCCAGCCACATCTCAAAGACGGTTCTGTCTATCGTCAAAATAGGCCCACCAGACTTGACGAAATCAAGAACTTTCACGCTGCGGTTCAGGCTGGCGCTGTAGGAATGGGAGCTTCCTCAATAGCCTGTGGCGGGACTTTCGGCTCACTCATAGCCTGGACCCCGCAAGAGTTGCAATCCATCCCATGGCTGCCGGGCATGTGAGCAAGTCTGCCGTTTGCAGGCAGCACGCGGGGACGATGGCATGGCTGGCTTTACAAACCCAGCCATGGCCTACGGCGTAACCGGGTTGTAGCTGCCGTCAGGGAGTATAAGCGGCAATGCGTATCGAGGGTTGGTCAGCAGGTCATAAACATCCGGGTCCTTCGATTTGAGCTGCTCCGCAGTGCAGGCCCCCCACTCCCTTGAAATGTCTCTACAACGCTGAGCGTCGCTTTGGGCGCCCATGATCGTCGTAAGCGCCCAGTAGAAGTATTCGCTTGTCATACAAGCGTAATCGCAGGTGGGATCACGGTAGGTGTACCACGCACCCGACGGATACTCTCGACCCGGAGGGAGGGCGCATGGGCCGTTCCCATCGTCCTCGCAATCGGCGGCTTGCCTCTCCTCAAAATGCCCGCCCCTGGCGGTGTCCATGTATGCGGCTATAGTCGAAGCCGCTTCCTCGCCAAACACGTCCGGGTAGGTCTGCGCGTAGCCAACCGAACTTATCAGGTGCAGGACCTCCTCCAGGCTGGCGTCGAATCCGTGTTCGGGCTTGGTTTCCGATCCGTACAGGCCCTGCACACGGACCTGGCCATTCTCCACCATCTCCAGGAAACTGCGGGGCGCCTGCTCCAACAGAGACCCCACTTCGGCTTCCGTCTTGGTCATGAGAAGCGAGGCGTTTGCGCGAGTCATTGCCTTGACGACATCGGGGTTGTCCGGCTCTCTGTCTCCGTTATTGTCCAGGTACTGCGCCATCACGTTTGACGCATGGACCACTTTGGCGTCAGGCGTGCCGGCGGTGGCGAATATGTTGACGCCAAACACATTGGCATATTTCGGGAATACGCCGGAGAGGAACTGCCAATGGGCGGGGAGCTCCTGGAGGTCTGTGTTCGCTCTCGACGATATGTCGGACGACGCGGTTGCCGTTGCGTTCCCAATGGACGCCATTGATTGAGGCGTGACTGAAGGCTCGGCGGACGTCCCATCGCAACTCGCCAGTGATAGGAGCAGTGCTACGGACACCAGAAGCAGCCAGACGGACTTAGTGAGACGTCTGTGGGCCGCCAAACCTCCAGGAATTGCACTGGGGCGTTCCACTACCAGAGCGCCGGCTTATTGACCATCAGATAGAGGGCGATGATCGGCAACACGGTTGCCAGCGTTCCCCAGGCGTACCACTGGTGGAGCGCCGAGAAGAATTCTGCGGGCAGCGGCGAATCGGCCCGGCCCGACGGTCCAGAGAGCGTCAGCATGCGGCGTTGCAGGCAGAGGAGAATGCCCACCCATACCAGCCCGGAGACTGTGAACAGTATCAAGGAGGTCGTTATCCAGGACACCTCATGAAACCCTGTCCATCCGCCCCAGCGCGCAGCGGCCATCGCAAGGCCGTTCATCAGCACCAGGAGCAAGCCGGGCAGCGTGAACAGCAGGTCGGCGCGGGTAACGGATTTGGCGGCGAAGTGCAGAACATCGCGGTTCTTCGTGCGTCCCGCCATGAGCGTCCATGCGGCGGTCACGCTGATGTTGCCCAGAAAGACCACCACGCCGATTATGTGCAGGAGCAAGTGCCACTGATACGGGTACAGCGGCAGGGAAGCGACCAGCACAGCGATGGCCAGGAGTCCGTAGGCCAGCAACTCGTTTCTGTGGAAGTATCGCATGGTCACTCCTCCTCAGTGAACGCAACGTCCTCACAGGTCCTGCATTGACCCGGCACGGCTCACGCCACCCAGCCCTCCGATAAGACTTCCGCCTGCTCAAGGATGGTCACTGTCGCCTTCTCCTGCTTGTCCGGCGGGTAGCCGTGGCGGCTCAGGGTGCGCCTCACCAGCCGGCGCAGGTTGGCGCGCACGTTCTCCCGCAGGGTCCAATCGATGGTGACGTTATTGCGGACGGTCTCGACCAGCTCACGGGCGATGTCGCGCAGCGTCTCGTCGCCCAGCACCTGGACGGCGCTGTCGTTGGTCTCCAGCGCGTCGTAGAAGGCCAATTCGTCCTCGGACAGCCCCAGACGCTCGCCGCGGGGTCTGCTCCAGCATCTCGGCGAAGGAGCGCGCCTGCACCACGTTCTTGCGGCGGCGGACCTGCAACTCCCCCTTGAGCAGCTTTTGGAGCAACTCTACGGCGAGGTTGCGGTGCGGCATCCCTTGCACCTCGGCGAGGAACTCGTCGGACAACACCGAGATGTTCGGCTTGTCCAGCCCCGCGGCGGCGAAGATGTCCAGCACACCTTCCGAGGCCACCGCCCGGGAGATGATTTGACGCACGGCGTGGTCGACCTCCTCCTCGGGCCGCGCCTCGCCGGGGGCGCGTTTCATCAGCTGCGCCCGCACTGCCTGGAAGAACTCCACGTCGTCCCGAATGCGCAGGGTCTCCTCGTGAGGCACGGCCAGCGCGAAGGCTTGCGTGAGATCTCGCACCGCGTTCAGGCAGCGGTCCTTGCCGTTCTCCTGTGCCAGGATGTGCTCCTGCGCAGCTGGCAGCAGTCCCAGGCGTTCTTGCGGCGTACCGTTCCCCCACTTCAACCAATCGAACCCGTGGAACAGGGCGCAGCAGACCTCGTGCTTTTCCAGCATGACCGCCACTGCCTCTTCCTTATCGGGCGCTGTTTGCCCCCTGCCGCCGCTCTCCGTGTAGTTCACCGTGGCTTCTCTGAGGTCCTGGGCCAGGCCTAAATAGTCCACCACCAGACCGCCCGGCTTGTCCTTGAAGACCCGGTTGACCCGGGCGATGGCCTGCATCAGCCCATGGCCGCGCATCGGCTTGTCCACGTACATGGTGTGCAGGCTGGGAGCGTCGAAGCCGGTCAGCCACATATCCCGCACCAGCACGATGCGAAACGGATCGTCAGGGTCCCGGAACCGCTTGGCCAGCGCCTCCCGCCGGGGCTTGTTGCGGACGTGGGGCTGCCAGTCGAACGGGTCAGAGGCGGAGCCGGTCATGACGACCTTGATCGCGCCCTTATCGTCATCGTCGTCGCGCCAATCGGGGCGCAGCCGTATCAGCTCCCGGTAGAGGTCGATGCAGATGCGGCGGCTCATGCAGACGACCATCGCCTTGCCCTCTATCGCCTCCAGCCGCTGCTCCAAGTGCTCCACGATGTCCTCGGCGACCTGCTTGACCCGCTTCTCCGACCCGACGACCGCCTCCAGCTGCGCCCACTTCGTCTTGAGCTTCTCCTTGCGCTCAACTTCCTCGCCCTCTGTGGCCTCCTCGAAGTCCGGGTCTACGGACGGCATCTCATCGGGGTCCAGGGCCAGCTTGGCCAGGCGGCTCTCGTAGTAGATAGGCACTGTGGCCCCGTCCTCGACGGCGCGTTGGATGTCATAGATGCTGATGTAGTCGCCGAACACGGCGCGGGTGTTGGCGTCCTGTAGCTCGATGGGCGTTCCCGTGAAGCCGACGAAGGAGGCGTTGGGCAGGGCGTCGCGCATGTGCCGGGCGTAGCCGTCGATGAAGTCGTACTGGCTGCGGTGCGCCTCGTCCGCGATGACCACGATGTTGCGCCTCTCCAATAGCGTCGGGTGGATGTCCCCTTTCTCCTCCGGGAAGAACTTCTGGATGGTGGCGAAGACCACGCCGCCGGACTCGACAGAGAGCTTGTTGCGCAGATCAGCGCGGTTCGCGGCCTGGGTCGGCGGCTGGCGCAGCAGGTCCCGACAGCGCGAGAAGGCGCCGAACAGCTGGTCGTCGAGGTCGTTGCGGTCGGTGAGGACGACGATGGTGGGATTGGCCATGGCCGGTTCGCGGACGATGGCCCCGGCGTAGAAGGCCATGGTCAGGCTCTTGCCGGAGCCCTGGGTGTGCCAGACCACGCCGATGCGCCTATCGCCGGGACCGCCGCCGGGTTTACGGCCCGACTCGTAGCGGCCGCCCTCCTCGGCCACGCGCCGGTCCGCCGCCTGGAACTCTGCCGCGCGCAGTGTCTCGGTGACGGCCACCTGGACAGCGTGAAGCTGATGATAGCCGGCCATCTTCTTGTCCAGAGCTCCGCCGCCGTCGTCCTCGAACACGAGGAAGTCGCGCACGAGAGACACGAAGCGCGCAGGCTCGCAAATGCCCTCCAGCATCACCTGCAGCTCGGGCATAGCCGGATCGGCCAGCGCCTCGCCCGAAACCGTGCGCCACGGCTTGAACCACTCCCGCCCGGCGGTGAGCGTTCCGATGCGCGCCTGCGTCCCGTCGAAGACCATCAGCGCCTCGTTCATGGAGAACAGCGACGGGAGCTCAGCCTTGTAGGTCTGGTGCTGTTGCCAGGCCGTCCAGATGGTGGCGTCCTCGTCCGCCGGGTTCTTGAGTTCGATGACGCCCAGGGGCAGGCCGTTGACGAACAGCACGACGTCCGGCCTGCGGGTGTTCCTGTTCTCCGTAACCGTGACCTGGTTGACCGCCAGCCAGTCGTTGCTGGTGGGGATGTCGAAGTCGATGACCTGTACCTGCGCCCCGACGATGCGGCTGTCACCGGCGCGGTACTCCACCGTCACCCCGTTCACCAACATGCGGTGGAACTCACGGTTGCGGGATTCCAGCGTTGCGCCTTCGGGGTGGGTGAGCCTGCGGAAGGCGTCATCCAGCGCCTCGGCCGGAAGGCTTGGATTCAGCTTGGCCAGCGCGTCCCTCAACCGACGCTCCAGCACGACCTGTCCGTAGTCGGCGCGCTCGGCTTCCGGCGCGCCGGGCGCGATGTCCGGCCCGCGCGCCACCCGCCAGCCGAGTCCCTCCAGCCACTCCAGGGCGACCTGCTCAACGTCTGCTTCGGTGAGGGTGGTCATGCCGTTTCCTTGTTCAGCTTAGTCCAAGGAACAGGCTCTACTTGACCTCGCCACCGATCCTTTAGCCGGTTGCCATAGCATCCGTTGTAGCCGAAAAAGCTCAGCAACATCAACTCCGCGTACCACTGCCCAAGGTTCCATGCTTCAACGTAGGCACCAGACGGCAGGGGGCCATAGTCCATTTCAGCGTGAGCTAAATCGTCACGTATCTTCACCAGAGCATGTGGACCATGATCCCATTTCTTATCTTTCTGGATTTGCCATTTGGCTTGCAGGGCTGCCAATTCAGGACATTCTGAAGATATGTTTATAGGAACTTCTATTGCTTCGAGTGCATTTGCTATCCGCTTGCCAGGCTTCCCGCGCTTGGGAAAAGATTTGTGAGACAACCGTTCCAAGGCCGCCATGGCGAGAATAAGCCCTCCTTCGGCGACATGTGCTTCGTTGCTCAGAATATACCAATCCAAAGCCCACTTCACAGGATCGCTAGGTTCAGATTTTTCGAACCAACGCCAGAACCTCGAGAACACGTCCTCCAGAATTCTACCGTGCCACGGGTCAAACCAAGATGTGTAGGCTGTCCTCCACGATCTTATGAGTACATCATTGATTCCTGCTTGCTGCCAAACTCGCTCGCCGTCCTCGTTCATACCTGTCGCGATAGGAAAACCACAGTGTGCACCCTTTGCGAAGGACAAGAACAACTCTAACCCTTCCAAAAGCTGCCGAACATCCTCCACAGAGAACAAGTCGCTATCAGAACGGCGTATATTCCCCTGATGGGTGATACGGTATCCGCCTTCCGTCCTTAAGGACTTTGCCATTTGATCGATACGCTTTACTGCTGTAATTTCGATTATCCAGGGTGAAAGATCGTAGCCGTACTGTTCGGTCTTTCCCTCCGGATACCCCTCCATTAAGGTGAACAAAAGAAGTCTGCAAAGTTGACCACACTGAAGGCGACGGATTGAAGATTGGCGCCTGTTTCCACAATCGTTATTGCGTTCCGCTCGAGGATGAATGTTCCATGGCAAAGCAATCCTGTTTCGTTTGGTTTGCGTGTAATACTGTGCTCTTTTGCACTGACTACAAGATGATTTTCCAACGCAATGTCAAACCAGTGATCACCTCTCAGGAACAGTTCTACGAAACTGTGCGGTAACAACAATCCTTCAACCGAAATACAGACACGCGGAGAAGGGGATAGCTCAAGAAACAACTTTGCGGGCACTCGCCCCATATCGTGTCCGCTTACAGACACGATATGGGTGTCGGCGATTAGTATAGAAGTGTCGGCATTGCTAGTTGGTGATATCACTTGCGTTATTCGCCTCTCAATTGGGTGTGATGCAATTGGATGAAATGTTTCCGGAACCCCCCACCTTCACCACCCCCTGGATCACTGGGCGCTCCACTGCGTCAAGGATGTCGTCGCCGATGGCCCAGAGTCCGGTGTCCACGTCGATGGAGACGATCTCGCCGTGGTGATCGGCTTCGACCTTGTGTCGGATGTCGCGCTCGTAGATCTCGTCGCCGAGGCGAGCCGTCTCTTCTTTCGGGCGAGTGGGAGCGGTGGGCCTTGCTGTCTGCGCCGGCGCCGGGGTGTCTGCGTCTCTCATGCGTTCCCCCTTTAGGGCATACTCCTACATCCGGCATTCTACCATTTGCGGGAGATTGGAACAACGGAAAAAGGCCGTACACAGGTGCAGAGGCTCTGCGAAATAGGGGCATCGGCGTTGCATCCGCTGATGCCCCTGATTCATAATCCCAGGGAGTCGACCTTGTGGGCCACAGGCTGCCCAGCCGCATCTCGAACACGGTCATCGGGCCTGGTGATACGTTCGGGTACGCGGGAACCACCCATGCCGGTTGCGACCGGCACACCAAAGGATGGAGATAAGGCGGTAGGATTGCCACCAGTCCCATCATCCGACTACGACACATCACTCTTGGCACTCTTCATCCTAGCGGCTGCGCTCGTTATTCCTCTAGCGGTGACGACCGTCGCCGGGGTGGTGACTGGCTTGGTGGCACGCGGAGCGAGCGTAGGCTACGGCTCGCTTATCGGGTTTGGGCTCGGCGTCGTAGGATCGGTGATGAGCGTGGGGGGTATCCATACTCTTCTGGGTGATAGACCAGAGGAACATCATCCTGTGGCTCCCTGTAATTCTCCTAGCGGGACTCCCAGGCTTACTGACCACTACCGCCGCTATCTTCCTCACTTGGAGGCGCAGTGGACATGCCTCACAATAAGCCAATCCTCTGGCCCGTTTAGCTCAAGTGTTACCATACGCTTGGGTTCTTTACCGCTCTGATGGACGCGTATCCCCACGATCTACCTCTGGATTACAACCTCCCAGCGAAAAGTTCGCAATTCAGTCTTACACAGCCCACCAAACTTGACAAAATCAAGAACTTTCACCTTGAGATTCGTTCTGGACTTTTAGTCAGGCCCTACGCTGCCCTACTGGGAGAGTCCCTCAAGAGCGACGACATCATCGTCCAGGTGCCGCTCCTTTCAGAGGAGCGGGTCTATCCCAATAAGCAGGCGCTCATCGACTTGGTGGCCACCGAGCGGGTGGAGAGACGGCGGGCGCTGTCCTACTCCACCCACGCCTGCACCATGGACATCACCGAGAGGATAGACGACATCATCGCCGACACGCGGTAACCGTGTCGGCGATGATGGCCGAGGCGGTGTCCCGGAGTGGCGAGAGGCGTCGGTGGCCAATAGGGTTAAGGAGGGCATCGACATGCCTATCTGCTATCCCAGGTTGGTTCAAACCGGCCTCCACCAGACCGACTTCCCGACCCTCTGCTGGTTTGAACCAGATAGGCTCAGGATGGGCGGTGTCGTGCGCCATACCCAACACACGTTAGGAACGCCGCTTTTGGTATTCCCGGGTTGTGTTGGCTATGGCGCATGGCGCGCCCGCTCATCCCCGCGTAAGCCGACATGCCAACACATATTTGGGAGCGGCGAAACGGGTGTCTCAGCATTGACACCCATAGCAACTCCGCTACATTATCTGTACGAATCTGTGGATTTATGGCGCCGGTCAAGACCGGGTGGGAAGGGGAATTACCCGTACACGCACGAACAAGATACGTGACCCTGTTGAGCGTTGTCCTTGCGCTGGCCCTTACGACGGCGCTCGCGGCCTGCGGCTCTGATGAGCCGTCCGGCGTGACAGGCCCCGACCGGATCGCGTCCACGACAGGGGCAGGGGACGCGCCCACTGCCACCGATGCGCCTGCGACAGCGCCGCCTGCGGCCTCCGGCTCCGCCAATACGGACCGGGAAGCCCTGGCTGCCCTCTACAACGCAACGGGCGGTAGTCGGAGCAAATGGCTGAGCGACGCGCCCCTCAGCGAATGGGACGGTGTCAAAACTGACGACGACGGGCGCGTTACAAAGCTGACCCTCGACGGCAACGCCTTGAGCGGGTGCGTACCAGGCAGCTTGGAAGACCAGTTGAGCAGCTCTTCTGACCTTGCCATTCTGCTGAAGCCACGCGCCCTCAGCCGGGGACGGACGGCATATCATCCAGGAGGCGCTCACGGCGCGTGTCGGCTATGGCGCATGGCGGCGCCGAGAAACGGGCCTCTCCCTTCGTCGGCCTCCCGGTCGACGGCGGTTTGACCGCTCCGGCGCATGCTGACGCCCTTGACCGCCAGACCTTCAGCCAACGTTGAAGGGTGGGAGGCCAGGTCCAGAGTGAGTCTCCTCTTATTGGATTCAATGCCTGCCGCTTCCCCAGATGGACCATCTGACGCAGAAGAGGGCGAACGAAGAAGAGGAATCAATGCCCCACCGGAAAATGGGCAACAGAAAAGGGCCGCACACATGGACGTGGAGGGTGGCCTAGCGCCCCGCGCCGACCGGCTCCGCCTCCCGCTCCAGATCCTGCTCAAGGGTGAGCGCCCACTCGAACAGGGACGCGGCTGCGGGCTGGGGCTTGCGGCCCCGGCCCTTTAGCTTCCGCTTGTGTGACGACAAGGCGGGCGGCTCCTCGGCCATGAACTCCGCACAAGAGGACAGCGTCCACTGCCTTCCCACACACCGGCACTGCCATGTCACGGATGCACAGCGCGCCCCTCTTTTGCTACGCTCGACACATGGCGCTTTCCGACCAACGGCTACTCCATTCCCCCAGCCGGATGCCGTTCATCGACACGGGAGGACTGGCGGGAATCCTCGGCGAGGCCCACGCGACGGTTCACCGAGCCCCTGACCGTAGCCAGGCGGGTGCGCAGCTCGTGGCTCACCGTGGCCAAGAACTCAGCCCGCAGCCGCTCGAGCTCTTCCAGTTGAGTCATGTCCTAAATGGTCACGACGAAGGTCTCCATCTCGCCGTCCTCGGAGTGGATGGGGGTGGCGTTGAGCAGCTCGGCGACGCTCCGTCCGTCCGGGACCCGGAACCATCTCCTCGGCGCGCACCGTCTCCCTGGCGCTCAGCAGTTCGGACATCTACAACTCCATCAGGGAGAGCTCCTGCTCGTCCGCACGCCGGCAGATCAAAACGTCGAGCAGTTGCTCCGGAGACTGGTTCGGCTTCAGCAGGCCGTCAACTATCCAAATCACCTCCTGGTTGAACGACACCGGCGCTCCCGTTGTCTGTTGGGGAATAGATTATTATGGCCAGGCCTCTCCACCTAAGGGAGAGTTTTCCTCCGTCAGCGCTAGTAGATTCCACACGTGTGGGGTAAAAACTAACGGCGGTGCGGTCTGTTGGGGAATAAGATTAGCTAGCCAACCCCCCTCGCCTTAGGAATAGCACGGCTTCCTCAGCGACGGAATCTGTCACGCCTTTGGGGTCAGAACCAAAGGCCTCCTCATACAATTGAGCGGCAATAAGACACGCCCTACCCATCATCCTGCCCTTTGGCTGTCTCCGCCTGAGAATCCGTTTTGAACACTGATGCGGCGGCCCCTATTAGTTGAAGAATGCCCATGACAAGAAACGCTGCTTTCAGGCCTGTCATGAACGATTCCAGGAGACTCGAAGTGGGCCCTGAATCAAGCACGGCGTCGATGTTAGACTGAAATCCTTGGCTTGCCATCACGGCGGTCACGATGGACGTTGCAATGGCAACCCCGGTCACGTTGCCGGCATTACGCGAAAGATTCACGAATGCTGCCACGACGCCGTGCCTGCTTGGGTCGGATGCACTGAAAATGGCGACTGAATTGGGGGACTGGAACAGGCCGGCGCCGACGCTCTGCAGCACTATGCCAATAAGCACTATGCCAACCGGAGAGGGCACTGTCAGGGAGGCGAGAGTAAACAGACCAGCGGCGGATAGAAGAAGTCCAAATACGTTGAATGGCCTCCAGCCGTATCGGTCTGAAAGCCATCCGCTGATTGGACCCACTACAATTCTGCTCACCGCGTTGGGGAGCAACACTATACCGACCAGCGCAGGTGTGTACCCAAGGGCGGCCTGCAGATAGAAGGGCAGTAGGAAACGCGAGGAAGTTATCCCCAGAAAGGACGTGAAGTTGGTGGAGATGCCGATGCCAAACACTCTGCTCCTGAACAAGCCCAAATCCAACATCGGCGACGAGGCTTTGCGCTCCCACCAGATGAAAGCGGTCAGGAATAGAACGAATGCCACCGCGGCGACGATGATCGGAGGGGAACCCCATCCCATGCTGGCGCCATTCGACACGGCGAGCAGAAACGTCAGAAGAACGGCAGTAGACAGAGCCGCACCTGGGAAATCGAATGCTCGATTGCGCGAGTCCTGTTTGAAGGTCTGCCCTCTAACAATCACTAGGACCGCGAGTATGGCTAAGAGGCCCGTAATTACGTTTACGTAAAAGAGCCACCGCCAGTCAAAGGCGGTAATCAGGAACCCTCCGACCACAGGTCCCAGAACGCCTCCGGTTCCCACAATGCTTGCGTGGGCGCCAATGCCCTTGCCACGCTCCTTGGCTCGAAAAACGGACGTGATCATGGCCATTCCGGTGCCCTGCGTCATGGCAGCGCCGAGTCCTTGGGCGGCCTTGAAGGCAATGAGCGTGAGGATACTCTGCGATCCTGCGGCAAGAACGGCGGCGATCGCGAAAATGGCCATGCCTGAGATGTATACCCTTTTCCGTCCAATGATGTCCGAGAGCCTGCCCATCGGAAGTATGAGTGCGCTGATTGCAAGTCCCTCGGCGACAACCACCCACTGCGCGGTGGACAAGTCAGCGTCGAAGTGCTGAGCGATTGTGGGAAGCGCTACAGACATACCGCCGTGGTTGATGACGGATGTCAGGGTTCCAAGAGAGACTGCAAAGAACACCCACCACTTGTAGGTGGGCTTGTCAAATATGCGGGAGGCGAACACGAACGCCTATTTGCTCGGCACTGAGTTCATGTCCTCGGCAATTCCGTTGAGTTCGATATCGGGTCCCCTCTTGTTCTCGACAGGATTTCTTGCGGTGGACGTAGCTAGCACCCGTACTGCACGAACACCATGAGTACATCACGATACCCGCCTACCGTGCAGAATTGTATCGACCTTCCCACAATAGTTGTACCCCTTGCTATGTTACAAAGACAAGAATTGGTCTTGCCCTGCTGCTTTCTCGCCATAGCTCCTAAACCTCGCTGGGTTCAGGAATTGCCCAACCACATCCCAAAAGCGGCATTGTGACTCCGTCTAGCAGGACGCTCCCATTCTCTCCCCGCGCCGCCAACCTTCGTCACCGTGAGGGTCTCGCTGTCCACGTCAGTGTCGTTCGCGAACAATTTCGACGCATCCAGCAACACCGTCCCTCCCTCGACCACCCCAACCCGATCCGCAACCGCCACCGGCGGGGCGTTCGCCGGCGTCTACGCTTGTTGCGTAGATGCATTACCGGGGGTGTTGGCAGAGCAGTACCATAATTGGCGGTTGGCTTTTCGAAGGGAAACGTCAGAATTGGTAGACGAGCATGCCCCAGGATCATCTGCCCAAAAGCCGCAGAACTTCAAGTCTCCCCTCCCCCACATTCTTATGGTTGGGGGCTGTGAACTGGTCTGTTGAATCAAATCACAGTAAGCTTGAAGAATCATCTTTCGAGGCCGAAGCCCTCTCCCTCTAATTGGATTTGATTATGATTGAACGATTTATCGGTGAAAACAGACATCATTACACAATTGAAGCACTAAGAACTCAGCCAATACTCTTCGGAGATGACCGTCTAGTCCAGGCGATCTACAATGAAGTTGAGATCCTTGGGTTTGCCGATGGAGCGGTAGTCATTGAAGAATCTGACGCGACAAATGACATCTATTTCATTTTGTCTGGAGTAGTTTCGATCAGAGTACATGGCCGGGAGATAGCAGTTAGGGCAGCTGGGAAACACGTTGGAGAGATGGCGGGCCTAAATCCCGGTCAACGAAGGTCTGCATCTGTGATAGCTGACGGCGAAGTAGTGGTTGCCCGTTTGGATGGGGCGACATTCGCGAAAATAGGAGATTCCTTGCCCCTTTTGTGGAGGAATGTTGCCCGTGAGCTCGCCGGACGTCTTCGAGAAAGAAATCGTTTCGTCTCTACCATGAATCCACGTCCAGTCTTGTTTGTGGGCTGTTCGACAGAAGCACTTAGTCTTGGTCGAGCCATCCAATCGGCCCTCGACTACGATCCAATAATTGTAAAGGTGTGGACGGACGGGATCTTTCGGCCAAGTCAATTTCCAGTTGAGTCGCTAGAGCACGAATTGCATCTAGTGGATTTTGCCGCAGTTGTCTTGTCTCCTGATGACACCATAGTCAGCCGGGACGAGACGAGCGACGCGCCCAGAGACAACTTGATACTTGAGCTGGGCCTATTCATGGGTGCTCTAGGTAGTGCTCGCACGTTTTTAGTCTGTCCGCGTGGAGTAGAGATCAAGATACCGACTGATTTGATTGGAATAACTCCGCTAACATATAAACCTGAGCCGGGTCTCAATCCTGCAACCGCAGTTGCGGTAGCGTGCAATGAAATGCGAAACATAATAATGAAGGCCGGTCCTAGATGAGGATGCCTTAGGGAGAACGAGACTATGTCACTCGGACAAGATCTAAATTCTGAAGTTAGGAAGATTCTTGGAGAACAATGGACTACTCGACAAGGCCGAGTGGTTCCTGATCCGGTGGACTTAGGCCTTGGTAACGACGCTACGCAGCTAGATGGAACGGTGCTCTACGCAGACCTCAAAAGCTCGACCGACTTAGTAAATAAATACAATCCCGACTTTGCTGCCGAAGTTTACAAGTGTTTCCTGACTTGCGCCGCTAGAATAATTCGGGCGGAGGGCGGCGAAATTACAGCTTATGATGGCGATCGCATCATGGCAGTTTACATTGGAAAATCCATGAATAGCGCTGCTACTCGCACCGCCCTAAGGATCAACTATGCCGTAGAGGGAATCATTAATCCTGCCATTGAGGATAGTTACGAGGATGATCCATACATCGTCAGGCACGTCGTTGGGATTGACACAAGCAAACTCTTCGTTTCCCGTATCGGCGTCCGGGGGGATAATGATTTGGTGTGGGTTGGAAGGGCGGCAAACTATGCGGCTAAGCTGTCTGACGGATCGGGTGCCCCGAGTCAGATTACTGAAGACGTTTATAGCAAGTTGGAGACATCAGTGAAGTACGGGGATGACGGTTCCAAAATGTGGATGCCGGTGACTTCCCCGGCACTGGGCTACAAGCGGATTTATACATCTTCTTGGTGGTGGGAGTTATAAGAAGGTCGATTGTTGCATACATTCTTTCTTCAGTTTCTTGGGAACACCGCAGACTTTTCAACCTTCTTCAAACTATAGAGCTAGAGCTAGGGGGAGTGAGCCTTCACCATTCCCAGTCTGCTGGACAGCCGCTCCCCCGCCACCTCCAGGTCGAATTGGGTTTGAAGTCCCATCCAGAAGGCGGGGGAATTTCCGAAGAATCGGGCCAATAGCAGGGCCGTCTCCGCGGTGATGGACCGCTGTCCGTGTACGATCGAATGAATCCGACGTGCATCTACGCCAATTGCCTTGGCTAGACGGTACTGGGTGATTTTCATCGGTAGGAGAAACTCCTCGTTAAGAATTTCTCCCGGGTGAATGGGAGGCAGCCTTTCGGGATTGTGTGCCTTCTTTCCGGTCATTGTCACCTCTTTCGCTGGTCCTTTTGCTCAGTGGTAGTCCACAATCTCGACTTGATAGGCGTCTCCTTCGTTCCAGACGAAGCAGATACGCCACTGGTCATTGATTCGGAATGCTGTACTGCCCGCTTCTATCACCCGTAAGTGATTCCAGGTGGTTGCCCAGAGGTACTCTCAGATCATTCAGGTCGGAGGCGTTATTGAGGATCATCAGCTTGCGCTGAGCCCTACGCTGGATGTCAGCCGGAAATTTATTAACACGTTGCCTTTCTGCGACTTCTTTAGCGTGCCGGTTCCGGTAGCTTCTGATCCCACAATGATAGTAGTACGATGCACTATTAGTGTCAAATGCTAGGTACATAGGCCAGCAGTCGGAGTACAACAGGGATAAGACGGTATTTGTGCAGCCGGCTGACTGATGCAGGCCGCCGACGTGGTGATAGGAATCGGTACACGCTTTTCCCTGAGGAATCCGGCCGGAGAGTCGTCCACGTTGATAAACATCAACATAGACGACAGCGAGCTTACAAGAGTTCAGTCCAACACCATCCCACTGCACGGCGACGCCAAGGCTACCATTGAAGCCATGCTGCCTTTCCTTCAAGAGGCTGGCGCGGGCGATCGTCCTTCCCCCGTGAAAGCGGTTGCCGCAGCTCGCAACCTCATCGACTACTACGACATTCGGTTCAAGGAACCCCAGCACCCCATTCTGGAGACGATCAAGAACAGCATCCCGGAGGAGACATTCACTGTCTGGGACGTTACCCAATTCGGCTACTATTCCCGCACTCACTACCAGGTAAACCATCCGAAGACGTACCTAGACTCCGGCTACTCATTCAACCTGGGCTACGCGTTCCCCACGGCGCTGGGGGTGAAGGTGGCCAGACCCGACCGGCCCGTAGTCTGCATCATCGGAGACGGCGGGTTCATGTTCAACTCGCCGGAGCTTTCAACGGCAGTCCGATACGGCATCAACGTGGTAACTATCGTCTTCAGGGACGACTCCTACGGCAACGTTGCCCGCGATTTGGACGATATGTTTGATGGGAGACTCGCCGAAGCTCTGGATTAGAAGTTGGAGGAACTTGACCCGCCCCACACCTCACACCATTTAGAGAGACCTCCCACCAGAACATCCGCAGTTCGATACAAATTAGCTCACCACAACATACTCAACCCATTGCCAGCGAGCTCGCTAGACTCCATTCCCCCAACCAGTGGCAGTTCCCTCTATGCGGCTCTACCCCATCGTGGGAATCCCTGACCACGCCAGAAGTGTTCCACGAATATCCGACTAAAGGGCCTTTGCACTCTCACTTGCAGCTAACGTATATTTCTCCAAATGAACAGATCCAACACAACTCCTTACATACGCCGAGAGTGTCAATTTTGGTTTGAGCACATCCCTGCAGAAGCACGAGCCGACCTATTAGCTCGTTTCCTATCTTCTGACGACTCAAAGCATGCTGGAGCTTTCTTCGAGCTACTTCTTCACGAGATGTTCCTGAAGCTAGGCTGCAAGGTTGACATGCAACCCAGAGTTGGGAAGCAAACCCCCGATTTCCGCGTTAGCCAAGGAGGGAAATCCATCTACGTCGAAGCGACGGCAGTCGGACTGACTTCCAATCCATTTAATCTCAACGCCAACGAGCTAGACGCAATTGACAAGCTCAATACGCTAAAATCACCTCATTTCTTCCTCCTATACGATATGGAAGGTACATTAAAGAAAACCATTAGACGAGAACGGCTTACCGGAAGGATCAAGAAGTTATTAGACTATAATGATCCGGACAAAGTAAGGGCCAAGATTGCCGAATTCGGTAGCCACACGGCACCCTCCGATAAGTTCAATTGTGGAGATTGGACTCTAACTGTTCGGCTTATGCCCATGTCTAAAGATGACCAGTCGAGAACTTCGGAAACACCGATTGTGAGAGGAAGATATCGTGCCAAGAGGATTGATCCTATATGCTTGGTTCGGGAAGCGCTGAAGAAGAAGGCAAAGAAGTACCGTGAATTGGATGCTCCGCTTATTTTAGCGGTGAATACCCTCAATCCATATTATTCTGACGAAAAGTCTGACGCAGACGTTCTTTGGGGCAATCTTCTCATCCAATTTGAAACGGGAGCCGTTGATAGGACGCAGTACGTTCGCCAGCCTAACGGGTTTTGGTCTAGTGAAAGTGGAGGCCGCACCAGCGGAGTCCTGAGTTTCCAGAATGCGGACATGCTCAATATGTCCCAAGTCACCGCCCGCCTTCATACGAATCCTGGGAATCAATCCTCGGTGCTGCCAGATGCATTATTCAAACTCCCCCATTACGTAGCCTCTAATGGCAATCTCATACGAAGAGAGAGGGAAGATTTAGCTCAACTATTGGGAGTGAGTTGGAAGTGAATCTCTGCCCATAAACTCCCCTCTAAACTACCCAAACTCGCCCTCCCTCACCGTAGGCCAACCCCATCGTCACAAGCTACCCATATCGGCTTGACTTCAGCGGTGCCACGCCCGCAAACCGGCATAGTTATACACCCACATCCCGCCCCCGGAGCGTCGCCGCCCTTACCTACCGCCCTCTTACTTCTGCCCAACTACCCTTCCCTTCCCCATCCCAGCCCAAGTCAGCAATTCGCAACGCCTTTTCACCCCTGCGCCAAAAACCACCTCACCAGAGCATCCACGAAGGCTTCGCCATAGTTGGGTGAATGGCCGCTGCCCTCGCCCATCCAAAGCTCGATGTTGATTCCCTCGGCGCACCCCGATTCCAGCCGGAATGCCTGGGTTTCGGTTCCCGGCACGAATTGGTCCAGATCAAGGGTGGAATAGGGCTGGGGCTTTTCGGGCCACTCGCAACCGGCCCGACGACTCCAGCGCGTAACCATCTCCTGAGCCCCGGCGTAGAAAGCCGGTTCGATGTCTCCCTTCGGGTCCGGCTCAGTTGCGTCTCCCTCAAACAAGATAACGTCGTCTGCAGTGCCGTGAATGTGCAACACCGACACGGGGGCTGCGCCGTCGCAGCTCGAGTCCGCAACATAGCTCGTCCCGGCCAGGCTCGCCACGGCACGAAGACCGGGCAGACCCTTGCAGGCCATGTGGTACGACATAAATCCACCGTTGGAGTAGCCAAAGAAGTACACTGGCCCGAACTCCTTGACCTTCCTTGCCGCTTCTACCAGCTCAGTCAAATAAGCCACGTCATCCTCGCCGCTCTTGCCGCCATCGCAGCACTGGTCGGTGGGATTCCAGAAGCGATTTCCTTCGCTGTCGACAGTCCCGTTGGGCAGCAACAGAGCGAATCCGTCAGTGTTCACCCGCTCGTGAAGGGGCACGTAAGCGATCTGGTCGGCGGAATTCCCTCCGAAGCCGTGGAGGGAAACGATGAGAGGAGTCTCGCCTTCAACAAATTCCACAGGCGTCACCAAAACTGAGCGGTCTTCCCGTTCGGAGTGATCGACGTAGTGGACCTCACCTCCGGAATCCTCCACCATCCTGACGGTTCTTTCCAGGACGGTTCCCTCCGGCAGCGACACCCGCTCGTCCTTGGTCCACTGCCCCTTATCAGGGAAAACCGACTCCACCTTGGAGGTCACTTCCTCGAGCTCTCGAAGCCTCTCGTCCAGATCGTCCAGGCTTTCGCCAAGGATGGCGATTTCGCCCCTCAGTTCGGCGTTCTCGTCCGCAAGGGCTTCGAGGGCCGCTTCCAGGGAGTGTAACTTCGCCTCCAGCTCAAGCACCCGCTCTTCCTGGGCGGAATCCTCTCCCCCACCGGTACATGCAAACAAAGTGGCAACCACCAGGATGCAGACCGCCGTTGTACCAAGGCTTCGCAGAGGGAAAGTCCCACTTAGACGCCGGGTCGACGATCATCTGCCACTCTTGCCTGGCCTAATCGCTAATCCATGAACCATCCCCGACGCTGACAACTACGCCCTTTCAGTAACCCGTTAAGCAATCTCCCGGCCGGGCTACTAGCCGCCTACGAACGGGACTTGGCAGGCCCCCAACGCTTCGAACAGTTTGATGGGAGGGCCGGCGTCGGGCGCCATAAGGGCCGCCATCTCGTCAGGGCCGCCCAGATACTCCAGCACGCACTCGAAAGCCTCTCGTTCACCGGGTGCTACATCTAGGGAAGGAGCGACCTTCGCGAATTCATCATCGTCCAAGCACGACAGAGTCACAATGAACGTAGTCATTCCGGCCATCATGGCCATCTCGTCAGCAGGTGGTCCGCCCTGTTCTCCACCGGCAGACCTCAGCAATGCGTCGAAGTCCGTATCTCCGAATCCGCTGCGAATACAGGTTGAAGACTCGGCGCTCAACGGTCCGGTCTGCAGCAGGAACGGCGTCAGGTACAAGCGAAGCAAGGTCTCGTTCTCCAAGCACGTCAGCACGGATTCCGCCACCTCCTCAGTGACCGTCTCGGCAGATGCCAGTCCTTGGACAGCATCGACCCCCAAGGCTGCAACAAGGCAAGCCTCTTCCTCGTCCGACACGTCAATGACCGGAGGCTGCGCATCAGGGTCGAAGAGCGGAGTAAGTACGCCGGAGTCAGAGCCGGACATGTCTGCCCTCTCTGCCGTCGGTTGCGGTGTTGGTTCGGGCGTCGCCGCTGGGGTCGGGGCAGCGGTGGGTGTCGCCGCTGGAGTGGGCGCAGATGTCGCCGTCGGCGTGGGTCTGGGTGTCGCCATCGGTGTTGGCGCAGGCGTGGAAACCGGCGTCGGTGCGGGGGTTGCCGCCGGAGCCTGTGTTGCTGCCTGAATGGGTATCGCTTGAGGGGTTTCAGTGGGCGTCGACTCATCCTCTGAGCCGGAACATGCCAACATAAACACCGTTAGTGATAGAACTAGAAAGGACAGAAATCTCAACATGCGGGCCAACTCCAATTCGGGCAACATTCAGCAGCTCGGTTGAAGCTGCTGGGCTACCAATGATACCGAAAGACTCGCGCGCCAAATGTGTAAAATAAACACAGATTTGAAGGAGTTTGCCCACACTCTTTTACCGTATCTGTCCTAATGGCAGACGACTACGTGTCAAATCTCGACAAATGAATGGAAGCCGCGGAGCAACGTAGTCTCCGTTTCACTAAGTTTTTGGGCTGTCAATCGTTGGGCGGCGCGTCTGCTCCGTTTGCTATAATGCAATCCGCGATTCCCTTGATAATGGCTCTCACTGGTTCGAACGGTTCCTCAGTTGCGGCAACCCCGCAGCCGGCAAGTAACGTCCGGACCCGGGGGAAATCCACGCTTGGAAGGAGCGTCTTATGGGATCCCTGTCTTGGAAAAGTGTTGCCGGACTGGTACTGACCTCGATACTCCTCTACACATTAACCGCCTGCGGAACCAGCGAAGACGAGGCCGACGATGCCCCTTTTCGCATAGGGGTAATGGAATCGGTCACCGGCCCCGGCGAGACCTATGGCAACGTGGCCGTCCGCTCAAAACAGATGGCCGCGGATGAGATCAACGCGGGCGGCGGAATCAACGGACGTATGCTGGAGCTGGTCGTTGAAGACTCAAAATGCGGCGCCCAGGACGCCATAACCGCCTACAAGAAACTCACCAGCGTGGACGGAATTAAGATCATCCTCGGCACTTCGTGCAGCAGCGCAATGCTTGGTGTGGCGCCCCTCGCCGAAGCCGATGGCGTAATCCTATTCTCCGGGCTGGCCAGCAACCCGGACATCGCCGACGCCGGAGACTACATCTTCCGCACCCAGATAAGCGATGTCGAAGTGGGCATCAATACCGGCAACGTCCTCTGGGCAGACGGAATACGAAAACTGGCCACCATTACCGAAGAGACCGACTACGCAGAAGGTGTGCGCCGTACCTCTGTGGCTCAGTTTGAGAAAAACGGCGGAGAAGTCGTTGCTGCCGAGCGATTCGCCTCCGACATCACGGATTTCAGGTCCCAGCTAACGAAGCTATTGACGTCCAAACCGGACGCCCTTCACATAGCGCCCCAATCGGAATTCGCCGCGGGCACCATAATCAAGCAGGTGCGGGAGTTGGGTTACGAAGGCCCCATATTTGGCGAAACTATTACCGTTGGTACCACCTCCCTCGACATTGCCGGCGATGCGGCGACGGGAATGAATGCCATAACGGCCGCCCCCGATCCCAACAACAAGAAGGCGCAGGAGGTCCTCGCCAACTTCCGCGATCGATACGACTACATCACTCTGCCCTGGCACCTTGGCTCGGCCTACGACGACGTTTACATCACCGCCGAATGTCTCAAGAAGACCGGAGACGACCAAGACGCGGACGCATTCCGTGACTGCCTATACGGAATCACATGGACTGGCGCAATCGGCTACGACTACAGCTTCGACGAAAACGGCGAGGTGGTTGGCCTTTCCCGGGTTGTTGTAGAGGTGCTCCCCGTAAGCGAGAGAACTCAAGAGAACTACGGCTACAGAGTCCTAATCGCGGGAGGTTCCAACTAGTCGGGAGATACTTCCGCAACAACTCCGTAGTGGTCGGACAACTTCCTTCCGTTATGGATGTTGCTCACCACATCTACGGACTCAACCGCGAAGTCACCACTGAGCGCTATATGGTCGATGCTTCTACGGCCATGAAAAGCGAGTTCCGACGTAGCAATTCTCATGTTTGGAGAGAAGGCTTCCCGTAGCGCTAATTGTAGTTCGTTCGGTGCTCGGCTGCTTGGTCCAATTATCTGATTGAAGTCCCCCATAACTATCAAGCGCTCCGCAGACGACCGTTCCAGTATCTCAGTCAGGCCGAAAAGATACTGCTCATGGTCTTCCCATTGCCTCTTGCGTTCTAACTTGCGCCTGGCCTCGGTACGCGACCCGAACCAGGGAATGCAAACACCCATAACGGTCACATTGCCCAAGGATGTCCGGGTGATTCCAGCAACGAACCTTCCGGGCGGCATTAAATCCAGTCTCACGTCGTCGACTTCACACCAAGGTTCTCTCGACCAGAGCACAACCTTCCGCCGGTTCTCCCTCACCTGGTAGCCGGAGTCCGCCTGCGAGCAGATTGTGTGACCATGCGATGACAAAAGCCCCACGTCTGTCTCGGTAAGGCAGACGACCTCGGGGTCATGTTCATTGATGCGGCTTAAGATTTCACCGGTTCGTCGTGACTTGGGCGTAGCCCACTCCACATTCCACGTAAGCACTCGCACAGACATAGAGGAAATTCGACTCCTATCCCCCACCCACCGTCTGCTCCGGGTTTACCCTCCCCAGGAAGACGTCGGTCAATATGTTGCTGTCTTGGATAGAATACGGGGTGCCGTCGTGCACAACCCTGCCCTTGTCCAATACATAGGCCCTGTCGGATATGTCCAGTACGCCCTTGATATTGTGCTCGACCACAAAGATAGTCGTATCCAGCATCTCGTTAATCTCCGAGACCTTCTGAAAGACCTCGCTTACAACAATCGGAGCCAGGCCAAGCGTGGGCTCGTCCAGAAGCAGCACGTCGGGCGCGGCCATCAGGCCCCGTCCCAAGGCCAACATCTGCTGCTGCCCGCCGGACATCTGGCTCGCCATGTCCCGCCGCTTCTCATGGAGAATCGGAAATAGCTCCATGACGGCGTCCATTCGACGGAGCTGCTCCGCCCTATTGTTGAGGTACAGACAACCCATCTCCAGATTCTCTTGAATGGTCAGGTGGGTGAATACGCGCCGACCTTGGGGCACAAATGATATCCCCTCCTTAACGATTTCGTGGGTAGCGGCGGCCAGAGGTTCATTGCGAAGGTATACCTTCCCGCCGACCACTGGGGCCAAACCCATGATAGCCTTGAGGACGGTGGACTTGCCTGCCCCGTTTGGCCCCATTACGGCCACCAGCTCTCCCTTACGCGCGCCCAGGGAAACCGTGTCAAGGGCCACTACGGCCCTGTAGTGCACGGAGACGTTTACAAGCTCCAGTACCATGAAACGGGAAGAGCCGCCACCATCGGAAGTATCCATATCTTTTTCCCTCGTAGTATCCATCAGCCGGTCTCCGCTCCTATCGTTGCTGGCCTTGTCCCGCACTGGGACTAAGTGCCAAGGTACGCGCTTATGACCTCTTCGCGATTCAGGACGTCGTTGACTTCTCCGTGCATGAGGAGCTTACCGCCGTCCAGCACTATTATGTAGTCCGCCATCTCCCTCACGATATCCATATTGTGGGAAATGAAGATGAGGGCATTGCCCTGGTCTCTCATGTCCTTCATTATGTCTTTCACGCGTTCCAGCATCTGCGGAAAGAGACCGGCGAACGGCTCGTCGAAGAGATAGGTATTCACTTCCATCGCCATTGCCCGGCCGATCTCAATCAGTTTTCGCTGTCCGTAAGACAGGTCCATGGCCAGAGAGTCCCGCTTCTCCCACATCCCAACCGCCTGCAATATCTTCCGGGTCTTCTCCCTATAGTCGGACCTTGTCCGCTCAATCATCGAGGGGAAGAGCCTTCGTTGCGTAAGCACCACCATGATGTTGTCCCAAACGGTTATCTGGTCGAATAGGCGTACCTCTTGAAAACTGCGGGTGATGCCATAGTCCGGCGCCTCGTAGGCCTTGACGACCTTTAATCCAACCGCACCTATGACCACCATCCCCCCGTCGAGGGGCAGCACGCCACTAATCAGATTGATCAGTGTGGACTTCCCGGAACCGTTGGGCCCAACGATGCTGGTTATCCCGAAGCGTGGGATGGATATGGAAGGCTCGTCTACCGCCGTAACGGCTCCAAAGTGCTTTGAGATCTCTACGGTTTCAATGGCGTAATATTCGCTAAAGTCAGAACGGGGTGTTGTCATAGCTTGTACCTCCCTAACAAACCTTGTGGCCTGAACAGCATGAGCAGCACTAAGAGGATGCCGAGAACGGCTTGGCGCGCTTGCCCTATGTACTCAGTGGGAATGAAGGGCAGAAATCGCATGCCCTCCTCCAGTAGCACGAAGGCCAAAGCTCCCAGAATTGAACCCCAAATTGAGGCCAGCCCTCCGAGGATGACAATCGATACCAAGAGGATTGACTCCATCAGAATGAAGGAGTTGGGGTCCACAAACGTTATCCAACTCGCGAATAGGCCTCCCGCTAGTCCCGCCATCATCGCCGAGATTACCCACACCGCAAGCTTATATTGGATGACCCGGTAGCCGAACACTTCCACGGCTTGCTCGTCCTCCCGGATAGCGGTCAGAACGCGACCGAAGGACGACGTCACGAAAAACCAGGCTACAAGAACAACAATAGCCAGGACCACTAGGACAAACGCTAGAAACTCCAACTCGCCATCCAGTGTCCACCCCAGGATGGCTGGTTTCGTTATGTCGTGAATGCCGAAGGCGCCTCTCGTTAGCCCGCGCCAGTTCAGGAAGACGTTGAAGGCAATTATCGCAAACCCAAAGGAAACCAGGACGTATATGTCGTCCCGGAACCTGTTGAATACGATACCCACAACAATCGCCACCAGTCCCGCTAGAATCACGCTCACCGGCAGCGCCGCGAAGAAGGGCAGAGCAAACGTCGGTATCGCTTCGGTCCGCAACTGCTCGTACTGGGCGTTGGACGTGAGTATGGCCATGGCGTAGGCCCCTATCCCAAAGAACCCTATGTGCCCCACGGAGAGCAGACCCGTGTATCCCACCACCAGGTTTAGGCTTACGGCAAGGATCGCCCAAATCCCGAAGACGGTCCCCAGCGTTACTGCAAAACCAACCCCTTGCAAAAGAATAAACGCCACGGCCCACGCAATGATCAGCAGACTGGCCCATACCTCAAGATTGCCGCGGTTTGACCTAAGAAGCTCGCCAGGATGACGCAGCAATTCGAGTATGGAACCCTTAGCGCGAAGCCTGGAAATCACTCAACTACCTCCTGGGCAACAGGCCATTAGGCCAGAAGGATAGGAAAAGAATGAGAACAACAAAGGAAATAGCATCCTTCCATTCGCCTGCCAGGTCCCATATCCCGAACTGCTCTACCATTCCCAGAGCAAATCCCCCGACTATGGCCCCGTAAAGGTTGCCTATTCCCCCCACAACAGACGCCACCCAGCCCTTTAGCAGTAGCAGCAAACCCATTCTAGGTTGGATGGACGTATCATGGCCGCTCAGAATGCCCGCCATGGCAGCGAAGGCCGCGCCAATGAAGAACACCACGGCAATGATGACCGTGGTGTTTATCCCCACCACCTTCGAGACCTCTTCGTCGTCGCCGATAGCCCGTGCGGCCCTGCCAAAGGAAGTCTTCTGCAGAAGAAGCAGCAGTCCCGTGAAGCCAGCCAAAGCCACGCCGATGGTGAACACGTTAAAGGGCTTGATATTCGCTCCCCCAATGGTCCAGGGGACAATGCCAAAGGGATCCGGCAGAGGCCGCGCAGTGCTCTGAAAGACTATTATGATGAAAGCGCTGATGGCCAGAAGTATGCCCAGCGATGCCACGAGCATGACTAGCGGCGATCTGGCCCGCTGCCGCATGTAGACGTAGAGGCCCCTGTACATGGCAAGGCCTACTGTTCCCGCTAGCAGCGTGGACACTGCCCAGCTGAGATACAGCTTGGATGATGGCGCTTCCGCCAATAGGAAACCGACCCACCCGCCTAACACCCCACCCAATATCAACGCCGGCACCAAGAAGGGCACGATGCCCGCATCGGCAAAGAATCGGCGGTAGACCTTGTGCAGCACGTAGACCATGGCGTAGACCGTTAGCAAGCCCACTGCCGGGGCCAGTATCACGTGCATGTGCTGCGGATAGGCAAGCACGAACCCCACGTAGACTCCGGCGGCGCCGGCAAAGGTAACAAGTCCGCCACGCACGAGATTGCGGTTCCGCGCGTTGCGTGTCCGATGGTGGAAAGCGGTATGAAGGGCCCACGCAACAACTCCGGCCACAATCACCGCAAACAACACGTTGATGGAGATGATGTTTACATGATAGATCCCCCCCAGCGTGTATTGGGACATGAGATAGAACACGCCGTAGGCCCCGAGAGCGGCGGCAGCGCCGTAGTACAGGTCGAAGAACCAAACCGTACTGTAGACAATGGTGAACCCCATCGCCAAGAGAGCGTAGACCGCTCCCACGGAGAGGCCGTTGAAGGTGAACTGTAGAGCCTGGTTGGGAGACTGCGTAATCTTCCAAAGGACATAGGCCGCGACCAAAACGACCAATGAGATAGCGAAGAGTTTAAGCTTGTCGCCACCGTATGTCAGCGATGGAAGCATCAGCAATGCCGCCTATTCATGCAGACGCCACACCCCGGATTCGGAGGCGCGATGAACCCCGGCGTTTCTCCAAGGCCATCGCGCCGGTGAGTCGAGGGATTCGCAGAGATGTCAGGCAAGACGTTCCCTCGCAACATAGACGTCCCCTTGCGATTGATTGGGATTACTGTGTAGGGGCGCCTCCCAGGACCGTGTACCCCTGGTTCGCCTCGGTTCTTTCTGCCACTGGCAGGATCTGCACCACCAGGTTGGATAGACCCTCCACCTCTCCATTGCTGTCGAAGCTGTAGTCTTCCCCTATGGCGCCGCTGTAGGTTATGTCATAGAGGCAGTCCCGGAATCCGTCCGTATCCTGGTCGTCGTCGGTCTTCTCCAGACACTCGGCGGTGATGTAAACGTCGTCGTAGGCGGAGCCAATGTACCAGGGTAAGGTCACGTAGTCATACCGCGCTCTGAAGTTGGCAAGGACCGCCGCGCCCTTGACGTTGGCGGGGTCGATGTCGGCTATGATGGCCTTCACTCCCGTGGCCGCATCCCCGGCCACCTCTAGGGCAGTCGTCCCCACCGGAACTATGTCCGAGTAGATAGGTCCTGCGTAGCCCAACTCCCTGGCTTGTTTGATGATTGTTCCCCCGCTGGCCTCCGACTGTGACGCCACGTGAAGAGCGTCCGGTTTCGCATTGAAGAGCTTGGTCAGGGAGGTCCTGAAGTCAGTGACGTCGGAACCATAGCGCTCCTCGCCAACAACCTCGCCCCCTCTCTTCATGAACTGTTCTACGGAGGTGCGACGTACGCCCTCAGCGTAGTCGGTTGTTTCAGAAATGGTTGCTAGGGTTCGGATTCCGTCAGCCCAGAGCACGTTGCCGGTATCTATCCCCAACTGGGCGTCGCTCATTGAGGTGCGGAAGATATAGTCCCCTGCGTTGGCGATGTCCGGATTGGTGGCCAGTCCGGAAAAGAGAATTACGCCCTCTTCCTCTGCCAGGGGAGCAGCGCCCAGCATCGCGCCGCTGCAAGATGTGCCCAGAATGATCTTCACGCCGTCCACGTCGGTCAACTTGTTGTAGGCAATAATGGCGTCCTGCGCCGAGCACTTGGAGTCTTCAACTATCAGCTCCAGCATCCGACCGTTCACGCCTCCGGCGTCGTTTATCTCGTCGACGGCCATCTGCTTCGCTTGAACGGCAACGTTGCCGTAGGTATCGCCCGGGCCGGTGACCGATTCCATCACGCCAATTCTAAATGGCTCCATAATAACCTGGGTCGGCATTGCTGTTGGCGCAGGGGGCGGCATTGCTGTGGGTGCAGGGGTCGGCATTGCTGTGGGCGCAGGTATAGGTGCCGATGTCGGTGTGACCGTCATATCATCACCGCCACAAGCCACGGTCACCAGAAGCAGGGCGAAGAGAAGCCCTAAAGCAATCACCAAAGTCTTATTCAATATATTCATCACGCACTGCTCCTTTCTGGTACCGCCTATCAACGAGACGTATACTCAAATTTATAACATTCGTTCAGCAGGTTGCGCAAGGGGGGGTGAAATAGCGATTAAGGTACTTTGCAGGCGTTTGGCGACGGGATTAGCCCATCACTTTCACATTGTGTCTCTAACTGAACAAATAGACGCACACTTCTGGACAGTTCTAAAGACCATCAACGGCGCCACTCGGCGATGTTCCATAGCTCGCTGTCCCAGCCATTGATTCGCACACCCTTGAGGGTTTTCACGTGGGCGGAAACGATACCCCGGTTCACCAGCGGAATCTCGTAGTAACTCTCGACCAGGATATCGTTCATGCGCTTTACAAGCGCCGTCCGATCTGGCCCTATAGGCGTATGAGTAAGCTCCTCCACCAACTCGTCAAACTCCGTATTGCAAGACCGGGCGACGTTGCTCCCTCCCCAATTGTTGTCACTGTCCGGGATCTCGTCGCACGTCAACCCAAACAGATACTGCTGTGGGTCGATATCAGGGCCCGTGGCATACATCTGCACGTCGGCGTAGAAACGACTGTACACCTGCTCCCTGTCATCAACGGGGTCGCCCCCAAAGAAAACCGCTGCGTCGTGGTGAATCAGTTCAGTCTCGACGCCAATCTGTCGCCACCACCCCTGTACCAACTCCTGAGTCTCCTGACGAATATCGTTTGTCGATGTCTGAAAGGTCAAGCGAAGGGGACCCCCGTTGTACTCGCGGACGCCGTCTCCGTCGCTGTCAACGACTCCGTTGTCGTCCAGCAGCTTCTTCGCCCCTTCGATATCTTGGACATGGCAGGCTGCGTTGCCGTCGGAAGCGTATATCGGCGGGCCGACTATGAGATCGCAAGTCGGCTCGCCCGACGACCCGTAGAGCTTCTCCGACAATAGCATCCGGTCTACGGCCATAGACATAGCCCGTGCAATAGGCGTGAAAGTAAGGAACGGATGAGGATTCCCGCCGTCAAGATACTCGGACCGGTCTTCCCCAAGACCGCTGTCCGGGTTCGTCTGGTTCAAAACGATCCGCTCCACCAGGCTGGAGAACGCCGACACAACCTTCCCCTTCCCCACAGCTTCCATATCGGCTAACGTCACAGGGTCTATCTGAAGGTTCCAGGCGTAATCGGCCTTCCCCGTCTCCAAGACGGAACTGGCGGCAGACAGAGCGTCCCCACCTCCCTTGAGTACAACCTCCTCGAAGTAGGGCGCATCGCCATAGTAATAGGGATTGCGCTCATACACGGCCAACTCGTCCGGGATGAACTTCACAATGTGGAAGGGCCCCGGCCCTAGTGGAGCAAAATTCTCGTCCTCACACCCCGCAGCAGCGGCCCCGACACAATCGGCAAATTGGACCTGGCTAATCACCGGGACGCCGGTCCCGACGAAAGCCGTGTACGGGTAAGGAGTGCGAGCCTGAAAGGTAATTTTGACCGTCAAGTCGTCCACCGCCTCCACCGAGGTTACGTCGGCAAATGCGCTGGTTGCCGTGCATCCGGTAGCTTCGTCGGCGCAGTACCGCCAGGTGAATACCACGTCGTGGGCCGTCAGCCCGCTTCCATCCGACCACTTCAGGGTGTCCCTCAACTCCCACGTAATCGACGTCGGGTCCGACGAGATGCCACCGTTCTCCAAAGTAGGAATTTCGGCGGCTAACGACGGAATCAGCGCCCCGTCCGGATCGTACTTGGCCAGAGGTTCCAGCGTGATGGCCCCGGCGTCGCGGTCCTTAGACCCGCCGGAAAGATAGGGATTAGGAATCGAAGGTGCCTGCCAGTAGACCAGCGTGAGCGTCTCGTCCTTTTTGTCGGACTCCAGCGTCTCATCTCTTTTTGTCAGGTTCTGAGGAGAATGCAGGCAAAACCTGGTACCAGCCGGAGCCGAAGAGCAGGCCGTCGCTCCTCACCACCCAAGAGTGCTTGTACTCCTGGTTGCCTGTTGCCGGATTGAGGAATACATAGTCCACCCAGAGGCCCCGCTCCGTCGCTCCGAGCATGACTTCGCCGAACCGGTAGCCTGTGCTATCGACGCCCAGGTCTCCCTTCAGGTCCATGCCCAACAGGTCCTGGTTTAAATGGGCTATCACCGTGTCTTCCTCATCGCATATGAAGACGTACCATCCGTCCGCCACGCTCTCGGGAGAGTTGTAGTACTTGAGGGTCGCCTCCAACCCCTCCTCCTCATACAGCTCCAGGGCATCCACTACGAGATCAACGGTAAACTCCCCACGATCAACCAGATGAATCTCCCCTTCGTCAACATCCGCGGATGAAAAAAGGGCAATAACGGCGACGACAAGCGCCGCAGTAGCCAACACAACAGCAAAACTTCCAAGAAGTAGCGGTATACGCTTCATTTCTATCTAGCATCCCTTCTCAAACTACAGTCCCTTCACCTTCAACTGACTTGGCCGGGCCGGACTATGACCACAGACCCACTGGCTAACCCCTGACAGGCTTTCCGCCCCCGCATCGGTACAAAGGCTTAGCAATTATTACAGAATAAGTCTCAACACAAAAGCCCCTGATTTTGTCCAGTTCCATAGATATGCGCCCGTTCTCGCAGTCGCCATTCTATAAGATAAAACTAGCCACTCAGCAAGATTGATGCGTATTGACATCAGCAAAGGCCGCCAGCACTGCAGGTGGTATCCACCCCTCAACTCCTAAATAATCGCGTGTAGCGCGCCCCCGTCTAAGCTGATGTTCTGCCCCGTTATGTACCCCGCCCGCTCTGACGCCAGAAACGCAATTAAGTCCCCCATCTCCTCCGGCCGGCCCAAACGCCGCATCGGAATCTGGTGGGCTGCCTCCCTCATCAACTCCTCGGTCGTGCGATCAGACCCCTCCGCCATGGCCCCGTAGAGCGAAGTCATCCGCCCCGTCATAACCTGGCCGGGATGCACGTTGTTTACAGTTATGTTGAAGCCTGCCAGTTCGTTGGACAGCATCTTCGAAAAGCCCACCACTGCCAACCGGCTCGACGTGGACAGCACAAGGTTCAGCACCGGCTCCCGAACGGCGTTGGACAGCAGGTTGATGATCCGCCCCCAACGCTGCTGCTTCATGTAAGGAATAACCTCCCGGCTCATCCGCATTGCGCTCATGAAATTCTGCTCCAGCGCGTCGTGCCAGGCGTCGTCTTTGATTTCAGATGGCCTGCCGGGCGGCGGCCCTCCAATGTTATTCACCACCACGTCAATCCGCTCGAAGCGGTTGAAGGTGTCCCGCACCACCATCTTGATATTTTCGGGCTTGGAAAGGTCGGCGGGAATGGCCATAACGTGCCGCTGGGAGGCAATCCTGGCGATCTCCAATTCCACCTTGCGAAGTTCAGACTCCGTGCGGGCGCAGATGGTAACCAGCGCCCCCTCCCTGGCCAGGGCCACGGCGGTTGCCTTGCCCATTCCCTTGCTGGATCCCCCTACGATTGCCACTCGGTCTCTTAGCCCTAAGTCCACTTCCGACACCTCCCTGCTTGGTTGGCCAAATCATAGCCAAACGCGTCAATCAAGACAAGGCGGCCTTGAGACAGTCGTTAGATGACCTGCCGGTCCTGAAACTCCCGAATTTCCTCCGCCCCGTACCCCAGTTCACCCAAAATCTCCACGGAATGCTCGCCCAACACAGGCGGCGGCGCGTCGATCCCCCCTGGCGTGGCGGAAAACTTTATCGGTATCCCCGTCTGCTGTATCTCTCCGGCAGAGGGATGTTCAATCGTCAGATGCATGTCCCGCTCTCGCACCTGCGGGTCTCCAAAAACGTCCTCAAGGTCGTTGATGGGCCCGCACGGGACTCCGGCGTCTTCCAGAATTCGCACCCATTCTTGAGCGTCTGCATTCCGAAATTCCGCCTGCAGCAGGTCTATCAGCTCCTTCCGATTGTTCACCCTATCTCGATTCAGGGCAAATTGCGGATGGTCCTTCAGGTCCGTCCGTCCCATAGCCTCGCAGAACCGGCCCCAAAACCGCTCGTTGCCCACAGCTACGTTCACGAACTTACCGTCGGCACACATGAAGGCCTGGTAAGGCGCCAGGTTCGGATGGGCGGCGCCAACTCGGGCCGGTGGCGAGCCCGTCGCAAAATACGTCCCCGCCTGGTAGGTGAGCCAGGACACCTGCAGGTCCAACATCGAAACATCTATGTACTGGGCCTCACCCGTCCGCTCCCGATGAAACAGCGCCACGGTAATAGCGTAGGCCGCCAGCATTCCCGCCCCTATGTCCGTAAGCGCAATCCCCATCTTCTGCGGTTCCCCCTCCGGCTCCCCGGTCAGGCTCATAATCCCGCCAAGACCCTGCATCATCTGGTCGTAGGCGGGCTTCCTCCGGTAAGGGCCCGTCTGGCCGAATCCCGATATCGACGCGTAGACAATATTGGGGTTCACCCCTTTGACGGACTCATAGTCTATGCCCAGCCGTTGGACCACCCCAGGAGTAAAATTCTCGACCACCACGTCTGCGTCCTTGGCCAACTTCATGAAGATCCTCCGTCCGGCGGGGTCCTTAAGGTTGAGCGTGAGGCTCCGCTTGTTCCGGTTGATGGATAGGAAGTAGGCGCTTTCGCCGTTCACGAAGGGCGGCCCCCACTGGCGGGTATCGTCGCCCCGTCCCGGAATTTCAATCTTGATGACGTCTGCCCCATAGTCCCCCAGCATAAGGGTGCAATAGGGCCCGGCCAGAGCGCGGGTCAGGTCCAGAACTTTAACGCCGCTCAGCGCTTTCATGCGAACTCCTGAAACAATTTGCCCACCATACTATCACAACGTCCTCCATCGGTTGACACGACTATACGACAATTCCATAATTTGACTAGACTTGACAAAGTCAATTGGTTAGAATCTGCCTTAACTCATTACTTCATAAACCTTGGAGGGGAAGATGTCAGACTATAAGCTTGTTTCTTCGGATTCGCACATAATGGAGCCGCCCGACCTGTGGCTCAAGCACATTGACCCGGAGTACAAGGAACGTGCGCCCCACGTTGTGCGCGAGGGCGAATACGACCAGTGGTACGCCGACGGCGACATAAAGTTCGGAATCGTCGGCTCTAACACTCAGGCTGGACGCCGGTTCGAAGCGCCGGAAACCATCCAGTCCGAAGGCACCTACGAGGAAGTGCGGCTCGGCGGAATGGACCCCCACGCCCATGTGGACGACATGGACCTCGACACCGTGTACGGAGGTGTGATCTTCCCGTCCATGGGCCTGACCACCTGGGTCATTCCCTCCTCGGACCTCCTCTCGGCAGTGTTCCGGGCCTACAACGACTGGCTTGCCATCTTCTGCGAGCCCTACCCGAAGCGCCTGAAGGGGTTGGCCATGCTGAACGTCGACAGCGTTGAGGAGGGTGTTCGTGAGCTGCGCCGCTCCCACAAGATCGGCTTGGCCGGCGCCATGATTCCCCAGAAACCCGTCTTCGGACGCTACGACAACTCCATGTACACCCCCCTCTGGGAGGCCGCCCAGGAGTTGGACATGCCCTTAGCCATCCACATCGGCACCTCCCGCTGGACCCCCGCCGGCTCTCCCACCCACGGACCCGACAAAGGCTTGATAGAGTTCACCAACCAGGAATACGACATGAAGGATAACGTCACCGCCATTCTCTATTCCTGCCTGTTCGAAGACTACCCGGATCTCAGAATCGGCATTGCCGAATACGAGATCTCATGGGCGCCCTATCTGCTCAACCGCATGGACAGGATCTACGAAGAGCGCCCCCAAAGGTTCGCCCGTCGGTACAAAGACGGCGGAATGCCCAGCGATTACTTCAAGAGCAACATGTTCCTGAGCTTCCAGGAGGACGACCTCGGCGTCCAGCTTCGCGACTACGTCGGTGTGCAGACCCTCCAATGGGGTTCAGATTACCCTCACGCCGAGTCCACCTTCCCCAAGTCCCGCGAAATCGTCGACCGCATCCTGGAAGGCGTACCCGAAGACGAAAAGGCCCTCATAGCCGGCGAAAACTGCGCCAAAATGTTCAACATGAACTAGCAGGCCTAAACGTCCGGAGTGGGCAGAGAATCAAGAAGCCCCGATGCGTTGACATCGGGGCTTCTATGCAATTTCATGGTTGACTAGGGTTTAAGGCCGGTGTATCTTCATACCAAGTGCTAGGGAGGATTCCTTGCAGGGATCATTCCAGGCACTTTTTCTTGTCTAAAGGGCCCCTAAGTTTCCCCAACCGGCAGTCTCAATGTCCCTAATTGCTCATTCCCGTCTACCTCAGAGTCTGTGAGGATTTTGGTTGTTGAAGGGCATATTGGGGATTTCGCCGAGGGGGAGGGGTCGGTGGGTTGGGGGTGGGGTCGGTGAGTCCAGGGAAGCCGTGTGTATCCTCCAGGCCCAAGCGAGGGAGATCGGACACCCATCGACGCCCTCTCATGCCTCCAAGGGTCATGCCAACTCTTCCCGCCGCTGCTCCCTTACGCCAGCAGGGCCCTCCATCTCAAAAAGTTGTGGGCCACGGCGACAAGGAGCATTACGCTGGTGACTTTGGCAAGTCCCCGCACGTTGAATTGGCTCACCCCGTGCATCCGCGCCTGGGCGTTGGCCCACTCCGCTATGGCGCACCTACGCCTGTATATGGCTTTGGCCTCCTCAGTGGCCATCCGCCGACGCCACCGAACCACCTCCTCCCCATCCCCGTATCGGGGCAGATACCGTTCCTCCTCCGGCTTGTTCCGCGGCAGCCTCACCGGCGCGTACACCCTCACACCCCTGTGCTCCAGGATGGTGATGTCTTCCCTGGTGGCAAAGCCTCCGTCCATGAGATAGGAATGGGGACGCCGACCCGTCCTTTCCTCCACCTGCTCCTCCATAGGGGCCGCCTGCCCCGCGTCCGTACCCGCTGTGGTGACCCCCACTCCCACTATCACGCCGTGGTCTCCGTCCGTGGCCAGTTCCACGTTGTAGGCGGGACGGAACCCCCCATCCGGCATCTTCATCACCCTTGCCTGGGGGTCCGTGGTGGACGCCCGCGCCCTGGTCACTTTCTCCCGTTGGGCCTTCGACTTGGTCCGACGTTGCCGCTCCTTCTTCTCCTGGGCCATCGGCAAGAGTTCCAAGGCCTCCCGGACCCGTTCCTCCCTCTCCCGGGCCGCCCTCTCTCTCGCCGCCCGTTCCCGATTGGTCGCTTCCGGATCCGGATGTTCCCGCTCTTGCGCGAGGCGCTTCACCTGCTTGCGGGCCTCTTTCAGACTTCGTTTCAGCCCCTTCTTACCCCGAAAGGAGGCCGACCCCGCACCGGCCCGCACCCGCATACCGTCCTGGGCCACCCGCCTCAGACTCACCGTGCCCACCGACATCAACGTGGCTACCACCTAGGTCAAAAGGTCGTCCAGGCCACTCTGGTTCGCCACCCGGAAGTCCGAGAGCATGTGATAGTTGACGGGCACGTTCCACCTGAGCCACCGGTATCCGTTGTGCTCCTCGCACAGACGGGCCAGCCGGCGGGCGCTGCCCACGCCGTCCACGGTGGCCAGCATCCACAACGCCAGCAACACCTGGGGGTCCGTGGCGGGCCTGCCGGGGCCGCCCCCTACCGACTTGACGCTCTCGTAAAAGGCCGACAGCTCCAGCCTGTCCAGGTAGCTCCAGATGGCTCGCGCCACGTGATCCTCCGGTATCAGCGTCTCCGCATCTACCTGCGTCCATTCAATCTGGTCTCTTTGGGGACGATTCACCCTCGCTTCCCCACGGCGGGTCTTTGCCGGCCTCGGCCTCTCTTCCCCCCACGACTCCAAGGACGATGGTTCAAACAGCTTCCCTTCTACCATGACTGCGCCTCCTCCGATCCGTGGCCTCTACTTCTATTCCCCATTATAAGGGCCATAGGGCTTTTGCTCACAGGCTCTCAGTCAAATCGTCGCTGATCTTCTTCTCAATTGTGCAACTCCAATCTATGATTTTTCTAACAACTAACCAGACCGTAGGTGCAATTTGTACGCTACACATCATGACCTTGTTCAACCACCAGACAACGCCATCCTATGGCGTTATCAGACCCTCGAAACGTTCCGTTCGTTAATATTAGAAAGGGCTCTACATTTCGCCCGCTTAGATAAGCTCCACGATCCAAGAGAAGGAACCCTAACCTCAGCGACAGCACAGGCCATCAAGGACTTTCTCGTAATACCAAATAAGGAAAGAAGCATTGAAAACACCAACGCTTTGCAGCAGCGCCTGTTTGCCGTCAATTGCTGGCATTGGGACGATTATGAGAATAATCTGATGTGGAGCAGTTTTGCGAATCCTGGCGTGGCTATCAAGACAAGATTCGATTCACTGAAGGAGTGTTTTCGCCTCACTCCTTATCCCATTTACGGTGCCGTGGTCCAATATGTTGACCACCATTGCGACCTTGCCGTCCGTGCAGAACTAGCTGGTCAAGGATTGCAATGGTCAGCTCTTGAAATGGCCGCTCTCAAATATCCTTCATTTCAAGGCGAGAAGGAAGTTAGGCTAATTCGCTACCTAATGGACGCTGTCTACGATGGTAGAACAGGGATACGAATACGGCAAAATTATACCGCAAACGGTACACTCGCAAAAGTCAGTTACTTGCACAAGCTGCTTCCCGAGGTGATACTCTCCCCGGACACTGGAGGTGAGTTAGAGGAAGAGGTGAAAGAACTAGTAAGACCCATTAATGACCAACTTCCACAGAGCTGGAAAATACAAATCAGAAGGTCAACCCTTTATGGGTAACTTCAGTTGTCTCCGCAAGTAGTATGTGCTTGATTATCCAGCCTAGTCCCCTCCTCTGTCCTCCCTACCCCACCATCTGAATAATCGACAAATACGCGCCCTGCGGGTCTTTAAGCGGATAAATCCGCCCCACGCCCGCCACGTCTATAGGTCCCATCATCGAAGTGGCGCCCAACTCTTGGGCCTGTTTCATGGTCGCGTCGGCGTCGTCCACGACGAAATATACGCCCCAGTTCGGCGGAACCTCCCCCCACTCCTCCTGGATTTTCATCATTCCAGCCACCGACTGTCCGTCGCTCTGGAACTCCATATAATCGGTTTCCGCCGCCGCCGAGCCGCCCCGGCTGGTCCAACCCAGCAGGCCTCCGTAGAACTTGGCAGCGGCGTCCGTGTCGCTAGTGAGCAACTCGAACCAACCCAGAGTTCCCGGATCTCCAAAGACCTGCGCGCCAATGCGCGCCTTAGGCTGCCAGAGGCCGACGGCTGCTCCGGTCGGGTCTTGAATCATCGCCATCCGTCCGGCGTCGAACACGTCCATCGCGCCCATCAAGACATTTCCGCCCAACTCGGCGGTCTTCTCTGCGCTTTCGTCAGCGTTTTCCACGCAAATGTAAGTCCGCCAGTGAGGATGTGGCATCGCCTCCATCATCGCCGGCGGTATCTGGTACAGCGCGCACACGGTCTTGCCATCTTTTTGGAGTATCACGTAAGACCCCATGTCTCCCATCGGCATGTCCACAGAATCCAAGCCGAGGATGGTGGTGTAAAACTTCTTCGCGCCTTCGCTGTCCGCTGTTCCCAGGTCAGCCCAGCAGAAACAGCCGGGATCGTACTTCTCAATGTCCAAGATCCGCCTCCTTTTGACGATCGTGTTGTTGGCTTGCTGTGCATCTCTTCCATCAAGTTTAGGTTCGTATTTGGTATTGGCTTGATTGTTGGTGGAATTAGGAGTCGCTGGGTCGGTTAGTGGGTCGTCGCCTCAATTCTGTCCGTTCACTAACTCTTTTATCTCTCCTACTGTGAAGTTACCTTTGAAGTTCCATATTAAGGGCGAGTCTCGGCAGACGCCTTTAACGCTCAGTATGTCGTCGAGTGATACCCAATCACTGTACTGGTTCTTCCAGAATCGTTCTGCTGTAGTGTCGCTAAAATCGGCTTGGTGCCAAAGGTCACAGATGAGATCTAGCTCGTGTTATGTGAACCTTGTGGAGTCTTTCCCAGAGCATGAAACGCACAAGATTAGTGCCGTCAGTAGCAGGAGAATCGTGATTGTTCCACGATTAACAATTGAGCTGAACTTGCACAAGGTTATGCTGGGTTAGTATTTGTCCGCATCGAAAATATGATCTCATTCGCTATTTCCCGCCGCCGGCAATAGCAGGAATGAAGTGTACCTCCGAGTCCGGGTTGACCTTCGCCAGCAAGCCCATGCTGCTCGTCTCCCCGTCTATGGCCACAGCTAGGTTCGGCATTATCCGCCCGTCTTCCGTCAGCCATTGGCCGATGCCGGGGAACCGCTCCTCCAACCCCTGAATTACCTGCCGCACGTTGGCGGCCTGTAACTCGACCTCCTTCACGCCCTCCGTAATGGGTTGGAGCATTGTCGGAATGAAGACCCGCGGCATGGCCCTTAGTCCGAGTTCTTGGATTCTTCAGAATCCCAGAGAGCCTTCAGCACCTCGCCCGGACTCATGGGCAGGCTGGTCATGCGAACGCCAACGGCATTTTTGATCGCGTTGGCGATGGCTGCCATCGGCGGTACGATGGGGATTTCGCCGACGCCGCGCACCCCGTAGGGATGGCCTGGGTTGGCAACTTCCACTATCTCCGTGTCGATCATCGGCAAGTCCAAAGACGTCGGCATCCGGTAGTCAAGGAAGCTGGAGTTGGTCATCCGTCCATCGTCATCGAAGAAATACTCCTCGTTCAACGCCCAACCAATGCCCTGCACGGCGCCTCCCTGCATCTGGCCTTCCACGTAGCTCGGATGCACCGCCTTACCGGCGTCCTGTAGGGCCGTATATCGGAGCACCTGGGTCTTGCCCGTCTCCGGGTCCACCTCAACGTCGGCTATATGGACAGCGAAGGCCCCACCGACGCCACCGGGGTTGACGGCGGCGCGCCCCACGATGGGCCCGCCCGTCTCCAGAAGCAGCGATGCAAGCTCCTTGAATGTGAAGCGCAGTTCCGGGTCAGACCTGTGCTGGAACACGCCGTCTACCAAGTCCACGTTCTCGGCAGGCACGTCCCAGATGTATGCCGCCCGCTCAATCATCTGCCGCTTGATGTCCTGCGCCGCCTCGTAGCTCGCCCAGCCCGTCTTGAAGGCCACCCCGCTGCCGCCGGTGGTCGACGTGAAGCCGATGGAGTCCGTATCGCCAATGGATGGGTGTACGTCTTCGGCGGGAATGCCGAGGACTTCAGCCATCTGCATGGCCACCGCGGCGCGGGAGCCGCCAATGTCCGGCGACCCCTCTATTAGGCTGACCGTCCCGTCCTGGTCGACGCTGGCCGTGGCGCTGGAAGGACCGGAGCCGTTGAACCAAAAGCCGCCGGCTATCCCTCGCCCTCGATTCGGCCCCGAAAGCGGCGCAGAGTAGTGGGGATGCTCCTTCGCTGCCTGCAGTGTCTCCAGGTATCCGATACGTGGGAAGACGGGACCCGTAAGCCGGCGCGTCCCCTCCTTGGCCCCGTTCCGCAGCCGGAAGTCTATGGGGTCCAGGTTCAGCTTTTCCGCCAGCTCGTCAATGACGCTTTCCGCGGCGTATGCCGCCGCCGGCGCCCCCGGCGCCCGGTAGGCCGCCGTCTTCGGAGCGTTGATCACAACGTCGTACCCCACCACGCGCCCGTTTTCAATGTCGTAGGGCCCAAACATGCACTGGGTGCCGGGGTTAATGGGCGAGCCGGGAAAGGCCCCCGCCTCATATATAAGCGTAGCCGTCGTTGCCGTAATGCGTCCGTCCCTCGTCGCGCCCATCTTCACCTTCATGAAGGAGCCGGACGTAGGCCCCGTCCCTTCAAACACTTCCTGGCGGCTCATGGAAACCTTCACCGGCCGGCCCGTCTTCTTCGAAAGAAGCGCGGCCACCGGCTCCAGGTATACCAGGGTTTTGCCTCCAAAGCCTCCTCCGATTTCCAAGGGGATGACCTTGATCTGCGATACGGGAATGCCCAGAACCAGCGCCGACTGGTCTCGCATGGCAAACTGCCCCTGCGAGCCGCACCAGATGGTTATGCGGCCGTCTCGGTTCCACGTCGCAGTGGCTGAATGCGGCTCTATGTAGCCTTGATGCACGGCCTTGGTCTTGAACTCCCTCTCGACGATAATGTCCGCTTCGGCAAAACCTTTTTCCAGGTCGCCCAGTTCAAAAACGAAGCGACTGGCCACGTTGGAACCGGCGTTAGCGTCCGAGTCGTCCCGCAGACCGCCGGGCCGCACGAACGGGTTGTCCGCCGTATAGAGCCGCTCGTGGAGCACGGGCGCGCCCTCTTTCATAGCGTCCAGCGCGTTCAACACTGGCGGCAGAACTTCATATTCAACGTCAATCAGATTAAGCGCCTCTTCCGCCACATGCTGGTTGACGGCAGCGACGGCTGCAACGGCATGGCCCTTGTAGAGCACCTTGCCCGAGGCCAGGGTGTTGTTGCTGAGAAACTTCGGATTCATCATCGCGCCTTCGCCCAAATCAGCGACGCGACCGGAAGGCTGGGGCAGGTCCTCCGACGTCATCACTGCCTCCACTCCCGGCAAAGCCAAGGCGCGGCTGGCGTCAATGGACTTGATGATCGCGTGGGCGTGGGGACTCCGAAGAACCTTCCCATGAAGCATCCCCGGTAGGCTTATATCCGCGCTGTAACGGGCCTGCCCCGTCACCTTCTCCAATCCGTCGTGACGGATCGGACGCGTTCCGACTACCTTGAACTCAGGCTTCTCTTCAGTGGTGGAAACGTGTGAAACTGCCATATTAACTCTCCGACTTGGATTGGGCCGCCATGGTCTTTCCGGCGTCCAGTACGGCTCGAACTATCTTGTCGTAGCCCGTGCACCGGCATAGGTTGCCGGCAAGCCAGTGCCGAACGCGGGCCTCGTCTGCCTCAGGCTCCTGCTCCAGCAGCGACTTGGCGGCGACGATGAAGCCAGGGGTGCAGATGCCGCACTGCAGCGCGGCATTCTCCAGGAATGACTGCTGAATCGGGTGCAACCCGTGGGTGTAGGCCACGCCCTCTATAGTAGTTATCTTCTTGCCCTCGGCTTCCACGCCCAGCATCAGGCAGGAATCAATAAGAAGCCCGTCTACGATGACGCTGCAGGCCCCGCAGTTGCCGTCGTTGCAACCCTCCTTCGTGCCCGTCATGTTAAGCACGTCCCGAAGCACTTCGAGAAGGCTCTGTCGGTTCTCGCAGAGCAGGTCGACGTCGGAGCCGTTGATGTTTGTCTGAACGTGGATTTTCTTGCTCATATACAATTCCTCACTATTACGTTCCTGGCTACAGGGTCGCTCGCCAATCTAAGCGCCCCCACCTCGTTATTCTGAGTTATCCTAGACGCCCCCACCATGTCATTCTGAGCGTCCCCCACTATGTCATTCTGAGCGCAGCGCAGCGGAGTCGAAGAATCTCGTTGTCCTCGCACCGCCGCAACGACCGGCTAACCCTGCGCTCTCGTGACCGCTTCCCGAAGAGCGCGCTTGGTCAGAACGCCCGAAAGATGGACTCGCTGCTTCGCCGTGCCGCGCATGTCGCTTATAGGCCGCACAGCAGCCTTCGCCGCTTCCGCAGCAGCCTCGTAGGACTCCTCGTTGGCGGCCATTCCCACCAACAATGCGCTCGCTTCTTTCGCGAAGATCGGCGTAGGCCCCACGGCGGCAAGGGCAATGCGGGCCGACTTTATACGTTCCTTGTCGTCCTCCAAGACCACGCTCGCGCCAACCCCGGCTACCGCAATGTCCATCTCGTTACGAGGTATGAACCGCAGATAGTGGGCGCCGGAGTTCGAGGTAGGCGGCGGAAACTTCAGTGCCACCAGCAGCTCCCCGTCCTCCAGGGCATTCTTGCCCGGGCCAACACAGAACTCCTCCACCGGAAGGGTCCGGCTGCCGTTGGGCCCCTCAACAACGCAAGTCACGCCTAGAGCTATCAGGATGGGTATCGTGTCACCGCTGGGCGAGGCGTTGCAAAGGTTCCCCCCGACGCTGGCGCGACCCTGGATCTGAATGCCTCCAATGAGAAAAGCCGCGTCCACCAAGCCCGAATATAGTCCCATGACGGTCTCATCCTCGTAGATCCGGTGGCAGGCAACGGCGGCCCCCAGCGTAAGGCCCTCATCGGCGGAACATGACAACTCGTTCAACTCCGGGACGGCCTTCACGTCCACCAGTCTGTCTATGACGAAACGGTGGCCCCGAAGCTGGACAAGGATGTCGGTGCCGCCGGCCAGAGCCTTAGCTTTAGGCCCTTTTTCCGCCATCAGGGCGACGGCTTCCTTGAGATTTGTGGGTGCTACATATTCAAAGTCTTGCAGGGCAATGCCTCCTAGAAGAAGGGTATCAACAACGGGAAAATATGGCTAGATTATAAGCATAGCCTGGGTTATTGGCAATGGCATTTTCTCCGACGCAGTCCGTCGTCCACCCCAACCAAGGGTTCATAGCTCGATGACGTAGCCGTCCGGGTCAGTAACATAGGCGTAGGAATGTCCCGGAGCATGTTCTCCCCGTGAGACTAGCGTCCCGCCGGCCGCGACCACATCCTTAACGGCCGCGTCCAACCCCTCTTTCTCTTCCAGTCGAAAGCCGAAGTGTCCGAATCCTCCACCCGGTCCCACAGGTTCTTCCGCTCCGGCCTCTCTCAAAGTAAAGGTGTCCTTGGCTCCTGGAGTTGTCAAAAACACCATGGAGGAACCCACCCAAAAGCTTACTTCCATGCCAAATGCGTTGCTGTAGAACGCAAAGGAACGCTGCACGTCTCGAACGGCAATATGAATATGACTCAATCCCTGCGTTTTTATCATTACATCACCTACTTCTGAAAATACCAGTCCCAAGTCTTCCTGCTCTCGTCCCGAGACAGCGACTCGTGATAGTGAATTATCTTCCACTCCCCCGCGTTCTTCCGCAATATGAAGGTGTTGCGTCCCGGAAACACCACCGTGCGCCCAAAGCTCATTATGTGGGCCTCCACAACGTATGTCAGATAGACCCAGGCCACGTCGCCCATAACGTCTATCTTCACGTTGTCCATCTCCCAGTCAGCCTCACTGACGTCCGCCAACCCGTTGTAGTAGCCCTCAACCCCTTCCCAGCCGTGAAGTGCGTCGTTGTTCTCCTCGGCAATGTAAATCAGGTCGGAATACGACTCGTCCCACACTTTCTTAACGGCCTCCGTATCGCAAGCATTAAGGGCCGCCATCCATTGATCGATGACCTCTTGGACCTGCTGTACGTCTTGATTTGACATGAGGGTCTCCTTTAATTTTCTTGTCGGTATGATAGTGACCTGTCTAGACCTCTAAGGGCCGCGTGGACGGCGGGCAGCAAATTCTGGTCCAACGACCCCAGATCGGTGATACTCCCGCTGACCCTCGCTGCCACAGCCTCGCCGTCCTTGAACAGGATCCGGTTGCCGGACAACGACGGTACGCGGGCGCCCGGCGTCAAGATACCCACCAGGTTCAACGGGTCCGCACCGTTGACGGTCACGAGATTCCCCCGAGACTTGCTGCGCCGCAGGGCGCGAAGCTGACCCACGGCCTCTGGAAGAGCATACTGTTCCCCCGAGAAACCCGTGATGAATCGGCCCCCGCGGATTTCGCCCCGCGCCTCCATCCTCCGATAGACCCGCAGAAGTTCCCGCCACGGCGGCGTGTGGGACTCGCGAATCAGCAGCTTGTGGAATACCACCCCATACCGCTTCAGAAGCTGCCGCGCGCTGAATTCCACCTGTTCTGCCGAAACGACGTCATCCTCCGTGTCCCGCTCCAGCTTGGACCACCGTCCCGATGCCGTCCTGTCCACCGTCCGCAGGATTAGCTTGCGGCCACGAGGACTGCGGGGCCGGTTGGGAACGGGACGTCGTTGCGGCGCAATGAGGTCCCGCAGTCCGGCAAAGCCGTCGCAGGTCACAAGGCCCAACGAGACCAACTCGGCCAAGCCCCGCTTCACGTTGCCCGAAAGCTGTCGCGTCTGCTGCACAATCTCCTGGAAGAAACACGCCCCCCTCCGTTCCAGCACCTCCAATATGTGCTCGGCGAGTCCGCTGAGATGGCCCTTTTCGACGGGCGTCCCCGCCGCTAGCGACAGATGAAACGAAAGATTCTCCCGGAATATCAGCGCCACCGGTAAGTTGTGCGACGCGTTCGTCCGGCGTCCGCCGCCGGAATTCGACGGCGGATGCAACCGCGCCCACGCCACCTGCCCAGACAGACAAAGCTGGTCCAGCCATGCGTTGTTGTACCGATTCATCCGCGCCGGCAGCAGATGGTTCTCCCACGCCGACGCCGGCGCTTGAAAGCCCTCCAGCAGGTCCAGCAGCGCCGTCAGCCCCATCGGCCCTTCCACCCGGTATTCCGGGTCCAGGTGGTGCCAGATGAACAGAAAGCGCATGAAATCCGCGGGAGATACCGGCTCCACTTCCTTCCGAAGCCGGTCCAGCGTGTACCGGTGAATCCGCGCCAGCAGCCGACGATCGCACCATTCCACCGGGCCGTCCCGAAGTTCAAACTGCCCGCGAATAGCAAAGCCTTCTCCCTCCAACGCAATCAACGCCCGGTCAATCGCCCTTTCCGGCATCCCAATAGAATCCGCCAGGCGAGCGACCATTACCGGCCCAAGACCCTCCAGTCTGCTTCTGATAATCTCCCGCAGCGCGTCCTCAGGCGTCCACTCAACGGCGCGCTCCCGAGGAGGCGGCTCAACCACAGGCCGAATTGACCGCCCAGGCATGATGGCTTGAAACTGCGGCAGCCGCTCGCATGCAATGAACAGGGAATGGCTGGGCGTCACGAAAAATTCTGTCGCGCGCTTCAGCCCCAAAAGCTCCGACAGGAAGGGCTGGAATGGTCGCATCTCTTCCTGCGTCATGAACCCCAGAAGCAGCAGCGCGTCGTGCAGTTCGTCCACCGTTTCCACTACGGGCCACGCCTGCTCCCGTACCCGCCGAATGGCCTCCTGGTCCAGCTGGCCCACGTCATCAGCTTTGTTGACATCTACCGTCCGGCGCATGAAGACCGCCTGCGTCCGGCGCTCCTCCAGGGGCGCGTCGTCCAGAAAGGCGTAGGGTTTGGCCGTCAGTATCTCGTGGGCCATCGGTGAGGGTTCCACCGAGTCCACGGCCACCAGGTTCAGCCGCTTTTCGGCAGCGTCGCTGAGAATCTGCGTAAACCCGTCCACGTCCATCGCCTCCGTCAGGCAGTCCCTCACCACCTCGTTGACGATGGGATGGTCGGGGATTTCCACGTCCCCCACCAGGTTTTCCTGGCACGCCGTCTGCTCGGGAAAGACCGCCGACAGCAGGTCGTCGGAGCGCATCCGCTGTATCGGCATGGGCACCTTCCTGCCACCCTGCCACCGCAGCACCGCCAGCGAGCGTGTCGCGTTCCACCTCCACCGTGTCTGAAACATAGGCGCCGCCAGCAGCGCCTGCGTCAGCACGTCTTTCGCCGTTTGCGGCTTCAGATATGCAAAGACTTCCTCCAGCGGAAAGCTGTGCTGCGGCCCCAACGAAAGCACAATCGAATTGTCGTTAGCGGCAGCCTGAAGCTCGAAGTTGAACGTGCGGCAGAACCGCTTTCGTAGGGCCAGCCCCCACGCCCGGTTGATTCGGCCTCCAAAGGGCGAGTGAATGACCAACTGCATCCCTCCGGTTTCATCGAAGAACCGCTCGAAAACCACATTCTGTTGGCTGGGCACCACCCCAAGCGTCTTCTTCGTGGCCCACAGGTATTCCACCAGCTGCTGCGCGGCTGCCGACTCGATACCCGTCTGCGTGCTCAGCCAGCGTTGCGCCTGCAGCAGGTCAGGAAAGTGTCCCTCCACCGATGTCCTCAGCTCGGACACTGCGTCAGATAATTCGTCCGTCCGCGCCGGTGCCTCACCCAACCAAAACGGAATCGTTGGCGGCAGTCCGCGGGCGTCTTCCACCCGCACCTTCCCCTGCTCCACCTTCCGTATCCGCCACGATGAAATCCCCAATTGGAAAATGTCACCCGCCATGCTCTCAATTGCGAAGTCCTCATTGACGGTACCTACCGGAATATTCTGGGGCTCCAGAATCACCTGGTAGTCGGCGTTCTCCGGTATCGCTCCACCGGAAGTGATCGCCGCCAGCCGCGCCCCACGACGGGCGTTGAACCGGCGTCCGATTCCGTCATAGTGTAAATACGCGCTCCGCCTGCCCCGTCGGGTCGAGAACCCCTCCGAGAGCATCCTGCTCACCTGATCAAATTCGTCGCGGCTCAGGTCGCGGTAAGGGTACGCTTGGCGACACATGTCAAACAGCGCGTCTTCGTCCCAGTCCTCCATCGCAATGGCCGCGACCATCTGTTGGGCCAGAACGTCCAGTGGTTTCTCCGGTATGCTCAACCGGTCAAGCGAGCCCCTCTTGATTGCCCCCAGCAGCGCCACACACTCCACCAGGTCGTCCCGCGTGAGGGGGAATATCGCCCCCTTGGGCGTCCGCCCGAGTGCATGCCCGGAGCGCCCCACCCGCTGCAGCAATGTGGCTATCGAGCGTGTGGAAGAAAGCTGGCAGACCATGTCCACGTCCCCAATGTCGATGCCCAATTCCAACGAAGCCGTAGCGACGAGGGCCTTCAGACTACCGCTCTTGAGACGTTTCTCAGCATGGAGACGCTGCTCTTTGGACAAGCTTCCGTGATGCGAAGTCACGTTCTCGTCCCCCAACCTCTTGCTCAGGTTATAGGCGACCCTCTCTGCCAGGCGACGCGTGTTCACGAATACCAGCGTCGTGCGGTGCTCCTCGATTATCTCCGCCAGCCGGTTGTAGATCTCATCCCAAGCCTCGTGAGCGCAGACCGCCTCCAGCGGCGTGGGCGGAATCTCCAGGCTCAGGTCGATGTCGCGTCTATGCCCCTCGTCGACAATATCGCACTGCGGATTTCCAAGCGCGTCTACGTTGGGCGACCCCACTAGGAAACGCGCCATTTCTTCAATGGGTCGCTGCGTGGCGGAAAGTCCGATCCGCACAGGGTCCGCGTCCGAAAGATGATTCAGCCGCTCCATCGACAGCGATAGATGCGATCCCCGTTTGTCCTGGGCCAGCGCGTGAATCTCGTCAACAATGACAGTCTTCACGCTCCTCAGCATATTCCGCGCCTTCACCGATGTGAGCAGAATGTACAGGGACTCCGGCGTCGTGACGAGTATGTGTGGTGGCCTCTTCACCATCGCCTGCCGCTGAGAAGAAGGAGTGTCCCCCGTCCGGAGTAGTACGCGAATTTCCGGCAGCTCCAACCCCTTTTCGGCAGCGGCCTGGCGAATTTCCTGCAGGGGTTCTGAGAGATTCTTATGAACGTCGTTGCTCAGGGCCTTGAGCGGTGATACGTAGACCACCTGGCACTGATCGGGAAGCTCGCCGGAAGTGGCCTGACGAAAAAGGGAGTCGATGGCGGCTAGAAATGCAGCCAGCGTCTTTCCGGAGCCGGTGGGCGCGGCGATGAGTGTGTGCCGTCCAGCGTGAATGGAGGGCCAGCCACGCTGCTGTGGGGGCGTAGGCTGTTCAAACCGGGACTCAAACCACTCCCGGACAACCGGATGAAACAAACGAAGCGGGTCTTGCGAACTGCCAACCATACTAACCGCTGAACTTAACACCACAAGGAAAAATTGCTGTGCGGAAGCTAACCTTGCAAACTTCCATCCATAGCTAGGCAGAGTGTAACCGAGGAAGCAACCCTAGTCCATTACGCAGCAGGTTTCAAACCAACCCTTGCACCCCATAACCACCCTGCTCCCGTACCATCCACCACTCCCACGCTATCCCGAACGCCCCCCACCTGTCATTCCCACATCCCCCTCCCGTTGTCCTCTCGGATGGAGACCTTTGCATAACCGTCATTCCGGCGAAAGCCGGAATCTAGAATCCCATGATTTAGCTATGTCAAAAGTCGTCTTACACCGCCATTTGAATGCGATTCGATAGTTATGCAAAGGTCTCCGGATGCGGGGACCCATCCCCGTCCCCTCGCGGAGAGCCTGTCCCCGTGAAAACAGATGCGGGAAACCATCTTCCCCTACAACCCGCTACCCATCATCAACGCTAAATATATGCCCCAGCTTCTCGTGCTTCGCCTTCAGGTACTTCCTGTTTTCCTTCGTCAGCTTCACAGGCGCCGGTATCCGCTCCACAATCTCCAGCCCGTGCCCAGAAAGCCCCGTTATCTTCCGGGGGTTGTTCGTCATCAGCCGAAGCCTCCGCACCCCCAAGTCCACAAGAATCTGCGCGCCCAGGCTGTAGCTGCGGGGGTCCGGCTCGAAACCCAACTGTTCGTTGGCCTCCACCGTGTCTAACCCATCGTCCTGCAGATGATATGACAGAATCTTATTGTGCAGCCCAATCCCTCGCCCTTCCTGGCCCATGTAGATGAACACGCCCTTCCCCTCTTCGGCGATAGCCTGCAGCGCGTGCTCTACCTGTGCCCCACAGTCGCAGCGCAGACTCCCGAATACGTCTCCCGTAGAGCACTGGCTATGAATTCGCACCAGCACAGCTTCCTCCGGCTCCCAACTCCCCAGAACCAACGCCGCGTGCTGCTCGCTGCCGTACCTGCTCCTGTACCCGTAGATGGTAAAGTCCGCGTACTGGGTGGGCAGCCGTGCCTCCCCAACCCGCTCCGCTAGCCTCTCCGTTCTCCTCCGGTGGGCAATCAACTGTGCAATGGATATCAGGTTGATGCCATGCTCCTTGGAAAAATCCTCCAGGTCCGGCATACGGGCCATAGTGCCGTTCTGGTTCGTTACCTCGCAGATGGCGGCGGCGGGCTGCATCCCCGCCAGCCTGGCCAAGTCCACGCTCGCCTCCGTATGCCCGGGCCGAGCAAGCACTCCGCCTTCGCAGTAGCGCAATGGAAATGTGTGCCCCGGTTGGGCGAAGTCTTCCGGTCTCGCAGTCGGGTCCAGAAGGGCGCGAATAGTGGCCGCCCGGTCATAGGCCGAAATGCCCGTAGTATTGTCTTTCAGATAGTCGATGGACATGGCGTAGGCCGTGCCGTGAATGGCTTCCGATTCGTCCTTGGCCATCATCGGTATGTTCAGCCGCTCCAGGCAGTCCCGCGTCACTGGCACGCACAACATCCCCCGCGCGTTCGTTATCATGAAGTTGATGGCTTCCGGCGTCACCGCCTCTGCGGCGATGGTTAGGTCTCCCTCATTCTCGCGCTTGGCGTCGTCCACGACGATGAGGAACTTGCCCTGCCTGAACTCCTCTATCGCCTCTTCAATGGAGATGAGAGGCATAGTTAGCTCAAGGCCCCGGCCATTCTCTGATGCGGCAGAAGGCTTTCCACGTACTTAGCCAGTATGTCCACTTCCAGGTTCACTGAGTCGCTAATCTCGCGTTCCTGCAGGTTCGTGTTTTCGAGAGTATATGGTATCACAGAGATTGTGAAAGAGGAATCAAGGACGCTCACCACCGTCAAGCTGATGCCATCCAGCCCAATGAACCCCTTTCCTACAATGTAGCGCATTAGCTCTTCAGGCGCTTTCACCCGAATAATCTGCGCGCCGCCCTCCGGACTGATCTCCTCGACCACTCCCACGCCGTCCACGTGTCCCTGTACAACGTGCCCCCCCAGTCGACCGTTAACGGCAAGAGATCGCTCCAGGTTCACCATGGATCCCACCACCAGCGCGCCCAGGTTCGTTCGACGCAGCGTTTCCGGCACCACGTCCGCCTCGAAGCCACTCTCATCCCGCGACACCACCGTCAGGCAAGCCCCGTTAACGGCAATGCTGTCGGCAACGGCCAGGTCTTCCAACACCCGTAGCGCCTTCACTCGTAGCCGGTAATTATGTAAATCCGCGCTCTCGTCCTGCCCTATCTCCCTAGCATCCGTGCGACGCTTCACAGGACGACAAAACTCCACCACCCCGGTTTCTTCCACAATGCCGGTAAACACTCTACTCCCTCGCCTCAGGATAACCCGTCACCAGCACGTCGTCTCCCACCTGCTTCACCTGTGGGCAGCGCAAGCTCATGGCTCTGGATACCAGGCCGACGCCGTGGCCCTCCACTGGCGAAAGAGCGTCCCGCCCGCCGATGATTATCGGCGCAATGAACGCCCATGTCTTGTCCACCAACCCTTGGTCGAAAAGCGAACCCATCAGCGTCCCGCCCCCCTCAACCAGCAGATTCACCACCTCCCGGCGTCCCAACTCTTCTAGCAAAGCCTCCAGGTCCACGTAGCCGTCTATTTCGGGAAGGCGCACAACCTCCGCCCCCGCTCCCTCCAGACAAGCAGCGGCCCGCGCCGACGCCTTACACGTGGCAATGAGCGTCCCCCCGGGCTGCCGGAGCATCGCGGCGTGCGTCGGCGTCCGACCCTCCCCGTCTACCACCACCCGCAGCGGCTGTCTGTCCAGATTACCCCCCTCGTCGTCCCGCGCCGTCAACTTCGGATTGTCCCGCAGCGCCGTGTTGATCCCCACCATAATAGCGTCCGACGCCCGCCGGCGCTGGTGCACCAACCTCCGAGACGCCGGCCCGGTAATCCACTGGGAGTCCCCTTCGAAGGTTGCTATCTTCCCGTCCAGGCTCATGGCGTACTTCGCCGTCACGAAGGGTAGGCCCGTGGTGATGAACTTGGCGAACCCTTCATACATCTCCTCCGCTTCCCGCGCCCCCTGCCCCAGATGAATCTCCACGCCTTCTTCCCGAAGAAGCGCCGCCCCACGTCCATTGATTCTGGGGTTCGGGTCCAATATAGACGCGTAGACCCTCTTCACGCCCGCGGCCAGAATAACGCCCGTACACGGCGGCGTCTTCCCCTGAATGCAGCATGGTTCCAGTGTCGTGTAGAGGTCGGCCCCCTTCGCCGCACCGCCGGCCTGACGAAGCGCCACCCATTCTGCGTGGCCCTCGCCCGGCGGCAGGGTTGCCCCTTCTCCCACTATCCGCCCATCCTTAACCACCACAGCACCCACAGAGGGGTTCGGGCTGTTTTCCCCGACTGCGGCGTTGGCCAAGGCCAAGGCCCGCTTCATGTATTCCATTGCGTACTACGTGTCTTGGCTGAAATTCTTATAATACCGGCTGGCTGTGGGTCCCGTTTGCCCCTGGTACTTGCTGCCCAGGGCCTTCGACCCGTACAGCCTCTCGGCCGGCGTCGTCAGCTGCAGAAACGATATCTGGCCTATCTTCATCCCCCGGTAAAGGCAGATGGGCAGGCGGGCAATGTTCGTCAACTCCAGGGTCAACCGTCCCTTCCAGCCCGGGTCCACGTATCCCGCCGTTGAGTGGATGACCAACCCCACTCGCCCCAGCGAGCTCTTCCCTTCAAGCCGCGCCACCAGGTCGTCGGGAATCTCGATGTGCTCCCTCGTGCTGGCCAGGACGAACTCCCCGGGATGAAGATTGAACCCGTCTTCGTCGGAAATCTTCACCATGTCCGTCAGGTCATCCATCTCCCTCCTCAGGTCGATGTAAGGTCGACGGGCATTTCGAAACACCAGCAACTCGTCGGCCAGGTGCACGTCCACGCTGGCGGGCTGAATGTCGTCGTCATCCAACGGTTCGATGACGACGCGCCCCTTTTCCACCGCCTCACGAATCGATCTGTCGCTTAGAACCACGGCTCTCCTAGTCAGCAAGAATGAAGATTCTCGACACCCAAAATCGTGACGAATTCTACCAGCAACCCCCCACTCCCACAACACAAAGCCTGACACCCTATAGCCCCTCACTCCAATGGCGCTATCTTCCCCGGAGGCTCCCTCCTCTGCGCTCGGTTCCATGCTTCCAGTAGTTCCCTCTGATGAAGGGACGCCCATTCAGTCACGAGCCTTCGAGCCCGTGGAGGAAGGTGGCCACGAATCACGGAAGAACTCTCAATGCCTACCTGGGCCTCACGACCGCTGTATTCTGCATGGAAGTGAGGTGGTGCATGTTCTCAATTATATATTCGGACAATTATACCGTAGAACCGACAGAGCTCAGCCATCCAGGGGCACAGGCTCTACTTGGCCTGTCAATTCCTCGAAGGACTTACCTGTGATTTCCATATATAGCGCGTCCGGACATATCTCTAAATCGTCATCCCATGCAATAGAGCGGTGACAACTGACGTAGACTTTTTCAAAGAATCCCGGCTGATTCCATGCGGCGAACACCCCTCGACCGGCCACGTCCGACAAGTCAACCTCCCCGGCAACTCCGTCGGCGTACTCAATCCATATCCGGTAACCCGGCCTAGGTTCTACCTTCATTGGTCTAATCATTCACATCTCCATTCCAAAATCAGCCAATAAACCCTGCTATTGTACCATTTGGGTACAGGGAAGTACCCAGTCCGCCAACCCTTGCGAAATATCTCCTTCATGCAACATCTCCAGCCCCCACTCCCCATCACACCCGGTGGTGCTTCACCACCTTCCGCTTCCCCCCGGACGACCCCGGCTGCACAAAATAGACGCCCCCACGTCATTCGCCCCTCCCCGCATTCACTCCAATGGCGCTATCTTTCCGGGCGGCTCCATCCGCTGCGCTTTATCCCAGGCCCTCCGAAGTTCCTCCTGATGCACAGATCCCCATTCCACAACAAGTCTCCGCGCCCGTGTGGGAAGTCGACCACGTATGGTATTAAGATTGGCTACTTCAATAAGGGCTCTGTTGCCGCCATATTTCGCGTGAAAGTGGGCAGGCCCATGCTCATTGAAGTGGATTGCAATAACAATGCCATGAAACCTGCACAGTTCAGGCATCTTGAGATATGAATCGCACTCCGGGCATCACTTCCTCAACGGGCTTGCCCGTGAGGTCGATGTATAGGGATTCCGGGCAAAGGTCTATCTCATCGCTCCATGCAATTGCGCCGAAGGAATCTACGTGCACTTTTTCAAAGAAGCCGGGCTCGTTCCATGCGACGAACACGCCCTGACCGGCCAAGTGCGATAGGTCAACCTCGCCGGACTCTCCGTCAGAGAACTCGATCCAGATTCGGTATCCTGGTCTGGATTCCACCTTTACTGGTTCGAGCATGCACTCCTCCTTTCAAATCTAACTCTTAGTCCTAGTATTGCACCATTTTGGCGCACGGAAGTACCACGTTCGCAAACCCTTGCCACAGTCTCATTTACATTCGGTGACTTCAGCCCACCACCCATCAAATCCGGTGGTACTTCACCACCTTCCGCTTGCCTCCCGACGACCCCGGCTGCACAAAGTACACGTCCCGACGGGAGTCCGCCCATACGCCGTGACACGCCCGCGTCACCTCAGATCCCCACTGCGCCACCCGCTCTCCCTCCAACGTCAGAACGCTGAACAGCCCTCCGTTGTGCTCCGGTACGTAGGCCACGTCCTCCCCGTCCACAAACACCATCGCCGGTCCTATCAGCTTCGTCGGCCACTGACCCAGCGGGTCCCCGTCCTGTGTGAACATCTGCACCCGGTCATTCTCCCGATCTGCTACCAGCAGCCGGCCGTGGCGGTCAACCCAAATGCCGTGTGGCAGATGGAACTGTCCCGGCCCTTCGCCCGGCGCCCCCCACGAGGCCAGATGCTCCCCCTCCGCCGAAAACCGGTGTACCCTGCAATTGGCGTACCCGTCCGCCACGAACACCTCCCCCGAGGGGGCAATCGCGACGCTGGCAGGAATGTTGAATGGCCCACCGGCATGGGTCACTCGCAAATACGTGTCCGACCCAAAGTCCTTCGGGTCCACCCCGGTGTCCGAGCGGTAATCCCGCGTCCCAATGCGCATCAGCGGCCGCCCCTCCGGCGTGAACTTCATCACCTGACCACCGTGGCTGTCCACCAGCCAAACATTGTCCCCGCCGTCCACGTAGATCGCGTGGGCCATCTTTATCAGGTCGTGGCCCCAGGAATAGAGGTAGTTGCCCTCTCTGTCGAAGACCATCACTGGATGGTCCCCCCTGTCAAAGGCATAAATCCGGTCCTGTGAGTCCCCCGCCACTGCTGCCGCCGTCATCTCCCAGCCTTCCGGCAGTTTCGCCCAGTCCTCCTCTACTTCGTAAATGAAATCACCGCTGCCTACCTTGCTCGCCATAACAACCCCCTCCCATTTGTACAATGCTTTCGACCGATGCTACCATTGAGTGACAATCCCGTCAAAGCAGCCGCCCGAAACGACCCCTGCGCGGCGTCCAAGAGGTGAAGATGCTTCCCCTAACCAAGATCGCCATACTGCCAGCATTGGCAGTTCTCGTGCTCTTAGCCGTGGCCTGCAACGGCGCCAGCCCGGCCCCCTACACCGGCTCCGCCTCCGCTGGAGACGTGGCGGCGGCGGCAAGAATGGCGGCGGAAGCCGTCAACGAAGAGTCCGGCGTCCCTGGTCAGGGCATCATCGTCTCCGGTTCAGGGACTGCCAGCGCGGAGCCTGATCTCGCTCTAATCAACCTGGGGGTACAGGTCCTCTCCCCCTCAGTCGGCGAAGCCCTAAACACCGCCAACACCTCCTTGGAGAGTATTCTCCAGGTCCTTGCGAGCTATAACGTCGACGAGAAGGACACCCAGACCCGATACTTCAACATCAACACCCAGTACGACTACAGCAACGATGGTGCTCCCGAGGTTTCCGGCTATCAGGTCACCAACGAGCTCAGCGTCAAGGTGCGAAACCTGGACAGCCTCGGCGAAATGATAACCGACGTGGTGGAAGCGGGTGGCGATCCGGTACGGGTAAACGGCATCAACTTTGCCATCGAAGACACCACCACCCTCGAAGACGAGGCCCTGGCCCAGGCCATCGCTGACGCCAAAGCACGGGCGGAACGAATGGCAGAACTCTCCGGCGTCACCCTCGGCGACCTGGTCTCCGTGTCCCAAGGCGGAGGAGGAGCCTCCCCCGCGCTGCCCGCTGCCTTCGCCTCCGAAGCAATGGCCCGCTCCGCCCCCACCGCCATCCGCACCGGCGACCTCGAAATCACCATCAACATCCAAGCCCTCTACACCATCCAATAGCGAATTCGGCCGGATTCCTCAATTACGCAGTGTTCACCAGTTGGCGAATGCGCTCCTTCACACTCTCCCGCCTCGTCAAATAGAATCCTTCAAAGCCGGTAATATCCCGCGGCACGTCCCCTAGTAGATGGCGTTCGCAATAGACCTGGCGCCTCTGTTCGTCGGGGCGATGAACATCCAGCCAATCGGCGGGTAGCGTTGCCCGCTTCTCATTGTTGACGGTCCTATCCAGCAGTTGGAAATTGGCAATTCGGTTGCAGTGGTCACGAAATTCCTCCACCCGCTCCTCCCCGACGCCTGCGTCTGTTAGTCGCTTTGACGTGAACCTGCTCTTAGGAAACACATGGTCGATGTCTGATCCATCGCGTGAGTCGAGTTCGGGAAACAGCATGGTCAGCATTGGGAAAATGCGTCTGTCGTTGCCGCCCATGTCTGCCAAATCCTCTATCTCTTCCTCAGAAAAGACCAAAGACTTGCCTCGCTGCGCCATCGCCCTCCTCAACTCTGCAACGGGGAATTCAACGCAATCCGTGTTTCGAATGACCCCCCTCAATGCGGTGAGCAGGGTATCAAGACCGCTTCCCCAAATACCCGATTCCTTGAGGATTGAACGAGTCAGCCACCGGCGAATTATCATCCTGTCTCGGACGTACTTGTCGCTTGTGTCAAAATCCGTCGGCGATCCTTTCCTGTATAGGTAGTAAGCAATCGGCAACAGGGAGTTCATGGCCCGAAGCGTTCTGCTGTCGAACCCATAGGTGCCTACCAGCTGCGCCGTTTCCATCAGAGCATTCCGAATTCCTTGCCAGTTGTCCTCAAGTTTCGTCATGCTTTCGTAGGTAAAGTTCCTCACCTGAAATCCCACGCTGGCAATATCCGTCAGCATCAGGCCTGCCTTCAGCACGAAGTCCGCATTGAACAGAAGTCCCGGGCGGATCCGGTTCATTTCATCTACCAACCCATACACTTCCTTTCTGGCATCCAGATTCTTCCATTGAGACACTGCTATGCTCAGCAAAAGATTGGAGTACGAAAGGGGCGTACCACCTCTGTTGCAGCGAATGAAGATATTCAGCACGCGCTCGATGTCCTGGCTCTTCTCTTCATAGAAGGCAACTGTATTGTCGCTACGCACCCTACGATAAAGCAGATCTAGCGTCCTGTAAGCACGCTTTCTTTCCTCCTTACATAGATCTCTATCTTCTACCCAATCATGAATGTCCGCTCCCTCTTTGAATGTCAGAATATCCGCAACCTTGAACCAAAGTTTATCCTCTTCCAATCCAATCCTGTGCTCATCAACAAACTCAAATTCATACCTGCTGCCATCCTCGTCCGGTTCAGGACCTGCCAGAAGATTCAGGGACAAGACTCGCTCAGGAAAAGCTCCAGGATTACTCCACCATCTGTAAGGCAGCTTCCTAGCCATGGAACCTCTCAAGCCAATGTTGAATGCCGTCAATCGCTGCTGACCGTCCAGCACCGCCGTAAGCGGCCTATCGTAAATGGCTCCCAATTTTGGGCAATGGGGTTTATCGCGCTGGTGATAGTCCCTAACGAAGTCGTACCACTTATAATCGCCTGCATTCTCTGCGTCTATTCGCCACAACATGAGCTCACCGAACGGATATCCCTGCATCAAGCTGTCGAACAGGTTGCAGACCTTCTCAGGCCCCCAGACGAACTCCCGCTGAATCGCTGGCAGTACGTATTCATGCTTGGCGATGCTGTCCAACGCATTCTCGATGGTGCCGCCCTGCTGGTGCATAACCACCTCTCAGATAGTGCTATCGTAGAGGATATCAAATCCCGCTGAAGTTACAAGTATCCCTCTCCCACGGCCGGCTCATACTGCCAGCCCCGCTCTTCAGCCAGGTTCCTCAAAATCTTGGCCGCATCCTTGCTCCCCTTCCTTGATAACTCGTTGAAGTCAATAAGAACGTGCTCAGGAAATGACTCAGGATCTGGGATGGCAAGTGTCCCTCGCGATTCGCATTCTCCCACCGAAACCGCCAAGACTCCGGCAGAGTCCAATCCTAAAGTTTCTGTGAAGTGAAACCAGGAAGCCTCGGCGCTTATCTGATCGCCATCATATGCAGATAGCCTCTGTTGGTCCTTTGGGGTAGGAGTGAAAGCTTGGGATGTCACGCGGCCTTGCCGAACAAAGTTGGGACTGACTTGCCGCAGCAGCAGGGTTTCGCTGTTCACTCGTCCTTAAGGCCCAATTGTCGGATCATTGACGCCAGACGTTCCCAATCTTCATCGTCGTCCAAGTCAAAAGCTTCTTCCGTCGAACGCCCGGAACTCAGGTTAAGGCAATGCCACTCAGCCGAATGTTTGATTAGATCTATCTCAAGGCTAGCCTCGTTTCGTCCAATAGACCATTCCAATGACACGCCGCCTTCGGGCGTTGGGTATAAATATGGTCGCGGCAGGTTGTCTGAGTATCGTTCCTCAAACGTCTCCCCCAACCAATCAAGCCCTCGTGCCGTGGGAGCCTTCCCAAACCCCTCACCCCATTGGTCGGCAGCCTGAATTCCATCTGCCCAACCGTCTTTCAGATTCCTCAATTCTGCCAACTGCCGACTAACGTCTAGTGAATCATTTGGCTCGCGACTAAGCAATTTTGTATCTTGCGCTTTTTCTACCATTCCCACTCCGATGTTGAAGCCAACGGGCAAATCTACTTCTTGCTCTCCAGCCAGCTGAGAACCCTAAAGACACAACCTATGGCCAATTCTCCTACAATCGATACCGATTATACCACCCACCACCCCCCTCCCCAATTGACTTTCCCCCCAGCATTGTTATTCAATTAACGACACCTAAACCCCAACCTCACCAAGGAGAACCTCATGCCCAGAACTTACTACGGCGGCGAACTCCCCGACTACTACATCGTCGACTCCGACTCCCACATCGACGAAACCAAGTGCGAACTCTGGCGCCGGTTCCCCCCGGAACTCCAGCCCTTCGCACCCCGAAAATTCACCGACAGCAATTGGAAGGATCGGAACGCTCTCGTTCGCGGCAGCGGCGATAGCTCCACCCGCCAGTACGACAGCATCTGGGTCCTCGAGCACTCCAAAGTCTTCCCCAACTCCGACTTCCGTACCGGCCCCTACGGTAAGCTGGCCAACTTCGCACCCCATAGCGAAGACCAGTGGTACAACCGTGAGGGCGAGCGCAACCCCAAGTTTCGCGTCAAGGACCTTGACGAAGAGGGCTTCGACGTCACCTTCGTCTTCTGCGTCCTCCACCAGAACCTCCTCAACACCATCGACAACCCCGAGGTCGCCTACCACTTCGCCAAGGGCTGGAACGACTGGATTACCGAATGGACCGACGGCTACCAGGACCGCGTCCGCGGCACTGCAATCCTACCCCTACACGATATCAACATGGCCGTCGAAGAGCTTCGCCGCGCCGCAGACCTTGGCCTTGGTGGCGCCTACATCCCCTGCCAGTTCAAGGGCGAGTGGACCTACCAGGAAAAATTCTGGCCCGTCCTTGAAGAATGCCAGCGTCTTGGAATGCCCATCTCCATACACCAGCAGCTACACGAGTCCGTCGGCATGCGCCGACTCGACAACGAGTTCCTCAAGCACCTCTTCATGGGCATAGACGCCCCCTTCTCCGTCGTCGGCTTCATCGCCAGCGGCGTCCTCGACCGATTCCCCGAACTGAAAATAGCCTGGATTGAGCAGGGTTGCGGCTGGCTCCCCTTCTACATGGACCGGCTCGAAGAGCACTACGAAATCATGCCCGACTCCGTCCCCGCACCACGCCACGAAGACCCCTGCGACTACTTCGGCGACCAGCTGTTCATCTGCTTCGAGCCCGAGGAAGCCGACTACCTCCCCTTCCTGGAGAAGAAAGTCGGCCCCAACGGAATCATCATCGGCTCCGACTACTCCCATTTCGACTGCCTCTCCCCCTTCTCCGTCCAGAAAGTCCTCGACCACCCCGAGCTTTCCGCCGAGTCGATGAAAAAATTCCTCTCCGATAACCCCATCCGCTTCTGGAACCTCGACCCCGTAACCCACAAGCGCCGCATCCCCGCCGGGGCCGGGTCCGTCGAATAAGGCGCCTGCAAGGGAATCAATTTCACAACCATCATTCCCGCCTCCGCCCTCCGTTATTCCCGCGAAGGCGGGAAGCCATCTTCTCCCTTCCCCCTTGAGGGGGGAAGGTTAGGATGGGGGTGCTCCCCCCTCTTGTCCTCGCGAATGCGGGGACCCATCCCCCTCTCCCGTGCACAGCCCACCCTAGTGAACACGGGGCATGGGGGTTTCCCCCCATGCTTTCCATTCTGCCCAATATGGACTCCCGCTGGCAGTTATTCAAAGGTCTGCGAAGGCGGGAACTCTTGGAGAAACTTGCACCTGTTCACCACATGAGTTAGCTTAACGCAAATACAAACCCACAAGGAAATAAAAATGTCAAAATCCGCCGACGAAGCCTACGCTGAACTCAAAAAGACCTTCACCCCGGACAGGCTCCGCCCCGCCGTCGTCCTTAACCTGGACGACCCGCAAGACCTGTCCCTCGTCAACGGCTCCCTAAAATGGGCCCCCGGCCTCATACCCGGCGAGCCCAACGAGGGCCTCGTCGCCGGCAAGTTTATCGAAGCGCCACCTCGCCTCGCCGACTTCGACGACTCCTCTTGGGAAACCCCCGCCAACATACGGGACGTCGTCGGCGCCGGCTTCACCTTCGCCTGGTACCGCTTCACCATCACCCTGCCGGAACAGGTCAAAGGCGTGGACGTGGCCGACGCCCAGATATGGTTCGAGACCTGCGCCGACGACTACGGCGAAGTCTGGGTAGACTGCCCCTCATTCAGCCTCGACTATCGACCCGCCAACGCCATCGTCGACAACCGCCTCTCCCCCGTCGTAGGCTACAACGCCCGCAACAACATCCTCATCACCCCCAGCGCCGAACCAGGCCGACGCCACGTCATCGCCTGCCTCGCCATCAACGGCCCCATCGCCCAGCCCATGGGCGGCGTCTTCATCCGCTACGCCCGCCTCGAAATCTGCCAAGGCGTCGCAAAAGTCCCCATCTAACCCAATTAAGTCAGAATCTTGGCCCATTGCGGTCAATCCACGTCACATAGGTAGGGGCAGGTTTCAAACCTGCCCTGTGTCATAGAAGGACTGCAGGTGTGCATTCAATATCCCCCTTCATTGACACCGCCCCCGCCCAATTCTAGAATACGGCATCTAATCACATCTTCACCATCGAGGAGGAGCCATGGCCAGGACTCTACCCACTTCTGCAGAAGTACGCGAATACCATAAATCCCTCAGCAACTGGGGCCGTTGGGGCGCCGACGACCAGTTGGGCGCCATGAACCTCATCACCCCCGAGAAGCGCCTCCAAGCCGTCTCCCTTGTCGAAAAGGGCATCAGCGTCACCATGGGCCGCCCCATCATCGCCGAGACCACCGCCGACGGGCAAGTGCCCCCTACCCTCCACATGATTGAAAGCGGCGAAGGCTGGAACACCACCCCCGGCAAGGCCGAACAGGCCTCCCACAGCGCTAGCGAATACATCGGCTTCATCTTCCACGGCTACGTCATGACCCACGTCGACGCCCTCTCCCACTGGTTCGACGGCGACAAAATGTATAACGGCCATCCCGCCGACGCCGTCCGCACCCGCAGCGGCGCCACAATGGAAAGCATAGACCTGCTTAAGGATGGCGTCGTCACCCGCGCCGTCCTCTTCGACTTCCCCACCCTTAAGGGCGTCGACTACATGGACGCAGGCGAGGCCATCTTCCCCGAAGACCTGGACGCCGCCGAGGAAGCCTTCAACGTCAAAGTCGAGGCCGGCGACCTCCTGCTCATCCGTACCGGCAACTGGGAACGCCGCAACGCCATCGGCCCCCGTAACCCCAACGAAGCCGGAGCCTCCGGCCTCCACGCCGCCTGCCTCCCTTGGCTGCGGGAGCGGGACATCGCCATGCTCGGCGGAGACCTCGCCCAGGACGTTATCCCCAGCGGCTACCCGGAATTCTCCCTCCCCGTCCACCAGGTCATCCTCACCGCCATGGGCTGCTGGATCCTCGACAACTGCAACTTCGAAGAAGTTGCCAGAATCTGCAAACAGGAGAACCGCTACGAATTCCTAGCGGTGGCCAACCCCCTCCGCATGGCCAACGGTACCGGCGCACCCGTCAACCCCATCGCCATCTTCTAACCCCCTCCCCATGTCCTCGCGGATGCGGGGACCCATCCCCCCTTCCCAAATGTCATTGCTATGAAAATAGCCCGTTCAGCGCCTACAAATCCCTTCCCCCATGATGGGGGAAGGTTAGAGCCTGCCCTCGTGAATACGGGGGATGGGGGGTGAACCCCGTACCCGACGACATTCTACCTCACAGGGGCGGTTCGCAACCTCCCCTTCATCTGCTACAAGACCCCGATCCCAACCGTCATTCCGGCGAAAGCCGGAATCTAGCCTTATTACGCATCCATTTTCATCGCCTTATGTGGTCTTTCTTGGCCATAGTAATTCTGAGCGAACTGAAGTCTAAGAATCTCGTTGCCCTTTACCCCAAATCGTGAGGGACCATAAGTCCCACATATCTATCGCTAGCACTCACCCAGACTAAACCGCCATGACCAACCACAACTTCCCATACCCCGACACTTTCCTCATCGTCAACGGCTTCCGCATGCACTACCACCACTCCGGCACGGAAGCCCCCTTCACCGTCATCATGCTCCACGGCAGCCGTTCCTCCGCCCACGCCTACCGCCACTTCTTCCCCTACCTAGTCGCCGCCGGATGGCGCTGCTTCGCCCCCGACGCCATCGGCTTCGGACAGTCGGATACACCCGACGACACTTCCCTCCACACCTTCGATTTCCACAGCGACAACCTGGAAACCTTCATCCGGGAGCTCGACCTCCGCAATGTCGTCCTCGTTGGCCACGAGTGGGGCGGCCTCGTCGCCCTCGACTACGCCATCAACCGCCCCGACAACACCCTCGCCCTCGTTCTCACCGACTCCGGCGTATTCCTCCCCAACCGCAGCCCCGGACTTCACGGCCTTCTGCACCGCTCCCTATTGGGAGACCTGCTCGTGCGTCGACTCAACATCAACCTTGGCCAAGCCTCAGCCCAAAATCGATACGAAAGTCAACATCAGGACCACCGTTCAAACTCCCAATCCCCCGCCGCCCGCCTCGGCTTTCTCCGCATGGCCGCACGGACAAACCTGCACTACAATGCCCTTCGAATGAGAGCCATCAGAAACAGCCTCCCAAGCCTCAAAGCTCCAACCCTCCTCGTCCGCTCCGGCGGGCCGCAGCTATTCACCGAAGCCGAATCGCAGTACCTCCAACAGCGCACCCCCTATGCCGAGTCCCACGTACTCGAAGACCTCGGCCTCCTCCACGAAGACCACCCCGACGTTGCCGCCAGCCTGATAGTCGGCTTCCTGCACCCCCTCACCACCCCACCCGTTGACGCCTCCATCGCCTCGACCTGACGCGTTTAGGCTGGTTTCAATCCTGCCCAAGATACCCTTGCAATGTTTATGTCCCCGCTCACCCTAGCCTTGAACCTCTAAGCGCCCGCAGGCGATAATAGGTCCGGCAAGCCCAATACCCTCGTACTCTATAGCTCATGGCCAAATAACCCCAAGGGAAAGAAAATACTCAGACAGCTTAGAGAGTTCGACGAAGCTCTAATCCTGGCCCTCGTTATATTCCTCCTCCTCCAGTTCAGTATCCAGAACTTCAAGGTGGAAGGCTCCAGCATGGCCGCAACCATCGAGCCGGGTCAGTACGTAGCCGTCAACAAGCTTCACAAGCTCAAGGTGGACATGGCCCGATTCTCCGCCCTCATCCCCTTCTGGGATGCCTCCCATCTCGGAGAGGTGTACCCCTTCCATTCGCAAGGCCCCCAGCGGGGAGACATCATTGTCTTTCGTTATCCTCTGGACACCGAAAGGACCTTCATCAAACGAATCATCGGACTCCCGGGCGAACAGGTCTCCATCCTTCGTGGCGTCACCCACGTCGACGGCGATCGCCTAACCGAGCCCTACCTCACCACCACGCCCCGCCGCGAGAATTTGGAATTCGACCCTCTGGGCCACAACGAATACTTCGTCATGGGCGATAACCGCCCTCATAGCAACGACTCACGCCACTGGGAAAACCATTTCGCCGTTCATCGAGACCATATCATCGGCACCCAGCTAATCAGCTACGACCTGCCCATAAACCTCGGCTTCGCCAACTCCGCCGACTAACCCCCGCCTAGAGCCTGGCCCGTGAATAAGGGGACAGAAATCCATCATTCATCCTCCCACAAGCTCCCCATTAACACGCGCAAACCTTCCCCCGCTTGAGACGTTCGTCCATACTTGCTACAATGCAACACTTGGTATTCATCAACTAATATTCTTCAACGGTTCCAACCGTCCATAGTAAGGAGCATCTGAGTGGGAAAAATTAACGTAGCTATCATAGGCGTGGGCAACTGCGCCTCATCCCTCGTCCAGGGTATCCATAAGTATCGCGAGATTCCCGACGACGAAACCATCCCCGGCATCATGCATCCCACCATCGGTGGCTACGAAATCGGCGACATAAACATCGTCGCCGCCTTCGACGTCGACAAAAACAAGGTCGGCAAAGACCTCGCCGAAGCCATCACCGCAAAACCCAACAACACCATCAGCTTCGCCGACGTTCCCCTGACCGGCGTTACGGTCGACCGCGGTATGACCCACGACAGCCTCGGCAAGTACGTTGCAGACGTCGTCACCAAGGCCCCCGGCCCCACCGCAGACGTTATCCGGATCCTCAAAGAGCGGGAGTGCGACGTCGTCATCAGCTATCTCCCCGTGGGCAGCGAAAACGCCACCAAGTGGTACGTGGAGCAAATTCTCAACGCCGGATGTGGCTTCATCAACTGCATCCCCGTATTCATCGCCCGCGAAGACTACTGGCAAACCCGCTTCAAAGACCGCGGCCTTCCCGTCATTGGCGACGACATTAAGTCCCAGCTCGGCGCCACCATCACCCACCGCGTCCTCACCCGCCTATTCCATGACCGGGGCGTCACTGTCGATAGGACCTACCAGCTTAACTTCGGCGGCAACACGGACTTCCTGAATATGCTGGAGCGGGAGAGGCTCACCTCCAAGAAGATTTCCAAGACCAACGCCGTAACCTCCCAGTTCGACGATGAGATAGCCGCTAGCGACATCCACGTCGGACCCAGCGACCACGTTCCCTGGCTGCAAGACAGAAAATGGTGCTACATTCGCATGGAGGGCCACTCCTTCGGCGGCGCGCCCATCAACCTCGAACTCAAGCTGGAAGTTTGGGACAGCCCCAACTCCGCCGGCGTCGTGGTGGATGCCATTCGCTGCTGCAAGCTCGCCCTGGATAGAGGCGAATCAGGAGCCGTAGTCGGCCCCAGCGCCTACTTCATGAAGTCTCCGCCCATCCAGTACACCGACAATGTGGCCCGGCAGATGGTGGAGGACTTCATCTCCGACAGCTAGACCTGGAGAATTCGATGACGTTCCTGCGCGAGGTCACTGGATGAAGATCGCCCTGGTGTCGCCTTACGACTTCACCTGGCCCGGTGGCGTAACCGCCCATATCTCCCAGCTGAGCCACCGGCTGACGGACATGGGCCACTCCGTGAAGATTCTCGCCCCCTTCTCCCCCTCTAGAATCGACGGCCAGGAGCAGAACTTCATCCCCCTCGGCCGCAGTGTGCCCATCCCAAGCGGAGGCTCCATCGCCCGCATATCCCTTTCGGCCTGGCTCTACCGGCGGGTGCGGCGCATCCTCCGCGAGGAGAAGTTCGACGTCATCCACCTCCACGAGCCCCTGGCTCCCTACCTGCCCCTCGCAGTGCTCCAATGCTCCAATTCCGTCAACGTCGGCACCTTCCACGCCTTCCACGGTAGCACCCGCATGTACCGTTGGAGCAGCCCCATCCTCAAGCACTGGTTCCGACGCCTCAACGGACGCATCGCCGTATCTCCCGCCGCCCTCAGCCACGTCCAACACTTCTTCCCCCAGGACTACACCATCATCCCCAACGGCATAGACCTTGACTTCTTCGCCGCCGACGTGCCCCCGGTCCCGGAATTCCGGGACGGAAAAATCAACATCCTCTTTGTGGGCCGCCTCGAAAAACGCAAGGGACTCCGCTACCTCCTCGACGCCTACAGCCGTCTCAAGTGGGACTTCCCCAACACCCGCCTCATTGTCGTCGGCCCCGGAAACCCCGACAAATACTGCTACCGCATCCTGGCCGAACGCAGCCTTGAGGACGTGGTCTTCGTCGGAGCCGTCGACCACAATATGCTCCCCCGCTACTACCAGACCGCCGACATCTACTGCTCCCCCGCCATCGGCAAAGAAAGCTTCGGCATCGTCCTGCTGGAAGCCATGGCCGCCTCAAAGCCCATCGTCGCATCTCGCATCCAGGGCTACGCCGACGTCGTTACCGATGGCCATCAGGGCCTCCTCGCCCCTCCCCAGGACGGCGAAGGCTTGGCCGCCGCCCTCGCCCGCCTGATCCAAGACCCGGACCTGCGCCGGAAGTTGGGAGCCAACGGCCGTGCAGACGTCAATCAATACGCTTGGCAGAAAGTCGCCACCCGCGTCGTAGACTACTATCAGGCCACCATGGAAAGGCAGCAAAGTGCAGCAACTGCGAGAACGCCTTAGAAGCCTCAACCTCCGCTTCGTCGAGAAACCCGGCGCGCGAGCGTTGCAGCGTATAGGCTTTACCCCCAACGCCGTCACCCTCTTGGGCTTCCTCGTGACCTGCGTAGCCGCCGTCCTCGTTGCCATGGGACACCTCCGAATCGGTGCGCTGGTCTTCCTCGTCGGCGGCGCACTGGACCTCTTCGACGGCGCCCTCGCCCGCCTCTCCAACAAGACCACTCCCTTCGGCGCAATGCTCGACTCCCTCATGGACCGCCTCGGCGAAGCCGCTCTCTACCTCGGACTCACCGTCTACGCCCTCCGCGTCGACCCCGACTCCCGAAACCTGACCATCTTCATGTCCCTGCTCATCCTCGCCCTCGCCACCTCCCAGGCCGTCAGCTACCTCCGCGCGAAGGGAGAATCGCTAGGCATCGACACCCGCGCCGGCCTCATGACTCGCCCTGAGCGAGTCGCCATCCTCTTCGTTGGCCTATTCCTGGGCGAGGCAACCATCCTGCTGGCCATGGGTTTCATAGCCTTCTTCTCCACCTGGACCATGCTCACCCGCCTCATCCACATCTATCGCCGAATCTAACCCCCCACACCCTATGCCCAACCCCTCCTGTCATTCCCGTGCAAAGAGACCTTTGCACAACCGTCATTCCGGCCCCCGAGCCGGAATCCATCTTTCATCCCAACCAACTTCTTACATGTCATCCCCAGCGCACCGCACCCTCACATATCATTCTGAGCGCAGCGAAGCGAAGTCGAAGAATCTCGCCCCCATTCCACGCTCAACCCCCTCCCGTGTCCTCGCGAATGCGGGGACCCATCTTCCTCCCCGCTGTACCAACATTTCCTTGCTGCTAAACCCTCTCCCCTGCTACCATACCCCAGCAAGAAATCCCTAGACCCTACCCCAACCTAACCTTCGTTTCCACCACAGAAAATAACGAATACGCTCGAAACGAATTCCCTCTCCCCCATTTCATCCCGCGCACAGCAACCTCCCCCACTTCTTGTCCTCGCGGATGCGGGGACCCATCTTATCCCTCCCCATCGTGTCCTCGCGAATGCGGGGACCCATCTTTCCTCAACCCGATTTCATCATGAGCGCAGCCCCCCCAACATGTCATCCCCAGCGCACCGCACCCCACATGTCATTCTGAGCGCAGCGAAGCGGAGTCGAAGAATCTCGCCCCCTTCCACGACAACACCTCCAATTCAAACTTCCTTCCCCTCTAATCTAGCTAACGCCCATAGCTTGATGTAAACTATCGATATTCAGACTCCGGGAGGGCGGATGAACCTCATATCGCAGCAGAACAGAGCAGACCTCAAGCGCAGGTTACGCAAAGAACTCAAGCGGGACGTTACCCTCAAGTTCTTTACCACTACCACCTCCTCCACCCTCGTCCTTCCGGGTAGAGAATGCCCCACATGTCCCCAGGCTCAGGAACTCTTGGAAGTAACCACCGCACTCTCCCCCAAGCTCAACCTCGAGACCTACGACTACTTCTCCGACGTCGACGAGCGAGACAGGTGCGGCGTCGAACGCATACCCGCCATCGTCATGGAATCCGAGCGGGGCAGCATACTCAAGTATTACGGCGTACCTGCCGGCTACGAATTTGGCCTCCTCGTTCAGGACATCATCACCCTTTCCAGAAAAGTCAGCCCCCTAATGCTCCCAACTCGCCGCGCCTTGCGAACGGTAAACCGCCCCGTGCACATTCAGGTCTTCGTCACACCCTCTTGACAGTTTTGCCCAGAGGTGGCCAGGTTGGCACACGCAATGGCTCTGGAGAACAAGCTCATCACCGCCGACGTCGTCGAGGTTAGGGAGTTCCCGAACTTGGCTCGCCAATACAACGTTTCCTCCGTCCCCCAGACCGTCATCAACCGGATGATAGAATTCACCGGAGCCATCCCCGAAGATCAGTTTCTGGAGAAGGTCATGCAGGTGGGCTACGAAGACCCTGAAGTCTCTCAGAATGGAGTCTGACGCCGTCTTGCCTCAGGAGTTGATCGGCGGGCGCGACGGACGAGGGCTCAAGATAGCCATCGTCGTGTCCAGGTTCAATGAAGACATCACCCCCAAGCTCCTCCAGGGCGCCCTCCAGACCCTGAAGGATTGCCGCGTCAACGACTCTAACGTCACCGTCGTCTGGGTTCCCGGGGCCCTCGAATTGGGCATCGCCGCCTTCACCCTTGCCAAGTCCGGCCGCTTTCACGCCCTCGTCGCCTTGGGCTGCGTAATCAAGGGAGAGACCGGCCACTACGACGTCGTCGTTACCCAAAGCACCGGCGCCCTCACGCAGGTCTCTCTCAAGACCGGCATACCCATTGGTATGGGCGTCATCACCACCCAAAACGAGGATCAGGCCATGAACCGTGCCGGCGGATCCCACGGCAACAAGGGCTCCGATGCCGCCATGGCCGCCGTTGAAATGGCCAACCTTATCAAGCTCATCGAGACCCCCTGAAGGAGTACCCCCTATGTCCCTAAAGGAAAAGCTCCAGTCGGACCTGCACCAGGCCATGCGCGCCAAGGACCGGGTGCGCCTGTCCGTCATCCGTATGCTGAGAAGCAGCATAGGCTACGAGGAGATTGACAAGAAGCGTCAGCTGGACGACTCCGCCGTCCTCGACATCATCACTCGCCAGGTACGCCAGCGACACGAGAGCATTAAGATATACAAGGACGCTAACCGTCAGGAACTGGTGGACAAGGAAACCCAAGAGTTGCAGATACTACAAAGCTATCTTCCCGCACAACTCACAGACGACGAGCTAACCGAACTCGCCCAAGAGGTCATTCAGCAGGTGGGCGCCTCCGGGCCCCAGGACAAGGGGCGCGTCATGGGCCGCCTTATGCCCCAGGTGCGCGGCAAAGCCCAGGGCGGCGACGTTAACCGAATAGTAACCGCCCTCCTCTCCGCCTCGGATGCCTAACCCCATGCCCACTATCATCCCGAGTCCCTCGAGGAATCTCGCCATCCCACGCTCAACGTCCCAACACCCAACCCTTCCCCGTAGAGGCGGCCCTTGGAGCCTGTTTCATAAGTCCTCACCTATGATTTATGCCAAGTATGCCAAGACGATTTCCGACGACCTCCCGGGCGAGAATATGGAATATGGCCCCAAGGTCCGTCATTCCTGCGACAGCAGGAATCCAGAAGGCCCAATTCTCGGAGAGGTCCGACTTCTGAAACAGGCTCCTTGTGGCCGCCCTCCCTCTTCATTCCGCCCCTTTTTGCCTGTCATCCAGAGTCCCCTGCCCCATGTCATCCCAAGTCCCTCGAGGAATCTCGCCATCCCACGCTCAATGTCCCTACCCCCAACCATTCCCCGTAGGGGCGGCCCTTGGAGCCTGTTTCATAAGTCCTCACCCATGATATATGCCAAGCATTTTAAGACGCTTTTCGACGACTTCCCGAGGGAGAGCATGGAATATGGCCCCAAGGTCCGTCATTCCTGCGAAAGCAGGAATCCAGAAGGCCCAATTCTCGGAGAGGTCCGACTTCTGAAACAGGCTCCTTGTGGCCGCCCGCTCCGTCATTCCACGTCCCCCCATGCCCCACCCCCCCTCCCACCCCCATTATTCCCGTTCCCATTCCGTTGTTCCCGCGAAGGCGGGAACCCATCCCCTCCTTCCTACCCCCACCTGTCATTCCGAGTCCCTCGAGGAATCTCGTCACCCACGCCTCCGTTATTCCCCCGAAGGCGGGAATCGATCCCCTCCTCCCTTCCGCTGATGCCTAACCCCATCCCCCAACCCTACCCACCCCCCAAAGTCCCTTCCCCCTTGATGGGGGAAGGTTAGGATGGGGGTGAGTCCCGTGTCCGACAACATTCTCCCCCGTAGGGGCAGTTCTACAACCGCCCTCCCCCAGGGAAACAAAAAAAACTTCGGCATAGTCGTCTTCCCCGGCTCCTGGAGCGACGGCGATTGCCACCACGCCCTCGGCGCAGTCCTGGGCCAACAGGCCCGCTACCTCTGGCACAAGGACGACTCATTCTCAGACATAGATTGCATAATCCTTCCCGGCGGCTTCTCCTACGGCGATTACCTCCGCCCCGGGGCCATCGCCCGCCTCTCCCCAATCATGTCCGCCGTAGCCCGCTTCGCCGCCAACGGCGGTCTCGTGTTGGGCATCTGCAACGGCTTCCAGATGCTCTGCGAGGCCCGGCTCCTCCCCGGCGTCCTCATGCGCAACAACCACCTCCAATTCCGATGCCAGTGGACCCACCTGCGGGTCGAGCGACACGACACCCCCTTCACCCGCTCCTGCACTCAGAGGCAAGTCCTTCGCATCCCCATCTCCCACGGGGAGGGCAGCTACTACGCCGACAACGCAACCCTCGAAAGCCTGGAAGCCGAAGGCAGAGTCCTCTTTCGCTACACAACCCCCGAGGGCAAAGCCACCCCCGCCTCCAACCCCAACGGCTCCCTTAACAACATCGCCGGCATCACCAACCGGGCCGGCAACGTCCTCGGCATGATGCCCCACCCCGAACGTTGCTGCGAGGAAATTATGGGCGGCGCCGACGGCCTGTCCATCTTCGGGTCCATCATCCAGAGCTTGGCAAAAAAGTAGCAGCCATGCCCCACCGTCCCCAGACTGGGATAGCCCCGAAGAACCCCGCGCAGCAGAGGAAAAAATGTCCCTAGCCATTGTTTTTGGCCTTCTCGCCGCCATAGGCTTCGGCTCCAGCGCCGTCCTCGCTCGCTTGGGCCTCCAGCGCATCCCCCCGACTTTTGGCGTCTTCCTATCACTAAGCACCGGCTTCCTCCTCACCTTTGCCCTGTCCATTGCTCTCCACTTCCGCGACATCCTGGACCTGACACCGCGAGCCTTCCTCTGGTTCCTCTTCTTCGCCATCATCACCTTCCCCCTGGCCCGCCTCTTCAACTACACCGCCATCAGTCTGGCCGGAGCCTCCCGCTCCTCCCCTATGCTCGCCGTTAGCCCCATCTTCGCCACCCTTCTTGCCCTCATCGCCCTCGGCGAAAGGCCCAACCTCCTAATCGGCCTTGGCATCCTTGTCTCCGTCCTAGGCATGGTCCTCATTGTCAGCGAGAAGCGTTCCGATGCAGCTTAATCTCGTCGGACAGAGAAGAATCCTCGCCGGGTTCGCCCTTGCCCTCGCAGCCGCCGCTCTGTACGGAGGCAGCAGCGTCATCGCCAAGAAGGCCATAACGGAAGAAAACATTCCTCCCGTCGTATTCACCTCATTCTCCCTGCTCATAGGCGCCGCCCTGGTCTTTCTGCTATTTCACCGCGGCTACAACTTCAAGTCAGGCTTACCCCGCAAATATGTGGGCTTCTTCATGGCTGCTGGCATCACCTCAGGCTGCGCCGTAACCCTCTTGACCTTGGCTGTCACCCGCGCCCCCATCGCCGTCGTCACCCCCCTGGCTTCCCTCAACCCCCTGGTGACCCTCGCCCTGACCCACCTCTTCTTACAGCAACTGGAGCGCGTCACGCCTCGCGTCGTCCTTGGGACCGTTTTTGCCGTTTCAGGCGTCATACTCGTCGTCCTCGGCAGCGTCCAGCTATGATCCCCCGTTCGAAGGATGAGCTGGCGGAACTGGCCCTCACGCCGGAGGAGTATCGCCGCATTGTCGACCTCCTCGACCGGGAACCCAACGACCTTGAACTCGGCATCTTCAGCGCCCTTTGGAGCGAACACTGCGGCTACAAGCACTCCAAGCCCCTGCTGCGGCTTCTTCCCTCCACCGGCCCCCACGTCCTGCTGGAGCTTGGCCAGGAGAACGCCGGAGCCGTCGACATAGGCGATGGCCTGGCCGTGGTCTTCAAGATTGAGTCCCATAACCACCCATCCGCCGTTGAACCCTTCCAGGGAGCCGCCACCGGCGTGGGCGGTATCGTGCGGGACATTCTCGCCATGGGCGCCCGTCCCATCGCCCTCCTCAACTCCCTCAGATTCGGCCCCCTCGATGATCCCGGCAATCGCCACCTCTTCGAAGGCGTGGTCAGCGGCATCTCCTGGTACGGCAACTGCATCGGCGTCCCCGACGTCGGCGGCGAAATCGCCTTCTCAAAGACCTACTCCGGCAATCCCCTCGTCAACGCCCTATGCGTTGGCCTCGTCGAAAAAGACAAGCTCCTCAGCGCCACCGTCGGCGCCCAGGACAACCTTCTCATCCTCACCGGCTCCGCCACCGGCCGCGACGGCATTCACGGCGCTTCTACCCTCGCCTCGCGCACCTTCGAGTCCGACGAGGAGATGCGCCCCACCGTACAGGTGGGCAACCCCTTCCTGGAAAAGGTCCTCATCGAAGCCTGCCTCGAAGCCGCGGCTTCCGGCGCTCTGGTTGGACTTCAGGATCTGGGCGCCGCCGGACTAAGCGGCTCCACAATCGAAGCCGCAGACCGGGGTGGCCGCGGCCTCCGCCTCGACGTCGCCCGGGTGCACCGGCGCGAAGACGCCATGACCCCCCACGAAGTCATGCTCTCCGAGTCCCAGGAGCGCATGCTCCTGATTGTCCATCCCGAAGCCACGAAGAAAATCACCAACATACTGGAGAAGTGGGACCTGCCCTGGATTGAGCTCGGCCAAGTCGAAGACGGAGATCGCGCCCGCATCTTCGATGGCGAACTGCCCGTCGCGGACCTCCCCGTCAAAGCCCTCACCCAGCCCATGCTCTACCGGCTGGAAGGCACACCCTCCCCCGAATCCGAAGAAGCCGCTGCCTACCCCATGGACCGGCTTCCCCTTCCCGACTCCTCACCCAACGAGACCCTTCTCAAGCTACTCAAGTCCCCCAACATAGCCTCCAAGGAGGCCGTCTACCGCCAGTACGACTCCCAAGTCCAGACCAACACCGTCCTCACCCCCGGCGGAGCCGACGCCGCCCTGCTCCGAATCAAGGGAACCGCAAAGGGCCTCGCCCTAGCCACCGACGGCAACGGCCGGTACTGCTGGCTTGACCCCTTCACCGGCGGCGCCATCGCCGTCGCTGAAGCCTCTCGCAACGTCTCCTGCGTCGGAGCAGAACCTATCGCCCTCACCGACTGCCTCAACTTCGGCAACCCGGAACGTCCCGAAATCTACTACCAGCTGGAACAGTGCATCAGAGGCATTGCCGAAGCCTGCCGCGTCCTAAACCTCCCCGTCGTCAGCGGCAACGTCAGCCTCTACAACGAGACCCGCGGCGAAGCAGTCTTCCCCACACCCGTAGTCGGCGCATTGGGTCTGACTCACAACATAGAACGTCGCGCCGGAGCCGGCTTCAGGAGTTCCGATCACATCGTCGTCATTCTGGGAGCCGTTACCATAGAAGGCCGGAGCGAATCCCTAGCCGGCAGTGAGTATCTGGAACTATGCCACGGCCTCGTGGCGGGCAATCCCTCCATAGACCTGGCCCTGGAAGCGAAAGTCCAATCCCTCTGTCGCCGGGCTATCGCCGATGGCATCATAGCCTCCGCCCACGACTGCTCCGACGGCGGGCTCGCCGTGGCCATCGCCGAATCTTGTATCCTCGGCGACCTCGGCTTCACCGGCAGCTTCGACATCGAAGGACGATGGGACGCTGCCCTCTTCGGAGAAACCCAGTCCCGCATCCTCATTTCCACCCCACCCCACCAGCTTCCTCGGCTTCAATCCCTGGCCGAAGACATGGAGGTTCCCTTAACCCTGCTGGGCGAAGTAGGCGGAGATAGAATCACCATGCCCGGCCCTATCGACCTTGCCCTCAAGGATGCGGCCTCAGCTTGGCGCAATAGCCTCGAAGACGCCCTCTCAGGCCACCGCCCCTAACTACATCCCCGTCTCTTCTTCCGTAGGGGCGTCCCTCGTGGTGCCCGTCCGTCAGCCGAACGTTAGCGCAGGGTTCACATCGCTGACCAAGACCCTCTATTCCGCTGCCACGCCGACTCCAGATTCTCGTGAAACTGCCTCGGATGCAGTGGATGAAGCCCCAGCACTCCCCCCTGGGTCAGATGTATGCGTATCTCCGTGCCTAGTGGGTGGGATATCACCTCGATGTTCGAAATCTCCGGATACCTCACCAGCCTAACCCGCGGTCGCCCGTACACCACCGCCAGCCCCCCTTCGTAGACCTCATACCTACGCGGCGCCATCAGCCAGTGTCCTCCCGCCAACAGCAGCCCAAGAGCCAGCAATACCACCACGTCGAAAGACCTGTTCGTCCAGGAACCTGAGCCAAAGGCAAGGGAGAGAACAGCCGCCACCAACAGAAGCAGCCCCAAATACCACATGAAATGGGAGAGGAAGGTGCTCCGGTGCTCTTCGCTGTAAATTAGCTCCGATTCAGTCACGTCGATATTTTATCACACACCGCGTCTCCTTCCGTTGTCCTCGCGAATAGCCTGCCCTCGTGAAGAACGGGGGCGGGGACCCATCTTCCCCCTCCCTTTACACCACCTGCTTCCCTCGTTGTCCCCTCCGTACCCCTCTTCCCGTAGGGGCGGTGCGCGAATCCACCCCCAACCCCTCCCATCTATGCTATTCCCCCTGTTTCGGTTACAATTCCATGAGTAAATTCGCATTCCTAGGAGTTTCACCACCCATGAGCGACAGCACAAAATATATCTACCGCTTTAGCGAAGGCAACGCCCAGATGCGCAACCTTTTGGGCGGCAAAGGCGCCAACCTCTCGGAGATGGTTAGGCTTGGCCTCCCCGTGCCTCCCGGCTTCGTAATTACTACCGACGTTTCCCTCACGTACTACGAGATCGGCAAGCGTATGCCCGACGGCCTCTGGGAAGACATTCAGGCCCACTTGCACCTCCTTGAAGCCGACATTGGCCGCAAGCTAGGCGACGTGGACAATCCCCTCCTCCTCTCCGTCCGCTCCGGTGCCCGAATCTCCATGCCCGGCATGATGGACACCATCCTGAACCTCGGCATCAACGACCAGGTTGTTGAAGGCCTCGCAAAGCAGATGAACGATCGGCGGCCAGCCTTCGATGCCTACCGCCGCTTCATTCAGATATTCGCCGACGTTGCCATGGGCGTCCCCGGCGGCATCTTTGAAGAAATCCTGGAAGAGCATAAGCAACGCGCCGGCGTCACCCTGGACCACGAGCTCCAGGTGGAACAGCTGCTGCCCCTCGTCGATGCATTCAAGGCTGCCGTGGTCAAACACGCCGGACAGGAAATCTCCACCGACCCGTTGGAACAGCTGCGCCAGGCCGTCCTCGCCGTCTTCGAAAGCTGGAACAACCCCCGCGCCTTCCAGTACCGCAACTACCGCGGCATCCCCCACGACTACGGAACCGCCGTCAACATCATGACCATGGTCTTCGGCAACACCGGCCCCGACAGCGGCACCGGCGTCCTCTTCACCCGTGACCCTTCCACCGGCGCCCGCCGCATATACGGAGAGTACCTCGCCAACGCCCAGGGCGAAGACGTTGTCGCCGGCGTTCGCACTCCCCAGCCGGTCGCCATGATGGAGGAGACTCACCCGCAGACATACAAGCAGCTCATGGGCCTCGCCCAGCAGCTGGAGACCCACTACCGGGACGTTCAGGACGTGGAGTTCACCATCCAGCAAGGCCGCCTCTTCCTCCTCCAGACCCGCAACGCCCAGCGCACCGCCGCCGCTTCCGTCAAGACCGCCGTGGACATGACCGAGGAAGGCCTGATATCCCAGATCGAAGCCATCCAGCGCGTGGAACCGGAGGAGTTGAGCCGTCTGCTCGTCCCCCGCTTCGACCAGGAGGCCCGCGCCCAGGCCGTGTCCGAGGGCGCTCTTATCGCCAGAGGCACCCCCGCATCCCCCGGCGCCGCCTCTGGCATCGTCTATTTCAACGCCAACGAAGCCGCCGATGCCGGGCTCGCCGGCGAGAAGGTCATCCTCGTTCGTCCCGAGACCAACCCCGACGATATCAATGGCATCCTCCAATCCATGGGCATCCTCACCAGCCGCGGCGGCACCACCAGCCACGCCGCCGTCGTCACCCGCGGCCTCGGCAAAGCCTGCATCGTCGGCACCGAGGAAATCAGCTTCAGCCGCGACGTTTCCTCCTTTGAGTCCCGCGGTCACACCGTCCGCCAGGGCGACAAAATCAGCATCGACGGCGCCACCGGTGAGGTATTCCTCGGCGAAATCTCCACCGTCAGCCCCGACCTGAACGAACTCGAGGAAGCCCGCCGCCTCCTCTCCTGGGCCGATGAGCAGCGCCGCCTCGGTATCATGGCCAACGCCGATACCGAGTCCGACGCTCAGCGCGCCCTCTCCCTCGGCGCAGAAGGCATCGGCCTCTGCCGCACCGAGCACATGTTCCTCGGCCCTGAACGCGTCGCCGTCGTCCAGCAGGCCCTCCTAAACGCCGCCGAGGCGGAGCGTTGGGAGCGCGAAAACCCCACCATCGACGTGGCCGCCATGGGTGAGGCCCTCTCCGAAGACCTGCCCCCCGCGGTCCACTCCTATTACCGGGCTCTCAACCAGCTGGAGCATCTCCAGGAGGAAGACTTCCGCAAGATCCTTGGCGTCATGGGAGACCGCCCAGTCATCATCCGACTCCTTGACGCCCCCCTCCACGAGTTCCTCCCCCGCTACGAAGAGCTGGTCAGCAGCATCGCCAACATGCGCGCAACCGGCGGCTCCGCTGAGACCCTCGCCGAAGAAGAAGCCGTCTTGGACCTTCTCGAAAAATCCCGCGAGTCCAACCCCATGCTTGGACACAGGGGTTGCCGCCTGGGAATCACCTTCCCCTCCATCTACCGCATGCAGATCGAGGCCATCATCTCCGCCTGCTGCGACCTAATCGAGTCGGGTCTCACCCTCCAACCCGAAATCATGATTCCCCTGACTTCCCACGCCAACGAGATGAACCTCCTTCGCCGTCGACTGGTCAAAGTGGCCGATGACATTCAGAAGGAACGCGGCGTCAACGTACCCTACAAGTTCGGCACCATGATTGAAGTCCCCCGGGCCGCCCTCACCGCCGGCGACGTTGCCGAAGAGTCCGATTTCTTCAGCTTCGGCACCAACGACCTCACCCAGACCACCTACGGCTACAGCCGCGACGACGCCGAAGGCAAGTTCCTCCGCTCCTACATCGAAGACGGCATACTCCCTCTCGACCCCTTCGTCACCATCGACACCGACGGCGTAGGCGAACTCATCCGCATCGGCACCGAAAAGGGCCGGCGAGCCAAACCCGGCCTGGAAGTGGGCATCTGCGGCGAGCACGGTGGCGACCCTGCAAGCATCGACTTCTGCCACCGCGTAGGCCTCGACTACGTCAGCTCCTCCCCCTTCCGAGTCCCTGTCGCCCGACTAGCCGCCGCCCAAGCCGCCCTCCGCCACACTTCTTAATTCACGCCCGTCACGTCCAACATGCCGTCTCCGTAGGGGCACAACCCTTGTGGTTGCCCGCCTACGTCGTGTCCGCCGATTCCCACGTAGGGACGACTCGCGCCAGCTACCCCTCCCCGTGTCATCGCGGATGCGGGGACCCATCCCTCCCTCCGTAAGGGCAACCCTTGTGGTTGCCCGCCTACATCGTGTTCGGCGACTCCCTCGTAGGAGCAACTCAGAATCCGCCCGTCCCCTCCCCGTGTACTCGCGCATGCGGGGACCCATCTTTCCCACACCCCCTACACTCAACCCCTTCTCCGTAGGGGCAGGTTTCAAGAGCCTGTTTCAGAAATAGCACGCCAGGCTTTGACCCCGTTCGACCAAAACGACATAGGGCGGAAACGATGTCTCTGCTTGTCGTATGTAGTAGTATTATTGGGCATGGTTACGCTTGGCGTCGCAACGTTTCACCGCCGACAGAGGCGCGGAGACTTTTGAAACAGGCTCCTGAAACCTGCCCTCCCCCTCCCGTTGTCCTCGCGGATGCAGGGACCCATCCCTATCTCCGTAGGGGCAACTCTTGGAGCCTGTTTCAGAAGTAGCAACCAAGTCATTGAGCTCGCTCGTTCACAACGGCATAAGGCGGAAACAGCATATCTGCTAGTCGTATATCGCAGCATTTGTGGATATGGTTACGCCTGTCGTCACGCCCTTTTGCCGCGGACAGAGGCACGGGGACTTTTGAAACAGGCTCCTTGTGGTTGCCCGCCTACGTCGCGTTCGGTGATTCCCACGTAGGGGCAGCTCGCGAACCGCCTTTCCCCTCCCGTCGTTCTCGCGCATGCGGGAACCCCTCCCTCCCCCCGTAGGGGCAACCCTTGGAGCCTGTTTCAGAAGTAGCAACCAAGTCATTGAGCTCGTTCGTTCACAACGGCATAAGGCCGAAACAGCATATCTACAGTCGTATATCGCAGCATTTGTGGATATGGTTACGCCTGTCGTCACGCCCTTTTGCCGCGGACAGACGCGCGGGGACTTTTGAAACAGGCTCCTTGTGGTTGCCCGTCTACGTCGTGTTCGGCGACTCCCTCGTAGAGGCGATTAGAGAACCGCCATCCCCCTCCCGTTGTCCTCGCGGATGGAGACCTTTGCATAACCGTCATTCCGGCGAAAGCCGGAATCCAGAATCCCATGATTTAGCTATGTCAAGAGTCGTCCTACACCGCCATCTGAATGCGATTCGATAGTTATGCAAAGGTCTCCGGATGCGGGGACCCATCCCTCCCTCCGCTGTTCCCGCGAACAGCCTACCCCCGTGAAGACGGGGGCTTGAATCCATCTTTACCACACCCCCTACACTCAACCCCTTCTCCGTAGGGGCAGGTTTCAAACCCGCCCTTGCCCTCCAAACTTCCCAACTACCGACCAACCGTAGGGGCGGTTCGCGAACCGCCCTCCCCCTTCCGTTGTCCTCGCGGATGCGGGGACCCATCCCTCCCTCCGTTTTTCCCGCGAATATCCTGCCCCCGTGAAGACGGGGGCGGGAATCCATCTTCCCCACACCCCCTACACTCAACCCCTTCTCCGTAGGGGCAGGTTTCAGAGCCTGTTTCAGAAGTCGGATCTCTCCGAGAATTGGGCCTTCTGGATTCCTGCTTTCGCAGGAATGACGGACCTTGGGGCCATATTCCATATTCTCGCCTGGGAAGTCGTCGGAAATCGTCTTGGCATACTTGGCATAAATCATGGGTGAGGACTTATGAAACAGGCTCTTCAAACCTGCCCTTGCCCTCCAAACTTCCCAACTACCGACCAACCGTAGGGGCGGGTACGCGAACCGACCTTCCTCTTCCCTATCCACGTCACGTCCAACCTGCCGTCTCCGTAGGACCACCCCTCGTGGACGCCCGTCTTCATCGTGTTCGGCGACTCCCTCGTAGGGGCGGTGCGGGAACCACCTTTCCCCTCCCGTCGTGTTCGGCGACTCCCACGTAGAGGCGATTAGAGATCCGCCCTCCCACTCCCGTTGTCCTCGCGGATGCGGGGACCCATCCCCCACCCACACTGCTATCCTCCCATTGCCGAAACTCCCCCTCCCCTGCTACCATTCCTCCATGAAAAAACCCATCCCCACGCCTTCCCCCAATCCACCCTTCGTTTGCACCACAGAAAAGAACGAATCCCCCCGAAACGAATAAAACGTCGCCTCCCCCGTGTGGGCGGTTCGCAAACCGCCCACCTCCCATCACCCAGCACCCTTCCCCCTGAACAACGGCCAACACCGAAACCACACCCGCCCCCTGATCCACGACCCCCGAATCGGCCCCAACCGACGACTGTCCAGGCTCGACTCAAGGTTATCCCCCACCACAAACCACTCGTCCTCACCCAACACCCACTCCATCTCCCACATCCCCTCGTCGCCTTTGCCGACGCCGCCACCCGCCTCCAACGTCGCCCCGCCCTCCACAATCACCCGACCCCCAACCACCCCAACCCGCCCTCCCGGCAACGCCGCCACCCGCTTCAACATCAACCGCCCATCCACGCTGGGGTGCCGAAACACCACCACGTCGCCCCGTCTCAGCCCCCTTTCGCCGACGCCGACTCCCCAGACCAGAAGCAACTCACCCTCGAAAAACCGCGGCTCCATACTCCGGCCTCGAACCCGGTAAACCCCAATCCGACCCAACCCCCGTAGAATCCCCATCCCCGGCAACCTATCCAACAGACCCATAAGCAGCGTTCAATCCCAAACTGACAGTCTTCCCCACAGGCCCCTGGTCGTTGGCAGCAGGCCCATTTTGCAGTATACTCCAGCCACATGAATTCCGCATAAGGAGAGGATCAACAATGTCCTTTTTGAACCTGAAGTCCCGCTTTACTCCCCAGGATGCCCACGCCCACTGCGACGTTCCCTGCGGCATCTACGACCCCCATCTGGCGCAAATCGCCGCCCATACCGTAGTCCGAATGTCCACCCTGATTTGCGACCTTGAAAAGCCCGGCCCCGACGCGACCCACGACGAGGCGCAAATTTACAGCCACAAGATTGCCCGCATGACCGCCGTCAAGGAGCACCACGCCGAGCTCGCCAAGCAGGAACTCCGCATCCTCTGGGGAGACTACTTCAAGCCCGAGCATCTGGAGCAGTTCCCCAACCTCCACGACACCTTCTGGAACGCCATGAAGGCCGCCTCCGAAGCAAGGGTTCACCGCAACGTGGCCGCCGCCACCGGCCTCCTCACCGCCACCCTCGACATCGCCGAGATGTTCTGGCAGAGCAAGGGAGCCAACCCGGTTCGCCAGCCCTCTCGCCAGACTACCGGCGGCGAGCTAGTCTACCCCTCCTAAACGATTCCTAAACCGGGCGGGGGTGTCACACCCCCGCCCCCTCCACATCACTTATAGTCATCGCCGTGAGGGCGTCCCTAGTGGGCGCCCGTCTTGCTTGATTACAATGTGTGCCCTTTACCATCCCGTAAAGGCCGTTTACAGGAATGATTCCACCTTCTCTATTGCATTCGGCCCTCCGGCCTCTGTTCATTCCAGGGGTCCTCGCCCTTCTAGCCGTCTCACTCGCCTGTTCCACCGGATCGACCACTGCGTCACCTCCGGCCGAACCGCCCCCCGCAGTCACTCCAACGCCTACCGCCAGTCCGACTCGCCCGCCTCAGACGCCAGCACCCGCGCCTTCTCCCACCCAATCGCCCCAAGACCAATTGGCGACTGCTTCGGAGCAAGTCTACGCCTTGCTGAAAGAGCTGCTGAATGAATTGGGCCACCGGGAGAGCGCCACTACCGAAGAGCTGCGGGCCGCCGAACATCTGCAAGCCCGCTTCCATGCCATGGGCTACCTAACAGAGATCCAGCCCTTTACCTTCCTGCATTTTGATTTTTCGCGCTGGTATAGAACCGGCGGAGAAAACGCCAACGCCGTCGTTCAGGGCCAGGAGTTCCCCGGCCTAGTATTTACCACCCCGCCTCACAGCATAACCGCCGCCGGTCCATTGACGCCGGTGAGACTGGAACGGAGCGAGGACCTCCCGCCAGAAGGACTGGAAGGGAAAGTCGCCTGGTTCCAGCCGCAAGATGGCATTCTGGGCGACAAGCAGGCCCTTCAGGATTTGCGCGAGAACGTCACGAATGCAGCAGAAGCCGGAGCTGTCGCCGCCGTCATATCCGGCAACCTCGATTTCAATAGTTACACCCCGCTCCTGACGGGCCAGTCTGCAATTCCGGCCCTGCTCTTCGACACAAGCGTGGGGGAATTCTGGACTGACACGTTGTCCGATGGCCAAGTGGAGATATCCGTAAACGTAGAAGTGCAGGAACTGGAGTCCCGCAACGTGGTCGCCGAAATAAAGGGCATCGGCGATGGCCTGGTTATCGTAGGCGGCCACTACGACATAGTTCCCGCAACCAGGGCCGGAGCCAACGACAACACTTCCGGCGTCGCCGTGGTCTTGTCATTGGCGGAAGCTCTGGCCGGACGCTCCCTGCCCTTCTCCCTCCGATTCATCGCCTTCGGAGCCGAAGAGCTGGGGCTTCACGGCAGCCGCCACTATGTCGCATCCTTGACCGAAGCGGAACGGGCCAGGACAAAAGTCATGATGAATTTCGACGTGGTCGGCTCCGGCGTCCAGCTCGAGGTCGCAGGTCACCAGGCATTAACCGATCTGGCACTAAAAATAGCGGCGGAGTTGGAAATCGAAGCCCAACCGGGTTCCATGCCGCCGGGAGCTGCCAGCGACCACGTGCCCTTCCAGGATGCAGAAATCCCTGCGCTATTGCTCTTCGGCCCCGACGTCTCCCGCATTCACACACCCGAAGACCGGCTGGAATTCGTCCAACCCCAGCTTCTGGGCGGCGCCTATCTCATTGCCCTGGCCATCTTACAGTCCCAGGAACTAGGATAGTAGCTGCACCCAACCTCCGTCAGGGAGTCCCTCGCGAAAGCCCCCTACATCCCCCCTAACCATCCTCCCTCAACGCCGGTATAACCTTCGTTCCCCACAACTCTATCGACCGCATCACGTCCTCGTGAGGCATCGGCCCCTCGTGCCCGTATATCAGCAGATACCCCGCCTTCAACTCCTTGCGAATCCGGCGCAGCGTCGCTATCACCGTCTCCGGGCTGCCCACTATCAGATTGTCCATCTCGATTAGCTGGTCGTAGGTCCATCCCCCAAACCCCGGCTGCACCCGACGCGAAGCAATCTTCGCCGCATCTCGGCTCCGGTATCCCGGCGGGTCTCCGTGCTCCTCGATGGCCTTGAACCGATACTTCTCGTTCCACATGAAATTCTTGCCTACCTCGTAAGCCCGCTCGTCCGTATCTGCAACGAATGCCCGAATCAGGTAGCCGTAATGCTCCGGCCCCGTGTCGAACCCCGCGGCGTGGGCCGTCTTGTGATACAGCTCGTTCGTCTGCACCGCCACGTCCAACAGGCTCCCCAAGCTCATGTAGGCATATCCCCGCTCCGCCGCCCACACCACGCTCTCCACGCTCGACGTTCCCGGATACCAGATAGGCGGATGCGGCTTCTGTATCGGCTTCATCCACGGATTCACTATCCGGTTGTGAAAATACTTCCCCTCCCATCGGAAGGGGCCGTCCGACGTCCACGTCTTGATGATAAGATCATGCGCTTCCTCGAACCGCTCCATGTTCTCTGCCGGGTTGATGTTCGCCTGCAGGCTCTCCACCGGCGTGCCCCGCACGAAGCCGGAAATCACCCGCCCGCCGGAAATCACGTCCACCATCGCTATCTCTTCCGCTATTCGAACGGGGTTTTCCGTAATGGGGATCACGTTCCCCAGAATCGCAATCTTGCAATTCTTTGTCACCATGGCTATCGCCGTTGCGTCGATATTCGCCGACGGCTTCATGCACCACCATGCGCTATGGTGCTCGTTGGTCATTATTCCGTCGAACCCCACCTCGTCGGCAAAGGCGTACTGCTCGTGATACTCGTTGTACAGCTGATGCGCCTTGAGCGGATCGAAGAACCGGTTGCTCAGCGTAAAGTAGGAATCCTCTTGATGTTCCGCCAGCAGCTCCTCCGTCGTGAAACTGTAGGGCTGCTCCGTGAACCAATAAACTTGAACGGACATGGGCCGCCTCCTTAGATAAATCCGATAGGGCCCTTAGGCCCCTTGCAGGAAGGGTACAACTGCGTCCAGAAACTCCTGCGGCTTCTCCATCTGCGGAGAATGCCCGCAACGCTCTATCAGGTGTACCCTCGAGTTCCTGATTGCCTGCCGGTAGAGATCGGCACACTCCACTGGAACGATAGCGTCCTCCCGCCCCCACAGAATCAGCGTGGGTGTGGAAACCCGCTTCAAGTAATGCGACAGGTTGGGATTGTTCATATACGGACTCCAGCACCACCGGCTCGCCGTCTCCCGGTTGTCACGCTCCACCGCCGCCTGCTCCCGCGTCATCGGTTGGCCGAAAAGCTCGTCGTAGTCCGGCACCTGCGTAGGGTCGAAGAACCGCAGCCCCGCCACCGTTTCCCTCGACGCGGTGAATAGCTCCGCAATCTCCCCTTCCTCCGGCCTGATGCCCACCCCGGAGGAGATGACCAGCCGATCCAAAGAATGCGTGCACATCGCCGCCATCTCCGCCGCGATCCAGCCCCCCATCGAGAAACCCAGGACGGAATACCGATCCACCCCCATCTCTTCCATCAGTCCCAGGTAAAAGTGTGCGACCGCGTCGATTGAATCTATCCACGGGGCGCGGGTGGACTTCTCAAAGCCAGGATGCGACGGTACAAACACAGTGAATGACTCCGCCAGTTCCCGGTGGTACGCCATCAGCCCGGGATTCCCTCCCGCGCCGTGCAGCGCCAGCAACGGCGGGCCCTCGCCACCCTTCATCAGGTGCAGCCGCGCTCCCCCGTACTCTCGAAACTCTTCTACCCAGGTTTGACCCATGTACCCCCCTACTCCAAAAAGTTCAGTTTCATACTAAACACGAAATAGACCCGTCACTCCGGCGAAAGCCGGAATCTATATTCTCCCTTCCCCCTTCTTCCCCTTACCCGCATGTCATTCTGAGGAGGCTCCGCGACGAAGAATCTCGCCCCCGGAGCACACCAACTAAACCCATTCCCTCTCTCATATTCTCCCTTCCCCCTTCTTCCCCTTACCCACATGTCATTCTGAGGAGGCTCCGCGACGAAGAATCTCGCCCCCGGAGCACACACTCCAACCGCCATTCCGGCTAAAGCCGGAAGCCATTCCCCTCCCTTCTTCCTTCTTCCCCTCACCCCGTCACTTCCCTGAACTGACTAATGGCCTCAATATGCTGTTCCGGCGTCTCGTAACCGGAATTCATCGTGTTGAGCGTAATGTGCGTCGCCCCGTACGTCCCCCATTCGGCAACGGCGTCCGCCCAGTCCTCCGGCGAACCCGAACCCGCGTTGATCGTCCCCTCTATGCCAATCTCCGAAGGATCCCGCCCCGCTTCCCGCGCGTGCCCGTGAATCCGCTCAATCATCCCTCGAAAGGCGTCATTCAGCCCCACCTGTCGAGTGGTCGTAATCCATCCGTCCCCCGTCTCCCCAATTCGCTTCAACACCTGCTCCGAGCCGCCTCCGAACCATACCGGAATCGGACGCTGCACCGGCAGCGGGTTCAACCCCGCCCGGACAACCCGGTTCCACCGACCCTCGAAGGTCACAACCTCCTTCGTCCACAGCTCCCGCATTAACGCTATCTGCTCCTCGCTGCGGCGGCCCCGATTTCTAAAATTCTCCCCCAACGCCTCGTACTCCACGTAGTTCCAGCCTATGCCGATGCCCAGGCGCAGCCTCCCGCCACTCAGCACGTCCAGCGTCGCCGCCTGCTTCGCCACCAGCGCCGTCTGACGCTGTGGCAGAATGATTATCCCCGTGGTGAACTCAATCGTCTTCGTCAGGCCCGCCAGGTATCCGAAGAGCACAAAGGGTTCGTGGAACTGGTCCTCCAGCCTGTAGGAACCGGTCCAGTTGCCGTAATAGTCGGCGTCCGCCCCCAACACGTGGTCGTAGGCCAGAATATGGTCGTATCCCAACGATTCCGCCGCCTGGGCGTACTCTCTGATGGCTCCAGGGTCCGTCCCTATCTCCGTTTGGGGAAAGACTACGCCCACCTTCATGCCTGCCTCCTCCATTTACCGCCGTACTCAAGCCAGTATCTTACCATCCTCCCCCACTGTCAAACCCTCCCCTCCCTCCCTTCCCCCTACGGATGGGGGAAGGCTAGAGCCTGCCCTGAGCTTGTCGAAGGGATGTGGGTGAAAAACCTCCCCCACTTCTTGTCCTCGCGGATGCGGGGACCCATCTTCTCTTCCATCCGGTGCCCTCGTACCTCCCTGTTGTTCCCGCGGAGGGAGACCTTTGTATAACCGTCATTCCGGCCCCCGAGCCGGAATCCAGTTCCCCCAAATTGCCAACTTTCCCTTGCCTCAATTCGCCCTCCCCTGCTACCATCTTCCCATTGAATGGCACATCACCCTATCCCAACCCACCCTTCGTTTCCACCACAGAAAAAAACGAATCCCCACTGAAACGAATAAGCCCAGCCACAAATCCCCCTCACAGTGCTCCCGCGGAGGAGGGGACCCATCCACTCCAACCCCCACCGTCCACTCCACGGACCGCTGCCCAGCCCTATCGGTTTTCTGAGCACACCGAAGCACAGCCGAGGAATCACACCTCCCCTCCCTTCGGTGTATAATTCCTTACCATAAAACCTAAGCAGGACGAAGCAGCCAAAAATGACCACCACAAGACGCGTTGACGTTCGATACCCCGCCAAGGAAATCGACAACAAGTGGCAGCAACGGTGGGAGCAAGACCGCATCTACCATACTCCCGACGACGACCCCCGCCCCAAGTGGCACGAGCTTACCATGTACCCCTACCCCTCCGGCGACCTACACGTCGGCCACTGGTACGTCATGGCCCCTTCCGACTGCCACGCCCGCTTTCGCCGAATGCAGGGCTTCAACGTCCTCCACCCCATGGGCTTCGACGCCTTCGGCCTTCCCGCCGAAAACGCCGCCATCCGCAACGGCATCCACCCCCACCCCTGGACGTTGGGTAACGTCGAAAACATGCGCCGCCAGCTCCGCACCATGGGCGCCGTCTACGATTGGGACCGCGAAATCGTCACCTGTCTGCCGGAATACTATCGCTGGAACCAGTGGCTTTTCCTCCAGTTCTACAAACACGGACTGGTCTACCGCGGCGAAGCCCCCGTAGTTTGGTGCCCCTCCTGCAACACCGTCCTCGCCAACGAGCAGGTGGTCAACGGCGCCTGCGAACGCTGCGACGCCCTCGTCACCCGTCGCTCCCTCAAGCAATGGTTCTTCCGCATTACCCAGTACGCCGACGAGCTCCTCGATTTCAGCAGCCTCATCGACTGGCCCGAGAAAATCCTCACCATGCAGCGCAACTGGATCGGCCGCAGCGAAGGCGTCGAAATCGCCTTCGACATCTCCCACTACGACTTGGAAACCAAAGAAATTCGCACCTTCACCACCCGTATCGACACCATCTACGGCGTCACATTCATGGTCCTTGCGCCCGAACACCCCCTCGTCGAAAGCCTCACCACCCCTGAGCAGCGCAGCGCCGTCCAGGCATACATTGAGGAGGCCCGCCGCCAGACAGAAATCGATCGGCTCTCCACCGAAAGAGAAAAGACCGGCGTCCCCCTCGGCGCTTACGCCGTAAATTTCCTCAACGGCGAACGCATTCCCCTCTACATCGCCGACTACGTCCTCACCACCTACGGCACCGGCATCGTCATGGGCGTCCCCGCCCACGACCAGCGCGACTACGAGTTCGCCCAGAAACATGGACTCCCCATCCGCACCGTCATTGCACCGCCCGAAGGCCAAGAACCGGACCCAGGCCACGCCTCCACTGGACGGGGTGTGATGGTCAACTCCGCCCCCTTCGACGGCATGCCCAGCCCAGAAGGAGCCGCGGCCATTGCCGACCTCGTGGAGTCCAACAACTGGGGTCGCCGCACCGTCTCCCACCGCATTCGCGACTGGCTCGTCTCCCGCCAGCGTTACTGGGGCACCCCCATCCCCTTCGTCTATTGCGCAGATTGCGGAACCGTCCCAGTTCCGGACGACCAGATGCCCGTCCTTCTTCCGCTGGACGCCGAGTTCAAGCCCACCGGCGAGTCCCCCCTCGCCATCAACGAGGATTTCGTCAACACCACCTGCCCCGGCTGCGGCGGGCTCGCCCAGCGAGAGACCGACACTATGGACACCTTCGTCGATTCCTCCTGGTACATGTTCCGCTTCGCCAGCCCCACCGAAAAGGGTGCCCCCTTTGACCCCGACCTCTTGGATCGCTGGCTCCCCGTCGACCAGTACACCGGCGGTGCAGAACACGCTGTCATGCACCTGCTCTACGCCCGCTTCTTCACCAAGGGCATGCGGGACATGGGTCTGCTCAATTTCGACGAACCCTTCCTCCGCCTCTTTAACCAGGGCACCATCATCGCCGGCGGCGCCAAGATGAGCAAGTCCCGCGGCAACGTCATCAGCCCCGACCAGTACGTCGAAACTTTTGGCGCCGACGTCGTTCGCGCCTATCTCATGTTCCTCGGCCCATGGGACCAGGGCGGCGATTGGACTGACACGGGCATCAACGGCATCTCCCGCTGGACGAACCGCATCTGGGACCTGTTCCAGCGTGACCCCACGGACCTCCCCGACGCCGTCAACGGCAGCGGCCCAAACGACACCCGCCGAAAGCTTCACCAGACCATAGAGAAAGTCTATACAGACCTGGACCGCTTCAAGTTCAACACCGCCATCGCCGGCCTCATGGAATTCACCAACCACCTCTCCCAGGCGTGGAGCGGCAAAGCGGTAGACTCCGCTCTCTGGCGCGAATGCGCCGAAAAATTCCTCCTCATGCTGGCCCCCCTAGCACCCCACCTGGCAGAGGAGCTCTGGGAACGCTCGGGCCGCCCCTACAGCATCCACAACCGCTCCTTCCCCAAGTGGGACCCCGCCCTGACGTCGGAGGAAACAATTACCCTTGTCATCCAGGTCAACGGACGCCTCCGAGACCGCATGCAAGCACCCGCCTCCATCTCGGAAGAAGAAGTACGCCAGCTTGCCCTAGCCAGCACACGAGTTCAGGCTCACACCCAGGGCAAAACCGTCCGAAAGCTAGTCTACGTCCCCGGCCGCCTCGTCAACATAGTAGCCACCTAACCCCCCACGACACCACCTTCTACGTAGAGGCAGGTTTCAAACCTGCCCTTGCCCCCGTCGGGGCGTCCCTCGTGGGCGCCCTCTTCCGATACATGGACACCACCTGCCACCTGCCACCTTCCCTCGTAGGGGCGACCCTTGGAGCATGTTTCATAAGTCGGATCTCTCCGAGAATTGGGCCTTCTGGATTCCTGCTTTCGTAGAAAGGACGAACCTTGGGGCCATATTCCATGCTCTCCCTAGGGAAGTCGTCGAAAAGCGTCTTAAAATGCTTGGCATATATCATGGGTGAGGACTTATGAAACAGGCTCCTTGTGGTCGCCCGTCTTGACCCTCTACCCAAATGTCATTTCGAACGCAGCGAAGCGCAGCCGAGGAATCTCGTTGCAGTAGCACGCCAACAAATCCCCTCCCCCTCAAGGGGGGAAGGTTGGTATGGGGATGAACCCCGTGTCCGACAACATTCTCTCCCGTAAGGACGATTCTCCCCTCCGTTATTCCTGCGAAGGCGAGAATCCAGCCCTCCCCAGTCCTCCCCAAATCCTTCTTTATCATCAATTCGGCTCTAAGTTCACCCTACTAAGAAGAGTAGAGTGGGTTCTTGGCCAAGCAACCACCAGAGCGTCGGACGTATTATCCGGTGTCCAGTTGACGTCAATCCCTGCCTCATCGGTAACACGAATGCCCAACTCCCTCGCAATCACGGTTCCGGCGGCAGAATGGACATCTACGTCGAGCCCAACGAAGCCATGAAGTCGGCCCAGTAGAATCTGGGCCAAGGGAAACGCGGCCGACGCGAATGTGTACTGCTTACCTGCCGCATGCTCAAGCGCGCGCTGAGAGTTAGTGAATCTGCGTTTGTCTCCCTCGAACGCCAACAGGACATCAGGCAGTAGCCCGGGAGGCTCCTGGCTAACCAATCTCTTGCCGTTCAGGAAGGCGCCATGGCCGCGGGCGGCGCTTAGAATTTCACCGGTTGCTGGAAGCGCGATCACTCCGACCTCTAGCTGAGAGCGGACACAAAGAGCTATATTCACGCCCCATTGAGCAAGACCAGTGCTGAAAGGGAGTGTCCCGCATAGAGGATCAATGAGCCAAGTTCTATGGCTGTCGCCTTTGTAATGGCTGCTTTCCTCTGAAAGTATGTTTCCTGCATCCTCCCGTGCATCCAACACATCTGTGATGGCTCGGTCAGCAGCCAAGTCCGCATCAGTAACCAAGTCCCCGGGTCCTTTATATTGGAGATCCAAAGAAGCGCTTGCCGGTGGGCGAAATCGAGCCAGCAGGACCCTCCCAGCCGCCTGAGCCGCCTCTATTGCCACACTTAGAGGGTGTCTAAAAAGGCACCGGTGGAGCGAAGCATAAACATCTGTTAGGCAGCGAAGTCCGCCCCTCCAACTCCAGATCCTTCGGCTTCACTCAAGGTGACATGGAGCGCTCGAGGTAACAAAGGGATTTATTAGACACACTCTTAGGGACTCCTTCCAATCAAATGAACCGACACTAGTCAGGATTCTCGGTCCTACAGTCATGAAATGCCCCCTCAAGAATCTCGAGATTTCGGCGGATAGTATCTATCTCAGACACGTCAGCCTTCCCTCGCCCGTACGCCAAGACCCCTCGACTTACATCACAGATACTGTGAGTGCAGCGAAGAATCTCCTTAAGCCCTCGCAATCACCCCTCCAACTCCAATAGAAACCGCGGGGCATTAAGAATTCTCGCACCCAGATGTCTCTCCATAGGCAATAAGTGTCTCCGATCGCCCGTCACTAGGTAATCAGCACCAACAGTCGCGGCACACTCCAGGATGCGGTTGTCTGCGTGGTCCCCTTCAATCACTTGCAGGCGCATGGTGGGTTCAATGACGGTAGCAGAATCCCGCAACACCCTGACGGCCTCGGATGAGCGTTCCTCCGCCCAACCAAACTTGCGCACGAGCACCCCGGCCACCTCCTCCAAAATGAATGGGGATAGGCACAACTCGTATCGTCCCCTCAGGGCGAGGTCGAGAACCAAACGTTCGTTACCAGGAAAGTTCAGACCTGAGACAATGACGTTCGTGTCCAAGACGACCCTCATGCCTGGAGCTGGTTGCCAACCTCAGCTCGGTATTCTTCCACCAGGTCAGCCACGTCCTCAGGGCCAATCCTCTTCTCCCTCGCCCTCCGCTCTCCATACTGGAGCAGCTGCCTCCACTCGCACTCCTCCATGTAACGAAGCACAGCCTCCCTCAGAAACTCGCTCCTGGACCTTCCCTGCTGTTTTGTTACCTGGTCCACTCTTTCCGCGAACTCCGGGGGCAAAGAGAATGTAATCGTCTTCGTAGTTCTTGGCACTGTGCGCTCTCCATTACCGAGTCTTACTCACCATGCTACGCACTCTCCAAGCCCACGTCAACGTCTCCACCCTAGATGTAGTTCTAGGCCTTGTGTCCACCCACTCCTGTCATTCAAGGGCGTACAACACGTCATTCTGAGCGCAGCGAAGAATCCCGTCGTCCTAAGCTCAACCCTCCCCACACCTTCCTCCGTAGGGCCGCCCCTCGTGGGCACCCCTTTCCACCTTCCCCCGTAGGGGCATCCCTCGTGCGCGCCCGCTTCCGTAAAAACCAGTGCGCCCCAGAATCAATAACCCCCTCTTCGACCTCATAAGAAACCGGACCTTCCAGTCTCTATTGAGCAACGGCAGCATCTCCACCAGCGGAGACATGGCCAAACTCCTCTATTGGCCAACTAGCAATTACCAAGCCCGGTCTCAAGTCTGGGCAGTGTCTCAGTTGGAAATCAGGTAATTGTCATCAGCTATTATCGGCCGCTGCCCCGCATGGTTCCTTCCATGTAGAGGTCTTCGAGGTCGTACAGCAAGCAACTGACTTTTCGGTCGTCTTCGTCTTCCCACGAATCCCGTGTCGGGGTGAACGCCTCGATCTCGAGCGCCGAGTCGAAGTAGGAAGTCCCGACAAACTCGTCGAAGCGCTTCAAACAGAGGTTAGACGCCACTTCATCCACGCGGTAATCACCAGGGTACGCCATGCCTGCGGCCACGTCGATCGAGACTTCAGCGTACACCTCGCGCTGATGCGGATCATCGCACTGTGTGAACTCGACATCAGTTATCTCATCAGATTCCTCGTAGTTGAAGCAATCCCCTACCCCGATGTCGAACACGTTGCCTCCACCACATGCAACCGCCAAGGCCAGCACCAAACCAAGAATCGCAATCACTTTCATCTTTTTATCCTCTCGTGCAACAGCCGTAGATGCGTCAACTCATGTTGGACTGCGGATAGAATTCTATCCACGCTTTTGACGATGGCAATCAATTCGCTGTGGTTAGTCTCCAGCCGCAATATGAGGTCGTAATCCCCGTCTTGCGTTTTCTCCATTTTATCCACCCGGCCATCAACGTCCGGTAGAATGTTAGCTACTCTTAAAACTATGGGAATTTTACCCTACGCTGAGGAATCAACGTTTGTCAAAGGGAGCATCCCCATAACGTTCGTGCCCAAAACAACTCTCATGCCCGTAGGAGGTCGCCAACCTCAGCCAGGTATTCTTCCACCAAGTCAGCCACGTTCTCGGAACCAATCCTCTTCTCCCTCACCCTCTGTTCTCCATGCTGGAGAGCCGTCTTCACTCACACTCCTCAATGTATCGCAACACACCCTCCCGCAGAAACCCACTCCTGGATCTCCCCTGCCGTCTCGTCACCTGGTCCACCCGCTCCGCCATCTCCGTGGACAGCGAGAACGCAATCTTCTTTGTGCTTCTTGGCATCTATCCCCCGTTTCTGGCCTGTTCACTACCTCTTCCACACTGACCAAGTTCATTAGCAGACTGTCCGCCGAGGTTGCCGACTCCCGGCTCAGGCTCAACGTGCTACGGTAATGATCTCCGGACTAGTGTCCGTAAGTTCCTGCAGGTCTCAATCTCCGAACAGTTCCTCGATTGCCAAGCCCGCCCCAGAAAGGAAGGAGGACAGCAATTCTGTCCCAAGGAATCTCAGCGCGCTTCGACTGATCTGAGGCCGGTTCCAGCTTGTACTTGTGAATGTAGCGGTGAAAGAGACAATGTCGCCGACAACGTGGGTCTCCACCTGGTGTGCCATTTGCACGACACGGCCGTTGTGCACAACCTCTGCCGCGTTGCCAGGAGTCCAGTTCCGCCATTCCCTGGCGAGTGGATTGCGTGTCTCGAACACGAAGCGTCCGGCCCCCGTAAGTGCCGACCGTATTGCGGTCAGCGACTCTCTCAGTTGGTCGTCATCGACGAACACTTGAAACGCATGACCAGTCATTACGACGAGATCGAACTCTCGACACCAGTCCACCGAAGTTAGGTCACCGAGCACCCACTCTATGTCTGACCGCTTCCGTGACTCATCAAGCATCGCATTGGCAGGATCGAGCCCGCACAGTCGGCCGGTGTGTCCAGCTTCCCTCGCCAAGCGAAGTAACTCACCCGTACCGCAGCCCACATCAAGTACGCTTCTCGCCGACATCACCAGTGGAAGATAGAACCCGAAGTCCTTCCTTCCCGCGCAGAACGCGTCGTACAACTCCGCCAAACTGTGTTCAGAAAAGAGACGATATACCATCACGACACCGCGTTGGTTCCCCCACCGCCGCTTCCGTTGCCCGCACTGACTCTCGCAGGAACCCTCTCCGCCGTCTCCCCTGCCGTCTCGTCACCCGGTCCACCCTCTCCACCATCTCCGGGGCCAGCGAGAACGTAATCATCTTCGTCGTTCTTGGCATCTACCGCCCCCCCGTTACCGAGTCTTACTCAACCTTTACGGCCCATCCACACCCACGTCAACGTCTCCACCCTCTACGTAGGCCCACAAGGTCAACCCGATTCCATCATTCCCGGACGTGCCAAATATCATTACTCTGAAAATAGACTGTCTCCATGCTGTTGAAACCCACCTTGCTAACAACCCGTAGGGTGGCGCCAGCCTCGGAAACAATCCGTCATATCGCCCGTAGGGGCAGGTTTCAAACCTGCCCTCCCTCGTGGTCGCCCACCACACCAGCCCCCATCCCGCCCAAGTCCGCAGCCCCAACCCTATGGTTTCCCCTCTACATCACAATACAATGTATAGCTATCACGTTCTACCCACGCCCCACATCCTCCGTCCCAACGAGAAACCGTGCGTCCCAGAATCAAAAAACCCCTCTTCCACCTCATAAGAAACCGGAACTTCCAGTTTCTATTGAGCAACGGCAGCATCTCCACCAGCGGAGACATGTCCGAGCTCCTCGTCATGGGTTGGTTCATCCATCAGCTCACCGGCTCTCCGTGGCAGGTGGCTCTGCTGGGCCTCAGCCACACCGTCTCCATGTTCGCCTTCACCCTCCTCGCCGGTGCCATCGGCGACCGGAAGGACCGGCGACACATCATCATGGCCTCCAACCTAGTCAGCTTGGCTGTTGTCGCTAGTGTGCTGGTCATCCTCCTAATTGGGTCCGTCGATCCCTACTTCCTTTTCATTGCCGCCGCCATCCGAGGGGCCTGCCGGGCCTTCGACAACACCAGCCGCAGGGCCCTCATGTTCCACGTTGTCGGCCAAGACAACCTCGTGCAGGCCATCTCCTTGGAGCAGTTGGGATTCAGCGCCGGCAGAATCGTCGGCCCCCTCGTCATTGGAGTCCTCCTCCTGATATCGGGCACCGCCATCAGCGTCTACGTTCTCCTGACCGGCCTCTACCTTTTTGGCTTCGTCTGCATATTCCTGCTGAAGACCCCTCCCGTGGTTACGTCCCTTGCCCGCCGTCCCGTCATCAAAAGCATCGGCGAAGGACTGAAATATGCTTATTCCACCCCTGCCATTGCCGGCGTGCTGACCGCCAGTGTGGTTATGAACGTATTATTCCAATACCACCTATTCATCCCCGTCATTGCCGCCGATCACCTACACGTCGGCGCTGGCCTCATGGGCCTCCTGGCCGCCGCCGACGGCATAGGCTTCGTTTTCGGCTCCCTCCTCATCGGATTGCTGGCAAGCCGCATCAAAATCAGCGGCAGAATCTTCCTGGGCGGCTGCCTCGGCGTGGCCATCTTCCTCCTCGCATTCGCCCTTTCCCCCTGGTTCCTCCTCTCCTTCTTCATCCTCATCGCCATGGGCATCTTCCAGTGCGGTTTCTCCACAATGCAGAGCGGCATCCTCCTCACCAGCAGCCCAACCAACTTCCACAGCCGCGTATTTGGCGCCCAGGGTTTGGCCATCAGCACCGGTCAGATGGGCAACGTCGAAATTGGCGCACTCGCGTCCATCTTCGGCATGAGCGTCGCCCTCACCGCCAACGCGATAGGGGGGCTGGTCCTTCTCCTGCTCATAGCCATCTTCATGCCAGCCTTGCGTCGGCCCATAGAAAGAGTGGAGGAATCTCCCGACGATGCGCCCAGCCCAACAACCCCATCACCACAGGAGCCCGGCGTATTCACCAAACCACCCTCCGGCCCCAGCACAAGGTTCTGGAGACGACTTACCCCCAGGCAACGCCGCAACCTCCTTCGTCAGAAGCTGGACGACTTAGGAAGGAACCGCCCCCCCAAACCACCCACGTAGGGGCATCCCTCATAGAGCCTGCCCCCATGAAGACGAAGACTGGAATCCATCTCCCCAACCCCTCTACCATTCTCGCACCTGCGGGGGCGGAAATCCTCCCTCGCCCTCCACCCCTCCGTAACGCTCTTTCACACGTAGGGGCAGGTTTCAAACCTGCCCTCTCCCCAGACATTCTATCGTTGCACGTCATTCCGAACTCAACGAAGAATCAACCATCGCCTGCCGAACGTACAACTTACCCGTGACCACGTCGGAGATGAGGCAGGTTCGGTAATCCTGTCGAAATTCGATTTGGCGGCGGGCTCGGACGATGGCAGCGGTAGCCTTGTCCAGGTACCCCACAATGGCGGTCTGCTCAGCAAGTGGCGGGAGATGAGGCGTATGTACCGATGAATTTCCAACCCGCACGGGGCATTTGGTCCCCAAAAGTCGATGCATCAATTACATGAATAGCTGGTTTGGAACGTAGAAACTGCTTAAGAAACCCTAGTGACAGATTCCTATTGCGGCGGCGGAGCACCAAAATTCGCCTACGCAAAGCCCATTCCGGCATGGTCGAGTATCTTTAGCCAGGTAGGGCCTCAACTTGCCGAAGAGTACGTCTCCATCCCCAAACCGTTTCATCTGGCTATCGAATCCAACCCCATTGCCAGCAGCGGTGAACCTCCCCGTCCAGCTTTCGACATGCTCAAGGGCAAGGGAAATATCGTCGTGGCGTGGAGGTCTACTGAGGTCAATAACGTTTGTTACGTGACCCTTGAGCCACTTCACCTCGCAATGGAACGGCACCTCGCCCAGCCAAGGAACGCTGGAGGGCTTGTAGGCGGAGTACGGCTTGTATTTGGCAACGCCCGTTGCATAGGCTTACGCTACCACCCATCTAAACAACTGCCACCTATATTACCTTGCAACAACGGCCTGCCGCTGTCAGGGACAATCTTCATTCGCCGACTGAACGCTTCTTCTATCCATTGACGAACTTTGTCTCGTCTTCCCGGATGCTTCCGTGGCCAATCGTAAAGCTCTGCGTACGCGTTTTTACCACCGATGTTATCCGGGAGTCTGGCAGGTATCAATCTATCGCAGTATTCTTCCGATCCGTAGTCCGGGTGTTCAGGCAACAAGATGCCCAAAAGACCGCACCTTCGGTTGAAGTCGGTTTCTCGAATACTGAAATGAATCTCGAAGTCCACGTGCATTCGCTGCCAAGTGCATGGGCCTAGGAGTACTATGGTTACGGAAGACTGACGAATGAACTCGTCGCGTATCTCCCGACTAATCGTCTCCGTTGCCATCCCGGTGTCGTCAATGTCATCTTCGTCCACCGAAACGTCCACAACCGAATCCCCCATCATCTGGCGGAAGCGTCTCTTGTATTCGCGATCTTCATCGTGGCAGCTAATGAACACCTTGTGTCTGGGTATCTTTTTTTACGGTCAAGACAGCCCTTTGTTGCCCGGAGCGTCGGACGGAATTATGAGCAGCCAAGCGAGGAAAATGGTGAGGGCAACCAAGGGATAGAACAGCCAAATGGAGACGGAACCCAAACAGCGCACTACGGCGAGAAGCCCCATGCCCGTTGGAGCCACCTTGTAAACATCGTCAGGCTTGAGCGAGCCTTGGTGAAGCTTCTTGACGAACCCGTTTTGCGACTTGATGAACGCCCGCTCCATAGTTATTCCGGATCCGGATAGCATCCTCAACCCAGACGGCTATGTTGGCAGCTATGTTGTTGTATACGCTGGTGCTCCGCTTGTATGGAGGGTCGAAGGCGTTCACTATGCTGGACATCCTTTTTCCGTTTACGCTGAATCTATAGAAGGGATTCGCACCTTTCACAGTTTGCTTTCGATCGCTGTCCCGAAGGTTGTGAACGTGGATTCCCACCAACCCTCTCCCATCGTTCCAAGCTTTCTCTATCTCGTATCTAACCCACTTGCGCCTCGACGTGTATCCGCCTATCAGGACAATGACGCTTGGCTTTCCATACATCTGGGCGTCAATCCACCTCTTAATAGCAGCGTCGCCGCCTCGCGTGACGGTCTCCCAAGTATTGTCGGAAACAGGCGTGTTGCCCTCGACCACGCCCATATTCCTAACCTCGGACGCCCGCCAATTGTCCAGCTTATAGTGGAAACTAAAGAAGATTCTCCTCCGTATAGCCATTTTCCTACCGATGACCTTTCATTTCAATCTCCGTAGTCATTGGATAATCATATCTTCCCCAATTCCAGAATAGACCTGAGATTGCGCGAGGGCAGAACGCCTATGTGGTGCGTCCCGCGAAGAGCCTGCCCCCGTGAAGACGGGGGCGGGAATCCATCTTTCCCTCGCCCTCCACCCCTCCGTAACGCTCCTTCACACGTAGGGGCAGGTTTCAAACCTGCCCCTTGTCGCTACTGGCCCCACCAAGACTGGTCTCCCCTTCAGTCGGCGATTGCCGTCCCCATCCGCACCACCGAGTCCCACTCCCCCTTCGTCACCGGCTGAACGGACAACCGCGCCCCCCTGCGAAGCACCATCATATCCTTCAATTCCGGCGCCGACTTCAGCATGTCCCGCGTCACCGGACGGAGGAATCGAGAGGTCGCCCTTATGTCAACCATGAACCAGAGGGGATTCTCCGGCGTGCTCTTCGGGTCCGGGTGCTCCGAGCCCGGGTCCCACGCCGTGAAATCCGGGTATCCGCCCTTCACTACAACGGCGGTTCCAATCACCGCCAGGGGCTTCGTACTGCTGTGATAAAACAGCGCCTCGTCCCCCTCCTTGATGTCATCCCGCAGCAAATTCCGCGCCTGATAATTTCGCACCCCATCCCACTCGGCCACCCCGTCTTCAACGAGATCGTCGAACGAGTAGGCGGAAGGTTCAGACTTGAAGAGCCAATACCTTTTAGCCATAAGCTATCCGCTGAAGGAATCGTCCCCGCTCCCCAGCCGGACGGCTGGGGAAACAGAAGCCTACGCCTTCACCTCAACGCCCAACTCCAACTCGTCTTCAATGGGCTTCGTGGACACCAGATGCCGCTGCAAGTTCATCTCCTTGGAACTGAAACCCAACGCCAGCCCCACCAGCTGAGGCAAATGGAACACCGGCATATTGATCTCCTCCCCCCTGTGGGCGGCGGCATCCGCCTGCTTCCCGTCCAACTCCAGGTGGCACAGCGGGCACGGAGTAACCATAGCCCTGGCGCCCTTGGCTTTGGCGTCCAATATGTGGTCGCCGCACATTGAAAGGGAATTAGCCTCGTTTGACGTCAGAATGGGAAAGCCGCAGCACTTCCCACGACCGGAACTCTTGACCGCCTTCCCGCCCAGCGCCTCAATAACGTCCTCTAGGGCCGTCTTCCGAGTCTTGGCGAACTCCTTCGGCACCATCAATTCCGGTGGCCGCTTCATGTAGCACCCGTAGAACTGGGCCACAGGCAGGCCGTTCAGTGGACGAACCACCAGATCCTTAAGCTTGTCCAGCCCAAAGTCCTCCACAATAGCCCAGAGCATGTGACGGATGTCCGTCGTCCCCTTGTACGTCAACCCCTCCTCAACCAGGAACCTGCGGTTGATCATCGACCGGTATTCTTCGTCCTTCAGCCGGTGGTTCGCCTGCATCATAATCCCTTGGCAGGTGCTGCAGATGGTCATTATCGGCAGACCTGCTCTTTCGGCCAGGGCGAAGGTTCGAGCGTTGATGGGGTCCGATACTTCCTTGCTCAACACACCGGCGCCGGTGCACCCCGCGCTTTCCAACACATCATCGTCCAATTCCAGCCCCAGCTTCTCCGACACCTTTGTCACGGCTTCATACAGTTCCGGACAGCCGCCCCGCGACACGCAGCCAGGGTAAAATGCGTATTTCGTCTTCACTTCCTGCTTCACTTGGCCGTTGGTGATCATGGAGCGCCTCCTGATTGTGTTGTCATAGTGTTGTCGGATTCAATTAGCGGCTCATTCCGCTTGAGATTCCCACTTTTCAAAGATCCTCTTGATATGCTCGTGGCCGGGTCTCTTCTTGTGCAGCATGTACGGCATCGGACGCTTCCCCTTCATCGCAGCCTTCACCGCGAAGGGCAAAAGCTTCATCAGCCCCTTCACGTTCGTATACCCCTCCGTCTCAATCGCCAGCCGCCCCTCGTCCAGCCACCCGTGGGCCTTCACCGACGCGGCGAAGCTCTTGTAGTGGTGCACCACCTTGGGCGGCCCCGCCTCAGCCTTGATGGCCATGTCGTGCATGTCGAAAATCCGGTCCGTCGGCTCGATATACTTCGGACAATGCTCACTGGCCTCGAAGCAGTGAGTGCAGTCCCACATCCCCCGGGCGAGGCTTAGCTTGTCCAGCCGTTGACGCTTCCGGCTGTCCCGCTCATCTGCAACGGCGCGGTAGGCCTTCGTCAAAGCCGCCGGCCCCACAAAGGTCTTGTCCACCACCAACACCGTGCACCCCTGGTCGCACAGACCGCACTGGGTGCACCGCATAGCTGCCGTCAGGTGCTTGCTATGACCGCCGGGAACCAGGTGCTCTCCCTCCGGCGGCGGCGGCACCGGGTCCACCCACGGCTCCACAGCCTTGAATTTATCCCAATGAAATTCCCTCGCGTTATACACCAAATCCTTGACCGGCTTGCTCATCTTCAACGCCTCAAGCTCAATGGCCCCGTCCTCGGCGCCCTTCCACGCCTTCGCCACCTTGGTCCGACACGTAATCGCTCCCTTGCCGTTGACCGTCATGGTGCAATCGCCGCAAAATCCCGTCCGGCAGCTCCCCCGGAACGCCAGCGTCGGGTCCTGCTCGTCCCGTACCTGCAGCAACGCGTCAAGAACGGTATCCCCCTCTCCAACCTCTGCGCTGTACGTCTGCGTAGAACTCCCAGCGTTGGTTATCGGGTCGTATCGCTTAACCGCAAACTTTACTTCCATCTTAAAGGCTCCTTCCTGACTATGACGGCAGTTTCTTGAATCCCTGCCTACTTCTCGACCGGTTCAATCCTTAGCGCTATCGCCGCCCTTACTAGCCGGCATCTACCGGCTCGAAGTCGAGCGCCGGCCCGTCCCCCGACCGCGTTGCCACGATGCGCTTCATCCAGTTGTCGTCATCCCTCTCGGAGAAATCCGACCTGAAGTGACATCCTCGGCTCTCTTGCCGGGCCTCCGCACTTGCGATGATCACCTCAGCCACGTCAAGCATATTCCCCAACTCTTTCAAAGACCTGAGCTCGATGTTATAGGTCCCGCTCTTGTCCCGCACTCCCAGCGCCGCATGACGTTCCTGCAGTTTGACCACCGCGTTGGCGGCCCTCCTCAATCCCCTCTGACTCCGCAAAATCCCCACATTCTTGTCCATCACCTCGCCCAACTCCCGCCGGATGGCCCCGGGCGTATCGTCGTTCGGGTCCTTCTCCGTTACCTCGTTGAGAATCGCCTCCTGCTCCATAACCAGGTCGGAACCCGCGGGTCTCCACGTGGCCCCTCGCGCATAGCGGCTGGCCGATTCCCCGGCCCGCCGACCGAAGACTATACAGTCCAACAACGAGTTGCCTCCCAGCCGGTTGGCTCCGTGCACGCCCGTGGAAGCGCACTCCCCCGCAGCGTACAGGCCCGGCAGCCCTGTGGCCCCAAAGGTGTCAATCTGTATGCCGCCCAGGGGTCGATGCATTCCCGGCTTCACCGGAATCAGATCGTCCGAAGGGTCCAACCCCTCCAGGTCGTCCATTATCCACAAAGTTTCCTGAAGCCTGTCCTTCATGCGGGCCTTGTCGATGTGCCGCATGTCCAGAAACACGTGGCCCTTGTCCCCCCTGTTCTTCCGCACCTCAGTCAGCGCCGCCCGAGTTATTACGTCCCGCGTCGACATCTCCATCGCGTCCGCGTCGTACCGCTCCATGAACCGCTCGCCCTTCTTGTTCACCAGGTGAGCGCCCTCGGACCGCACCGCTTCCGTAATCAGAATGCCCCTGTCCCCCAGCGTCGTGGGGTGGTATTGCACCATCTCCATGTCGATGAGAGGCACCCCCGCCCGGTACGCTATGGCCACACCGTCGCCCGTGCCCGTCAACGAGCATGTGCCTCCGTTGTACATACTGCCCAGGTTCCCTGTCGCCATCACAACCGACTTGGCGTGGAAAGGATGAAGCTCTCCCGACCTCAGGTCACGCGCAATCACTCCCTTGCACATCCCATCTTCCATCAGCAGCGCCGCGACGAACCATTCGTCGTAGGTGCGAATTTCCGACCGCACTATCTGCTCGTAGAGCACCTGCAATATCACGTGCCCCGCCGAATCTCCCACGAAGCACGTCCGGGCCTGTGAGGAACCGGGAAAAGTAGTAACGTCTATTCGACCCTCTGCGTCCCGATTGAAGATAACCCCCATGTGCTCCAGCGCCACCACGTCCACCGCAGCGCTCTGGCACATCACCTCCACCGCACTCCGGTCCGATAAGTCCCCACCCGCGGCGATAGTGTCCTTTGCGTGGGCCTCCCAGGAGTCCCCCGACTTGAGGGCGGCGTTGATCCCGCTGTGTGCGCCGGACGAGTGGCTCCGCATCGGATGTACCTTGGAAAGCACCGCCACGTCAGTGCCGGTAGCTCGGGCGCTCAGAGCTGCCCGTAGCCCGGCAAATCCGCCGCCCACTACTAGAACGTCATGTTGAGGCAAGGGCCCTCCTCTCGCTTCCCCGCAGGGCCAACCATGCCCGCCACGAGGTCAAGTTGGATAGCTTCCACCACCGGCCTCGCCAAGGACACGTCTGGCCCATCACGGGGTTTACGATAGTGGGGCTAGCGCCCATTGTAATAAGCCCTACCTACACTGTCAATTTCCCCTGCCTCGAATGTGTCGTATGTCATTACTATGACAACAAGACCGCCCACGGAGAAAAAACCGACGCCCATCCCTCCCCGCGTAAGGGCGACATCATGTGGTTGCCTTTCCCCATCATCCCCCATCGCCTACTTTGCACCGTAGGGCCGGTTCGCAAACCGGCCTTCCCCATCCGTTGTCCTCGCGGATGCGGGGACCCATCCCCTCCCTCACCTCCCATAGGGGCGTCCCTCGGAGCCTGTTTCAGAAATAGCACGCCAGGCTTTGACCCCGTTCGACCAAAACGACATAGGGCGGAAACGATGTCTCTGCTTGTCGTATGTCGTAGTATTATTGGGCATGGTTACGCTTGGCGTCGCAACGTTTCACCGCCGACAGAGGCGCGGAGACTTTTGAAACAGGCTCCTCGTGGCCGCCCATTACATTCAACCGTTCGACCAACCTCCCCGTAGCGACGGTTCGCGAACCGTCCTTCCCCATCCTTTGTCCTCGCGTCCCTCATCGTCGCCCTCCCCCATCATCCAAGCCCCCTCCCGTTTTTCCCGCGCAGAGCCTGCCCCCCGTAGCGGCGGTTCACGAACCACCCTCCCACTCCAACATCATGCCTTTCTGTACCCCTCCTCCGTAGGGGCGACCCTTGTGAGCCTGTTTCAAAAGTCCTCACCCATGATTCGTACCAAGTATGCCAAGACGATTTCCGCCGACTTCTCTGGCGAGAATATGGAATGTGGCCCCAAGGTCCGTTATTCCTGCGAAAGCAGGAATCCAGAAGGCCCAGTTCTCGGAGAGGTCCGACCTATGATTTATGCCAAGTATGCCAAGACGATTTCCGACGACCTCCCGGGCGAGAATATGGAATGTGGCCCCAAGGTCCGTTATTCCTGCGAAAGCAGGAATCCAGAAGGCCCAGTTCTCGGAGAGGTCCGACTTCTGAAACAGGCTCCAAGAACCGCCCTCCCCCTCCAACAACATCCCGCTCCGTCCCTTCTTCCCTAGGGCCGTCCCTCGTCGTCGCCCGTTACATTCAACCGTGTGGCCAACCTCTCTCTAGGGCGGTTCGCGAACCGCCCTTCCCAATCCGTTGTCCTCGCGGATGCGGGGACCCATCCCCTTCCCCCACCTCCCGTCCTCGCGTCCCTCATCGTCGCCCTCCCCTATCATCCAAGCCCCCTCCAGTTTTTCCCGCGCAGAGCCTGCCCCCCAGCCGCGGTTCACGACCCCCCCTTCCCCCTCCAATTCCTTCAACTAACCGTCCAGAAAGCCTATCACCTCGTCGATGCTCCGCCGCACCGTGGGTATTGCCATCCATCGCCGCAACTGCTCCGCCGTCCGCATCTGTATGACCTGACGACGACGCGCCACCAGCCCCTCCAGTTCTCGGTCATTCTCAGACGCCAGCAGTTGGGCTGCCACGCCGCTCACCTCCCCAAATCGGGCGATTACACTGGCGTCCAGTCGGTCCGTCTTCGCCAGTATCCCCTGAGAACGGGCAAAGTCCCTCACCTGGCATGGGTTCACCACCGCAACAGGTACTCCAGCCACTCCCAGCGCCGCCACCACTGGCACCTCATTCCTCCCCGTCCCCTCCTCCGTAGAGGCGACCCTCGTGGCCGCCCTCCCCCGCTCTTCACCCTCCCGACATCCCCGCGGAATCTCGTCCCCCTCACGGATACTCTTCTCCCCCTCCGTTATTCCCGCGGCGGCGGGATTCCACCCCTACCTCCCTGTCTCCCCCCCCAGCGGCGGTTCACGAACCACCCTCCCACTCCAACATCATGCCTCTCCATCCCCTCTTTCCCTAGGGGCAGACGGTCTGCCCCGCTGCCTTCCACATCATACAAGGGGCAGATTTCACACCTGCCCCGGTTCTTCCCTTCTTTACAACTCCCCCCACCTGCCATTACAAGCACTCCACATATCATTCCGAGTCCCTCGAGGAACCTAGCCCCCAACACTCAACGTTCTTCCCCAATTCCACCCCGACGCGCCACTATCCAACACCCCCGTCTCGTGCTAACATCCTTCCCCAAACGCCCATGCCCAACCGCCAAATCGACGTTACAATCCAGGAAGACCTACCCTCCCCCCTTTCCGAAAAATTGCTCCGATGTGCCGCCCTAGCCGCCCTCGACGCCGCTCTCCCCGACCAGGACTGCCAGCTGACCCTAGCTCTGTGCGACGACGACACAATCCGCGCTCTCAACGCTCAGTATCGCGGCACCGACACGGTCACCGACGTCCTGGCTTTCTCCACCAGCCATTCCGGCCCGTGGCAGGGAGAGGACGACTCATCACCCGCCCCAGACGAGTCAGACGCCGCCTTTCCCACTCCCCCAAACGAACCCCCAGACCTGGGCGACGTTCTAGTCTGCTTCCCCCAAGCCCTCCGGCAGGCCGCCGCCGCCCACCACTCAGTCCAGCGGGAAACCGCCCTCCTCGTCATCCACGGCGTCCTCCACCTCCTAGGCCACGACCACTACGAGAAGCAAGAAAAAGCCCTAATGTGGTCCCTCCAAGACCAAGCCCTCACCACCCTCTTCCACCCCACCAACGTCGAATTCTCCCCTCCTCCGTAGCGGCGTCCCTCGTAGGCGCTCTTCCCCTCCGTATGTCCTTACGAATGCAGAGACCCATCCCCTTCTTCCACCGCCTTATCCCCCACCCGTCACTCGTCATTCCTCCAAGGACGGGAACCCATCCCCCTTTATCCACCTCCCGTTGTCCTCGCGGATGGAGACCTTTGCATAACTACTGATGAGAGACCATATTCGGCAGAATAGACATGAGGTTCAATCCTAAATTCCCCCCCTTAGATTCCGGCTCGGGTGCCGGAATGACGGTTATGCAAAGGTCTCCGGGTGCGGGGACCCATCCCACAATAACCTACGCCATTCCCGTCTTATCCAAGAGGCTGGCTAAAAACCAACCCCGCACCGACATCCCTTTCTCTATCAACGTGCCCATCCTCTTCCGTATGGGCGGTTTCCCAAACCGCCCTCCTCGTCATCCACGGCGTCCTCCACCTCCTAGGCCACGACCACTACGAGAAGCAAGAAAAAGCCCTAATGTGGTCCCTCCAAGACCAAGCCCTCACCACCCTCTTCCACCCCACCGATACCTAACCCACTCCCTCTCATGTCATTCTGCGCCCATCCATCCTCCCTGCATGTCATCCCCAGCACCCACCCAACCTCCTCCGTAGAGGCGGTTCGAGAACCGCCCTCCCCATCCAACATCATGCCTCTCCGTCCTCTCCCCCGCAGGGTCGACCCTCGTGGTCGCCCGTCACATCTGACCGTGCGACCAACCTTCCCCATAGGGACATCCCTAGTGGAAGCCATTCCCCATCATACCTTACCGCCCGCCTGGTGATTCCAAATCCCCGCCCACATGTCATTCTGAGCGCAGCGCAGCGGAGTCGAAGAATCTCGTTGTCATCGCGCCACAATCCCCCACCCCCACCTGTAATTCCGAGCGCCCCATCACGCCATTCCGAGTCCCTCGAGTCATCTAGCCACCCCAGCATTCCACCCCCTCCCCTGCCACCATCCGCTACCTGCAATATCCCAAAACTGGTACAATCACCCCATGCCTTCCCAAGTCCTATACCGTAAGTGGCGGCCCCGTCGCTTCGCCGACCTCGCCGGCCAGGAGCACGTTACCACCGTCCTCCGCCAGGCCGTCCTACAGGACCGCATCTCCCACGCCTACCTCTTCTGCGGCCCCCGCGGCACCGGCAAGACCACCACCGCCCGCGTCCTCGCCCGCACCCTAAGCTGCCTCAACCCCCAGGACGGCGAACCCGACAACGCCTGCGCCCGCTGCCAGAATATCGACGCCGGTCGCGCCATGGACCTCATCGAAATGGACGCCGCCAGCAACCGCGGCATCGACGAGATTCGCAGCATCAGGGAGCGCGTCAACTTCTCCCCCGTCGAGAGCCGCTACAAAGTCTACATCGTCGACGAAGCTCACATGCTCACGGAGGCCGCCTCCAACGCATTTCTCAAGACCCTTGAGGAGCCGCCGCCCCACGTTATCTTCGTCCTATGTACCACGGAACCCCACAAAATCCTACCCACCATTATCTCCCGCTGCCAGCGCTTCGACTTCCGCCGCATCTCCTCCGAAGTCATCGTCGAAAGGCTGCGCTTTATCTGCGAGCAGGAAGGAATAGAAGCCGACTCCGCCGTCCTCGGCGCCCTTGCTAGAGCCGCCGGCGGCAGCCTCCGTGACGCCGAGAATCTGTTGGAGCAGACCGTCGTCTCCTTCGGTCAGAACCCGGACATCAACTCCCTCCAGGAGATGCTCGGACTCGGCCATTCCCAGGAGGCCCAAGCCCTAGTCGCCCACTTTCTCTTGGGCAACACCTCCGGCGCCCTCGGAGTCATCGGCAAAGCCTCCAGCAACGGCGTTGACCTCCGGCAGATTCATCGCCAGTCCGTGGAGTTGCTGCGGGCCGTGCTACTCATAAAGTCCGGCGCCGCCGAAACCCTCGACCTCGACGCAGAGACCCTCAACGAGATGGGAGCCCTCGCCCGCAAAATCCAACTGCCAAAGGTCATGCGCTGCCTCAAGGCCATGGGTGAAATCAACATGCGACTAGACGCCACCAGCAGCCTCCCTCTGGAGTTGGCGGTGGTGGAGGCCTCCCTGGCCGAAGAGGCTCAACCCTCCAGACCCACCGTCCCTGTGAGAGCGACGCCAACCCCCGTGCGCGCCGGCAACAGGCCCCCCAACTACGACCGCAGCCCGTCTACGCCTCAGCGTCGTCCCCCACCCCCACGTCAACGCACCGTCGCCAACCAACCCGCCCCATCCCCTGCGACCACGCCCGCGCCCGACCCTTCGCCCAGTCCTTCCCCAGCGCCTGTAGCCCAGGGTGACGGTTCGGCTCTTTCTCCCGCTATCTGGGACCAGATAGTCCGCTCCTTGCGCCGTCAGAAGGGCAAGCGGTTCTTCCTCGGCGCGCTCCTCAAAGACTGCCGCAGCCCCCATCTCGAAAACGGGTCCGTCGTTCTGCCCTTCAGCCACCGCTCCAACATGGAACGCATGGAGAGCGAGCTACGTGAAGTGGAAGCCAGCACCGCAATCAAGAACGCCCTTAACCACTACCTCGGCAAGCCCTACGATGTCAAACTTACCCTCCTCGACAACACCAACAACCGCCCAGCCGCCATGAGCAGCGCCCTCGTCCGCGCCGCCAGGCAGATGGGTGGACGAATTCTAGACGAGAGGACCATTGACCCTTGATGAACCGAAAGATGATCAAGCAGGCCCAAAAGCTTCAAGCCCAACTCCAAAGGGCTCAGCAGGAACTCGAAACTACCACCGTCGTCGGCACAGCCGGAGGAGGCGTCGTCAAAGTGGTCATGACGGGAAAGCAGACTGTGGAATCCGTTGAAATCGACCCCGAAGCCGCCGAAGACGTCGAACTGCTCCAGGACCTCGTGACCGCCGCCGTCAACGACGCCGCCACGAAAGTTCAGGAAATGGCCGGCCAAAAGCTTGGCAGCCTCACCGGCGGACTAAAAATCCCCGGCCTAATGTAACCCCCCTCCCGTGTCCTCGCGCATGCGGGGACCCATCCCCCTCCGCCTACATGCCACTCCCAACATAGCGCCCTCCCCCCACATATCATTCCGAGGCTCCGCGAGGAATCTCGCTGCCCATCACGGACTCCTCCTCCCACCAGTTTTTCCCGCGCAGGGAGACGTTTGCACAACCGTCATTCCGGCGAAGGCCGGAATCCAGAATCCCATGATTTAGCTATGGCAGGTGTCGTCTCGCAACGCTATGTGGATGCGTTTTGGCAGTTATGCAAAGGTCTCCGCATGCGGGGACCCATCCCCCATTTCCGCCCCCTAAATCCCTTGACTCACATCACAGATGCTCCGAGCGCAGCGAAGCGGAGTCGAAGAATCTCGCCCCCACCGCATCCCTGGTAACGTCGCCCTTCAAGCCTGCCCTTCCTACCCATATTTGGGAGTGGCGGAACGGGTGTCTCAGAATTGACACCCATAGCAACTCCGCTGTGCTACCATATGAATCTGTGGATATATGCGTCCGTCAATACCGGGAGGGAAAATGACCAGTAGAAGGAAAATGACCCGTATACGCACGACAATATACGTGACCCTGTTGAGCGTTGTCCTTGCGCTGGCCCTTACGGCGGCGCTCGCGGCCTGCGGAGGCGGCGAGAGCGGCGAGAGCAAGGAGGACATCCTCGCTCAGACCTGGGACTGCTGGGCCCAGGGGGACACTGAAGTCTTCGAAAGCATGATCATGATGTTCCCCACCGCCGACGATATGGACGACGCCAAGGCACAGTTCATCTATGTGAGTTCCGTCGCTCCGATCGAAGACCTGAAGGAGAGCCGCGACGAAGCCTGCGGCGCCTCCCCTTCCTAGCCTGCCACCACGCTTCCAACGGCCAAGGCTACCGCTCCGGCCGCCACACCTATCCCAGGTTGGTTCAGACCGGCCTCCACCAGATCGACTTCCCGACCCTCTGCTGGTTTGTAGCAGACAGGCTCAGGATGGGCGGCGCCATGCGCAATAGCCAACACATATTTGGGAGTGGCGAAACGGGTCGAAACGGGTGTCTCAGAATTAACATCCATAGCAACTCCGCTGTGCTACCATATGAATCTGTGGATATATGCGTCCGTCAATACCGGGAGGGAAAATGACCAGTAGGAGAGAAATGACCACTACACGAACGACAATATATGTGACCCTGTTGAGCGTTGTCCTTGCGCTGGCCCTTACGGCGGCGCTTGTGGCCTGCGGCTCTGATGAACCGTCCAGCGGGACCGCGGCCTCCGGCTCCGCCGAAACGGACCGGGAAGCCCTGGTTGCCCTCTACAACGCAACGGACGGTGAGAACTGGGATGGAAGCAGCAACTGGCTGAGCGACGCTCCCCTCGGCCGATGGAAGGGCGTCACCACCAACATGGACGGGCGCGTTACAAAGCTGGAACTCGTCTTCAACAACTTGAGCGGGGCGATACCGCCGGAGCTGGGCAACCTCTCCAGCCTGGCAAAGCTGGGCATCGGCGCCAGCTACTTGAGCGGGGCGATACCGCCGGAGCTGGGCAACCTCTCCAGCCTGACAGAGCTGGACCTCTACGGCAACAACTTGAGCGGGGCGATACCGCCGGAGCTGGGCAGCCTCTCCAACCTGACAGAGCTGGACCTCTTGGCGAACGACTTGAGCGGGGCAATACCGCCGGAGCTGGGCAGCCTCTCCAGCCTGACAGAGCTGCTCCTCTACGACAACGACTTGAGCGGGGCGATACCGCCGGAGCTGGGCAGCCTCTCCAGCCTGACAAAGCTGCACCTCGACGACAACGCCTTGAGCGGGGCGATACCGCCGGAGCTGGGCAGCCTCTCCAACCTGACATGGCTGAACTTCAGCGACAACGCCTTGAGCGGGGAGATACCGGCGGAGCTGGGCAGCCTCTCCAACCTGGAAGGGCTGGTCCTCAGCGACAACGCCTTGAGCGGGGAGATACCGCCGGAGCTTGGCAACCTCTCCAACCTTGAATTGCTGTCCCTCCGCAACAACGAGTTGAGCGGGGAGACACCGGCGGAGCTGGGCAGCCTCTCCAACCTGAGAAGGCTGTACCTCAACGGCAACGAGTTGAGCGGGTGCGTGCCAAGCAGCCTGGAAGACCAGACCTCCTTTGACCTTGGCGACCTGCCCTTCTGCTGAAGCCCCGCGCCCTCAGCCAGGGACGGACAGCATATCGCCCGGAAGGCGCTCCCAGCGCGTGGTGACTATGGGGCCAGTAAAAACTGGAAGGAAAGAAAATGACCCGTACACGCACGACAATATACGTAACCCTGTTGAGCTTTGTCCTTGCGCTGGCCCTTACGGCGGCGCTTGTGGCCTGCGGCTCTGACGAGCCGTCCGGCGTGACCGTCCCCGACCGGACGGCGTCTCCCCCAACGGAGACGCCGGTCTCCCCCGCACAGACGCCTACCACGCCAGGGTCAGGGGACACGCCCACCGCCACCGCTGCGCCGCGACCGACGGCTACCAGACCGCCTCTGCCCACCATTGGGCCGACCTCCGCCGAAACGGACAGGGAAGTGCTGGTTGCCTTCTACAAGGCCACGGGGGGTGAGAACTGGAATGAAAGCGACAACTGGCTGAGCGACGCGCCCCTCGGCGAATGGCACGGCGTCGTCACCAACGACGACGGGCGCGTTACAGAGCTGGTCCTCGCCGCCAAAGGCTTGAGCGGGGAGATACCGCCGGAGCTGGGCAACCTCTCCAACCTGACAAGGCTGTACCTCTTCCAGAACAAGTTGAGCGGGGAGATACCGCCGGAGCTGGGCAGCCTCTCCAACCTGGAACAGCTGACCCTCGGCGAGAACGAGTTGAGCGGAGAGATACCGCCGGAGCTGGGCAGCCTCTCCAACCTGGGAGAGCTGTCCATCGAACGCAACGAGTTGAGCGGGGAAATACCGGCGGAGCTGGGCAGCCTCTCCAACCTGGAATATCTGGCCCTCTACTTGAACGAGTTGAGCGGGGAGATACCGGCGGAGCTGGGCAGCCTCTCCAACCTGACATGGCTGATCCTCGCCGGCAACGGCTTGAGCGGGGAGATCCCTGCGGAGCTGGGCAACCTCTCCAACCTGACAAGGCTGAACCTCGAACGCAACGGCTTGAGCGGGGAGATCCCTGCGGAGCTGGGCAGCCTCTCCAACCTGATAAGGCTGCTCCTCGAAGACAACGAGTTGAGCGGGGAGATACCGCCGGAGCTGGGCAGCCTCTCCAACCTGGAAGTGCTGGGCCTCGCCGACAACGACTTGAGCGGGTGCGTGCCAAGCATCCTGGAAGACCAGTTGGACCGCTCTGACCTTGGCGGCCTGCCCTTCTGCTAAAGCCACGCGCCCTCAGCCGGGGACGGACAGCATATCGCCCGGAAGGCGCTCCCAGCGCGTGTTGGCTATGGCGCATGGCGCTGCCGAGCAACAGCGTATCAGCCTCTCCCTTCGTCGGCCTCCCGGTCGACGGCGGTTTGACCGCTCCGGCTCATGCTGACGCCCTTAACCGCCTGCCCTTCCTACCCATATTTGGGAGTGGCGAAACGGGTGTTTCAGCATTGACATCCATAGCAACTCCGTTGTGCTACCATTTGAATCTGTGGGTATATGCGTCCGTCAATACCGGGAGGGAAAATGGCCAGTAGGAGAGAAATGACCACTACACGAACGACAAGATACGTGACCCTGTTGAGCTTTGTCCTAGCGCTGGCCCTTACGGCGGCGCTTGTGGCCTGCGGCTCTGATGAGCCGTCCGGCGGGACCGTTCCCGACCGGACCGCGTCCACCCCAACGGAGACGCCGGTCTCCCCCACACGGACGCCTACCACCACAGTGTCAGGGGACGCGCCCACCGCCACCGATACGCCTGTACCTGCGACTGCGACATCGCCGCCTGCGGTCTCCGGCTCCGTCGAAACTGACCGGGAAGCCCTGGTTGCCCTCTACAACGCAACGGACGGTGAGAACTGGAGCCGCAACAACTGGCTGAGCGCCTTGCCCCTCGGCGAATGGGACGGCGTCTACACCAACGACGACGGGCGCGTTACTATTCTGTCGTTCGCTGGCTACGGCTTGAGGGGGAAGATACCGCCGGAGCTGGGCAGCCTCTCCAATCTGGCATCACTGCGCCTCGACAACAACGACTTGAGCGGGGAGATACCGGCGGAGCTGGGCGGCCTCTCCAACCTGAGATCGCTGAGCCTCCGCGAAAACGACTTGTACGAGGAGATACCGCCGGAACTGGGCAGCCTCTCCAACTTGGAAGCTCTGGACCTCACCTTAAACTCCTTGAGTGGGGAGATACCGCCGGAGCTGGGCAACCTCTCCAACCTGATAGGGCTAGACCTCAGCGACAACGCCTTGAGCGGGGAGATACCGCCGGAGCTGGGCAACCTCTCCAACCTGATAGAGCTGTTCCTCCGCGGCAACAAGTTGAGCGGGTGCGCGCCAAGCAGCCTGGAAGACCAGTTGGACTTCTCTGAAATTGGCGGCCTGCCCTTCTGCTAAAGCCACGCGCCCTCAGCCGGGGACGGACAGCATATCGCCCGGGGGCGCTCCCAGCGCGTGTCGGCTATGGCGCATGGCGCTGCCGAGCAACAGCGTATCACCCTCTCCCTTCGCCCCCTACTTTCCCCCGTTATTCCCGCGTAGAGCCTGCCCCCGTGAAAACACCCCTCCCCCTTGTCCTCGCGGATGCGGGGACCCATCCCCCCACACCCACGCTTGTCCAGTGGGCCAAACCCCCGCCCCCCTACGCCCCCTTGCGCTCCATCACCCGCCACACCGCGGCCTCCACGTCCTCCACAGCCAGATGGTACTTCTTCATAAGCAGCGCCGGGTCTCCCGACTCCGTGTACCCCTCCAGCGCCACAATCTCCATCGGGGCCGGCGCCTTTCGACCCAACACCTGCGCCACCCGACTTCCCAAACCCCCGTGCGACAAATGCTCCTCCACAGTAACAACCCCGCCCGTCTCCCGAGCCGCCGCCGCAATAACTTCTTCATCCAACGGACAAAGCGTGTGGATGTTTAGCACCCGGCACGAGACCCCCTTTTTCGCCAAAGCCTCCGCCGCCTCCAACGCCGTCGCCACCATCACTCCCGTGGCTACGATAGAAACGTCCTCCCCCTGCCGCATCACCTCTCCCTTGCCTAACTCAAAATCGTACCCATCAGCGTGCAGCACCGGCGTGGCGGGCCTATATAACCGCACGTAAAACGGCCCTGGCATCGCCGCAGCCGCCCGCACCGCCGCAACCGCCTCCACCGCGTCCGATGGCGCAACCACCGTGAACCCCGGCAGCGAGCACGCCAGCGACAAGTCCTCTATGCCGTGGGCCGACATACCGTCTTCCCCCGTCAGAATCCCCGCGTGGGTGCACACTATCTTCACCCCTAAGTGCGGCTGCGCGATGCTCACCCGCACCTGATCGAAGGGTCGGCACATCCCAAACACGGAAAACGTACTGACGAACGGCACCTTGCCGGAAGCGGCCATCCCCGCCGCAACTCCCATGATGTTCTGCTCCGCCGGCCCAAAGTCGAAGAATCTGTCAGGAAACTCTTGGGCGAATAGATGAACGAACGTCGATTTGTTCAGATCGCCCCCCAACACCACAATGTCGGGGTTCTCCCGACCCAACTCCACCAACGCCTTTCCGTAGGCTTCTCGCGTCGCGACTTTAGGCAACGATTCAATCATTTCCTCTACCCTTGGCCAAATTCCATCGGGCCCCGCCACAGACCCCTCGAATAACTGCTCAAATTAACGAGCTGCACAGCCCATAAAACTAAGAAAGCTCCGCCAGCGCCTTCTCGTACTCGTCCCCGCTGGGAGCCGCCCCGTGAAAGGCGGGGTTGTTCTCCATGAAGCTGACTCCCTTACCCTTCACCGTCTTGGCGATTACGACCGTCGGCTGGCCTTCAACCGATGCCGCCTCCAGCCCTTCCACGATGGCCCCCATGTCGTGCCCATCAATCTCCAGGACACGCCATCCGAAGGCACTCCACTTATCCGCCAGAGGCTCCAACCGCATAACGTCGTCCGTAAATCGGTCATTCTGTATGCGGTTCCGGTCGACAATCGCTACCAGGTTGTCCAATTCATAATGCGAAGCCGCCATCGCCGCCTCCCACACCTGCCCCTCGTCGCATTCCCCGTCTCCCAGCATCACGAAAACCCGGTGACTCAACCCGTCCAGCCGAGCCGACAAGGCACAGCCCAAACCGAAGGAAAGCCCCTGCCCCAACGACCCACCGCTCATCTCCACGCCCGGCGTCATCACGTGCGCATGCCCCTGCAAACGACTGTTGATCTTCCGAAAAGTCAACAACTCCTCTTCAGGAAAGTAGCCCCTCGACGCCAGCGTTGCGTACAGCCCCGGACACGCGTGGGCCTTGCTCAGAATGAACCGGTCTCTGCCTGCCCAGCGGGGATTCTCCGGGTCCACCTGCATAACGCGAAAGTAAAGCGCCGTCAGAATATCAATCTCAGAAAGCGAACCACCCGGGTGTCCGCTTCCCGCCTCGAATATCATCTTGAGGATGTTGCGTCGCGATTCCTTGGCTATCCCCTCCAGCCGCTCAATTCCCACGCCCCTACCCATGACTCACACCACTATCGTCCACAACTTCTCGTAGGGGCAGTTCGGAAACCGCCCTCCCGTCCAACTGTGAGTCAATCTTCATGCCCCTACAAAACCTCCGAATTTCCTACGCAAACTCTACTCCGCGCACCTTTCAAGCCTTTTTGATGCCATTCTGACCGCCCCAACCAAACATCTCATTCTGAGCAGAGCGGAGCGGAGTCGAAGAATCTCGCTAACCGGCGCTCAACTCCCCTCAGCATCACAAGCCTTGTCGATGGCGCATTATAGCAACGCCCCTTTGCACTGTCTAGCTTTCGCCCAGCCCCCCTCACTATAATAGCCGCGACATGATAATCGACTTCCACGCCCACCTGTACCCGCCTTCCTTCATGGTTCGCCGAGAGGAGATAATCTCCCAGGACGAGACTTTCGCCCTCCTCTTCGGCAATCCCAAGGCCAGGATCGCCTCCGCGCCCGAACTCCTCTTGGCCATGGACAAATCCAACGTGGACGTTACCGTGGCTCTGGGCCTCGGCTGGACCAGCTTGAACGTGGCCCGGGAAGCCAACGAATATATCCTCCGCGCCGCAGCTTCCAGCGATGATCGCCTCATTCCCTTCTGCTCCGTCAACCCCGCCTGGGGCAACGACGCAGTACAGGAGATAGAACGCTGCGCCGCCAGAGGCGCCCGCGGCATCGGCGAGCTCCACCCCGACACCCAAGGATTCGACATCGCCAATCACAACCTGATGTCCCCCCTCATGGACACCGCCCGCGCCCTTGACCTCATCGTCCTGGTCCATAGCTCAGAACCCGTTGGACATCACTACCTCGGCAAGGGCAAGACCACCCCCGACAAGCTCTGGGCATTCATCCAGAACTTCCCCCACAACAAAATCGTCTGCGCCCACTGGGGTGGCGGCCTCCCCTTTTACGCCCTCATGCCGGAGGTCCTACGCGACATGCAAAACGTCTACTTCGACACCGCCGCATCACCCTACCTCTACGGCCCCGACATCTTCGAATCTGTGACCCAAATCGTCGGAGCCGAACGAATCCTCCTCGGCACCGACTACCCCCTCCTCTCCCAAACCCGCCTCCTCCAACAGATACACAACAGCCCCCTAACGCCAGCCCAGAAACACCTCATCCTCAGCAAAAACGCCCAAAACCTCCTCCCCCCATGAACATTCCCAATTCTAAATTGCGGGACCTTGCGAGAAGGGCATCACATCTCTATAAGTACGCCACACAGGGAATCTTCAAGGGTAAAGTTGGCAATGATGAATCTACGTCTCGCCTGGAACTCTATCGACAGAACGACGCAACCAAGAATTCGGAGACTTCCCCACCTGAAGATGAGCGCATAGACCTTCCATGCATATGGGCAGTTGAATTCTACACACCTTCTCAGGTCGACAAGCTTGTCGACAACCTTAAGAGATTAGGATGGGATCAGAGTGACTATCCCAGGAGGGAAAATCCGGTTTCTTGGCTGTTGACTAGTCGCCAGCGTTCGGAGGGCGGTAGTTGGCAAAATTTGGGAATGATTCGCACTGCTGATGACACCCGAGCTTGGCCACACCGAGATCGGACGGCCCAAATGCCGATGAATGTTTACTATGCAACGGGCAGCCTTCACACCCTTACTCCATCTCTCACATGCATTGTCATTCAGTTCATGTTTGAAGATAGCTTCCGTTCCAGATTTGACGAGGCCATACGAAGATACAGACAAACAGTTACTCAACCCTTACCACACGGCCATCAAATTCTTGACCCAGGATGGCAAAAGAACGAAGAAATTCGTCAATTTCGAAGTGAGTGTGCGGAGCTAGCAGCTAGATGGTTTCAAGAGAATCTACCAGGAGTGTTTTCGTCAGGCCTACTTGGATACCAATTGCCGACATACGAACTAGTTACGCTTCACAAGGCCGAACCTTTCCCAGACCGAAACGGAGAAGAATTTCCTCCTCCAGCCTATCTGCAGATTTTGGGCCTGGAATTCTCGCCTTCAGTATGGAAAGAGAAGCAAGCTCCGAGCCTGAAATTCTCGTGGGGCCTTGGTTCACGCGATCCTGAATATCATTCCGTCTTCGCGGTAAAGGACACCTACATTGAAGAAAAGAAACAATTGGAAGCTTATGGAGGGTTGTCTGGCTTGCCCGATTACATTGATTCTGCATACAACAAAATGATCGTCAAGCTAGCTCTAATACCCCTTTTGGAGGGCTACAGTAGGCGTCTCAACAAACTTCGAGACTCCGTTACAGAAAGGATTCGGCGACCATCAAGGCGCAGTCCAATACATACCTTGGAAGAACTTCTTGGCAATGTTGCCTATGACGTTGATATTGCAGCAGTTACAACCGATCTGATATCAACGACGAGAGAGCCTTCTTGGTTAGATCGCTCTCTAAAGACATTCGAGCGATGCAACAACTGGGCGCCACAGATCCCTTTGTCAGAAATTTTTCGGTCTGCCATCAACAGACACGCTATGGGTCTCAAGCAGACGGACAAATCCCTACGCGATCATTTGACACAATTCGGCTCTCTCATCGCTGCAACAGAGAACGTTCGAACACAGAAACGAATCCTGTGGCTCACCCTATTTGTCGCCGTGTTAGCATTGGCTACGTTTTTTGGAACAGACGCTGATTCAGAATTGTTAGGATGGTTTCAGTACATTTGGAGTCGTTTAAGTCTATGACTGGCTCGACTGGTGTCATGGACCCTGTTCCCTCTAGTAACGTTACACTAGATCACTATAAAGAACCTCAAGGTGAGAGTTCTCGATTTCATCTAGGTTAGTGGACAAACCAAACCATGAACACTCTCCCCGACTACCTCAAAAACAACCTCGACATAATCCTGGTGGGCCTCAACCCATCCCCGTCCCCATCCTCCCGCACAGGTCCCACCCCCGTGAATACACAGGCAGGAATCCATCCCCTCCTGTTGTCCTCACGGATGCGGGGACCCATCCCCTCCGTTATTCCCGCGCAGAGCCCACCCCCGTGAAGAAGAAGGGAATCCACCATTCATCCAAGCACCGCCAACATGTCATTCTGAGCGCAGCGCAGCGGAGCCGAAGAATCTCGTTGCAGGGTCCCACCCCCTTAGACCGTCACCTCCCCTAACCCGGGCTAAGCGTCCCCACGTAGTATTCCGACACCCTGTCCATCGGGTGAAAGTCTGCCTTGAAGTCCGCAATTGCCTTCTCTATGCGGACTTTCTGTCCAACGTTGAATATCGTCTCATACTCGTGGCGACCCCTCACCTCGTTGTCCAACGAAATCGTCTCTGCATCTGGCGCGGGCTGGATTTCCACCATAACGAACCCTTTGCCGAAAGCGTGCACGGCGCATTCAGCCGCAAATCCTGGGTGTCGGGACGCGCTCATGAAGCCATCGATCCATATCTCATCCCCCACCTGCACCTTGCGACCCTCGCCGTTCACCAACGGCCCGTTCATCGCTCGGTAAACCGGGTAAGGATCGACAATGGGCCTGAACAGGCCCACTATCTTCCTGATGGTGTCCTTCCTGCGCCTTGCTAGAATTAGCTGATAGCGAGAAGACATCTCAGAATCGCTGAGCTTGCTGAGACTGAACGGATTATCCGTGAACCTCAGTCGCTGGGCTTCTCTTGCCCTCTCCTCGTCGGCCTTGTTCCCAAAGAGGCCAATCTCCTCCGCCAGGGAACTGTCACCGCTTTCTCGATACAGTTTGATAGCCCGGTCGCGCTTCGCTCGCCAGTCCAGCTGGCTGGGAGTCAGATTCGCCTTTCGAAATGGGTAATCCGTGAATCTCGTGTTTGCCGGTGGAGTGAACGCTTCATCCATACTATAATCTTAGCATGCCCCCCACGTTCAACGAGACAACATACATTTGCCCAACCTTAACCCCCGCCGGCAAAGAACAGCCCGTTGACGACGGCTCATCATGACATCCAAAACCCCGTGTCCCATGTCATCCCCAGCGCCCCCCTCATGTCATTCCGAGTCCCTCGAGGAATCTCGCCGCCCTTCGCGCCCGATCCCGTCATCCCCAACACCCCACTTATATCATTATGAGCACAGCGAGGCGCCTCTCCCCATGTCATTCTGAGCGCAACGCAGCGGAGCCGAAGAATCACGCCGACAAAGACCAAGTTGCCACACAGAGCGAACCCAACCCATGAACACCCTCCCCGACTACCTCAAAAATAACCTCGACATAATCCTCGTCGGCCTCAACCCCTCCCAAGTCTCCGTCGAGCGCGGCCACTACTTCGCCAATCCCCGAAACCGCTTCTGGCGCGCATTCAACCAGTCCGGCCTCGTCAAAATCCCCGTGTCTATGGAAGACGACCACCGCCTCACCGACCACGGCATAGGCTTCACCGATCTCGTAAAGCGCCCCTCCCGACAGGCCTCCGCCCTTCGCGCCAAAGACTACCGATGCGACGCGCCCATCCTCAAACAAAAACTCCTTGAACACCAACCCTTAATCGTCTGCTTTCAGGGCCTCATGGTCTACGGCAACTACCTGCGATACGCTGAAGGACTCAAGCTCAAACCTCAACTCGGACTTCAGCACCAGACCATCGGCCAGTCGCAGATTTTCGTCGTCCCCAACCCCAGCCCCGCCAACGCCCAATACTCCCTTGACACCCTAATTTGCTGGTTCCGCCGCCTCAAGAAACTCCGCGACCAACTCAAAGCCCAATGACCGACTCCATCCGCACCTTCATCGCCATAGATGTGCCTCCCGACGCCAAAGAGGCCCTCGCGACCCTCACCCAAACCCTCAAAGCCGAAGGCCTTTCCGGCGTCCGATGGGTCAACCCCATCGGCATCCACCTGACCCTAAAGTTCCTAGGCAACAGCCCACCAACAATAGTACCCCGCATCCTCGACGCCCTCCAAGCGGCCTGCCAGGACCATACTCCCTTCAACCTCTCCCTCGGCAACCTCGGCGTCTTTCCCTCCCCCAACAACCCCCGTGTCCTCTGGATCGGCCTGAACGGAGACCTCGCCCCCCTCGCCCAAATTCAAGCATCCGTGGAAGAACACTGCTGCGCCCTCGGCTTAGACCCCGACCGGCGCCCCTTCACCCCACACCTCACCCTTGGACGCGTCCGACGTAGCCTCCCAACATCCCAGCGAGACCTCGTCCGCACCGCCGTGCAGGACGAATCAACCGTGGACGCCCCGCAATGGCCCGTCCAGGAAATCCACCTCATCCACAGCACCCTCGCCCCCCAAGGCGCGATATACCGAAGCCTCGGCGCAATCCCCCTCCAATCATGTCATCACTACGAAAATTGATCCACTATGCCGTCGAACCCAACCTTCCTAACAATCCGTAGGGGCACCCTGCCTCCTCCCCACCTGCCATTCCCACCGCAGCGCAGCGCCCCCCACATGTCATTCTGAGCGCAGCGTAGCGAAGTCGAAGAATCTCGTTGTGCCCCCAAGGGCCCCCTTTCCTCCGCCCACCCTGACATCCTCCCATTGCGAATAATCCCCCTCCCCTGCTACCATCCCCCCATGAAAGACCCCTTCTCAGCACCCGATCCCGCCCCCACCAAACATTCGTCAGCCCTACTTTTTTCAAACGAAAAACACCCCCCATTCAATCGATCTCAGGCACAAAATCAATCAAACCCTCCCCTATTCGATTACCAAATCGAATCAATTCCAGGCACGAACACCCGAAAACGAATACGACAAATAAATGAGCCCCCCCCGTCATGTCATTCCCGTAGGGGCGGTTCGGGAACAGCCCTTCCACCCCCACCTCAGCAGCGACGAACCACCCATGCAACAACGCCGCCTAACCCTCACGCCCACCCCGCCCTACGACTTCCGCCTCACCATGGAGCACCTCGCGTCCTTCGGCACCGGCGCCAGGGCAAACATCTTCGAGGACGACCAATACAGCAGGCTTCTAAACGTCAAAGGCAACCTCCTTCTGGCCCAAGTCCGCGACCTTGGCGCCGTCGAAAACCCCCACCTCGAAGTAACAATTCACGGCAGCGACCTCACCGACCAGACCCTCCAAACAGTCCAAAACACCCTGACATGGATTCTCGGCGGCGACACACCCCTGACAAAGTTCTACGCCACCGCCCACGAAGACCCCGTCCTCGCCCCCCTGGTCAAACAGCTCTACGGCCTCAAGATCAGCCAAACCCCCACCGTCTTCGAAGCCTTCGTCCAGTCCATTTTCAGCCAGCAGATTGCAACCAACGTGGCCCGAATCATCGGCAGCCTGCTGCTCGAACGCTACGCCTCAACCATGACCCACAATGGCCGCACCTACTACGCCTTCCCGACCCCGGCGTCCCTCCTCCCCGATGGCATACCCGGCCTCCGAGGCATCAAGCTGAGCAACCGCAAGGCCGAATACATCCTCGACGTAGCCGCCGCCATAGTTGACGGCTCCCTCGACTTGGAAGGCCTGCGCCTCCTCCCCGACGATGAAGCGACCAAACGTCTTCTCGCCCTTCGCGGCGTCGGCCCATGGACCGCCCACTGGCTGCTGCTCCGGGCCTTGGGGCGAATGGACTCCTTCCCCGCCGGCGACCTCGCTCTCCGGCGCATCGTATCCCGCCTCTACTTGGACGGCGAAGAACTATCGGTTCGTCAACTGGAAGAATTCTCCGAACGCTGGTCCCCGTGGCGCTCCCTCCACACCACCTACCTCTTCGCCGCCCTCCGCCGCGGAATCCTCCCCCAAAACATCCTCAACTCCTAACCCCAACACCCCCCCTCCCTCGTTGTCCTCGCGTCGAGATCCTGCCCCCGTGAAAACGGGGGGGCGGGGACCCACCTTCTTCGCCACAAATGTCATTCCGAGCGAAGCGAAGCGGAGCCGAGGAATCTCGTTGCCGTAGCAATCCCTCTAACCCCCACTTCCGTGTCCTCGCGGATGCGGGGACCCATCCCCTCTTACTATGAAAATAGCCCGTTCCACGCCTGCAATTCCCTTCCCCCTCGATGGGGGAAAGCTAGAGCCTGCCCTCGTGAAAACGGGGGATGGGCGTGAATCCCGCACCAGACAACATTCTCCCCCGGGGGGTCGCCAACCGCCCTCCTTCTCCCATGTCCTCGCGTCGAGATCCTGCCCCCGTGAAAACGGGGGGCGGTGACCCATCCCCACCCGTTATGGCACACGTCATTCTGGCCGAAGCGAAGAATCTTGTTTCTTGCTCTCACAATGACTTGACTGGCTTGCTGCGCCATACCAGAGGTTCGCCAGTTTCGGAGTCTACAACACCCATCAGTTTAGGCGGATTATTCGGATCGGCGCGGGCCACGTCAAGCTGGGCTTGAGTCAAACCCTTGGCTGTTTGAGGGCCACCTACAGAAAACTCCACGCCGGACAAGTTCGCATCAGTAAGATTGGCCCCTTTCAAGTTTGCGTCCAAAAAATGAGCGCCAGTCAAGTCCGATTTCATTAGCCGTGCGTCGCTTAGATCTGCACTCAAAAAACCCACTCCTGTCAGATTAGCATCCGCGAGATTCGCGTTTTGTAATGCTGCATTCTGAAAGTTGGCTTTGGATAGATTGGCCGAGGCGAGATCTGCATTAGATAACCTGGCGTTATAGAAGTCCGCCAATGCCAAGTCCGTATTCACAAACGATGCACCCGACAGGTCTGCGAAAAAAAGCCTCGTTCGTCGAAATATAACCCAATTGAACGTTGCCTCACTCAAATCTGCGAAGTCTAAGATGGCTTGCGTCAAATCTGTCTTGTCAAAGATGGCGCGGGGCAATTCTGATTGGTGCAGCATGGCGTTTGACAGGTCTGCATTGAGGAATTGAATTCCTGGTAGAACAGTGCCTCGCAGGTCCAGCGTGAAATTCTCTCCGTTCTCAAGTTCAACTCTTGACTTGGGACGAGATTCGATTGCCATGATGACAGCCTCAAGGTCTTGACGAAGTCCCAATTGATTGTCGGGATGAAACTCTATTTGTTCCGATTCTAGCCTGTGGTCCTGCGTAGGATGCCGCGCAAAGGCGCAAAAAAGGCGCATGATCTGGACGTGGTATTGCTCAGGGCGCTCCTCCGCCAGTCGCTGCAGGGCGTAGATGCCACCCAATCTGACCGAGAGAACCTCGTTGCCGAGCATCTCGGCCCCCCTCTGGTAACGTTCATTTAGCAGACTCGCCTGCGAGGTTTTCGCCTGTCGATCTGCAACAATACTGCGCCACAACGCCAAGGGTAACGCGATCAGACCTGCCCCAACCAGACCGACGTTGCGTATCGTCGAACTGCCGGATTCTCCGGCGCCCAACCACTCCCAAAACATTATCGACAGCACAACCCCAGCTATTACGACGCAAAAGACGACAGCTACAATAATGTTGCATCGGTTGACAAGCCGAAGGATCCCCAAACCATACTTCAAAAAATCACCGAGAACATCGTCCCATAGCAGACTAGGGTTCTCATAATACACCCACGGCGCGAAATCTACCCTCCCTCCACACCACCTACCTATTCGCCGCCCTACGCCGCGGGATACTCCCCAAAACATCCTCACCCCCTAACCCCAACACCCCCTCCTTCATTGTCCTCGCGTCGAGATCCTGCCCCCGTGAAAACGGGGGGCGGGGACCCACCCCCACCCGTCGTCCACCGACGTGTCCTCCGCCACAGGGAAGGAGTATTCCGCCTCCTCAAACACCTGCTACATACACTCTCCCGTGGTCTCAGATAGCCACGCATCGTCGCTCCACGCTTCAGCGTATTCCGTGCCGCTGGCGTAGGCGCTTACCAGGAACCGGTACTCGCTTTCGCAGGTCAGTCCGTCCACGGTGTGGGACGTGCCCGTGATTGTATCGTCATCTGTGACCACCTGTCCGCCCCCGCCGGGTACGTACTTCACCCGGTACTTGCTCGCGTTGGTCACCACATCCCAGCTTAGGGAGACGCTTGTCTCCCCAATCGTGCCGACAGTGAGGTTCTCGGGCTTGGGTGGGTGGCAATACAGAAGGTTGAGCGAACTGAAATCGTTGGTGGTCACGTCCTTCAGGGGCAGGGGGATGCACCCCGTCAACGAGTTCCCTGACAGCCGCAACTCCGCAAGGCCCTCCAGCCGCTCTAACTCAGGGGGGATGTTCCCCGTCAATGAGTTGCCGCTCAGGTTCAGATGGGTCAGATGGGTTAAATGGAAAAACGAACCAAACGACGACGGAATACTTCCAGTCAGCCTCTTGTTGGGCAGCAGCAATCTAGAAACACGGCTGGGAGTGCCTCCCATCGTCACGCCGTCCCAGCTGGTGATGGGTGTGTCCAGGCTCCAGTTGAGAGTGGCGGTACCCTTAAGCGCGTCCTTCAGGCCCAGCAACTCAACGCAGTCACGCATGAGAGCGGGGTTGTCGGCCTGGTCGGGCGCTGCGCCGGCGCACGGCGCCTGAATGACGTTGGCCTCGCCGTAGCCCGAGTACGTGAACGCAATTACGATGGTCTCGGTATTTGTCACACCGTCATATTCCGGCGGAAACTGGGTCCTGCGGGCTCGTGTGGGGCGGCCTGTGGAACCGACCCAGTACTCGCTCCGCATGGCGCCTTGTCCCTCCGAAATGAACCTTTCTGATATAAAGTCCGGCTCGTCTGACGAACCGGAGGCACCCTCTTCAAAGCTGCTGGGATCGAGACATGGGAGTGAGAATGAACGTGGAACGTCGGTGCCATGGACGAGCCATTCGCCATAGACCTGTGCGTTGCCCGGAGTGCTTTCGCGGGAGTACATCGTGCGGTCCTTGATGATCATTTCGCCCTTGCCGAAGAGGACGCCTTCATGGTCAGTTGTCGTCATCACAATATGCTCGTCACTCCCTGAGTATCGAATCTCCGCTCTTGTTTCCCCGAAAGGCGTCGTACTTGTCAGCAGGGCGTCATAGGGCGTGTCCATGAGATTGCAGGCCTCCGCAGCACTTACCGGAGTGGATCCATCGGGACCATTCAGCAACAACGCCACTACTCCAACCGTCACTGCAACAAAGAGAATCGCGACTCCAATGGCTAATGGCTTCCTTCTCATTCCGTTCATTCCTCTCAGGATTCGTCAAACCACACAGCGATCGCTTCGATCAAGTCGCCAAGAGGCCCGGTGTCAACGTCCTCAGACAGCTCCTCTTCAATCGTGGTGTGCAGTTCTATTACGCAGTCAACGTCGAACTCACATTGCGATACTCGCAACGGGCATCGTCCATTCCACTCCAGACGCTATTGCGACGGAAAGGACGAAAGCCACAATAATGTTGCGTCGGTTGAGAAGCCGAAGTATCCAAGAAAAAGATTTCGGAAAACTACCAAAAGCGGCGGCCCATCTCAGACTTGGTATCTATATATACATTACCCTTCCGCCGTAGCGGCAGGTTTCAAACCTGCCCTCGCTTTCCCCAACCCCTCCATCTTTACTACTAGGATGTCATTCTGAGCGCAGCGAAGAATCTCGCCTCCGCTGAAGACCCCCACCCCCTACCTAAACAACTGCTCCAAACTCCTGCTTCCCTTCCCCCTAGCCATCTGCCGAATCATCTTCTGCACCTGACCAAACTGATTCATCAGCTGATTCACGTCCTGCGGCTTCGTTCCACTCCCCAGCGCAATCCGTCGTCTCCGGCTCCCGTTGATGATGTTCGGGCTCCGACGCTCCTGCGGCGTCATAGACCGGATAATCGCTTCAACCTTCTTCAACTCCCCATCGTCTATCGCCCCTTCGGGAAGCCGCTTGCTCATCTTGGAAAACCCCGGAATCATCTCCATGAACTGCCCCAAAGACCCCATCCGCTTCACGCTCTGCAACTGCTCCAAAAAGTCCTCCAGGTCGAAGCTCGCCCGCCGCAGCTTCCGCTCCATCTCCTTCGCCCGGTCCTTGTCCACCACCTGCTGCGCCTTCTCCACAAGGCTCAGCACGTCCCCCATCCCCAAAATCCGCGACGCCAGCCTGTCCGGATAGAAGGGGTCCAGCGCGTCCACCCGCTCCCCCATTCCCAGGAACTTGATCGGTATCCCCGTGACCTTGGTCACCGAAAGCGCCGCGCCGCCCCGGGCGTCGCCGTCCAGCTTCGTCAGAATAATCCCCGTCAACGGCACCCGACGGTGAAACTCCTCCGCCGCCTGCACCGCGTCCTGCCCCGTCATCGCGTCCAGCACCAAAATCACTTCGTGGGGCGAAATGCGACGATGCACCTCCTCCAACTCCTCCATCATCTCCTCATCCACGTGCAAACGCCCCCCCGTGTCCACGATGACCCACTGACTCCCCAGCTCCGTCGCCCGTTCCACCCCCGCCGAAGCGGCCTCCACCGCATCCTTCGGCGATTCGTGGCTGTATACGGGAATTGCCATCTGCTTCCCCAACGACACCAGCTGCTGCACCGCCGCCGCCCGACGTAGGTCCGCTGCTACCAGCAGCGAACTCTGTCCATCTCGCCGCAGGTGTGCCGCCAGCTTTGCCGCCGTCGTAGTCTTCCCCGAACCCTGCAGTCCCACCAGCATCAGCGTCGTTGGCATTCGACTGGAAGCCGTCAGTTTATGCTCCCCTGCGCTCAGGACGGACGTCAGCTCCTCGTGGACAATCTTCACCACCTGCTGGCCGGGCGTTATCGACTCCAGCACCTCCCGGCCAACCGACCGCTCCCGCACCCGCGCCACAAACTCCCGCGCCACCCGGAAATTCACGTCCGCCCCCAGCAGCGCCAGCCGCACCTCCCTCAGAGCCTCGTCCACGTCCCTCTCCGAGAGCCTGCCCCGGTTCGTAAGTCGGTCTAGAACTCCCGTTAGCTTGTCCGTCAGTGATTCAAACATATCGCCTCCAATTTTAGCACACCCCCTCCCCCCTCGTGTCCTCGCGTATGCGGGGACCCATCCCTCCTTACCCAAATGTCATCACAATGAAAACAGCCCGTTCCGCCCCTACAAATCCCTCCCCCCATCATGGGGGAAGGTTAGAGCCTACCCTCGTGAAGACGGGGGGATGGGGGTGACTCTCGTACCCGACAACATTCTCCCCCCTAGTGGCGGTTCGCGAACCGCCCGTCCCCCTTCCGTTGTCCTCGCGGATGCGGGGACCCATCCCTCATTCCCCCTAACAACATATCATTCCGAGCGCAGCAAACCGGAGTCAAGGAATCTCGCCACCGGGCACCCTCTCCCTCCTCCCGTAGGGGCGGTTCGCGAACCACCCGTCCCCCCAACCCAACCGTTATTCCAGCGCACCACTCCCGTTTTCCAGCGAAGCGCCCACCCCCGTAAAGACGGGGGATGGGGGTGAACCCCGTGCCCGACATCATTCTCTCCCGTAGGGGCGGTTCGCGGAGCCTGTTTCATAAGTCCTCACCCATGATATATGCCAAGCATTTTAAGACGCTTTTCGACGACTTCCCGAGGGAGAACATGGAATATGGCTCCAAGGTTCGTCCTTTCTACGAAAGCAGGAATCCAGAAGGCCCAATTCTCGGAGAGATCCGACTTATGAAACATGCTCCGCGAACCGCCCGCCCCCCCAACCCAACCGTTATTCCAACGCACCCCACCCGTTTTCCCCGCCCAGATCCCCCTCCCGTTGTCCTCGCGGATGCGGGGACCCATCCCTCATTCCCAAGATGTCATTACAATGACAATCGTCCGTTCCGAGCCTACAAATCCCTTCCTCCATGATGGGGGAAGGTTAGAGCCTGCCCTCGTGAAGACGGGGGGATGGGAGTGACTCTCGTACCCGACAACATTCTCCCCCCTAGTGGCGGTTCGCGAACCGCCCGTCCCCCTTCCGTTGTCCTCGCGGATACGGGGACCCATCCCTCATTCCCCCTAACAACATATCATTCCGAGCGCAGCGAAGCGGAGCCGAGGAATCTCGTCGCCGGGCACCCTCTCCCTTCTCCCGTAGGGCGATTCCCGAACCGCCCGTCCCCCCCAATCCAACCGTTATTCCAGCGCACCACTCCGTTGTTCCCGCGCAGATCCCCCTCCGTTTTCCCGCGGAGCGAGACCTTTGCTTAACCGTCATTCCGGCGAAGGCCGGAATCCAGAATCCCATGATTTAGCTATGGCAAGAGTCGTCCCACACCACTATATGAATGCGTTTCGGTAGTTGTTCAAAGGTCTCCGGAGACAGGAATCCATCTTTCTCACGTTCCTACGCTCAGCCCCTCCCCTGTAGGGGCAGGTTTCAAACCTGCCCGCTTCCCAACCCAACTCCCCCACCCCACCCCTGTGCTAAAATACCCCCGCCCCATGATTCCCCTCAAGCTAACCCTCCAAAACTTCCTCTGCTACCGCGACGATGTCCCCACCCTCGACCTCACCGGCATCCGCGTCGCCTGCCTTTGTGGTGGAAACGGCCACGGAAAGTCCGCTCTCCTCGACGCCATAACCTGGGCCCTCTGGGGCAAGGCTCGGGGTAGCAGCCACAGCGACCTCCTGCACCACGGACGCACCAACATGCACGTCGATTTGGAGTTCCAGGCCGCCGACGCCCACTACCGCGTCATCCGCCGCTTTCGCAGCCCCCGCGGCAGCAGCTTGGAGCTTCAGTTGAAAGGCCCCGCCGGCTTTCATCCAATCACCGGCAACAGCATCCGTGAGTCCCAGTCCAAGATAAACCGCATCATCGGCATGGACTACGACACCTTCATCAACAGCGCCTTCCTCATCCAAGGCCGCGCCGACGAATTCACCAACAAGACCCCTGCCGAGCGCAAGGAAGTGCTCGGCAAGATCCTCGGACTTGAGCGATTCAACGACCTCCAGCGCCGCAGCCGCGACAAGGCCTCCGACAGCGCACGCCGCGGCGATGGACTCGAAGGCACCCTCCGCTTCATGCGCCAGGAGACCGCCGCCAAGGACCAGCTTGCGAGCGAACTGGAAGCCGTCGTCCACGACCTGGAAAACCTCTCACTAGACCTGAAGCAAAAAACCCTAAGAGCCCAGGATCTCCGCCTAGAGATTCAGGACTTGGAGCGCAGGGCTGCCGAAGCGGAAGACATCCGCCGCCAGATGCCCCGGCTGCAAACCGAAATATCCCAATACGAAGCCGAAGCCCGACAGCGTTCCACCCGCATCGAAGGCTATCAAAGTCTCATCGACCGCCAGCCGTCCATCGAAGAAGGGTTCGCCCAGTACCAACAGGCCCTCCAAGAGAACGACCGGCTCAACGCTGCCCGCGCCCAGTCCGACGACCTCAACCGAAAAATCCATTCCCTCCAACAAGCTATCGCTCAGTCCAAGGCCCGCCTGGAAGAGCAGCGCCACTCCCAAATCCGCCTTCTCGAGAGAGAGTTGGAACCCACCGCCCGGAAATCCCCGGATCTCCAACGCCGTCTCTCAGAAACCGCCAACTCCCTGGAAGTCCTTTCCAACGACGAGAAGTCCCTCGAACAAGAAAACGCCCGCCTCCAAGACCTGACCGTCCAATCCCACGCTTTGTCCGAAACCCAGGAACGCCTGCTCGCCGAAGGAAAACAGCTAGCCGACAAACTCAAGCTCCTCGACGCCTCCCACCAGGACGCCCGCTGCCCCCTCTGCGACACCTCTCTAGGCGAAGAAGGCTGCCATCGCCTTGCCGCCAGCTACGACAATGAAATTCGCCAGAAGCGACAGGAATACGCCCAAAACCAGCACTCCCTCACTGACCTGGAATCTCGCCAGAAACGCCTTACCCACCAGCTGCGCGAGAAACAAAAAACCCTCCAGCGTCGAATGCAGCAAGCCCAGCGCCAGACCGTCATCCTCGAGCGGCAGCTCGACGAATCCCACAACGCCACTGAGAAAGCCCAATTAGCGCGGAAAGAACTCCAGCGGCTGGAACACACCATACAGAACGAACAATTCGCCCCCGACCATCGGGCCGACCTAAAATCCGCCCAAGCTTCCCTGCAGGCCCTCAGTTACTCCCCCCAACGCCACGACAAACTCTCCCAAAGACTTCAGGGACTCCAAAAATTCCAACTCCTCCTCCAACAGCTATCGGAAGCGACGCAGCATCTCCCCCAGGAACAAAAAACCCTTGCCCAAGCTCGGCAGGCGGCCCAAGACCGCCAAGACCAGCTCCGTCGCATGCGCGAATCCCTCTCCTCCCTTGAGAGCGAACGTACCCGCCTCGCCGAAAGCAAGCCCCAACTATCACGTCTATCGACAGACATCCTCAAACTGGAATCCGTGCAAAAAACCCTGATAGCCCGGCGGGGGCAACTCCAGGGAAGCCTCCAACGCGTAGAGGAGCTTGAGCGGCAGATAACGCAGCAGACCCGAGAACTACGCCGCATTCGGGAGGAGCAGGCCATCTACGAAGAGTTGCGGGTGGCCTTCGGACGCGAAGGCGTTCAGGCCCTCCTCATAGACACAATCCTTCCCCAAATCGAGGCGGAAGCCAACCATCTCCTCGCCCGTATGACCGAGGGACGCATGCACGTCAAGCTGGAAAGCCAGCGCCCCCTCCAGTCTCGCAAGGGCCAGTTCGCCGAAACCCTCGAAATCAAAGTCAGCGACGAACTAGGCCACCGAAGCTACGAAATGTTCAGCGGCGGCGAGTCCTTCCGCATCAACCTCGCCCTCCGCATCGCCCTCTCTAAGGTCCTCGCCAACCGCAGCGGCGCGCCCCTTCCAACCCTCTTCATCGACGAAGGGTTCGGAACCCAGGACTCCGCCGGCCGGGAGCAAATCCTCGACGTACTATCCACCCTAGAGCAGGACTTCAAGTGCATCATCGTCATCACCCACCTAGACGAGCTAAAAGACTACTTCCCCGTCCGCATCGAAGTCGAAAAGCGCGACGGCGCCTCCACCTGCTGGATCTCCTAACCCCCTCCCATTGTCCTCGCGCATGCCCTGACCCCATCCCTCCCTCTCATTCGATTCCACCACAGAAGAGAACGAATCCCCTCCCCTCTTTCCCTTCCCCCTTCAGGGGGGAAGGTTAGGATGGGGGTGCCCCCCGTTGTCCTCGCGCATGAAAAAACCCATCCCCCCCGTCGCCATCTCGCGAACCGCCCGCCCCCCGTATGTCATTCCGGCGAAAGCCGGAATCCAGAATCGCATCATTTGGCCACGTCAAGAATCGCCCCACACCGCTATCTAAATTCGTTTCGGTAGTCGTGCAAGGGTCTCCAGAGGCGGGAACCCACTCCCTTCTTTCCCTTCCCCCTTGAGGGGGGAAGGTTAGGATGGGGGTGCCCCCGCCCGTCCTCGCGTATGAAAAAACCCACCCCCATCCCACTCTCCCGTCCCCACTCACCTAACTACAGCCGGAAGGCGCCAGATCTACACGACCTCGCACGATTCAATCAACGAGGTCAGGTCTCCCCTCGTGGACATGCCATTGCATAACTCAATCAAACGTCGAGCTGTCCTCGGAACCGCCACGTCCTCCACCAACCACGTTATCTTCCGCATCAGATCTTCCTCCCCAAAAGGCGCATCCGGATGACCTCGTGGCTGATGAATCTCGACGGTCTCGGTCCGACCATCCGCCAATTCAGCCTCCACTCTAACCCCCAGCGCCCCCCTTTCCATGTAGGCTTCGTCTCGCTCCCTTTCGCAGACAAGTTCGATTTTCTGCATCAACTCCTGTACGTCTACTCGTGTCCACGGAGCGTCCTCGAATTCTCGTCGCGTCAACTCCCCTCGCATCAGCGCCATCGACATCACATACGGCGTGCTGTGGTCCGCTGACTCTCTACCCGTGGGCCTGAAAGCCTCCGCAGATCCCTGAACACCCGCCGCCACATTACGGTGGCCATAGAGCGTTATCCGCTTGACTTGCCCATGCCGGACTCCTCGACGGTGAAGCTCAATCGATGCTTCTACCGCTGCCTGCGTGTAGATCTGCGACGGATAGGCTTTGATGATGTTCCGGGGCGTGTACCACTCATCCCCGAGATGAGACATCCCATTCATGTCTATGTCCTCAGCGGTAGTGGGGCCGAGGGCCTCTATCGCAGACTCCAGGGCGTCCTCGGACGCGGTTACACCAAGCAAAGCCATCTCCGCTGACTCAACCGCACGCTGACCCGCCATCCCTACCGATACCGCCTTTATCCAGGGAATGTTTCGAGACGGTTTGAGCCACGTGTTGAGCACCATACCGGTCGCTCCCGAGAGTCCGGCCGCATGAACCGCCTGTGCCCGAGTACCACCCGCCAGCCGGACCAACAGAATCGGGGCCGCCCAGGTAACCTGCGTAAGAGCGTGAAAGCCCCGCGACATGAACGGAAACACCCGGTTAAGTGCGGCCTGCAATTCATAAGAAGCGACCACGCAGGTCACAAACTCGTCGGCTGAACGGCCATGCTTCTCCGCCATCGCCAAGAGACTGGGAGTCGCGTCGCTGAAGTGGCCTCCCCTACCTCCCGGTTCCAGCATGATGTCGTTGGCGTCGAGATAACGCACCATTGTACCGTTCACCAGGGCGGCTTTATCCGTAGCCACTCGATAGCGGCTGCCTACGATTGTAGACTCACCCGCACTCCCTCTCTCAACGACCCAGCTACGTAGCACCCTGGCTGGCTCGCTATCATAAGCCCCTATCATGCAAGCCACCGTATCGGCCAAAAACGTCCTCGCGACCCTCTCAACCTCTTCAGGCACGTCATTGTGCCCAACTGAGAAAGCGAACTCGGCCATGGCTTCCGTCAACGTCATTGGCTGAACCCCCTTGAGGCTGGCATACTCGCAACAGCCATGCCACTGTACATCGGTAAAAAGTACCAAGGTCCGACGACCGCAGTCCAAAGCATTTTCCGCTTGGTGGGCAGTGATGAAGACGCTCTCACCTACGCCCTAGGATACTTGCTTGCCCATGATGTTGCACTCTGCAGCAAACTGCTTAAACTTCTCGGAATTCGCAGCCGTAGAGGCCTCAAGGACGGGTATCTCGTACACCTTCAGGAAGTTACCGGCAAGGGGTTCGGGCGAAGAGACATCGTCATCGAATACGGAAAGACTCGCATAGTCCTGGAAGCCAAGATCGGAACTGCTCTGCCCACTGTCGATCAAATCACCAAGTACGCCACTGAATCCTGCCTTTGGAAGCAATACGACAAACGGTGGGTGGTTGCCCTCACTCAGGTCAAAATGTCAGAAGCGACGCATGAAGAGATTCTCTCGAGACTCCGAGGTAAGCGAATCTGCTTCAAGAATGTGCAATGGCATGAAGTAATCAAGCTCGCCCTCAACCACAAGCCTTCCGATGGCTCGGAAGTTTCTCGATTTCTTTACAATGAATTCAACCGATTTATCAAGGGAGGCTACGATATGGGCTACCACGATGCCGAGATTCACATTCAAGACGTAAACTATGAGAACGAAGGAATCTTCAGAAACGGATGGGTCTATGTGACCGACCCTAAGGACAAGAAAGCTCCCCTATACTTTGCACCCTATTTCACCAAAAGAGATAGAAATAAAATCAAGTCCACAAATCCCGGTATTTCTATGATGAGCCGCGTATTATATTCCGAAGTAGTCATACTCGCGTCGAAGGAGCATATTGGTGTAGACCCGCCAAGCGAGGAGCACCGAAAACGATGGGACCACGGTTTTCAGGAACTTCGTAAGAGGGGCGAGAACGAGCGAAAGAATGAGAAAGGGAAGAAAGATTGGGTAGATCAAGAGACGCGTGTCTTCTATTACGATCGCCCAATGACAATCGCGGAAACCCCCATCACCAAGAAATCTTTCAACGCGGAGAAGCCATCCAAGCAGATTCCTCCAACCACGATACCAAATGGTTTCTCCCTGACTTTCGCTGAACTGCTGCCCCATTGCGGCATTGGCGAGCCTTGACCAAAAGTCCCAAGGCACAGACCCCCAGCCCATTCCACATAAGCCGCCCTCGGCCCTCCTTGTGTATTTCTAAACAGAGCCAAGCGCAGAGAAGAATCTCGTCGCCCTAACGCCAATTCAACCGGCATTCCCCTAAACCGCCATCCCGACACACAAGCAACAAAAATGCCCCCCTCCCAAACCATCATCTACAACAAGCTCGGACCCGTCGCCGAAATCCAGCTCAACCGCCCCCATGTCCACAACGCCTTCAACACCACCATGCGAGACGGTCTCTACCAGGCCCTGGAAGCCGCCCGCGACGACTCCGATATACGCGCGCTCCTCATCTCCGGCGCGGGCAAAAGCTTCTGCGCCGGCGCAGACCTCACGGAATTCGGGACAGCCCCGTCAGTCGTCGCCGCCCGGGACGCCCGCTGGAGCCGCGACCTCTGGGGCCTCTTCCTCGACCTGGACAAACCCCTCGTTGCCGCCATCCATGGCCACTGCATCGGCTCCGGCCTGGAAATGGCCCTCCTATGCGACCTCCGCCTTGCGTCCACCGACGCCTCCTTCAGAATGCCCGAAGCGAACCTTGGACTCATCCCCGCCGCTGGAGGCACCCAAACCCTGCCTCGAACCATCGCCCTCTCCAAAGCCCTTCACCTCCTTCTAACTGGACAGTCCATCACCGCCCAAGAGGCCCTCAAGTACGGCCTCGTCACCCGGCTCACACCTCCGGAAAGATTGAATCAAGACGCCCTCGCCCTCGCCCACAGCCTCGCGTCCCTCGACGTCCAAGCAGTAAAGGCCCTCAAGCAAGCCATCAACCACGGCTCCCAAATGCCCCTCCCCCAAGCCCTGCATCTGGAAACTCGCCTGGCATTAAACCTCGCCCATCACCACAGCCCTCCTCCCACCCCGCCTTCCTAGTAGGGGGCGTCCCTCGTAAGCGCTCTTTCCCACTCTGTTGGATGTCCTTCTGAAGCCCCGCGAGGAATCCCGCCGTTCCGCGCTTAATACCTCCCCCTCTCCCACCACCCCCTAGTAATCCCCACATCTCATTCTGAACGCCCCCACATGTCATTCTGAGCGCAGCGAAGAATCTCGTTGTCCTGGGACTAATACCCCACACCCTCCCAAAGGGTTATAATAGCCTCGCCCAACACCATGAACACCCTGGAATTCCTCACCATCGCCAGCGCCATTGTGCCCGACCGAGCGGCCATCGTCTTCGAAGGCCGCCGCCTCACCTTTCACCAGCTCCAACAGCAAGTCAACCGCCTCGCCAACGCCCTCTCGAATCTGGGCCTCCAACCCGGCCAGCGCGTCGCCTTCATGGACGTCAACACCCCGGAACTCATCCAGACCTATCTCGCATGCGCCCAACTCGACGCCATCTTCGTCCCCCTCAATTATCGCGCCCGCGCCCAAGAAGTTTCTCAGATGCTCCAACTCTGCGACCCCACCCTTTTCATCGTGGGCCGTCGATATCAGGACCTAGTGGATTCCATCATCCAAGACTCCCCGTCCCTCCGACACGTCATAGCCCTGGAGCAACGCCCCTCCCACGACTGGCTCTTCTTCGACGACCTCATCTCTTCCGCCCCCTCCGATGAATTCCACTACCCCTCCTCCGACGACGACGCCACAACCCTCCTCCTCTTCACCTCCGGCACCACCGGAACACCCAAGGCAGTGAAACTCACCCACCAGAGCTTCAGTTCCTACATGCTCTCCAGCGTCAGCCCCGCCGACCCGGATATCGAAGAACGGAACCTCCTCTCTCTGCCTATGTACCACGTCGCCGGCATCCAATCGGCCCTCGCCGCCATCTACGGAGGCCGCACCCTCCTCCTTGCCCGCCAGTTCGAGGCCCAGCAGTGGATGGAACTGGTTCAACGCGAAAAGGCCCACCGCGCAGGTATGGTTCCCACCATGCTCAAGCAGGTCCTCGACCACCCCCAATTCCCCGATTACGACCTCTCCAGCCTACGCGTCATCAGCTACGGGGCCGCCCCCATGCCTCCCGAAGTCATCCGAAAGGCCATCCAACTCCTCCCTCACGCCCGGTTCATCAACGCCTTCGGACAGACCGAAACCGCCTCCACCATCACCATGCTATCCCCTGAAGATCACGTGTTGGAAGGGGACCCGGAGGAGGTCAAAAAACGGCTGCGTCGTCTGACCTCCGTCGGCAGGGCCTTGGACGACGTTGAAATCGCCATCCTCGACGAAAACGGCGCTCCCCTCCCTCAAGGACAGGAGGGCGAAGTCGCCGCCCGCGGCTCCCGCCTCATGTCCGGCTATTGGGGCGACGAGCAGGCCACCCGCAGCGCCTTTCACGACGATTGGCTCCTCACTGGCGACCGCGGCTATCTCGACGAGGACGGCTACCTCTATCTGTCAGGACGCTCCAAGGACTTCATCAAACGCGGCGGCGAGATGATTTCCCCCCAAGAGGTGGAAGACGCGCTCCTTTCCCATCCCGGCGTCCAAGAAGCCGCCGTAATCGGTGTCCCCGACATCAATTGGGGTGAGCGTGTCCGCGCCATCGTCGTCCCCAGACCCAGCCACCCCCCAACTCCCGAAGATCTCATTCAGCATTGCCACTACCGCCTGGCCAGCTTCAAGCGCCCGGAGTCAGTCGTATTCGTGACGGAGATCCCCAAGAACCCCATGGGCAAGGTCCTCAAGCGCGTCCTCCGCTCCCGCTACAATTTCCCGATCAACAACCCCGGGGCTGAATGAACACGACGCCCCTCCACTCGCAATCCGTCCCGATGCTGTCAACGCCTCCACGTCTCCAAAATTTCCGTTGACATGCTCGAGCGTCCTGTCTAAACTCACAAATCGCAAACACCGGCAATGTTAGGAGAGTTTCTCTAGTGCCCGTCGCGAATTTACTCACCGAGTCTCCCACAACCGCTCCCTCAGCCCTCCTCACCCCTTCCAAACCCACCAAGTCCCTCATTATCCTGCTCGCCGGAGTTCCGGGTGTGGGAAAGACCACCCTCGGCAACGCCCTCCTTGGACACCTCGGCCTCACCCACCACATCAGCACCGGTTTCCTGCGCGCCGCCATAGACCCCTACCTCCCGCCCCACCAGTCCCGCCTGCTCCGTCGCCACGCCTTCGACGCCTACGAACTCCTCGACCCCGCTACCCTGCGTCCCGACGAATACGTCATCCAGGGCACCATAGCCCAAACCGACCTGCTCCGGCCCGTCATAGCCACCTGCCTCGCACGGGCTCGCAGAGAAGGCATCGGCCTCATCATGGAGGGCAGCCACTTCATCCCGGGTATCATCGACCCGGAGGAGTTCGGCGTAGACCTCCTCTGCGTCCTCGACGTCCCCAATCGAGAAGAACTCAAAGCCAGAGCCTTGAGCCCCAACCATCAGAATCGACACCTCTCGCAGTGGGACCTTGAACGCCTCGTGATCCTGCAAGACCAGCTCCTTGTAATGGCCCGCCGTCACAACCACCCCGTAGTAGTCAACGTAGACCTCGAACGCGCCGTCAAAGAAGTAACCGAGTTGGCCCTTAACAACTCAACCCCCGGTTAAGGTAGTCTCAGTAGACAGAACCCACGGAAGTGTGCAATCATTTCCTTCAGAACGCATTAGCGGAAGGAATGATTCATGCTTGAGGTAGGCAAGACGCGGGAAGGTCGATTCCTTATCGTTTTCCTTCTCCAATTTCTTACCTTTTCTGGATTTCTGGCGTACCATGAAGTGACAGCCATCCCGACAGATGCTATAAGTACAATGTTGGCAATTCTCATGGGAATGGCCCCATTAGGATTCCTAAGCGCGGTAAACACCGTCGTCGCAGTGGAGGGAGGCGAAATGCTGGCAGAAAGATACTTGAGAAGAAGATACGAGGCTGGCCTTAAGGAAGGCGAAGCGCTGGCGTGGGAAGCATGGGAGGCGTGGAACCACCGGCGGCTCGCGGCAGAAAAGGCCAGCCAGCCCTTCAACGAACCCCCACCCACCCTGAACAACCGCAAGTGAACTCCTCCGTTAGCGTAGGGTAAGCATGCTGGCAGAGAGATACTTGAAGAAAAGGTACGAAGCTGGGTTGAAGGAAGGCGAGGAGAAAGGCACTGTGGAAGCATGGAAGGTTTGGGAAGCATGGAACCAGCGCCGCATGGACGCAGAAAAGGCCGGCCAGCCCTTCAACGAGCCCACACCCACCCTCAACAACCCCACCTAACCCCCCACGCCCCCCTACCTCTCCGTAGGCTTCTTATCCTTCAACACGTCCGCAGCCCGCTCCATGTTTTCAGCGATAAACCCGGCGTGAATGTTCACCAGGGTCGCTGGCGAATTCCTCCCTCTGAGTCAATCACCTGGCCCGTGATCCATCGAGCGTCATAGGTGTTAAGCCAAGCTATGAGCCGAGCTGCGTCGTCTGGCTGACTCCAACGGCCTAGAGGCATTCTTTTCAGAATTCGCTTATGTATGTCTGGCCCTGCCCATCCGGTGTCTGTAGCGCCTGGGTTAACTGCGTTAGCAGTTATTCCCTGCTCCACAAGCTCGTCAGATAGAGACATAGTGATCTGGTGCAGAGCGCCTTTCGAAGCGCCATAGGCCAACATCGACCCCATCGAGTCTTTGTGCTGGCCTGATATCAGCATCACAATGCGTCCTCCTGGTCTCTGATCATGCTGTGACGCGAACTCTTTTATGAGAAGCAGAGTGGCACGAACATTAACGGCCAAATGCTGATCAATACATTCTGCAGTTAACGAATCCAAAGGTTGGAATGCACTATGTGCGTGGTTGACTATCAGTATGTCGATATGATCGAAACACTTCGTTGCTTTTGTCATAACACGGGCTGGAGCATCTTCTTCCGCAAAATCAATGTCCATGTGCTCGACTCGACTACCATGCTCCTTTAGCCGAGCGACTACTTCCTCTTGTTCGTTGGACTCGCGTCCCAGTGGAAGATCCGAATCATAGGCAACATAGGAGTGAATGAACAGATCAGCGCCCATAGATACTAGCCTTAGCGCCACTGCAAAGCCGATGCTTTTCAGTCGGCTTACGCCGGTAATAAGGGCGACGCGTTTCTTGAGAGGGATGGTTGAGATAGACACAAGCAAGCCTCCTTGGCCAGGGAATTGCTTGACTATCTCATACTTAGCTTCGTGTAAGCCTCGTTAGAGCTTCTTGTCATCCGGATTGTACACTCGTGCCCCGCCACGTAAACTGCCATTCTCGGCATCCGCCATCGAACCCACCCTACAGTTAAGGTAGTTACAGTAGACAGAACCCACGGAAGTGTGTAATCATTCCCTCCAGAACGCATTAGCGGAAGGAATGATTCATGCTTGAGGTAGGCAAAACGCGGGAAGGCCGATTCCTAATCGTTTTCCTTATCCAATTTCTTACCTTTTCTGGATTTCTGGCGTACCATGAAGTGACAGCCATTCCCACGGATGCTATAACTGCGATGTTAGCAATTCTCATGGGAATGGCCCCATTAGGATTCGTTGGCGCGGTAAACACCGTCGTCGCAGTGGAGGGAGTCGAAATGCTGGCAGAAAGATACTTAAGAAGAAGATACGAGGCCGGAAAAGCCGAAGGCCTTAAGGAAGGCGAAGAAAGAGGAGTAGCGCAGGCGTGGGAAGTCTGGCAAGACTGGAACGAACGTCGCCTCACGGCAGAAGCGGCCGGTGCGCAGTTCAATGAGCCTCCTCCTGAATTGAATCACCGCAAGTAAAGTTCGCCGTTTGCCCGGTGGAGATATGCTAGTAGAAAGATATCTGAGAAAAAGATACGAGGCCGGAAAAGCGGTAGGCTTTAAGGAAGGCGCGGAAAGGGGGAAGACTGAAGGCAAGGCGGAAGCTTGGCAAGTCTGGCAAGACTGGAACCATCGCAGGCTCACGGCAGAAGCGGCAGGCCACCCCTTCAACGAGCCCCCACCGTCCCTAAACAACCCCTCCTAACCCCCCACGCCCCCCTACCTCTCCGTAGGCTTCTTATCCTTCAACACATCCGCAGCCCGCGCCGGATACGGCAGTTCATCCGGGTCAACCGGCACCTCAATCAGCGTTGGCCCGCCCGACGCCACCGCCTCCCTCATAGCCTCCGTCAATTCACGCTCATCCGTCGCATAGAACCCTTTCCCGCCAAACAGCTCCATCAACTTGTCCAGCCGTGGGTTCGTTATGTCCGCCTCAATATACCTCTCCCCGTAGAAGAACTTCTGGTACGCCTTCTCCGACCCCCACGAGTTGTTGTTCATCACCACCGCCACCACCGGGATGTTCCACCTCACCGCCGTCTCCAACTCCTGCACGTTCATCAGAAATCCCCCGTCCCCGTTGATGCTTATCACCGGCCTGTCAGGACACGCCATCTTCACCCCCAACGCCATCGGATAGCTGATGCCGATACACCCCAGGTCCAAAGGGCTCGTTAAACTATACGGCCTCCCGAAATCAAGCCTGTCGTAGGCGTACCCGGACGCAGCCCCCGCCTCTATCACCGTCAGCGCGTCGGGAGGATATATCCGACGCAGCACGTGGTAGACCTCCTGCGGCTTCAGCACTTTTCCGGGCCGAGGCCGCTCCGCATCCAGCCGCTCCCGACGCTGCCGCCGCAGACTAGCAGCCACCCCTAATCGCGCCTCTCCCCCCGGCGGCGCCCCCACCTCGCGCACCAACTCCAGCAACGCCTTCGACGCTGCCCCAACGTCTCCCAGAATTCCCACCTCCACCGGGAAATTCCTCCCCAACTCCTCCTCGTCAATCTCCACCTGCACAATCTTGGCATCCCGCGGCAAGAATCTGTGGTCATAGAACGTCGTAAAGTGCGATAGACGCGTCCCCAACGCCAGCACCGCGTCCGCCTGCCGCATCACCTCCGCCGCTTCCGGCGCCCCCGCCCGACCCAGCATCCCCACGTACAGCCTCTCATCGTTCGGCACCGAGTCGACCCGACCGTACGAAGCCACCATCGGCGCCGACAGCGCCTCCGCCAGAGCGCAGACCTCCTCGTGGGCCCGGCCCCACTTCACCCCCCCGCCTACCACTATCACGGGAAACTTGGCGGCTCGCAAAACTTCGGCGGCTCGACGCAGCAGCGCAGGGTCCCCCGCCACCGCTTGCGTCTGACGAACCGGACCCAGCATCCCCTCGTCCGCCTCTACCTCCGTGTCGTTCTGAATATCCCGCGGAATGTCCACCACCACCGGCCCCATCTTGCCCGACGTGGCCACCCGAAAGGCGTGCAGCAGCGTGTCCGGTATCCGGCCTGCGTTCGGCGTCATCACCGACGCTTTCGCCACAGGACGAAACACCCCAACGTGGTCCACCTCCTGAAACGACCCCCGACCCATGTGGTCCTGCGATATCCCGCCGATCATGGCCACCATCGGCGCGTGCGTAACATAGGCCCCCGCCACCCCCGTCACCAGGTTCGTAGCCCCCGGCCCGTTCGTCACCAGGCACACCCCCGGCTTGCCCGTGGCGTGGGCGTACCCCAGCGCCATGAACGCCGCCCCCTGCTCGTGACGCGTCCCCACGAACTCAATGTCCTCCAACCCATACATCGCGTCCATAATTTCCAGAAACGCAGACCCAACCACCCCATACACATACCGCACCCCCTGCGACCTCAGCACCTCCACCACCCACTGACCAGCCGACATCTTAACCATCCTCTCCTCCTTACCCGATACCAAGTAAACACCCCCATACTCCCACATCACCCCCCACCCGTCCACCACATCCACCCCAACGTGATACACTTTCGCCATGACAACCGCCTTTGCCAAGGACCGCAGCCACGAAAGCGTCCTCAATATCACGCTGGCCCGTCTCCTTCGCGAACGTTGCGGTTTGAATGCCGTAGCCGAAACACTCCAAGGCGGCCCTCAGCCGGACATTCTCATCCGTCTACCCCAGGGCCCAATTATCGTCGAAACGGAGTTTGAGCCCGCCTCAACCGTCGAAGCCGATGCTCTCTCCCGCTTTGGCATGGAGATAGACGGCCGAAAGATTCAGAACGCCTTCGCCGTGACTGTTCCTGCCGCCCTTCGCATCACGAGCCAACAGCGCCTCTTCGAGCGTATGGCATCGTCCACCCTTGTCTGGCAGGAGTGGCGCATCGACGGGACCTCCGGCCCAAGGTTGAACGGGACACCCATAGAGCTTGGCGATGTAATCCGTCGAACGACCCCTCCCTCCGGCAACCTCGACGAAGCCGTTGACGCCCTTGACGAAGGGGCCAGGCGCGCCGGCTCCCTCCTCTACTCCTCCCCCGGAACACTTGGCCGCGTTGCAAAGATTTTCGATGCAGATCCGGGCGACGAAGTGGCCAACATGGCCTCGCTGGTAGTCATCAACGCCATGATCTTTCAGGAGAGACTGGCCAACGCCGAAGTCGCCTTCCAGCCGGTGAGCGCGGCGCGGCTGGACGGACGCTTCTCAAAGATGAAGCTCCTTCAGCTATGGGAGAATATCCTCGATATCGACTACTATCCCATCTTCGGCATGGCTCGCGACGTGGTGCAGGAGCTTTCCGATGTTGAAGCATCAGACGTCCTCAGCGAATGCGCCAACACTGCCTCTGTCCTGCTCGGCATGGGCGCCGTCGGTCGCCACGACCTGGCTGGAAGAATCTTCAATCGCCTCATCGCCGAAAGAAAGCTGCTGGCTGCCTTTTACACCAGCATACCAGCCTCCTCTCTCCTCGCCGGCCTCGCCCTGTCCCCGGACCGCTGGAACGGCGTTGACTGGAGCGACACCAAGAATATCTCCAAGCTGCGGGTCGTAGACCCGGCCTGCGGAACAGGCACCCTCCTCATGGCCGCCTATCGGCAGCTAGTACAGAACCACGCCACGGCGGCCCAGAATGAATACGATGACCCGTCTCTCCATCAGGCTCTGGTCGAAAAAGTGATTACCGGGGCTGATGTTGTGCAGGCTGCCATACACCTGACCGCGGCAACCCTCGCGTCAATGTCACCTTCCGTGAGATTCGAGCAGATGCAGCTTCACACCCTCAGATTGGGTTCGGAAATACAAGAAGACCTACAGGGGAAGGAGTACAGGGATGTTTATCTTGGCTCTCTAGAATGGCTGTCGTCTCCTGAAATCCAGTCCTTTTTCTCCGCCACCGAAGAGCAGATGGGAGCCACCGCGGGAACGGGAAGCATCGTCCACCGACCTTATGCTGACCTCGTCATCAGTAATCCCCCTTTCACCAGAAGGGGCAGCGACGGCGGAAAGGAAGAAGCAATCGCGCAAGTGTTCTCTCTGCCGGAGGGCGACGAAATCTCCAAGAAGGCAATTTCCAAACGTACCTCCGCTCTCCTTAAAGGCACCCCCGCCAACCAGATAGCAGGCCATGCTTCCTCCTTTACAGTTTTGGCCGATAGAATCGTCAACCCCGGAGGGCGCGTCGCCCTGGTGCTTCCCGTCACGGCCCTTTTTGGTGAGTCCTGGCGTGAAGTCCGTGGGATGCTCGCCGGGAGATATGAGATTGAGTTCGTAGTCTCCTCCCACGACCCTAAACTGCGTTCCATGTCCTACGACACGGGTATAGCAGAGGCTCTGCTAGTTGCCCGCCGCCTTAGGGAGGGAGAACCCCCCTCGGGGCGCGGCAGGTTCATCAATCTCTGGCGCAACGCTTACCTGGAAACGGATGCCCTCGCCCTCGTTCGAGCTTTGAACGCAGCGGCTTCAACGCCTCTGCTTCGTTCCGACGGACCGCCAGTTGGCGGCAGCCCAATTATAATTGGTGGTGAGCAGTGGGGCGAGATTATCGACGGCCCGGTGAATGAGGATTCCTGGAAAGCCTCCCGTTGGAAGCGCGCCCTAGCCGGCCAGTTCGCCTCCGCCCTGGAACGTGGCGAAATCTGGTCGGAAGACGGCAGCCACGTAGCCGGGCGCGTGCCGGTGGCTACCATGAAGGAAGTCTGCAACGTTGGACCTCAACACCGCAGAATCCGCGGCTCTCTCGGCGTTTTCGACGGATACCACGGATACAACGAGTACGCCCAATTCCCCGCCCTCTGGAGCCACAAGAATTTCATTCATCAAAGTCTCGTTTCAGAACCCAACGCGTGGCTTGTTCCACAACCGAATCGTGACCATTCCCCAATATGGTCACAAGCTGGAACACTCCAGATAACGCCGGACGTTCAATATGATTCGCAGAGAATAATTACAACGGTCACCAGTGTTCGCGCGTTGGGAGTTAGTGCGTGGCACACCCTACAAGTGTATGAAGATGATACTTTTGTGCGCTCAAGGCTTGAAGTTGTCCTAGCCGCTTGGTGTAACTCCACCCTCGGAATAGTGCTCCACGCCAACCATTCCAGCAGGTCGCAAGCAGGCAGGGGGAGAGGCAACAAAGGAATGTTGGAGACCATGACTTCCCTTGACGTTCGCAAACTCCAGCCGTGGCAGCTGGACGAGGCCCAAGCAATATGGCGCGACTTCCGCGACCGCAAATTCCAACCCTTCTACCGGTGCGCGGTTGACCCGGCCCGCATCGCCCTCGACGAACGCCTCGTTCGGGACATGCTGGATCTTGGCGAAGACGCCGTTGCCGCCGTAGCCAACCTACGCGCCCTCCTGGCTTCTGAACCCTCTATCCACGGCTCCAAAAACCCGATAATTCCGACTTGAGGAACATAGAAGCCTTGCATACACCCATCAGTATAGCCTTGGCGTTGCTGAACGAAGTAGATGTGAAAAAAGCTAAACAATATGATGGCAATGGAAGGTAAGTATGGACCAGGATTTGCGAAACCGCGTAAATTTTCTAGAGGGGGAAGTCGATACATTGGAGACCATCATGGCAGAGATGGTTGCAGCGATGGTGTCCAATCGGCTTGTTGACACCGATCTACTACGAAGAACTATCGATGAGCGAATCACGAGCTTCTTTATGAGGCAGCACGATGATTTGATAATGGGCACACCGGGCGAGCACTACTTTAAGGGTGCTATTCAGGTGCTTGATAAAGTGAGGAAGGAACTTCCTGGGTAGACTTCGGCACTCTTCAATCGAGGTTGCTACTAGCCTCCGAATTCTCCATCCACGGCTCCAAAGCCCCCCAACCCCCTTCCTAGTCCCCCTCACAAAGCCAACGGCGCCAGCCCCGAACCCCTTATCGCCTCATCCCGCGTAACCAACGGCACGTCATGCACAACGCTTGTCGCAGCGATGATCTCGTCCGCCGGGTCGCCCCTGAAATCCAAACGCGTCGACGCCAACGCAACCGCAAGGTCGATCCGCCACACGTGAATTCGGCTCAACACTCGCAGCACTTCCCGGTCATCGAGGTCCAACTCCACCCGGCCCAGCTGCACCAGCTTCGCCAACTCCCACAAAACAATCGACGAAACAGACCACCTGTTCCGAGTCAACAGACTCCGCTCGTCAGGCCTCAGCTCATCGCTCAGCGCGAAGATGAGGATGTGCGTATCAAGATTGATCATGCGCATCCCAACGGAGACCGGTTGTGAAAACGTCCCCCTTCACTTTCAGCTTGTGCCGCAAGCTGCCAATGAGGTCCGCCTCTCCGCTGTCGTAAGGAAGCACCCGCGCCACCGGCTTACCCCGCTTGGTGATTACCAGACCTTCGGCGTCCAACTGGTCCAACAACGCCAGACACTGCTCCTTGAACTTCGCCGCTCCAATCCGCTTCATAAGCGCCACCCTACTCTTAATATGGACACATCATACGACTAGTCACTAAATATGTCTATATCCCCCCGTTTTCCCGCTCATAACCCACGCTCGTAAAGACGCAGGCGGGAATACACCCCTTCCCGTTGTCCTCGCGCATGCGGGGACCCATCCCCGTCCCCCCTGCTCACAGCCTACCCCCATGAAAACGGGGGGCAGCAATCCTCCCCCACCCGTTGTCCTCGCGCATGCGGGGACCCATCCCCGTCTCCCCCTCCGCTCACAGCCTACCCCCATGAAAACGGGGGGCAGCAATCCTCCCCCTTCCGTTGTCCTCGCGCATGCGGAGACCCATCCCCGTCCCCCCTGCTCACTGCCTACCCCCATGAAAACGGGGCTACCAACCCATCCCCAATTCCCCCTGACAGCCATCTGGAATGGGTTGTTCGTGAACCGCCCATCCCCTCCCGTTGTCCTCGCGCATGCGGGGACCCATCCCCGTCCCCCCTGCTCACTGCCTACCCCCATGAAAACGGGGGGCAAGAATCCCTCCCCCTCCCGTTGTCCTCGCGCATGCGGGGACCCATCCCCCACCCGTTGTCCTCGCGCATGCTGGAATTCATTCCCCGCCATACTTCCCACATGTCATTCTGAGCGTAGCGCAGCGAAGTCGAAGAATCTCGTTGACTAACACCAACTCATTTCCCCCATGTCCCCCTCCCCCAAACTGCCACCTCCCCATTGCCCAAATTCCCCACCCCCTGATACCCTCCCCCCATGCCCCCGCAAACTTCATTGGCGTCCAAAAGCCCTTCCCCATCTACATGATGATACTCTATACCAATCCAACTCCACGCATATCCGCCAGAAAAGAAAAAAACGAGAAACGAGTCAAAATCATCCGAATCCACGCCTACCGCGACCCACATTTCCCGATACTCGTTTTCCAAAACGAGTCAACCCCACGCCTGGTACCCCCGAAACGAGTGACTCGTTTCCCCACTCGTTCTCAATACCACATCTCACTGCGACAATTCCCCTCCCCACCGACACAGACAACTCCCCACTACCCACCCATACCCCATTCACCCTATAATGTCCCCAATCCAATCCATAGGAGAAAAATCATGCGCCTGAAAGGCAAAGTTGCCCTCATCTCCGGCGCCGCCCGCGGCATGGGCGCCACCGAAGCCCGACTCTTCGCCAAAGAAGGCGCCCACGTCGTCCTAGGCGACGTCCTCCATCAGCAGGGACAAGAAGTCTCCGACGAAATAAACGACACCGGCGGTCAGGCCCTCTTCGTCCCCCTCGACGTCACCAGCGAAGATAGCTGGCGCGACGCCGTCGACGCTGCCGTTCAGCGCTTCGGCAAGCTCAACGTCCTCGTAAACAACGCCGGCATCCTCGTCCGCGAGGAGCTGGAGGAAAGCACAGACAACGGCTGGGACAGCACCATGAACGTCAACGCCAAGGGCGTCTTCCTCGGCATGAAGCTCGCCGTCCCCGCCATGCGCAACGCCGGCGGCGGCTCCATCATCAACATCTCCTCCATATCCGGCATCGTCTCCCTCGGCTACCCCGCCTACAACGCCTCCAAGGGAGCCGTCCGCCTCCTCACCAAGAACGTCGCCATCCAGTACTCCCAGCAGAACATCCGCGTAAACTCCATCCATCCCGGCGTAATCAACACCGACATGATGGCCGGCGACACCCGCTCCGACGAAGACTGGGACCGTCTCATCCCCCTCGGCCGCTTCGCTGAACCCATCGAAGTCGCCTACGGCGCACTCTTCCTCGCCTCCGACGAGTCATCCTTCATGACCGGCAGCGAACTCGTCATCGACGGTGGCTTCACCGCCCAATAACCCTCCCAAAATCCCTTCCCCCTTGAGGGGGGAAGGTTAGAGCCTGCCCTCGTGAAGACGGGGGATGGGGGTGAAAAGCCCCACCAAACCCACCACACCCGGAGGAATCAATGCGACTCCAAGACAAAGTAGCCATCATCACCGGCGCAGCCCGCGGCATGGGCGCCGCCGAAGCCCGTATCTTTGCCAAAGAAGGTGCTAAAGTCGTCCTCGGCGACATCCAGGTTGAAGACGGACAAACCGTCACCCAGGAGATCATCGACGCCGGCGGCCAGGCAATTTTCATAGAAATGGACGTCAGCAAGCAGTCCGACTGGCAGCGCACCATCGACGCCGCCATCTCCAACTTCGGCAAAATCAACGTCCTTGTCAACAACGCCGGCATCATCGAGCGCGACTCCCTCGAGGAAACCACCGAGGAGACCTGGGACAAGATAATGGCTGTCAACGCCAAGGGCGTCTTCCTCGGCACCAAGGCCGTCATCCCCCACATGAAAGCGGCCGGCGGCGGCTCCATCATCAACATCTCCTCCATCTCTGGCATGATCTCCGTGGGTTATCCCGCCTACAACGCCTCCAAGGGCGCCATCCGCGTCTTCACCAAGTCCGCCGCTGTTGAATACGCCCGCGACAACATCCGCGTCAATTCCATCCACCCCGGCACCATTTGGACCTCCATGTCCACCTACAAGCGAGCATTCACCCGCGAGGAAAGGGCCAAGACCATCCCCATGAGAAGAGTTGCTGAGCCCGAAGAAATCGCCTATCCCGCTCTCTTCCTCGCTTCCGACGAGTCCTCCTACATTACCGGCAGCGAACTCGTCATCGACGGCGGAGCCACCGCCGAATAACCATGCCTACCCCCAACGCCTATCCCTCCTTTCCCCTCCTTTCCCCTCCCTTCCCCCCACCCACATGTCATTCTGAACGTAGCGCGGCGGAGTGAAGAATCTATCGTCCCTCACGCCCAACTCCCCCTCCGTGTCCTCGCGCATGCGGGGATCCATCCCCTCTTTCTCCCTTCCCCCTTGAGGGGGGAAGGTTAGGATGGGGGTGATCCTCCCCCTCCACTCACATGTCATTCAGAGCGCAGTATTCCCTACATGTCATTCTGAACCTAGCGCAGCGGAGTGAAGAATCTATCGTCCCTCACGCCCAACTCCCCCTCCGTGTCCTCGCGCATGCGGGGACCCATCCCTTCCCTCTCCCGCCCTCGCCCCCGTACGGGCGGTTCGCGAACCGCCCGTCCCCACCCCACATCCAATTGTGATACCGAGTGCCGCACAGTAGAAAAATCCCATCCCCTGAGGTTAACTATCCAATGAACTCATCAGCCAAAAAATGGCTCGCCATGGTCCAGGCCGAACACGCCCAGACCGAACGCCTCCGCGACCAACCCAACCCACACGACGACCACTGGCACGGCATGACCGTCAGCTTCCGCGCCGACCCCCACCGTACCGACGACCCCCTGCTGGACCGCCTGACTTCGTTGGTCCAACCTCACCAAACCCTCATCGACGTTGGCTCCGGCCCCGGTCGTCTGGCCCTACCCCTCGCCCTCCGCTGCCGTCACGTAACCGCCGTCGAGCCTTCCCCCGCCATGGCCCAGGCCTTCCTCGAAGAAGCCCAAACCCACAACATCCAAAACGTCAACCTCGTCGAATCAACGTGGGAAGACGCCCAGACCCAACCCGCCGACTTCGTCCTCTGCTCCCACGTCCTCTATACCACTCGACGCATAGACCGGTTCATCGAGAAGTTGACCGCCCACGCCCTCGAACGCGTCCTAGTCGTCCTCTTCTGGGATCCTCCCCAGCACCGCTCATATCCCCTATGGCCCGACGTTCACGGCGAAACCCGCCTCCCCCTGCCTGCCGCACCCCAACTCTTGGAACTCCTGGACGAAATGGGCATCTCACCCAACGTCAAAGACCTGCCAACCCCAGAATTCCACGGCTTCCAAACCGCCGACGAAGCATGGCAGCAGACTAGGGGAATGCTCTTCCTGACCGAAGGCAGCGAAAAAGACCACCTCTTGCGATCCACCATAGAAGACCATCTGGAACAACGAGGCGACGAGCTTTTCCTGAAAGACTCCAAACCCATGCGCCCCCTCCTCATCACCTGGCCCCCCTAACCCCACCCTCCTTGTCCTCGCGCATGCGGGGACCCATCTTCTCCCCACCATTCCCCACCCAAACATCATTCCGAACGCAGCGAATCCGTGCCGATGAATCTCGCCGCTGGGTCACAAACTCCTCTCCAACCTAATTCTTCCTGTAGGGGCCTCCCTCGTGGGCGCCCGTCTTGTGTTTTCCCGTCATTCTTCGCCCCCCCTCCCGTTGTCCTCGCGCATTCGGGGACCCATCTTCTCCCCAGCATTCCCCACCCAAACATCATTCCCGTTCAGCGAATCCGTGCCGAGAAATCTCGCCGCTGGGTCACAAACTCCTTCCAACCTGAATACCGTAGGGGCGTCCCTTGGAGCCTGTTTCATAAGTCCTCACCTATGATTTATGCCAAGTATGTCAAGACGATTTCCGACGACCTCCCGGGCGAGAATATGGAATATGGCCCCAAGGTCCGTCATTCCTGCCAAAGCAGGAATCCAGAAGGCCCAATTCTCGGAGAGGTCCGACTTCTGAAACAGGCTCCTTGTGGGCGCCCGTCTTGTGTTTTCCAGTCATTCTTCGCCCCCACTCCCGTTGTCCTCGCGCATGCGGGGACCCATCTTCTCCCCACCATTTCCCACCCAAACATCAATCCGAGCGCAGCGAATCCGTGCCGAGAAATCTCGCCGCTGGGTCACACACTCCTCTCCAACCTACTTCTTCCCGTAGGGGCCTCCCTCGTGGTCGCCCGTCTTGTGTTTTCCAGTCATTCTTCGCCCCCCTCCTGTTGTCCTCGCGCATGCGGGGACCCATCCCCTCCCCACCATTCCCCACTCAAACATCATTCCGAGCGCAGCGAAGCCGTGCCGAGGAATCTCGCCGTCATTCTTCGCATCCCCTCTCCGTGTCCTCGCGTGTGGAGACCTTTGCATAACTAACGAAACGCATTCAGATAGTGGTGTGGGACGACTCTTGCCATAGCTAAATCATTTGATTCTGGATTCCGGCTTTTGCCGGAATGACGGTTATGCAAAGGTCTCCGTGTGCGGGGACCCATCCCCTCCCCTTGAACCAAATGCCATTCCGAGTCCCTCAAGGAATCTCGTTGCCATCATGGACCCCCACTCCCGTTCTCCTCGCGCATGCGGGGACCCATCTTCTCCCCACCATTCCCCACCCAAACATCATTCCGAACGCAGCGAAGCCCAGCCGTAGAATCTCGTTGCAGTAGCGCACCAACAAATCCCCTCCCCCTTGAGGGGGGAAGGTTAGGATGGGGGTGAACCCCGTTCCCGACAACATTCTCCCCCGCATAGGCGGTTCGCGAACCGCCCGTCCCCGCGCCCCCCTTCCGTGTCCTCGCGCATGCGGGGACCCATCCCCTCCCCACCATTCCCAACCCAAACATCATTCCCGTGCAGCGAATCCGTGCCGAGGAATCTCGCCGCTGGGTCACACACTCCTCTCCAACCTACTTCTTCCCGTAGGGGCCTCCCTCGTGGGCGCCCGTCTTGTGTTTTCCCGTCATTCTTCGCCCCTCCCTCCCGTTGTCCTCGCGCATGCGGAAACCCATCCCCTCTTCTTAAACCACATATCATTCCGAGTCCCTCAAGGAATCTCGTTGCCATCATGGACCCCCACTCCCGTTGTCCTCGCGCATGCGGGGACCCATCTTCTCCCCACCATTCCCCACCCAAACATCATTCCGAGCGCAGCAAAGCCCAGCCGTAGAATCTCGCCGCTGGGTCACACACTCCTCTCCAACCTACTTCTTCCCGTAGGGGAGTCCCTTGGAGCCCGTTTCAGAAGTAGCAACCAAGTCATTGAGCTCGTTCGGTCACAACGGCATAAGGCGGAAACAGCATATCTACTAGTCGTATATCGCAGCATTTGTGGATATGGTTACGCCTGTCGTCACGCCCTTTTGCCGCGGACAGACGCGCGGGGACTTTTGAAACAGGCTCCTTGTGGGCGCCCGTCTTGTGTTTTCCCATCATTCTTCGCATCCCTTCTCCGTGTCCTCGCGCATGCGGAAATCCATCCCCTCCCCTTGAACCAAATGTCATTCCGAGTCCCTCGAGGAATATCGCTGCCATCACCGCCCCCCTTCCGTTGTCCTCGCGCATGCGGGGACCCGTCCCCTCCCCTTGAACCAAATGTCATTCCGAGTCCCTCAAGGAATCTCGCCGCTGGGTCACATACTCCTCTCCAACCTACTTCTTCCCGTAGGGGCCTCCCTCGTGGGCGCCCGTCTTGTGTTCTCCCATCATTCTTCGCCCCCCTCCGTGTCCTCGCGCATGCGGAAATCCATCCCCTCCCCTTGAACCAAATGTCATTCCGTGTCCCTCAAGGAATCTCGTCGCAGCAATCCCCCCTAACCTCGCTCACTACCCTCCCGTGCTACGTAGCGACGGTTCGCGAACCGCCCGTCCCCGCCCACGCCCCCCTCCGTGTCCTCGCGCATGCGGGGACCCATCTTCTCCCCACCATTCCCCACCCAAACATCATTCCGAACGCAGCGAAGCCGTGCCGAGGAATCTCGCCGTCATTCTTCGCATCCCCTCTCTGTGTCCTCGCGCATGCGGGGACCCATCTTCTCCCCACCATTCCCCACCCAAACATCATTCCGAACGCAGCGAAGCCGTGCCGAGGAATCTCGCCGCTGGGTCACACATTCCTCTCCAACCTACTTCTTCCCGTAGGGGCCTCCCTCGTGGTCGCCCGTCTTGTGTTTTCCCATCATTCTTCGCATCCCCTCTCTGTGTCCTCGCGCATGCGGGGACCCATCCCCTCCTCTTGAACCACATGTTAATCCGAGTCCCTCGAGGGATCTCGTCGTCGTAGCAATCCCCCCTAACCTCGCTCACTACCCTCCCGTGCTACGCAGAGGCGGTTCGCGAACCGCTCTTCACCCACCCCTTGTCCGTTGTTTCCGCAGAGCGGTCAACCCCTCCCCCCAAACATCATTCCGAGCGCAGCGAAGCCCAGCCGAGAAATCTCGCCGTCGTAGCAATCCCCCCTAACCTCGCTCACTACCTTGCCCTTCCCGTAGGGGAGTCCCTTGTGGGCGCCCATCTTGTGTTTTCCCGTCATTCTTCGCCCCCACTCCCGTTGTCCTCGCGCATGCGGGAACCCATCTTCTCCCCACCATTCCCCACCCAAACATCATTCCGAACGCAGCAAAGCGCAGCCGAGAAATCTCGCCATCATTCTTCGCATCCCCTCTCTGTGTCCTCGCGCATGCGGGGACCCATCCCCTCCTCTTGAACCAAATGTCATTCCGTGTCCCTCGAGGAATCTCGCTGCCATCACCGCCCCTCTCCGTGTCCTCGCGCATGCGGCGGCCCATCCAGAGAAGGCCCCCGTCGACCAACGCCCCTCATCATCCGATGTATGAAAAACGCCCCCATGCAAAACGCCCCTGCACAGACCACCAGCATCACGTAATACCCCGAGTTCTCACTAATGCCGTTCAGAAAGTCCACAAGCGGCCCCCCCAGCCGGGCCGCTGCCAACCCCCCCACCAGCGCAAAATTCGCCATCCCCATCTGCAGCGCCGCCCGGTTCTCCGACACCATGTCCGTTATCAGTGCCCGTCCCGCCGACATGAACAGCCCAACCGCCACTCCCAACACTATCCCGATCAACACCACGTGCACCAGGTTCTGCGCCAGGAAAAACATCAGCGTACCCGCGCCTCCCAGCGCCGACGACACGTATAGCAACGGCGCGCGACCCAGCCGGTCCGTCAGCACCCCAGCCGGCCATAGTGTCACGATAATCGTCGCTCCCACCGACGCCGAAAGCACCGATACCCCGGACGCCGGGTTCTCTAACCCAACCACGTCCTTCAAGAAATACAGCGTGTAAGCCATCAGAATCCCGCCCGCCAGGGTGTAGGAGAACGCCGCCGACAGCATCGTCAGGTTCCGCTTGGTAATAACCCCCAACCCCGCCACAAGGGACCGCTTCTTCTTGCCCTCCACGAGCGTTGACGACGAGTCCGCACTCCCATCAACAACCACCGGCTCCGCCCTCAACTCTTCCCTCTCCTCCGGCTGCTCCGACGGAGCCCTGTCGTCTCGGACCAACGCCAGCGTCCATACCGCAGTAATCGCCAGCACTGCCGTCGGCAGCGCGACTGCTATCCACAGCCACAGGTCCCGCGTCCCCTGAATATGATGGTCCATGATGAATCCCGTCGCCAGCACCAAAAGCACCGCCCCCGCCGCCCCGGACATCGCCCGCACCGACGAGATCTTTCCCCGCTGGTTGCGCGGCACCTGGTCCTTCAGCATCGCGTCATAGGGCGTCTGCGATACGTTGGCAAATAGCTGCACCAGCACCGACGTCACCAGCAGGCTCACGTAGTTCGCTGCCGCCCCCACACCGACCATCAGCCCTGTGGCCAGCAAAGCCCCTACCGCAATGTAGGGCCGCCGCCGCCCCCACCTCCACGTGGTCTTGTCGCTCAGATACCCCACCGCCGGCTGCACCAGCATCGCCACGCCCATCCCAATGAACGTCAGTATTCCCAGGTAAGTGTTCTTCAACGACTCCGGGGCCACGTCCAACACCCGCAACGGCAGGATTATCTGCCCGAGGCTCGTCGAAATCGCCGCCAGTCCAAAGGCCAATACGCTGAAGTGGACATACCCAACCACCCCTAAGCCGCGCCCGGAATCGACATCCTCCTCCGTGCCCTCCACCCCCTCGTCAACGCCATCCACCGGCGAGACCGTCGCCGCACCCTCTTTGTCGGTATCCACTACCCGGATTCAATTTCCTGAAACATCTTCTTCCATCCCCCGTCCAATTCATCCTTATCCGCCCCTTTCCCAAGAGGAGACCCCAAGAATCTAAGAGAATCCGCCCCAAGTTGCAAGCACACCTCCACCCATACCCTCTCTTGTCCTCGCGCATGCGGGGACCCATCCCCCTTCTACCACATGTCATTCCGAGCGAAGCGGAGTCGAGGAATCTCGTTGCCCCTACGACTCCCTTACCCCCAACGCCCGCCACCCCAAGGATGCTAACCCACCATTCCTACCCTATAATAGCCCCAAAATCCTGAACCACGGGAGAAGCCTCATGGCGAAATTCCTCAATACGACTGGAGTATCTTACCGCCTGGAAGAAATAATCGACAAAGCCAAAGAGAAAGTTGTAATCATCAGTCCCTACCTCAAGATAAACGACAGACTCAAGGGTCTCTTAGAAGACAAAGATCGCATGAAAATCGACATCCGCGTCGTTTATGGCAAGAATGAACTCCAGCCCACCGAGAGCACGTGGCTGCAAGACCTTAATTCAATAAGGACCACCTTCTTGAAAAACCTGCACGCCAAGTGCTACCTGAACGAGAACTATGCCCTTATAACCTCAATGAATCTGTATGAGTTCTCTCAAGTTCACAACGAAGAAATGGGCATACTGGTATCCCGTGAGCAAGAACCGAAACTCTATCGAGACATAGCTGAAGCCGCTATGCAACTCATTAGGAAAGGCGAGGAGGTCAAGCTCATTGTTGAAACCGTTATCCCATCAGTTGAAACTCCAGCTGTAGCCAAGGCCAAGTCAGCAACGCCCAGAGCTCCCAAGCGATCCTCCAGCCGCAAAACCAAGACCACCACAACCACACTGGAACGCCCCTCATCCGGCCACTGCATCCGTTGCGGCGAGTCAATCCCAGAGGCCGCAGAATCCAAGCCGTTCTGCGCGAAAGACTGGCGTACGTGGAACCGATTCAAGAGAGATGAATTTCCAGAGAAATTCTGCCATTTCTGCGGTCAGACGTCCGATACTTCCAAAGGAAAGCCCCTCTGCCCGGACTGCTTCCGCAAAAACAAGACCATTCTGGATTTCTAGTCGCACTCCCCACCCCCCTGCCACCCCAAAGATGCTAACCCGGCCGTTCTGCCCTATAATAGCCCCATCCCCCCAGGAGGCACATCATGGCAGACATCAGAGTCGACACCATCATCGCCGGCGGTAAAATCGTCACATCTTCCGAAGTCTTCGACGCCGCCATAGCCATTTCAGACGAGAAGATAGTCGCCATTGGCCCAGACCACCTTCTCCCTCCCGCCGACCGCTATATCGACGCCTCCGGCAAGTTCGTCCTCCCGGGCCTAATCGACTGTCACGTCCACCTCGACCGCTGCGACTCCTACGAGCTAGGCTCCATCGCTGCCGCCCATTCCGGCCTCACCACCCTCCTGCCCTTCGGCACCTACGACGTTGAGGCCGAAGAGACTCTCCCCTCCGCCATCAACCGCCACCGCGAGGAAATCGAGTCCACCGCCGTCGTCGACTTCGCCTTCCACTACATCCTCAACAACCGCCCCTACATTCTCAAGAGCCTCCCCCAGGCCCTGGAAATGGGCGTCACCTCCTTCAAGATGTTTATGTCATATAAGAAAAACCAGATTCGTATGTGCACCGACGACTTCATCTGCCAGGTTATGGAGACCGTCTCCAAGGCCGGCGGCATCGTCCAACTCCACTGCGAAAGCGGCAACATCATCGACTATCTCGAGAACCAGCTCATCAGCCAGGGCTGTGTCCACCCCACCGACTTCCCCTCCGCCTGCCCCGACTGGGCTGAAGAAGAAGCCATCAACCGCGCCATCAAGATGGGCAACGTAACCAACTGCCCCGTCTACGTCGTCCACCTCAGCACCGATGTTGGCATGGAGCGAATCAAACAGGCCCAGGGCCAGGGCCAGCGGGTTTGGACCGAAACTTGCCCACAGTATCTCCTCCTGTCCGACGAGGAAATGGCCAAAGTCGGCCCCCTCGCAAAGATCGGCCCGCCCCTCCGACCCAAGGACGGCCCCGACCAGCCCGCCATGTGGAAGGGTCTTGAGCTCGGCTACATCTCCACCATCGGCAGCGACCACGCTCCCCATTTCAAGGCCCTTAAGCAGCCCGGCTGGAAAAACATCTTCGTCAACCCCGACGGCAGCCCCGTCCCCTTCGGCTCCCCCGGCATCGAGACCCTCGCTCCCCTCGCCTACAGCGAAGGCGTCGTCGGTCGCGACCTTCCCATCACCTGGCTGGCCCGCTGCATGTCGGAAAACCCCGCCCGCATCTTCGGTCTCTACCCCCAAAAGGGTTCGCTCCAGGTCGGCACCGACGCCGACATCACCATCATCGACCCCCAGGGCGAAACCGTCGTACGCGCCGAAGACCACCACGGCAACTCAGGCTTCACCCTCTACGAAGGCTGGAAGGTCAACGGCAAGCCCTGGATGACCCTGCTACGGGGCCAAGTCCTCCTCAACCAGGGCCGCCTCGAGCAAAAACCCGGCTACGGACGCTTCCTCGCCAGCGGCAGCCCCACGCCCCCCCTCGGCGGCCCCGTCCGCTAACCCCGGATTGAATTCAACGTTAATGATTGTCACCCGTAGAACATACTAGATGGGGAAAAACGCTAGACGAGTCAGTGTCGGCATCCATCCTGGGACGTTCTTACCTGTCGGAATGGCAATAGCCTTAGTTCTGCTCATCGCAATTGCCTGCTCCCAGCCCGCCTCTACCCCGACACCCACCCCCACTCCGACAGCCGCCACCACTATTTCCACCCCCACCGCGACACCCATCCCTGCTCCGACAGCCACTACCACCGTTCCCACCTCCACCGCAACGCCTATCCCTACTCCAACAGCCACCTCCACCACGACACCCACTCCAACGCCAATCCCCACGCCTACAACTCCTCCTATGCCCCAATCGCGCCTTGAACTCGCCCTCTCCTGGGTGCCTTTGGAATACGCCGACGTGTTCATTGAATTTGCCGACCATGCCGCGTCGCGGAAATCCACCGGCCTTGTAGACGCACGCGGGTACGAGGATTACGAAGAGCTGGACGAGCAGGAAAGGGAACGGTTTTACGAGGGCGTTGGGAATGCGCAACCTGATTTAAGCGGCTGGGCTAGTCTTATGCCAGAGAAGTACGGCTTTGACCCGTGGGCCTTCGACCTTGGCGTGTGGGCCCCCATAGGAAACCGTCCCACGCCAAGGTTTATCATCACAGAGGGCGGCCTGGAAGCGGCGTCCGTTAGCGAAAGATTGGAGGCGTTGGGCCAGCAGGAAGAGGAGCTGGCCTATCAAAAGGCGGACTACAAGGGAGCAACTTATTACACCCGCTCAGAGGACTATCTGTTCCCTCGGAGCGATCGTGATCCCCCGCTAATACATGCCACGCTGAATCGGGTTGTAGTCGAAGATAATAGAATGCTTGCCGCCCCCGCGACCTTCATCATCGAAAATCTCATAGACGTGCGCGAGGACGATGCGCCGAACCTCCTTGAAAGCGACGCTCATCTGTCCCTGGCCCGTGAGGTTGGCGAAAGCCTTATTGGCGGCGGCTTCCTCGCCCAGACCTGGATAGCCGAAAATACAATCGGCCACTCTAAGGGGGATTATGGAATCGACCCTGACGTCCTGGACGTGTACCTTGCAGGGCCTCAAAGGTGGGGAACCTTGTCCGACTACGACTTGGCGCTATTCGGCTACCGCGTACTGGGAGACTCCCACGAAACCATAATTGCCCTCTACTACCCAGACCCGGACGCCGCAGAAAAGGACGCTGAGGAACTCAAGAAGCGGTGGGACAGCTTCCACGTGAAGATCGACATTCTTCCCGTATCCGACCTCTGCTCTCCCCTTTCTGTGCGGGTGGTCCGCAAGGAACGGGCATCCATGCTCATAGGTACCTGCGACGTGATAAGTACCCAGAACGAGTCACTATTCTCACACGGCCCGGACCTCTGGATGGTGCTGACTTATACGGGCACGTTGGAGTTCTTGGTCGATGACTTGGTGCTGCACAAAGAGAGGGTGCGCGAGCGGTTTACAAGATAGATTCAACGAATAGGCCGTGCTGCCTAATTCGATCAGTAAGCAACTCAAGACTAGATAACCGACGGGTGGGGCTGGGCCACGAATGGCGGAGGGAGTGGGATTCGAACCCACGTCTCGCGCAAGACGAGAAGCGGCGTTCCGGCCCGTATCGGGCGTCCTCTCCCCCCTTGTCATCCCGCGTCTCCGCGAGTAACCTCAACCTCGCATGGCAACCCCCAACAACCACCGAGGTGCCCAAACCATGAACGACTACCTTACCCAACTCTCCGAATTCGCCCGCTAACCCCTCTCCCTCCATCTTGTTTGCTCATGTACCCCAGAGTGATGTATACTAACGTTCTTATAGGGCAGAAGGAGAAACTCAATGGCGACCGTGGAGGAACGGGTTAGCAGGCTAGAAGGGGCCTATGAACACTTGTCCACCAAGTCGGATATAGCGAACCTAAGGGCCGACATGGCCAGTCTAAAGGCGGAACTAATCAAGTGGATGGTTGGGACGTTGGTGGTTGGTATAGTCGCCACTGCGACCATCGTCAGAGCCATATCATAGCAACCAAGTAGATCTCAGAATTCCGCAGGGGCGGGCCAATGGCCCGCTCTCTCTTTTTCTCCACACCAAGGGGCATGTCAATCTCCCAACTTTTCATCTTGTGGAGCTTAGCGACCAAAAACGTCACCCCGTACTCTTCCTCCACCTAGCTTTCCCCTTGTCATCCCATCCGGTTCATGTCATTCTGAGCGTAGCGAAGCGGAGTCGAAGAATCTCGCCGTTCACCGCTTACCCAACTCTCCGAATTCGCCCGCTAACCCCTCTCCCTCCATCTCGTTTGCTTATGTTCCCCAGAGCAATGTATACTAACGTTCTTATCGGGCAGAAGGAGAAACTCAATGGCGACCGTGGAGGAAAGGGTTAGCAGGCTCGAAGGAGCCTATGAACACTTGGCTACCAAGTCCGACTTTGGGATTCTAAAGTCGGATATAGCGAACCTAAGGGCCGACATGGCCAGTCTAAAGGCGGAACTAATCAAGTGGATGGTTGGAACGTTGGTGGTAGGTATAGTCGCCACTGCGACCATCGTCAGAGCCATCTCATAGCAGCAAAGTAGATCTACTATCTCCGCAAAAGCGGGCCAATTGGCCCGCTCTCCCTTTTCCTCACTCCACGGGTCCCGTCAATTCCTTAACATGCACCCTGTGGAGCTTGGTGAACAAAAGATCACCCCATCCCTCTCCCCCTCCGTTGTCCTCGCGGATGCGGGGACCCATCCCCGTCCACCCGCGGAGAGCCTGCCCCAGTGAAGACCGAGGCAGGAATCCATCATTCACATCCCCCTTGTCATCCCATCCGGTTCATGTCATTCTGAACGCAGCAAAGCGCCCCCACATGTCATTCTGAGCGTAGCGAAGCGGAGTCGAAGAATCTCGCCGTTCACCGCTAACCACACCCCCAACAACCGCCGAGGTGCCCAAACCATGAACGACTACCTGACCCAACTCTCCAAATTCGCCTGCCAAATCTCCTACACCCGCCTCTCCGACTCCGCCCGCACCGCCGCCGCCGATGTTCTCATGGACACCATCGGCGCAATCATCGGCGGCAGCCGCCTGCCCGAGAACGCCAACCTCGCCCGCTTCGCCGCCGGCAACGACAGTGGCGCAGCTACCCTCCTCGGCCACCCCCTCAAAGCCCCACCGCCCATGGCTGCCCTCGCCAACGCCACCGCCGGCGTCGCCCTGGAAATGGACGAAGGCTCCCGACTCGGCGGCGGCCATCCCGCCATCCACGTCCTCCCCGGCGCCCTTGCCGTGGCAGAAGACCTGGCCCGCAGCGGTCCCCAACTGGCCGAAGCCCTCATCGCCGGCTACGAGGTTTCCTCCCGCATCGGCGGAGCTACCCAGTCCCGACCAAACGTCCACTCCCACGGCACCTGGGGCACCATCGGCACCGCCGTCGCCGTCGCCAGGCTCATGGACTTCAACCCCTCTCAGATGCGCGGAGTCATCAACCTCGCCGCCTCCATGAGTCCCGCCAACACCTGGACCCCCTGCTTCGAAGGCGCCACCATCCGCAACGTCTACCCCGGACGCTCAGGAATGCAGGGCGTCCTCGCCCCCCAGCTGCTCCTCTGCGGCTTCACCCCTCCCACCGACGCCCCCACCGACGTTTATACGACCATCTTGGGTGACGAATTCCACCCTCAAGCCGCCATCGCTGGCCTCGGCAACGACCCCCTACGCATTGAGCAAAACTACTTCAAGTTCCACGCCTGCTGCCTTTACAACCACCCCGTCCTAGACGCTGTCGAAGTCATCGCCAGCCGACAAAACCTCAACCACGCCGACATCCAGGGCGTCAACGTTACAACCGTGCCCTTCGCCCAGCGCATGGCCCAGGACTATCCCTCCAACATGCTCTCGGCCAAGTTCCACGTCCCCTACGCCGTCGCCGCCCTCCTGGTATCGGGACGCAGCGACATAACCGCCTTCTACCCAGATGCCGTCGACAACCCCGCAATCCAAGCCCTTGCCGGACGCGTAGCCGTAATTTCCGACCCCACTATGGACGTTCAGAATCCCGATAAGCCCTGCGCCCGAGTCGACGTTACCCTCACCGACGGACGAACCCTCTCCGAGTCCACCACCTACCACAGGGGAGACTTCCAGCGAAGGCGAAGCCGTCAGGAGCTTGAGAACAAATTCCGATTCCTGGCCTCCGAGACCCTGGGCCGCGAAAGGACCGAAGACACCATCCGCACCACCGCCAACCTGGCCCAACTGGAAAACGTCCGAACCCTCACCACCCTCCTCCAACCACCCCCATCCCCCTAACCATCCCCCAAATCTCTCCCCTCCCTTGGGGGGAAGGCTAGAGCCTGCCCTCGTGAAGACAGAGGACCCATCTTCGTCCCTTCCCTCCCTTCCCCCTTGAGGGGGGAAGGTTAGGATGGGGGTGAACTCCCTACCCAACTACTTCCTCTCCCGTAGGGGCGGTTCGCGCCCCCCGTCCTCTCCCCCCTCCGTTATTCCCGCGCAGAGCCTGCCCCCGTGAAGACGGGACGGGAATCCATCATTCCCACGCCCTCCCGTCATTCCCACCTCCTTCCGTTGTTCCCGCGCAGGGAGACCTTTGAATAACCGTCATTCCGGCGAAAGCCGGAATCCAGAATCCCATGATTTAGCTATGTCAAGAGTCGTCCTACACCGCCATCTGAATGCGATTCGATAGTTATTCAAAGTCTCCGCAGGCGGGAACCCATCCCCGTCCCTCCTGTCATCCTCCGCCCTGCCCACATGTAATTCCGAGCACAACCATTCCCCCACATGTCATTCCAAGCGAAGCGAAACGGAGTCGAGGATTCTCGTTGCCTTTACGCCAACTTCCCCCACGGTTTCCGAACCGGAAAAATAAGACCACCCACTCACATTAGGAAGGAGGGTGCAATGGGACTGCTAGCTAATCATCTCGTGAGTGTCCATAAAGCACCCACCATCCTGCCTACTTACTTCTCCTTCTCTTCCGTAGCCAACGGTTATTCACAAAACCATAAGCCACGCCGAAAATCATCCCGAAGATAACTGTATGTATTAGTAAACCTCTTATTGTCAGATCGTCGTTCAATAAGCCGTTGATCACACCACTGATGACTCCAGCGACGAGCCCAATAGGGATGTGCATGAGAATATCTCTTATCAGTGGAACACTGGGCTTTTCGTTCATAAACTCCCTCCATCCGCTAGATAGTCATACAGCAACATAGTTCACCGGAATCCGCAAGTCAATTTCCACCCGGAACCTGCTCAGACCACCCCCCAGCCAATGCCGAACTTGCGGCACCCCTCCTCCAACCACCCCCATCCCCCTAACCCCTCCCCAATCTTTTCCACCCGAAGGGGCGTCCCTCGTGGGCGCCCCCCTTCCGTTGTTCCCGCAAAGGGAGACCTTTGCATAACCGTCATTCCGGCGAAGGCCGGAATCCAGAATCCCATGATTTAGCTATGGCAAGAGTCGTCCCACACCACTATATGAATGCGTTTCGGTAGTTGTTCAAAGGTCTCCAAAGGCAGGAACCCATCCCTACCACCCACTTTCCAGACCGCCTCGTCCCTCACCCATCCCACGCCCTCCCGCCTGTCATCCTCCGCCATACCCTCATGTCATTCCGAGCGGAGCCGAGGAATCTCGTTGCCTTTACGCCAATTTCCTCCCATGTGTCAAATCTTCAAAGGTATGAACAACCCCTGTCACTGGAGGCTAGGATGTAAAAATCGATCTACCCGTCTCCCCAAGGCCGGCAAGTCTCTGATTGCAAAGGGACAACCGGCCATCCCCACGAGTTGCCTACTTACTTCTTCTTCTCTTCCGAAACCAGCGGTTGTACGAAAAACCATAAATTACGCCCCAAATTGGCCCAAAGATAGCAGTATGTATTAGTAAACCTCTAATTGTCAGGTCGTCGTCCAGTAAGCCGTTGATCACACCACTAATTATTCCTGCGCCTATCCCAACAGGAAGGTATATGAGAATATCTCTTATTAGTGGAACTCTGGGCTTTCGTCCATAGACTTCCTCCATCTGCTAGACAGTCATCCAGCAACATAGTTCACCGGAATCCGCAAGTCAATTTCCACCCGGAACCGGGTCAGACCAGCCCCCAGCCAATGCGGAAAGTGCGGCAACTCCCTCCCACCACCATACCTCATACTGCGCATCTTGCGTCATTCGACCCACGCTCCCACGCCGTTCTTAGAACCCCAGATATCATTATTATGCAAATAGACTGCCCCTATGCAGTTGAAGCCCACGCTGTTATCAATCCGTAGGGGCGGTTCGGGAACCACCCTTCCCTTCAAACCACACCTATTTTTATCCCCTTCCGTAACCGGGCCATAGTCATTCTGAGCGAAGCGGAGTCGAAGAATCTCGTCGCCCACTCCATACTCCCTTCCCCTAGTCCCCCCCCGCGCACACCCTCCCCCACCATCCCCCTAACCCCCCGCCGCCAACGGCATCACCCTCTGGGCAAACTCCTCCATCGTCGCCACCGTCCCCCCAACGTCCTCACTCCGAAAGTCGAACACCACGTGGCTCACCCCCGCCTCCGCAAACTCCGCCACGTCCTCCGCAATCTGCTCTGCCGTCCCCATAAAGGGCTGCGTCCTATCCTCAGAAGTCCCCAGCAGATAGCGCGGTGCTCTATACGCCACCTCAATCGCCGAGGCGTCCCGCCCAGCCTTCTCGGCATAACCCCCCAACCACTCCACCGCCCGCCGCATCTGCTCCACCGTAACCAGCGGAAACCGTGGGTTCGACCCGATGGGATGCCAAGCGTCCCCCAAAGCCGCCGCCCTACGCAGCGCCGGGCCGCTTTCTCCACCTACCCAGATGGGCGGATGCGGCTTCTGCACCGGCTTCGGCTCAAACCGGATGTTGGAGAAGTTGCAATACTTCCCCTGAAAGCTCGGATTCTCCTGCGTCCACAACTCCTTGAACGCCCGCAAATACTCATTCCCTACAGCGCCCCGCTCCTCGAATGGCGGAAGCCCCAGCGCCTCGAACTCCTCTCGCAGCCAGCCCACCCCCACGCCGACAATCAACCGCCCCTTCGACAATACGTCCATGCTGGACAGAATCTTCGCCGTAACCACCGGATTCCGATGCGGCAGGATCAGCACTCCGGAACCTACCCGTATGCGCTCCGTCACCGCCGCCACAAAGGTCAACGTCGTCAGCTGGTCCAGCCATTCTCCCGAGGCCGCTCCCGTGAATTCGCCCGTGGCGCTGTACGGGTACTCCGAAACAGAGGAGTCCGGAATCACCACGTGGTCCCCCACAAAGGCCGAGTGGAAACCCAACTCGTCCGCCCGTCGCGCCACCAGCGCCAGATTCTCCGGCGAAGCCCCCGGCCCTCGATTCTGCAAACTAATCCCAAACTTCATAATCCTCAACCTCCATCCTTTATCCTCGCGGATGCGCGAGCTCATCCTCTGCTTCTAACCCCGGCTCTTCCGTACTTCCACTTTGGCTCAAGATAATCTTCGAGTTGGCAACATAATCAGTTTCCACGTGTACAACGTCAATTGGCACACAAGCGTTATCATGACTTGCCACAAAACGGCAAACTAAGCTCATTAAAATCATTCTCAGGAATGTCCCTCAAGCCTTCTGGTATACAACCCGTGAAATTATTGCCGTCCAAGAACAATGATTCCAGGTTCGAGAGGCTTTCTAACTCAGATGGTATTTCACCCATCAACTGGTTATCACTCAATCGCAAAGTCCTAAGGTTGGTCATTCTTCCCAATTCAGAGGGTATTTCACCCATCAACTGGTTATCATTCAACAGCAAGGTCCTAAGGTTGGCCATCCTTCCCAATGCAGAGGGTATTTCCCCGCTCAATTTGTTACTTCTAAGCGACAAATAACTTAGGCTGGTCATTTTGCTCAGAGCATCCGGAATTTCGCCTTCTAAGGAGTTCTGATCAAGGTCTAGCCAGGTAAGTTTGGAGAGATTGCCCAGCTCGGACGGAATTTCCCCGCTTATCTGATTGCCCCACATGCTCAATGATTCAAGGTTGGAAAGGTTGCCCAGTTCGAGAGGTATTTCTCCGCCCAATCGGTTGCTTCTAAGGTCTAGCCTGGTGAGGCTGGAAAGATTCCCCAACTCAGGAGGCAATTCCCCACTCAGTGAGTTGTATGCCAACAATAGGGATTGGAGATTAGAGAGGTTTCCAAGTTCAGGTGGTATGTTTCCATTCAGCATGTTACTCTTGAGGTCCAACATATAAACGCCACCTTCAGGACCGGTGCTCACGCCATGCCATGCTCCTGGTGGAGCATCAATGACTGACCAATTCTCGTTTACTTTCCAATCTTCACCGTTGGTAGAACTATAAAGAGCAACCAGAGGAAGCCAATCTGGAGAGTCCACCGGATCAAAATCGACCGCTGGTCCTCCATGATAGCGGCGATAGGCAGTTTTGAATGCCTCCATATTTTCATCTGTCGTGTGTGACAGAAGCGAGTAGAATATCGTTTCTTCGTTCAGACGCATGAATCGGCGTGATCGAGAGTATAAGTCTCCCAAAGCGGCCGCCAAGGCATCAGGCCCCAGGATAAAATACATCTCCAGCAGGAATCTCTCCCCAAGATGACGATAGTCACACCGACTTGATTGGTAGACAACCTCGTGAATTGTGTCAACGTCATCATTCAATTGTTCATCGGGAGAACTGCCAAGAGATGTACTATAAGTCGATAACCTGTGCTTGATCGATTCCACACCTAGACGTTCCTGGGTATAGTCTTCGAGGAGATGTGCCGCACCTTCCCGGAGCCACGAAGGTCCATCCAAAAAGTAATAATGTGCTAATTCATGATATATGGTGTCTTTTGGAGGGCCTGAATTCGAATCATTTACATAAATCCGGGCATTCATGTAAGCTGAATCAACACCACTATCCCCAAAGATAGAGGCTCGATACTCTCCTCTGACATTCAAGAAGTCCCCATTAGTCAATGTTAGAATCACGTCGTTGACCGGAAACGGCATTCCCATGAAATCTTCTATGTTTCTCAGGCCATCTTCCAATGCGGCGAATGTGTGGTCATCTGGCGGGAAGGGATTACTCCGGACAACTACAGTATCTACTTCGCCCGACAAGGGTAATGTCACTGTTTTGGAGGCGACATAGTGGGAGTCTATGAGATTCTGCCTGAAATCTCCCCAAGTGTTGGTGATGGCGTACAGCAGCGCTGCGTCCAGATCGTCCAGACCATCCCTAAACCAGGCTTGAGCCGAGAGTTGGGCATAAAGAGCGTGACGCTCATCGCCGGGAGAGCCGTCTCGCATCATCGAGATTAGAACATCCAATACATACTGATCACGGTTCCGGAAAGGCGGTTTCATGAAGGGTTCCCCAATGGCCTGCCGTGCCAATGTTGGGTCAATCCTGACCAGTGAGAAGAGAGACCTGATCGCATACAACTCTACTCTGAGCATGTCATCCTGCACCCACCACTGACCAAGCACAGTCTTACCAAATTCAGGGTGCTCATCCAGCAAATACTGGATCTCAGCAATGGCCCAAGATTCATCGTACGTGATGCCGTCTGCTACCCAAGGGAAGCTCAACATCAACGCCGCAGAATCCCCGTCGATTGATGATATCCCGAGAAGTCCATTTGACGCCCTCTCCTCCCACTCCGTGAATCCATCGGCTAGCCAAGGCATGGACCAAATTTCGGCTCGAATCAGGGATTCAGGCGTCGGTGTGGGAGTTGGTTCAGGCGTCGGTAGGGACGTTGGTTCAGGCGTCGGTAGGGACGTTGGTTCAGGCGTCGGTAGGGACGTTGGTTCAGGCGTCGGTAGGGACGTTGGTTCAGGCGTCGGTAGGAACGTGGGTTGAGGTGTCGATGGGGGAGTTGGTTCAGGCGTCAGTAGGGGAGTTAGTGAAGGCGTCGGTGGGGACGTGGGGTCAGGCGCCGGCCCCAAGCATCCCAAAATCGTCAAGCATAATATCGACGCTACCACGATCGCTACCCATGAATCTCTAGAAGAGAACCCCCATAGTACGGACATAACCTGCATATTATTTCATCCTGAACTCCAACAGATTCTAGGGTGGCCTCCGTGGCAGACCCTCTAGTACACACCTCTGCTCAATATTCTACCAACCTACGGCTCCACCGAAAGCAACACCTCCACCCGCACCTCGTCCTCTATGCTTGTAACCGGCCCGGCCTTCGGTGGCGTAATGTCCAGCTGCTGCCACGTAAGCGTCGTCCTACCCAATATCACCACCCGGTCCCCGTCGTCCCGTGCCTCGATGTCAAACACCAACGGCACCGTGATTCCCCGAATCTCCAAACTCCCCGACACCTGCGTCTCCACCTCTGAGCCTTCCGCAAAACCCTCCGGGATGTCCGACACCGAGGGCACCGTCAACGTCGCCGTCGGATAGCCGCCAAACATTCGCGTCTGCACGTACCTGTCCCGGTTTGCCTGGTCGCTCGACAGCGAATGCAAGTCTATCTCAAACACCGAAGCCCCTCCGTCCAACCGCACCACGCCTGTAATCGACTCCGTTCCCATCACCGCGTCGTTGGGGAGCGACAAGCTCGCCAGCTTCTCCGTAACCGTAAACGTCGCCTCCGACCCCTCCGACACCACGAACGTCATCCCTTCGTACTCGCCCATCTCACGAGATTGGCCCTCCGACGTATCAGCAGCCAAAGGCGTAGCTGTTGCCAGAGGTGTAGCCGTGGCCAAGGGCGTCGCTGCCATTGCAGTAGCCGTAGCAAGGGGTGTAGCTGTGGGCAAGGGCGTAGCGCTCAAGGGCGTCGCCGTAGGCAGAGGTGTCGCAGTAGCCATCGGCGTTGCTGTCTCCACCGGCACAACCGTCTGTGGTGCCGACGTGGGCGGCGTTTCCCACCCTTCCGTCGCCGGCGTTTCCCATCCCTCGGTGCCGGGCCCGTCCCATCCCTCCTGTGTCGCTCCCGCGCAACCCGCAATCGCCAGACACAAAATAAGCGACACCACAATCGCCGGCGTCCAACCGTTCAAAGCCAAGCCCCTGAGTTTCTTCATAACACGCCAGCTCCCATTCCCTGAACTATCATCGAATTCCGGGGCGGAAGCTCCAGCCTCCCGTCCCTCTGGTCCCCCTGGCCCGCTAATGCAAACCCCAGCGCCAGGGCGATCGCTGCCGTCACGAACGCCACCCGCCAGGGCAGTGCCCGGCCCATCCGCAGCAGGACCAACGTCAAGGACCACGTCACCGCCAACGACAAAGCCGCCACGGGAACGATGAATGATACGGACCTATCCAGGTAGGTATCCATCGCCAGCGCTGCCGCACACACAACCACGAAGAGGGCTGACATAACCACGTTGAAGAAAAGCATCCGATTTTCCCCAACCACCACCAGAAGACGCCACAACAACCCCGCGCCCAAACCTACCCCCAGCGACGCCACCGCAACCGAAGTGCTGTTGAAATATGCGTCGCTTGGCGATTCAAGCGGGATGCTCAACGCAACGGCGGCAATGGCCGCAACGGAACCGGCGAGCAGTCCCGCTGCTGCTGTCCCCGGCTCCTCGCCCAGTACATCGCTGCGTCTATTTAAGGGCGTCATCGCCCCCATTATAACTGTCCAACGCCCCAAAAGGCATCGCCCCGCCCGATACCCTGGGCCACCTCCGTCACATGCCCCATTCCGCTATACTTGCCCTGAAAACAATCTGTCAGCGTTCGGAGGTAACTGATGGGTCTTGCAGGAATAGTATTGGCTGTCTTGGCCATTGCGCTCACCATCATACCCACCATCGGATGGATCCTCGCCACCCTATGTCTGGTTTCTGGGCTGTCCCTCTCCACCATAGGCCTCATCCGCTATCGTAAAGGAACCCAGGATCATAGAAGCGCTCTCTTGGGCATCGCCGTAAACATCGCTGTAATTGTCATCATATTGCTCTGGACCTACGTGTTCCTCAGGTGGTGGACGGGCGAGCGGTGGGTAGCATAGGGATAAAATGAAGCCGAACGTGGTTGTCTACTTCAATGAAAACCATTACATCCTTGCCCGCCAACCAAGCAGCCCCCGTAATCCCGCTTCATGCTTCTGGGCATTATTTCCCGTCATACCTCTATAATTATCTATTGCACAGCCTTTCATCATCTGGAGGAAGCAGATGGGCATAGCAGGAATAATATTCGCCGTTTTAGCCTTGGCTTTCCCCATAATCCCCACCATCGGATGGCCACTTACCATCATCAGCCTCGTCACCGGAACGTCCCTTTCAGCCTTCGGCCTCATGCGCTATCGCCAGGGAACCCAAGATCACAGAACCGCCATCCTGGGCATCGCCGCCAACATCGCTGTCATAGTTGTCATAGCTCTCTGGGCCTATTTCCTCGGGGATTACAATGGCTGATACGATCCGGGGTAAACCTCTGGTTACGTATTTCTGAATTCTAATCCGGTTGAACACTAGATTCACCGTCTCAGCTTCCCGTTGCTCCCACAATCCCGCCGTTTACTCCTATGCGTCACGCCCAGACATTCCTCTATAATTGCCCGCCGAACAAACCGAAAGCGTCTGGAGGAAAATAATGGGCATTGCAGGCATGATACTCGGCATCCTGGCCGTAGTGTTCGCCATCATCCCTATTATCGGCTGGATCATTTCCATCCCCTGCCTGCTGATAGGACTGCCCTTATCCATAATTGGCCTCCTTCAAAACCGAAAGCGCGGCCACGGATACGGCATGGCCATGGCTGGTGTCGTCACCAACGTCGTTGCCATTGTCGTTGTGATTCTCTGGATCTTCCTATTCGTGGCATCAACGGAAGTCACAGATGTAGAACTTGGATTCATGGCAGAGCGCGTTCCTCTCATGCCTCTCATCTACCCACCCGGCAACCACATCCGCCCCGGCAGCACCTTCGAGGGTCAGTACAACTCCACGCCGCCAACCTCCGGCCCCCACTGGGACTCAGGTTGGGCCGGGTGCGGCTTCTTCGTGGAGGAGATGCCCGACGAACAGGTGGTGCACAACATGGAGCACGGGCAGGTGATCATCAGCTACAACCTTTCGGACGAGGACGAAATTGAGCAGTTGAGGGAGATCGCGAGGACCCTTCTCGGACGTCGCAGTTGGATGATCATGCGACCCTACTCCAAGATAGGCCAGGGTCGGATTGCTCTCACGGCCTGGGGATGGAAGGACGAGTTCTCTATCTCGGAACTCACGGACGAGCGAGTCCAGAACTTCTACGACGCCTACCGCAATAACTCCGGCGTTGAGTCGATTCCCTGCGGCGGGTTCATGAGCTAGCTTGCGATACCTGGCCCGCATCTCTGTCGTTCTAAACTAACCCCCCATTCCACCTGTCGGCACCTCAAACACAAACCTGCTCCCCCCTTCCTGCCTCCTCTCCGCCCATATGGACCCCCCGTGCGCCTCCACCAGCTGCCTCGCAATCGTCAGCCCCAACCCCGTCCCGCCTGTGGCCCTGCTCCTCGACGGATCCACCCGGTAGAACCGGTCGAATATCTCCCCCAACTCCTCCTCCGGCACCCCCTCCCCAGTATCCTCCACCGAAACCCGCATCGACTCGCCCACTAATTCCACCGAGACCAACACCTCACCTCCCTCCGGCGTGTGCCTCACTGCGTTATCCAACAGATTCCCCAGCGCTTGGGCTATCCGCGTTCGGTCCATCCGCACCAATGGCAACTCCGAAGACGCCTCCAGCCTCAGTGAAATCCCCTTCCCTTCCGCCGCCGGCCGGAACGCCTCCACCGAGCTTTTCGCCAATTCAACCAACGAAGCCTCATCGAAGTCCAGCGTCAGCACACCCGCGTCCGCCTGGGCAATCAACCCCAGGTCTTCCACCAACCGCCCTAGATGCATCGCCTGCTGGTGCGCCACGTCTATCGCCGCCGGTGTGGGCGTCAACACCCCGTCCCTCATCGCCTCCAGATAGCCTCGCACGTTCGTCAACGGCGTCCGCAACTCGTGGGCCACGTCCGACATAAGCCTTACCCGCTGCCGCTCCGCCCCCTGTAGGCGGTCCGCCATAGTGTTGAATGTCCGCCCAAGCTGCCCCATCTCGTCCGAAGACGAGACCTCCACCCGTTCGTCCAGGTTCCCCATCCCCAGCCTTGCCGCCGCCCCCGTCAAGTCCCTCACCGGCGACAGAATCCGACGAGAAAGTATCGCAACCAGCAGCACTCCGCCGATCCACGCCGCCAGCCCCGCCCACACCAACGACCAATTAACCGCAGACACTACCCTGGAAATCGCCGGTTCCGCCAACTCCGATTCTAACTGGCCGGGAGCCAGCGTGAGAAATCCTATCTCCTCGCTCCCCGTGCGAATAGGTCTGTATCTGTCACCGCTCCGCAACGAAAGAGGTAGCCTGCCATATTCCATTTGTGAGTCTGCAATCAGACGTCCCTGCGCGTCCCTCACCACTATTCGCTTCCCATACAGAGAGCCGGCCCTTTCCACAATGCCCTGAATCCCGCTCCAGTCCCTCCTCTGGGAGTAGGAAAGCGAAATCATCTCCTCCACCCGCGCTGCACGAGCCTCCTCAAGCCGCTCCGAAAACTGCTCCACCTCCCTATTAGCCGCGTACCCCGTGTACACGCCTACCGCTGCCAGGGCAACCCCCAACGCTAGGGTGAACCCCAATATGAGGCGAAACTGGAGTCCCTGAAACCACCTAGCCATTCCCGAATTTGTATCCCACGCCATAAACCGTCCGGATGCGCCCCTGCCCCTTTCCACCCTTGCCGTCGGAAATCCGCTTCCTCAGATTCGAAACGTGCACGTCAATAGTCCTGTCGAATCCGTCGAAATCGTACCCAAACACCCTGTCGATAATCTGGTCCCGCGTGAAGGTTCTCCCCGGCTCCTTCATTAACATCGCCAATATCCTGAACTCCGTCGGCGTCAGCGAGACCTCTTCGCCTTCCACCCACGCCTTCCGACTCAGTAGGCTCAGCTTCAATCCGTTGCACGTTATCGTCGAAGGACCCTCTTCTGACTTCTCTCGGGCGGTGCGGCGCAGTACCGCTCGCACCCTGGCCGCCAACTCCCGCGGACTGAAGGGCTTCGTCACGTAGTCGTCCGCCCCTATGTCCAGACCTTCCAGCCTGTAAGGCTCATCCGCCCTCGCCGTCAGCATCACGATTGGCACGTCCGACTCTTCGCGAAGGATGCGGCAAACACTCATCCCGTCCAGCTTCGGCAGCATCAGGTCCAGAACGACCAGGTCCGGCTGCTTCTCCCGCGCCAACCGCAGACCGGTGGGCCCGTCGCCCGCCGAAAGCACGTCGTGTCCGTCGCGCCCCAGATACAGCCGCAGCAGCTTAACTACGTGCGTGTCATCCTCTACTATAAGAACTGTACTGGTCATCTTGTAATCTTTGCCCTTGTCGGTCGCTCTGGCGGCTCGATGAATGTCGAAAGGCGGGGAGACCAAGGGGTAAAGGCCTCCCCGCCTTCGAACTGTGCGCGACAAGCCTTAAGGCCTAGCATAGCCCTTCCAAGAATTCTCATGCCCGGCTCCCCGATTGCCGCCCCGCTTGCCCCAATGTCCTCCGCCATGCCAACCATTCCCGGAGGTGTCATTGTCCACTCTGGCTCTCTCTACCCAATTACCTCGATCCAGAAACTCCGGCCGGCTCTCGAACCATTCCACGTACTCGTCCGCCTCTTCCTGGCCAATCAACTCCTTCGCAACCATCGCGTCCATCCGGGCTCTCACGACGTCGTTTGCCATCGCGCGCTTGGCTTGTGTCAAAGCATCCTCTAAGGCCGACTCCTCCACACCGAGAATCTCCGCCACGTCAGCGACAAAGCTCCCTTCCCCGTCCCAACTCTCCTTGGCCTCCTCAATAGCGTCGCTGACGGCGCTCTCCTCCAAGCCCAAGATCTCCGCCACCCGCTCCGTCAGACTCATCCCCTCCACAGCGCCCTTACCGAAGCCGCCAATACCCTTGACGCCCCCGTGGGCCAGGATGACCCCGCCGCCGACACCCACAACCATCAGCCCCGCCAGAATTACCGCTAATATCCAGCCTCTCCTGCCCACCTAACTCCTCCTTCCCACCGTCTAGTATGTTGCCTAACAGTGGAGGAGAATAAAGGTCAACTTTTAAGGGAATATGAAGAAGTTCACTCCTCAATTAGATGGCCCACCCACGCTACTTGTCGGTCAGCACACCGGTGGTCGCAGATGCGCCCAGCGCCGCGCCTCCTCGAAAGCCGCCGACGCTCTCAGCACCGTCTCCTCTTCACCTCTGCGCCCAACAATATGCAGCCCGATGGGCATGCCGTCCTCGGTGAACCCGCAGGGTACGGACGCTGCCGGCTGTCCCGTAAGATTGAACACTGGCGTGTAGGGCATGTAACCCAGTCGTGGGTCCACCTCCTGCCCGTCTATCACCCGAGGAAATTGCCCTACCTGGAAGGCAGGCACCGACATCGTCGGCGTCAGCAGTAGATCGTACTCCTCCATAATGTCGTCAGCCTGGCTCCGAACCCTCTGGTACGCCAGCATCGCCTTGACGAACTCCTCACCGGTGGTGGATTCGCCCAAAGCCAAGTTCCCGCGCACGTAGTTCGTAAGCAGACCCCTCCGTTGCTCATACAAGTCCTTGTAGGAAACGTATGCGCCCGTGGAAAAAATGGTCATGAAGTACTCGATGGGATGCTGGAGAGAAATCTGCGGCTCCTCCACAACGCAACCCAACTCCACAAACACCCGCGCCCCCTCCGCTGCTATGCGGGCCACTTCCGGGTCTACTGCAGCGTAGCCCAGGTCAGCGCTCCAAGCCACCCGCAGTCCCTCCACATCACCACCCAACGCTGCGACAAAGTCTGGTGGCTCCTCCCGCATGGCTGTCATGTCCCTCGAATCGTAGCCCGCCAAAGCCTGAAGCAGCGTGGCGGCATCGCGGACGTTCCGCGCCAGTGGTCCCGACTGCGACGTGAAGTTCGGCGAAGCGTTGCCCACGCCGCCGTATTTCGCCACCCGTCCCAGCGTGGGCTTGATGCCATATACGCCGCAGAAGCTGGCCGGTATGCGGATAGAACCTCCCCCGTCGCTGCCCGTCGCCACCGTACACAGACCCGCCACCAGTGCCGCCGCCGCGCCGCCGCTCGAACCCCCGCTGGTTCGGTCCGTGTTCCACGGGTTCCGGCACGCGTCCCCCAATCGGTTCTCCGTCGTGCCCAGAAGTCCAAATTCCGGCGTATTAGTCTTCCCCAGAATCACCGCCCCGGAACTACGCACCCTCTCCGACGTTATCGAGTCTATCTCCGGCACGTAGTTCCTATAGGCCAGAGACCCCATAGTGCTCCGTATCCCCTTCGTAACTTCCAGGTCCTTGATGGACACCGGAATCCCCAACAACGGCTCGTCTATGTCTCCTCGACCTATCCGCTCGTCCGCTAGCCGAGCAGACGCCACTGCTTCCTCGCCGCAAACCGTCAGATAAGCGTTGAGAATGGGATTCAACTCCTCAATCCGACCCAGAAACATCTCCGTAAGCTCCACCGACGAGACTTCTCGGGAGTCCAAAAGCCCCCTCAACTCATACGCCGGTGCAAACGCCAATTCACCGCTATTCATTGCTTTCCCTCCATTTCAATAAGTCCCTTCCCCCTCATCCCACATGTCATTCTGAGGAGGCTCCGCGACGAAGAATCTCGTCGCCGGAACCAACTCCTCTTCTCCTCTTTGCCCTTCCCCCTCGATGCACACCATTCTGAACATCTCACTTCCCGTCATTCCGGCGAACAGCCTGCCCTCGTGCCCCGACACGGGGGCCGGAATCCAGTCTTCCCTTCCCCCACCCTCCCCTCTGGTAGGGGCAGGTTTCAAACCTGCCCTCCCCTTTCGTTGTTCCTGCGCAGGGAGACCTTTGCATAACCGTCATTCCGGCCCCCGAGCCGGAATCCAGGGGTGCGGTTTTGGGGTTGATGCTATGTTCATTCTGCCCAATATGGTCTCTCATTGATAGTCTCCCAAAGTTCTTCACAGGCGGGAGCCCATCTACCCTACCATCACCCATACACCCGATGCTGCGCCAACGGCGTCCCCGTTACGGGCGTCGTAACACTCAACCCCGCGTCCACCGGAATAACCACCCCTGTCACCCATCGCGACTCTTCGCTGGCTAGAAACACCGCAGCCCACGCCACGTCCCACGCCGTCCCCTCCGTCCCCAGTGGCGCCGCCTCCCGGCGCGTGCGTCGCAGGGCGTCGTCCATCCGCGGGGCCACCATCGGCGTGTACACCAATCCAGGCGCGATGCAGTTCACCCTTATATTGTCCCGTCCATGGTCTCCCGCCATCGAGAAGGTCAGACCGATAACCGCAGCCTTGGACGTGCTGTACGGTGTAGTCCCGTTGGCCCTCAGTCCCGCAATGGACGAAATGTTGATAATCGACCCGCCTCCGCTTTCAATCATGGCCGGAATGGCGTATCGACTCGTTAACATGATGCTCTTCACGTTCACTGTCATCACCCTATCCCACTCCTCTTCCTTCACCTCTACCACCCTTGCGCGATGGGATATCCCCACGTTGTTGTCCAACACGTCCAGCCGCCCGTACCTCTCCACAGCCGCCTCCACCATTGCGCGGCAGTCGTCTGAACGGGTAACGTCCCCCTCGAACACCGACGCTGTTCCGCCCTCTCCCTGGATAATCTCAAGGGTCTCCCGGGCGCGGGCCTCCACGTGGTCTGCCAAGAGAACCTTCGCCCCCTCCCTGGCAAACAGTACCGCCGTTGCCTTTCCGTTCCCCACTCCCGGCCCGCTGGAACCCGCCCCAGTGACGATGGCTACCTTGCCATTCAGGCGCCCTTTGCCCTGTGCCATAACCCCTCCCGTTGTAAGTCACCGATTGACCCCAAATATATCAGTCATCCAAATCACCGTCACCCATCCCCCCTTGTTCCTGCGAAGGCAGGACCCACGGCGGGGCGCGGCTGGGATGTCCCCCCAGCCAACCTGTAGGGGCTGGTTTCAAACCAGCCCTCTTCCCACCTCAACCGCTCACGCCGTCCACCCCCGCTCACCCCGAGCCTGTAGAAGGGCGAGCACACCCCCAAAGTGACAACATTCCCTTCCCACAAGCCCCTTCCCCTGCTATCCTCGTTCACATGAAACATATAGTCGCATCCAACGACTCACGGGATGACCTACCGAACTCCTCCTCCGCGCCATCCATGTCCTTGTCGGACTCATGGCCATCCAGCGTCGTTACGTCTACGGTTAATGCGCCATTCGTTTCCACCACAGAAAATAACGAGTCCCCGATTACGAAGGAAAACACCACTCGTTTCCACCACACAGCAAAACGAGTCACCCAAAAACGAATCATCTCTACAACAACAACCAGCCTTTGCTGCTCTCCCCCGTCGCCCTCCATCCGCTACAAGCACCCCGAACCCAACTCTCCCCCCTAACCCAACGATGGCCGGAACTTATGCCACCCCGTCGCCTGTTCGTAAGCATGGGCCACACGCAGCACCAACCCTTCCTCACGGTGTCTGCCCATTATGTGCAGACCGATCGGCAGAGGCCCTTCTCCAAACCCGCACGGAACGGAGATCGCCGGCAGTCCCACGTCCGACGCTATGGCCGTACACGCCAGACTCAAAGACCCCGCCGGCACCCGGCGTCCTCGGACCTCAGTCATCCCCCGCGTCTCCGGCACTTTCAACGCCGTCGTCAAAGACGTTGGCGAGACCACCACGTCCACCTGCCTCATCACCCGCGCCGTCTCCCTCTTGAGAAGCGCCAACCGTCGTTGAGCATCCAGATAATCGGCCATGGGTATGGCGGCCCCCCGCTCCAGCCGCAACTTCATGTCTGCGTCTATCCTCTCCAATCTCTCTGGAGAAAATGTCTCCCGATAGTAGACGGCGGATTCCGGCTCCACAATCGTATTGTGAATGTCCGCAACCCCTGCCGCTCCTTCGATGGATACCTCCTCCACCTCTGCACCCATGTCCGAAAGGACTGCCACGGCCCTTCGCACCGCCCGCTCCACTTCCTCCGTGCAGCCACCGCCCACGTACTCCTCCAACACCCCAACCTTCACGCCCTCAATGTCGCCTTCCAGCGCCGCCCGATAGTCCGGGAACCGCCCCGTCAGACTCACCGGGTCTTCGGGGTCGTGCACCGCTAACGCCTGCAATGCCAGCGCCGTATCCTCCACCGTTTTGGCTAGGGGGCCGGCTTGATCGAAGGACCAGGACGGTCCGAAAAGATTGTGCCGGCTGATAAGCCCAAATGTTGCCCGCAATCCCACTACCCCACTCCAGGCCGCCGGTATCCGCACCGACCCGCCCGTGTCGGACCCGATGGACACCAACCCCATCGACGCTGCAACCGCCAACCCCGAACCCGCGCTCGAATGCCCCGGTGACCGGCTTATGTCCCACGGGTTGAAACACGTCACCGCCACGTCCCGGCGGAAGTGGCAATTCACCTTCCCCACCAGAATAGCGCCCGCCTTTTCCATCAGTTCGTGCACCCGCGCGCTCGTCCGTGGCACGTAGTCCTCGTGGCTCTCGTACCCATAGGTGGTGCGAATCCCCGCCGTGTCTATAAGGTCCTTGAGAGTGTATGGAATGCCGTGAAGCGGCCCCCTATACTGGCCTCTCCGGATCTCCTCCTCAGCGGCCCGAGCCCGCTCTAGGGCATAGTCCCCCGTGACCGTTGTGAACCCCCTCAGCGGCCCGTCTACCCGATCAATGCGCTCAAGGGTCGCCCGCGTCAGCTCCACCGGAGAAAGCGCCCCAGACTTCAACGGGCCTGCAAAGCCCGCAACAGTGCCATTCGCCAGATCTATTCCACTCATGCCAATTACTCCTCGCCTAACGGAGATTCAATGCCCTTCCATACGCTAAGGGCTGTCACGCATCCCGTCAACGCCACCACCGCCCAATTGACAACTTTCCATCTTTGGGGTCAAATTATCCTAGTAGGAGGTGATCTCTTTGGAGCGAGAGCAGGCAGAAGACCAAGAGAAAATCCACAAAGCCCTAACGTCTACCGTCATCGAAATTCAGCGGGAACACGTCAAGCTCAAGAAGTCCCTGTCACGTATCGAGCAAGACCAGATTCTGCTGAGAGAGATGATAGGACGGGTCCAAGAGTTGCAGGAAGAACTGCGGGAAACCATGTTCGGCATCCACCAGGACCACACCGAGGCGGTTGCGAGCCTGCTGCAATTGCAGAAGTACCACGCCCAAACCAGCGAAAGGTTATTCGGGTTGGAACAGAATCAGGCAGCCCTCAAGATATCCCTCGCAGCCCTCATCAAACCATCCCCCACTCCCGAACAACCCAAGTGGAAATTCTGGGCCTAGCCGCGGCAAGACCCAGCTACCAACACCCATTCCCCCTCCTAATAGAGCGTCCCTGGCGGGCATCCTCCTCCCGTCACTCCCCTACCGTGCTCCTGACCTACGCGCCCCGCACGTCATCCTCCCTCACAAGCATCGCATTCAAAACAAGATGCATTACACGAGGTAGGATATCGGCGGAGGGAGGATAGCAGTCATTCTCCTATAAATTGCGGTTTCGTTTTATTGAGGAAGGCTTGAATCCCACGACGGCGGTCTTGGGTGGTCTGGAGAATGAAGCTAAGGTCGGCCTCCAGGTTCAGCCCTTGCGCCAAGGACATGTCGAGGCCCTTGTGGACCGCCTCTTTGACGTAGCGCACCGCAATTGGAGCGGCGGCGGCGATGGTTTGACCCAGATCGATAGCAGTAGCCTCCAAAGTTTGGCCGGAAGTGACGGCATTGACCAGCCCCATTTCGAGGGCCTCCGATGCAGAAACGGAACGGCCCGTGAGAAGAAGCTCCAGAGCCCGGGCGCGTCCGATGATCCGTGGCAGTCTCTGGGAGCCGCCGTCCCAAGGAATGTATCCTTCGACCAGACATGAAAAGCCGAAGGTTGACCCTTCTGCCGCCAGTCGCAGGTCGCAGCCGAGGGCGAGTTCCAAGCCCTGATTCCACGCTCGACTCTGGATGACGGCGATGGTTGGAACCTTGAGGTTGGCCACGTGGATGGCGACGCGTCGCCGCTGGAGCACAGATTCAGGGTCGCTGACGGGCGCATCCTTGGGCCACGGGTTGACGTCATCGTGCCAGAAGTTCTCGCCGTTGCTGGTGAGTACAACGGCTCGAAGGTTCGCGTCTTCATTCAGAGATTGGCAGACGCTTTCAAGCTCCTCGGCCGGCGTCGGATTCCGTTTAATGTCCCCGTCCAGCAGATCGACGCGAATGACGGCTACGGCGTCATGCATTTCGAGCAGGATGGGTTTGCGAATCAACATATCATAATGGAATACAAGGCCTTGGGGTTACGATTTTCGCTAAAAAATTGGTCTATTGACAGTATTCAGAGCGTAGTCTATCATAAGCGAGGTTTTAGCACTCTATTGATTTGACTGCTAATTTAGTAGTCATAATGATGTAGGCAGACCCAAAATCTACCAAAATTTGAGGAGGAAGCGTTAGTGAAATTCACGCCTTTAGGAGAGAGGTTGATAGTCAAGCCCTTGGAAGAGGAACAGACCACGTCATCAGGAATTATCCTTCCGGATACTGCCAAAGAGAAGCCGCAGGAGGGTGAGGTTGTTGCGGTGGGGGCCGGTCGAGTCACCGACGAGGGTGCGCGCGTGCCCATGGAGATACAGACCGGGGATAGGATCATCTATTCCAAGTACGCCGGTACCGAGTACAAGGACGATGGTCAGGAGTACCTGATTCTGCGGGAGAGCGACGTTCTGGCCAAGGTCGATCGTTAATCTGGCGAAAGCCAGGCGGTAGGCTGGAAGAACGTAGTTTGACGACACACGAAGTCATTTATTCAGAAATTTTGATGGAGGCAAGCAATGCCCGGTAAGCAACTGGTATTTTCCGAGGAAGCGAGAAAGTCGCTGAAGACTGGCATAGACATCTTAACGGACACGGTGAAGGTGACGCTGGGACCCCGAGGCCGAAACGTGATTTTGGACAAGAAGTTTGGCCCGCCCCTGGTATGCAGCGACGGTGTGACCATAGCCAAGGAGATTGACCTTCCGGACCCCTTCGAGAACATGGGAGCGCAGCTGCTGAAAGAGACGGCGAGCAAGACCAATGACGCCGCCGGCGACGGCACGACCACGTCCGTGGTGCTGGCTCAGAGCATAATTACCGAAGGGTTCAAGAACACGGCGGCGGGAGCAAACCCCATGGCCATCAAGCGTGGCATCGAATGGGCCGTAAACGCCGTTATTGGCGAGCTCAAGGAGATGGCGCGCTTAGTAGACAGCCGCGACCAGATAGCCCAGGTGGCGGCGCTTTCCGCCCACGAAGACTCCATTGGCGATACAATCGCTGACGCTATGGAGAAGGTCGGCAAGGATGGCGTCATCACCGTCGAGGAATCCAAGGGCATTAACGACGAGATAGAGTACGTGGAAGGGATGCAGGTAGACCGCGGCTACATCTCTCCCTACTTCGTCACGAACTCCGAGAGGATGGAGACGGTCATAGAGGAGCCTTACCTGATCATTACGGACAAGAAGGTCTCCGCCGTTTCCGACCTCGTCCCAGTTCTGGAGAAGTTGATCCAGATGGGCAAGAAGGACGTGGTGATTGTGGCTGAGGACGTGGACGGAGAGGCTCTGGCCACGCTGGTTGTCAACAAGCTGAGGGGTACCCTGAACTGCTTGGCGGTGAAGGCTCCCGGCTTTGGAGACCGGCGCAAGGCGATGATGGAAGACATAGCCATTCTGACCGGCGGCACCGTCATCAGCGAAGAGACGGGCCGCAAGCTGGAGTCGACCACGGTGGCCGACATGGGCCAGGCCCGACGGGTCTCGGCCAGCAAGGAAGAGACGACCATCGTAGAGGGAAAGGGTTCTGAGGACGCGATCAAGGGTCGCATCACGCAGATCAGGTCCCAGATTGAGGACACCACCTCCGAGTTCGACCGGGAGAAGCTCCAGGAGCGGATGGCCAAGCTGGCCGGCGGCGTTGCGGTCGTGAAGGTCGGCGCGGCTACGGAAATCGAACTCAAGGAGCGGAAGGCCCGGGTAGAGGACGCCCTTTCGGCCACCCGAGCCGCAGTGGAAGAGGGCATCGTCGCCGGTGGCGGCGTCGCCCTGGTGAGGGCCTCGCGAGCCTTGGCCAACGTCAGCGAGAAGCTGTCAGGCGACGAGCTGGTGGGCGCGCTCATCATCCGCAAGTCGCTGGAACAGCCCCTGCGACTAATCGCGCAGAACGCCGACCGGGAAGGGTCTGTGATTCTGGAATCGGTGAGAAACCAGTCGGACGACTACGGCTTTGACGCCGAGGAAGGGGTCTACGGCCCGATGTTCGAGAAGGGTATCGTTGACCCGGTTAAGGTGACCCGCTCGGCTTTGCAGAACGCGGCCAGCGTGGCGGCAATGGTCCTGACTACGGAATCGATGATTACGGAGATTCCTGAGAAGAACCCGGCTCCGCCCATGCCTCCGATGGAGTACTAGACAAGAAAGTTTCCGCTTCCTAAAAAGAGCGCAAACAAAAGAGGGGCGGCCCACACAGGGCCGCCCCTCTTTTTTGTTTTTGTTGGGTTGGGGGGTTACCAAATCAATTCTGGCCAGAGTTGATTGGTTCCGATTGGGTCATGTGCCGCCCAGGTTGTGGTTGTAGGAAATGCCATAGAGTACATTGAGTTACGCAACCCAATTGGGAGCAAAGGGTTGTCAATTGGCTGCCGTGTGGCTTGAGCTAGAATTGCTTGATGGTACGAATTCTGAGATATAAGATGGATTGATGTACAGACCACCATACCGATTCCTGGTAGGCCTCACCGTATTTGCGACATTCTTGGCAATCTATGTGGATTTCCCGATTGCAAAAGATAGATTGCTAGAAGATGTAAGGACCTTTACGCCGATAGGCGCGGCAATTCTACCCTACCTCCTGCTGGGAGTTGTCGCGTCACTTGGTGGGTATCTTCTATGGCTAATTGCTCGAGCCGGAATAGTTTATGTATTGGACCGCCATCGTGATGGACCGTCCGTTAGAAAGTTGAAGAGTTACTTGCCGCTCATAGCGGATTGCAAGAATTCATTGACCGATGAAATGCCATTGTATTTCCAATCAGAAATAGATGAACGTAATTCTGTGCTAACTGAAAAGCTAATAACTTTGGCAACGGGAATGAATCAACTTGGCATATGGACACCATTCGGTGTTCCAGAATTTAACAAAAAACTATGGATAGTCTATTTGTCGAGACTGCAAGTGCAGGCGACTTATGGAAATCTCAGCGGGGCACGTCGGCTAAACGCCGAGATGCTGGGATATTCGTAATAGATCAAGTACCTACCCCATATCTCTTGGAGGGAGTGTTGTCGGCAACATAAGGACGACAAATTCCCCGCTAGGATTCAAAAATAAGGTGTAGTTTGGTGGGTTGCGATTACCCCTCGTCTTCAAGAGCAGGTGGGGTTTGGTCGTTGCAGTTGGGGAGTTTGCCATGTTCTGAGTGGAATTCGGCCAGCAGCTCTCCTACTCTCTCTAGTGGCGATGTTGTTTCTTCGTAGAGGAACCAGATTGCCTTTTTCGTGCAAGAATCGTCGTTGCCATTGTAATTATCCGTAAGACGGTCTCTGATGGAATCTTCGGCGCTGCCGTAGTAGATGATGTTAGAGCCGTCGTTTAGGGCATAGACGCCGGGGGTGTCAGGGGAGCGGCTAATGTAGGTGGGAATAAACATTTGTGGTTTCGTTGAGATGGGCATGAGGATCCTTTCGTGGTTCTCGGATTGCAAGAATTATGGAGGGGGATGGTGTGTAATCACTTATGCTTGAACTAGAAATCCATAGGCGACCAATTCCCGTCCATGTTCTATTATGTCGGCCTATTCTTGGCCTAGCAACTGCCGTTGGGCGACGATTGCGAGGTCGAAACGCTTAACGGGGTGGGTCAATAGGGGAGGGAGACGGCAAGAGTCGCCCCTTTGAGGGGATGTTGTGGGTGGAGGAAGGTGAACGTGGGCAACGAGATTCTTCGACTCCACTCCGCTCCGCTCAGAATGACATTTAACTTTAGAGAATGCCGCGCGGCATCAGAAGGGCAGACAGATGCATACGGGGCGAGCAATGGTGTTTCTACGGGAGGCGTGGGCTGGTAGAATGCGGTCAGCGTTGTTGGGGGGAATCGCCTGTTATGGCTCAAGGGAAGGTCTATTCATCAGCGGTTGAGGCGTTGGAGGACGTGTCCAACGGGGCCGTCATCATGCTGGGAGGCTTCGGCAAGCCGGGTCTGCCTCAGTGTTTGGTGAAGGCTCTCATGGAGTTGGGGCCTCGGGAGTTGACGTTTATCTCTAATACGTGCTTCGAGCCGAAGCCGGACGAGTATGACCTGGCCCGACTAGTAGAGCGAGGGCAGGTCCAAAAGGTGATAACGACTTTTTTCGGTCGGCCCAACCAGGAAATTCCGGCCCTGGAGTTGTGGCGCAAGGGAAAGCTGGAAGTGGAGGTTGTGCCGCAAGGGATTCTGGCAGAGAGGATGCGGGCGGCAGGCGCGGGATTGGGCGGCGTCTATGTCCCCAACTACGTAGACACGGTGTTCGAGGAGCAGGACACCCAATCGTTTGAGGACGGCGAGTACGTCCTAGCATCGCCGCTGGCTGCAGACTTCGCCCTGATTGGCGGGCATCGGGCCGACAGACTGGGCAACCTGACGTACCGTCTCGCCCAGCGAAACTACAATCCCACGATGGCCGCCGCCGCGAGAGTCACGGTGGCGGAGGTACGGGAGGTGGTTGAGGTGGGGGAGATAGACCCGGAGCGTGTGGTTACCCCAGGGATATACGTTAACCGGATTGTGGTCGGGGAATGAGGGTGAAATGGCTGAGAGGCTAAGCCGCGAGTTGATGGCCCTGCGGGTGGCGGCGGAGTTGCGGCCGGGGAAGGTGGTGAACCTGGGCATCGGGATGCCGACGCTGGTGGCAAACTACGTGCCGGCGAGCCGTGGAGTAGTTCTTCACTCGGAGAACGGAATTCTGCGATACGGTCCTCATGCGGGGGAAGGGGCCGAGGACCTGGATTTCATCAACGCCCGCGGAGAGCATACCACCTGGCATCCGGGGGGCGCAGTCATCAGTCATACCGACGCCTTCAGCATCGTCCGCAGCGGGCGGCTGGACGTGGCGGTTTTGGGAGCATTGCAGGTGTCGGAGCGGGGCGACCTTTCAAACTGGATGGTTCCCAGCAAGGGAATCGGCAGTCCGGGCGGGGGCCTGGACATGGCCGCCGGCGCAAAGCGTCTGATAGCCATTATGGAGCATTCCAACGGGGGCGCGCCCAAGATTCTGCGCCAGTGCAGCTATCCGCTGACGGTGGCCGGACGGGTAAATCTTATCGTCACAGACATCGCCGTCATTGAAGTCACCGCGGAGGGGCTGGTCCTGAAAGAACGAGCGCCGGGGTGGTCGGTGGCGGAGATTCAGTCGGAAACGGAAGCCCGGCTAGACGTGACGGAGCCAGTGAAGGAGATGGACTTCGGCGTTCTGGAGGAGTCTCCTCCGAGCAAGATGTTTCCCAGCGCCGCGGCGGCAGTGGCCGACATTCCCGACGGCGCGGTTATTCTGATGGACGGGTTCGGGGGAATAGGAGGGATGTCGCACTATCTTATGCTGGCGCTGCGGGACCAGGGAGCGCGGGATCTGACCGTCGTGGGCAACACGGTAGGCATCGCGCGGGTGTCGACGTTCGGCCAGCCGCCTTCGCCAGGGCTGCAGGCCATCGACCACAGCATTCTGGTAGAGCGTGGGCAGATAAAGCACGCGATAGCTTCCTTCCCCGTATCCCCCTCGCCATCGAGACCCTCGGCCTTCGAGGAGGCGTATCGACGGGGCGAGGTTACGTTGGAGTTAGCGCCCCAGGGGACGTTGGCGGAACGGCTGCGAGCGGGGGGCGCAGGAATTCCCGCGTTCTTCACGCCCACAGGCGCAGGCACGGTGGTGGCGGAGGGGAAGGAAACGAGGATAATCAACGGGCGAGAATACGTGATGGAGCGTGCCATTCGTGGGGACTTCGCCTTCATCCGGGCGCACAAGGCCGACACCGCGGGCAACCTGGTGTACCGGGGAACGTCGCGGAATTTCAACGCTGCCATGGCCACGGCGGCGGATGTCACGATTGCCGAGGTGGACGAGATAGTAGAGGCGGGGGCGTTGGACCCGGAGGAAGTGGTGACGCCGGGGCTGTACGTGGACAGGATAGTGCAGCGCCCGGCGGGATTTTCCCCATTCCGGCCCGTGGGGGAGGCGTAGGGTGGATAAGGAGCGCCTGCCGAGGGACGTAATCGCAATGCGGGTGGCCAAGGAGCTGCCCGCCAACGCGGTGGTGAACCTCGGCATAGGGATTCCGACGCTGGTGTCCAACTACCTGGCGGGAGAGATGTCGGTGTCGTATCACAGCGAAAGCGGAGTGCTGAACTACGGCCCGCTGGCGGAGGACTACGAGAAGGACTACGATCTGATCAACGCCGGCGGGCAGTTTCTGAGTTGGGTGCCTGGCATGTCCTTCTTTGGGTCGGACGAGGCCTTTGCGATGATTCGGGGGGGACACGTGGACGTTACGGTGCTGGGGGCGCTGCAGGTCTCGGAGGCCGGCGACCTGGCAAACTGGATGCTGCCGCAGCGAGGGGTCGGGAACATCGGCGGGGCGATGGACCTCGCGGTGGGGGCGAAGCGGGTCATAGTGGCGATGGAGCACACGGACCGTCGGAATCGGCCCAAAGTGGTGAAGGAATGCACGTTTCCGCTGACGGGACGAGGGTGCGTAAGCCTGGTGGTGACGGACTTGGCAGTGATAGAGGTTACGCCCGCAGGGATGGTGTTAAGGGAGGTCGCGCCCGATTGGACGGCGGCGGAGGTACAAGCCCTGACGGAGCCGACGCTAAAGGTGGCGCCGGATTTGAAGGAATACGAGTTGTAAGTTTTCCCAGCCGGGAGAATCTCGTCGCCTTTCACACAGGCCCACCACCCCACTCAATGTAATTTCATTGACGCGCGCCCAACCACGCTTACGCCCCTAAAGGACCTCCCTCGCAAAGTCCAGCATTGCCCCATTGAATTTCTCCTTCTCCGTCCACGGCAGCAGGTGCCCGCTATGCTCGAAAAACACTTCCTTTGAGTTCTTCAGACTCCCCAGCAGCAACCGGGCCGTCGGCTCGTCGATGACCCCGTACCGCGCCCAAAACACTCTGCTGGGCAGGTCCATTGTCTTCAGCACAGGCCGGAAGTCGGCAAAGTACGACTCCCACGCCGCCACCCGGTGTGTCGACGTTGGCGTCTTCATGCACTCATAGGACATCCAGTCTATCAACTCCTCCGCAACCTTCGCCTCCGGCCCGAAATAGTCCACAACTGCCTTCCGATGGTCCTCCAGCCGGAAGTTCCGGATCGCCTCTAACTTCTCCAGCAGGTCGTCAAAGGATCGAAACCGGTACGGCCGTTGGTCCACGTCCGCAAACCCCGCCATCCTGTCTTCGCCGAACATCTCCACGTAGCGCCACAGAATAGCGCTCCCCATAGACCAACCCGCCGCCACCACCCGTTCCAGTCCCAAACTCTCCAGCATGAACCGGAAGTCGCGGGCGTACTGGGCCAGACTGTGCCCCTGGTCCGTCTTGCCAGACTCGCCCCGGCCCCGTACGTCCATGGAAACCACCCGCACCTCCTCGGCCATCGGGCCGATGTTCTTCTGCCAGAACTTGGTGTTGAATGGCTCGGCATGTATCAGAAATATGGCGCTGTTATTTCTCGGACCTTCATCCTCATAGTAGAGGGGCACTCCGTCGGATGTCACCAGATATGGCATGATAAACCTCCTTTATATTGCTTTTGCTGAGAGAAAATAGGACGTCAATCCTCATGACCCCGCTCGATCGCCAACCTCAACCTGCGGTATTCGGAAGCAATCTCCGCACCCAATATCAGGATGAAGGCCGAGAAGTAAGCCCAGACCATCAGAACCACCACCGATGCCACACCTCCGTACAACTCGCTGTAGTCGGCAAAGTTGTCCAAGTACCAGATGAACAGGTGCTTCCCCGCTTCAAATAACACAGCCGCAATTACCCCGCCCAGCCAAATATACCGCCAGTAAGTCTTAGTGTTGGGAAGGAATTTATAGATGATCGCGAAGATGAGGAAATTCACCAGCAGCACCGGAATCCCCATCAGAATCACCGTCATCACTCCACCTATCTGCTGCTCTAAGGGGGCGCCCCCAACGTTTATGGACGCCGCCCATCGAAACAACGAGGTGGTGCCAACGGAGAGAAAGAACAGCAGCGAAATCCCGGCGGCCATCAACAACTGCCTCGGCTTATTCTTGTAGAAGGGAGGGTCCTTCTCCACGTCCCACGCCCGGTTCACCGCTCGGGTAATGCCCCCGAACACGGCGCTGCCCGCCCACAACAAGCTGAAGAAGGAAACGATGCCGAAGGCCGCGTTATACTTCGCCAGGCTGGCCAGCGTATCGCGCACAAATGCCTCCGAGCCGGGCAGATAGTCTACAATGAACTCAATTACCTGGTCCTGCCGGCCCGGAGAATTGGCCACCGTGCTAATGATGGTACTCAACCCCAGCACCAGCGGAAAGAGCGAAAGCACGGCGTAGTAGCTCACGCTGGCCGCCATGTGCGTCGCGTCGTCGTCCCCCAATTCCTGGACCACCCGCGCAGTCAGCCGCACCACAAAGGTTTTGCCCAGCCTGGTAGACCCCAGCTCCCGCCTGAGCCTCTCAAGCCCCTGTCCAAAGATCTCAGTCATCAGCTGGATCTTCTGGACCATCCGCAGAAACCTGTTGGATACGGGAACGGCTACGCGTCTTCTTCTAGGATGCTTCAATTCTTATGCCCTTGTGTTTCCGACAATTTCCGCCCTGCAACTTCGCTCCGAGTCAACCGCCAACTCCAAAAGTTCAACAGAAGGGGCCAGCCGCAAGAATCGCGTGCGACTGGCCCCAAACTATTTCCTAACGTTGCCGGACTTTCGCCCGGATTTCCCGCGCCCTTGGTTAAGACTTTTTCTCTTCGCCCTGGTTGAAGGGAGCCTTCACGACCACCGACACGCCGCCGATAGTTCCGGTCACGGCATTCCGCACCGTCTGGCCGGCGGAATCGCTTATGGCGCTTGCCGCCTCAATGGCTCCTGTAGCCCCGGCCGATGCCGCATCCTCGGCCTTTACACTCACGGACTTTGCGCTATCAATAGCGCCCTCCACTGCGCCCCTAGCTGCGGCACCCAAGTCACCGCCCACGTCAGACGTTCCCTGAATCACACCCCGGGCGCTGTTGGAGACTGCCGCAGTCACGCTGCCGCCTATCTCCTCAGCCCCGTTGGCGCTCCCCACTACAACCGACTTGGCCGTTTCGATCACGTCTGCGCCTACCTCGTGGGTGGCTTGGATGGCCCCACGAGCCACGCTGGACGCCGCATCTTCCAGACTTACTACCACCGACTTGCTGGTGCTAATCGCACCCTCTGCGGCGCTGCGGGCCACACCGGCTACGTCGCCGCCCACGTCGGATGCGCCTCTTATCAACCCTTGGGCGCTGTTGGAGATGGCCGACGTCGCGCTGCCGCCTATCTCTTCCGCGCCGCTCACGCTCCCCACAACTACTGACTTGGCCGTATTGCCCAGGTCGCTCCCCACGTCGTGTGCCCCGTTAATGGCGCCTTGGGCTACGCCCACCGCGGCATCCTCTAAACTAATGGCTAACGATTTGCTCGTGGTTATCGCGCCTTCTGCCGCGCTTTGGGCTACCCCCGCCACGTCACCACCAACTTCGGAAGTTCCTTTGATCAGACCCCGGGCACTGTTGGAAATCGCCCCTACAACGCTGGCCCCGGCCTCCTCGGCGCCGTTCGCAGTGCCCACAACTATGGACTTAGCCGTCGTAGTCAACTCACTTCCCACGTCGTTCGCGCCCTTGATAGCCCCCACGGCCACGCTGGACGCCGCGTCCTCCAGGCTCAACGTCAAAGACTTCGTCGTGGAAATCGCCCCCTCTGCCGCGCCACGGCCCGCCTCCGCCACGTCTCCGCCCACCTCGCGGGTGCCCTTGATCGCTGCCCGCACCGTGTCGCTCAGCGTACCGGCCGTAACCGTCGTCACTTCTCCCACTCCCAGAATCGTCCCGATTGCGGCGCCCTTGGCCGCGCCTCCAACGTCGCCACCTACATCGACGACCCCTTGAATAACTCCCCCTACCACGTCCGTAATCGAACCCGTAGCTTCCGTCCCCACGTCCCGAACGCCCCGAAGGGCCTTGACAGTGTTCTCTCTAGTCGTGTCAATTGTCGCTCCAAGTACATCCCCCACGCCCCTGATGGTCCCAACGATACTATTCCTAATACTGTTTCCTAGATTGCCTAGCGGCATCTTTCCTCCTCTTTTCTACGGCTCTAATTTCTCTAATTTTATCACAAACCGGCCCATCCGCAATTTCGGTCCTCCTTCTTCACATCCCCATACCCGTCATTACCACGCAAATAGACTGCCACTATCCTGTCGAAGCCGACATTCTTGGCAATTCGTAGGGGCGGTTCGGGAACCACCCTTCCCCATCCACGTCATCCCACTCCCCCGTTATTCCCGCGGGGGGAGACCTTTGCATAACTGCTAGTGAGAGACCATATTGGGCAGAATAGACATGGGATTCAATCCTGAATACCCACCCCTGGATTCCGGCTCGGGGACCGAAATGACGGTTATGCAAGGGTCTCCGGGGGCGGGAATCCATAATTCATTCTAACGCCCACCACCACACGTCACTTTTAGGCCCCGCGAGGAATCTCGCCCCACCCCCCTCCGTTTTCCCCACGCATAGCCTACCTCCGTAAAGACATGGGCGGAAATCCATGCCTGGCCCCGCTGGTCCGCATACACCGGCTGGTACCCTCCGCTCTTAGAGGGTGTCTAAAAAGGACGTCGGTGGAGCGAAGCATAAACGTCTGTTAGGCAACGAAGTCCGCCTCTCCAACTCCAGGCCCTTCGGGTTAACTCAAGGTGACATGGAGCGCTCGGGGTAACAAAGGGATTTATTAGACACGCTCTTAGACCCATCCCGCTTCAGCTCCCGAGCAACTGTCGATGCCGAGCGATCCAGATCTGCAGCGATCTGCCGGATCGACCGCCCCTCGGCTTGTAGTCAGGCAATCTCACACCTCTCTTCAATGGTGACTTGTCTATATAGCTTTCCCATGGCCCCATCCTAACAAGGTGTTGCACTTCGTTTGTGACTTTAGAGAACCCCTCCCCTTCCCCTGTAGGGGCGACCCTTGGAGCCTGTTTCAAAAGTCCTCACCCATGATTTATGCCAAGCATGCCAAAACGATTTTAGACGACTTTCCGGGCGAGAGCATGGAATATGACCTCAATGTCCGTCATTCCTGCGAAAGCAGGAATCCAGAAGGCCCAATTCTCGGAGGTATCCGACTTTTGAAACATGCTCCTCGTGGTCGCCCGTCTTAAGTCACCCCCTGAACCTCCCAACCCCCCTCCGTTTTTCCCGCGAACAGCCTGCCCCCACGGATGCGGGAATCCATCCCCCATCCCCTCCCCAACTAGTTACCCGTCCTGCCCCCATTCTCCCGTAGCAGCGTCCGAATCCTCTCTCGGTTCTCAATGAACGCATCCGCGTCTTCCTTGCCGATGAAGGGATTCTCTACGCTGGCGGCATCCAGTGGCGTACTCCCGTAGGAATCCGGTGTGTTGACGTCCGCTCCCTCTTCCAACAGCAGCTTCGCCATGTCGAACAGTCCCCAGTAGGCGGCCCAAATGAGAGGCGTCCCCTTGAATTCGTCCCTCGCCCTCATCTCTATATCCGCGCCGTTCCCCAACAGCAGCCGCACAATCTCCGCATTGTTCTTCAACACCGCTTGGTGAAGCGCCGACGCCCCAGCAAAGGGGTATCCCTCAGGAATAAACACCTCGTTGGGGTCCGTCCCGTAGTCCATGTGTCGCTGCACCATCTTCACATTATCGAAGTCTATCGCCTGCAGCAGCGTAATATCCGGCGGAACATTTTTCTCCTCAGCCGGCGGACCCTCAGACCCGCCGCAGGCCGCGAACCCCAACATCGCCAACGCAAGACACATCAATAACGCCAAAAATCTCATCTCACAACACCTCCCTGCCATGTCCTCTGACACTCCCGAGTATATCACCACGTTCTCGCCTACCCCCGACTAACCACACCCAGCCATTGAAACACCAACCCCCTACCCTCTATCATCATCCCCAATTCCCTCTTCGGTGAAAAAGATGCCTCCGACCCTCACAAAAACCGTCGCCGTCCTCCTTATCGCCCTCGCCGCCAGCCTCACATTTGCTTGCGCCGACGACGCCGACGCTCCCCCAACCCAGGATTCCCTGAGAATCGGCCTCGTGCTGAACTTCACCGACTCCCCGGAGGCCTCCCGAGCTCGACAGCAGGCCTTCGACCTCGCCATCAACCAGCTAAACCAGGCTGGTGGCATCCTCGGACAGCCCGTCGAAGGGTTCGCCATCGACGCCACCAGCGACCCCGAAGTCGCCCTCGAAAGAGTCCTCGAGCTCGTGGAAATCGTAGGCATCCACGCCATCGTCGGCCCCAACGCCAGCTCCGCCTCCCTCCCCGTCGCCAGGCAAATCTCAGGCCCCAGGCAGGTCCCAACCATTAGCCCCTCCGCCACCTCGCCCCTCCTTTCCCACGTTGAGGACGACGACTTCTTCTTCCGTACCGCCCTCTCCGACATCGCCCAGGGACCGGTCCTAGCTCAGGTGACCCGCGACCAGGGTTTCGACAACGTCGGCCTCATCTATCAGAACGACGCTTGGGGGCAAGGGCTGGCAAAAACTTTCCAGGACGCCTGGACTGGCCAAGTCCGCGCCGTCTCCGTCGAATTGGACCAAGATTCCTTCCTGCCCCAGCTGCATGAAAGCGCCGCCAGCGGCCCCCAAGCCCTCGTCGTCATCGCCTTCGAGTCCGTCGCCCTCACCTTGGTGAAGGAAGCCGTCGACAGCGGCCTCTACGAGAACTTCACTTTCGGCGACGCCGCAAAGCGGCTCAGCCTCGTCCAAGGCGTTGGTGCGGAGCATCTGGCCGGGATGTACGGCACCGCCGGCGCGCCCGCCCCGGAAAGCGAAGCCACCCAAGCATGGGCTAGCGCCTTCGTCAACGAGTACGGCAGCTTTCCCCACGTGCCCTATATGAAGGAGACCTACGACGCAGTAATTGCCATCGCCCTGGCAACCCAGGCAGCAGGTATCCTCGAAGGCGCGTCCATCCGCGACAACTTGAGGGCCGTCGGCTCCCCGCCAGGTCACGCCGTCCAGGCAACCCCCGACGACATCGCCAACGCCCTACAACTCCTGAGCAATGGGGACGAAATAAACTACGAAGGTGCCGCCGTCTCCGCCGACTGGGACGCCAACGGCGACCTCAGCCGCGGCTACATCGGCGTCTGGCGCTTCACCCCCGACGCCGACATCGAAGACGTCAAAACCGTCCTCTTCCAATACTAACCCCACCCCCCTTGTTCCTGCGAAGGCTGGAACCCACTCCCAACCCGCGCCAACCTCCCCGTACGGGCGGTTCGCGAACCGCCCGTCCTTGCCCTCGCGCCCCCTACCCAACCGCCATCCCCACGTAAACCCAGGCGTACCGCTCCATCAATAATTGTGTCCCAACCCACCCTCAGCAATCATAGTCGTATCTGATCCTCAACAAGTCACACGCGCTTCGTCCCGCATTGTTTTGGATGAGTAAGTCCCCTCCCCGTTCAATTAGCAATTCAATTACAGCACGGTTTGAATTCTCGCTAGCCGCCATGTACATGGGAGTCTCTCCGAGTGTGTTCTTGGCATTTATGTCCGCCCCCATATCCAGCAGCAGGGTCAACACTGCGGGGTTTCGGTTGTTGCTCCCCGCCTCATGTAGGGGAGTGAACCCTAGGGTGCTCCTGTCATTGATATTCGCTCCATGATCCAGCAGCAGCTCGATCACCGCCGGGTCCTCGTTCGAATGGGCAGCGCCATGCAGTGGGGTCCTTCCTCGATCATTTCTCGCGTTCACATCTGCACCCCGGTCCAGCAGCAACCCGATAACTGCCGTCCCATTCGAGACAGCCGCCGCGTGCAACAGCGTACCGCCGGAACTCCCCCTCTCTTCAATTGCAGCCCCTAGGTCTAACAGCAACTCAAGAACTCTAGGATCCTCATTACCCACAGCTGCCTTGCTCAATGGAGTCTTATCAAAATCATCCCTCGCATAAATGTCCGCTCCGTGATCGATCAGCATCTTTATGGTTGCGAATTCGTGGTATTCCATGGCAGTGTGCAGGATGGTCATATTGTTTTCGTTCTTGGCCAGGATATCGGCGCCGCGATCCAGAAGTAATGACATTACTGCCGGGTCCTCGTGCCATCCGGACCGTACGAAGGTTGCATCGCTGAAATCAGCGCCGTGATCCAGTAACACTTCCATGACCGCCGGAGTGTTGTCGCCGCTGATCGCAACCATGAGAGGGGTCGAAACAACACTGCCTCTGGAACCTACGTCGGCTCCTTCTGCTATCAGCAACTCGACCACTGTAGGATCGCTGTTTCCAGATGCCGCCGAGTGCAGGGGCGTCCAGCCATTCCTGTCCGTAGCCGCAACATCCGCGCCTCCATCCAGCAACTGCTGGACGATTTCCTTTGAGTTTTGCCCCGCTGCTAGGTGTAAGGGTGTATAACGGTCAAAGTTTGTCCTGGCACTGGCGTCCGCACGATGCTTCAATAGCATCTCGATCACTTCGGTCTTCTCGCTGCACCTCGCCGCCCAGTGCAGCATCGTCCGCCCTTCTTCGTCCATCGCCCTGACATCGGCCCCATACCACAGCTCATACAGCAATTCCGATTCAGTTACTTCGCGCCACGAAGCTATGGAAGTAATCGTGGCCCAAGGCGGCGGAGAGCTGGGATAAAAGTCATCACCAAGGAGCCAATATGCCTCGGCGCATGGGTCTTGTACCGTCTCATCCTTTGATAGAACAGAGGTGGGAGTGGGGTCATCGCAGGCGGTCAGCAACACCGCGCAACTTAGCCACAGTAGCCAAATCACTGCGCCTCGGCTTTGGAGACCTCGTAGTTTCGATTGTATCTCGCAAGATATCAGCGACATGAATCCGATTCTCGTTTGCGGGAATTGCTCAGTGTATGTTGTCTAATCGACCGCTTGGTTTGTTCCACCTTCTTGGCGGCATTGCATCCGATCCCACATGAGTCTCCGCAAGTTTAGATGCAAAACCTCCTTGTAATATGACTCATGCCCCACACCTGGCAATCATAGTCGTATCTGGCCCTTAAGGATTCGCAAGCAGTTTACTCTGCGTTGTGATTGATCTGTTGGCTCGCCCCACGCCCCAACAGCAATTCAAACACGGCGCGATTTCTATTCCCCCGTACCGCTTCATGCAATGCAGTGAATCCGTAGTCACTCCTGGCATCGATGTCCGCCCCATGGTCCAGCAGCAATCCGACCACCGCCGGGTCCTCGTTCCAATAGGCGGCTTTATGCAGAGGCGAGTAGCCGAGGTCGCCCCGTACGTTCACCTCTGCCCCTCGGTCCAGCAGCAACTCGACCACCGCCTTAACATTGGAACTGGAAGCCCCATGCAACGGCGTGTCTCCATCACGAGCTTTCACATTGATATCCGCACCCAAGTCAAGCAATAGCGCCACAACCCGTGGGTCTTCCCTGTTGAATGCTGCCCGATGCAGAGGTGTTTCACCAAAATCATTCTTGGCACGTATGCTTGCGCCGCGTTCGATCAACATTTCCAGAACTTCAAACCCATGGGTATCCAATGCCGTATGAAGTATCGTGTAGTCGTTTTCGTTTCTGGCTCTGATATTGGCGCCATGGTCCAACAGCAGGGCGATAACTGCCGGATCGGCATGCCGTCCAGCCCTTACGAACGCCCAACTGCCGATTTCGGCGCCATGATCCAAGAGAAACTCCATTACCTCCGGGGTATTGTTGCCGTTAATCGCAACCACCAGGGGAGTCTCACCATACTCTGATCCGGCCTTCACGTCCGCCCCGTGCTCAATCAACGTCCTGAACACATCAACTTCGCCGTTTGATTCGGCCGCCGAATGTAGAGGCGTCCTGCCATCCCTGTCCATAGCCGAAACATCCGCGCCTCCTTCCAACAACAGGTTGACGATATCCTTCGCGTTGTGCCCCGCTGCCAAATGCAACGGCGTCGTCTCGTCATATGTCCTGACCTCGAGGTCTGCCCCTCGTTCCAACAGCAATTCAATGACACCTGGGTCTCTGTTCCAGAGAGCCGCCCAATTCAAAGGAGTCCAGCTTGCGTCTCCCAGCACATCCACCTTTGCTCCTCGATCCAGAAGAAGCTCGACGACGGCCTCCACGTTATGGCCAGCCGCCCAGTGCAATGGCATGTCACCGTAATTGGTCCTGACGTTAACTGACGCGCCCCGTTCAAGTAGCAACTCAAGAACTTCGAGATTGCCATTACCCACGGCCGCTCTATGAAGCGGGGTTGCGCCGAAATTATCCCTGGCATGAACGTTGGATCCCCGGTCCAGCAGCAACTTGATGACCTCAGCCCTGCCTGTGCATTCGGACGCCCAGTGAAGCAGAGTCCGGCCCATCCGGTCCGTTGCAGTGACGTTTGCACCATCCTCCAGTTCGGCAAGCATTCTCTCTTCGTCGAGATCGTTCCACGAGGAAATGGTGGAGATTGAAGCCCACGGAGGAGTATCGATTTCCTGACCCCGATAGTAGGCTTCCTCACAGCTTTCCAGCCCATCCTTGGGAGGCGGAACCGGCGGGTGCGATTCAAATTCAACGCCAAAGGGCCATGAAGGCTCACGGTCCCAGCATGCCACCGATCCATTGGCCCTCAACCCGCATGCGTGGCCGCTGCCAAGGCTGACCGAGACGAATGTGCCGGACATAGGATGGTATGGGTCATACCATTCGGCATCACCCCAACATTCCACTGAGCCGTCCGTCCTCACTCCGCACGTGTTCCCGAATCCCACGCCTACGGTTACGTACCCTCCCTCCGGCGCCCAGTCATCCTTACCCCAGCATTCCACCGCTCCGTCTGCCTTTACCCCACAAGTGTGGATCACCCCGGCGCTGACCGACGTAAACTCTCCTCTGGGTGGGCTCGCTTCCTCATTGGTATTCCTACCCCAGCAAGCCAGCGAACCTCCGGCCCTTATCCCGCACCCATGGGAATTCCCGGCCGTGACCGAGACGAACTCCCCGGACGGAACGACGTACGGACCGACCCAGTCGGCGTAGCCCCAGCACGCCAGGGAACCGCCCGTCTTCACCCCGCATGTGTGGACCCCTCCTGCGCTGATGGATGCAAACTTCCCGGGCGGCGGCGTTCCCTGGCCCGCAAAATCATCACCCCAGCAGACCACGGAGCCGTCCGTCTTCAACCCGCATGAATGATGAGACCCGGCGCTGACCGAACTGAACTTACCCGTTGGCGGCGTGGAGCGGCCATCCTCGTCACTGCCCCAGCAGATTGCCGTACCGTCCTTATATACCCCGCATGAGTGAAATGAATCAGCGCTGACGGCTACGTACTCCCCGGCGGCGGCCTTTGAGGGTCCCATCTGTCATTGCCCCAACACTCCACAGAGCCATCGCCCCTCACGCCGCACCCATGGGAGTGCCCGGTGTTGATGGAGGTGAACTCTGCAGACGGTGGTGTGGACTGGCCGTTTTCGTCATCTCCCCAGCAGGCCACGCTCCCGTCCGTCTTCAACCCACAAATGTGACCAGATCCCACACCAATTGACGTCAACTCCTCCGACTGAAGACTGTCAGGATAGAGCAATTTATGATAGCCCCAGCAGTCCGCAGAACCGTCCGTCTTCAACCCGCACGTGTCGACAATGCCGGAGCTAATCGCGGAAAACTCCCCCGTCGGCGGCGTGGACTGACCCCAATTGTCGTACCCCCAACAGTCCACCGCGCCATCCACCTTCAACCCACAAGTATGGCGATGACCGGCGCTAATGGATGCAAACTCTCCCGAGGGTGCAGGAGACTGACCGTTTTCATCATAACCCCAGCAGACCGCCGAGCCGTCGGTCTTCACTCCACAACTGTGATCGCCACCAGCGCTGACGGAAGTGAACTTTCCCGGTGGACGCATGGACTGTCCCCACTCGTTGTTGCCCCAGCAAGCTACCGAGCCGTCGGTCCTCACTCCGCAGGTGTGATGCCTCCCGGCGCTGACAGAAACGAACTCCCCAGGCGGAGGCGTGGACTGTCCCCATTCATCATTACCCCAGCACGCTACCAAGCCGTCGGTCCTCACTCCGCAGGTATGATGTCTTCCGGCACTAACCGAGGTGAACTCCGTCTTCGGGATGGCGGAGCTGGCAGTCGACATGTGTGTTGGTTTTAGAGTCGGCGTGGTAGGTGTCTCAGCCGCGACGATAGACTCAGGACCGGATTCGGACGGCCCATCTGTCGAACTTCCGTCACATCCTGCCATGACCAACAAAAGGCAGACGGCTGCGAACGTAGCTATCTTCATCAATGACGTCATTCCACACCCCTCCCGTTATTCCCACGGAGGGAGACCTTTGCATAGCTTCTAATGAGAGACAATATGGGCAGAATAGACACGAGGTTCAATCCTACATCCCCACCCTTGGATTCCGGCTCGGGGTCCTGAATGACTGTTATACAAAGGTCTCCGGAGGCGAGAACCCGACGTTCCCACCCCTTAAAACCCCCAAACCCGCTCAATCGTACTACCCCGTAACGGCCCCCACAACCCCTCAAAACCCGTCCCACCCCGGCATAGCCGCCGCCTTCCAGACCCACACCGACCTCTGCCCCTAGTCAAGCTCCCCCTCATAGACGCCAACCCAGCGTGTGTCCTCGTCCTTGCCTACGCCGGGCAGAACGGGACAAAACGCCGCGCATTGGAAGAAGGTAACCTTCCCGTAACGACTGAAAACGTGGCCGCTCACGAACCACCCCATGCCCTCTACGCCATTACATGGCGAGTTCCACCTCACCGAACCCACACCCGTCGCCGTCTCACCCCTACCAACGCCCTCTTCCCCTTGCCCTCGCGCATGCGGGGACCCATCCCCCCGCGTTGACAACCATCGGGTAGGGGCCGTTCGCGAACCGCCCGCCTCAAGAAATCTCCCCGCCATCGCCCCCGTCGCTGTTGCGCCCCACCGACGCCGTTTCCCCCTCCCGTGTTCTCGCACATGCGGGGACCCATCTTCCCCGCGTTGACAACCATCGGGTAGGGGCCGTTCGCGAACCGCCCGCCTCAAGAAATCTCCCCGCCATCGCCCCCGTCGCTGTTGCGCCCCACCGACGCCGTTTCCCCCTCCCGTGTCCTCGCGCATGCGGGGACCCATCTTCCCCGCGTTGACAACCATCGGGTAGGGGCCGTTCGCGAACCGCCCGCCTCAAGAAATCTCCCCGCCATCGCCCCCGTCGCTGTTCCGCTCCTACCCCTTCGCCCGCACCCCTCCCCTTGTCCTCGCGGACGGAGACCTTTGCATAACCGTCATTCCGGCGAAGGCCGGAATCCAGAATCCCATGATTTAGCTATGGCAAGAGTCGTCCCACACCACTATCTGAATGCGTTTCGGTAGTTATGCAAAGGTCTCCGGACGCGGGGACCCATCGTTCCCACCCCTTAAAACCCCCAATACCCGTTCAATTGCACTATCGCGTAACAGCTCCCACAACCCCTCAAAACCCGTCCCACCCCGGCATAGCCGCCGCCTTCCAGACCCACTCCGACATCTGCTCCTCGTCAAGTTCCCCCTCATAGACGCCAACCCAGCGCGAGTCCTCGTCCTTGCCCACGCCGGGCAGAACGGGACAAAACGCCGCGCATTGGAGGAAGGTAACCTTCCCGTAACAACTGAAGACATGGTAACTCACAATCCATCCCATCCCCTCGACGCCATACCACGGCGAGTTCCACCTCACCGAACTCACACCCGTCGCAGTCTCACCCCTACCAACGCCCTCTTCCCCTTGCCCTCGCGCATGAGGGGACCCATCCCCCCGCGTTGACAACCATCGGGTAGGGGCCGTTCGCGAACCGCCCGCCTCAAGAAATCCCCCCGCCATTGCCCCCGTCGCTGTTGCGCCCCACCGACGCCGTTTCCCCCTCCCGTGTCCTCGCGCATGCGGGGACCCATCTTCCCCGCGTTGACAACCATCTGGTAGGGGCCATTCGCGAACCGCCCGCCTCAAGAAATCCCCCCGCCATCGCCCCCGTCGCTGTTGCGCCCCACCGACACCGTTTCCCCCTCCCGTGTCCTCGCGCATGCGGGGACCCATCCCCGTCCCCCGCGCAGAGCCCGTCCCCGTGAAGACGAGGGTAGGCTTCTCCATCTTTCCCACGTCCCCCCATCATCCCCATCCCCAACCCGCCGCCGTAGCCGCGTCCCTCGTGGGCCCCCTACCCGTTTCTGTTCCTATCCGCCCACCTTCCCTGCCTTCCTACTCTTCCCCCCTAACTTTCCGCCCCTTGCCCGCTCCCTTCCGCCGACGAGACGGCCGGCGCAACGCCTCGTACACCGCAACCCAATCCTCCATCGACGTCCGACCCACCGCCTCCCCAATCAGCTCCAACGGCAAGTCTTCCAGTTTCCGAAACCGCACGCAAGACTTCCCCATGTTCATCCGCTTCCCCGTCGCCTTGTAGCTCTCCACAAACCACCGCTGCGTATCCTGGTTGGCGTAGATATTCATCAGGTGCACCGACACGTAGTTCTTCTCCGACGCAATCGCCGCGTACATCAGCGGATGCCCGTTGTACGTCTTGGGGCAGACGGAAAGAGGCACCACGTAGGCAATCATCCCGAAGTCCATGACCTCCTCGTACCCCGAAGGAAGATTCGCCAGCACCATCTCCCGCACCGTCGTAACCGCCTCCCGACGCTCCTCGCTCAACTCCGAAATATACTCCTCCACCGTCGCCGCATCACTCTTCATAACCCACCTCCATAATCATCTTCGTCGCTACCCCAGGAAAAATCTCATTTCTTAACTCGAAAATTCTACCACCACCCACCCAGGAACGGCGATAGAAAGACTCTTGCACCACCGCCACATGCGCCCCTTTCGGGCAGCGCTTAACCCTTTGGAAGTATGGTCATGCGCACCAGTACGAACTGGCCTCTCAAGCGAAAGACGATCAGGTTCACGTAGGCAATTGAGAATGCGGAACCTGCGCCATGACTATTGGGCTGTTGGTTACAACCAATGCCGCCGTGATAAAATCAAAATTTCCAAGTATGCGAGTCTTGGCCTATTGGGCCGCGGCCTTATCATATTGATAATTCTCTTAATTGCAGTTGTCGGATGAGGGAGTCTTGGAAGCATGAAGTGGTTCACCCGCAAGAGATTGAGCGCAATTGCTGTAACGCTGATGGTCATTGCAGCCGTTTTCACCATAATTGACACTCCACTTGGGTGGTGGCAATGGTTTAGTGGCGGTGTTGAGACTGGCGCAACTGTTACAGCAAGACAATCAACTCTACCGACATTGACCCCTGTCCCAACAATACCTCCTACAAGTGTCCCTTCTTTGGCGCAAATGTTGGAAGCAGCTAAATCGGTCAGGACTTCTTCTGAACGGAACCGCGCTTTACGGATCGTCGCAGAGACCGCGGTAGAAAAAGGTAACTATGATGTCGCTATCAAGGCAGGGGCGGCAAGTCCCACTAGCAACGCGCGCTCCGAGACATTAACATTTGTGGCCCTTTGCGCCGCTAAAGAAGGACTGTTCGCATTGGCGATAGAAGCCGCTGACAAGATACCAATTAGCAAGGTTCATGATAATACGAAAGTCGAGGTCTTATCCATAAGAAGCGTTCAGGAAAGCTCTGAATCGATCCAGGCATTTGGCGCCCCAGTTTCACCGGACTGTCGAACCAACAGTCCGCCATGATAACGTCGTACGGTCACAAAATCATCTGACATTTAGAATTCCCGCGCCCCCTCCGTTATCCCTGCATCTCCCTCCGTCATTCTCGCGAATAGCCTGGCCCCGTGAAGACGGGGGGAGAACCCATCCCACACCCACTATTTACACGTAGAGCCTACCCCCATGAAGACAGGGACGGGAACCCATCCCCCTACCTTCAACGCCCCCGTTCAGATAACCATCCCCACCCTCTTCAGTAGCCGCTTCCTGCCTTATCCGAAGGCTCCGTACGCAACTCATCTAACTCTGAATCAGACACCCATACTTAGCAATAGTCAGGGAATCTGTCCCTCAAGAGTTCGCACGCAGTTTGCCCCGCGTAGTTCGTCAAGTGTGGGTCCGCTCCACGCCCCAACAACAATTCCAACACCGCAGGATCTGCATTTATCCTCGCTGCCTCATGTAGTGCAGTAAACCCGTAGGAACTCTTGGCATTTATGTCCGCTCCATGGTTCAGCAGCAGCTCAACCATCACCGATCCCTCGCGCCTAAAGGCAGCTTTGTGCAGAGCAGTATCGCCTCCGGCGCCTAGGGCGTTGACTTCAGCCCCATGCTCCATCAGCAGCTTCACTACTGTAGTCGCATTGAAGCTGACCGCCTCGTGCAACGGCATGTCACCGCCTTTTGCCCTGCCATTGACTTCCCCTCCGTGCTCCAGCAACAGTTTGACCCCTTCCTTCACGTTGTTGGCGGCCGCCTCGTGCACTGGCGTGCGGCCATTATTTGCTCTGGCATTAACTTCCGCTCCGTACTCTATCAGCAATTCCAACACCACGGAATCTTTGTTCCTTCTCGCTGCCTCATGTAGAGGAGTGAACCCGTGGATGCTTTTCGCGTTTACGTCCGCTTCATGTTCCAGCAGCAACTCAACCACTGCTAAGTCCTCATTCTTATTGACCGCAAAGTGCAGAGGAGTTCGGCCTAGTCCTCCTCTCGCGTTCACATCTGCCCCTCGTTCAAGCAGCAGCTTGACCACTGCCTCCACATTGTTGGCGGCCGCCCAGTGCAATGACATATCGCCACTTTTAGCCCTGGCATTGATGTTCGCGCCCCGATCTAAAAGTAACTCAACAACTCGTGGGTCCTCACTATCGGAGGCAGCAAGCTGTAGTGGAGTAACGTCAAAACGGTCCCTCGCACCTACCATCGCGCCGCGTTCGACCAGCATTTGTACAATACCTAGGGAACCTCTGATTAAATCCCTTCCCCCTTGAGGGGGGAAGGTTAGGATGGGGGTGAAAGGGTCGGATCCCTAGCTGCTGACTTGGAGAGACCAGCCTGGATTCCCTCTTTAGCCCCAATATCGCAGCTTGTTCAGAGGTTCCCTAGCTCTTGTATAACACCTAGCTTGTCCCCTCCCAAGGCGGTGTGCAGGATGGTGTTATTCACGTAGTCTCTGGCCCAGATATTGGCGCCACGGTCTAATAGGAGGGTAATGACTGCTGGGTTGCGGTGCGATCCCGCTCTTACAAACGACCAGCTGTCGATTTCAGCGCCATTATCCAAGAGCAGTTCTATTACCGCTATATCCCTATTCCCGTGAATCGCAGTTAGTAGGGCACTCGCACCGGAAATAGTCCTGGCATTGACGTCTGCTCCATGTTCCAACAACAGATTAATAACAGCGGTTCTCCCACTGCACCTCAACGCCCAGTGCAGCAAGGTATTGCCATCCCTGTCTGTAGCCGTGACATCCGCCCCGCTCTTCAGTTCAGCAAGCATTTCCGCTTCGTCAACCTCTCGCCAAGACGGAATCGAAGCAATCGGTGCCCACGGCGGTTGAGATCGAGGATGGTAGGCAACACTTCGGAGATAGTATGATTCGTCGCAGTGGTCTGTTGACCTCTCAACTGCTGGCCATGTGGACGCGCCCTCGTCGCAAGCCGACAGCAACACGACGCACATCAAGCCTAGCAGACCAATAACTGCCGTGCGATGAACAAACCTCCGAGGATTCGCCCTCATCCCGAATTCAGACATCGATAAGGTTTGATTCCTCACCCAAAAGAGTCGGAAAGTTCTTCCTAAGAGACTGCGCGAATCCGCTGGAGAAAAAGTGGGCCTATTTTAACGATAGACAACACCACCACCACCACCGTCGCCGCATCACTCTTCATAACCAAACCTCCGAAATAATCCTATCGCTATCTGTCTGATTCCCCCAATCGAGAAAGGGGCGGAACAACAACCTCACAAACCGACCCACGAGCGCGACTCAGCCTCCGATCCAGCGTCGCCAGCGGACAATTCAGCGCCTCTGCCAATGCAACATACCACGCGTCGTAGCTGGTCAGATTTCCACGCAACGCCCATACACGCTCAGCGAAAGGTGCAAAGGGAAACAGCTCGATCTCCAGCCGAAGCAGGTCCTTATGAGCGCTGGTAGCCTTCAACCGAGATATCTGCTCCCGCCTCTCCAAACGGCGCAGGATGCTGCTGGCCTCTACCATAGCTAACTCCGGGCCGGCCAAATTTCCCTCGGCGAGCGTAGATTCCGCCCACTTGCCTTCACGACCAGAGTCTACAAGCACCGACGCGTCGACAACCGTCGTCACTTCCGGTCTTCGTCGCGTGCACGCAGTATGTCGTCCGACGTCACCCGTGTTTCTGACGCTCCCTTGCGATCGCGAACCCCTTGCAGCCATGCGTCTATGGAGGGTCTTGACGCGATGCGTTCCAACTCGCCTCGCAAGAATTCCTGCATAGACTGGCGCTTATGCGCGGCGAGTTCGTCCCGAACTTCCTCTGGAACATTCCTTATCGTAATCTGCACCGGCATGACAGCATTATGCCAGCACCAAACCCCCCACCCCATCCCACACCCGTTACTCCCGCATAGAGCCTACCTTCGTGGAGACGGAGGCGCGAATCAACCACCCTACCCTCAACGACCTATGTTTCGATTACCAACCCCGCTCTATTCAGTCCCCGCTCTCTCACCCTATCCTATGGAAGACCTCAACACCGACGTACCCCAGGACCACTTATGACCCTCCCCGTCTTCGACTCAACACCCTGGCTGCCCATGGTATCCACAGCAACGGCTCCTGCGGCAAATCTTGATCAGCACGTTCCGAAGTAACAACCCCAAGCGAACGTACAACGGCCCGGGGTGCGTCCGCAGCATCTTCAGAGATTTCAGCATGCCTGGAAACATGTCTGCCAGAGCATACACAATGATAGACCGGCATGTCTTGACGTGCCTTGCACCGAAGAAAGCCAATTGTCCCAGATGGCATCCGGACTGGGGCGAGGGGCCCTCACCCAAATTCGCTAAGCCGTGTTGCGAGCAGTTCGTAGTATAATATGGTCAAAATAACCGGTTGGAGTTGAAATGCGCGAAGTGCAGGCCACCGAAGCCAAGACGCGCTTAGCCGAGCTACTCCGTGTCGTCGAGCGCGGAGAGACTGTTGCCATTACCCGGTACGGCAAGCCCGTTGCTCACTTGGTTCCCGCCCCGACCCAGGACCGCGCCAATCGCGAAAAGGCGGTCGAGCAGTTCCGCCGGCGCCGCGCCGGGTGGGAGCGCGTGACTTTCTCCACGGAGAAGATTCTCGCCGCGCGACATCAAGGCCACCGCCTATGAGCGGACTGGTTGTCGATGCATCAGTCGTAATGGCGTGGCTCTTCGACGATGAGGAGGAGCCGCGTGCAGATAGGGTCCTGGAACTTCTCATAGAGGCCGGGGCGGTTGTGCCGCACCTGTGGCATCTGGAGACCCGCAACACCCTCCTCGTCGCGGAGCGGAGCGGGCGCCTCTCCGCCGGAGGGGTAAAGGAGAGGCTCGATGCTTTGATGAGCTTGCCCATCCAAACGGATCAAGAACCCAACTTTCATTCCGCCTTTGACTTGGCCAGAGTCCATGAACTGTCCTTCTACGACGCCCTTTATCTGGAGCTGGCGAAGAGGGAGAGTGCAGAACTCGCAACTTTGGATCGGGCACTGGGCCGGGCAGCCGTTGCTGAAGGGGTGCGGATGACGATCGAGTGACCTCCGAGACGATGGTTGAGACATGCCGGTTTTCGGTAGTATGTGGACGCTTCACATTCTGCACTCTCACCAACCTCCTCATCCTCCCAGGACCACCGACCCCCTACTCTTCGGCACCGAATGCCTCTGTTTATACTCCACCGTCTCCCTCAACAGTGCCATCAGCGCCTCCTGGTGGGATCAGACGGGCGGCACCTCCATTGCCAAGGTCCACCACCTCCGAATCCGCCTCGTGAACTAGTCTACGGGTGGTGGTCCGCTTGAATTAGGGAATTACGGCACCGGTATTAACTTCCGTTCAAGGCGATGGCGGGTGTGACGTCAGGCCCCCAAAGAAGGAACTGCAAAACCCCATTGAAGACTATTGAATCGGCTTATCCAATGTAAACCCTGGGTCTTGGCCATAGTATTTCTTACCGATGCGATTCAGTTCTTCAATAAGAAGAGCGAATAGGTCGTGCATTTGGTCTTTCGTGAAGGCAACAACATCGCCCTTCCCAAAGAAACCCAATTCCGTAGGTTCCCTGTCAAGTTTGCTGCCTCGATGTAATATGGCCTGTCGGTACTTGTTTAAATCTTGGAAGACTTCGCTTGCCAGTTCGTCCTTGGAAGCCAGTCCGCACTCGGTGGCTATTGTTGCTCGATAATTATCCTCCCATAAGGCATAAGTAAGCGCGATGATTCCATTCCTGTGGAGAAGAACATTCCTACCTCCATCTTTGGAATCTCGTATGAGATCCGGCAGTGGTTTCTCATACTGGAACCTAGATTTAGAATGATTGGGGTCGCCCTTGCCAAGTTGAACAGCGTAGGAAGGATCTACTTTAGGATTCTTTAAAAGCTTGCCCAGCCAATCCACCAAGAGGAGAAACCCCATCTCTGTTTCAGAGTTACTAGCGTAGACTGAGAAAAGGTCATCGTGAAGATGCTTCAGACCGCTCATATCGTTAGCCTGACTCATTGTCATAACGGCTCTCGTAGCCCTAGCAAACTGAAATTCTGTCGTCCAGCCAACTTATGATGCTAGTGCGCAAAAAATGGGCCCGGCAGGGTTCGAACCTACGACCGACAACGCTGGTCCACCTGAACAGCGGTAGGGGTTGCTTCTTACTTCGAATCGCGGCCTACACCCGCGACCCCATCAAGCTAACGGCCACTCTCTACCCAGAAGTCATCAGCCTTCTTGTCAAACTTTCCATTTCCTGCCCTATCGTCGAGCCACACCCAGAACTTGTTCAGCCACCTCCACCGGAAGTTTCGGATAACGAAACGCGGAATGACGTATATCTTGCGGGGCGGCTTAGTCCAGGCACACATGCGGACGCAGGTGCTGCAGGTAGTCCCGACCCGGTTCTGGAAGGTCATGCACTTCTTTGCATCTACCTTCCAAGAAAGTACACCCGTGGAATTGTGCTCGTTTAAGGGCTCGAAACTTCGGTTTCCGATTGTGATGGCCTTCGTTCCGCACTTCGGGACACATTTCAGACATGCGTTGCAGAACTCGGTGATACCGGAGTCCACCGCGCCTGCGAATTCCAGCGGAAGGTCAGTGAAGATCTTGGAAATGCGGCAGCGCGCTCCCACCTTTGGGTTGATCAAAAGACCATGTCTCCCTAGCTGGCCGAGGCCCGCATCGACAGCCAAGGGAATGCTTAAGGCAGTGTCATTAGCCGCGGGAATGGCGTTGTACCCCATACCTCGTATAAACTCAGCCAGCATCCACAGGGTCGGCGCCATCCGGGCATATGCTAGTGTGCTGAGTCCTTCAGTAAGGAGGGACGGTGCATGCTCGGTGCCATCTATGTCCTTGCCCCACTCGTGGAGCAACACCACCACGTATTTCATTTCCTTCGGAATGACCCGAGTCCCATCTCCTAGGCGAATGGGCTGGCTGTACTCTTCATAACCGGGTTCGTCAGAGAACTTGATGGGATAGTCCTTCTTCGTCTCCTCATCGAAGTAATGGGAATACACCCAGCGACGGTCCAACTCAGCAAAGCCAACCTGGTCCGCTCCAAGCACTTGGGCGGCCTTGCGCACAATCTGAGAAGCCTCTTTAGGCGAAGTTTCCGGTCGACCAGTGGGCGCGGGCTCCACCTTGGTTTGCCATGCAGTAGCTCTCGAATCCGCCTGATTCTTTGAGAAGCCCATAATCGATAGCAGGGAATCTGCTGCGGAGTCCAAGCCCCACGCCGGGGCCTCGAAACCAGCGCGTCCCTTCTCCGCAAGCTGTCGCTGCTTGACCTTTAACTTCGCTCGTTCTTTCTCGAGGTGAGCATCCCAAATCGCCTGCGAGCCTATATGATCTCTCTGATTGAACCGAACATACGAATCTTGCACTTCGTACATTTCGGCGGCCGTCACACGACCGTTCACGTTAGAATTCTCTTGCGACTGGGATTTGGCATGCCGCCACAGCTTAAGTTTCATGCCACGACACCTCCTAGCGGTAAAGGCTTATCACATTATGGGGTCTGTTCCGCTGTTTTGAAAGCATCCCAGCAACCAAGAATTCAGCCCCCACAGTCTTTGAAGACAATTTCGCATTTGCCAACAAAAAAGTGGGCCCGGCAGGGTTCGAACCTACGACCAACCGGTTATGAGCCGGACGCTCTACCACTGAGCTACGGGCCCCACGCTCATAGCCTAAGCAACCCTTCCCCCACTGTCAACAAAATCGCCCCCTCCCCTTTACACCCAAAACCCCACTTGATACCCTGAACCCACTCTCAAACACAGGGGATACGCCTTGCCTACCACCCCCCAAACCGTCACCATGGAAAAACTCCTCTCCCTCGCCAAGCGACGCGGCTTCCTATTCCAGAGCAGCGAAATCTATGGCGGCCTTAGCGCCACCTGGGACTACGGCCCCCTAGGCGCCCAGCTCAAGCGCAACGTCAAAGACGCCTGGTGGCGCTCTATGCTGCAACTTCGCGACGACACCGTCGCCTTCGACGCCGCCATCCTCATGCACCCCGACACCTGGCAGGCCAGCGGTCACCTCGGCAACTTCACCGACCCCCTCGTCGAGTGCCGCTCCTGCCATCAGCGATTCCGCGCCGACCACGTCGACTCCAAGGCCTGCCCCAACTGCCAGGGCGAACTCACCGACCCCCGCCAATTCAACCTCATGTTCAAGACCTTCATGGGCGCCGTCGAAGACACCGCCTCCGAAATCTACCTCCGGCCCGAAACCGCCCAGGGCATCTACGTCAACTTCAAAAACGTCCTCAACAGCGCCCGCCGCAAGCTCCCCTTCGGCATCGCCCAAATCGGCAAGGCCTTCCGCAACGAAATCACCCCCGGAAACTCCACCTTCCGCACCCGCGAGTTCGAAATCATGGAGTTGGAATTCTTCGTCAAGCCCAGCACCGACGACGATTGGCTCCTATACTGGACCCAACAGCGCCTCGACTGGTTCGTCTCCCTCGGCGTCGACCCAAACAACCTCCGGCTTCGCAAGCACGAGTCCGACGAGCTCGCCCACTACGCCAAGGAAGTCTACGACATCGAATACCGCTTTCCCTGGGGTTGGGCCGAACTGGAGGGAATCGCCAACCGCACCGACTTCGACCTCAAGCAGCACGCCGAACATAGCGGCCAAGACCTCACCTACTTCGACGACCAAACCAAGGAACGATTCTACCCCCACGTCATCGAACCCTCCTGCGGCGCAGACCGGGCCGCCCTGGTCTTCCTCCTCGACGCCTACAAGGAAGAGACCGTTCCCCCCAAGAAACCCACCGGCAAGACCGAAACCCGAAACGTTCTCAAACTCCACCGGTCTCTGGCTCCCGTCACCGTCGCCGTTCTCCCTCTCAGCCGCAACCAGCGCCTCGTCCCCACCGCCCGCCGCGTCGACGGGCTCATCCGTCAGCACTTCAACACCCTCTTCGACGACGCCCAGAGCATCGGACGCCGCTACCGCCGCCAAGACGAAATCGGCACCCCCTTCTGCGTCACCGTGGACTTCGACACCCTTGACGACGAACAGGTCACCCTCCGCGACCGCGACACCATGCTCCAACTCCGCATCCCCATCAACAAGATCGTCCCCGCCATAGAAGATAAACTCCGTCATGGCTGGTAGCCCATGCGCATCATCCACTTTGCCGACCTCCACATAGGCGTCGAAAACTACAGCCGCACCGACCCCGAAACCGGCCTCTCCACCCGCCTGATGGACTTCCTAAATGCTCTCGACCAGCTCGTCGAATACGCCATCGCCCACAAAGCAGACCTTGTCCTCCTCGCCGGAGACGCCTACAAGAGCCGAGACCCCAACCAGACCCAGCAGCGGGAATTCGCCCGCCGGCTGTCAGCCCTTTCCGCCGCCGGCATCCCCATCTTCCTCCTCGTCGGCAACCACGACCTGCCCAACGCCATGGGCCGCGCCACCGCAATAGAAATCTTCAACACCCTGGAAGTCCCCCGCCTCTATGTCGGCGACGAAATCAAGACCTATCTCATCGAAACCCCGAGCGGCCCCCTCCAGATAACCGCCCTGCCCTGGCCCAAGCGCAGCGCCCTCCTCACCCGCGAAGACACCCGCGGCCTCTCTATCGAGCAGGTAAATCAGCGACTCCAGGACCTCCTCGCCCAGGGCATCCGCGCCGCCGCCCAGCGTCTGGACCCCAACGTCCCCGCCGTTCTCGCCGCCCACGTCACCGTCGACGGCGCTCAACTCGGATCCGAACGCACCATGATGCTCGGCCAGGACCACAAGCTCCGCCCCAGCGACCTGCATCTGCCCGCCTACGACTACGTGGCCCTCGGCCATATCCACAAACACCAGGTGGTGCGGGAGAACCCCCTGATGGTCTACTCCGGCAGCCTTCAGCGAGTGGACTTTGGCGAAGAGAACGACACCAAAGGCTTCTGCGTCGTGGACATCGATCCCGATGCTCCCGTCGGCAAACGCGTGGGCAAAAATGACTTCCGGTTCCAGACCGTAGACGCCCGTACCTTCACCACCATCGACGTCGACCTTCCCCCCAGCGCCCCGGACCCCACCAAGCAAGTCATCCGCGTAATCCAACGCAGCAACGTCGCCGACGCCATCGTCCGACTCCGCATCTCCCTGACCGCAGAGCAATCCGTCCAGCTGCGTATGGCCGAAATCCGCGAGGCTCTCAGCGCCGCCCACCACGTTGCTGCAATCCAACCCCAGGTCACCGACGAACGCCGCGCCCGCCTCCCCACCGACGCCGCACGAAACCTCAACACCATCACCGCCCTCTCCCACTATCTGGAAAGCCGCAACACAGATTCCCGCCGTCGCGAGAAACTCATCTCCTACGCCAAGGGACTCTTGGACGACGACCCAACCGATGAGGTTCCCGAACAAGCGCCCCACCCCGGAATCACCCATGAGCCTTAACGACGTCCTCTTTCTGGTCATGCGCTGGCTCCACAACGTCGCAGCCGTGGCATGGGTAGGCGGCGGCATCTACTACCTTCTCATCCTCCGTCCCCGCCTCCGTCGCTCCCCCCAGGACACCCCCAATCCCGGCCAAGATTACCTCTCCCTCGTCAACACCGCCTTTGGCATCCTGCTGGTCACCGGCGCCGTCCTCACTTTCCACCGCATCACCTCCGGCTTCATCGGCGTGCCCTACGTAGCCGTGCTGGCAGTGAAAGTCCTCCTGGCCTTCTGCATGTTTTACTTGGTAAGATTCCTCCCTTCCCGCCGCTCCAAGGACGCAGCGCCGCCCTCCCGCCGATGGCTCCCCACCGTCTCCAGCGCCACCGCCGTCGTGATTCTAGGAGTCATCGTCCTGCTCCTCGCCGACGTCCTCAGCTCCCTCTTCGAACAGGGCCTAAAAGGCTGATTTCCGCCCATATAACAATCCGAAGGAACTCAAATGAGAAGAGAAATCATGGACATCCTCGCCTGCCCTCAATGCAAGGGCCGGCTCAATTTGAAAGTGGAAGAAGAACGAGACGAGCGCATCGTCACCGGCTCCCTGATGTGCGGGAAGTGCAGCGAGACCTACCCCATCCGCGACTCTATCCCCAACCTCCTCCCTCCCCACCTGCGCACCATCTAGCCGGCCCTAGACCATCGTCCCCGGCAATTCCGGCGGTCGCCCGTACCAACGTACCCCCGCCCGACCCTGAATCCGCGCCGTAAGCGTTTCCACCGTCACTTCCAACGTAGGATGCAACAAATCAGCCGCAATCTCCGCCATAGGCACGAGCACAAAGGCCCGCTCCGGTATCCGCGGATGCGGCACTTTCAGATGGGGCAAGTCCACAGTCCGGTCGCCGTAGAATAACAAGTCCGCGTCGAAGACCCGCGGCCCCCCGGGGAAAGTTGCCTCCCGCCCCACCAGCCGCTCCGTCTCCTTGAGAATCTCCAACAACCCCCCCGGCGAAACCGTCGAAATGCCCTCAACAACGCAATTCAAAAATGCCGGCTGCTCCACAAACCCCCACGGCTCCGTCTCATAAATCGACGACACTTTCACTAACCTCACCCGCTTCCCCAGAACCTGCAGGCCCCGCTCAAGGTTAGCCAGCCGGTCCCCCAGGTTCGACCCCAGCCCCAAATAAACCCTTACCGACTCCAACCGTGGGGCCTCCAACCACGCACCACCGCGTCGCTCATTCGCGCCACCCGAACCATGGCTTCAACGTCGTGCACCCGCACAATGTCCGCACCCCCCGCTATGGAAAGTGCCACCGTCGCCGCCGTTCCCTCCAGCCGCTCCTCAACCGGCAAGTCCAGCACCAGCCCAATCGTAGACTTTCGCGATGTCCCCACCATCAGCGGAAACCCCAAAGCCTTCAACTCCCCCAGCCGGCTTAGAATCTCCAGGTTGTGGTCCGCCGTCTTGCCAAATCCGATTCCCGGGTCCAGAATCAGCGACTCCTTGGAAACTCCCGCCACCATCGCCGTTGCCGCCGCCCTTCGCAGACTAGCCGCAACCTCCGGTGCCAGGTCCTCATATTCCGTGCCAACCTGATTGTGCATCAATACCAGGGGCGAACCGGTCTCCGCTGCCACCCTCGCCAAACCCTCACCCACCCTTGGCCCCCAAACATCGTTGATCATGGCCGCTCCCGCATCCACCGCTTGCCGAGCCACGTCCGGCTTGTAAGTATCCACGCTCACCGGAATCGAAACGGCTGCCACTATCCCCTCCAATACCGGCAGCAGCCGCGACAACTCCTCCTCCACCGACACCGGCGCGTGGCCCGGCCGCGTCGACTCCGCTCCCACGTCTATGATGTCCGCCCCCTGCGCCTCGAACGACATTGCCTGCTCCACCGCATCCTCCGGCCGGCCCGCCATCCCATCGCCGGAAAACGAGTCCGGCGTCACGTTCACCACCCCCATAATGTACGTGCGGCTTCCCCATCGGAACTCTCGCCCGCCGCAAATCATGGCCCCACCAATGCCAACCGCTTCATCAATCAAGGCAGCCCCTCAATTCCTGCCATACTTCCTATGGGCTGTGTTAGACTTTCCAGCACAAGCACTGGCGGCCAGTGTAGCACCCCGCCCTTTTCCTTGCACCGCCCAAACTCATCTGATAGCATTCCTCAACCGAGAGGCGAGCATGGCCATTGAACCCAAATCAGACCAGCGGCTCAAGAAACTGGATGACCTCCGACACCAGTCCCGTCTCGGCGGCGGACGGAGGCGCATTCAGCAACAGCATGCCAAGGGAAAGCTCACCGCCCGCGAGCGGCTGAACCTACTCTTCGACCCGGGTTCCTTCCAGGAACTCGACCCCTTCGCTACCCATCGCACCACCAGCTTCGGCCTGGAGAAGAACCGCCCTCCCGGAGACGCAGTAGTTGCGGGTCACGGCAAGGTGAATGGACGCCTTGTCTTTTCCTACGCCCAGGACTTCACCGTTTTGGGCGGCTCCGTTTCCGAGGCCGTCGGCAAGAAGATCTGCAAGGTCATGGACCTCGCCATGAAGGTCGGCGCGCCCGTCATAGGCATCAACGACTCAGGCGGCGCCCGCATTCAGGAAGGCGTTCTCAGCCTCGCCGCCTACGGCGACATCTTTCTCCGCAACACTATGGCCTCCGGCGTGGTTCCTCAAATATCCGTCATCCTCGGCCCCAGCGCTGGCGGCGCCGTCTACTCCCCCGGCATTACCGACTTCGTCTTCATGGTCCAGGGCGTGGGCCAGATGTACATCACCGGCCCCGACGTCATCCGAGCCGTCATGGGCGAAGAGGTCACCCACGAAGAACTTGGCGGCGCGTCCACCCACGCCATCCGCAGCGGTGTAGCCCATTTCGTCCACGAGTCCGAAGAGGAATGTATGAAGGAGATCCGAAATCTCCTCTCCTTCCTTCCCGGCAACAACATGGAAGACCCCCCCTTCGAAGAACCCTACGACCCTTCAGACCGACTCGATCCCGGCCTCCTGGACGTGGTCCCGACCGAACCCAACAAGGCCTACGACGTTAGGGAGGTTATGGCTCGCGTGGTGGACGAAGGCGGCCTCATGGAAGTGCACCAGAGCTTCGCACCAAACATCGTTGTGGCCTTCGCCCGCATGGCGGGCAAACCCGTGGGCCTCGTCGGCAACCAGCCCTCTCACCTCGCCGGCGTCCTCGACATCGACGCCTCCGTTAAGGCCGCCCGCTTCATCCGCTTCTGCGACGCCTTCAACATCCCAATAGTTACCTTCATCGACGTACCGGGCTTCCTCCCGGGGACCGACCAGGAGCACGGCGGCATCATTCGCCACGGCGCAAAGTTGCTCTACGCCTACGCAGAAGCCACCGTGCCCAAGGTCAGCGTCATGCTTCGCAAGGCCTACGGCGGCGCTTACATCGTAATGAGCAGCAAGCACCTCCGCGGCGACGTTAACCTCGCCTGGCCCACCGTTCAAATTGCAGTCATGGGGCCGGACGGGGCCGTCAACATCATCTTCAGGGAAGCCATCGCCAACTCCCCCGACCCGGAGAAGACCAGGGCCGAGTTCATTCGTGAGTACGAAGAAGAACTGGCCAACCCCTACGTGGCCGCAGGCTATGGGTTCTTGGACGACGTGATAGACCCCAGCGAGACCCGACCCCGCATCATTGCCGCCCTTGAGATGCTGAAGGACAAGAAGGACACCCTCCCTCCCAAGAAGCACGGGAACATCCCCCTCTAGCCACGGGCAGGCCTGCTCCCATGCCCGAGTGCAAATCCACCAGCCAACTACTCACGTATCACTAGCAGAAACTGCAAACATAGGCGGAGGATTATGACAACTGCCCGTAAACCGAAGGTTGCCCTGCTTCTAGCTGCTTCCCTACTCACCCTGGCGCTCCTTCTCATCGCCTCCTGTTCGTCCGAGCGCCCCACTTCCACCCCGGCGCCCGAATCTACCCAAACTACCAGTCCCACCGCTGCCGCCGCGGCCACGTCCATGCCCGCAGCAACGTCCATGCCTACCGCAACGTCTATGCCCACCGCCATGCCCTCCCCCACCTCCGTCACCACTCAAACATCCGCTTCAACACCGGCCCCCGCACCCACTCAAGCGTCCGCTTCGACCCCCGACGCCACGCCAACTCAAGCGCCCGCAATCACCGCCATCCCCGTTCCCACCCCATCGACGCCCGAGCCCGCTCCAAAGCCACCACCGCCAACAGGCCCCTTAGCCCCTGAACTGGTGGGCACCCAGGAATGGATCAACTCGGCCCCCCTAAAGATAGAAGAACTGCGCGGCAAAGTAGTCCTTATCGACTTCTGGACCTACACCTGCGTCAACTGCATACGCACCCTTCCCTACCTCAAGGTTTGGCATTCTAAATACGCCGATGATGGCCTCGTTATCGTCGGCGTCCACACCCCGGAGTTTAAATTCGAGCATGACATTGACAACGTCCGTCAGGCCGTTTCCGACTACAGCCTCACCTGGCCCATTGTTCAGGACAACAACTTCGACACATGGGACGCCTTCGAAAACCGCTACTGGCCCGCCAAGTACCTCATAGACCAGAACGGCGTTATCCGCTACCAGCACTACGGCGAAGGAGCCTACGCTGAAACCGAGACCATGATTCGCGAGCTCATAGAAGAGACGGGTGTCAACCTCTCCGCTGTCGCCCCTCTTGCCGCCCCTAACCAGGACTTGGACTTCGCCTTCAAGAACTCCATCGGCGCAGAGATAACCGCCGAACTCTACGGCGGCTACGACCGGAGCTGCAGCCTCTACAGCCTCTACGCCAACAGCTCCATCGCCGCCACGGATTACTGCAAGTCCAAGGACCAGATCGTCGAGTACACCGACACCGGCGATCGAAAGGACCACAACCTCTATCTCCAAGGGTCCTGGCTGGCCGAAAGGGAGAGTCTGCGACACGCCCGCGATACCAACGGCTACGAAGACTATATGCTTCTGCGTTTCGCCGCCAAGAGCGTCAACGTAGTGCTGACCCCGGAGCGAGACGAGCCCTTCAAAGTTCTTGTTACCCTCGACGGCGAATACCTCAACGAGTTCAACAAGGGCGAAGATGTGGTCATCGAGGACAACGGCGCCAGCTACATCATCGTGGACAAACCCCGCCTATACGCCGTAGTCGAAGCGCCTGAGTACGGCACCTACGACCTGCAGCTTAGCTCCAAGTCCTCGGACTTCGCCCTGTTCGCCTTCACCTTCGGCGTCTACGAAACGGGAATCTAGTTCCAACCCTGCCATTCGCCGCCCCTTTACATCCTGGACTAACACGGCATAATTAGGCCATGCTCTACAAGGGCCTGCTGCGGCCTCTGCTCTTGTCCCTCCCTCCCGAGCGCGCCCACGCCTTGGGAGAGTGGGCGTTACGAAGAAAGCTTCTCTGGAAGCTCCTGGCCCCCTTTCACAAAACCCACGACCCCACTCTCAACACAACCCTTGCCGGCATCCCCATCGTCAACCCCCTGGGCGTAGCCGCTGGCTGCGACAAAGACTGTACCTACCTCGATTCCCTCAAGAACCTCGGCTTCGGGTACGTAGTGGGCGGCACCGTAACCCTTCATCCTCGTCCCGGGAACCCCCGGCCCCGGCTTCTCCGCCGACCCCGGCAGCAAGCCCTCGTCAACGCCCTCGGCTTCCCCAGCCGTGGCATCGACGCTGTCGAAGCCAATCTTCGAAAGAATTCGGCCAATCCCCTCATTCTCAGCGTCTCCGGTCTCACCGTCGACGAATTCGCCCAGTGCTACCAAAGGGCCGCCCCGCTAGCTCAAGGGATCGAGCTCAACGTAAGTTCCCCCAACACCGCCGGTCTACGCGTGTTCCACGACCCGCAGGCATTCCGTGAACTTCTCGAATGCATCAACCTCCACCGAACAACGCCCCTCTTTGTCAAAATTCCACCCTACTATGACGTCCACGAACAGGAAAACGTCCTGACCCTCGTTCGCATCACGCGAGAACTCGGCGTCGACGGCATTACAGCCGCCAACACCAGGCCCGTGGAGGAACCGGCAGTAAAAATGGGACGCGGTGGTCTCAGCGGCAAACCTCTTCTCCCGGACACCCTCCGCATAGTTGCCGACGTGCGAAGAGAGGTGGGCGACACCATGACCGTCAACGCCTGCGGCGGCATCTCGAGCGCCGAAGACGTGGTCCAAGCTCTGGAAAACGGCGCCGACACTGTGCAGATTTACACCGCCCTGGTCTACGAAGGGCCCGGGCTGGCCAAGAAGATAAACCGTGACCTCAGCCGCATCCTCAGGTTCCGATCCCTGGACTCCATCCGCGCCCTCTCCTCAATCCGTGCCCTCGCTACCTGAAGCACTGGAAAACCTCGGCGTATGGCCTCCCGCCCTCCATAGTCATTCCCAATAAAGTTTCTGCTCCGCCGCGCCCTGTCCTCCGTCCGCCACCTCAAACCCTAAGCCATTCCCGAATATGTTTCACGACATCTGACCACCCCTCCCCGTCTCCTCGCGCATGCGGGGACCCATCCCCCCCTTTCCCCTCCCTTCCCCCTTGAGGGGGAAGGCTAGAGCCTGCCCTCGTGAAGACGGGGGATGGGGGTGCAAACCTCCCCCACGCACTCCCCGTGTCCTCGCGCATGGAGACCTTTGCATAACCGTCATTCCGGCGAAGGCCGGAATCCAGAATCCCATGATTTAGCTATGGCAAGAGTCGTCCCACACCACTATCTGAATGCGTTTCGGTAGTTATGCAAAGGTCTCCGCATGCGGGAACCCACTCCCCTTCCTCCACCTACCTATCATTCCGAGTCCCTCAAGGAATCTCGCCCCCAGGCAACCACTCCCCTTCCTCCAACCACACGTCATCCTAACCTCGGTGCAGCGCCCCCCACTTGTCATCCTGAACGCAGCGCAGCGCCCCCCACTTGTAATTCTGAACGCAGCTCAGCGCCCCCCACTTGTAATTCTGAACGCAGCGCAGCGCCCCCCACTTGTCATTCTGAACGTAGCGCAGCGCCCCCCTCATGTCATTCTGAACGCAGCGCAGCGCCCCCCACTTGTCATTCTGAACGTAGCGAAGCGGAGTGAAGAATCTATCGTCCCCCACGCCCAACTCTCTTCCCCTCCCGTTATCCTCGCGCATACGGGAACCCAATGGAGAAGCGCGCCTCCGTCAATACCCCCTCCCCGTGTCCTCGCGCATGCGGGGACCCACTCCCCTTCCTCCACCTACCTATCATTCCGAGTCCCTCAAGGAATCTCGCCTCCGGGCAACCACTCCCCTTCCTCCAACTACACGTCATCTTAACCTCGGCGCAGCGCCCCCCTCATGTCATTCCGAGCGCAGCACCCCCCACACGTCATCCTAACCTCGGCGCAGCCCCCCTCATGTCATTCTGAACGTAGCGCAGCGGAGTGAAGAATCTATCGTCCCCCACGCCCAACCCTCTTCCCCTCCCGTTATCCTGGCGCATACGAGCCCCCATCCCTCACCTCCCCTAATACCCCGCCGTCTCACGTATCGTGCTATCCTTGGGCAGACCATCCGAAAGGCGATTCATTGTCGTTCCTCAAAACCGCAATCAGAATTGTAAGTCGATTCTTCAATAACCTGTTCGCGTCCGTTCCACTCTCAGAAAAGACTCGCATGATTGCGAGAAACAACCGCACCAAGATATTCCGACTTAGCTTGTGCTGTGGCAACAACGGCCAGCCCGGATGTTGACGTCCCAGCGACTCCCCGCCCGGTCCGGGCGGCCATCACCACTAGCACCCCCACTGACGAGGATATCCCGACACCTCTATCGGCCTTGCCTAATTCCCCAGTTTTAGCCATTTGCAGCTAGTTCACCCCATTCCCATATCTCCCGGACATTCGCACTACTCACCCTCCCCTACCCCCAAATTCCGCTCGACTCAAAAGGGCGCACCACCTCCGTCATTCCCCCACCCCTCCCCGTTGCCCTCGCGTATGGAGACCTTTGCATAACCGTCATTCCGGCGAAAGCCGGAATCCAGAATCCCTTGATTTGGCTATGACAAGAGTCGTCCCACACCACTATCTGAATGCGTTTCGGTAGTTATGCAAAGGTCTCCGCATGCGGGGACCCACTCCCCTTCCTCCACCTACCTATCATTCCGAGTCCCTCAAGGAATCTCGCCCCCAGGCAACCACTCCCCTTCCTCCAACCACACGTCATCCTAACCTCGGTGCAGCGCCCCCCACTTGTCATTCTGAACGCAGCGCAGCGCCCCCCTCATGTCATTCTGAACGCAGCGCAGCGGAGTGAAGAATCTATCGTCCCCCACGCCCAACCCTCTTCCTCTCCCGTTATCCTGGCGCATACGAGCCCCCATCTCCTCCTCCCAAACTCCCCCCACTACGCCCCAATTTCGAGTATGACATGTTATCATTGGAGCAACTTTCCGAAAGGCTATTCTTAATTGCATCCACAAGAACCAAAGAGAAGCTTGAGGCAGGCCTTCAGGAACCTGTTGGTTTCCCTTCCCCTGCCGTTAAAATGTCGCCTTTTCGTGACAAATAACTGCACCAAGATATTCCGACTTAGCTTGTGCTGTGGCAACAACGGCCAGCCCGGATGTTGAAAGCCCACCGACTCCCCGCCCGGTTCGGGCGGCCACCACCACTAGCAACCAGGTTCTCTGGCCTGCAACGGCGTTGTCAATTCCCTCAGATCTAGTTTTAGTTCTCTCCATTACCATGCCATCCGGTAATCCGAATAATCCGTCACTCCTCCCGCCCAATGTTGTCTAGACTCAAAAGAGCGCACCTCCGCCGCCCCTGGCTAGCTGTTCTGACCATTACTCTTGCACTTGTGGCTGTAGTTTCAGTTTGGCTTCTCTTAGACACCCCCAGCGCCCCCTCCCAGCAACTCCCCCAATACAACTCCTTCCTTGGCGCCAGCGAATTCGTCGTGGGCGAAAACCGGTTCCCCTTCGCCCTGGCGTCGATGGAAGGAGAACCCCTGGCAGACGCTGACATTTCCGTTAGCTTCTTCTACCTCCAGGATACGGAGTGGCGCTACAGGTTCCGCAGAGACACAGAATATCGCGAAGTGGAAGGAGTGACGCCCCATCTCCACGACGACGATTTTGTCCACAAGCACCAGGACGTTCGCGGACAATACCTGGCGCGAGTTAACTTCCAAAGCCCCGGTGTCTGGCAGGCAAGATTCTCAGTGACGAATGACGATTCATCCGACCAAACTATAGGCGACCTTGCATTCAACGTCCTGCCTCAGCCTTCCGCTCCAGGCGTGGGGGAAGCTGCGCCGCCTATCCAAAATCTCACCGTGCACGACGTTTCGAGCATCCATAAAATAGAAAGCCGGGACCCCCCGGACAACATGCATTCCCTATCCGTAGCCCAGGCCTTGCAGGAGGAAAGACCCTTCGTCCTCGTATGGAGTGCGCCCATGTTCTGCACCAGCGCCATCTGCGGCCCCGTGTTGGATGCGGCGGTGCGCGTTCAGGAACGGTTCGGCGACAGGGTGAATTTCATCCACATTGAGCCGTGGGATCTCAAAACGGCTCGGAACCAGGGCCGGTTGGTTCCCATACCAGCGTTCCTGGAGTGGAGATTGACCACGGAGCCGTGGGTCTTCGTCATCAACGCCCATGGTAGAATCCACGACAGATTCGAAGGCTTGATCACAGACGAAGACTTGGAACAAGCCCTTGCGGACCTCCTCCTCTCCTCTTCGTAGGGGCGACCTTCCTGATCGCCCTCCTCCCATTCCCCGCCGCTAAATCGCCATGTACGCCAGCCGCTTCAGCGATTCAGGGCTCACCTCGCCCAAGTGCATGTGCGCCACCCGACGGTCAATAGCCCGCAACGCCCGAATGTCCGCCCGGGCCTGAGCCTCAACCAGCGTCCCGAAACTGTAATCCTCGCCAGGAATCTCCAAGTCGATCTGGCTGTCGCACGTTATCTGGATGAACAGTCCCTCGTCGGGCCCACCTTTGTGCATCTGTCCCGTCGAGTGGAGAATCCGCGGGCCGTAACCCAACGTCACCGGCGCCCCGTACCGGTCCGTGATTCTACGCCGCAGCGTAGCCAGCGCCTCATCCATCTCAGGCGTCTGACGAGCGTACACCATCACCGCCGCATAGCTCCCAGGACAGGCATCGGCCAGCAGTTCCGGCACCGACCCACTCGCCTGTCTCTCGGGCAAACTTCCCGACTTGCGGTACTCCGACAGCACTGAGTTTGTCATATCCTTGGCCAACTGCACGTTGGGCTGGTCGAAGGGATGGATCCCCATCACCGCACCCGCCACCGCCGTGGCAAATTGCCAACGAAAGAATTCGGCCCCCACCTGGTAAAGACTGTCTACGGCAATGCTCACCCAGGGATGGCCCGATTCCTTCACGGCCCTCATAGTCTCGTGCAATACAGAGTCTTTGTCATCCGCCGACTGCATGAACACGAAGAATCTATCGGGACCGTATTGCTCCGGCGCCAGGGGCGGTTCACCCCTCACGGTAACGATCGCCTTGCCTTCCTTACCGGTGCTCTCGGCTAGCATCTGCTCCACCCACAGCCCGAAGCTCTCCAGGGCAGGCGAAGTCACCAGCGTCAGCTTGTCCCGTCCCTGCATGGCCATCACTGCCATGACGACGCCAAGCCACGCCCCGGGATTTTCCGCTAAACACGTCTCCGGCTTGCACGTGTCCGCCATAGATGCGGCCCACCCGATGATCTGCGCCACGTCCATCCCCGCCAACACGGCCGGAGCCAGCCCAAGGGGAGAGAGTCCGGAATACCGGCTCCCCACGTCCTCCGGGTTGTAAATGATCTCCCGAAATCCATCGTCCTGTGCCAACCGGTCCAGCGGCGTACCGGGGGAGGTTATGGCGACAAAGCAGTCCTGGGGTAGCGCGTCGGTCTTGTCCTCCACCAGCTTTCGAAAGAACCTGTAGAAGCACGCGGTTTCTAGAGTAGAGCCGGACTTGGATGAGATAACAAAAAGCGTCTTCGACGGATCGATCTCCTGAACCAGACCGTCAATCCATTCGGGGAAGGTTGAATCCAAAACCAGAAGCTGTGGATACTCTTCGCCCGAACCAAGCAGTCTTCGCAGCACCTCCGACCCCACGCTGCTGCCCCCCATCCCCGCTAGCACAATATGTCGGTATCCCTCGCCCCTGATCTCCCCGGCCAGCCTCTCCAAGTCAGCAAGCCGCCGCAGCATCCCTTCAGGGGCATGGAGCCAGTCCAGTCGGTCCGTTATTTCCGTGGGGTCCGGGCTCCAGACCGTGTGGTCTTTAGCCCAGATACGGGAAATTACTTCCCCCGCCTGGACCTCCCGTAAAGCATCCTCAACGGCGGGCGCGTATGATCCTAGGTATGCTTCGTATCCGCCTTGCTGCAAGGGCTTTCCGCCTCCTGAATTCCGTCAATTAGCTTGGCAGATTATAGAGCCTTACGCAGTTGTCCCACAATATCTTTTTCTTCGTCTCCCTGCTAAACCCGTCCATGGCTAGAAATTCGTCAAGGGCGTGGGGGTATGCCGAATCGTGGTGCGGGTAGTCCGTCGACAGCACCAGATTGTCCGGCCCAAGCTGTTCCACCGTATGAGCGCCCAAGTACTCGTCCACGTCCACGGAAGCAAACCCCTGCCGCTTGAAGTACTCCGTAGGTGTGAACTCGAGGTCGGCCGTCTCCCAGGGACCAAAAATCTCTCGCTCCTCGTCCAGCCGCCACAGCCACCAGGGCAGCCAGCTGCAATTCCCCTCTAGAAATCCCACACGAAGTTTCGGGTGCCGATCCAGCACCCCTCCACAGATGACTCCCGCCAGGTCCAGCATTAGCTCCATTGGGTGAGTTGCGGCGTGGGCGACGACAAAGGAATCCAAAAAGCGGTTGCCTATGTGCTGCTGATACGCCCCGTGGATCCCGTGGAAACAGATGGGCACGTTCAACTCCTCGGCAGCGGCCCACAGCGGTTCGTAATAGGGATGATACCAGGGACGGCGATTGACCGGATTAGACGGCAACACCAGCGCCACCGCGCCCAGGTCCTCGACCGCTCTACGGGCTTCAACAGCGGCCAAATCCACGTTCTGCAAGGGCATCTGCGCCGTCAGCCTGAGCCTCTGCCGGTCAATGGCGCAGAAATCGTAGAGCCAGTCGTTGAAGGCGCGGCAGATGGCCGACGCCAAGTCACCGTCCATCCCGTCCAGTGCGATTACGTGGGCGCCAAAGGTTCGGAAGAGCACCGCCACGTCTATCCCCTCCACCTCCAGGGCCTGAAGCTGCGAGGGCGGGTCGAAGCGTTGAGCGCGGGCGTCGGCGAACCTGTCCGTGATGTTCTCGTGACGGCCCGCCAGGCTGCCGGTTCTGGCCTCGGTCTCCGAGTGGGCCGGAAAGACCTTTCCCTCCACGTGCCAGCGATTGGCAAATCCCTGGCTCAGCGGGTCCCCCCGAAACACGGGGGCACGGTCTTTGTAGCTGGGGTCGATGTAGTTCTGCCAAAGGTCGTGGGGCTCCATCACGTGCATGTCGCTGTCCACCACCTTGAAGCCGTCCTTTGCCATCAGGTTCATCCCACCTTTCTTGCTTTTCCTCTGTCCAGTCGCAACAACAACGAAGCTGCCCTTACAAGTGCAACGGCAATCCTCCCCTACATTCTATGCCCTTTCCCAGCAAATTGGCACCTTCGGCCCTTGCCTATTGTTCTCTGTCACTAGCGGAAATAGAGTGACCCCGTGACCCATTCCGTAGGGCCGGTTCGGGACCCATCCCTCCCCCTCCGCGTCCTCGCGCATGCGGGGACCCATCCCTCCCTCCGTTGTTCCCACGAATAGCCGGACCCCCATAAACACGGGGGCAGAAACCCCTCCCCCACTGCCATCCTCCAATTGCCGAAATCCCCCTTCCCCTGCTACCCTCCTCCCACAAACCCATGTATACCCTCCGAATAGCTATAAATTCCAACCAGCCCCCACCCACTTTTGCCTCCGCCCATCATTCATTCCCTAACTTTTTTTCAAACGAATCCCACGCCTGAAACGATTAATCTCAGGCACGAATTCGATTTCCAAGTCGAATGCCTCCCAGGCGTCAACAACCGAAAACAAATAATTGGATTCCCAAGGCTTCCCAACCCATCCATTCTTTCAACGATTCCGTATAAACTTTTAGGAAGCCCCCATGCTTTCACTACAATCATTCTCGCCTTCCCCTGAAATGAGGTTCTCATTGACGAAGTTTCGCGGAATCACCCTGCCCGCCGCGCTTCTAGCCCTGGCGGCAACCCTGACGCTAAGCGGGTGCGGCCAAGCCCCCACACCCGAGCCGACAGCACAGACGCAGCCCGTTGAATCCACGTCGCCTCCGCCGGCGACGCCCTCCATCACAGACGCAACCCCCGCCTCACGACCAAGCCCATCGCCATCCCCAACCGCTGACCGACGTCCTACTTCAACGACGCCGCCTTCCACCGCTTCCATCTCCAGCCCTACACCGGCTTCTACCCCCTCTCCCACCCCGACGTCTGACACTCCAACGCCGGTAGCTATCACCGCAACTCCCACCCCAACAACCGCCACACCAGCCCCAACCGCATCTCCAACGACGCCACCCCCGCCCCCTTCTGACGACCCCTACGACAACCTCAATATCATCACCCTCCTGCCCAAGGACGCCATTCCCGCAATCCTCGACCCTACTTTCATCGACGCCACCAAAGCGTGGGAACAGTACCTGGCCGACGAACCCGTCCTCGGCGTATCAATTAACGGCAAGCACAAGGCCTACTCCGTTCCCTACCTCAGTTCCCGAGAAATCGTCAACGACGAATTGGGAGGCGTGGCCATCGCGGCCACCTGGTGACCCCTCTGCTTTACGGGCATGGTCTTTGCCCGCGACATCGACAGCCAAACCCTCACCTTCGGCGTCTCCGGCAAGCTCGTCATGAACACCCTCGTCATGTACGACCACCAGACTGACACACTCTGGAGCCAGTTCTTGAGTCGAGGCATCCAGGGTGAATTAAAGGAAACCGAGCTAGAACTCCTCCCCGCCCTGATGACCGATTGGAAAACGTGGGCAGAGCTCCACCCAGACACTCTCGTCCTCGAAAAGGGAAGCAGATCAAGCAACGACCCGTATGCGCGGTACTATGAAGCCGCTGACGCCGGCGTTCTGGGCGAAACCAGGACCGACAACCGCCTGTACACAAAAGAGTATGTCGTCGGCCTGGTCCATAACGGCATAATCCGCGCCTACCCCTTCAGCGTCCTGAACGACACGCCCGTGGTGAACGACACCATAGGGGATGAGCCGGTGCTGGTAACATTCGATGCTAATTCCGGCGCAGGCGTGGTATTCAGCAGGGTTGTTGACGGCCAGACCCTAACCTTCGAACCTTCCAACCCCGAAGATGCTTCTACCGACGGTCTCGTATACATCCAAGACACCGAGACGCAAACTCGCTGGCTTGCCCTCACCGGAGAAGCCGTGGAGGGAGAACTAGCTGGAAATAACCTGGAGCAGATACCCACCACCCTCTCCTTCTGGTTCGGCTGGAAGGATTTCTACCCCGATACCGAAATCTACCAGCCCAATTGAAATCCCCCACCAACCTCCACTAAAATAGACTCTCCATTGCCATGAGAATATACCGTAAGCGCGCTGTTGACTCCCACGTTGCAACCCATTCCGTAGGGGCGGGTTTGAAACCCGCCCTCTCTGCCCACCCCATATGTCACTCTGCCCCCCAACCTGTCACTCTACCCCCCAACCTGTCATTCTGCCCCTCCAACCTGTCACTCTGCCCCCCACCTGTCACTCTGCCCCCCAATCTGTTATTCTGCGCCCTCCCCCCTGTCATTCTGAGCGCAGCGAAGAATCTCGTCAGCATTGAACCCCACTCTCATATCCACCCCTATGACCAACCCACTAGCAACTAAAGAACTCGCCCTCGGTGCCGACCACGGCGGCTTTGAGCTGAAGCAGCAGCTCCTGCCATTCCTGCAGTCCCTCGGCCACCAGGTTTACGACGTGGGGGCACACTCCCTCGACCCCCTGGACGACTTCCCGGACTTCGCCAAAGCCGTCGCCGAAAGAGTGGCCTCCGCCCAGGCATGGCGCGGCATCGTCATCTGCGGTAGCGGCGTCGGCGCCAGCGTCGCCGCCAACAAAGTCCCCGGCGTTCGCGCCTCCGTCTGCCACGACGCATACTCCGCCCGCCAGGGCGTGGAGCATGACGACATGAACGTCCTCTGCCTCGGCGCTCGCATCATCTCAACCGACCTCGCCAAGAAGCTCGTCATCGAGTTCCTCAACGCCAGCTTCCTACCCGAAGAAAAGTACCAGCGTCGCCTGGATAAAGTCCTCTCCCTGGAACGCTCCTACCTGAAAACTCCCCATTCCCGTCCTGCGTAGACAAAACACCATGCTCGACCATCAGATTCTGGCCTGCGACCTTGGCGGCACCCGCATGCGGATCGCCCTCGTCTCCCTCCAAGGCCGCGTCCACGACAAGCAAGTCGTACTCAGCCTCGACAATAACCCCAATACCCTCATAGACGCCCTCCGCACCGCCCTTGAGCAGGCTCCCGGCAAGGTGGAAGGAGCAGTGATTGGCGTGCCCGGAATGGTCGACTACCACAACCAGGAAGTCGTTAAACTCCCGAATTTGGCGGCATGGGAAGGCGCCATCAGCGGGCAGCGGTTGTCCGACGCCCTCGGCCTGGAAACCCTCCTCGCCAACGATGCTGACCTGGGCGCCCTCGGCGAATACCGCTACGGCGCCGGCCGGGGCAGCCAGGACATCGTATACGTGGCCGCCGGCACCGGCGTCGGCAGCGGCGTCGTCCTAAACGGACGCCTCCTCAAGGGCAGATTCTCCCTCGGCGAAATCGGCCACACCATCATCGACAGGACCACCGGCGGAACCGTCGAGGAACTTGCCTCCGGCATCGCCCTGCGCCGCTCCATGGGACTCGACGTCTCAGAGCTCGCCGAACGCGCGGGTAAGGGAGACCCCGAAGCCGCAAGAGTCTTCGAACAGCTACGCAGGGACCTCGCCATTGGCATCTACAACCTTGTCCACTGTTTCTCCCCGGAACTGGTCGTAGTTGGCGGCGGTATGACCACCGCCGGCGAGCCGCTGCTGGAACCCATGCGGGCTATGCTCGCCCGGGCTGGCCCCTACCGCCTCGCCTCCAGCGTCCGTGTGGTCAGGGCTGAAGCCGGCGACGACGTTGGTCTGCTCGGGGCCGCCGCCTTCTGGTCGGAAACCCACCTCAGCTAGCAACAACCCCACCGTAGGGGCGTCCCTTGGAGCCCGTTTCAAAAGTCCTCACCCATGATTTATGCCAAGCATGCCAAAACGATTTTAGACGACTTTCCGGGCGAGAGCATGGAATATGACCTCAAGGCCCGTCATTCCTGCGAAAGCAGGAATCCAGAAGGCCCAATTCTCGGAGAGGTCCGACTTATGAAACAGGCTCCTTGTGGGCGCCCGCCTGGAATCGCACGCCAACCCGGGATGCGGCTCTACGCTGCAATACTTGCCGTCACGCAATGACCCGTCATGCAATGACCCGTCGCCATATCCCGGTCGCCAACCTCGCCCTCATCCAACATAGCAAACCTTGCCGTCACGCAATGACCCGTCATGCAATGACCTAGACCCCGCTGTCCTTGAACACCTTTGCCTTATCTGCCAGGCTCCGGGCCGTCCTCATCATCCTCTCAACCTGGGCCTCCGTAACCGGCCTCTTCACCTTGCCGGGCACCCCCGTCACGAAGGAACCCTCCGGCACCTCGCTATTGGCCAACACCACCGCGTTCGCCGCCACCAAACACCGCCTCCCCACCGTCGTGCCGTTCAAGATCGTGCTGTTATTCCCCATCAGAGACCCGGATCCGATGCGCTGGCAGTGCACCACCACGCAGTGCCCCACCGTCACGTTATCCTCAATGACCATGTGACTCCCGTGTATGACCGACCCCTCCTGCACGTTCACGTAGTTCCCCAGCACAACCGGGCCGTCCCCGTCTCCGCGAATCGTAACGCCGGGCCAAACGCTGGAATGCTCCCCAATCTCCACGTCGCCAATCACATAAGCAAACTCACTGACCCAAGCTGTCTCCGCAATGCGGGGCGTCTTTCCTCCAAGGCTCCTTATCAACGCACTCCTCCTTATGGATTAAGTTCCGTGCTCACCCTACGACCCCCTCCGCACTCTTCTTGATGGGCTTCCGCATCACCAGAAAAAGAATCGATCCCGCGCCCACCATTCCCGAAATGATCAGAAAGCCGCCGCTATAGCTGTAGTTGTCCGCCATGAATCCCGCCAGAAGCGGCCCCACTATCATCCCCATCATCATAATCACCTGCGAGTACCCGTTGATCAGGGCAAAATCCTTCCGCCCGAAGTAGTCCCCCCGCATCGCCGTGATTATCGGTCCGCGAGTCCCCCAAGCAAGCCCCTGCACCACCGCGTACACCATCAAGGACCCAAATCCCGTCGCCATCGCCAGCAGCACCATCGCCACCCCGTGACCCAGCAGACACACCGCCGCGATATGCCTCTTGGAATATCGATCGCCCAGAAAGCCCCCCATTGGCTGACACACCATCATCACCGATGAAAGGACCACCACCACCAGCGCCGCACTAGCCCCGGACAAGCCCAGGTCCTCCTCCATGTATGCCACCTGATGTACTCCCGTCGCGGAGATGGCTACCAGCGCCAGCGCATGACATACCGAGATAATCCAGAATGCCGGCGTTTTCAGTGCTTCCCGCCACGTGAAATCCTCCTCCGCCGGCGGCTCCAACCGTCTCCTCGGCTTCTCGTCTGTGGGCGATTCAGCCTCCTCATTCGGGTCGTCTCCATCCGGCAAATAGCCATAGGGTTCCGGGCTGAAGCGAACTACCCGAGAAATGGGTATGCCCAAAACAAGCAGAAGCCCCCCCGAAGCCAACGCCGTTAACTGCCATCCATACGCCGCTATCGACCAGGCAAGCAGCGAGGAAAAAATTACGCCCCCCAATCCCAATCCCAACATCGATATCCCGAACGCCTTGCCTCTGTTCCGGCGGAACCAGTTGTTGATGGACGCCACCACCGCCGCGAACCCTGCCAAGCCTGAACCCAACGCCATCACCAGAATCGCCACGTAGAAGATGAATATGTTGTTGGCCTGGCTCAGAAACGCGAACCCCAGCGCAAACACCACAAACCCCACCAGCATAATCCTTTGCGGGCCGTGCCGCTGGATCAAGTACCCCTCCAATGGCCCAAGCAGCCCACTCTCCAGCCTGGATAGGGAAACTGCCCCGGACATCGCCGTACTGCTCCAGCCGAACTGAGACTGTATCGGTAGAAAGTAAAACCCGAACCCGTTGAAGAACAACCCGGAAGACAACGTCATGCTCACCAGGCCAGCAATGACTATCCACCAGCCATAGAAGAGCCTCTTCGGTTGGGCTAAGAACCAGCCAACTATCACGGACGGGCCATCAACTGCGATTCATTCTTGCGATTCGAGGTCTCGTAGATTCCCTGCCGTCCCTCAGGCCTCGGCGCGACCCGCCGGACTCGAAAGGACCCGCAGTCTCCCCAATAGCCGTTGGGACGCCTCCGTCACCTCCAGCACCGCGTCGTCGAAAGCCGCTGCATTTACCTTGGAGGGCTGCCGGTACCCGCTTATCTTCCGCACGTACTGCAACGCCGCCGCCTCTATCTCCTCAGGGGCGGCCACTGCCTCAGCCTGCCTCAGCCTTTTGATACTTCTACACATGATGAAACACTATCCTAGACAATCGCGTAGACGGAAAATGCTGACATGCTTCTGCACGTGACCGCTTTGTCCCTAAAGCCTGATGACACCCACGTCCCCCTCGATGCTTATCTCCGTGCCGTAAGGCTTCGACACCACTTGCAGCCACCGCAGCGCCTGCTGCGCCACCGGCCCGTAGGCCATCACCGGCCTCCCCCGTTGGCTCATGGGCTGCTGGAACCCCAAGTCGATGGGATGTAGCCGGATCTCCTTCAGTTCCCCGTTCACGTAGTCGCAGAGGGCAACCACGCTCCGATAGAAGACCGGGTCCGCTGCAAAGCCAAACTGTCCCCCACCCGAACGGGCCAATCCCCAGTCTCCAGGATTATGCTCGTCGCCAAGATTTAGACCTCGATACACCGGCTCTGGCACCCACTGGACCGTCTCATTTTGGAAGATGAAGTTCCCCAGGCTATAGAAGATAGGCCGGTTCTTGTATATCTCTATGCCCCTCAGAAAGTGCGGCCCGTGGGCAAAAAAGAGGCTGCACCCCTGGTCAATACTGAAATGGGCAAATTCCTCCAAAAACTTTGGCGGCGCAATCCGGGACCCCCCGTGGTATTCCCCTTCCTCGCCGCTCTCGTGGCAGTGCACCCCGTAAATCGGCCAGTCGGCGGCCTTCTTTGCTCCCCTTATCCAATTGCTGATGCCCGCCAGATCGTCCCTGTTGCACGCCGTAGTGATGCCATACTCCTCGGCGAGGGAAAACTTCCCGCCCATGAACCGCAGCTCCCTGCGCGGATCATACTCGTCTACGTTCACGGGGTGGAACCGACGACCGGCCATCTCCCGCTCCTGCAATCCCAAATTCCGGTTCGCCTTGTGAAGGGCGTCGAAGACGTCACTCTCCACGTGATGCATAACGTTATGCCGCAGCGCGTTTACCCCCGGCTTGCCGGGAAAATCCGGCCGGCCGAATCCCGCCGGTGAGTCCTTGGAAAATGTCGTAGTTGCACTCATCACCGCCACCCGTCCGCCGGGGGTGTCCAGGTACGCCGGAGCCCTCGCGTGATCCAGGTCCCTGCCGCCCCCCGCCTGCTTCAGCCCCTTGGCCTTACAGTGCTCCAACGTCTTCATAAACCCCGCCTCCGAGTAGTCGTAGGAGTGGTTGTTAGCCGTTGTAACCACGTCGAAACCCATCCACTGAAGCTCGTTTATGTTGGAAGGATCCGACACCTGGAACGACACCGTGTCCTTGTACTCCCAACTCATCTCGTAGTCGTGGAAGAGCATCTCCAGATTCACTACGCTTGCGTCTGCGTCTTCAAGCAGCTTCACCAAGCTCTTGAAAGACTGCTCCCGAAACATTTGCATGGGACGGGTTATCATGGCATCCCCCGCCACTGCGATGGTTATATTCCCCTGGGCTGAATCGTAAATCATCTCCCCTCCACAACTGTTGCTCTACCGCCTCTCCCACCCCCATCTCCCGTTTGGATTTTGAACCAACCCACCCCTAGAGTCAATAGCGCCCCCAACCCTGTCGGCCCTCCTGTACAATAGGGCCAGCAATCCCCCAACGCAGGAGAGTCGACCGGTGCACTATATCGCCTGGACCCTAATCGCAATGTCCGCCTACGCGGTCATGGTCATACTGCTCAAGCTTTCCCTTCGTAATATCCCGCCGGAGGCCGCGGTATTCGTCACCAACACATTCCTCGTTGTGGCAGCCCTCGTATGGTCCATCTACCGGGGAGTAAAGATTACGGACCACATCGGCCTCAACCAGCCCACTCTCCTGCTTGTCCTCTCCGGCCTTGCCCTTAGCGTTGCCATTATCAGTCAATACGTGGCTCTCAGCCGAGGCCCTGTCTCCACTGTCTATCCCCTCTTCGGCATGAATATCGCCGTGGTTGCATTCCTCGGATTTCTCATCCTCAAGGAACCCGTAAGCATAGAAAAAATAGCCGGTGTTATCCTCGCCGGCGGAGCCATATTCCTACTGGCCAAATAACCCGAATTCCCAACCCCACGGACGAAAGGAGAAAATATGATTGGCGTTTTGACTCACCACTGGGCCAAGGACGATAAAATAGACGAAGCTCGAAGGCTGCTAGACGGCAACGGACGCGCCCAGAGCCAAGCCCCGGGCTTCGGTGCCCGGACAACCCTCTTTTCCCTGACCGACCCCACCAAAATTACCAGCCTCGTCACATGGGACAGTAACGAAATCTATGACCAGTGGCGCGCCAGCCCAGAGCGGGCCGCCGCCATGACCGGCGCCGGCGATCTATGGTCTCGCCCCCCGGAGTCGGAACGCTTCCAACTCGCCGACTAACCTCGCCAATCCCCCGTAGGAGCGTCCCTTGTCGGCCCCCGTCCCCCTAGACATTCGCCAATCCCCGCACGGGCGTCCCTCGTGGGTGCCCTTCCCATCCCCTTCTTTCCCTTCCCCCTTGAGGGGGGAAGGCTAGGATGGGGGTGATCCCCCTCCAACCACACCGGCTCCATGTCTTCGCCCATCCCCCGCTCGTCATTCTGGCGTACGCCGGAATCCATCCCCCTCTTTCCCTTCCCCCGTAGGGGCGCCTCTTGGAGCCCGTTTCAGAAGTAGCAACCAAGTCATTGATCTCGTTAGTTCACAACGGCATAAGGCGGAAACAGCATATCTGATAGTCGTATATCGCAGCATTTGCGGATATGGTTACGCCTGTCGTCACGCCCTTTTGCCGCGGACAGACGCGCGGGGACTTTTGAAACAGGCTCCTTGTGGGCGCCCGTCCCTCTAAACCCCGGTGAACTTCTTGAAGTGCGCCGCCATACGCCGCATCGAGTCCCGTACGTTCTCCGGCCGCCAGTGGTACCAGCCGTGAGGCTCACAGTTGTACTGGATGTACTCTGTGTACAAGCCCCGTTCTTTTGAGGCGCGGAAATAATCGTCCGCCATGCTGATTCGCACCCCATCCCGGTCACCCCAAAGAATGAGGAGCGGCGTCTTGACCTTGTCCAGGTTAAAGATGGCAGAACGCTCCCGCCAGTGGTCCGGCGCCATGTCCGGCCCGCCCCTGTCCCCTGCCACCACGTCCCCAAGAACCGGCTTCCCTCCGCCCCCGGAGTACCTTTCTGAGTGAATTAGGTCCGGCGGCCCATAGAAGCAGACCGCCGCATTCAGCAGGTCTGGATACTGATAAATCATGCACAGTGTGAAATATCCCCCCGTCGACCCGCCGTGCATCACCACCTTGTCCGAGTCAGCCAGCCCCTCCTCAATCAGGTGGTACGCGCCGTATGCGAAATCGTCGATGTCGCCCCCACCCCAATCGCCAAAATTCAGGAACTCGTACTGCTTGCCCAGGCCAGCAGAACCCCTTACCAGTGGCGCAATTACCGAGTAACCCTTGTGCACCCAGTACTGAATGTACGGATAGAAAGCCCGAACGTGTAGCCCCTTGGTATTCGCGCGGGCATATATGACAAGCGGTGTCCTTCCTTCCGCTCCTTCGGGCCGGTAAAGCCAGGCCGGAACCTCTAGCCCATCCTTCGAGCGGTAGTGGATGAGCGTAGGCTTTACGAACGGGAAGTCCTCCAACGACTGTGGCATGTGATGGGTAACCTGCTTCGGCTCGCCCCCGTCGGCGGAAATCAGCCAAAGGTCGGATGTCGTGGCATGGTCCATGTGCGTATACAGGATGCTCTTGCTGTCAGCAGTCCAGCGTATCGACCCCCTAACCTGGTAGGCGTCGAAGCCGCCGTGGATGCCATCCCCCTCGGTCAGCTGCACCGGCTCACCGGAGCCGTCGGCTCGGACCTTCATTATGTGGAAGCTCCACTGCTTGTTGGCCACGTACGCGATCCACTCGCCGTCCGGCGAGTATCGGGGATTGTACTGGTCGCATTCCTCGTCCGTCAGGAAAGTGATCTCACCGCTCTCCACGTCGATGGTCCCCACCCGACGCCAGCCGGAGCGGTCCGACGTGAAGACCAGCTTTGAGCCGTCCGAAGACCACCGGGGGCGGTACTCATAGTTGTTCATAGTATTCGGCGTCATGTTCCGGGCTGGCCCACCTTCGATGGGCGCAATCCAAACGTCCATCCGCTTGAAGTCTTCATAGATCGAGCGGTCCGACATGAAGGTCACGCAGCGACCGTCTGGGGACACGAATACGTCCGTACTGTTGGCTTCCTCGTTGGTGATGAAGTGAGGCTGCACTTTCCCAGTAGGGATGTCCGTAGACAGCGAGACCACCTGGTTGTATCCGTTTGGGCCTCCCATCACGTAGACGATGCGCTTGCCGTCGGGAGTCCACCGGATGAACTCGTGTCCGCGAGAAGGGCCGTGGCCGTAGCTAAGATTGATGGGCGGCTCCGACCCGTCAGCACGAGCCTTGAAAGCGTCGTAGCGGGACGTATAGGCAATCCACTCCCCGTCGGGAGACCAAGAAGGGTTCAGACACTCCTCCGGGTACATCGCCACCACCCGCCGGTTGTTCCCTCCGTCAATGTCGCACACCCAGAGGTCATAACCCCCGGACTCGGCGGATGTGTACGTTATCTTCTGGCCGTCGGAAGAAAGGTCGAAGTGCTCAACCTTGGCATTGGTTTGTGCCAGAAGGTCGATTAGCGGATCATCCGGAAGCTGTACCTCTTCAGTGAAAGTGGCTCCTCTATTGAAATGCGTCACGTGAATTTCACCCCTTTTCTGTCCAATTGCCGCCCATTCTATCACACCAGACCACCACCCCCTCCCTCCGTGTCCTCGCGCATACGGGGACCCATACCCACTCCTCCTCCCTCCGTGTCCTCGCGCATGGAGACCTTTGCATAACCGTCATTCCGGCGAAAGCCGGAATCCAGAATCCCATGATTTAGCTATGTCAAGAGTCGTCCTACACCGCCATCTGAATACGATTCGATAGTTACGCAAAGGTCTCCGCATGCGGGAACCCATCCCTCTCCTCCTCCCTCCGTGTCCTCGCGCATGGAGACCTTTGCATAACCGTCATTCCGGCGAAGGCCGGAATCCAGAATCCCATGATTTAGCTATGGCAAGAGTCGTCCTACACCGCCATCTGAATGCGTTTCGGTAGTTATGCAAAGGTCTCCGCATGCGGGAACCCATCTCCCTCATTCCCGCGCAAAACCTACCCCATGATTACCTCCCTCCCGTGTCCTCGCGCATGCGGGGACCCATCCCACTCCTCCTCCCTCCGTGTCCTCGCCCATGGAGACCTTTGCATAACCGTCATTCCGGCGAAAGCCGGAATCCAGAATCCCATGATTTAGCTATGGCAAGAGTCGTCCTACACCGCCATCTGAATGCGTTCGGTAGTTATGCAAAGGTCTCGCGCATGCGGGGACCCATCTGTGCCCCACCCCCTGGCTTCTTGGGGCGCTTGCAAAGGTCTCGCGCATGCGGGGACCCATCCCTCTCCTCCAATTTGTCATTCCAAGGCTCCCCGAGAATTCTCGTTGCCATACCACGCCAATCCCTCCCATCTGTCCCCTCATAGGAACGATTCGCGAGACGCCCTTCCCCTCTCCCCAAAAGTGACACTTCCCCATTGCCCAAAATCCCTGCCCACTGCTACCCTCCCTCCATGAAAGAATTAAACAAAGAAATACAGGATTTTCTGGACAGCCTCACAGGACCCAAAGACCCCCCAAAGTCTCCTCCAAACTCAAGTGCGATGGCAAAATCAAGCCGAAACGCAAGCGTGGCGGCCAACCCGGTAACCAGAACGCCCGCAAGCACGGCTCCTACTCCAAGCGCCTCACCCCACAACAACTTGAAAAATTCCAAGACCCTCGGGAAATCACTGACCTCTCCAGGGAAATTGGCCTCCTCTGCGTCAAGCTCAACGTCCTCCGCAAGGATCCGACTACCTCACTGGACTCTATCCTCAAATCCCTTATCGCTCTCGCCGAGCTCATTCGCATCCAAGAAATGTACCTATACAATAATTGATACTTTATACCAATCCTTCTGCACTAATCTCCAGCAAAAAGAAAAAAACGAGAAACGAGTCCAAATTCTGTCGGTTTTACGCCTGCACTGCCCTCGATAACCCATTTCTCGTTTTCAGAAACGAGTCAATCCCCACGCCTGGCATCCATGAAACGAGTCCCTCGTTTTCCCACTCGTTTCCAATACTAAGTCTTAAACTTCCCATTCCTCTGCCCACCGACACTCCTACGCCACTACCCACCATCCCGCTTCATGGGTTAAACTTACCTGCCCACGTCAGAACTCTAAGAGGCGGCATTTGGATCTAACCCTGGCCCTGATACTCTTCTTCGGCGCCTCCGTCCTGGTGGTCTCCGCCGCCCGATTCCTCGTGACCTCCGCCGACGTCATTGCCATCAAAACAGGCTGGGGACATGTCTGGGTCGGCGCCCTTCTCCTGGCAGGAGCAACCTCCCTGCCCGAGCTTGTGTCCACCAGCACAGCCGCCCTCCTCGGCAACGCCGGCATGGCCGGAGGCAACGTCTTCGGCTCCAACATGCTCAACATGACCATCCTCACCCTCGCCCTCGGACTCCTCGGCGGCGGGTTGGTGCTCCAAAAGATATTGCCCCAACAACAGAAAGTCGCATTCTTTGCCACCCTGCTCACCATAGTCGCCGTCGCTTTTGTCGCCTTGAAACTCGACGTCAAGTGGTGGATTGTAAGCCCGGCCGCCCTCATCATCCTGGCCATCTACATCGCCGGCTCCTGGCGCCTTTTCACGGCAAGCACAGATACAGAAGAGGAAGACAAAGCAACCACCCAACGCTCCCTACGCTGGGGATGGACCGTCTTTGCCCTCTCCTCCACCGTCATTTTCGTCGCCACCTACTTCCTCACCCGCAGCGCCTCCGACATCGCCGACATAACCGGCATCGGTGGAAGCTTCATCGGCGTTTTGGCCCTGGCTTTCGTCACCTCACTGCCGGAAGTCTCCACCTCCATTGCCGCCCTCCGACAGAACGCCCCCGACCTGGCAGTCTCCAACCTCTTCGGCAGCAACTCCTTCAACATACTGGTGCTCGCCATAGCCGACTTGTTCTATGATGGCGGCTCCCTCTTCGGCCGCATGGACAACGGCGCGCTTATAGCCGGCCTCTTCGCCATACTTATAATGTCCCTCAGTTTCTGGATGCTCCTGGTTAAGAGGCCCGTCAGAATTCTCTCCTTCACGGGACCGAGCATGGCCCTGATAACCGCCCTATACGGCGCGGGATTGTTCTTGGTGTTCTACTTTGGCTAGCCCCGCCCCAGAAAACAGGCCGGACGCCGAAGAACCCATCGGCAAAGCCCCTTCGAACCGTCCGGACGCATCCCCCCCTCCTACCGAGGGCCACGTTACTCCACCGACCCAGCGCTCACTTGGCCTCATGTTGGGACTGGCCGCCGGCCACGGTATAAAGCACTTCTACTCCCAGGCCTTCCTACTGCTCCTTCCCGCCGTCAAGGCCTACCTCGGCCTCAGCGACATTGAAATCGGCCTCATCGGAAGCACCCGAACCGTATTCGGCGCCGTGGTGAACATTCCCGCCGGCATCATGGCCGACATGTGGCGAAGCAAAGTGGGCCTCATGCTCACCGCCAGCCTCACTTCCCTTGCAATCGGCTACCTGATTATCGGCGCAGCCCCCAGCTACTGGTTGCTGCTTCTCGGAGTGGCCATAACCGGCGCCGGCGCATCAATATGGCACGCCCCCGCTTTCGGCACCCTGGCCATCGCCTACCCAGACAAGCGCGCCACGTCCTTCGCCGTCCACCGCATGGGCGGCTCCTCCGGCGACAGCCTGGCGCCTCTTGTGATGGGCCTCATCCTCGGTGGCTTCGCTTTCTGGGGGCTTGAGTGGAACGGTCTGCAATGGCGCACCCTCTCATACTTCCTCGTCATTCCAGCCGGACTGGCCGCCTTCGTAGTCCTGCTCAGTTTCAGAAACATTGAGGGCGCATCTAGAGACAGCCCCGACTTCCGATCCTACCTCCGGTCCGCCCGCACAATGCTCAGTAACACCACCGTTCTCGGCATGGTCGGAATCTCCGGCGTCCGCGCCATGGCCCATAACAGCTTGACAATTTTCCTCGTAATCTACATGAGCGAAGACCTGAACTTCTCTGAGTTCAAAATTGGCTATCACGTAGCATTGCTCACCCTCTTTGGCGTCGCCTCCTCCCCCGTGCTGGGCATGATTTCCGACCGTGTCAACCGGCGTCCCGTCATGTTCGTCAGCCTATTGATCATGGCCCTGCTCATCTATTCCCTTATATTCTTTGGTAGTGGCTGGAGCTTCACCCTGATTCTGGCCCTCATCGGCCTATTCCTCTATTCCGTAAATCCCATAATGATGGCCGCCGCCATCGATGCCACCAAGAAGGGCACCGAGGCTTCCGGCGTGGCCCTCATGTTCGCCGGGTCCGCCGTCTTCGGCTCCATCTCCCCCATCATCGCCGGTTGGCTCCGGGGATCCTTCGGTATGGACGGCGTATTCTACTACGCTGGTATAATCGTGACCCTCGTAGCCTTCGCCGCCCTCTTTGTACCCCTTCGCAAAGCCACCGACTGACATGATTATTCCCTCCCAGCCCATCATTTAGACAAATCCCCTCGTCACAGTTTCACGTATTACTTTCATACACGAGGGCAAGGACGATTGCCAAAGACCCGTTGCCCAATGATTCCAAAGACGATAAAATTCAGCACACACCACAACGAGGCGCAATCCTAGAGCCATGATGACCACCCTGGTGCAGAAGACCAGACCCTACAAAGGCTACGGACTCGCCTTCCTCGCGGGTGCCCTCGCCCTTCTGGCCGCCTTCCTGGCCGCCATCTCCACAGGCGAAGAAGGTCTCACCGGCGGCCTCAATGGCTTCATAGAAGGACTCTCTGGACGCTCCAGCTCCAGATTGGACAGCTTCGGCTCCTTCCTGCCCCTGGGCCTTCCCTTCGCCGCCGGCATGGTCTCCACCGTCAACCCCTGCGGCTTCGCCATGCTCCCTGCCTACCTCGGGCTTTACGTAGGATCCAACGACGCTCAGGCCAATATGCCAAAGAAACTATCCCGCGCCCTGCTGGTAGGACTGGTAGTCACCTCCGGCTTCATACTTCTTTTCGGCCTCACCGGGACCATCGTCAGCGCCGGAGCCCGAGCCGTCATTTCCGCCATCCCCTGGATAGGTCTCAGCATTGGCATCCTGCTGGTGGCAGTGGGTTCGTGGATGCTGGGCGGCGGCAAGCTCTACACCGCCTTCGGCAGCCAGGCCGCCTCCCGCATCGGCACACCGGGCCAGGTCAGCGTCAAGGAATTTTTCCTCTTCGGCCTGAGCTACGGCATCGCCTCCCTCAGCTGTACCCTTCCCATCTTCCTATCCGTCATCGGCGTATCCCTGGCGGGTACCAGCTTCGCCACCACCGTCAAACAGTTCGTCCTCTACGCTCTGGGCATGGGCCTCGTCATCATCCTGATGACCGTCAGCATGGCCATCTTCAAAGAGGTAATGGTCCGGTTCTTGCGAAGGACCCAGCCCTTCGTGCAACCCGTCAGCGCCGTCTTCATGATGGTAGCCGGCTGCTACATCGTCTACTACTGGATGACCCTGGGCCGCAGCCTCCTCTAACCACCCCACAATTCATCTCATCCAGCGCCTAATAGTCTGTCCCCACGTCATTGACATCCCGCCTCGTCTCGGTTTAGCATGGACGTACTAGAGACGGAGGTCCCATGTTCCCTGCTCGCTACCTATCAATTCCCGATGTGACTACCTGCATCTAAGTGCAGCTCCCAAAACACAGTGAGGGTTGGTTTCTTCTTCTCTTTAGCATACAGTTCCTAATAGGATTGGTTCTTGTAGTTGACTACGTGGGGCCGAACTCAAGAATATGGCCCGGCAGGATAGTAGAAGTTCTGAAATTGATGCCGTATGTCATAGTCGTTGGCGCGACTACGACAACGATGACAGTGGAGGTAGTATTTATGCTGGCAGAACGTTACTTGAGGCGAAGATTCGAAGAGGGTAAGAAGGAAGGCGTCCAACTCCTGGCCGAAAAGGTCAAGGATTGGAATGAACGCCGAATGGAGGCCGAGCGGCATGGGGAAGAATTCAACGAACCCCCGCCTACCGAAGTCTAAAGGTCTATCCCCAAGGTGGGCGAGAAGCGATGTTTAACTTGGCTAGGAATTATCTGCGACGGCGGTACGAAGAGGGATTTAAGGAGGGGTTTGAGGAGAGTTACCGCAAGACTTATCTGAAGTCCCTACAGGAGGGCCGTCTCCAGTGGGACGAAGAGGCGGTGGTCTGGAATGAACGCCGTCTAGAAGCCGAGCGGCGCGGGAAGAAGTTTAGGGAACCTCCGCCCGGGTTTAAGCAGGCGTTGAGACGAACACTGGCAAAAAGGCGTTGTCCCTGCTGCCAAGAGATGCATCACGACTTCTAGACCTGCTCTCTACCAACCTATCACCCCCACACCTTACCCCAGAAACTAGGCGTTAAAGCAGCGTTGAGCCTCATTCGCCACGTGGTCTCGCAACTCCGGCGGCAGCGTGGGAAGCGTCCCCGCCACAGCATTCTGAAGGATGCGCTCCGGGCGAGTGCTGGAGGGTATCAGAACGCCGATCCGCGGGTCGGCGAGAACCCACGCCAGCAGCGCCTGCGGCCAAGTGGTGATGCCGAACTCCGCCAGGGGCGATAGGTCCGGCTGCTCCTTCAACTCCTTGGCGAGGGCGCCGGAGCCCAGGGGCCGCATGACGATTACGCCTATACCCAGCTCCTCGGCAAGAGGCAGCATCTCTTCCTCGGCCTCTCGCTCTAGTGCGTTGTACGATATCTGGATCGTCTGAATCCGACCCGTCTTCATTATCTCCATCATCTCAGGAAAACCGGGGGGATACGTGTAGGTAACCCCGATCAGGTCAATCTTCCCACCGTCCTTTAAGCCCTCCAGGTAGGGCAGGTGGGTCTTCCAGTCCACCATGTTGTGAATCTGAAAAACCTCGATGTGGTCCGTCTTCAGAAGTTCAAACGAGCGCTTTATCTGGCGTTGCCCAGTCTCGCGGCCAACAGCCCAGACCTTCGTGGCGAACTGGAATTGGCTGGTCTTTCCCTCCATCGACACGCCGAGACACTGTTCGGCGCGCCCGTACATGGGAGAGGTGTCAATGAAGGTGGACCCTGACTCAATGCAGTTATCGATTATCTGACGCCGGACTCCCAGACCTTCTTCATCTTCCACGTTGAAAGTGCTGGCGCTGCCCATGCCAATGGCCGGCGCCTCCAGGGTTGCAAGCATTCTCGTGTTCAAGTTCTACCTCCCAATGATAATGTTGGATGGACGACGCGGCCAGACTATGTGCAGCGTTCCGTTTCCTTCTCTATGTAAGTACGAAGCTCCGGCGGAAGGACGGGTATCTCCCCCGGCAGGGCATTCTCGATGATGCGGCTCGGCTTAGTCGTGGCGGGAATGGGTACGCTGACTCTAGAGTCGGCCAGGAGCCATGCCAGGGCCGCCTGCCCCCAGGTCCGTATCCCGAATTCCTGGAGGGGGCCCAGATCAGGTTGTCGCTTCAGCCCTGTCGCCAGCAATCCCTTGCCGGTAGGTCTCATAACCACCACGCCCATGCCCAGGCTCTCCGCCAGGGGAAGAATCTCATCCTCTACGGCTCTGTCCTGGATGTTGTATGAGATCTGGATCGTGTCGACGCGGCGGGTCTTCATAATTTTCATCATCTCCGGGAACATGTCCGGGTAGCCGTAAGTGATGCCGATGAGACCGATGCGTCCCTCAGACTTCAGCTGCTCCAGGTAGGGAAGGTGGGTACCCCAGTCTACGAGATTATGAATCTGAAGGAGGTGAATATAGTCGGTGCGGAGCAGCTTGAAAGAGTGTTCAATCTGTGCGCGTCCCGTCTCTTTACCGGAACTCCAGACCTTCGTTGCCAGCATAAACTTGTCCACAAAGCCGTCCATAGTCTCGCCCAAAACCCGTTCGGCGCGCCCGTACATAGGCGAAGTATCGATGAACGTAACGCCCTTTTCCAGGCACTTCTCCATTATCTTCCGTCGGACTTCAATGTCTTCCCGGGAGTGAATGTCGAAAGTTTGGGCGCTGCCCATACCGATGGCGCTGACCTGAAGGCCGGCAAGGTTTCTGGTTCGCATGAAGGTACTTCCTATCCTGTGGGGTGGTTGGGCTATTATACCGCATATTTTGCCACGCTGAGGGGCGCAGTCTCCAGATGTGCTAAAGTAGTATGCAGACCCTTGAAACAGATAAGGCTGGGAGGAAGGCATGACCTACGCTGACGGGGTTATGAGCAAGACGGATAGAAACCTGTGGAACGCCATCATCGGCGAGGCCATGGCGCTACTGAAGTACAACGCCTACGCGGTGAAGGCTCTAGAGGAGGGACACCCGGAGATTGCCCAGATCTTTCAGGAGACCGCCGGAGCGGAGAGCATCCACGGGATGAATCACCTACGCACGGCAGGAGCGGTGAAGTCTTCCCTCGATAATCTGAAGGAAGTGACGAGTGGGGAGGCCAAGGAGATAAGCAGCCGCTACCCCCGGATGATACGGGAGGCATTGGACGAGGGACGCCGAGACGCCGCCCGGGCTTTCACCGTGGCCATGGATAGGGAGCGTCACCACCTTGAAAGCTTCATGCAGGCCACCGACGACCTAACGGCAAAACTGCAACGGATGGAGGACGCAGACAGGCCCATTCTGGTACCGACGGCAGTTCAGGAAGATCCCTCGGTGGATTCCGCGGTGCGGGCGGTGGACGCGACAGAGCGTCACGATGCTCACCACATCATGAGGGCGGAGAGCGAGTTCCCCCAAGCCGTGCAGGAAGTGGCCACGGAACGGTGGCGGGTGGCGGCCTTCGGTCGTATTCGGGAGGTGGTGTTCGGCGCCCAGGACGGGTTGATAAGTACGCTGGCGCTGGTGACGGCGGTGGCCGCGGCAGTTCCGGACAAGAGCACGGTGGTCATCGCGGGCTTGGCTGGCGCGTTGGCAGGCATGATTTCCATGGGAACAGGCACCTATCTGGGTTCGAAAGCGGAGCGAGAGGTCTTCCAGGCGGAGATTGAGAAGGAAGCCAAGGAGCTGGAGGAGAACCCTGCAGAGGAAATGGCGGAGTTAGTGTTTTTATATCACCAGCAGGGCTTGAGCTATCATGAGGCGCGAGAAATGGCGGAGCACATAGCCTCCGACAAGGAGTTGTGGCTCCGGACGCTGGTTGAGAAGGAGTTGGGCATCGACCCGGACCTCGCCACCAGTCCGGTAAAGGACGCTTTGACCATGGGCGGCACCTTCATCCTGGCGGCCATGATACCGATAATCCCGTACTTCTTTACGGGCGGCAACTTGGCCATAGGGGTCTCGGCGGGGGCTACTCTGGCAACCCTGTTTGCTTTGGGCATGGGGAAGGGCCGGCTGGTGCAAAGGTCTCCACTGCTTCAGGGGTTGGAGATTCTCTTGATCGGCGCGGTGGCGGCGGGTCTAGGCTGGGTATTGGGGGAAATCGTCCCGAATCTGCTGGGGTAAAGTCCGAAACAGCTTGCAGCTGGTCAAAGGGACCGACTTCACGGAAATACCTTTGTAACTCCTATATGGCAGAGTCGGCCTTGGCTGGCGTGCCTCCCAGCACCGCCGCCGGGTCCGCTTCTACCATTTTGAGCTTTAAGAGACGGCCAAAGTGGTACTGAAGGGTGTAGGCCGTGCCGATCATGTCAATAGGGTGGGCCAGAAGCTTCTGCATGGAAGTTACTGTGATGTTGGGACTGCCGCACGGGATCACATGTCGGTAATAGTTCAAGTCAGTGTTTACGTTCAATGAAAGACCGTGGCTGGCAACGCCGCGGCTAACCTTCAAACCAATTGCGCCGATCTTGTCCTCGCCCACCCACACGCCGGTGCAGCCCTCTTTGACTCCGGCGGCAATGCCATAGTCAGCCAATGTGCTGACCATCACCTGCTCCAGGGTGCGGACGAACTTCAAGGGGCCGCCCCAGGGACGTAGGTTGACAATGGGATAGGCCACCAGCTGTCCCGGCCCGTGGTAAGTAGCCTCACCTCCCCTGTCCACGCTGTAAACGGGCACATCCACGCGGCTAAGGTCGTCATCGCTCATCAGGACATCTTCCCGACGGCCGCGGCGGCCAATCGTGTAGGTGTGGGGATGCTGGAGAATAAGGAGAGTGTTGGGCTCGTTTCCTCCCACAACCCCCTGCACGAGAGTCTTTTGCAGGTCCCAGGCTTGGAGGTAGTCCACAAGGCCCAGACTGAGGACGCGGCAGATCTCCACAGTGCGTTAGACGACGGGGGTGTCGGGGCCGATGGCTTCCAGCCGGTCCTTTACGCCCTTGAGAAAGGTGGAAGCTTCCGCTCCGTCGACAATTCGATGGTCGAAAGAAAGGCAGAGGTTCATCATAGAGCGAATGGCTATGGCGTTGTTAATGACCACTGGCCGCTGTACCACCGCCTCCGTACTTAGAATGGCGGCCTGGGGATAGTTGATGATGGGACCTGAAACGGTCGTGCCCAGAGCCCCGGTGTTGTTCAGGGTAAATGTCCCGCCCTGCACCTGCTCCAGCGAGAGCGAATTCCTGCGGGCATTCTCTGCCAGGCTGCGCAACTGGGAATTTGCGGCGGCCACTGAGAGCCTGTCGGCGTTGTGAATGACGGGCACCACCAATCCGCTGGGAGCCGAAACCGCGATACCTAAGTGGATGCGCTTCTTCAGGACTATCTTGTCGTCCCTCCAGGTTGCGTTGAGGTAAGGGTGTTCACTCAAGCCGGATGCGACGGCGTGGATGATGAAGGGGAATATGGTGATGTCCTGTCCCTTTTGTTTGAATTGAGAGCGAACGGACTGCCGAAGTGCAACCAGGTTGGTAGCGTCCACTTCCACCATTGCCCAGGCATGGGGGATCTGCGTGGCGCTCTTAACCATGTTCTGGGCGATGATGCGGCGTATGGGGCTGGGTTCTATGACTGCTTCTTCGTCGTCGACTGAAATAGGAACAGCAGCAGACACAGGCGCTCGTGTGGTCGCCGATGCGCCCTGCTTAAGATGCTTCAGGACATCCTTCTTTGTGACTCGCCCATTGATGCCAGTACCCACAACCTGGCTGACATCAACGTTGTGCTCCGCGGCCAGGCGCATGACCACCGGCGAGTATACGCCGCGGCGTTCGGACGCAGGCACAGGCGTTATGACGGGCGCCTCTTCTGCGGTGGGGGAGCCGGTGGGGCCCAAACTCACGTTGCTCTCCACTAGTACGCCCATGGTACTGATGATGGTCTCGCTAGCCTGAGCGTGCTTGGGCTGCCACGCAGCAGCCTCGGCGTCTGTGATGTCCATTTCGGCGATGACGGCGCCCACAGGAATTGTGGCTCCCTCCTCAGCTAGGATGCGGGTAAGAGTGCCGCTGAAGGGGGCGGGCATCTCCATGTTCACCTTGTCGGTAACAACCTCGACTAAGGGGTCGTACTTCTCAATCTTGTCGCCCGGCTTCTTAAGCCACTTTTCGATGATGCCTTCAACGACTGATTCGCCGACTTGGGGCAGTTCGATTGGCACTGTTGCCATGGGTAAACCTCTAGTAGGCTGCCAGTTTCAGCAGAGCGTTAGTAATCTTTTGAGTGTTGACCATGAAACCGTCTTCCAGAGTGGGTGCAAAGGGCATGGCGGGCAGGTCCGGGCCGCAGAGCCGGGTTACGGGGGCATCGAGGTATTCAAAGGCTTCCTCCGCTATTATGGCGGAAACCTCGGCGCCCACACCGCCCGTCATGCTGGCCTCGTGGACTATGAGGGCCTTGCCGGTCTTCTTGACGGATTCGAGAATGGTTTCCTTGTCCAAGGGCCGAAGGGTGCGCAGATCCAGGACCTCTACGCTCACGTCCTCGTCGTCCAGTAGGGTAGCAGCCTCCATCCCGTAGTGAATGGCCAAGCCGTAGCTAATAAGGGTGATGTCTGTGCCAGGGCGCTTAACCTCGGCCCTTCCGATGGGTATGGTGTAGCCGGTATCTGGCACCTCGCCGCGGACGGCCCGATAGGTCTTCTTGTGTTCTAGAAAGATTACGGGGTTGTTGTCCCGTATGGCCGACTTAAGTAGTCCCTTGGCGTCGTACGGATTGGATGGTGCGATGACCTTCAGCCCAGGAGTGTTGTAGAGATAGCTTTCGATATATTGGGAGTGGAAAAGACCGCCTCGTACGCCCCCGCCATAAGGTATGCGTACCACCATAGGGGCGGAAAGGTAACCATTCGTACCGTAGGAGATACGGGAAGCTTCGCCAACCAGCTGGTTGGCGGCGTACCACCAAAAGTCGGAGAATTGTATCTCCGCTATCGGGCGAAGGCCTTTGAAGGCGAGTCCCAAAGCGATACCCGCGATGGAGCATTCGGCTAGGGGAGTGTCGATGATGCGGTGCTCGCCAAATTCCTCCATGAAGTTCTGGGTGGCCAGGAAGACACCGCCCCGGGCGCCCACGTCTTCACCCAAGACCATCACGCGAGGGTCGGAGGCGAGCTCCTCTCGCATGGCCTCACGGATGGCTTCAATGGTGGATTTAACAGTCATTGTGAAGCCATCTAGGGAGCGTATAGGTGATCATAAAGGTTTGATGCGTCGGGCCACGGTGCTTTTTCCGCGGCGTCGGTCACCCGGTTAACCTCGGCCCTGGCTTCCTGTCGAATCTGCTCGTCCTGTTCCGGCGTGAGGATGCCAAGGTCGGTGAGGTAGGCGTTGAGGCGAAGTATGGGGTCACGGCCTAGTGATTCCTCCATGTCCTCGGGAGTGCGATAGCGTGTGTCGTCGTCATCGGAGGTGTGTGGCTTAAGCCGCTCCACTTTCAGCTCTAGAAACGTCGGGCCTCCGGATGGATGGCGCGCCCGGTCGATGGCCTCCTTCGCGGTCCGGTAGACCTCCAGGACGTCTGTCCCGTCGACCACCACGCCCGGGAAACCGTAGCCGGCGGCCCTATCAGCCAGGTTCTCAATGGCCATCTGCTTCTCCTGGGGCACGGAAATAGCCAACCGGTTGTTGTAGCAGCAGAACACTACGGGCAACTTGTGAACGCCAGCGAAGTTCATGGCCTCGTGGCATTCGCCCTCGCTGGAACCGCCGTCGCCAAAAGTGACAAATACGACGGTGTCTTCGCCGAGAGATCTGCATCCTAAAGCGTAGCCAACGGCCTGGCTGAGGTTGGAACCCACCACGTTGGAGATGTGAATGATAGGATAGTTAGGTGAAGCGCCCTGAAGAAGGAATTGACGGCCTCCGTTAAAGGTGTTCCCGTCCTTACCTATGTGGCCAATCATGGTTTCCATGAGACTAACGCCCATGACAAGCTTGAGAGGCATGTCCCGGTAATAGGGAAAGAGGAAGCAGGACCCGTCCACCTTAGCGGCAAGGGCCAAACCCATGGAGGCGGCCTCCGAACCCTGGCAAGAGGCTACCAACGGCACCTTGCCCTGGCGGTTGAGGGCTATGAGCCTGTCGTCCACGATGCGAGCCAACACCATCTGTCCGTAGAAGCTGAGGAGCTGCTCGTCGGTTAGACCCAAGCTGCGATGGGCAGGCAGGGCTTTCGTGCTAGATGGTGACTTCTCCCCATTGGGGGACATTCACAATCCTCCGAAGTTACAGGTTAAAAATTAGGGGCATCCTTTTAGATGCCCCTGGCCGTTTGTCCTTTACCCCGGGCAAATTATGCCCAAGGTCTGCGTAATTATGGGTTCAATAATGATGCTTTGTCGGGAGGAGAATTTCAACGAATTGCTCGGTTCAAAAGGATTTTAGTGGTGCTTTTTCAGTTGCTTTCTTGCTGATGTTGGCTGGTTTAACACTGGTGATTGATAAGAAAATTCTAGCCAAGTGAATCGCCGTATGTCAAGATGCGACTATATTTGTAGGGGCGTTACCCCCAACCCTTACTGCCACTTGCTAGGTCGGATAGGAATATAGAATGAGCATGTAGTCCTTTTAGAGAAAATGGCCTAAAACTCCCCCAACTCTTGTTGGAATACCTCCGCCATAACTTCTACTCCCTCCCGTAGCTCCTGCTCCGTAGGCAGCCCATAGCATATCCGTATGTAATTCGACCCATGATTCTCCGGGTCCGACGACCACTCCGACCCCGGGTTATAGATCAACCCTCGCTTCTTGGCCGCCGCTAAAGGCTTCATGGTGTCGACCCCCTCCGGGAACTTGAACCACATTACCATCCCGCCCCTGGGCTCGTAGAACTCCACCGTCGGGCCGAAGTGCTCCCGCACCGACGCCACAAGCACGTCCTTCTTCCGATGCAGCATATCCCGCACCGTCTCTATGTGCTCTTCGTAGTTTTCCTCCAAGAACCCCGCCACCATCAGGGGCGTCACCATATTCGTGCCCACGTCTACCTTGCTCACCACCATCTGATTCATCACGTCCTGAGGCGCAACTATGTACCCCAATCGAACCCCGGGCGCCAACGACTTGGAGAAAGATCCGATGTGCAGCACGTGATTCGTGTCGTCCAGAGATCGAATGGCGTCCTCCCACTCTCCTTCGAAAATTAGGTCCGCGTAGCATTCGTCCTCAAAGATCGGAACGCCGAATTCCTGGCTGATGCGCAGCATCTCTCGACGGCGTTCCATCGGTAAATTGGTGCCTGTGGGATTCTGGCAGGTGGGAATGGTGTAGATGTACTTCGGCCGGACGCCCTCATCCCGCATCTCCGTAAGAATTCGCTCAAGTTCGTCCGTCTTCATCCCGTCGTCATCCATTGGGACGCCCACAACTCTCGCGCCGCTCTTCTTGGCGTTATTCAACGCGCCGGAGTAGGAGAACAGCTCCGTTAGCACAACGTCCCCCGGCTCCAACATCGTCTCGTTGATGAGCAGGATGCACTGGGTGGAACCGGAACATATCATCACCTCGTCCACCGTAACGTCGACGCCCCGGTGATTCTTCAACTTCTTTACCAGATACTCCCGGAGTGCCAGATTGCCCAAGGGCCCGCCATCGGAGTAGTAAACCGCCAGGTTCCGGCCCTCGTTCTCCAGAGCCTTGGTCACCGACTCTATGAACCCCTCCACAGGAATCAGGTCTGGGCTTCCGTGACCCGTCACAAAATTGTACTTGTACAGCCCCTCCCACGGCCCCGCCGCAGGCGGCAGACCCTTTGCGTAGAGCTTGGAGTAATCAAGAGCCTTTGTGGTCATGCTTCACCTTCCCCGCATATTGCTTTCGCTGTCAGGCCTAACTTTCAAGTGTCTAGGCGGGCACATGATACCACCCACCGTAATCAGTGTCCATTTGACGCCTAAGTCCCCTCCGGTGGCCTTTGCATCAACGTTGCGTTAAAATCCAGACACCCAATCATCACATCACTCAAGGAGTCCCACAATGTGGAAAGATTTCAAGGTTATCGACGCTGACGCTCACATGCACGAGCCCGAATACCTTTGGGAGAGATACGTCGAACCCGAGTATCGCGACCAGGTTCCCAAGGTGGTTGGTATGAACGGCATCAACTTCATCTACGAGCCCGACGGTCGGCTCATACCCTACGGCAAGGGCCGTACTGGGCATCCCTCATCTGTCTACGAGGGTATGAAGGAGAAATACGGCGAGGCAATGACTCAGTGGTGGTCCCCCGAAATCCGTCTTTCAGAAATGGACCGTTTCGGCTGGGACATTCAGGTGATTCTTCCCACGGGTAGCAACGGCAACTTCGCCGCTGACGTTTCGTTGGTTGACCCCAAGTTAGGCGCCGCCATGTCCCGCGCATACCATAACTGGTGCCACGAGTATTGCAGCGTAGACTCCAAGCGGATGAAGTTCACCGCCGTTCTGCCCGCCGGAGACGTCGACGAGATGTTGACGGAGGCCCGCCGCGCCGTCGAGCAGCTGGGGGCGGCTTCCGTACGCAATCCGCTGCTGCCCGAAGGAAAGTGGCTCCACCACCCGGAATACGACCCTATGTGGCAGATGGCCTCCGACCTCGACTTCCCCATTACCATCCACGGCGAATACCAACGCCGCCGCTTCCAACCCTTCTCCCCAATCAAAGGCGAAGAAGGGGCCTTCGGCGCGCTGGACCACGCCATCGGATTCGCATTCGACAACATGGCCACCTATGGCCACTTCGTCTTCGGCGGAGTCCTGGAGCGGTTCCCCAAGCTCCGCCTAGGACTTCTTGAATCCAACGCCGGCTGGGTCCCATTCTGGTTAGGTCGTCTCGACGACCACGCCGGCGGACGCCAGAGCGCCTTTATGGGCAGTACGCCCCTGAACCTCAAGCCCAGCGAATACTTCACCCGCCAGTGCATCATCTCCGCAGACGCAGACGAAGTCGCCCTCAAATACACCGTCGATTTCATCGGTGACGACCTGATCGTCTTCAATACGGACTATCCCCACCCGGATGCCCCCGATCCCCGCACCGTTATGACGGACTTCATGGCACAACCCATCCCAGAAGAATCCAAGCGCAAGATCCTCTGGGACAACGCCATCAAGCTCTACGGGCCCCGGGTAGTCAACGGAGCCGCATCTTCTGCATAAGGAGTTAACCCATGCCCTTCGTCAAGACAGTCCCCTACCACCAGGCGAAAGGCCTCCTCAAAGAGGCTTACGACGGAATGCTGGCCCAGCAGGGCAGAATCAGCAACGTATACGCCGTCAGCAGCCTGCGCCCAGAAACCATGGTAAGCTTGCAAAACCACCATCAACCCGTCATGCAAAGCGCCACCTCCGGCCTTACCGAGGCGGAAAAGCAGATGATTGCCACCCTGGTTTCCGCCCTCAACAAGTGCCGCTATTGAACTATCGCACACGCAGAGGCTCTGCGTAGAGCGGAACCCGAATCCCAGATGGCCCAGCAGTTGGGACTGGACTATCGGAAGGCTGGTTTAACTCCCAAGCAGGTGGCTATGCTGGAGTTCGCCGAGCATCTGACCCTCGACCCGGCCAATATCTCCGCCGTTCACCACGGGGAACTGAGAAGCCACGGCTGGCAGGACGCTGATATCGTAGACATGGTGCACGTCGTCGCCCTCTACTCATACATGGTACGGATAGCCGATGGGCTGGGCGTGGAGTTAGAACCAGGTCGCGGATGGGAAGGCATTGCCGAAAGACTACCCTTCAAAGACGCCAGCACTCCGAAGGCATTTCGAACCATCGAAGACGCCAAGCAAGTCACCGCAGATTAGCGCGTCTCCTAGGTTCCCAACCCCAGTAGACGCAAGCTGTTACAATGGTACAATCGATGAAACGCAGGGGCTAGTCACCCACGCGCCGAATGCCCGACAAGCCGGTTAGTGGCCGGAGCATGAGGGCCGTGACGACCCCAAAGGGAAAGAAAAATCAGAGGGGAGAAAATACACATGGCCCTTCCAGAGAGAATGAAATTCGGCATATTCTTGGCGCCCTTCCACTGGATGGGGGATAACCCGACTCTATGCCTGGAACGAGACATGGAACTCCTCCAACTGCTGGACAGCCTCGACTACGATGAAGCGTGGATAGGCGAGCATCACAGTGCGGGCTGGGAGACCATTGCCTCACCTGAGGTGTTCATCGCCGCCGCCGCCGAACGGACCAAGCGCATCAAGCTCGGCACCGGCGTCCTCAGCCTTCCCTACCACCATCCCCTCATGGCAGCCAATCGCATGGTTCTCCTTGACCACATGACCCGGGGTCGCGTGATGATGGGCGTGGGGCCGGGAGCGCTGGTTTCGGACGCCTATATGATGGGCATAGACCCCCCGACCCAGCGCCGTCGCATGGACGAATCCCTCTCCATCATCCTCCGTCTCATGCAATCAACGGAACCCATCACCTACGAGAGTGAGTGGTTCACACTAAAGGAGGCGCTGCTCCACCTGAGACCCTACACCCGCCCCCATATGCCCATCGCCGTCGCCGCCGCCCAATCGCCCTCCGGCATGGTGGTCGCGGGCAAACATGGCGCTGGCGTCCTTTCCGTCAGCATGCCACGGGCAGGCGTCAGCATCGCCGTCGACCCTAACGACCCAATGGTTCGCCCTCCCCTGCGCGAGTACTGGCAGATTGCGGAGGACACCGCCGCTCAGCACGGACAGACCATGAACCGGGAAGAATGGCGCCTCACCATCCACGTCCACCTTGCGGAAAGCCGAGAGGAGGCCCGGGAACAGGCCAGGATAGGCGCAGGCCGCTACCAGCGCGAATACTTCGAAAACACCCTGGGCAACATGAGCGGCTTTGACGGCCCCCAAGACGAGATTATCGACTTCATGATGGAGACAAACCAGTGGTGCGTCGGCACGCCCGACGACCTTATTGACTTCATTTACCGGCTGGACGAGGAGAGCGGCGGGTTCGGCGGCCTTCTCATTCAGGCCACCGAGTGGGCCACCAGGGAGCAAGTGTTCCATAGCTACGAGCTGCTGGCCCGCTATGTGATGCCGCATTTCCAAGGCTCTCTGGTCAACCTCAAGTCCTCCCAGGAATGGTCCATAGATAAGCGCGACTATCTGCAATCCCTGCGCCGTGTCTCCCTCCAACGGGCCCGCGATGACTACAAGGGCGGGTGATCCCCGCCGGTTTAGGCACTTGGAGAAGATTGCCCGGATCCATTACCATTAGACATAGATGGTTACGCCGAGAGAATCTATATGGAGCGTGACGAGAAGAACCAGAATCCTATACTTTGCAACCTTTTCCGTTCTGGTTACAATCAGCATGGTTCTGGTGTCAACCTATGAAACGGTCGTCAGTGACAAGGACACCCTCTACGATACCTTGAAAGCCATCTGGACCACGTCCTCGCAGATGGTTCCGGCGTGGGTGGTATTTTCCCTAATCTTAGCAGAGTTAGGAGACTGGACTATGGTACTAGCAGAGATGTTCCGCGAAAAGCGGATGAGAGATAAGCAAAAGCGCGAACAGGAAGCACTGGCTGAGGGGCGTGCCCAAGGGCGCGATGAAGGGCGTGCAGAAGGGCGCGCTCTGACCCAAGCGCACTGGCAGGCTTGGAACAGCAGACGCCTCGAAGCGGAGAAGAACAGCCTCCCCTTCAACGAGCCTCCTCCATCCCTGGAAGATTCCAATAACGGGAGCATCAGCTAGCGGTTCCAACCGAAATCCGGCGCAAACCGTCCTTCCAATACCGACAAGCGAGCTGATCAATCTCAACCTTGTCCCCTAAACCCGCCGATGCTACCATTTCATCAGGCACCCAATTCCACTCAGAGAGGCCCTCTATGGAAATCATCCTAAGTTCTCCCAGGGGCTTCTGCGCCGGCGTAGTTCGCGCAATAGAAATCGTTGAGCTCTGCCTCCAAAAGTTCCACCCGCCCATCTACGTCAAACACGAGATTGTTCACAACCCATATGTCGTCAAGGCCCTGGAAAAGAAAGGCGCCATAACCGTAGACACTGTCGAAGAGATCCCCCCGAATTCTAACGTCGTGTTTTCCGCCCACGGCTCCCCTCCGGAAGACTTTCAAAAGGCCCGCGACCGGAACCTTCACGTCATTGACGCCACCTGCCCCCTGGTCACACGCGTCCACAATGAGGCCATCAAGTACACCTCCGAAGGCAAGCGCGTCATTCTCGTTGGACACCGCGGCCACGCGGAAGTCAACGGAACAATGGGCCAAGCGCCAATGGCACTTGTCAACGACACCGGACCCGGCAAACTCCCATCCTGGGACACGGACACTCCCGTGGCCATCCTCACCCAGACCACCCTCTCCGTGGACGACACCGCGCGCGCCATATCCAAGATAAGGGGCCGCTTCACCGATGCCTTGGTGCGAAACGACCTATGTTACGCAACTACCAACCGGCAGGAAGCCGTAAAGAAGCTTGCCGAGCAGGTGGACATTGTTCTTGTCATCGGAGCTCAGAATAGCTCCAACTGCAACCGCCTCCGTGAAGTAGCCGAGCGCCACGGCGTCCCAGCATACCTCATCAACAGTGCGGACGGCCTCAAAGCGGACTGGTTAACCGAAAACATGAAAGTGGGCATCACCTCCGGTGCTTCCACTCCAGAGGTTCTGGTGGACCAGGTTATCTCCAAGCTCAAGCCGGACAAGATTTCCACACTCAACGTTATCGAGGAAGACGTTACCTTTGCCCTCCCCAGGGAGTTCAGGGCGTGAAGAAACTCTCCACCTCCCTCACCAAGAGTTCACTACCCTCTTGCCCGCTACTAGCTGCAATGACAGAAATACAAGAAAGCGATACGTCACGCCTGTGAAGATTCCAGACCTGCAGGAACAGTACGTCAGCCTGGACACAAAACTGGAAGCTATGGGTGAGGAGGTCATTGATACCCAATGCCTCCTGGCGTTCGAGTACCAGTATCCCGACCAGCCTTCCCAGGTCTCCATGGATACGGACGAATTCACCGCCCTATGCCCTTGGACGGGCCTGCCCGACTACGGCGCGCCCTCACAATAGACTACACCCCTTCAGACAAGCTCATCGAGCTCAAGTCACTGAAGTATTACCTGCTGTCTTTCCGAGACGTTGGCATTGTCCAGGAACATGCAGCAAACCGAATACTCCACGACCTGGCAGACCTCTGCCGTCCGCGAGCCATGAAGGTCACCCTGGACTACAAAGTCAGGGGCGGAATTCACACTGTGGTAACGGCGGAATACCCCTGCCGTTAGAACCCCGAATTCCCGCCCTACTTGGCCGGGCCTAGAAGAACGTCGCTGCCCTCCACCTTCACCTGGTATACGGGCACCTCTTCGAAAGCAGGCGGGGTCTCCGCCTCTCCGGACCGAATGTTGAAGCACGCTCCGTGAAGGGGGCACTCCAGGCTATCCCCATCCAGATAGCCATCCGCCAAGAATCCCCCCGCGTGGGTGCATTCGCCGCCAATGGCGCAAATATCTCCATCGGAGTTGACCAGAACCACTAACTCCCCGGCAACTTCCACCTGCTTAGTGGCGCCGGGAGGCAAATCATCGGTCTGGGCCACCTTAATGAACTCGTCAGCCATAACTCCTCCTCATTGGTTGATGTAGCGCTCCAAAGCGCCACCCTTTTGGAAACCTTCTCTCCCCGCTGTGAGCGGGACACCATATTATATACCAAAGTTGTTCTTTGTCATGGCCCCGCCCAAGCGTAGTGTAGGCCGCGTTTTAGGATGAACAGGAATGATAGACGAACTCTGGACAAGTTAGGGATGAGCGCCGATTTAAGGGTGGATTTTCTTGACACTCTTGGAGGGGGCTGACTATGATGTATTCATCCAAAGGCATACGTGTGCCGCCCATCTGTGGCGGCAGGCAAGCTCGTTCAACCGGGGCCTTTATCGGCACCCGGCGAAGAGGAGAAGATCTAGTGAGCAGCAAAGATATTGAACTGATGGCCCATCTGATGCGGAGGGCTGGATTCGGCGCCACCCGCGACGAGTTGGAGGCCTACGTAGACAAAGGCTATGAAGCCGTCGTGGAAGAGATGGTGGACCCGGCGGGTCACGGCATTCCTCACGTGGACGAAGACAACTTCTATCGACATCACCCGGCGTCGGAGAACGCTGGCGGCAATCCCACCAACGGCCAGGCCCAATGGATGTACCGTCTGATCAACACTCCAAGGCCGTTGGAGGAGAAGATGACCCTCTTCTGGCATCACGTCTTCGCCACGGGCAACGCCAAGGTTGACCACTGCGCCGTGGTGCTGAAGCAGATTGAAACTTTCCGCAAGCACGGCTTGGGTAGCTTCCGAGACCTTCTCGTTATGGTTTCCAAGGACCCTGCCATGATCTTTTGGCTGGACAACAACGAGAATCACAAGCACGCCCCCAACGAGAACTGGGGACGGGAGCTTCTGGAACTCTTCTCGATGGGGCAGGGCAACTACACAGAGCAGGACGTGAAGGAAGCATCGCGGGCCTTTACCGGCTGGACCATCGAGCCCAGCCTGCCGCGAATGCCCTTCCAGCGTTACCCCTGGTACTTCGAATACCGCCCCGAGGACCACGACGACGGAGAAAAGGTCTTCCTCGGCCACCGGGGCAGATTCAACGGAGAGGACATTATCGACATCATCGTGCGCCAACCGGCCACGGCCCGATTCATCGCCCGACATCTGTACAACTTCTTTGTGGCCGACGAGGTACAGGTTCCCAGTTGGCAGGACCAAGCCCCGCGAGACCCGGTCGCCATCAACCGCATTGCGGAGACCCTGGTTACCTCCGGCTACGACATGCGGGCCACCATGCGAATGCTCTTGCACTCGGACTTCTTCAAGGACGAGAGCATCTGGTACGCCAAGGTCAAGAGTCCGGCGGAGATAGTGGCGGGAACCATGCGGCTGGTGAAAGACCACCTGTCGCCCAGCCCGGGCATCGGTGCCATTGGCTTGGAGCCAGGCTATCAGGGCCAGGCCCTTCTGGACCCGCCCAGCGTGGAGGGCTGGCACACTGGCAAGGAGTGGATAGACAGCGGTTCTCTGCTTCGCCGCATCAACTTCGTGGCCGACCGCGTGGGAGACACCAGCCTTCCGGGAGTCCGCTCCATCGTCGACCGTCTGTCCACCAATGAGGAGATGAGTGCCCCCAATATAGTGGACGCCTGCATAGACCTCATTGGCCCCGTCCGGGTAAACGAGGACACCCGCTCGGAGATAATCGCCCACGTAGAGAAGGATGGTCCGGTGCGGCGGGGATCGTCGGAGGCAGAGAAGGCGGCCTTCGCCCGGCGCGTGGGAGAGGCACTTCAGCTCATAGCCTCCACCAGGGAGTACCAGTTCGGTTAAGATGCACGGAGCATTCGCAGGACTCCTCAATCTTGAAATAGGGACGGGGCGAAAATTAGATGCAAACAATTAGCGTTAGTGGAAGGGTGTACAACTACAGCCATTGCGTGGGCCGTAACGCCGTGTCCGGCGCGGGGTTTCACTACCCCAACGCCCTGGCGAGGGGCGACGGAGATATTGTCTACGTGGTTAACCAGCCGGACGAGCTCCAGCCGGTTCCCCACATCACCAAGATAACCGTGGGAAGCGGTTGGCACGAGGAAGAGCACGTCTGCGACTTCGGCAAGAGGGGCAGCGAGGACGGAAGCTTCGTATGGCCTTCCGCCGTTGCCCTGGACTCGGCGGGACGGGTCTTCATTGCTGACGAGTGGTTACACCGCATCAGCATCTTCGACGGGGACGGAAACTTCCTCGGCAAGTGGGGCACTGCCGGCGCCGGCCGTGGGCAGTTGAACGGCCCCACCGGATTGGCCTTCGACAGCGAAGACAATCTATACGTTACAGAGATTCTTGGTCACCGGGTGCAGAAGTTCACCTCTGACGGGGAATACGTCACCGGTTGGGGTGGCGAGGGCACAGACCATGGCCGGTTTACCCAGCCCTGGGGAGTAGCCGTAGATACGGAAGACAACGTGTACGTGGCAGACTGGCACAACGACCGCATAGAGAAGTTCTCCAACTCCGGCGCATATCTGACAACTATTGGTGTGTCGGGGGACGACCAAGGCCAGATACGTCGTCCCAGCGACGTGGCGGTGGACAAGGACGGCGACGTGTACGTGGCCGACTGGTGGAACCACAAGATAGAGGTTTACGACCCTGAGGGTAGTCACGTCACCACCTTCGTCGGGGACGCAGAGCGTCTCTCCAAGTGGGCGCAAACGGTAGTGGAATCCAACCCAGACGCCGTAAAGGCCCGCCTGCGCGTGAAGAGCCTGGAACCTGAGTGGCGATTCACCCGTCCCACAGGCGTGGACGTGGGAGACGACGGGCGCATCATGGTGGTGGAGAGCCAACGTATGCGGGTGCAGATATACCAGAAGGAAGAGAATTGGGTGGATCCCCAGTTCAACCTGTAGCCCCCGAAATGCCCTGACATTCTTCTGGTCCACACCGTGCCGCGGTCGTGGGCCAGTTTATTTTTAGTTGAGGTGAAGCCCATGGCAAGTCCCATAACCGCAGAAATCATCTATGAGCTAACGTCGTACTCATCACCCACCCTCTCGCCCCAAGGGTCGCTGCTCGCCTTTGCCCAATCCAGGGTAGACAGGAACTCCATGCAGTCTCGTTCGTCCATAATGTTGGCGTCTTTGGACGAAGGGATGACCCGCACTTTCACCCAAGGTCCAAAGGACTCCGCGCCGCAGTTTTCGCCCGACGGCAAGACGCTGGCTTTCCTTCGCCCCGATGACAAGGGCCGCGCCCAGATCTGGACCATCAGCTTGGACGGCGGCGAGGCGGCTCAGGCGACCAGCGCCGAGGGCGGCGTCGCGGAATTCTCCTGGTCTCCAAACTCCGACGCCCTCGCCTACGGCTCCGACGTGGACCCGGACCGGGCGCCCGATGACCACGACTATGGCAAAGACCCAAGGGTACGCATTGTACGCCGTATTACCTATCGGGCGGACAACCTTGGTTGGCGAGGAGACATGTACCGCCAGCTATTCGTGGTGAACTTGGCAGACAACTCCACGCGCGCTTTAACCAACGGGAAGTACGACAACGGGTCGCCCCGTTGGTCGCCCGATGGTCGGAGCATCGCCTTCGTCTCGGCTCGCCGCCCCGACAGGGAGACGGTCCCCTACAACGAAGCTTACGTAGTGTCCGCGGAGGGCGGCGAGCCGGAGCGCAGGTCGGACGGTCTATCAAGCATAGGAGCATTAGCATGGCTCCCCGATTCCCAAGGACTGTTGGTAATAGGCTCCGACGACGATGAGATAGGAGCCGCGTGGCAGGGGAGGCTCTTCGTGCTGCAAGAGGGTCAGCCGCCCAGCCTAATCCGCGGCGATTCCGTGAGGCCAGTGGCGGGCTTTCCGCCTCTTATGCCCAGTCCGCAGCTGACTATCACCGGCGAAAGCGTGGTCTTCATGGGGGATTCCCACGGCCAGTCCTACGTCTGCCGCGTATCTCTGAACGGAGGAGAGACTGAGCGTATAACCCCTGGCAGTGTGCAGTATACAGAGATAACCGTGGATGCAGCGTCCGGGCGGGCAGTCGTACAAGCGGCCTCCTCAGAATCGGCAGGAGACTTACAGCTGGTGGACCTGACGACGGGGCAATCAAAGACATTGACCGACGACAATCAAGCCTACTTCCAGGACCACCCGCCGGCCATCCTTCGGAAGTCCTCGCTGACGAGAGCAGGCATGGAGATAGAATCAAGACTGCTGCTGCCCCCAACCTTCGATGCGTCCAAACGCTACCCCATGGTTGTGAACATCCACGGCGGCCCACACGGCTCCTTCTACGACGCCTTCAACGCGGTGGAGCAGGTAGTCGCCACGGCCGGATACCTGGTGCTGAGCGTGAATCCTCGGGGTTCTTCCACCTATGGCGCAGATTTCCTAAAGGCGGTGCTCCAAGATTGGGGCGGCGAGGACTACCGCGACATCATGACCTCAATCGACGAGGCCTGCAGTCTCCCCTACGTGGACGTGGACCGGCTGGGAGTTCACGGATACAGTTACGGTGGTTTCATGAGCTCCTGGATAATCGGCCACGATACCCGATTCGGCGCGGCGGTTGTGGGCGCTCCCTGCATCGACTTGCTGGGCATGTACGGCACTTCAGATATCGGCGTAAGTTTTGGTGAGCGGCAGTGGGGCGGCCTGCGCAAGGACGGCGTGGAATCGTACTTGGAGCATTCACCCCTGACCTACGCCGACAAAGTAGAGACACCGGTGTTATTGCTCCATGGAGAGGCGGACCATCGATGTCCGATAGAGCAGAGCGAGCAGTATTTTGTATCGCTGAGGAGACTAGGCAAAGAAGTAGAATTTGTGCGGTTCCCCGGCTGTTCCCATGTATTCCTCCGCGCCGGACATCCCAAGATGCGGGAGGAGTATCTGAGTCGCACCCTGGGGTGGTTCGACAGCCATTTGCATCCAGCATCGTAAGAGCTTCAGATCTGTCGGAAAGGCTGACATTTGGGGCGGGGACGTATAACTCAAAGAGAAAGGCTAAGCACAGAGAGATAAGGAATTAGCGGCCCAAGAGTTTCTTGAATAACTGTCCCAAAGCGGCCAATCCCTGGCCGGCGGCGTCCTGCGGAGCGCCGATGAGTTCGAGCAATCGACTCGCTTCGGCAACTCGGATAGTTGCGGTTCTCACGTTCTCTGAGATTTCTTGGATCTTTTCTGTAATCTCAGGTGCGTTAGAAGCAGCCGTTCGAGCCAAGAGCGCCATGTCTGCCGCGGCTTCTTTCGCAGACTGCGAGGCCTGAGCAAGATTTTCCCACGCCGCTGCTGCATTCCGGCTGACCGTCTCCACGTTAGTAAGTATCCGCCTGATGGTTGGAAACAGCGCGATGAAGGCCACTAGTAGGGTAAGGAACAGTAGCGTTCCCACCGCCATGAATGCAATGAGGGCCAAGTCGACGATTAGCGTTGTGGTACCTGAAGTCAATGTGAACCCTACCTGTTATGGGGTCGGCGAAGCTGCGCGTCCAATCGAGCAGGTGCTAAGAAAGAATGACGATGACCAATACGACAATGACTATGATGACGATGATGAGAAGCGTGAATATGACTTTCTGTATCATCCCGGCGACGGTCAAGGGAAGCATGATGAGCTTGATGGGCAGCATTATTATCCATAATAGGGCTTTCAGAAGGCCAGACATGGGGGTACTCCTTGCGATTTAGTATCTTGCACCCCACTTTACCACGACGCAACACAGTCGGCTAAGAGTTAAAGTCCCAACTCCACCACCTTTCAAGAATTATGATAGGATACTGGCACTCGATTACGGGAGGAGACAGCGTTATGGCCATCACAGGTCAAGGCATAGTGTCGAGGGTTGCAGGGGAGCGGACCCATCTGGAAGAGATCGTGGTCTACCCGCCGGGTCCGGGAGAGGTCCTGGTTAGAATTCAAGCCAGCGGCGTCTGCCATACGGACCTGCACTACAAGTTAGGCAAGATAGATGACAAGTTTCCCTATCTGCTTGGGCATGAAGGAGCGGGCATCGTGGAAGCAGTGGGGGAGGGAGTTACGGAACCTAAGGTGGGTGACTACGTTGTCTTGGCCTGGCGAGCCCCTTGTCAGTATTGTCGCTTCTGCCGCATCGGACAGCATCAGCTTTGCGCAGCCAGCCTCAACGCCGAGCCTCGGATGTTCGCCAAGAAGGACGGGAAGGTCTTGAATCCGGCCTTGGGCATCGGCACTTTCTGCACCCATACCGTGGTGGCTGCCAAGCAGGCCGTTCCTGTGCCACGAGAGTGCCCGCCGGCGCAGGCCTGTCTCATCGGCTGCGGCGTCATGACCGGCGTTGGGGCGTGTCTATACACCGCGGGCGTGCGTCAAGGCAGCAGCGTGGCAGTCTACGGCTGCGGCGGCATTGGCTCCAGCGTAATTATGGGGGCCAAGCTTTCCCGGGCCGAAACCATCATTGGGGTAGACATTGCCGAAAACAAGCTCGCCTGGGCTAAGGACTTTGGCGCAACCCACGTCATCAACGCTGCAGAAACGGACCCCGTGGAGGCCATCAAGGAGATTACAGGCGGCAACGGTGTCGACTACTCCTTCGAAGCTGTGGGTATGCCTGAAACCCTGAATCAGGCACTATGGTCGAGGGACCTTGCGGGAACGTGCACCCTGATCGGAGTGCCGGACCCCACAATGAAACTGGAGTTGCCCATGCTCCAGTTCTTCGGGCTGGGCGGCAATCTCCGGGTGAGTTGGTACGGCGATTGCCTGCCCTCTCGAGACTTTCCACTCCTCTCCAACTGGTACCTGAGCGGAGATTTGGACTTGGATAGGATGGTGACGGCAACCATTGACTTGGAAGACACAGAAGCGGCGTTCGAGGCCATGGAACGGGGGGAGACCCTTCGTTCAGTCATCATCTTCCCGGATTAAGTACATCGAGACCTTGGAGTTGGACGCGCATTGAAGATACAGGCAGTAGGAGGGAAGACATGAGTACCTATATTCAACTGCTAACACTAACCCATTATGGCCGAGAGAGAGCCATCGACAATCCCACCGAGGTGCTGCTGGCACAAGAGCAGGTACAAGTTCCGGGCGTTCGGGTGCTGGGCCTCTACGCCGTGCTCGGCGGCTACGACTTCGTGAGCATGGTAGAGGCGCCGGACAACGACTCCATAGCGCAGTATTCGCTGCAGTTGGGGGTGAAGGCCGGAGTGACCGTAGTAACCCTGCCAGCCATCCCAGTGGCCCGTCTTGAGGGGGCAATAGTCCAGCCTGAACCTGAGAGGGAGCCAACAGGCAATGCGATCCCCACGTAATCTTGGTGCCCGTCCGAGAGACGGACACGACGAAGGAAGTGGACCGGTGAAGGCGCAGTCTCGGTTCCACAGAAAGCAGCTCAATCAGGAGAACAAGCGGCGCCGACGCATGGGCGGCACGGTATTTCGACGGAAGACGCCGCCCAAGGACGGCGGAGACATCGTTGAAGGCCGAAATCCCGTCATAGAGGCGCTGCGGGCAGGTCGTACCATCAAGAGAATCCTTCTCGCTGACGGGGTTGGTCAATCCGCCGCCGTGGAGAAGATTTTCCGTTTGGCCCGGGAGCGGGGAATGACGGTTGAGCGGGTAGAACGGCGGGAGGTGGAGCGTCTTAGCGTAACCGGCAAGAGCCAAGGCGTCGTGGCGGTGGCGGGGGCCAAGGGTTACGTGGGGTTGAAGCGCCTGCTTGAAATTGGCCCCGAACGGGGAGAGGCAACGCTCCTGATAATACTGGATGGAATCCAAGACCCGCATAACCTTGGGGCGATAATTCGCACGGCCGAGGCGGCGGGCGTACACGGCATTGTAATACCCGAGCACCGCTCAGCCGGCCTCTCCGCAGGGGTGGCACGGGCCTCCGCGGGAGCGATGGAACATATGGCGGTGGCTCGAGTGCCGAACTTGGTCAACGTGCTCGAACGTCTGAAAAAGCAAAGCGTTTGGACGGTGGGCGTCGACCCCAAGGGGACGGCGGACTTCACTGAGGTGAACTATCGACAGGCTACGGCCCTGGTTGTCGGCGCCGAGGGTAAGGGGCTTTCCCGTCTAGTCAAGGAGCGGTGCGACGCCCTAGCCCGCATTCCCATGCGGGGGCGCATGGCCTCCCTGAACGCTTCCGTATCGGCGGCGTTGGTGATGTACGAATCTATGCGCCAGCGGCGGGGAGTAGGAGCCGGCGGTCAGAACAAGCCCACCGGAAGGTCGTAGGACAAGGTTGATTGCGGCCCGCCGCCGGCATTTCTTTCAAAAGGCCAAGCGAAATGAAAGAACCTGAAAGATATATCCAATACATTCCTAGAACCCACGACCTCTACGCATCCCATAGTCCCTATCGGTGGGCGGAAAACACCGACGCCCCTTGGACGCCGTTGACCAAGCCCCTGAACCTCTGTCGGGTGGCATTGGCCAGCTCCGCGGGCATCTACCTCAAATGCCAGACCCCCTTCCACACCAAGGACGATACCTCCATTCGAGAAATACCGAAAACCGCTTCGGTCAGCGACTTCGGCGTGAACCACTTTGGGTATCGGATGGACGGCGCGGAGAGAGACCCTAACTGCGTGTTCCCTCTGGAGACCTTACGCAAGCTGGAGAGGGAAGGGTTCATCGGCGAGTTGGCAGAGACGGCCTACACATTCATGGGAGGCATATACTCGGCGCGGCGTGTCCGTGAAGAGCTAGCGCCACAACTGGTGGAGCGGGCGCTGGCGGCAGAGGTTGACCTCTTCTACCTGGTGCCCGCGTGACCGGTCTGCCATCAGTCCGTAGGACTGGTCTCCAGGGCGATAGAGGAGGCGGGGGTTCCGACTCTGACCATGACGTCGGCGTGGGACATTACACAGCGGGTGAAGCCTCCTCGGGCGGCGTTCGTCAACTTCCCCCTCGGAAACCAGACGGGTAGGCCCGGGGACGTGGAAGAACAACGGGGCATTGTTCGCGACGCCCTGGCTTCCGCCCACTCCATGACAGAACCGGGTACGGTGACCATTCTTCCCTACACGTGGGACGAAACAGGCTATGGCTGGCAGGGCGGTGAGTACCGCCCCGGATACTTGAGGCCCTACGTACGGTCGGAAGCCAAGCCGGCTGCGTAATTTCCACCGGAGCGCCCTGTTCCATGTCATTCTGAACGGAGCGGGGCGGAGTGAAGAATCTCGTCAATGCGGAGGCCAAAAGGCACACCCACAGAAACCGTCCCCACACGTTGCTGAATAAAGCCTCCCCGGAAGCCTGAATCCAGTCTAAGCCTGAGGAGCGAAGTCCGCCGCTTTCATTATCTGGTCCCTCGCCGTTACCAGCAGCGGCTGCACCCGCGGCAGATACTCCTCGGACCATCTCGGGTCCGCCTCCACCCTTCCTTTAACTTCCTCCATGTGCGCCAAGCTATCATAGGCCCAAATGTGGATTATCTGCGTGATGGGGCCAATAATCGTATAGAACCAGCCCGCCAACTCAACACCGTATTCCTTGCGAAGGGGCAAGGCCACCTCCCTCACCGCGTCCATGTACTCGTTGACCTTGCCATGCTTCAAATCATAAGTCCGAACGTCGTATATCATCCCCAATCCTCCTGCAGATTGACCGCTCCTGTACTATCGGGCGACCAGTCCGAAACTATCAGCCGGTGATATTCATGTCAAGTGAACCCACGCTGTCACAGCGGCAACATCTCTCTAACCTTCCGACTTGACTGTTTGCCTCCGGCCCGTAAATATCGTCAGCCTCACTTTCTTCCTCAGAGCGAATAGTCCCAACCTGGACAGAAACCCCCTCCTAAAGGCTGCTTCATACACCCAGTAGGCTAGAACCATCATCGCTACTCCCGCCGCCGCGTCCAAGAGATAGTGGTTGGCCGTCACGATTATGGCCGCAAGGGTAATCGTGGGGTACAAGACACCCAACACCTTCAGCAGCCGGAATCCCTGCGTGAAGAAGAGCCACCCAAAGATTATCGACCAGGCGAAGTGCAGGCTGGGTATGGCTGCGTAGGAGTTGAAATAAGCCACTGCATCTCGATTGTCGTACCAGCCGGGCCCAAATAACTTCATAGTATCCACGAAGCCGAACTCCGCCAACATCCGCGGCGGGGCCACCGGAAAGATCGCATAGGCGGCCAGGGCAAAGAAGAAGCTGAGGAGAATGATGCCCCGATATTGGAAATACCTGTCCCGGTCTACAACATAGCAGACAAGCGCCGTAACTGGCACGACGAGCATGAAGGTCAGGATGTAAATCCAGTTGAAGACAGCTGTTAACAAGTCCCCCACCTCCACCACCCAACGGTTCCAACCCGTCTCCCAGAAAAACCCCACGGCGCTCTCGAAGGCTATTAGCTTCTCGGCGTTCTTAAGGGCGGCACCCTCCAGACCGTCCCCCAGGAGCTTTCGGACCACCACATAAACCAGGCAAAGGCCGATGACAAGGGTGGATTCACGCAGGTGAGCCGCCGGGCCGCTGCGAGCCGTCAGTTTTCGGAACAGGGGGTGAGTACGGTTGAAACCACCTTTAGCTCCGACTGCCAACTGACTACCGTCACCGCGATCAGTTCAAGGCAGGTCTAAGCCCGCATCAGGCGGCACGACCGGCCCAGCCATTCGGCGGATGAGTTCCTGAAGCCGAGGCGCGCCTTCCAACTCCCGGCCGAAAGCGTCGAAATCCTCTTCTGTCCAGATGGGCGTTTGCCGCTGAAACCGTCCCTGGGCCGAATAGACGCAAAACCGAACATTTAACGAGCCGTCCTCGTACTCCAACAGTTGAATAGTCGGACGCCAATGGTCGTGAACCACGGACGCCTCTTCTACCACTTGTCCCTTTCCCCACGGCAGCTTGAATGGCCTCGGCAGCCTTCTCTCAGGCGATGTCACCACCGACTCCTTCCTTCACCGAAGGGCCGTCCTCACGCCCCCGGTTACCGAATCCTCCTGCCGCCCTGGTACACGGCCCACACGTTCCGCATCGCCGCTAGATCGGAAAGTGGGTCCCCGTCGACGAGAATGAGGTCCGCCAGCTTCCCTACCTCAACGGTGCCCGTTTCCTCCAGCGTTCCAGTAATATCCGCGGCGATTCGCGTTGCCGACTCTATGGCCTGCATCGGTGTCAACCCCGCCTCTATCATCACTTCCATCTCGTGAACGATAGTGCCGTGGCGGACCGGCGAGCCGCCCGCGTCCGTACCAGCAGCAATCGTCACCCCCGCTTCCAGCATGTGGCGGAAGCTGGCCCTGGAAGCCTCCCGACGAGCCTCGGATTCGTCTATGTCCTCCTTCGACAATCCCCATCTGACCGCGGCGTTCAACCGGTAGTCCCAGGTGGACATGGTGGGCACTCCAACCGTGCCCTTCTCCGCCATCAGCTTGGCGGTATGCTCGTCGATGTTGGTGCAGTGCTCTATGGAGTCAATGCCCGCCTCCACCGCCTCCGTGGCTCCGACAAAGCCGGTGCAGTGGGCCGCAACCTTCAACCCTGCGCCGTGGGCCAGGGCGACCACCAAACCCGCGATCTCCGGCCCCAACGTAGCATAGTCCGAGCCGTCCTCCCGCACCCCGGTGGCGCCGACCTTAATCAGCCCCGCGCCCTGGGCAATCTGAGACGTTACGACCTGACGCATCTGCTCCGCAGACTCTATAGTATGCACCATTGAATAGGGCCACGTGGTGGGCGCCTGTATCCACTGACCCGCCGCGGTAATGCGCGGCCCCGGGAGGGAGCCGGTGGCTACTTGCCGCGCCAGGGTGATGCTGATGCCAAAGGGGGAACCCACGTCACGCGCCGAAGTCTGTCCCGTCATCAAAGCCCGCCGAGCGTTGGCCGCCGCCTTGACTAACAGCACTTCCGGCGTCTCGTCGTTCATTGCCATCACGCCATTCTGCCCGCCGTCTCCGGCGAAATGCTCGTGGCAGTCAAAGGTGCCTGGCATCAGCGTCAGGTCCTCGCCGTTTATGTCCTCGTAGTGGGGATGGGACGAGGGAGCAACGTTTCCTTCACCTATCCAGCTGATGACCCCGTTCTCGACAACTACGTTCACTGACGGAATGGGATCCGCACCCGTGCCGTCAACAAGCCTCACGTTCCTAATAAGAAGGTTCATGCCTCTCTCCTACTGGCATCCGAGCGTCGAATTCGATGCATCGTCGCCTAACTATCAAATGGAATATGGTTTGCCAATGGGTGGGAATTAGCGTCATGCTAGCACCCGCTCAAAAACAGTGTCAAGAAATGCGCGAACACTGGATTCCGGCTCGGGGGCCGGAATGACGGATGACGGGATGGATTTTGGCTTGGGAGCCGGGATGACATCTGGTTGTTGTTGTAAGGTTTATTCGTTTTTGGGTGACTCGTTTTGCTGTGTGGTGGAAACGAGTGGTGTTTTCCTTCGTAATTGGGGACTCGTAATTTGCTGTAGTGAAAACGAATGGGGCTTTAACCGTAGACGCAGCGACGCTGGATGGCCATGAGTCCGACAAGGACATGGATGGCGCGGAGGAGGAGTTCAGTGGACTTTCTACTCTTCTGTAGATTTGTTCTATAGATTTCATGGGAGGGAGGTTAGCAGGGGGCGGAAATTGATTCAATATAAAGGATGTCACAAACAACCCTGTCCAGCAGCCTGTCGGATGACTGGACTCCCACTTTGTGCTATGATTTTGAAAAATTTCGCCATTTATTCGGATTCCTCTTATCAACACCACAGGCCGGAGGATTTACAGCAATGCCCAGCAAAGACATAGCCCTTATGGCCCACCTGATGCGCCGCGCCGGTTTCGGAGCGTCCTACGAAGAACTTGAAGCACGTGCAGCTAAAGGCTACGAGGCCACCGTGGAAGAACTCCTGGACCCGGACGCCCACGCTATCCCGCCGGTGGACATGCACATGTTCCGACGCTACCACCCCGTGGCCGAGGCCGAGGCCAGCACCGAGAAGAGCTCCCTCACCTTCATGTACTACCTTCTCACCACCCAGCGTCCGCTGGAGGAGAAGATGACTCTCCTCTGGCACATGATATTCGCCACCGGCAACTCCAAGGTGGAAAACTCCAGGGAGTTGACAGGGCAGTTGGACACATTCCGCAATCACGGATTGGGCAGCTTCCGAGACCTGCTCGTCATGGTTTCCAAGGACCCCGCTATGATCTTCTGGCTCGACAACAACGAGAATCACAAGACCGCCGTCAACGAAAACTGGGGCCGCGAGCTCCTGGAGCTGTTTTCCATGGGCCAGGGCAACTACACTGAGGACGACGTCCGGGATGCCTCCCGCGCCTTCACCGGCTGGACCATCAAGCCCAAGCTCCCCAAGGACCCCTTCCTCTGCCTGGACACGTGGGAGTTCCTCTACCTGCCGCAGGACCATGACAACGGCGAGAAGACCTTCCTGGGTCACACCGGCCGCTTCAACGGCGAGGACATCATAGAAATAATCATTCAGCAGCCCGCCACGGCCCGTTTCGTGGCCCGCCATCTCTACAACTTCTTCGTTGCGGACGAGCTTCAGGTGCCCAGCTGGAAGGACGAGGAGCCACGAGACCCAGCGGCCATCGACGCCATCGTCAAAACTTTTGTCAACTCCGGCTACGACATACGCTCCACCCTGCGATTCATCTTCAACTCCGACTTCTTCAAAGACAATAGCGCCTGGTTCGCCCGGGTGAAGAGTCCCGCCGAAATCGTTGCCGGAACCGCACGTCTCACCGGTGAATACCAGGCAATGCGCCCGGGAATTCTGGGTCTCGCTCTGGAATGCGGTTACCAGGGACAGGAGCTGACCGACCCGCCCAGCGTGGAGGGCTGGCACTTCGGCCAGGAATGGATTGATACGGGGGCCCTTATCCGGCGCGTCAACTTCATGGCGGACAGCCTCAGCGACCAGACCACTCCCGGCATAGACGCAATCATCAATCGCCTGGCGCAGAAGCATTCCTTCACCCCCAGTGAATTGGTGGACGCCTGCCTGGAGCTTCTCGGCTGCGTCAAACTCGGCCAGATTACCCATGACGAAATCATGAGCCACCTGCGCGCCGACCAGGTAATCAAGCGCGGCTCCACCGAAGAGGAAAACGAAGCCTTCGGACGCCGCGTCACCGAGGTGCTGCAGCTTATCGCTGCCACCAGGGAGTACCAATTCTGCTAGATTGGCGAACAAATCAAGACCATCCTCACGTAAGGGAGTAAACAAGTGGCCCTAACTCAGATAACCGCGGAGCGCACCTATAGCTATAGCCACAACGTTGGAATGCTGACCGCATTCTCCGGCCCCGTAGACATGGCCCTGGGAGAACCAGGCCAGATATTCGTCTCCTGCCGCGCCAGTGAGCCCGGCTCCCGCCCCGGCCGGGGTCAGGGCTGGGTGCGCTGGAACCTGGTAGACGACACGCTGATTCTGAACGTCCGCTCCCAAGACACTAGCGAGCGCGAAATCGTCTGGCCCTCTGCCCTCGTTCTGGACCTTGATGGCGGCCGCGTACTGCAAGCCGACGAGTGGCGCAACCGCATTTCCACCTACACAACAGAGGGCGAATATCTTGGCAGCTGGGGAACCGCCGGCAAAGCTCCCGGACAGTTGGACGGACCCAGCGGCATGCGCTTCGACCCAGATGGCAACCTGGTAATCGCCGAAAGTCGCAACAACCGCATACAGCGCTTCGACGCGGACGGCCGTCACCTCGAAACCTGGGGAGAAGCCGGTTCCGCCCCCGGCCAGATGGACATGCCATACGGAATCCACGTGGACGACGACGGCAGCGTGTACGTTGCCGATTGGGGCAACGATAGGGTGCAGAAGTTTTCTTCAGATGGAGAACTTCTAGCTATATTCGGGGCATCGCCTACGGGCGTCGGCAGCCTCACCCGGCCCTCGGGAGTCGCCGTCGACCCGGACGGAGATGTCTATGTGGCCGACTGTGGCAACAACCGCGTCCAGATCTATAGTGCCGGCGGCGAGTATATTACCGGTCTCTACGGGGACGCACGTACGCTTTCCAGGTCTGCCCAGCAATACGTGGACGTCAACCCCAACATGGCCAAGGCCAGAATGCGCGCCGACACCTCCAAAGAATGGCGTCTCTTCCGCCCCACCGCCGTCGCCATCGATCCCAATGACATGATTCTCATTGCGGAGGCCATCCCGGGACGCATACAGTTTTATGAGAAAGATACAGACTACATGGACCCTCAGTTCAATCTGTAAGACTTAAAGAATTTTAGGAGGTAACACCCATGATCAACGGTTTCAAGGTCATAGACGCCGACGCCCACATGCAGGAGCCCGGCGACCTGTGGGACAACTACGTGGAATCGGAATTCTACGAGAGGCGTCCTAAAGTAGAAGCAGTCGAGCACCGCGTCTACTACCGCTACGCAGAGAGCGAGCTCTTTCCCGCCACCGGTCTCCCCACTTCGGTTTGGAAGAAGCGCCCCCAAAAGATGTTTGAAAGAATGCCCGAGAAGTACGGCCAGGCCTACGAAAACTGGTGGACCGCCGAAAGCCGGCTGGTGGACATGGAGAAGTATGGCTGGGACAAGATGGTCTGCATCCCCGGCATAGGCTCCGCGCCCCTGAGTCAGCAAGGCCGGGACCCGGACCTCATGTGGGCGCTGACCCGCGCCTACCATAACTGGGCCTACGACTTCTGCTCCGCCGACCCGAACAAGCTCAAGATGGTGGTGGACCTCCCTACTTACGACATTGAGCAAACGATTGTTGAGACCCGTCGCGCCGTGGCGGAACTCGGCGCCGTAACCGTCATGATGCCTAAGCCCCTGCCCGGCAAGTTCTGGCACGAGCCGGAGTACGCCCCCTTCTGGAATCTTATCGAAGAGTTGGACGTGCCCCTGGCGTTCCACGGCGTAGGCAGTGCCGCGCCCCATGCCGGAACTCGCTACGCCGGACAATATGGAGCGCTCTTCGCCTTGAATCACGCCATCGGATTCCCCATGGAGAACATGATCTCCCTGGGACATCTGATGTACACCGGCATCTTCGACCGGCATCCCAGCCTGCGCTGCAGCTTCCTGGAAGGCAACGCCGGCTGGGTCCCATTCTGGCTAGGTCGACTTGACGACCACGCCGTTGGCCGCCAATCCGTCTTCTGGGACGACAACGACATGGCCATGACTCCCAGCGAGTACTTCCAGAAGCACATCTGGGTTGCCTGCGACGGAGACGAGGTGGGACTCGCCGCCGTTCTCGGCCTAGTCGGAGACGACAACTTCGTCTGGAACACAGACTACCCCCACTCCGACGCTCCCGACCCGGACAAGGCGCTGCCGGAACTGCTGGACCAGCCCATTTCCGAAGAGAGCAAGAAGAAGATTCTGTGGGACAACCCCGTGCGGCTTTTCGGCGAGCGAATAGTCAACTAAACACCTACATCGGCGTAGAACGCCTCTAGTTCCAAGCAGAAACAACACAACCCCGCCGTTCCTGTATAGACGGGAGCGGCGGGGTTGCACGTGTGGACAATGTGATTGGCCCTCAAGCTAGGCTTTGCTACCGGCTAGGCCAATCGTGCCGGTAACCGTCAACATCCTTTTAACGTGGAGTTTGCTAATGTATGGGCTGAAAGGTTCATCTTATGGAGAGGCCCCCCGGCGTTGACCAACCCCATGGATCACCGATCGAGTCCTGTCGCATCTTTAGATAAAATTCACCGGCCACATTATCTCCACGACTGGAACTGACATGGAATCACACCTTCAAATCTCGGCCGAAAGCTCCTGGCTCCACCGCTTGTTTTCACTAGGTCCTGCACGCGTCTCGCTAACCGGCAGAACAATTCACTTCGAAAAGCGCCTCGGCGACGTACAGGTACGGATCCCAGTCGGCGCCATCGACTCGATCACGGTCCGCCCGTCGTGGTTTTGGCACCGGTTGACGATTCGCCTGACCGACGGCGCAGAGCAGTCTATAGGAGGACTTGACGGAAGGAAAGCCAAGCTAATACGTGATGCTGCGCTTGGGGAGGCTGCTCGCATCCATGAAGCAGCCGCGGCGGAAGCCGTAAGGAGCGCAAAGGTTCTGAGTCCGCGTCTGACGGGGCTGGATGAGGAACTACGTCAGATCTTTGCGGGCGACCGATATACAAGGTACCACGACTCACTCAAGCTCCACGAAACCGTCTCGCTGGCTCTTCGGGAGTGCGAGGGTCTCATCCGAGATCACCTTGAACCTGAAGCGAGGGAGGCACTGGGCCGGCTTGAGTTACTTGAACCAGTTGAGAGTTTCGAGGCGGCGAGACGGCGTGCGAATTGCAACTTCGTGTCCGACCAGGCCCCCAGTGTGCAGGCCGCCGCCAGCGCGGCGCTTCCGGACCCTCTAACGAACGAACAGGCCGAGGCTGTCGCCACAGACGAGGATGTAACCCTCGTGCTCGCGGGCGCGGGAACAGGAAAGACTTCGGTGGTCGTTGGGAAAGTGGCCCACCTCGTTCGCAACGAGGGCGTTTCGCCGGACGAAATCCTGGTGTTGGCGTTCAACCGCAAGGCTGCTGCCGAGATAGTTGCTCGGCTTAGGGGAGACCTCTCCTCTGCCCACGTCCAAACTTTCCATGGGTTCGGACGCCGCGTCATAGCAGACGTCGAAAAAACCAACCCCACAATATCTCCGTTCGTTGGAGAGCACCAACTGCCCGGCGCCCTTAAGGATATCCTCAAGCAACTCTTGGATGACCCGCAAGAATCGGACGCCACAGCCAGCTCCATAGCCTCCTATGGAGAAGCCTTCGAATCCCCCTTCGGCTTCGAATCCCAAGACGAGTATAACGCGTACAGACGCAGTGTCAGGTATCAGACCATGAGCGGCGATAAGGTCAGGAGCCTTCAAGAGTTAGCAATCGCGAACTACCTCTACTTGCATGGCATAAAGTTCCACTACGAACGCCCTTACGAGGTGCGGACCGAGACGAGAAAGTATCGACAATATCGGCCGGACTTCTATCTCCCCGACTACGGCATCTATATCGAGCATCAAGCGCTGGACGAGTCTGGCAACCCGCCGCCCCGTTTCAGGGGATACAGGGAAAAGGTTGAATGGCAAAGACGGACACATAGGGATAACGGTACGAAACTCATTGAAACCTACAGCTGGCAGCACCGTCAGGGCATCCTTTTCGACGTGCTGGCGGAGCAGCTTGAAGGGGAGGGGGTTAGGTTCAGGCGCGTCTCACTACGAAAGCTAATCCTTGGACTGGCCCGGCAGCTGATTGAGTGGCTGGCGCGGCTGATGGCAAAGTTCCTGAACCACGTCAAGACGAGCGGACTGTCGCCTGAAGAGTTGAGAGCCCGCGCCAGCAAGCACGGCACGTTGTGGCGCAGCTTGGGATTCCTCAAAGTCTTCGAGCAGGTGCGTTCCAGATACGAACAACGGCTCAGGGCCGAAGGGAAGCTGGACTTTCATGACTTGATAAACAGAGCCGCTCAATACATTCGCGAAGGCAGGTGGGAAACGCCCTACCGGTATGTGCTTGTCGACGAGTTTCAGGACATATCTATGGGTCGGATGAAGCTGCTCCAAGCGCTTAAACGCGACGATACGGCGTACTTCCTCGTGGGCGACGACTGGCAGTCAATCAACCGCTTCGCGGGGAGCGACGTAGGTCTCCTACGGAACTGCGGCAACTACCTGGGCCATGTAGAAACCCGAACGCTGAGCAGGACATTTCGTTTTGGCGATGGCATTCTCAGTCCCTCGTCCGCCTTCGTGCGACGCAACCCTGAACAGACTCAACGGGCGTTGACATCCGCCAGCGACGCCGAAGACAGGGGAATCACCGTCGTTGCAGCCGGCGATCCCGCCAAAGGTCTCCAGCGCACCCGGGAGGACATTGAGGCATTTCAACGAGGCAGCGGCCACACCCTCTTGGTGCTGGGACGCTACAATTCGAGTAAGAAGCCGCTCCGGGGCAAGAAGCCCTGGGAGGAATTCAGCACAGTCCACAGCGCAAAGGGCCGCGAAGCAGATTATGTGGTCGTGCTCGACCTCAAGGACGGCCGCTGGGGTTTCCCCTCGCGAATCGAGGACAATTCGCTGCTCAGGCTCGTGTTGCCTCCATCTTCAGAAGGCGTCTATCCGTTTGCGGAGGAGCGCCGTCTCATCTACGTGGCGATGACTCGTGCACGCATCGGCGCCTACCTTGTCACCGATCCGGACCGGCCCTCGTCGTTCGTCACCGAGCTGCTCAAGCAATCAGGAGACTTGAGGCAACTCGGCGCACCGGCTCCGAAATGTCCTCGTTGTCGCGAGGGACGGCTGCGGATGCGAGACGGCAAATATGGTCATTTCTGGGGCTGCTCTGAGTTCTGGTCCGAGCCATCTTGCCGCTACACAAGGGACATTGAGGTCGCCAGTGAATCATGAGACGGTTTCTGCATCCTGTGCAAAGCAAGTTGGTCCGCCTCTAGCTGCAATAAGAAACAACACAACCCCGCCGCTCCTGTGTAGACGGGAGCGGCGGGGTTGACGTATTATCCCAATAGCATTCACAGGCATTAGAAATCGAAACTGCCGCATCCGACGACCATCATGAAGGGAAAGTGACAAACCATGAACAACACCAAAGTCATCACCACCAACCTGCTCATAGACGGACAGGGAGACGCGCCAATCGACAAGGGGGCTATAGTGCTGGAGGGTTCCAAGATCTCATGGGTAGGCCCTGCTAAGTACCTGCCGAGAACGGACGGCCCTCAGTATGAGACCCTCGACTTTCCCAACGGGACGATTCTGCCCGGCCTTGTGGACGTTCACACCCACACCAACCTGCCTGGCGACGGCACCGCAGTAGAGGAAGGCTGCGACGAACCCGACGAAATGCTGGTCCTCCGCTCCGCCTGGAATGCCCGCAAGCACCTCGAAACCGGCGTCACCACCGCCCGGGATAACGGCGGAAAGAACCTGACCACCATATACCTCAAGCAGGGCATCGAGCGCGGTTTCATTCCTGGCCCCCGCATGGTCATCAGCGGCCGTCCCATCACCGTCACCGGCGGCCACTGCTGGGTCATGGGCGGCGAGGCCGATGGCGTGGAAGGCGTCCGTCAGGCCGTCCGACAGCTCCTCAAGGACGGTGTGGACTTCATCAAGGTCATGACTACGGGCGGCGGCACCAGGACATCCTACCCCTCCCTTCCTTCCTATGGAATGGACGAACTCAAGGCCATCACCTACGAAAGCCACCTATTCGGCAAGCTGGTGGGCGCCCACTGCTCCTCCACCCAGGGCATCATAAACTCCCTCGACGCTGGGGCAGACATGATCATCCACTGCACGTTCTTCAACCCGGACGGCTCCTACACTTACGACCCGCGCGTGGGCGAACGAATCGCGGAGGCGGGCGCATGGGTCAACCCGACCCTACACGTGGGAACGGCAACCCTCTGGGTGCTAGAGGCAAAGCAGCGGGAGAGCGGCCTAAACCACGAGGAGGCCGCCTTGCTCGAGACCACCAAGCGCAGGATCGAATGGCGGCTGGATAGCTGCCGGCAACTGGTGGACATTGGGGCCAAGTTGGTCTCCGGCTCCGACTCCGGCTGGAGCAACTACGCGATGGGGCTGTTCCAGCGGGAGGTGGCGGAAATGACGGACATCGGCCTGAACAACATGAAGGCCATACTCTCCGGCACAAGCGAAGCCGCCAAGTCCATTGGCATGGACCACCTGGTGGGAACTTTGGAGCCGAGCAAGGAAGCCGACGTACTGGTGGTGGATGGCAACCCGTTGGTGGATATTGGCGCCCTTTCCAAGATAAGCGCAGTCTTCAAGGCCGGCGTCCAAGCAGTCTGACCCCGCGCCTGTCCTTGGGATAACGCCTCCAGCCTTATTCGGCGGGAGAATCGGCGAACTCTAAAGGAGCTTCCCGACCCTACGACTGTGTTTGGGGGTCCACTGCCAGCAAGAGCTTTCGGAGCCGCCGGCCCATGGTAGTAAGCACCTTGATGCGTAACCCCTCGTACACCACTTCGTCTCCTGGCTTGGGCATCTTATCCAAGATGCTGTAGACGATCCCTCCAATTGTGTCCACCTCCGCCTCGTCGAACCTGGCGTCCACCAACTCCTCCAGGTCGTTGAGCGACAACCCCGCGTCTACGATGAGCCCTCCGTCCGCCGTGGTCGTCACGATGGGACTTTTCTCTTTGGAGAACTCATCCTCAATCTCCCCGACGATTTCTTCGAGCAGATCCTCCAGAGTGACCAACCCCTCCGTCCCGCCGTGCTCGTCTACCACCAACGCCATCTGCACGTGCCTGCCCTGGAACTCGGTGAGCAGCCCCCCGAGCCGCTTGGTCTCCGGCACGAAGAAGGGTTCAAGCATCAGCTCCTCCAAAGAGGGCCAGGGTGGTTCGGTGTTCAACAGGGGCATCAACCGACGAGAGTAAATCACCCCCACCACGTCGTCTATGGTCTCCCGGTAGACCGGCAGCCGGCTATGCCCCGACTCTAACATTCGGTTCACCACGCTGGAGACATCGTCCTTCACGTCCACGGACACGATGTCCATCCTTGGAACCATCACGTCCCTGGCGTTGTAGTCATCCAGCCGGAGAACTGCGCGAATCATAGAGCGTTCCCGCTCGTCGATCTCGCTGTCGGCTTCAGCGCCCACCACCAACTCCAATTCGTGACTCCGAAGGGCTTCCCCACCATCCGCATGGTTGGAAGCCGCCGACTCCATAGAACCGGCGAGTTTTCTTCCCCTTTGAGAGGCAGGAAATCTCAGTCTACCGTTGAAAGTCAGGTGTGCCGAGAGCACGTCCAGTGCCGCCAAGAGAGCCCAAAGAGTCAATCCAAGGAGAGAAGCCCAAGGCCATGTCATCCATGAAATGGAGAAGAGGAACGCGGTGGCCGAGACGGCAACCGCCGTGATGGTCCCGACGCGTAGCATTTCCAGCCACCGGGGCGCACCAGCATCCCGGAGCATGCCCCGCCTGAGGCCGACGCCTGCGTAAGCGAGCAGGGCGGCGACCAGAACTAGGCCCGATGATAAACCGCTATCGTCCAAGCTTGTTTTCCCTTGATGCCTCCCGTGAAGAAAAGGGTCTTTACACCCTAGCAGGCGTCCCCATCAATGGAATCTGCGACGGAATCGCCAGCGGACCTGTCGGGAGACCTCTCTATGATTCTAGCAGGAACTCCCACTGCCAGTCTATACGGCGGAACGTCTGTATTCACCACAGCGCCGGCGCCAGTGGTCGCACCTTTGCCTACCGAAACGGGCGCCACCAGCATGGTGTCGGAACCAATGAAAGCTCCTTCGCCGATTTGCGTCAGGTGCTTCCTCGTCCCATCAAAATTACATGTAACGAGACCCGCGCCGAGATTGGCGTTTGCCCCCACGTCGGCATCGCCCACGTAACCGAAATGCCCTAATTTCACGCCTCTACCCAAGCGGCTCTCCTTGACCTCGACGAAGTTGCCAATATGTACATCTGCCTCTACGTGGCAACCGGGCCGGAGGTGGCTGTAGGGCCCTACGTCTACACCCTTCTCCAAAAGGGACTCCTCCACAACCGAAAGCAGCACGCGGCACCCCTCGCCAATCCTGGAGTCGCGAATCACCGAGCCTGGGCCGATTACACACGCTTCGCCGATTACCGTATTGCCCTGCAGATACGAGTTTGGGTATATCACCGAATCCCGCCCGATTTCGGCATCGGCGTCAATGAATGTCGAGGGGGGGTCAATGACGGTAACGCCCGCGCGCATCCAACGCTCGACGATGCGACGTCGCATGGCCGCCTCCGCAGCCGCCAAACCAAGCCGGTCGTTGACTCCCATGGCCTCCTCCCCATCCGACAGAATCAAAGCCTCTACGACATCTCCTCGCGACGCGGCCTCCTCTACGAGCCAGGTCAGATAGTATTCGCCGTTTCTGCTGGGCGGGATTTGGCTCACGTTGTCCCAAAGCCACCGACCGTCAAAGCAATAGACCCCTGCATTTACCTCATCGCCCAGATCCATTCCACCGGCGTCGGAAGCCTCCACAACGGCGCAGACCATACCATCATCATCTCGACGCACCCTACCCAAGTCTCGTTGCTTGGAATCACGCGCCGTCAGGAGGGTTAAGGCAGCGTTCGATTCGGAGTGCCGTGCCATAAAATCCGTGAAGGTCCGGGGGTGTATGAGGGGTGCATCCCCCATTGCTACCAGCACGTTAGCGTGAGGGTTCCCTACGGCGTCAGAGAACTGCATAACCGCGTGACCCGTGCCCAATGGCTGCGATTGCACCACGTACTCAACGGAATCTCCCAGTACCTGCTGAATGCCCTCGCGGTTGGCAGATGACGCCACCACCAACACCCGTTCAACGCCTGCCCGCTTCAATCCTTCCACCACGTGAGAAATCATTGGCTTACCGCACACCTGGTGTAGAACTTTCGGGATATTCGAGTTCATGCGACGACCCTCTCCCGCCGCCAGGACCACGCCAACCCATTCCGACATACCAGCGCCTCCCATTGAAGAAACTTCTACCCTCCGGAACTCAACCAGTATATCGTCTTGTGGCCCATTGGCGCCCGTGCTATCCTTTCTTGGTGCCCCTGTAGCTCAGCGGATAGAGCACTGGCCTCCGGAGCCAGGTGCGGGCGTTCGAGTCGCCCCAGGGGCGCCATGATTCATTACCGGCTCATTGTAGCCACACTTTCGGGGCGTAGCGCAGCGGTAGCGCGCATGGTTTGGGACCATGAGGTCGTGAGTTCAAACCTCACCGCCCCGACCACAACCGAATACTTTTCCGGCTTCAAATCTTACCAGAGGCTATTGTCATGGGATCCGGAAGACCCAACTGGTACTACAATCATCCTCCCGCCTGCACTTGCGCCCAGTGCAACGCACAACGCATCAACCGCAAGAGCACAGGCCAGAAGATCCAGGGCTGGTTTAGGGGCCTATGGCCCTTCGGCAAGCGCAACAAATAGCGCCGACCTTGCTTCATTACCAGCCTTGGCCAATACGCGCCCCCAACGCTATAATGCTTCGCGACGAACCCAACGACCCTAGCGCCAGAGGAAAAACCCGTCCATGAGCCTGCCGCCCCACCGTGTCCAGTACAGCCCCATTATCGACCGCCCCTCAATCAAGTGGCCGGGCGGCGCAAGGGTCGCCCTCTGGATTTCCCCTAACATAGAGCACTACGAGTATCTGCCCGACTTCGACGGCCAGCGGGACCCGTGGCCACGCATGCCCTACCCCGACGTTCGCGAGTATTCCTATTGCGACTACGGCAATCGGGTGGGATTCTGGCGAATGCTCAAGGTCCTGGACAAGTACAACATCCGCTGCACCGTGTCCCTCAACCTGGCCGTGCTGGAGCACTACCCGGAGGTGAAGGCGGCCATGGTGGAGCGCAATTGGGACTTCATGAGCCACGGTATCTACAACTCCCAGTACCTGAACACCCTCTCCGAAAAGGAGGAGCGGGCTTTCTACCAGGACTGCATACAGACCCTGAAGCGTCATACAGGCAAGCAGCTCAAGGGAATGCTGGGGCCTGCCATATCCGGCTCCGAGGCGACGCCGGACCTGATGGCCGAAGCGGGCCTCATCTACCACACCGATTGGATGCACGACGACCAGCCCGTACCCATCCACGTGAAGTCGGGCAAGCTTATCTCTGTTCCCTACTCCGTGGAGACGAACGACGGCATAATCTTTAGGAGCTACGCTGACGGCGAAAACTTCTACCGCATATGCAAAGACCAGTTCGACCAGCTATATCGGGAGGGAGAACAGAGCGGACGCGTCATGTGCATAGCCATACACCCCTTCCTCACCGGCCAACCCCACCGCATACGTTACCTGGACAAGACCCTGGACTACATCTTGTCCCACGATGGGATCTGGCAGACCACCGCCGACGACATAGCAGACTTCTACATCCAGAACTACTACGACAAGGCGGAAGCCCACGCAGCGGCGCTGAAAGGGGGAGAATAGACTTGCCCGGACAGCGCAGCTTCGGCATGGACCATCCCCACTATGCCTGGTCTCCCCTGGTCGACAGGAAGCGACTCCACTGGCCCAACGGCGCACGAATGGCTGTGTGCGTCATAGTCAGCCTGGAGCATTTGGAATGGAGTCCCCTGGAAGGCAGCTTCCAGACGCCGGCTCTCTACAACCGCCCCCTCCCCGACTACCGCGGCTACTCCCACCGGGAATACGGCCACCGTGTCGGCATTTTCCGCGTCTTGGATGTGCTCCAAAAGCACGGCATCACCCCAACCATCGCCATGGACGCCCTCACCGCGCAGCACTATCCCTACCTGGTGAACCACTGCCTGCAGAGGGGATGCGAAATCATCGGCCACGGGATGGCCGTCAGCCAAGTCATCAGCAGCCGGATGTCCGAGGCAGAAGAACGGGACTACGTTCGGAAGAGTATAGAGTCCCTGACGGCAGCCAGCGGCTCTACGCCCAAGGGCTGGCTCAGCCCCGAATACGGCGAGTCTGCACGCACGCCGGGGATTCTCGCTGAAGCGGGTATTGAATACGTTTGCGATTGGGCCAACGACGAGCAACCCTACCCCATGACCACACCCAAGGGCAGCCTATTCGCCCTGCCTCTGCTGCTGGATCTGAATGACTCCTTTGCCTTGAGAGAGCGCGGATTTCCCGTCCACGAATACGCCGGCATGATTAAGGACGCCTGCGATACCATTCACGCCGACGCCGACGAAACGGGCCGTCTCTTTGCACTGAACGTCCACCCGTGGATAATGGGCCAGCCCTTCCGGATCGGCTATTTGGACCAGGCCCTGGGACACGTCATGAGCAAGCCCAATGTTTGGGCCGCTTCGGGTTCCGAGATCATTCAATGGTATCGCCAATCCCTACAGAACAACCGTTAAGGAGGCCAATTACATGACAAGCATCGCCATCAAAGGAAGCTGGGTCGTCGGTTGGGGCGAAAGCGGTCACCACGTCATCAAAGACGGCGTAGTCGTCACCAAGGACGACCGCATTGCTTTCGTAGGCTCCCAGGGCGATCCCGACTGCCCGCCCGCCGACCGGGTTATCGACGCCACAGGCATGCTTGTCTCTCCCGGCCTCATAAACCTCCACGCAATCGCCAACCTGGACGTACAGGTCCTTCATATCGACGGTCCGGACGACGCTGGCTTTCCAAAGGCCCAGTCCTTCGTCATGGACCCTGACGCCCCATTTATCCTCACCGACGAAGAGTATCGCGCCAGCGCTGACTTCAGCGTCGCCACCCTACTAAAGAGCGGCTGCACCAGCTTCGCCAACGTCACAACCAGCGCCACCAAGAAGTGGGAGGATACGCGCGTAGAGCCCTATGCCTTGGCCGAAGCCTCCGAGCGGATGGGCGCCCGCGCTTGGCTTGGTCACTTCTATATGGAAGGCTGCACCTACACCGACGCCAACGGCGAGTCGCAGTGGGTCTGGGACTCGAAGAGGGGCCAGCAGGCCATGGACAACGGCATCGAGTTCGTCAAATATCTCCAGAATCGCAACCACCCCCTGGTCACAGGCTTCCTATTCCCCGTGCGTACCGACAGCTGCTCCGAAGACATGCTTAAGGAGACGGTGCGCCAGGCCAAGCTCTTGGGAGACGTGCACATACGCGCCCACTTCGCCCAACGCATCGCCGAATTTCGCCTCTTCAAGTCCAAGAACCCTAATCGCTCCCTGGTGGAGTGGTTGCAAGACATCGGCTTTCTCGGCCCGCAGATCTGCCTCACCCACGCCATATACATAGCAGGCCACAGCGAGACCGGCGACCCACCGCGCAACGACTTGCAGATCCTGGCGGAAAGCGGGACCAACGCCTGCTGCTGTCCCGTGGTATCCGCCCGAGGAGGCAAAGCCCTGGAATCCTTCAGCCGCTACATAGCCGCCGGCGTGAACATGGGCATCGGCACCGACACCTACCCGCCGGACCTGCTGGAGGAGATGCGAGTCGGCGCTCTTGTCAACAAAGTAGTCGAAGGCTCTCGCAGCGTCGGAACGGTCCGAGACTTCTACAACGCCGCAACCATAAATGGGGCGAAGGCCCTGCGTCGTGACGACTTGGGTAGGCTGGCCCCAGGATGCACCGCCGACATCAGCATCTTTGACTTCTCCGGTCTCTACCACGCCCCCATCGACGACCCCATGCGTACCCTGGTGCACATCGCCACCGGCAAGAACTGCCATACCGTTCTGGTGGGCGGCGAGGTCGTCGTAGATGCGGGCCGCGTGGTGGGACTCGACGAGGAGGAGTTGGAGAAGAAGGCCCGCGACGCATGGCTCAAGTACAAAGACGGCGTGGTAGCCTGGGACGCCGCCAAGCGCCCCAGCGACGTTATTTTCCCCCCTTTGCTGCCAACCGCTGCACGCTAACGACTCGATACCTTTAGTTAACGAGAATCTTCAGTGAATGTCCTGAATAGCTAAATAAGGACCGTTAAGGAGGCTGTTTCTATGACAAGCATCGCCATCAAGGGAAGCTGGGTGGTCGGTTGGGGCGATAACGGTCACCACGTCATTGAAGACGGGGTAGTCGTCACTAAGGACGACCGCATCGCTTTCGTTGGCTACCAGGGCGATCCCAACTGCCCACCCGCCGATCGGGTCATCGACGCCTCAGGAATGTTGGTCTCCCCAGGCCTGATCAACCTCCACGCCATCGCCAACCTGGACCTTCAGGTGCTGCGAATGGATGCCAGCGACGACTCCACCTTCCCCAAGCCTAAGTCCTTTCTCATGGACCCCAACCAGCCCTTCATCCTCACCGACGACGAGTACCGCGTCAGCGCTGATTTCAGCGTGGCCACCCTTCTCAAGGCAGGCAGCACCACCTTCACAAACGTCACAACCAGCGCCTCAAAGCGATGGGAGGATACCAACGAGACCTACGCACTGGCCGAAGCGTCAGAGACCATGGGCATTCGCGCCTGGATCGGCCATTTCTATCAGGAGGGCGGCAACTACACCGACGGGAAAGGGCAGTCTCACACGGTTTGGGACTCCAAGAAAGGCGAGCAGGCCATGGACCACGGCATTGAGGTGGTCAAATACCTTCAGAAGAAGAACCATCCCCTGCTCACCGGATATCTCTTTCCCGTCCGTACCGACGGCTGCTCCGACGACATGCTCAAAGAGACGGTACGCCAGGCCGAGTTGTTGGGAGGAGTCCACATCCGCTCCCACTTCTCCGAGTACCCGTATGAGTACCGCGGATTCAAAGCAAAGAACCCGGACAGAACGATGATAGAGTGGCTCCGGGACATCGGCTTTCTGGGACCAAACATCTGCCTCACCCACGCAATCTACATCGCCGGCCACAGCTTCACCGGGGCCGACCCGGGTAACGATTTGCAGATCCTTGCCGAGAGCGGCACAAGCGTCTGCCACTGCCCCGTGGTTTCCGCCCGTGGGGGAAAGGCGATGGAGTCCTTCGGACGCTACGTTCGCGCCGGCGTAAACATGGGCATTGGCACCGACACCTTCCCGCCGGACATGCTGGAGGAGATGCGCATCGGCGCTATTGTCAACAAGGTAGTTGAAGGTTCCCGAAGCGCCGGAACCGTCCTAGACTTCTACAACGCCGCCACCATCGGCGGGGCGAAGGCCCTGGGACGTGACGACCTGGGTCGTCTGGCCCCAGGCTCCACCGCCGACATCAGCATCTTCGATTTCTCCCATCTAACGGCAGCGCCCCTGGACGACCCTATGCGGATGCTGGTCCACGCTGCCAACGGCCACGACTGTCACACCGTGCTGGTGGGAGGCGAAGTAGTCGTTGAGGGACGCCGCGTAGTGGGGTTGGACGAGGAGGAGTTGGCCCACAAGGCTCGACAGGCCTGGCTCAAGTACAAGAGCGGTATAGTGGCCTGGGACGCTGCCAATCGCCCCAGCGACGCCCTCTTCCCGCCACTACTCCCCCAGGGCGCCGCGAAACAAAGGTGAAGCGAGACCAGTTAGCCAAGCGGTTGGAGACTCGATGGCGGAAACTCTACGACGCGGTTCGGGGGTTATCTGAGGATGCCCTGCAAGAGCCCGGCGTAGTGGGGCACTGGTCTATCCGGGACGTGCTGGCCCACGTCACCACCTGGGAGGAAGAAGTGTTGAAGGCGCTTCCCATCATCCTTGACGGTGGCCCCCTACCGCGTTACTCCACCCTTTATGGAGGCATAGACGCCTTCAACGCCCAGGCCCATGAGCGAAAGGAGGGGTTCACCCTGGATCAGGTCTTGGATGAGCTTAAGGAAACCCACCAACGCCTCCTGTCCTTCCTGAACAGCGTCCCGGACGCAGCCTTCGCACGGGAAAATCGCTTCCTGAGGCGGCTGCGTCAAGACACCTACGCCCACTACCGCGAGCACGCCCGGCAAATCCACTCCTGGCGTCAAGCCCACTGACCCTAGTCCCGTATTCGGTGCACCACCCGGGCAACCGCGTCAAACGAAGTTCTCCACCTCATCCTACGTGGTAAGCACGTTCAGTAAGAGGGGCAGCTCCCAAAAGAAGCTGCCCCTCTTTAATTCTATCGTCGGATTTCTACTGGTACACGGGGACGGTGAACTCGTGGTGACGAACAGGGCCGAAGTGTAGGTGGTTGGCCTCATAGCCCTCTACTACGCCAGGATCAAAGGCCACTTGAGGATTAAGGAAGAACATGGGGATGACGTTGAAATTCTCGTACATCCAGTCTCCCATCTCCTGGGTATATTGGAGTATGTCTTCCGGCAAAACAGCCTGGGTTAGCTTGACGTAGACGTCGTCCATTGCATCGTAATCAAAAAAGTAGCCTCCACCGCATCCTCCCGCCACAGGGCTCATTCGGAAGCAGATCCCAATGGGGAAGGGCCCGGTAGCCTGGAACCACGCATAGATGTTGTGGTTCCACTCTCCAGTTCGGGCCCCAGAGTTTACTGCACTTTGTTCCAATATCTCCAGCTTGGGCCTGAGACCTATCTCCTGCCATTGAGCGGCAACGGCCTCAGTAACGTCGCCATACTCCGGGATTGCAGACGCAATGTAGAACCGGAAGGTGAAATCGAACCCGTCCGGATAACCGGCCTCAGCCAGGAGTCGCTTGGCTTCTTCGGGATCATAGGGGTAGGGTGTCCATTCACTCTTGAAATCGGAGCGGTAGGGAGGAATGTTGTGAAGGCTCATGGGCAACGTGGACCCCTCAGGGAAGAAGGCTTCTCGAATCGCATCTCGGTTAATAGCCAAGTTCATGGCTTTGCGTACTCGAACGTCGCGGAAAGGGTCGTTAGGGTCATAACCTGGCGCGACAGGGAAGGTATCACCCTTTTTCTCACCGACTCTTATCTCCCTGGGACCATCGTGGTATTGGCCCGAAAAGATGTAGAAGAAGTAGAGTCCGGGGAGTGTGCTACTGGCAACTTTAAATCCCCTCTGTTCCACTTGGGGCAGCAGATTACGTGGAACATTTGAAATGTGGACCTCTTTAGTAATCAGCATCGCCAATCGGGTAGCATCTTCCGTAGAATATATGAAATGCAATTCATGGAACTCCGGGGTCTTTCTCCAGTGGTTCTCAACCCGTTCATGAAGTATGGAAGACCCCAAATCCAACTCTGCGAACTTAAATGGTCCTGTGCCGACGGGCTGCTCTAGATAACGATCCATGCCTACGGCATCCAAGTAGTCTTGGCTGATAATGCCCGCTACCCACTCTTCACTCGCCCAGAAATTGAACTGTGGCTGTGGGACGTCCATGTGGTAGATAAACTCGTTGTCATTGGGAATTTCGAAATTATCGTCTTCAATTCCCAATCTGGTCCAGACGCCGGTGGTGGCTAGTGCGTCGTCTCTACTCAGGGTCCTTATGGTTAGAACGACATCCTTGGCGGTAAAATCGGTCCCCTCATAGGTATCCGTGGAATGGAAGGGAACGTTCTCCCTCAGCTTGAAGCTCCAAGTCTGCGCATCAGGGGACATACTCCACTCAGTAGCTAATTGATCGTTGGTATACTCTCCACTGAACCTATCTTGATAGATAAGATGCTCATAGACGGCCTTTATGGGGCCGGTACCACTTTGGAAGGTCTGCCACATCATTGTGGTCTGGTGCGCCGGGGGCAGCGTGACCACTTTAAGCCTGGGCGAAACCGGCACCCCGGCTACGGCTACCGTGGGCGTAGCGGCAGGCGTGGGCCTTGCGGTAGCCTGCGGTGTGGGAGTGGCCGTTGGCGGCGGTGCGGCGGTGGCCGTTGCGACCGGTGTGGCTGCTGCTCGCGTCGGCGCCCTGGTCGCCGCCGCAGTGGGCGCCGGCGTTGATGGGGCCATTGTTGCCGTGGGGGCCATTGTTGGCGCCAGCGTGGACGGGGCCATTGTTGCCGCAGCGGGAGGTTGCGTGGGCGCTTCCGTGGCGTCGTCCCCACCGCAGGCCATGATAAGCAGGGCCAAAACCATCAGCCCTCCCACGAGGGAATACACCCGCCAATGCCTGGGCCATTGCATCTTGTTCATGTTGTGTTGCCTCTTTCACTTACAGGAGAATCAGGTTCCAATACTTTAGCCGGGGGTTGGTTATAGTGGCTAGAATCCTAGATGTTTCCACCTCTTATGTCAATTCATAGAAGCCACTTTTGACCGAGGTGACGATTTACAGCTGTGTATGCGGAAAATATAGCTGCAACGTGGCCACCACCTACGTATCGGCGTAGCCCACAATCAGGCCGGTGGCGTTAATCATAAAGTCCAGGTGCCTGCTGCTGTCCACGTCCTACACGTAGTGGCCCTTGCCGCAGCTGGCAATAATGGGTTGGGGGTCTAGGTAGGTCGTGCCGCACCCGTCGGCGTCAGCTAAGGAACCGCTGATAAACTAAGAGATACGGTGGAGAACTTCTCGCACCGCGTCGACCAGGGCGTCCACCTCCGCCTCCGTGGTTAGCGAGTTCAACGCTCCGGCGCAACTTTCCTGGAGCAGCACCCCTTCATTGACAAGCCCCATGAACAAGGCGTGGCGCATCGATTTGTCACTCCGGAGAGACGACCGGTAGTCCGTCACCGGCTCCGACGTTATGTGCATCCCGAAGAATGACGCCGTGCCCGTTATCTGGCACGGGACCTCCAACTCGTCGAACACCGCCTGCAGCTTGGCTCGCAGCGCCTCCCCCAAGCCGTTCAATCGTTGGTAAACCTCGGGAGTCATCGCCTCCATCACCACCGTACCCGCTGCCAGTGTCATGGGGTTAGCGTTGAAGGTCCCCGCGTGAGCCACCGACGCGGCCCCGTCCGAAGGGTCGAATAGCGCCATGATGTCTTCGCGACCGCCAAAGGCTCCCACGGGCATTCCGCCGCCGATGATCTTACCGAGGCAGGTCATGTCCGGTGCGACATTGTAAGCCTCCTGCGCCCCGCCGGGGGCCGCCCGGAAGCTCTGCACCTCGTCGAAGATCAACAGCAAGCCCAAGTCATGGGTCACTTCCCTAATGCCCCTCAGAAACTCCGGTTCCGCCGGCAGGTAGCCCAAGGCCGACGATATGGGTTCCATGATGATGCAGGCAAGTTCGTGAGCGTGGTTCTCCAGAATGCGTCGGCTCTCTTCCAGGTTGTTGTAGGGCAGCGTCACGACTCCTTCGGCAACGCTGGGAGGCTGTCCCGGATGTTCAGGAATCGCCGTCGGACCATCCGGGTGCAACGCTGATTCAGGCGGTCGGACGCTCACCGCGGCATATTCGTGGGAGCCGTGGTATCCACCCTCGAACTTGGCGATTTTGTGCCTGCCGGTGTAAGCCCTTGCCGCCCGGATGGCCATGAGGGTGCCTTCCGTGCCGGAGTTGGTGAACCGCACCCGCTCTACCGATGGGATGCGGTCACACAGAATCGAAGCAAGCCGAGTCTGCAACTCCGTAGGTGCGCTGAAGGCGGTTCCGCGGGCTGCCTGTTCCTGAAGAGCCTTGACGATCCCAGGATGGGCGTGGCCCATTATGAGGCTGGTAGCATTGATCATGAAGTCCAGGTAAGTGTTGCCGTCCACGTCGTACAGATAGTGTCCCCGGCCGTAGTCGGCGAAGATGGGATACGGATCGAAGTAGGCCGTGCCTCGAGAGCTGCCGCCCGGCAGCGACCCCTTCGCCTCCTGGTTCAACTTACGGGCCCGGGGGGTCCGAAGCTGGTACCGTTCAATCTCTAGCTGTAGGGCTTGTGACTTCATGTGTTTTCTCCTCTACTCAGACCTTGTGGATTTGGCTCGCGTACACGCTTTGCGACGATTAGGAACTTCGCTTCTCGTCATTCCTTCTCCTTCCTCACCGCACCGACCAGTACGTAGATACCGCCACCTAGCAAGATAAGTGATGCGAACAGCAAGGACGTGTCCCGCGGTTCAGGATTGGGCAGGGCCATGAGGAAGACGAACACGCCCGGCAGCCCGGTCGCAATGACTACGGAGCAAAGAACCTTGACGATCATAATTCATCTTCCTGCAAGCGAGCCTTGTTATTCTTTGGCAATCGGAAGGCACATCAGCCATCAGGACGCTTCCATAGTCTCAACGGATTGCTTTTCCTATGTCAAGGCTGCAGGGAAGGGGCTACGTTTTCTGAGTTTCCGCCGGCTCGCGTCGACGGAGGGCAATCTCGAGGCCGAGGGCTCGGATGATACGGAGCACTACGGCGAAACCGGGACGCCCTTCCGCGGAGAGGGTCTTATACAGAGCGTCGCGGCTGATGCCCGCGTCTCGGGCCAACGCGCTGAGATTCTTGGCGCGGGCGACATCGCTCAGGGCAGCAAGGATTAGTTTGCCATCTCCGTCGTCTTCGTCGATGCAGGCCTGCAAATACAGCAAAGCGTCTTCCTCAGAATGAAGGGAGTCCACGGGGTCCCACTTAGCGAATGTCGCAGTGTTCATGGTCTGTCCTTTCTCGCAAGAGGTCTTTGGCCCTTCTGACATCACGTGCTTGGGTATCCTTTACACCGCCCGTTAGCAGCAATAGGGAGCGGATCGAGAGCACATAGTACAGTCTATATCCTGGCCCATGATGAATCCGTATCTCCATTACCCCATCTCCCACAGAACGGACATCTCCCGGATTGCCAAGACTAATACGGCGAAGACGAGCATTTATCCTTGCGACCGCCCGCCTATCCCGCAAGCCGTCACTGAAACTCGACGTGCCTTAGTATCTCTGTCACAACTAGAATTGTATGCGCTTGCATACAATTGTCAACACCGCCATCCCTCTTTACCCTTCATATACAGCAGAGAACTTCTTAACCTTCAGGTTCTTGGCACGGTGTCGGGCTTGCCACAAATCGTAGGCCATCTGTAAGCGCACCCACGTCTCCGGTGAGGAGCCAAAGGCCTGGGAGAGGCGGAATGCCATATCCACGGATACGCCGGACTTGAGGTTTACCAGGTCTGACAAGGTCCGTCTGGTTACACCGAGCCCACTAGCCGCCCGGGTTACTGTCAAGCCGAGGGGTTCTAGACAGTCCCACTTCACAACCTCCCCCGGATGGGGAGGGTTTCCTATGGGCATTCTATTTCTTCTAATTCAGCTTGCGTGCCCGTGGAGTCCGTAGTTGGTACCGTTCTATTTCCCGCTCAAGGGCTTGTTTGTTCATATGAGACCCACTTCAGCGAGACGCATCCCAATATTCTATCTCGGAATCTGTTGACTCCTTGAAGTAAGACTTTCTGGGGCCTCTGACCTCCTGAGTTGCGATGCTCCAATCTAGCTCAACGTTAGGTCTCCGACCGTTTCCCGACGATAGATTTACATTCTTCCCCGACATGCGATCCTTCCAATCATTTGCGCTGTGGCAGAAACCCACACTTCCCGACCACCTACCGAGCTCGGCATACGACCACAGTTCTCTGTCAAACAAATATCCAAGGGCAATGAGAACGTAACCTTTACGATTCTTCAGGTTCCTCGGAGACTTGGGGATAATAAGTACTTCATAGTCAGTCCCGCTCACCGCATCTTCATATCTCTGCAACTCTTGAAAGCTCTTGACATCGTCCCATTCAAGGCCGCCTTTGCATTCCACCAACACATCGGTGTCCCCTCTGAGAGGAAAATCGGGAAGCCACCCACCTAAGGGATGCTTGGGTCTCTCCCATCTCCACCCATACCTGCTGAAGAGTGCCGAGCAAATAGCTTCGTGCTCAGTTTCAAACTCATTATTGTTGAAACGCACCCTTTTCATATGGCTCCTCCAAGGCAATGTAGCTTTGATTCGACACGCGACCATGGTAGCACACTGTCCCAGGGTTGCACACAAAAAAGAGGAAGCCTCCGCATGGAGGCTTCCTGAAATTTCGTTGGTAGCGGGGACAGGACTCGAACCTGTGACCTTCGGGTTATGAGCCCGACGAGCTGCCACTGCTCCACCCCGCGACGGTGGAAAGAGAATTAAGGTTTAAAGTTTGAAATTCTTAGCATGGGTCAAGTCCTCGGCTGATTAGTACCGGTAAGCTGAAGACATTACTGTCCTTACACCTCCGGCCTATCAAGCAGGTAGTCTTCCTGCTGCCTTACCTCCAACCGAAGTTGGAGTGGGAAGCCTAATCTTGGAGAGGGCTTCGCGCTTAGATGCCTTCAGCGCTTATCCACACCGAACATGGCTACCCGACGATGCCCCTGGCGGAACAGCCGGTACACCATAGGTTCGTCCCTTCCGGTCCTCTCGTACTAGGAAGAGAACTCCTCAAGCTTCCTTCGCCCACGGCGGATAGAGACCGAACTGTCTCACGACGTTCTGAACCCAACTCACGTACCCCTTTAACCGGCGAACAGCCGGACCCTTGGGACCTCCTTCAGCCCCAGGATGGGATGAGGCGACATCGAGGTGCCAAACCTCGCCGTCGATGTGAACTCTTGGGCGAGATAAGCCTGTTATCCCCGGGGTAGCTTTTATCCGTTAAGCCACGGCCCTTCCACAAGGAGCCGTAGGATCACTTTGCCCGACTTTCGTCCCTGCTCGACTTGTATGTCTCGCAGTCAAGCCCCCTTATGCCAATACACTCTATGGGCGATTTCCATCCGCCCTGAGGGGACCTTTGGGCGCCTCCGTTACCTTTTAGGAGGCAGCCGCCCCAGCTAAACTGCCCACCAAACACTGTCCCCGCTCATAGCGGGTTAGAACCAAGACCAGGGAAGGGTGGTATTCCAACGACGGCTCCACTGAAACTGGCGTTTCAGCTTCCCAGCCTCCCACCTATCCTGTACGTCCATGCTCCCAGACCAATGTCAGGATGCAGTAAAGCTCCACGGGGTCTTTTTGTCCTGCCGCAGGTCGCCCGCATCTTCACGGGCACTGCAATTTCACCGGGCCCTCCGCCGAGACAGTAGCCAGATCGTTACACCTTTCATGCGGGTCGGAACTTACCCGACAAGGGGTTTCGCTACCTTAGGACCGTTAGAGTTACGGCCGCCGTTCACCGGGGCTTCAGTTCAGGGCTCTCACCCCTCCCCTTAACCTTCCGGCACTGGGCAGGTGTCAGCTCCTATACTTAGGGTTTCCCCTTAGCAGAAACCTGTGTTTTTGATAAACAGTCGCCTGGCCTTCTTATCTGCGACCCCGAAAGTGCTCAGCCGGCAAGCGGCTTCACCTTTCAGGGCGCCCCTTCTCCCGAAGTTACGGGGCCCTTTTGCCTAGTTCCTTAGCGGAGGTTCGCCCGAACGCCTTGGGACGCTTATCCCTGCCTACCAGTGTCGGTTTGCGGTACGGTCACCCCTTTTCCATAGTCGCGAGGCTTTTCTCGTCGGTGTGGGATCAACAGAGTTTCCATCCACCGAAGTGGACGAATCCCCCCTCCTCTCAGCTCGTAGCGCCGGAACGGATTTTCCTATCCCGGCATGGCCTACAGGCAGGGACGCGCCGTATCCAGTGGCACGCTCCATCTACCCTGCCGCACCCCCCCTCGACTTTAAAACGAAAAAACGGTGGTGTAGGAATATTAACCTACTGTCCATCATCTTCAGCTTTCGCTTACGACTTAGGACCGACTAACCCTACGCCGATCAACGTTGCGTAGGAACCCTTAGGCTTTCGGCGTCAGGGATTCTCACCCTGATTAACGCTACTCATTCCAGGATTCTCACTTCCTCCCGCTCCACCCCGGCTCACGCCGGAACTTCACCGCAAGAGGAACGCTCCCCTACCTCCCAATCCCCTCGAAAGGGGAATTAGAACCACAGCTTCGGCGACAGACTTTAGCCCCGTTACATTTTCCGCGCAGAACCCCTCGACCAGTGAGCAATTACGCACTCTTTAAAGGATGGCTGCTTCTAAGCCAACCTCCTGGCTGTCTGGGGAACCCTACCTCGTTTCCCACTTAGTCTGTTCTTGGGGGCCTTAGCTGGTGGTCTGGGCTGTTTCCCTCTCGACCATCGAACTTATCTCCGACAGTCTCACTCTCAAGAAACGGTTGAACGGCATTGGAGGTTTGGTTGGGTTTGGTAAGCTCACGCCCCCTATCCCATCCAGAGCCCTACCTCCGTCCACCTATTACCTGAGGCTGTACCTAAATACATTTCGGGGAGAACCAGCTATTTCCGGGTTCGATTGGCATTTCACCGCTACCCACAGCTCATCCGATACTTTTGCAACAGTAACCGGTTCGGACCTCCAGTACGCGTTAACGGACCTTCATCCTGGCCATGGGTAGATCACCCGGTTTCGGGTCTACTTAATGGTACTAATTCGCCCTATTCAGACTCGCTTTCGCTTCGGCTCCGGAACTCCAGTTCCTTAACCTTGCACCACCAAGTAACTCCCTGGATCATTCTTCAATAGGCACGCCGTCATCCACATATGCAGACTCCGACCTGCTGTAAGCTTACGGTTTCAGGTCTATTTCACTCCCCTCCCGGGGTACTTTTCACCTTTCCCTCACGGTACTTGTTCACTATCGGTAGCTAAGGGTATTTAGCCTTGGAGGGTGGTCCCCCCAGCTTCCCACAGGATTCCTCGTGTCCCATGGTACTCAGGTTAACGTCAGGAGTTCCATCCCTTTCGCCTACGGGGCTTTCACCCTCTATGGCGGCCCTTTCCAGGGTGCCTTCGGCTAGAAATGGGTTTTGTAACTCCTTGAGGATGCCGAGGTTTCCTCAAACGTCTCCTACAACCCCCCCGCGACATAGGTCCTCGGACCACTAAGTCACGGAGGTTTGGGCTGTTCCCCGTTCGTTCGCCACTACTTGGGGAATCTCGGTTGATTTATTTTCCTCAGGGTACTTAGATGTTTCAGTTCTCCTGCTTACCCCCCCGATTTCTCGGGGTGTACCGGCTCAACACCGGTACGGGTTGCCCCATTCGGGAATCCCCGGCTATGCCCGCTAGACGGCTCACCGAGGCTTATCGCAGCCTTGCCACGCCCTTCTTCGGCCCTTAGCTCCTAGGCATCCACCGTAAGCCCTTAATAACTTGACCCACGCTAAGAATTTCAAACTTAGCCTATTCTCTTTTTAAGGTGCAAAGGCGGCGGGTTGGTTCACCAAGCCGCCGCCCGAGTCAGCCCAACTCCGTCCAAAAGCTGTCTCAACCCTTGATTCGGTTCAGGACTGTCTCCTTGCCAAGTATTATAGGCCCAGCGCCCAAGGGCGTCAATACCCCGTCCGCCCAAAAAGCCACCTATGTAGCGGCGGGACACGGAAAGTGGATAGAGTTAGTAGTAGGAGCACACAAATTGAGGCGGGCCGGATGGAGATTATGGGTTGTGAAGCGATTCGTTTTGAAAACAAATGGCTTTGGGGATTCGCTTTAGGGAAACGAAGGGGTTTTTAGGGATTCGTTCTTGACGTGCCAGGCGTGAGTCTTATTTGAATCAGAAACGAATATGGCGGAGTATTGGGGTGTTTCAGGCGTCGATCTCACTGTTTTGGGTTTCGTATTGGTTTTTCTAATTTTTGTGGAAACGAATCGTATGATCAGACAGGGCGGGGCCGCGATCGACAGGGGCGTCGAAACGGAAGCGCAGCGCAGGGATGGGACGGTTTTGTTCATACGGTAAGTTAGCACGAGATCGGGAATTACTACAATGATAGAATGTCACACGGCTTCAATCAGATCCGAATGATGGAATCCGGGCGGACCAAGAGAGAAAATCACGCAATTGTCACTCACGCCGCTGATTGATATACTCCACCATCAGTTAGATGACACCTAGACAAGTCACCGTTCGCGTCCCAGCTACCACCGCCAACCTTGGCCCTGCCTTCGACTGCATGGGCATGGCTCTCTGCATTTGGAACGAAATTGACGTTAGGCTGGGCGAGACGACCCGACCCACGGTCCGGATCACCGGCCAGGGCGAAGATTCACTTCCACAAGATGCCTCCAACCTGGTGTATCGCGCATATTCTCGCCTTCTTCAGGAGACGGGACTCTCGCTTCCCCTCCCCGTCATCACGTGCCAGAACGAAATTCCGCTGGAGCGGGGCTTGGGCAGTAGCGCCGCCGCCATCGTCGGCGGACTGGTAGCCGCCAACCATTTAGGCGGCAATCCACTCTCCCCGCAGGAGATTCTGCCCCTGGCCGTGGAGTTGGAAGGGCATCCGGACAACGTTGCCCCGGCCCTACTGGGTGGCATACGCATCGTAGTGCCCGGCCCAGAGTCCCTCATCGCCGCGCCCGTGCCTCTTCCATCTGACCTGAGGGCTGTCCTATTCATCCCCGAGGTTTCCATTTCAACGGCTGATGCCCGGGCCGTCATGCCCGCCACTGTGAGCCTTAATGACGCCCTCTTCAACGTGGGAAGGACTGCTCTGCTTGTGAACGCCCTTGCCACCGGCCGGCTACAAGACCTGAAGGCAGCGACGGAAGATAGGCTCCACCAACCCCATAGAAGTCACCTGCTTCCGGCCATGCGATTAATAATTCAGGAAGCCCTTAAGGGCGGCGCCCTTGGGGGGTTCGTATCCGGCAGCGGCTCGACGGTCCTGGCCTTGGCTCAGGGCCACGAGATGAGCGTCGCGTACGAGATGGCGGAGATGGCGCGTAAGACGAACGTGCCCGGCCGCGCCATCATCACCTTCCCCTCACAGAAGGGCGCCTACGTGGTAGACGAAAGCTCCCTATAGCTAGCTGAAGGGCAAGGCAGTAGTGGGACGAAAGCCTACGAGAGGGTCAAGAACGGTACGAGGCGAAAGTGTCTAAGGGGTTGCGCTAAAGACTCCTATGCTGGCAACCGGCTTTAGCGTTCTATCCAGCGCCTGAGGCGTTCCCACTTGGAAGGCTGGATGCCGTCATCCAGCATCTTGCCGCGCCACCGCTTCTCCTCCGAACCAGGTTTGACGAAGAGAAGTCCGTAGACGATTACAAACAGGATCAGGCCGGCCCAGATGGGCAGCAGAAACTTAATGTTATTCACAAAGAGGTAGTTGAAGGCGTTATAGAGAACGAAGGAAACGACGATGAGGATGATTCCCGCGAGAACCACTTTGTTGGGAGAAACGCGTAAGGCGATTCGAAGCCGACCGAGACGGGAAAGCAACCCGTTTGCCTTGGGGGTTTCTTCTGCACCGTCGGCAACGCTCTTCCCTCGGGAGTGCTCTGACTCCTTGAGGATCTCCTCAATCTGTCTAATGTATTTATCGGCCATGGTCCGGTAAGTGCAACCAGCGTACTGGTGATTTGTCCCTGGGTGGGACATGTAGACCTGTGTATATGATTCTACAATAGGCTGTCGCCTATGACAACGAAGAAGGGCCTGCACAGGACGAGATACAGCCCGGAGATGAAAGGTTGGACGCTACTCCTCGCCGCTATCGTCCATGCTGACCACGGCGCGCACTAACTCCCTGCCGGAAGGCGTGGGAACCTCTTCGCCGTCTTGCGTCCACATAGCCGTAGGGTCGTCCCGAGGACCCTCTTCGATTTCTCCATCGAAGTCAAAGGTCAGCAGACTGTCCCTAATTTGGCCGCGGTAGGCGTCTATGCCGGTTGCGGGGAAGGAAGGGACACCGCCAAGTCTCGGGTCGCGGTAGGTCTCACGTATGATGACTGTGATCCTGTCGGAGCCGGCGCTAAGGATAGCGCCCTCGTAACGGTTGCCCTGATTGATGAGGCGTACCAGGCGGCTGCCCAAACGCGGCTCCACGTACCCTAGAACGTCTTCGTCCAAGCCTTTGACTACGAGGGTGTGGTTGTGTACTTCCAGCATCACGCCATCGCCTCCCGACACTTTGGCCGCCTCCTCTTCGGATGCTACGATGCGAAGGTCGGTTATGCCGGATTTTCCGCTCTCCTCCAGGAAGAGGCGGGGAACCACTCGACGGGCGGTGTGAGAAGATGCCGCTCCACGAGAGAGGCGCTCCAGGCGAGTCAAGTTCTTTTTGGCGATGTTGTTGTGGGGCGCCAGGGTCAAGACCTTCTCGAAGGAGGTTCTGGCCCTGTCGTAGTAGCCCGCTTCCAAGCAGGCCTTGCCCAGGCGGCTCAGGGCCTCGGTGTTGTTAGGGAAGTAGTAAAGAATTTCCTCGTTGATGGCCGCCGCTTCCTCCCATCGCCCGTCCAGGGCGTGTTGTACGGCCGTTTTGGACTTCAAATCCTTCAGTCTTGTTGCGTCTATAGAGTGAGTTAATTCCATTTTCTTTCTCTTTTCAAGGGGGTTAATTGTTGTACGGCAATGCTAAGGCAGTCCTATACCGCCTATGCAAGGGATGGAATGGCGTTTATATGCGAAATTTAGGCCATTCTACCGTTGGTGCTTTGAAACAGGGTATAGACTTACACTAACGGAGGGCTGCGGTCAAGACATTTTTGGCAAAAATTGGCCCCAATTTTGCATTTTCCCCCAAAATGATGCTGTTTTCTACAATATACGTAGCGGATGGTTCGTTGGACTCTTCGCGGATTGCCCGGTCAACACTAGTCCCGCCGGTTGACCTAAGTCATCAAGAAATCTTAATTGCGTCCTGTATCTTCCGACTACGGCACATCCAGACGGAAAGCGGCGTGCAGGGCCTTGACGGCTTCTTCCACCTGCGCCTCGGCAACTATGCAGGTAATCCGAATCTCCGACGTGGTTATCATCTCTATGTTGATACGGGCTTCGGCGAGGGCTCGGAACATGCGCGAAGCATAACCCGGCGCGTCCAGCATTCCCACACCAACGATGCTTACCTTGCTGAGAGAGTTATCCGACAAAACATCCGCTGCGGCGACGGTATCCGCCACGGCCCGCACCCGCTCCAGGGCCTCGTGTAAGTCTCCCCGGGCGACGGTGAAGCTGAGGTCCGTCGCCTTGTTGACCCCAGTGTTCTGTACGATGGTATCGACGCTTATGCCCACGTCGGACAAGGGCTCGAAGAGGGCGGCGGCAATGCCCGGACGGTCGGGCACGCCCCGCAGGGTTATCTTCGACACGTTACGGTCGTGGGCAACGCCGGTTACCTTCATCCGGTTTTCCATTGTTTTTTCGTTCATCTCGGTTTCTCCAGAAATAGGGGCGTCTCCGCGACTTAACATTGGGACTCGGTAGGATAGGCTATCAGAGTCTCCGTGAATGAGGGTGCCCGGCTCATTTCCAAAGGTGGAGGCCACGTACACGGGAATGCCGTATACAGACGCCAACTCTATAGAGCGTGGATGCATCTTTGCGCCGTATGCTGCCAGTTCCAGCATCTCATGGTAGGTTATTTCTTCCAGCATGCGAGCGCCGGGAACTATGCGAGGGTCGGCAGTGTATATGCCCTTGACGTCCGTATAGACCTCGCAACGCTGGGCGTCGAGGGCGGCGGCCAGGGCAACCGCCGACGTGTCCGAGCCTCCCCTGCCCAGAGTCGTAACGTCCAACTCGTCGGTGAACCCCTGGAAACCCGCCACAACCACCACCTTGCCCGCGCTCAGCTCGCTGCGAATGCGTTGGGCGTCCACGCTGTGGATGCGAGCGCGCCCGTGGAGGGTGTCCGTGTGTATACCGGCTTGGAGGCCGGTGAGGGCGATGGCATCGCAGCCGATGGACCGGAGGGCCATGGCCATGAGGGTGCATGAGACGATTTCCCCGGAAGAGAGGAGGAGGTCTAACTCCCTTGGGGCCGGCTTGTCGGAAACCTGATGGGCAAGGTCGATAAGCTCGTCGGTGGTGTCCCCCATGGCCGAGACAACCGCGACCACCTGGGCGCCGCCGGACGCGGCGTCGGCGATGCGCCGGGCCACGACGCGAATCATCTGAGCGTCAGCAAGGGAACTGCCGCCGTATTTTTGAACGACGATAGGCATTACAGGGTTACTTCGGAGGCCACTCTAATGTCAGCGCACGCTATTTACGGCAGGCAGATCATCACCGACCAGCCGAAGAAAACTCTAGATGGCGCATTCCCCCTCGCCGCGCTCCACCTTGTACGTCACCGTCTTCTCCCAATCCATGTACAACCCCTGGGAGTCTCCGTTCAGAGACGGGATGTCGGCGCACTTCTCGACCAACTCCTTGATGGCGGCGGGTCCGACTCTGGCCAGAAAGTCGTTGAACTTCTCGCCCGACTCTCGATTTTCCTTGAAGTGCTCCGCAATCATACGCACCAGCTGGGGGACCATCTTGGCCGGAACTTTCGCCCTGGGGATCCGTACGCCATAGGCAGTTTCTTCCGAGGCGCCGTCTCCGTATTGCCCGCCCAGGAACAGTTCGTAGGCCGGAATCTGCATACCGGACGGGTCCTTCATAGCGGCGCCGTGGAAGCCGATGTTGGCTACGTGGTGCTGGCCGCATCCGTTGGGACAGCCGCTGATCTTCACGTGCATTTCTTTGACCGCAGGATCCTGGTAGGCCGAGGGATTACCCAGAAGCTCTTCCCTGACGGCTCGACCCAGACCCATTGACGACGTGATGCCCAGCTTGCAGCTGTCCGTGCCGGGACACGACACCACGTTGGTGATGCCGTGGGCGTCCGGCTCCGCAAGCCCGACGTCATCCAACGCCTTCCAAAGGTCGAATAGCCGGCCTTCCGGCACCCATCGGAGGGCCAAGTTCTGCTCCAGGGTGGTCCTGGCAGACCCGCCGGTGAACTTGCGGACGATCTCGGCCAGCGCGGGAAACTGGTCCACCTCTATGTCGCCCTGGGGCACGGTGACGTGAACAAGCAGATATCCCGCTTGCTTCTGAGGCGTGACGTTGGTCTCCTTCCAATACAGGAACTCCTTGGGGAGCTCGCGGCCGTTGGACGGGGCCGCAACCAACGCCGGCGGCGATTCGCTGTAGACCTGATCCAACGCCATGAGCGGCTTCGGGTCGACGGGGTCTACCTTCTCCAACTCCTCTTCCACCATCGCTTTGAAGGCGTCGAAGCCAATCCTGTGAATGAGCACCTTGATTCGCGCCATCATACGGTTCTTCCGTAGCATGTCGGCCCGCTCAAAGACCCTCCAGATGGCCGTGGCCACCCGCAGGTAATCTTCCATGGAAACGAATTCGTAGAGCGTCTGGCCCAGCTTCGGCATGATGGAAGTGCCGCCCCCTACCAGGACCTTGAAGCCCTGCTGGGCGTCGGCGCCCTCCCCGCGCACCTGGGCGATGTAGGCCAGGTCATGAAGGGGAGAGATTATGTCGTCATGGTCGGCGCAGCCCGTGAAGGAAGTCTTGAACTTGCGCGGGAAATTCTGCGTCAGCGGATGCCGCACCGCATAGCGCACGTAGGCAGCCAGGTAGGGGGTAACGTCGAAGAGCTCATCGGGGCAGACGCCGGATTGAGGCGGGGCAACCACGTTTCGCACTGTGTTGGCGCAGGCCTCCCGCGTACTCAAGCCCACCTTGCCCAGAATCTCCATTGCCTCAGCGCAGTCTTCCAGGGTCATGTGGTGCAGCTGGATGTTCTCCCTGGTGGTGATGTGCCCCTTCTTCAGAGGGGTGTACTTCTCTACGATCTCCCCAAGGCTCTCCAAAGCCTCCGGCGTGAGCACACCACCGGGGACTTTGATGCGAAACATCTGCGCGTCGGGCTGGCGCTGGCCGTATACCCCCTGGTGCAGCCGGAAAGCCATAAATGGGGCTTCCTCAACCTGGCCCGACCGGAACAGCTTCACCTCGTCCCGATATTCCTCCACCTCTTCATGGAGATAGGGGATGATTCCGTTGGACAGCTTGGCGAGTTGCTGACTGTCCTTGTGTTTTTCCGACTGAGTTCTACGCGTCTTCTGAATCAACTGCCTCTCCTAAATACAAAATGCGCCTCTTTACTACATAGTAGAGAGGCGCAGCCCTTTGGCTTCAACTTTCGTCCTCCCCTATGGAGGACAGGTACAGAGGTGAAAAAGGTCGTCTGGATATCTCATTCCCAATAGTCTATTCCCACGCTAGACAACTGTCAACCAAGTCTGAACCGGGTCGCAATCCTTCAGACCCGATAGGCGAGGTCGAGCCGTCCCGTCCCCCTATGAGCCCGTTTGGCTTCTTTCATGGGCCATCGGCGACATATTTCTGCAACATTTCTTCGTTACGGTAGGCGCCATCACAGATTATTCTGGAAGGAATCATAAGATGTTTTGCAAGAAGATGTTTACCAAAAAGTTCCTGGTTGGAGCGGTATGTGGGGCTATACTCTCCGCCGCGATACTCATCGGCTGCACTGGGGACACGAAACCGGAAGGTGGCCGTGATATTGACCGCGCCGAGGTGACTCAAGTCATGCCCGAGCGGGGCGACGGCGAGTCCGGCGGCGAGCATGGCGGCGAAACCGCCGGTACCGAGGGCGGTGGTGAACACGACGGCTCCGGCGTCGAAGGCGGTGGAGAAGGAGCCGAAGGCAGTGGCGGCGGCGAAACCGTCCCTGCCCCCGGCGAAGAGGGCAGCGGCGCCTACACCCTAGCCCTGAATGAGACCTTCGACATGGTTCGAGGAGGCGCCCGGCTGATAATGAACTACGACGCTGCAAGTAACTCCTTCATTGGCGCTGTGGAGAACACGACCAACAACGTCCTGAACCAGGTCAGGATCGAAATCCACCTCTCCAACGGAACGGAGCTTGGTCCCACCACTCCCATAGACTTGGCTCCTGGCGAAGTCGTAGATGTCAAAATGCCTGCCACAGCGGCGCCGTTCACCGGATGGACAGCGCATGCCGAGGTTGGCGGGGGCGAGTCGGGCGGCGGTGAGTCGGACAGCGCAGAGAGCGGAGAAGCCGCTATGTCCAGCCCGACCATTCCCCTCGGACACTCCTGGAACGGCGTCCTCGGAGGACTGGCTGTTTCCGCCCAATACGATGGGGCAACCCAATCGGTCCATACAACGGTGCAAAACACCCTCTCGCAGACGCTCTGCTACGTACAGGCCGAACCTCACCTGAAGTCGGGAAAGACGACGGTGGGAGAGCTTGGTCCCGACATCCTGGGAGATCTGAACCCCGGACAGCAGGCAACATCCATTCTGGCGGTCGCCAGTGAACCGAACCTCGCGGGAGTCGGCTTCGACGGATACGTCGTTCACATGGAAGTGTTCGACTGCGCCGGCCCCGGCCCTATGCCTCACACAGGAGGAGAAAGTGAAGAGGGCGCTGAAGCCGGCGGTGAAGACAGCGAGTCCGGAGGTGAGCATGACGGCAGCGACGGTGAAGGCGGCGGCGAACACGGCAATCGCGGCGAACGTCGGGGTGGCGGTTAGAGAGAACCGGAGTAGACCAAGGGGAGATGTCGAAACTTCACTTCAAGTGAGATATTCTAACCACTGGCGTATCCGGCGGATGGACGCGGCGCCTCTACTAGGTGCCGCGTCTAATATAGTTCCTTGGAGGACCGGCAATGAGCCGCACAGTATTGATAGTAGAAGACGATACGAGGATCGCGAACTGGGTCAAGGTGTACTTCGAGCGCGCCGGATTCACCGCTGAGGTTACCCACGATGGCCAGTCCGGTCTGGCCCTTGCCCGCAATCTGGTTCCGGACCTGATAATCCTCGATCTGATGCTTCCCCGTCTCGATGGCGTGGATCTGTGCAGGATATTGCGTCGGGAGTCGGACGTTCCGATAATCATGCTGACGGCCCGAGAAGCCCACGCCGAGCGAATCACCGGATTGGACAGCGGGGCCGATGATTACATCGTCAAGCCCTTCGATCCGCAGGAGGTCATTGCGCGCGCCCAAGCCGTGCTTCGGCGCGTGAAAGGCAGGGTCCAGCAGGTTCTGACACTCGGCAACATCACACTCAATGAGACAATCGGAACGGTGACGGTCAATGAAAAACCCGTAACGCTGAGCCAGTCTCAATTTGCTCTGCTATCAACGTTCATGCGTCATCCCAACCAGGTGCTCACCCGTGATCAGCTGGTCTCACTGACTTTCAACGACGAATTCGATGGGTTCGACCGCGCGGTCGACAGCCATATCGCTCGCCTGCGAAAGCATATCAGCCGGGATGGCAGACAGCCCATTCGAACTGTCTACCGCGCCGGCTACAGGTTCGTAGTGGAGAACGAATGATGTCGCTCCGCTGGCGAATCATGGGTTCGATAGCCTTTGTCATCGCTCTTTCCGTCTTGATCAGCGTCGGTGTGGGCTATTACGCCACCCAGTCCCGCCTGGGTGTGTTCGTGAACGAAATAGGCGAAGGTGAGGCAAGCCGTTTGGCTCAGAATCTGAGCCGAGAGTATACCGCTGCAGGCGGGTGGGAAACGGTGGGTACACCACTGTCTGAAGCCGGATACGTCTACGAAGGGGTTGCTGAAAGGGAACATTCTGAAGAAAACGGGACGGAAACCGTCGAGTTCATCCACGAAGACTCCATACGAGTCGTCGTCACCGACATCTACGGACGGGTGGTGAAGGACAACATAACCGAGCTGTTGTCTGGGACCGAAGCACCCGATCTGGAGGGACATCGCGATACAGTGTTCGATTTGACCACGAACCGGCCCGTAGGTCACGTTTATGTTGATGTAAACCGCGAGCTTCTGTCGGCCGAATCCCATGGATTCCTCAATACTCTTCTTTATATTACTGTTATCGGGGGATTGCTTACAGCCGGCGTTGCCATTCTGCTGGGCGCCTGGTTATCCAAACGCATTACAGCGCCCGTGACGGCTTTGACGGAGGCAACCCAGGCAATTGCTCAGGGGAATACTACCCGGCTGCCGGTCACATCCTCGGACGAGCTCGGACGGATGAGCGCGGCCTTCAACCAGATGACCTCCGCCCTCGAAACTCAGCGCGACCTCCGTAGCCGGCTGATAAACGACGTCTCCCATGAACTGAATACGCCGCTGACCGTCATTCAGCTGGAGGCAAGAGGGCTGCGAGATGGCCTTCAATCGCCTGAGAGCGCGTCCAACCACATCATCCAAGAGGTGGATAGGCTGCGCGGTCTCACAACTGATCTGGACTGGCTGGCGGAGACCGACCACGGTGAGTTGAGGCTCTCCCTCAAAGCAACCTCAATCTACGATGTCCTAACCGCGGAGGTGGATCGGTGGCTGCCGCAATCCCAGGCTCAACAGGTAAAATTTTCGCTGCAGGCGCCCACCGACCTGCCCGACATGGACCTGGACCGGATGCGAATGAGCCAGGCACTGGGAAACATCCTAAGCAACGCCATTCATAGCGCCGAGGCCGGCGGGAGTATCGTGCTCAAGGCGAGGTTGGAAAGCAACGAGACGCTGGTCGTCTCGATCATCGATACCGGCATCGGAATCCAATCCTCAGACATTCCACATGTCTTCGACCGCTTCTACCGCACGGACCAGTCTCGCAGTCGTGGAATAGGCGGCACAGGTCTGGGATTGGCCATCACCCGGACTATAGTCGAAGCACACGGCGGGACAATTGCCATATCTAGCGGCGGGCTTGGACAGGGCGCCACCGTCACTATTCGCCTTCCCCCGAATAAGTGACGTCATCCTCATCGGCCCACGAGAACAGCGGCTACAGCGGTCGTGGAGCTATGAATACGGTACGCTCAGACCGTAAAATGGGGCCTGGGTATAATCAGTGCACGGAAGGGCATGCGTTTCCCTCAGCGACGGTTGCAACCTTTGTTGGGCCTGCTACCATTGGGCCAGACGCTTGAGGAGGCTAGTGAATGGAGTCGGAGACTCGGAAGCCCTTCGTCCGGTATTCTTTCTTTCGGGTAGATGGCGAGTGGCGCAAACTGCCCGAAGGCCAGCGCCGAGTGGGCCGTGCCCAACTGGTTGAAGCTGTTGCCGAACTCGGATCCACCATGGACATCCGCAGCTACTCCCTTATCGGCACCCGCGCCGACGTTGACTTCATGCTCTGGCAGATTTCTCCGAGCCTCGAGGCCCTTCAGAGCCTGGCTTCCCGCATCCTCGCCACCGGAATGGGGCGATACCTGACAACGGCCTACTCCTACCTGGCGGTTACCAGGCCCTCCCCCTACACCGGCAGCCACCGCCCTGCTGGGCATGCGGCACGAGATGGAGCCATTACGCCCCGGGGAGACGACTATCTATTCGTCTACCCCTTCACCAAGACCCACGAGTGGTACCAGCTGCCCCAGGAAACGCGCCAGGACCTGATGAACGAGCACTTCACTGTGGGACACCGATACCCCGACATCAAGGTGCACACCGCCTACTCCTTTGGAATCGACGACCACGACTTCGTTTTAGGGTTTGAAGGCAGCGATCCGGAGGAGTTCGTCCGGCTGGTCATGGACCTGCGCCATTCCAAGGCCAGACCTTACACGCTGAGGGACACTCCCATATTCACCTGCGTCAAGACGTCTTTGGAGGAGTGCCTGGGCGGACTGAGACAGCCCAGGGGACCTAGCGGCTAATCCGGTTCAGATATATCCGCGACGCGGTGAGGAAGCCAATGGCCGTTTCGCCCTTCGGTGTCTCAAAGGTGATGACGTCACGATAGTCACCCAACTCCAAGATCTTGATTTCCTCACCGGGGAGAATCTGATAACGACACAAAAACGCCAATAGCTTCGAGTCCTCGTCGGGCAGGCTAACGACTCTATAACTCACGCCCGGCTTCGCCACGCTCATGGGAATCACCTTCCCAACCGGCTTTTTGTAGCCGCTGCCAGGGATGGGCTTCCCGAAGGGGCAGGTGGTGGGACCGTTCACGGCAACATTTATCCGCTCCTCCAGGTAGGGGGAAATGCCGTGCTCCAACTGGTGGGCCTCTTCGTCGGCCCGGGGCAGGTCCACGCCCAACACGTCCACCACGAGACGCTCCGCCAATCGGTGTCGACGGGCGATGCCCGCGGCCAACTGTGCACCCTTCTCGGTGAATTCGATTTCCTTCTTGGAAGACACCCGAATCAGCCCATCTCGAGACATACGACGCATCATTCCGAGAATGGAAGGGAGGGTAGTTCCCAAACCCTCTGATGCAGGGAGACGGCGAATATAGCCCGCCAACTGCCCTAGAACCGTCGCTTCCTTCTCCTCCTTTAGGATGTGGAGGGAGAGGAGATAGTTCTCCACCACGGAAGAGAGACGTTCCGACGGCTTAGACTGCGCCGTTTGCTTGGGAGTGTCCGTGTTCATAGCCTTGAAGAGGGATTTACCTACGCCGAATGGTCTAGGCCGGGCACGGCGATGGCCAGCCCCCAGGCTGGCTTAATCACCCTAGAGGCTGCGCTTTAGGGTGGAAAGATCCCTGTCCTTGAAGTAGTCGTAGTTCATGTCAATGAAGTTGCCCCACTCCTCCGGCACCGTGTCTTCCGGGAAGATGGCTACTACAGGGCAAACGGGCTCACAGGCCGCACAGTCAATGCACTCGTCCGGATTAATAAAGAACATGTTGTCGTCATCCGTGGTATAGATGCAATCGACGGGACAAACGTCCACACATGCAGCATCTTTAACGTCCACACACGGCTCCGCGATGATGTATGTCATGAACTACCGCTCCTTGTCACAAATTACGGCTTTCTCGCCCGCCGAGACAGAGCCGCCACATGAGGGAATTATATCATAATTGCTGACGAAATCCCACTTCCCAGCACTTTTGCCCCCGTGATTGCCGTTCCGCCTTGGAAGACGGAACCGGTCTTCCGGCGCCAACTTAGAGGACCAGTCCATAGGTGCGCTTCTTGATACTGAGATTAACGAAGGTCTCCGTGCGGGTCACTCCCGGAATAGTGCCAATCTTGGTGCGAAGAAATACACCTAACTCCTCGGTCGAGGGCTTGGCTACGCAAGCAAAGACATCGAAGGCTCCGGTGGTAATGGCCACGTAGTGCACGTCTTCCATCATGGTGATAGCGTCGGCCACGGCATCGAGCTTGCCCGGGGCAGTTTGAAGCCCAATGAGGGCCGTGGTGGGGTAGCCCATCTTGCTGAGATCGGGCACCGCCTTGATCTTGATAACGTCCTCCTCCACCAACCGGCGCAGGCGACGACGAATGGTGCCTTCGCTGACCCCAACCTCCCGCGCGATTTTGGCGTTGGATGCCCGTCCGTCCATTTCCAGAATGTCGATTATCTGATTATCGGTAAAATCCTGCTTGGTAACCAACTCTTCCATCCTGACCTCTCGCTCACAACGATAATTAAGCCGTGGTATAATAAACTTCAAGACGAATCCTGTCAATAGGCCCATATATCAAGACGATAGCGCTATATAATTGGCCATTACTCTTTGAAATACATAATATTCCAGGTTTTAGGTACGCTCCCTCTTTGTTTTAGTCGCAACCACGGCACAACCTAGGGGAATCGTGTCCTCTGCTTGGTAAAACCAGCGTGATTCTGATATAGTTTTAAGTCAACCAGGAGGGATCGCATAGTGGCCTAGTGCGGGCGCCTGCTAAGCGCTTTGGCCGAGAAATCGGCCTCGTGGGTTCGAATCCCACTCCCTCCGCCAGGAGTTTTTTCTCCTACTTCGAGCAACAATTACATCCAACCGTAAGCAGAGATTACATCCACCATGAGCAGCTACTACATTTGGACTATCGGCTGTCAGATGAACAAGGCCGATTCCGAAAGCCTCTCAACCGCCCTTAACCAGGCGGGCCTTACCCCCACGACCAACGCCTCCCACGCTGACCTGGTAGTGCTCAACTCCTGCGTTGTACGCCAGAGCGCCGAAAACAAAGTCATCGGCACGCTGGGGATGATGAAATCCGTGAAGGCCAAGAAGCCCGGCCAGATTCTCGCCCTCATGGGCTGCATGGTCGGTCCAAGAACCGCGGACCTGGAGCGCCGCTTCCCCCAAGTGGACGTTTTCATGCGCCCTCAGCAGTTCGCTCCGGTCCTCGACCTGCTCCAGGAACGGCTGGGCATAGATACCGAAGGCTGCCTCAGCGCCGTTGCTCCGACCAGTCCCTCAGTCAGCAGCTACGTACCTGTCATCCACGGCTGCGACCTGATGTGCACTTTCTGCATCATCCCCTTCCGTCGCGGTCGGCAGGTCAGCCGTCCGGTGGAAGACATTACCCACCAGGTGGACCTGATGACCCAGCGCGGCATGAAAGAAGTTACCCTGCTGGGCCAGACGGTGGACGCCTACGGCCACGACTTTGAAGACCCTTGCGACCTCTCGCGACTGCTCCACGCCGTACACTCCGTGGAGGGTCTGGAGCGTCTGCGCTTCCTCACGTCCCACCCAATCTTCATGAGCCATGACATCATCCAGGCAGTGGCGGACCTGCCCAAGGTCTGCGAGCACATAAACCTGCCCTTCCAGGCAGGCGACGACGACGTACTACAGACCATGCGCCGCCGCTATACGCAGCGGCAGTACCGCCAACTGATAGACGACATCCGCGCCACCGTTCCCGACGTGGCCATCAGCACCGACGTAATCGTTGGTTTCCCCGGGGAGACCCACGAGCAGTTCATGGAAACCTACCGGCTAATGGAGGATACCCAGTTCGATAAGGTGCACATGGCTGCCTATTCTCCACGGCCAGGGACTTTCGCCCACCTCAAACTTCCCGATTCCGTAAGCCGGGAAGAGAAGCGGCATAGGCTAAAGACCCTGGAGACCCTCCAGAAGGAGATTCAGGAGAAGAAGAACCGCCGGCTAGTCGGAACCACCGTGGAAGTGCTGGTGGAAGGGCAGAAGAAAGAGCGGTGGAAGGGTCGCACAAGACAGGATAAGCTGGTATTCTTTGAGCACCCCACAGACCTTTTGGGCCAGACGGTCGCGGTGAATATCGAGGCCGCCACCCCTTGGTCGTTGCGGGGCGCTCCAACCAAGAGCCGCCAACCCACCCAGGCAGGGGTGTCGCCATGACTCTAAACCTTAGAAACCCAAGCGCAGGGAAGAAACCCTTCCTGCCCATCACGGAAATTGAGCACGCCGCCTTCTGTAAGAGCGAGGACGAGCTGCCCGCCAAGCCCCTTCTCGACGAAATAAAGGTGAACATCCGCTGGCAGAAGATACCCCTGAAGTACCTGCGCCTGACCGCCGAAGAGCTGGACCAACGGATCCACCAGGCACGCCAGGAGCTAGGGACGAAAGTCGTCGTACTGGGCCATCACTATCAGCGGGAAGAGGTCATCGAATACGCCGACTTCCAGGGGGACTCCTACCTTCTGTCCAAGCAGGCCGCAAGCCAGACTGAAGCAGAATACATCATCTTCTGCGGCGTTCACTTCATGGCGGAAACTGCCCGCATTCTCTGCGCCCCCCACCAGAGGGTCATTCTCCCCAACATCACCGCGGGCTGCTCCATGGCCGACATGGCGCCCACTGACGACGTTCTGGACGCCTGGGACGATCTGGAGGGCTTACTGGGGCCCAATTCGTTAATACCCATCACATATATGAACTCCACGGCTGAGATTAAGGCCCTCTGCGGCAAAAACGGCGGCATCGTTTGCACTTCCTCCAACGCCGCAGCAACCTTCAAATGGGCCTTCCAGCGAGGCGACCGGGTACTCTTTCTCCCCGATCAGCACTTGGGGCGCAACACCGCCTTCAAAATGGGCATAGATCTGGACAAGATGATTGTCTGGAACCCCTTCAAGCCCATGGGCGGACACACTGCGGAGCGTATCCGGGAATCGAAGGTCATCCTATGGCAGGGGCATTGTTCAGTGCATACCCGCTTCTCCCCCCGGCAGATAGAGACCGCCCGCCAGAGGTACCCGGACATCACCGTGATCGTACATCCGGAGTGCACCCTCGAGACGGTCCAGGCCGCGGACATGAACGGCTCCACCGAGGTCATTCGCAAGACGATCAATGAGGCCCCTTCCGGCAGCCAGTGGGCCGTCGGCACTGAGATAAGCCTGGTCAACCGCCTCGCCAAGAACAACCCGGACAAGGTCATCTTCTGCCTGGATCCAATCGTTTGCCCATGCTCCACCATGTACCGCATCCACCCCGCCTACCTCTCTTGGGTGCTGGATTCCCTTCTGGATGGAGAGATAGTCAACGAAATTCGGGTGGACCCGGAGACCACGCGCTACGCCCACACCGCCCTGGAGCGGATGCTGGAGGTCTCCTAGGATAGGCCGGCCTCCGTTGAGGGACCAACCCGCGAGCCCCGAATTCCGTGCCGCCGGAGTAACACGGCTTGCTTGAAATCACACGTGAAATCCGGCGTCTCATCGACCGCGCCCTGGAGGAAGATCAGGCCTTTGCGGACGCCACGACCCAGGCGCTCATCGACCCCTCCATCCGGGCCGTAGGCGAATTACGGGCCGAAGAACCCGGCAAACTCGCGGGTATCTCTGCCGCTCTAGAGGTGTTCCAACGCCTCCGTTCCTCAGCCGAGACTCATGTCCTCATCGAAGACGGCTCCTCTATCGCCCCCGGGCAAATCATCGCCACAGTCACCTCGTCTGCAGACGTCATCCTCCGGGGGGAACGGCTGGCCCTCAACATTCTGCAGCGGATGAGCGGCATCGCCACCCAGACCGCCGAATACGTCAAGGCTGTGGATGGCACCGGCGCCCGCATTATCGACACCCGCAAGACCGCCCCCGGGCTCCGCACCCTGGACAAATACGCCGTGCGCGTAGGCGGGGGCCACAACCACCGCATGCACCTGGGAGACGGCATCCTCATCAAGGACAATCACCTGTACCTCCTCGACCGCGAGTCTACCTCTCTCCCGCAACTCATCCGCCGCGCGCGGGAGAGAGCGCCCCACACCCTGAAAATAGAAGTGGAAGTTACCAATCTCCACCAGCTGGAGGAGGCTCTTGAAGGTCGGGCTGATATCATCCTCCTCGACAATATGTCCGTTGACGAGATGGCGGCAGCCGTCAGTATAACCGGAGGCCGCGCCCTACTGGAGGCTTCCGGCGGCATTACCCGCGACAACGTTTCCGCCGTCGCGGCCACCGGTGTCGATCTGATATCCGTCGGCGCGCTGACCCACTCCGTCAAAGCCCTGGACATCAGCATGGACATCTCTACTATCCGCTAGCCAAACAGAATCGAATACACAACCCCAGAAAGGTGAACAATGACGACAGGTAGAATCCGCTCTCCCATCGAACGCAACATGGCCATGGAGCTAGTCCGTGTCACCGAGGCCGCAGCCATCGCCGCCGCCCGTCACATGGGCAAGGGCGACAAGGAGCTGGTGGACCAGGCCGCCGTGGACGCCATGCGATTCACTCTCGGCTCAATATCCATGGACGGTGTAGTAGTCATCGGCGAAGGAGAAAAGGACGAGGCCCCCATGCTCTACGTGGGCGAGTTGATCGGCGACGGACACGACCCAAAGGTGGACATCGCCGTGGATCCCATCGACGGCACGACTCTGCTCTCCAAGGGACTGCCCGGCGCAATAGCGGCCATTGCTCTATCCGCCCGCGGGACCATGAAGGTTCCATTTCAGTTCGCCTACATGGACAAAATAGCCGTGGGAAAAGCAGCCAAGGACGTTATAGATATCAACGCGCCGGTGGAGACCAACCTGTCAAATATAGCCAAGGCCATGGGCCGGAGGGTGGAAGAGCTAACGGTGGAGGTGCTGGACCGTCCCCGCCACCACCAGCTGCTGGCTGAGATTCGCAGCGCCGGCGCACGGGTGAAGCTAATCTCCGACGGGGACGTTGCCGCCGGCATCCACGCCGCGCTGCCGGACTCCGGCGTCGACGTGCTCATGGGCATCGGCGGCACCACGGAGGGCGTCCTCACCGCCGCGGCCATCCGATGCATCGACGGGGCAATCCAGTGCAAGGCCTGGCCGAGAAACGACGAGGAACGGCGGGCGGCCCTGGATGCAGGAGTTGACCTGGATAAGGTGCACTCGACTACAGACCTGGTGGGGGGCGAGGACGTTTTCTTTGCGGCAACCGGCGCAAGCTCCGGGGAGCTGCTGCGGGGCGTCCGCTTCTTCGCCAACGCCGTTCAGACCCAGTCGCTGGTCATGCGGTCCCGCTCCGGCACCCTCCGGTGGATAGACTCCCTCCACGACTCCACCCGCCTGAACAAGGTCCTGTACCAGGAATAGAGTCCTCTCCTACAGCCTGCTTCCGGTTGGTGATATTATGTCATCAACAATATATGTCACCAACAACATAGGAGCCGGACTTATGAGCACCCCGTTTCAGGAAGCACTCGCCACCATCAGGGATCAACAAGATTTTCTGAAAGGTTGCAATGAAGCCAAAACCATAAAACATGCAATTGATCCCTTGCTACAGAGTGCGCGGTGGAACGTTCACAAACATGAAGAAGTGTACGATCAATATCTTCTTCCTAATGGCAAGAGGGTTGACTATTCTCTCAAAATAGATGGCAAGAGTCGGATTTTCTTGGAGGCAAAGGAGTGGGACAAACCTCTGACTGACAACAATAGAAATCAGCTGCACGGATACTGCCTGACCGCACTAAAGGACGAGCAGATGGCCGCGAATTGCGACGTGCCACGTCTTGCTATTCTGACAAACGGTCGCATTTGGCGATTCTATGTCGCCCCCGAAAAAAACAACCATAAACTCAGACAAATGGATCCTGAGATAGACATAGTCAATCGCGACAAGACCTGGGTGCAAAATTACTTTATGGACTTCCTATCCCGCAATAACGTCAGACCGGGTGAACCCACCGAGAAGACACTTAAAGCAGCGCGCAAACGCCACAAGGATTTCGAAAAAAGAAGAGACATCTGGACAAGGTTACATAGAGCTTGGGACAGGCTAGCCAGTGCCAATAGTCATGGAGAACAAAGGCGACTAGTCTTGCACTTTGCTCATAGCCAAGGCATTGAAGCAGAAGAAGGACTTGTTCAGGCTTTTCTTAAACAAAACCATTACTCTTTGTTCAACGAGGTTGCAGTAACGCCACCTCGTTCACCATCTCAGAAACCAACATCTTTCACCTTTGAGGGTATGGGGAATTCTGAGCTTGTTCAGAACTGGGCTGACCTTCTTCGTAAGGTTTGCGCAATACTTTATGACCATCATCCTGATTCCTTCAGCAAAAGTGTCTTGAGCATCGGCCAAGCATGGATCTCTCCAGTAGGTGAAATGAAGAACGGGCACGAGCAGATTGGAGAGTCTGATGTCGCCGTTTCTGTCCACGGTAACGCAAAATCACTCGAAGATCGCTGCAGAAAGATAGTTGAGCGTTTGGGTTACGCAAAAGAATCTCTAATCATCAATCGCTCAGAGGCTTAACCTGCTCCTCAGCCCTACCCCCTTACTCCATCCCCACGTCATACCGCCCCTGCGGAGGTTACTGTGGGTATTAGAGATGTTTTCTGAAAGTGTCAAGGTCAATTCCCAAGGACCTTAACATCCTGCTGAGAGCGACCCTGTGTATTTCTCTTTTGCTCAGTACCAATGTGGTTGTAAGAATTCTTCCTTCAGAAATCCGTCTTGAAATTCCCAAGTGAGACCCACCTCTCCGCTTGTGCTCCAAACACCCTATTCTCTTCAAAACGGCGAGCAACTTCCTGCTGGACAATAGCGGCAAATTGCTCGCAGGTATTCTAGGCATATACGAATATGGGAGTCTCGGTCTTCTCTGAAACAGCGGCGGCGAATTCGACAGTATCATCGATTGCTGGAAGCATGACGATACCTTTTTCGCGAAAGACTCGCTCGCGTTCTCCGATTTCGTCGAGTACGGATAGGTGAACGTAGATGGCATCCTTTAGATTCTCGCAGACTTCCTCCAGAGAATCTCCTTGGGTGACGGTGCCTAATTCAACGCAGTAGCCGACGTAGACCTCATCATGTTTTTCCACTTTCGTATTTAGCGTAAAGTGTCGCTTTGCTGGGGGCATAGCCTCTCCTCCCGCGTTTCTCCTATGGCTGGCTTGCGAGCATATTTGCTAAAGGATAGTACCGATCTACACCGTTGACAAGCAAGTGGGGATGCATTAGTCATCCAGTAAACCCAACCGGCCTACCCCGCCTCCATCCCCACGTCATACCGCCCCTGCCGCGCCGCCGCCGTCACCCTCGCGCGGTGGTGGAAGACGCGCTGCACTTCCGCCCGGTTTTCGTTGTTGCCTGACCATGTCCGTAGGGGCGCGCCCTGAAGGCCTCGGCCGTAGGAGAAGCTCAACTCCCACGGCGCGCCGACGCGCTGAGCGTACCCGTTTATCGCGTCCAGGTTCGTTGTCGACTCGTCGTCGCCCTGACCACCGGAGAGGAAGACGATGCCCGGCACAGTCGCGGGCACTGTGCTCTTCAGACATTGCACCGTCATCTCAGCCACTTCCTCACGCCCGGCGCGACCCTCTGCGGACGCACCTGAAAGCACCATGTTGACCTTTAGCAGGATGCCGTCCATCGCAACACCTTGACCCCGCAACTGGTGGAACATCTCCGCCAATGCCGCTTCGGTGGCGTCGTAGCACTGGTCGATGTTGTGACCTCCGTCCATAAGCACTTCCGGTTCCACCATCGGGACCATCCCCGCCTCCTGAGTCAGCGCGGCAAAGCGGGCCAGCGCGTGGGCGTTTACGTCCAGGCAGTAGGCGCTGGGCATGCCCGGCCCGATGGTGATGACCGCACGCCATTTAGTGAACCGTGCGCCCAACACCGCGTACTCCGCCAGCCGCTCCCGCAGGCCGTCCAACCCCTCGGTGACGCTTTCACCGGGTGCGCCCGCCAGATCCTTGGCCCCCGTGTCCACCTTGATGCCCGGCATCATGCCCGCATCCGATAGGACCTTCACAATGGGCGTACCGTCGTCGCTTTTTTGCCGAATGGTCTCGTCGTACAGAATAACTCCGCTGACGAACTCGGAAACACCTGGAGTGCGAAACAGCATCTCGCGGTAATCGCGACGGTTCGTCTCGGTGCTCTCAGCGCCGATGCTGTCGAACCTGCGCTTGATGGTGCCGGTACTTTCGTCCGCCGCCAAGATGCCCTTGCCCGGCGCCACCAGCGCCCTGGCGATATTCGATAGCGTCTCGATACTTGCGGTCTGCGTCATTTCTCTTTATTCCCCCTATTGGTCTGTTTACTCTTCTAACTATCAGCCTCCGGTTATCCTGGTGTCTTCCGCCTCGGATGACGGGCGGCGAAGTCCTTTGCCATCTCCTCAAAGGTGCAGAAGCTAACTCCGGGGTGGCTCATGATATACGAGGTCAGCCTTTCCAGCATAAGAATCACCTGGGGGCGGCCCGCCACGTCCGGGTGGATGGTGATGGGAAACACGGCCTCGTCGTACTCCCGGTACACGTAGTCGAACTGGTCCCGCCACAACTCTTCGATGTCCCGCGGGTTGACGAATCCGTGGCTGTTGGGCGACGCCTTGATGAACATCATCGGAGGCAGATCGTCCAGATACCAGCTGGCGGGAATCTCTATGAGGTCCGTCTCTTGGCCACGCTCCAGGCGGGTCATCCAGGTATGGGCCGGCTTGGAAAAGTCGATCTTCGTCCACCTATCCCCAACCCGCACGTAGTAGCACTCGAAATCCCGGTGCATCAAGCTATTGTCGTACAGGATGCCGTGCTTCAGCAGCAGCTCCGCCGTTGCGTGGCTGAACTCCCACCAGGGCGCGACGTATCCGCAGGGTTTTCTCCCCCAAAATTCTTCCACGAGCTCGATGCATCGAACAAGCACCGCTTCTTCCTGCTCCCGGGTCAAGGCGATGGGGTTCTCGTGGGAATAGCCGTGGATGCCAATTTCGTGACCCGCCTCCGCCACCATGCGCGTTTCCGTGGGGAAGGACTCGATGGAATGCCCCGGGATGAACCAGGAAGTCTTGATGCCCAGCCGATCAAAGAGCTTCAAAAGGCGCGGTGTGCCCACTTCTCCGGCAAAGACGCCTCTGGAGATGTCGCCCGGCGAGTCCTCGCCCCCGTAGGAACCCAACCACCCTGCCACCGCGTCCACATGCACCCCGTAGGCGCACAGAATCCGCTTTTCAGCCATTTTTATTTCCCTTTCGGTAGGACTTTACCATCCGTCTGCGCCGCAAGCATAGCACTAGCCCAATTCGGTAACAACAGAATCATTTTTCTTTCCCTTTTCTTCATTCAACCCTCGTCGGCTATGCAAAACGTTCGATTCGCCGCAAGAAGCCGATGTCGCTAACGAAACCCCTTGACTGTTTCCCACCCCGTTGGTACAAATGCAATATCCACAACTTCCCGCAAGGAGGCCCCCATGTACGAAGGTTACAGAGTTATCGACGCCGATGGCCATTTCTACGAGCCGAGAGATATCTGGGACCGGTACGTGGAGCCGGCATTCTACGACCGCCGCCCCAGGGTCCGCGAAATCTTCGGACGATCCCGCATGGACTTCGAGGTAGACGGTGTATTCTTCCACAAGTCGAAAATTACCTCCGCCACCACCAAGCGCTACGCCAGCCAGGAGGAGAAGTACGGGGACGCCTACCGCTCCTGGTGGAACTGCGAGAGCCGCATCAACGACATGGACAAATACGGTTGGGACATTCAGGTTTGCCTGCCCACCGCCGGCCACGTGGGGGCGCAGATGTCCCGCACTGACGTCAAGCTGGGGTCTGCGGTGGTCCGCGCCTACAACAACTGGGCCCGCGACTACTGCGGCGAATCCCCCGACAGGGTCAAATTCGTCTCAGTCGTGCCCGGCGGCGACGCCACAGAAGTCGCCGTGGAAGCGCGCCGCTCCGTGGAAGAACTGGGCGCCGTGTCCTTCATCATGTCCACCCCCGCCGTGGGCCACTGGTGGCACACCCCGGAATTCGACCCGGTCTGGGAGGTAGCTACAGAGCTCGACGCGCCCCTCTCACTGCACGGCAACGAGACCAAGACGGGCGAGCCCGCCACCTACGACCGGTACAACGGCATGGGCGGCCCCTTCGAGGCCATCCACCACGCCATCAACTTCCCCATGGAGAACATGATTGGCGTCGCCCACTTCATGCTCTCCGGAATCCTGGACCGCTACCCCAAGATGAAGCTGTCCATCCTGGAGGCCAACTGCGGCTGGCTGCCCTTCTGGTTGAGCCGACTGGAGAATTGCAGCGACGGACGGCAGGCCGTGACTTTCGACGCCGAACCCTTAAAGGCCACGCCCTACGAGTATTTCGACCGACAGTGCTTCATCGCCTGCGACGCCGACGAGCCGGGCATCAAGTTCTGCATCGAGCACGTGGGGGACGAGAACATCGTCTTCAACACCGACTATCCCCACGCCGACGCTCCCGACCCGTGGGAACCGGTGCCCAACATGATGGCCCAACCCATCTCCGACGAGTCAAAACGAAAGATCATGTGGGACAACTCCATCCGTCTCTACGGCCCCCGCCTGCTGAAGGGCTTCAACGGCAGCTAGGCCCGAGTTGCGTTAACGAATTAGGGGCGGGACGATTGGATTCGTCCCGCCCCTAAGCTTTGGGAATACTATAATTAACTGCGGAAAGGCTCATAGCCAAGCCAAAGGAACCCTCGGAAAGCGGCTCACTTACGAAAGGCTGATTCCGGATCAAAAGAAAAATCCCGCCCTATTTGACTTTCGTCGAGCGGGACGTTTCCGAGTTAGCCAACGGCTGTTGACCGAACACTACTTCGCCAAGGTGTCTATAGTCTATGCAACCCGTGGTACACTGTCAATGCTTGCAATTACACCCCTGACGGGATTCGAACCCGCATGCTCTACCTTGGCAAAGTAGTGCTCTATCCATTGAGCTACAGGGGCAGAACAACTATACGCCTACTTGCCCTTCTTGTCTTTAGCCACAGGTTTATGCGTTAGGTTCGGGTACTGGCCTCGAAGGCGGACTTGAGACCGTCTAGGAACTTGTCCACCTCGCCTTCATTTTGGAATGCCCCATTAAATCCCACAGCGTTCCTTTTTTCTTCCTCAGAGCTTCCCGACCAACCCGAGAGTTTTAGCTCTCGGGAATTTGAAGGAAGCCATTCTTGCACCGTCTCCTTATCGACGCCCCACTGATTCTCCAAGCGAGTTACATGTATTGTGAATCCTAAGCCGCCGTGCTCTTCATGCGGGGTAGCGCCAACAATCAACACCGTACGAAGGCTACCGTCTTTCCGCTCCAACTGATAAAACACCCTGTCCGTATATGGATAGGCTCGCAGGACACCGCGGACTCCCTCCCTCACTAGATCGTACAATTCGCCAATTCCATTCTCTGCTGCCATCGCCTGAAGGCCGGGGATAGTTTGTCGCGGACCCCTTCTGGATGTGGAGCGTGATTTCGCTTCATTCTTTACGGGTTCTACCAGGAATACCCGCGCGAGAAGACGCCTGCCGTTGCTGCCTTGAAAATGCTGCACGGTGACCACGTTGATTGGCACATCCATATCATCCAGATATCGCACTATTCGATCGGTACGGTCGTCGATGGATTCCGCCATTATCAGGCTGCGATGCTCTCGGTTGAGCTCGTCCGGCACTTCCACACCAAACCTTTCCTTAAAGGCTTCCTTAAGTGGACATGAGCCTATTCCTTTAAGATATTCATCTGCAATTACCGTAATGTTTTCGGGGGAAAGGTGCTTAACCCACGATGCATATTCCAATGCCTGGGCAACCGTATCCCTTGGCGTTTGGCCTCTCTTTAGTTCGACTACTACCGTATTTCCAAGATTGTCCAAACACAAAAGGTCTATGTAGCCTCCAAAGTCAGTGCGGACCTGCCTACCAATCACCAACAGACTTGAGTCCAATACAGAGATATCCCTGGCGAGCCAGCCCTCCAAACGTTCTTCGAAGGCTATCTGGCTGCCCGGAACTATCCGCAAAGTCTTCTCATCGATTACTTCCCAAAGACGAACCTTCTGCATTGTACCCTCTTACTTAGCAGTGTTGTGGCGAGGGTACTACCGAAGGGGGGCGAACCTCAAGAGCGCGAATTGTTCCCGGAGCTAGGGCCCTAGCTCAGAACGTCCTCCAGAGCCGCCTCCAACTCATCGGCGGAGGTGTACGCCTCAAACCTTGAGCGTACAACACCAGTCTCGTCCACCAGGAACACCCACGATTCGTTGGTCCACTCCGGGACGCTGGTCAGGCCCCACTCGTCCATGATGGGCGAAGTTCGCGCGCGGGTCAGGTCTCCCTCCACCTCGTGGGGATTCTCGTAGACCTCAACGTGAATGAAGCTTGCCTGCCCCTCGAATTTGCGGCGGACCTCGCTGACCGTCTCCACCTGGGGCCCGCAAGTTGCCGAGGTGCAGAATGACGGCGTGGAGAATACGACCATCGTTGGAAGGCCCTGCTCCAGAGCGTCGGCGATTCTGGTGGAGTACAGTTCCGGGTCTGCCTCGTGAGCGGAGGACAACTCCTCCAGCGGCGCTCCATCGCCCACCGTCCTGTTCATGCTGGCGGGGGCCTTCTGCCCCACGTCCACCACCTCGAACCCGTCCGTGACTTCCACTTCCATTACCGCCCTCCGGTCTGCCCCTTCTTCCTGGCCGACTATCTCCAGCTTCCACAAGCCCGTCCTATCGAAAGACAGGTCCGTGGTGTAGCTGCCGCGGGTGCCGTAGGGCCAGAGGTTAAAATCCGCCTTAATCACCTCGTGAGGCCCATCTGCAGAGCCGTCCTCTCCGACAAAGAAGGTAGCTATTTCCACCTCCGGCACAGTGACCAGAGCCTTTGCCCCCACTAGCAGGAAGGCCACTCGCTGGCTACCCGGACGCAAGACCGTGGTGCCCAAAATGCCGTCCCAATCCGTCTCGACCTCCGGCGTCGCAATGGTCGCTGCGGGTGTGGACGCCGTCATTTCGGGCGTTGGGGTCTGCGTGGCCGTCGGGGCTGGCGTCGACTCGTCGGCGCCGCAACCGGCCAGAAGACCCGCGACAACGACGGCTGCAAATGTCAATAAAGCTGCGTATTTCATATGTAGATTACGCATAAGCACCACCAGGGGATTCAAAATTTTCCTACCATCGGCTTGCAATTCTACCAAATCTTTTTTCTTTCCCCATCCACAGCAGCAGCGAGCCATAGGAATCCGCGTCTTTCAATCCAATTCATCAACGCCAACAAAGGCGAAGTGACACCTTCTGGTTGCCAAGATTCCCCGAGATTTACCTGCTTGACTACGTAAGGGAAAAAGGACCCCAAAATCGACATGAAGGCGCAGTAGATGTATACCGGCTTTCCCCCTGTAGCTCAATGGATAGAGCGCTATCTTGCCACGGTAGAGGATGCGAATTCGAATCTCGTCAGGGGTGTTCATACAGTCCAGTAAAGGAAATTCTTTTCGGATCAACCTGGACAAATCATCACAAGGTATGTAGGATTTACTCACCGTGGCAAGGTAGTGTTCAGCCGATATTCATTGGCTAACTCGGGAAATTCTCGCCCTAGCGCAAGCAGGCGGGATTTTTCTTTTGTCGTCAATCAGTCTTTCGTAACTGAGCCCCTTTGCGAAAGTTTCTTCGACCAGACTCTGAATCTTTGTACAGTCGAGCATTTAATTCCCAATCTTCTCCTTTCCCTATACTTTAGTGGCCGCTGCCCCTGGGACTTCCTTCTTTCAATCCAATCTTTCAACACCCTAAAAGGCGAAGTGACATCTTTTCATTGCCGAAACTTCCACTCCTCTGCTACCCTCCCTCAGCCGAACTATGCACTTTAACAGCCCAGCAGAAAAAGTCGCCCCAGAACCGGACTCGTTTGCCTAACTTTTTTGAAACGAGTCCCCACGCCTGAAACGAATAATCTCAGGCACGAATTCACTCCGACTCGATTTCCAAAACGAGTAACTTTCACGCCTGAGTCCGCGAAAACGAGTCCCTTCACAATCCGCCACCATATTGACAAACTTGTCCTTATTTATGTTAAATTCACGCAGACATACAGCCACGACTAACTAAAGCAAAAAACGCGGCGGCCCCTAACCCGGGAGCAGCCGCACAAAAAACTTGGTTCGGAGACAGGTAATGGAGGCAAAGCGCGTAGACCGCCGGAACGTTGGGGTGTTGGCACGGCTCCAGCGGGCGGCCTGCGTTCCCCTTACGCAGCCTTTGAGCAGTCCAACCCCCAACCGTTAGTTCATAAATCAAAGGCAGTAAGAGGAGGAACCAAAGTGGCTCAGGAACAGGTAATAATCTTCGACACCACCCTCCGCGACGGCGAGCAGGCCGCCGGAGCCGGAATGACCACCCCCGAAAAACTGGAAATCGCCCGGCAGCTTGACCGCCTTGGCGTCGACGTTATCGAAGCCGGATTCGCCGCCAGCTCACCCGGCGACTTCGAAGCAGTCGCAACAGTCGCACGGGAGATCCGCAGGCCCATCATTGCATCCCTGGCCCGCGCCCACCCCAACGACGTAGACCATGCATGGGGCGCTCTGAAGGGAGCAGCCCAACCCCGCATCCACGTTTTCCTCTCCAGTTCCGACATCCACCTGATGCACCAGCTTCGCAAGAACCGGGAAGAAGTCATGGACATGGCGGTAACTATGGTCTCCAGGGCCAAGGGCTACTGCGAAGACGTGGAATTCTCGGCGATGGACGCCTCCCGCACGGAGCCCGAATATCTCTACACCATGCTCAGAGCCGTCATAGACGCAGGAGCAACGACCATCAACATCCCCGACACCGTCGGCTACTCCATTCCGGAAGAGTTCGCCCAGCTTCTGAAGGACATTCAGGAGAACGTGCCGAATATCCACAAGGCCGTCCTCAGCGTCCATTGCCACAACGATCTCGGACTCGGCGTCGCCAACAGCATGGCCGCCATCCAGGTAGGCGCGCGGCAGGTGGAGGGCTGCATCAACGGTCTCGGCGAGCGGGCAGGCAACGCCGCCCTCGAAGAGATAATCATGAGCATCGAAACCCGCAAAGACTTCCTTGGCGTCCGGACCAACGTGGACACCACCCAGATTTACCGCACCAGCCGGCTGGTCAGCGACGTTACCGGCTTCCCCATTCAGCCCAACAAGGCAGTGGTCGGTCTAAACGCCTTCCGCCACGCCTCCGGCATCCACCAGGACGGCATCCTGAAGGAACGTTCCACCTACGAGGTGATGGACCCAGCGTCCATCGGCTGGCCCGGCAGCTCTCTGGTCCTCGGCAAACTCAGCGGCCGCGCCGGTCTCCGCTCCCGGCTCGACGAACTTGGATATCACCTGACCGCCGACGAGCTGGCCCAGGCTTTCGAGGGATTCAAGCTTCTGGCCGACAAGAAGCGGGAGATAACCGACCTGGACCTGGAAGCCCTCATGTCCGACCAGCGAAGAATCATCAGCGAGAACCCCAGCTTCACCATGGAGCACATCCAGGTGTCCTGCGGCGACCACGAAATACCCACCGCTACGGTCAAGCTCACCGGCCCGGACGGGTTCACGACGACCGACGCCGCCACCGGCACCGGTCCCGTGGACGCAATCTACAAGGCCATCAACCGCATCGTTCAGGTGCCCAATACCCTCGCTGAATTCACCGTTAAGTCCGTTACCGGAGGCATTGACGCCATCGGAGAGGTGACGATTCGCATCCAGAAGGACGACGGGGTGTACGTGGGCCGAGGTTCCGATACGGACATCCTCGTAGCCAGCGCCAAGGCCTACCTGAACGCCCTCAACCGCCTCTTGGCAATGGAGGAAGCGAAGAAGGAGTCCGCCGTAGGAGCACCCAATCCTTAAGGCCCCGGCTCGGGATCTTTACGTGCCTGTTCTTGCCTTCCAAGGGTTCATTCTTGGATAAGAAAGAAATTATGCAATTCAGTAGATTGCAGCCAGTCGATCTGCGCAAGGCATGGCCTCACGAGGCTAAGGACTTCACCCCGTGGCTTGCGGAGAATCTGGACGCCCTTTCAGAGGTTACGGAACTCAGACTGAGGCTGGAAGACACGGAAGTTGACGTTGAGGGGTTTTCGGCGGACCTGATGGCCCGCGACTCGCTGGACGATAGCTTGGTGCTAATCGAAAACCAGCTTGAAGGCTCGGATCATACCCACCTGGGTCAAATCATGACCTATCTTGCGGGCCTTGACGCAAATAGGGTGATTTGGATTGCCCGCGAGTTTCACGAAGCCCATCTTTCCGCCGTTCGATGGCTCAATGGCCACACGCCGGACAAGTACGCTTTTTTCGCCGTGCGCGTCAAGGTAGTGCGTATAGGCGATTCTCCCATCGCTCCGGTATTCGAGGTTCTGGAACGCCCTAGCGAGTGGGAGCGTGGACTTCGTGCAGTGACCGCGCAAGGATTGAGCGAAATCGGACGCTTTCGCAAGGAATTTTGGACCGCTTACGCCGAGCGATATCCGGATGATGGCTTCTCACCTGGAGCGGCCAGTTCAGTGTGGTATGAGACCGCAGATCCCGAGATGCTCCTCAGCCTATATTTGGCCCAAGGCAGCGTAGGCATATTCATGCGCGGAAAGCGCGGCGTTGACGCTGAAAAGGTCACCGATAGGGTAGAGCGGTACAAGGGGATATTGCAGAACCGATTTGATATCGCATTAGGGGGCCGAACAAGTTGGGGAACACATCGGATTTCCGACTTGCAAATTGACGCCCGTGATCGTGCAAACTGGCCTCGGATGATTGACTGGCTGCACGGAGCAGCTCACAGGTTCCTAACCATTTTCGAGGATTCAGTGAATGGGGCCACAGGCCGGCCTCCACCGAATGCCAAAGGGGAAAAAGATGCCTCCTAAAACGATGTTTCAGAAGATCTGGGACGCCCACGTGGTGCACCAGGAACCCGGTGCGCCCGCCCTCATCTACATAGACCTGCACCTGGTGCACGAGGTCACCTCGCCCCAGGCCTTCGAGGGACTCCGGCTGGCTGGCCGAAGCGTACGACAGCCTGACCTGACCGTCGCTACCGTTGACCACAACACCCCCACCTGGGAGCTTACCCGCCCCGTGGTTGACCCCATCTCCAAACGCCAGTTGGACGCCCTGTCCGACAACATCAAGGGCACCGACATAGCCTTCTACGACCGGTACAGCCGCAACCAGGGCATAGTCCACGTCATCGGCCCGGACCTGGGATATACCCAGCCGGGCATGACCGTGGTCTGCGGCGACAGCCACACGTCCACCCACGGCGCGTTGGGGTGCTTCGCCCTCGGCATCGGCACGTCGGAGGTGGAGCACGTATTGGCCACCCAAACCCTGCGCCAGTTCAAACCCAAGACCATGGAGGTGAGGGTGGACGGTCCGCTTCCCGCCGGCGTGGAGGCCAAAGACCTAATTCTCGGCATCATCGGGCAGATAGGCATCAACGGCGGCATCGGCCACGTCATCGAATACACCGGCGAGGCCGTCCGTTCCCTTTCCATGGACGGACGCATGACCGTTTGCAACATGAGCATAGAAGGGGGCGCCCGAGCCGGCATGATTGCCCCCGACGATACCACCTTCGACTATGTCCGAGGCCGGACCTTCGCCCCTAAGGGGGACGATTTCGAGGCTGCCGTGGACCGGTGGCGCAAGCTGCCGTCCGACGACGGCGCCGCCTTCGATAAGCAGGTGATCATCGACGCCGCCGACCTCGAACCCTTCGTCACCTGGGGCACCAACCCCGGCATGGTCGCGAAGATAACGGACCGCGTTCCGGACCCGTCCTCCTTCCAGGAGGCTGCTGAGCGAGAGGCCGCCGAACGGGCGCTCAGCTATATGGCCCTGGAGCCGGACACCCCCATCCAGGACATTCCCATAGACCGGGTATTCATTGGCGCCTGCACCAACAGCCGCATCGAAGACTTGCGGGCCGCCGCCTCTGTAATCAAGGGCAGGCAGGTCAACGAAGGCGTCTACGCGATGGTAGTCCCCGGCTCTGCCCGGGTGAAGGCCGAGGCGGAGGAAGAGGGCCTTGACCGTATCTTCGCCGACGCGGGCTTCGATTGGCGCATTGCGGGATGCTCCATGTGCCTCGGCATGAACCCGGACGTCCTCCAACCGGGAGAGCGGTGCGCCTCCACCTCCAACCGAAACTTTGAAAACCGGCAGGGCAAGGGCGGACGGACACACCTGGTCAGCCCGCCCATGGCCGCCGCCGCCGCGATAGCCGGCCACTTCGTGGACATCCGCGAGTGGAAGTCAACTTGAACCATCCACCTCTGAGGAGCGTGCCAGCGTAAGATGGAACCCTTCACAAAACTCACCGGCGTAGCCATGCCCCTGGACAGGGTCAACGTGGACACCGACCAGATAATCCCCGCAATCCATCTCAAGCGCATCGAACGCACCGGCTACGGGCAGTTTCTCTTTGGCCCGTGGCGATTCGACGCCAACGGCGAACCGAACCCCGATTTCATTCTCAACCACCCCAGTATTCAGAACCCCAAGTTCCTCGTCGCGGGACGGAACTTCGGATGCGGCTCCTCCCGGGAGCACGCGCCGTGGGCGCTGGAGGACTACGGCTTTCGATGCATCATCGCCCCCAGCTTCGCCGACATCTTCTTCAACAACTGCTTCCAGAACGGCCTGCTGCCCGTAACACTGCCGGAAGAGCAGGTCAGCGCGCTCATGGACAAGCTCAATCAAAGTCCAGGCGCAACCCTCTCCGTAGACCTGGAGAAGCAACGGCTTTGGAGCGACGACAACGAGCTTGTATTCTCCTTTGAGGTTGATCCTTTTCGAAAGCGCTGCCTCCTGGACGGCTTGGACGAAATAGGCTTGACGTTGCTGCATGAGGAAAAAATAAGCGCCTACGAGCGACAGATGGGACTGGCTGCTTGACAGCTGCCACGGAGACCCGCCGATGAACTTTCGTATCGCCGTGCTGCCGGGGGACGGCGTCGGCCCTGAGGTAACAGCCCAGGCCGTCAAAGCCCTCCACGCCATAGGCGACTGTTTCGGTCACACCTTTGAAATCCAGTACGGTGCCATAGGCGGCGGGGCCATAGACGAGTTTGGAGACCCCTTCCCGCCGGAAACCCTCGAACTCTGTCGGCGGAGCGACGCCGTCCTTCTTGGAGCCGTCGGCGGTCCCAAGTGGGACGACCCGCAGGCTGCTGTGAGGCCGGAAGACGGCCTGCTGGCCCTTCGCAAGTCCCTTCAACTCTTCGCCAACCTCCGGCCCGTGAAGCTTCATCCCGCTCTTATCGACGCCAGCCCGCTAAAGCCGGAAGTGCTCCAGGGAGTAGACCTGGTAGTAGTGCGGGAACTTACGGGTGGGCTTTATTTCGCCCAGCCAAAGAAGCGTTGGACGGATGCCGACGGCCAGGCCGCCGTGGACACCCTGGTCTACACGGAAGCGGAGATTCGCCGGATTCTCCACGCCGCCTTCCGACTGGCCCAGACCCGCCGTCGGAGTGTCACTTCCGTCGACAAGGCCAACGTGCTGGAAACTTCCCGACTATGGAGAGAACTGGCTGACAGCGTCGCCGACGATTACCCGGACGTGTCCCTGGAACACATGCTGGTGGACAACGCCGCCATGCAGCTCATCCGCAGTCCCTCCCAATTCGACGTCATCGTCACCGAAAACACCTTCGGAGACATTCTCACCGACGAAGCCGCTGTCCTATCCGGGTCCATGGGAATGCTGCCCTCGGCAAGCCTGGGCCATACCGGAGGCGCGAACCCACTGGGCCTCTACGAACCCATACACGGGAGCGCGCCGGACATCGCTGGCCGGGGCATCGCGAACCCGGTTGCCGCCATCCTCAGCGCCGCCCTGCTGCTGCGCCTCTCTCTTGGCTTGGAGCAGGAGGCTCTTGCCCTGGAAGACGCCGTGACCCGCGCTCTGGAAGACGGCTGCCGCACCGCCGACATCACCCGCCCCGGCGAAACGCCTCTCTCTACCGAAGCCATGGGCGACGCCGTGATCGGGCGAGTTGCAAAAGCAGCCTAACTCCCAGATGACCGGTGCCTACACAGAAGACAGCCCGCGTATAGAAGCGATAGTGCTGGACTTTGACGGCGTCATTCTGGAGTCCAACCACGTCAAGGCAGAGACTTTCCGTCGACTATTCAGCCAGTATCCCCAACACGCCGAACCCATAGTCAAACTCCATCGAGACCATGGCGGCATGCCCCGCCAAGAAAAGCTGCGAATCATCTGCGAAGATATCCTTGGTGTGTCCGTCGACGAGGACGGCATTCGACGTTTAAGCAAGGAATTTGGAAGGCTGGCAGACGACGCTATGATGGCCTGCCCCTTCACTCCCGGGGCACCGGAGTTCCTGCAAATCTACTCTGCCCTCTGTCCTCTGTTCATAGCCACCGGCACTCCTGAAGACGAGATGCAGCCGCTTATCGAACGTCGGGGAATGTCAGGATTCTTCGCCGGAGTCTACGGCTCGCCCAGGGACAAGGCCGCGATCCTACGAGACGTGATGGCTGAGAACGGGTGGCGGCCCAACCAGATAATCTTCGTCGGCGACTCCATCGACGACTACAAGGGCGCACAGGCTACGAGTGTACCCTTCATCGGACGAATTTCCCCCGGCAAGGAAAACACATTCACCGACGCCAACGTAAGCCTGATAGTCGAGAGCCTGGCGGAATTACATCAAATTTGGCAGGGGTTGCCCGTCAGCCCATCTTAAACAGGCGGGCGCAATTCTCGCCCGCTATCAGCCGCTTTTCCTCCAGCGGCACGCCCTCCAAAATCCGCTCGACAATCTCCCTGGATCGGGGGAAAGTGGATTCCGCATGGGGATAATCGTTGCCCCACATGAGCGTCTGCACCCCTATGTACTCCCGCATCTGCATCCCCAACTCGTCTTCCTGGAAGCAGATGAACATGTTCCGTCGAAACATATCGCTGGGAAGCATATCCCCGCCAAACCGGCGGCCCCCAAAACGCTCAGGACGGCGGATCTCCTGGTACGCCACGTCCATCCGGTAGAGCAGGTAGGGCGCCCACGAAACCTCGTACTCCACCAGACCAACCTTAAGGCCGGGGTGACGTTCGAACACGCCGGAGAAAATCATGGCCACCACGTTGTCCCGCATGTCGTATTCCTGGTTAATGAACTCCACCATCCCCCGGCTGTTGCCAAAGGTGACCTTCTCGTTGGGACTCCAACGCGACGTGCCGCTGTGCATGGTCAGGGGCATACCCAATTTCTCAGCCACCTCCCACAACGACTCGTACATCGGGCTGTCGTACCGGCCAAAGAGAGGCCGCTGTGGAATAGTCGCGCCAGCCAATCCCAGCGAAGCCGCCCGCCGAAGTTCACCCACCCCGTCGGCGACCACGTCCACGTTCACCATCGCCATCCCCTTGATCCTGTCCGGGTAGGGGGCGCAGAACTCTGCCAGCCAGTTGTTATATGCCCTGAACACAGCCGAGAGCAGGTCCGTTGAAGGGATGAGCCACGTCTCCAAGCCCACCGAGGGATACACCACGTCCCCGGATACGCCGTCCAAGTCCATGTCCTCCACGTGGGCATGAGGGTCGTAGCCGCCCCGCCGTACGTCCTCGTAGACGCCTTCAATCCGGATGCTTTCCGGCGCATCGAACCGCCGTCCCGCCTGGGTGTCCGACCCGACGATGCCAAAGCTAACGTCACCGTCAGCGTACCACCTATCGAAGCCATCCTCACGTACTACCCGCGGAGCCCTGTGTCGGTATTCGGGGTCTATGAAGCGCGTCCAGAGATCCGGCGGCTCCATCACGTGGGAGTCCGAAGACACCAACCTGTATTCGGCCTTCTTGATCATTTCTGACGCCACGCCAGTCTCCATCCGGGAAGGTTCACCCTCCATGCACCATCTTCCAGCAACATCGGAATAATCAACCCAGCCTTCAGAACGGGCCCCGGCATCTCCTCCTGATCATCGTCAATTCCCATGGGCAGAAATGCAAAGGCATGAAAGTCGTCCACGTAGCTGGTCGGCGCTACGCCCAAGTCGAACAGGTCCTCCAACGGCCAGTACTTGAGCACAGCTTTCCGAAAGTCCTCCAGCATTGGATGGAATAGAGGATGGGAGTGATCGTTGGCCGCTTGGTAGACCGCCTGAAGGTCAATGCCCCGTTCCGTGGCCCACACCCCCTGCCGCACACCCCGCGACTCCTTGGAAAGCATCTCCCACGCTGCAGGCATACTGCCGTCGCGGACTGCCTCAGCGAAACGACCGGCTGCCAGGCCACAAGCGTCGGGGGCGCTACTCCGCCGACTACCAGGAATTCTCACTGAACAACCTCCCCAACCCAGGAATCTGCCGGCATTCTAACACAAGAACAAGACGAAGGATTCAGGACGGGGTAGGCGTTGTGTCCGGGGCAAGCTATCGAAGGGCGACTATGAACTCGTCATCAGAGATTTGGAGTTGTCTTAGTACAGCCCTAAGTGTACCTCGGGAAAACTCGCGTTGACCTAAAACAACCGGGCTTGATAGAACGTGTCCATTGGGAAGCCTGCGTCGATAGGACTGATGACTGCCTCTACCACTCTTACCCTTGTAGCAGCCTAACCTCACGAGAGCGTTGACAACCTGTCTGCTGGAGCAGCGGGGTAATCTCGCCACTTAGAAATACCGGTTTAGCGAGTTGCGAGAGCGGGAATCTTCATAACGTATGCTCGGTAGATCTGTCCCGGGAGCGCAGGCACCATTACTTCCTCCCCCTCGCCGAGAATGTCTTCTCGAACCGTGACGCCGCATTCCTTCAATTCCCGGTCAAGATTGCCAATATCCGCCAAATCTTCCAGATACACTCCGAGGGCTTCTTCCAGCATATCCAGGGCTTCTTCCACCGTATCGCCGCAACTGGCTACGTCCAACTCCGGGCATAGGGCGGTGAACTGGTTGCCGTCTTTTTCCGCCACTCCTGTCAGTATTACTCTTGGCATGGCTCCTCCAGGGCGTGTCTTTTGTTCTAGCTTGCAGTTACTCTATTGCAATTCAATGCCTCATATCAAGCCAGTCCGGACTTATGCCATCCCTGACCCCGCCCACTGGACACAAAGGGTCTCCCTGAATAGAATCAGTCCAATACCATTCACAAACATTAAACGGAGGCCGCATTCATGGAAACCGTCAATCCCGCCCTCTTTAGCTCAATGGAATGGCGCTTGATCGGCCCGCACCGCGGCGGTCGCGTCGTAGCCGTCGCCGGTGATCCTCATGACCCAATGACCTTCTACTTCGGCGCCTGCGCCGGCGGGGTCTGGAAGACTACCGATGGCGGGACCTATTGGCGAAACGTCACCGACGGTTTCCTCAACGTCTCTGCCGTGGGAGCCGTCGCATTGGCCCCCTCCGACTCTAATGTTATCTACGTAGGCACGGGCGAGGCCTGCCTCCGAGCCAATGTCTGTCACGGTGACGGCGTTTACCGGTCCACCGACAGCGGCCAGACCTGGGCCCACCTGGGCCTCGAAGACACTCACCATGTCTCCCGCGTCCGCGTCCACCCGCAAAACCCGGACCTGGTCTACGCGGCAGCCATGGGCCACGCCTACGGCCCCAACGAACAGCGTGGCATCTTCCGCTCCACCAACGGCGGCAGTTCCTGGGAGAAGGTCCTGTACAAGAGTCCCAGCGCCGGCGCCGCCGACCTGTCCATGGATCCGAACAACCCCAGAATTCTTTTCGCCGCCATCTATGAGACGCAGCGCTACCCCTGGATAAACATCAGCGGCGGCCCCGACAGCGGCCTCTACCGCTCCACCGACGGCGGCGACACATGGGAGGACATTACCGACAATCCCGGCCTGCCAAAGGGACTGAAAGGGCGCATGGGCGTCGCCATCTCTCCGGCGAAGTCGGGCCGCATTTGGGCAATGATTGAATCCCAAGAGGGTGGCCTATTCCGCTCCGACGACGGTGGCGACACTTGGGAAATAGTCTCCGACGACGCAGATATACGAGGACGCCCCTGGTATTACAGCCACGTCGTCGCCGACACCCAAGACCCCGAAACGGTATACATCATGGAAGGTGGCACCTACAAGTCCGTCGATGGGGGCCGCAACTTCTCCCCGGTCTATATGCCCCACGGCGACAACCACGACCTTTGGATAGACCCGGCCAACCCCCGGCGCATGATTGAAGGCAACGACGGCGGCGCCTGCGTCTCCTTCAACGGAGGCGAAACCTGGTCAACTATCTACAACCAGCCCACCTCCCAGTTCTACCATGTAACCACCGACACCCGCTTCCCCTACCGCGTCTATGGCGCCCAGCAAGACAACACCACCATGAGTCTGCCCAGTCGCTCCTATACCGGCGCAATCTCGATGGCCGACTGGCACACCGTAGGCGGCGGAGAGAGTGGCTACATCGCCGTCAACCCCGACGACCCCGACATAGTCTACGCGGGCAACCACTCCAATGGCTACCTCAGCCGCTACAACCACCGAACCCACCAGGTGCACAACGTCATGGTCTGGCCGGAATCTTCCTCCGCCATCGCCGCTAGAGACATGAAGTACCGCTTCCAATGGACCTTCCCCATCCACTTCTCCCCCCACGACTCCAACGTTCTCTACACGGCGGGCAACCACGTCTTCCGCTCCACCGACCAGGGCAACTCCTGGGAACCCATAAGCCCGGACCTCACCCGTAATGATCATTCCAAGATGGAAGTTTCCGGCGGGCCCGTCTCTCTCGACGGCACCAACGCAGAATACTACGGCACCGTATTCGCCCTCGCGGAATCCCCCGTTAAAGCCGGATTACTCTGGGCCGGATCGGACGACGGCCTCGTCCAACTTTCAACTGACAACGGAGAGTCTTGGCAGAATGTCACCCCGCCTGACCTTCCCCCTTGGGCCCTCATAAGCATCATCGAAGCCTCCCCCCACGATCCCGCAACTGCCTATTTGGCAGCAACCCGCTACAAGCTGGACGACGAAGCCCCTTACCTTTACCGCACGACGGACTGCGGAAAGACCTGGGAACGGATCGTAGAAGGCATACCGTCGAACCACTTCACCCGGGTGATTCGGGAAGACACGGAGCAGCCAGGTCTTCTTTACGCTGGAACTGAATATGGCGCATGGGTCTCCTTCAACGGCGGGGACCGGTGGCAGCCACTCCAGCAGAACCTGCCCATTGTCCCCATCCACGATCTGGAGGTGAAGGACGACGACCTCGTCGCGGCCACCCACGGGCGTTCCTTCTGGATAATGGACGACCTTTCGCCCCTGCGTCAGACCGCTGCTGACCCCACCGGACCCTCCGTACGACTCTTCAAGCCGCGCACCACCCACAGGCACACCCCGCCCGAAACTTTTGGCCTGCCCTCTAAAGCCCCTTGGGGCTACGAACGCACGGGTACCCTCGTCGTCGCCTACGCACAGCGCCCCGACGATGATGGCGGCGTCATACGCAGCTATATGGACGGCGGCGCCAACCCGCACAGTGGCGTCTACGTCCACTACTACCTGGATGACGCCACCGAAGACCCTGTGTCCATCACCTTCCTGGACGCCTCCGGCCAGCCTATCATCCGCTACAGGTTTCAGGACGACGCCGACGCTCCCTCCCTGGCCCTCGGCGAAGAACGCGGCTCGAAGCCCCGGCCCGGCCTAAACCGCTTCGTCTGGAACATGCGCTATCCCAAGGCCCAGCCCCTCCCTGGAGACCCCCTCACCGAATCGCTGCACCCCCCCTCCATCACCGGCCCTACCGCACCGCCGGGCAGCTACGGCGTCCGCCTCCAGGTGGGCGACCGCACCATTACCCAATCCTTCGAAATCATCAAAGACCCCAGACTGCAGGCCACCCAAGAGGAGATGCAAGAGCAGTTCAGCTTCCTCATCCGCATGCGTGACAAGCTCACTCAAACCCACGCAGCCGTTGAGCAGATACGCAGTATTCGCACGCAGGTGGACGAGTGGACCGGGCGGACCAACGCCCAGGCCGTCGCCGATGCGTCCAAAGACCTTAATGAGAAGCTTGCCGCCATTGAAGGAGAACTGGCACAAACCAAGGCCAACGCCCAGATTGACCGGCTGAAATACCCCGCCAAGATCAACGGGAAGATCAACGGCCTCATCTCCTGGGTCACCAGCTCAGACGAGAAGCCGACCCAGCAGTCGCGGGAAGTCTTCGGACTTCTTTCCGACCAGGTAAACGTGCAACTGGACGCTTTGAAAACGGTTCTCGACGAGGACGTGGCTAAGTTCAATGCTCTAGTCGCGGAGCTGGAGGTTTCGGCCCTAAACCCTAACCCTTAAACAACCCTAGCTGCGCCATCGAATTGGTGCACTCGAGGAGGACCGCATGTCGGCCACCGACGACCTGTTGGCGAAGAACGCCAGCCATGCTGAGAGTTTCAACAAAGGCCTTCTAACTGCTCCTCCTGCCCTCAAGCTGGCAGTCGTCACGTGTATGGACGCCCGGCTAGACACTCACAGCCTGCTGGGCATCTCCGAGGGGGACGCCCACGTGATACGCAACGCTGGGGGCGTGGTCAGCGACGACGTTGTACGCTCCCTGCTTATTTCCCAGCGCCTTCTGGGAACCCGCGAGGTTATGGTGATTCACCATACCGGCTGTGGCATGGCGACCTTCCGGGACGATGACTTGAAGGACGCCATAGAGGAAGAAACGGGACTGCGTCCCTCCTTCGCGCTTGAGGCTTTCAGGGAGCTGGAGCAGGACGTGCGACAGTCGATGGCCCGCATCAAAGCCAGCCCGTTTATACCGTCAAAGGACGGAATCCGCGGTTTCATCTACGACGTGGAAACTGGGCGGTTGGCGGAAGTATCTGGCTCGTAGAACCCTCCAACCTGGTCCACCAGAAACTCGTATCCCTGTCAAATCTGGGAGACTCGGAAGCTCTGGTGAAGAGACGATAATCTTCTAAAGGGCAAGCAAACAGTCTGGAACACGAATCTGAGTATAAGGACTACTATGGCTAACGGGAATATATGCTTAATTTGGGGCAACGGTTATGAAGCAAGGGTTGGAGGGCGCACTAGAGGAAGTTCGGACATGATTTACGAAGTTCATCACTCACCTCGAGCTGGCGGCAATTATGCTATTACTCAAGACGCGCAGTTCAAACTCCCCGAAGGGTGGTTGGACGACTCTGAGAAGGCGCGCCTGACTACCTGGCTCATAGACCAGCGGAACATGGGTGTCCGATATCCACTGGTGTCTGAAGACATTTTTGAAGAGGTTAGAAGCAGACCCCCTCTTCCGATACATGAGAGGGCCAATAGACTCCTGCGATTCATCGCTGAACAAACAAAGACCATCGGAACGGCTTATAACACCAGTAACGAGAATCCAGCTGCTTATGCTTGGTCTGAGTCAATAGGTAAAAGTGAGATCCAATATCTAATTCATTACTTATTCAAAGCTAAAGCTTTGGAAATCCCAATCGGTGCGTTCCCGCCACTCGTAGATACCACTGAGATTCCATATGAAGTGATGGTTTCGGTGGAAGGCCACAGTCAAATCGAACTACAAGGGACAAATACAGACTCAACCCAAGCATTCGTAGCCATGTGGTTCCATGACAGCACAAATGACGCTTATGAAAAGGGCATTGTCCCGGCCATTAGGGAGGCGGGATATAAGCCCCTTAGGGTCGACCGAAAGGAACACATCAACAAGATTGACGATGAGATTATTGCAGAGCTTCGTCGCTCAAGATTTTTGGTGGCCGACTTCACCCACGGCAATGACGGGGCAAGGGGAGGCGTATACTATGAGGCCGGATTCGCGCATGGACTTGGTTTGCCGGTAATTTTCGCCTGCAGCGAAGATTCCGTGAAAACACTGCATTTTGACACTAACCATTACAACCACATTGTATGGAAGACGCCAGCGGGATTACGCGAGATGTTGAAGAACCGAATCCTTGCAGTTATTGGAGAGGGCCCGGAAGCCCACGCATAGTCATCTTTGCTATTACCTGACTGGATTAAACCAGTTGCGGCGTGCGGCCCACCTAGTTCGAATTCAGACATTCAATTCACATACCGAGGAAAACTTGCGGATTTCCAAGCGAGGACAGATCACGATTCCCAAACACCTGAGGGAGCGTTATGCGTTGAACCCAAACGTCGAAGTGGAGATTATTCCAACTGCGGACGGGCTGCTTCTTCGCAAGAGGACTAAGGTGAAACACCCTGTCGATAAAGTCGTCGGAATCCTGGGCAGGGACGCCCTTGGCAAGGGCGTCAGCGTGGACGACTACATCGAAGAGATTCGGGGGAGGTGACCTTTTCGACTTCCTAGCCGGTGGCGGCCATTGCGCGGCTCATGGCTTCCGCGATGGCCTTCACCTGCCTAGATAGCGTACGGAATTTGTCAAAGCTGAGGGCCTGGGCGGCATCGCACTTGGCAGTAGACGGGTTCGGATGCACGTCCACAATGATTCCGTGGGCGCCTGCTGCTATTGCTGCCAACGATATGGGCGTCACCAACTCCCAGGAACCAGTGCTATGGCTGGGATCCACGATGATGGGCAGATGGCTCAGCTTCTTTATGACCGGCACAGCCGCCAGGTCCACCGTGAAGCGGGTGTACGGCTCGAAGGTGCGTATGCCCCGTTCGCACAGAATCACCTGGCTGTTTCCTCCGGAGAGCACGTACTCAGCGGCCAACAGCCACTCTTCGTAGGAGGATGAGAAGCCCCGTTTCAACAGGACCGGCTTGTCCAGCTTCCCCACCGCGTCCAGCAGATTAAAATTCTGGGCGTTTCGCGTTCCTATTTGCAGCACATCGGCGTAGGAAGCGACCATCCCCACATCCTCCGGCGACATGACCTCCGTTACCACGGGCATGTCGAACTCTCGACCGGCCGCAGCCAGAATCTTCAGCCCCTGCACGCCCATGCCCCGGAAGCTGTAGGGGGAGCTTCTAGGTTTGAACGCGCCACCGCGAAGAATCTGCGCACCCTGCTCCTTCACCACTTCGGCCGTCGCCATCGCCTGCTCTTCACTCTCAACCGCGCAAGGGCCGGCAATCATCACCGGCTTCTCGCCGCCAATGGTCACGTCGCCTAGCCTTACAATGGTATCGCCCTCTTTGAACTCCCGAGTTGCCAGCTTGAATGGCTTGGAGATTCTTACTACTTCCGCTACGCCAGGGAGCAACTCCATCTCCGCCTGCAGGTCCGAATGTATCTGCCCTACGACACCGATTACCGTTCGTTCCGCTCCCTGGGATAGATGCCCCTGGAGGCCGTGGCTCTCGATGCGCTTCCTAACGTTGTCAATTTCCGAGTCAGTGCTGTCTGCCTTCATTACCACAATCATGTGAGTGCCGCTCCAAACGTCATGTTCGCTGCCCACTCCCGCCCTCCGGCGAGACTAACAGTCGAGGCCCTGGGTTCTCAAGCCCACGGCCCCCTTCAAATACACGTATTTCAGGTCCTGTGGCGCCTTCTCCGTGTTCACGAGCATAAGCACCCTGATGCACATGGGCAAACTGTTGGGCACCAGCATCTCGTGGGCGCAAAGCAGGGCCACATTCATCCACCCCAACCGCCGGGCCGCCAGCGCGGGGTACTCCGTATTTAGGTCTTGGGTGGTGGTGAACCAAATCGCTGCTACTTGCGACTTGTCCAGGTCATTTTCGACGACAATGTACTGTAGCAGTTCCTTGGTGGCGTCGAGAATAGCTTCCCTGCCGTTTTCTTCGACCGTCGTAGCACCCCTAATTCCCCAGCATTCCGACATCAGGCCACTCCTTCCATCAACGCAGGAGATCCGCCGACCATCTCGGACACGAAGGCGGATGCTCTTTCCACTGCTTCTTCCGGAGTCGATTGCTGGACCATACGAACTAGCGCGCTCCCAACAGCTGCTGCGTCAGCCATCCTACCTACTTCCTGAAAATGCTCCCGTTTTGAGACACCAAAGCCCACCGCGACCGGCAGACTAGTATGGCGGCGGACCCGCTCAACCAGCAGGGGCGCTTGGGAGCTGACGGAGCTTCGCGCTCCGGTGACTCCGGTGACGCTGACGCAATAGATAAAACCGGACGCGGTGGCGCAGACCTTTTCGATGCGCTCCTCGGTGCTAGTTGGAGCCAACAGAGGAATGAGGTCGATACCAAACCGGCCTGCGTTGTGGGCCAAAGGTCCGGCTTCCTCGGCCGGCAGGTCTACTACAATCAGGCCATCCACAGTTGCTTCTCCCGCTTCACGGCAGAAACGCTCCACGCCGATGTTCAGAATGGGGTTGTAATAGCCCATGAGGAGCATGGGCGTATCCGGCAGCTTGGAACGAAGACGCGCAACCAGATCTACGCAGTCTGACAGGGTGACGCCTTGCTGGAGGGCGTGAAACCCCGCCGCTTGGATCGTAGCGCCATCGGCCAGAGGGTCGCTGAAGGGCACGCCAACTTCAATGGCATCGGCGCCCGCCTCTACCAAGGCGGGAATCAGCCGTTCCGTCACCTCCAGGCTGGGATGACCCGCCATCATGTAGAGGATGAGGCCCGTTCTTCCCTCGGCCCTTAATTGGGCGAACTTAGCTTCAATTCGGCTTTTGATCACTTCGGCTCACAATTTCTAACGGGGGGAAGTATAACACACGCGCCAAGAGTCGACGCTTTTACTTCCGTCAAAGAAGTAGGACAGCAACGAAAGCGACGACGTTCTGCGCTCCATGTACCCAAACGCAGCTCCATAGGGAGCCAGTTCGAAGGTAGAGCCAGCCCAGCAGCGCTCCAGCTACAAAGATCGGAATGATAATCGCCACGCTGGCATGGGCCAAACTGAATATAGCTGCGCTGACCAGAAGGCCCACCACCGGCCCCCACCGGCGAGTTAGCCCCGAAAGGACAAACCCCCGGAAGAAGACCTCCTCTGCAAATGGTCCGGCCAGGATTACCATGACCCCAGTGATGGCTAATGCCGGAGGGCTGTAATCGTCGAAGGGGAGTTCCTGCGGCTTGAGAAGGTCTATTCCAAGCTGGGTGACGACGGCCACGTAGGCGGCGTTGAACAGCAGTACAGCTACCAGGACCGCCGGAGGAAGCAGCCACGACATGCTGCGGGAGCTCTGAATCAATCCGAGGGAACGGGCACCTCCGCCGTGCATTGCCGGGCCAAAGAACCACGCCGTCGAAAACATCATGACGACGATCACCATCAGGCTGACGTTAAAGGCTAGGGCGGATTCCACGCCTTCATTACCCACTGCCAAGCGAAGAAATATCAGGCTCAATCCCAAGCCGGCGAGGGCCACAAGAATGGCTGCCGCGACAGCCGTCAGACCCCAGGACACTGGGGGAATCAGCGTCTCATCGGCGCTGGTGTCGCCTGAGGGAGCGGCTACCCAACTCTCGTCCCCTTCTGGCGGTGGGACATGGTACTCGTTCTGGGGCATGGGTGCGGGACCTGCGGATTCCGTCGGGGTATTCCCCTGATCTTTCGGCATTGTCATGAGATAAAGCTATCACGCCTCTACGTCCCTCACAATAGAATCAGGTGCTACAATTCTCCCAGGAACACTGGGAAAGGCAGGACTCTCCAGATGAGCGGCATGGACCTTTTCGAACAGCGCGGCCGGAGGCGCCAGGAAGCCAACGCTCCACTGGCCGCCCGCATCCGCCCCCGAACTTTGGAAGAATTCATCGGCCAAGAGCATCTTGTGGGGGCCGAGAGCGCCTTGCGGCGCGCCATTGAGTCGGACCGCATTCCGTCGCTCATTCTTTGGGGGCCACCCGGCAGCGGGAAGACTACCCTGGCCCACGTAATCGCGGGTCTCACCAGCGCCCACTTCGAACCGATCAGCGCCGTCGGCTCCGGCGTGGCCCAACTCCGCAAAGCCGTCGCGGACGCTAAAGATCGGTTGGGCCTCCACAATCAGCGCACTATCCTGTTCATCGACGAAATCCACCGCTTCAACAAGGCGCAACAGGACGTTATCCTGCCACACGTGGAGAACGGCGCGGTCACGCTAATCGGGGCCACGACGGAAAACCCTTCCTTTGAAGTCATCGCGCCCCTTCTATCCCGTTCCCGCGTATTCACCCTCAAACAGCTTACCGGTGAGCAGGTGCGAACCCTGGTAGAAAGGGCCATCACAATTCCCGAACGGGGCATGGGACACCTGAAGCTACTTCTGGATTCCGACGCCCTCGATTTTCTGGTGGACATGTCCAACGGCGACGCGCGTGCGGCTCTCAACACTCTGGAGTTCGCCGTCCACGCCACCAGGCCGGACAGCGAAGGCGTGCGCCGGATCACCTTGCGAATTGCCGAAGACACCATGCAGCGACGGGCAATGCTCTACGACAAGGCGGGAGACCAGCACTACGACGTTATCTCCGCATTCATCAAGTCCGTTCGCGGCTCCCACCCCGACGGCGCCCTCTACTGGTTGGCCCGGATGATAGAGGCGGGCGAAGACCCCATGTTCATCGCCCGGAGGCTGGTGATACTGGCGGCAGAAGATATTGGCCTGGCCGACCCAACCGCCCTATCCATCGCCGTGGCCGCCCAGCAGGCTGTTCATTTTATCGGCATGCCGGAGGGAAGGATTCCCCTGGCGGAAGCCACCGTCTACCTTGCAACCTGCCCCAAGAGCAACTCCGCCTACGCGGCCCTCGACCGGGCCATTGCGGATGTACGCAACACGTCGAACGCTCCTGTCCCCCTGCACCTGCGTAACGCCGTAACGGGGTTGATGCGGACGGAAGGCTACGGGAAGGGATACAAGTACGCCCACGACTACACCGACAACTACGTGGAGCAGGAGTTTCTGCCCACATCGCTCAAGGGGAGAAGGTACTACCGTCCCAGCAGTCAGGGCGCGGAACAGGAGATTGAACGCCGGCTGGCACGATGGCGAAACCGCCCGAAATCCCCGTAGACGCGTTGGAAAGTTAGTTCAGCCTTCCGGGATGGCCATGGGCCGCAGCACCACAACCCTAGTTTCCGCCGGAAGGCTGGTAGCAGTCACCGAAAATCGGGGCTGGGCCTCCACGTCCCTCAAACCCATCTCGCGCAGGAAGGGGTCCAGGCCCTCAAGTTCCACCGCTGCACCCGGCACCTTGTAGTGCATGGGTATCACTATGCGGGCCTCCAGCTGCCGAATCACGGCGGCTGCCTGGTCCAAGTCGAGGGTGCACCCACCGCCCACTGGCATGAACAGAACGTCCATAGGGCTAAGTTCGTCCACCATGTTATTGGGCAGAAGGGTGGCCAGGTCTCCCAGATGGCACACGCGTAGATTGTCGAACTCGAAGAGGTAGGCGGTGTTGCGTGGAGGGGGCTCCTCGGTTGGGATCGACGTTGGCGGAGTCATGAAACCCCGGATGTACACGCCGGAGGCCCCGTACTCGCCGGGCCCCTCCATCAGCCGAAAGCCTGGATCCAAGGCTGTCAGGTGGTTATGGTTTGGGTGGCTGTTGCTCACAGTTACGATGTTCGGGCCGGATTCGACCTTGGTCACGGAGCCGCCCAGAGAATCGGGGAAGGGGTCCGTCAGAATGGTGGCACTACTGCCCCGAAGTCGAAAGCATGAGTGGCCCAGCCAAGTTACGTCCATGCCGGCCGTTCCCCTAGACGGTAGCGCAACAACGCCCAAGACACGGCGGGCACCAGGAGGGAAGCCACGTAGAGCTTGGCGAGGTCACCGGGGATAAAGGGGTAAAGTCCCCACGGGAGAACATTCTTCCATTCTACGAAGAAGCCCAACTGGAGCAAACCAGGCACGTAGAGCAGGACGTTGCCCAAGAGCATTGCGACGAGAAGGGGCGCGCCCTTGTTCCAGCCTTGCTCGACCATGAATCCTACCAGAAACGCCGCCGCTACGAAGCCTATGATGTAGCCTCCGCTGCTGAGCTGCCACACGAGCCCGAAGGATCCGCCAGCGTAGACGTGCATCCCGGCCATGCCCTGGACCAGATACATTAGAGTGGCGAGCATCCCCAGACGGGCGCCCAGCACGGCCCCAGTGAGGAGGACTGCCAGGGTCTGTCCCGTAATCGGCACAGGGTTATCCCCGAAGTGTATAGAAATACGGGCGAAGAGGGTTATGAGGAAACTAAAGGCGATGACACGAACGGCGTCTCCCAGGAGTTCCGTCCAAACTGAGGACCCTATGGGAGCCGCAGTGAACGTCGCCACTCGGCCAGAAGTAGAGCCAACGAGTCCTCTCGCCACGTGCCCTACATACGCCAACCCAAGACCAATGCCCAGAACGATGCCCAGATTCTTCGCGCCGTCCTTTAGTACGCTCGAATAAGAGAAGGGACTTACCAGAGAGAAGGACGTGGGGAAAAGTGCTTCAAAGGCCGCCGCCAATAACCCCAACAACAAGGCGAGGCCCGCATAAGTGGTTATATTAGGCTTAGGTAGAATCGCCTGGGAGAGGGTTGCCGTTCTTTCCTTAGTTAACAAATACGCCTCCTGCCGAGGACGAGATATTGGCTGAAGTATAATGACCGCCTCCTTTGGCAGTCAACGGCTGAGGGGCTTTCGATTCTTTTTAGGACAGCGTAGGGCTAAGGCGATGGTGGGGAAGAGGGTGCCGGTGAAGGGTAGGATGGCTTAGATTCGGTGCCTGAAGGCAATGGGGTTTCCGGATATTCACTTCATTAACCCTAGCTTTGAGGAAGATTGGAACCTAAGAACAATAATTGGGGCTAATTAAGGTAGGTCAGGCGTCTATCAATTTAATTTGGGGGGGCGATTCGTTTTTTTCTGTGGTGGAAACGACTCGTAGAATTTTACAAGGCTGTCCCATGTATGGCAGACCTGTTGGCGTCGATTCGGGGCGTGATGGTGCAGCGGGTTTGTTCATGGAGGTAGGTTAGCAGAGGGGGCAGCGGTCCGACAATGGGGAAATGGCAGAGGAAAAGAGTGGGCACTGGAAAGTTAAGGGGTGACGCAACACTTTTAGGGTAAAGGGGAGTTGCGTACGAGGAGTGGCCAACGTCTTGACACCATTCCGTAGTGGGTGCTAGAGTCGAAAAATCCCCTCAAGACATTCGGCTGGAGTGCCCAATGACTCCACAGCAAGACATGCCGGCATCGAGACGCCGGACCTATGCCATCCTCAGAACTCTGGTTGAAGAGTACATCGGTACTGCTTCTCCAGTACCTTCGGAGATTATCGCCCGTCGCTCTCCGATCAAGGTGAGTTCCGCCACGGTCAGAAACAAGATGGCGGAGTTGGAGGAGGAGGGCTACATACTCCGACCTCACATCTCCTCCGGAGGCATCCCTTCTAGCAAGGCGTACCGCTTCTATATAGACACTCTAGACGAGGGGTTAGAGCCACCCCAGGAGACCAAGCGTTGGATAGTTAACCGATTCCAGCGGGTAGAGCGGGAGGCGGAGGCCTGGATTGGGATGGCCTCTACGATACTTTCAGAGCTCTCGCGCAACGTGGCCATAGTCACCTATCCCAAAACCCCAGCGCCTCGCGTGCGCTACGTTCATTTAGTGCTCATCGAGGAGTTTCTTGCCCTGCTGATTCTAGTGTTGGAAGAGTCTCGCCTCAAGAAGCACCTGATCCCATTGGAAAGCCCGGGAGACCAGGAGAACCTGACCACCGTGGCGAACAAGCTTACCGACGTGTATACCGGCCTCACCTATAAAGAGATTATGGCGAAGACCGTAGAGCTTACCCCCTTAGAGTCCGTAGTTACCCAGGGGGCCCTCTCTGCGCTTAAAGAGGACGCCAAAAGGTCCGCCGCCGAGTACATCCTCAACGGCCTGCGGCTTCTCCTGAGTCAACCGGAGTTCGACGGCCGGGGAAAGGCGCTGGAAGTGCTGGAGGTGCTGGAGGAGCGGACTCTAGTTAATCGCATCCTTGCCGGAGCGCCTGTCCATGGCGACGTGACACTTGTCGTGGGGGACGAAAATGACGAAGAAAGCCTTAAACCGTTCAGCATAGTCCTATGCCAGTATGGCGCACCTGAAGAGAGTTCCGGCGCCGTGGCCGTGGTAGGCCCGCCTCGGATGGAATACGCCAACGTGATCAGCGGAATGCGCTTTCTCTCCAACTACATGGGGGACTTGATCGCCCACGCCCGCTAGCACCCCGCTACCAACTCCCGAAACCGCCTGGCTCACGCCGCTTGAGACAAACGCCCAATTATTCGTATACTAGGGGAAGTTGCATCCATCGAATTGGGGCGGATTTTGACAAAGCAAGACTACTACGAGATATTGGGGATCTCCAAGGAAGCTTCAGAAGAGGATGTCCGGAAGAGCTTCCGAAAGAAGGCCTTGGAATTTCACCCCGACCGGAACAAGGATCCCGGCGCGGAGCAGAAGTTCAAAGAGGTGAACGAAGCCTACCAGATCCTCATGGACTCGGAGAAGCGGGCACGATACGACCGGTACGGCCATGCCGGTCTGGGACCAGAGGCCGGATTCGCCAGGGACTTCGAGGGATTCGACATCTTCGGAGGCCTAGGGGATGTCTTTGATTCCTTCTTTGGCGGCTTCAGTTCCCAGGCAAGGAACGCCCCCCGCCAGGGCGCTGACCTTCGGGACCGGGTGGTGCTCACTTTTGAGGAAGCCTACTTTGGCGCGGACAAGGAAGTGACGGTTCATCGCACGGAGGTGTGTGGTCGCTGCAAGGGACTCCGCAGCGAGCCGGGAACCGCCGTCAACAAGTGCGACCCTTGCCGCGGAAGTGGGAGCGTTCGTCGTGCCCAACGGGGACTTTTCGGCCAGTTCGTTCAGGTAGTACCGTGCCCCACCTGCCGAGGGGAAGGTTCCACTATCGAAACTCCGTGCGCGGAGTGCAGAGGCATGGGCAGGGAGAAGGTCGAGTTTTCACGGGTAGTGAAGGTGCCCCCGGGCGTCGAGGACGGCATGCAGGTGCGCCTCACCGAACAAGGCGACGTGGGCTACAACGGCGGACCCGCCGGCAACCTCTACGTAGACATCTCGGTGCTCCCACATAGCCTATTCCAGAGGAACGGGGCAAATCTGCATCTGGAAGTCCCAATAAACTTCGCTCAAGCCGTGCTGGGAGCGGAATTAACCATCCCGCTTATAAACGGGAGTGAGACTTTTAAGGTGCCCGCGGGAACTCAGCCCGGGGTCGTTTTTGCACTGAGGGCCAAGGGTATGCCCAAAATCGGCGCTCGCGGCCGCGGAGACTTGCTGGTGACGATTTCGTTGGATATTCCCACCAAGCTGGACTCGGAGCAGACACTGGCCTTGGAGGCTCTAGCCGAGACCATGGCTTGGAATAACGGCAATTTCCTCAGGGGCAAGGGGATCTTCGACCGGATGAAGGATGCCTTCACCGGCTCTTAAGCCGAAACCCCTCTCTGTATGACCGATGCCAACTTAAGCATTTTCTCCCGCTGTCTCCGCTGTTTTTGATACGGTGGAGTGGCTAGAGCTCAGCGTTCAGGTACCGCCCGAGTTCGTAGAGCCGGTCTCCTACCTCTTCGGGCGTTACGGCAATGGGCTTTCCATGGAGAAGGTGGAAAACGGCGAGGTGCTGCTCAGAACCTACGTAACCTCGACCGCCACCCAGAAGCGCGCCAGAATAGAGATAGGCGTGAAGCTCATCGGCTCTCTGCGACCAATAATAGGACTGTGCGTCAGGAAGATTGAGGAAACCAACTGGCAGGAGGCCTGGAAGGACCAGTTCACCCTGCTGCGTGTGGGCCGCCGACTGGTTATCAAGCCCCCCTGGATTTCTTACGAGGCACACGACAGCGAACTCGTATTGGAGATCGACCCGGGGTTGGCCTTCGGCACCGGTCATCACCCTACAACGCAAATGGTCCTGGAAGAGCTCGAGAGGTTATCTCCCAAAGGAAAGAGGGTCCTGGACGTGGGGACGGGTTCCGGCGTACTCAGCATAGCCGCGGTCAGGTTGGGCGCTATGAGGGTGGCAGCGTTGGACGTTGACCCAACCGCCGTCAGGATGGCCCGTCAAGCTATCAGGGCCAACAAGGTGGCCGATAGGGTGAGCTTGGGCCGCGGTTCCCTCCCTCACAGCCTGGCCCCCGCCAGCGCATTTGACCTTGCCGTGGCCAACATCAGCGCGAAGGTGATATCTAACTTGGCGCCAGAAATACTTCGCTGCCTTGGAGCAGGAGGCATTCTAGTGACGGGCGGATTCCTCGATAAGCAGGAGGAACAGGTGGCGCAGCGGCTCAGGGACGTGGGATTTTGCATTGGAGACCGCCACGCCATGGAGGACTGGGTGACGCTGGAAGCGATGAAGCCAGCGGCGGGCTGACGGCCCTCCGTTGATACGACGCCCGTCTACTCGGAACGGGGAGGGCGTCCCATCAGCCGGGCGACAGCTTCGTTCAACTCCAATCCCTCAAAGAGAATCTGGTGGGTGGCCTCTACGATGGGCATTTCGACGTCCAGCCTCTGCGCCAGCGTCAGGGCCGCCGCCGTTGTGTGCACCCCCTCCGCCACGTTTTTCATAGACTCCAGAATCTCGGCGAGTGTTCGGCCCCTGGCCAGTTCCTCTCCCACGGATCTGTTCCGGCTGAGACGGCTGAAGCAGGTGGCCGCCAGGTCCCCCAAGCCCGCCAGACCAGCAAAGGTCAGAGGATTGGCGCCCGCATCTACCCCCAAACGGGTAATCTCCGCCAGACCCCGGGAAATGAACGCCGCCTTCGCGTTGTCACCGTAACCCAGACCGTCACAGATGCCGCTGCCCAGAGCGATGATGTTCTTCAGTGCGCCCGCCAGCTCCACGCCGATAACGTCGTCGTTGGTATATACCCTGAAACTAGTGGACATTAGCAGCCGCTGCACGCTCTTGGCTGACTCGAGGTCACCGCTGGCAACAACCGTCGAGGCGGGTTTGCCGGCAATTATTTCCTTAGCCAGATTGGGGCCAGAAAGAACACAATACCGACGGGCCAAGCTTATTGGCATCTCTTCGGCAAAGACGACGCTCATGGGCTTTCCGGTCTGCATCTCCAACCCTTTTGCGGCGCTCACAGCAATAGCCTTGGCACCCAAGCTGTCCCGGATCCAGAGCAGATTCCGGCGGAACCTCTGAGAAGGGACGGCCAGCATGACCACTTCGGCATCGGCGAGGGCCTCCGACGTCGAGGCGGTAATTTCCAGAGCGGACGGCAGAGGCGTTCCAGGAAGAAAACGGCGGTTCTCCCCTTCCTTCCGCAATTGGTGCGCTTCATCCTCCGTCCGTGCCAACAGCGCGGTCCGAACGCCGTTTCTGCACAGTTGAAGAGCGAGCGTGGTGCCCCAGGTGGTAGTCCCGACTACGGCAGCCTTGGTCGACATCTGCTAGCCGGACTCGCTGGGCTTCGCCCGTTCACCCAATCGAGGCTCCGTCCCATCCCTTAGCCTCCGGATATTATCGGAGTGTTGCCAAAAGATGATGAACCCGCCAATTCCAAAGTAGACGACATACACGACGGAGAAATCGAAAAAGATTATCTGTACAACTCCGGCGGCTACGGCCGTGGTCACACCAGCCAGAGACGCCAGAGATACATACTTGGTGAGGAACGCAGTCGGGGCCCAGGCCAGTACGCAAAGGGCCAATGCTATGGGAGCAATGACCAGGACGGCACCGGCGGCCGGCATGATGCCACGACCTCCTTTTAAGCCAAGAAATAACGACCAGTTGTGCCCAACCAACACAAGCAGGCCGGCTGTCACGTTCGCCGCGGCGTCCCCGGAAACAACCTTCGCCAGCAAGACCGCGAGCGCGCCTTTGCTCAGATCAAGAATGAGCACCAGCGCGGCGCTTTTCAGACCGCCCGTACGCAGGACGTTGCTGGTGCCGGTCCGACCACTCCCGTGCTCTCGCACGTCCACCCCATGGAAGAGTCTGACCACCAGAAATCCCCAGGGCACCGAACCCAGCACGTAGGCCAAAGGGGCCAGAATCAGGTACTGGGCCAGCGGTTGCGAGGTGTCCATGCCCAGCGCTATGGCCAGCACCCACGCCGCCAGAAGCGGCGGAACCGCCAAGGGCAGCGCGTACTTCATCGAGACCTCTTGCCACGCTTGAATACCAGCCTCAGATGGGTTTGGCGAAAGTCGAAGGCAGCCCTTATCCGGTTCTCAAGGTACCGACGATACGAGAAATGGATCTTAGTGTCGTTGACGTTCAATACAAAAGTCGGAGGGTTCACTCCGACCTGCCGAACGTTTCGAATGGCCACTCGACGCCTGCCCATTGAAGCCGGCGGCTGGTTGGCCATAGCGTCCAGAAGCACTCGCTGAAGCTTTCCGTGGGGTACCACTCGCTGCCGCTCCTGGTGGACGTCCAAGGCAAGCCTCAGCAGGTCGCCAATTCCCTCCTCATTCAGAGCCGACGTGAATACGATAGGTACGTAGGGCATGAAGTGAAGCCGGCGCCGAACCGTCCAGAGGGCCTCCTCCTGGGCCGTGCCGATGGGATCATCCACCAGGTCCCACTTGTTGACGACGGCCACAACCCCCTTGAAGCTCTCCGACGCGTAGCCGAAGACGTGGGCGTCCTGGGCCGTGGCTAACTCCGAAGCGTCCATGATAAGAAAAGCAACGTCGCAGCGCTGAATGGCACGAAAGGCCCGCAGCACACTATACCGCTCGATTCCCTGCCGAACCTGTCCCCGACGCCGGATACCCGCCGTATCTATCAGAACCATGGGACGCCCCTCAAACTCGAAGCGGGTGTCCAAGCTGTCCCGAGTTGTCCCCGCAATCTCGCTTACAATGGCCCGTTCCTCTCCCAGAATGGCGTTCAACAGCATGGACTTGCCCACGTTGGTCCGCCCTAAGATGGCCACGCGTGGGACGCCATCCTCCTCCTCTTCCGGCTCTTGCAGGGGAAGAAGCTCCGCCGTACGCTCCATCAGGTCGTGTATGCCGAGATTGTGGTAGGCGCTGACGTATAATGGCTCGTCCAATCCCAAGCCGTAGAACTCCGCCGCCGAAAGCTCACGCTTCTGATTGTCCACCTTGTTAACGATTGTAATGGCGGGCTTCTCGCGGCGGCGAATCTGCAAGGCTATATCCTGGTCAACCGGGTTAATTCCCTCCGCGCCATCTACCAGGAAGAACAGCAGGTCCGCATCCACGATGGCCGTTTCGACCTGTGCCCGCACCTTACCCTTGAGGGGGTCTTCGCCCGGAGGTTCGAGCCCACCCGTGTCCACCAACGTGAAGGAGAGATCGTCCCACTCTACCTGCCCGATAATTCTATCGCGAGTGGTGCCCGGAACGTCGGTCACTACCGCCTCCCGTCGGCCCACCAGACGGTTGAACAGCGTGGACTTGCCGACGTTCGGCCTGCCAATTATGGCTACAAGCGGTTTAGTCATCATATTAGTTCGAAGGGGACCCGGCGGACTTTCAGCTTTTGAGTTAGTTTCCATGGCGGTTGAGATATTCCAAGAGCGACTTTTGCGCGTGGAGACGATTTTCCGCCTGGTCAAATGCTACTGACTGCGGATGATCCAGCATTCCTGGCGGCACCTCCTCACCGTAGTGGGCGGGCATGTCGTGCATGAAGATGGCATCGGGGCGAGCCAGCGACAGGAGTTCCGGGGTTACGGTGTATCCTCGAAAATCCGACAGCCGGGCGGCCCGGTCCTGTTCGTCCCCCATGCTGATCCAAACGTCCGTATAGACCACGTCGGCGTCCACCACGGCCTCTCCCGGCTCCGTGAGCATCAAGGGCGGCGGTGCGCCGGCCTCAGCCGCCCGTACAGCCGCTTCCTCCAAGCTTGCCCCGTCCAACTGATACCCGGGCGGCGATGCTATAACGAAGCTGCCGCCGACCGAGGCAACACCCAAGGCCAGACTCCGCGCCACGTTGTTCCCGTCACCGACGAAGGCCACCCGAAGACCTTCGAGCCGTCCTTTCACCTCTTTCATGGTCTGCAAATCCGCCAAGGTCTGACAGGGGTGCTCCCAATCCGACAAGGCGTTCACGACCATTACCGAGGCGTTGGAGGCAAACTCTTCCAATGCCGAATGGGAGTTCACCCGGGCGACTATGACATCCACGTAGCGCGAAAGTACCTTCGCAACGTCGGACACCGGCTCCCGAACGCCCAGACCCACTTCCTGACCGCCGGTGTAGAAGCAGTGACCGCCCAGCTGGTGAATCCCTACCTCAAAGCTTCCTCGGGTACGCAGGGAAGGCTTCTCAAACAGCAAGGCTACGGTACGGCCCGCCAGGGCCTTCGACGCTTCGCCCTTCTTCATGGCAGTGGCCCTTTCGACGACGGCGAGTATCTCCGGCGAGTTAAGATCTGTGACGGATAGAAATCTTGGCGGGTTCATCTGCCCTCCTGAGCAGAAATGATATCTCAATGGGAGGATGGCATTCAACTAGGGAACCTCTGAACAACGTGGCACGGGTTACATATAATAGTTCGTGGGGGTTGTAAGAGACGCAGGAGCCTCACATGGGGTTCTTACCGTGTACGCGGGGAAGCCCGTGAGGCCCCAAGTCACTTCAGTCGGGGCGTGGTAGTGACCACACCTCGTAGTTGGGCGCACCTAGGCCCTATGAAGCCGCCAGGTGACGCTCCGCCGTTATCAGGTTGGTCAGCCCCAACAGCAACGCCAGCCGTTGCGTGTTCTTGGCCAATCCCCGGTATCGAACCTTGGCGTACCCAAAGCGTCGCTTCACCCACAGGAACGGATGCTCCACCTTGGCCCTGATAGACGCCTTCCGCCTTTCCTCCACCGCTGCTTCACTCCCAGGCTCCAATTGTCGTCGCCTACCTGGCCTCATGGCCACCCGCCACTCCACGTCCAACCCCCCATTCTCATCCCTCTTGGCCACTCCCTGATACCCCGCATCTCCCCACACCCGTTTCTCCCTTCCGTGCAACAGCCGGTGCGCCTCCGTCACGTCATGCACGTTGGCGGATGTGGCGCTCATGCTATGCACCACTCCCGTCTCTGAGTCCACCCCGATGTGCACTTTCATACCAAAATGCCACTCGTTTCCCTTCTTCGTCTGACGCATCTGTGGGTCTCGCTCTCCAGCGCCATTCTTCGTCGACGACGGCGCCTCTATGATGCTGGCGTCCACTATGGTCCCCTCCCGCAGCCGCAGCCCCTGGGTTGCCAGGTGGCGGTTGATCTCCTCCATCAGTCCCTGCCCCAACTGGCGCTCTTCCAGCAGATGTCGGAAGTTCAGTATCGTTGTCTCGTCCGGCAACGGGCCTGAGAGTCTCAGTCCCACGAACCGTCTCACCGACTCCGCCTCGTAGAGCAGGTCCTCCATCCCAGGGTCGCTCAGATTGTAGAACAACTGCACACAGTGTATCCGCAGCATCGCTGACAACTCGTAGGGCCGCCGGCCCCGGCCCGCCTTCGGATAGTGCGGCCGGATCCGCTCTTCCAGCATCCCCCACGGGATCAGGCCATCCATCCTCTCAAGGAATATCTCCCGACGGGTCTTACGCTTCTTGCTCTCGTACTCCAGGTCTCCAAAGGTCGGCTGGTGCATCGTGATTTCACCCCAAGCGTCTCCTGTTCTCTGTTTAGCATTCTACTACGATATGGACGAGTGGGGCTTGTTCAGAGTGTTCCTAGGGCTAGTGATTAGCCCCCTCTTCATATCAACGGAACGTGCGACGCCGCGCTCTTCGGCATCAAACCAGTGGTTCTGGGGTCGTCGGCAACCTCTATCTGACGACGATAGGGCGCAAACCCGGACCGGATGTAGAAGGCCACTGCACCTGGGTGGTCAAAGGTACAGGTGTGCAACCATAGCCTCCGGATGGGACGCGACCATGCGATTTGCAACGCCTGGTACATCATCCACCGGCCAGCCCCTTGGCCGATCATCTCTGAGGTCAACCCGAAGAAGCTGATCTCACATTCTCCCTCAAATCGAAAGTCGAGTTCCGCCAGACCTCGCATGTCACCACAGGCGTTGAACACGTGGGTCTCGTAGAGAGGATGGTTGAGAATTTCGCCAAGCTCGCCGTCGTTTAACTGGAGCCGCGAAAACCAGAGCCATTCCTGGCCTATTCGTCGGAACAGGGCACGGTAGTCTTTAAGGTTGGGGAACTCGGTTTTTTGCAGACTCCATGGCACTTCCGAAGGTTCCGTACGGGCCGTCGGACGTTGGCACATCTGCAAGTATGTAACGACAGCGGCAATCTTGCCGCGGGGAATGTCGAAGAAACCGTTGGTGATGTTCATGGTATTGCAGTTCAAACGGCCAAAGCTATGGCAGGGAGCAGTAGATTTCCAGTCTGTGGAGAAACCTCACCAGCAGCGCGCGTCCCTGCTCAAGTTCAAGGCCCATCCAGTAGTTTCCAATTCAGATGCGGAGGGAGTTGTCATGGCGATATTATACACACGCCCCTATTTCCCCTGCACCGCTGCGGTCAAGTCTCCCAACGGGTCTGAGTTTCCGGGAATGCTCCTTCCAGCCATGCATGTCCTACCTTGATACGCAACACGTACAACCAGGCTTTGACGTCAAGGGGCTGAACGCCCAGAAAATCGAAAGGCTGGCCGGTTTGTGGGTCGATGTATTTCTCTCGGAAGGCGTCCACGACGCCTTTAGGGGCATCTGCTATGGCCAATCGCTGAACGATACCCTCGACGATGGCCACGTCATCGGCGCTTTCGTGGTGCAGAATGGCGTAGGGCTGAGATGACGCAGGTTACGAGACTTTTGTCCCATAGTACCGAACCAAAACTCATTTCCTATCACGACGCCGTATACGGGCATCGAGTGGGGCCGACCGTCGGGGCGGGTAGTCGCAAGCCAGTACGACATTGCGGCGCGAAGCCGAGAGAGGGCACGTTCTTTCATGTGGACAGCAGGCGCCACCGCGGTTCCTCCTCGATGACATGCAAACCCCGAATCACGAGGCGCTGATAGAATCTTAATTTGGGGATGGTGGGCCGGGGCGTACTGTACTGCGAACTTTTCGGTGGGAGGTGACGCTGTAAGGAAGGGGTCAGGTGACCCAGCGCCAAGCTGCCCGAACCTCCATCCGGTCGCGGGCGGCCACGCCATCCCACCTGCGGAGGGGAGGAGATCCCAGCCGTCGCTGTTCCTCTGCATCTCGTGAAGATAAGGCCGGTCATAGCGGTTTCGCCACCGCTCCCCCCGGTGCGAGAAGCGGCTCAGCCCCAGGCTAGCGCGCAACGGGTGCGGCGGCATGCGCCAGGTGTCCTACAACGGCTTCGCTGTCCCCCACCTCAAATCCTCCCCCTCAACTCAGGAGGAGGAGGCTAACCCATTCCTCATATGGACGAAGAGTCCCTTTCCCCTGTGGGGGCAGGTTGGTACGGGGGCGCGTGGCCGGAAGTCGTGGCCCCCTGGAATGTACTACCGACGCACAGACACAATTGTGCCACCTATCGCCAAGATTGCCCCGGCCACGACGATGATCCACAGCCAGGGAAGACCGCCCTCCTCTTCCCGCTCGACCACTGCCGGAGCAACCGTGGGAGTGGGCGCCGCCGTGGGCGCCGGGGTCGGCGCCGGGGCAGGCATGGGCGTAGAGGTCGGCGTGGGCGCCGGGGTTGGGGTCAACGTGGGCGTTGGCGCCGGGGTCGGCGTTGGGGTCAACGCAGGCGTGGGCGTCGGGGGCGGGGTAGGCTCAGGCGTGGGCGTAGAGGTCGGGATGGGTGTAGGCGTCGCTGGGGGAGTGACGCTGACAACTATCCGGGAAGAGCCTCCCACCGGTTGTTCGGTCCTGTCTGCGTCTTTCAAGACTCCGGCAAAAGCGTGGCCCCCCTCCTCGGCGGAGGCCGTCACGGTGTAAGAGAATGCCGCATCGCCCAGCAGGGTGAAGGTGACGGTCTGGCCTTCGACCACGGTCGCATCCGGCAGGCTGGACGATGCATAGCTGAAGCCGGTGGGCAATGTCTCCACGACCTGCCCCAAACCTCCGTATCCGGTGGCAGTGATCGTTACCGTAAGCTCACCGCCCGGAAGAGCCCACGACTGGGAGAAGCGCCTGCTGGCGTTGGGTTCCACGGGCGTAGGAGTTGAGGTGGGAGCTGGCGGCGGAGTGGCCCTGACGATTATTGCAGAATAGCCTCCCACTGGCTGTTCGACCTTGTTCGAGTCATGCAGGACCCCGGCAAAGGAGTGAGAGCCTTCCTCTGCGGATGCGATAACGGTGTAGGTGAAGGTGTCATCGCCCATTAGGGTGAAATTGACGGTCTGGCCCTCGACCATGGCCGCCTCCAGGCTGGATGAGACATAGGTGAAGCCAGCGGGGAGTGTCTCCACGACCCGGCCCAGACCGCCGTACCTTTCAGCTGTGATGGTTACCACGAATTCGCCACCTAATAGAGCCCACGACTGGGAGAAGCGCCTGGTGGCGCTGGGCTCCGTGGGTGTGGGAGTTGGTGTAGGTGTAGGCGGCGAAGTGGATCTCACTACCATCTCGGAGTGGCCTCCCACCTGCTCTTCCGCCTTCGTCGAGTCTTTCAGTACCCCCGAAAAGGCGTAAACGCCCTCTTCCGCGGGCGCTGCTACCGTGTAGGTGAAACTCTCATCTCCCAGCAGGGTGAAGACGACGGTACGGCCCTCGGGTCTTGCGGCTTCCAAGCTGGACCTCATGTAGGTGAAACCCATGGGCAATGTCTCCACCACCTGCCCCAAACTTCCGTATCCGGTGGGGGTAATGGTTACCGTCAACTCACCGCCCGTCAGCGTCCACGACTGGGAGAAGCGCCTGGTGGCGCTGTGCTCCGTGGCGGCGACGGGACTTGTGTGAAGTATGCTCGCCAGCCCCATCGCTATGCTCACAACAAGCGCTGCCGCGGCAACTCTTTGCGCCAAGCTCATCATTCTGCTCATCGGAAACTCGCTGCCTCCTGGCGTCCGGTTGGATCAGCTGGCGAAGTAGCGGAACACCACCCCTAGCGCCTGCTGCTTGGTAATGAGGTCTGCAAAGTAATCAAAGACGGCGGCTAGGGCCTCGCCCCTCTCGATCAGCCCGTTGTTGTTGAAGTCGTACCTGGTCCATATACCCTCGTTCTCTACGTCGGTGACGCTGACGACCATATGGAGCATACCCATCATGCCCTTTAGGTCGGTAGCCTGCAGCATCACCTGATACACATTGTCCGTATCCGCGTCCGCCGGGGCTTCGTAGTCGGGTGGCGCATTGAATGCCAGCACTCCGGCGCCGCTGACGGTGAACGCGCCAGCGTCATCACCTCCAAGCGACCACGTCACCTCTGTCCCTTCAGGGTCCATGGCCGTGTAGGCGGCGATGGCTTCGACACTGTTCTCCTCGTACTCTGTCGCGACTGGCCCCGCTATCGCCGGTGGCTCATCCACGTCGGTGACCATGACGGTCAGGTCGATGAGGTCGCTGCCGCCCTCTCCGTCGGATACGCGCGCCCGAAGGCTGTAGCTGGCCTTGGTCTCGTAGTCGAGGGCGGCCTTGACTAGTAGCTGGCCGGTTTGCCTGTCGATGTCAAAGGAGTCGGCATCACCGCCCCTCAGCGTGTAGGTCAGAGCATCGTTGTCGCGATCGGTGGCGGCCACCGGATCGCCGAAGCTGGCCCCTTCGCTCGTGCCCTCTGGCACGGAGCGGCTCGCCTTGGGCCGGTCTATAAACACCGGCCCCTGGTTTGCCGGGGCGCCACCACCGATGCCGCCGCCACCGCCGCCGCCGCCCGGTGGCGTGACGGGGGGCGGTGGCGCCACGTTCCCGGTGGTGGCGCTGGCCTCGTTGGACCAACCGCCGTTGCCCACGGCGTTCACGGCGCGTATCCGGTAGGTGTAGGCCGTCCCCGCGCTCAGGCTACTGTCTGCATAGCTCGTAGCGTTGGCCGCGATGCTCGACGAGACGACGGCGTAGCTCCCGGCGCCCGTCTTGCGTTCCAGGCGGTAGCCGGTGATGGCGCTGCCGCCGTTGCCGGGCGCCGTCCACATCAGGTTGATGACGCTGGCGCCCGCCGACGTGGCCGCGAGGTCGTCGACGGCTTCGGGCGCGGTGTTCGCGGTGTTCGCGGTGGTGGCGCTGGCCTCGTTGGACCAACCGCCGTTGCCCACGGCGTTCACGGCGCGTATCCGGTAGGTGTAGGCCGTCCCCGCGCTCAGGCTACTGTCTGCATAGCTCGTAGCGTTGGCCGCGATGCTCGACGAGACGACGCTGTAGCTCCCGGATGCCGTCTTCCGTTCCAGTCGGTAGCGGGTGATGGCGCTGCCGCCGTCGCCGGGCGCCGTCCACGTGAGGTTGATCCGCGTCTGGCCGTTTGCCGTCGCTCCCAGACCCGTCGGCGCTCCCGGCACGTCGGGAGCGGCCGTGGTGGCGCTGGCCGCGCTGGAGGCGGCGCCCGTGCCCGCCGCGTTGATCGCCGACACGCGGTAGTGCCGCGTCGCGTCGGCGGTCAGGCCGGTGTGGCGGTACGTCGTCGCGGCGGAGCTGGTGTTGGTGACCAGATTCGCCCAGCTCGTGCCGCCGTCGTCGGACACCTCAATCTTGTAGCCGGAAATGGCTGCGCCGCCGTCGCTGGACGGGGCCGTCCACGAGAGATCGATCTGCGTCTGCCCGTTGGCCGCCGCTCCCAGGCTGGTTGGCGCTCCCGGCATGGTGCTCCCGGTAGTGGCGCTGGCCTCGCTGGACCAGCCCCCGTTGCCCACGGCGTTCACCGCGCGTATCCGGTAGGTGTAGGTTGTCCCGGCGTTCAGGCCGCTGTCTGTATGGCTCGTGGCGTCCGCCGCGATGCTCGACGAGACGGGGGAGAAGCTCCCGCCCCCCGTCTTCCGTTCCAGTCGGTAGCGGGTGATGGCGCTGCCGCCGTCGCCGGGCGCCGTCCAGGCGAGGTTGATGGCGCTGGCGCTCGTCGCCGTGGCCGCAAGGTCGTCGACAGCCTCGGGCGCGACGGTCCCGGTGGTGGCGCTGGTAGTGGGGGACCAGCGGCCAGTGCCCTCGGGATTGGTTGCCCGCACCTGCACGTCATAGGATGTGCCGCCGTCGAGCGACGCGATGACGGCCGTCAAGAGAGCGCTCGCCGAGCCGCCGGTGACCTCGATCCAACTGTTCTCCGAAGTCTTCTTGTACCGGTAGTCGTAGCCCGTGATCGCCGGGCCGGTGTTCGCCGGGGCGCTCCACCTCACGGTCAGGCTGCTGGCCGAAGCCGCCGAAACGGTCGGCGTCGATGGCCTGTCCGGCGGCTCGTTCACGTCGGTGACGGTGATCGTCACGGCGATGCTGTCATCGACGCTGACGTCGGGGTTGTCGTCGGCGTCCTTGCCGTCGCTCACCTGCACCGTGACGGTGTAGGTGTTCTTGGCCGCCTCGTAGTTCAGCGCGCCACCCGTCTTCAATTGCCCGGTGCCGGTGTCGATGGCGAAGTGGGCGTAGTCGCTGGTTGCGGCCAGACTGTAGACGAGGGTGTCGCGCGTATCTACCTCAGTGGCCGCTATCGGGTTCCCTATGGCGGTTTCGGCCACCGTGTTCTCCGCCACCTCGCGCGTCGCCGTCGGCCCCTCGTTGAAGGTTGGCGGATCGTTCACGTTGGTTACGGTGATCGTCACCTCAATGGTGGCGTCCCACACGGTGTCGCCAGCGCCGGCGGCGTTCAAGCTATCGCGCACCTGGATGACGACGGTGTAGCTGAGCTTGCTGAAACTCGCCGGAACGTTGAGGGTCAACGCGCCCGTGCCGGGGACGATGGTGAAGTCGGCGTGGTCGCCGGTTGTGGTGTCCAGGGCGTAGGTCAGCATGTCATCCTCGGGGTCGGTGGCGGCCACGATTCCCGCGGATGTGGCGCCCTCCTTCACCGAGATGCGCTTGCTGACCCCGTCGGTGAAGGTTGGGGGCTCGTTGACGTCGGTCACGGTGATCGTCACCTCGATGGTGGCGTCCCACGCGGTGTCGGCGTCGCCGTTGGCGTTCTTGCTGTCGCGCACCTGCACGGTGACGGTGTAGGAGTTCTTGACCGCCTCGTAGTTGTAGGTCACTCCCGCCTTGGTCTTCAGCTGCCCGGTGGCGGTGTCTATCGTGAAGGACGCATGGTCCCCGGACGAGGTGTCCAGCGCATAGGTCAGCGTGTCCCTGGGGTCGGCTTTGGTGTCGGGGTCTGTGGCCGCGACGGGACCGCCGATGGCCGCGTCCGCCGCCGCATCCTCCCGGAAGCTCCGCGTGGCCGTGGCGATGGGCGCCGGGAGCACCGGGTTTCCGTCAGGGTCCGTGTAGGCGGCGGACATGAACTCCGGCGGCTCGTTCACGTCGGTGACCGTGATGAGGACGAGGATGCTGTTCGCGCCGTTGTTGCCGTCGCTCACGTTCACCTCGAGGAGGTAGGAATTCTTCACCCCCTCGTGGTCCAGCGGGGCCTTGGTCTTCAGCTGGCCGGTGGCGCTGTCTATCGTGAACCTCGCGCTGTGTGTCTCTTTGGTCAACTTGATCAACGAGTAGACCAGGGTGTCCCCTGCGTCGGTGTCCACGGCCACGACGGGCGGGCCGATGTTGGTGTTGGGGGGGCTGTTCTCCGCCACGCTGCGCGACGCAGTTATGGGTTCCGCGAAAGCCGGCACGGCGTTGCCGATCCAGGCCCCGCACTGTTCCACCTTCGGATCCTCCGTGTGCTTCGCCCCGTCCGTGTTCAGGGAGCACACCCGCACCGCCGATATGCGCGAGCCGGAACGGCCGGTAATGGTATATACGGTGCCATCCGTAGCAGTGCTGCCGGTGATAACGGCGGTCACGCCGAGGCCCGTGTGCGGGAAGTCGATCCAGTCCGGCGCCCAGGGGAGGATGGCGTTGAGCTTCTGCCTCCACTGCACTTTGTAGCCGGTGAGGGCCGGCTTGCCCGTGTTGTCCGCCGCCGCGGGCGCCGTCCAACGGACCTTGAACGTGCCGGGCTCCGCTCTCCCATCGATGGTCAGACCGGTGGGCGGGGTCCACCGCTCGCTCGCGTCCGTTACGTTGATGGTCACGTCGATGGTGTCGTCCACGGTGGCGTCCGCGGCGCCCGCGGCGTTCTTGCCGTTATGCACGGTCACCGTGACGGTGTAGGTGTCCTTCGTCTCGTAGTCGTAGGTTACTCCCGCCTTGGTCTTCAGCTGCCCGGTGGCGGTGTCTATGGCGAAGTGGACGTGGTCGTCCGACGCCTCAAGGCCATAGGTTAGCGATGCGCCCGCGTCGGGGTCGGTGGCGGAGAGGGGGTTGCCGATGGCGGCGTCGGCGTCGGTGTTCTCCACCACCTCGCGCGTCGCCGTCGCCCCCTCGTCGAAGGTTGGCGGTCCGTTCGCCGCTTCGACGGCCCGCCTCTGCCGGCCGAATTCGGAGACCGTGGGCGTGCCGTCGCCATCGAAGTCCACCACCAATGCGGGATACTGATCGTCGGCGCCAAAGTCCCAGACTGCTCCACGGTGCTCGTTGTTCCACCGTTCGTAGGGACCGGTAAGACCGGTGGGCGACTGCAGCTCGGCGGTGGTCTTGCCCTCGCCAGCCCCGTCCCCGGCGCCCTTCCTGGAAACGGCTTGACCGGTGGTCTCCGTGTTCCAGTAGCTGTTGTGGACCGATGCGCTGTCGTTGTGACCGGTGAGGCCTCCGCCGGAATCCGATACCGTACTCTGGGCTGTGCGGCCTATCGAGTAGCTGTCCCGTATAGCCGCGGCAACCAAGTTCTTTCCCACCAAGCCGCCCAGGAGGTTGTTTGCGCTATCCTGAGTGTTTTCTACGTCGCCGGCGAAGTAACAGTCGTTGACGCTGCCGTTGCTGGCGCCAACCAAGCCTCCCACTTCGCTGTTTGCGCCGGACCCGCGCACGGTGCCGGTGTAATAGCACTTCTCCATTACCCTGCCCTCGTGGAGGAGCCCGATCATGCCGCCAACACGGGCCTCGAAACCCGGGCCGCCGGTGACGTCTACTGAGGAGTAAGACTTATAGATGCCGCCGTTGTTTGGTTGGCTCGGTCGATATGTGCGTTGACTCGACCCGGCAAAACTTCCAACGTTGGTTAACCCAGTCACGCTGCCGCCCACTAATCCTAATCTGCGGATTGGGCTGGTTTTTGTAAGGCGCCCGAATAGTCCGATATGCGTTCCGGTGGGGCGGTTGATGAACAGGTTGGATATAGTCTTGCCGTTGCCCTCGAAAATGGCGGTGAACGCCCTGCTCAGTGTCCCAATCGGCTGCCAGCCTGCGCCCGATGTCCAAGCCTCCCTGTGGGCCGCTGGGTCGGCGTAGCTTTCGTCGTCATTGAAGTCCAGGTCTCTGGTCAACTCGAAGCCCCGGCACACCGAAGCCGTACCGTCGCTGCGTGCGCAGCCGATGTGCGCCGGCCCTATTGATGCGACGGGGTTGGGGAAAGCGGGGTTGAAACCTGCCTTCCCCGCGCCGCCGTCGCCGATTCCAGATCCATTGAGGTCATAGCGGATGGCGTCGAGTTGTTCCAGGTTCGTTATCTCAATCAGGCCGTCGTTGTCGCGGTCGTAATCGCCGACAATTTCATCCGGCAGTTGCCCCTCCACGGTTACGTCGTTCACGTAGACGTATATCCGTACGGTGTCGGTGGCGCCGTTGCCATCGGTGGCCGTCACAAACATCAGGTACGAGTTCCTGGTCTCGTAGTCCAACGGGGCGTTCGTGCGCAACTGCCCGGTGTCGAACGCGATGCTGAAGTATTCGGCGTGGGCATCGGCTTGAAGCGGTCTGAGCGTGTAGGTGAGCGTGTCGCCATCCGGGTCGACGGCAACGACCGGCGCCCCGACGGCGGTGTCTTGCGGAACGTTCTCGGCGATGTTCCGGCTGTCACCGCGTCTGCTGAATGCCGGCGGCTTGTTCCGCGGGTTTGGCGCCACGAGCGGGGCCGTCACGGTGATGGAAACCGGGATGCTGCGCGAATTGCCATTGCCATCAGCGACGGTGACGGTCACCTCGTAGGAGGTTTTGACTGCCCGATCGAGCGAACCCGACGTCTGCAGCTGGCCGCTGCCTGCGACGATGGCGAAATGGCCCTGGTCGGCGCCGCTCAAGGCATAGGTCAGCGCGTCTCCGTCTGCGTCTTTTGCGTCGACGGGCGGGTCTATGGCTTGCCCCGAAGCGGCGCCCTCCGGAACGGTGCGGAAGGCGGCTGTGCCGTCGAGGAACTCGAGGGGAGGGGCGGGCTGGCGCTGGTCTCCGAACTCCTGCCACGTCGCCATGCCGTCGCCATCGTAGTCTGCCATGAGGGCCGGATACTCGATGTTTGTCCCCAGGTCCCAGCTTCGCGACCATGACCGGAAAATGCCTTTGTCGCTCCAGGATGTGCCGAACGGCGTTCGCATCTCCCGGGTGGTCTTGGCTTCCGGGCCGCCGCTCTGGCCGGTGGTGATCTTGTCGTAGAAGCTTGGGGTAAAGCTGACGATAACGCCGGTGTTGCGCCCGGTGAGTCCGCCGACAGCAAAGGCGCCCGTCACCACGCCGGTGGCGTAGCTGGTGCTTATCTTCCCCAAGTTGTTGCCGACCAACCCGCCGGCCATACTCGGTCCGGTGGTCTCATTGTTGGAAACCGTGCCCGTGGAATACGAATCACGGATCAGTCCGCCGATATGGTCGCCAAGGTTGCCGCCGGCCAGCCCGCCGACGGCGCTGCCGCTCCCTGCAGCGGCGGCCTCGCCGGCGAAGTAGCTCTTTTCTATAATGGCGTGGTGCAGACCCACGTTGCTGTTCTTGAGCGCCCCCACCAGGCCGCCTGCATAGCCATTTTCTGCCGCGCCGCTCACGGAAGCGGTGGAGTAAACAGAGCTCAGCTTGCCCTCGTGGGTTCCCACGAGGCTCCCCACGTTGGTTTGGCCCGTCACGCTGCCGCCCTCAAGCCCCACGTTGCGGATTTCAGCCGTCGTGTCGGTCGCGCCAAACAGCCCGATGTCGTCGGCGCTGCTGCGGTTGATGTACAGGTTGGCTATGGTGTTGCCGCCACCGTCGAAAACACCGCCGAACTTGTCGTCCCCGCCGCCGATGGGCTCCCAGCCGCTTCCACCGTTCCACCAGGCGCTGTCTGCGTCGGTTATCGCCTTGTCGCCGTTCTCATCGAAGTCCAAATCGGCGGTCAGCTCATACCCTGTGCAGTCATTCGGGTCCGCATCGTCGGTACGGTCGACGTAATTTCCATCCCCATTTGCGTCAGTGGTGTCGTCGGTGGGACAGCCCATGTAGATGACGGGGTTGGGGAACGTGGCGAGATACAAGGCGGCATGGGCAGGCGCCGGCAGCCCGTTGCCGCTCAGGTCCCAGCGGATGGCGTGGAGCTCGGTTAGGGTATCTATCTCAATGAGGCCATCGTCATCTGTGTCATAGTCGATGGCGTCATCAATCACTTGAATGGTTACCGGGATGTCTTTGGTGTTGCCGCTGCCATCGCTGGCCGTTACGGTGAGGGAGTAGGAACTCGTGGTCTCGTAGTCCACCGGGTCCCTGGTCTGCAACTGGCCAGTGTTGGCGTCGATGGTGAAGTGGCCCGCGTCCGCGCCGTTCATGGTATACGTCAACGCGTCGCCATCGGCGTCGACCGCGCCCACCGGCGCGCCGATGTCTTGGGCGGCGGGCGTATCCTCGAGGACGCTGCGGGGAGCCGCGGTGCCGTCCAGAAACTCCACGGGCGGCTGGGCCCCGCGGGCATTGAATTCCGCCGCGGTGACGTTGCCGTCCCCGTCAAAGTCCAATGCCAACGCCGGATACTGGATGTTGGTCCCAAAGTCCCATACCACCTCCCGGCCCGTGGCTGTGTCACCGTCGTTGTCTGCGTTGTCGGTGTCGGCGTTCCAGTTGGCGTAGATGCCGGCGTGGGTGGTGGGCGTTCTCAGTTCGCGGGTGGTTTTCCCTTCGCCCATTCGGCTGGCGGCCCGACCGCTGGTGACGGTGTCCCAGTAGCTGTTGGCCGCGGCGCCGTTGCCATGTCCCACCAACCCGCCCACCTTGAACCCGGCTCCCACGACTGCGCCAGTGGCGTAGCTGTTGACGATGGCCCGGTGGTTGAGTCCTATCAGTCCTCCCGCGATCACCAATTCGCTTGCTTCTACCGTCACTGTTCCGGTGGCGTAAGAGTCGGTAACCGTTCTGTTGCTGCTACCCACCAGCCCGCCGGCTGTGCCCCGTTCTATGGACTCTGCGGTAACATCGCCTTGGGCGTAGCTGCTTTCGATGGCGCCGGAGTTGGCGCCCACCAGCCCACCCACGTAGCTGGTCTTCCCCGCTGGGGTCCTAACCCTGAGGCCGGCCTCCGACTTAGTCACGTAGGTGGTCTTCCCCACCCCGATCACATTGGCGGTGGAGTATGCGGCGCTCAAGGCGCCCTGGTTGTGCGCCACGAGAGCACCAACGTAGAATCCGCCGATGACTCGCCCACCGATCAGCCCGACGTTCCGAATCTCCGTGTCCCTGTGGGTATTCCCGAAGAGCCCAACGTACTCAACTTCGGGGCGGTCGATGAACAGGTTGGAAATCGTGTTTCCGCCGCCGTGGAAGGTGGCGGCGAAATTGCCGGCGCTGCTGTCCCCGATGGGGAGCCAGCCGCGGCCGGATGTCCACTTGCTCTTGTTCGACTGATCCCCATAGCTGGCGGCATCATCGAAGTCCAGGCTCCGCGTTAGCTCGTACCCAGTGCAGCCCGCAGTGGGGCAACCCATATCGTTGATGCCGGAGGGGAAGGTCTCGACGTAACCCGCTGCCGTCGTCGTGCCGTCACCGTCCAGGTCCCAGCGTAGGGCATTCAACTGGTCAAGCGTGGCGACTTCGATGAGCCCGTCATCGTCCACGTCGTAATCCGCGAAGGCGCGCACCTGGGGGCCGAGCTCCGCCACGCCGGCCATCCCGTCGCCGTTGGAGTCCACCTTCAACGCCGGATACTGGGCGGTTGTCCCAAAGTCCCACACATTGGCGTCCCAGTTCTGATAGATGCCGCCGGCGGTGGTGGGGGTCTGCAGTTCCGCGGTGGTCTTCCCGCCACCGGCCGCGCTGGCGGCCTGGGCCGCTGTTGCCGTGTCCCAGTAGCTGTCGACGGCAGCAGCGTCCGCCGCAACGCTTCCAATCAAGCCGCCCACGCTTGCGGTCCCGGTGGTCACAGCGGCCGTCACCAGGCCGGTGGCATAGCTCCTGCTGACCGTGGCCGATGAGCCGCCTTCTTCTCCAAGGTGTCCGATCAGGCCGCCTATGGCCGCATCCCCAGCGCTTTCCGTGCTGGTGACGCTGCCGGCGGCGTGGGAGTCGCTGACGGCGCCGCCCATAGCAGCGCCGGCCAGCCCGCCCACGTTCACCCCATTGCCAGAGCCGCTCACCCTGCCCAGGTAAGCGCTCTTTTCGATGAGCGCGCCGCTCCCGCTACTCAGCCCCACCAGACCACCGGCGTGCCCACCGTCTGCCCCTCCTGTTACGCCGGTCGTGGAGTGGGACTCGCTGACTTTGCCCTCGTTCGACCCGGCCAGGCTGCCGGTGTAGTTCTGCCCCAACACCGTGCCGCCGCTCAAGCGCACGCCGTTAACCTCCGCGGAGGCATCGATAGCGCCAAACAGGCCGATATAGTCGGTGGCGGGGCGATTGATGTACAGGTTCGAAATGATGCGGCCGTTGCCCTTGAAGGCAGCGCTGAACTTCCCGGTATCGGCGCCGATGGGCTCCCAGCCCGCGCTGGGACTGAAAATAGAGATGCCAGGAGTCCAACCGGTTTTGTTGGACGCGGTTGTGTAGCTGGAGTCGTCCTGGAAGTCGAGGTCCCCTGCCAGCTCGTACCCAATACAGCTGGGTGTGTCGGGGGCGCTGTCGGTATCTGGACAACCCATCCCCGGAACGGGGCTGGGGAAGGCGGCTTGGTAGTCAGCGGCATTGGCCGGTTCCGGCGCGCCGTCGCCGTCGAGATCCCAACGGATTGCGCTGAGCTGCTCCAGCTTGCCCACGTCTATGAGACCGTCGCCGTCGGCGTCGTAGTCAGCAACGGCATCCTGTGCTGCCGCCGGGGATTGAGAGAGCAGCATCGTTGCAACGGCCAGAGCCGCCAGAAGGAGACCGAAGCCCGCTAATCCCCGGCGTCCTGCACCACTAACCCGGCGAAAGCAGGGGTTCATCTTGTTGGGCTACTCCACATTGTCAAGTTCGCCACCGCAACAATTTCCCGTGAGACCTGAGGTGGTCCCCGTCCTGCTGCCGCCGTGATTGCCCCCCCAACGTTCCGTGCAACAGGGGCCCGGCTGGGCACGCCCAAGGGGGCGGGCATACCCTCAGTATACACCCACCCCGCTACGGGCCCGGCTGGGCACGCCCAGCGGATCCCCTGCCCCCAACGTTCGACTTTTTTTCGCGGCCCCGCTACTTGGTCGTGCCGCTCGACGACACCCAGTCGCTACTCCCCGCGGAGTTGACGGCCCGCACCCGCACGTCATAGGAGAGGCCTCCGCCGAGGAAGTCAATCGTGACCCTCCTGACCGTGCTGTCGTGGGGGAAATCACCCCAGTATTTGTCGATGCTCAGCTTGTACTGCACCTCATAGTGGGTGATGGGCGGTTTGCCCGTCATGTCCGGCATGTTCCAGGTGAGCCCCAGTTTGGACCACCCTGGGGTCACCTCGAGGTTAGTGATTGCGTCCGGCGGCACGGGCGTAACCGGCGGCGCCGTGGGCGCCGTGGGCGTGGCCTGTGCGCTGGCCCAGACGCTGTGCCCCTCATCGTTCTTGGCCCGCACCCGCACGTTGTACGTGGAACCGGCGGTGAGGCCCTGGATCGTTGTGCCTGTGCCGCTGTGGGAGTGATTGTTCCAGTCAGTGGCCGTGACCAACTTGTACTGTACGTCGTAGCCGGTGATGGGCGGCTTTCCCGTCATGTCCGGCGCGGACCAGGAGACCCGTATCCCGTTGACCTCTTCAAACACCGCTAAGCCCGGGAGCGCGCCCGGCGGCTCGTTCACGTTGGTGACGGTGATGGTCACGGCGGTGGTGTCCGAGCCGCCATTCCCGTCGCTCACGTTCACGGTCACCGAATAGGAGTTCTGGCCCTCGTAGTCCAGCGCTCCGCTGGTCTGGAGCCGGTTGCCGGAGAGGGCGAAGTGGCCGGAGTCGGCGCCGCTCAGCGCGTAGGTCAGCGAGTCGCTGTCGGGATCGGTGGCCGCCAGGGGGAGGCCGATGTCTTGGCCGGCCTCCGTGTTCTCCGCCACGCTGCGCGTCGTGTTGGCGCCCTCGTCGAAGGACGGGGCGCGGTTGGCCTGCGGCGTCGGCTCCACCGGCGCCTCGTCCACGTTGATGACGGTGACGGTCACGTCGATGCTGTCCGTCCCGCCGCGGCCGTCGGAGACGTACACGGTGACCGAGTAGGAGCTCTTGACCCCCGCATAGTCCCCGCTGGTCCGCAGTTGGTTGCCGGAGAGAGCGAAGTGGCCGGAGTCCGTTCCGCTCAGCGCGTAGGTCAGCGAGTCGCCGTCGGGGTCGGTGGCCGCCAGGGGCAGGCCGATGTCGGTCCCGGCCGGCGTGTTCTCTGCCACGCTGCGGCTGGCGCTGGCGCCCTCGTCGAAGGACGGCGCGCGGTTGGCCGGCGGCGGGGCCACCACCGGCGCCTCGTTCACGTTGGTGACGGTGATGGTCACGTCGATGGTGTCCGTCCCGCCGCGGCCGTCGCTCACGGTCACGGTCACCGCGTAGGAGTTCTTGACCCCCTCGTAGTCCAGGGCCCCGCTGGTGCGCAGCCGGTTGCCGGAGAGAACGAAGTGGCCGGAGTCCGTTCCGCCCAGCGCGTAGGTCAGCGAGTCGCTGTCGGGGTCGGTGGCCGCCAGGGGCAGGCCGATGTTCCTGCCCGCCGGCGTGTTCTCCGCCACGCTGCGGCTGGCGCCGGCGCCCTCGTCGAAGGACGGCGCGCGGTTTGGCGTCGGTGTGGGCGTCGTCGCCACCGGCGGCGCGTCCACGGCGGTGACGGTGATGGTGATGTCGAGGACGTCCACTCCGCCCTTGAGGTCGCCCACGACCACCTCGAACGAATACGAGCTCTTGGTCAGGGGCCTGCCGACTTTGATCTGGCCGCTCCCGCTGCCGATGCTGAAGTGGCTGGAGTCCGCTCCACTGACCATGTAGAAGAGGGCGTCGCCATCCGGGTCGGTAGCCGTGACGGGCCTGCCCACGCGGACGCCCCGCGAGGACCCCGCCACCACGCTGCGGGTCGCCGAGGCGCCTTCCCGGAAGACCGGGTCCCTGTTGGCGCGGCCTCCGGTTACCGTGATGATGACCCCGATAACGTCGAGCCTGCCCTTTCCGTCCGTAGCGAGCAGTTGGATGGTGTACTCGTCCGCGGGCCCCAGCTTCCTGGCAGTCCTCAGTTGACCGGTCAGCCGGTCCACGGTGAAAGGCGACGACCTGGTGTAGACGCTATAGAAGGGCCCTGCCATGCCGGCGGAGACGGTCGCCGTGACCGGGGCGCCCACGGCCGTGCCGACGGGAGCGTAGGCGTCAACCGTGCGTCTGGCGACGCCCACCTTGTCGAAGGCCAGGGTCCCGGTGGGCGCCACCGGCGTCGGCGTGACCGTCGGCGCTTCGTCCACGTTGGTGACGGTGATGGTCACGGCGATGGTGTCCGTCCCGCCGCGGCCGTCGGAGACGGTCACGGTCACCAAGTAGGAGCTCTTGCCCTCGTAGTCCAGGGCGCCGCTGGTCCGGAGCCGGTTGCCGGAGAGGGCGAAGTGGCCCGAGTCCGTTCCGCCCAGCGCGTAGCTCAGCGAGTCGCTGTCGGGGTCTGTGGCCGCCAAGGGGAGACCGATGTCCTGGCCGGACGCCGTGTTCTCCGCCACGCTCCGGCTGGCGCTCGATCCCTCGTCGAAGGCCGGGGCGCGGTTGGCCTGCGGCGGGACCACTCCCGGCGTCTCGTTCGCGACGTCGGTGACGTCGATGGTCACGGTGATGCTGTCCGTCCCGCCGTTCCCGTCGGAGACGGTCACGACGACGGTGTAGCGGTTATTGCTCTCGTAGTCCAGGGCGCTCTTGGTCTTCAACTGACCGGAGGCCCAGTCGATGGCGAAGTGGCCGTGGTCGCCGGTGGTGGCGTCGATGGCGTAAACGAGCGTGTCCCCAGCGTCCGCGTCGGTGGCTGCTATGGGCAACCCGATGTTGGTCCCGGCTGCGGTGTTCTCCGCCACGCTGCGCGTCGTGCTGGCGCCGTCGGTGAAGACCGGGACGGCATTGCTGACGGGCGGCGCGGTGGGCACGCCGGTGTCAGGCGACGTCCAGGAACCGTCGCCGTCGTCGTTGGCGGCCCGCACCTGCACCCGGTAGGTATCGCCGGCGGTGAGGCCGGTTATCGTGGTCGAGGTCCCGGTCCCGGCGTGGGCGTGGTCCACCCAGTTACCCCACTGGCCGGGGCCCGCGGCGAAATCGCGCCGGCTGTAGTGCAGCTTGTAGCCGGTGACGGGCGGCTTGCCCGTCATGTCCGGCGCCGTCCACGAGACCCGCAGCCCGTTGGCCGCCGCGAGTACCCCGAGACCGGTGGGCGCCGACGGCCGCTCGCTCACGTCCTGGACGTCGACGGTCACCACGACCGTGGCGTCCCAGGTCAGGGACGCCGCGCCCGCGGCGTTCTTGCTGTCCTTCACCTGGATGCTGACCGTGTAGGTGTCCTTCGCCTCGAAGTCCGGGGCAGTCTTGAAGGTGAGCGTCCTCGTGCCCGCGTTGAAGTTGAAGGAGTCGTCGTCGCCGGTGTCGGGAAGCATCCGGTAGGTCAGCGTGTCGCCCTCCGGGTCGGTGGCGGCCGTGACGGTCCCCGCGGCGGTCTGGTTCTCGTTCGGCGTGAGCGTCTGGGCGCCGGCGGGGAAGGCCGGCTTCTCGTTCACGTTGGTGACGGTGATGGTCACGTCGATGCTGTCCGCCCCGCCGCTGCCGTCGGAGACGGTCACCGTGATCGAGTAGCTGGTCGTCCCGCTCTCGTAGTCCAGGGCGCCTTTGGCCTTCAGCTGGCCCGTGCCCGTGTCGATGGCGAAGTGGGCGTAGTCGCCGGTGGCGCCGTCGATGGCGTACACCAGCGTGTCCCCGGCGTCCGCGTCCGTGGCCGTCAGGGGATTGCCGATGGCGGTCCCGGCTGCGGTGTTCTCCGCCACACTGCGCGTCGTGCTGGCGCCGTCGCTGAAGGACGGGGCCGCGTTGATGAGGGGCGGCTCGTTGGGCACGCCGTTGACGTACGACGACCAGGTGCCCTTGCCCTCGCCGTTCTCGGCCCGCACCCGCACCCGGTAGGTCGAGTCCGGGGTGAGGCCGGTTATCTCGTAGGCTTCCACGACCCCGATTGCGCTTGTGGTCGCGGCGCCCCAGGTTGCCGGGGTCGCGCCGACGGCGACGGCGGTGCGCAGGGCGTACTCCACGTCGTAGCCTTCGAGGGCCGGCTTGTTCGTCATTACCGGCGCCGTCCAGGTGACCCGCAGCCCGTTGGCTATCCCACCGGCCTCGACGCCCGTTGGGGCGGTCGGCGGCTCGTCCACGTCGGTGACACTGATGTTCACCAGGATCGTGTCCGTCGCGCTGCTGGTGTCGGTGGCCGTGACGGTGATCGCGTAGGAGACCGCCGTTTCGTAGTCCAGCGAGGCTTTAGCCTTGATCTGTCCGTTGGAGTCGATGCTGAAGAGGTTCGCGCCCGTGCCGCTCATCGATAAGGTGACCGAGTCTCCGTCGTCCACGTCCGTGGCCGGGACGGGAAGGCCCACGTTGGCGTTGGCGCCCGCGTTCTCTGCCACGCTGCGGTTGAGCGGGCCCGCCCCGGCGGTGAACACCGGCGCCTCGTTCACGTCGCCGACCGAGATGTTGACCACGATCGTGTCGTCCCAAACCGTGTCCGCCACGCCCGCAGCGCTCAGGCTGTCCCGCACCTGCACGGTGACGGTGTAGCTGGATTTCGTCTCGTAGTCCAGGGCGTCCTTGACCTTCAGCTGGCCCGTGCCCGTATCGATCTCGAAGTTAGCGTGGTCGCCGGTGGTGGTGTCCAGCGCGTAGGTCAGCGTGTCCAGGGGGTCGGCCTTGGTGTCCGGGTCTGTCGCCTCGACCGGGTCGCCGATGGCGTCCCCGGCCGCCGCGCCTTCGCTCACGCTCCGGGTTGTGGGGCCGGCCCCGTCGTCGAACGCCGGCGGCTCGTTTACGTCGGTGACCGTGATCGTCACCATGATTCCGTCTATGCCGTTGTTTCCGTCGTTCACCTTCACATAGACATCGTAGGAGCCCGCCGTCTCGTGGTCCAGCGGGTCCTTGGTCTTCAGCTGGCCGGTGGCGGTGTCTATCGTGAACTTCGCGCTGTGTGTCCCTTGGGTCATCGAGTAGACCAGGGTGTCCCCTGCGTCGGAGTCCGCGGCCCCGACGGGCAGGCCGATGTCGGTGTTGGCGGCGGTGTTCTCCGCCACGCTGCGCGACGCCTCTGTGCCTTCCGTGAAGGCCGGCAGAGCGTTGCCGGTCCAGCTGCCGCACTGTTCCGCCTTCGGATTGTCCGCGCTCTTCGCCCCGTCCTCGTTCAGGGAGCACACCCGCACCTCATGGATGCGCCCGCCGCCCGTGGCAACGGTATGCGTTGTGGGCGTGCCATCGGCAGCATTAACAGTGTACGTGGTGATATCGGTGGTCGTGCCGAGGCCACTGCGCGGGAAGTCGACCCAGTCCGGCGCCCAGGCAGCGTTGGCGCTGTACTTCTGCCTCCACTCCACTTTGTAGCCGGTGAGGGCCGGCTTGCCCGTGTTATCCGCCGCCGCGGGGGCCGTCCAAGTGACCCTGATCCTGTTGGCCAGCGTTACCACGTCGATGTGCATATTGGTGGGCGGGGTCCACCGTTCGAGCGCGTCCGTTACGTTGATGGTCACATCAATGGTGGCGTCCACGGCGGCGTCCACGGCGGCGGCGGCGTTCTTGCCGTCATGCACGGTCACCGTGACCGTGTAGGTGTCCTTCGCCTCGTAGTCGTAGGTTACTCCCGCCTTGGTCTTCAGCTGCCCGGTGGCGGTGTCGATGGCGAAGGACGCATGGTCCCCGGAGGCGGCCAAGGCGTAGGTCAGTGTGTCCAGGGGGTCGACTTCGGTGTCGGGGTCCGTGGCCGCGACGGGGGCGCCGATGGCCGCGTCCGCCGCCGCATCCTCGCGGAAGCTCCGCGTGTCCGTGGCGATGGGCGCCGGCGGCACCGGGTTTCCATCCACGTCCGTGGTGGCGGGCGACATGAACTCCGGCTCCTCGTTCACGTCCTGCAGGTTGATCGTCACCACGACCGTGTCGTCCCAGGCCGTGTCCCCAACGCCGGCGGCGTTCAAGCTGTCCCGCACCTGAATGCTGACCGTGTAGCTGTCTTTCGCCTCGAAGTTCGGGGCATTCTTGAAGGTGAGCGCCCTCGTGCCCGGGACGAAGGTGAACAGGGCGTGGTCGCCGTCGCCTGCGCCCATCATCATCTCGTAGGTCAGCGTGGCGCCTGCGTCCGGGTCCGTCGCCACCGGAATCGTCCCCACCGCAGTCTGGTTCTCATCAGGCGTGTACGGCCCGACAACCCCGAACGTCGGAGCTTCGTTCACGTTCTGCAGGTTGATCGTCACCGTGACGGTGTCGTCCCACCCAGTGTCCGCCGTGCCCCCGGCGTTCAAGCTGTCCCGCACCCGGATCTTGACCGTGTAGGTCGTCTTCGACAACGGAGGATTCTCGAAGTTCGGGGCAGTCTTGAAGGTGAGAACCCTCGTGCCCGGGACGAAGGTGAACAGGGCGTGGTCGCCGTCGCCTGCGCCCATCATCATCTCGTAGGTCAGCGTGGCGCCTGCGTCCGGGTCCGTCGCCACCGGAATCGTCCCCACCGCAGTCTGGTTCTCATCAGGCGTGTACGGCCCGACAACCCCGAACGTCGGAGCTTCGTTCACGTTCTGCAGGTTGATCGTCACCGTGACGGTGTCGTCCCACCCAGTGTCCGCCGTGCCCCCGGCGTTCAAGCTGTCCCGCACCCGGATCTTGACCGTGTAGGTCGTCTTCGACAACGGAGGATTCTCGAAGTTCGGGGCAGTCTTGAAGGTGAGAACCCTCGTGCCCGGGACGAAGGTGAACAGGGCGTGGTCGCCGTCGCCTGCGCCCATCATCATCTCGTAGGTCAGCGTGGCGCCTGCGTCCGGGTCCGTCGCCACCGGAATCGTCCCCACCGCAGTCTGGTTCTCATCAGGCGTGTACGGCCCGACAACCCCGAACGTCGGCGCTTCGTTCACGTTCTGCAGGTTGATCGTCACCGTGACGGTGTCGTCCCACCCAGTGTCCGCCGTGCCCCCGGCGTTCAAGCTGTCCCGCACCCGGATCTTGACCGTGTAGGTCGTCTTCGACAACGGAGGATTCTCGAAGTTCGGGGCAGTCTTGAAGGTGAGAACCCTCGTGCCCGGGACGAAGGTGAACAGGGCGTGGTCGCCGTCGCCTGCGCCCATCATCATCTCGTAGGTCAGCGTGGCGCCTGCGTCCGGGTCCGTCGCCACCGGAATCGTCCCCACCGCAGTCTGGTTCTCATCAGGCGTGTACGGCCCGACAACCCCGAACGTCGGCGCTTCGTTCACGTTCTGCAGGTTGATCGTCACCGTGACGGTGTCGTCCCACCCAGTGTCCGCCGTGCCCCCGGCGTTCAAGCTGTCCCGCACCCGGATCTTGACCGTGTAGGTCGTCTTCGACAACGGAGGATTCTCGAAGTTCGGGGCAGTCTTGAAGGTGAGAACCCTCGTGCCCGGGACGAAGGTGAACAGGGCGTGGTCGCCGTCGCCTGCGCCCATCATCATCTCGTAGGTCAGCGTGGCGCCTGCGTCCGGGTCCGTCGCCACCGGAATCGTCCCCACCGCAGTCTGGTTCTCATCAGGCGTGTACGGCCCGACAACCCCGAACGTCGGCGCTTCGTTCACGTTCTGCAGGTTGATCGTCACCGTGACGGTGTCGTCCCACCCAGTGTCCGCCGTGCCCCCGGCGTTCAAGCTGTCCCGCACCCGGATCTTGACCGTGTAGGTCGTCTTCGTCGGAGTCGCCTCGTAGTTCGGGGCAGCCTTGAAGGTGAGAACCCTCGTGCCCGGGACGAAGGTGAACAGGGCGTGGTCGCCGTCGCCTGCGTCCGACATCATCTCGTAGGTCAGCGAGTCGTTCTCCGGGTCCGTCGCCTGCGGAATCGTCCCCACCGCCGTCTGGTTCTCATCAGGCTCGAACGCATCGATAACCGGGAACACGGGCTTCCCGTTGGCGCCGGCGACCGCTTTCTGCAGGTTGATCGTCACCGTTGCCGTGGTGTCCCAAGCCGTGTCCGCCGTGCCGACGGCGTTCTTGCTGTCCCGCACCCGGATCTTGACCGTGTAGGTCGTCTTCCCCAACGGAGGAAACTCGTAGTCCGGGGCAGTCTTGAAGGTGAGCTCCCTCGTGCCGGCGTTGAAGTTGAAGAGGGCGTGATCGCCGTCGCTTGCGCCCGACATCATCTCGTAGGTCAGCGAGTCGTTATCCGGGTCCGTCGCCGCCGGAACCGTCCCCGCCGCAGTCTGGCCCTCAGCAGGCGTGAACGCAGCGATAATGGCGGGGAACACCGGCTGCCCGTTGGTCACCTGGGCAGGGGTTAGGGCCGAGCGGGGCTGTGCGCCGAACTCGGCGAACGTGGGCGCCTTGTCGTTGTCGAAGTCGACCTTGAGGACCGGGTACTCGCTCGTCGTGCCGAAGTCCCACGGGTCGTCGTCTGTGTTAGCGTCCCCGTCCAGGTTGAGGTTCCAGTTGGCGTAGATGTCCGAGCCGGAGCCGTAGGCGGTGGGCGTCTGGAGGTCGGACGTGGTCTTGCCCACGCCGGTGGCGGCGTCGCTGTCGCCGGCGATGCCGGTGGTGGTGACGTCCCAGTAGCTGTCGGTAATCGTGCCTCTTCTGTTGGCGCCCACGAGTCCCCCGCGGTCGCCGCCAGTGCCGGATACGAGCCCTACAGCGTAGCTCGCCGTGATGCTGCCGTCGTTGCTGCCCACCAGCGCGCCGACGAAGTCATGGCTGCCCCCAGCCACTGCTCCCCGGGCGTAGCTTGCCTTGATGACGGCGGCGTGTTGGGCGAGGCCAACGAGCCCCCCCACGTAGTTGCCGGAGCCGGATACGGCGACGTTGGAGTAGCTAGTCGAGACGTACCCCCCGAGCTCGCCCGCCAGTCCACCGGCCTTCGACCCACTGACGCTGCCCGTGGCGTAGACCCTTGCGGTTATGCCGTAGGCCATCCCCGCCAGTGCGCCCACAGACCTCCTGCCGGTTACGTCCGCGTCCAGGAGCGCTACGTTTCGAATAGAGCCGTGCGGTCCTATGGCCCCGAACAGCCCTGCGTAATCGCTGCCCGGACGGTTGATGAACAGGCGGGATATGCTGTGGCCGCCGCCTTCGAACACAGCGTTGTACCGCTGGGCGTCGTCCTCTTTGGCGTCGTCGCCGATGGGCTCCCAGCCCTCCCCTCCGTCCCAATAGGCGGCGTCGGCGGAGGTGATGGCGCCGTCGGTGTTCTCGTCGAAGGTCAGGTCATCCGTCAGCTCGTAGCCTTTGCACGTGAACTGGGGGGCCGTGTAGGACCCGTCGGCGCCGCCGGCGGCGACCCGCGCAGCGGCGCCGGCTGCCCCGCCGTCCAGGTCGTGGTCAACCGTGGGGCACCCCATGCCTTCCTCCGGAGTGGGGAACGCAGTCAGGTAATCGGCGTGCGTGAAGCCGCCGTCGCCGTTCATGTCCCAGCGCATCGCGTTCAATTTCGCCAGGCTGTCGACCTCGATCAGCCCGTTTCCGTCCGTGTCGTAGTCCACCGACCCCGACCCCGTCTCGGCGGCGTCGTTGAGGACGGTGATGGTTACGGTGATGGTGTCATCCACGCCTGCATCAAAATAGCTATCCGGGATACCCTTATCGTCCTCGCCGTCGAGCGTCTCGATGATGACGGTGTAGCTCGTCGTGGTCTCGTAGTCGAGAACGGTCCTGACCCTGATCTGCCCGGTGGTCTCATCTATTGTGAAATTCGCGCCGTCGGTTCCCACCAACCTATAGGTCAGCCTGTCCTTGTCCGGGTCCGTCGCGGACACGGGAGCGCCCACAGCCGCCCCCGCAAGTGCGTTCTCAGCGATCGTCCGCGTCGTGGACTGTCCGTCGTCGAAGGCCGGCTTCTCGTTGGAGAACTGGACCACCGGCGGCAAACGGCCCTGACTGCCGAACTCGTGCACGGTGGCGGCGCCGTCTCCATTGAAGTCCACCTTCAAGGCCGGGTACTCGGTGGACGTCCCAAAGTCCCACGGATCGTCGGGGTTGCTGTCGCCGTCCACGTCCACGTTCCAGTTGGCGTAGATGCCCGCGTAGCCGCCGGTCTGCGCCGGCGTTCGCAACTCGGACGTGGTCTTGCCAAAATTGGTGACGAGTCTGCCGAAGATGGTATGGTCACCGTAGCTGTCGGTCACCGGCGTATTGTTCGTATTGCCCTCGTTGTAGCCCTGGAGGGGGTGGAAGCGCTTCTTGCCGCCGCGTATCTGGGCGGCGGCGTAGCTCTGCTGGATGGAGCCCCTGAAGGCGGCGCCGACCAGCCCGCCGACCTTTTCACTACCGCTGACACTGCCCCCCTGGGCGTAGGAGGCGGTGACTTCGCTATTCCTGTTGTTGTAGCCGGTCAGACCGCCGACCTCTTCGTTGCCGATGACGTTGACGGTGGAGTAGCTGCCCCTGATGAGGCCGGCATTGCTGCTGCCGCCGTCCCTCCAGCCGTTCTCCCCCACCAACCCGCCGACCCTGTTCCTGCCCTGCACCAGGATGCCGGCGGCGTAGCTCCAGTAGACCTCGCCCTCGTTGAGCCCCACCAGCGCGCCGACCTTGTCCTGGCCATGCACGCTGACGAGCTCCAGCCCCACTTTGCTGATCGAGCCTTCGAGGTTCCCGAACAGCCCCACAAAGTTCTCAGTGGGCCGGTCTATAAACAGGTTGGATATGGTGTGGCCGTTGCCCTGGAATTCCTTCCCGGCCACGAAGGGGCTCCCGTTACCGCCGATCGGGTCCCAGCCCAGCCCCCCGTTCCAGTAGGTGGGGTCGCCGGCCTCGGTCATCTGGCCGTCGCCGTTCTCGTCGAAGGTCAGGTCCGCCTCCAACTCGTAGCCGAGGCAGTTGGGCGTCGCGGCATCGCTGTCGGTGTCGGGACAGCCCATGTCCGCCACCGCGCCGGCGAAGGCCAGCGCGTAGTCGTTGGCGTTGGCCGTCACCGGGGCGCCGTCGGCGTCCAGGTCCCAGCGGATGGCGTTCAGCTGCGCCAGGGTCCGCACCTCGATGAAGGAGTCGTTGTCCATGTCGTAGTCCACGTTCACGCCCACCGGCGCCGCAGGTACGCCGTTGACGGCCGCCGTCCATGGGCTGCTGCCCTCGGCGTTCTTCGCCTGCACCTGCACCTCGTAGGTCGACCCGGCGGCGAGGCCGGTTATCGCGGCGGTGGTTCCGGTTCCAACGTGGGCGAAGGCCACCCAGGCGCCCCACGTAACGGAGTCGCCGTCGGCGCTGGTACGCACCCTGTGCTGCACGTCGTAGTCCGAGAGAGGCGGGTAGGTGGGTGGCATCACCGGCGCCGTCCAGGAGACCGTCAGCCCGTTGACCGCCAGGACGATCCCGACGCTCGTGGGAACCGTTGGCGGCTCGAGCGTGTCGTCAACGGTTACCGTGATCGCGAGGGTGATGTCCACCGTGGTGTCGGCGGAGCCGGCGGCGTTCTTGCCGTCGTGCACGGTAACGCTGATGCTGTAGTCCTCCTTCGTCTCGTGGTTCGCCGCGTTATTCAGGGTCAGTACTCCCAAGCCGGAGATGGCGAATTCGCCTGCGTCCGTGCCGGTCACCGCGTAGGTCAGTGAGTCGCTGTCCGGGTCGGTGGCGGCGTAGCTTCCCACCGCCGTTGCGCCCTCCGCAATGTTGGGCGACGCGTTGTACCCGGCGTTGAAGGTCGGCGGGGCGTTGGCCGGCGGCTGCACCGGCGCCGCCGGCGCGGAGCGGCCCTGGCGTCCGAACTCGTAGGCGCTGGGCGTGTTGTCGCCGTCCCACTCCACCTTCAGGGCAGGGTACTCGCTGCCCGTGCCGAAGTCCCAAGGGTCGTCATCGGTGTTGGAATCGCCGTCCAGGTCGAGGTTCCAGTTGGCGTAGATGCCCGCGTAGCCGTCGGTCTGCGTGGGCGCCTGCAGCTCGGACGTGGTCTTGCCCACGCCGGTTTCCGGATCGTTGTCGTCGGCGATGCTGCTGGTGGTGACGTCCCAGTAGCTGTTGGTGACTGTCTCGCTGCCGCGCTGCCGCCCGACCAGCCCGCCTACGAGATTGGCGCCTTGCACTTCGCCCCGGGCGTAGCTGGCCGTCACCGTTCCTCTATTGACTTCGCCCACCAGCCCGCCGACGCTAGCGCCGGAGCCGGAGATGTTGCCGGCAGCGTAGCTGGCTTTAATTGTTCCTCCGAGGAAGCCCGCCAGTCCGCCGACGCTAGTGCCAGAGCTGGAGACGCTGGCCGTTGTGTAGCTGCGGAGGACCCGGCCGCCGGCGGGTACGCTGCCCACCAGCCCGCCGACGTTATTGCCGCTGCCGGTGACGCTGCCGGTGACGTAGCTGCTTTCCACCGTGCCGGCGACCAAGCCCGCCAGCGGCCCCACAACCGACTTCGCGGTAACGGTGGCATTGACCAGGCCCAGGTTGCGGATGACGCCATCCGTGTCAAGCGCCCCGAACAGGCCCACGCCCTGGCGGTTCGGCAGGTTGATCAACATGTTGGATATGGTGAACCCGTTGCCCTCAAAGATGGCTTCGTACTTGGGGTTGGCGGCCCCGCGCACGACGGCGCCGCCCAGGGGATACCAGCCGTCGCCGTCGTTCCACCACGTGTCGGCGTCGGTAACGGCATCGTCGTCGCCGTGGGTGTCGAAGTCCAGGTTCCTCATGAGCTCATAGCCCAGGCAGTTGGACGTGTCGGCGTCCAAGTCGGTGTCGGGGCAGCCCATGCCCACCGCCATGTCCAGGAAGGCGCGGGCATAGCTGGCGTAGGTGGAGCCGCCGTCCCCGTCCAGGTCCCGGCGGATGGCGTCAAGCTGGTCCAGGCTGGAAACCTCAATGAGGCCGTCGCTGTCGGTGTCGTAGTCGACGGCCACGTTGATGGTCACCGTGATACTGTCCGACGCTCCGCTGCCGTAGGTGGCGGTTACCACTACCGAATAGGAAGTTTTGACCGCGCGCTCCAGGGCGCCCCTGGTCTTCAGTTGACCGCTGCCCGCGTCGATGTCGAAGTGGCCGGCGTCGGTCCCGCTCAAGGCGTAGGTCAGCGTGTCCCCGGCAGCCGGGCCCCTCGCGGCCGGCGAGCCGGGGATGTCCTGGTTAGCCGGAGCGCTCTCCACCACGGCGACCGTCGCACTGGTCCCGTCGGCAAAGATCGGCGCCGTGCGCGCCTGGGAGCCGAACTCGGCGGCAGTGGCGGCGGTGGCGGAGTTGCCGTCCCAATCCGCCTTCAGCGCCGGGTACTCGCTCGCCGTGCCGAAGTCCCACGGATCGTCGTCGCTGTTGGTGTCGCCGTCCAGGTCCAGGTTCCAGTTGGCGTAGATGTCCGAGCCCGAGCCGTAGGCGGTGGGCGTCATGAGCTCGATGGTGGTCTTGCCCGTGCCGCCGGCGCTGCTGGTCTGGCCGCTGGTGCGGGTGTCCCAGTAGCTATTGGTTACCGTGCCTGCTGACCTGCCGTGGCTTGCGTTTCCAACCAGCCCGCCCTGGCGGTCGTTGCCTTGCACCCGCCCGGTGGAGTAGCTGGCCTCCACTGCTCCAGTTATGAACTGGCCCACCAGCCCGCCCACGCGCTGCTGGCCGGAGACGCTGCCGGTAGCGTAGCTGACTTCCACCCTTCCCTGCAATTGACCAACCAGCCCGCCAACGTCAGTCCCGACAGTCTGCATCTGCGCCTTGACCTCATCCAAAGTGGCGGAGGCGTCGACGGCGGCGTAACTCTGGCTGACCAGGCTGGTCGGTTTCGTCACCCCGACCAATCCCCCCGCTGCCGATATCGCGGCATGGACGCTGCCGGTAGCGTAGCTGAGCTTCACCGTTCCCCACACATAGCCGGCCAGCGTCCCCACCATTCGCTTGCCAGTGACATCTGCGTCCACCACGGCCAGGTTGCGGAGGACCCCCGTCTCGCCCACGGTCCCGAACAGGCCCATCCTATCGACTGCCGGCTGGTTGATGAACAGGTTGGCGATGGTGTGGCCGTTGCCCTCGAAGGCCGCGGTGTACCCATCGGCGCCGGTGCCGTTCGGATGGTCCCCGATGGGGGTCCAGCCGGCGCCGGTGTTCCAGTAGGTATCGCCGGAGTTGGCCGTGCCGCTGCCGTTGGTGTCGAAGTCCAGGTCGTCCGCCAGCTCGTAGCCCAGGCAGGTGGCGGCGCAGCCCATGCCCGAGGCGGCGTTGAGGAAGGCGCTGGTGTAGTCGGCGTGGGTGGAGTCCCCGTTGCCATCCAAGTCGTGCCGGATGGCGTTCAGCTGGTCCAGGTCTACGACCTCGATCAGCCCGTCGTTGTCGTCGTCGTAGTCCACCAACGGCGCGGAGCGGCCCTGCCGCCCGAACTCGTAGGCCGTGGCCCTGCCGTCGCCGTCCGAGTCCGCTTTCAGCGCCGGGTACTCGCTGGCCGTGCCGAAGTCCCACGGATCGTCGACATTGCTGTCGGCGTCCACGTCGATGTTCCAGTTGGCGTAGATGCCCGCGTAGCCGTCGGTCTGCGTGGGCGACTGCAAATCGGAGGTGGTCTTGCCCTCGCCGGTATCCGCATTATTGTCGTCGGCGATGCCGGTGGTGGTGACGTCCCAGTAGCTGTGGCCCACCGAGGCGCCACTGCCACTCGGCTTTAGCAATCCCCCTGCGTGGCCTGAGGCGGAGGTGACGGCGCCGGTGGAATAGCTGGCGTAGATACCGCCTTCCGACCCGCCAACCAAGCCGCCAGCACTAGCATTGCTGACGCCTGTGGCAGTGACGGCGCCCGTGGCATAGACGGCATAGAAACTGGTTGAAGAATAGCCCGACAGCCCACCGACGTCACCAAGGCCAGTGACAGCGCCGGTGGCGTAACTGGCCCGCACACGGCCGCTGCTGGACCCAACGAGGCCACCCACACTTATGCCAGTGGCCGTAACGACGGCGCTGGAGCGGCTGTACTGGACCGTCCCTCGGGTGCTGTTGATAGTCCCCACCAGGCCGCCAACCTTGCCCACGCCGGAGACGGTCCCGCTGGAGGAGCTGTGGCTCACCGTGCCCAGCGTGATGTGCCCCACCAGCGCGCCCACGTCGTTGTTGCCCGTTACGTTCGCGCCAACCAGGTGGACGCGCCTCACCGAGCCGCCGCCCAGCTGGCCGAACAGCCCGATGTAGTTGTCGCTGTTGCCCGTGCGGTTGATGAACAGGTTGCTGATCGTGTAGTTGTTGCCGTCGAAGGTGGTGCGGAAGGGGTTCGGCCCGCTGTCGCCCAGCGGCTCCCAGCCCGAGCCTAAGTTGTAGTAATCGTCGTCGGCGTCTATCACCGCAGCGCCGCCGGAGTCGCTGCCTGTGTCGGTGTTGAAGTCCAGGTCCGTCGTCAGCTCGTAGCCGGTGCAGGTGGCGGCGCAGCCCATGCTCGCGAGCGCGTTGGGGAAGGCGATATCATAGTTGGCCTGGTCGCCGACGTTCACTGTGCCGTTGCCAACCAGGTCATAGCGGATGGCGTTCAGCTGGGCCAGGGTGGAAACCTCGATCAGGTTGTCGCCGTCGGTGTCGTAGTCCACAGTGCCCGACCCCGACTGCGCCCCGGCAGGACTAGCCGGGGAGAGGAGCAGCGCTCCCAGCGCCAGGGTCAGCAGCGCGATGAGTCCGAACCGGGCCAAGCCGCCCGCCGCCACGCTCATGAGCCCGCCTTTCCGACTTCCCGCCCGCAAAAGTCGGGGGGGGGGTAGAAAAACGCCGCCAGCGCAGCGTCGCGCTAACGGCAGATTGGGCTAGGGTCGGGGCGTTGGACATTGTTCTACTCTCCCTCATCTGTAATAATGGCGGACTTCGCTCTACGCCCAGGCGGTGGTGGCCGGGACCAGCCGGCCATGGGCCGGGTCCACCGCCAAGCGCAGCCCTTCCAGCGTGTAGGCCCCGAGCAGGGCGCGGGCGTCGTCATTTCCGAAGACCACCAGGGTGGCCTCAGTCCGTCCGTCAATGGTGGCCATAGCGCGCCCTATGTCGTACTCCACAGGCCGCCCATCGGCCAGCACGAGGCTGATCTTGTCGATGGGCGACACCCCAAGATCCCGCAGCAGGTTGGCGGGCACGATGGTGTAGCTGGCCCCGGTATCCACCATCGCCTCTATCTCCAACGACCGTTGGCCGTCCATGCTGTCCAGCCGGATGGGCCAGTTGAAAACGCCCAAATCCCTTACTCCCTTTGCGCTGTGTTCTAATGCACTATTCTACGATTGGCATTCTACCATTTTGCGTCGGTTTGCGGCAACAAGAAAGGATCACATACTCACCTATAGCGACGCGCAGAGGGGTGTCCCTGCGCCGCCGGAGTTGAAACGCAAAAGGGCGGCATACATGACTGTGCAGGGGGAGGGCATCGCTCGATCAGCGATGCCCTCCCCCCCTTTCCTTTGTGTTGCGACCTAGCGTCCCGCGCCGACCGTCTCCTTCTCCCGCTCCTGTTCCAGAGTCAGCGCCCACTCGAACATGGAAATGCTCGCGGGCTGAGCCTTGCGCTTGCGGCGCTTCGGCTTCACCGGCTCCTCGGCCATGAACTCCGCCCAGGAGAAGAGCGACTGCTGCGGCTCGTCGGCCTCGACGTAATGGCCGTTCCCGTTGGCACGGTGGCCATTGGACGGAACAAGCTCGACCGTCGGACCGATGCCGAATAGGTCGTCATGGCCGTTGCCATTGACCCCCAAGGTCTCCGGCTCCGCCTCGACGACCTTCCAGCCGTCGTCCACCAGCAGTTCCTCGGCGATGGCCTCGGAGTCCCTGGTCTGGGCGAAGACCTGCTCCACCGTCTCGGCGTCTTCCTCGTCTCCGCTGACGATTCCCCGATCGTGGTCGAGGACAAGCTTGCGGGCTAGAGCCATCATCAGGTCATCCCCGTCGTCGCCATAGGCGGCCAGCCCGTCCTCCGGCAGCTCGCCCTCGACGGCGAGGGAGCTTTGCAGCTTCTTGGCCACCAACTTCAGGGCGTCGGCCTGGAGGGTGTTGCGGTAGCTCATGTACACTACCTTCACCGGCCTGGTCTGGCCGATGCGCCACGAGCGGCGGGAAGCCTGCCTCATGACGTACACACTGTAATCAACCTCCCCCCAGCAAATAGTTGGGAAGTCGATCAGGTCGAGACCCGTCTGCACCAACCTGGGGTGGCATATCAACACGTCGATGCCCTGCTTCACCCTGTCGGCGACCCACGCCTCCCGTTTGTCCGGGGCCACGGCATCGGCCTTCATCACCGCCACCCGGAATCCGTGCCGGGTGAGGATGTCGTCCATCCGCTCGGTGATGTCCCTGGTGCCCGTGTGCGTGGCGTAGACCAGCACCCGTCGGCCCTCCATCCGCTCCGCCGCCACCAGGTCTATGAGCGCCTTCTCCTTCGGGTAGAGTTTGTCTTCGGACAGGGGCGGCACCTGCACGATGACGTCGCCGCTTCGGGGATCGAAGACCGTCTCCCCCCTGGTGCAACCGTCCGGGTAGGCCAAGAGGGTCTGAAGGTATGTGGCGAGCAGCCGCTTGGAGCCGGACTTGAGGGCCTCGGCCAGCTCCTTCCTCAGCTCCTCGAACACGTGGTTGTAGGCGCTGCGCTGGGAGTAGCCCGTTCCGTCCTCCTCCGAGTCCATCGAGGACAGGAGTATCTGCTCCTCGTAGGGAGGCAGCCCGGAGGCTACATCGGAGAGTCTGAGGAACACCGTGTTGTGTATCAGGTGGAACAGGGCCGATGGCACCAGCCCCGGCCTCTCCCTGGTCACCTTGTGGTACTTGCGGCGTCTGCTGCTTCTGCCGTCCTCCACCGCGTCGTCGTCGGGCTTGCCGATGGAGTGCTCCTCGAAGCCGTAGCGCTGTATCCAGCGGTGCTCGTCGGAGCGTCCGAACTCCGTCCTGATCTCAGGCGAGAAGCGGTAGAGGAGATGGAAGATGGTCGAGGCGTAGCCGCCCAAAAGGGTTCCTGTGAGCGAGAGGGACTTGCCGCAGGCGTCGGCGAGGACGCCGGCTGCGATGCCCTGGGCCGAGCCGCGAGACTTAAACTCGTGAATCTCGTCCCCGATAAGCAGGTCGAAGAAGCCCCTCATGTGGTGCTTCACGTAATCCGCAAGCGGGTATCTCTTGGGGCCGGAGTTGTCGGCCTGCCAGAGAGGGGAACCGCAGTCTGCGCAGGTGCGCTTGCGGCGGTTCAGGTCGGCGTCGGTCAGGGGCACGCCGTCCTTGTCCACGACCTGGGCCGTGCAGTCGGGGCAACAGGGCACCCGGAAGGGTTCCCCCGTCTCCTCGTCCCTGATGAGTTTTCCCCTGGAGGTGGCCCACCGCTCGATGACGGCGGCCTTCCAGCGGTAGGAGAGCTTGGCTCGCTCTCTACTCATCACGGCGAACAGAGGCCCTGAGCCGATGGAGAGTCTGAGCTTCTCCAGGTCGGTGATGGAGGTGACGACGGCGGCCCTTGCCAGGGGAACCGTCTGCTCCACCTCCCGCTTCCACTTGCCGGTCAGGTGAGGCGGGCAGATTATCAGAATCCTCTGAAAGCCCGCCATGTATGCGGCCGCGGCGGCGATGAAGGTCTTGCCGGTGCCCATCTCGCCGACGACGGTGGTGCCCCGGTGGGCTTCGAGAGAGAGGGCCGCGCCCCGGATGGCGTCGGCCTGCGCCCCCAGGGGGGTGCGGAGCAGGCGTGGGAGCTTGCCGCCGTTCTCCGAGGGCCTGTACAGCGGCGGGTAGGACTCCACCACCCGCTGAGCGATGGCGTCCTTGAATGTGTCGATGAACTGTCCGAGGTTCATGTCTTTCTCCCTCCTGTATGAGAGTGCTTGGGGTTGGGCGATAAGCGAGTCCCGCCAGTCGATGGGACCAACGGGGCCTCGTGAGCGGCTCGTGTGAGCCGTCTATGCTGCGTTCGGAAGGGACTCCCGCCGGTGCACGTCGTCGTAGCAGCGGCCCTTCAGGTGGTAGGACCGCACCGGGGTTGAGACCGCCCGTCCGCCGATGATGTCCACCGAGGCGGTCTGCATGGCGGGTCCGCCGGGGGCGATGGGCTGCCCGCAGAGCGAGCAGTTTCCAACGTCATGGTTATCTGTATCTTCACGACCTTCCTTCCTTTATAAGGGTGTTGCGTCCAGACGAAGCGAGGCCCCGCCGTTTCCCGGTAGAGGGATGGCGGGGCCTTGTGGCGCGGCTCTTGGGGCGAGCCGTCTATGCGGCGATGTCGGTGATCTCTCCGTCGTGCAGGTCCAGGGCGACCACGGTGGTCTTGAGCTTCTCCCGGTGGGCCAGAGCGTACCGAATTGCGAACTTTCAGTTTGGAGGTGTCGATATGAATCGACGAAAAGCAAGCAACTCTGATCAGAGTTGTGAGCAAGAGATGAGCTAATCAGCCATCTACTTTCGCAATTCGACAACTTCTTCTTTTTAGGGAACCAATGAAATGCTCAGGAAAATGGAAATGAATAGGCCTCAGAACGAGCACCTTCACCGTATCATTTGGACCCGCGTACTTAAAAGGATGCTTCGGAGATCTCGACCTCCACGGTGACCTCGGAGGAAGTACCCTGGGCGTCTTGGGCCTGTACAGTGAGGGTATAGGAGGAGGTTTCAGAGTAGTCCAGGGTTCCGGTCACCGTGATCTCCCCGGTTTCGTCGTCGATTTCGAACTTGCTGTCAGCGTTCCCCGCTCTGATGGAGTAGATGACCGTTCGCCCGTCGGGGTCTTCTGCAGACACATTGCCCACGATGTCGTCGGAGGACGCATCCTCTGATACGGAGAACGAATAGGAATTCTCGGCGAAGTCAGGGGCGGCGTTGGGGCAATCATAGATCCAGTATAGGTCGGGCCGGTCCAGATCGTTGTTGGCCACGTCTCGGAAGTTGTGAGGGAAGCAGCCGTGGAAGGTGTTCCCCGACAGATAGACGTACTCCAGATTCAGCCGTCCCAGGCTCAGCGGAATCCTGCCGTTCAGATCGTTGTCCCTGAGCCACAACTCCGTCAGGCTGTTCATGTCCCCCAGGGCCGCAGGGATGCTGCCGCTAAGGCTGTTGCGGTTGAGCACCAGTTGGTCCAGCTTGTCCAGGTTGCCCACTGCTGATGGGATGCTGCCGCTGAGCTGGTTCCTCTCCAGGTAGAGTACCACCAGTTTGGAGAGGTTCCCCAACTCCTCCGGAATCTCCCCTGTTAGGCTGTTGTTGTACAGGTAGAGGTGGGTCAGCTCGGAGAGGTTCCCCAACTCTTCCGGTATCTCCCCGGTAAGACTGTTGTCGTCGAAGTCGATGCGGCGCAGTGCACTGAGACTTCCCAGGATCGCCGGGATGCTCCCGTCCAAGCCTTGATCTGCCATACGCAGGCGCCACACCCGTTTGGGAGTTCCGAGGACCGTGACTCCCTGCCAGCTGTTCAGGGCGGTGTCTCCGTCCCAATCCAGTGAAGCAGTCCCCGCCAAGGTTTCCCGGGCCGCATACAGAATCTTGCAGTCCGCTACCAAGCCCGGATTGTCGCTTGGGTCGGGTACAACCGTACCGTTCTCGCAAATGGAGGCCACGTTGACTGTCACCGTGGCTGTATCCGTTCCTCCGTTCCCGTCATCCACCTCCACCGTAAGGGTATGGGTCGGCGAAGTGGTGTGGCTCAACTCTCCGGCCACAGTAATCTCTCCACTCTCGTCGTCAATGTCGAACTTACCATCCTCGTTGCCAATGATGATGCTGTAGGTCAGGGTGTCGCTCGTGTCCTCGTCCGTAGCCGTCACCGTACCTACGTCATCGTCCTCCTCAACGTCCTCGGATACTGTGAAGGAGTACGTGGCTGAGTCGAACTCTGGCTCCACGTTGCAGTCAGCAGTAGTCACCGAATCCTCCCCGGATTCCGGACCCCAATCGGCTACGTGGGTCACCCCGTCCCCGTAGGCCCTCACCCGGAATTGATAGGTGGTCCCGCATTCCTCTCCACCAACGGGGGTGTATGTCTGGGTGAGGGCCGTTGTCTCCGGCAGGGCCGTCCACATGGAACCCGCAGCGTCGGTCTTGTGCTGGGCCTCGTACTTGGCGGCCCCCGCCAACTCGTCCCAGGTCAGGGTGAAGGTTCCAGCATCCAAGGTCGCGTCAACCCCCGCCGGCGCAGTCGGTGGGTCCTCCGCCACGTCGGTCACGGTGACAGTCACGATGACGGTGTCTGTATCTCCGTCGTCGTCCTCCGCCTGTACCGTCAGGGTGTAGCTGGGCGTGGTCTCGTAGTCCAACGTACCAGCCACGGTGATGGCTCCAGTGCTGGCCCCGATGGCAAAGGCGTTCCCCATGTTCCCTGAAGTGATGGTGTATTCAATGGTGTCGTCGTCAGGATGTGTGGCCGATACCGTGCCCACGGGGTCAGATACTGACGCGTCTTCTGCCAAGTCAAAGGTGTATTCGGATTCGTCAAACACCGGAGACATGCACTCTGCGGTGCTCTCAGATAGCCACGTTGCATCGCTCCACCCTTCATCGTATTGCGTGCCGCTGGTGTAGGCGCTTACCAGAAACCTGTACTCGCTTTCGCAGGTCAGTCCGTCCACCGTGTGCGTCGTGCCCGTGATTGTATCGTCGTCTGTGACCACCTGCCCTCCCCCGCCGGGTACGTACTCCACCCGGTACTTGCTTGCGTTGGTCACCGCATCCCAGCTTATAGAAACACTGGTCTCCCCAATCGTGCCGACAGTGAGGTTCTCGGGCTTAGGTGGGTGGCAATAGAGAAGGTTGAGCGAACTAAGGTCGTTGGTGGCCACGTCCTTCAGGGACAAGGGGATGCACCCCGTCAACGAGTTCCCTGACAGCCGCAACTCCTCCAGGTTGGAGAGTCGGCCAATCTGCTCTGGTATCTCACCCGTCAGCGAGTTGTTGCTGAAGTTCAGGTGTGTAAGCTCATCCAACGAATACAACGATGACGGGATGATTCCCGTTAGGCTCTCAGCGGACAGCAGCAGCTTAGTCACACGATTAGGAGTGCTTCCCACCGTCACACCGTCCCAGCTGGTTATCGCCGTATCCACACTCCAGTTGAGGGTGGCCGTGCCCCGGAGGGCATCCTTCAACCTCAGCAACTCAACGCAATCCCGCATGAGAGCGGGGTTGTCGGCCTCGTCCGGCGCCGCGCCGGCGCATGGAGCCTCGATGACGTTGGCCTCGCCGTAGCCGGAGTACGTGAACTCAGTTACGATGGTCACCGTATTTGACACTCCATCATATTCCGGTGGGAAAATGGTCGTGCGAGCTCGTGTAGGGCGTCCTGTGGAATCGACCCAGTACTCTCGTCGCTCGGCGCCGTGGCCTTCAGAAATGAACCTTTCGGAGGTGAAGTGCGGCTCATCCGACGAACCGGAGGCGCCGTCCTCGAAGCTGCTGGGATCCAGACATGACAGTGAGAGGGAACGTGGAACGTCAGCGTCATGGACGAGCCATTCGCCATAGACCTGTGCGTTGCCAGGAATGCTTTCGCGTGAGTACAAAGTGCGATTCTTGATGATCAGTTCAGCTTTGCCGAAGAGGACGCCATCATGGTCAGTCGTCGCCATCACGACATGTTCGTCACTTCCTGAGTATCGCATCTCTGCTCTTGTTTCCCCGAACGGTGTCGTACCTGTCAGCAGGGCGTCATACGGCGTATCCATGAGATTGCATGCCTCGGCCGCACTTACCCGGATGGACCCGTCTGAACCGTTAAACAACAGCACCATTACACCGACCGCCGCCGTTGCGATGAAGATCGCGATTCCGACAACCAATGGTCTCCTTCTCATTCGGTTCACCCCTCCTAGGTTTCGTTAAACCACACAGCAATCTGTTTGATCAAGTCGCCAAGCAGTCTGGTGTCAATGTCCTCAGATAACTCCTGTTCAATCGTGCTGATCAGTTGAACCAGGCAGTCAAAGCCGCTCTTACATATAAGACCCGCAACGGGCATCTTCCACTCCACTTCAGACCGCAATGGGACCGGGGCGTCCTCCACGGTAAACGTGTTTTCACCAATTGCGTATATGGTCGGGGTTTTAATGAAATTGGTGATCACGATGCCTTGGTAGGACTGAATCGTACCCCCTCTACACGTTTCGCACACCAATGTTGGGGCTGAAGAAAACACAGGCGTGTCGTCCTCCAGAGGCTTGTCTTCGTAGCGGTTCAAGAGTGTAGGGACGTCCATGAGGCCTATCTCGTCAGGGTTAACTCCTTCCAGGTTCAGGAACGGCTCAGTCTTGTACAGCTTTCCCCTCCATTCGATCCGGTCTGCCCCTGGGGTGGATTTTGACATGAACCTAGCCTCGATACAGTAGCTGTTGTGAGGGATGTCCAGCCTGGTGGAAGAGAGTTCAACCTGCGCCTCGTGTCGCCCGTCAGGGGATATCACTCGTTGACCGGGATGTGTCTCCCGGTAAAAGGGCGTCCACGGAAATCCACGGCAAAGGAATGAGTGCCCCGGCGGTTCCACCAGTGGTGCGTACACAACATCCGTAGGCGGAGTGGGTGTTGGTGTAGGCGTCGGGGTTACGGGTTCGCAGGTGCCGGTGGTCGCGGAAAAGACAGGCGTGAATGGTCCCCATGTATTCCGGTAGGTAATGCCGTCGCCCCATTCGCGTACTTGGAATCTATACCTGGTCTCGCACTCGAGGCCTGTTACAGTTGCGAGATTGGCTATGGAATCCGGCAGGATGAAATTCACCAAACCCGTCCTCCAGCCGACCCCGCCAGACTTACGGTACTGGACATTGTACACCTTAGTCCCGCTCCTGTAGTTCCACCCGACCGTCACGGATTCATTGCTCAAGGACCTTGCGGAGGCACCTGCGGGCTCGGGAGGTCTCGGCAGGTCGTTGTCCAGAACGGTCACGTTGGCTGAAGAATTACTACCGACCGTATAGCCGACGCCGCGTTGGACCACCACAACTACGATCCCGTCTGCCTCGTCCATGGTGTCGTCCTCCGTCTGAAGAACCAAATCCACCGTGGTGCTCCCCATCGTGATATCTATCGTACTCGGTATGGTGCCGGTGAGGAAATCACCTCCCATGGAACGACCGACACTGATGTTGACCGTGAGTTTAGCGGTCGGAGCAGGGATTGCAACCAGGGTGAACCTCACCTCATCACCTTCGGTTACAGTGTCGCCCTGGCGCGCAATGTTCACAACAGGCGAGTCTGTAGACCCAGTTCCGGATTCCGACCAGCCACTTGTTCCCTCGGCGTTCTTCGCCCTCACCTGTACCTCGTAGGAAGTGCCCGAATCCAGGTTAGAGATGATCTTATGGGTCGCAGCGTCAGTGTGAGTGGCACTGGTGAATGGGCCACTCACACTGACACGATACTGAACGTCGTAGTCGTTTATTGGCGGCCCGGTGTTTGTCGGCGCCGACCAGGTGACGCTCAGTCTTGTACCTCCGCTTGACGTGACGGTCGGAGCGGAGGGTTTCCCCGGCGGCTCGTTCACGTTGGTGACGATGATGGTGACATCTATCTCGTCACTGAGATTCCCGTCACTGGCTCTGACCGTTACCTTGTAGGCGTTGGAGTCGTCATCCTCACCGCCTTGAGGGTTCTCGTAGTCGGGTGGGCTAGCGAACCTGAGAATGCCGTTCATTGAGATTCGGAAGTCATCCCAGTCCGTCTCGAAGTCCGTATCCGGCAGTGACCAGTCTATGGTGTCACCCTCGGGGTCGGTGGCAGCGTAGACCCTTATGAAGCCGGTACCGTTCTCGGAGTATGTTGCAAAACTGTCACCACTGATGACCGGCGGCTCGTTCACGTTGGTGACGTTGATGGTGAGGTCCTGGGCCTCCGACATGCGGCGGTTGGGCGGGCCTGCCGTGCCCCCAGTCGCCGTGACTGTAACTTCGTAGGCGTTGGAGTCGTCATCCTCACCGCCTTGAGGGTTCTCAAAGTCCGGCGCATTCCTGAAGCTTGTAGGACCGGCATCGGTCTGCTGGTTGGAGACCTTGAATAGAGAGGCGTCGGTACCGCTCAGGGCGTAGGTGATGCTGGTGTCAGCGCTGTCCGGGTCAGAGGCTGCCACTATGCCCACCTCTGTGTCGTTCTCGTCCGGGGAGAAGCTGTCCGAGGAGGTGAAGACCGGCGGCTCGTTTGAGTCTATGACGTTGATGGTGAGGTTCTGGGAGGCCGACAAGCGGCGGTCGGGCGGGCCTGCCGTGCCACCGGTGGCCTCGACTGTAATCTTGCAGGTGTTGAAGTTTTTGCCCGTTCCGCACCCAGGACTCTCAAAGTTTGGCGCGCTTTTGAATTCAAGAAGGCCTAAGGCGTCGATGGAGAACAAGTCGTTGTCTGTCCCGCTAAGGGTGTAGGTCACGCGGTCCGCGCTGTCCTCATCCTCGGCAAACTTGTCGGCGACCGCCCTGATGTTCTCGGGGATGTCGAATTCCATGGCGGTGTTGGAGAAGACCGGCGGCTCGTTGACGTCCGTGACGTTGATGGTGACGTTTATACTGACTCTGAGACTCCCGTCGCTGACGCTGACAGTAACCGAGTAGCTGTTTTTAGTCTCGAAGTTCAGAGAGGCGCTGGTCCTCAGCTGGCCGCTGGTAGAGACGATGCTGAAGCTGGAGGCGTCTGTGCCTCCGAGACTGTACGTCAGGGTGTCGTCATCGTTGTCCGACGCTGAGACCGCCGATTCGATAGAGGTTCCGCTCGACGTGTTCTCCGGCACGGAGCGAGTGGTCGTCGCTCCTTCGTCGAAGGTTGGAGGGACGTTGGAGATAATGGGCGGAACGAATATGACAGAGGTAAAGTCGCTCCAGCCCCCGCAGTCTATTCTAGTGGAGGTGGTGCTGCCGGCGCCGCAGTTTCTGCCCCTGACCTTGTACCAGTAATCCCTTTCGACGTTGTTGAAGTAGGCGGGGGAGTATTCGTCTTCATCCGTGTCGATGTCGGAGTAGGTCCCGCTCTCAGTAGTAGAGCGATGTAGCTCAAACTCGTATTTGTGGGGAAACTCGCTGCGGGTGTAGTTCACCCGTATGTCGTCGTCGGTGGCGCTGATGCTCAGGTTGGTGGGCGGGTCGGGATTAAGGTATATGACAGAGGTGAAGCTGCTCCAGTCCCCACAGTCAATTCTATTGGAGGAGGTGCTGCCGGCGCCGCAGTTTCTACCCCTGGCCTTGTACCAGTACCCCCTGTTCCAGTTGTTGAAGAAGACGGGGGAGTATTCGTCTTCATCCGTGGCGACCCTGGAGTAGGTCCCGGTCTCGGTAGTGGCGCGATGTAGCTCAAACTCGTAATTATGTGGATCCTCGCTGCGGGTGTAGGTCACCTTTATGTCGTCGTTGGTAGCGCTGATGCTCAGGTTGGTGGGGGGATCGGGCTCAAGATATATGACAGATGTAAAGTCGCTCCAGCTCCCACAATCTATTCCACTGGATGTGGTGCTGCCGGCGCCGCAGTTTCTGCCCCTGGCCTTGTGCCAGTACCCCTTGCTCTCGTTGTTGAAGTAGACGGGGGAGTATTCGTCTTCGTCCGTGGCGACCCTGGAGTAGGTCCCGGTCTCGGTAGTGGCGCGATGTAGCTCAAACTCGTAATTATGTGGATCCTCGCTGCGGGTGTAGTTCACCCGTATGTCGTCGTTGGTGGCGCTGATGCTCAGGTTGGTGGGTGGATCGGGCTCAAGGTATATGACAGAGGTGAAGCTGCTCCAGTCCCCACAGCCTGTTCTACTGGAGGTGGTGCAGTTTCTACCCCTGGCCTTGTACCAGTATCCTTTAGACACCCCGCTGAAAAGGGCAGGAGGCACGGAATCTTCGTCCGTGGCGATCTTGGAATAGGTCCCGGTCCTAGTAGTAGAGCGGTGTAGCTCGAATTCGTAGTAGTGGGGAGACTCGCTTTGGGTGTAGGCTACCCATATATTTTGATTGGTGGCGCTGATACTTAGGTTGGTGGGCGGATCGGGCTCATCGGGTTCAAGGTATATGACAGAGGTGAAGCTGCTCCAGTCCCCACAGTCTGTTATACTGGAGGTGGTGCTGCTGGCGCCGCAGTTTCTGCCCCTGGCCTTGTACCAGTACCCCTTGCTCTCGTTGTTGAAGTAGACGGGGGAGAAAGCGTCTTCGTCCGTGGCGACCCTGGAGTAGGTCCCGGTCTCGGTAGTGGCGCGATGTAGCTCAAACTCGTAATTATGTGGATCCTCGCTGCGGGTGTAGGTCACCTGTATGTCGTCGTCGGTGGCGCTGATGCTCAGGTTGGTGGGCGGATCGGGCTCAAGGTATATGACGGATGTGAAGCCGCTCCAGCTCCCACAGTCTGTTATGCTGGAGGTGGTGCAGTTTCTGCCCCTAACCTTGTACCAGTACCCTTTAGACACCCCGCTGAAAAGGGCAGGAGGCACGGAATCTTCGTCCGTGGCGATCTTGGAGTATGTCCCGCTCTCAGTAGTAGAGCGATGTAGCTCGAACTCGTAGTAGTGAGGTGACTCGCTTTGGGTGTAGGCTACCCATATATTTTGATTGGTGGCGCTTATACTTAGATCAGTCGGGGGGGCAGGGGAATTCCTACTGTTCTGAGAATTAGGCTCACTAGGCTGGTATAATGGAAGCTCCACCGCATCCGACCACCCACTCCACTGGCCACATCCCGTCCTATCGGGGGTGAGGCAGTTCCTCCCTCTCACCTTGTACCACTGCTCCCTCTCCAGGTCCCCAAAGACCATAGGCGTCTCTCTGGCCCCTTCCCTCCTGACAGCGGTATAGGTACCATCCTCACTGGCCGACTCGGAAACTTCGAACTGGTAGTAGTGGGGAGCCTCGCTTCGTTCAAAGGTGACGATGATGTCTTCATCGTTGGTCTCGGGACTCAGATCCGTGGGCGGGTCCAGATCACTACTACCTCCGCTGGCACCCCGGCTCTGTTGTTGTTGGGAAGGTGGGTCGTAGCCCAACTCCACCGCATCCGACCACCCGCTCCACTGGCCACATTCCGTCCTATCGGGGGTGAGGCAGTTCCTCCCTCTCACCTTGTACCACTGCTCCCTCTCCAGGTCCCCAAAGACCATAGGCGTCTCTCTGGCCCCTTCCCTCCTGACAGCGGTATAGGTACCATCCTCACTGGCTGACTGGGAAACTTCGAACTGGTAGTAGTGGGGGGCCTCGCTTCGTACAAAGGTGACGATGATGTCTTCATCGTTGGTCGCGGGACTCAGACCCGTCGGCGGGTCCAGATCACTGCTACCTTCGCTGGCACCCCGGCTCTGTTGTTGTTGGGAAGGTGGGTCGTAGCCCAACTCCACCGCATCCGACCACCCACTCCACTGGCCACATTCCGTCCTATCGGGGGTGAGGCAGTTCCTCCCTCTCACCTTGTACCACTACTCCCTCTCCAGGTCCCCAAAGACCATGGGCGTCTCTCTGGCCCCTTCCCTCCTGACAGCGGAATAAGTACCATCCTCACTGGCTGACTGGGAAACTTCGAACTGGTAGTAGTGGGGGGCCTCGCTTCGTACAAAGGTGACGATGATGTCTTCATCGTTGGTCGCGGGACTCAGACCCGTCGGCGGGTCCAGATCACTGCTACCTTCGCTGGCACCCCGGCTCTGTTGTTGTTGGGAAGGTGGGTCGTAGCCCAACTCCACCGCATCCGACCACCCACTCCACTGGCCACATTCCGTCCTATCGGGGGTGAGGCAGTTCCTCCCTCTCACCTTGTACCACTACTCCCTCTCCAGGTCCCCAAAGACCATGGGCGTCTCTCTGGCCCCTTCCCTCCTGACAGCGGAATAAGTACCATCCTCACTGGCTGACTGGGAAACTTCGAACTGGTAGTAGTGGGGGGCCTCGCTCCGTACAAAGGTGACGATGATGTCTTCATCGTTGGTCGCGGGACTCAGACCCGTCGGCAGGTCCAGATCACTGCTACCTTCGCTGGCACCCCGGCTCTGTTGTTGTTGGGAAGGTGGGTCGTAGCCCAACTCCACCGCATCCGACCACCCACTCCACTGGCCACATTCCGTCCTATCGGGGGTGAGGCAGTTCCTCCCTCTCACCTTGTACCACTGCTCCCTCTCCAGGTCCCCAAAGACCATGGGCGTCTCTCTGGCCCCTTCCCTCCTGACAGCGGTATAGGTACCATCCTCACTGGCTGACTGGGAAACTTCGAACTGGTAGTAGTGGGGGGCCTCGCTTCGTACAAAGGTGACGATGATGTCTTCATCGTTGGTCGCGGGACTCAGACCCGTCGGCGGGTCCAGATCACTGCTACCTTCGCTGGCACTCTTTCCGGTCGCTGATTCGGGTGCCTCCTGTGCCGAGGCGGGGACAATACCCCCGAAGATGAACCACGCTATAAGCAGGCATCCTAAGGACAAGGAGCCGACGGTTACAAAGCTCCGCAGATAAGGAGCTATATGTTGGAGGAATGTCATGCGAAACAGGCCGCAGCCAGACTTGGGCCTCCTGTACCGCCGCTCAGCGGTCTATCCAGCGGCAAATACTGAGCCAAACTAGTTACTCTCCTTGGTGGTTTGGATTGCAAATGTTGGTATTGTAGCACAACCTATGTTAGGTAGGGATGATATAAGATGCCAATTGGTCATCAGTTATAGTGAGTTTTGGGAAATGGTCTACAATGAAGCTCGAACTGCCATCGGACATCCAGAGGTGCCAGGGCAAGACCAGCCAGGAGACGGGCGATGAATCCATGTGAAGAATTGGAGCGGAAAATAGAAGAACTGCGCCGCCGGCTGACCCGGTTGCTTGACAGTCGGGGCCTCTGAGCTGATGGATCGGCTCATTCGACGCTATCCTGACCGTTACAGTCGGCGGCAGCTTCGTACCTTGCAACGTAGGGTCAAACAATGGCGAGGTGTGATGGCCAACAAACTCGTGTATGCTCCAGACCCACAGAGTGAAATCGATGAGGAACGACTAGGCATCATCAGACCCGTGGGCGTCAATTAGAAATGGCTAACAGTTCGGTAACATCTCTAGGTGAGGCAACAGGCCGGCAAGAATGATTGTCGTTGTTAACTCTTCGGTACGCCATCACGCCGGATATGAAGCTCCCACTTGCAAAATACCGATGGTCCTATGCTTCTGGCGCTAATCGCCAACGCCAATCATAATCGATTAGTTCCTGCCCCGATTTGCAACCTATTTATGAGACAGACACATTATCTCTCCGCCCTTTATACCTCAGCCGAGCACGGAGAGTTTGATGAGGTGCGATGTGCTGACATTGGGTCGGTGGGCGTCAATTAGAAGCTGCGAAACTTCGGTAACATATTCTAATGAGACAACAGGCGGCAGAAATGCTTGACGCCTACCAGCTACCATAGAGAATGGATGAAACGGATTCTGCCTGATGGCCAATAGCTGAACCAAGCTCGTCCGATTATGAATTCTTTTTGTACGGCCCCCCAGTTACGTGAATCGTTCGACACGGATCGATTATCACCCAGCACATAATAGGAGTTTTCAGGCACCTTCACTGGCTTGATGCTGCGCTTGTCACTTTCTCGCACATACGGCTCAACCAATTGTTTGCCGTTTCTGATGACCCATCCCTTGTCGATCTCGATAGTATCGCCGGGCAAGCCGATGACTCGTTTCATGAATTCCCTAGAAGGATCCAAGGGATAGTTGAATGCAATTACCTCGCCATAGCTAGGAGGAATGAATACGAAAAGGTCGTATCCCTCCTCGGACTTCTTCCGCCAAGGCTTCAATTGCTTTAGGGCTCCAAAATTTACCTTTATGTACGGCAGTTTACTGATAACGATATGCTGCTCATTAACTATCGTGGGATCCATACTCGTTCCATCTATTCTGAAGTTTTGGATGCTGAAATTCAATGCAAGAAATGCCGTAAAAAAGATTGCTACGGTTCCAAACAACTCCAGAAACACGGGTCGTACTACGAGTCCACCCAGATGCGAAATTCCGTATTTCCTAAACGAGACGCAGATGCGTGAAGCCTTAGATTTCAGGTGCCACGTCAACTCAAGATCAACCCTACACTAGCTAGACCAGCTCCCACTATTGCCATGCCTATCGGAATCAACCACCTGGCCCTACCGTCCATCCGAGAACCACCTCTATATATCAGAACACAGCGAGATTCATTTGCCGAATTCGCAATTGATTCTCGCTTGTATCGGCTACGCATGCTCCAGTATAAGTGAGGCATACGTAGCAGGAAAAGCGATCCCATCAGCGTCATGAACGCGGGGTGAGCAGTAGTAGTAAGCACCAGCACGAACGATAGACCCGAGTAGACGCCAATGTTAAATAGAGTGTTTAGTCCGACTCGCAGCCACAATCCCCCAAGTGTAGTCGTCTGCGGCAGCTTCCAAAGTTTAGTTTCATGAAAATCCTGCGGACTGTCCGCGGGTCGCCACCTATCCACAAAGAATTTTCCTACAACGTAGAACATCATGCCAAGTAAGATGAACGACAGCGCATAATCCCCGGTAACCGCGGAGTGTGAAATCGTGCTCCAACTCATGGAGGATAGCACCACACCGGTTATCGCGTAGAATAGTATTCTCAAAAGCAATTGGTCAAAGGTTCCTTACTGTTCCTGTTCAGTACCATATTGCATGTCTTTTTCGAGGGACGTTGTACCAATGCCTCCGCCGATGGGTACGATCTCACCGCCCGCTACCCTTTTTTCAATTGCTCTGAAAGCAACAGCCGTAGCGACCCAATCCTCTTCTCGATTTGCCTAGAGGCAATGGCAATTGCTGCCATTATTGGCCCTTCAGAGATGAGGTGGTGGACCCCACGTCCTTCTTGGAATCCAATCCTTTGCATTGACGCTGTGGTGCACTTGTTTCTCTGTTAAGGACAAGAGCAGATGAGAGAAATCGGAAGACCTCACCCCGCAGTTGGATGTCTGACGTTATTGCAAAGTAACGTCTAGGGCGTTAATTGCAGAACCAAGATTTGAGTGCCAGACCCGGGAAGAGCAATCCCTACCGCCGTCATATCCTTCGCAGTCCGCCTCTTCGTCTGTATCTCCCGCGCTGATCAGGCCAACGCCCTTCACAGTGCTGCTAGTGACGTAGCGAATAACTGGGCCGCCGCTGTCTCCTTCGCCGGCTGACCCATCACCTTCTAGGTCTTCCGTCCAAAAGCCTGGCCCGGTACTATACGGGTCGCACGCTCCGTCAATGTACTGGAAGGTGGACTCTACCCTGACCCTGTGTTCACCCGACATTCCGCCGGAGACGTATAGGTACTGACCAACGGTTGGATACTCCCATCCGGTGACTTCGACTGAAGAGGATCCTTCCCAATCGCCGACATAAACGCGTGGTGAATACGTTTCACCTAACAGAGTGCTCGCATCCTTCGTACAAGAACCAGGGTTTGAGACAGTTCCTACGTAAAGATCACCTTCGGGCGTATTGAAGTCCCAACCGTAATGGCAATGTGCCGCCGTCAGCATGCCTTCTTCGCCCGAATCGGTTGTCACAGCGAAACCGGTTGTGCAATAAAAGTACTCCCATAGACTCACACGGTGGTCGATTACAGCCCCACCGTAGAAAGGTTCGGAATCGTCCCAACGGGATCGATATTTCACTGGCTCCCCTGTCACCCTGAATTCGAGCGGATAGGTACTTGTGATGGCCTGCCTGGCCTCCTCGAGCTTCTGTTCCGATGTTAGGTCACCACTCATGTCAATCCCCACCTTTATGGTTGAGAAGTCCCCATTCGGGCCTGCTTCGTTGACATCCACCCCATCCACGGTTCCAAGCTGAAGGAGCCGCTTCGACTCTGTTTGGATTTCTTCTAGGGAATAGGTCGCATTCACGACACGGATCGGGACGGTTTCTCTTAATTCGGTAACGAGTGTGTCCATCTGACTTGGGAGAGCCCCGTCCTTCCAGTAGAGAACTACCGTCCACGTTTCGTTGTCGAAGCTGAGCCCAGCAAAGTCCTGGTATCCCTCTGACTGCCAAAGTCGGTAAATTTCGTCCGCCGCATTCGACATGGGAAGCTGGTTGACCACGTCGGAATCTAAGCCCTGGGTGGACTCGGTTGTTGACGAGGTTCTATCTGTGCTCAAGATGCCAGTTTTCGCGTATCCTATAGTAACTAATGCCAGTACCACTATCATGATTCCCAAGACGTGTCTACGACCCATCACCAGCCCTCCTTTTGCGCTTTTGCCATCATAATGCGTGTGCGATTTCTATGTGGCTGACGCTACGAAACCTAATTCTCCTGCGGACTTATCTCACAAAATCGACCAATAGTCAATTGCGTGTGCTCGTTCAGTACATATGAAAAAGAAACGAGAGGTTGGCAGGTTTGCGGAACAGATAGCCGACATCGTTTTTTCAAATCAAATTACCGCGAAATCCCCACGAGGCATTGGCAACCAAGAGCCTGTACCTTGGCGTTTCCGCCCCATTTTACCTCATGAAAGGGATGAAACTGTTCACGGAACTGGCATCAGTCTTGTTGTCAACGAGGAAACAGAAACTTCCGAACCATCCGAGACCCGCGAGTTAATCGAAACGGCGAGGGTTGTATATGCCTCGGAGTTTGAACGCTCGGCAAGGGCTACGGCTGATGAGTTTGCAAAATATTCCCACTGCGAGAAATTGTTCCTAGTTCAGTTCTGCGGTCATGGTTCAGACTGGCTGCAGAATGAAGACATCGTCGAAATAATAAAATCAGCGCAATTGCCAGGGGAGATTGACCAAGTGTGGCTTGCCTCCCCAGAGTGGGTCAGTGAATACGACCATATAGTCGCTTGGGAGCATATCCGATAGGCGAATACTATCGGACAGTTTTGGCCTCGGCGACACTGTAGTCATCCTTCGGCCGACCCCCGCATTGAAACCTGCCGAGAGACGGACGGGCATGCACGTGGGCTGGACCGCCCCGCGCCCGCAAATGCAGCGAGGCCCGCCCACGGTGGAGATGGAAAAGCCTCCCACTTCGGCAGGCGGGATGCCTGTGGGGCCTGACCGGTGTCGTCAGACCCGCTCCCGTTCTGCTTATATAAGAACCTCCCACCGAAAAGTTCGCAATTCAGTACCCTTTAGTCCACCACTCAGGCACGAACCCGTAGTGGACTCGAACTCGGCTTTTCGTACTGCATTAACTGTGTCGGGTTCCCTTTCGTTCACATACCTCCTGAGCATCTTATTTCTCGGTCGCGATCGTTCAGTGTGCCAGAGCATATCGTGATTTTCTCATTTATGTAAAACTTCTTGACAATTCTCTGCCTACCTTGGCAAGGAGCATTCGACTACCTCCATGGATTCTTGGTCAGCCCAGCTGGCCCCGCGTGACCTGTCTAGATGACATTTTAGTTCTCACTTAATTCTGCCCTAATTCTGTCCAAATAATGAGTTCCATCACCCCAATGTGCCAGGATCTGTTATGAATTATGATGGCGAAGTACCTCCTAGCGGAACGCTAGATGAACCGGACTGCGCTCCGCACCCATTTGACATCATGGCCATCTACGCCATGTACCAGACGGGTTGATGGGTGTTGACAAGGATGTGCGAATGAAAGTGACGATTGCGACGGTTCTGGCAGCCCTTGTGGTCTTGCCGCTTCTGTTGAATTGTTCGTCTGAAGGAGATAAACAAACAGCTGATGGGACTGAAACACCGATGATTGTGGAAACACAAACATCAAGGGCGGCGCGAAAGTGGGCCAGTGCGGCGGAGTAGCGGTGTACCATCTAGGTCTGAGTGTTCAGGGAAAATATCAGTAGGCATAGGCTTTGGTAGGGATGCAGCAGAGGGAGTGATTGAGGGGGAGTTAGTGGATTGGAGGAGCCGACGAAATGCTAGAGTGTGGCCTGTCTGCTCTGTTTGAGGCGATAGCTCTCGCCGTTCATCTGGAGGATATGAACGTGGTGGGTGAGCCGGTCCAGTAGAGCGCCGGTGAGTCTCTCTGAGCCGAAGACCTCCGTCCACTCGTCGAAGGGGAGGTTGGTGGTGATGAGGATGGAGCCTCTCTCATAGCGTTGGCTTATGATCTCAAAGAGGAGTTCAGCGCCGGTCTTGGAGAGGGGAACGAAGCCCAGTTCGTCGATGATGAGGAGCTTGAAGCGGGAGAGCTTCTTCTGGAGGTTGAGGAGACGTCTGTCGTCGCTGGCCTCCATGAGCTGGTGAACCAGGAAGGATGCGGTGGCGAAGCCCACGGAGATCCCTCTCTGACAGGCGGCCAGGCCCAGCCCCAGGGCCACGTGGGTCTTGCCGGTGCCGCTGTTGCCCATGGCGATGACGTTCTCTCTGAGGTCCACGTACTCACACCGTGCCAGTTGCATGACCAGCTGTTTGTTCACCGAGGGGATAGCCAGGAAGTCGAAGGTGTCCAGGCTCTTTACGGTGGGGAAGCGGGCTGCCCTGATTCTCTGTTCCACCATGCGGTGATGGCGGTCTATGAGTTCCAGCTCAGAAAGCCTGAGCAGGTAGTCAGGGTGGTCCACACCCTCTGAGGCACACAGGGCCGCCATCTTGTCGTACTCCCTTAGAGTGTGTCTAATAAATCCCTTTGTTACCCCGAGCGCTCCATGTCACCTTGAGTGAAGCCGAAGGGTCTGGAGTTGGAGGGACGGACTTCGTTCCCTAACAGACGTTTATGCTTCGCTCCACCGACGCCCTTTTTAGACACCCTCTTAGGAAGGTGGGCAGCTTCAGCTCCTTCAGGTGATGCTGTAGCAGTACTGTGGACCTGTCGCTCATGATCTCCCTCCGGCCAGAAGGGCCATGTAGTCACGAGCACGGGTCTTGGTCACACTGACCCTGGGTAGGTGGGGGTAGAGGGTCAGGTCCAGCCTACGAGGTCTACCCTCTATCCTGGACAGGAGCAGGTGCTTCGTGGCGTCGAAGCTGATGGCTCCCAGATCCAGGGCGTCACGCACAGCCTTGTGTACCTCCTCCTTGCGGAAGTTCTCCATCAACCGGAGCACCTGCACGAACTCCCTCTTCCCCTTTCTCCCCATACGGGACTCCAACAGCCGGCGAAGGGTCTCAAACTCCTCAGGCAACTCCCAGCCCGCCAGGGGCGCAGCCTGGTCCAACGCTCCCGTCTTCTGCTCCAAGAGGGGCAGGTAGTGGATGGGGTTGAAGACGTAGTCGTCCCGCTGATAGGACCGACTGTGGCGGGCTATCACCTCGGCACCGCAGCTGATCACCACCCGGTCCACGTATCCCCGTACCAGCACCTCCCGGTGTCCGTAGGCCACGGGCACCGAGTAGTCGTTGGTGCGGTACCTCACCAATGAGAGGGAACTGACCCGGGTCGTATGCTTGTCGCTGGCGTCATAGGGTGTGGACGGCAGGGGCAGTAGGACATCCAGGTCTCGCGCCATCCGCTCTCCTATAGTCTCCTTGTGTCCCCTGAGCCGCCTCTCCATCCGCTCCAGGCATTTCTCCTCCAAATGAGCGTTCAGTTCATCGAAGCTTCCATAGGTAGGGATGGGCACCAGGAAGTTCCTACGGGCATGTCCCACCAGCCCCTCCACCTTGCCCTTGTAGTTCCCCTTGCCGGGACGACCAAACCGGTCCTCAAACAGGTAGTGGGATACCAGTTCACAGAATACCCTTGTACGCTTCCGCCGGCCGTCTCCCAGTATCTTCGCCACCGCCAGCCGGGTGTTGTCGTACAGGATGCTCCGTGGTACTCCTCCCAGAAACGTGAAGGCGGACACGTGACCATCGCAGAAGGCCTCCGTGGTCTCTGCCGGGTACGCCTTCACATAGCATCCGTCGCTGTGGGGCAGGTCCAGCACGAAGTAATGGATCTTCCGCTCCACCCCTCCTATCACCGCCTTCGCCTGGCCGAAGTCACACCGGGCATGGCCCGGCGGATGGCTCAAGGGCACAAACATCTCCCGCATCCTCCGCCTCTGCTCCCGCACGTAGTCCTTTACTATGGTGTAGCCCCCAGGAAAGTTGTGCTCCTCCCTCAGCCTCTCGAAGATCCGCCTCACCGTGTGACGCTGCTTCTTCGGCGCTACCTTGTCTCCTTCCAGTATCCCCTCTATCACTCCCACGTACGGCTCAAGCTTTGGCCTTCTCACCGGCTTCCTCCGCCTATACCCCGGCGGCACTGAATACTGGAGCATCTTCCTTACCGTGTCCCGGTGCAGCCCGAACTCCCGCGCCGCTTCCCGGACACTCATACCCTCCACCATGCAGGCCCGTCTCACCCGCGCGTACATCTCCACTTTGTACATCCTCTCTTACCTTCCATCGTGTTCCTACAAACACTATGGAAGGTGGCGCGTGGTCCATTTTGCAACCGCCCTTTTGGGGCCGTCGCCCCCGCCCTAGAGGTACATTATCTCCCCGCCGTATATGTTGTCGCTCAGCATAAGTGTCAGTAGTTAACTGTTCAGCAAGAATGTCACATTATGGAGAATGTGACATTGAATCAAAAGGAATAAGGGAGACTGCAGGTACTGAACAGCTTGCTGGCGAAGCACATGACGATAGAGCAGGCATCCACACTGATGGGGTTGAGCGTACGCCACACCAGGCGCATTCTGGCGGCTTACAAGGAGGAGGGAGCAGCCGCCCTGGCTCACGGTCATCGAGGTCGGAAGGCGCCCAACGCGATATCGGAGGATACGAAGGCTGCTGTGCTTCACCTGGCACGCACCCGGTACGTCGGAACCAATCACACGCACATGAGCGAGTTGTTGAGAGAACGCGAAGGCATAGACATAGCTCGCAGCACACTGCGACGACTGTTGGTGAGCGCCGGTGAGAACAGCCCACGCGGGAGACGTCCTCCGAAGCATCGAAGTCGCCGTCAAAGAATGCCTCGTGAGGGTATGCTGATTCAGATAGACGGCAGCTACCATAGGTGGCTTGGAGAAGACGGGCCGCAGTTCACACTACTACTGGCGGTGGATGATGCCACAGGCATCGTGGCTGGCGCCCTGTTCTGTGAGCTGGAGAAGACGCGCAGCTACTTCCAGTTGCTTGAGACGCTGATACGGCGTTGTGGATTGCCCCTCGCGCTTTATACGGACCGGCATGCCGTCTTCAAGTACACGCCTTCCTCGGACAGTGCCGCCGCTCCCACCCAGTTCAGTCGGGCTATGGACGAGCTTGGTATACAGCTGATATTCGCTCGATCGCCACAGGCCAAGGGGCGAGTGGAACGCACCGCGGGAACCTTCCAGGATAGGCTGGTTACGGAGCTTCGGCTTGCTGGCGCGATCACCATCGATGACGCAAATCGCGTGCTCAAGGACTTTCTTACGCGCTTCAACAGCCGGTTCAAGGTGCCTGCCCGGAAGTCCGAAGCCGCCTACCGCCCAGTGGACTATGGAATCCATTTGGAGAAGGTGCTGTGCTTCAAGTACCGCCGCAGAGTCGCTAGAGACAACACTGTCAGGTATCGCTGGCGCACTCTGCAACTACTGCCCGGTACAGACAGGACGAGCTATGCTGGAGCAGTCGTAGACGTACTTGCGAGATTGGACGGGCACCTGGAAGTGCAGCACCAAGGACGGGACATCCCTTCTCAAGAGGCGCCGCCACGTCCGGGTGTCCTTCGAGGCCTCGCCGGGAGAACCGGACACACACCGCTCCCTCACCTGCCCACTAATGTCAACAGCAACGGTCTAGGTAGAAAATCGGTGACCAGGCTAGCGACTCTGGACCCGGTCCAACATGTCGGAAAGCTCATCGCTGTCGCCGGCCCCAATGGCGCCAGAAGAGTTCGCAAATCTGCAAGCCCGCCACCGAGAAAGCCCACGCCGCTACAGACGGCCAGGTGGAAGGCGGTGCAGAAGGCGAAGCGAAGAGGTCTGACCATACGAGGAATAGCTCGGGAACTGAGCATACACAGGGCCACCGTGAAAAAGTATATGAACGCCAAGAGCCCACCCATGACCAGTCATCGACCCAGAACCTAAGGTTCGTGATCTGGTATGATCACAAACCAAGTTGGTGACATTTATGCTGGTCACTTACACTGACATTTATCCTGAGCGGCAACACCCCTTACACTCCTTCGAAGTGGGTCAATTCCAACTCGGCGCTACTAGGTCATCTTAAACCCGGCGACGACATTACATCTCAGCCCAAGTTGGGGCGCACGATTTGGAAGCACTCCCCCCTAGATACCTTCTGTCAACCAACCGCATTGAACCTCAAGAGTTTGACCAAGAATTGCCGGCGTCTCGGCAGGCTCAGCACGCCGGGGGGAGAGTCTCTTGAGCATAGAGTTGAGTATGGCAGGTAGCATTCTCATGCAGACGATTAGGGTCACCTTCTTTCGCTTACCAGGGGCTATGAGTCGCTAGTAGAAATCCCGGATAACGGGGTTGAATCGGCTGGGAACCATGCATAGAATCGCGCGGACCCGTGCCCGACTACTCCAGATCTGCCTCTTACCTAGAAGCGCGCCGCTGTCGTTCTTGTAGGGAAGTTACACCCACCACGAATGCGATCTACCGACGGTTCAGGGCGCCCAGATCCGGCAGGTGTGCCAGAACAGTGAGGGAGAGATGTTCGCTTACCGCCAGTACACTGCGCAGGTAATCATCCCTCTCCCTCCATCTTGAGAAAAATCAAGAACCTTCACGATAACGTTCCACATGGAGTTATAGTCTAGTCTTAGTGCAACGTGGTTGTCGCCCAGTTGCCTGCAAACCCTCCGGAATTCGACTAGCAGTATATTGGTTTCGTCAAAGTGGACACCTAATGGTGCAGAAAGGATGCAGGTTGCGGTCCATCCATTACCCTGCACCGTGATGTGCTCGCGGCCAAACTCCTACTTCAATTGCTCCAATATAGAGAATTGACCAAGGCCCATGGTATACGGCCAAAGCCGCTTCTCCTGACAATTATGATGACAACCTATGCTCATAGCCCTTGAGTCGGTCCATTTGGGCATCTTCTCGATCATTTGGTCAGAACCCTTAACGTCGAATAGCGCCGGGCACCTGATGCCAAGATCCCTTTTTACTTCTCACATTACGCTTGAAGATCCCCTGATTTATATGCCCTGAAGTTGAGTCGAAACCATTCTGAAGTTCGGGTGAATTGGCCATCTGTGTAATCTCAGCAGCACTAGGCGGACGACGATCAGTCTTGTTGTAGGGACTTCCAAAGGACTCCCTCGCTTTGGCAAGCAGCCTATTCCAGAGATTGTTAACTTTTTGGTTTCCTACCACAGGAGGCGGGTCGGCCCACGATAAGACTCCACTTCTCTCATGAAACTCGGCGTGGCTTAAGTAATGTCCATTAATTTCAGCCAGGTTTTCTTTCAATTGAGGTCCCCATACAAATTCTTGGTCGGGCCGCAGAAAGAAGGGTGCACTTCGCTGGTGGAGGCGGTCGTTGGATACGAACATCATGCAGAATGGCAAATAGAAGAGGTACGTCATGTCTAGCCAGTTCGAGGCTCGTTTGCTTGAGATTAGCTTGGACGCAATGGCTACATAAAAGAAGACTTCTACTTCTAAGAGGGTGTCTAAAAAGGACGTCGGTGGAGCGAAGCATAAACGTCTGTTAGGCAACGAAGTCCGCCTCTCCAACTCCAGACCCCTCGGGTTCACTCAAGGTGACATGGAGCGCTCGGGGTAACAAAGGGATTTATTAGACACGCTCTAAGACATGGGCCGTATAAGGAGCAAAACTTACCAGCGACGGCTTTCCAGAACGAATCCATCGCTTCAATATCAGTTGTTTCTCACCCGCTGGAAATCCTAAAGAATCGCACATGATGGATATCCAGAAGAATGGCTTCATTTGGTGATGCACAACATCTTTTGCCAATCTATAGGCTTGTTCAAGGTTGTCACATCTCTCTGGGAGACCCAGGACTCTCATGATCGAAGAGGGATTCCCCAAGTCTAGGACAGACGCATTTAGCCTCCAAGCGCGGGCATATCTGTGTTCTATTTCCACAAATTCGCCTCTCTGCCATCGCCTAAACGCTTCCGCCTCAGGCGATGGTTCAAACACGGCGGCTCTCCCGCTTTTGCTCTTCACTCTTCGACCGCCAGCAACTGGAATTTGTCCTGTCATCGGAACCGGGTAGCCCCTTAATTCTCCAATGCATAGAGTCCGGTGGAATGCACATGGCATACCGTGCATTTCAGGGAATTTGCCCGCTATTATTCTCACTTCGTGTTCCGGAGTACGTCCTTTCCTTACGTTCTTATCTAGATCTGCCAAGGTTTCGCTATAGAAGATGGGACATACGTTAACCAGGAAGAAGTGGTCAAACATGACTGACTCATCAACGCTGAGAGATTGAAGGAATGACTTGTCGAAAAGGGTAATAGGTCCCATGAAGAAATCCTTGCCTTTGGTGCCGGAGAGACTTGAATGCAGATGGACAACGGTAATGCTAGCATTCCACAAACAATAGAAACAACAAGTGAGAGTTAAATCCAGTCAGTAGGAATCTCTTTGAATTGGCCCCACTAACTGGACAGGATGAGAACGGAAGTAAGTGGGTATCCGGTCGCTCCTGCACATGATACCAACGTCGGTCATTCTGAATACCTTACTCTACTTACACCCAGATTCTAGCCCAGTCCGGTCTGTGTGAAACAAGTCCGCCGAGTTCCGGTAAGCCAGGGCCTGATGGATCTCCCGTGGTTGTTGAATCAGAAGAAGGCTTTCAGTTCCGTACTGGCCTCAACGGCGTTTGAGTAAGCTTTCAAGGTTGCTTTCTGGTATTTCACGGTCCTCCATTGCCGCTCCACAAGGATTTTGTCCTGGCACCTTCTTTTTCCGACCATGCTCATCTTCACTGCACGCTCATTTGGAACCGCGTTAAACTCTTGGATGGTGAACTGATTCCCCTAGTTTCTTCGACCCACTGTTGTCGACCTCATAGTTGTCCGCAAACAACTCCTATCAGTCTAATCCCACTTCTGCACACCATCCGCCAGATCAGATGTTGGATTTGTGCCTGGTTCAGTGCATATGGGAAAATAGACTTGCCGATACTGTGAATTGTGCACGTTAGCAACCATATTGACCCCCAGGAGCTGAAATTGGCCAAACTTAACGTCGACCACCTAATATCCAAGCTCAAAGAATTCGATGCGTTGAGGGACGCTGATACCATAAGGGAAGGCGAGGTTGACCGAATCCAGCCGGCCTACGCCAATGAGTGGCCTGCACTGCTTAACGCTTCGGTACGTGAGGCTATGGTCAACTCGGGGGTCGCCCGGCCCTATCAAAATCAGGTGGATGCGATAGTCAAAGCCCTCAGCGGGTCCGATGTGGTGATGGAATCACCGACCGCAAGCGGCAAAACCTTGGCTTTCACCGCCCCGATGCTTCATGTCCTAAAGGAGAACCCAGGCTCCCACGCGATGATGATCTACCCAATGAAGGCGTTGGCCTTCGATCAGCGGACTCAAATCCGCCGAGTCTGCGAACCACTTGGAATTGAGTCCTGGCCCTACGACGGAGATACTGACGGCTCGGATCTAAACGACAGCAATACTGCCTGGTTTGATGCACAACGCGGAAGCATAAAGGCGCAGCTTCGACAGCAGCCACCACATATACTTCTTACTAATCCCGAATACTTGAACATGTCCTTTCTAGGTAGTCGAGAGTCCTGGGAAAAGCACGAAATGGGAGCAGCATTTCTGCGAAATCTACTGTTCGTAGTCATCGACGAGATGCACGAGTATCGGGGCTTTTTTGGCAGCAACATGGCCCTCCTTTTGAGAAGGTTTTTCTTATATTTGGATCGCATTGGCGCGAATCCCCAGGTGTTTTTGTCCACTGCCACTTGCGCCAATCCGCAGGAACACGCTGAGGCTCTTACCGGGCGCCAAGTGGACGTGATCTCGGCAAGGTCAGTACTCCGACCTCGGAGACGTTTCGTGTTCGTCAAGCCTGAGATCCCAGATTACCAATACCGTGACATATTAAGGCTTCGCATTGAGCAAGCTGCCCTCGCCGCCCTCGCTGAGGATCTGCAGGTGTTAGTGTTCTGCCCGACCAAGCGCTTCCTTGAACTTGCCTTCAGCAACTCCAGGCGCAAAGCTCCCGAGTTGGGGTTGGATCCTGACAGTATTTCGGCGTTCCACGCTGACCTCAAACCCGACACTCGTCAACAAATTCAAGAAGGAATCAAGTCTGGTACGGTTCGAGTAGTCTTTACTACAAATGCTTTGGAGATCGGGTTAGACGTGGGCGGGCTGGATGGAGTTATTCTGGCAGGGTTTCCCTCCAACATCATGTCGGCCTGGCAACAGATTGGCCGAGCTGGTCGGGCTTGGAACCAAGACTCGTTTGTCCTGTTTTACTCCATGAATGACCCCATCGACCGATTCTTTGTGGGCAACTTGGAAGCCTTCTTGAACAAGCCCTTCGACGAGCTTGTCGTTGACCCTGCCAACGAGGAGCTCATAAACAGGCATCTCCCTTCTCTAGTCGAAGAGACGGGAGGAAACCTGCTTCAGCAGGAAGAAGCAATTCTTGGCCCAGCATTCTCCAATGCAATCCAGGGCAATGTCGCTACATTGCCTAAGGGCTACAAACCACAGCAGTACTTGAACTTGCGCGGTGGAATTGGACAGTCCTACGACCTGAAAGGGCATAAAGAGGTAATAGGCCAGATTTCGGCAATGAGACGGTTCCGTGAGGCCTACATCGGGGCGGTCTTTCCGTTTTTTGGTCAGAGATATGTCGTAAAGTCTCATGAGGAGAATGCGGTCGTTCTCGAAGATTCAGAAGCCTTTTTGAGAACCGAGCCGGGGTTCTTCACCGTTATCACCAAGTCGGATTTCTTTGACGGGCTTGGTTACGGAGACATCGGAGTATACTACGGTTCTATAAGTATCGTAGTGAACTTCACCGGATACAAGCTGGTGGACGAACGCTCCGGTGATACATTACGAACCGGCGGTGACAACGAAGCTCTTTACCTGAACAATCTACATTCGCTCTGGATCGATCTGCCCAACGACACTTCAAGCGCAGACGGTATCGGAGCGGTGGAACACATGATGCGAGTGGGATCTCTGTTCGTAATCCCAGCGGACCGATTTGACACCAGCACTTACTCGAAGACGGGGAACGAAGTGGGAATGTTTTGCTATGAGAATTACCCTGGCGGAATCGGCGTCGCCAAGAAATTGTTCAACGTTTGGCATGTTGCTCTTGAGAAGGGGCTTGAGGTTGCTTGGAGCTGCAAGTGCCCGTCAGGGTGTCAAAATTGTATTGAGCCGGCCAAATCCTGGGATATCAGCAACGCGAAAATAGATAAGGTTAAGGGCATGGAGCTAGCTGAGGAGCTTCTGTCTGCGGGCAGAAAAGGAGCCGATAAAAGGTTCCAGGGGGGGCTGATGCGGCCAATTTAGGCATGACACCTCCTCCCGACGAACGCGTTCACAGCCAATCTAGTCGTCACGGTAGTGTACCTGCAGGGCGTCCGGGCTCCTGGGTTCGAGTTTTTCTAGTCTCCCGGACGGACAGTGCAGGAAAACGTCCACACCCCTCAAGCCGCTCAGTCGCCGCAGCTTCTCGATGGCGAGGGAGTTTGTAGCCTTGAACGACACGTCCTCGGCGTGGCCGCTTTTCATCAACCTCAACATCAGACCATCAAGAAATGAGACTGGCATTAGATCGATCCCATCTAAATCAAGCACTACCGGGCCGTCTTTCAACAATGGCAACAGTTTGGAATAAGTCTCCGCCCCCCTTTTCCGTGTGGAAAATGCTGGGGAGAGATCCAACAGGGAAACCATACGATGTTCGATCATCTCGATCCTTCCACGGGTATTCTTATCTCAATCTGCACTCCGGGCAAGTCGAACGTCATGCGACCTGCTTCCACGCCTTGTCGGTCGCCTCCAATTATAACCATTCCGTCGCCTGTACAGAGGCACATTTGGCCGCCGAGCTGTAGGATGTCCTCCCGCACCGTGCCGAATCCGGTGCCGCCCTCAGTGCTCCCCGTCACCCCGTCCTCCAAGGCTTTCAGCGCGGCTTCATAGTGGGGGGCTGACGCTAGATGCTGATAGTGAGAGCTCCTGCACAAGCTACTCCGTATGCCGACGCCGCAATCGCCGACAGCGAAGTGCAGGTCACCTCGCTGTCGATACAACTGTACAGCACAGGCGGCTAGCTGCTGGCCGGAGTGCCGGCTGAAATTGTCCACCAGCTCGACGGCTACCTCGGTCACTAAGGCCGCATCCACCCCAACGGAGTTTTTCCTGAGGATGTCTCCTACCATGCCGCCGACGTCTTCGGCGATGTATTGATTATTCTCAATATCTACGATGTCGCTTAGGGACGTAAGCCTAGAATGTCTCCTGGGAGTCTGGGAGTCTGTCGAATTCGCAGCAATGTTGTAACGGTCCCAAAACCTCTGTGATTCCAAGTATTGCCTAACCCACCTTGATCGTGGGGTAATGATGTTGAAGAACTTTCCAAGGCTGTTGAAGTGCCGAAGGAACATCCCGAGATAAACGAGCCCGAATGGTTCCACAAACGAAATGTTTGACAAATCAACTGTGGGTTTCTGGTCATCGAGATTAACCAGGGAACACAGCTCGCCGACTGTGTTGAGGTTCAAGACCGTTCGTGCATTTCTCATGCTAACTGTTTACGGAATTGTCCATGTGTCTGCATCAATTGAGCCTTGGTGATTAAACGGCGGTTTCCGGCTCCCATGTCACAGCCCGAAGCCGTGGAGGCATGGTAATCCCGCCACGTCTATGGCTGACGATTATACTGTTCAAGGGTTTCGCCACGCAAGGCAAAAGAGCCGTCCTAAATCCTCCACCCAAAGAAGAAGAACCCACACCGTCGGGGCCAGTTGTGAGGCTGGCGATCAACACCAACAGTGCCCAGTACGGCAACTAATGTTAAACGACTTCCCTACGGGGGTGGTTTCACTTAGTCTTGCTCCGATACTTGATTCGCTCAACCGCTCTTTTGACTTACACACTCCTTTTCAGTAGCATCTCTTCCGTAAGTCCCTTTATATTGGCCTGCAAATGAATACCAATCCTTGATTCACTTGTGGCAAATTAGCTTGACCCACCGTGGATGTTTCGATCAGTTGAGGAGCACTTTTGACAATTCCGGAGGCTTAGGGAAAGCGCTTACGCCACTTGAGAGGAACGATCGAGAGTCAAAAGTATAGTCGACCTAAGGTTGGGAGGTCGGTATGATAGAGTCCCTACCACAGTCTGTCGAATACTGGCCGGATGAGCGTGATACTGTTACTCGCTTGGACTCATCTGGCCGAATGGTTGATTATCTGGATCCCAAGGTCACACGGAGGGACACATGTCAAGCAACCGATGCTCCTATAGAAAGTCAAGGGCTTGATTTAGCTATTGACCCGAGTTCCTCAGGGTGGAGTAGACCTCGCGAGCAACGTATCGCTTGAGGCACCGGATTATCTCCGTCTTGCTCATTTCTTCCGTGGTACGCCGTTTCATGTAGGCCTGGGTTCGAGGATCATGCCGAAGTCTCACGATGACGATGCGATATAAGGCTGCATTGGCCTGACGGTGGCCGCCGCGGTTTAGCCGATGCCGGTTGGTCTTGCCTGAAGAAGCAGGAATGGGGTTGACACCGCACAGAGAGGCAAAGGCGGCCTCGGAGTGGAGCCGCTTGGGTTGCTGCCCGCGGCCACCAGGAGCGTTGCTGCGGTGTCAGGTCCTACACAGTATCTGTCAACGAGATTTGGGGCTATGGACCGGGTGAGTTGCTTCAACTCGGTGTGCAACTCCTTTACCTCCTTATCCAGACGACAATAACGACAGGCAAGGGAGCGGAGAGCCAGTTTCGCCGCAGTCATGGGACTCTTCAGTCGACCAGGACGGAAACTCCTGCACCGTTCGGTCAGTGCGCGTGTGGTGAGAGCTTCGAGAGATTCCCTCAGCCCAGCAGGTGCAGTGATGATGAGGGCCTTCATCTGATGCAGAGCCTGGGTGCGAGCCTTGATGGCCGAGTCCTTGGTGGACTTCAGCATACGGATCATCTCGACCTCTCCCTCTCCCGACTTGGGTGTTGCCGTCGCCACACCCGCAAGCACAGACCGAGCTGCTATCTCGGCATCGGTGGAGTCGCTCTTTCCCTTCCTATAGCGTGTAGACCGGTCGGGTCTGTTCACCTCGACCACGCTATAACCTTTACGGGTCATGAAGCGGGCGCCACCGGCGCCATAGGAACCAGTTCCCTCAATACCAAGAGCGTGGACCTCTCCCATCTCACGTGATCACCGTTCCAGCTTCGCATAACCATGGGTGGTTGCAACGGCGTGAAACTCACCGAGCCTCGCGCCCCGGCGATCAATGGCCACAGCCACATGCATTTCTTCGTGAGTGTCCACACCAATGACTACCTGATTTTCGTCACCACCTTGTCCATCAACAACCGTTGTCATCTATGCTGCCTCCTCTACCGTAGGCCTACAGCTGAGCGAGCGGACAATACTGCGATGGGACCTAGAGCCATGCTCCTACGAGGTCACTGCTCGCCGTGCTTAAGGCATTGATGGTGCCACCTCGGCCCGAGTCGACAGATCGGAATGAAGGCATTACGCCAGTATTGAATGGAGTCAGACCCGGACCGGGGAGGCCCGGTATCTATCATCGCAGTATTGAATTTCAAGAGTTGTGACCAAGAAATGCCGGGGTTTTGCCGTTCGGGGTCCTCCCGCCGGATTTGCATTAGAACGCCAACCCACCGATATTTAGCGTGAGAATCCTGTCTGGTACCGGGACAAAGCGTTGGGTGGCGTATCTCTCCACCAATCCCTCTAGTCTTAGTCGGCTAATGAGTTCCTGCATGTCGACCAAGTGCCCATCGTCGGTCAGATAGTCGTCGTCAACAAAGCGGTTGTCATCGACTTGACGGCCACTCCTTGGAGTTAACGAAGACAGGAACTCCAATGCAACTATTCTGCCTTTTCGCATGCGTTCCTCTTGACGCCAACCTGAATTGTTGTGTAACCCGGCCTGTGTACAGGAAGGATGAAAGGGGCACCTCCACGGTACGGCATCAGGGTGCCTGTGAATTGAATCGAAGCGCTTTGGGCCTTTGCCGTCATGAACTGGCCTCACAACGTCCAGTGGAGCGACCGTACATCCCATTTGTGGTGGGTCTGGCGGCTGTTGTATGCCACAATTCCAATGCAATGCTGCCGTATGGTCGTCTACGTGGTTGTAAAAGCAATACAGCGGAATCGCGCCTATCCAATCTGCGAAATCTTCAAGAGCGTCAATTTGGTACATCGAACCGGCCAGATATCTCAGCCTACCGTATGAATAAGTAGATGTTTGGTCTAGTTTGAGTTTCTTCGCCTGTACTACATAGAAGGTAGGGGGCATTCCGGGTCTAGATATCACCCATAACCAGTCGAAGCCAACTAGACGCTCATCCCGTTTGGCAACTCTGAATACACCCACTTCCTTTGGTACGGTGCGTGCAATCTCCAGCATGGCCAAGTCCGAAATCGTATCTTCGGAAAACCCGAGACTCAGACGCCTTGCGTCACGTAGCCACCCCCAGGTCAGGTTTGCTAAAGACTCGAACAGCCTGAGAGCTTGTGAGTTTATTCAAAGAACTCCCGATTTAAGGCTCAGATTAGCTTTAAAGACGTGCTCAAACTGGCGCCTTGGGGGTATTTCTTCACAGGCTCTGAGGGCGTCCGAGTAGTGATATGGACCGTGCGTTTGAATCGTGCTCATTAGTCTTAGTCGTCTCCCATGCCACCGTCAAATTCGTCGGCCAAACCGGCCTCCACCACCCAGTCGATCTATTCAATCCCCAGCTTTCTTCGTAAGGGCGGATACTGGGTCGCCATTTGCCTGATGTGATCATTGTCGATCCCCAATAGCCTGAGAAGATGCAACTGTACAAGGGCTTCAAGTTTGGAGTGCAGTCGCAGTAATTCTCCAGCGTCGGTCACCGCTTGTTCCTTGATGCCTTCGTCATAGTGGGTCAGATAGTTCCGTGTACTGACCACCCGGCCAATAAATGCTGCGCGAGCTGATGCGGTCCCGAACAGGTCATTGAATGGGGTGATCATCTGCCTGATCCTGCTTCGGAGTGAGAGCTCGTTTGCATATCTGAGCCTTTCCCGTGCCCAGCATCGCCAAGTTCCGGGGGTGCTCTGTAGGATCGAATCGAGAAGACTGCTGAATTCTTCGGCCGGCATTAGCGTCTCGGAGGAACTTCTTCGATGCAGAGATTCTATGCCGTGGACAAGAAACAGAAAGCCTCCCTCCAAGTGCATGTGCCGGTTTGCCGCGACCGCGAAGTATAGATTAAACGTCGGTTCGTATACCTCATAACGTTCCAGCCATCTGGGTAGGTACTCGTGGATGTTGTGGGCCATCTCGTCAAATGAGATGAGGAAGTTTCCCACGCTGATGTCCTCTTTAGGCAGGTCATACGGATCGAATCGACCGTATATGACCACCGAGTCGTGGGGAGTATAGGGATCGTTCAATCCCCGCCGGGAACCAGTGATGGAGGTGAAGGAAACGGAGCGGTCAAAGGCCAGGCAAATGAAGTTCTTGACTTTCCGCAATACCTGCATGAACTCAGAGAATGAGCGCATTCGGCTTGATTCTATGCTGATGCTCATTTTGGAGGTGATAGTTTCCTGAAACAGACCTGAGTTCGTTCCAGCTCCCATGTGAAAGCCAATATTGAGATTGTCTATGAGTTGGAATGTGGTCGGCTTAGGCCGGCTGTAGGTAATCGACATTCGTCCGGTGTGGTCCATATCGTGTGAGAAGGGGCGGTGATGGAAGGCGAACCACTCGTCGAGCCCCTCGACCGAAAATGTCATTCCCGAAAAACAGACATCCTCCGTATCGAAATGTGCGCCCCAGAAAACGCAACCGACATACAGGCTGGACTTGGCCAATGGTTCAACGTTGACCACGTTAGTCTGTTGAGCGACTATACAGTCAGCCAAAGTCACGGGGCCTGCTTTGTCCGTCACTCCCAGAATGTGTAATCTTTCACCCGTCAAGCGCTTAGGAGGTCCGTCGCCAGGCGAATCGAAGGCGCCAAATATCTCTAGGGACGGCTCCCCTCTTTCAGAGATACGAAGTATTCCCGTCAGTCTGTTGTCTGGTTTTTCTGCCAGCCAGAAGTAGCCATGTGTTTCTATGGACTCCGGAAGTTGCACCAGACTCCTCTCTTAGCCCACTCCACTCAGTACCTGGCCCCGCTGCCAGCACCACTTTGACCACCCCCGAGTGTGAGACTCCGCTGCCTAGTGGCATGATGATGTGGTGGTACCACAATTATAATAGGTCGGAGCCATGCTTGAGAACTACGTCGACTTCATCGAAGCGTCCAAGATTGTGGATGTCCACCCGGAGACGGTGAAGCGCCTCAATAGAGAGAGCAAGATCACAGCCGCCGAATATGGGAACCAGTGGATCATGGAGCCCGACTGGCTACGAGTATTTGCCAACACCTATGATGTAATGCGTGGGAGGGCGAGGAAATTGCTGTGAACGCCGATAGAATAATCGAGCCAAAGGCGGATAACGGCGGGGACTTCTCGATGCGGTCATTGAACAAGCCATCAGACAACACCTTGGCTAGGCCTGGGGCCACGGGCCGGAAAGCAGTGCCGTTTGTTAAGTGGGCGGGCGGCAAGCGCGATATGGCCAAGGTATTGACGCCCCTAATACCGCAGGCATTCGGAACTTACTGGGAACCCTTTGTCGGTGACGGAGCTCTATTCTACGAAGCCAACGGGCGGATCTCTCAGGCATTCCTTTCGGACATAAACGCCGACTTCATTACCTTCGATAGCACGGTGAAGCAGTACCCCGAACCCCATATTGCCGCATTGGAGTCCCGCGCATCGCGGCACTCTAAGACCTATTGCCATGCTGTCCGTAGCCAACACACACTTCAAGACCCCACCAAGGTAGCCGTTAGATTCATCTATCTGAACAGGACCTGCGTTATCGGGCTCTACCGCGTCAACAGGAAGGGAGTGTTCAATGTTTCAATGGGAAGTTACACCAATCCCCAAACTGTGAATGGAACAAAGCTACGTGTCTGTAGCGAGGCATTACGGAATGCCACGGTGGAACCCTTTGACTTCATGGACATAGAACCTAAGCGACAAGCAACAAGTCCCTCCACCTAGGATTGAAGCCCTCAATTTAAGTCATCTACCTCCGTATCACCCATCCCTTAATCTCCTTCTCCCGCGCAATGGCCGAATCAACGCTGGAGGTCTCCTCGTAGTGTGTCAGAGCCGTCGGGGCATACCTCTTGCTGCCTCCCTTTGTCGGGCCCTTCTCAGTGGAAACCAGCAGCAATACATCCGGAATGTTCACCGTTTCGTTGCCCATTCCGGTGGCTGGCAGGGAGGTGCTGTCGCCGAGGAAAGCGAGCCGATAGTAGCGGCCCCTCGGTGTACTCGAAGTCCAACGTTGCCGCTGCCCAAGCTGGGCGGCTGCGGCTGGCTGGCCTCAGAGCAGTTCAAGAACGACTACGCGCGGTTGCGCCGGCAACATCGCTTCGGTATGGTAAAGACGAAGTGCCAGACTACCCCCACATAGAAGCCTACTACGCTAGGCGGCAAGAACTGGTCGAGTTCGGCGGTTCGGACAACGAGATGAACATCCGCCCGGCCTTCCAGAACTGCCTGGACGCCTACTGCCGGGAGCACCGGGAGCGGTTGGCGCTCATTCCAGAGCTGAAGGCGGCGGGCAACGTGGTTCCCGACGGCACGGTCAAGGACACCCTACGCATGGCCCGAGGCTACTGGGAGGCTAAGGACATCCACGACGACCTGGACGCGGAGATGCAGGCAAAGTTCAACCGGGGCTACCCCAGGGACAATATCGTTTTCGAGGACTCGGAGACGGCGGTTCTGGTGCAGAACGGGGACGTCGCCCTGCGGGTGGACATGAACCGTCCAGGGGAGTTGCACCGGCTGATACGGCGCTTCCTGGACTACGAGCTACCTAGCATCGAGGAGTTCCGCCAGGCACAGTCTCAGTTCAAGACCGACCTGCCGGCTGTGCTGGAGAACCTGCGGCAGTCGGTGGCGGAAGCTGAAGATGGCAACGACGAATACCGAACCAGGGCGTCGGAGTTCCTGGCCCTGTGCCGCGGGAGCATCGGCCCCGACGTGTCCGAGGCCGACGTGCGAGAGATGCTGCTCCAGCATATCCTCACCAAGGACATCTTCCTGCGGGTCTTCGCCGAGGACCAGTTCCACAAGGAAAACAATGTGGCTGGCCAGCTTGACGAGCTGGAGGGGACCTTCTTCACCGGCAACGTGCGTAGGGAGGCCATCGACCGGCTGAGGGCATACTACGGGGTCATCGGCAGAGCCGCCGACGAAATCGCCGACTACGACGAGAAGCAGCAGTTCCTGAAGGCCGTATACGAGGACTTCTACCAGGCGTACAACCCAGCCGCCGCCGACCGTTTGGGCGTGGTCTATACTCCCAACGAGGTTGTGGACTTCATTATCCGTGGCACCGACTGGCTACTGCAAAAGCACTTCGGCAAAACCCTGGCCGATGACAACGTGCAGATCTTGGACCCAGCCACCGGGACGGGCACCTTCGTAACTAACCTGATTAACCACCTGCCCTTGGACCGGCTGCAGGGAAAGTATCTTCATGAAATCCACGCCAACGAGGTGGCGATCCTGCCCTACTACATAGCCAACCTGAACATCGAGTACACCTACCGAGAGCGGAAGGGGAAGTACCTGGAGTTTCCCAACCTGTGCTTCGTGGACACGCTGGACAACATGGACTGGCAGCAGCGGGGCTCGACGGGCGGGGCGGTGACGCGACAGGGGGCCTTCAACCTGGGGTCGCTGTCGGAAGAGAACTGGATACGGGTGCAGGAACAGAACGAGAAGCCCATCAGCGTAATCATCGGCAACCCTCCCTATAACGATAGCGCCGCGCTGTGGGGAGACGGTGGGGCCAACAGGGAGTATTTCGACATAGACCGGCGCATCCGCGAAACCTACGTGGAGGAAGGCACCGCACAGAGGACACACCAGTACGACATGTACAAGAGATTCATCCGTTGGGCCAGCGACCGCCTGGACGACGACGGAATTATCGGGTTCGTAACGAACCGGGCCTACTTGGACACCCGCCAGGACGACGGTTTCCGCAAGGTGTCAGGGGAAGAGTTCACAGATATCTACGTGCTTGATCTCGGATCAGACGTACGGCGCAATCCGAAAATCTCCGGCACCACCCACAATGTCTTTGGTATCCAGACCGGCGTGGCCATCGGTTTCTTTGTGAGGGAGAAGGCCAGGCTGGGGTCGTGTGGCGTTCACTACGCCAGGCGGGAAGACGCGGAACTGGCCAAGGACAAGCTGGCCTACCTGCGGCATGCCACCGTGGATGGGATTGACTTTGAGGACATATCGCCGGACAAGCGAAACGACTGGCTGAACCAGTCGACCAGCGACTTTGACAAGCTTTTGCCTCTGGCAAACCGCGAGACCAAGTTTGCCAAAAGAGCCACCGATGAGCAGGCGGTGTTTGGTCTGTTCACCAACGGAGCCAAGACCAACCGCGACGAGTGGGTGTACGACTTCGATGTGGCGACCCTCCGTGCCAAGGCGCTATTCTTTGCCGATACCTATAACGGATTTCTGGCAACCGACGATAATTCGTATGATCCGGTCATCAAATGGAGCAGCACGTTACGCGACCGCTTTCGCAGGGGTGAACGAATCGTCTATAACGACGCCCACCGACTACAGACACTCTATCGCCCGTTTGTCAACAAATGGCACTTCGCCGATATTGCGTTGAACGACCGGCTAACGCGAAACCACTACAAGATTTTTGGCCCTGACTTGCGGCAGCCAAACAAGGTCATCTGTTTCTCGGGCCTCGCCTCATCAAAACCTTTTCAAGCGTTAGCCACCGATAGGTTGTTCGGATTTGACACGCTAGAAAAGACCCAATGCCTGCCCCTCTACCGATATACCGCCGACGGCGAGCAAGTCTGCAACATCTCCGATTGGGGCATCCGGCAGTTCAACGACCACTACCGGCAGGAGTGGGGCAAGGCATTCGACGAAATGGCTGGGCCCGAGGGCCTTACCGACGAGGACATCTTCGCCTACGCCTACGCCGTGCTCCACGACCCGACCTACCGCCGCGAATACCGGGTGGACCTGCTGCGGGAGTTTCCCCGACTGCCCTTCTACCACGACTTCGGCCTCTGGCGGGACATGGGTCGGCAACTGCTGGATCTGCACATAGGGTTCGAGCAATCGGAACCGTGGCCCCTGGAGCGGATTGACCTGGACGGCGAACCCGATCGAGTGATGCTGCGGGCCGATAAGGAGAAGGGTGCCATCGTCCTTGACGACAGGACCACGCTGAGGGGCGTGCCGCCGGAAGCGTGGGAGTACCAACTGGGCAACCGCTCGGCCTTGGAGTGGGTGCTCTACCAATACAAGGAACGGAAGCCCCGGGGCCCCACCATTGCCAAGCGGTTCAACACCTACCGATTTACCGACCACAAGGAGCGCGTGATAGACCTGCTGAGTCGGGTGTGCGCCGTCAGCGTGAGAACGGTGGAGATCGTAAGGAGCATGGCCTATTTGGACGGGGAGTTCCTGGTGGTGGCCGGGGACCGGGAACGGCGCGAATGGGAGACGCTGGGGCTGGCTCAATGGTTCGGCGACCCGGGCGGACCGGACGACGCCCCGGGCTACCAGGCCTTGTTGGCGGCGTTGCCGGACATCCGAGACGCCGGAAGGTAGCCGATGGTGGGCAACATTGTCATCGTGCGCTTCCCCTATACCGACATGAGGAACGCCAAACTCCGCCCCGGCCTGCTGGTCGCCGACGTGGGCTACGCCAACCAGTTGGACTGGATAGTCTGCCAGGTGACCACCCAGCTTTTGCCGGATAGCCTTCAGATAGCCCTTGCTCAGCCCGACCTGGCGGCTGGGCGGCTGCACGAGCGCAGTTGGGTGCGTCCCGACAGGATGATGACTATGAACGAGCGGATATTCGGTAACACCGTTGCCCGCCTGACCGCGGCCAAGACCGCCGAGGTTCTGGCCGCGATCCGATCCCTCTTCTAGCTGAGTGTCCGCCGGGTTTTTGCAAAAGGGCCCACATACATCGGCGGACGTGGTAGAGGGTTGCGCTCAAGACAACCCCCTCCCACGTGTCTCTGCGATTAGCGTCCCGAGCCGACCGACTCCGCCTCCCGCGCCAAGCGGGGCGTCCTGTACACCAACACTATGCGGCAACCGCCTCCGGCCGCTCCGTCAGCATGGCTGAATAACCCCGCTCGACCACTTGCGTGCCCGACACCCGACCCATGCCGTCGTACCCTGTACGGAAGGCGTACTCGACCCTGGCGCCCTAGGGCACCCTTCCGCCGGTCCTCATTATACCTCCACCGTTCCTGCGTCCAAGACCTCCGGCGCCTTGGATGACCATCCCCCTCCGCTCGCCCTTGCGCCAACCCAGCACCTTGAGTTCAACGGGCATCACCCGTTTGTCGATCGCCAGGATCATTAGCCCAGTCATCGCCACAGACATTGATTCACCCTGGGCATGACTGATGAAGACCATAATCAGGTCTTGGTTTTGAGGTCAATCACCTCCTTTGGACCCACCATCCTTTGATGAGGAGAAAGCCTTTCTCTGTAACTGGAGACCCAGTGACGGCAGATTATGAGTTGATAGAGGTCAGCCAACTGATGGGATCTGAGGCGGTGAAGGACCAGGTCATCCAGGATGAGCAGGTCTGGGGAGAGGAAGGTGCGACCCACTGAATTGTCCACCCTGGCCAGGGCCCTGAAGAAGATGTCGGCGTGAATGAAGCGGACGGTGTATCCGGCCCTCATGGCGGCGTAGCCGGGGGCCTGGGCGAGGAAGCTCTTGCCCACCCCCGCGGGACCCACCATCAGGACGTGTTCGCGCTTGAGGATGAACTCCAGGGAGAACACGGCGTCCAGCATCTTGCGGTCCAGGGTGATGGAGGCAGACCAATCGAAGTCCTACAAGCGACAGGTCTCCTCGAAGCCGGCGGCTCTTAGAGGGTGTCTAAAAAGCATTGGAGTGGGCTAAGCGTCGTAGCATCAGGCCAGTCATGGCGGCGTAGACCCACGCTTCCGTAGTCTGAGGCAATTCCTCATAGTCCTTGCTCAGCCGACGATACCGGCCCAACCAGGCAAAGGTGCGCTCTACAACCCAACGGCGTGGAAGTATCTCGAAGGTGTGTTGCCCGGGTGGACGCCGCACTAGTTCCAAGTCCCATCCACCCATGTTTCGCGCCCACTCCACCAGCTTGCCTGCGTAGGCCCCATCAGCCCAGATCCGCTTCAACCGGGGAAACCGGCCTACCAAACGCATCAGCGCCAACTTAGCCCCGTCTCGATCCTGAATATTGGCCGGATGCACCACCACTGTCAACAGCAATCCTGTCGTGTCTACCACGATGTGTCGCTTTCTTCCACAGACCTTCTTACCAGCATCATAGCCACGAGGCCCCCTTTTTCCGTGGTCTTGACCGATTGGCTGTCTATGATGGCCCCGCTGGGACTGGCAGCTCGTCCCTCAGCCAAGCGTAACCGGTCTCGCAGCGCTTCATGTATCCGCTCCATGGTCCCATCTCCACGCCATGTGCGGAAGTAGTGGAACGTGATGCGCCACGGAGGCAGGTCGTGAGGGAGCATTCGCCATGCGCATCCGGTGCGCAACACATAACGAATACCGTTCACCACCTCCCTGCGCGGGTATTTGATCGGACGGCCTGCTGGTTTGGGAGCAGGCAGCAACGGTTCCAAGAATTGCCATTCTTTGTCGCTCAGGTCGCTTGGATATCTCTCTCTGCTCATGGAATACCACTTTAGGCGCTCCCATATCTATATTACTACCACTACCAAGGACGCTTTTTAGACACTTTCTTAGACGCAGTTCTATGCGCCGGTTCTCCCTGCGGCTGATCTCATCGGTGAGGATGATCTCGAGGAAAGAGGAGTGGTCCAGATGCTCCCTGCGGGCCCGGGCAATGCGCTCTGGCAACGTGTCCATCATGGCGCTGAGCTTGAGTCGCTTGAGTATTGGGGGCAGTACGATATTGCGGGTCAGGCGCTCGCCCATCTCTACTGGGCGATGCGCCAGTGTCGCCTGGGCTTCACCAGCTCCTCGGCTGTTGGCTCCGCCCAAGAGAACGTCGATGTGAGGCTCCGGAGCCCTGTTCGTTGAAATTGGTAACAGGACCGGTAAGCAAGGACAAATCAGTTCGCCGGCCCCGTTACCTGCGTACCCAGCCTCAGGCCTAGATCTCTTGCTTCGTCAGCATGGCGGAGTAGCCCCGCTGAACCACATGGGTCACCGACACCCGGCCCATGCCGTCGTAGCCGGTGCGAAAGGCGTACTCCACCTTGGCGCCCCAGGGCACTCTTCCGCCGGTCCGCACGATGCCCTCTCCGTTCCCGCGCCCAGGGCCGCCTGCGCCTCGGACTACCATCCCCCTCCGCTCGCCCTTGCTCCAACCCAGCACCTTGAGTTCTGCGGGCATGACCCGCTCCGCCTGAGTCCGCTGGAAGAGCACCCCGTGCAGTCTCTTCAGCACTCCAGGCGAAGGGATGCGTTTGCCGTTCATGATATGGGAGAGGTGACCGGAGCTGATGCCGGCCTGCCGGGCCACCTCGTTCTGGCTGATCCCGTGGGCCCTCAACCGCTCCCTCACGGCTTCCCGGTCTATTCCGGCGCACTTCTCGGGCGCGACCCTGGCCGGAGCCTTTAGCGCCGACTCCACCCTGGCCTGGACCTTCACGCCCATGTTCCTGTGGCCTCGGGACGCCTGTGCCATGTAGCGGTAGGACACCCCCACTCGCTCGGCGAGGTCCTGCATGTTCATGCCCATCTCGCGGGCCCGCTCCCTGATGTAGCTGCTCTCCCCATCAACCACACCTCCCTGTCTGTAGACGACTCCCTGTGCGGGGACCTCTCCCAGCACGATTGCCGCCTTCTCCCTGGTGGTGGGAGTCCAGGGCCTGGCTCCAATCGCAATCTTGGACAAGAATCCCGCGGTTACGCCCATTTTACCCGCAAGCTCGGTCATGGTGAGCCCTCGCCGCCTTGCCGCCGCCCTGAGCTTGGTCTCCGCTCCTCTTGTGGTTGTAGTGTATGTGGCCGTCATGTCACTTTCCTCCTGTAATGAAGAAGCGGGACGGCCCCCCTTGTGGGAGACAGCCCCGCCTGTTGCCGTGCCCCGAAAGCCGGGGCCGTCTCCGTGGGTGATGGAATTGCCGGTGCGGCGTCCCCTGCGGGGGAAGCCGTGGGTGGGGCAAGCCTCCGTATCAAGCAGGGGCTGGCTCCGTCATGAACTGGGCACAGCGGCTCCTGCGATGGGATTCGGAGGGGTCAGGCTGTACGCGGTGAGAGTGGGATGGGTCAGGCGGAAGTAGGCCCCGCAAACAATGAGTAGGGCGTGCAGGCTCCGCCGTGGTGAAGGGTGTGGAGTGTAGAGAGGCGTGGAACCCCTACCTGTCGGCGCGTCCTACCCGCGCAATGAGACACAAGTAGTCGTTGTGTCCCACCAGGGGTTGTGAGGTCAGTCGCGCCGCCAGCGCCACCGGAATGGGTGACTGCCCCGGATCAAGGGCAAGCCATCCCCGGAGCCTGCCCCGTGCTTGATACGGGGGGCCTCAGGCCCTTCAGGCTGCGTCGGGATACAAGCTTGCCCGGACTCCAGGACATTCCCAACACGGCGATCACCTCCAGCAAGTCGTCGCTGCGGGGCACCAGGGCGGCGGCCCTGCCTGCTTCCTGGCTGTAGACCAAGGGGGCCCGGGTGGCCGAACCGCCTGCTGACAAGCTGTTTCCACTCGGTGAAGGCCCAGCGCGTCTGTTGCGGAGCAGCAGACACCGGGGCTGCGCCGGCCAGGGTCTGCAGGGCCCCGTCCAAGTTGCCTTTCTGCCGGTGTCGCCGGGACTGGTGGATGGCGCGAACCAGGTCCGATGACGCTGCGACCGGCGTCATTTCAGGCTCCACCCTGAAGGTCAGTGTTGCCATGAGCCGGTCCACAAGCTCTTCAAGCCTGCCGCGGGGTTGCCGGACCAGGTCGTGATGGGTATCAACCACCGCATCGGGTTCTGGGTCATCTGGGAAAGTCAGCGTCGCCATGAGCCTGTCAACAAGCTCCTCCAGGCCGTGCCGGGGCTTCGCCACCCCGGTCTTGGGATTGCCGATTGTCATAGTTGCCGTATTCATCGTGTACCTCCTAAGTTGTTGTGTTGTCGCATGGGATCTGCGCCTGCGATGGGCAAAGAAATAGGAGCCGCCTCGGAAGAGACGCCCCCTGATGGGTGAAGTTGTATGTGAGAAGCTGTGGAGACCGGACGTCAGCGTCGGTATCTACGCTGTCTGCGCCTCATCGTCACAAGCTTCCGAATGACAAGGGCTGCAAGGCCGATTCCGACGGCGTTCAGTACGAAGACCTCGGGGTCACCTGACAGCAGGGGCAGCAGAAGCAGGATTCCCACTGCCATGGCCATAGCCAGCCGCCGTCGCCGCAGGACAGGACGGGCGACAACGCCGCCGTAATTCTTGAACCGGGATACCGCTGATCTGAGTTTTGTGACGTTCATGAACGCCTCCTTTCGATTGTGTGCCCGCACCGGAATGAGCGGCGTGGACGGTGTGAATTGGGAACCGTGACCGGGGACGCACTCCTTCCAGGGTCGGATGCGTGAGGACGGGAAACGGAGGGTGAGAAAGACGCAGCTTCTCCAGGGGAGAAGAGTGCCGGCAATGAATTAGCCAGTGCTTACGCTGAGTGTTCAGCAGCCGCCACGGGCGTTACCGCTGGGGAGACATCGTCAGAGCGGTAGGCGCACTCTTGCCTGAGACATGTTGGACGAGGTGCCTAAGCGCACTCCAACTCGGAAACCTCCGCCTGCGAACCGGCAACTTGGGAGTGGTGCTCGACTCCATATCCGGCCTAATTCGGCGGGTATACATTGGTCCCTCTGAGGCTGCTGTCGGGAGAGCAAAGCTCGATCCTCTGGACATCACCTCACGGGAGACTGGTCGGAGAGCAGCGCTCGATCCTATTCAGCCTGTCCCGGATTCGGGGGACTGGAATCCTCCAGGTTTCTCGGCGGGAAACGCTGGAAAAGCCAGAAACAGGTGTTAGTGATATCACTGCAATCCGGCCCTTGTCAACGATTTGAGCGCAAAGCCCGAAAATCAATTCTCGAAATAAGCCTCATTTGGGCCAAGAATTGCCAAAAAGCGTATTTACGGCCCAGCGAGACCTCCGCAGCGCCAGTCTGACAAACGGGTGGAATTCGGAACCGGCACACCGTGTCGGGGAGTCCGTGTTGCAGCAGGAGACGAGGACGGGGCCCAGACCTCCGCTTCGCCCGACGCCGCCGCGGGTGACGGAGCATTGACTGCAACACCGAAGTAGGCCTGTGTGGTTGCGCGGCGGAGTCGGGGACAACTACTTCCTCCAACGCTTCAGCGTGAGTATCCGGCGAATCCTCCGCTTGATTCCGGCCCTGAAGCGCTCCTTCCCGAGTCTCGCCAGGGTCCGGATGCGCCACTCCACCTGGGTCTTTCTGCCAAGGCTATCCCACGGATACGTTTCGGGAGGAAGGGTGAGTTCGTGCTCTTCGATGAGGACAATCTCCAGTTCTCTCAGCTTTATTTCCCTCTCCAGCCAGTCCACTCCGCTGCCTTTGAATGGATGTCTGTCTCGCAAACGGCGCCATTCCTTCACCGAGGGCCAGGCGTCACCAAAGACGGCTTCATCTCCAGCCTGCTGCTCCAAGGTCACCAACGTGGGATCTGTATCCCTGAACGATTCATTCCGCTGCGGCCCGCGAGGCCAGGTCCTGTCGGTCCCTTTCAGAACGGATGCGGGGCTGGAGTCTCGGGGCACTTCCAACCGAGAGAGCCTTGTCGACAGCCTCTCGAACTCAAGAGCCTGCTTCTTCGTTACTGAGCCGATCTCAACGCCTATCTCCTGCCGCAACTCCTTCACCACGCCCTGAAGGTCCAACTCCAGCCTCTCCTCTTCCTTCACCTGCCTCGACAACCCCCTCACCGATTCCCCGACCTCCTCCAGGGCCGCCAACTCCCTGATCATGAGCAGGCGCTCCAGGGCATCGCACAGCCTGGGCGTCAGCTGGCCGGAATGCAGAGCGGCCGCCAGCGTCTTGTAGTTGACTCTCAGGGTCTTGGCAGCTTCCATCCTGCCCTTCTGCTTCACCACATCGCGGAGCAGGGCCGCCCAACCGCAGTTCGTGCAGGCTCTCCAATCCGGGAGTCTCTCCTCCTGCCATCAACTGTTCATTCATACGAATCCTCCTTGCACTTCCAAAAATGGAACCGTTGGGATGGGCGACTGGAAGTCCTGCCCCCATTGCACACTTCCGAATACGGAACTCTCGTGCCTGGACGACGGAACCCGTGGCCGGAACCTGCTGTGGAATGCAATTGATTCCCCCAGTGAGCCTGTAGGGGGCCATTCCCCTTGATTCAGGCATAGCGCCGACTCACTTCCCTTCCGGTTCACACTCCTCTTTTCCTGTACACGGCTATCACACCACGGCAACGCCCCTGAGTCCCATGTCTCAAAAGGGGGGGCGTGCTCGCCCCCCGCTATGGTTGACGCCAACCATCAACTCAACCCTGTTTCCCCCTGCTGAGCAACAACACAAACGCCGAGTTGAAACCGACCCCTTTGGTCCTATCGAACCGTGCCGTCGCTAAATTAGGATGCCCCACTCAGCAGATGCTGTGAGGAAAGCAGTCCGCCCCGACTCGATGTTTCCCGCCATCTTCCTGAAACTCACACCCAACAGCAGGGCGATCTTCACCAATCCGGTGGCCCCTACAGTTCCTTCAGTTGCTCCACCGAATTCCCCTCATGCATGGCGGAGGAGCCACTTCCAACTTCACCGGTCGCTACCCCCGAACTCCAGCAATGCACTCCCTACTCACCACCCTTGAACCTGCAAATACTGCAATACAATAAGTGCAATAAACGTGACACTAGTCCTATAAATGGGGAGATGAAATTGCTTGCTCTCCTGCAGCTCGTTCACGGCTGACTTAGGCTTTAAATTGCACATATTGCACCAAGGTACAAAGTTCTGTTTTCCTGTACATCCCGTTTACATACAAAACGCCAATTTGGAGTTGCACTTTCTCTCCCTGGGTCGGTTTCGTGAAGAATGGCCATGCCAGCCCCGGCGTAAGGTCCGGTTCCCCAGTTGCTTGACCCTATGTGCCGGAAACACACCCCCAGTGCGTCAAAATGCCACTTGTATTTGTGCAATTTTCACCACCAAACGGGGAAACCGGCCCTTACCACAAAGTGCTTACAATAACTCCTCCCGGTTGCGCTTTTTCAGCTTATTTCACGCCTGAAACGCTCCCCGACTTGTACTTATACAACTTTCGCAATTCCTGTACACGGGTTTGACATCGTTTCTAGACCCCGGAAGTGCAGGTCTCCTCACAGACCATGACATTTGTCAAGGGCGGAGACAAGTTAGGACAGAGGGCGGCGGAATAGTGGACCACCCATGGTGTAAGTGTTCAGGGGGAATTTCAGCATGTAACAGGTAAAGGGATAGGCAGGGAGCCGGTAGAGGGAGTGGTTGTGACGGGATCGGTGGGTGGGAAAGGCCGAAGAAGTACTAGGCTTTAGGTTGTCTGCTCTGGTTGAGCCTGTAGCTCTCACCGTTCATCTGTAGGATGTGAACGTGGTGGGTGAGACGGTCCAACAGAGCGCCCGTGAGCCGCTCCGAGCCAAAGACCTCCGTCCACTCGTCGAAGGGGACACTTGGTGGTGATGAGTATGGACCCTCGCTCGTAGCGTTGGCTTATGACCTCTAAGAGGAGTTCAGCGCCGGTCTTAGAGAGGGGTACGAAGCCTAGTTCGTCGATGATGAGCAGCTTGAAGCGGGACAGCTTCTTCTGGATATTGAGCAGGCGGCGTTCATCGTTGGCCTCCATGAGTTGATGCACCAGGGTCGAGGCGGTGGTGAAGCCCACAGAGAGGCCTCTCTGACAGGCGGCCAGGCCCAGACCCAGCGCCACGTGGGTCTTGCCGGTGCCGCTGTTCCCCATGGCGATGACGTTCTCTCTGAGGTCCACGTACTCGCAGCGTGCCAACTGCACGACCAGCTGCTTGTTCACCGAGGGGATGGTGAGGAAGTCGAAGGTGTCCAGGCTCTTTACAGTGGGGAAGCGGGCCGCCCTGATCCTCCGCTCCACCATGCGGTGGTGGCGGTCTATGAGTTCAAGCTCAGCCAGTCTGAGCAGATAGTCGGGATGGTCCACACCCTCTGAGGCGCACAGGGCCGCCATCTTGTCGTACTCCCTTAGGAAGGTGGGCAGCTTCAAATCCTTCAGGTGGTGCTCCAGCAGCACCGTGGACCTGTCGCTCATCACACCCTCCCCGTCAGAAGTGCCATGTAGTCACGAGCACGGGTCTTGGTCACACTGATCCTGGGCAGGTGGGGGTAGATCTCCAAGTCCAGTCTCTGGGGTCTACCCTCTATCCTGCACAGCACTAGGTGCTTGATGGCATCGAAGCTTATGGCGCCGAGCCTCAGGGCATCCTTTACGGCCTCGTGCACCTCATCCTTGCGGAAGTTCTCCATCAGCCTGAGCACCTGCACGAACTCCCGCTTGCCACGCTTACCCATCCGGGATTCCAGCAGCCGGCGAAGGGTCTCAAACTCCTCGGACAACTCCCATCCGGCCAGGGGCGCGGCCTGGTCCAACGCTCCCGTCTTCTGCTCCAAGAGCGGCAGGTAGTGGATGGGGTTGAAGACAAAATCGTCCTGCAGGTAGGAACGCCGGTGGCGGGCTATGACCTCCGTCCCGCAGCTTATCACCACCTCGCCCACACAGCCTCGTACCACCACCTCCCTGTGCCCGTAGGCCACGGGCACCGAGTAGTCGTTGGTGCGGTATCTCACCAGGGACAGAGAGCTGACACGACTCACCTGCTTGTCGCTGGCGTCGTAGGGCACGGCGGGGAGCGGCAAGCAGGGTCTCAACGTCCCGCGCCATCCTCTCCCCTATGGTCTCCTTGTGCCCACGCAGCGGTCTCCCCAGCCGCTCCAGGCACTTCTCTCTCAGGTGGGCGTTCAGCTCATCGAAGCTCCCACAGGACGGGATGGGCACCAGGAAGTTCCTACGGGCATATCCCACCAACCCCTCCACCTTTCCCTTGTCGTTCCCCTTGCCCGGTCGGCCAAACCGGTCCTCAAACAGATAGTGGGATACCAGTTCGCTGAACACCCTTGTACGCTTCCGCCGGCCGTCTCCCAGGATCTTGGCCACCGCCAGCCGGGTGTTGTCGTATAGGATGCTCCTGGGTACTCCTCCCAGAAACGTGAAGGCGGACACGTGGCCATCGCAGAAGGCCTCTGTGGTCTCTGCCGGGTAGGCGTTCACGAAGCACCCGTCGCTGTGGGGCAGGTCCAACACGAAGTAGTGGATCTTCCGCTCCACCCCTCCTATCATCGCCTTCGCCTGGCCAAAGTCGCACTGGGCGTGGCCCGGTGGATGGGTCAATGGCACGTACATCTCCCGCATCCTCCGCCTCCGCTCCCGCACATAGTCCTTCACTATGGTGTAGCCGCCCCTGAACCCGTACTCAGCCCTCAGCCGTTCGTGTATCCGCTTCGCCGTGTGCCTCTGCTTCTTCGGCGCTACCTTGTCATCTTCCAGTATCCGGTCTATCACCCCCACGTACGGCTCCAGCTTCGGCCGTCGGGCAGGCTTCCTCCGCCTATACCCCGGAGGGATTGAATACTTCAGCATCTTCCTAACCGTGTCCCGGTGCAGCCCGAACTCCCGCGCCGCTTCCCGGACGCTCATACCCTCCACTATACAAGCCCGTCTCACCCTCGCGTACATCTCCACCTTGTACATCCTTCACACCTTCCATCGTGTTCCTCTTAACACTATGGAAGGCGGCGGGTGGTCCGATTTTCAACCGCCTTTTCTGGCTGTCAACCCCGCCCTAGAGGTACATTATCTCTCCGCCGATTACATCCTGCAACGACGCCAGGAGATCGCAGACGCTGCCCATCAGCTCCGAAGTTCAACACGCAGGGCATTCAAGATCAACCTTGCATCATGGTCATTCGGGCTAGCGGGCAGCATCTGGTCCATTGCCTCCAGTGACCCTCTCGGTGCTATGCTAGGTGCACTGGGTCTGGTCTCTGGCCTCTTGGGCTCCATTACGGCAGATTCAAACAAGGCTACTGCGTACTCTTACCTATTCGAAGTCGGCCACACATTTGCCAGGTAAAGGCATGGATGGGCAAGTCTTGAGGTTGGCTGACGGAGGAGCCCATTATGAGTCGCCGTAACCAACGTCTACGCAAGAAGCGCAAACGAATAGTGAAACCCAAACAGCCCTCCCCTCCTCGTGATTCTGAGGAGGGTTGGAGTCGTGCAGGAGCACACAACATTGCAGGCGTGAGCTTCCAGGTAGCTGCCACAGCCAGGTTGCTCATTGACGCTCGATTCGGCCAACTGCCATTGACCCGTGCGACTCCTGAGGGCTTCGAGGACATCGACATTGAGTTTCGGGACGGAACCCGTGTGCTTGTACAAGTCAAGGAGCGCTCCCCAACCAACCACTTCTCACGTTCAGATCTCGCAGGTGCCATTAGGAAGAAGAGCACATTCTTGACCCAGGATGTCCGTTGCCACTTTGTCCTCGCGACAAATGCGACGCTCGGTGGAGGTCTATCAGCCACCGGCTGGAACAGGACACTTTCTCAGTGCCTTAATCAAGCAGATGCCGATATGGTCGCTGAACAACTCGAAGCTTCTTTCAGCGACCCCTACGAGATTCTGAACCGGACTCATATACTACACCTTGGATGGGATGTGGTCGAAGCGAGTCGTCGAGATTTAGCACACGCGCTTGAGATTCCCCTGTCGGTCGCAGTGCTGGCATACGCGCGGTTGGTGGAACAGATTACGGAGATATCGGTTCAACAGCGTTCGGCTACCCCCATTTCCGCCGAGTGGATTGCGCCTTCGGACCTGGATGCGCTCGCAAAGCGGGTCCTCGAAACCGTAGATGTCGGTAGCCTGGACGAAGCGGTTCGTGTTGGGATCGTCGAGCCTGTTGACTTCAGCGTCCGTGCCGACCTCTCCGTGGAAGACTTCCTCGCTGGTGTTGACGTTCTGCCAGTTCATATTGCCGCCGACCTTGATCTGCCCCGCCCCGACGACGCTCAGGTGGTTATTGCTGCACTGCAGGATGACAAGTCCGCATTACTTACGGGTCCATCTGGAAGCGGCAAGTCGACGTTGGTGTGGCGCACCGCCCGCGAGTTGTCTGGGCGCGTTCGCCCCTATCGTTTGCTCCAACTCCTGCCCGATGATGTCTCGATTCTATCTAGGTGGATTCGCCTTCAGGAGCCTTCCATTAACTTCCCGCTGCTACTGTGCGCCGACAACCTTGGCCGTCCTGACAGCGCGGGGTGGACCGCTCTCGCCAGGGAGTTCATAGACAGGCCCGGTGTACTATTGTTGGGAGCCTGCCGGGAGGAAGACTATCACCCAAGTCTTGTTGTTGGCCGGACCACAATTGTCGATCCTATACTTGACCGCACGCTGGCGGCGTCTATCTCGTCCACGCTCGCCGAGCGCAGAGTCGTGACAGTACTGGACGTGGACGAGGCGTTTCAGGCTTCTGACGGCCTTCTGATGGAGTTCCTCTCTATGCTGTTGACTGGCCGTCGCCTAAAACAGGTTGTCGAGGAGCAAATGGCGGCACGTCTCCTCGAGGGCAAGGAGACCGAACGTGACATCATCAGATATGTGGCAAGTGCGCATTCCGCTGGCGTATCGCTGCCTGTAGAGGTTCTCGAAGAGCTGCTACCTGACAAAGATCTGACCCCAGCGCTTGCCATCCTTCGACGTGAGCACATCCTCGTTGTAGACGAAGGCACACGGTGGCAAGGACTGCACGAACTTCGCTCCACAATTGCGACGGAATACCTCCACCAGTTCCCACCTCCAACCGCTGCAACTACCATCGGGCATCTCGTGGAGCACCTCCCAGCCGCAGATGCCAGCCGTGTCGTGGAAGACTATGCTCGACTGGACGCCGACCTCACGGGTGCAACGGAAGCTATTTCTTCGATTCTCAACTCACCTGGCACTAGTGGGGATGACAGCGCACAACTAGTCGCGAGCTTAGCCATGGCTGATGCCTACCGCCACGCTCGCGACTGCCTCCGTGTGATTGAGAGCCTCAGGCCTCAGGGCCTAGACCCGGAGGTGGCTCTTCTCATTGCGTATACGCACCGTTTCGCAGGAGTGAGTTTCGCCAGTCTCAAAAGCATCAACCCCGGATTCGCGCGCCTGACCGAGATTGCAGCTGCTCTGCCAGCTCGACCATCCTCTCTGAGGGACACGTGCCTTCTGAACCTGTCGCCAGATGCGATCCGAGACATTGCGATTCAAGGAACCCCCGAACAAGCCATCAGGTGGATCGAATCGCTTGAAGGTTCCGTTGCCGCGCAGACAGTACCGACCAAAGAGATCTGGCTGCACTTTGATGATGCCTCGCTCAATACGAGGGCTCGCCTTCTTGCGGCTCTGAGATCCCTGAACCCTGCCGAGGACACCACGCGGGATGACAAGGACTTTGGCGATCTCAACCAACGGATTCGCCGGTTGGCGTCTGACCTACCGGACTGTCTCGATGCAATCTCGAATGACGACTCAGACGGCAAGGTGGTGACTGTACAATTGCTGGTTCCGGCGGATGAAGCAACACTGCACGAACGAAGCGTAGAAACGTGCCAGTTGATCCTGGACCAATGTCCGGAAGCAGATATAGCCGAAGTCATCGTCTTGACTCCTGACGGTGACCGTTACTCCGTTGGCGATCTTGAGGCTGGATATAAGCGGATTCCTCGCGCTAATCTTCCGCGTCCAGCACAGGTTGCCGTCAACGCAAACTTCCTTCGAGCTGGTCGATTGTTGCTCGCCTCACGCTACTGGACCGAGCCGATTCGGGTACTTGCAGAGACTTCAAGACAACTTCTGGCCATGTGGAACGACGCTGTCGCATGGCTAATCAACCCTCATCACAATATAAGGCGTCGGCGACATGCTGTCACTCTCATTACTTCTATGACGACTCAACTTGCTCACAGCCCTAGAGAACCAGTGGGAGATGGAGACACGAGAGACCGCACCAGTGCGAGGGAGGCCATATCCGACGCGCTCACGGTTGTCCGAGATATCGCTGCTAAGCAGTCGCCCATTAACCAGGACAGGAGGAGCTTTGGTATTAGGTGCAGAAGTGCTGTCAAGCGTCTTAAGAAGGCTCGAGAAGGCAATATTCCGAAACTCTCATCGGTAGGTGATCCGTTGCCAGAATCGCTCGACGATATGCTGGCACTTATGGCTGATGTATTGCTTGCACAGGGTGAACACAGAGGACCTCCCTCCACGTTGCTGAGAAGGCGTCGTGCGGAGACATGGATAGACGTTGCACGCCGCTTTGTCGAAGCGGCTACTTCTAGTGGCTACCAAACCGAAATGCAGGCTCTGGTGAAAGCTGCTGAAACGCTGACTCCAAACTTCAAGGTAGAACGGATTAGGTATGCTGATATGGAATCTGCTCAATTCCTGACGGACTGGTGGGTACTCCTCATCCCGGCGGAGGGCGACATGTCGGCAGAGGACGACGATCATACCCCACCGCTCTTCGCCGACCGCTTAGACACGGATATGGCAGAACAACTTGCATTCCGTACGTTTATCGTATTTGAGGCGTCCAACCGCCTTTTGCCCCTAAACGCGATCAAGCTTGGTACTTCGCGCTCTTGGCCTGCTGATGGAAACGACCTGCTCCTCATCGCATCAGGGCTCAATACCGAAGTCATGTATTCGCCGCACCTACAAGCATTGGACTTATTCGTAGCCGAACTGGTCGGCGCTTCACGCGAAGCCGCATTGCTTCGATTGCGCAAGCAAGCGGGATTGACCGGCGATGAAGAGGCATTTGGGGCAAGGCTCGAATCTGCCTATGCCTCAGCTGAGAAGTGTCACCCGCTCCTTCAAGACGAATTGAGCCGGTTGCTTTACCGTGTAGAGCAAGAGCCCAATGGGGATCAGCAGACCGTTGCGGGAGAGGTATATCGCTCATTAACTCATACCCAGTTGAGCGATGACGTTGCTATGCTCAACGACCTTCGCATCGCTGCACTTGCTTTCGATCTCTGACGGTGAGAAATTGATGCGTAAGATGATGCTCTGACGACAAGCCAATGCGATGGGCGCCCTTGACAAAGGGCCGTTGGTTCGTTCATCATTTGTTATGACACTGTCATACTTTGAGAGGCAAAAGGATAGAATGCCCACGACCCGAAAGGCCAGCACCTTCTCCATGCCCCCCGAGATGGCTGAGCAGGTGCAGCAGGTGCTGAAGGAAGAGGGTCGCAACATGAGCGAATTCCTCCGCGACTGTATCCGTCTGTACATGGACGAGAGGGAGTGGCTGCGGCAAGAGCGCCGCCAACGGACGAATGCCCGCAGGAACAACCAAGAATGAGCAAGGAGAACGGCATGAAGAAGAAACACCTACAACCACCCACACCAGCCGCCCTCTACGCCAGGGTATCCAGCGACCGCCAGGACATCGACCTGTCCGTATCAGCCCAGCTTAGGGCGTTGAACGACTTTGCGAAGAGGAACAACTACTCCGCAGCTCGCCAGTACGTGGACGAAGCCGAAAGCGGAAGAATCGCCGACAGACCCCAGTTCCGCAAGATGATAGAAGAGGGATCCCAACCTAACTCTCCCTTCCAGGTCATCCTGGTCTGGAAGTTCTCCAGGTTCACACGCAAGCGGGAGCACGCCGTGGCCTTCAAGTCCATGTTGAGGCGCAAGGGTATCCGCGTGGTCTCAATCACCGAGCAGGCCGACGACACTCCCACTGGCAGGCTCCTCGAAGCCATCATCGAGAGCGTGGACGAGTTCTACAGCGAGAATCTTGCCCAAGAAGTTACAAGGGGAATGAGAGAGGCAGCGTCCAGGGGCTTCTTCCTGGCCTCCAGGGCTCCCTTCGGATACAAACGCATCAAGGTCAAGGACGGAGCCAAGGAACGTCCCACCCTGGAAGTGGACACCGCCGCAGCCCCCGTGGTGAAGGAGATCTTCCAGAGTTCTCTTATGGGCGCTGGCTTGAAGGAGATTTGCAAACAGCTGAACGACAGGGGCATCACCAATAGGGGCAGACGCTGGTACAAGAGCGGTCTTGCCTATCTTCTCCGCAACGAGGCCTATACAGGCGCGGCAGTGTGGGGTAGGACCAGCAAGGGGGAGAATGCCCAAGACCCGGTTCGAGTGGAAGGAGCCTGGCCCGCCCTGGTCACCAGAGAGGTGTTCGACTCCGTGCAGCAGGGCATGAGAAGCCGGGCGCCGAACGTGCAGAGGCCCGGTAGGGTGGGAAGCACCTACCTACTGAGCGGTCTGCTGAAGTGCGGAGTTTGCGGCAGAGCGTACATAGGCCAGAAGGCGAAGGGAGGCCAGTTTGCCTACTACATCTGCGGGACTCTCTACCGGGACGGTGCAGGAACCTGCGAGGCTCGCTACCTGAACGCCCCCAGGGTTGAAGACTTCATTGTGGAGAAGATCAGAGAGAGAATCCTCACCGAGGAGACCATCGTTGAGCTTGTCACCCTCGTAACCGAGGAGATAGACGCCATGGCCGGGGAGTTGGCCGGAAGGGTGGAAGTGATAGAGGGAGAGCTCGCGGATGTGAGGAAGAGGCTTGGGAGGCTCTACGAGGCGCTGGAGACCAGCGACCTGACCTTGGAGGTTCTTTCGCCTCGCATCTTCTCCCTGAGGCACCGTGAGGAGCAGTTGGAGGCTGGACTAGACGACGCCGTGCGTCAGTTGGAGCGGAGGAGGATTGAGCTGCCCACCACCGAGGAAATGAAGGTATACGTGGCGGACTTGAGGGAGTTTCTAAAGGAGGGGACGATACCTGAACGAAAGGCGCTCATACGCAACTTCGTGGAGGACATCAAGGTGGTGGGAGATGAGGCTACGTTGACCTACACGATCCCCATGCCTAAGGACGGAGTAAGCCAAGAATCGGCCCCGGTTCTAGATTTTGTGCAGTCAGGCCCACCACACTGGACTCGAACTCGTCATCAGGGGACTCAACGTAGGTGTAGCGTTCTTGCTGTGTCAAGTTGAATCGTGATAACAAATGTGGGAATGATTAGCCAAATGGGCCGTTTACAAAGCTAAATAAGATTCCCCTCAACTCCATTCCTGAGGCAAGTACTGTGGATAGTATTGTGGTAAGCACCACTGTAAAGAAGTCACATCATAGCTAAGTTCGATTACCGCAGCATCATTCTCGTGGGAAGTGCCACAGCGCTAGATCGTAGTATATTTCGATTCCCCCATACGAAGTAATCGCTTCATAGCACCCTTCCTCCTCGTTGCCTGAATGGCAGACAGTAGTACGCCCTGGCACTGCTGAAAGTATCCCATGAATGGCTACGGATCAAGTTTCGCGTTTCGGATACGTAATCAAAACTCTTGACGCTCTAACAGACAAAATCCGCCCACTGCTGCATTAGCTTACGCCGCTTCTCAAACAGGTCTGAGCGGGCGTAGGCCGCCTGTGTGGAATTGCCCAGGGTATGTGCAAGCGCGGCCTCTCCGACGGCCCAGGGGATGTCTGTTTGCTCCATACACCACGTCTTGAAGGAAGTCCTGAATCCGTGCACAGTCGCACGTTCGGCAAGTCCAAGGTCTCGCAGTAGCTTTGTCAGCGTCATATCACTTAGTGGCCTTCCTGGGCGTGTTGCCGACGGGAAGATTAGACCGCCGCCGGATTCATCCTCACGTAGCGGGTGGGCCGCTTTCAGGGTCTCTATCGCCTGGGCGCTGAGAGGTACGCGATGCTCTGCGCCCGCTTTCATGCGCGAGCCAGCGATTGTCCACGTTGCCCCCTGTAAGTCTATCTCAGCCCACGTTGCGCCCCTTGCTTCACCTGAGCGCGCAGCCGTCAAAACCAGGAATTGAAAGCACAGCTTAGAGGGTAGGGACGCTTTGGAACCAGCGACAATTTTTAGGGCGTCTCTCACATCCTGATAGGGAAGGGCGCGTAAGTGCGACTTCACGGCTGGCATGGGTGGGAGGGCCGCGTCGATTACTTCACCGCCGGGGTTGTGCTCAATATGTCCGTGAGCCATTGCGTAGGCAAACACAGCGCGTATACGTTGCCTCAGCTTTCGCGCAATAGCTGGTTTTGCCGTCCAAATTGGTTCCAATGCCAAAAGGACGTGGCCTCTTGCAATGCGATCAATCCGCGTGGACCCAAAGACGGGGTAGACGTACCTTTCCAGCGACTGTTGCCAGTTGGTAGGGGTTTTCCAATGTCGCCAACGTGGTTGGTTTACAGTGATGTATTTCTCTGCGGCCTCCCGGAAAGTGGGCAACGCAGCCTTGCGCTTTTCGGCCAGTGGGTCCCGCCCATTGGCTACGCCTATTCGGTTTGCCGTGGCCTTCTCACGCGCTCTAGCAAGGCTCACTATGGGAAACCCACCTATGCCGATATCGCGCCGCCTTCCGTCAACGACGATTCGCTGGACCCAAGCTTTGGTTCCTGAAGGCCGGATTACTAGATAGAGGCCACCCCCGTCGCCATAACGCCCTGAGTTCTTGAGCGCCTTCACCTTAGTCGCTGTAAGCCCCGCCATAGCATCTCTCTTCCTAGCGATACCACGCTTCGTACCACATTTTAGGTGGGATGCTATCGCATAACGTGGGACACCGCAAGACCTAATAGGACTTCATACAGGCATGAAATAGGCCACAATAAACCCTATTGGGAAGACAGTGGAAGGACGAAGTGGCTCCCGAGGCAGGACTCGAACCTGCGGCCAAGCGGTTAACAGCCGCTTGCTCTACCAACTGAGCTACTCGGGAACGGTGACAACCAAAGCTCAGTTAAAGCCTTGAAGATTGTACCACCTCCGGAGACTTCTCCTCAATACGGAATGGGGCAATGGTATAATGGGCTCACCTCAGCTTTAGGAGTGGATGATGCAGGCAGAAACCGTTCGTCTTACGTCTCTAGCCAACTGCGCCGGTTGAGCTTCCAAGTTCAGCCATGAAGACCTGGTTCAGGTCTTAGAGAAGCTACCCACGTTCTCGGACGCCAATCTCCTTGTAGGGTTCGAAACGGGGGATGACGCAGCCGTTTACAAGCTGAACGAGCAGCAGGCCCTGATTTTCACGGTGGACTTCTTCCCACCGGTGGTGGACGACCCCTTCTCCTTCGGCGCGGTGGCGGCGGCGAACTCCTTCAGCGACGTTTACGCGATGGGCGGGACGCCTATCTGCGCGCTGAACATCGTAGGGTTTCCCGTGGACCTGCCCAAAGAGATTCTGTCGGAGATCATGCGCGGGGGTTACACCAAAGCACAGGAGGCGGGATGCCTCATCGCGGGCGGACACACGGTGGATGACAAGGAACCGAAATACGGGCTGGCGGTGGTTGGTCTGGTGGAGCCTGATCAGCAGGTCACCAACGCAGGCGCCAAGGCGGGAGACGCGCTGGTACTAACGAAGCCATTGGGCACGGGGATCATCACCACGGCGGGTAAGCAGGGAGTAGTAGAACCCCTAGTGTTGGAGGAGGCAGTGAGATTGATGTCCACTCTAAACGCAGCGGCGTCCAAGGCCATGATGAAAGTTGGGGTCAATTCTGCCACAGACGTCACCGGCTTCGGGCTGGTGGGACACCTGCGCGGGATGATGGCCGCAAGTGGAACTACGGCAAGGGTTGAATTCTCGCGAGTGCCGGTCATTGGAGGCGTATGGGAACTCCTGGAGGCGGGTGTTGCGCCGGGAGGGACGCATCGAAACCTGGAAGGCGTCGGAAGCCAGCTTGCGTGGCATTCAAAGATCACTCCCAATCAAAGGCTGCTGCTCTGCGACGCGCAGACCTCCGGCGGGCTGCTGATATCCGTGCCGGAAGCGCGAAGGGACGACCTGCTGCGGGAGTTGGAGGCTCAGGGAGTTGAAGGTTCGGTGGTTATCGGGAAGGTTCTACAGGCCAGCGGCCATCCCATAGAGGTAGTGCCCTAGCCACCACCCACGGGCCGTACTATCTCCAGAACGTCCCCATCGGCGAGGGTAACTTCGTCGAAGTTCTCCTTTTCAATGACCTCCCCATTATAGCCCACGGCTATGAACTGGGTGGCGATGTCAAGGCTCTCCAAGAATTCAACCAAGCCGGTGGGGGCGGGTAGCTCTTTAGGCTTGCCGTTGACTGTAAGGCGTATCATGCCGTCGCTCCTTTTCGAGTTTGCCACGCACTGAGGACCGCGCACTTCAGCCGCCGAGCCGCTTCTTTCGGCTGTGGCGATGCAAGGATAGCACTGATGACTGCCACTCCCGACGCCCCTGCTCGTATGACGTCAGCAGCGTTTTCGGCGTTTATGCCTCCGATGCCCAGAAAGGGAATGCGCAGCCTCGGCGTCAGCCTTTGGACAAGGGGCAGGCCTTGGGGCGTTTGCCCGGGATGGGAGCGTGTGGCGAAGATGGAGCCGACAATCAAGTAGTCGGCGTCTTCCCGTTGGGCTTCCAGGGCACCCACGTAATCGTGTACGGAGCGGCCTATGATCGTTCTGTCGCCTATCAGGGAGCGAGCGTCCGACGGATGCAGGGCGTCTTCGCCCAGATGAACGCCATCGGCAGCGCACAGAAGGGCCACGTCCACCCGCTCGTTGACTACGAGCAGGGCGTTGCCGTCTATTGCGTGTCGAATCTTCATTGCAAGGTCTAACAGAGAGCGACCAAGCAGGTCCTTCTCACGAAGCTGGACCATGTCGACGCCGCCTTCGACGGCAAGAGCTACTTTTTGGGCCAAGGTCTCGTCATGACATAGTCTGCGGTCCGTAACCAGGCAGAGAGCCGGTCGGGGAATGGACGGTCTGAGCATCCAGTCAGGACGCGCGAACGGGTTGTGGAACGTCCTTGGTCGGGCTGCTGGCGGATGCGTAGAGCCTCCTGGATATACGACCGGCGAGGTAGGCGCTCCTTCCCGCCTCAACGCCATGGCGGAAAGCCGCTGCCATTAGCACGGGGTTGTGTGACTGGGCGATGGCGGTGTTGACCAGGACGGCATCCGCACCCATCTCCAGGGCCTGGGAAGCTTCGGACGGCACACCTATACCAGCGTCGACGACCACGGGCACGCGGGCTTGCTCTATGATTATGCGGATCTCCTCGGCGGTGTGGATGCCCTGGCCGGAGCCAATGGCGGAGCCGAGGGGCATGACCGTTGAGCAGCCGACTTCCTGAAGCTGGTGGGCAAGCACAGGATCAGCGTGGATGTAGGGCAGGACTACGAAGCCCTCTTTGACCAGCTGCTCCGCCGCTTTTAAGGTTTGGGAGGGATCCGGGAAAAGATACTTCGGGTCCGGAATCACCTCCAGCTTCACCCAGTTAGAGCCGGTGACGGACCGTCCCAGCTTGGCGATGAACAGGGCTTCCTCCATGGTGCGGCATCCGGCGGTGTTGGGCAGAACATCGTAGGTAGTCCAGTCCAGATAGTCCAGAATGGTCTTTTCGTTGGGGTTGTCCAGGTCCAAACGGCGAATGGCCACGGTTATCATCTGGGTACCGGAGGCTTCAACGGCATGAACCATGTCGTCCATGGTCCGGTACTTACCAGTGCCGAGGATGAGCCTGGAGCGGAATGTCTTGCCTGCGATTGTTAGCTGGTCTTCCATGATGTGCCTCAGAAACCCGCCAGGGTCGACGCTAACGGGCTGAGCTCGGGTGAACCTTCATCCCTACGCCGGCATTATCCGGTTCAGGTTCAAACGGTCGCCCTTCAAGAGGGCCTCTCAGCCTGTCCGGTCAGGCTCCCGTCGGGTGGATTTGGGTAGGACATAGGTTAGCATGGGCCTTGGGCATCGTCAACGGCGGCAGTGGACAGGTCAACCCGGCCAAAGTATATTCGGGTTAATTTTTAGAGACGACAGGAGCAAGAATGGCAGTATCAAAGAGAACCCTGCGGTCAATGCAGGAGGGCGGGTGGATCAGGCGGATGTTCGAGGTTGGGACGGAGTTGACGCAGAAGCACGGCGCGGAGAACGTATTCGACCTCTCTCTGGGGAACCCGGTGATGGAACCGCCCAAGGAGTTGGTGGCGGAGATGCGGCGAATAGCCGGCTCCGACACGCCAGGACTGCACCGGTACATGCCCAACGCGGGATACGTAGAGACCCGGGCGGCGGTGGCGCAGTCGCTATCGGAGGAGACGGGCTTCCCCTTCACTGCCAACGAGATAGTGATGACTTGCGGCGCGGCGGGGGCGTTAAACGTAATCTTCGAGTCCATTCTGAACCCGGACGACGAGGTGGTGATTTTTGCACCCTATTTCGGGGAGTTTACCTTCTACATCGAGAATCACCAGGGACGTCCGGTTGTTGCGCCGACGGACGACGCTTTTATTCCGAACCTGGCGACGTTGGAAGGGCTGATCACGCCCAAGACGCGCGCGGTTCTCATAAACTCGCCCAACAACCCTTCGGGCGCGTTGTACCCGGAGGACGTGGTGCGTCAGCTGGGGGAGTTGCTGGGACGGAAGGAGCGCGAGTTTGGCACGGAGATATTTCTGTTGAGCGACGAGCCGTACCGTCGCATCCTGTTCGACGGGCTGACGTATCCCCACATTTTTGCGCATCATCACGCCAGCGTCGCGGTCCATTCGCACTCCAAAGATTTGGCAGTTCCGGGAGAGCGCATCGGGTACATTGCGGTCAATCCGGGATACGAGGGTAAGGGACAGCTTCTCAACGGCATAATCTTCTGGAACCGGAGCCTTGGGTTCGTCAACGGACCGGCGGTGATGCAGCACGCTATCCGTGGACTTCAGGGGGTGTCGGTGGATGCGGCGGAGTACCAGCGGAAGCGGGACTACCTGTATAGGGAGATGTCGGGCATGGGATACCGGGTGGTGAAGCCCCAGGGCGCCTTCTACCTGTTCCCAAAGTCGCCCATCGAAGACGACGTGGCCTTTGTTGATGCGCTGCAGCAAAAGCGGGTGCTGACGGTGCCGGGGGTCGGGTTCGGATCGCCCGGGCATTTCAGGCTGTCCTACTGCGTGGAGGATAGGGTGCTGGAAGGGGCCATGGAGGGGTTTGCTGAGTGCGCCAGGGAGTTTGGCTTGTAGACTTTGAGGTCGGGGTAAGGCGAAGAGCGCGGGGCCGTAGACTAAACCGCGCCTTTGTTATCTCCCAAGCCGGCCTGTATGAAGCGCTGAGCGTTCTCCCTATATTGGGCGGCGACACTCTCAATTAGTTTCCTGTATTCGTCCCTCATGGGACGAATCTTGCCGGGGACGCCGACGACCACGGAGTTGCTGGGCACACGGGTGTCTGCCAGCACGACGGAGCCGGCGCCGATAACGCAGTTGTCCTCGATTTCCGCATTCTCCAGAAGGACGGCGTTGATGCCGACCATCACGTTGTTCCCAACGCGATGGCAGTGGAGAACGGCGCCGTGGGTGACCACCACGTTATCGCCGACTTCCAGGTAGTCGTCGGCGTGCAGGACGCAGTTATCCTGGATGTTGGTGTTACGGCCCACCCGGATGCGGCCGTAGTCGCCGCGTAGGACGGCACCGGGCCAGACGCTGGAGTTTTCGCCGACATGAACGTCCCCCACAACGTAGGCCGCTTCGCTGACAAAGGCTGTGGGGTGGATGGTTGGCGTGACGCCGTTGAAGCTTCTAATCATTGTCACATGAGCTGGAGTTTTCGCCGACGTGAACGTCTCCCACAAAGTAGGCCGCCTCGCTGACAAAGGCTGTGGGGTGGATGGTTGGCGTGACGCCGTTGAAGCTTCTGATCATTGTCTCATGAGCCGGAGGCTGGTTTTGACGGGGCAGATTTTAGGGAAACGATAAAGCAATCACCTCTGAAGAGGTGATTGCTTTGGGTCTTCTCTTTTTGTCGTCGCCCTTTAAGGGGACGGCTCCAGCGGCCATAGGCCTAATGCTGAAAAGGCAAAGGCACTATTCAGGTTTTTCAGCAATAACCGCAGCGGGTGCAACGCTTTCTCCGCTTGAGCCTTTGGCGTGAACCGAGGTGACGCCGCAAGCTGAGACGGGGGCGGTCACGGAGTCGAGGAAGGCTCCGGACGCACCGGGGAAGCCTGCGCCGACGAAGAGGCGACCGTAGTCAGTTACAAGGGTAATGAGAACAACATCGTTAGCTTCCCAGCCGGCGCCGTAGACGTCGAAGCTGGCAGAGCCTGTGCACTCTTCCACAATGGTATATAGGGGGCTAACCTGAATGGCCGGGTTGGCTGAGTGAGATGCGCCGCTGTTTGCGCCGGATCCAGCGCCCATAACGGCAGACACACCTATAGCTACGACCAGGATTGAAACTAGCAGTCCTACTATGGTTAATCTAGAACCCAGGAAGCGACTCATCTAACCTCCTCCAATTTACTCTTTAGTATTCGTCTTGGCTAAAGACGCGGCAGTTGCGTATGGGCTTGAAGGCCCACGCAACAAGTGGGTTTGGTACGTCGCCGCATCTTGTGATTGGGAATGGTAGGCTCATCTCCGAAACTAGCGGTCTGTGCCTGTAAGCGGGTGCATCGTAACACGTAAAAAAAGTCATTGTCAAGGGAAATAGGGCGCGTTAAAGGGGTGATAATAGCAATCAACGGAGGCTTTGCGGCTGGGCTGCTGGAAGGCATTGTCGGGGTTAATCCTCCTCGGCTGCCGCAGTCACTGGCTGCTCGAGGTAGAACCCTTCGCGCCAAAGTTCATCAAGCCTCTCCAACTCTTCTTCAGAGAGAGATGGCGTTTCGGTTGCTGCGGTGTATTCCCGAAGTTCCTGGAGGGTGGTGAGATTGGGAAGGACGGAGGCTATGGAGGGCTGGGCGAGGCAGAAGGCTATGGCGCTCTGGGCGAGGGAACGTCCGGTATCTTCGGAGAGGAACCGGACCGTGTTGGCCTTGGCGAGGGCCTGCTGCAGCCATTCTTGCTTGCGGTGGGAGCGGTGGTCGGACGGGTCGAATTCGGGCGGGCCGTCGTCATACCTGTTGGTCAGAACCTCTGAGGCGTGGGGGACCCGAGAGATGAGGCCCACGTTGGTTTCCTCGGCGATGGGGAAGAAGCTGCGGGCGGGTTCCTGCTCCAGGATACTGTAGATGATCTGCATGGCGCTGACGCTGCGGCGCATGGCGGTTTCGCCTTCTTCGAACCAGCCGATATCCGGGCCTATGGCGGCGGCGTAGTAGCGGATCTTGCCTTCATTGACCAGCTGTTCGAGGGTCTCGAAAACTTCGTCTCTTTCGAGGGCTTCCATACGGGGATTGTGAAGCTGGTAGAGGTCTATGTAGTCGGTGTGCAAACGACGCAGGCTCTGTTCACAGGCGTATCGGATGAAGTCGGGTTCGAAGCGTTGGGGACGTTCCTGGTGTCCGACACGGGGAACGTTGTCGTAGAAGTCGTACCCGAACTTGGTGCCGATGACAATTTCGTGGCGCTGTTTGGGCAGGGCCTTGGCAAGGATTTCTTCGCCGTAGCCCTTTCCGTAGGTGTCGGCGGTATCGAAGAAGGTGAGGCCGAGCTCGGCTGCTTCCTGGAGCAGGCGGATGCCGTCGGGTTCGTCAATCTTGCCCCACCAGCCGGTGGCGACGGTCCAGAGGCCGAAGCCGACTTCGGAGAGGGTTAATTCAGTTCTGGGAAGACTGCGATACTTCACGAGAGTGGGACGGCCTGCGGCTGGGCTATGGTTGAAGTGCTCAAAGCAGCCTTGATTTGGGCCACGGCGGCGTCGAACTTGCCTTGCGGCATGACGGGGGCAAGTTCGCCGAGGGGGACGGGGTCTTGCAGGGTTATCCAGGACTTGCAGCCGCCGTAGGAGGGAAGGTTGGGAATCGTCTGGGTTTCTCCAAGGCGGTAGACCTGCAGGATGACGAGCCAGAGGGGCTGACGGGGCTTCCAGCGGAGACGTTTCTGGGCGTAGTCGTCGGACCAGATATGGAAGGGAGAGATGCTTTCGAGGTCGCTCTCTTCGGATATCTCGATGGCTTCGTGGAGATTGGCCCAGTGGGTGAACGTTACGGTCTGGGGCTTCGCGCCATTAGGGGGCAGGGTGACGTTCGCCTGGAAGGGGGGCTTGAGGAGCTCCTTCTTCTGGTGCTCGTAGGTGGGGAAGAGGAGGAAGGAGGGATGAGCAGGAATGAATTTCTTTCCCTCTTCGCGGATGCCACCTTTGCGGAGAATAAGAAGTTGGCCACCGTGCTGAAGGGCAGAGACGAAGGCGGCCCATTCTTTGAGGGCTATTTGGCAGGTTTTGGGCAGGGGATCGGTGTTGTTTTGCATGTCATTTATGTTAGCACTTGCAGGCGTGGGTCTCAACTTGGGGGTGGATGGGTTTTGAGGTGTGGCAATGGGGGTGTTGTAGAGTGAAAGAAGACATTGCGACCAGGTTTCAGGAACGAGTGGGAAAACGAGGGACTCGTTTCAAGGTTGCCAGGCCTGGGATTGACTCGTTTTGGAAAACGAGTTCGTGCCTAGAGTTGCTAGTTTTAGGCGTGGGACTCGTTTCAAAAAAAGCAGGGCAAACGAAGGGGGTTTCAGGCATGGTCATGCGCGGATGTAGCGGGGTTGAGTGTTTGTGAGCTTGCCCAAGACATTGAGGGTCTTGATGATGAGGTCCGGGGGGCGCTGGGTGCGTTGAGAAGGGCGTTGGGGAAGGCTTCGATTTCTTTCATGGGGAGAGGGTAGCAGGGGGTGGGGATTTTGGGCAATTGGAAAGTGGCAGTAGGGTGGTACGGGAGGGCTGCGAGATTCTTCGACTTCGCTTCGCTCAGAATGACCTGTGGAGCGGGGGACGGGCGGTTCTCGAACCGCCCCTACGATGGAAGGGTTGGGGGGAGATGAGGGCGGGGATGGGTCCCCGCATTCGCGAGGACAAGGGGAGGGGGTGGACGAGTTTGTAGGGGGAGACGAACAGGAGGCTGGTCGAACCACCAGCCCCCTCACACTGCAAGGTCTCTCCTCTCGAAGAGGTAGGCTGCCGCCCCAACAAGCACAGTGGACGCCCCTACCAGCACAATCGCATGAGCGATATTGAGCCCGTTCGCCATAGGGTCCCCACCGATGAAGTAGTACATCGGGGACAGGTACTGCGACCACTCCAGCCCGTCCACAATCGGTCCGAACGTGTTGGCCACGTACCCGACAATGCCGACCGCCCCGCCGACGCCGACAGTGGCGCTCGGTTTCCCCGTCCATGCTCCGACGAATAGCGCCAGCGCCCCAAAGGCAACCCCAAGCAGGGCGAGGCTAATGTATGCCTGAATCACGTTGAGCAGGCTGATGTCCATGTCTACTATCACGATCCCCACCAGTGTCCCGACGAACACCACAACGGCGAGCGCCGCCGTGCCCGTCACGATGGCAGCGAACTTCTGCAGCAGCATCGTCGTCCGACGCACCGGGTGGGACAGCAGCACTTCCAGCGAACCCCGCCGCTCCTCGCCCACCAGCAAGCTCGTTCCAAGCCAAAGAGTGAATACTATGAAGAGCAGCGGGAACATGAACGAAAGCATCTCCGCCGTCAAGAATCCTTCCGGCGAGGCTAAGTCCTCCACATTGCCGATGAAGGCACGAACTATCGAGTCCTCATCTCCCAGTATCTCGTTGAGGTCGGGAATGTCCTGGAAGCTCGGGTAGAACAGAACTATTACCAAAGCATACAAAAACAGCCCGAGGGACCACCAGACGATGGGACGGCGCAGGTCGCGAATCGACTTGAAATATGCGTTACGCAACATCGGCGCCCTCCTCTTCATCGCTGTAGAACGTCAGGAATATGTCGTCAAGGGATGTCTCATGGGTCACCAATCGCACGATCTCGTGCCGCGCCGCCGCCTTGATCAATGCGTCGGGATTTCCGGCGATGGAAACCGTGACGGTTCGCCCATCGACCGAAAGGTCAGACGCCCCTTCGAGACGCTCGAACTCCGATCTTGATATCTCGGATGCGAACTCGATCTCGAAGCGATGGAGCGCCGCACGGTCGATGAGTGTGTCCACGTCCTCAACGGCAACCAGCCTACCCTTTCGGATGATGCCTACGCGGTCCGATACCCGTTGCACCTCCGGCAGCACGTGAGACGAGAAGAACACTGTGCGGCCCTCGGCCTTCACCTCGTCGAGCATCTCGTAGAATTCGTGCTGTATCAGGGGATCGAGGCCGCTCGTCGGCTCATCCAGGATGATCAGCTTGGGCTTGTGCATCATCGCCTGAAGCAGTCCTACCTTCTGCTTGTTCCCGCGCGAAAGCTGGGAGTATCTGCGGTCAAGGTCCACGTCCAGACGGGTCGCGAGTTCTCTCACGTATTGCCAGTCGACGCCGCCTCGCAGGTTCGCGAAGAATTGCAATATCGACCGACCGGTCATGTGGTCGTAGAGCGCGAACTCGCCTGGCAGGTACCCGATGTTGCGCCGGATCTCCACGCTGTCACGGCGAATATCGAGTCCTAAGACCGTCCCGGTTCCCCGTGTGGGCCGGATGTGGTCGAGCAACATTCGGATCGTCGTGGACTTCCCCGAGCCGTTCGGACCGAGGTAGCCGAAAATCTCGCCGGGCCGAACGTCAAGGTCGACCTCCACGACCGCCTCGACCTCGCCGAAGAGCTTTGTGATCTTTTCCGTATGGATGATGCTATCCAAACTCAGTTCCTTCTCGCTATCCGGGGCGCCCCTACTCGCCCGTCAACTCCATTGTACACACACGACCACTATCGGTCGCATCACACGATTAAGTGATTTACGTATTCCCCATCGAATGCCGCTACGGAGGTCATTGCATGACCCTATAAACTGTCATTCCGAACGCAGTGGATCGGAGTGAGGAATCTAAAGCGTTCGTCATCCAGAACTTGCCTATAGCTAGATCGAACCTCTGAAGTCGTCACACGACCTTAGATTCCGGCTTAGGGGCCGGAATGACGGTTGGGATCGGGGGCTTGTAGCGGACGATAGGGGATTCTCGAACCACCCTTAAGGAAGAGAATGTCGCCGGGCACGGGGTTCACCCCCATCCTAACCTTCCCCCCTCAAGGGGGAAGGAACTTAGCGGAACGGGCTATTTTCATAGTATGACATCTGGGACGGGAGCTATTGGGAAGTATGCGGAGGGGGTTGGAGGGTTTGGAGGTGGGTTTTGAATTGGGTGTAGCTGGAGAATTTTGCGATTTCTCGAATGAAGTCGCCGAGGGTGGGGAGGGTTTCGCGGAATTGGACGAGCTCATCGTAGATGGGACTGACGGAGGATGGACTATCGGCGTAGGTGCCGTGAAAGGCAAAGTAGGCCTGGTTGAGCTTTCGGATGCGGTATCCGTTGTCCACGAATAGCTGACGCCGGCTTTCCATGTAGGCTTCGGCCTCGTCGATGCGATCTTCGGCCAGGAGTTCGTCGACGCGTAGACGGGTCTCGTGCATGGTCTGGCGGAAGTCGAAGACTGGGCCCACATCGGCGGCCGGCGGTGGTGGAGACGCGGGGGCCGGAGTCTGTGGATCGAGGACGTCCAAAGCCCTATGGCTGATTTCTCGTCCCGCTAGATTAGCGGCGGACTCGTTGAGGGTGGTGGTGTCCGCGTCGCGGAAGTAGTTCTGCCCCAGGGGGTGGAAGAACCAGTAGTGGTGCAACCACTCGTGGGCGGCGATGTCCACGGCGCGACGGAGTCCTCCATCGATGACGACAATGGAGGGGTAGGTGGCAATGCCGCCTATGTTGACGACGAGGGCGGAGAGGTCCTCCTCCTGCAGGAGTTTCTCTTCCAGCATCTCTCGCGTGGGAATATTCAGGTTGGGTTCTAGAACGTGGTCTCGCAGTCTTTCGATGACGTGCCTGGGGGAAGTGATAAGAACGGAGGGGGGATTGAGGAGGGCAAGATCGACGGGGGGCCATATCAGACCAATTCGGGACTGGAAGACCTCCTCGTCCAGGACGCGGCTTATTTCTTTTTCGAGCTGTTCTTCCGCGAGGGGCTTAATGTCGTCACGCTGAGACTGGAGGTCTTGAAGGGTTGCCTGGAGGTCGTTATCGGGATGGTCAAGGTGGACCCGGAGGTGGTCTATTTGCTGGGTGAGTTCGAAGAACCGGGCTGCGGCTTCTTCGGGAGGAACGGGGGGGCTGTACCAGGGGATGGCCTGGACGGACCGGTGCCACCATTTATCGAGGAAGTTGGACGCTTCCCACTGGAGGAGGCTCCATCGGTGAGGAGCGGCGGCCAGGTAGGTGGCGGAATAGCTTTGTCCACCATGGCCGACGACAAGGATGAGGAATCCGAGAGATATGAGGGCGAAGGTTCTCTTCATGCGTCTAACAGAGTTTAAGCGTTGGCGGGCTGCATTTGGGGAGTGTGAATTAAGGATATCAGTAAGGAGATGGGGATTGTAGCGGGTGGGGGTTAGGGGGATGGGTTCCCGCCCCTGTCTTCACGGGAGCAGGCTCTGCGGGGGTTTGGCGAGTGGGGGATGGGATGGGTTGCCGCATCCGCGAGGACAAGGGAGGGGGAGGGGCGGTTCTCTAACCGCCCCTATGTGGGAGCCACCCGACAAGTTGTAGACGGGCAACCACAAGGGTTGCCCCTACGGAGAAGGGGTTGAGTGTAGGGGGTGTGGTAAAGATGGGTTCCCGCCCCTGTCTTCACAGGGGGTAGGCTCTGCGCGGGAACAACGGAGGCGGGGGCATCGGGATGGGTCCCTGCATCCGCGAGGACACGGGAAGGGGGATGGGTTCCCGCCCTCGTCTTCACGGGGGGCAGGCTCTCGGTGGGAACAACGGAGGCGGGGGTGGGGTTCCCGCATCCGGAGACCTTTGCATAACTACTGATGAGAGACCATATTCGGCAGAATAGACATGAGGTTCAATCCTAAATTCCCACCCCTGGATTCCGGCTCGGGTGCCGGAATGACGGTTATGCAAAGGTCTCCATCCGCGAGGACACGGGAGGGGGATGGGCGGTTCTTTAACCGCCCCTATGTGGGAGCCACCCGACAAGTTGTAGACGGGCAACCACAAGGGTTGCCCCTACGGAGACGGGGTCCGATGGCGAATGGGGGAGGGCAGGTTTGAAACCTGCCCCTACGGAGACGGGGTTGAGTGTAGGGAGTGTGGTAAAGATGGGTTCCCGCCCTCGTCTTCACGGGGGGTAGGCTCTCGGCGGGAACAACGGAGGTGGGGGCATGGGGATGGGTCCCCGCATCCGCGAGGACACGGGAGGGTGCACCCCCATCCCCCGTCTTCACGAGGGCAGGCTCTAACCTTCCCCCCTGAAGAGGGAAGGGAAAGAGAGGGACGGGAGGGTGAGCGGGTGGCGTTGCGGCTGGGGCGGCTTTTGAATACAATGGCCTTAAATATCCCCACATTCCGGTCGTTTGAGGTGATACGTAGATGGCTTCTGTAGAGATTGGCAAGATAAGGAACGCAGCCCTACTTTCGCATAGCGGAGCGGGAAAGACGAGCCTAGCGGAGGCATTGCTGTTCAACACCAAGGCTATCAATAGGATGGGCAGCGTGGAGAGCGGCAACACAGTGTCCGACTACGAGGCGGAGGAGGTCAAGCGGACCTCCAGCATCCAAGCTTCCATCATCCCGTGCATGACGCAAGGACACAAGGTCAATTTCCTGGACACGCCGGGTTATGACGACTTTCGCGGAGAGGTTGTGTCCAGCCTGAGGGTGGTGGAAGGGGCGGTTATCGTGGTGAGCGCCATTGCCGGAGTGGAAGTGGGGACGGAACAGGCCTGGAATATGTGCGAGGAGCGCGATCTGCCAAGGATCATCTTCATCAACAAGATGGACCGGGACAACGCAGAGTTTCAGCGGTCCCTCGACAGCATACAGTCGGCCTTTGGGCGGCAGTGCGTTCCGTTGCACGTGCCAATCGGTGAGGCGCAGGGATTCAAAGGGGTGGTGGACCTTCTTGACGCCAGCGCTCCGGCGCCGGAGGGGTTGGAGGACTTCATGGAAACGGCGAGGGAGCGGCTGGTGGAGTCGGTGGCGGAGAGCGACGACGACCTTGCGACGAAGTACCTGGAAGGGGAGGAGTTGACGGCTGCCGAGATGACGGAGGGATTGAAGAAGGCGGTGCTTTCAGGCGAGATTGTTCTGGTGTTGTGCGGTTCTGCGACGGAGAACATGGGGATCGACGAGCTACAGCGTGCGGTCATCAACTACATACCTTCGCCAGACTCGGCGGAGGTTGCCGCTGTGGAGCCGGAAACAGAGGAGCCGCAAGGAGTGGAGCAGTCTGCGGACGGGCCGCTGGTAGCGTTGGTATTCAAGACGACGGCGGACCTCTTCGTCGGAAAGCTTTCGCTGTTTCGGGTGTATGGCGGCGTGATGAAGGGGGGCACGGAGGTGTGGAACCCCAAGCAGGAGCAGTCGGAGCGGATAGGGCAGGTCTACACCATGTGCGGAAAGAACCAGGAGGCGACGCCTGAGGTGGGGCCCGGGGACATCGGGGCGGTGGCGAAGCTGGCGGCTACGACTACGAACGACACGTTGTGTCATCGGGACAGCGTGGTCCTACTTGACCCCATCGTCTACCCGGAAGGGCACTATACGATGTCCGTTTCGCCTAAGTCGCAAGCAGACCTGGACAAGATGTCGTCATCGCTGACGCGGATTGTGGAAGAGGACCAGAGCTTGAACCTCGCGCGGGAAGCATCGACAAACGAGACGCTGCTTTCCGGCATCGGGGACGTGCACCTGGATACGACGGTGGACCGGATAAAGCGGAAGTTTGGGACGGAGTTGGTGCTGCAGCTTCCCAAGGTACCGTATCGGGAGACGATAACGGTGGTGTCCCGGGCGGAATACAAACACAAGAAGCAGACGGGCGGGCATGGGCAGTACGGCCACGTACGGCTGCGTCTGGAGCCGCGGGATAGGGATTCCGGGTTCGAGTTTGGCAGCGAAATCTCCGGTGGAGCAGTGCCAAGGGAATACATTTCATCGGTGGAGAAGGGGGTGATGAAGTCGATGAGCGAGGGGGCGCTGGCGGGATATCCGGTGGTAGACGTGAAGGCTGTGCTGTACGACGGGAGCTATCATGACGTGGATTCCTCCGGGATTAGCTTCGAGATTGCGGGGTCTTTCGCTTTCCGACAGGGATTGGCCGACGGGAATCCCATGCTGTTGGAGCCGGTAATGAAGCTGGCGATAAGGGTGCCGGACGGGTTTACGGGGGACGTGATTGGAGACCTGAACGGCCGTCGCGGTCGGATTGTGGGGATGATTCCGGAGACCGGTGCAACGGTGATTGAGGCGGAGGCTCCACGGGCGGAAGTGCTGAGGTACTCGACGGACCTGCGGTCGCTGACGCAGGGACGGGGGAGTTACACCATGGAGTTCAGCCACTACGAAGGGGTGCCGCCGGTGATTGGTCAGCGGGTGGTTCAGGAGCATCAGCGGGAAGAGGCCCGGGGGTAGGGAAGGGACGTTACCGGAGGATATCGATCTCGGAGAGAAGGTTATAGAGGAGGCAGACATGGAACAGGGTAAGGTGGTTTCTTTGCAGGTATGCGTGGGGCACCGGGAGCCAATGGCGTCGCGGGAGCGGGTGGTGGTGAGGGAAGGGGGGCTGGAGGGAGACCGGCACGCGAACGTGAACGGTCTGCGTCAGATTCTTCTGATGGAGAAGGAGATTCTGGACGGGCTGTCGTTGACGCCGGGGACGATTCGAGAGAATGTGACGATTACGGGGTTGGCGATTCACGGGCTGGCGGCGGGGGAACGGGTCCGGCTGGGGTCGGACGTTGTGCTGGAAGTGACGGGGCTTTGCGAGCCGTGCAGCAGGATGGATGAGATTCGGGAAGGGCTGCGGGAAACGCTGGACCAGCGTCGAGGGGTGTTGACGCGGGTGGTTTCGGGAGGGGAAGTGGGGTTAGGGGATGGGGTGGTGGTTGGGGGGTAGGGGTTGGGGGCGAGATTCTTTGCTTCGCTAGGAAGCGCTTTGGCCTAGACAGGGCCAGATACGGAGATGGAGTGAGGGGCGAGGGCGGGTTTGAAACCCGCCCCTACGGATTGGGTTGCAATATGGGCGTCAACTGTTCGCGTGGTGATATTTTCATGGGGGATGGCACACGATAGGTTCGGGAGTGCCACTGGGGAGCGTTAGGGGACGTATGACGGGCATCTGGGTTAACCGAGGGGAAGGGTGATGCAGGCTGCTGAAGGACTTTCCCCCAATCTCGATCCGGGGATGTTGACGTTTTCGCAGGCGCAGGGCTACGAGGATTTGCCAGGCCCCTTGAAGCTTGGAGAGCTGCCTGATGAAGCGAGGACGCATATCTGGAATGTGTTCTATATATTTACCAGTAAAGGGACGATAAGAATATATGGCGATGTGTCTGTTAGTCGCGTTTGGGCAAGGATATTGACGGCGAAGCACTCAATACATGACAAGCTCCCTCTAGATGAATGGAAAAATTTGCTCAAGTACAATCAACGTCAACTTCGCCAATCAATCGAGACGTTACCCTTTAATGAAGTGTTTGACATGATTCAGTTCGTCCTTCGCCGACCTGAGTATCCGCAGAAATTCGTAGATGGGATGAAGGACGCGTTTGCGTCTTCCAGATTGGCCTACGCCATAGACGATGGGCCGCCGCCAACCGTCATTCCATCGGTTACCGTTGAAGAAGGGAAGACGATTCTAGAATCGTTGGAAACGCTACGTGAGGCGGGGTTGGGCGGAAGCGCGGCGCACTTAAGGAAGGCAGCGGAGTGCATCAACGGACAGGATTGGGCGGGAAGTGTCAGGGAGAGCATTCATGCCGTGGAGTCAGTGGCACGGCAGTTGGACCCCAAAGCGTCCCAAACTTTGGCTCCTGCGTTAAAGTCACTTGAGAAGAGCGGAACCCTCCATCCGGCGCTCAAGGAGGCATTCACCAAACTTTACGGATACACGTCAAACGAACAGGGCATTCGGCATGCGCATTTGGGCCAAGACAGCGCAAACGTGGGAATGGACGAGGCGGTGTTCATGTTGGGGGCCTGCGCGTCCTTCTCCAGTTATCTATGGCGGAAGCATACGGCGGGGGCTGAAGGATGAGTTAACGCGGGTGGTTGGGGGGTAGGGGGGCGCGCAATGCTGTGCTAAGCTTTGGTGAGAAAATCCGCACTACGACCTAGTGACCCTGCGGTAAGGAGTACCAACTTGATTACCTCTCTCCGGCTTGTCGACTTCAAGAACTTCGCCGACGAGACGCTCAAACTAGGGCCGTTCAGTATCATTGTCGGCGCCAACGCCAGTGGAAAGAGCAACATTAGGGATGCGTTTCGTTTTCTGAACGGAATAGGTCGCGGATTCACTTTGGCGGAAATCCTGGGCGGAAAATACGTAGCTGGAGGACAGTTGGAGTGGGCACCGATTCGGGGCGCAATGAATGAAATTATCCGTCTTGGCGGAGGTTCAATCGACGTTCCATCTACATTTTCCGTAATCGTCGAGATTAATCACGAGGATAGAAACGCCCTTTTTTCGATGAAGGTTGGATGCAATCCAGATGGTTCCGACGAATTTTGCTTTTTGGAAGAAGAAGTTTGTCATTCTTCAGGGCCAGTCTATAGATCGACTGGCACCTTTGGTTCTAATTCATTGCTTACATTTGGGAACGAGGATGTAGAGGGTGTTGCAGTCAGCGGATCTCGACCCACCCTTCTCCAAATTTTCCAAACGAAGGAATTCTGGTTTAAGGACGAGCTGAAAGCAGAGGCTAGCCTAGCCAAAATAACCCAGATTATTGAAAATAGACTGCCATGGAGTCTTCTTGTATTAGACACCCTATTGCACTTCATTTCAATGGCATTCTTAGAACTATCGCCCGCAAATATGCGATTGCCCTCATCGCCGGGGCTGACCAAGTTAGGAGAATCGGGCGACAACTTGCCAACTGTGCTCAAGGCTATCTGTTCCGACAACCAACGAAGGGAAGTTCTGACATCTTGGTTGCGAGAGCTCACACCAATGGACGTAATGGATTTTGAGTTCCCACGTGATCCCAGTGGGCGTATCCACGTCCAGCTATTGGAAAGGAATGGCAGACGAATTTCCGCATCTAGCGCCTCTGACGGAACTTTACGGTTCCTAGGCATCCTGGCTGCCCTCCTTAGCCCTGAACCTCCAGTACTTTACTTCATTGAAGAGATAGAAAACGGCATTCATCCTTCAAGATTGCATCTCTTGATTGAGCTAATAGAAAAGCAGACCGCAAAAAATGACATCCAAGTTGTTGCGACTACCCACTCTCCCGACGTGCTAAATCTCATCAACGACACCACTTTTGAGAACACGTCCGTAGTCTACCGCGACGAAGATTCCGAGGATGCCATCATCCGACCAATAGCAGAACTCCACAATGTCAAGGAATTGCGAAAATCCCAGGGCTTGGGACGGTTGCACGCGGGTGGTTGGATGGAGGATATTCTGGCATTCGAGTCGGCCGATGCAGAGGCCGTTGAGTGAAGGTCCTTGTAATTCCTGAAGACTTCCGAAACGACCAGTATTTCCTCAAACCCCTCTTCTCCCGGCTTTTGCGGAGCATCGTAGGTCAAAGAGCGCGGGTTCGGGTATGCCAAACCCTTCTTGGAGGCATCTGGGAAGCTTTGAAGTCGGAGAGGCTGGAAGAGATCATTCAACAGTATGAAGGAACCGCAGACGTCTTTATTCTGTGCGTCGACAGGGACGGTGTGAAGAGCAGGCGTCAACGGCTTGACCAACTCGAAGCCGAATTCGGGAACGGTCAGGTTTTTCTTGCAGAGAACGCTTGGGAAGAGTTAGAGACCTGGCTGCTCGCCGGCTTGGATCTGCCGTCGGATTGGCGATGGCAGGACGTTCGGGCGGAAATACACGTCAAAGAGACATACTTTCAGCCGCTTGCGGATGAGCGCGGTGTCTCCGACTCGCCCGGTGGCGGCCGACAGATCTTAGGGGAAGAAGCGTCGCGACGGATTGATGCCAACCGCCAGAAGTGTCCAGAGGACTTCGACCTCCTTGCGCGGCGCATTGAAGTTCTGGGGGCGGCATAGGAAGCGAGCAGCCAAACCAAGAATCGATTAGTGCGTAAGGCGGCGAGATTCCTCAGCTCCGATGTGCTGCGTTTGGAATGACATTTTGGGGGACGGGGGATGGGGGCGGGGAGGGGGATGCAGGTAAGAAGGATGGATTCCGGCGAAAGCCGGAATGACGGTTGGGATCTGGTCCAATAGGGGATGAAAGGCTGTTCGCGAACCGCATCTGCGAGAGATAATATTGTGGGGTACGGGATTCGCCCCCATCCCCCGTCTTCACGAGGGCAGGCTCTAACCTTCCCCCATCGAGGGGGAAGGGATTTATAGGCGCGGAACGGGCTATTTTCATGGTAATGACAATTGGGGGTGCTGCGCTTTGCTGGGTTCGGAATGACATGTGGTTTGAGAGAGAGGGGATGGGTCCCCGCATGCGCGAGGACAACGGAGGGGGCGGGCGCCCACGAGGAGCCTGTTTCAAAAGTCCCCGCGCGTCTGTCCGCGGCAAAAGGGCGTGACGACAGGCGTAACCATATCCACAAATGCTGCGATATACGACTAGCAGATATGCTGTTTCGGCCTTATGCCGTTGTGAACGAACGAGCTCAATGACTTGGTTGCTATTTCTGAAACAGGCTCCGAGGGACGCCCCTACGGGGGAAGGGGGCGGGGGGTTACATGTGGGTGGGGGCGGTCATGCCCATGAGGGTTAGGCAACGGTGGAGGGCGACGCGGGCGGCGGCGGTTAGTTTGAGTCGGGCGGCGGTTAGTTCTTGGTCTGCAGGGTCGCTCGACAAGACGCGGCAGTTTTCGTAGAACCAGTGGAATGCGGTGGCTAGCTCTAACGTGTAGTGAGGCAGGTGGTGGGGTTCGAGGGTGTGGGCGACTTTTTCGACGAGCTCGGGGAGGAGGAGCATCTTGCGGATGAGGGTCAGCTCGTGGGGGTCTTTCAGAAGGGAGAGTTGGGCTTCGTCCCAGTCCAGGTTTTGGTCTTCGGCCCGCTGGAGGATGCCGCAGATCCGGGCGTGGGCGTACTGGACGTAGTAGACGGGGTTTTCCGAGGACTCCTTGGTAGCTAGCTCCAAGTCGAAGTCCATCTGGGTGCCGGGGGCGCGGGCCAGGAAGAAGTAGCGGCAGGCGTCGGCGCCCACTTCTTCGACAAGCTCCTCGAGGGTGACGAAATCGCCGCTTCGCTTGGATGCCTTTACGAGTTCCTCGCCCCGCTTGAGGGTGACCATCTGGGTGATGATGATCTGGAGACGGTCCGGGTCTACGCCCATGGCTCCGACGGCGGTCTTGAGGCGGGTAATGTGGCCCTGGTGGTCGGCGCCCCAGACGTTGATGACAGTGTCAAAGGAGCGTCTTAGGAACTTGTTGTGGTGGTAGGCCATGTCGGAGGCGAAGTAGGTAGGTGCGCCGCTGGAGCGGATGACCACGTTGTCGCGGTGATCGCCGAGGGCGGCGGATGTAAACCATAGGGCACCATCGCGCCGGGCGAGATGGCCTTCCTGCTGAAGTTGATCGAGGGTTTCCTGGTACTCGCCGCTCTCAAAGAGGGTGTGTTCGCGATACCAGACGTGGAATGTGACGCCAAGGGATGCCAGGTCTTGCTCAATGTGGGTGACCATCTTGTCGCGGGCGATGTTGCCGATTTCTCTTATGGCATCGTCACGTTCGAGGTCGGCGAAGCGGGGGCCCTCATCGGCGAGAATCTCCTTGGCGAGGTCTATGACGTAGTCGCCCTGGTAGCCGTCGGCGGAAAGCTGGGCGTCCTGGCCCAGGGCTTCCAGGTAGCGGGCGTATACGGAAGCGTAGAAGAGGTCCATCTGGGTGCCGGCGTCGTTAATGTAGTATTCGCGGGTAACGTCGTGACCGGCGGCCTGGAGGACGGAGGCGAGGACGCTGCCAAGGACAGCGCCGCGGGTGTGGCCGACGTGGATGGGGCCGGTGGGGTTGACGCTGACGAATTCAACCATGATCTTGCGGGGGTTGGAGGGCTGGAGTGCGCCGAAGTCGTCGCCGGCGTTGAGGATTTCGGCCACCTGTCGCTGGAGCCACTCGGTACGGAGACCGAAGTTGAGGAAGCCGGGCGGAGCGACCCAGATTTGCTGGACCAGGTCGTCGGTGGGGATAAGGTTGGCGAGGGTTTCGGCGATATGGATGGGGGCCAACCGGGTGGCGCGGGCGAGGCGGAGGGGCAAGCTGGTGGCGAAGTCGCCGTGCTTGGGGTTGCCGGGGCGCTCGACTTCCACAACGGGCATGGAGTCGAGGGGGAGGAGGCTCTGGCTACGAGCGGCCTCCAAGGCCCTTTCAATTTTGGCGATTATCAGGTCTCTGGCGAGGGGGGGCATTTACGCTTTCGCGATCATAGGATAGGGGTTAATGATAACAGAGTTGGGAGAGGGCGGGCTATGGGGGCGGGGGTTGGGACAGTACAACCATCCTTAACAGTGACTTCGATTGCGAATCAGGCTGCGGGGGTTGAGGAGCGGGCGGACGGGGTGGAATAGTTGGAGGTTCTGTGCCCGCTGGTCTAGGACGGGGAAATTTGTTGATGTCCTTCGGTTGCCCCAATCCCTAGAGCCTCTGCCCGAATTCAAACGGTAGTGTTTGATAGGCTTCTTTGGTGATTCGCTTATTCAGAGCTTCGTTTTGGGGAATGTAGACGTTTGCGCCGACTCGCTGACACTTTTCCATTAGAGCATTGATGTCAGCCTGGGTTCCCCCTTCAAACCAGAGAGTCTTCCATTCCTGCTTCAACTCCTGGTACCGCTCGCCGAGCAAACGGCATACCGCCGCTGTGGTTGCGTAATCGGCCAACAAGGTCCAGATGCCAATGACCACGACTGCTGCAAAGAAAAACCCAGCAACAAAGTCCGGAAGGGGCGAAAGTAGAGGGGCGGCGACGCCAACTGAGGCGGCTACGAGTGCGCCTGAGAGCCACTTGTGAAAGCGGACTGATCTTTCGGACAACCTGTGGCAGTAGCGGATCTCCCGCTCAATGTCCAGCAAACCATCCCAGATTTGTTGGGTTAGACCATCTTCGTGTTCCATGATAGCCTCCTGCGGCGTTGACGTTTTTCTATTGTATCACCCAGGATTGGGATGGGGTGGGCTAGGGAAGTGGGGTAGTTGGGGGGATAGTTCTACGGCGCCGGTGGTTCGTCCTCCTCCACTTCGGTTACCATGATGGTCACTTTCGCATAGACGGCTCCCCGGTTGGCTTCCTCCGCCTGCACCCTCAAGTTAAACGTGTATCCGGACTCCACGGTCAGGTCGGCGGCAACCTTGATCTCTCCGCTCTCTCCGTCTATGTCGAAGAAGCCGCCCCAGTTCCCATACGTGATGGAGTAGGTCACGGCAGTTCCATCTCTACTGGTGGCCGAGACCCTGCCAATCACGTCGTCCACCGACGCGTCTTCGGTCACGTTGAAGGCGTAGGACTCCTCTCCGAACACCGGGGTCACACACTCCGATGTGGTCTCCGGCAAGAAGGTGGACGGCTCGCTCCAAACGGCGGCATAGGTGGTCCCGCTGCCGTAGGCCCTCACCTGGAACAAGTGCCTCCTCCCACAGTGCAGACCGTCTACGGTGTGGGTGGTCCCCGTGATGGTGTCATCGTCCACAATCCAATCACTTAGCCAGGGGTAAAAGTACTCCACCCGATACTTGCTGGTATTGGGCACCGCGTCCCAGCTCACCACTACGCTGGTCTCGCCAGGGGTTCCCAGCATGACGTTGTCCGGCGGAGGCGGCTGGCAGTAGAGGAGGTTGAGAGAGGCGAGGTCGTTAGTGGCTGCGTCCTCCAACTCCACCGGCAGGCAGGCCGCCAGGGTATTACCCGAGAGACGTACCTCTTCAAGGTTGTACAGCCAACCCAGCTCCACGGGTATGTTCCCCATCAGGGAGTTGCTGCTCAGGTCCAACTCTGTCAGCTCATAGAGGTCACTGAGTTCTTCAGGGATGGCGCCGTTCAGTCCCTCGTCGGACAGGTCCAACCCTCTTACCCGACCAGGAGTGCCGCTGACGCTGACCCCGTCCCAACTGGCAATGGCAGTGTCCACACTCCAGTTGAGGGCAGCCGTACCCCGGAGGGTATCTTTGGCCGCCTGCAGCACCTCACAGTCGTAAACCAGGCCCCGGTTGCTTCCGGGGTTCGTGATGACCGTACCGTTGGCGCAGGTGGGCACGGGAGGCGGCTGCGCCGGCGGGCCGTCGGGATGAGCGTAGGAACCCACGGCAGTGTAGTACTCCCGTAGCCGGTCCACGCTGCTGATCAGCATGGGCAGCTCTGCCCCTTGAATGATGCCTTCAGCGTCGCTAGGTCCTATGCGTCCACCGTATTCGGTGACCCGGGCCTGGTGGGCCGCAGTCACCGCCTGCTTAAAGGCAGGCAGCTCCATTTCCAGGGTGGATAGATGGGTCTGGTAGTCATCGGGCCTGAGGCGTCTCCACAGGTCCCTATCCGGATGGACAGCTATGACCGTGCCGTCCTCCCTCTGCTGCACGTCCCAGATTGCGAAGGCTCTCCAAACTTCTACTGAGAGACTGGAAGCCGGTCCGATGAACAGCACCTCCTCCCTGCCGGCAAGCCCGCCCATATACTCCTCGCCTTCCAGTCGCTGACTGTAGTCCTCAAACCATGCCCGCTCGCTCATACCCGTTGCCTGTTCGATATCGGCAGCCTGAGCCGCCCCCACCCTGTAGGAGAAGAAATGCCTCAGGACTGTCAGAGTGGATGGCCCACTGCCGAGGATATAGTCAGCCACCCGTAGGTCCACGTAGCAATTGATCAACAGGGCATTTACTATATTGTCGTATTGCTCATTGCTTAGATACGAAGGGGGCCGGTAGGGATTGCCTGTGGTACAGCGCTCCGCGTCGGGAAGATACGTGCCCCGCACCACGATATGTGAATCAAGACCCGGTATGTTTTCAAGCAACCCACGCAGGCTCCTGGGTTCATCACCGAGGTCGGGCCCACCCCCAGCACCACCTAAAACTCTCTCCAAGGGTTCTGCGTCCCGCTGGCAGGGGTCCACGGAGATGCTTTCCAGGGGTGTGCAGGGCGGTATCTCCTGGGTTGAATTGGAGGATACTGGCGTGGGCGTTGTGGTAACACCCTGGACAGGCGTCGAGGTTTGAGAAGCGCTGGGGCTCGCGGATGTGGACGGGGAGACCTTTGGGGACACCTCTTCTGCAGGCGTGGCCTGGGATGCGCTGCAGGCGATGAGGAGCAGCGCTGCTATGTGCAGTGCGGAGACTAGTATGGGGCGAATTAACATCATTGCTGTCACGAACGTGACTGATTGTAAGTGACCAGCAGTATGAAAGTGAGAGTTTGCATGATGGCTGTCCTTACTGCGTGCATCAGAATGCGGCTCTCGTCACGGTGAATGTCTGGAAGAGTCGACGTTGTCCGCAGTCCAGATGGTGCGGTTGGCGAAGTTCATGTGCTTGTTCCTATTTTGGGTTTGAGGTCATTGAGTCCATGGGTTCTCATTCATTATAAGGGCTAGGGGCCTCCTCTGGTGACGGAAGTTTGGGGGATGGAGGTGGGTAGATGGGCGTGACCTACCAACGAGATTCTTCACTCCGCTTCGCTGTGTTCAGAATGACATGTGGGGGCGGGGGCGCGGAGTAGGCAGTGGGGGGCGGGGAACGAGCGGTTCGCGAACCGCCCCTGCGGGAGGGGGACGGATGCCTGAGAAGGAGGGCACGGGGGGAGAGGGGGGGTGGGGAATGACGGAGGGATGGGTCCCCGCATTCGCGAGGACACGGGAGGGGAAAGGGGTGGGTAGATGGGCGTGACCTACCAACGAGATTCTTCACTCCGCTGCGCTGTGTTCAGAATGACATGTGGGGGCGTGAGGGAAGGGAGCGGAGAGGGGGGAGTGCTCATACGCATCATATGGGGGGTTAGGCTACTTCTGCGGTGGCGGGGGTTTGGAAGCGGTTGAGTTCCTGGGCTAGAAGCTGGTGATTGGGGTCGGTGAGGTGGGGGTCGCGGTGGAGGATGCGGGCGGCCTCGTTTCGGGCGTTGATGAGGACGTCCCGGTCGGAGAGGCGGGCCATTTTGAGGCTGGGGAGGCCGCTCTGTCGGGTACCGAAGAGGTCGCCGGGGCCGCGGAGCTGGAGGTCGACTTCGGCGAGCTTGAATCCGTCGTTGTACTTTTCGATGGCCTCAAGGCGCTCTCGGGCGTTGTCGGAGGGGTCTTCGGCCAAGAGCAGGCAGAAGCTCTTGTGGGGGCCGCGTCCGACGCGTCCGCGGAACTGGTGGAGCTGGGCGAGGCCGAACCTATCGGCGGACTCGACCATCATGACGGAGGCGTTGGGCACGTCTATGCCCACCTCAACGACGGGGGTGGAGACGAGGATGTCGAGCTCATGGTTGTGGAACCGGGTCATCACGGAATCTTTTTCGCGGGAGGGCAGACGCCCGTGGAGGATGCCGACTCGGAGGTCGGGGAAGACGTGGCGGCTGATACGCTCGTATTCCTGGGCGGCGGCCTTGGCTTCGGTGAGCTCAGACTCTTCTATCAAGGGGAAGATGATGAATGCCTGGCGGCCCTTTAGAATCTGCCCTCTCAGGAAATCGTAGGCCGGGACTCGCTTGTCCGGGTCTACGCGTCGGGTGAGGATGGGGGTGCGACCTGGGGGCATCTCGTCGATGGTAGAGATGTCGAGGTCGCCGTAGAGGGTGAGGGCGAGGGTGCGGGGAATGGGGGTGGCGGACATTATGAGCACGTGGGGGGTGGTCTGGCCCTTGCCGCGGAGGGCGGCGCGCTGCATGACGCCGAATCGGTGCTGCTCGTCGACGACGGAGAGGGCAAGGTTGGGAATCTGCATGGTCTGCTGGATGAGGGTGTGGGTGCCGATGATGACGTCAAGGTCACCGTCGGCGGCCTGCTGCTGAAGTTTGGCGCGGAGGGACTTGCGGGTGCTGCCGGTGATGAGGCCGACGGAGATGGGCTTGCTGCTGGGATCAAGAGAAGCGGATATAAGGTTCTCCTCTTGGATGGGGTTGTGGAGGCGGCTCATAAGCTGGCAGACGGTCTTGAAGTGCTGCTCCGCGAGGACTTCGGTGGGCACCATGATGGTGCCCTGAAGGCCCATGGCTGCGACGGCCAGGAGGGCGGCGACGGCGACGACGGTCTTGCCGCTGCCGACTTCGCCTTGGAGGAGGCGGTTCATGGAGGGGGACCCCTTGGCCATGTCTGCGAGGGTTTCTTCAAGGCAGCGCTGCTGGGCCCCGGTGAGAGTGAAGGGCAATACATCGAGAAATGCCTGGACGGCGGGGCCGGAGGCGTCTATGGACTCGCCCTGGGCTGCATCCTTCCACTGACGACGGCGTTGGAGAACGGAGATTTGGAGGAGGAGGAGTTCATCGAAGGCGAGGCGGCTGCGGGCTTCTTCGTAGGCGTCGGGGGATTTAGGGAAGTGGGCGTAGAAGACCGCTTTGGGTAGGGGCATCAGTGGAAGGCGAGTGAGGGTGTCTTGGGGGAGGAATTCCTGGATGCTAGGGGACCATCTTTGGAGGGCGTTCCAGATGATGCGACGGAGGGTCCGGGCGTAGAGGGCCCGGGTGAGGCGGTGGACGGGCAGCAGGCGGGCGGTGTGGATGAGAGGGAGACCGTTGATGATCATGTCGTATTCGGGGGACTCCATGACGGGAGCGCCGCCGAAGGACTCGATATCGCCACTGAGGGCGACTCTGCGGCCCGGCTTGAGTTGGCGGGCCAGAAAGGTATTGCCGAACCAGACGACGGAGAGGTTGCCGGTTTCGTCGCCGACTATGGTCCGGGTGGCGGGCTGACCCCTCTTGCCAAGCCTGGTTTGGGAGGATTCCCGGACGACGGCAATTACGGTTGCCTCCTGCCCAATTTTCAGGTCGGCAATCTTGACGCGGCGGGAGTAATCCTTGTGGTAGCGGGGGAAGTGGTAGAGGAGGTCCCGGATTGTGTGAACGTCGAGCCGGGCCAGCTTTTCGGCGGTTTTGGCATCGACGCCTTTGAGGTTGGTGACGGGTTTGTGGAGGGCTTCCGGGTCGGGTGGCGGCGGTTGCTTGGGTGGGGTGGGCTTTGGCGAAGGAGAACGCCTGCGGGGGGCGGATGCAGTGGCTAATTTTGGCTTTGTCGATTGTGGGCGGTCGTTGGGGGAACCCAACAGGGCGAGGCAGGTCTCGACCCATCGGGTGCGCTGGGCGGGAGTCATTGGGGAGTAGGGGCGGTCCAAGAGTTTGCTGGCGTCGGCAGTCTTGGGGAAGTGAGCGCTGAGTTGGGGCCGGCACTGGGCGATGAAGGCGTCCAGGCCGTTGATTACGACCTCGTTTGTGAATCCTTTGGCCTGTTCCATACAAAGGATGTTGCGGAAGGAGTTGAGGAGGCGGTCTTCCTGGCGTGCCGACATGACAGGGGAAGTTTACCACGAAGGGTTGGGGGGGTTGGGGAGAGGGGGGGAATTAGGCGTGGGCGGTGAGATTCTTCGGCTGCGCTCAGAGTCTGTGAGGATTTTGGTTGTTGAAGGGCATATTGGGGATTTCGCCGAGGGGGACGGCTGGTTGGGTTGGGGGTGGGGTCGGCGAGTCCAGGGAAGCCGTGTGTATCCTCCAGGCCCAAGCGAGGGAGATCGGACACCCATCGACGCCCTCTCATGCCTCCAAGGGTCATGCCAACTCTTCCCGCCGCTGCTCCCTTACGCCACCAGGGCCCTCCATCTCAAAAAGTTGTGGGCCACGGCGACAAGGAGCATTACGCTGGTGACTTTGGCAAGTCCCCGCACGTTGAATTGGCTCACCCCGTGCATCCGCGCCTGGGCGTTGGCCCACTCCGCTATGGCGCACCTACGCCTGTATATAGTTTTGGCCTCCTCAGTGGCCATCCGCCGACGCCACTGAACCACCTCCTCCCCATCCCCGTATCGGGGCAGATACCGTTCCTCCTCCGGCTTGTTCCGCGGCAGCCTCACCGGCGCGTACACCCTCACACCCCTGTGCTCCAGGATGGCGATGTCTTCCCTGGTGGCAAAGCCCCCGTCCATGAGATAGGAATGGGGACGCCGACCCGTCCTTTCCTCTACCTGCTCCTCCATAGGGGCCGCCTGCCCCGCGTCCGTACCCGCCGTGGTGACCCCACTCCCACTATCACGCCGTGGTCTCCGTCCGTGGCCAGTTCCACGTTGTAGGCCGGACGGAACCCCCCATCCGGCATCTTCATCACCCTTGCCTGGGGGTCCGTGGTGGAGGTGCGCGCCCCGGTCACTTTCTCCCGTTGGGCCTTCGACCTGGTCCGACGTTGCCGCTCCTTCTTCTCCTGGGCCATCGGCAAGAGTTCCAAGGCCTCCCGCACCCGTTCCTCCCTCTCCCGGGCCGCCCTCTCTCTCGCCGCCCGTTCCCGATTGGTCGCTTCCGGATCCGGATGTTCCCGCCCTTGCGCGAGGCGCTTCACCTGCTTGCGGGCCTCTTTCAGACTTCGTTTCAGCCCCTTCTTACCCCGAAAGGAGGCCGACCCCGCGCTGGCCCACACCCGCATACCGTCCTGGGCCACCCGCCTCAGACTCACCGTGCCCACCGACATCAACGTGGCTACCACCTGGGTCAAAAGGTCGTCCAGGCCAGCCTGGTTCGCCACCCGGAAGTCCGAGAGCATGTGATAGTTGACGGGCACGTTCCACCTGAGCCACCGGTATCCGTTGTGCTCCTCGCACAGACGGGCCAGCCGGCGGGCGCTGCCCACGCCGTCCACGGTGGCCAGCATCCACAAGGCCAGCAACACCTGGGGATCCGTGGCGGGCCTGCCGGGGCCGCCCCCTACCGACTTGACGCTCTCGTAAAAGGCCGAGAGCTCCAGCCTGTCCAGGTAGCTCCAGATGGCTCGCGCCACGTGATCCTCCGGTATCAGCGTCTCCGCATCTACCTGCGTCCATTCAATCTGGTCTCTTTGGGGACGATTCACCCTCGCTTCCCCACGGCGGGTCTTTGCCGGCCTCGGCCTCTCTTCCCCCCACGACTCCAAGGACGATGGTTCAAACAGCTTCCCTTCTACCATGACTGCGCCTCCTCCGGTCCGTGGCCGCTACTTCTATTCCCCATTATAAGGGCCATAGGGCTTTTGCTCACAGGCTCTCAGGATGGCAGGTGGGGTGGGCGGGGCGGATATACTTGGTAGAGAACTTGGCCAACCACCTTAAAGGAACGGAGTCGCGTTGAAGTCAAAACATTGGGGCACTTCCACGAGTTTGCTTGAACGTCAGAGGAGAGCCCTTTACGGGGCTTATGCTTTCGACGCGGACCAGACAATCATCTTTTGGAATGAGCAGACAGAGCAGTTCTGAATTCCAGGTGTTTTCATGGAGCAGCGTTCATAATATGCTGAATCAAGGACGCTTGGCGTTCGGGAGCGAATCACCGATGGCTTCTTATAGATCAATCGGAATAAGGCTCCAGCAACGTTCACAAGGCAGGGACAATGGAGGTGCAGTTATGGCACGAGGAAAACTTCCACCCGGGCTCATTCCCAGCGGCGGCTCGCTCAACTTTACGGAGAGCACCATTCCAGAGGCTCTTCAGCGGGAGCATGCCCTGGCGCCTGGTCGTTGGGGAGTGTTGCACGTGTTAGAAGGCAGTCTACGATTTGTGGACATGGACAAAGGCCGCGAAAGGGTTGTGGAGGCGCCAGATGTTTTGATCATCCATCCCGGATCGCCCCACCGGGTGGCGGTTGGAGATGTCCTGCGTTGTCGAATTGACTTCTTTAAAGAACCTGAGGGGAGTGGCCACTAGGGACGTTGCTTAGGGGGGTTGGGAAATGGGCATCGGGTGATGATGGGTCCCCGCATCCGGAGACCTTTGCATAACTATCGAATCGCATTCAAATGGGGGTGTAGAACGACTCTTGACATAGCTAGATCATGGGATTCTGGATTCCGGCTCTCGCCGGAATGACGGTTATGCAAAGGTCTCCATCCGCGAGGACAACGGATGGGGGAAGGGGGTCCGTGATGGGCGGCGAGATTCCTCGCGGAGTCTCGGAATGGCATGTGGGGGAGGGCGCTGCGGAATGGGTGAGGAGTGCGTTCGATGAGGGGCAGGTTTGAAGAGCCCGTTTCAGAAGTAGCAACCAAGTCATTGAGCTCGCTCGTTCACAACGGCATAAGGCGGAAACAGCATATCTGCTAGTCGTATATCGCAGCATTTGTGGATATGGTTACGCCTGTCGTCACGCCCTTTTGCCGCGGACAGAGGCACGGGGACTTTTGAAACGGGATCCAAGGGTTGCCCGTACAGGAGAGGTCGAACGGGGAGCTGGAGGTGCAGAGGATGAGTAGAGACAGGCGCCGTTATAGGCGACGCCTGTCTTTGTTGCGGCAGAGGGGTGGGGGGGTTATTTAGAGGTGCGGACGACGATTCCGACCATGCCGGGTCCGGTATGAACACCAATGCTGGGGCCAGGGCGGACAATGGGAATTTCATTGGTGGGAATGAGGCGTCGAATGTCGTTGTAGAGAGTCTCGGCGTCCTGGAGAGAATCGTTGTAGATGATGCAGCCCTCGGCGATGCCTCCCAGGCCATCGGCAATTTTGACGAGGCGTTGGAGACCCTTGCGACGGCTGCGGACCCGGTCGTATCGTCGCACCTCGCCGTTCTGAATGGCAAGAATGGGCTTAACGCTTAGCATGTTGCCGAGAAAGCCCTGGGCCTTGCTGATGCGCCCACCCTTGACGAGGTATTCCAGGGTATCCAAGAGAAAGTAGCCACGTATTCGGGGGATGGCAGTTTCTATCTCCGCGGTGACCTGTTGGAATTCGCCACCGTCGCTGAGGGCCCTGGCGGCGCCAAGGACGACAAGGCCGAGACCCATGGAGGCGGACTGGGAGTCGATCACCTCGACCTGAGCGGGGTTTTTGAGGCTTCTCTTGGCCTGGACGGCGGAGTTGTACGTGCCGCTAAGCTTGGCGGATACGTGGATGGAGACGATCATGTCCCGAGGATCCTCAATAAGGGCCTCGTAGACTTCGGTGAAGTCCCCGATGGTGGGCTGGGAAGTGGTGGGAAGGGTCTCACTGTTCGCGAGGCGTTCGTAGAAGTCGTCGGTGCTGACGTCCAAGCCGTCCTTGAGGGTCTCGACCCTGCCGTCGTTGCTGGTGAAGTTGACGTAGGCGGGGACTACAGTGATGCCCAAATGGCGGGCGACTTCCAGGGAGATGTCCGAGGTGCTGTCGGTAACGATGCGTATGGTCATGATACTTCCTATTCTATGGAGGCGATATAGTGATAGAAGGGTTGACCGCCGAAGACGGTCTCGACTTCGACGCCGGGGAGGGCGTCTTGAAGCCGCCGGGCGGCGGTCTGGGCTTGGGGTTCTTGAACGTCGCCGCCCCAATAGAGGGTGACGACGGCGCCGGAGGCGGGGTTGGCGGCAATGATTGCGCTGTGGGCCACGTCGTGGACATGGTCGCCGATGGTGGTTAGGACACCGTCGAGAAGGCCGATGACGTGTCCCAGCGCAACGGGCTTACCGTCCATTATAGTATCGCGGTGGGCGGTGGTGACTTCCACCGTGTGGAGGTCCTGGATGGAGTCCTCCATGGCCTGCAGGACCTGGGTCTGGGGGATCTCGGGGACGTAGGAGAGCAGCGACGCGATGCCCTGGGTCTGGCTGGTGGTGGGGATGACGTGGAGGGTGACATCGGATATGGCGGCGGCCTGGCGGGCGGTGAGGATGACGTTGGAGTTGTTGGGAAGGATTACGACTTTTTCCGCGCCGGTGGCCCTGGCCGCCTCCAGCAGTTCCTGGGCGCTGGGGTTCATGGTGCGCTGGCAAGGAACTATGGCGTGACATCCGAGGTCGTCGAAGAGGTCAACGAACCCTTCTCCCCAGGCTACGGCGACGACGGCAAGGGCCGGCGCGTCTTGCTGTTGGGCGTGGAGGGAAAGAAACCCCTGGTGCTGCTGGCTGATGTCGTCCACCTTAATGCCAATGGTGCTGCCGAGGGTGGCTCCGTGGGCTATGACCTCGTCGGGTTCGAAGGTGTGGATGTGGACCTTGGCGAGGGAGGAGTCACCGATGACTATGAGGGAGCCGCCCTTTTCGGAGAGGTAGCCTCGAAGGGCGGCCATGTCTATGTCTACGCCTTCAATCATGAACTCGGTGCAGAAACCGTATTCCTCGGAGTGGGTGGATTCAAGGAACTCCTGGCTGATGGCGGGCATGCCGGCGTTGGATGGAGAGGAGAGTTCTATTTCGAAGGTGTTCGGGTCCTCGTCCAAGAAGGAGCAGAGAAAGCCCTCCATGATGACGACGACGCCTTGACCACCGGAGTCTATGACGCCGGCGTCTCTGAGCACAGGGAGCATCGTTGGAGTCTTTGCGAGGGCGTCTTTGGCTTTGTGGAGGGCGCTGTTCCAAAGGTTAAGGACGCCTTCGTCAGTGGTGGGCCGGTCGGAAGCACCCTCAGCGAAGCCGCGAAGGACGGTGAGCATGGTACCTTCGACAGGTTGGGAGACGGCGGCGTAGCTGGCCTCGGAGCCAGTGGCGAGGGCATTAGCGAGGGTTGCCGGGTCGGCGGACTCGACGTCCTGGAGACCCTGAGCGAACCCGGCAAGGAATTGGGAGAAGATGACGCCGCTGTTGCCGCGGGCCCCGAAGAGGGCGCCACGGGCGGCTTCCTGGGCGACGGCGGAGAGGGAGGGGCTGTCTATGGACTGCAAGCGGGTATCCACGGACTGCATGGTGAGGAGCATGTTGGTGCCAGTGTCGCCATCGGGAACGGGGAAGACGTTGAGGGCGTTAATGACGTGGCTGTACCGCTGAAGGCAACGGGTCGCTGCGTTCAGGGCGGCTTTCAGCCGGTGGCCATTAAGGTTGTCCAGGTTATTACCGGGCGTGCTCGTGGCATCGCTCCTTGAAAAGGGAGTTTTGTGTATGCTAAGGTTTTAGAAAGATTCTAGCCATTTGCTAAAGTGAAAGTCAATTTAGGTGAATGCCGTGAAATGTGAGCTTTGCAACAAGATAGGGGTAGCCGGGAACAACGTAAGCCACTCAAAGCGGCATACAAAGACACGTTTCTTGCCGAATATACAGCGGCTTACGCTGCCCATTAACGGGGTGCGGAAGCGGGTGAAGATCTGCACTCGGTGCCTTCGGACGATGCACAAAGCGCCAAGGGTAAGGGTTAAGTCTCGGGCGTAGAGATCCTGCGTTTGGCGACCTTCTAACGCCCGGTTCCGGCGTTGCAGTTTCCCACTGGGCATTGCCTACCGTGGGTAACGTGCTGTTTGAAATTGCTGTGGTCTAGGTGAGGCCTCTTAGAGCCTATCCTAAAAACAAAATCATTGATAACCCGTAAGAGTAGCTCCAGGGAAGAAGCCGGAGTTGAAGCTAAATTTCAGGCATGACCAAAGCAAAAGAACCCAAGTCACCCCGGCCCCGCCGCGCAGGCCCAACCAGGCCAGCCAACCCCACCACTAGTTCCTTTCAGGTATCCGACGCCCTGTGGGAGGTGCTGGCCCCACTGATTCCCAAGCGGGTGAATACCCACCCTTTGGGCGGAGGACGGCCCCGGGTTCCAGACCGGACCTGCGCCAACGGTATCTTCTACGTGCTGCGCACCGGTTGCCAATGGAAGGCGTTGGACGCCACGGGCATTTGCTCCGGCTCGACGGCCCATCTGCGCTTTCAGGAATGGGCCGCCGCCGGGGTCTTCTTGCGGCTTTGGCAGGTGGGACTGGAACGGTATGACGAATTGAAGGGTCTGGACTGGAACTTTCTTGAGCATGGACGGAGCCATAACCAAGTCCCCCCTGGGCGGGGGGAAAAACCGGTCCCAACCCCACGGACCGGGGTAAAACCGGCGTCAAACGCAGTCTGTTGACCGAAGCTCTGGGTATTCCGGTGGGGCTGGCGGTGGACGGGGCCAACCGCCACGACATGAAGTTGGCGCGTGCTACGCTGGACAGCCTCCCGGTGCAACGCCCGGCTCCCACCCCAGAGCGTCCCCAGGGTCTGTGCCTGGATAAGGGCTACGACTTCGACGAGGTGCGTAAGACTTTGCGCGAGTTTCGCTTCACGGCCCACATTCGCGGCCGGGGCGAAGAGGCTCAGGCCATCAAAAATGAAGCCGGGTTCAAAGCCCGGCGCTGGGTGGTGGAACGCACTCACAGCTGGATGAACCGCTTTCGACGCATTCTGGTCCGCTGGGACAAGTCTCCAGGCAACTACATCGCCTTTCTTCACTTTAGCTGCGCCCTTATCGCTCTCAGAGCCGCAGGGTTATTAGGATAGGCTCTTAGGGGTTGGGATGGATTCCGGCGTTCGCCGGAATGACGATTGGGCGTGGGTTCAGTCCCATTGAGGGGGATGGGTCCCCGCATTCGCGAGGACAAGAGGGGTGAGGGATTGCCTGAGGGTTTAGGGGAGGCTGCTTCGCAGCTTGGCCATCGCGTCGGCGACGGATTCCTGACGGTTGAAGACGGCGGAGCCGGCGATTAGGGTATGGGCCCCGGCGTCAACCACAGCGGCGGCGGTTTGGGCGTTGACGCCACCATCGACTTCGAGTTCCACGTCGTAGCCCCTTTCGTCGATGATCGCCCTAAGACGGCTGACCTTGTTAAGGACATGGGGTATGAGGGTCTGGCCGCCAAAGCCGGGGTTGACGGTGAGGATGAGTACGATGTCGAGGAAGGGCAGGACTTCCTCGATGGAGGCTATGGGTGTAGCAGGGTTGAGGGCCACACCAGCTCGGCAGCCGCCGTCTTTGATTTGCTGTATTACCCGGTGTAGGTGGGTGCACGCCTCGGCGTGGACGGTGACGTGATGCACTCCGGCTTGGATGAAGTCGGGGATGCGGCGTTCGGGTTCGACGATCATTAGGTGGGCGTCGAGGGGTAGGTGGGTGTAGGCGCTGAGGCTCTCGACGACGACGGGGCCGAAGGTGATATTGGGGACGAACCGGCCATCCATGACGTCCAGATGGATATAGTCGGCGCCTGCTTCGGTAACTTCGGAGACTTGCTGGCCCAGCCTGGCGAAGTCGGCGGAGAGGATAGACGGGGCCAGTTTGACCTTCGGGCTAGGGTTCATCGGCAGTCTCCAACAGTTTTCTAGCTTCTTGGAGGGCGGCGTGGACCTGACGGGGCGCGGTGCCGCCGGGGACGTCCCGGCTCGCAACGGAGCCTTCGAGGGAAATTCTCAGCACGTCTTCGTCGAAGAGGGGGGAGAAGCGGCGGTATTCTTCCAGGGATAGCTGATGGACCTCTTTGGCGTGTTCGCGGGCGTACCTCGAAGCACGACGCAAGATTCCGTGGGCTTCCCGGAAGGGCATTCCGCGAGCCACGAGATAGTCGGCGAAGTCGGTGGCCAGCATGTTGCCGGTCTGGGAGGCGTCTTCCATGCGGGTAGTATGAACGGTCATGGTTTCTATCATGCCGGCGAAGACCTGGAGGGTAGACAGGAGGGTGTCGACGGTGTCGAAGAAGCCTTCCTTGTCCTCCTGAAGGTCGCGGTTGTAGGTAAGGGGAAGGCCCTTGAGGGTGGTCAGGATGGCCAGCAGATTTCCGTAGACGCGGCCGGTCTTGCCGCGGCCGATTTCGGCGAAGTCGGGGTTGCGCTTCTGGGGCATGATGCTGCTGCCGGTGGTGTAATGCTCGGCGAGGGTGACGAAGGCGAATTCCTGGGAGGACCAGAGGACGAGCTCTTCGCCAAGCCTTGAGAGGTGCATCATGGAGATGGCGGCGGCGGCGTGGAATTCCAGGAGGAAATCCCGGTCGGCGACGGCGTCCATGCTGTTGGCGCTGATGGCGTCAAAGCCGAGTTCTTTTGCGACGAATTGTCGGTCGAGGGGGTAGGGGACGCCGGCGAGGGCGCCGCTGCCGAGGGGAAGGATGGCGGCGGAGTTCCAGCATTGTTGGAAGCGGCGCTTGTCTCGCTGGAGCATGTGGAAGTAGGCGAGGAGGTGATGGGCCAGCAGGACGGGTTGGGCGCGCTGGAGGTGGGTGTAGCCCGGCATGATGACGTTCGCGTTCTGCTGGGCCTGCTGCAGGAGGGCTTCCTGCAGGTGGGCGGCAGATTCGACGGCCTTTCGGCAGGTACTCATGGCGTAGAGGCGCATATCGGTGGCGACCTGGTCGTTGCGGGAGCGGGCGGTGTGGAGCTTGCCGGCAACGTCGCCAATTTTCTCTTTGAGGCGGGCCTCGACGTTCATGTGGATGTCTTCGAGTTCCGGACGCCAGGGGAAAGTTCCGGCTTCGATTTCCTGCTGAATGTCGAGAAGGCCGCGGCGGATGGCTTCGGCTTCTTGGTCGGTGATTATGCCCTGCCTGGCCAGCATGAGGGCGTGGGCAATAGAGCCGCGAATGTCCTCGCGGTAGAGGCGGCGGTCGTAGTGAATGGAGACGGTGTATAGGTCGTGCGGCTGCATGTTGGGTGAGGGTTGGGGTCGGGTGATTGTCGAGAGATACTATACAACAGATGGGGCGGGAAGGGGGATTGAGAGACGGGGGCAAGGATGTGGCAGATGTGGAACTGGCATGCTATTATATCAGAACAAAAGACATTTGAGTCAAAGCGAGAATTTATTGGATGAAATAGCGTTGCAAAGAGCGCAAGTGGACCAATGCCGCTGGTAGGCAAGGGAAGAGAAGGCTGGTTTCTTCTCCTGTTTGTGATACAGTTTTGCTTGTACACGGCAATTCTCGCTTACTACGAGAATGTGGTGAACCGGAAGGATGGGCTTTCCACCTTCGTCGCTGTGTTGGGAGGAATGCCCGCGATTATCGCGCTTTCGACGGCCAGTAGCATAGTCTTATTGGAGGGATTGGCGATGTTGTCAGAGAGGTATTTGCAAAGGCGGTATGAGGAGGGGAAATCGGTGGGACAGGCAGAGGAACGAAAGGCTTGGGAAGAGTGGAACCAGCGCCGGGTTGAGGCGGAGGAAGCCGGGATGGAGTTTAATGAGCCGCCGCCCTCCCGTGGGAATGGGGAGTAGGGGAGTTTCGGATAAGTAGGAAGGGAACCGTTGCGGCGTTCTGATATTCTTCGCTACGCTAATCTGGGACTGGGTTTGCATCGTGGATATGGCCTTCCCCGTGGACCCGTTCCGTGAGTGTTTTATCTGGTACGGGGGGGGGTCGTCGTACAGGTTCCGTGTTGGTAGCAGGTGGCCCAATGAAGACACTAAGCATCCTTGGGCTGATTGCGTTGATATTTGCGGCCTGCGTAGGCCCCGAACCTACTCCCTCCCCAACACCGAGTCCGACACAACCAACCATCGCAGCTCCTACGCCCACGGCGGCGACCACACTCACGCCAACGCCAACACGAGCGCCCACGGCGGCGACGACACGAACCCCAGCGCCCCTACGCCCACCAGACCCTATTGATCTCAGAAACGTACATAGCTTTGACTGGACTTATAGGTCCAGGGAACCTATCCCGTCATTGGAGAAACAGATACTAGCGTCCGACGTGATAGTCCTGGCTCAGTTTGTGGCAGCGGCTCCGGCTGTGGCTAGAGTTCCAGGTAGGGGCTACCAACAACCCACGTACCGCCCCGCGCTTGCATTGACCTTCACGGCAACGGAGTACCTTAAAGGAACCGGCCCCAACACGTTCAGCGTGGAGTTGTGGAACGATGGATGGGGGATGTACTGGGACAACGGTGAATACTACTCAGGATATCTCACTGAGGCTAGGGCGTTAACTGAGGCTAAGGTGTTGGCTCGTCAACGCAAGACCCGCTACGACGACCGCCCAGGCGTCCTGTTTCTGGACCGGGAACGCCCCACCGAAGGGGTATTCAGGTGCGTCCTATTCAACACCGATTTTCAGGGATACTTTGTGGTGGATGTGGACTCAATGAGCCGGGCCTGGTTGCCCCTGCAACCCATACTCAGCGCCAACTCAGGTTGGTTGCCGCCTAAACCTACCGCCTTTGCAGAGAACCCAACCATCGTAACCAACAGGCCCCCACCCAATAACCACATCGAACCTTCGACGGATCCAAACACCATGAAGCTGGACGAATTGAGGGCTAGGATTAGCGCACTCAGTGACCAATCTTGAGACGGGTTGATCAACAACCCGATCCCTACAACTTGCGGTAAAGTGATAAATCGGATATTCTCAAGATATCTACTGGAGGCTCAAACATGACTACCGCACCAAAGCGCAAAAGGGGCAGGCCGCCCAAATACCCCATGCCTGAGCGCATTCCCGACACCCCTGAAAACGTGGCCGGTGCTGTGCTTAACACTCCCCCCAAGAAACGGGATGATTGGGAGTTTATGAAGCAACGGCGCAACGGCAAGTCTTAAGTCCACTTCTTTGACTTGGCTCACGAATGCTTCATGCCGTCCGCCAACTTGGTTACTTTGGTATATAATTCCCTTATGAAAAAGGCTCCGAGGGTCCCCCCTAAAAGGTGTGAGAGCAGAAAAGGACTGCTACGACAACGAGATTCTTCGTCGCGGAGCCTCCTCAGAATGACATGCGGGGTGGAGGCGGCGGGCGGTTGGTGAACCGCCTCTACAGAACGACGGAGGAGGTCAGGGGGATTCGGGTTGTTCGGCGGCTTGGGTGCGGACGGGGAGGCCGTAGATGGAGATGAAGCCTTCGGAAGCGCGGTGGTCGAAGACATCGCCCCGGTCGTAAGTGGCGAGCTTGTGGCTGTAGAGTCCTCTCGGAGCCTTGCGGCCAACGACGGTGCAGTTGCCCTTGTGAAGCCGCACCCGGACGGAGCCTGTGACGTGTCGCTGGGTGCTCGCAACGTAGGCGGTGAGGTCACGGCGGTGGGCGGTGAACCAGAGGCCGTTGTAGACAACGTCGGAGTACTCCTGGGCCACGGTATTCTTCATACGGGCCTGGTCCTTGCTGAGGGTCAGGGACTCCAGGGCTTTGTGGGCGGCGTGGAGAACGACGCCGGCGGGGGACTCGTATATTTCGCGGGACTTTATGCCCACCAGCCGGTTTTCAACGTGGTCGATACGACCGACGCCGTTCCGACCGGCGAGGTCGTTGAGGTGCTCGACCATCTGGACGGAGCCCATTTCCTCTCCGTCGATGAGCATAGGAATGCCGCCCTGGAATGCTATTTCCACGTAGGTAGGGGCGTCCGGGGTTTCGGCGACGGACTTGGTCCAGAGGTAAGCGTCCTCGGGAGGTTCGGCCCAGGGGTCTTCGAGTTCGCCGGCTTCGATGCTGCGGCCCCATAGATTTTCGTCGGTAGAATAGCTGCTGTTGGAGGTGGGGACGGAGATGCCGTGGGCCGCGGCGTATTCGAGCTCTTCTTCCCGGTTCCAGCCCCACTCACGTACGGGGGCGATGACTTTGACGTTGGGGTCCAGGGCACCGGCGCTAACGTCCATTCGAACCTGGTCGTTGCCCTTGCCGGTGCAGCCGTGGGCGATGGCAATGGCGCCGACGCGGTGAGCGGCTTCCACCATGTACTTGGCGATGAGGGGACGGCCCAGGGCGGTGGCCAGGGGGTACTGCTCCTCGTAGACGGCGCCGGCCTGGAGGGCGGGGAATACATAGTTCTTGACGAATTCCTCACGCCCGTCAACGGTTAGGGCGTCAACGGCTCCGGTCTGGAGGGCGCGCTGGCGGATGGGTGCCATGTCTACCATTCCGAGATCTACGGTCAAGGTGACGACGTTAGCGTCGTGCTTTTCCTGGAGCCACTTGACGCAGACGGAGGTGTCGAGGCCGCCACTATAGGCCAGTAGTATGGTGTCTTTGGGCATTGGGAACCTTCTCCTACTGTGTTTGGCCTGTTAGATACCGCTTATGGCCTGTTCCAGACGGGCCACACCCTGGTCTATTTCGTCGGCGGTGATGTTCAGGGGCGGCATGAAGCGGAGGGTGTTGGGTTTGACCATGTTGAGGAGGACGCCGGATGCGTTGGCGTTGGAAAGGACCGAAGCGGCGACGTCATCGTGGAACTCGAGGGCGATGAGAAGACCCCTGCCGCGGACTTCGCTGATGCTGTCGAAGCGGGACTTGAGGTCTTCCAGGCGGGCCGTGAGATGCGCTCCCATGACCCTGGCGTTCCCGGAGACGTCGTTGTCGATGATGAACTGAGTGGAGGCGTAAGCGGCGGCGGTAGTCAGCGCGTTGCCGCCGTAGGTGGAGCCGTGGTCGCCGGGTTCGAGGGCCATGCAGTGTTCCTTGGAGAGGAAAGCACCGATGGGTACACCGCCACCGAGTCCCTTGGCGAGGGTGATAACATCAGGCTCGACGCCGTATTCCTGGTAGCCAAAGAGGCTGCCGAGGCGTCCGAGACCGGTCTGAACTTCATCGAGGATGAGGAGGAGGCCTTGTTCGTCGCACCACTGGCGTACCCGCTGCAGGTAATCGTCGGCGGGGATGTTGACGCCGCCCTCACCCTGAATGGGTTCCAGCATGACGGCTGCGGTGCGGTCGGTGGTGGCGGCCATTATGGCTTCCACGTCATCGTAGTCCACATGGACGTAGCCCGGCGTGAGGGGCTGGAATGCTTCCTGGTAGTGGGGTTGGCCGGTGGCGGCAATGGTGGTGAGGGTGCGGCCGTGGAAGGAGTTGAAGGCGGTGATAACCTCGTAGGCGCCGTCGCGGTTCTTCTTGCCGTACTTACGGGCGAGCTTGAGGGCGCCCTCGACGGCCTCTGCGCCGCTGTTGCCAAAGAAGACTCTATCGAGGCAGCTGTTGTCGATGAGGGCCTGGGCCAGATTTAGCTGAGGGATGGTAAAGAACTGGTTGGAGGTCTGGATGAGGGTTGCGGCCTGTTCCTGGATGGCCTGGACCATGACGGGGTGGCAGTGACCGAGGTTATTGACAGCCCAACCGGCGGTGAAGTCCAGGTATTCCTTGCCGTCGGCGTCCCAGACGCGGGTACCCTGGCCCCGTACGAGGACGATGGGTTGGCGGCGGACGGTTTGGGCGTAGTATTTCTCTTCCATGGATATCCACTGGGTAGTCACCGGTCGGTTCCTCCATATCGTTCAGTAGTTTGATGGCGGGGTTGACTATAGTTGTTGATGGTTGCTTTGTCCACAGGAATGAGTGTGTCGCGGCTAGGTGGCCAGGATGCGGGTGCCGGAGGATTGGCCCAAAATGCATTGCAGGAGGGCACCGGGTTTGCGTCCGTCGATCACGTGGGCAGAGGGCACGGGGGGCATGGCGTGAAGGCAGGCCTCGAGCTTCGGTATCATGCCGCCCCGGGCGACGTTGGACTGGATTAACATACGGGCGTGGCGAGGATTCATGAGGGGCATGCATCGACCGGAAGAGTCGAGGACGCCTTCAACGTCGGTGAGGAATATGAGGTTGGAGGCAGAGAGCTCCTGGGCGACGCTGCCGGCAACGGTGTCGCCGTTGATGTTGAGAAGCTGATCGTTGTCCTCGTGGAGGCCAACGGGGGCGATAACGGGCATGAAGCCGGCGTCGAGGGCGTAGGCGATGGGTTCGGGGTTGACCTGGGTTATCTCGCCGACGAAGCCGAGTTCCGGGTTGGCAATGCGGCACCGGAGAAGTGCCCCGTCGACGCCGCTGAGGCCGATGACGCGGGCCCCGAGGGCGGTGAGGGAGGCGACAAGCTGCTTGTTGATTAGGCCGGTAAGTACGGCGGTGACGATGTCGAGGCTGGGGCCGTCGGTAACTCTAAGGCCGCGGACGAATCGAGGCATGGCGCCGTGGCGTTTCATCCACTCGGAGATGACTTTGCCGCCGCCGTGGACGACGACTACGCGGCGACCTTCCTGTTGAAGACGCGCCAGGTCCTGGAGGGTGGTGTCGTGGCTACCGAGGGTGCTGCCGCCAATTTTGACCACGATGGGGGCTTCCGCCGCGCCGTTGGGATTGGGCGAGGGTACGTTCATCTCTAGGTCTTAGGTGGTGTAGGCGCTGTTGAAGGTGACGTACTCTTCGCTGAGGTTGCAACCCCAGGCGGTGGCGCTGTGCTCGCCCAGGTTCAGGTTGACCCTGATTTCCACCTGTCCCTGAGACATGAGGGCTATGACGGAGTCCCGGTGGAAGGGAGCGGGGAGGCCGTTTTCCATGATGAGAGCACCGTTGATGTGCAGGGCCAGCTTGCTTTCCTCTATGTCGGCTTCGCTGCGACCGAGGGCCACGGTGATGCGGCCCCAGTTGGGGTCGTTGCCGTGAACGGCGGTCTTGACCAGGCTGGAGCCCGAGATGATACGGGCGGCGCTGCGGGCCTGTCGGAGGGTGTTGGCTCCCTCAACGGTGACTTCTATGAGCTTGGTGGCGCCTTCCCCCTCCCTAGCGATGCGTTTTGCCAAGTCGATGCAGACTTCGGAGAGGGCTTGGAAGAAGAGATCGGCCCCCTCGGCACCGGGAAGGATGGGGCCAGCACCGGCGGCGCCGTTAGCCATGAGGAGAACGGTGTCGTTGGTGCTGGTATCGCCGTCGATAGTCATCATGTTGAAGGAATCGTCGGAGGCATCCTTGAGCATCTGCCTGAGGAAGTCGGGTGAGATTTCAGCATCGGTGGTAATGAAGGAGAGCATGGTGGCCATGTCGGGGTGGATCATTCCGGCGCCCTTGGCAATGCCGCCGATGGTGATGGTCTTGCCGTTCAGGGAGAAGGAAGCTCCGATCTCCTTGGGGCCGGGATCGGTGGTGAGGATGGCGCGGGCCATGCGATTACCGCCGTCCGCGGCGAGTTCGATGCGGTCGATACCGCTTTCGATGAGGGACATGGGGAGCTCGACTCCAACGATACCTGTGGAGCAAATGAGAACGTCTTGTGGGTTGATGCCAAGATGCTCGGCAGTCTTGGCGGTCATACGCTGGGCGTCCCCGTAGCCTGGTTCGCCGACGCAGGCGTTGGCGATGCCGCTGTTTACGACGACGGCGTGGGCCATGCCGTTGGCGACGCGTTCTTCGGTGAGGATCACGGAGGGGGACCTGAGCTTGTTCTGGGTGAAGACGCCCGCGGCGGTTGTAGGCCTTTGGGAGTAGAGGATGGCGAGATCGAGCTTGTCCTCGGCGTAGGTCTTGAGGCCGGCAAAGGTTGCGCCGGCCACAAAACCCTGGGGCGAGGTGACGTTGCCGTTTGCAATGAGGGTAATGCCACCGGGCATAGTGGTAACCTCCTCGGTAGGTTGGGAGTCGTAGTTGGGTTGGCCCAGGGGCCAGGGCTTTTGGCACTTCCCGCACTTCTTGGGAAAGAGAACGCGGGGAATGAACTGGTAGCCGCAGTGGGCGCATTGGCTTTTCTGTCGCACCATAGTGGGCATTCTACAACAACAAGATGTTGTAGTCAAGGGGTGTAGTGATGAGGGGACGGGCGACCACGAGGGTCGCCCCTACGGGAGGGGTTGTCGGCAGGTGTTGGTGGGGGCTGCATTCGTTTTTTGGAGTTGACGCCTGGACGCGATTCGACTTGATAATCGACTCGGTATCAATTTGTGCCTGAAATTATTCGTTTCAGGCGTGGGCATTCGTTTGAAAAAATTTAGGGCAAACGAACTGTGTTTGAGGCCGACCGGGGACGCGGCAAGGGTGCGAACTAGAGTTTTTGTACGGATGTGCATGAGCTGGGAGAGGAAGGGTATCAGGAGGAGGGAGTTGAAGCAATGGGAAGTTGTCAGTTTTGGGAGGGGGATGATGTTTGTAACCGGGGACCTGCAGCGCATAGCGATCCCCACAAGAGACGCCTTTACGTGGGACCGGAGAAGCAGCCACCCCCATCCCATCCTTCCCCCATTAAGGGGTAAGAGGTTTGCAGGGGGAGGGTATGCGTTGATAGTAAGGGCTGTGGTGTATACACTTTTGAGGTTGCAGGGTGGCAGAACAGGTCTAGGTGGAGGTGGTTATGCTGGCGTTCTTGGGGGGCACGGGGCCGGAGGGTCGCGGGTTGGCGCTTCGGTACGTCTTGGCGGGGAAGCAGGTATTCATTGGTTCTCGGGACCCGGCGCGGGGCAGTGAGGCGGCTGAGAAGCTAGAGGAAAAGTGGCCAGGGATAGCTGCCAAGGGTGGGGGTAACGATGAGGCGGCCCGATTGGGGGAGGTGGTTTTCATCTGCGTACCTTACGTAGCGCAGAAGTCGATGCTGCCGGGGCTGGAGGACTCGCTGGCGGGGAAGGTGGTAGTGAACGTGGTGGCGCCGCTGACTTTCAGGGAAGGTAGAGCCGTTGCGCTCGCCGTGCCCGAGGGATCGGCGGCGGAAGAGTCGGCGATGCTCCTTCCGCGCTCTCAAGTTGTTGCGGCCTTCCAGAATTTGAGTGCACGGAAGCTGCTGGCGGCGGGAAGCCCAATGGAGGGCGACGTAGTGGTCTGTTCGGACTGCGGAGAGGCCAAAGAACGAGTGATGGCGCTGGTGGAGCTAATCGAAAACCTTCGCGGAGTGGACGGGGGCGTGTTGGAGAACGCCCGGTACGTGGAGCAGTTGACGGCCCTGCTTTTGAACGTCAACCGGATATACAAGGCGCAGAGCAGCATCAAGCTGGTGGGGCTTTAGGGTTGGGGGAGCGTAGGATGACAGGTGGGGGCGCTTGGATGAAAGATGGATTCCCGCCTCCGCGGGAATAACGGGCCGGGGGTTGGGTGAGAGGGCGGGAAAATGAGAGAGGTGATGGCAACAAGATTCCTCGCGGAGCCTCGGAATGACAGGTGAGGGGAAGAGGGAAGGGAGGGGATGGATTCCCGCCTCCGCGGGAAAAACGGAAGGGGTGGGAAAGGGCGGTTCCCGAACCGCCCCTACGAGTTGTTAGCGAGGTGGGCTTGAATGGCAAAATGGCAGTCTATTTTCATAGTAATGACAGGTTGGGGGGCGTAGGATGACGGGAAACGTCGGAGTTAGGGCTTTGGAATGGATGGACCTCGGATAATCGTGGTGGGTGTGACGGGTTCCGGCAAGAGCACCCTGGCGCGTCAGCTGGCTGAGCGGTACGGCGTAGGGCACGTGGAGTTGGACGCTCACAACTGGGAGGCGAACTGGGTGCCGGCGCCGACAGAGGTGTTTCGGGCACGGGTTGCCGAGGCGACGGCAGGGGACGGATGGGTGGTGGACGGCAACTACTCTAAGACCCGCGACATCACGTGGCCACGGGCGACGACCATAGTCTGGCTAGACTACCCGCTACCCCTGATTCTGTGGCGATTGGGCCTTCGCATCCTGCGCAGGGCCGTGACGCGGGAGCGGTTGTGGCAAGGCAATCAGGAGAGTCTGCGGACGCATCTGTTCACGAAGGAATCGCTCATTCTGTGGGCGTTGCAGACCTACAAGCGGAGGAAGCGCGAATATGGGGAAGCGATGTACAGATGGGAGTCGGAAGGCGTCCAGGCGTTGAGATTCGGTTCACCAAAGGAGACGGAACGATGGCTTCGGGCACTCTAATAGCTTATCTAACGGGGGCCGGGGTGGGTTCGCGCCGGCACTGCTTCAGGCTCATCAAGGAGGGCCGTGTGTCCGTCAACGGGCATGGGGCGGAAGCTCTGAAGATGCCTGTAGATCCAGACGCCGATACGGTGCTGGTGGACGGACTGCCGGTTGCGGGGGAGGTTCAAAAAGTATATGTGAAGGTGCACAAGCCACGTGGAGTCATATCAACGACGCGAGACGATAGGGGAAGGCGAACGGTAATGTCGATGGTTCCGCGGGCGCTTCGAGGGATGCGGTTGTTTCCTGTGGGGCGGTTGGACGCAGATACGACGGGACTGCTGCTGTTGACCAACGACGGAGAGTTGGCGAACGCGCTGATGCATCCGCGATACGGGGTAGAGAAGGAGTACCACGTGGAGCTGGATGTGGAGTTGTCGGAGGCGGAGCAGGGGGCGTTGGAAGAGGGGGTGGTAATTAACGGAGAGAGAACGTCCCCGGCGGAGGTCAGCCATCAATGGGAGCGGGAGGGGGCATGGTATAGCATCGTGCTCAAGGAGGGACGGAAGCGACAAATCCGGATGATGCTGGTGGCCGTGGGCCGGGGCGTCCGGTCGATACAGAGAGTCAGGATACACAATCTGAGGTTGGGTCGACTTCCGGAAGGACAGGTGGGTGAGCTTTCCAAGAAGGAAGTCCGCCGGCTCAGGGAAGTTTTGGACCGGGAGCCGAGCCAGAAATTTGAAGGATGGGAAGAGAAATGAGCTTTACATCAGAACTGCAGAAGGACGTTGCACCCCTCTGGGAGAAAATGGTGACCCATAGGTTCGTGAAGGAGCTGGGGGACGGCACGCTGCCCCAGGAGAAGTTTCAGCGTTATTTCGAGCAGGACTACGTTTTCCTGCGGCAGGGGTGGATTCATATGATCTCGCTGGGGATTGCCAAGTCGCCGGACTTCGACAAGGCGCGGGTGCTTACGGGGTTTTTGAACTCTGTGTTGGACGGTGAGGAAGGGTTGTTTCAGAGGGCCTTCCGGGAGATGGGTCTTTCGGAGGAGGACGTGAAGGGATTGGAGGCGCTGCCGACGACCTACGCCTTCGCTAGCTATCTGACCAACGTGGCGTACCAGGGAGGGTTCAAGGAGATAATCACTGCGTTTCTGTGCCTGGAGTGGACCTACCTGGACTGGGCGCAACGGCTGGAGGCAGCGGGAGCACGTCCGGGCAACGAGTATTATCAGGGGTGGATCGACGTTCACGCAGGGGCGGAGTTGGAGGGGTTGGTGCGGTGGATGCGGGAAGTGCTGGACTCGGATCCGCCGGAGGATGCGGAGAGGCTGCGGGGGATATTTCTGGACATCCTGAGGTATGAGTATATGTTTTGGGAGATGGCCTACGGCGGGGAAGGGTGGCCGCAGGAATGAGGGTGTTCAAGGCGATGACGATTGCGGGGTCGGACTCCGGGGGCGGGGCCGGAATTCAGGCGGACCTGAAGACGTTCGCCGCCAACGGCGTCTACGGGACTTCGGTGTTGACGGCGATAACGGCCCAGAACACGCGGCAGGTGACGGCAGTGCACGAGGTTCCACCAGAGGTGGTGCTGGCGCAGATGGAGGCGGTGTTCACAGACATCGGCGCGGATGCGGTAAAAACGGGAATGCTTTCGAGCTCGGAGATAATCGATGCGGTGGCGGAGGGACTACGTCGATTTTCGTCGGCGCCGCTGGTGGTCGACCCGGTGATGGTTGCGAAGAGCGGCGACAGGCTGCTGCGGGAGGACGCGGTGAAGTCGCTGCGGGAGAAGCTGCTGCCGCTGGCGGCGGTGGTGACGCCCAACGTGCCGGAGGCGGAGACGCTGGCGGAGATGCGGATTGAGTCGGCGGAGGACGCACGACGGGCGGCGGTGAGGATATGGGAGCAGGGCCCGCGGGCGGTGGTGGTGAAGGGGGGGCATCTGCCGGGTGCGGCGGTGGACCGTCTGTACGACGGCGAGGAATTCCGGGAGTTTACGGCGGCGCGGATCGAGACGGAGAACACCCACGGAACAGGGTGCACGTTTGCATCCGCCATTGCGTCGGGGTTGGCGAAGGGAATGGGGTTGGCGGCGGCGGTGGAGTCGGCGAAGGAGTACGTGACGCAGGGACTGCGTCATTCCTACGGGGTAGGAGGGGGCCACGGGCCGTTGAACCATTTCTGGGGGAGGGGTTAGGGTGAAGGGCTGCTGGCGTCAAGGGGGTGAGCGTTGGATGGGCGTCCGTGCGGGACCCCCCTACGGGGTCAGGGATGGTTTGGGAGGGGAAAGGAGGAAGTGGGAATAGAAAGGGCGGCTACGAGCCGTGCAAATCGTACAGGCATGTCCAAAGACGGCGCGACGGCGCGACCTATTTAAACCTTGAAATAACGTTCGGTCCTACGGTAAAGAAGTTGCTTGATAACGCGGCTGTGAGCAATGGTGGATACTCCACTATGAGACCCATTTGTACTTCTTAGCATAGTGTTTGTACAGGCAGCCGCATACGATGCCAAGGAATAGGCAGACCACAGCGCCATATATGACCAAACTGAAGTAACTAGGGCCCGTAATAAAGAGCATGGGGTGAGAATCCCTCTTAGAGCCTATCCTAATAACCCTGCGGCCCTGAGAGCGATAAGGGCGCAGCTAAAGTGAAGAAAGGGGATGTAGTTGCCTGGAGACTTGTCCCAGCGGACCAGAATGCGTCGAAAGCGGTTCATCCAGCTGTGAGTGCGTTCCACCACCCAGCGCCGGGCTTTGAAACCGGCTTCATTTTTGATGGCCCGAGCTTCTTCGCCCCGGCCGCGAATGTGGGCCGTGAAGCGAAACTCGTGCAAAGTCTTACGCACCTCGTCGAAGTCGTAGCCCTTATCCAGACACAGTCCCTGGGGACGCTCCGGGGTGGGAGCCGGGCGTTGCACCGGGAGGCTGTCCAGCGTAGCACGCGCCAACTTCATGTCGTGGCGGTTGGCCCCGTCCACCGCCAGTCCCACCGGAATACCCCGAGCTTCGGTCAACAGACTGCGTTTGACGCCGGTTTTACCCCGGTCCGTGGGGTTGGGACCGGTTTTCCCCCCGCCCAGGGGGGACTTGGTTATGGCTCCATCCATGCTCAAGAAAGCTCCAGTCCAGACCCTTCAATTCGTCATACCGTTCCAGTCCCACCTGCCAAAGCCGCAAGAAGACCCCGGCGGCGGCCCATTCCTGAAAGCGCAGATGGGCCGTCGAGCCGGAGCAAATGCCCGTGGCGTCCAACGCCTTCCACTGGCAACCGGTACGCAGCACGTAGAAGATACCGTTGGCGCAGGTCCGGTCTGGAACCCGGGGCCGCCCTCCGCCCAAAGGGTGGGTATTCACCCGCTTGGGAATCAGTGGGGCCAGCACCTCCCACAGGGCGTCGGATACCTGAAAGGAACTGGTGGTGGGGTTGGCTGGCCTGGTTGGGCCTGCGCGGCGGGGCCGGGGTGACTTGGGTTCTCTTGCTTTGGTCATCCCTGAAATTTAGCTTCAACTCCGGCTTCTTCCCTGGAGCTACTCTTACGGGTTATCAATGATTTTGTTTTTAGGATAGGCTCTTAATCCGCCACAAAGCGAAGGAGTTGTTCCCGACCGCGATGAGGGGTCCAGCGATGATACCGATAAGCACCGCCCCCAAAACAGAGTGTTCCCTGAACCATAGGCGAAAGCTGGTCATACAATGATGGTGGCACACCCAACCTTGCAGGTCAACAAGGAGTCGGAGCTAGTGTATGCCAGCCTGCCGCTGATGTCGGATGGCCGATGACGCAGAGTGTCCAAGCAGCCTAGGCGCCCAAGTTGCGCAACATTAGGCAGTGTCTCCACTCTAGGGTTCCAACGCTGTTCAGTTCTATGACTGGCGGTGTTTAGAATCGGTCATGATAAACTTCTAAACCGAACGAGCATCGGCGGCTCCGAAGCGTGTACACAAAACGCGCATTCGTGATTCCGACCTTGGTCGGACAATTCCTAACGGCCTACTCATTTCTCTAGGAGGCTCTCTGCTGCTGGCAACCAATAAACGAGGTGGGCAATCCCAACATACAGTGCCCCTAATAGTCGCCATCGTGGTGAGTGGGGCACTGGTGTTCGTGTCGTGCTTCTTGGCTTGGTTCTACCTCGGTGGTGGAGCCTGGCGCAGCGAAGTGGGTGTGGTCAATGCGGAGTTACGGTCCCCAGACAGGGTCGCCCTCATCATCGCCTCATGTAACGGCGGTCCAGGGGTAACTCTGCTGGAGACTGACATCGACGTGAAGGTGAAGGCGGTTGCCTTCTCCACCCCCTTACACGGTGGCGACGATTGTCTAGATCTCGTTGGCCCTATCAAACTCCAAGAGCCACTGGGCAATCGGGTCGTCATTGATACGCACACCGGGCGAATCGTGCTCAATCGGGCAGAGGTCGAACTAGACAGCCATCTCACTTTCTGGCAGCAGGCCCGCTTAAGCGACTACACGTTTGAGTACAACGTACTCTGCACGTGCTCGGACAACTTCGGACAGCCCGTCAAGGTCTCGGTCACCAACGGAGAAGTGCAGTCAGTCGTCTACGCCGAGTCCGGTGACCCCCCAGTGGTCGTCGGCTCACCACGCTACCACACCATGAATAGCTTGTTCGACATGATCCAGGAAGCGATCGACAACGAGGCAGACCGGCTCATCGTGAGCTACGATAGTGAATTGGGGTACCCAACGAACGTCGAGATTGACTACATGAGCAACTCAATAGACGCCGAATACATCATCGCTGCCAACGCCTACTCGCCTCATTAGCGGGCACTTCGCAGCATGGCGGCCCCTCACCACACGGACAGCACCATATACACACTACATCCGTAGACGCTACCGAATGTTACGACACTGGAGAGCCGGATGACGAGAAAGCGTCACGTCTGGGGTGGGGGAGAGACGGAGCCTCGGAGCGGTTCGGGGCTAAGGGCGGGTTTGAAACCCGCCACTACGGGTTGGGTTAGGAAGGACACCAGCGCATCCGACGAGATTCTTCGACTCCGCAACGCTGCACCACGAATGCCACGTGGGGGATGAAGGGGGCGGTTCCCGGAGCATGTTTCAGAAGTCGGATCTCTCCGAGCATTGGGCCTTCTGGATTCCTGCTTTCGCAGGAATGACGAATCTTGGGGTCATATTCCATGCTTTTCCTCGAGAAGTCGTCGACAATCGTCTCAAAATACTTAGGAACACTCTGAACAAGCCCCACTAGTCCATGTCATAGTAGAATGCGAAGCAGAAAACAGAAGACTCTTGGGGTGAAATCACGATGCGACAGCCGACCTTTGGAGATCTGGAGTACGAGGGCAAGAAGCGTAAGACCCGTCGGGAGATATTCCTTGAGCGGATGGATGGCATCATCCCGTGGAGTCTTTTGGAAGAGCGGATCCGGCCGTATTATCCCAAGGCGGGCCCGGGCCGGCGGCCCTACGAGTTGTCGTCGATGCTGCGGATACACTGTGTGCAGCTGTTCTACAACCCCCGCCTTCGCGAGGGCAGGCTCTGAGCGACCCTGGGATGGAGGACCTGCTCTACGAGGCGGAGTCGGTGAGAAGGTTCGTGGGACTGAGGCTCTCAGGGCCGTTGCCGGACGAGACAACAATACTGAACTTTCGACATCTTCTGGAAGAGCGCCAGTTGGGGCAGGGACTGATGGAGGAGATCAACCGCCACCTGGCATCCCAAGGGTTGCGGCTGCGGGAGGGGACAATAGTGGACGCCAGCATCATAGAGGCGCCGTCTTCGACGAAGAATGGCGCTTGTGAGCGAGACCCACAGATGCGTCAGACGAAGAAGGGAAACGAGTGGCACTTCGGTATGAAAGTACACATAGGGGTGGACGCAGAGACGGGAGTGGTGCATAGCATGAGTACGACATCCGCCAACGTTCATGACGTGACGGAGGCACACCGGCTGTTGCACGGAAGGGAGAAACGGGTGTGGGGAGATGCGGGATACCAGGGAGTGGTCAAGCGGGATGAGAATATGGGGTTGGACGTGGAGTGGCGGGTGGCCATGAGGCCAGGTCGGCGACGACAATTGGAGCCTGGGAGTAAGGAAGCGGTGGAGGAGAGGCGGAAGGCGTCCATACGGGCCAAGGTGGAGCATCCATTCCTGTGGGTGAAGCGGCGCTTCGGGTACGCCAAGGTTCGATACCGGGGATTGGCCAAGAACACGCAACGGCTGGCGTTGCTGTTGGGGCTTACCAACCTGATAACGGCGGAGCGTCACCTGGCGGCTTCATAGGGCCTAGGTGCGCCCAACGAAGAGGCGTGGTCACTACCACGCCCCGACAGAGGTGACTTGGGGGCCTCACGGGCTTCCCTGTGGACACGGTAAGAACCCCATGTGAGGCTCCTGAGTCTCTTACAACTCCCACGGACTATTATATGCAACCCGTGCCACGTTGTTCAGAGGTTCCTTAGCATATATCATAGGTGAGGACTTATGAAACAGGCTCCGGGAACCGCCCCTACGGGGGGTGGATTGAGAAGCTGGCAGTTTCTTCTCATGGGAATGGCAGGTGGGGGTCAAAAGGAACTCAATGTTGAATTTCGAGCTTCGGTCAAGCGGCTGCGGTAGGGGGAGCAGAATCATGGTCTGACCTGCTGGGCCGTTTTAGGCTGTTGAATCTGGGGCCACTCATCTGGTCGCCCTTATTGAGAACATCTGCGGAAAGCTCTCGTTTTGCTTCGGAAGCCGCCACCAGCCGTCGTTGCCCCGTTCCATCACCGGGTGGGCCTGGTAGCAGGTGAAGGGAAACTCGTGCAGAAACTCGATCCTGAGCCCCGCGTCGATCAGCGCACAGACGATATCGCTCAGGCTGTGCTGCCACTCGTAGGTCGGGGTCTCGATTGTCTCCGTGCCCGCGTAGCTCGGCTGGCCACCCTCGAAGAACAATTCGTTATGGAAGTGCTTGTAAGTCGGCACCATGTCTCCCGCCTCTGACAGCTCGAACGCCGACGCGAACGGGTGGAATTCCACGATGTAGAACACGCCCGCCAGCTTGAGGTGATTACTTACGACCTTAGCCCACCTAGGGGTGCCGGGCAGCCAGTTCAGGACGCCGTATGAGGTAAACACGATGTCGAACTGTTCTTCCAGCGCGTCCGGTAGGTCGTAGATGTTGGAGCGGATAAATCGAACGCCCAGCCCCATCTCCTCATTGAGCGCACGGGCCAAGCCGATTGCGGCATCTGAGAAATCCACCCCTGTCGCCCTCGCGCCCAGCCGCGACCACGACATCGTGTCCAACCCGAAGTGACACTGGAGGTGGAGGAGCGTCTTACCGGATACGTCGCCAACCTCCTGCCGTTCGATGTCAGCTAGCGTTATGCGGCCTTTCTTCAAGCCCTCCACGTCATAGAGGTCCGAGACCGCGTGGGCGGGTGTGCGCTCGTCCCAGCTGTCGCGATTAACCTCTAGTCGCTTGTCCACAATTGTTAGGCCCTATCCATAGCAGATGTGTTGCTGGCTACACGTCCGACGAACTTCAACTTGAAGGTCCATTTTGTGCAGTTGGGTAGGTAAGGGCGTTCGCGGGGGGCGTCCCTACGAGGAGTGACACAGGTTGGGGGACACCTATCTAAAAGTTGACGGAGCTTGGGGCATCCAGGATGGATTCTATCTTGGCGATAAACTGTCCGGTACGACCTAGGTGGACTGTGACAATGTCGGCACCCGCTCCGTTCTCGTAGAAGTTTTGATGGAGCAGGTTAGGACTCGCGAACAGAAGATGAATTTCTGGATCTCCTGTCTCTTCGGACAGATCATTGATGGTCAAGAACAGGCGTCGATGGGAGTCGTGCTCCCAGCCCCGGGCCTGTGCGGCAGCTTTGACTATCTGGGCAGCCGCACCCCAGCCCTTCTCGGACGCCTGGCGCAGGTCTCCAGTCTCAAGCTCTGCATGGGCTTGGGCCATCAACCGGCGACTTGCCTCTCGATATGTATCAACGGGTGTAATCATGGTAACTATACTTCAGGATGTATATTCTACCACAAAGGGCCAAAATTACCACGAGGCAACAGGACACTTTGTCACTCCTACATCACAGCAATGAAGTAACACCATAGAGGAATGTGGAAAGGAAACAAAACAACAGAGGATATTCTCGCCCTTGAGTAGAGAGGTCTTCGCCACTACGTTTGAGTGTTTGCTGTTGCGACTTCGGGGGTGGGGGTTATGCGGGGGCGTAGGTAGGAGACGAGGGCGTAGACTATTGGGGTGTCGACGACGGCGACGCCGACTTTGATCAGGTACTGAGTGTACATGAGGTTCCAGAGGGCGCCAGCAGGGACAGTTCCAGAGAACGCGATGGATATGAAGAGCACGGTGTCGATGGCTTGAGAGACGGTGGTGGAGGCGATGTTGCGCAGCCATAGATGGCGTTTGTTCGTGAGTCGTCGGAAAAAGTGGAAGAGGATAACGTCACCGTGTTGGCTGATGAGGTAGGCGGTGAGGGAGGCGAGGACGACGCGGGGCACGGAGCCGAGGATGGTCTCGAAGGCTTCCTGATGATCCCAGAAGCCTGCGGCGGGGAGGATTTTGGCCACGTAAACCAGGAGGACCATTAGCGCGCTCAGGACGAAGCCCATCCAGACAAGTTTGGTGGCGGTCTTGCGCCCATAGAGTTCAGAGATGGTGTCGGTGACAAGGAAGGTGAAGGGGTAGGCAAGGACGCCCGCGGGGACGGCCCAGCCGTTGACATCGAGGAGTTTGACGGCGATGACGTTGGCAACGACCACGAGGGTGGCGAAGGTCATTGCGAGGGCTACTAGAGGCAATTTTCTGTCCTGGGCGTATTTGGATGGGCGGTTGGCGTGGGGTCTATTTTATGGGCGCGAGTGACGGATGGGTAGAGGGATGGGTTCCCGCATGCGCGATGACACGAGAGGGGTACTCGTTTGACTCGTTTTGATAATCGACTAGGTATCAATTTGTGCCTGAGTTTATTCGTTTCAGGCGTGGGACTCGTTTCAAAAAAGTAAGGGAAACGAGTGGGGGGAGAGATGGGATGGTCAGCGTTGGGAGTGTGAGGGTTTTCATGGAGGGATGGTAGCAGGGGAGGGGGATTTTCGGCAATGGGAGGATGGCACAAAGGGAAGGGAACCAGAGGGAAGGAAGGGACGGGGATGGGTGGCTCTTGATAGGGGGAGTTGCAGAGCCTATATTAGCGGCATGATTTCTGCGTCCTCGTCATTGCACGGTACCCTCTGGGACAATTGTCTGGAAGCGTCTGAGTTTACGTCATGATCTCCGGAGTGGGCATCGTGTATAACGCTAGGTCTTCGGACGCCAAAGATATGGCCGGGGAGATTGCCGGCCTGGTGGGGCCCGGCCGGGAGTCCTGGTCGAAAGCGGCGGGGGACCTTGGGGAGGGGGACGCATTTCTGAAGGAGACAGACCTTATCGTGACGGTGGGGGGTGACGGGACGATTCTGCGGGCGGCAAAGGCGGCAGTGGCCCACGACATCCCACTGCTGGGTGTGAATATGGGACGGCTGGGATTCATGACGGAGCTGCGTCCTGCCGACGCATTAGAGCGGATTCCGGGCTTTCTGGAGGGCGGGGGATGGGTTGAGGAGCGGTCGATGATAAAGGCGCGGGTCTTCAACGGGGAAGAGGAAGAGTCGGGTTCCTTCCAATCCGGATGGCATCATGCGTTGAACGACGTGGTGGTGACTCGTGGAGAGACGCCGCGGCTCATCTGGGTACGGGCGCTGGTGGACGGAGCGGAGTTGACGTCGTACCGGTCGGACGCGGTGATAGTGAGCACCGCGACGGGGAGCACGGGGTATAACCTTTCGGCGGGCGGGCCGATTCTGGACCCGCGGGCGGAGGAGATGGTGTTGAAGCCGGTGGCGCCCCACGTGGGCTTGGCAACGGCGGTTGTACTGCCGCCGAGCGTTTCGGTGGAGCTGCGGGTTACGTCTTCCGACGGGGCCGTGCTGAGTGTTGACGGCTATCTGAATCTACCCGTGGAAGAAGGTTCGGCGGTGCGGATTCAGAGCAGCGAGCGGAAGGCGAAGTTTCTTAGGGAGAGGAGCAGCAAGGAGTTCTACGCGAGTCTGACGCGGCGGTTGGGGTTTGAGGGAGGAATGGGCGCGGGCCGGGCGGTCTTCTACTAGGGGATGGTTAGGTGCATGTACGCCAGGGAGCGAGGCGGGCGCCCACAAGGAGCCTGTTTCAAAAGTCGGACCTCTCCGAGAATTGGGCCTTCTGGATTCCTGCTATCGCAGGAATGACGGACCTTGGGGCCATATTCCATATTCTCGCCCGGGAGGTCGTCGGAAATCGTCTTGGCATACTTGGCATAAATCATAGGTGAGGACTTATGAAACAGGCTCCAAGGGACACCCCTACAAGATGAATAGACAGATGCATATTGGCGAGCCCACTGAGGAGAGCCGGATGGCTTTCGAGGGAAGGCTGTTCGACGTTCGGGTTGATACGGTGAGGCTGGCGAGCGGCCGACGAACCACCAGGGAAATCGTGATAGCCCCGAACAGCGTATGCGTCGTGCCGGTGGACGAGGACGGGAACGTGTACCTAGTAAGGCAGTATCGGAAGCCGCCGGAGCTGGTGCTATTGGAGGTTGTGGCGGGCGGCGTGGACGAGGGAGAGTCGGCGGAAGAGGCGGCTCGCCGGGAGCTTCGGGAAGAGGCGGGGCTGCGGGCGGAGAAGCTGGAGCAATTGAGCTTCTTCTGGATGTCGCCCGGGTTCTGCACGGAGGGGATGCACGCCTATTTGGCGACGGGGTTGAGTTTGGGGGAGAGCGCGCCGGAGGATGACGAGAACATCGAGGTTGTGCGGGTGAGACTAGAGGAAGTGCCGGGGCTCATCGCGTCGGGGGAGCTTCAGGACTGCAAGAGCATAGCGGCTTTGATGCTGGCGTTGGGGAAGTTACAACCGCCAGGGTGATGCGTTGGAGTTGAAACAAACTCCTTAGGTGTTCAATGATAGTTGCACATTGCACTGACAGCAGGAGTGAAATGGCACAACAGCAACCGGAAGGAACCGCCCCCACCTTTCGCGCCGCTGAGGTAGGAGACGAGCAGGCGTGGTTTTGGACGCCCGAATGGCAAGAGGGCGAACGGGAAGTTTCGGAACAGATTCGGGACGGTCAACTTTCTCCAAAGTTCCACTGCATGGATGAAATAAGCGCGTATTTCTCGGAAGCGGAGGGGCGCTGATGCTGGCGTTGGGGAGGCGGACTTCGTTGCCTAACAGACGTTTATGCTTCGCTCCACCGACGCTCTTTTTAGACACCCTCTTAGGGAGAGGAGCAGCAAGGAGTTCTACGCGAGTCTGACGCGGCGGTTGGGGTTTGAGGGAGGAATGGGCGCGGGCAGGGCGGTCTTCTACTAGGGGATGGTTAGATGCATGTACGCCAGGGAGCGAGGCGGGCGCCCACAAGGAGCCTGTTTCAAAAGTCTCCGCGCCTCTGTCGGCGGTGAAACGTTGCGACGCCAAGCGTAACCATGCCCAATAATACTACGACATACGACAAGCAGAGACATCGTTTCCGCCCTATGTCGTTTTGGTCGAACGGGGTCAAAGCCTGGCGTGCTATTTCTGAAACAGGCTCCAAGGGACGCCCCTACAAGATGAATAGACAGATGCATATTGGCGAGCCCACTGAGGAGAGCCGGATGGCTTTCGAGGGGAGGCTGTTCGACGTTCGAGTGGATACGGTAAGGCTGGCGGAGGGTCGTCGAACCACGCGTGAGGTAGTTGTGGCCAAGAACCGCGTTTGCCTGGTGCCGGTGGACCAAGATGGCAACGTATACATGGTGAGGCAGTATCGGAAGGCGGTGAATCAGTTGCTGCTTGAGGTGGTGGCGGGTGGCGTGGACGAGGGAGAGTCGGCGGAAGAGGCGGCTCGCCGGGAACTTCGGGAAGAGGCGGGGCTGCGGGCGGAGAAGCTGGAGCTATTGAGCTTCTTTTGGATGTCGCCGGGGTTCTGCACGGAGGGGATGCACGCTTATTTGGCGACGGGATTGAGTTTGGGGGAGAGCGCGCCGGAGGATGACGAGAACATCGAGGTTGTGCGGGTGAGACTAGAGGAAGTGCCGGGGCTCATTGCCTCCGGGGAGCTTCAGGACTGCAAGAGCATTGCGTCTTTGATGCTGGCGTTGGCGAGGCGGTAGGGGGTGAAATGCGTTGGAGTTGAAACAAACTCCTTAGGTGTTCAATGATAGTTGAACGTTGCACTGTCAGCAGGGGTGAAATGGCACAACAGCAACCGGAAGGAACCGCCCCCACCTCTCGCGCCGCTGAGGTAGGAGACGAGCAGGCGTGGGTTCGGGGGTGCGGATTCAGAGGAGCGAGCGGAAGGCGAAGTTTCTGAGGGAGAGGAGCAGCCGGGAGTTCTACGCGAGTCTGACGCGGCGGTTGGGGTTCGAGGGAGGAATGGGCGCGGGCCGGGCGGTCTTCTACTAGGGGATGGTTAGGTGCATGTACGCCAGGGAGCGAGGCGGGCGCCCACAAGGAGCCTGTTTCAAAAGTCGGACCTCTCCGAGAATTTGGCCTTCTGGATTCCTGCTGTCGCAGGAATGACGGACCTTGGGGCCATATTCCATATTCTCGCCCGGAAAGTCGTCGAAAATCGTCTTGGCATACTTGGCATAAATCATAGGTGAGGACTTATGAAACAGGCTCCAAGGGACGCCCCTACAAGATGAATAGACAGATGCATATTGGCGAGCCCACTGAGGAGAGCCGACTGGCTTTCGAGGGAAGGCTGTTCGACGTTCGGGTTGATACGGTGAGGCTGGCGAGCGGCCGACGAACCACCAGGGAAATCGTGATAGCCCCGAACAGCGTTTCCGTCGTGCCCGTGGACGAGGACGGGAACGTGTACCTAGTAAGGCAGTATCGGAAGCCGCCGGAGCGGCTGCTGCTGGAGGTGGTGGCGGGTGGCGTGGACGAGGGAGAGTCGGCTCGCCGGGAACTTCGGGAAGAGGCGGGGCTGCGGGCGGAGAAGCTGGAGCTATTGAGCTTCTTTTGGATGTCGCCGGGGTTCTGCACGGAGGGGATGCACGCTTATTTGGCGACGGGATTGAGTTTGGGGGAGAGCGCGCCGGAGGATGACGAGAACATCGAGGTTGTGCGGGTGAGACTAGAGGAGGCGCCGGGGCTCATTGCCTCCGGGGAGCTTCAGGACTGCAAGAGCATAGCGTCTTTGATGCTGGCGTTGGGGAGGGTGTAGGGGGTGAAATGCGTTGGAGTTGAAACAAACTCCTTAGGTGTTCCATGATAGTTGCACATTGCACTGTCAGCAGGGGTGAAATGGCACAACAGCAACCGGAAGGAACCGCCCCCACCTCTCGCGCCGCTGAGGTAGGAGACGAGCAGGCGTGGGTTCGGGGGTGCGGATTCAGAGCAGCGAGCGGAAGGCGAAGTTTCTGAGGGAGAGGAGCAGCAAGGAGTTCTACGCGAGTCTGACGCGGCGGTTGGGGTTTGAGGGAGGAATGGGCGCGGGCAGGGCGGTCTTTTACTAGGGGATGTTTAGGTGCATGTACGCCAGGGAGCGAGGCGGGCGCCCACAAGGAGCCTGTTTCAAAAGTCCTCACCCATGATTTATGCCAAGCATGCCAAAACGATTTTCGACGTCTTTCCGGGCGAGAGGATGGAATATGACCTCAAGGTCCGGCATTCCTGCGAAAGCAGGAATGCAGAAGGCCCAATTCTCGGAGAGGTTCGACTTCTGAAACAGGCTCCAAGGGACGCCCCTACAAGATGAATAGACAGATGCATATTGGCGAGCCCACTGAGGAGAGCCGACTGGCTTTCGAGGGAAGGCTCTTCGACGTACGGGTGGATACGGTGAGGCTGGCGAGCGGCCGACGAACCACCAGGGAAATCGTGATAGCCCCGAACAGCGTTTCCGTCGTGCCCGTGGACGAGGACGGGAACGTGTACCTGGTAAGGCAGTATCGGAAGCCGCCGGAGCGGCTGCTGCTGGAGGTGGTGGCGGGTGGCGTGGACGAGGGAGAGTCGGCGGAAGAGGCGGCTCGCCGGGAACTTCGGGAAGAGGCGGGGCTGCGGGCGGAGAAGCTGGAGCTATTGAGCTTCTTTTGGATGTCGCCGGGGTTCTGCACGGAGGGGATGCACGCTTATTTGGCGACGGGGTTGAGTTTGGGGGAGAGCGCGCCGGAGGATGACGAGAACATCGAGGTTGTGCGGGTGAGACTAGAGGAGGCGCCGGGGCTCATTGCCTCCGGGGAGCTTCAGGACTGCAAGAGCATAGCGTCGTTGATGCTGGCGTTGGCGAGGCGGTAGGGGGTGAAATGCGTTGGAGTTGAAACAAACTCCTTAGGTGTTCAATGATAGTTGAACGTTGCACTGTCAGCAGGGGTGAAATGGCACAACAGCAACCGGAAGGAACCGCCCCCACCTCTCGCGCCGCTGAGGTAGGAGACGAGCAGGCGTGGGTTTGGACGCCCGAATGGCAAGAGGGCGAACGGGAAGTTTCGGAACAGATTCGGGACGGTCAACTTTCTCCAAAGTTCCACTGCATGGATGAAATAAGCGCGTATTTCTCGGAAGCGGAGGGGCGCTGATGCTGGCGTTGGGGAGGCGGTGGATGTCCCAAGCGGTAGTTGAGATTCCAGGAACTAATAGCTAGGAAGCTTGGACAACTCGGTCTCCAGAACTTCCGATAATGTGTGAGATGACTTGCGTTTATGAGTATCAAACTCGGACAGGGGACTGTTGCCCGATCACCTACGAAGAGTGGAAAATCAATTACTGGGTTCCTCTCCTCCCGGAAACCAGGTAGAGATTCTATTCCAAGAAGGAAAGTAGCGTTAAATGAAAAGACTTTTGCTGGGTTTGGGGCTAGTTCTTGTACTCTTGTTGACTGCTTGCGGGGCTTCAATCGCCGATGTTAAGAAGGAAAATGATAGAGTCCTTGCAGAGGTCAAATTAGAGAACGATAGGGTTATTGCAGAAATAGAGACCGCACGAGCGAGCCAACAATTTATGGATACCTTTGTATCAAGTCTGTTGTCTAACTCTGATTACAAGAGCTATTTAGAGTGGTCGGAAGAAGATATTGAACAACTGGCTACCGCCTTCATGAGCGACGCTGGTTATGTAGAAATGCTACAAACAACTCCAAGGGAGGACTGCGCTCAGATAGTTGTTATGGCAATAATCTTAGGAGGTGAGCATTTTATCCCTTCAAATGAGGAAGTAAAGGAAATCTGTCAGTGGTATGAAGACTACATAAAGTCGGAAAGTTAAATGATAGCTGCAGTTTGAGACTTGGCGGTAGGGATGGATGCGTTGTCAGTAAACCCTTCATCTGATAGTATAACTTTTCACTAATTAACGAGATGGAAAGGGATAGCAGTTGCTAGAGCACGATGTTTTGGTAGTTGGGGCCGGTCTGGCTGGAATGCGAGCAGCCTTGGCGGCGCACCAGAGCGGGGCCAACGTGGCCATTGTGAGCAAGGTTCATCCCGTACGGAGTCACTCCAACGCCGCCCAGGGTGGGATCAACGCCGCCCTGACGGATAGGGGAGACAGCTGGGAAGACCACGCCTTTGACACGATCAAGGGCAGCGATTACCTGAGCGACCAGGACGCGGTCGAGTACATGTGCACGGAGGCGGGGCCGGAGCTCATCGACCTCGAGCACATGGGGGTTATCTTCAACCGGGACGAGGAAGGGCGGCTGGGCACAAGGGCCTTCGGTGGACAGCAGCGGGCGCGCACGTTCTTCGTGGCGGACTTTACCGGTCAGGCCATCCTGCACGTGCTGTACGAGCAGCTGATGAAAGCCGACGTTCGCGTCTACGAGGAGTGGTTCGTCCTAGAGCTCATCATGGAAGAGGGCGAATGCTGCGGGGTGATAGCCCTGGACATCGCCTCAGGCAGTGTGTACGTCATCCGGGCCAAGTCGGTAATCCTGTGCACGGGCGGGTTGGGGCGGCTATTCGAGCCGAGCACCAACGCCCTGATTGTGACTGGCGACGGCATCGCGCTCGCGTACCAGGTGGGTGCGCCGGTGATGGACATGGAGATGGTTCAGTACCATCCGACGACGTTGAAGGGCAGCGGGGTGCTGATTACGGAGGGGGCGCGGGGCGAAGGGGCGCATCTGCTGAACAAAGACGGCGAGCGATTTATGCAGAGGTATGCTCCCAACATGATGGAGTTGGCCTCTAGAGACGTGGTGTCGCGGTCGGAGCAGACGGAGATTAACGAAGGGCGGGGCATAGACGGCAGCGTGCTGCTGGACTGTCGACATCTTGGGGAGGCTCTGATCCGGGAGCGGCTCTCCCAGATACTAGAGATAGGCATGGACTTCGCCGGGGTGGACATTAGGAAAGAACCCATCCCCATTCAGCCCGGGATGCACTACCTGATGGGTGGCATCAAGACGGACATGGATGGTCGGACGATTGTGCCGGGGCTGTACGCCGCCGGGGAGTGCGCCAACGTAAGCGTTCACGGTGGGAACCGGCTGGGGGCGAATTCGCTGCTGGACACGGTTGTGTTCGGGCATCGTTCAGGCAATCACGCCGCCGACTGGGCCCGTGGGAAGCCTTACCGAGACTTGGACGTCGAGGCTTATTCGTCGAAGACCGAGCAGGGATTCGCGGAGTTGTTCTCCCGGAACACCGACGAACGTTGGTCGCAGATCCGGCTGGATCTGGGGCGGGCGATGGACCAGAACATGGGGGTCTACAGGGATGAGGAGGGGATGCAGACGCTGTTGAAGAGTCTGGACGGTTTCAACGAACGATACAAGCACGTGTCACTTCAGGACAAGGGGCGGGTGTTCAACACGGACCTGATATTCACGTTGGAGTTAGGATTCATGCTGGACTGCGCCGAGTCTATCGTCCTGGGCGGGATAGAGCGAAAGGAAAGCCGGGGAGCGCACTCCCGGACGGACTACCCGAACCGGGACGACGAGAACTGGTTGAAGCACATGTTGGTCACGCGCATGGATGACGGGCCTGAGGTTTCGCATCTGCCGGTGACCATCACAAAATGGCAACCCGAGGAGAGAAAGTACTGATGCAGATAGTAGTTTCGGTACGTCGATACAACCCGCAGGACAAGGAGAATTCCCCCTATTGGCAGGAGTATCCGCTGGAAGTTGAGGAAACGTCCAGCGTGCTTGATTCGCTGATAAAGATTCGCGAGGAGGTGGATGGCAGCCTTGCATTGAGGTGCAGCTGCCGGAGCGCGATTTGCGGTTCCTGCGCGATGCGGATCAACGGTCACGCCAAGCTGGCCTGCAACACCAAGGTTTCGGACGTGGCGGAAGACGGCGGTACGGTGACGGTGGAGCCAATGGGAGTGATGCCGGTCATCAAAGACCTGGTGGTGGATCAGACTCTGTTCTGGGACAAGGTACGGCAGGTCTCGCCGTGGCTGCAGCCGGAGGGCGAGGAGCCGGAGGCGGAGTATCTTGCGCCGAATTCGGACATGACGCACTTGGCTGGCGTGATGGCGTGCATAATGTGCGGCGCCTGCGTTTCCGACTGCACGGTGCTGGAGATGGATCCGAATTTCATCGGGCCGGCGGCGCTGGCGAAGGCGTACCGGTTTGCGGCGGACCCGCGGGACGACCAAGACGCGTCCCGTCTGGCGGCGCTTAGCGAGTACGGCGGAGTTTGGGACTGCACCCGTTGTTACGAGTGCGTGGAGGTGTGCCCCAAGGGGGTCGCGCCGATGGACAGAATCATGGCGCTGAGAGACAAGGCCATGGAGGCGGGATACACGAACAACAATGGAGCGCGACACACGGACGCGTTTGAGCAGTCGGTGTCACACAGCGGTCGATTGAACGAGCTGACGCTGCCAATCAAGTCGTTTGGAATACTGAATCTGCCGGCGCAGATAAGCATGGCGCCGGTGGCCATTCGGGCGCTGATGCGGCGGAAGATCCCGCCGATCATCCACAAGTCGGTGCCCGGAGTAGACAAGGTGCGGCGGCTGGTAAAGAGCGTCAAAGAAGAGCAGCAGGGCGAGTAGCCCGTGGTGGCTAACTTATTACTAGGAGGGCCGGTGTGAAGTACGCCTTCTTCCCGGGGTGCGTGTCAAGGGGTGGGTGCCCGGAGTTGTATCCGGCCACCATCAAGGTCTGCGAGCGGCTGGGTCTGGAGTTGGACGGGCTGGATAAGCGAGGGGCGACGTGCACGGGCGCGGGGGTGCTGCAGGAGAAGAACCAGTTTTTGGGAGACGTGTTCAACGCAAGGACTTTTGCGTTGGCGGAGCAGCTAGACCTGCCGCTGTTGACGATTTGCAGCACGTGCCAGGGGGTTATGAGCCAGGCCAACAAGAGGCTGAAGGACGACCCGGACTATCTGGCGCGGGTGAACCTCCATCTGGCGCTAGAAGGGTTGCAGTATAAGGGGACGGCGCAGCCTCGGCATCTGCTGTGGACGCTCATCGAGGACGTGGGGGTGGAGGAGCTGAAGAACTTTGTGATTCGGCCTCTGACGAATTTGCGGGTGGCGCCCTTCTACGGATGCTACATCATAAGGCCCTCAGACGCGTTGGAGTTCAAGCTTTACCCGGAGCGGGAAGACTCGCTGGAGCGGGTGATGGAAGCACTGGGCGCGGACGTGGTGGATTTCCCGGGGAAGACGCGATGCTGCGGCTTCCCGATTCTGACCATCAACGAGCGGAATTCAGTCAAGATGGTGGCGCGTCACACGTCGGACGCCAAGGATCTGGGAGCGGACGCGATGGTAACGCCGTGTCCGTTGTGTCATCTGAACCTGGACGGGTACCAACCGAAAGCCATGCAGCAGGCCCAGCGGGACATCAACATCCCGATAATTCACCTGCCGCAGCTGTTAGGGCTAGCTATGGGCTTTGACGCCAAGGAGATGGGGCTATCGCGGCACATCATTTCGGCTAAGCGGATATTGAGCAAGATTCAGGTACCTGCTTAGTTTTTCTTTCCCTGGCTCTCGTTTTACTGCACCCAAGCGCTGGGCGTAATGCCCACAGATGAGCGCATCTGTGCCTAGTACCTTTGCTTTCGGTTAGAGCGTCACGCTCTGTATGCGGCGTGTTTCTTTAGAAGTTGCCTGCTGGCCGCGCAGAGTTTTCATTGTTCCGCCCACTCACACCTATTGCCTGTGGCGTGGTGATTATGCCTTGCCCCCGGAGTCTGCTGTTGGATGGGATAAGACGGTAAACAAGAACTCCATGTACGAGCTTAGTTGTTTCATCACGCCTGGGCAGATAGTATTCGAGAGGACAAGAACTATATCTCAGTCGATCTTAGTGAAACTGAAGAAATAATGGCATGAATCAAACTAACAAAATTGATGCCCTCAAGTATTTCATCGATGACAACGAAGATTTGGAACGATTGGAATCGATTCTCGACCAATTTAATTTGTTCGAATCTCTCGGGCTCATTCGACAGGAGATTCGCCATTCTGCGTTCCTCCGTTGGCTGCTTGATCCAACAGAAACTCATGGGCTTGGAGATTATTGGTTGTGTCAGTTTCTCAAAAGGGTCATAAAGAATGGCGAAGGAATCCTAGACAATGCTCCCTCTCTGTTCGATCTAGATGACTGGAGCCTTGGACGTGCAGAGGTCCGTAAGGAGTGGCGCAATTTAGATGTTTTCGTTCTTGATGAAGCCAATCAATTTGTTTGCGCTATAGAGAACAAAGTAGATTCCATGCAGTCCAAAGCACAGCTTCAGCGTTACTGGGAGATGGTAGAGCGGGAGTTTGAAGGATACAAGAAAATCTACGTACTCTTGACTATAAGCGGTGAAGATCCCCGGCACGATGCTTATGTTCCCGTAAGTTACAGAGAAATAGCTGATGTAATTGCCAGCGCCCTAGAAAGGCGTGAGAGCCAGCTAAATCACGAGATCAAGCTGTTTATGCAGCAATATCTTGACATGGTAAGGAGACATATTGTGGAGGATTCCGAGGTCCAAAGGCTTTGTCGCAGGATATACCAAAATCATCATAGGGCCTTGGAAATGATATTTGAGCATCGCCCGGACCGCGCCGCTGAGGTGGCTCATAGCATACAAGGCTGCATCAAGTCGCGGGATGACCTGATTCACATCAGTTTCAATAAAACGTACATTAACTTCTTGCCAAAGAGCATGAACTTTCCCCAACGACAAAATGACGGTAAGACCCCGATATTGGTTTGTCAGATAGTGAACAAGGACAAGCGAGTCGGATTCAAGCTGGAGTTAGAACCGGGCCCCAAGTTAATGAGAGAACAAATATATGAGGAAGCGAAGAGCTTGCCTCAAGTATTTGGCAAACCGAAATCCAAATTGTCGCCACAGTTTCATACGTTCTATTCTGAAACTTGGATAAACAAGAGAGACTACGATGAACTAGGCGACGAAGAAATAAGGCAGAAAATCGACGAGCAAGTAGAAAGTTTCTTGGAAAGAAGGGGCGGAAAAATCACGAGTGCACTAAAGGGACTCCCCACTCTGTAAGCCATTTTCTAAGAGCGTGGTGCGAGGAATGAGGGATATCAGATAAGGGGCTGGGCGGTAGACGGGGGTTATTGCAGGGGGAGGGGGGACTGGAGCCACTTGCTAGTGTCGTTGACTTCGAGGGCTGTCACCCATTTGACCCACTGGTAGCCGCGTCGGCCGGGGGCCACGAGCCGGAGGGGTAAGCCGTGTCGATGGGACAGGGTTTCGTCGCCGACGGTCGTGGCAAGAAGCAGCTCGTCGGTCTCGTCAATGGAGAATCGTCGGGTGTATCCGGTGACGGAGCGAACGGTGACACTGGCAGCGTCGGCCTTGAGTCCGGCCTCGTCGAGGACCTGCCTCAGGGGGATGCCCGTCCAGTTTTGGGTAGAATGCCAGCCGCCAGTGCAGTCGAGGGTGGCGGTCAGTTGCGTCTTGTGGGCGGCGATTTCAGGGTAGTCGAGGGTGAGTTCTCGTTCGACGCGGCCCGTTACTTGAAGAATCCAGTTGGCAGGGTCGATGGGTTGTGGGTCGTCGTTTATCCAGGATGTCGAGGGGAAGCTGTTGCCGGAAAAGCTGGCGGCGGCGTAGGAGCCGGTGAATCGTCGCTGGCTGCCGGGGAGTTTGAGGCCAAAGGCGCTAAATTCGGCGATCTGCCATAGGGCGAGGCCAGCTAGGGCAAGACCCCCGGTGCGGAGGAAGTTACGTCTCTGGGCCCAGAAGATGGGGCGGAGGGTCCAGCGGTGGGAGAAGGCGTGCCAGAGAAGGAGGGGGGCCAGAGGCACGGAGACATAGATGTGCCAGCTGACGCCGCTGAAGCCCTGGATTTGGAAGGGCCCGGTGTGGCTCCAGGCAAGGGCGAGGGCGAGGGATAGGGCCAGTAGCAGCATTGTTGCAAGGGAGCCGTAGGGGATGGGAGCGGGCCTTGTGGCGCGGCGTCGCTTGAGCCTGGCGAGAGAACGGAATATGTTGCGTCCTTTCCAGAGGAAGACGGCCAGGATGGCGAAGCCGAAGATTCGGTGGAGGTGGAGGAAGATGGCGCGGTCCGAAGAGCCGGAGACGAGCCCGAAGAGTCCGGTGCCCAGTTCTGCGGCGAGAAGGAGAAGCAGGATGACGTTGGCCCAAGGGTATGGCATTTTCGGTATTTTCCCGTTCTTGCGGGGTCTGTGTTTGGGGAATTGTAGCGTGGGGGTTACTCTTTGACTACGAAGGGGGGAGGGGTTTGGGTTTGTGGGGGGTTGCTGTTGGGGGGAGAGAGGGTTGAAGAGGATGTATAATGGAAGATGTCATGTAACATCATCGAAAAGGCGGTTGAGCAAACGGGATGATAGTGAGAATACCCTTAGTGTTGGAGCCTCAATCCGAAGGGGGATATACAGTTACCTCCCCGTTGCTGCCGGAGTTGATAACGGAGGGAGATACGCTGGAGGAGGCACTAGCGAACGTAGAGGATGCATTCGCTGCGGTAGCAGAGATTTACGAGGACAGGAAGAAGCCGTTACCGCAGAGCATCTACGTGGACGAGGCCAATGGTCCACTGTCCGTTGAGGCAATCGTCTCCTTGCCTTGAGATACCGAGAGGTAGCCCGACGTGACGGCAGTGGAGTGGATGAAGCATTTGGCGACCGGAAGTGTGGAGGGAACAACTATTGGTTAGGAGTGGCTTCCGCTCCGAGGGACTCCAGCTTTGTCATCCATTTATTGAACCGCGGACATTGAGAGCAGATGACCTGGAGGCCAATTTCTGTGGCGACGTCGACGCCGTGGACAATCTTCTGGTAATTCGGCATCAGTTTAAGAATTCGCTTGCTGGGAGCAGTATGGCTCCCGTCGTTAATGTCCTCGGGCGTGTTGAATTGCGAGCAGATCTTTCTGAGACCTTCAACACACTCGCTTGTCGCATTTGCAGCCCTAGCGAATGCGTTCACGTCGGAAAACAAGAGGCCCTCGTACTCATGCCTCTGGATGTAGGGAAATATCCTAGATCGGTCCCATGCCCGCTCAATCTTGCGGTTTACTTCTTCCGATACGGCTAGTTCCAATTGCTCCAGAGACTTGGCCCCTTTGCCCCGGAAGCCGTAGAAGTCTACGAGGGATGTAACCCTGTCAAAATTCCAATACAGCCTTGTCATTTCAGACGCCAAGCTTACGACGGACACATTCCCGCCGAGCAGTATAGGAGTCGGATATACATGCCTCGCGCGCAGATGGTTGGCCAGGATGCTTTTTACGAATGCCTCTTCAGTTTCGCCCTCCACCGATATGGCCAAGCTAATCAAGGGCGTCCTCCCACGAGGTTCTTGCGCCAAAGGTCTCCGGAGGTATAGCCATCTTCAAGCCATCTGCGGTAATTTGCGCTCTCGAGCTTGCGGCAAATTGTTTTTCCATCTTCAATGTCCAGTACGAATATCTCGTCTACATCAAAGGCATCAACGAGGAGAGGGGACTGAGTCGCCACAATCACCTGCCGCTCAGCGGAGACCGATTTAATTAACCCACCAATCAAGGCGATAGCTGCGGGATGCAGCCCCAGTTCCGGTTCGTCGAGCATAATGACATCGGGAAGCATTTCCGGCGGGAGATTCAGCAGGGTAACCAGAGCGAAGAACCGGAGAGACCCATCGGACGTTAGATGAGCCCCAAAGGCCTTGTCAGTCCATTTGGCCCGCCACCGCAATAGGACTTTTCCGTAATCCTCCACAATGTCAAAGCGATCAAACTCCGGCAGAACGCGTCCAATCTGGCGGCAGATCCTTTCATACCTCCTCAGGTCCTGCTGTTCCAACCGGTACAGCACAGCCGCCAGATTGCCGCCGTGACTTCGGAGTTGCCGGTTTTCTGAAGCGTCCCAACTGTTCTTGAATGCGGAAGTGTCGGATGTGTCATGAAAGTGATAGGCGGAACAGTTGCGCAACAAGTGCGCGATAACAAATGCGGTGGTCTTGTTGACCCCTACATAGTCCGATGAATGGGCGGCTTCCAGAATCTCTGCTTCTAGATGTCCGCTCTTCAAGTATTGCCAATCTGCTTCCGTCCCAAAGCCAAAGCTGCTAAAGCGCAAGGCTTCCTCGGTAAACAGGAATCGATCCGGGTGTGCGTATGCAAGGGCGAACTTATAGTCATTACGACCTTGCTCTGTCCTCATCTGGATCTCTGCTTCTATCCGAGGAGTTTGGGCGTTGCCACCAAAAAGCTGATCGTCGGCGCCGCCTTGTCTTTGAATGTATTCCTGAAGCTGTCTTGACCGCAACATCCAGCTGATCATATCGAAGAATCGGATGAAATTGGACTTACCAGAACCGTTGGCGCCTATCAACACCGTGGCTTGGGGCATATCTGAGATTTCCACGTCGGCGAGAGATCTGAATCCTCGGATTTTAATTGACTCAATCTTCCCCGATGCCATTTTTGCCCTACTCCATGCAATGAATTGGTTCGGTGTAAATTATACACCGTTCCACTCTTTCCGAACTGCGGCCGCGGCTGTGGGGGGTTAGGGTTGGAGGTTGGGGATGACGGTTTCGAAGGCCTGGATGGTCTGGTCTACGTCAGCGTCGGTGTGGGCGAGGGAAGGGTAGAATTTCTGGGGGCCCTGGAAGATTCCGTGCTCCTGGATGCGGTTGCGGAAACAGGCTTTGATTACGTTGTCGGCGGACAAGGTGGAGCGATAGTCGGAGAGAGGGTCGTTGGTGAAGATGATGTCGAAGACGGGGTCTTCACCGGTTGTCTGGGCGGGGATTTCGGCCTGACCGCAGAGATTGTCCAAGGCGTCGCGGAGCTTTCGTCCGGTGGACCAGATTCGTTCGTAAGCGCCCTCCTTGCGGAGTTCGGCCAGGGTGGCGAGGCCGGCGGCGCATGCGACGGGATTTCCGTTGAGGGTGCCGATCTGTCCCACGTGGTCGCCAGCGTCGACCTGGGTGGAGTCGTAGGGGGCCATGATTTCCTCGCGGCCGCAGACAGCGGCGAGGGCGTATCCACCGCCCATTATCTTGCCCACGGCGGTTAGGTCAGGGGTGACGCCGTAGTATTCCTGGGCGCCACCGTAGGCCAGCCGGAAGCCGGTGACCACTTCGTCGAAAATCAGGGGTATCTGGTAGTGGGCGGTGACCTCCCGGAGGCTCTGGAGGAAGCCGGGCTTGGGGGAAAGGATACGCTGCATGGGTTCGATTATGACAGCGGCGAGGTCGTCGTGGTTTTGCTCAATGATGGCAGCGGTAGTTTCGACGTCGTTGAAGGGGGCGATGAGGACGGTGTCTTGGAGGGCCTTGGGGATGCCGCCGCTGCTGGGGTCGGGCTGTGGGAAGGGGTTAAGGGTGCGGGGCGGATTGCTCATGAGGGAGTAGTCGCTAGTGCCGTGAAAGCCACCTTCGAACTTGAGAATCTTGTCTCGACGTCGGAAGGCGCGGGCGATTCTTAGGGCCTGGAAACAGGCATCGGTGCCGCTGGTGGTGAAGCGGACTTTATCGGCGCAGGGCACGGCGCGGACAAGTTCTTCGGCAAGGAGAACGGCGTGTTCATTGATTGCAAAGAAGGTGCTGCCGTCCTGGACGGCTTCGATGACGGCCTGTACGACGCTGGGGTGGGCGTGGCCGAGGACCATGGGGCCGGAACCCATGAGGTAGTCTATGTATTCGTTGCCGCTGACGTCCCAGATACGGGAGCCGCTGCCCCTCTTGACGATGAAGGAATGGTCGGGGTCTAGGGCGACGTTGCCCAGGGACCCCTCGGGGAGGAACCGGGCGGCCTTTTCGAGGAGAAGGGTTTCTTCGTGGCTGGGGTGGCGCATGGCGGCCTCCAGGGGTTGATTGAGAGCTATCTGTGGCGTCTTAGGCCTGGTTCTTGTGCATCACGTCTACCAGCTCCTGCACACTGGCGGCGGAGCGGTCCAACATCGCCTGTTCTTCGTCGGTGAGTTGGATTTCAATGACCTGCTCGACACCGTTGGCACCGAGCTTGACGGGCACGCCCATGGAGAGGCCGTTGATGCCGTATTCGCCCTCCAAAAGGGTGCAGGCGGGAAGGATGCGCTTCTTGTCGAGGAGGATGGCCTCGGTCATCTGGGCGATGGCGGCGGAGGGGGCGTAGTAGGCGCTGCCAGCCTTGAGGAGGGCAACGATTTCGCCGCCACCCTGGCGGGCGCGTTGGACGAGGGCGTCCACGGTTTCCTTGGGGAGGAGGTCGGAGATGGGGATACCGCCGGCGGTGGTGTAGCGAACCAGGGGCACCATATCGTCGCCGTGGCCGCCCAGGACGTAGGCCTGGACATCTTCGACGGAGACGCCGATTTCCTGAGCGATGAAGGTGCGGAAGCGGGCAGTGTCGAGGACGCCGGCCATGCCGAAGACGCGATGCTTGGGGAAGCCGCTAACTTCGTAGGCGTGGTGGCACATGGCGTCGAGGGGGTTGCTGACGACCATGATGAGGGTGTTGGGGGAGTGCTTGACGACCTGGGCGGTAACGCTGCCGATGATTCTCATGTTGGTGAGGAGGAGATCGTCCCGGCTCATGCCGGGGCGGCGGGCTATGCCGGCGGTGATGATTACCAGGTCGGAATCAGCGGTTTCTTCGTAGCCGTTGCTGCCGGTTATGAGCGCATCGGAGCCGACGACGGGGCCGGACTCCAGCATGTCGAGGGCCTTGCCCTGGGGGAGGTCTTCAACGATGTCGACGAGGACCACGTCGGCGTAGCCGAGCTCGTGGATGCGCTGGGCGGCGGTGGCGCCGACGTTGCCGGCGCCTACGATGGTGACTTTCTTTCGCATGTTAGGCGTTTCTCCTAAATTTATTGGGGTTGATTATAGCTTTGCTGTGTCTAAGGGAGGGGAAGGACGGTTCACGAACCGCCCGTACGGGGGAGAATATCGTCGGACACGGTGTTCACCCCCATCCTAACCTTCCCCCCTCAAGGGGGAAGGGATTTGTAGGCGCGGAACGGACTATTCTCATAGTAATGACATTTGGAAGGAACGGGCGGGCATGGGGTTAGGCGTTGACGTAGGCCTCCCAGCGGGAGTCCAGGTCTGAGGATTCGACAGTGCTCATAATGTAGTCGCCGAATTCTTTGCCGGTTGCGCCGGTGTCGCGGCCGGTGATGACAAGCTTCCTCTCATATTGGGTGCAAACGTCCAGGGCCTTGTTGAGGCGGTTCGACAGCTGTGAGAAGCCTAGGTGGTCCAGCATCATGCTGCCGGCGCGAATCATGGAGCTGGGGTCGGCGAAGTGGGCGCGGCCTTCCTGCACCATGCGGGGTGCGCTGCCGTGGATGGCTTCGAACATGGCGTATTTCTTGCCGATGTTGGCGCTGCCGGCGGTGCCGACGCCACCCTGGATCTGGGCGGCTTCGTCGGTGATGATGTCACCGTAGAGGTTGGGGAGGGCGAAAACCTGAAATTCGCTACGGCGGGACAAGTCAAGGAGCTTGGCGGTCATGATGTCGATGTACCATGCATCCCAGGAGAGGGACGGATAACGTGCGGAAACCTTTCGGGCCATGTCCAGGAACTTGCCGTCGGTGGTCTTGATGATGTTGGCCTTGGTTACGATGGTGACCCGGTCCTTGCCGTTACGCAGGGCGTGGGCAAAGGCGGCTTCGATGATTCTCTCGGAGCCCTGGGTGGTGATGACGCGGAAGTCGATGGCGAGGTCGTCGGTAACATTGATCCCCTGGCTGCCAACGGCGTAGAGGTCTTCCGTATTCTCCCGAAAGAAGGTCCAGTCGATGTTCTCCTGGGGGATTCTGACGGGGCGGACGTTGGCAAAGAGGTCCAGGGCCTTGCGCATGGAGACGTTAGCGCTTTCAAGGTTCGGCCAGCCGTCGCCCTTCTCAGGGGTGTGGGTGGGGCCTTTGAGGGTGACGTGACACTGTTGGATTTCGGCGAGAACGTCGTCGGGGATGGACTGCATTTGCTGGGCACGATTTTCGATGGTGAGGCCGTCGATATACTGGAAGACTATTTTGCCGCTTTCGACCTGGTCACGCAGGAGGTATTCGAGGACCCTGCGGGCTTCGACGGAGATGGCAGGGCCGATGCCGTCACCGCCCAGGATGCCGATGCGGATAGGGTTGACCTGGGAGAAGTCGGTCCATTCCTGGTCTTGCTTGAGGCGCTCTACGCGCTCCAGCTGCTCTCTTAGTATGGTAGCGAAGTGGGAGGTGGCGTTGGTGATGGTTTGGGTGTCTGCCACAGGGCCTCCTAAGTTGGGGATGGGACAATTATATGAGGGGGTTGGGTATAGCGCAAATGGGATGAGGGCTTCCGAGCATCCAGATCTGGCAGTGCGGCGAGATGTGGATTCCTGCCCCCGTCACCACGGGGGCAGGCTCTGCGCGGAAATAAGGGAAGGGGGATGGGGATGGATTCCCGCCCCCGTTTTCACGGGGGCAGGCTCCGCGCGGGAGGATGGGGACGGGGATGGGTCCCCGCATCCGCGAGGACAATGGGAGGGGATGGGAATGACATGTGGAGGAATCGCAATGGGATGGGGCTGGTTTGGCGTATGGGTTCTTGTTGTAAGTAAGGGAAAAGATTTGCTATATTGGGTGTATCAGTTGGGATAAGGAGCAGCGTATGACATTTGTCATCCTCCACGAGGGGGAATCGACGGAGAGCCTGATAAACCGGTTCCGATCCGGGGTGCAGCGTTCCGGCATATTGAGGGAGATTAAGCGGCGGCGGTATTTCCGGTCGAAGAGCCAGAAGGCGCGAGAGGCGGCACAGCGAGCGGCGCGGCGCGCCCGGCGTCGTCGCCGATTCTAGGATAGTTACAAGCGGCGTGCCTTCTTTGGTCTGAGGGCGCCGCCGATATTTTCGCAGACCAATGTTAGACTTCAGTTCCTATAGGGTTCTTAGCTTTGACTGCTACGGAACCCTCATTGATTGGGAAGGTGGGATTCTTGCGTCCTTAAAACCCCTGCTGGCGCGTCATGGGGTTTCAGCGTCGGATGGGGAGCTTCTGAGGCTGTATGGAGAGTTGGAGAGGGAGGGGCAGGGGCATCAGCCATTTCTGACCTATCGTCAGGTGCTGTCACGGATTGTGGCGGGTCTTGGAGTGCGGTTGGGGTTCCGTCCGAACTCGGAAGAGTTGGGGGGATTAGCAGGTTCAATGAAGCAGTGGCGCCCTTTCAGTGATACCGTTTCGGCCCTCAGGTCGTTGAAGAAGCGGGCAAAGCTGGCGATTATTTCCAACGTGGACAGAGACCTTTTCGAGGCGTCATCGTCCATGCTTGGGGTGGACTTTGATTGGGTGGTTACGTCGGGGGAGATTGGGGAATACAAGCCGTCGCTGCGGAATTTCCGGACTGCGTTGAGTCGGATGGGGGTGGCAAAGGGGGAAGTGTTGCACGTGGCGCAGAGTTTGTATCACGACGTGGAGCCGGCGCGGGCGTTGGGGTTGGCGACGGTGTGGGTGAACCGAGCGGGGGCCAGGTCGACGCCACTCAGGGACGTGAGGCCGGACGTTGAGGTGGGGGACTTGGGGGCGTTGGTGGAGTTGATGCGGCGGGGAGGCGGTTAGGCTGGGAATGGGTTACTGCCTTCGGCGTTGGGGGGGCGGGTAGTGAGTGGAGCGACGCAGGGGATGGGTTTCTGCATGCGCGAGGACACGGGGGGGGGAAGACTTCACCCCCATCCTAGCCTTCCCCCCTCAAGGGGGAAGGGAAAAGAGAGGGGATGGGTCCCCGCATCCGCGAGGACACGGGAGGGGATGGTTCCCGTCCCTGTCTTCACGGAGTCAGGCTCTTCGCCGGCATTCACGAGGGGATGGGTCCCCGCATCCGCGAGGACACGGGGGGGAAGACTTCACCCCCATCCTAACCTTCCCCCCTCAAGGGGGAAGGAAAAAGAGACGGGATGGGTTCCCGCATGCGCGAGGACAAGGAAGAGGATGCGGGAGGTTAGAGGGGCTGCCAGTAGCGGCGAGTTTCTCCGGCGATGATGCGTCCAAAGCCTGGGGCGGGGAAATGCCCCGCTGCGACTATGATGCCCTGCTCCTGAAGTTTCTTCAGAGTTTCCCGACGCGTTTCGATGCCAAGCTGGGGCAACACATCCGCCTTGGTGTTCCATTGGGGGACCTGGATTTGAAGGGGGAGATGGGCGACGTCGCCGAGGATGAATGCACGTTTGCCTTGGGAGGTGACGGCCAGGCTCTGATGGCCGGGGGTGTGGCCCGGTGTGGGAACGATGCTGATTTCGTCAGTGAGATTGAGGTCGCCCTCCACCAGCCTTAGGTTGTCCAATTTTTGGAGTAGCTTGCCGATGGTCTGAGATTGGTGGAAGACTTCCACAGCCGGAGGGTAGAAGTCTTCCAGGTAATCGCCTTGCGGCGCGTCGGGGGGCGGGAAGAGGAGATTCCAATCTGCCTTGGGGATGATGTATTCGGCGTTGGGGAAGGTGGGGCTCACATCGCCGCCGGGAAGGGCGGTCGGCAGCCAGCCGATGTGGTCGAAATGGAGATGGGTGATGACAACGGTGTCGATGGTTTTCGGGTCTATGCCACCCTGCCGCATTTCGCTGAGCAGATTTCCGGCAGCCCCGCCTGCGTCCGCAACGGGGGAAGGGCCCAAGCCGGCGTCGACGAGGATTCGCTTGCCCTGGGATTCCAGAAGGAAGGAAGCGACGTTTATTCCTCCGTTGACCTGGCAATCATCGTCCACGTGGCCTTCGAAGTCTCGGAAGGCATCTACGGTCTTGTGGGGGAAGAAATCGCAGGCGTCTACGGCCATGAGGCAGTCGGATATGGAGAGAATACGTACAGAACCGACGTTGATACTCTGGATGGTCATGGGACCTCCGGCTTGGTGATGGTTGGGGTTGGGGTCGCTTGGTCAATGGAGACATTATAGTCCATTGATAACGCTTCGTCGGATAGAAAATTCTTTGACAGGGGGGAAGCGTTTGGTTTAAGTTATCTTGACCAGAATTACGAAGGGGGAGGCGGCCAGTGCGCGGACGAGTGGTTGTTTGCAAGGAACATAATCGGCCCTTTGTGATTGAGGAATATACGGTTCCGGAGATTGAGCCGGGGGCGATTCTGCTCCGCATGGTACAGTCGGGCATTTGCGGGTCCGACCTGCATTATTGGCGGGGCGACCAGGCGAAAGCGCCGCTGCCGCCCACAGGCCGGGTTATGGGGCACGAGGGTTACGGCGTGGTGCACAGTTTGGGAAGCGGCGCAGACAGGGACTCGCTGGGGCGCAGGCTGCGGGAGGGCGACCGGGTGGTGTACACGGCTATATTTCCGTGCAACCGCTGTCACATGTGCCTGAAGGGTCTAGGGAACCTTTGCGTGAACCGTCCCTTCCCGGCGGCGGGGGACTACCCGTACTTCACCGGGACCTACGCCGACTATCTGTATCTGCCGCCGGGACATCCGATTTTCCTGGCTCCGGACGGGATATCGGACGAAGTCTTGGCTCCGGTCAACTGCGCCACGGGAACAGTGACGCAGGGGTTGATTTCCGCGGGGGCGGCAGCGGGGGATTGGGTGGTGATTCAGGGTGCGGGAGGTTTGGGGTTGACGGCCACAGCCGTGGCGAAGGACATGGGCGCTCACGGGGTGATTGTGCTGGACCGGCTTCAGAATCGGCTGGATCTGGCCCGGGAGTTCGGCGCGGACCACGTTATCAACATCGAGGAATACGACACGGCGGAGGCTCGGGTGGAGCGGGTGTGGGAGCTGACTCGAGGTAGAGGGGCGGACGTGGTGATGGAACTGGTCGGGCGGGCGGAACTGCTGGTGGAAGGGGTGGAGATGTTGGGCAACGGCGGGACGTTCGTCGAGATTGGGGACATCGTGCCAGGGCGCACGGTGGCGTTGGACCCATCGACGCTGCTAAAGGGGAAGCGGATCATCGGGTCATTGATGTATCCCGCGCACCTACTGCCGAGGATTCTGGATTTTCTGGAACGAAATTTGGACAAGCGACCCTTCCACAAGATAGTCTCGCACAAGTTCAAGCTGGAAGACGTGAATAAAGCCTTCCCCCAGGCGGAATGGAATGCGAGGCAGACAGAGGTCACGCGGGCGGTGCTGGTGCCGTGATTCCCAGGCTTGTACAGACAGGGACGGAGGAGAAGTAGATGAAGTTCGATATATTTTGCCTGCCGACGGTGCCGGGCACACTGGAAGAAAGAGCGGCCTTGCGCCCCATCGGCCGAAACAACGAGCGGTATCAACAGATGCTGGAGGAACTGCGCACAATCGCAGTGATGGCGGACGAGGTGGGGTTCGACGCATTCTCGACGACGGAGCACCACATGCACTCGGAAGGGTTCGAGGCATCGGTGGCCCCGCTTCTGTTGTACGCCGACCTGGCGGCCAGGACTAAGCGGATCAAGTTTGCGCCGTTGGGGTTGGTGCTACCTTCGTGGGACCCTATCCGGTGCGCCGAGGAGATAGCGATTCTGGACCATCTGACCAAGGGCAGGGTGATTGCGGGATTCGCCCGTGGGTACCAGGACCGCTGGACTAACGTATTGGGACAGCAGTACCGGGTGTCGGCGGCGACGATGGACGGTTCCGAGGTGGACCTGATGAACCGTGAGGTGTTCGAGGAAGTCTTCGACATCATCAAGCTGGCGTGGACCGAGGACGCCATAGAGTATAACGGGAAGTATTATCAGATCCCCGTGCCGTACAAGGAAGGGATAAGCCGCTGGCCACCGACGCAGTGGACGAATACCTACGGAGCGCCGGGGGAGTTGGACGACGAGGGGATCATCCGGCGGGTGTGTGTGATACCAAAGCCTTACCAGGACCCGCATCCACCGTTGTGGCAGCCCTTCGCCGTGAGTGAGACGACAATACGCCGCACAGCCCAGCGGGGCATTGTGCCGTGGATTTTGACTTCGCTGCCGGAAAGTTTCAGCCAGTTGTGCTCGGCGTACCAGGAAGAGGCGTCGAAATGGGGGAGGCAGGTGGGAGTGGGGGAGAGCGTGGGGGCCGTTCGCGCCGTGTACTTTGGCGACAGCTATGAGGAGGCCTTCGAACTTGGGTACAAGAGCACGGGCATAGGCTTCCACCACTATTTTGGAGCCTTCGGGTTCGTTGAGCCTTTCAGGAATCCCGGGGAGGAAGGGCCGAAGCCGTTGACCTTCGCCACAGAGCGAGAGACGTACCAGCGGATGGTAGACCACGACTACGTGTTGTGCGGGACAGTGGACCAGGTGAAGGCAAAGATAGAGTCGCTGGCCACGTGTCACGGAGGGGGAGAGTTGGAGTGGTTCGGCTGGAGCATGGGGCAGGGGTTCATGCCCCTCGATCAGGCGCAGAGGCAGATAGAGCTTTTCGCCAACCATATAATGCCGGAGTTCAAGGAGTAGCCACGGGAGTTGGGGACGTTGGGCGATGGGCGACAAGAGCCTTCGCAACGCAGAACCTTGTCATTACAACCTTTTTACGACTTTCGTCAGAACATGGTGACTTTGGTATGAATACCGAGTGGGCGTATGGTAGAATTTGGGGCGCAATTTGGTACAACTAGGGAACCATCCAATTTGTGGAGGAGATAGATGAGTCAGCAGAATGGTCAGGGCCCGGAAGAAGACGCCGGAGTATTTCAGATGGCCCGGCAGCAGTTCAACGTCGCGGCGGACAAGCTGGATCTGGACGATGGAATGCGAGCGGTGCTGGGAAGCTGCAAGCGGGAGTTTACCGTCAATTTCCCCGTGCGAATGGACTCCGGGGACATACAGGTGTACTCCGGCTATCGGGTGCACCACAACGTTGTTCGCGGCCCGGCTAAAGGGGGACTCCGGTTTCACCCCGACGTTTCGCTAGACGAGGTAAAGGCGCTTGCCATGTGGATGACATGGAAGTGCGCCATCACGAACATTCCCTACGGCGGCGGCAAGGGAGGCGTGACTTGCGACCCGAAGTCGCTGTCCCGAAACGAGTTGGAGAGGCTGACGCGCCGCTTCGCAACGGAGATTTCGCCGTTGATAGGAACGGCATCGGACATACCCGCGCCTGACGTGAACACAGACGGCCAGATAATGGCCTGGATCATGGACACAATCAGCATGCACGCCGGATACACGGACCACGGCATCGTCACCGGCAAGCCCATCAGCATCGGCGGCACGCTAGGTCGCACGGAGGCCACGGGCCGGGGAGTGATGATTACGGCCAGGGAGGCGGCGAAGCGGTTGGGGGTTATGATGGAGGGCGCCCGAGTGGTCGTGCAGGGCTACGGGAACGTGGGCTACTGGGGCGCGTATCTGCTGCAACAGATGGGATGCAAGGTTATCGGCGCAAGCGACAGCCGAGGGGCCATCTACGCCGAGCAGGGCCTTGACACGCACAGCCTGTTGGCGCACAAGGCGGACAGCGGGTCGGTGGTGGGATATGCCGGGTCGGAGACCATCAGCGACGCGGATCTGCTTGCGCTGCCGTGCGAGATTCTGATTCCGGCGGCGCTAGAGCGCTCCATAACTAGGGATAACGCCGACAAGGTCGACACCCGGATTGTGGTAGAAGGGGCGAACGGGCCGACAACGCCGGAAGCGGACGCGATTCTGGAGGACAAGGGCATTCTGGTGATACCGGATATTCTGGCCAACGCCGGAGGCGTGGTGGTCTCCTATTTCGAGTGGGTGCAGGATATTCAGCACCTGTTCTGGGACAAGGATGACGTGGACGACCGGCTGGAGTCGATTATGACTCGCAGCTTCGACAGTGTGATCGAGGCGTCGGAGGAGCACGATACGAGCCTACGGACGGCGGCGCTGCTGGTGGCGGTGGACCGGGTGGCGGAGGCGTTGCGGATGCGGGGGATATACCCGTAGACCGGCAGTCCCAAATGTAGCGAATGCGTTTCCACCCTGGGATCAAGGGTCGCAGAAGAAGGGAATGCAACCAAGGGTGACAAGATTGGAAAGAAGTGAGGCCTCGGCGATTTGCCGGGGCCTTGTTTTGTGGGGCGTGGGTTTGGGCGCTAGAGGTTGATGGCGTATTCTACGGAGATCTCGAGGGCTGCTAGGGGGTGGGGGTTGGTGAAGACCAATTGATAAGCGCCGGTGAGGCCCACACGCAATTCAACGTGGTTTTGTGACTGGGCTTCCACTTGCAGGACAGTATCTCCAAGGGGACCAATCAGCCGGAATTCTACCGGATAGCCAAGAGCAGCTGTAGCTGTAGCTGTCGTACCACCCGTCGTGCGCCTATAGGAGGTGTAGGTGAACGTCAAGAGGTCGCCCGCAACCATGTTCAGCTGGAAGGATTCGGATTCCTGCCTGACAATGAACAGCGACTCCGAGCCGAAATAGGGGGTGGAGGTGGGTGGTGGGATTGGGGTGGTGGTCGGTGATTCGGAGTCCGTATTGCCGTCCAGGGTGGCGGTAGGAGAGGCCGTTGGGGCTGATGTCGAGGGAGAGATGTAGTAGTCGACGAGGACAACAAGGGCCTGAAAGTGGCCGGGATTGGTGAACACGAGTTGGTGGATCCCTGAAGTCTTCACCTGAACATCAACGAAGTTCCTTACCAACCCGCCCCCTTCCAGGAGTGGCTTATTAGCGGGATCTAAGATTAGAATATCTACGGGTACGGGAAAGGCAGTCCTTGTGGTGGCGGTTTGGGGCGAGAACCCAGAGTAGGAGATTACCAAGGTATCGCCAGCGTTCAAGTCCAACTCAATCAGTTCCGCGTCTTGGGATATGATGAACAGTATCTCGTCGCCGGAACTGTGGGCGGAGAGGCTGGCGGTGGGAGTGGGGGGCGTTGTGTCGCCAGGGTCCGTGCTGCCGGCTTGGCTGAAGGTGGAAGCGGGGGTTGCTGTGGTCGTTGGCGTTGCTGTCGGGGGAGAGATGTAGTAGTCGACGAGGACAACAAGGCCCTGAAGGCGGGCGGGATTGGTGAACACGAGTCGGTGGATCCCTGAAATCTCCACCTGGACATCAACGAAGTTCTCTACCAACCCGCTCGCTTCCAGGAGTGGCTCATTAGTGGGATCCAAGATTAGAAAATCTACGGGTACGAGAAGGGCAGTCCTTGCGTTGGCGATTTGGGTCCCGTACCCAGAGTAGGAGATTACCAAGGTATCGCCAGCGTTCAAGTCCAACTCAATCAGTTCCGAGTCTTGGGATATGATGAACAGCATCTCGTCGCCGTAACTGGGGACGGAGAGGCCGGCAGTCTGAGTGGGGGGCGTAGTGTCACCAGGGTCCGTGCTGCCGGCTTGGCTGACGGTGGGAGTGGGAATTGGCGTGGCCGTAGAGGCTGTTGTCGAGGGAGAGATGTAGTAGTCGACGAGGACACCAAGGCCCTGAAGGCGGGCGGGATTGGTGAACACGAGTCGGTGGATCCCTGAAATCTCCACCTCGACATCAACGAAGTTCTCTACCAACCCGCTCGCTTCCAGGAGTGGCTCATTAGTGGGATCCAAGATTAGAAAATCTACGGGTACGAGAAGGGCAGTCCTTGCGTTGGCGGTTTGGGCCCCGTACCCAGAGTAGGAGATTATCAAGGTATCGCCAGCGTTCAAGTCCAACTCAAACAGTTTCGAATCTTGGGACATGATTCTCAATTCCTCGGAGCCGGAACTAGGGGCGGAGAGGCCGATAGCCTGAGTGGGAGGCGTCGCAGAGCCGGAGTCTGTGCTGCCGTCTAGGGTGACGGTGGGAGCAGGGGTTGCCGTAGCCGCTAGTGCTGCTGTTGAGGTGGTAGCATCATTGTTGCTACCGCAGGCCGTGAGCGCCGAGACGGCCATTAGCGTAATGACGAGTAGCGCTAAGAAGTAACATCTAGTGCGGAGATTAGCTTGACTAGCTTGGTTGCCGCGATATCCGGCCATTGGACGCATATTCTTATTCAACTTCTACATCAAGGACTTGAGGTCTAATTGGGAAGATATGTTTTCCATTTCCGATTGTCAAGCAAATCGGTCTGTCTGGTGGCGTAATCCTTGACTGTACAAAAGAGAAGGGCCATGCCGCAGGAACCACGAGGTTCTTCACGGGGCCTCAGACTTACCATGGCTTGAGAAGGCCCGCGTAAAGGGATGAAAGTGGACTGGGGGACGAGAGCGGGTTTGAAACCCGCCTCTACGGGAGATGGGGGTTGCGTGGGATGGATTACCGCCTCCGTCATCACGGGGGCAGGCTCTTCGCGGGAGGATCGGGACGGGGATGGGTCCCCGCATCCGCGAGGACAACGGAGGGGGTGAATTCCTGCCTGCGTATTCAGGGGAGGTGGGACCTTGTGCGGGAATGACGGAGGGGATGGGTGGTTCGGGAACCCCGGCCCCTTCGGCATGGATTGTGCAAAGGCGTCTAATGTACTTGTAGAGTCTATCTTCAGTAGTAATGACCTATAAGTAGAGGTGCAGTGTGGGCATGGAGGATGAAGGAATGGAGGAGGGAAATCACCGCGCTGGCGGGAAACGCCTACTGGGATCACAAAACTGGCGGTGAGCGCCGTCCATTATTAGGGAGGCAGTGGATAGAAAAGGGAAGGCCCCGGTGTGACGCCGGGGCCTCTTGCGTTGCGGGTGTTTATGGGGGTTAGGGGTTGATAACGTAGTCGACGGTTACTTCAAGGCCCTGAAGCCGGTATGGGTTGGAGAACACAAGTTGGTACACGCCGGTGAGATCCGCCTGAAACTCCACGGTGTTGTTGGCCGTCTGGTCCTCATTAAGTAACTGATCCTCAACGGGATTGAGGACAGTGAGGATGACGTCACCTGCCGCCGAGCCTGCTCCTACTCTTTTGTCATCAAAATCACTTCCTCTGGTGATGCCTCCGGAGCTACGACCGAACGAGGAGTAGGAGACGCTCACGGTGTCGCCTGCGGTGAGGTTGAGGTCAAAGACCTCAAAATCTCGAGCAAGAACGAATATTACCTCTGAGCCCGACCCGGTAGCAGGGGCGGCTTCAGCAGTCGCGGGAGGCTGTGTGGCAACCGGGGCGGCGGTGGTGGCCCCAGGGGAGCTGGGAGTTGACGCCGAGCCATTGGAAGAACCGGCGTCGCCATTGCCACCACCGCATGCGACAAGTAGAGTCAGGGACATCATAGCCAACGCAACGGCGGCAAAGGGCAAAGCTCTTCGCAAGAAGGTCAAGGCCGATCCGACGTTTGCTTGGAAAGGAATTTGCAGTTTGGGTTCCATAAGTTCTAGATTCTCCTAGAGGCAAGGAATAAAGCTGCGATTGTGAATGGTAGGCGTTTAGTCATTTTCTGTCAAGCAAAGAATGGCAAATCGGTCAAGGAAAAACCGAGGCCCCCGGAATTCCGGGGGCCTCGGATAGTTTTGCCGTTGCGTTGAAGTAGGGATTAGCCTACTGAAGAACGGGCTGGGTGTGCTCGTGGTAGCGCACAGGTCCCATGTGGAGCATGTTGACCTGGTACTCCTCCACGATGTTGGGGTTGACAGCAACCTCAGCAAAGACCCAAACGAGGGGGATGCTGTAGTGGCCTCCTAGCCAAGCTTCTGCGAAGTCCTGGCCGGCCTGTCTCCGCTCATCGTAGTTGGTTATTTCCGCACAGCGGAAGTACAACTCAGATGCTGCGGGCCATTCGCGATAGGCCTGACCGAGCTCCCAGATCATGGAGTAGGTGATGGCGTTGCAGGGCGGGTCGAGGGACGGGGAAGCCGACCATATCCAGTTGCCGCCATTGTGGGAGGGGTCGCGGGTCTTGGCACGGAAGTCACCAAAGTCCGCGGACCAGTCCAAGGTGGCATTGATGCCAACGTTGGACCAGTAGCCGACGATCTGCTCACAGATGTCGGGCCATTCAGGAACAACCCTGTGGGACAGCAGGCAGTCGAGGGTAACGTCCACGCCGTTCGGATAACCGGCCTCAGCGAGGAGGGCCCTTGCCTGATCGGGGTCACCGTCTCCGGGATAGGGCCAGCCGCCGGCAGCGCCGATCTCGCCGTTAGGTCCGGGGAAGGGAGCCCATTCGTCCTTGAAGTCGTCGCGCCAGGGCGGGAAGTAGTCAACTAGGGGGAAGCCGAGGCCCTGGTAGAAGACGTTGTTGATTTCGTTCCGGTTGATGGCCAGGTTCAAGGCGTGTCGAACCCTGGCGTCCCGTATGGGAGCTTCCTGGGTCACGTTTTCCCTGGGGCCGCACTCATGGGTTAGACCCGGAGGCGGTGAAGCGGCTGCAGCACCAGAGAAGGGGCTGTAGGTAGAGCCGTCGTCAGAGCAGAAAGACTGGTCTCTGAAGTGGACGATTCCAAAGCCCTGGTGGATGCTGGGCACAGTGCTCACGTAGGTTTCGAAGCCTGCGCCTTCGACAACTTCACGCTGGGTGCGAACGAGGGGGATGATGTGCGCCTCGTGGGCAAAGAGCATGGCTTGACGGGTGGAGGCCTCACGAACCTGAAGTATCTCGAGTTCATGGAAAGCCGGGGTTATGCGCCAGTGGTCTTCCACGCGCTCGTGGAGGAAGACGCCGTCAATCTCGTGGAGGACGTAGCTCCAGGGGCCGTTGCCGACGGGGGCAACCCTGTAGCCATCTTCGCCGTCAACGTCGTCCCAGTGGTCGCGGCTCATGATACCGGTGGACCATTCGTCGGAGAGCAGGAAGGCAGCGTCCAGGTTGACCTTAGGCAGGTTCAGGGTAATGTCGTGGTCGGAATTGGCTACCCAGTTGTCGTTGGCGCCAAAGTAGGACCTGTAGCGGCCCGGGCTGCGAGCAACCTTGGTGTTCAATTCGTCACCCTCAAGTTCTCCATTCTGGAGGTCGAGCATCATGAACACGTCCTTGGCACTGAAGGTGTAGTCATTAAGGGGTACTCCCCACTGGTAGAAGGGCACATTCTCTCTGAGTTGGAAGTGCCAAGTCTTGCCGTCAGTCTCTACCTCCCAGGAGGTGGCGAGCTGAGGCTCTTCCACGTTGGTCGTGATGTTCCGACCAATCAAGTGGCTGTATTCGGGCATAAGCTTCTCAGACACCTGGCTCTGTGCATAAGGAATGGTGTTCTGCTCCCTACCCGGAGGGAGGGAAACCGAGAGCCTGGTGGAAACGGGCACCGGAGCCATCATAGCGGTTGGCGCCATGGTAGGCGCAGCTGTCGCCCTAGGGGCGGCCGTGGGCGCCATGGTAGCCGCAGCTGTGGGCGCCATGGTGGGCGCAGCTGTCGGCGCCATCGTAGCCGCAGGCGCGGCCGTGGGCGCCATCGTAGGAGCGGGCGCGGGCGCGGCCGTGGCGGCCGCGGTAGGCGCTTCGGTTGCGTCGTCGCCGCCGCAGGCCACGATGACCAGCGTCAGAGCCAATGCCAAAGCAAGCAGCCCAAACAACCCTCCTCCTCTAAGAATTTTCTTGTAACCTGTCATAACTTACCCCCAAACATAATTTGCGCCAAGACGCTGCTCATGGGCGCATCCCGGCGTGAGTGAAGGGATTCTAAAGGAATATCTTGGGGATTGTCAATACCTACGTTAGCAAGGCACAGGAAGGGATTAGGGTTGGTTTTCCCACGATTTTGTCACAGGTTAGCACCGAATTGAAAGGTGGGAGATGGGAAACAGGATTGAGGGAATGCTATTCTTCTACCGCGCACCCCTTGGTTCTGATTAGCATGAAGGGCGCTGCACGGGGCGTGGGAAGATGAAGGGTCCGGGGCTGAGTTACGAGAAGCCGTAGAGTTGGGCGGCGTTCTGGTAGACGATCTTACGCTTGATATCGTCGGGATGGCCCTGGAAGATACGGTCTATGACCTCCCTGGAGTGGGGGAAAGTGCCCTCGTCGTGGGGGTAGTCGCTGCCCCAGAGAAGCGCCTGGTCACCCACGTAGTCCAGGGTGCTGAGGGCGACGGGATCGTCGCCGAAGGTGACGTGGCCCTGGCGTCGGAAGTAATCACTGGGCTTGAGGTCCAGCTTGGGCTCGATCCACATGTGCTTGCGCTCGTACTGCTCGTCCAGGGCGTAGAGGTTCCAGGCCAGCCAACCGGCGCCGCACTCCACGATGACGAAGTGGAGGTCGGGGTGACGCATGGGCACGCCGGAGCTGAGGAGCAGGGTAGTGGGGCGGATGCCCTCAGCCATGGCGATTATCATGTAGGACAGAAAGCCGCCGTTACTCTCTTCGCCGGCGTTCTCGGGGAGATGGTCCTCGGTGCCGGTGATGAAGTGGAGGCTGAAGATGAGGCCGGTGTCTTCCAGGGCGTTCCAGAGAGGCTCGTAGACAGGCAGGTTGTAGGGTTGATCCTTTATGCCGATGGGGGCGCTGACCAGGCGGAAGCCTTTCCGGGCCAGGCGATACACCTCATCCACCGCCTTGGGCACGTTGATGGTGGGGAGGATGGCGGCGGGGGCAAAGCGGTCGGGACGGGAGCTGAACTGCTCGTGAATCCAGTCGTTGTATGCTCGGGCGGCGGCCATCTGGAAGTCGCCGTCGGGGGAGGCCATGAGACCGAGGAGGGAGTTGCAGTAGATGACCTCCGCAACCACGTTGTCGCGCTGCTGGTCCTGAAGACGGCGGGATATGTCCCTACCACCGCTGGGGTCGTCTCGAAACTGGCGGTTCTTGTCGTCGTCGGAGATGCGAGACTCGGCGATGTCGATGCGGCGGGGCTTGCGGCCTTCTATGATGGAGTAGACGCCGCCGTTCCTGTCCTCGCGGTGAGGGAGACGGTGACGGTACTGCTCGGGTACTCGTTGGAGAAAATCGTCGTCCTCGTTGACGTGGGAGTCGGCAGAGATGTACTTCAGTCCGTTGGTGAAGGCGTTCATGTTTGTCTCTCCAAGGAGGGGTAGAGGAGATTATACAGGATTTTTGCAATGGCTGAATGCATGGAAGGCCCAAGTTTGCCAAGGGCAGTCCACTCTCGTAAAGTGGGTCTCATACGCCTGACCAGGAGTTTGGAGGTGACGGGTTTGAAGGTGCATCTCATCGACGGGACATACGAGCTTTTTCGAAGCTACTTCGCCATGCCTTCCCTCGGTGCTCCCGACGGGCGTGAGGTTGGCGCGGTTCGTGGATTCATACAATCGACCCTCGCTCTCCTTCGAACCCGGAACGTCACGCATGTGGGCTGCGCCTTCGACCACGAAATCACCTCCTTTCGGAACGAGATGTTCGCGGGCTACAAGACGGGCGAGGGGGTTGCGGAGGAGCTTCTGACCCAGTTTCCCCTGGCGGAGGAGGCCGCTGCCGCGCTCGGGGTGGTGGTGTGGCCCATGATCGAGTTCGAGGCAGACGACGCGATCGCAACTGCGGCAGCAATGGCGCTGGCCCACCCAGATGTTGAGCAGGTTGTCATCTGTACGCCGGACAAGGACCTGACGCAGATGGTGCAGGGGGAAAGGGCAGTCTGTCTCGACCGTCGCAAGGACGCAATAATCAATGAAGCGGCCGTCGAGGCGAAGTTCGGTGTGTCACCCGAGTCCATACCGGATTACCTGGCGCTGGTGGGGGACGCCGCCGACGGCATTCCCGGAATTGCCCGATGGGGTGCGAAGTCGACGGCCCAAGCGCTGCAACGCTACGAAAGAATTGAGGATATGCCGCTGGAGATCGCCGACTGGGACGTGAAGATTCGGGGTCTTGCAACCATGGTCAGGAATCTTGCCGCGGGGTACGAGGATGCCCTCTTATATAAGAGGTTGGCGACGCTGCGGACGGACGTGCCGCTGCGGGAGGGTCTGGCGGACTTGGAATGGCGGGGGGTGAAGCGGAGGAAGTTTGAGGGTTTGTGCGAGACGCTAGGCGCACCTCGGCTTATGGGTCTTCCTCATATGTGGGACGAGGGGTAGGGGTCTTTGAGTCTACGCACCTGAGGGGGGCGGGGCAGGGGATGGGTTCCCGCATTCGGAGACCTTTGCATAACTACCGAAACGCATTCATATAGTGGTGTGGGATGACTCTTGCCGTAGCTAAATCATGGGATTCTGGATTCCGGCCTTCGCCGGAATGACGGTTACGCAAAGGTCTCCATTCGCGAGGACAAGAGGGGGTGTCGGTGAGACGGCGACCGGGGGGGGGCGCGGCCAAGGGTTACGGAAGACGGGATGGGTCCCCGCATTCGGAGACCTTTGCATAACCGTCATTCCGGTCCCGAGCCAGAATCCAGAGGTGGAGATTTAGGATTGAACCCCATGCCTATTCTGTCCAATATGGTCTCTCACTAGCAGTTATGCAAAGGTCTCCATCCGCGAGGACAAGAGGGGGTGTCGGTGAGACGGCGACCGGGGGGGTCGCGGCCAAGGGTTACGGAAGACGGGATGGGTTCCCGCATTCGCGAGGACAAGAGGGGATGTCGGTGAGACGGCGACCGGGGGGGTCGCGGCCAAGGGTTACGGAAGACGGGATGGGTCCCCGCATTCGCGAGGACAAGAGGGGGTGTGGGTGAAACGGCGACCGGGGGGGTCGCGGCCAAGGGTTACGGAAGACGGGATGGGTCCCCGCATTCGCGAGGACAAGAGGGGGTGTCGGTGAGACGGCGACCGGGGGGGTCGCGGCCAAGGGTTACGGAAGACGGGATGGGTCCCCGCATTCGCGAGGACAAGAGGGGGTGTGGGTGAAACGGCGACCGGGGGGGTCGCGGCCAAGGGTTACGGAAGACGGGATGGGTCCCCGCTCCCGTCTTCATGGGGGGCAGGCTCTCCGCGGGAATGACGAGTGGGGTGAGTGATGACCTGGCGGGGCTGGATTCCCCGCCTCCGTCTTCACGGGGGCAGGCTCTTCGCGGGAATGACAGGAAGGGGCGCAGCGCTTGCTTTGGTATGGCGTCGCCTTGGAGGGGCCACTGAAGGGGATGAAAATGGATGCGGCTTGAACGGTTGGGCGGGTTTGAAACCCGCCCCTACGGTAACGAGGGGAACGAAGCGGGATGATGTGGGAGGGGGAGGACGGTTCGGGAACCGCCCCTACGGGTTGATGCCGACAGGGGCGGGGTCGTCAGTTTGCTAGGAGGTCTTTTTGTATATTTGAATGCGGTCCCGACGTCCGTCCAGGACCAGTATGCGGTTTTCGGCGTCTACCTGGACGGAGACGGGCTCCCGGAATTTCTTCTCTTTTTCCGCCATGTCGGGTACGCTGGCTCGCTGGTCCCAGAAGGCGGTGTTACCGCCTAGCTGGAGCTTGCCCCAGGTGGATAGACCGGCGTCTCCCGTCCATAAGTCCACGAAACTGCCTTCGCCGTCGAATACCTGCACTCGGTCGTTGCCCCAGTCGGTCACGTAGATATCCCCATCGCTGTCGATGGCGACGGCGGTGGGTCGGTTGAACTCACCCTCGCCATCGCCGGAGGAGCCGAACTTCATTAGAAACTTGCCATTCGGGGAGAACTTCTGAATGCGGTCGTTGCGCCAGTCGGCCACATAGACGTCACCGGCCTGGTCAACGTTGATGCCCCAGGGGTAGTTGAACTGACCGTCGCCGTTGCCGAAACTGCCCCAGGTCGAGACGAATTCGCCATCGGCAGTGAACCGCTGAATGCGGTGATTCTCGCCGTCGGCCACCAGCAGATGCCCGTCCGACTCGAAGACCAGGCCGGAGGGTCCGTGAAGTTCGCCGGGGCCACTGCCCTTTCTGCCCCACTTGCCGAGGAACTGCCCCTCCCTGCTGAAGACGGAGATGCGGTTGAGCCACTCGTCGGAGACGAAGACCCGTCCGTCGGGGTGGCACGCCACGGAGAGGGCCCAGATGAACTGTCCGTCTTCCTCACCACGCTGGCCGAAATCCCCCAGAAAATCCTCCGCCATGTTCAAGCGGCACACGCGATGGCCCAAGACCTGGCGCTCGGTTGTGCGGTTGAGCACGTAGATTTCGTTGTCCATGCCCAGAGAGAGGGCAATGGGCGTACGGAAGGACTCTCCGGTAACGGAACTGCGCCCGATGGTTATTTCGTAGTTGTAAGTGCGCCCTGTCTTAGCCTGCGTCGTCATTGAACCCCCAACAAATAGCATTTTAGAGTCCTGTGGATCCACGAGTTCCAAGTTCGGGGCGAAGGAGGATTCCCTTCGCCCCGTCATGGCCTGCCGTCTAAATGATGTCCAACTGCTCGAAGGTTCCGCCCACGCAGGGCTTTGCGTCCAAGCCCATCCACTGTTCAAGAACGGTGGAGTAGAGGCCCCGGAAGTCGTAGTTGAACTGCAGGTCCCCGTCCAGGAGCTTGTCCTCCTGAATTGAGGGGTACTCGCTGTAGAAGCCACCCTTGACCGGATCTCCGATGACGATGGCCCCGCCGCCGGTGCCGTGGTCCGTGCCGGTGCCGTTGTCGCGGCAGCGGCGTCCGAATTCAGTGAACAGCACCATCACCACGTTGTCGCTGGCGTTGTGCTCCTGGAGGTCGTCGTAGAAGTCGACCAGGGCCGCGGAGAGGTTCTGCCAGAGGGGTTCGTGCATGGCCAACTCGTTGGCGTGGGTGTCGAAGTTGCCGACCTCCGTGTATATGACCCTAGTGCCCATGTCGGCCAGATGCACTTGCGCCGCGCCCCGGAGGCTCTGCCCGATGGGGGTGTTGGCGTACTCGACGGTGGAGGAATACTTGGCAGGGGCGGTCTTCAGGATGTCGGCCCCCTTGAGAATGTCCGAACCGGTCTGGCTGAGATAGTCCATGACGTAGCCGGTGCCAACGGTGGGGCCGTACATGCGGGCGAAGATTTCCAAGGCCTGGTCCCGCTCGCGCTGGGGGGTGATGCCCGTTAACACGCCGTAGCGCTCCAGCTCCATTACGGAGGCGACGGGGACGCCGGGGAGGGCCATGGCCCGCGGGAGGCCGGGGCCGAAGCTGACGCCGGTCAGGACGTTGTCGCCCCGGGGATCGACCTCGCGAATGGCGCGGCCCAGCCAACCCTCTGTGCCCATCTTGTCGGGCTCGGCGGTGTGCCAGACGTCCATGGAGCGGAAGTGGGAGCGGTTGCAGCCTTCGAAGCCGACTCCGTGGACGAGGGCCATCTTGCCCGTGTCCCAGAATTTCTCCTTTATCGGGGCCAGGTTGGGGTTGAACCCCAACTCATCGTCAATGGGAATTACGTCCTCCTGGGGGATACCGATGTTGGGCCGGTAGTCCTGGTATAGCCCATTGTTGTAAGGGATGATGGTATTAAGGTAGTCGTTGCCGCCGGAAAGCTGCACAACCACCAAAACGGGGTCTTTCGTCTTCATATCGGCCATTGTCTTCCTCCTACTGGTGTTAAGCGAACTGGTACTCCCTGGTAGCTGCGATGAGCTGGAGCACCCTGCCGGTGCGGCGGGCGAAGTCGCCACGCTGCTCCTCTGTGTCTCGAGATAACTCCCCACCCTGCTCGACGTGAGAGATCAGGGCCGCCCGGGCGGCGGCGCTGATGGTGAGGGGGCCTATGAGTTCCAGGCATCCGTCCACAAAGTCGGGGGCGGACATCCTGCTCTCGGTGGCCAGCCGGTTGATGATGGTCTGTACGCCGGGGAGGGTGGTGTCGCCCACTCGCTCGGCGACGAAATTGACGCGGTTGGAGAGGGAACCGCTGTTGATCCACTCTTTGCCGGCGTGCCAGCCTTCAACGCTGGGCGGGTTCAAGATAAGCTGGCCCATGTAGCCGGCCTGGATCACGAGGTCGTCTATGCCAGGCTTGGGCGTGATGTAGTCCTCCACCAACCGGAGGGTGCCCACCACCACTTCCACTGGGCTCTTAACCTTGGCGTACCATACGCTCTCATCCTTGAAGAAATCGGAGTTTAACAGGGTACGCATGACGGAGCGCATGTCGTAGCCGGACTGAAGATAAGCATCAGCCAGAATGTTGACCGCTGCGCCATCCCTGGGGGCAGTGTGGGGCCAGGCGGGCACCTGGGCCTCGTCGGCTACGAAGTAGTTGTAGAGGTGCCGCGCTATGAACCGAGCCGTAGCGGGCTGTCTCACGACAATGTCCAGAATGTCTTCGCCGTTGAAACGACCGCGCTGGCCCAGGAATACCTTCTCGCCATCGTCGTGGTCGTCTTCCTTGTACTCGAACTCGAGGAAGTACCTCTGGAAAGGGTAGAGGGGCGGGAAGGGTTTGTGGGTCCAGCCGGTGAAGGCCCTGGAAGCCTCCTTCACGTCGTCCTCCGTGTAGTTGCCTACACCCAAGGAGAAGAGCTCCAGAAGCTCCCGACCCCAGTTTTCGTTGATGGCTCCCTTATGATTGTCCCGATTGTCGAGGTAGATGATCATGGCGGGGTCCTTCGACAGGTCGCCAAGCAGGTCCCGATAGTTACCCATACAGTGTCGGCGCAGCATCTCAATCTGCACCTGCATGGTCTGGGGGTGGTCCACCTTGGCGTTGCCGCTGCAAAGGATGGAATGCCAGAAGAGGGTCATCTTCTCTTCCAAGGGACTGTGGGTGGAGATCATGCGCTGGAGCCACCAGCCCTGGGTTTCCGGCAAGCCGTTGCCGTACCGGGATCCTATGTGGTGCCTACGGGCAAGGTCTTCTTCCCACGGCGGCTGCTGATCCGGGTTAAGGAGCTCTTCCACGGTAGCCTCGTAACCCTTGGCCGCCCGGCGCTCCAACTCGTCTCTACTGGCGCCGAACCCGGCCCGGCGCATGAGGTGTGCCATGAGGGCAATATCTTTTTCCGACATTCTGCCAACCCCCTGATGCTTGAATCTCGCGTTGCTAATTAACAATCCGTTAGTCTACGAATGTACCACATCTCAAATTGGGATTCAACGAAGCTTGAACCGTCATAAGTCAAAGATGGCGCGTCGGAAGGGCGATGGGATTCGTAATTGCTGCCTTGGTCGAACGAGAAACTCATACCTCTAACAAGCCCTTCCCAAACGAGGCTTGCAGCAAGGACAACGAGATTCTTCACTTCGCTCCGCTGCGTTCAGAATGACATGTGGGGGACGCTTCGCTCCATTCAGAATGACATGCGGGGAGGGGGGCGGTATTCCATGGATTGCCAATGACTGAAATTTAGTGGTTGCGTGGGCGCTTTAGGCTAGGTTACCCTCACGGCAAAATTGGCGGAGGCGGACTATGAAGATTGCGGTAATGGGATCCGGCGGGGTGGGTGGATACTTCGGCGGGATGCTGGCAAAGGCGGGCCACGCAGTGACTTTCATCGCCAGGGACGAACACCTTCAAGCCATCCGCAAGGAAGGGCTGCGTGTGGTGCACAACGCCGGCGAGTTCACAGTAGATGCCTCCGCTACTGACAATGCAGAAGGGGTCGGCCACGTGGAGTTAGTCTTGTTTTCGGTCAAGGCCTACGACACTGATTCGGCCCTTCGGGTAATGTCGCCGCTGGTAGGACCGGACACGACGGTTTTGACCCTGCAGAACGGGGTCGATAGTTACGCTGCGGTGGCAGGGACGTTCGGCGGAGAACACGCACTTCCGGGGGCGGCCTACGTGGAAAGCCGCATCGACTCCCCCGGGGTGGTGGTGCAGACGGGAGGAGTAGCAAGGCTGGTATTCGGCGAGGCGTCGGGTGAGGAGACGGCTCGGGTGAGGAGGGTGCGGGATGCCCTGCTTTCGTCGGGGATAAACGCCGAGGTTTCACCGGACGTGTTGGCGACCCTCTGGAGCAAATTCCTGTTCATTGCCGCCGTGGCCGGACTCACTAGCGCATGCCGCAGACGCATCGGCGATCTTCTGGGGGAGCCGGGATATAGGGAACTACTGGTAAAGGCCATGCGGGAGATTGAAGCCGTGGGGCGTGCCAAGGGGATAAACCTTGACGACGCGGTGGTTGATCAGACCATGGAGTACGTGGAAGGGGCGGTGAAGGACATTACAGCCTCGATGCATCTGGACCTGGAGCGGGGTCGGCGGTTGGAGCTGGAGATCTTCAACGGAGCGGTAGTCAGGATGGGACGGGAGACGGGGGTGGCGACGCCCGTCAACCACATGCTGCACATGGTGTTGAAGCCTCACGTGAATGGGGCGGGAGGGTAGCTGTTCAATCGAGGAGATTCTTTACTTCGCTGCGTTCGGAATGACGGAGAGGTGGGGGGTACTCGTTTGACTCGTTTCAATAATCGACTCGGTATCAAATTGTGCCTGAGATGATTCGTTTCAGGCGTGCGACTCGTTTCAGAAAAGGTGGGCAAACGAGTGGGTTTCGTTTTTCTGTGTGGTGGAAACGAAGGGCGGTTCGCGAACCGCCCCTACGCGTTGGGCAAGGGTCGAGGTGTTGTTCATGGGGGGATGGTAGCAAAGTAGGAGGATTTTGGGCAAGGAGATTTTGGCAGTGGGGCGAGGGCGAGCAAAATGGCTGAGGTGAGGAATGAGGTTGGAGGGGATGGGGATGGGTCCCCGCCTTCGCGAGGACACGGGAGGGGGACGAGGGGGATGGGTTCCTCCTCTCATGTTCACTAGGGCAGGCTCTTCGCGGGAATAACGGGTGGGGTGGGCACGGGCACGACGGAGGGGGTGGGCGCTGCGCTCGGAATGACATGTTGGGAGAAGGGGGATGGGTCCCCGCATGCGCGAGGACACGGGTGGTAGGTCCGGGTAGGACGTGGGGGGCGAAGATGGGTCCCCTCATTCGAGAGGACAAGAGGAGGGAGGATGTGCGCGGGGATGACGGGTAGGGTTGAGAAAGGACGGGTGTGGGCGCTGCGTTCAGAATGACATTTGGGAGAAGGGGGGATGGGTCCCCGCATTCGCGAGGACATGGGGGCTGTGGGGGATCCCTACGACGACGAGATTCTTCACTCCGCTTCGCTGCGTTCAGAATGACGCGCGATGCTCATGGTGATGAGGCGTTGTAACCACCGACGAGAATGCTCGCGCTATTTCGTCACGCAGCGTTCTTCGGGTTGGGGAATAGAAGAGGTGGGAGGGACATTTGCAATCGCTGGCGCCAAAGCCCGGTACGGAACGAAGCCCCTGTTCTCGGAGACCGTCGGCGATGCGGCACTCCAGCCGCTTGTCAGAAAGCCCCCAGGTGACTTCGGACAGGCGGGCTTCCTTTAATAGATAGTCCACGTGCCAGTGCAGTTTCTTGCGACGTCGGAGGTGCCGGCCTACCCTGGCCGCGACGCCACTGAGGGCAGAGCCTACGTATGCGAACCAGCCTGGACGAAACTTTATCGGGCCCAGACGGCCCACTGCGACGATGGCCGGGTTGTCCAGTTCAATGAAGAGGGCGTATGTGCCTGGGCCTGCGGGCAATGGGGGGTTCGAGTTCTTCATAGCGAAAGAGAAAATCGCGTCACCGTAGACACTCCTGAATCAACAGATTCTTCACTCCGCTTCGCTGGGTTCAGAATGACATGTGGGAGGTGGTATGGGACGTGGAAGGGGGTAACTCCGGTATTGCGAATCGCTCCTATGGAGGGTGAAGATGGATCCCCGCGTCCGCGAGGACAAGAGGGCTGTGGGGGATCCCGACGACGACGAGATTCTTCACTTCGCTCCGCTGCGTTCAGAATGACATGAGGGAGGTGGGATGGGACGTGGAAAGGGGTGACTCCGGTTTTCGAATCGCTCCTATGGGGGGCGAAGATGGGTCCCCGCATCCGCGAGAACAAGGGGGCTGTGGGGGAATCCCTACGACGACGAGATTCTTCACTCCGTTACGCTGCGTTCAGAATGACATGAGGGAGGTGGTATGGGACGGGGGAGAGTGGAGGATTATTGGCATAGTAATGAAAAGGGGCCGCGTGGTGACGCGGCCCCTTGATTTCTAGCATTGTCGAAAGTTAGGCGCTGGCGTCCAGTCCGTAGAACTCCAAGGCGTTGTCCCGCAGGATGCCCCGCTTCTGCTCTTCCGTCAGGTCTTCGCGCTCCCAGATGTCGAAGACGCTCTCCGGGTATTCGTGGTCCCAGTGGGGCCAGTCGGAAGCGTACATCAGCCGGTTGGAGCCCATCTCCCGGATAACTTCAGGAATCAGCTTCTCGCCGGGTTCGACGTGAACGTAGACCTTGCCGCTCTTGATGTAGTCGCTGGGCTTCTTCTTGCAGTTGGGGGTCTCGAACCAGCCGCGCTTCTCCCACTCCTCGTCCATGCGGTCAAGCATATAGGGCACCCAGGTGCACCCCGCTTCCAGATAACCGACTTTCAGGTCGGGGAACTTCTCGTAGACGCCCTCGTAGGTCATGTGCATCATTTGCATCATGTTGGAGACGGGGAAGCCGATGGTGTGCCGCTGAATGAACTTGGTGTAGCGCTGGTACTCGGCGGTGGCGTGGCCGCCGTGAACCGCAACGGCGGTGCCCAGCTTCTCGGCCTCGGCCCAGAAGGCGTCGTACTTCTTCTCGCCCAGAAGACCGAATCCGACGGCGGCGATGAACACGCCGGAGAAGCCTAGCTCCGTTACACAACGGCGCATCTCCTTGATGGACTCTTCTACCTCCGGGAAGGGCATGAGGGCGACGGCCTTGAAGCGGGGGCTGTGCTTGAGCCACCTCTCAGACAAGTAGTTATTGTAGGCCTTGGTGAGGGCGACAAGGTAGTCGTTGTCGGTGACGGTGGAATAGGCCAAGAGGGTAGTGGGGAAAAGGCAGATGGTGGACATGCTGCCCTCGTCGGCCTTCGCGAGCCACTCGTCGGGGGTGGGAAAGCCTTCGGGCCCGTTGGCGCCAAGCCTTCCGCCCAGGGTGGTGTCGAAGGAGCTGTGAGTTACCAGAATGCCGCCGCCGATGGAGCCGCTGTCGTTGGGGATATAGCGGTGAATTCTGTTCTTGATCTCTCCGTAAGGGCCTTCCATATAGGACCTAAGCTCGTCTTCGGGTTCGTTGATATGACCGTCGGAGTCTATCACTCCAAAAGGCATCTTCATGGTGCGCTCCACCTCGTTAAATATATTTGGGCAAGTCTACTGAAATGTAGGGGGGATGGCAAATGCGGGGGAGGCGCCCTCTATCTCCTGCAGGGGATAGCGGCAAAGAGTTTTGCCCGCATTATCACAACTATCGCATAAGATCAAACGGAGATTACGTTTAGGCCTTCCAGGCGCTGGAAATGCCGACGGTTGTTGCTTAGCAGGACGAGGCCGTGCCGCAATGCTGTGCATCCAATGAAAAGATCCAAGTCAGCGATAGGAGTTCCGGCGGCCTTCAATCTGCCCCTTTCGCGGGCAAATTCGCGGCAGATCTCTTCGTCCAAATGAACAACGTCGTATCCGTCCAGGAACTCTTGCAAGCGCAATTCGTTGCCATGGGGGTCGTTAGAGTAGAACACGCCTTGATAAAGTTCAGCTATGGAGATAACGCTTATGCCAACGCCCTCAACGGTAAGCTCTTCAAGGCGCCGGATAACGTCGGGATTGCCATGAAGGGCATGAACGATCCAATCAGTGTCCGCTAAATAACGCATAGCGGCCTAGCTCTTCTGCGTATGTCTGCTGCCTTCCAGCCGCGCTTCGTAGATGTTCCGTATCAATTCATCGGGGTTATGGCTGCCCTTCCAGCCGCCCGCAGCGGCCCTTAACGCTTTCAGACCGCGCTCGGCGCGGGAAGCCCGCGATTCAACCTCAACGCTTACCAGCAGGCTTGCCCCTTCTTCTATATCGAGCGGTTCCAAGGGCATAATGGCACCCTTCCTATATCTCGCTCTCACGACGGACTTCATCCTAAACCCCTTCTAGTTCGCGTAGTGGTTGGCGCCGGACAATTGTATCACGTCGACCCGCGAGAGAGGGGACGTAGGATGTAGTTAGGGCGTTAGTCTAGGAGGGATATGGAACTGGACTTGATTACGAGGTAGACCTTTTCGCCCTCTTGAAGGTCCAGGTTGGCCAGAGCGTCGGGGGTGATTTCGGCGATCCACGGCTGTTCCAATACTGCGTGCACAAGAATGCTACGTACGGCCGCGTCGACGCGCTCAACCCGCGCTTCCAGGATGTTGCGGGCGCTTATTCTTCGGGGGGGCTCTGAAGCGAGAATGACGTCGGAAGCCTTGATGGAGACAGACACGGGCTGGCCCACCGGCGCGTCTATCTGGGGGAGGGCCAAGACGGTCTCGCCGAGGGCGGCCAGGGTAATCCCGCTTTCCGGTAGATGTTCCGTGACTGTCACGTCGAAGATGTTTTCCACCGATTCTCTGGCGATTAGAGGCGCGGCGGCAGACTGGCCCAAGAGACTGCGGGGTTCGTCCATCGCAACCTGACGGCCTTTGTCCAAGACCAGGGCTGAATCGGCGAGGGCCATGATTTCCGAAATGGAGTGGGACACGTAGATCATGGGGATGGAAAGTTCCCGGCGGATGGCTTTCAGGTAGCGGAGGATGCGGCCCCGGATGCTTACGTGCAGTGAGGCGAGGGGTTCGTCGAGGAGGAGCAGGTTGGGGGAGGCGGCCAAGGCGCGGGCCAAGGCGACACGCTGTTGTTCGCCGGTGGAAAGGCCCGCCGTCCGACGCTTTATGAGCGGCCTCAACTCCAGCAGTTCCACCAGCTGCGCCGGGTCGACCATGCGTTGGGACTCCGGCGTCAGATTGTAGCCGTAGTGGATGTTTTCTTCCACGTTCAGATGTGGAAAGAGCAGGTTCTCCTGGAACATGTACCCCACCCGTCTACGTTCCGGCGCGAGGTTTATTCTTCCGGCTCTGGAATATAAGACCTGGCCCCGGAGCTGAATCTCCCCCTCGTCGGGACGGTCGAGGCCGGCGATACAGTTGAGTAGCGTCGTCTTTCCGCTTCCAGACGGACCAAAGACGGCCGCAATTCCCCCCGGAAGGTCCGCATTCACCGACAGTTCGAAGTCGGGGAAGCTCTTGCGGAGATTCAGGCTCAGGACGGGATTCATTGTCATGTCAGGCGTTGCCTCAGCATGCCCAGCTTGCGAATAAGGACGTGGTGAATGGTTAGGGTAACCGCCGCCAGAACGACTGAGATGGCCACAAGCCGAAGGGCGGCGCGGTCGTCTCCCGCCTGCAGGTCGGTGAAGATGGCGAGGGGCAGCGTCTGGGTGACGCCAGGGATGTTGCCCGCCACAACGATAGTTGCGCCAAACTCCCCCAGGCCCCGGGCAAAGCCAAGCAGCGCCGCCGCCGCCATGCCTCGATATGCCAACGGGAGTGTGACGGTGAAGACTGACCGGATTGGCCCGGCGCCCAAGCTGCGAGACGCCTTCTCCAGCCGAGGGTCAACGGCCGCTAGTGCGACCTCCATGGCGCGCACCATCAGAGGAAGAGAAACGAGTCCCGCCGCCAAGGCCGCCGCCACCCAGGTAAATAGCACGTCAATGCCTAAGGACCAGTGGAGAAAGCGCCCAAGGGTTCCTTCCCTGGACAGGAGCAGGAGCAGGGCGTAGCCGGTGATGACGGGTGGCAGCGCGAGGGGGAAGGAGACCAGGATTTCCAGGGCCAGCTTGCCTCGCATTTCGGTCTTGACCAGGGCCCACGCAATTCCGAGGGCCACGGGAAAGCCGAGCAGAACGCCCAGAGATGCCGCCTGAAGGGAGAGCCTCAGGGCCTGGAGTTCAGCGGACGAGAGCATCAGCGGTCCTCATGGGGTAGGGGATGGGTCTCCGCCTCCCGCCCCCCGCATGCGCGGGGGCAAGCTTTCGACGCGGGGGCAAGCTCTCGACGTGAGGACGACGGAGGGGGAGGGGGATGGGTCCCCGCCCCCCGCCTTCGGAGACCTTTGCATAACTGCCAAAACGCATCCACATAGCGTTGCGAGACGACACCCGACATAGCTAAATCATGGGATTCTGGATTCCGGCCTTCGCCGGAATGACGGTTAATCAAAGGTCTCCCTTCGCGGGGGCAAGCTCTCGACGCGAGGACAACGGAGGGGGAAGAGGATGGGCTCTCGCATCCGCCTTCGCGAGGACAGGGAGGGAGTACTCGTTTGACTCGTTTTGATAATCGACTGGGTATCAATTTGTGCCTGAGATGATTCGTTTCAGGCGTGGGACTCGTTTCAAAAAAGGTGGGCAAACGAGTCGGTTTGGGGGGATTCGTTTTTTTCTGTGGTGGAAACGAAGGGTGGGTTGGGAGGGGGATGGATCCCCGCATGCGTGAGGACGGGAGGGGTCGGGGTTTTCATGGGGGGATGGTAGCAGGGGAGGGGGATTTACGGCAAGGGGATGTTGGCAGTGGGGGGGAGGAGGGGTTCCCGCCTCCCGCCTTCGGAGACCTTTGCATAACTACCGAAACGCATTCAGATAGTGGTGTGGGACGACTCTTGCCGTAGCTAAATCATGGGATTCTGGATTCCGGCCTTCGCCGGAATGACGGTTATGCAAAGGTCTCCCTTCGCGGGGGGGCAGGGAGGGGACGCGAGGACAACGGGAGTGGGGATAGGTGCATCTTGCCCATTTTCATTCTGCCGCCCATCATCTTCTTGCCACGCGTTGTAGAGTCATGGATGCTCACCGACGACGAATCCGTAGGCTCGAAAGCGGGACTGGGAGGATTCTTCTGCCAGGAATGCCAAGAACAAGGACCCTTCCCTTTGATTGTTGGACTCCTTCAGGACCGCCGCCGGATAGAGGATGGGCGCATGGGACTCCAGCGGCGTCTCGTGGGCGATGCGGACGCCTTCGCTGTTGAGAGCGTCGGTGCGGTACACGAGCCCAACATTGGCGGCCCCAGACTCCACGTAGGCGAGGGCCGTCCTCACGTTTGCGCCCAAGACAATTCGTTCCTGAAGTTCACGCCAAAGACCGATGCCCTCAAGGAATTCCTGAGCATAGCCGCCTGCCGGTGACAGCGCGGGGTCCGCGATTGCAATCAGACTAGCCTCACGCAGGGTTTGCTCCGCCGAAGGGGATGGGGCTTCCGCCTCGCTTGAGACGACGAGGACCATGCTATTGGAAGCCAAGGCAGTCCGAGAGGATGTAGCCAAGAGGCCTGCCTCTTCCAAGTCGTCCATGGGGCTGGAGCCGGCTGAGATGAACACGTCGCCGGGGGCATGACGCTTCAGCTGGTTGGCAAGGGCAATGGAGCCACCCCAATTGAAGGCAACATGAACGTTGTTGGCAGTTTCATATTGCTGAGCTAGTTCAGTTAGAACGTCTCTCAGGCTTGCGGCAGCGTAGACCAGGACTCGCCGCTCTGCGTCATTGCCGCACGCGCCGATGGTCGCAGACAACAGCAGGGACGCGACCAGCAGAAGAAGGGCCAATGATTTTTTGAGTGCCGGGGATCTACGGAAATGTCGCAATTGCATGCGTCGATTATAGACGCTGAAATGAAAGCGTTACACCATTCGCAGAGGGGAAGTGGGCGTAGCGCGTTGGGGGGTTAGTAGTGGATTCCCGCCTTTACGGGAAAAACGGGTGTGGGAGCATGAAGGAATTTGTGTGCACGCCGAGATTCTTCACTCCGCTACGCTGCGTTCAGAATGACATGCGGGGGAAGGAATGATGGCGCGTGAGTGGTGGATTCCCGCCCCCGTATTCACTGGGGCAGGCCCTAGACGCGAGGACAACGGAGTGGGGCGTGGGGAAGTGGGATGGGTCCCCGCATGCGCGAGGACAAGGAGGGAGAGGTCTTCACCCCCATCCCCCGTCTTCACGAGGGCAGGCTCTAACCTTCCCCCGTCGAGGGGGAAGGGAGGGGGAAACACGGGGCGGTCTGCAAAGTGGTATCATCAGGCCACGTTCATGTGAGGGATACAGGCAAAGGAGTGGACGAACCCATGGACAGAGTTCAGCAGTTGAAGGAGGAGGCGCAGCGACAGATAGCCTCCCATCGCGGGGAGCTGGCGGAGCTTTCATTGCGCATCCACGGCAATCCGGAGCTATCTCTTGAAGAGGAGAATTCGTCCCGCTGGCTGGCGGAGTACCTGGAAGGCAAGGGATTCGCAGTCACCAAGCCTGCCTACGGTCTACCCACCGCCTTCGAGGCCGTCTATGGGGAGGGCAGCCCGTCCATCGGCATCATTGCCGAGTACGACGCCCTGCCAGGGATCGGTCACGCCTGCGGGCACAACGTCATAGCAACCGCCGCGGTGGGCGCCGGGCTCGCTGCCAAGAGCGCTGCCGACGCTTTTGGAGCGACAATACGCGTCATCGGCACGCCGGGCGAAGAAGGGCGCGGGGGGAAGATACGGATGGCACGCAACGGGGCCTTCGCAAACGTGGACGCCGCGATGATGGTCCATCCAGGCGACTACAACACCTCCGGGTGCGAGGCCATGGCAGTGGCTATTTTGGAGGTGGAGTTTCACGGCAAGGCGTCTCACGCCGCCGGCGCTCCCCACCAGGGCATAAACGCTCTGGAAGCCATGATCCTCTCCTACAACGCCATCAACTCCCTTCGTCAGCACGTGATGGACGGGAGCCGGGTCCACGGCATCATCACCGACGGCGGGCAGGCGGCCAACGTGGTGCCAGCCCACAGCGCGGGCCTCTTCTACATCAGGGCCAAGGACGATGAATACGTGGAGACGCTGAAGGAACGGGTGGTGGGCTGCTTTCAATCGGGCGCGGCGGCTACCGGCGCCCGGCTGGAGCATCGGTGGAGCGAACCGCAGTACAGTACAATGAAGAACAACCAGGTTATGTCGGGTCTGTACGCCCGGAACCTGGAGGGACTCGGACGGAAAGTGGAACCGTACCAGGGGAGGAACTTCGGCAGCACGGACATGGGCAACATAAGCTATATGATGCCGGGGATTCACCCCATCATTGCCGTCGCACCTCGAGGAGTGCCGATTCATACGGAGGAGTTCGAGACCCACGCAGGCTCCGAGGCGGGACATAGCGCTATGGCGGACGGGGCAACGGCGATGGCGTGGACGGTTATAGACCTGCTTTCGGAGCCATCGAACCTGGCTAAAGCCAGGGAAGAATTTCTAGGGGGAGGCGGCTGATGGACCTACAGCTTGAGGGTAAGACTGCCCTGGTAACCGGAGGCACGCGCGGCATTGGCCTAGCCACGGCCCGCCTATTTGCCCAGGAAGGATGCCACTTGGGAATTTGCGGGCGTGACGGAGACCAGCTAACCGCCGTCCAACAAGAACTGCGAGCGCTGGGCGCGCGGGTGACCGCCGTCACTGCCGACGTTACGAAAGCCGAGGACGCCTCGCGGTTCGTGGAGAAGTGCGCTGACGAGCTCGGCGGCATTGACGTACTGGTGAACAACGTAGGTGGGTCGGCCGGTGGGTCGACGATCTTCGACACCACAGATGAGGACTGGCATCGGACCTTCGACCTCACCCTTCTTCACGGCGTCCGACTCACCCAGTTAGTCGCGCCCCACATGAAGAGTCGCGGTGGCGGGGCCATCGTCAACGTCTCGTCGATCTCCGGCTGGTCGCCGCAGCTGATGGGCACGGCGCAATACGGCGCGGCCAAGGCCGCGGTCATCTTCGTCACAGAGCGGCTGGCTCTGGAGATGCTGAAGTTCAACGTTCGCGTCAACACGGTTTCCCCAGGCTCCATACAGCGCACCCGGGGATGGGACACATATAAGGAAACGAACCCGGCGGGCTTCGACGAGTACGTGCGGGAAGGGTTCCCGATGGGCCGGTTGGGCAATCCCGAGGAGTTGGCAGACGTTATCGTCTTTATGTCATCGCCAAGGGCCAACTGGATCAACGGTCGGAATATACCCGTCGACGGGTTGGAGCAGCCCACAGGGGTGGCGGAGCGTCGGCCCTGGTAGAAGAGCTGCAGCGTCGGATTGGCGGAGCGTCCGGTTGCCAAGAAACCAGTGTCGGACGTAGAATTTACGCGCACAGACGGACAGACAACTTCGGATTTCGGGACAGAAATAGATAGGAGAGCGAGATGGCAAACGGCAGCGTTGCAACGGAAAACCAGTTTACGAGGGCTTTCGGGACGCCGAGCCACAGGGCTACGGGGAAGGTCGTAAACGTGATGACTGAGGTGGTGAAGGAGTTCATTGCCAACTCACCCTTCCTTGTGATGGCCACGAGCAGCGGGGATGGGGGATGCGACGCCTCGCCCAAGGGGGGCAAGCCAGGCTTCGTATATATTCTCGACGACAGGCACATCATCATCCCGGACGTGGCGGGGAACAGGCTCTTCCAAAGCTATTTGAATATGTCGGAAAACCCGCAGGTGGGGCTGCTGTTCCTGGTTCCCGGCTCCAACGACACGGTGAGAGTCAACGGACGCGTGACGATTCTCGCCAAGGAGGAGTTGGACCGGATGAAGGTGGAGTTGTCCATCAACAACCCGGACGACAATTCGAAGAAGCTTCAGGGGATTCTGGTAGAGGTGGACGAAGCGTATACGCACTGCCCGCGCGCGCTGAAGTTTGCCGAGCTTTGGAACCCGGACGCTTATGACAGCACGGTTTTCCACAACCGAGACCTGGTGGCGAGGGCGCGGAAGAAGAGGTAGTCGCCCAATAACGACGGCGGCGAACCAGCGCATCTAGCGGTCAGGGAATTATGGCTTGCCGCAGGACGAACTTGGCGGCGAGCCTGATCTTTGCAAGGCTGGGAAATGATGGCTTGCGGAAGACCAGCAGCGACTCTAAGCCTGAACATCGAGGGGCTGTAGCTCAGTCGGGAGAGCGCCTGCTTTGCAAGCAGGAAGTCAGGGGTTCGACTCCCCTCAGCTCCACTTTTTCTTGTTCCTCAGCAGTCCCTTTGTGTTCCAAAATAACTTGCAGTTATAGCTAAACTACGTTAGAATGCGTTCTATTCTGGCTATAGCGTTCCACGGGTATCCCAATTCAATTGTGGTAACAGATGTGGGAACGGATAGGTATTTCAGAGGTCTCATTTGGCATTATCGGCGACTCGGGTTCGGGCACTCAAGAAACCAGGAAGATATTCCGACGGCGACGGTCTGCACCTTTTCATCAACAAGAGTGGACGCAAGTCATGGGTTCAACGGATTACTATCGCCGGACGCAGACGCGACATCGGATTGGGTGCATTTCCGTCCGTAACCCTCGCCAAAGCCCGGCAGAAAGCCTACGAGAACCGGGCTATGGTTGCGGAGGGTCGCGACCCCCTGGCCGAGAAGCATGCTCCGCCAATGCCGACGTTCAGAGATGCCGCCCATGTCGTCCATGAGGCGAACAAGCCTAGGTGGCGCAACCCCAGTCACATAGCTGGCTGGATACAGACTCTTGAGCGTCACGCCGTTCCGAAACTCGGTCGGATGCCCATGGACGAAATTGACCGCAGAGACGTGTTGGAAGTCCTCACCCCAATCTGGACTACGCGCCCGGAAACGGCCCGCCGGGTGCGCCAACGGATGAGGACCATTTTCCGATGGGGTATGGCGCATGGCTTCATGGAGACCAATCCGGCGGGTGAAGCCATCGATGGGGCCTTGCCGCCGATGCCGAAGGTAAAGGCGCACTTCAGGGCCTTGCCTTACCAGGAAGTCGCATCGGCACTCGAAATCGTTGAAGCATCTCAAGCCTCGAATGCATCCAAGCTGTGCTTCAGATTTCTGGTTCTGACTGCCGCACGCTCCGGCGAAGCGAGAGGCGCAACCTGGAGCGAAATTAATCTTGAGGATCGAGTGTGGCGGATACCGGGTGGACGAATGAAAGGTGGCGCGGAGCATCGAGTGCCTCTGAGCAGACAGGCTATTGAACTTCTCAGCGAAGCTGCCACTTTGCGGGAGGGAGCGGGATTGGTTTTCCCATCGCCACTGAAGAAGGGAGAGCCTTTGTCCAACATGTCGTTGATGAAGGTTCTGCGTTCTGTCGGGCTAGCGGAACGTACGACGGTCCACGGGTTTCGCAGCAGTTTCAAGACCTGGACGCTGGAGCAAACGGATACGCCGTGGGCCGTATCAGAAGCAGCCCTCGCCCACATCCTGGGCAACTCAACGGAGCAAGCCTATGCCAGGTCCGACCTGTTTGAGCGCCGTCATGCTCTAATGCAGCAGTGGGCTGATTACTTGCTCCGCTAAACGGTTCGCTGAACCAAATTTAGAGAATGCTGGACTGGTTGAACTCACCCATCGCTACTGGACGTGACTCGATCCAGGCTGTGATGTCGCTTGCCTTCCACCTTACGGCGGCCGGGCCTACCCTTACGGGTCTTGGAAACTCGCCCTCCTGCATTAGCCGGTAGATGGACGAGCGACTCATGCCCGTTATTTTCTCAACGTCCCGTCGCCTTAACAGTCTGTCTTGCATGTTGTTCACCTCTCAATGGATCCTAATTCGTTTCGCTGAATGGCCGGTCTCTCTGAAACAGGAACAATACGGAGTCCACAACTACGAGCATCAAGTTGAGGGTGGAAGCCATCAGTCCTACATGCCTGGAATGCTCTTGGGCAGCCGCATGGAGCGAAATCTCGTCGTCTCCACGTTGTGGATTTTGCGTCTGTTACCATGCGTGAATTTTGAGGAATCGGGGGGCGAAATATCATGGTTAGTGAGGGAACCCCTTACGTGAGGCCCCCTCACAGGAACTGCAAATTTCGAGGCCGGAAATGGTGTCATACCCGTGTACAGGAATTGCTAAAGTTGCATAAATGCAAGTTAGGGAGCGTTTTGGGCGTAAAATGAGCCGAAAAAGGGCAAGTGGAAGAACTTTTTGTAAGCACTTTGTGGTAAGGGCTGGTTCCACCAATTGGGGGTGATAATTGCATAAATGCAAGTGGGATTTTGGGGCGGTGGGAATAGTTTCTGTCACATAGGAGTGAGCGATTCGTGGAACGGGGCCTTACGCGGAGGCGCAGGTTGCCCTACAGGATTTTGATAGACAGTGAGTGAGGTCAACTCGTGAACAACATTCGGGTGAGGGCTGAAGGAAGCAGTGCCTTTTGCTCCTGTGTTAGAAGTTGCGGAAGCTAAAGAACGAGGAGGTGCACAGGATGTAGAGAAGATGCTGAATGCGACTTCAGAACCCAGGGAAAGGCTTGGCGAAGACAGAAGAGTCCTCCCAACAGTCAGACTCTGGAGAAGTTACAGAGCAATGCAGTAGACTAGGCTTACCATTGGAATCGAGCATTTTGAGATGTCAGAATTTAGACTCTAGTCCGATTGGGGGAGAGTATGGCTAGCAGTAGCGGAGTAGTTGAAGCCGTTGGTAGAAGTCCTACGCACTCGATTTCAAAACCAAACCTGGGAAGCATCCGGCTGATTGCAGGCTTGGGAGTTGCTGATGATTCTCACCAAGGGAAAACCGTCCAACATCTTTCACGTACAGTTGGTGGTGCCAGTGGGCCGAACCTCAGGCAGGTACACCTGATTCACGCAGAATTGCACGACGAATTGCGAAAGAGTGGATTTCGCATTGCCGCCGGTCAGATGGGCGAGAACATTACTACTCGAGGGATAGATCTCATTGGCCTACCTCTTGGCACCAGGCTGATTTTGGGAAGTTCCGCAGTAGTAGAGATTACAGGGCTACGCAATCCCTGCGCTAAGCTTGAAGAACTCCAGAAGGGACTGATGCGGACTGTACTTGGGCGTGACGACGAAGGCAAACTTGTCCGTAAAGCTGGTGTGATGTCGATTGTAGTTTCTGGAGGAGAAGTCGGAATCGGTGACCCCATCGCGGTCGAGTTGCCACCCCTACCACATCGCCGCCTCGAAGTCGTTTAGACTTGGGGTGTCCATTACACTCGGCAGGGCCAGAGGGAGCGCTGAGGATGTTGTCACAAGCGAGCGACTCAGCTTGTCCTCTTATACTTGTCGCCTCGGGTCTATATGGAACAAACGCCTATGCATCTCTATAAGGCTGCCGAATTGAGACGTTTATTGCCCCAGTGCATTACATTGGGATTGGCCGACAACAACGTTTAGGCAGTTGAAGAATGTACAGGTCTATCAACGACATCTATCGCTATCCTTTGCGCCAGTCAGCGGTGGATAGCCTGAACAGGCAGCTCCGCAGAGGCGCATCCGACGACCCGCTTGCACACCCCGTCATGACCCTCAGGAAGGAGGACAAACTCTGTGTGAAGGATGCCGCTGCCGACGATCGGGAACCGCAAATCATCTGCTCCCTAGGGTTGTTCGCCCACGCGCAGAATGGCTCCACTGATTGACTAGCAAGCCTTACCTATTTATCATGATCGTAAGGAGGAAGCCATGCTTGTGAAGATTACCTCTAAGCGTCAGGTCACCTTCCCCAAGCGCGTCCTGGACGAGATGGGCGTGGGCCCCGGCGACCGGCTGGAACTGCTGGAAGGCCCTGACGGGTACATCCTGCGTCCCAAGCGCATCGACCGCTCCAAGCTGGGCACCCTTCGTAACCTGATAAAGCCTGGAACTCCACCTTTCGACATCCGCAAGTTCAGGGATGAGGGATATGATCCGTACAAGTATCGGGATTGACACCTCTGTCCTCGTCCGGCTGGTCACCGGGGACCCTCCGGACATTCATACCCAATGCGTCGAGGCTCTGAACGAGTTGGTTGCCGACGGCGTCGAGGTCTTTGCATCCAACCAGGTGATTGGGGAGGCCTACATGACCGCTCAGCACCATTACGGCGTCAACAGGAACGAAGCCCGCTCCGGCCTGCTGAGTGCATTGACCAGCGGTCTCGTCGCTCCGCTGAACGGCCCGGGCCGTACTCGATGCCCTGAAAGCTCCCGGTGAGCCCGGCTTACTCGATCGCCTTATCGCGAACGACTATGCCAGATCCGGCATAGAATCGCTGACACTGGACCGCCGCATGGCTTCGTTGACCGGCGTTCGGCTAATCTAAGTATCGCCAGGCGACAGTCACCATTGAAGAGCTGCGGACCCATTTACTAGCTTTTGACTTTCCACGTCTCTTCGTGGAGGCTCTGGGTTGGGACCGCTACTTCGCGGAACCGCCTGCCTATTCCCGTGGCCGTCCACGAATGATTGGCGTCAGCTATTCTTGCCGCCAGCATGCTCACTGCAATTCGTTTTGCCGCGATTCATCGTGCCGGGATATGCTCAACACAGTGTGAACGAGGGATATCCATCAGAGACTGCTTATAGGGGGCCGCAAAAATGTAACCCCTTATGGGCTCTTCTATAAGCGTCTTCTCCTCTGCTGTCAGAGGGCTGTACATGAAATGCGACTTCCAGAGCAATATACACAAGTACGATTGCGTGCCTATATCAGGTGTGAATCGGCCTCTACAGGAGTTCAACATTGACCAGGTGAAGTTTAGGGCTGGTTCCAGTCGCCGGGTACATCACCATGCCTGGATCGGTACATCTCCGGCGGCGGCGAGGGAGAGCTGGTGGTACAAAGCCCATGCCTGAGCGGGACATTTTGTCACGCAAGGCATCCACAGCCGAAATGTCGGCTTAACAGCGATGAGTTCGCCGGTTATGGAGAAGGCGAGGAAGGTACGAACCGTGGAATCATGCAGCGACGGCCTCAATGGCAAGAGGGCTGGGGAGGACGCCTAACACATGAGGCTCACGGCGCTGATGCGAGACTTGCTGTGAGTTCTGGCAGGGGACGGTCGAGACTTCAAGGCGCGGATTATGAAGCAGGTGAAGATTCTGCAAGAGAATTATGGGCGAGCAAATGATGTAGCTAGGAAGAAACTCAATTGTGATGAACGCAGGTCTAGTCAAGCCCTCAAGCAGAGTAGACAGGCCTCACTTTAGCATTCCGTCGGCTCCTCCGGTCCACCGATTCCGTCACAACCGCTCCCCCCACCGGCTCCTAGCCTATCCCTTTACCTGCTGACATTTTCCCTGAACACTTAGACAACGGTGGTACGCCATTACTCCGCCGCACTGGCCCACTTTCGCGCCGCCCTTGTATATTGGAAACGTTACCCAATTGTGACTTCACATTCGTGGAGTGGGGTGCGGCAGACCGATCCGCCCCTGGTCGTCAAAGACCGTTGTCAAGCAAGGGTCGCCGCACCATCCCGAAGCAGAGCCCGAACGGTTGCCCGGGCCGATTGAGCCCGCATCTCGCAAGGAAGGGCCAATACGCTACTCAGGAGGTATGAATGGAATCCGAAACAGTGTATGTAGGCATCGATGTGTCCAAGTCCTGTGTGGACGTCGCGGTCCGCCCCACTGGCCAAACGTGGACCATCTCAAATGACGAGGCTGGGATCCGGGAACTGGTCTCACGGCTCAAGCCCCTGGACCCCGCAATGGTAGTGTTGGAGTCTACAGGCGGCCTGGAACTACCTTTGGTCGCGGCTCTGGCGACTGCAGCCCTGCCAGTGGCCATAGTCAATCCCAAACAGGTTCGAGACTTCGCCAGGGCCACGGGAACACTGGCGAAGACCGATGCGCTGGACGCGGCAGCTCTGGCCCAATTCGCCGAGGCGGTTCAACCAGCAGTGCGTCCTCTGAAGGATGCCGAGACACAGGTCCTGAGTTCTCTCGTTGCTCGCAGACACCAGGTTGTATCTATCGTAGTGGCTGAGAAGAACCGGCTTGGGAGTGCGATCGCCGCAGTACGCCCTCGGATCGAGGCCCATATCGCCTGGCCAGAACAGGAGCTGCGTGACATAGACGAAGGGCTGCGGCAGACGCTGCGCAGCAGTCCGGTGTGGCGGGAGAAGGATGACATCCTGCGCAGCGTTCCCGGCGTGGGCGAGCAGCTCTCCCTCGCTCTGCTATCTCAGTTGCCCGAGCTGGGCACGCTGAACCACCGTCAAGTACCCGCTCTAGTGGGAGTGGCTCCCTTCAACCGCGACAGCGGCACGCTACGAGGTAATAGGCAGATCTGGGGTGGTCGGGCGGGGCTCCGCGCTGTTCTGTACATGGCTGCAATGGTTGCCAGCCGATTCAATCCCGTCATACGGGATTTCTACCAGCGACTCCTAGCCGCTGGCAAGCCGAAGAAGGTGGCGCTCACCACCTGCATGCGAAAGCTGCTTGTCATACTCAACTCTATGCTCAAGAGCCGCTCTCCCTGGTGTGCTGAGCGTGCCGGAACCCCAGCACTTCTCGGTCACAACTCTTGAAATTCAATACGGTTGCTTGACAGGCGGGATGGCGAGGCAATTTCACCAAGGGCGAAGGTTGGCTTCCGGGTTCATTGCCGTGGCACATAGAACCGCTCCGGTTGGCACCGGTCATAGACGTCGCTATAGTTGTCTTCTAGGTCAAACTCACATTGATTGATCTCAAGGAGGAACATTGCGGCGCAACGTAGTCACATGGAATTGGCTTGGAAGAAGATCCCTTGATTTGTTTGTGAATGAACTAGGACAGGTGACCTATGGCGGGATCTCATACGAATCGTTCGATACCTTTATTTCCCACAAAGGGGATGACATGAGGTTGGCTGAGAAGGTGGGAGACATTCTCAACGAAAAGGGTGTATCCGGCTACCTCGACAAGTGGGACCCAGAAGTAGATGGCGACTCACCCGGGCTAGAGATTCACATAAGAGAGGTAATCAGGGAGACTCCCAGCATCATCGCGGTAGTCACTGAAAACACTTCTCTCTCTTGGTGGGTGCCGTTTGAGATCGGTGTGGCACGAGAGACGAAATCACAGATAGCTACGTTCCTGTGGGTCAATGAGTATGGTATGAAAGAGGTGGTGTTGCCCAGTTACCTAAAGAGATGGCCGATTCTGGCATCAAATCGAGAACTGAAAGTGTGGGCGCAAGAGTTAGCATCGTCCCAATCTGACAATGTCGGGGCTAGAAGCTCGAGACTGGAGCAGGCTGTCAAAATGTCTGCCGGTTGGGGAGGAGGTTTGAGGATCGATAGATTAGAGCAGTCAGGGAAGGTGAGGTTCGAATGATAGCCTTCCATAGGCTTTGAAAGCATTGCCCGCACACTGTACATTTTGATGGTTCAGCGTCCACAATCAACATCACCACCGTCGAATACGAATATCTAACAGTAACAAGTCGCAAAGTCCATATAAGATAATACCGAAGAATCTTTTGTCTTCTACCTTCGCAGCTTGACGCCTCCGGAAACCGTGGTTGCCACGTAGGTCGCAGCGAAGATCATCTCTGACAGCCATCGGCGGAAGGACTCGTCGTCGCTGAAGCGTTTGAATAGTTCGGTGTGGTCGGCGAGGAGGTCGGTCATGGCCAGTCCCAAGGCTTTGTCGTGCTCAATGCGGGCATTTTGCCGGTCGGAGTTTGCCATGGCGTTCTGGTAGGCCTTATTTTCTGCCACCTTCATGGGCAGATCTACGGCAATCACCCTCTGAATCTTGTCCTGGTCTTTCCACTCAATGTTACCGAAGCGATCGTTGAATTCTCTGATAATGTTGGAGAGTCGTTCCATCTCTGGTTCAGGCTTCCCTCCTCCGCCACCATCGGGAACGGGGTCAATGTAGACAATCTCCTCATCCCAAAGCTGAATTTCTTGAACGGCTTGTTTCTCCACTCGGTAGCTGTCCATGTCGATGGCTTCTAGGATGCCCTTCGATAGGTCGTCTTCGACCGGCGCGGGCAGCTTGGGAACGAGGAAGTTCAAGAAGATGGAGAGCTTTTCCCACTCGTCATAGGTGTATGGAAGAATAGCCGCAAGGAATCCGTAGGTTCTGAGGAATGCTTTCGATTTGCCCTTGAAGTCCACCTGGCCATCCTCGTCCAAGTCTCCCCGATAATTCAAGACGCAACGGTCCAGGATTGGGTCGAGCCAGTCCCGGTCGGCGCCTGAAAGATATAACTCCACAAACTTGTCAATGTCGTCCGGACTGTAGACCTGATACCCGTCCAGTGACGCCTTGAGGTCGTGCAGCTTGTCAGGATCGGTTTCCTCGGACAGGACTGTGGTGCGATAGTAGTCGGCAAATGCGCTCTGGATCGTGTCAGTGTCGTTGGCGAAGTCCAGCACGAAGGCGTCGTGCTTCTTGGGATGCGCCCGGTTGAGACGCGAGAGGGTTTGCACTGCCCTCACGCCGGACAGCGGCTTGTCCACGTACATCGTGTGGAGGAACGGCTCGTCGTAGCCCGTCTGGAATTTGTCAGCACAGACCAGGAAACGGTACGGGTCTTCCTGAATCTTCTCCGCTATCCGGTTCGTCGAGAAGCCGTTGAGGGACGCCTCGGTGACCTTCGTGCCGTCGCGCTCGTGCTCACCAGAAAAAGCGGCGATGGCTTGATAGGGACTCTTGCACTCAGCCAGGTAGTTTCGTATGGCGTAGTAGTAACTTATCGCCAGCTGCACGCTGCTCGTCACCACCATGGCCCGCGCCAGCCCGCCTATCTTGCGCAAGCCGACCACCTGCTTGAGAAAGTGGTCTACCATGATCTCAGCCTTCAGTCGGATTGCGTGCTGATTGTCTTCCACGTAGCGACGCAGCTTCTTGCCCGCTCGCTTGGTGTCGAACTCCGGGTCGGCCTCCACCGTCTTAATCAACCGGTAGTAGCTCGATACCGGCGTATAGTGCCTCAGCACGTCGATTATGAACCCCTCCTGGATGGCCTGCTTCATGGTGTAGGAGTGGAAGGGTAGGTGCTTCGTAGTTCCACCTTCGGGAACGGGATCGCCAAAGATCTCCAACGTCTTGTTCTTGGGGGTTGCGGTGAAGGCGAAGTAGCTGGCGTTCGCCAGCATCCTCTTGGACTCCATCAGACGGTTGATCTTGTCCTCCGTGGTCTCGTCTTCGTCCTCAATACCAGCCTCTCCTAACGCCATCGACACCGACGCCGAGGTCCGTCCACCCTGGCTCGAATGGGCCTCGTCGATGATGATTGCGAATTTTCGACCACGATGGTCGTTGCCTATGGCGTCCAGAATGAAGGGGAACTTCTGGACGGTGGTGATGATAATCCGCTTGCCCTCTTGGAGCAAAGTGCGCAGATGGCCGGAACTCTCGGCATGACCGACGATGGCTCCAACCTGGGCGAACTGTCTAATGGTGTCCATAATCTGCTTGTCCAGCAACCGCCGGTCCGTGACTACGATCACAGTGTCGAACAGCGTGATGCCTTCCCGCTCCAACCCGATCAGCTGGTGGGACAGCCATGCGATGGAATTGGACTTGCCGCTGCCAGCCGAATGCTGGATCAGATACTTCGGGCCGACCCCTCTTCTGGCAGCGTCGGCCAGCAGTTCGCGCACCACGTCCAACTGGTGGTAGCGGGGCCATATCTGCACCCGATTCTTTCGCCCCGTCTTCTCGTGCTTGGTATCCACTATTTGGGCGTAGTTCTCGATGATGTCCGTCAGCCCTTCGCGGGTGAGGACCTGCTTCCACAGGTAATCGGTCTTGAGGCCGTTGGGGTTCGGCGGGTTGCCCGCGCCGTCGTCCCACCCCTTGTTGAAGGGCAGAAACCAGGACGCCTTTCCCCTGAGGTGGGTGCAGAACCGCACTTCGTGGTCGTCTACGGCGAAGTGGGCCAGGCAGCGGCCAATCTCAAAGAGCTTCTCCCTCGGGTTCCGGTCCCGCTTGTACTGCTCCACGGCGTCGTCCACCGTCTGCTTGGTCAGGCTGTTCTTGAGCTCGAAGGTGGCGACGGGCAGGCCGTTGATGAATAGTCCCAGGTCGAGAGCAAGCTGGGCTTGGTCCCGGCTGTAGTGGAGCTGCCTGGTCACGCTGAATCGGTTCTGACGGTACAAGCCCTGGGCCCTCTCGTTCCCCGGTGATGGCGTGCCGTACATCATGTCGATCTGGTGCTGACCATGCTTAATGCCCTTGCGCAGCACGTCGATGGTTCCACGCTTGGTGACTTGTCTCTGTAGGCGGGCCAGGAACTTGCGCCGCGTCGGACTGTCCTCACCCAAGTCCAGCGATTCGGCAACCTTCGGCTGGGTGTCTCTGAGAAAATCGGATAGCTTGGCCAGGTCCACGCAGTATTCCCTGTCGTAGTCTCGCGACTCCCCGGATATCCAGCCGGCCCCATAGTTGGCGGGACGCTCCCCCACCGCGTCCGAATTCCGGCCGTCATTTCGCCCCCCAGTCAGCCAATCGCAAATAAGAGTCTCAAGGCCGCGTTCGCTGGTATCGGTGGTCATGTTATCGAACAGGAACGCGCAGCTGCAACCTTGGCCCGGAGTTCCTGAGCCACGTGCTCCAGCACCGCCCTCACATCGGGTTCATCCACCCCGCCGAACCAGTCGATGAAATCGTAGATGGTCGCGCCCTCCGCAAGATTCTCGAAGAGGGTGTAGACCGGCAGACGGGTATCCTTGAATACCCAGTTACCGCTCACCCTGCCGGGCACGCTCTCCACCACTGGGCATTTGCTCCAATCCGTCATGATGCCACCTCGCTTTTCGTCTGAAATGGGTTTATCACGCGGAGGCCGTCATAGTCCTGATTGGGGTTAAGGTCCTCTGAATAGACGGCGTCACAGCCCAATGAGCGCGCCGCGGCTAAGATTGCTCCATCCCAATACGATAGCCCAAATCGTTCGCTTATCGCCACCGCCTCCAGAAACAGAGCCGGCGTAACATCCTGCATAGGCATATTCAAGAAAGGCGTAAGGAAGGCCAAGGCTTCATCGTGGGTCAGAGCTCCCGGGCGCGTAGAACGGGTCGCCTGGTGGTAAAACTCTTGAAGCACTTGCACCGAAAGGGACAAGTCCTGACCTTCCAATAGTTCAATCGCTCGACTTCGTTTGTCGGATTCTTTTGGCACCCTGCTAGTCGCATAGAGCAGCACGTTGGTATCCACGAGGCGCATGGCGGTTATGCCTGCGTATTGCGTCCGCGCGCCGCATCGGCCTCAGACCGGGCGCGATCGCGGTCGTACAATTCTTCCCGGCTCAGGTTATCCGACATGCGCAACCCAACCCCACAGGCATCGAAATCTGCAAGAACCTCACGAAACCTTCGGCGTCGGAGTTCAAGGTCCACATCAGACTCAGGGGTGATGGAAACCCTCTTTCCTGTGCTGCCCTTCACCAGGCTCATGAGGTATTCCCTGACGAGGGCCGACACCGAGGTGTCCAACGCCGCAGCTAGTATACGAGCGCGCCTATGGGTCTCTTCGTCGACGGATACAGTGATATTCCTCAAGTTCACAACCTCACAGTTTTTGTGAAGTACAGTATACGACGATTACCCGGATTCTGTCATTGTATGCTCCGGCAGCCCCGCCGCCGCCTCTCGCACGTCCAGCTTGCCCGTCACCACGTCGGCGATGAGGCGTGTCCGATACTCCTGCAGCAATTCAATCTGCCGCCGGGCCCGGTCGATGGCCTCGTCGATGTTGGTGGTAGCCTTGGCCAGGTATTCGACGATAGCGCGTTGTTCAAGTAGAGGAGGCAAGTTCACAGGAGTTTCAAGCAAGGTATCGTCGTACAAACGTAGAAAGCCTGCGGTGCCCGTACCCAATCCTGTGGCGTTCTGTCGAAAGTAGGCTCTATAGGAAGAAGTCCTAAGCAAGTCACTCAGGAACTTCATGTTTAGTGGAGACCTTCCTTGGAACACAGAGTAGTCAGGACTCACTAAGCCCTCCACAGTCGAGTTAAAGATCAATCCATTGTTGGCCTGCAGACGATTGACCACGAGCTGACCCACTCTAACAATCTTGAAGCCGACCAGGGATCTACTCTGGGATGGTCGTTTGAAGTGTTCAGCATAGACCACCACGCCATGATCTCGGCGCAACGATAAGAGCCTCTCGCTACCTGTAGTTGACCTTCTATCAATCGATTGGAGGATCGTCTTTAGACGTCGCACCTCCCAATGCTCCGGCACGTCGCCGAGCCACTCGACGCCGGAGGGCTTGAGGCGGGCGTTGGGGTCGAGGCCGCGGGTGACGGCCCGGTTGACGACGGCCTGCCGCTCCTCCTCCAGCAGCCCAACAAGCTTCTCTTTAGCATCCACGTACCGCCGAATGCGCCCGTCCACGTGGTCCAAATACCGCACAATCCCCCGCTGCTCCGGCAGGGGTGGGAGGGGAATTTGAACGGATTGAATGCCCCTATGAGTAAGCCCAAACCGAGTAACACCATTTGCTCTGACATGAAATTGATAAGCAACTGCCTTGGTCTGCAAGGCACGAGCCAGATACCGGCCCAAAATTCCTGAGTACGGGCGCAGTAAGGCCAAATGATAGCCAGAAACTAGGTTGTCAGATGACTCTGCAACTAGAGCAGGAATGCCAATATCGTCCCAAGTTTCGGAGTCTTTGGTAATTAGGACGTCGCCTTGTTTCAAGCGGAAGCGGGCGATCTCATCATCTGTCGCAGTTGCGGACATAAAAGGCATAGACTCAGTTATGCGGTCGTTCTTATAGACATCAACGTAGTTGCAGAGCCGCACGGGGAGTTCGCCCTCTTTAGTATGCTTATCCACGTTACTAACGCGCATTTCGGCAACGGTCCTAAGCCGCCGCACTTCCCAATGCGCCGGCACGTTGCCGAGCCAGGGGGCACCGGAGGGCTTGTAGGCGGGGTAGGGGTGGGGGGATAAAGAAGACATCACCCTCCGGGGATTCGCATAGTTGTTGAGATGCCTCGTGAGTAATCCCCTACAAGTTCGTCGTTCTTTCCCAAGACGTAAAAGGGATTAGTGGCAACCGATACCTTACAGTTCAAAAGGAGTGGAAAGTCGCGCGGGTACAAATGTATCAGTTTACGCATCTCTTCAGCACGGGCGTCAATGTTCGCCAATGCCCCTGGTCCAAGCGCTTCTCTAGATCTGTTCACCAAATACAAACCGGCAAGAAGAGAAAAGAACTGCATATACGAAAAAACTCCGAACTTTATCCCGTCTATGGCAGAGTAACGTGCGTCATTGTCTTCATCAGGGAGAACTGGCCCCATCATGGGGAAGCGTTCATTCGTATGGGCCCCTTCTTTAACGGCCATGAGGTGCAGAACCGACCTTGCATCGAACTCCACACCGTTAACTTCCAATAACTTAATGCTCATCCACTTGCTAAATTTGACACACCTTGCCGCTAAGTCGAATGGCGATGTAAGAACGCTACGGTTCTCCGACTCATGGGTAATGCCAAACAGTGGATGGACTTTCACTAAATGATCATATGCCGGAAGCTCCAGCGCCTTCGAAGATCCAACGGCATAAGTCAATACAAGCCGCTGTTTTTTGATTGTCTGTGTCGCTCGAAGGGTCTTGGCATTTCGTGGAGGCGCTTTCATAGGATGCATTTCAGGGTTCTCAATACAACGCTTCAGTATCGTCCCGTTTCCGTCAAGAAGTATCTTCCTGAGGCCGACTGAAATCTGCCTTGTCTTTGCAAGCAACAGAGATCCCGAAATCGAATTCTGGCGGGCTATTTGTCCGAATTCTTCAAGGGCGGATGCTATCTCAATTAGGCATTCTAGAAACGTTAGAACAGTAATAGAATGCACATTTTTGCGAATCTGCCATTGTACTACTTCACTACAATATTCGGACGTCAACTTTGTTTCTCAACCACTTATCCGTGCTCTAGTCTCGCCAACCTTTTCGGTAATCCCTAGTCCTATTACGCCCAAACGGTCTCCTTGAGTTCGTTGGTGGTGTCCCATCTCTACGGACGAACGCACGATGAATCCATCTGGCCACCTTTGCAGGCGCCCAGGGCTTCGGCCAATCGTAGATCAATGCGTATGGATCTTCTCCCTTGCAGTTGTCCGCCAGCCTCGGCGGTATCAGGCGATGATTATGATTCTTGCCGTAATTGGGGTGTTTCGGCAGAAGTATTCCCACCAGTCCACACCTAGAATTCTTCTTGGTCCTCCTAATGCTGGAACCGAGCTCCCAGTCCACGTGCTTTCTCTGCCAAGTGCGGGGACCTATCAGGACAATGGTAACGCTAGCGTCTCGAATGTAGTCATCCCGAATCTTCTGACGCACCGTTGCCGTCTTTAGGCCGGAATCGTTTATATTTCCGGTGTCAACGGACCGATCCACGATGCGCATTCCCATCATCCGGACGAATCGTTCCTTGTATTTGATGTCCTTCTCGTGGAAGCTGATAAAGACTTTGTGTCTGGGCGTCTTCTTTGCCATAGCGGTTGCCCCGGCTATATAATCCAGAACCAAGCTGCCAGCACAGTGGCGGTGACTGGAACATAGAAGGGTAATACGGATATTGATCCCAACAGACATCGGATGACTAGGAGCCAGTTCATGCCGATCGGGATTACCTTGTATATGTCGGCGGCCTTCAGTTCGCCGTTGTGCAACTTGGTTACGAAGACGTTCTGGGACTTGATGAAGGACCTCTCCAGCGCAAGATAGTAGGAGTCCAGGAAGAGGAACAGCAAAGTCGGAATTAGGGCAATCAGGGCATGGCTGGGCTCGCCGGTGCGGGCGACCAAAACGAGGACCGCTGCGACGAGGGTGACGCACCACAGCTTACAGGAGCGGCTGTTTTCGGCCATACGCTGTATGACGCCCTGCATCATCTCAATGTGCGCTCGCACGGCGGATGAATCGTGGTCGAGGTTTGGCATTTGTATCCTCCGGTGCCTATTCAGCAGTCTACAGAGATATTCATCGCCCTTTATTGGCAATGGCATCAAGCTTGGCTTTCATCCTATTCCACTTCCATGTCATCGGTTCTCCGAGGCGGGTTAACCCCTTGTACGGCCTGCCCTGCGGCCTAATCTGGATGACGGGCTTATTCAGGCTTCGGGCCATATCTGTCTCCACTAGGACTCCTTGAGCATTGTGTGTGTCCTGACCAAGAAGCACCACGACTACGTCGCACTCCCCGATGGCTGCCCTCGCCCTGTTCTTCCAGCTTTCGTCCGGGTAAGCCTCATTGAGCGAGCGGTTACGAATTCGGTGTTGCGCGTATTCTTTGACCTGCTCAATGAAGTTGTTCTTTAGATCATTGTCCTTGTCGAATTCGAAGCTAACGAAAATGTTCAGAATTGCCACGCTTAGCTAGCCCCCCACAATCTCCGCCAGCAGGCCCTCCGTCTCCCGCTCTAATGCCAGAATGTCTGCCCGAATCTCCTCAAGAGGCCGCAGTGGTTGGGGCTTGTAGAAGTGACGGGTGAAGCTGATTTCGTAGCCGATTTTGACCTTGCCGGGCACGTACCAGGCGTCTGGGGCGTAGGGAAGGACCTCGCGACGGAGGAACGATTCGATGCCGCCCTCTTCCATGAGGGGGATCTGTTCGGTGTCGCGAAGGTCGGTGTCTGGTTCGTATTCAACCACGGCGGGCTTGCCCTTCACGGTGGCGGCGAAAAGACCCTCGATGGGGTTGGGTACAGCGCCCTGTTTATGTACCTTCTTGATGACGGGCGGTGCGGTCTCGGAGCGCTTACCTTCCTGCTTGAGGGCCTTGATCTCCTTGGCGGTGTAGGCTCGCTCCGGGTCGATTCCTTCCAGCCTCAGCGGACGCTCCATCGTGACTTTCCAGTAGCCGAAGGCCTTGTTGGGGAAGATCTTGGATTGCTCGGTGTCGTTGAAGTCAAGGAAGGCGTTGCAAATGCGGGCAATGTCCTCGTCGGAAAGCTGGCAGTTCTTGCTGCCCAGGTTCTTGCGGAGGGGCTTGAACCACTGGGTGGCGTCGATGAGCTGGACTTTGCCCTGACGATGCGCCGCCTTCCGGTTGCTCAACACCCAGATGTAGGTGGCGATGCCGGTGTTGTAGAACATGTTGAGGGGGAGGGCGACGATGGCCTCCAGCCAGTCGTTCTCGATGATCCAGCGGCGGATGTTGCTTTCGCCCTGGCCGGCGTCGCCGGTGAAAAGGGAGCTGCCGTTGTGCACCTCGGCAATGCGGCTGCCCAAGGGGGCGTCGGGGTTGTCCTTCATCTTGCTGAGCATGTTGGCGAGAAACATCATCTGGCCGTCGCTGGAGCGGGTAACGAGGGAGTGTTCAGGGTTGCCGTCGTGCTCCACTACGAAGCGGGGGTCCATCATGCCGGACTTGCCGCCCATGCGCTCCAGGTCCGTCTTCCAACTCTTGCCGTAGGGAGGATTGGAGAGCATGAAGTCGAACTCGCGGGAGGGGAAGGCGTCGACGGCGAGAGTGGAGCCGTAGCGGATGTTGTCGGCCTCGCTGCCCTCGCCCTTCAGGATGAGGTCGGCCTTGCTGATGGCGTAGGTCTCGGAGTTCACCTCCTGGCCAAACAGGTGCACGGAGACTTCCTTGCCGCGTTCGCTCGCCATCAGCGACAGCGAATCCTCAGCGACGGTCAGCATGCCGCCGGTGCCACAGGCGCCGTCGTAGACCAGGTAGGTGCCGGACCTGACCTCGTCGGCAACCGGCAGGAAGATGAGGCGGGCCATCAGCTGCACCACGTCGCGAGGCGTAAAGTGCTCTCCGGCCTCCTCGTTGTTCTCCTCGTTGAAGCGCCGAATTAACTCTTCGAAGACGGTGCCCATGCTGTGGTTGTCCAGCCCTTCAAGGCGGACGGAGCCATCGGCGTTCAGCACGGGACGTGGGCTGAGGTTGATGGACCTGTCGAGGAACTTTTCGAGGAGAAAGCCCAGCTTGTCGGACTCGATCAGCCTGGGAATCTGGTTGCGAAATTCGAACTTCTCCAGCACCTCCTGAACGTTGGGGGAAAAGCCGTCGAGGTATGCCTCGAAATCGGCCCTTAACCGCTGCTGACTTCCGATGGAAGTCAGGTCGCGAAGCAGGAAGGGAGAAGTGTTGTAGAAGGCCTCTTCTGACGCCTGGCACAGGGCTGATTCCTGATTCGTGATGCCGGCAGCGTCGAGTGTATCCTTCATTCTGAGCACTTCGGACTTGGTCGGTTCCAGAACGGCGTCCAGGCGACGGATGACGGTCATGGGGAGGATGACGTCGCGATACTTGCCGCGGACGTAGACGTCCCGCAGCACATCGTCTGCGATACCCCAGATGAAACTGCTGATGTTGAGTACGCTCAAGTGTTGATGCTCCTTAAGTAGGCTTGCTTTTCGATAGGGACGCTTGCTGGCCAGACGCTCCTGCTTGGGGCCGAGTCGCGGGTGGTACGGCGGCCTGCGTGACTTTAGTATGGTGGGAAATTCTCTGATGCTAAGCTTCTCGGCGCTGAAGGCCGTAGGTGCTGCCACGATGAAGGAATATGGAAACGTATCTCCGGTTGAAACGTCCGAGATTGCCGTATTTCTCACCTCTCCCATTTCATATGCAATGCATTTGGAGTAAGGTGAATTGTATTTGAGGTTTACAAGAAAAACAATTGACCTTGCATGCTAGTGGTTCAACATCATTGAAATGAAGACCATGATAGTCATTGTTCCTCTTGGGGGTTCAATCGTAACGTTGAACCGAGGAGGAACCATGATGTCTACCAAGAAGTACCGTATCAGACTGACTACCGACGAACAACAGGAACTCAACGCCTTGGTCTCACGCGGTCGGGCTGCGGCGTACAAACAGACCCATGCGCGCATTCTGCTGATGAGCGATGAGTCACGCTCGGACGGGGGAATGAAGGACGCGGACATCACCAACGCGCTCGGTGTAGGACAGTCAACGGTCGAGCGAATACGCAAGCGCTGTGTGGAGGAGGGGGTCGAGTCTGCGCTGAATCGCAAAAAGCAGCTGCGTCGGCGTCAAAAGAGACTGGACGGCGAAGGTGAAGCACGGTTGATAGCGATGGCCTGCGGGGAACCGCCGGAGGGGCGTGCCAGTTGGACCCTGAAGCTGTTGGCTGACCAGTTGGTCGAGTGTGAGATAGTCGAGACCATTAGCACCGAGACGGTTCGCCAGGCGCTTAAAAAAACGAACTGAAGCCGTGGCTGAAGCAGAGTTGGTGCATTCCGCCCAAACAGAGCGCGGAGTTTGTGTGCGCGATGGAAGATGTGCTGGAAGTCTACCAGCGCCCCTACGCTGAGAATGAAGTCCTTGTGTGCATGGATGAGACGAGCAAACAGCAAGTCAAGGAGACGCGAGTGCCGCGTCCCGCAGCGCCCGGCTTATCGGCGGCATACGACTACGAATACGAGCGCAATGGAGTGAGCAGCCTGTTCATGCTGTTTGCACCGTTGGACGGATGGCGCCGAGTCGAGGTCAGAGAGCGTCGCACGAAGGTGGACTGGGCGCATGTGATAAAGAAACTGGTCGACGAGGACTACCCTGACAGAGACCGGATCGTGCTGGTAATGGACAATCTCAACACTCACAAGCTGTCCTCGCTATACGAGGCATTCGAGCCTGCTGAGGCGAGGCTTATAGCTGAGCGACTGGAGATACACTACACTCCCAAACACGGGAGTTGGTTGAATATGGCGGAGATAGAGATCGGTGTGCTGGCTCGACAGTGCCTAGACCGACGGATTGCCAATCAAGACATCCTGCGCGGCGAGGTCAATGCTTGGCAGAATCAACGCAACCGGGATGTGATACGAGTGGATTGGCGCTTCACTACCGAGAATGCGCGCATCAAGCTAAAGTCACTCTACCCTTCAATACAAAAAAGTTGAACCACTAGGGCCTTGCAGTAGATTCCGCCAGGATCGAAACCTTGTTTTGTTAGGTTTTGCAGCCCCAGGAAAGGAGCTAGGAAACATTCGCGGGGAGCTAAACAGGTCTTAACTTCGACTAATGGCATGAACCTTCACTTTTGAGGTTTCCATAGCATTGTAGATTGGAGAATGCCTATAAACATTAGAGAATTGGATATCGGGACCCTCCCGTCTACTGTCTAATCTCCGGCTCCCGTTATGTTCTCCTCTTGCTTGTTGCCAACACCACTATAAAAAATGGGCCCCTGAGTACTAGGAACACTCTGAACAATCCCCACTAGTCTATGGCATAGTAGAATGCGAAACAGAAAACAGTAGATGCTTGGGGTGAAGCGACGATGCGTCAGCCGACATTCGGAGACCTGGAGTACGAAAGCAAGAAGCGCAAGACCCGTCGGGAGATATTCCTTGAGCGGATGGATGGCCTGATCCCATGGGGTCTGCTGGAAGAGCGGATTCGGCCGTGCTATCCGAAGGCGGGCCGAGGCCGTCGGCCCTACGAGTTGTCGGCGATGCTGCGGATACACTGTGTGCAGCTGTTCTACAATCTGAGCGATCCCGGGATGGAGGACCTGCTCTACGAGGCGGAGTCGGTGAGACGGTTCGTGGGACTGAGGCTCTCAGGCCCGTTGCCGGACGAGACAACAATACTGAACTTTCGGCATATGCTGGAAGAGCGCCGGTTGGGAGAGGGCCTGATGAAGGAGATCAATCGCCACCTGGCAACCCAGGGTCTGAGGCTGCGGGAGGGTACCATAGTGGACGCCAGCATAATAGAGGCGCCGTCGTCGACGAAGAATGGCGCTTGTGAGCGAGACCCACAGATGCGTCAGACGAAGAAGGGGAACGAGTGGCACTTCGGTATGAAAGTGCACGTCGGGGTGGACTCAGAGACGGGAGTGGTGCATAGCATGAGCACCACATCCGCCAACGTGCATGACGTGACGGAGGCACACCGGCTGTTGCACGGAAGGGAGAAACGGGTGTGGGGAGATGCGGGGTATCAGGGAGTGGCCAAGAGGGAGGAGAATGAGGGGTTGGACTTGGAGTGGCGAGTGGCCATGAGGCCTGGGAGACGGCTACAATTGGAGCCTGGGAGTGAGGAAGCGGTGGAGGAGAGGCGGAAGGCGTCTATCAGGGCCAAGGTGGAGCATCCATTCCTGTGGGTAAAGCGACGCTTCGGGTACGCCAAGGTTCGATACCGGGGATTGGCCAAGAACACGCAACGGTTGGCGTTACTGTTGGGGCTTACCAACCTAATAATGGCGGAGCGTCACCTGGCGGCTTCATAGAGGGCCTACCTGCGCCCAACGAAGAGGCGTGGTAGCGACCACGCCCCAGCAGGTGACTTAGAGCCTCGAGCGCTTCCCTGGGTACACCGTAAGAACCCCATGGGAGGCTCCAACGTCTCCGACAACCCCCTCAGACTATTATATGCAACCCGTGCCACGTTGTTCAGAGGTTCCCTAGGTGTTTCCACCTGTACACCAACTCGCAGGTCTCTTGCCCAAGAAGGAGATTGCGGCATGCCAGTTTACAGTTGCGCCCAAGAGCGCAATATTGTAAACTGGTTTTAAGGAGGAAGGCATGATCGGCAATAGACTGAAGCTCGCCCGCTCAGCTGCTGGGTTGTCATTAAGGGAACTGAGCGGACGTATGGAAGGACTGGTTACTCCTCAGGCAATAGGAAAATATGAACGCAACGAATCAATCCCTAGTTCAGGGGTTCTAATCGCTTTGGCGGATGCACTCTATGTTTCCGTGTACTACTTGACTGGAGATTCGGGAATGAGCCTCGAGTCAGTTGCATTTAGGTCAGACAAGAAGTTGATGAAGCGCGAGGGAGACCGCGTCTGGACTACCGTGATGCACTTGCTAGAGCGGTATCTTCAAATAGAGGACATTCTTGGCCTACAAAGTGTCCGCTGGGAGAAACCTAGGCCAGTTCCCTATCCGGTTGTCAACGATGTATGGGAGGTTGACCGTGCAGCCAGTAGTCTGCGCCAGGATTGGGGGCTGGGTATTAATCCGATTCCCGACATGACCGAAATAATGGAAGACAGGGGAGTAAAGGTTCTATTCTGTCCACTTTCCAATGATCTGTCCGGACTCACTGCTCGTGTGCGCAGAGACGACATGTATGACATCAACGTAATTGTGGTCAACAAGGAACACACACGAGATCGGCAGAGGTTTACGATCGCCCATGAGATTGGACATATGGTTCTCGATATAGGATTGCGCGTGGATACGGAAAGCGCCGTTAACCGCTTTGCCGGAGCGTTTTTGATGCCCGAAGAAGTCCTGTGGGCCAAGATCGGAAAGCACCGCTCAGATATCGATTGGAAAGAACTCCTTCTCCTCAAGTTAGTGTACGGGATCAGCCTTCAAGCCATCACTTATCGCTGCAAGGACCTTGGAATTATCAATCCGGCCCTCATGGGGAGGCTGTTTGACGTCTTTCAGGAACGTGGATGGCGCAGCCCGCCTTATATGGAGCCTTTAGATGTATTCGGCAAACAGTTTGGCCGTTTCGAGCGCCTATGCTTGAGAGCACTTAGTGAAGGCGCAATTTCAGAATCTAAGGCTTCGGAATTCCTGGAAATTCCAGTGCATGACTTGGATTGTTGGATTGAGAATCCTACGGCTGCAGGTAAATCGAAAGAAGCCGAGGCCGCGTAGATGGAAGTATTGGTTGCAGATACCTCCGTTTTGATGTACTTGAAACGTGGATGCTTCCTCGAAGGATGCCTCGATCTACCTTTGGAATTTGCGGTTCCGGATCTTCTTTATCTGAATGAAATAGCAGGTCGTAGAGGGGCCTCAGAACCGGGAGATACTTTGCTCACTCTTGGGCTTAGGGTAGAGGAGCTAAATGGGGATGAGGTTGCTGGCGCGCTTGAGTATCAACGCAAGCAGACAGCACTTTCGTTTACGGACGCTGCTGCTCTGTCTCTGGCAGTTAACAGGAAATGGATTCTACTCGCTGAAGACAGCGCACTTAGTTCGTTGGCTCGTTTCGAGGGTATAGTTTGCCATGGGGTGTTATGGGTTCTTGATCAGCTGTTCATTACCAATATAACAAGGCCAGAAGAGTTGGTGTCTGGCATTCAATCTATTGTAAATCATCCACGATGTAGACTCACGAGACGCGAAATTAACAGGAGGATTGAATCCTACTCTTCCAGGACCAGAGTACACCAATCTAATTCCCTTGAGTATATGCCGCATTTCGATAAGGTGCATGTACATGGAAGCAGCCGTTCCACGTAGCGAAGGAGTTGTATGCATATACGGAATTTTCTCCGCCTTAAGGCTCTTCCTCTAGCAAGCAGCTTTCCTACGGGCATTAGGAACAGTCCAACTAGGCATGAGCGGGGACAATCAAATAAATCTACGCTGACTGCGTTATTGGGATGCGCTCCGGAACGTTGCGCGTTGAATGTCTTCGAAAGAAGACCAGGGGCAATCCCGAATGTGTCCCTTTGGCGCTCGCAGTTCAAAATGTTTCTTACACGACTACCAAAGTATCTCTGAACAAAAGGAGGCTCATAAATCGATGAGTGAGAAAATCGTAAACGCATTCATTAGTCATATTCAGGAAAGTGAGGGAGACATTCCTAAGCTTAAGGGAATGATGGAGCGTAACGGCATTGTCGCGAGGAATTACTCCATTACAACGGACAAGTTCAACAACGCCAAGAGCGAAGGCTACATAAAGGGTCAAATATTGGGACCACAAATCAAACAGTCAAGCGTTCTCTTAACGCACGTAACGCCGGAAACTAAGAACAGCAAATGGGTCAACTGGGAGATAGAATTCGCTCACAAGCAGGGAAAGAGGATCGTCGGTGTATGGCAAAGAGGTGCAAGAAACTGTGAATTGCCGTCGGCTCTAGAAAAGTATGCTGATGCAGTTGTCGGGTGGAACGGTGAGAGCATCGTGGACGCCATTAACGGTATGTCAGACGATTGGTACCATCAAGATGGGACTCCTTATGGATACCGAAACATTAGGAGACATCCCTGCTAGCCCCGAATAATGAGACTTCATTCCTACGTAGTAAAGATAGACGACGGATTCGCTCCGAATCCGTTTTATGGATTCTGCACACTAGCGACTTGCAAGCCCAGCATACGGCGTCACGCTCAAATAGGTGATTGGATAATAGGAACAGGTTCCAAGCAGAAGCTTCGACATGGAACGCTGGTGTACGCTATGCGCGTCACCGAAAAGATGTCTTATGATTCATACTGGAGAGATCCAAGATTTAGGGATAAGCGCCCCAATCTTCTCCAAAGCATTCGTAAGTCTAGAGGAGACAACATCTATCACAGAAATCCGTCGAATAGGGTGTGGGTGCAGGAAGATTCTTGTCACAGCAACCGAGACGGAACACCAAACAAGGACCATATCTGCCGAGATACAGGAGCCGACAGCGTGCTCATAAGCGATGATTTTGTTTATCTGGGAGGTGGGCCACCCCTATGGATACCAGAATTCAAAGGAGTGAGTGTCTGCCATAAGGGGAGGGGATACAGAAATAAGTTTGATACGGTCACCGTGCAATCTTTCGTTCGTTGGCTGAAGTCGTTGGAAAACTGGGGATATTGCCATGAGCCATTGGAATGGAGACGATAGTCTGAGTCTAACTTCGAATCACTTGCCAATGAAAAAGAGAAACAGTAAGGCAAGTCTTGGCAAGAACTCACGGCTTAAGTGTCGGGGCTTCAAGTGCCAGTTCCTTGAGCGAATTCTTGTCTTCTTTGACTAAGCTACCGGCCGACATTCAAATGAACCTACTTGACCTGGTTCTTAATCTCGAATAAGAAAATGGTCTTTTGTATTGAGGAGTCAGAAGATGGAACTTAACGCGTACCAAAGCATTGCCAATCAAACTGACTCGCAGCCAACGGAGTTGACGCCTAATGCTGATCCACCAAGTATCCTTGTACCACTTCTAGGGCTTGCAGGAGAAGTGGGGGAATTGCTGGGAGAACACAAAAAATGGCTCAGGGACGGTGATTCCTATAGGCTTTACCCAGCCCGCGTAAGGGAAGAACTCGGTGATATTCTTTGGTACTTGTCCAACGTGGCGACAAAGCATGGTTTGAAGCTCGAGGATATTGCGGTACACAACCTCAACAAGACTCAGAGGCGTTGGATCACTGGCCACCAGCGAGGTGTGGGGCAAGTCCTCTTAGACGAAAGGTTCCCAATAGGGGAACGCTTGCCTCGACGAATGGATGTGTTAATCACCTCGAGGAACAACGGTCGAAGCTCAATGACAATCAATGGAAGTAGTTGTGGCGATTCGCTGCGAGACAACCGATATGACGATGACGGCTATCGGTTCCACGACATTTTCCACCTTGCTTATGCTAGCCTCCTCGGGTGGTCACCTACCCTCAGGGCTCTATTGCGATGTAAACGCAAGAGTGATCCTCGTGTTGACGAGGTCGAAGACGGAGGACGGGCAATCGTAGTCGAAGAGGGTATATCCGCTATGGTATTCAGCTATGCAGAGCGCCGAAGTTTTTTGGATGGTGTGGAAGGCGTGAATTACGACCTGCTGAGGACTATCAAGGAGATGACCGCTCATCTGGAGGTTAGCTGCCGCTCCGAAGGGGAATGGGAGCGTGCTATTCTGACGGGCTTCCGAGTTTGGCGTCAGGTAAGAGCAAAGGGGCAAGGCCATCTCCTTGCTGACCTAGAGAGGCAGACTCTTGACTTGGCAGAATAAAGGTGAATGCCTGAAGCAGCCTGGTGGAACCTAGTGTTGGTCACACACTTATTTCTCCTTCCCAAAGCGCCATACTGTAAATACCCCAATTGCAGCCGTTGCAAGAGTTGCCGCACTTAGGGTAACCATCAGCAGAATCCACCCCCAGCCCGTGACCCAGCTCGGAACGTATACCTCTGGGGAGTCACGTCCACTAACGATGACTGTCAAGGAAACTCCGAGAATCGTCACGGCAACCAAGAAAATCCCAAACATTACCAACGGCTGGAGGTACTCCCTAACTTTCTTTAGTTCAGACGATAGCACCTTCTTAACCTTCACCGTTTCAGTCTGGACTTGCGTCACGTAACTCCAACTTGCGTCATCTTGAGTTGACAACAACTGCTTGATGCGGCTCCATGTTGGTTGTTTCTCCGGAGAAGGAGCCTTAACGGTTCCACTTATTTCGTGAAGTTCGAACGTAAACACAACATCGCCAGGCAAGAACTTTACAGTATCGTTTCCCAGATTAGCCACTCTAATGAACAATCGCTCATCATTCTTTCCGTGCCCATATAGTGGATCAACTTGTATACCCATTAGCCCGGTCAAACCTTTAACGGCAGCGTCGAATCGAACTCCAACTTTTCCTACCAAATCGATTGGCATATTTAGACGTTCCAATGTGGAAAGAATCGCGATTTTGCCAGGTTCAATTGCTATGAAGTTGCCAACATAGAACTCGCCAGGGTCAAAAAATTGGCCGTTGACCAATAGTCCATCGCTCGCGATGCGTAAAGCATACGAGGCTTCCTTTATCGAATTTGGATCCCACGTGCCCTGTTCAAAAATCTGACCATCTTGGAGACGTTCTAAGATTAACTCGCCACTAAGGATCACCGTTGCGGCCTCCTACTAAAGTGTCCTTGGGCACCAGAACATGCCTAAGATTCTCAACAGTCAGACAAAAGCTCATTAATGCCCCATTTGGGAGGGAACCAATAATCAATTGTTTCCATGGATGGCCTATAGAGTTGCTTGATGCGCGTGCGACTATTCATACCGACTAGTTCAGGATACGCGACCCTTGCATATTTGGAAAGTTCACAGAATAGGTTTTGGCAGTCTATTAACTGCAGCTTCCTACCCCACAACGAACGAAAATCGAGTCCCAACCTGTCGAATTCTTCATCCTGATGGACTGCAACCAAGCGAATGATCTCAGCCGCGTCTAATCCGCCCAAGTCGCTAAAGCATTTATGGATGCCGTCTAAGGCTCCCGGCCCAGGGACTACAAATTCCATTTCAGAGAAATCGCAGATTTTGCTATAGTTCAAGTCAGTCACAAATTGATACCCAAGGAAATCTCCAATCGTTGGGTACATTCGGAGAATCTCGAAAGCTCTCTCCATGGCGGGAGCATTCGCAATCTGCTGAGGGACACCATCGGCCATCATGCGCTCCAACAATTTAAGGTGGTTGCTATGCTTGGCCTTGAATCCGAACGTATTCTTGCCTGAAGGCATCATATAGGCAGCGGAGTATATTCGTCCGCCTGAGGACATAGCCTTCGTCAAGACTTCGTTGTATTTGCGGAAGGAAAAACAGCTAAAGCTGATTCTTCCAAAGCTATTCTCCAAAAGCTCCCAAGTTTCGATTCTGTTGAAGATCTTGAACAATATGGTTCGGAAGAAAACCTCTTCGGGTGTTTGGTCGCCGCTATAAATGACATTCCGGATGAGGTACTGACTTACGCGATCCGATGCCCGGTAAGCATTCGTGAACTTGTAGCGTGCGATGATCGGATCCGATGTCCACGGCGGATGTGCTTTCTGCAACTTTCTAAAGAAAACCTCCTGGCGTTCCATGGCGAATCGCCAAAATGAATCGTAGGCTTTGGTTGGACGAATTGATGAAGAGGATCGAAGGATTACTGACAGCATTTGTCCATGAGAGGAAAATGAGAGCTGTCCCTGGTGATTTCGACGCGGTTTAGGCAATTCTTCGCCACACTACCGGAATAGTTCAGTATTCAGCAAGGAGAACTTAGCTATATCGACGGCATTAAGGCCGAGATAAGAGAGGTCCCTGTCGCTTCTGCACATGATACCAACAACAGATACTCAGAGCACCCCCTCTCATTCGACTCCTGCTCTGCCGCTGTCCGGCTCCTGCGGAGCACGATTGCCGAGGTACTGCATCCCAAGGCTGGCGGGGGCTCTGGCAGTTGTAGACCGAAAGTTGGCTCCCAGAATCTCCCAGCCTCGACGGCGTTGACGTAGGCTTTCAGGTGCACCTACTCCTACTTCACCGGCTCCGCAGCCGTTCCGCTAGGATGTGGTCCCGGTACCTTTTCTTCCCATCCATGCCGATCTTTATTCCGCGCCGTCTCATGCCTGGATAACTTCTGGCGATAGACATTTTCAGGGCTACGTGCGCATTGTAGGCATCAGGCACATCTTCGCCAGTCATTTTCATCCTTAGGCCATCGACAAGCTGGAGCATTACCACCAATTTCTGAAGAAAGAATTGAACCAGATGCCCGGCGAAATACCTTCTGAGTTGGAGGCGACGATTGTTGCTTTCGTGAGATGCAACCAATATCCCAGCAATCACAAGGCCCAGGGGAACGACACCCTATGGGATGACTCGGAAGCCGGCAGGAGGAATTCATACTACGCAGAGGGGAGACGCAGGCTCAAACTACTAACTTGGTAGGCGGTGCAACCAAGCTCTGAGAGGGCTTGTCTAGCCTCTAATCTACTCTTGATCTCTCGGCGTCCAAAGCGTCCCGAATTTGCGGTTGCCAACACTCTTTGCTGGTTCGCTATGTGGCACCAAGTTCCATGACTTCAATGAAGGAAAAATCTCTTTCGTATGCAGAGATCAAGAAAAGTGTTGACCGAAACTTCCTTCTATAGATGTCCGCATACTCTGCAATGACATCAAAGCCAAAAGATTGCTCCGGCAGAGGCAGGCTCTCCTGAGTTGACTTCCACTCGTATTGCCCCTCCTCACCCGAACCAAGGGCATAGATTTGACAGGTAGTGCTCCCTGCATCGTCTCCAAACTCCTCCGAGGAGTACTTGAGCCAGACTCTAAGATTCAATGCAGTGCCCTTACCTATGTTCTTATAATGGAACTTTGCAGTTTGAGTATGCATCCTCCCTGGTGCGGTCTCTATACAACTTCGCGCACCAGGACTTAGCATGACTATTGGTAAAACAGCACCCTTGGTAGCATTCAAAGCGATTTCCGTCGCGCGTCGACTGTTCTCTGCCTGTTCACGAGTAGCTGCAACGTGATCTGCTGTCGCCGTTTGGATGCCGTAGGTAGAGTAGGCATACCACCCAGTCACAAGTATCAGTGCAATAAGCGTGACCAGTTCAAAGCCTTCACTAAACGTTAGATGGTCTTGTTGTCTTAGAGGGTGTCTAAAAAGGACGTCGGTGGAGCGAAGCATAAACGTCTGTTAGGCAACGAAGTCCGCCTCTCCAACTCCAGGCCCTTCGGGTTCACTCAAGGTGACATGGAGCGCTCGGGGTAACAAAGGGATTTATTAGACACGCTCTTAGTAAACTTGTTGAGGCAATTCCAATCGCGCCTAAAGAAACCAGGATTGCAATCACCGAAAGGTGCTTCATCTTCTTGTCTCCTCCATTTTTTGTGAGCTAAACTGCCGCCCCTACGACTTACAAACAGCATTGCATGGCACGTCTAACTCTTCGACTATCTGGTCCGCTTGATCTTCTCCGATTCTAGGGATACTCTGAACAAGTTTAAGCGTGTCAACGGTATCGTGAAGGTTAGCACAGTGGTCTGGGGGAGATTGGTTTAACTTGAAGGATCAACCGACATTTGCGGAGCTGAAATACGAGGGCAAGAAGCAAAAGACTCGGCCGGAAAAGTTCCTTGAGCGGATGGAGGGCCTAATCCCATGGGAGGAGTTGGAGGAGGGGATCCGGCCGCACTATCCCAAGGCAGGACGAGGGCGTCGGCCCTATGAGTTGTCGGCGATGCTGCGGATACACTGTGTGCAGCTGTTCTACAATCTGAGTGACCCTGGGATGGAGGACCTGCTCTACGAGGTGGAGTCGGTGAAACGGTTCGTAGGGTTGAGGCTAAAGGGACCGCTGCCGGACGAGACGACCATACTGAACTTCCGCCATCTGATGGAGGAGAACGAGTTGGGCGTGGGGCTGTTCCAGGAAATCAACGACCATCTGGAGTCACAGGTACTGCGTTTTTAGTCGGGCACAATAGTGGACGCAAGCATCATAGAGACGCCGTCGTCGAGGAAGAACCGGGCTGGGGAGCGGGACCCTGAGATACATCAGACGAAGAAGGGCAACGAGTGGCACTTCGGAATGAAGCTGTACATAGGCGTGGACTCAGAGACGGAGGTGGTGCGCAGTGTGGCTACGACGCCGGCGAACGTGCATGACGTGACTGAGGTGAACAACGACAATCATTCTTGCCGGCACGTTGCCTCAGGAGATATCTTCCCGGATTGCCCATTGCGTATCATCACAGTTACCAAACGTTGAGACATTTCCAATTGACGTCCATGGATCTAATATTGCCCAATCGTTCCTCATCGGTCTTACTCTGTTGGGCTGAAACATCTACAGGTTTGTTGGCCATTACACAACGCCACCGAACTCGACTCGATCTTTTCCCGAGGGGATCCAACACGGGTACATCACTTAGTTGCTTCAAGTCCAATTGTGGTAACAATTGTGGGAATAACTGGCAAAACACGCCGTTTTCAAAGCTAAATCCTAATCCCCTCAGCTCCACTTTTTTGCAGTTGAGCTTTCGGCCAACGCCGGCCGGCTCATGACCCATGAGTAGCAGCTTCGACGGGTCTGGAAGCCAGGACAAGTCAGACGGCTCTGGCCCGGTGCGGGCCATCGTGAGGAGGCTGCGTCGCAAGCTTGGCGACGACGCGGACAACCCAACCTACATCTTCAACGAGCCGCGCGTCGGCTACCGGAAGCCGTACAGGGAGTACTAACGGACAATGAAACTTGCCATCTTCAACAGGGCTTACGAGTCTATTCGTCTTCGGTTCTCCTGTATTCGTCCTCGGCTCCCCGGTGTCTTTCTGGTCAGCGTAGTTTATGGCGTGCCAGTCTACGCACTAACTTGGTATTCTGGCTTGATTGATGACCTGTCCGTCCGCCTCTTGCTAAGCGTACTTGTTGCAATGATGCCGGTGGCAGAGTTGTTATCTGCACCGAGGCCCTGGAAGTCGAGAGGGGACCTGCTTTGGTTCGCGCTCTTCATTGTGCTTGCATCCCTGTTCGCAATAGGCCACAAGTTCAATTTGCCTGTCTTGTCATTGAATGCTTTTATGTTGGTGGCAGTGCTTCTATGGTGCCCGCTGGTCTGGCAACTGATGGGCGGCAGCTTGCTGTTATTAACCGGGTTGATACTTGCGATGGTAGCAATGATGATTTACTGGATTGCAGCATTTAGTGGAGTTGGCGGTTGGCTGGAGATTCTGATATTACCGCTGCCGACGGTCTTATTCGTCGGTGTCTTCTGGGCGCCGGTAGCGCGGTGGACTCTTGCCTTCGCCGAACGACGGAAAGAGTGCCCATTGAGCGGCCCAGGGACGCAGGCGTTCGCAATGGTCATCTTGTTTTCCCCCGTCATTCTGGTTGCCTTTGTCGTTCCCCCGATGCTGGAACTCAGCCAAATCTGGTCGGCTGTATCTCTAACTATCGTTGGTGTCCTGTTGAGCGCGGTAATTTCGGACCCATTGAGGCGATTCTTACTGAAATGGGGAAACCTGACACCGAAAGCAGACGATCCGCGAGAACAGTCAAAGAGTACCCCTGCTGAAAAAGACTGAACAATTAAAGGGACTACCAACTGACCATGAGAAATGAGCATACCAAGAATGTCTGCCACGAGTGCATCGGCGACCAGTTCTTAGCGTCCGAAGTGAAGGCTCAATGCGATCTCACTGAATGTCATTATTGAGGCGATTCGAGAGAAGCGATGACGCTGGAAAATCTTGCTGACCGTACTCATGATGTACTGCAAGAACACTTTGAGCTTACCCCTAGCTATCCGAGTGAGCCATACGAACACTTGGAGGCGAGTGAGGGGAGATGGGAGCGCAGAGGTGACTCTGTCGAATACGTAATCGCCGAGATAGTTGGCCTAGACGAAAGGGTCGCCGAGGACATGACGGCGTTGCTGTCCGCCCAGCACGGCTATTGGGCCGAGTAATAGCGGGTGTAATGGCGATTCTAGGTATTGGGATCTTTGCCTTACCCGCGGGTATTTTGGGATCGGGCTTTATGCAAGAGGTGGAAAGAAAAAAGACAGATCCAGATATCAGATGCCCCAAATGCGGGGAAAGATATCGGCGTGAGATATACTCTGGCTCGCGTTCAAGAGCGTTAGCCAAAATCTCGGCTTTAATTCATTTTAAGGACACAGCACCACGTTGAAGGTATTCGAATGCACGATTCCTTAACTTGGGCCAACAGCGTGCCAGCGGCTGGAAGTTGGTAGGAAGAGACGCTGGTCTTTCAATAGTTACGATAGTTACGATTCCATTAGCATTGGAAGCGAGGAAAAACGATCATATAGAAACCCACGGCCCGCAACCCCTCTCCATCCTGCTCAAAGGGCTTTGGGGTTGACAGGAAGGGCCTGTTCGATCTAGCTGGGTAGGCGTGGGATTGTGTTTTGTCTGTACGGGGGGGATTGGGGGTGGGTGGATTTCGATAGCGGGTGTTAGGGGTGGGCGTTCGGGGGCAATGGGGTGTGGGGTGCGGAGACCGGGGGACGCCTGCTGTGAGGGTAGTGGCTGCGATTCATGAGATTCACAGTTTGGGTAGTCAAGGTGTAGCTTGCGAGGGCGGTGTTGACCCTTGTGGTGGTGGGTGGAACGGTGGGCTACATGCTCATCGAGGGGTGGTCTCTTGTAGACGTCGTCTACATGGTGGTCCTCACTTTCACCACAGTAGGCTATGGGGAGGTCAATCCCCTCTCCTCAAACGGGCGCCTTTTTACGATGGTGCTCATGGTAGCCGGAATTGGGGTGATGTTTTACATACTGACCGGCGTGGTGCAGTTGGTGGTGGAGCAGGAGGTGCTGCGCGGCATAGGCTGCGTCCCCTCTAGCCCAAGATGCTACGTAAGAAGCAAATCGGGCAGCATGGTGAAGTTGGTCAATTGCCTGAACATACGCCGAGGCGTGGCCCTCCTGGAGAAGATAGTCCTCGAAGTTGCCGTGGGGCAGAAAATACATCCCTAACGCCTCGAGTGGTTCCCGGTTGGCTTCCAGATTAGAGGGCTCCGTTGCGCCACCACACAAGCCAAGCTCCTTGAGGAGCCTTGCCGCCACCACCGCGGCCTGGTCGTTGTCGCAAATCATCATGTGCTTGATGTCCAAGGCGTTCGGCTGGAACAGCCGGACAAACGGCCTGAAGTTGTGGTGTCCCTGGACGGGAATCACGGAGATGCCGAGTCGGTCCAGCTCGATCCCCAGCGCTTTGGCGAAGATAGGTAGAGTCGAAACTTCGCTCGCTCCTTCAACTAAGACGACGGCTTTCGCAAAGAAGAACTCGCTCGTGGCCCCGTGGATATGGCTCGATAGCTGGAGCTTCTCAGCCCCGGTGAGATGCCCCGGTTCTATTGTTTGTGCAATCGAGCGCGCCCCTCTGCGTTTGAGGAGGACGATCTCTTCCGGATCCGCCACGCCGGTCACGAATGTCGAATGAGTCGAGATGATTGTCTGGTGTTGCAGACTGCTTAAGTACCTCGTGAAACTGCGGACTGAATGAAGATGGAGATGGCTCTCCGGCTCCTCGATTGCAACCTTTGGATCCTGGTATCCCAAAGCGACCACGTAGGAAAGAAGCAAAGCGGCCACAGCCATGCTCTGAGTACCGTCTCCCTGGCTTAGTATCGACATCGCTTCCGTATCGCCAGGGTTCTTGACGAGTATCTCAAGGCTACGCAACAAATCACGATAGTCCGCAGGGGTTGCAGATAATGACAATTCGCGTTGACCATTCGACCACAACGCGGCACCGATCACACCTGCCAGAACTCGTTTTGCCTCCTCAAAAGTCTTATCTCCAAGGACAGTCTCCAACACCTTGTTACCTATCTCTTCTCCCAGTGCGCGAACCTCATCCCGCTTCGATTGCTCGACTTCCAATATGCTCATGAGCCGCGCCCATGTGCCTCTCCTTTCCCCGAGTTCCCGTGAAGGGTCTCTCATGGCGGCTATGGTAAAGAATGGAATGTCATTCCTCTTTACAAGGGAGAATCCTCCATCATCTTCACCGTCGGCCTTAATGAAGCGAAAGGCGGTCCTTGTAGCGCCTTGCTCTACGTCGAACTGATGGACGACCCTCAGCAAGACGCGCTCCTTACCACCGTCATAGATATCCACGTGTGGATCTAGGATTCCCCGTTCGGCTGATTCGAACTGGTCACCCGGCCAGGGACTGAGTGTCAACGTCACTTCAATGGGGGTGGTCTCAATATCCATGCCATGGCTGAGGTTGGTGTCCGCAATGAAAAGGCCCCTTCGCGTGGGGTTCAAGAGGAAGTCAAGGAGTTCAAGCAGCGACGTTTTGCCTGCATTGTTTTCGCCAATGAGAACGGAATGGGGGCGAAGAGGAATCGTTTCGTCGTGGAAACGGCGGTAGTTCTTGAGGTGGACTTGGCTGATGTATATCATAGATAGCACTCAACAAATGTTGTAGCCTTCCATCGAGGGATGGTTGTCAACTCAGGACCGTCGAAAGCCGCTTGGAGCATAGATAGTTTCCCGGTCCCAGTTCGGTCGCAGTCAGTACGGCCTTCGAGTTGTGATTGCGAGTCCTTTAAGCCAACCAAAGCTCTCGCTGAAAGCACTTTACGGTAGGATGGGCCGAGCAACGCGACAAGCGTAGCGGTTGCCCTGTCCGGTCGTTCATCCTTGGTCACGGCTCCTCCTGCTCTCTGCCTTCGCCGTTCAGCATCTCATAACCTGCCTCAGCTCCATTCGCAGAAAAGCTCGTCGAACTCTGCCCTGGTTCTGCAAGAGTTGATCTTGCCCCGCATCTGTCCAAAGTGCCTGGAAGCCCGCTTGAGGGGTGCGGAATCTGCTTGGCCAAGGTAGTCGTCCACATATCGCGACTGTCCTGTGGAATCTTTAATCGGACTCATCACTGCTACTTCTGAGTGGCTGAACAGATCGTCCGTGATCTGAAAGTGACCGTAGCCCGTGGTGGCGCCCAGCCTTTGTAGCTCGACGACAGGAGTGAGGCGAATCTGAAGATGTCTCCAGTGCGAGCATCGGAACGCGCCTCTACGAGTTCAGGGCGGATATTCGCCGGGTCCACCTCGTCTCCATTCGCGATCTCTTCCAGGGACAGGTCGATCTTGTTGCCCAACGCTCGGTGAATTCGCTGCTGGGCTGCCTCCCTGTGAAACCGGTGGATGTCTCGGATGGCGTCCTTCGCTAGCACTCCTTGAGGGCGGCTGCCGTTCAGACCAATCGCTTCGAGGTGGCGTTTTATCTCGCTACGCAGCAAGTCGCGGTCAATGGGCGTTGACAGGACGTCCGCACATTCCGGCGCCGCTCCATTCCGATGACCATTGGACACGACGCCATCCAGGACGGCCTCTGTGCTGACATCGATTGTTTCCGGCAACAGCATTTGCTTCGTCCAGTTCATCAGCGTCTGGCGAATCGGAGTAGATCGTTCGCCACCCAGGACGGCCTACGTAGCAGGTCAAAGCTGGTATAGACCCGGGGAAAGATGCCCGTCTCTTCTCGCAGCATCTCCAGTTTGGCAGACGTAGGGCGGGCCGAAAGGGTGTGGATAGGCTGAATTCCAATCCGGACACCCCTGCCTGCCTGGAACGCTGCGCCGAACTGTTCTGGGCACTCGCACTCGCTCTCACCCACCAAGGCCCAGTCGGGCCGCAAATACTCTTCGACTCTGGTTGCCAACCCCACCCCGTGCTCCCTGCTCAGGCTGGGGCGTCGATCGTCCAACAGATACTCAATCACTGAGACTGAGAACTCGCGGTCAAGGAGGTTATGGATTTGCTGATCTGTCCCAGGCTGTCCTGGATTGCCCGTGCGTAACCGGCTCCTCCGGGTACGTTGTTGTAGATGAAGACCTCTCCCTGAACGCGGCCGAGGGGGTCTCGCGTCGGGCGAACGCCTACCTGCACCTCCTCGGGTCTCACCTGGAGATACCTTGCTGCCGCTTCCGCCATAAGTGTCCCAAACGAGTACCACACCGCCCTACCGGATGGCTCCATCATGGGAGCGTCGAGGAATTCCGGCATATCGACGGCCAACAGGATCACCTCGGAGTTGAACCGGTGTCCGAGCACAACCCTGTTGTCGAACTCATCCTTGTTAGGACAGGGTTGTCCTGCTCGCGGCCCTCGCCGGAATCCTCTGTGAGGTGGGACATTAGCCGGATAGGTGTGCTCACCGGCGTTATCGGCATCCATATGCCTTCCGCAGGCGGGGCATAGGACGAATCCGGGCATTGCCCGATCTGGCCCCATGTTCCGCATGAAGAGATCGCCGACATGGACGGACGAGTAGAGCCCAGGGGCAAATGACGGATTATTATGTCCTTTAGTGACGGCGTTGGCGCCTACCAGGAGTTGAGCCGGAGGTGTGAACCCGGCTCGCTCCCGCCCGCCGGACCTGTAGTCTTCTCTCCCTCCCTCCCTCCGGAAGAGCAGCATCCACGGTGAATCCACGAGGTCTCAGATACGGCATGTTGAGCAATTCGGGGCTGCCGCACTCAGGGCATTCGTCCAGTGGCCCTGCTTGAGAGTGGGTCAGGGTTACCGCCCGGCACCTCTTGCACTCGTTCAGTTTTTCTTCCGGCGCATAGTCGGGATGCTGCGCGGAGGGATCGTAGATCCCGGCACTGCGATATATGTACGTCTTCGGGAACCTCCACTGTAAGACTTCTGCACCAGGGGCGTATTCAGTGAGAGCGATTTGCAGGTCTCGCGGAATGCCGGAGTAGAAGTCCTGGGACTCGTAGAGGTCTTCCTGTTCCTCCTCCTCTGGAATCGACAGCTTGACCACATCTACGGGGAAGGCGTACTTGGGGAGCAGGCCGGCCAGCATCAACGATTCGAGCAGGTCATCGTTTGCGCCCGAACCACGTGCGACGTTCTCCACCTCGTCGGGCAATACCAGCAACCACTCTCCAATCCGGTCCTTCATGGACCCATCGACCACTGCGCCGGCTCGCTCGAGCAACGCAGCCCGGTTCTCGTTGATGTGCCTTTCCAGTTCCGTGTGCCCACCGCCCACCAGAAATCGTGCCACGGTTCCCCAAGCTCCGAAAAGACCTACAGAGGCGCCCCTGTTCAACCACCCCAGGAAGAAGTCGCCGAGAATGAGGGAGCGCACGTGCCTTCGCGCGATCACCTCATTCTCCAGGTAGAGGACTGGCATGCGCGGAGGTTCGGAGACAATGTCCTTTGGACGATGGAAGTAGTACTGGTCGTGGCTGCGGTCGAGTGCGTAGGTGACCACGGTTGCCACCGCGCTGCCTCTGCGTCCTGCGCGGCCAGCCCGCTGCTGGTAATTTGCGACGGTCGGGGCTACGTTCCGCAGGCCCACACTCAACAGGCTGCCTATGTCGATACCCATTTCCATCGTCGTCGTCACCGAGAGAATGCCGATCCGGTGGTCCTCCCTGTGCTCGGACTCGTGGAAGAGATTCTGGAACCACCTCTCGATGTTTCGCGCCTCACGCCTTCCGACGACTGCCGTGTGTGCCGCCGCCTGTATGGGGAATGGATCGGGATAGCCGGACCCGGAAAACATGGCGGCCCTGCGGTAGAAGTTCTGGATAGATGTCGCCTCGACTTGTTCCGCAGGTCTGGCCGCATCTGTAGCACACGCCCAGTAGGGCCTCTCCCATCACGTATGAGCAGGCGGTGCACCTAAACACGGTGTCGTCGACGGGCCGCAGTTCGAATGAGTCGATGCGAATTCCGTAAGGAACTTGGTCGCCGACTCTCTTACCGGCTGAAACCAGAATCTTGAAGCCCTTCAGGGCATTCCACAAGGGCCAATGCAACTCCTCCAACCATTTGTCTGCATCCTGGATTCGCCCTGCGGCGACCAGTGTGCGGGCTATTGCGCCAACGTACCTGCCCAACTTCCTATAAGGCTGGAGGTTGTAGGGAACTATGTTATCGCCTTGGCGACGATTTCCAGGGACGATTCTTTGTCTCTCATAGGGCTGCATTCTGTGGTCGAAGGGCCACTCCTATGGTTTCAGCGGCTCCGGAGGCAGAAGAATGTTCTCGGTAGCCAGGATGCGGGCCACTGTTCTCAAGAGCGAGTGTGTCTCATCCTGGCTCAGCGATTCCAGCTGTCCCGTTCGCTCAGGCAGCTTTGCCGACCACATTGCGAGACCCAGCGGCTCCAGCCCGAAGTCGGCTTGGGCGATCTCCCGCCTGGCGGCGATGTCGAAGGAGACCATTGCTTCGGCGTAGAATGCGCTATGGTTATCATCGAGTCTCTCGAAGGCGTCGGGCAGATGACCGTCTGTTGGATTGATCTCCCGGTCTATCTGGAGATCGATCACCTCGCTCCGCAATTCTCTATAGGGAATCGGGCGGGGTGTCGGGCTGTACCCAACTCCTCCGCACTCGTCACAGACTGTCTTGGTGAGACTTGTCTCACGCCCGATCTCGTATGCGGTTTCCTTCCGGAGAAATCCCGAGCCGTCGCACCCTCGGCACCTGTGCAGGACCCTGTAGAGTAACTGCCGAAAGACGTCATACCGATGGTCTCTCCTTAGGTCGCCGGCGATCTGCGCCGCATCCTGCCGCGAATCCGAGAAGACGAGGGCCTTGCGTCCGGCAGTTCCATTGGGTCCTGCAATGTCCGGCTGGACCCTCAGAGTGTCCTCCATCACCACGGAGATGGAACGAGGCCCTCTGGTTCTCAGGGGCTCGATGATCTCTCTGCCTCCATCCAATCTGCGGTAGTTCTGGCATCGGGGGCACTGCGTCGGAAACGGGCTGTCTTCGCTTCTCTTGGGCTCTCCGCTGAAGTCGTCGCTCCAGGGCCACAGGCTTCCGGGTCCGCTGTCGGGAATACCGCCCACGACCAACAGACCGCATCTTCGGCATGAGAACACCTCCAGTACCCGGGCGCCGCAGCGCTCCGAGCACCATGGTCGGGGATCCGTATAAATCCTCCCTACGATTCTCTCCCCTCGAAACTCCTTCGGCACCTCGGAGCAGTTTGGGTTCAGACACGCCCAGAATCCCGGCAACCCCCGTAAGAACGCATGTAGGCGCATGGAGAGGATTGGCGGCGTGTCCGGGAGCGGCATCGGCCGGGCGAAACTTCCTGCAGCGAGGAGTCCCGCCATTGCACGTTCCTGAGCATCTCGCTCAGCATTCGGCCAACATTCTTGAGCAAGCTCGGACAGCCTAGTTGCGTTCCAGGCCGTTCGCGCCCTGACCCACCGTAGGTCTTCGTTGTCGGACAAGAGTTGGTGAAGCGCCACCTGCCCGTCTTCCCTCTGATCGGGCTGAGGCAGTCCCAAGGAAATGGACAGAGCATACATGCTGGGACAGGGGGCACTGTGTAAGAAAGTGTCGTGGAACTCTGCGAAAGCCTTCAGCGACAGAGAGTCGGCGTGCCGTTCAAGTGGCTCCTCGCCGGAGACACCTGCGTGTATAAGGGTGAAACTGTTCGGCGGTTCTCTGAACAGGTCCGACGTGAACGTGGTCAAGTCGCACTCGGTGCTCTGCACGTTCGGAATCGATGCGCTGGTGGCAATGCCACGGAACTTGTTCGAGTCCGGCCGAATTCCCAGCCTCTCCTTCAGCCGGCGCACGAGGTGCGCCACCTCAGTGCCCTTGGCTCCAGTGTACGTGTGGGTCTCGTCCAGCGCGAGAGTGACGCCTCGATCATCCCCTCCCTTGAGCCAAGCCCGCGTCATGTCGAAGATAGGACTCTCAATTGGGCGGATGAGCATGTACTCAAGCATGGAGTAGTTCGTGACCAGGATATCCGGCGGAGCCCCGTGCATGTCCCACCGACATAGCATCTCCGGGCCCCCTGTGGCGGGCCAGTTGCCGGTGCTGCGCAGTCGGTCCACAAGTCTCCCCCATTCTTTCTCCAGATGCAGCTTGTATTCCTCGAACTCCCGGCGCTTGGCGCTTTGTTCCGGTCCCCTCGTAGGCGGCGTCAGGCTGGTGTACATCCCGAAGTGGATCAGGTTCCCGTCGAGGTGTTGCCGTTGCCAGTCGGGCGACCCGTTCAACGACAGCACCCGGCGAAGCCTGGACATCTGGAGTCTGTTCGGAAATGGCAGTAAGATCGAGGTTGCGCCAAGGCTTCTTATCCTGAGAGCCGCGACGGGGGTTGACAGTGACCGTTTGGCCAGCCTGAACTACGGAAGGGTTGATAGTCTCTTCTACAAAGAAGAAACAACGTGGATAGATGTCCGCTCCCTTACGGGAATAGCCATCGTAAGGCGAGATAATGTTAGCCGAGACATCTGTCATGGGAACGGGAACCCGTCGGACATCTGACGAACCGGGTGTGCCTAGCCAGCATTCCACCTCGCCAGCCAGGCGCCTCGCATTGGCTCCCAGGCCGGTGCGCTGTGCAAACACCACCGACGCAGGAACCGGGAAGAAGTTGTTGGGTTCCAGTCTTTCCAAATCCCACGCCGTCTTCTGACTGAAGTCCACTGTCAGAACGCGCCCACCACGGCCGGCCCACCATGAACCTGTGCGCCATTTCGTGTATTGACCGGTCTGAAGCGCACTATGCGGCATCACCATGCCGATGTGCCCACCGTCTTTCAAGTACAGATCAGTACACCGAGCGTAGAACAGACCCGCTATGTCTTGAACGGCTGCATACTTGCCTCCCGCCCAAATGTTGTAGAGATCCCTGCTCTGCCTTTCCAGTTCGTCGCGCAAGGTGCTGGCCGTGTTGCGGTAGATCAGCCAAGGGGGATTGCCGACTATCACATCCACTTTGCTTTGGGCGATGGCTACCGGGCGCACCAAATTGCGAGTGTAGTATGCCCAGATGTGGTTGCGGCCCTCGGAGTGTAGCTGCTCCATAGCGGCGATTGTCTTCTCTAAGGTCTGCCTCTCGCTGGGGTCCGTGATGTGATGGTCATCAAGTGCGAAGGAAGGTCTTCCCGCTTCTCGATTGCTAGGGCGATGTCACCCATCAGGCCGTCGAAGGTCTCAGCCTGTTCTACAAGGCTCACGGGAAAGACCAGCTCTGTGTTCACGACATCGTCCACTTGGACTGTGACGTTATGCTGGGCAAACATATCGCCGGCGCGGAACCGAAGCTGTAGCGAGTCTCCCAGGCAGATAGGAACGGTGACGTTGGCTGCAAAGCCAGCTTCGACGGCGGCCTTGATTGCTGGTTGGGCGGCCAGTACCCATGCGGCCCGAGCCAGATGCACCGCCACTGGGTGAACGTCAATGCCGGCGACGGAAAAGCGCAGCCACTCCAACACTTCTTTAGGGTCAAGGGAGGTCTTGTTGGCGGCTTCGGCGACGAAGGCGCCGGAGCCACAAGCCGGGTCGAGGACGTACTGCTCCAGGGGGTCGGTCACCACCTCCCGCACGCTGGCGCGCGCCAGCCAGTCGGGGGTGTAGTACTCCCCCAGCTGACGGCGCTCGTCGGCTGGTATGACAAAGTATGGACGCTACATTGTTGGGAGCCTCCTGCCACTTGAACCTGGCTATACGACGGGCAATGGTCCTGAGCAGTGGCAGCCCGCCCACCTCGGTTGGCCACGCGAAGAAGTCCGACTCCACGACACATTGAAGACCAGTCTTGCTTCGAAAGTCTCGTCCAAGGAGCAGGTCTGCCGGAACATTCTCCGCCAAGCGCCTAATGTCGCCGCCGAAGGAGGCTTGGACGACCATGCCGATGACGGCGCTCAGGTAAGTGTGTCGCACGAAGAGGTCGTCCAGTTGCGCGCTTGACCGGGCGATCTCACCCAAGGCTGCCGTGAGCAGATGCTCCCAAAGCTGTCTCTTAACTCTGATGGCGCCGGAGTCCGCGTGCTGTTCGTAGGGGGACTTGGGGGCTGCTATGTCCCTCTCATATGTTGGGGCCGTTGGGCCGAAGCGCTGTGCGATGGCGGAGCGGGACGGCTGCTTGTCTCTTTCTGCGGAGAGAGCATGGTCGCAGAGCCACTCGAAGAGGGTGATCCAGCGGTCTGCGTCATGCAGCGTAAAGGCATAGGGCAGGGCCGTCCTGACCGGACCGGAGTTGGGCCAGCGCAGCAGCCGTCGCTTGCCGTCGGTGAGGATGCCCATGCGCACCCGGCGCTGCTCCCCTGACTGCTCCAAGTAGTCGTCGAGTTTCTGGACGTACTCGGCATTCGGGTTGAAGCCTTCCGCAGTCCCGATCCGGCGCTTGAACTTGATGAAGGTGTCGAGGGCGGCAAGGTCAACGGCGCGGCGCGAACTCTGTGCGGGCGGGTTCTCCTCAACGATCCCATCGGCCCTCACGAGCCCCGTCACGATGAGGAAATCACGCACAGCGCTGGTGATGTTCGCCTCAGGCTCGCCATTATCATGCCGCCGCAGAATCTCGGCGGCAGCCTGGGCGTACCGGGGTTCGTTGTAGTCTATCTAAACGGACACTTAGGCCCTCGGAGTCTTCAGATTTCCAATAGGGCAAGCCGGAGGACGAGACCGAACTCCGGGGCGTTGCCCATTCGAATCAGCCCTACCCCTCTACTCCGGCGCAACGAACTCCCCTAACCAGCGTACGTTGTCAATGCTTTGGCCTGGCGCCCGGTAGAACCTCTCGTCTGCGGTCCACAGCTCGCAGCCGACACTCTCCGCCAGCGCCAGGTAGTAGGCGTCGTAGGCCGCGTTCTGCTTAAGTTGGCTTGCAAGTTGAAGGGCTTGACATGCAGCTCGGGCGGCTGATGGAGTTCGAGCCGCGAGGCAAGCAGCCTCGCGATCATGCGAATACCGTCACCGACGTTCAGTTCGCCGCGCAACACTCGCCGGTGGAGAGCGTTGGCGACCTCGAAAGGCATGAGATGCAGGGCGATGCGGGTGATGTCCTGGGCAACCCAGGACTGGAGGGCGGCGTGGGCCTTGTCAGAGTCGTCCTCCTCAACGAGCCACTTGACCGCCAGGCTTGCATCGACCACCACGGACCCGTTCACGCTCACCCCACGGTTTCGGCATCCCTGATCTCACGGGCCTCCCGGATCAAGTCGGCGGAACTTCCAGGGAGAGGCTTCCCGCCGAATATCTCCTGCCGGAGCTCTGCAAAGAGCTCATGGTCCGCCTTGTCCGACAACAGCCCAGCCATGCCGGTGGCTTCATCCCTTGTCAACTCCCGATCAATGACAGCTTGGCAGTACCCTCGCATGCTGACGCCTTTGAGTGCGGCGATGGCTTTGAGCCGCCGCTGAAAGGTGGGGTCCAAGTCCAAGGTGAGCCTCTTTTTCTTGGCTTCCACGGCATACGCCTCGCTAGGTCCATACTGTAAGGTAAGAATGTGATAAATACGGAAAGATAATCAATACACTGTTAGGAATCTCGCAACAAGCGAGGTCCGCATACATGGACTATCAAGGAACGCGCATCGCAGATTGGGCGTTGGCCACCCCTTCGTTCTCCGCCCAGCGTACCGGGGCGCCCTACTCCGTTCCCGGTCCCTCCTCCTTCGGCATCCGATAGCCGACACGGAGCAACAGTTGGCCGTAGGTCAACATCCACCTGGCGTCGACAGACGGCCCAGAGAGGAATCGTTATCCATTGGGACTGGCTCGGTCGCGCCGGTCTGTCCCCCTGCTGGCCGAAGCAAGGCGGCGTCACCCACAATGCTCCACCTCGTCCAGCAGGCCGTTCTTCACGGCCCAGACCACCATCTCCTGTTTCGTATCGACTCCCAGCTTGTCCTGAATGCGGTAGATCGAGTTCCTGACGGTCACGACCTTGTTGCCGTTGGCCTCGGCGATCTGGGCGTAGGACTTGCCTCTGGCAAACATCTGCAGCATCTCCCGCTCCCTGTCGGTCAGCGCTTTCAGGGCCCGCCTGGCGGCGAGCCCCCGCTGGCGGCGGATCATCGCGAAGACCTGCCGTATGGACTTGTCCGGTATGCACAGACGGCCCTGGGCCACCTCCCGAATCGCCTCCGCCAGCTCCTCAGGCCCCGAGTCCTTCTGCAGATAGCCCGTCGCGCCGGCGGCAATCGCCTCCACGACCGCATCCTCCGTGGTCGAGGCCGTCAGTATCAGCACCCGCGTATCCGGCAGCAGCTCCATAATCTCCCGGCAGGCGTCCACGCCGTCCTTGTGCGGCATCATCACGTCCATGACGATGACCTCGGGCGCAACGCTCTGCGCCATGCTCACCGCCTCAACCCCGTCTGCCGCCGATCCGACCACCTCGAAATCCCCCTCGCCCTCCAGGGCGTCCCGCAGGCCGTCCCTCATGATGGGATGGTCGTCCGCCAGCATCACTTTGATCCGTGTCATCGACGACATCTCGGTCTCCTCTCTGCAACTATCGGTAGGGTGTCTCGCAGGTCACGGTAGTTCCCCCATTGGCTCCGCCCGTCTCCACGATGAGCCTGCCGCCCAGCCGCTCGGCGTCCGCCCTCATGCCCCTGAATCCCCGGCCGCGCTCGGCGTAGTCGTCGGGCAGGCCGACCCCGTCGTCCGAGACGGACAGCCGGATACAGTCGGTCTCGAAGTCCAGCCGGACCTCGACCCGGCCGGCCCCGGCGTGCAGGAATGCGTTGGTGAGCGCGTTGTGGGCGATGGAGAAGAGGCGGGCCCGGGACTCGACGGCAAGCGGGGGCTCGGTCCCGGACTGCACCATCTCGGCGGGGACCGACGCGACCCTCTCAAATGTCTCGACGTGCGACCAGAGCACCCGGCCCAGCTCCCTCCCCTCGAAGAGATGCCCCTCGTCGATGGGACGCCGCAACTCCCAGATGGCCGCCTTCGACAGCGATGCGGTGGCGGCCAGCGTGGCGGCCAGCTCCTCGTTCGAGCCGCCGGCCAGCCTCATGGCCTTGCGTATCCCCAGGCCGATCATGTACGCGGTCTGCGCGGCCGTGTCGTGGATGGCTTGGGAGAGTTCAATGCGCTCCCGGAGCAGCTCCCTCTCCCGTTCCGCGGACTCCTGTCGCCTGACCCGTTCGAACCGGGCGATGAGGCTGACGGACGCGACGACGGCATACATGGCCATCACCCTGGCGAGCAGGGCCTTCTCCTGACCCAAATCGAAGTTGAGACCGGAGCCCACCGTCAGGCTGACGACGGCATAGACGGCCCCGGCCATCGTCGCCCAGGCGAGGCTGAGCCACAGGGACGGGAAGACGACCGCGAACAGCGCCAGGGCGGGATAGTAGGCCACGTAGCTGAAGAGGTGGAAGTCGCCGCCGATGATGACGATGGCAGTGATCAGCGCGATATCCATGCCGCTGAGGAAGAACAGCCAGCGCCACGTCACCGTCTGATCCGTCCGGAGACGGTAGTGGACGAACCCGTTGAACGCCAGCAGCGGCACGCTCAGGAACAGGTACTCCTTGTCGGTAGCGTACCAGAGCGCCGGTCGATAGGCCAATTCGAACACGGCGACGAGCCAGCCGAGCCAGCGCGCCCAGACCGAGACTCGCGCGGCGTACAGCATCACGTCCGGGTCGACGCGGACGGCCCGGAGGACCCGCCTGCGCAGTTCGGCGCCGAGCATGGCCGGGCCGCTAGCCCACCCCCGCAACCCGCGTTGCGATGCTGCGGGGGTGGGACGCGCTCCGCCCAAACCGTCCTCTAGCATCAATATAGGTGGCCCCTTCTCACGTGCAGGGTGAGTGCCGTTACATGCCGCATCCCCAAACGTACCGCGACGGTGCAGCGTTGTCTAGACTGAATTGTACCCAAAGATGTGTAGGCATTTGTACCTATATAGAACATGCTTAGCTCCCTCATCAAAAGCACACGCTAAATGGCTATAGACACACCTTCAAAAGAAGGCGCATACAAATCACCGAATGCACGCAGAAGTGCTCCCTTGGTTTGTGAAAACGTTGCGTCCAAAAGCCTACCGAAAATCGATGCAAACGAACCTTGTTTAGCCTAAGGAGCGGCCCGACACTTACAGGGGGGGACATAGGCCCACAAGCATTGGGCGCTATTGAGATCAGAAGGGACAGCGGATCGGGCGGTTGGAACAACGATTGGGTTGAGGGCTCGGCGCATGGCTCCTGTTGATCGACGGACTGGTGAGAGCAGAGGGATAGCAAACCGAGAAGCACGAGAGGAGTTCTGAGATGACGGATGAAGACGGCAAACAGGGCGCCCGGCTTCGACTGCATAGGCTCTGGGCGCTGACCATCGTCATGGCGGTCGTGCTCGCGGTGGCAGGCGTCACCCCCGCGGGAGCGCAGTCGACCGAAATGGTCGGGGTAAGCAACCTGGAAGCGGCGGAAACCAGCCAAATCTCACTGGGAGAGGGCCAGCAATACGCACAGTCATTCTGCACCGGCCCCTTCGCTGTTGCTCTCACCAAGGTGCGCTTGGCCACGAGAAGCACCAGCGGTCCCAATCCGGCGCCATCGGTGACCATACGCGCTGATCGGTCGGGTGAGCCGGGTCAGACGGTTGACACTCTCTCCAACCCCACGACCTTTGACGATGCCATTTCAACCAATGAGGACTTCACGAGCAGCGGCGTTACGCTCGAAGCCAATGCCCACTACTGGTTGGTCTTATCCGTACAGGACTCCTTGGCATTCGGCGTCACGGAGTCAAGGCATGGATCCTCCGCGGCAGGGTGGTCCATGGGTGACAAGATCTTCTACCGAGACAACGCCGGGTGGCGCCCTGCTTTCGTCTCCGCCAAAAGGCCCAACGGGTACAGGATGAGGATTGCCGTCTATGCCAGTGGAGATACGCCGTCCATAACACAACCGGTCTTTCCCTGCATCGACACTGCGGCTCCCTTGACCATGGAGGTGAACGAGAACGCCGACGCCGGCGCCGTCGTAGGCCAGACGACGGCCGCGGACCCGGACAACGACTCCGTCACCTACTCGGTCTCCGGAGCGGACGCCGCTGGATTCAACCAGGTCTTTGCCATGGACGCGAGCACCGGCGAGATAACCGTGAAGTCCGGCGCGTCTCCCAACCATGAGGTAAAGAGTTCTTACTCCATAACGGTAAACGTGACCGATGGCGAGGACGCCTCCGGCAACGCGGAAAGCCCGGCCCTGACCGACGATTCAGTCTCCGTCACGATTCGCGTCAAGAACATTGACGAGGCGGGAACCATCACCCTGATTCCACCGACGCCGGCGGTGGGCAGTGTGCTCAATGCCGTCCTGACGGACCCGGATGGTGAGCTGCGGATTATCTGGGTACGGTGGCACAAAGCCGATACCGCAACTGGCCCTTTCACGTTGATTGGCGGCAACAACAGCAGATGTTCATCCCAGGGATGCTATGCTCCCGAGGCAGCGGACCAAGACAAATTTCTGAAGGTCTCCATCATCTACTACGACGGAGCCAGCGGTCCCCGTAGCGCGTCCGGGAACCTCATCATCTCAAGTAGCAACCCCACCCGGGACCGCAGAACCCTGGAGGTCACATCCAGCAACGCCGTCGCAATTGGCGGGCTGTAGGCGCCCCCCTTGTTGTGTCTCCGTGAAAAGCACTCAATCCGGTAGGTGGGCATTGCAGTGATTAACGGCAAGCTGAGCGCACTGATTTTAACGATGTTGACCGTTCCGGTCCTCATCCTCTCCATCGCCTGTGGAGGTGAAGATGCGGGGCCGTCCCGCGCCGAAGTCGAAGAGATAGTGCGCGCCGAGCTGGCCGAATCTCCAGCGCCGTCTACAGCCGAACCAGGACTCACGTCCGCCGACGTGGAGAAGGCGATCCATGCTGCGATGGCGGACATGCCTCAGCCGGAGGCGGGACTGTCCAAGAGCGAGGTAGAAGAGATTGTCAAAGCTGCTGTGGCAGCCATCCCACAGCCAGAGCCCGGTCTTACCTCCGCCGAGGCTGAGCGGATTGCGCGCGGCGTGGTCGCTTCCATCCCACCCAGGTCATCCCCCATCGAGTACACCAAGTTCTTCGTAGAGAAAGCCATGAGCAGGTACAAGAGCCAGGGGCTGGACGCGACTCTCGCCTACTACAACCGCCCAGAGAGCGTAGACGGCCAGTGGTACGTGTTCATCATCGACGAGAACGATACGGTCATCGGGCATCCCGACGCCCACCGGCTGGGGCTGGACGTGAAGGGCTGGGTGGGCACCGACGCCAACGGTTACAACTTCGGGCCGGACATGCTGTCTGCCACCGAAGACGGCAAGTGGGTGTCCTACGTCTACCAGAACCCGGAGAGCGGCGGACTTGGTTCCGACAACACCGGGGGCATGCAGCTCAAGAACGCATGGGTGGTGAAGCACGACGGGCTGCTGTTCGCCTCCGGCTGGTATGTCAACGCCGACGAATTCACCAAGTCCCTGGTGTTCGCCGCCGTCAACAAGTTCCGTTCGGTGGGACTGGAGGCGACCATCGCATACTTCACCGGCCCCGAGAGCGTCTATTCAGGACTGGCAGCGACTATCGAATACTACAACAGCGCCGAGACCGTTGAAGGGGAATGGTTCGCGTTCATAGCCGACAGCAGCGGCACAATCGTGGACCACTACAACAAAACACTGGTGGGAACGGACCTCAAAGACGTGCTCGGCATAGATATGTTCGAGGCCCCCGCAGAGGGCAGATGGGTGACCTCGGAAGACATGCGCGTCTGGGTCGTCGGCTACGAGGGGATGACGTTCGGCTCCGGCTGGCGGCGCGACGGGTCTGGGAATTGAGCTAGTGGGGCCGGATCCCTCCGAACAACAGCAGCCCCCCAGTTCAACCCGCGTTGCGATGCTGCGGGGATGGAACGCGCTCCGCCCAAACCGTCCTCTGGCAACACGATAGGTGGACCCCTCTCACGTACGGGTGAGTGCCGTTACATGCCGCACCCCCAAACGTACCGCGACTGTGCAGCGTTGTCGAGACTGAAATGTACCCAATGATGTGTAGGCATTAGCGCCTACGTAAGAAATGCCATACATCCTATGCAACACCACACCTCCAAAAGAATGCGCATACACATCACCGAATACATGCAGAAGCGCTCCCTTTGGTTTGTGAAAACGTTGCATCCAAAAGCCTACGGAAAAATGTTGCAAACGAACCTTGTGCAGTCTATGTCGACACATATAGGCTGGTGTGCAGCGTCGAAACAGCCTCAACGGCAGCCCGTTGAGGCTGTTTCCGTATGGCAATCCGGAGAGTGTGGGCTGCGTTGGAACCAAGAAGCTCATGACCAACCCTACAGGCCGAACGACGACGGGTTCAACAGTGGCCACGCAGGGCCGCCGGCCCGTCATATTCGAATGTTGAGGAGCGTAAATAGCTATGAAGAAGTCCGCGACTCCAACCGTCCAAGCGTCCAGCCTATTCCACCGCATGTTTGGCGCTGGAGCACGCGCAGCGAACGCGCTGCCGATAAGTATACTGACGCTGGCGGCACTGCTGTTGGCGCTCGCCTTGTTGGCCGCCGGGGCCCGCCCCGCCAGCGCCCAGGTCGACACCGCCGCGACGGAAGTTGAAGTTTTTGTGGACTGGAGCTTGAAACCGAGTGGTGTGGACGTCGGCGGTAAGTTCCGTCTACTATTCGTCACCCTGACCGCATTGAACGCCTCTACAACAGTCATGGACAGTTACAACGGGATTATTCAAGATTCAGTGGCGGCTGGCCACACGGACATACGGCCGTACAGTCACTTATTCAACGCGCTGGGCAGCACCGCCTTAGTCGATGCTATCGATAATACCAAGACAACACACACAACAACCGACATGGGCGTGCCAATCTACTACCTGAATGGCGCGAAGGTTGCTGACAACTACTCGGATTTTTATGACGGCACATGGGATTCCCATGCTCCCACCAACGAATTGGGTACCATCTCCAGCGCCATGGCTGTGTGGACGGGTTCACAAAGCAACGGCATGAAGCATGGCAATCCGCTGGGAAACCGGACCAGCAAAACCGTTCGGATGGGAAACCCGACCTCCAACGTTTCAGGTGATGTTCTAAGCGCAACTCTCATTCGAAACCACACCTTCAAGGACAGGGGTTATCCGCTGCCGTTCTACGGTTTGTCCCCGGTCTTCGTGGTTAAGGCACTCTCCGCGCCCGACATGCCCCAGGACCTCACCGCGACACAGGGCGTTGCAAGCGTGCGCCTCGCTTGGGCGGCGCCGGAGAGCGACGGCGGGTCGCCCATTATCCGCTACGAATACCGCCATGCGGCGGGCACGTCGGTGCCGTCGGGCACGACCTGGAACTCGGCCGGAACGGCGCAGTCCGTGACGGTGACCGGCCTCATGGGCGGCACCGAGTACACCTTCGAAGTCCGCGCGGTGAACAGCGGCATAGGCAACGGCCAGCCGGCCACTGCGTCAGCTCGCACCGTCGTCACCGAGAACACACTGGTCAGCAATCTCGCCCAGCCGGACTCAGGGAGCTTTGTAAAAATACGTCACCGGCCCGACACGCTCCCGGACGGCTCCATAACCGGACCGAAAAGGCTCGCGCAGAATTTCACGACCGGAGCGAATACGAGCGGGTACACGCTGGATGGCATCGACATCCGAGCAGCCGTCCGGACACTGGCGCACCATTCTCAGGACCTGGATTTCGACGTATCGCTCTGCCCGGTCAAGGACCAGAATCAAAGCCCTGGTGCAGGATGTAGCGAGCTCACACGGCCTGAGACATTCGATGCCCGAAGCCGTCTGAACTTTCAGGCACCGGCAGACCTCACGCTCGCCGCCAACACAACCTACGCGGTGGTGCTCTCGGGCTACGGGGATATCGCAAGCACAGCCTCGGACGCTGAAGACACCCCCGCCACCCCAGGCTGGAGCATCGGCAACAGTTATCATACATTCATAATCTGGAGTACCGACGAGCCCAACAACGGCTACTGGCACAGCAACGCCTATTCACTCGCGATTCCCTTCGCCATTCGCGCAGTGGCAATGAGCGGTCAGCAGGCCGCCGATCCTCCGACGATAACGGCCCTTCCGTCGGTGAGCGAATCCGGAGCGGACGGGCAATGGACGCCGGGCCAGACCGTGCAAGCAACGGTGACGTTCAGCGAAGCCGTCGCGGTCGACACCTCCGGTGGAACCCCCACCATCACGTTGACGCCGGGAGCAACGGGACAGAAAAGCGCCAGCTATACCAGCGGAGGCGGAACCGAAGCACTCGTCTTCGCCTATACCCTGAGCGAAAACGACGGAACCCACACATCCATGGGAGTCGCACCGGACAGCCTCGCATTGAACGGAGGATCGATCACGAGCGAGGCGACCGGGGTCAATGCCGATCTGAGCCATAATGGAACGCTCATCATGGGCACCACAGAGGACACCAGCACGAGCGACGACGGCAGCGCCGCCAAGGACGACGGCAGCGCCGCCAAGGAAGACACCGAAGAGAATGAGCCTGCACCCAACCACCCGGCCACCGGCAGCCCCATCATTGCGGGCACGGTTCAGGTGGGAGAGACACTATCCGTAGATACCTCCGGCATCAGCGACGCTGACGGCATTGCCAACTCGACACCCACCTACCAGTGGATCGCAAACGACGGGACCAACGACACCGATATCCAGGACGCGACCGGTTCTACCTACACTCTGGCGGCCGCAGACGAAGGCAAGACCATCAAGGTGCGGGTCAGCTTCACCGACGACACGGGCAACGACGAGTCGCTGACCAGCGAGGCGACTGCGGCAGTGGCTGCCAGACCCAACAGCGCCGCGACCGGAGCGCCGACGATCAGCGGTACGGCGCAGGTCGGACAGATGCTGACCGCATCAACATCGGACATATCCGACAGCGACGGGCTGGACAACGCGACCTTCACCTACCAGTGGATCGCAAACGATGGGACCGAAGACACGGATATCCAGGACGCGACCGGCTCGACCTACACCCTGACGACCGCAGACGAGGGCAAGACCATCGAGGTTCAGGTCACCTTCACTGACGACAGAGGTCACCAGGAGACGCTGACTAGCGCTGCTACCGTAGCGGTGGCTTCAGCGCCCACCCTACTAACGGCCGCCATCCACGACGCGCCGGAGTCGCACGACGGGGAGAAGAAGTTCACCTTCGAGCTGCGCTTCAGCGAGGACCCCAAGGAAGACTTCAGCTACAAGACGCTGCGGGACCACGCGTTCACGGTGACGAGAGGCACGGTGGCCGGGGCCCGGCGGCTGGACGGGGACAGCGACACCCGCAACATCAAGTGGGAGATCAGCGTCACCCCGGACTCGAACGCGGACGTCACTGTCGAGCTGCCCGCCACCACGGACTGCAACGCGCAGGGGGCCATCTGCACCGAGGACGGGACGATGCTGTCCAGCACGCTGAAATTCACCGTCAAGGGACCTCCGCTGACGGCAAGTTTCGAAAGCGTCCCGACGTCCCACAACGGCAGCGGCGAATTCAGATTCAGGATCGCCCTTAGCGAGGCGCCCAAATCGGGCTTCAGCTACACCACGATGCGCGACCACGCCTTCACGGTGACCGGAGGCTCGGTAACCGGCGCGCGGCGGCTGGTCAGCGGCAAGAACCTCCGATGGGAGATCGTCGTCAGCCCGGACTCCAACGGGGACGTGACGATCACTCTGCCCGCCACCACGGACTGCGACGCGCAGGGGGCCATCTGCGCCGACGGCGACAGGAAGCTGTCCGAAGAGCTGGAGCGCACCGTCAGCGGGCCTGGGCAGTAATGGACAACGAGAAGAGCAAGCACAGATGGACGGGTGAGGCAGGCGGCTCCGTCCGGGGCCTGGACTCCCGCGCTATGAGCCATACAGGAATGGGGTCCCTGCCCTCCCATAGGAGAGGGCCTACGGCCATGCTCTGGGAGCGCTTGCGCCATGCCTCGACAGCGCACACATTACAGCAGAAGAATCTACGTCGTTCCCGCCGACTTCCCGCAGCGGCTGAGGCGGTTCAAAGAGGAGCCCGGCCTGTCTTGGTCGGAGATTTCCCGCCATCTCGGGACCTACCGCACACGGTATGGCGTTGGTGGAAGGCCGGGGTGCGGCCCGGCCAGCATCACCTGAAAGCGCTTCTGGACCTGGCCGACAACCTGGGCCTGGGCCTGGGCCACCTGTTCACCGAGCGAGGCTGCGTGATCGCAGGGTCAAAAACGCAGACAGGGCCAAAACATGCACTGCCGGGGATGACGCCGCGACAGATGTGGCCTTTTCTCCTGTACTTGCGCTCCAGAGACACGTGGCCCAGCTTCACCACCCCCTTTAGCTCACTAAACATTGCGTCCAAATGCCTACTGGGAAGTGCGGCAAACGAATCTTGTGCAGTCTCTTGTGGGGGCCATAGTCTTGAAGGCCCCAGTGTGCATGAGGGTTGAGAACGCTCGCTGTAACTGACGAGCCCCGTGCAACGCCGACACCTGCGGGAAGGCCATCCGGACTGCGTGTGAGAGGCGGCTGGAACAACATTAACTTTCGAGGAGGACAACACCAATTGAATAGACTGTTGCCCCTGCTGGCAATCATGGCCCTACTCTTGACCCTCGTGTCCCCGGCCCATGCGCAAGAGCCAACCAGGGACATCTCGTCCGCCCTCGATCAGGCCGGAGATCCGTCGGTGGCGCTGCAGCAGAACAGCCCTGTAAAGCTAGCAGACAACACTGACGATGTTGACGATGAAGTTGACGGCCTCGTCGCCGGGTTCGTTGCAGGCGACCCCGGCGCCACCCCTCCGAGCGCCGCCAGCTACCGGTCCTACGCCGTCTCCCTTACCACCGGCAGCGACGCCGGCTGGTACCAGCTTGTCGAAGTGATTATTGCCACCAAGGTCACCGGGACTCCCCTGGCCCGGCTGTCCATCCACCGCGACCACGAAGGAAGTCCCCATGCCGAGCCCCTGTACGTCACACACTTCCGGGGTGCAAGCAAGGAAGACCCAGAGCTATACCTGGAGTTCCCGGACAATACGCCTCTGCTTCCCAACCAGACCTACTGGGCGGTCTTCGAGGAGGTTTCCGGGCTCGGCGTCTATGAGATTTTGACCGCACCGAACGGCGATGAGGTCCCAGACGGCTGGCCGATCTCCGACACCTCGCTCCAGCGCGACTTCTTCTCCTTAACCGGACGCACGTGGCAAGCCTCTGCGCTCAATCCGATCGCGATGATAGTAGAAGGTTACCCTGTTGAGGAGCGCGTGCTGGTCGGCGCCCACGGGCTGCGCGACACCGCCTCCGACGGCCCCTTCCTGCGCTTCGGCACCGAGCGCGTGACCAAGGTCTGGCTCAATCTGCCGAAGGGCAGAACGTATGACGGCGGAGCGACCAACCCGAACATCCGGCTTGACTGCGAACCGCAGTTCGTGGAGGGTCCCGATACCGAGACATCGTGGCGGCTGTGCAGCACGAATAAACACTACGACCACGTCTGGGCCGGCGGGCGCGGGTTCACCACCGGCCCCAACCCGACCGGCTATACTATCTCCGGCCTCGGGGTGGACATAGACGCCCAGAGCGGGACGCTGGACCCGGTAGCGAACATTTACGCCGCCGAGGCGTTCCGCACTCGCGAGGGCGCGCGCGACCCCCAGTCGCCCCTGGCCAGCTACCAGGCGCCGGCGGGCATCGGCGGTTCGCCCGACCGGTTCGCTCCGAGGACCGGCAGCGAAGATCTCCTTGTCGAGGCGGGGCAGACCTACGTGGCCTACTTCCAAAACGCCGCCGCCGGCTACTACGAAACGCCCAACGCCGGCCGCGGCGAGGACCCGGGCGCCGAAGCCGGCTGGACCCTCGGCGGACCCTACGGCAGCCGCTTCGTCCGTCCGTACGGCTTCGGCGGGGACGACTGGAACCTCGACAATGAGTTCAAGTGGATCCCGCTCAACGTCTACGGCTGGCCGAACCCGCTGCCGCCCGCCCCGAACCCGGCTCCCCCGCCGCCCGGCCCCGTGTTGGTCAGCACCCTGGGTCAGCCGTCGACCTCAACCGGCCAACTTGTCGGCAAGAGAATCAACCTGGAAATTGCGTATGCGGCTTCATTCACCAACGGCAGCGATGCGGTTCATACCCTTCATGGTGTACAAATTGAAGTGACGGTCATCCCACCGCTCCAGGTCCTCGGGGCAATCAGGGCCTCCATCTACTCAGACGACGGCGGGAAACCGGGGGTCGCGCTTCACGAACTGGGTCTGCGGGCCAATCCGCAGGTCGGTGTGCTCACTTTCGATGCCCCGGCCGACACCACGCTTGCCGCAAACACGACCTTCTGGCTGGTCATCGACATTGCGCATTCGCCTACTGAGGACTTCTTCCGGACAGCCGTCACCTCCGGTACGGGGCAGGACGCCTGCGCCATCCGGGATTGGTCGATAGGCGACGTCGCCTATTTCCGGGAAAGACCCGGCGCGGCTTGGTCGCCGAACGCTGATTTGCTCAAGATGGCCGTTCTCGGCGAGCCCGTGACCAGCGCGTCGGCCGGGTTCGGCGAGCCCACCTGCGGCGACCTGCCCGGCGACACAACCACCACCGGGCGCCTCGTCGTCGACGGCGCCGGCGTGAAGGGCCAGCACGCCAGCGCCCGGGACGCCGACTGGTACGCCGTCGATCTCGAAGCCGACGTCGACTACCAGTTCGACGCAGACCCAACAGACCCACAGCCGAGGCTGTACCTGCTGAAGATCCACGACGACCAGGGTACAGAGCTGCGGTCGAGCCAAATCACACGCAATGGGTCCTACTACAGTGCTGCCAATCGGCTCAACAGCCTGCCCTTCCGAACGGACCAGGCCGGCGCCTATTACGTGTCCATAGCGGCCCCGAAGGGCGGCCACGCGCCCGATCGGGTGTACACGCTGTCGGCGCGGGCCGACGACTACCCGGCTGACACGTCCACGACGGCCGTCGCCGAGCTGGGGGAGCTAACCAGGGTCTTTCTGATGCGCACGAGCAGCGACCCAGACGATACAGCCACCAGCGACGTGGACTGGGTCCGGGCCAGCTTGCTCGCAAACGTGCGCTACCACATCAGCTTCGACGTGGGCAAGTGCCCACAGACCGCCGTGATCGAGGGCATCTACGATTCCGACGGCACGGCGATTCCCATGACCTCATCGTCAGGAGCGTGCAGCACCAGCATGTACTTCACCCCGACGACCAAGGGCGACTACTACATCGCCGTCACCGGCAAGGGATCCCAATTCGTAGATAAGGAAGACGTCGATGATGATGGCCGTCTGAAGGGGACCTATCATGACCGCTACCCCTTCACCGGCGCGGACGCCGTCCTCGTGGTGTCGCTGGTGGTCAACTATTGCACCGGGGAGAGCTTAGACACCCTGCGAGACGCCCTGACCCCGCTCTCCGAGCCGTCCGGCGGCGACCTGCCGGCGGGCACGAGCGCCAGCGGCCGGGCGCCCATCGGCAGCAGCGTGACCGGCAACATCGAGAGCGCCACGGACCGCGACTGGTTCCGCGTGCGCTTCAACGGCAGGAAGGGCGAGCGGGTCTACTGGCTGGAGCTGAAGGGCGCCGACACCGGTGACGGCACCCTGGAGGACCCGCTCATCGTCGGCATCTACGACCGCCAGGGCAACTACATCCCCTACAGCCACGTCGCCGGCCAGTTCAAGACCTACGACAACGACAGCGGCTACGGCCGGAACTCGATCACGGACTTCACCGAGCGGTGCGCCGGGGACTACTTCGTGGCGGTGGCCGGATATGAGGATTCTACCGGCTCCTATACGCTGTCGGTCACCGATATCACCGACACCAGCACGTCGATCCCGGCAGACGACTATGAAGGGAAAGGATTTGCTAGCTGGGTGGGATTCTTCGGGGCATTTGATGGGACGCGCGAAGGCGATGAGCTCGTCGGCAACCTGGCGCCCGGGCTGCCCGCTACCGCTCCCGTCTACGAGACTTCATATGAACTATTCCGCCTTGGCGTCCAACCGGACCGGAACTACCGGGTGGAGGTCAGGCTCCCTGAGACCACCGGCGGTGGGCCCGCAGATGTCGAAGTGCGGCTGTTGCTTGGAGCGCATCCCTATTTCGACTTAGGGCTGGCAGATCCGGAGGACACCGTTTTCCGACACGTCACAGACGAGCGGGATATCCCTGGCGATCCCAGCCTGGAGTTCACAGGGACGCGAACCTGGTATTACAGCGGGCGCGATGGCAGGGGTGTCGTACCGTCCAGATGGCTCGTTTCTGTGGATATCCTGACCGAAGAACATTTTGAGCCGGGGGACGTCTACACCGTTGTGCTGACCGACATCACCGACGCGGAAGATGACTATCTGGGCGCCGAGGAGACCACGGGAACCGTAGCGGTGGGCGGCAGCGTCACCGGGAACCTGGAGGTGGACAACGACGTCGACTCGTTCAGGGTCCGGCTGGAAGCCGACAAGAGCTACCGGATACGCATGCGCGGCTCCGAGTCCGGGGGCGGAACCCTGGCCGACCCGTATGTGTCTATCGACGCAACTTCTCCACTCACTCAGACTGAATTCGGCTTTGGCGCCCCGATTACGTACAACAACGATAGGAGCGAGACGGAAAAGGACAGCGAACTGGTGGTCACTGTCTATTCCTCAAAAGACTACCTCATCTTGGCGGCAAGCCCAGGCACGGGCACGGGCACCTACACCATTGAGGTTGAGGAGGTGATGACCTCGGGCCAAAGGGCGAACAGCCCGGCGACGGGCGGGCCGGGCATCACCGGGACGGTGCAGGCCGGCGAGACGCTGACCGCGACCACAGACGGCATCGAGGACGAGGACGGTCTGACCGGCGCAGTGTTCGCCTACCAATGGGTCCGCTCCGGCGCCGACATCGAGGGAGCGGCAAGCTCCACCTACACCGTGACCGGCGACGACGAGGGCAAACCCATCCAGGTGCGGGTCACCTTCACCGACGACGAGGGCAACGCCGAGTCGATGACCAGCTACGCGAAGCTGTCTGCCCCGCCCTTGATCATCCCCGATGAGGAGACGCCGCCGAAGTCTACGGCGACGCGTGAGGCGCGTGAAGCGCAAGGGGTGCAAGAGGCCGTGGAGACGCCGCCCGAGCCTAATGAGACGCGTGAAGCACAGGAGGCCGCAGAGTCGCCGTTGACGGCCGCCATCCATGACGCGCCGGAGTCGCACGACGGACAGGAGGACTTCACGTTCGAGCTGCGCTTCAGCGAGGAGCCCAAGGAAGGCTTCAGCTCCTCAACGCTGCGGGACCATGCGTTCACGGTGACGGGCGGCGAGGTGGTCGGGGCCCGGCAGCTGGACGGGGACAGCGCCACCCCCAACATCCGGTGGGAAATCAGCGTCAGCCCGGACTCCAACGCGAACGTCACCGTCAAACTGCCCGTCACAACGGACTGCGAGGCGCAGGGGGCCATCTGCACCGACGACGGCAGGATGCTGTCCAGCCCACTGGAATTCACCGTCAAGGGGCCTCCGCTGACGGCAAGTTTCGAGAGCGTCCCTACGTCCCACAACGGCAGCGGCGAATTCAGATTCAGGATTACCTTCAGCGAGGAGCTCGAGACGGACTTCAGCTACAAGACGCTGCGGGACGACCATGTGTTCACGGTGGAGGGAGGCAAGGTAACCGGCGCGCGGCGGCTGGTCAAGGGCAGCAACATCGGCTGGGAGATCGTCGTCAAACTGGACTCCAACGGCGACGTGACGATCACTCTGCCCGCCACCACAGACTGCGATGCGCGGGGGGCCATCTGCACTGCTGACGGCAGGATGCTGTCCAGCCCGCTGGAGTTCACCGTCAGCGGGCCGGGCCAGTAGAGGGCAACGAGAAGAAGCAGAAAAGTATGCACGGGCGCACCTGCCTCGCGCCCGTGCCGTTGGCATTCGTACCTCCAAACGTACCGCGACTGTGCGGCGTTGTCGAGACTGAAATGCACCCAATTATGCGTAGGCATTAGTACCTACGTAGAAAATGCCATACACCCTATTCAACATCACACCCTGAATGACTATTAACGCACCTCCAAAAGAAGGCGTATACACAACATCGAATGCACACAGTTGCGCTTCATTCTCTTGGTAAAAGTTACGTCAAAAACAGCCCTGAAAGTCGATGCATATGAACCTTGTGCACCTCTGTTCGGTCCTGTATATAAGAAGAGGGTCAATTGTCAACATTATGTTCAGTAGCACAGGTCGGGCAGTGGCTGAATGGAATTGTAGTGGGCACATATAGCGCAGTAGGGACAGCGCGGAGCAGGCCCGGACGCAGCTAGAACAGCCACGTCCAAACTTGCCTTCCTCACGCATCCAGCAAGAGGCGGCCGCCGCGGATCCGGCAACCGGGCTCCGTCAAACCGCCTCCACGGCTGCAGAGGGGTCTCACGCCTACAGGAAAGGACTCACCCGATGAATATGGCAAGCAACGTAACTCTGGTTCGGGTATCCATGATCTGGTTATCGGCCGTAGCCATAGCGCTCATGCTCATGGCGTCCAATATCGCCCCGGCGACGGCGCAGTCAACTGCGACCGTCATGGTTAGCAATCTGGGAGAAGCGCCGGAGAACAGGCAACGCGTTACTATTATAGTGGGCATGGGCCAGGCCTACGCACATTCATTCCATACCGGCAGCACTGCCGTTACGCTTGAAAAAGTCCGGCTGTATCTGCGCGGACTCGGATCAACGCCCGCTTTCACCATACGCGCTGACAGCTCGGGAGAACCCGGACGGAGTCTGCATGCCTTGACGAACCCCACCATCGACTCGCTCATGTCCACACATGAGGACCTCACGGCGACCGGTTATGTGCTTGCCGCCGATACAACCTATTGGTTGGTGCTCCACAGACAATGGGGGTCCGACAACATCCGTTTCAGCGCCTCGATATGCGATCGGCTTGCGACCCCTGGGGGTGAGACCACCGGAGAGGTTGGCTGGTCGCTGGGCGAAAGTCTTTTCTACGGTCTGGGGTCCAGGTGGCAGGTGTCGCCCCTGGGATGCCGGCGCATGATGATGGCCGTCTATGCCAGTGCGCAAACACCCTCACAGAATCAGACCGCGAACAGCCCGGCGACGGGCTGGCCCGGCATCACCGGGACGGTGCGGGCCGGCGAGACGCTGACGGCGACCACGGACAGGATCGAGGACGAGGACGGCCTGACGGACGCGGTCTTCGCCTACCAGTGGGTCCGCCAGGATCCGGCGACAATAACCGACGCGGACATCGAGGGAGCGACAATCTCCACCTACACCGTGACCGACGACGACGCGGGCAAGGCCATCAAGGTGCGGGTGACCTTCACCGACGACGCGGGCAACGCCGAGTCGCTGACCAGCGACGCAAGGCTGTCCGCCCCGCCCCTGGTCATCCCCAGGAAGGAGACGCCGCCGGAGTCGACGGAAACGGCTGAGACGCCGCTGACGGCCGCCATCCACGACGCGCCGGAGTCGCACGACGGGGAGAAGAAGTTCACCTTTGAGCTGCGCTTCAGCGAGGACCCCAAGGAAGACTTCAGCTACAAGACGCTGCGGGACCACGCGTTCACAGTGACGAGAGGCACGGTGGCCGGGGCCCGGCGGCTGGACGGGGACAGCGACACCCGCAACATCAAGTGGGAGATCAGCGTCACCCCGGACTCGAACGCAGACGTCACCGTCGAGCTGCCCGCCACCGAGGACTGCGACGCGCAGGGGGCCATCTGCACCGAGGACGGGACGATGCTGTCCAGCCCGCTGAAATTCACCGTCAAGGGGCCTCCGCTGACGGCAAGTTTCGAAAGCGTCCCGACGTCCCACAACGGCAGCGGCGAATTCAGATTCAGGATCGCCCTTAGCGAGGCACCCAAATCGGGCTTCAGCTACACCACGATGCGCGACCACGCCTTCACGGTGACCGGAGGCTCGGTAACCGGCGCGCGGCGGCTGGTCAGCGGCAAGAACCTCCGATGGGAGATCGTCGTCAGCCCGGACTCCAACGCGGACGTGACGATCACTCTGCCCGCCACCACGGACTGCGACGCGCAGGGGGCCATCTGCGCCGACGGCGACAGGAAGCTGTCCGAAGGGCTGGAGCGCACCGTCAGCGGTCCCGGTCAGTAGAGGGACTAGGGCTGTGCTCTGGGAGCGCTTATACCATGCCTCGACAGCGCACTCACTGCAACAGAAGAACCTACGTCGTTCCCGACGATTTCCCGGAGCGTCAGAGGCGGTTCCAGGAGGAGTCGGGCCTGTCGTGGTCGGAGATTGCCCGCCGCCTGGGGACCTATCGCCACACCGTAGGGCGTTGGTGGAAGGCCGGGGTGCGGCCCAACCAGCATCACCTGAGGGCGCTTCTGGCCTTGGCCGACGGTTTTGGCCTCAGCTACCTATACACCGAATAAGGAACGGCGCGCCGGCGAGGGGCTGGAGTCGCAGGCCCTGAAACACAAAAGGGGGCCGCATACATGGTTGCGCGCATGGGGAGGCCGCCGCACGTCGCGGTCTCGTCGTGCACCGACCGGTTCCCAATCATGTGTAGGCATTAGCGCCTACGTAAGAAATGCCATACACCCTATGCAACACCACACCTTTAATAACTATCCAAGCACCCCTAAAAGAAGGCGTATATACATCACCAAATACATGCAGAAACGCTCCTGTAATTTTGTTAAAACGTTGCGTCCAAATGCCTACGGCGAGGGGTTGCATATGGCACTTGTTGAGTCCTGCAAGCCCATGTAGCCTGATTTAGCTTAGTCAGCGTCCAAATGCAGGCTGGCCGCCGTTCTTGATGCCCAAAATCCAAGGCCAATTCCATCTACATCGGAGTGATTGCATGAAGTTCTTCTTTCCATCAGCCGTTATCCGGCGTCGCACCTCTGACCGGGGCCCTCGCCCCGAAGCGATCCGATCCTGGCGTTGGGTTTTCCTGTCTGCCATGCTGCTGGCCGCCGCGACCTTCATCGCCCTCTACGGCGGGGCCGTCCAGGTACAGGCTAACGCGGTGTCGTTCTGCAACGGCCACAGCAGCGTTAACTCCTATGGGTTCTCTCTGGACGAAAACACCGGCGAGAACACTGGCGTGGGCACACTGGCCGCCTGCGGCGATCCCCATAGAGCCGGCCTCACCTATTCCGTCGGCGGAACCGATGCCGCGGCATTCAATGAGGTGTTCGCACTGGAAACGAACAAAGGCGAGATCGCCGTCAAGTTGGGCGCTTCCATCGACTACGAGAGCAAAAGATCCTACTCGCTCACTGCCACCGTGGCCGACGCGGTGGACTCCACCGAAGTCACCATCCCCATGAGCATCACAGTCCGCAACGTTGACGATCCGGGGACAATCCGGCTGTCAACGACCGATCCCTGGGTGGGCAGAGCGGTATCATTCAGTTTAAGCGATCCCGACGGCAATCCGCGGATCTACAGAATAGAGTGGTCCAGGGCGTATGATAGGCGCTCTGAGTTCGTCCGCTTCTTGCCCGTCTACTCGGAAAGTGACTCGACTCTGGCCATAAGTGACTTGACCCAGGAAATCTATACTCCCACGACAGAGGACCGATGGAGGCTTCTTAAAGTCACCGCGTATTACGTCGACGACGAATGTATAGACATCGATTCCTACACGAATAGGTGCCGCAAGAATGCGGAGGCGGTGTTCGCCGACATGGTGGCTGACGAGGAAGGCTTGCGCATTGCACGTCAGATGGCGAACAGCCCTGCAACAGGAAGGGTCGTAATAAGTGCAGGTCGTCGCAATAGGGCCGAAATCCCCCCGAAGATCCATAACAGTCTTACCGTGAATGTTTACAACTTACGGGACGCAGACGGCGTTCCCTTCTACAACCCTAAGACCTATCGTTGGTTCCGCGTTGACCCAGAGACCTTAGCCGAAGAGGAAGTTCTGGATCCCTTCACTCTTCCGGGCCTTAAAGACTCCTACGTGCCCAAGAAAGCCGATTTTGGCAAGTCCCTTAAAGTGCAGGTATCCTTTTACGACAGTTTCGGCAGCCCCGAGACGCTGACCAGCCCACTCACGCTACCGGTACAGCGCGGACACCAGTACACGCCCACCGGTAGCCCTGTCATTACGGGCACGGTGCAGGTGGGCGAGACACTATCCGTAGACACATCCAGCATCAGCGACCGTAACGGCATTGACTACTCTGCACTTACCCACCAGTGGATCGCAAACGATGGGACCGAAGACACGGATATCCAGGACGCGACCGGTTCTACTTACATTCTGGCGGCTGCAGACGAAGGCAAGACCATCAAGGTGCGGGTGAGCTACACCGACGAATCGTTGTACGAGGAATCGCTGACCAGCGCGCCCACGGCAACGGTGGCGTCACGGCAGACGTCGAGCCAGCGGTCCCAGAAACAAAACTCGGTGGCGCCCACCATCACGGGCTCGCCGGCGCTGAGCGATGCCGGCTCGGACGGCGAGTGGACGCCGGGCGAGACCGTGAATGTGACGCTCACCTTCAGCGAGGAGGTGAACGTCGACACGACCGACGGCACGCCCTCGATCGGAATCCAACTGGGCGGCACGCTGGACCACAGTGCGTCCTATACCAGCGGCAGCGGCAAGACGAAGCTCGTATTCAGCCACACGCTGACCGATGACGACGGCAGCCACTCTTCGATGTTCGTGCCGGAGAACAGTCTCACGCTCAACGACGGCACGATCACGAGCGCGTCCTCGGGCGGCGACGCGGCTCTCGAACACGTCGGCGCGGCCAGGGCTGCATTTGCAGTGGTTGTCATACCCAACAGCGCCGCGACCGGAGCGCCGACAATCAGCGGGACGGCGCAGGTCGGACAGATGCTGAACGCATCCACATCGGACATATCGGACAACGACGGGCTGGACAACGCAATCTTCACCTACCAGTGGATCGCAAACGATGGGACCGACGACACGGACATCACTGACGCGACCGTTTCTACCTACACTCCGGCGGCCGCAGACGAAGGCAAGACCATCAAGGTGCAGGTGAGCTTCACCGACGACGCGGGCAACGACGAGTCGCTGACCAGCGAGGCGACTGCGGCGGTGGCTGCCAAACCCAACAGCGCCGCGACCGGAGCGCCGACGATCAGCGGGACGGCGCAGGTCGGCGAGATGCTGGCCGCATCGACATCGGACATATCGGACAGCGACGGGCTGGACAACGCGACCTTCACCTACCAGTGGCTGGCCGACGACACGGACATCACTGACGCGACCGGCTCGACCTACACCCTGGCGGCCGCAGACGAAGGCAAGACCATCAAGGTGCGGGTGAGCTTCACCGACGACGGGGGAAACCAGGAGACGCGTACGAGCGACGCTACCGTAGCGGTGGCCGCCATACCCAACAGCGCCGCGACCGGAGCGCCGACAATCAGCGGGACGGCGCAGGTCGGACAGACGCTGACCGCATCGACATCGGACATATCGGACAGCGACGGGCTGGACAACGCGACCTTCACCTACCAGTGGATCGCAAACGATGGGACCGAAGACACGGACATCACTGACGCGACCGACTCGACCTACACCCTGACGACCGCAGACGAGGGCAAGACCATCGAGGTTCAGGTCACCTTCACTGACGACAGAGGTCACCAGGAGACGCTGACTAGCGCTGCTACCGTAGCGGTGGCTTCAGCGCCCACCCTACTGACGGCCGCCATCCACGACGCGCCGGAGTCGCACGACGGGGAGAAGAGGTTCACCTTTGAGCTGCGCTTCAGCGAGGACCCCAAGGAAGACTTCAGCTACAAGACGCTGCGGGACCATGCGTTCACGGTGACGAGAGGCACGGTGGCCGGGGCCCGGCGGCTGGACGGGGACAGCGACACCCGCAACATCAAGTGGGAGATCAGCGTCACCCCGGACTCGAACGCGGACGTCACCGTCGAGCTGCCCGCCACCACGGACTGCAACGCGCAGGGGGCCATCTGCACCGAGGACGGGACGATGCTGTCCAGCCCGCTGAAATTCACCGTCAAGGGGCCTCCGCTGACGGCAAGTTTCGAAAGCGTCCCGACGTCCCACAACGGCAGCGGCGAATTCAGATCCAGGATCGCCTTTAGCGAGGCTCCCAAATCGGGCTTCAGCTACACCACGATGCGCGACCACGCCTTCACGGTGACCGGAGGCTCGGTAACCGGCGCGCGGCGGCTGGTCAGCGGCAAGAACCTCCGATGGGAGATCGTCGTCAGCCCGGACTCCAACGGGGACGTGACGATCACTCTGCCCGCCACCGAGGACTGCGACGCGCAGGGGGCCATCTGCGCCGACGGCGACAAGAAGCTGTCCGAAGAGCTGGAGCGCACCGTCAGCGGTCCCGGTCAGTAGAGGGCAACGAGAAGAAGGCGCGGGAGCTTCCGTGGGAGTGGAACTCGGCGACTACCCCGGCTGGGGGCACGTAGGCGAGGGCAGTCGCCGTCCCCTCCTGTGCGGGGACCACCAGCCGGTAGGAGTCCCCGTCCCATCGCACCGCGAAGAACCGCTCGGTGTCCGGGGCGTCCTGGAACCAGCGCAGCCCCAGCTCGAACAGGCTTGCCGGGATGGGGCCGTGGGAGAGTTCTAGCTTCTCGGCCACGGGAGCGAGCCCGCGCACCGTGCCGGGGACGACCAGGACCCGCGCCATCAGGTGAGCGCTCCGGGACTGGACGTAGACGCCCCCCGACCCCAGCACGTAGTCGTAGCCGATGCCCTGGACTCCGGCCAGCCCGCCGGGGTGTTTGACCAGATATCCCACCGGGCTTGGAGCCGCGCTAGCGGTGGCCCACGCCATGGCATGGGCCACCGTGCATTGGGGAACCAGGTCTTCAATCGGGTATGCAGTTGTTCCATCAAGCTCCTCCCATAGCGCTTGCAGGTTGTCGGTATGCTTCTTCGAGCGGTCCCGGGTGTCGCCGGTAAGCGAGAAGTAGGACTCGGGTATCAGCCCCACCTCCTCGGGGAACTTGTGGCTTCCGGGACACACCCGCCCGTCGCCGAAGACGTTGAAGGCCGGGGCTCGGAAGAGATACTGCTCGGGGTCGGTGGGCCGGCTCGTTCCGGCGTAGGCCCAGGGGGAGCGACCTGGCGAGCAGACGAAGACCAGCCCCAGCATGGGGAGCCGAAGCCGTGCGGGAGGCTTGAACGCCTCCCGTTGCAGGGCCACCGACCAGACCTGGGGCGGCCGCCAGAGGGCCACCACCTGCCCGGTCTCGCCCTGGTTCCACCAGAGGGTATCCTGGGGCAGCAGCCCTGAGGAGAAGCCCAGGTGCTGGGTGAACACGTTGGCGATGGCGTCCGCCAAGACGGTCCGTACCCAGGTGGAGTCGTTCTCGAACCCCCGCAGGAGGATGGTCTCCTTGTAGACCTCCAGCTGCGCCTTGAGCGTGTCCCCCGGCATATCCGCCGGACCCGGCAAGGACCATTGGGCCGTATCGACTTCATTGCTCATGGTCGTTGTCCTCCTGTTCTTGTTTGGGGAGCCGCCCCAGGGTGAAGTCCAGCATCTCGGCGAAGCGGCCGGGGAGGTCCTCCTCCAGCCAGTCGGCCAGCTGCGCCACCGAGTCCATGAGGGCATTGGCCTTGCGCCACTCCTCCGTTCCCTCGGCGATGATGTCGTCCTCCCATGGGTCGCAGAAGCCGTCGTAGGAGCCATCCTCATAGTTGTGGTCCAGGAACCAGTTGCCGGTCTGCGCCAAGACCCAGGAGCAGGCTTGCGCCGCCCCCTCGAACCCGGTCTCCTTCAGCGCCCCGGTGAGGTCGTACAGGGGTATGCCACCCTGGGGAATCCTCCTCAATGTCTCCTGCGGGATGCGTTCGGCGGCTGCCTCCAGCCAGGCCACCCTTATCCCGTCGTCTGCCATGTAGGAGGAATCGGGGGGCTGGGCCAGGAGGACGAGGGCCGCGAGGCCCTCGCGGTAGCCGTCCCACATCTCGTAGAGGCCGTCGTAGCCGAAGCCCATCAGGTCGAAGGGGATGCCCTGCCTCAGCCATGACCAGGGTGGTTCTTCCCCCTCCTCGTCGAACCAAAACTCTATGAAAGGCGTGTAGAGGGGGAAGTGGCGCTCCCCGAAGAGATTGGCGAAGCGCTCCACCCTCGTGCGTATGTCGGGGGCCGCCAGCGCCGCCTCCGCCTCCTGGGGGAAGAGACGGCGCGCCAGCCCCGCGAACCATGCGTAGTCGTCGGCGTACCCGACCAGCGTGACCAACTCCCACAGCGACGGCGGACGCCGCAGGAGTTTTTCAGCAAGGCCGCTCAGGAGCGCCGGGGCAGCAGCTTACATCGCAGCGCCTCCAACGCGGCGGCCCGTGGCCGCCGCGTAGTCCTGCGCCTGGACGCAGGCCATCTCCACGTCCTTCTGCCGTACGGCCGCGGCGTCCAGGTCGAACCCGCCGTCGGGCCGTGTGAGCTCCGCCGTGAGCTCGATGATGCTGAGGCCCGCCGGTGGGGTCGCCGCCAGCAGACCGGTGAATGTCCGGTTGCCCATAGGATGCCCTCCTTACTCTTTGGCGTGGGTAAAGGCGCCCTTGGTGCCCACCCGCCGCTGGAACTCGTAGATGGTGTCGTTTCCGAGCTTGGTCTCCTTCACCGAGGCGGTCTGCATGGCGGGTTCGCCGGGGGCGATGGGCTGCCCGCACCGGGCGCAGGCGTCGAGGGTCATGGTCGTCTGCATACTTCAACCTTCCTTTCCTTATGAGCGGGTGTTGTGGCCAGACGAAGCAAGGCCCCGCTGGTTCCCGGTGGAGGGATGGCGGGGCCTCGTGGATGCGGCCCAGGGTGAGCCGTCCGAGCTAGGCGGCGATGTCCTCGATCTGTCCGTCTCCCAGGTCGAGGGAGACCACCGTGGTCGTGAGCCGCTCACGGTGGACCTCCTTCTCGGGGCTGTCCTCCACCATGACCACCTCCTTCGAGGTGCGGCCCTTGACCAGGATGCGCCGCCCGTCGGCTTCGAGGACGAGGTTGTTGAAGGAAGCCCGCGCCGCCACCAGCATCGCCATGATGCCCCTTTTGAGGGGCATCAGCGGGCGGGTGCGGATGTCCCCTGCGGGCCAGAGGGAGTCGGTGATCTCCGTGCTGGCCCACAGCCCCGACCACCGCGCCTCGGCAGCGGCCGCGACGGGATCGACGGTGCGGGTGGTGAAGAGGATGTCCCCGGCGGGCGTGGTCTCCGGGCTGTAGTCCGTGCAGGGGCGGGAGCGCAGCGGCTCCGGCTCCCCCACCGCCCACTCCAGCACCATGCGCTCCGCGTGGGCGTCCGGGAACGGGGTCGGCCTTCCGGTAGCCCATCAGGACCACCTGGTCGAAGACCTCCCGCTCCTGGTCGGGGAAGGCCCAGCAGCGCATCCGCCCATAGTGGGTGGACAGGTAGCGGGCCGAGACCGCGAGGCGCTGCCGAGGAACGATGAAGACCAGCTGGACCCTGTCGGCCACCCACGCCTCCCTCCGATCGGGGGCCACGGCGTCGGCCTTCATCACCGCCACCCGGAACCCGTGCCGGGTGAGGATGTCGTCCATCCTGCCGGTGATGTCCCTGGTGCCCGTGTGGGTGACGTAGACCAGCACCCTTCGGCCCTCCATCCTCTCCTTGGCCACCAGGTCGACGAGGGACTTCTCCTTGGGGTAGAGTTTTTCTTCCGAGAGGGGCGGCACCTGGACGATGACTTCCCCGCTCTCCGGATCTAAGACTGTTTCTCCCCTGGTGCAGCCGTCGGGGTAGGCCAGGAGGGTCTGGAGGTAGGTGGACAGGAGCCGCTTGGATCCCCTGGAGAGGGCGTCCGCCAGCTTCCGTCTCAGCTCCTCGAACACGGTGGCGTAGGCCGAGCGCCGGGAGTAGCCCGTCGCGTCCTCCTCAGAGTCCATCGAGGACAGCAGGTGTAAGAGCGTGCTCGAATACCCTCCCATCAGCGTCCCCGACAGGCTGAGGGACTTCCCGCATACGTCGGCGAGGACGCCGGCGGCGATGCCCTGGGCCGAGCCCCGGCCCTTGTACTCATGGACCTCATCGCCTATCAGCAGGTCGAAGAAGCCCTTTATCCGGTGCTTCACGTAGTCCGCAAGCGGGTAGCGGGCGGGGCCGGACTTGTCGGCCTGCCACAGGGGGCCGCCGCAGCCGGCGCAGGTGTGCTTGCGGCGGTTCAGGTCGGCGTCCGTGAGGGGCACGCCGTCCTTGTCCACGATCTGCGTCGTGCAGCCGGGGCAGCAGGGTATTCTGAAAGGTTCCCCCGTCTCCTCGTTCCGCACCAGCCTGCCGTTGGACGTTGCCCACCGCTGGTTCACGGCGGGCATCCATCGGTAGGACAGCTTGGCCTTCTCACGGCTCATCACCGCGAAGAGGGGGCCTGCGCCCACGGAGTATCTGAGCCGCTCAAGGTCTGTGATGGAGGTGACTATGGCGGTGCGGGCCGAGGGCACCGTCTCCTCCACCTCCCGCTTCCACTTCCTGGTCAGGTGGGGAGGACAGAGTACCAGCACCCTCCGGAAGCCCGCCATGTGGGCCGCCGCAGTGGCTATGAAAGTCTTGCCCGTGCCCATCTCCCCGACCACAGTGGTGCCCCGGTGGGCCTGTAGGGAGAGGGCCGCGCCCCGTATGGCGTCGGCCTGCGCCCCCAGGGGCCTGCGCAGCAGGCGGGGGAGCTTGTGCCCGTTCTCCGAGGGCCGGTAGAGGGGCGGGTAGGACGCCACCACCCGCCGGGCGATGGCGTCCTTGAACGTGTCGATGAACTCTCCGAGGTTCATGTCTTTCTCCTTCCTTGATGAGAGTGCTTGGCGTTGGCCGGCAGGCGAGACGCACCACTATGGCGGGATCTCGTGCGTGCGGCTCTGTGCGAGCCGTCTAAGCCACCTTCGGGAGGGGATCCCTGTGCCCCGCGTCGTCGTAGCAGCGGCCCTTCAGGTGGTAGGACTTCACCGGGGAGGAGACCGCCCGTCCGCCGATGATGTTCACCGAGGCGGTCTGCATGGCGGGTTCGCCGGGGGCGATGGTCTGCCTGCACCGGGCGCAGGCTTCGAGGGTCATGGTCATCTGCATCGTTCTTCCTCTCTTTCCTTCGTGGGGGTGTTGCGTTCCGTCCAGACGAAGCGAGGCCCCGCCGGTTCCCTGCCGAGGGATGGCGGGGCCTCGTGGCGCGGCTCGGTTGGGTGAGCCGTCTATGCTGCGATGTCGGTGATCTCGCCGCCGTGCAGGTCCAGGGCGACGACGGTGGTCTTGAGCTTCTCCCGGTGGACCTCCTTCTCGGGGCTGTCCTCCACCATGACCATCTCCTTCGAGGTGCGGCCCTTGACCAGGATGCGCCGCCCCTCGGCCTGGAGCGCGAGGCGGTCCTGGCCGAAGCGGGCGACCGGATACGAAACCCGACCAGGGTGAGCGCCGCCGTCGACCTGCGCTACGTGATCGACCGGGCCGAATCCGGCGAAAGGCTCCCCGAAGAGGCTGAGCCGCTGCGCGCCTCGACGCCCGACGACATCCCCGACAGGGAAACGGCGTCGGACATTGCCGACCACCTGCTGCCCGTCTTTCTGAAGCCCGCCGAGAAGCCCGCCCTCGACCTGATCTCAGACTGGCCCTGGATCGCCCTCGGGGAGCTCGCCGGACTCCTGGGCGTCTCTCCCCAGAGGGCCTCCCAGCTGGTCATCCCACTGGAGAGGTTCGGCCTCGCGGCCGGCGTGGCGAAGCTGCGGTGGAGCATCGCCCTCGAAGACCCCGAAGGGCCGTTTGAGTGGCGCAACGTCACCGGCAGGAGGGGACGGCAGCTGCTCAGGAACATCGAACACACGGCCGCCGTCCACGGCTTCCTGGCCGCGCTCACCACGCAGGCGCCGTTGCTGGGGTGGGAGATCGTTCAGCTCGACCCACCCCGCAGGGCGTCCCCCCACTTCAGGCACGACGACCGGATGCGCGCCGTCAACCCCGACGCCTGCGGCGTCCTGCGCAAGGGTGGCGCCGAATGGGCCTTCTTCCTGGAGTGGGCGCGCCGCGCCGTGCGGCCCTCAACCATGTAGGACCGCCTCGCGCCCTATCTGCGCTACTACTCATCGCTCAGGCCTATCGACGACGAGATCGCCATGACCCACTTCCTACGCGTGGCGCGGGAGGAGATGCGGGCGGAAAGGGTGACGCCGCTGAGGGTCAGACCGCTCTGGGAGGCGTCGGCGGATACGGGGGTTATCGGCGCGTCGGCCCTGGTGACCGTGACGGTGTAGGTCTGGGTGGCGATGCCGTCCTCCGCCGTCACCTCCACGGTGATGACGTTGGCCCCCACCGCCAAGTTGACGGCTCCGTCGTCGTCTACCACTCCGCCCAACTTGATCACGTGGGTGGCCCCGTCGTCGTTGGTCGTGGCCGTGACGGTGGTTTCCGTTACGGTGTTGGCCACGTCGGCGGTGTAGCTGGTGGTGGCGGAGTCGAAGGCCAGCGTGACGCCGCTCAGGGACAGACCGCTCAGGGAGGCGTCCGTTGAGGCCGGCGACGTCACCGTCACGTCCTGGGTGGCGGTGGTCACCTCGGTGGTCCCTTCCAGCACTGTCGCCGTCAACGTACCGCCGGGAGACGCGCACCCGTGCAGCGTGAAGAAGGTGCTAAAGGAGTTCCTGCCTGATGTCCCGTCGGAAAATTCCCGATTGGTGCAGCCCTGGTTGTACCCTAAGTTGGCGTTGTCCGGCGCCACGCGGATGGTGTAGCTGCTATCGGCATCCAGGTTCGACGCCCTCATTCTGACCACGACGCTGCCGCCAGACTCCAGGGTGTAGGGAGAATTCAGGAACTCCACCGACGGGGACGGGGGCGGCGTCACCTCCACGTCATAGGTAGTCGTGGCAATCACGGTTTCCCCCTGCAACAGCGTGACCGTCAGCGTTCCACCGGGCGCCGTGCACCCGTAGAGCCTGCGCGAGTCGACGTAGGCTGCGCTGCCTCTTCCCACTGTCAGGTCTTCCTCCCGGTCCGTGCACTCAGCGTCAAATCCCATGTTCCCGTTGTCCGTAGTCAACCGGATGGTGTGGCCGTGGGCCGTGTCCAGGTGGGAGGCGTTTATCACGAATTGGTCGTTCTCTCCCTCCTCCATGCTGGACGCCAGGGATTCGATCTCAACCGATGGCGGCGGCGGCGGCATCACCGTCACCGAGTAGGTGGTCGTGTCCACCTCGGTGGTCCCTTCCAAGAGCGTGGCCGTTACCGTCGCTCCGGGTACACCGCACCCCAGCAGGGCGTGCTGCCGGGCATAGCTGGTCTCACCCGCTGACACTGTGACGTTTACCGGTGCGGAGTGGCACGCCGAATTGTGGAATGCCACATTGGCGTTGTCCGCAGACAACCGGTAGCTGTAACTCCTCGACCGGTTCAGGTTTGTCAGATTCACCATGAACCAGTGGGTGACTCCCTGCACCATAGAGGAAGGCAGGTTGGTAAGGAATATCTCCGTGCCCACCGGCCGGATGCGGAGCATCAGTTTATCTCCATCCGCCCACGGCTGACTCGACATGGTCCAGGTGTACGTCCCCGCCGTGCTGTTTGCCGTGGCCTCATCCGCCAATAGGGAAAGAGTAATGTTGCCGTCCAGACCAATGAAGTCCAGTACCTGACCGCTCAGGGACACGTGGGGGTTCAGGGTGAGGACAACCTGGTTGCTGCTCCACTCAAGGCTCGTGATCTCCGTGGCCGTCCCCCCTACGGTGAACGACGTGGGCTTGAGCACCCCGTTGGAGCCGTCGGCCTTTACTGCCGTCCCCACCGTCAACGGGTCGAAGAAGGCTTCGTGGAGGGCGCCGGCGGGGGCGGTGACGGTGACGTCCCAAACAGAGTAACCAGCATCGTCGTGACTCTCGCGAAAATTGCAGGGCATCTGGACCCATATTTGAGAATGCTCATGAAGCTGGTATTCTTCGGCAACGAGTGGTCGAGTAGTTTTGAAATGATAGGTGAAGCCATTCCCAGCTACATGGTCAACGTCCGATCTGGTAGAGTTGAACAGGTCTGACTGTTCTCCTGTGAGATAGAGATCATAATCATCGTATCCACCACCGGGGGGCAGAACAGATCCGACTTCGCGGACACCGAATTGCGTTCCGGCGGGCATTCCGGAGGTAAGCAGTCCTGTCTTGTAAATCATTGGCTGCCAGTTGCTGGCGTGATACGGACTTCTGAGTTTGGATTCGATACATTCCTTAAACTCTGTGGAGCCATCCCCGCTGCTTAGCATCGTATCTATCTCCGCAATGCGCGTCCTTAAGGCAGATAAGGTAAGTATCTGAGGCGGATCTGTACTCACATCAGCTATATACTCTTGGTTTTGGGGTTGCGGCGTATTGGAAGTTTCTCCATCTGTAGATCTCCCACTACTTGAGGTAGCTTCGCTAGCTGGCAGCCAGTCTCTACTCAGGGTGTCCACAGTGTACTGGAAAGCACTCTGGTTAAGCAGGGCATTGTTGGTCAGATGAAAGACGCCCGCTGGATCTGATTGTGGTGAACGGCTGCTAGAATCCCTGCTGACCTCACTCGCTGCGGCTAGAGGTCCCTTTAAGAACAGGACTCCTGTCCGGCTATCCCATTGGGTATTGCGAGCTTCCAAGGAAGACCTGGCCAAGTCCAAGACATACTCTCTGTCGAGATAACCGCTGAGCGGAGTATGCGGGCCGTAGTCCAGAACTTCCACTGTGAACTCGGTTGGCCCCGTACCTTTGAGGTATTGGCTGGCTCTAAACTGGAGTGTGTGCATGGGGAGATATGTGGGAGGTGGACCCTCATAGGTATCCACCCCAGCTGTTGCAGACACGAAATTGGCCACCACTATTATGTCGGAGTCCAGAATCTGCCAGTCCAATGGAGGGGGATCCACGAATCGGAACGAGACCGATCGGGCGGCCACGTTGGGCCATATCCTTTGTTGCGGCTGTGGCAACTGCATGGGTTCTGGCCGTTTTGTAGGCTTTGTAATCTGTGTTGGCGAAGGCAATGCTTGAGTCTCAATCGTCCTCGATGGCAACATGGCATCTTCAGCGGCACCGTTACAGGAAAGACTGGCCGCCGCCAACAAAAAGACGGAAAGTATTACAGTGGCTGATCTTGAAATCATCATTCCTCCTCAGTCATAGATTGCCCTTGCCCCGCTAATGTCATTTTGTGCAAGCCCGCATCTGTGAGCCGCCGCGCCCACTGCCGTAATACACGGGGGAACCTCCCTGCCCTGAGGGTCGTATTCCTCCCACATGATGGTATTTGGGGCCGTACTATGCCATAAGCCCAAGTTGTGACCGAACTCGTGCATCAATGTTCCTGGAAGGTATTCGAATCTATTCATTGTATCGTTGGCAAACTCGATATAGTCATCAGTCCAATCTTTCTGTATCCCACCATTTATGGGTCGGTCCATGAGCATGAGTTTTATCCTGTTGCCGATATGCGGATACGATGTTGGCAGAACACAGGCAAAGGAACCGCAAGGATTTGGCGTAGCGGTACTCGAAAACGTCGCAACGATGATATCGGAGTCCAGGCGGTTACTTGGTGTGAACTCCAATCCTGGAGTCGAACTGATTAGCGCATTGTTCCATGCATCAGCTGCCTTATCATAATTCGTCACATCATATAGTGGATCCGTTGATGTAATGTTGGAATTAGAATTCAGGGGCCTATATGTAGCCTCTGCCTTGTCAAAGTGATATGGTTGTTCTATTCTGCCTGTACCCGTTAAATCCGTTTGAACATCAGGAGCTGCCACTTCTCGCATAAACAGAGAAAACCCTGTGTTATTTGGGTCTCCGACTCCGCAGCGGATTACATTGAATGACAAGGGAGAAGTAGCTGTCTGCCATGGAAGCTCCTGCGATGGAGTACCTGTCCATTGGCAATCACCAGAAAGATTGTCAAGCTGGAGTCCGGTTGAATTCAAGTTGGTGTGTAACCAGAACTCATAATCAGCAGTTGGGTGATTACCACTGGCATCAACAATGGTTAGTATCACCTCGTTACGCCAGAATACCCATTGGGCAATTGGTCCTCCAGAAGATTCACTTACGGAACCTGCGAAAGCTGGATTGGGGGTAGTAGTTGGGGTTGGGTTCGTAGTTGAAGGTGGAGGTGTGACAGGGCAAGGTAGGGTCTTGAGGCTTTCCTCAGTGGATGTGGGACCGTAGTCAGTTGAACTGTGTGGAGTCCCGGTCCCTTTGGTGCTCACTCGGAAGTAGTAGTAGCTATTGCAGTCAAGCCCCGTGGCGGTAAACGTTAGCTCCTCAACGTCGTCATCTAAGAGGCCCCATGATCCACCAGCCTTCTTCTTCTCTATCTTGTAGAAATAGTCGACCGATACCCTACTCCACTTTACCTTAAGGGTGGTCTCTGTAGCATCAGATATCGTGATGCTAGTTGGGGCTGGCGCCAAGTTTGTGGGTGTTGGAGTTGGGAAAGCGGTCGGAGGAGGAGGAGGACACGCGGCGGGGACGGAGGTGAAGCTGTAAATAGGAGAGGCAACGGAATCACGGGAGGCGCTATTGCGCAGTCCGTAAACGCGAAACCGGTATGTAGGACCGCAGGCCAGGCCGGATTCGGAGATGGTGTTGGCGCTAACATGGCCCACCAGTGTCCAGTCGCTTGCGCTTGGGCCAGTTTGGCGGTGGGCGGTCCATTGTGACACACTGCTGTTGGAGTTCCAACGGAGAGTAATGTCGCAAGTGGCATCGTTGCAGTTTGCGGAACCGGTGAGGCCTGAGGGAGCAGCAAAGGGGTTTGGGATTGGTGGAAGTGTAGTCGTTGGTGGCCTGGTAGTGGTTGGCGGTGGTGTGGTTGGCGGCGGTGTGGTTGGCGGCGGTGTGGTTGGCGGTGGTGTGGTTGGATCCGGCGTGGGGATTGGGGTAGTTGTATAACAAGAAGGATGAAAAGGCCCATTACAATCTATGGGTGTAGGTTCCGGCGTGGGCTGTGTACACTCATGGGGGTTGGTGCACTGTGTGGGTGGCGGTGGTGGTGCGGAGGTGGGACAGGTGGAAGTGCAAGAGCAATGGTATGGGTCTTGGAGGCATTCAGGGCTTCGCTCATCATTGTCGCCCGTTTTGTCACCCTCGTCAGCCTGGGAGGTAATCATCGGCGCCCCATACAGAAAACCCACCAGCAGTAAGAAGGCAGCGAGGAAACCGGCGGTGACAAACGGGTTGGGATGTATCCTGAGAGCTTTCATCTAGTCCTCTCCAGGCGATGTATGGCAATAGAGCAAGTAACCCAATTGGGTTTCCGCTGGACTGATGTCCCAAATGCACAATTGACGCACTTCTTGTCACGGTGTGGGAGCATCATGTCAACCGTCCGTTCCCTGTGGAACCGGGGCTTGTGATAACAACTTCAACAACAGGCTTCACCTTCAATGCTTACTGATGGACTATGAACCTAGAGGTTCTCATTGGACCAAACAAGGTTCGTTTGCATCACTTCTCATAGGGAATTTGATGCAACGTTTGGGCAGGATTTTGGGTGCGAAGTTGGGTGTTTTTGGAAAGAGTGGCACACATCATCAAGGCGAATGTCCCCACATGCTTGCTTACATTCCACCACCGACAACGCAGTTCCTGGGCTGTGAGTTTGGCATTCGGAATGCAACGTTTGTACTCTAGTAGCGAGAAGGGTACATCTCGATCAATGCCAGAGGAAGGTTCAGAGGTGGAGGGTAGAACCCCCGATCGTCATCAGGGCTGAGGTAGGGGGCATACGTAAGCTAGTGATCTCAGATTTTCCTGTCGACGCAAACGTGGCGCTGTTCGCCGGGAATTGCCAGGTCTTCGGGACGCTCCTTCTGACGCCCTGTCAGCATGGCGGTCATGTTCTTCAAGAGGGCCGTGGGCTCGTAGAACATTACCAACACCCTCAATGATGAGGGCATCGCCAGCCCCAGGGGAAAGCTCTGGGGCAGGACCAGCGTCCACGGCATCCTCACCAACGAGGCGTACACGGGCACGATGCTCTGGGGCGCGAACGCCAAGGACCAAGCCGAGCCGGTGCGGGTGGAGCAGGCGTTCACCGCCATCATCACCAAAGACCAGTTCAGCAAGGTCGGCAAGCTGATGCGCTCCCGTGCTCCCAAGAGGTCCCATCCCCGAAGGGTCGGAAGCACCTACTTGCTCAGTGGTCTGGTCAAGTGCAGGGCGTGCGGCAGGGCCCTCAGCGGCCAGGACGCAAAGAGCGGCCAATTCTCCTACTACGTCTGCCAGTCGATCATGAAGCGCGGTCAGGACGCCTGCGTTACCCCCAGGCTCAACACCCGCCGCTTCGAGCAGATGATCGTCGACAAGATTCGCTCCAACATCCTTACCGAGGGGAGCGTCACCGAGCTGTTGAGGGCAGTGGACGAGGAGATCGACGGCATAGCCAGCGAGCAGCGCAAGAGGCTTCGAACGATCCAGGATGAGCTTGAGGACGTTAAGCGGCCGCTGGGCCGCATCTGGAACGCCATCGAGACGTCCGACATTGACATCGTCGACGCCTCAGACAGAATCAAGGAACACCGGGAGCGAAAGGAGCGTCTTGAGGATGCGGCGGCGGACGCCAGGGCGGTCCTCTCGCAGCGCAGGGCGTACCTAGACGATGTAAGCACTATCGCCGCCTACGCCAAGGATATGAAGGACTTCCTCCAAGAGAGCGAGCTGACCGAGCGCAGGGCCTTCATCGAGTCTTTCGTCAAGGAGATCATCGTCATTCCCGGCGACGCTCTGATTCGCTATACCGTGCATATGCCGGACGACAGTTTTTTAGCAGGGCGGGCCACTGAGAAAGTGGCCCTTGACTCCTCGGTTCTGTCTACCGTACACGTCGGCCCACCGAACTGGACAGAATCAAGAACCTTCCACCATGAGGTTCAAGCTAAAGGTGTAGGAAGATTTACCGGGGAGCCTAGCTTCCTTGGACAGCATCTGCGTTGGCGGTGCTGAAGTCTGTACAGAGGTCTTGCTCAGACATCCCACGTTCGATATATTGACTACTAACGCCGATGCGCCGGTCCACATGTAGGACATGTATGCCGATGAGGACGGCTATTGGATGAGGGTTCACAGTAAGGGACCAGTATCGAGAGAGAGACGTAAATGCTGAACAGATTTTGGCTCTCCGGTTTGTTGGCAGGTGTCATGGTTGCAGTCGTGGGCCTTGCTTCGGCTCAGTCAGTGTTGGCGTGCGGCGGATTCTTCTGCATAGATACCCCTGTCGACCAGAACGCGGAGCGCATCATCTTCACCCAGAACAGGGACGGCACGGTGTCGGCCTACGTGCAGATAGAGTACACGGGCTCGGCCCCGGACTTCTCCTGGATTCTGCCCCTGCCGGAGGCCATCGACGCCGAGGACATCGAGGTGCCGGAGGACGCGATGGCGGCCTTCAGTGAGCTTGAGGTGGCCACTGACCCAGTGTTCATTCCCCCTCCATTGCCTGAGTGTGTCACTAATATGCCGATGATGGCGATGGCTCCAACCTCTGCACCTGCCCCGGTAGAGGTCTTTGCCAGCGGCGAGGTAGGACCGTATGGATTTGACGTGGTGGGATCGGAAGACTCCGACGCCCTGGTGACGTGGCTGAGGGAGAACAGATACCGCGTTACTGAGGCGATGGAGCCACTCATAGACCTGTACGTGGAGGAGGAGTTCGTGTTCCTGGCCATGAAGCTGCGCCCCAACCAGGGGGTGCAGGACGTCGAGCCCGTCAAGGTGACCTATCCATCCAGCGGCCCCATGATTCCGCTGCGGCTCACCGCCGTTGCTGCCAATCCGAATATGGCGGTCATGACGTGGATCTATTCCGACAGGCAGGCGGTGCCTGTCAACTACGCCAAGATGGAGATAGCCAACGAGGAGCTGATCTTCTTCGGCCGGGGCGGAAGCAACAACTATCGGCAGCTGATGAGCCGGAAGGCCGACGAATACGGCGGACAGGCCTTCATTACCGAGTACGCCGCGCCGACGCGGGAGCTGTTCGTGGTGCACCCGTTGTTGCAAGACCTGTCCAGCCGATACGCCTACGTGACGCGTCTGAATACGGTCATCTCACCCGAGGAGATGACGGTTGACCCCATCTTCGACTACGACGGTCAGATCAAGGACGTGTCCAACATACGCGACCTGAGCGACATGAATGGGGTCTTCCAGTGCGACAGATCGGTGCGCGAGAGCCGTCCAGCCGATGTCAGTAGTGAGAGCTTTACCATCTCATTGGGAAGTTCGCTGTCGGTCGGACCTTTGGTCATAGGGATAGGCATAGGAATCGGTGGTGTCCTGGCCGTGATGGCGCTTGTATACTTGGGTGTCGTCCTACGTCGGCATCGCAAGGGCTAATGGGCTGGGTTCAACTTCGAATCTTGAACCCGGTTCTGACCTGCCGCGGGACCTGCGATATCGGTATTCAATACGATCGTGAGGGAATCTGTAGGTCCAACGAAGATTTCTCTGGAAACGAGGTTGGACAGGCCACGCCGCCGGCCAGGGAATTCGATTCAGTCAGCACGGGGGGTATGCACACCTGCGGGGTAACGCGCGACGGCTCCGTCGAATGCTGGGGCGATGATGAATACGACCAGGCCACGCCTCCGGCCGGTGAATTCGACTCGGTCAGCGGAGGGGATCACACCTGTGGGGTGAGGCGCAACGGCTCCGTTGCATGTTGGGGTTCTTTGGAGGGTGGGGGGATCTAATAGCGGGTGTCAGGGGTGGGCGTTCGGGTGCAATGGGGTGGGAGACCCGCAGGGGTACCCGAACCCTGGCCTGACGCTTAAACAACGTCCCTGGCACTCCCGACGTCGGCCCTTCCTAAAGCCCATATTGCGGGTGGTATTTTCGCTGACCACTGCGACCAAGGTAGTACACTTTTGAGCTTGTCTCAGAAGTTGTACCAGAGGCTTTGACTTCGCTGTCCAAGATGATATAGGCGTCAACAGCGTCTCCAATAGTCGTATGTCGTGTAGTACCCCAAGACATTATTACGCCTTGCGTCCTACTATCTGCCGAATTCAGGGGCGTGGAGACTTCTGAGACAAGCTCACTTTTGCGCCGCCCTCTGTCCTAATTTCTCTCCGCCCTTTACGATTCCGGCGAAAGTTCAATTAATTCCTCGTGTAAGGCCAGAGGATGGCCATCCAATTGCTCGACGTCCTGTGTCAATCCGATATGGAAGAGTGCGTCGCCTTCGTGTGCCAGGGGTAGATTAGTACGGCCCAGTATCACACCATCGATAGGCGATCTGATATCGGTGTCCGCCTCGCCCAAGGGATCGGAAACGATAGCAAGAACCTGTCCGGCCTCTACCGGTATACCTATGCGCTTCTTGGCTCTGACCACGCCGCTGAACGGCGCCCTCACCCACCTGCTTGAGCGCAGAATCATGGGAGCGCGCGAACGACTGACGCTTCTTTTGGCGGGCAACATGCCGAGGTGTTCCATGACTCCGACGACGCCTCTTACCCCGGCCCGGATAGCAAATTCATCAAAACGGAGGGCTTCACCGGCTTCGTATACAATCACGGGAACGTCTAGCTGGGCAGCCGAGGCACGCAGGCTCCCACCTCTAGAAGAGGAGTGCACCACAAGGGGGACGCCAAATGCGCGCGCCATGCTCTCAGCTGCGGGATTATCCAGATTAACGCGAATTTGCGGAAAGTTCTCCCTATGTACAGCGCCGGTGTGAAGATCAATGCCGTGAGTGGAGTTTGAAAGAACTTGGTCGAGGAACATCTTGGCGAGGCGGGCAGCCAGGGAGCCTCTTGCAGACCCTGGGAAGGAACGATTGAGGTCTCGCCGGTCCGGCAGATATCGACTGAGATTTAGAAAGCCCGGCACATTTACAATTGGAACTGCGATCAGAGCTCCATTTAGACTCCTCAAGGCAGCTAGCTTCATTATGCGCCGTATGACTTCGACTCCATTAATCTCATCTCCGTGAATGGCAGCCGCGACGAACAATACCGGCCCATCTCCAGAGCCGTTGATTATGTGCACCGGCATCGTTATTGGCACATGGATTGACAAGTCTGCGATCGGCAAGTCTACCTGGGTCCGATACCCTGGGGCGACTTCTACATCGCCTATTCTTATGGCTTCGGATAACCTGATGGCGGGAGTGTTCATCAACCAGTCCCTACGCCTGCGTCTCGATAGGAGTGGGTTTGGCATGCGTTTCCAGGAACGCAATTATCTGCTCTGCGATGTCGGTCCCCGACGACCGTTCGATTCCCTCCAGACCCGGGGTTGAGTTCACTTCTATGAGCACCGGTCCGCGACTGGATCGAAGCATGTCAACGCCGGCTACGTTCAGTCCCAATCCTCTACAGGCACGCAATGCAGTCGAATGCTCCTCCGGCGTGATGCTGATCTTCTCCGCCGTGCCCCCACGATGAAGGTTGGAACGAAACTCGCCCGGGCCGCTCTGGCGCTTCATCGCACCAACCACGCGGTCGCCTATTACGAAAGCGCGAATGTCGGCTCCGTCCGCTTCCTTGACAAACTCTTGGACCAGTATATTGATTTTGGCCCCTCTAAAGGCCTCGAATGTGCTTTTTGCCGAGGACATGGTCTCGCCAAGTACAACTCCCAAGCCCTGAGTCCCTTCCACCAGCTTGATGACAACGGGTGGGCCACCGACCATACGGATCAACTCCTCTGCTCGTCGCGCAGAGTTTGCGAAACTGGTAACCGGCAAACCAATTCCCAGGCGAGACAAGATCTGCAGCGCCCAGAGTTTGTCGCGGGCGCGACCTATGGCGGCTGATTCGTTAAGCGGCCACACTCCCATCATCTCGAACTGGCGCAGCATTGCCAGCCCGTAGAAGGTTATCGAGGCGCCTATGCGCGGAATCACAGCATCGTAGCCGATAAGGGCGGCGCCCCTGTACAGCAACTGCGGTCTGTCAGATGTGATGTTTGCGTAGCACTGCGTGGTGTTAACAATGTCGATGTGGTGACCCCTGGCCTCTGCCGCCTCCACGAGGCGCTTATGGCTATAGAGATTAGGATTGCGCGCCAGCATGGCGATTTTCACTTGACCACCCCACTAGTCTCTGGGCCATATATATCTTCGAAGGGTCCATCGACCGCTTTCGTCGGATTTCCGCCTGCGCGATATGAGGCACTAGGATCGACTAACAGGCGGTTCCGCATCGCTTCTCGGCCGACAATCATAGGAAATTCCATACCTTCACGATTCGTGAGACTCAATTCTATCGGCCAACAGCTGGAACCTATCTGTAGATTCGTAGTAATTATGTACCGGAGTTCTCGCGTACCGCTTGAGTTCGTTACCCATCGCCGATCGCTGAGCGGCGCCTCGCAGACCACGGACGTTACCTCGTTTTCCTGCATTGAATGGACGCTAAAGCGTATCCACTGCCGACCGTCGACCATGCGAAGGCTGAGATCCCAAGCATGTAACGCGGAGGTCTTCGCACCCGTATCGAGCTTAGCTTTGATTGCGAAAATGCCAAAGTATGGCAAGGATACCCATTCCCGCCAGCCGACTATTCGTCTACGTGTGACGCCAGAACTCACCATACACCTAACGCGAGTCAATTATCGCTACTCCGCCGCTTAGAACACTACAAGCGTGCGGAGTGCGGGATTGGTTTCTCTCCCGATGTTTGCTTCGCTGGAGACGCCGTCCGGATCCACCGATGTACTCAGTCTTGCAAGAGAGACTTGGGCGTAACGTGTCCGTCATCGAATCCCTTATCAAATGACCCCCTGCCGGATCGCCTTTCTATGCCGGAACCGGATTCCCAGGGGTCAGCGCTGCCTGCGGGCATCTCGTTGCCCCAGGTTTGAGCCCGCCGACCTTCGAGATCTGCCGAGCACGAACAGGGAACAGTACGCACACGGTGGCAGCAGGTTTGCCTGCATCATTCACCTCCCTGCCTGTCTCATACCAACTGAATACAGCCCTTTTCCCAATAGGTTTCTTTCCACCATGTTACTCCCATGCATATGTGTTAACAACCATTTCCCGTCACCGCTCCATATTTATGGACCGACCTCCCCGCCAAGAAATCCCGCTCAACCTTCAGTTGTCCTATCTCTTGATACAGCCGGGCTGCCAGCGCCCCATTGCCCTTGGATTCCCTATCTCGATAGTTGCTGAATCCGCCAGCCACGTCCTCCTTAAGGGATGCTTCCATGCTGGTATCTGCCCCGTGTACACTTCATACCGCACGGCCAACTCCGCCGCATTCTCCCACCTCCTCACCGCCTCAAGGCCCACCTTCGCCTTGGGGGGCTGTGCTGTGCTTCCTACGTCCTTTTCTCATCTTCTACTCCTTCTTGACAGCTGCGACCAACCTTAGTCAAGGAGCAGGACTTTCACTTAACCACCTGTCCAGTTTCCCGGGTACATGTCAGGCCATCAACGAATGTCCGAAGCAAGCGTCGGCGTGTATATTCAGCGAAAACAATTCCTTTTTCGCTCTAAACAATTCTTTCCTTCGAGCGTCTTGTTGAATTTGAGGAACGAAGGCGTTATCGAATAGCGAGGGCATCAAGCTCAAAAGATCTCTATTTACCGTATATGCTTCATAGGGTTCTAGCACTTTCGACGTTTCTCAGAGATACTTCCAGCCAGAAAGTTCGCAATTCAGTCCAGTCCGGCCCACCACTTCATGCCTAAGAGGGTGTCTAAAAAGGGCGTCGGTGGAGCGAAGCATAAACGTCTGTTAGGCAACGAAGTCCGCCCCTCCAACTCCAGATCCTTCGGCTTCACTCAAGGTGACATGGAGCGCTCGGGGTAACAAAGGGATTTATTAGACACGCTCTAAGACCTAAGGGGACTCGAACTCGTCATCAGGGAACGCTTCGTAGACGTAACCCTGTGGTTGATTCAAGTGAATTTCTGGTAACAAATGTGGGAATGTTTAGCCAAATACCCCTGTTTTGTAGCTAAGTAGCATTCCCTCAGCCTCCACATTTTCGGATGAACTTGGTGAGCGGAGGGGATCCGCAGTACAATCTAGCTAGTTCATCTAGCTGGAGATTGTCATGGCCGAATGGGCCGGATGCGAAGAACAAGTTCAGCGCGCTGGTCAACGCCGCACTAGCCGGGGAACCGCAGCGCGTCACTCGCCGGGGACACCCCGCAGTGGTCGTGCCGGCATCTCGGTTCGCTGTCCTTTGCCCCTGAGGACTGCCAATATGGGAAATCTCGGTTCATATCCCTTAGCGCAAAAGTCGTTAATTGAGAAAAGGGCATACCACGGCATGAAGAAGCCCGATTGATGAATTCCTCTGAAAACGCGAGCCCCCGATTCCTTGCCCGGCTGCGGCAAGAAGTCGAGGCCTGGCAGCAGGACGGAACGATCACCGCTGAACAGGGCCAAGCGATACTGGCCCGCTACCCGGCGTATTCCCCCGGCTACGAGGCGTCCCGGAGGCGGCAGGCTCTCGTCGTGGGGCTGTCGATCTTGGGCACCATTCTTATTGGGCTGGGCGTCATCACCTTCTTCGCCGCCAACTGGGATGAAATTTCGCGTGGCGTCAAACTTGGTTCCCTGGTGGTCGGGATGGCGCTTTCCTATGGCGCGGGCTACTTCGTCTGGCAGCGTATGGGCTATCACGCTGTTGGTGTGGCGCTGGTGCTGTTGGGCTGCATCATCTTCGGGTCCGGGGTGCACCTGATCGGTCAGATTTACCACATCCCCGTGAACCACCCCAACCTCTCTACCTTTTGGTTCCTGGGAGTGCTGCCCCTGGCCTACGTAACCCGGTCGCGCCCGGTGATGTTTTTGGCCATCGTGCTGTTCCTTGTCGCTGCGACATTCCGATTGATTCCCTGGTTGGAGGAGGTTTCCGGCTCAGGTTCCGGCATATTGGCTGCGGTGATTTATCTGGCACTGGCGGCGTTCCTCTACGCGATTGGCAAAGCCAAGGTACAGTTCCAAGGATGGAAAACAATTGGCGGCCTCTTCCAAGCCGTTGGGCTGATTGTCGCCTTCGGTGCGCTTTACCTGCTCACCTTCCATGACCTGTTTGACAAACTCGGCGATGACAGCGGCGTGCCTTTGGGCTACTGGGTAGTGACCTACGGCGCGTCGGCCGTTGCCGTCGCGCTGATTGCGGGGCTGGCATGGCAGCGAGTCCGGCGAGGCGACCGGTCGCTGGTGGAACTCGTCGAGGTCGCAACTATCGTGGTCCTGCTGGCGGCAGCCCACCTGGCGGCGCGAGTCCCTGTTGACTCGGAGCCGCTCTATCCCATCGTGTTCAACCTGCTATTCGCCCTGTCGGTTCTGGGGCTGATGGTCTCGGGCTACCTGCAAGAGCACGAGGGGCGGGTCAACCTCTCCCTGGGGCTGATCGCTCTGTACGTCATCACCCGTTACTTCGAGTATTCGATAGGCCTATTCGACAGCTCGCTGGTATTCTTTGGCGCCGGCATAGTCCTACTGGCCGGCGGTTTCCTGCTGGAGCGCGGACGCCGCCAAATGTTGGCTGCCATGCGCGTTAGGGAGGGCGAGCTATGAAGCCCTGGGGCCGCATAGCCTTCTGGATCGTGGTCGCCGCGCAACTGGTCTTCCTGATCGGCTTCATCGTTGTGAAGGAAGCAGACCTCCGCATTGGAACCGAGGTCGTGCTGCAAACCGTCCCGGTGGACCCGCGGTCCCTGCTGCAGGGCGACTACGCCATCCTCGATTACGAGATCGCCAGCTTGCCGGCGTACCTTCAACTGGAGGTAGGCGACACGGTTTACGTCGGGCTCAGGAGTGGTCCGGAGATTTGGACAGCGTCGGGATACACCGTCGCGCGAAGTGGTGTCGTCGGGGACATATTCATCAAGGGCCGAGTGGACCGCATGGGCCATGCCGACTTTGGAATCGGAACGTATTTTGTGCCGGAAGGGACCGGACGCATCGTAGAACGCGCGGATGACGTGAAAGTCGTGGTCAACGTTGACGGCGACGGCAACGCCGCCATCAAGGACTTGTTGGTAGACGGCGATCCCTTCAACCCGAATGCCGAGCGGCAGGAGTGACCCCACGAATTGTCCAAGAGCATGTCCGTGAAGGGCGAGGTTACGACTTTCGCGGAATGACGGGTTACGGCCTATCGGTTGCAGGAAATTGGCGGCAACGACTATAGAAGCCCATCAACGTGCCAATTGTCATATCGCCCGACATGACTCGCCAGCCTCCAAACCCGAGCACTGACGCGCCGCCTAATATGAGGAACAGTCTCGGCAAGGATGCGCCACAGCGCTGTTGTTTGCTGGGGTCTATTGTTGTTGGGCAAGTCTGCAACGGCAGGTGTCAGGGGCGGGCTTCGGGTACAATGCGTGTGGGGTGTGGAGACCGGAAGACGCCCCATCTGAAGGTAGTTGCCGCCATTCATGAAATTCCCTGCTCGGATATTCAGAATGCAGCTTGCGAGGGCGGTGTTGACCCTCGCAATTCTGGTGGTGGGTGGAACGGTGGGCTACATGCTCATCGAGGGGTGGTCTCTCGTAGACGCTGCCTACATGGTGGTCCTCACTTTCACCACAGTAGGCTATGGGGAGGTCAATCCCCTCTCCTCAAACGGGCGCCTTTTTACGATGGCGCTGATGGTGGCCGGAATTGGGGTGATGTTCTACATACTGACCGGCGTGGTGCAATTAGTGGTGGAGCAGGAGGTGCTGCGCGGCATAGTACGGAGGCATAGAATGAGAACGAAACTGGCCAGGCTCAAGGGGCATTTTATTGTTTGCGGATTTGGACGGGTGGGCAGTGCAGTAGCCTTCACGCTGCAAGAGCAGTCGGTACCCTTGGTAGTCATCGACAAGGACGAGAAGGCGATGATCGACGCCGAAGACCGAGGGCTGCTGTGCCTTCAGGGGGACTCCACCAGGGACGCGGACCTGCTTGCGGCGCAGGTGAACGCGGCGCGTGGACTGGTTGCCGCCACGGGGGATGATGCAGAAAACGTCTATATCTCGCTGACGGCGCGGGGACTGAATCCGAAGCTGCACATAGTTGCGCGAGCTTCCAGTTCCGACGCCGAAGACAAGCTGCGGAGAGCAGGAGCGGACCAGGTTGTATCGCCGTACGCGATAGGAGGTAGGCACATGGCGCTTTCGGCCATTGAGTCTCAACGCCAGAGTTCGGGCAAGTAGGGCCGCCAGCCTTATGTTCGCCCCAAGATGGTCCGTAGGGCGTTGACCCGCGCGCCTGCCGCTATTCCTCTACGAACTCCTCTGACGGCTCGGCTATACGCCATCCCGATTCCACCCCCCGGCGCACGTCCGACAGCGCCGACGCCAAATCACCCTCCGCCGGGATATAGATCTTTCCGACCCGCAGAAACACGAGGCTGGCTTCCGGTGTTGCGCCCGTTGCCCGCTTTACCGCCTCCCTGTACAGGGCCAGCTGCGACAGATAACGGCTTGCCGACTGTTCCACGGGCCTACCTCGAACGTCGTCCGTCTTGAAATCCACGACCCGCCACGCCTGGCCGATCCGATAGACCAGGTCTATGGTCCCGTGCACCGGCATTCCGTCCCAGTCCCAGGAGAATGGCATTTCGAAATATGACTCGGTGTCTTTCTGACGCAGGGTTTCCGCCAGAGTGCTGCCGTCGAGCCAGTCCAGCATTGCGTCCACCTCGCCGGACAGCCGGGCCACGTCCTCCTCCGACAATCCATCGTCCAACTGACGCGCCATCTCCTTCAAGCAGGGACGACGTCCCGAGGTAAACCACCGCTCGATGGCCTCGTGGGCCAACTGCCCCCTTGCCAGGCCCAGACCCGCACCGTTGCGGGCGAATCCGAAGAAGCCCTCATGCTTCTCCAGCGCGGTCACCGGAGTGCTTGAGCGCATGGGAACCACTGCCGGCCGGCCGACCAACGGCGACGTGACTTCCTCCTCGTCGGCTTCGTTGGGCGGCGTGACAAAGGTTGGTCTACGCCTCTTTGCCATTGCTTTCAAGTCGACGGGGATGGGTGGGCGAACTTCCACTTCCGGCCAAGCCCCCGATTCTGCCGCTTGCTGCGCCATAGCCATCCAGCTTCCACCCTTCTTGGACGCGGCGCCGCTCAGGTACAGCATATCCGCAGCCCTGGTTGCCGCTACGTAGAACAGCCGCTTGTACTCCGCCGCTTCTTCGACTTTGTCACGCTCCACCAGATAGGAGTAGAAGCCGGGCCTTCGCCGACGATTGTCTTGGTCGACGTCGGCGCTCAGGGTTGCCGATATTCCTTCTTCCCGACGCCATTGGACGTAGTCATAGGAATTGCGCCGGTTCGCGTCGCACTCCGGGACGAAGACTACGGGGAACTCCAACCCTTTGGCCCCATGGATGGTCATCAGACGCACGGCGTCCAGATCATCAAGCGGGGCCTGACCCTCACGGGCACCCGCGTCCTCGAAGCGGCGGCGCAGATAGGATGCGGCCTCATCCAGGGACTGACCTCGCAGGCCGCGCAGCATTCCCACAAGCTTCCGGATGTTCGCCAAGGTCTGCTCTCCTCCCGCCAGCGCACCCCAGGAGGCCTCGAATCCCGTCCGCGCCAAGGCATGCTCCACGAGAGCGTGGACCGAGGCGTAGGGGGCTTCCTTCCTCAGGTCCGCGAGCACATCCCACGCCCTTCGGCAGAACCGCCGCGCCTCTTCGTCAACATGCGACGGCGGGTGCTTCAAAGACTCCAACAGGTCTCCCTTGGGGGAGTGGGAACGAAGGAGGAGCAGCGTCTCGTCGTCAAGTATAAACATGGGAGAACGCAGCAGTCCCATCAGGGCGATGGTATCGTCGGGGGCCGCCAGCCACCGCACCAGGTTCGTGAGGTCCAGCACTTCCTGGCGGCGGAAGAAGCCCGGGCCGGACATGGTGCGATAGGACACGCCGTGGTTCTCCAACGCCTGCTCAAACAGGTGCACGTTGGACAAGCGACGCAGCAGGATGGCAATGTCCGCAGGGGCGACTTTTCGCGTTTTGCCCAGATTGGCATCCCAGACCAACGCGGCTTTTTGGAGCAGCCGGGCCACCTCTCCGACGACCGCGTCCGCCTCCACCCTCCGTTTCTGATATTCCGTCGCTCTCTCGCCGTCCGGCGTCTTATCGGTAATCCTCATGACAACCATGCTGGGTTTCGAGGGCGCATCTCTGCCCGTGCCCTGCATGTCTTCCATAGGAGCCTCGTAGTCTTCTTTCGCTCCACCCAATACGTGGCCAAAAAGGCCGTTCAGTCCGTTAACCAGAGGGTCGTGGGAGCGGAAAGAGCGGGTCAGCCGGTGCAGCCCGCCATTCTGTTCCACCTCGCGCTGGAGCCTCCTAAAGCTGCGAACGTCCCCTCCCCGAAACCGGTAAATGGACTGCTTGGCGTCGCCGACGAAGAAGGCCTTGGGGCCTCCGGCTCCCCGGAGAAGCTGCAGCAGATCAATCTGGGCGGGGTTGGTATCCTGAAGCTCGTCCACCATCAGATGCTTGAACCGGCGGCGATATCTCTTTGCAATGTCGCTATGCCCGCGGAGCAGCTCTCGCGCCCTGATTTCCAAGTCGAGGTAGTCCAATCCACCGAGGCGGTCCTTGTAATCCTGATACCGGGCACAGGCGTCCGCGAACAACTCCCGAAAAGCAACCAAGACATCAAGGGCCAAACCGTCGTGGTCATTCCATTGGGGGAGATGTTCAAAGTCCCTGCCCAAGTCCCGCAGGCAACCCAACATCTTCTTCACTTCGGCAAGATTACCACCCCAGTTCTTGGCACTCCCACCCCTAAGGTTAATCTCACTCCTGGCCTCCAACACCCGCTTCAGAAGCTCATTCCAATGGACAGTCGAGGGGTCACCCAAGGCATCGAGAACCCGCCCCACTCGCTCCTTCTGGACGTCCTCGCCTGCCTCCGCATGGGCAAGCCGCAGGTAAGCAATCCACTCCTGCAACATCGGTCGCGCTTCTTCGACTACAGCCCGCGCCCCTTTGTCCATCAGGGAGCGAAGGCCCTCGGACCACTGCTTGGGGGATTCCCCCGGCATGGACCGATAGGCCTGTTCCACATCGTCCCTTTGCCGCACCATCTCCGGTAGGATCTTCCTCACCTCAAAGACGCCCATTTCCTGCAGGGCCAGCAGACCGCGGCCCTCTTGGGGCGAAGATTCTAACGATTCGGCGCATGCCCTCAGAAGTTCCAAGTCCGCTTCGTCCTCAGAGAGCACCACGGCTGCCGGGTCCATGCCGGCCTCTACCGGGTACTCCTGGAGAATCTGGAGGCACAGCGAATGAATAGTGCCTATGACCGCCCGGTCCAATTCCTTTCGATGGTGCTTTAGGTCATCTCTGGACATCACTTCTCGACGCACACGTTCTCGCATCTCTGCGGCCGCTGCGTCGGTGAAAGTCACCGCCGCAATCTCCCCGATTCTGTGGGAGCGGAGGAGCGCCAGGTACCGCTCCACAAGGACCCGCGTCTTGCCGGTCCCGGCTCCCGCGGTAACGACCACGTCCCGGTCTACATCTTTGACGATGGCGTCCTGCTCCGTCGTCAGGCTCATTGTGCCCACTTCCACCGGCTGAACTCGTTGACCCTACAAGCATGCCGAAAGGCGCAGTAGGTGGGGCAGGGCTGCTGATGGGGATTGACGCGGAAGTCCCCGCCTGCCACTGATTGACGAACTTTCTCCGCCACTTGCACCACTTCTTGTATTACTTCGTTGTCAGATTCGTTGGAAGAATCGAGCCACCAGTCCTTGATGCGCGGATTCAACCATGCGTAGCGCGTTACGACCTGTTTGAAGCCAGTATCGCCGATGGCAAGATGTGCGTAGAGTTGAAGTTGAAGCTTATCTGCCTCCAACACACGCTTTTTTTTGATTTCACGACCCGTCTTGTAGTCGACGACCACCAGCCGATCCGGACCCGCGTCCAGCCTGTCGATGGCGGCCCTAACCTTCATTGGCGGGTCCAGAGGAAGCTCGCCCTCCATATACTCTTCGACTCCCAAAACCCGATCCACACCCAACTTCCTGTTTAGGTCCGCCTCCTTGGTCAGCATCCGCTCCAGCTTTTTGAGGGTATCCCCCCATTCGAACGCCCACGTCTGTATGCTGCTGAATCCCCACTCAAATGGCGCGTTGTTCCAGATTTTCTGACCCTCCTTCCGCAGCGTCTCCAACACCCCGTCCAGAGTGTCTATGTCCAGGGCACGATTATCTTTCTGGAGCGTAGCCAAAACTCGCTCCAACACCTCGTGAATCACGCTGCCGCGGATGGCCGCGTCGGCCGTTCCCAACTCTTCCCCCAGTTCCTGCAGGCCCAAACCGTAACGGCCAAAGAACTGGAAGGCGCAGGTGCGGTAGCTCTCCATACGGCTGGCGCTCCATACCGCATCGGGGCCCGTAAGCTGCGGGACCAGCCCGGCGGCAACCAGCCCTTCATACTTGCCGGCGTGCAGGAAGGAGCGACGCAGCTGCTCCACCCGGACGGACTCTCGGACTACGGGCCAGACCTCATCTCCTTCAGGACGCAACCGGCCTCCAGAACGCCATTCCGCGCTGCAGGCGATTGCGAGTTCCCGACTGGAGGCCGCCGTAAGGGGCGAAGTTTGCGGCGGTTCTATGGCTTCCGGCTTCAACAAGTCGTAGTAGTAGGACCCGGACGCCGGACGACCGCGACCGTCTATGCGGGTCTTCCACAGATAGAGCGTACTGTCGGCGCGGCTGCTGGCCGAGGTCCAGAGCTCGTCTTCAGAGAGGCCTGGTTCCGGCGGAAGCTCCAGACCGCTATTCGCCAATGCTTCCAACGCCTTGTCATTCAACAGCGCCGTGGTGACCCTTGGCGCAGGGAACTCTCCTTCCACCAGTCCACCGACAAAGACCGAATCGAACCGCAGCCCGCTGAGGGAGCGGATGGGCGCCAGGACGACGCCGCCCACTTCCCGCATCAACAGAGTCGGCCCTTCCATCCGAGCCTCTAACCAGTTTGCAAAGGACTCGAACGACGCATCTCCCCCGCCCAACGCATGCTGTAGGCGCACCAACTCATCCAGATGTCCTCGGATATTGTCTACGCCAACCGCCACGTCGCGCCGTTCGACGCACTCAGGATCAATCAGCGGCTCGTCACCAAATAGAGCGGCATTCCACCGAAGCGCCCAATCCCCCAGGGAACCGGCGGGCTCCTCCAGTAGTGTCCGCAATTCATCGAGCCCGCGCCTCATCCCCTCTTGCACCCGCTCGTCTTCCAAGGCTTCTACGGACCTAAGCAAAGCCGGATACCCTCGCCACGAATTCATAGCCCCAGCCTTGCGAGCAAAGGTACGCACATCTTCCTTAGTCAGCTTCCACCGCCCCAGGTTCATGAATCCGCTGTCGAGAACCGAGGTCGCGTCCGCCAGCCGCCAGCCATCGCGTCCCAGATGAAGCAGCCTACGCAGCCACGCCCCCAGAGGCTGATCCCGCAAAGGCTCACCCGCCACCGGGTCCAGCGGCAGCTCGTATTCAGCGAACACTTGCCGCGCCAAGGCCAGGTGGGGCACAACTTGCCTGAAGGCGATGGCAAAGTCGGACGGACGCAGTTTCGGCTCTTTCTTTAACCTCTGTTTTATCAGTCGGGCGATGTCCCTGAGTTGGGCTTCCTGGTCGCCGCTTTCGCCACCCAGAACCCGTGGCGAGGGGGCGCTTTTCGAATCTCCAACCCTCAGAACCTCCGCCTGCGGAAACATATGCCGGAGCCTCTGGAAGTCATGACCCGCGCGGTCTCCCGCTTCCGGGTCCATGCTTACCAGGAGAGGCGTCCTCTTCCCCACTGCCTGCAGGAGCGCCAACTCAGCGCCGCGAAACAGCTGGAAGCCGTCCACCACTATGAGCCGGGGCAGACGGGCGCCTTCCATCACCACCTGGGCTGCCTCAAGAGGCTCGGCCGCCGGGTGAATCCAACCACGACGGTTCAACTCATCGACATAGGCGGAATAGATGGCCGCCAAGGCTTCGAGGGCCTGCAATCCTGAACTCCGCGCCGCCACCTGGAAATCCCTTGCGTTCGCGCGTTCCGAAACCAGGTTTAGGATGGCGGCCTTGACAAGCCGACCCAGTCCTCTTGTGCGCAGAATGGGTCTGAAATAGGAAGCTCCTCCGCTCTCCACCTCTCGACGGATTACCCGGACGAGCAGCTCATCGGCAACCGACCGCGCCGCCACCCTGGGCTGCCCCGCCCGACTTGCGGTCAGCCTCCGGCTGAACTGTGACAGACTCTCTACACCAAGGCCCATAGCCACGCCGCACTTGGCGACGAGACGACGACGCAACTGGTCGCCGTGCCGCACGGTGGGGGCGAGAAGCAGCACGTTCCAGAACCTGCCGTCCTTATATCCGCGAGCCAGACGGGAAACAACCTCTTCGGTTTTCCCGCTGCCCGGCCCTCCAACGACAAAGGTGACTTGAGCCATAGTCCTCCAGATCTTCACCAAGAATGAGTCCCAACTACAACGCCAACCCAAGACTAGCTGACTTCTTGCTCTTTGCCAACATGAGTCGATTCCCCTAGCTCATTTGAACATAACTATGCCACACTGCTACACTGGTCGAGACCTATACTAGTGTTGGAGTCGAACAATGAACGCATCTTCCGCTCAGAAAATCCTCTGTGTTCTCTATCCGGACCCGGTAGGGGGGTACCCTCCCAAGTACGCGCGGGACAGCATACCTGCCCTAAGCCAATACCCCGACGGTCAGTCCCTTCCTACCCCCAAGGGTCTAGGCTTCAACCCGGGCGAGCTTGTGGGATCCGTATCGGGCGGCCTAGGGCTTCAAGAGTTCCTGGAAGGTCTGGGACACCGCTTTGTCGTCACATCCGACAAAGACGGCCCCGACTCGGTTTTCGAAAAAGAGTTGCACGATGCGGACATTGTAATTTCACAGCCATTCTGGCCCGGCTATCTCACCGCCGAGCGCATTGCCAAAGCCCCCAAGCTCAAGATGGCCATCACAGCCGGTATCGGGTCCGACCACGTAGACCTGCAGGCTGCTATCCAACACAACGTCACCGTCTGTGAAGTCACCTTCTCGAACAGCATCAGCGTTGTGGAACACGCCATCATGCAGATCCTGGCCCTGGTCCGGGACTTCGTTCCCCAATATGGATGGGTAGTCAGGGGCGGCTGGAACATCGCCGACGCCGTCTCCCGTTCCTACGACCTTGAAGGCATGGACGTGGGGGTGGTGGGCGCAGGACGAATCGGCTTCGGCGTGCTCAAGCGACTGAAGCCCTTCGACGTCAATCTCCACTATACGGACCGGCACCGTCTCCCGGCAGAGGCTGAAGAGGAATTAGGGCTCACCTTCCACGAAAATGTCGACTCATTGGTGTCGGCCTGCGACGTGGTTAGCATCCACTGCCCGCTTCATCCCGAGACGGAGCACATGTTCAACGACGAACTCATCTCAAAGATGAAGCGTGGTTCCTACATTGTGAATACGGCCCGGGGGAAGATCTGCGACCGGGAGGCGATAGCCCGCGCGCTGGAGAGCGGCCATTTGGCCGGATACGCCGGCGACGTTTGGTTCCCGCAGCCCGCGCCCCTAGACCACCCGTGGCGCAGCATGCCGAACCACGCGATGACGCCTCACACTTCCGGGTCCTCCCTGGCTGGACAGCACCGATACGCCGCCGGCGTGCGAGAAATTTTGGAGTGCTGGTTCGAGGGACGTCCTATACGCAACGAGTACCTGATTACGCAAGGGGGAGCACTGGCCGGGGCCGGGGCCCACTCCTACAGCGAGGGCGACGCTACCGGCGGCTCTGAAGAGGCCGCCCGCTTCCCGACGGCCTGACCCCCTTTCGTTAGTCCAGCCGCCGGCTATGGCAATTCGACCGCGACGATGCTCGGGAGCCGACGGCGTACTTTGTAGCCACCGGGCGCGACTAAACGTCCGTCAGAATCCTATCCCATCCAATGCCACCACCATCTCCCGGGCCAGCGGTCGTTTATGGACTGGCGTTGCTCTGGGAGATGATTGCTTCGGCAAACGATTCATGGGCGGGAGTTGAGTGTGGTACAGGGGGATTCCTCGCGGGGCCTCGGAATGGCAAACAACAGAGGGCGGAGGCAGACGTGGAGGGGACACTATCGAGTTTCATAAAAACGCTCCCTTTGTCAATACTTTTTGTGTCCGTTTATTGCAATAAACGGGACAAAGCTTGTCAAATTCACCCATATAGTCCATCCTTCCCATCATATTATATGGAGGAGGTTCAAACATGGGCACCTTATCCGTAAACAAGTTGGCGGGACTGTCCCTCATCTTCGGTCCCATAATCGCCTTCGTCTTCTTCCTCATCGAGCCGGGTGGGCTATTCATAGACGGCGCCGACGCCTCAGACGCCGTTGGCAACATAACTGCCAAGGCATACAATGCCGCGCTGACCAATATAACAAACATGGTCATCATCCTTGGTCTGGCTCTAATCCTTTTCGGCCTTTACGCGCTGATGCGGAACGTAACCCTGAAAGGCAACGGCAAGGCATTTGCCCAGATGGGCTTCTTCATGCTTCTCGTCGGCATGACCAGCTGGATTCTAGCAGGCGGCGTGGACTTCATTCTGGCCGATGCGAATACGGACCAGAAGGTAGCTGGAAGCGTCCCAGTCTATTACGCCGGATTCGCCCTCCTCTACGTTGGTGGACTCACCATTGGGCTTGGAGGCTTCGTCTTCGCCCTTGGCCTCTCGACCAGAGACGACTTCAACCAGATGATCTCGATGTTGGCTGCCCTCGTCAGCCTGGTCGTAATGATCTGTTTCCTAATAGCCATCCTGAACAACGACAACCTTGATACCTTCATAACCATCGCCCGCGGCTTCTACGGCCTCCTGGTTATCTGGTACGTCTATCTAGGTATCGGACTGGTAAACAAGCCCGATCCCGATCTCTGGCAATAGACGAAAGCAAAGACTTGTCTGTGGCTGCCCCGGCTTGGGGCAGCCACAGAAGGCTTCTACTGGTATATCCTGCTTCCCGATTTATTTTCGGTTGCCGTAGACACGCCCTCCAAATATAATCGCATGGCCCGCAAGACCCTGTTTACAGTCAAACTTGACGGAGGGCCAGCAACCCGAGACTGAACTCGCCCATGCTCCCAGCGAAACTTCTGGAGACCTTTGCCGAACTGCTGGACGACGCCGGAAGGATGTCGAAGCTGTGGCCAGCCCTCAGCATCGGCGCCGTTCTCGGCGTACTGGTCATCATATTCCAGATTTCGTTCGCCGCAATCGTCTTCTCGGGGCCCATGGCGCCGCTCGCCATTCATGGCATCGGCCTTCTTCTCTTCGGCGCGTTGGTTACGGTTGTAATAACCGCGCTTACAAGCAACTACAAAGGCATCATTTCCTTTCCTATGGAAGTGACGATTTCAGTGGTCGCGATTATTGGCGCCGGGGTTGCCGTAAGCATCGAAGGCCCGGTTGGCCAACGACACCTGGTAACCATGGCAGTCATCATGGGGGCGACCAGCCTCATCACCGCCGCCGCCTTTCTGCTGATGGGCAGATTCCACCTAACCAACTATCTACGCTTTATACCGTTTCCAGTGGCTGCCGGAATTCTTGCGGCCACCGGTTGGGTGCTGATACGGGGCAGCCTCGCCGTAATGACGGGGGACGTTCTCGGTTGGGAGACACTAATCCAAAACGTAGAACCCTCCAACATGGTGAAGTGGGGACCAGGGGTGGCTTACGGACTGCTGATATTCTTTGCCAGCCGAAGATGGGGGCATTTTCTAGTGCTGCCAATAGCCCTGGCCCTTGGCATTCTTGTATATCACCTGGCGCTTTTGGGATTTGGCATCTCGATTTCCGAGGCTCGCGCCGAGGGCCTCCTCTTTTCCCTTGGAGGGGCGCAGAGCGGGGCCTTATGGCCTCCGTTCCATCCAAGCGAATTGTCTCTAATCGATTGGAGTGTGGTTTTCTCGCAGGCGCCCATCATGCTGGCTGCGGCCTTCGTCACGCTGATAGCGGCACTGGTCTATACCAACGCGCTGGAGGTGTCCAGCGGGGTGGAACTGGACATGAACCGGGAGTTTCGATCCATGGGTCTTGCGTCCGTGGCCGCCGGACTGGGGGGGAGCGCACCCGGACACCACGTGCCCCCCCTTTCGTCGATGAGCCTGGTGGGTGGCGCATACACTCGATTGACCCCCATGGTCGCCGCCCTTGTTGTTGCGTTCGCCATCTTTCTCAGCGGGGCGGCCCTGGAGATCATACCCACGCCTCTGCTTGGCAGCCTCGTATTCTTCGTCGGTTTCCGGCAGATTTATACTTGGCTGTACGCGGTGCGGCGAATGCTACCCTACATCGACTACGGCATCATCCTCATTATAGTCGGGGTTATTGCCGCCACGGGATTCCTCCAGGGAATAGCGGCAGGACTTGTGGCCACGGTGATTATATTCGCCTTCCGATTCAGCCGGGTAGAAGTAGTCGACATTCCAGTCACGGGCAAAGACGTCCATAGCAACAAGCGCCGTCCAATTTTCCAGCGGGCTATTCTGGCCGACCAGAGTTCTCTCATACAGGGGCACTACCTGAAGGGGTACATCTTCTTCGGGAGCGCTTATCCCATGGTGGACCGGCTCAACCTGGCGCTGAATTCGGACCCCGTTCCCAGGTGCGTAATAGTAGACTTTTCAAACGTTACCGGCTTTGACGTTTCGGCGGGGAGCGCACTGCACCGATTCATTCGGAACGCCAGAAACAAGAGGACACGGGTGGTCGCAACGTCCATGTCCCGGCCCTTCCGCGCCATGCTACTACGGGGACTTCCCATGGTGGACCGACACAACATCCACTTCGAGGATGACTTCGACTACGGCTTGGAGTGGTGCGAAGATCTAGTAATCGAGTCCTGGGACCGGCGGGCACAACAGCAGAAGGAGGCCCGAGACGCCGTCGTTGACCTCTCCAAGGAAGAGACCAAGCGGCTGTCGGACCTGCAGGCCACGTTTAACGAGCTTACCGAGCGGCTGGCTCCGCATACTGGAGTGGTGGAATTCAAAGAGGGTGAGATGATGGTGGAGATCGGTTCATACCCTCAAGGGCTTCAGTTGATGGTGTCGGGACTGGCGTCCGCCCACGATGGACAGGACCATCACCGGTTAAGGGAATACGGCGCAGGGTCCATTCTCACTGTGCAGGCAGCTTTTGGCGAGTACGAGTCCAAGGAGGAGATTCAGGCTGAAGAAGCGTGTCGCGTTCTGCTGTTGACGAGCGAAGTTCGGGAGGCCCTGGAATCGGATGACACCGACCTCTCCTTGAAGCTCTACAGCTACCTGCTCAGCCAGGGAAGCGATTGACGGGGGGCAGGGGTGCGAGGGCGCGGGGAGCTCATTCCCATGTCATTCTGAGAGCAACGCAGCCGAAGAATCTCGTTGCCACAGCACAGCAACCCTCATCTGCCACAACCTTACCAAAATTGACAACTACTCCTTGCCACAAACTCCGCGCCCTGCTATCCTCCTTCGAATGGAACATATAACCGAACTTCACAACTTCACGGCAGGCTCCACTGAACTCCTCCTCCGCGCCGTATATGCCCTTCCAAAGGCGATTCTTCCTCTGGTTAATGCGCCATTCGTTTCCACCACAGCAAATTACGAGTCCCCGATTACGAAGAAAAACACCACTCGTTTCCACCACACAGCAAAACGAGTCCCGCTGAAACGAATAACCCTACTACAACACCTTCCTTCTTTGATGAGGAAAGGGTTTTAGTGGAGGGTTATCTGCGGGGTTCCCACCTGAAATAGCGCACCGCTACGGCCATCCCGGCCACCAGCCATAAGGCCATCACCCCCAGATGCAAAGGCTCAAATCCCAGTCCAGATTCGAAGGGGCTGAAGGCAGTGTGCATGGTTGTTGAAAAGTGGCGGATGGGGAAGATGTCCGCAAAGGTTGTTAGCCACGCAGGGGCGTCCCTCAGTGGAATGAAAACGTCTGAAATGAACATCAGGGGCAGGATAGAAGCCTGAACGACCGCCGGCGCTGCGTCCGCGTTGGGGATAATGGAAGTCACAGCCAGACCCAGGGCGCAGAAGGTCGCAGCCGCCAAGACGAGGGATACGAGGAAGGCGGGACTGGTGCCGGTTGGCGGGTCCACGTTGTAGAACACCACCCCCGCTGCCGTCACGATGACCACCAGTAGAATGGAGATCAGCACCGAATGTATCACCTTGCCCATTAGCAGCGCCGACGCCGGCAGCGGTGTGCCCCGGACGCGCTTCAGAGAACCCTCGTCGCGAGCGAAGGTAATGCCCATGGCTATGTTGGTGTAGCAGGCCGTCACTACCGAAAGGACGAGGATGGCCGGCACGTAGAATGTGGAAGTGCTGATCACCCCATGAGGACTCTCCAAGTCGCGCGTACCAAAGAGAAGGTTGAAAATCACCAGGAACATTAGCGGGAACACGAAGGTGAAGAAAGCGGCCACCGGGTTGCGCCAGAAGACCCTGTTTTCGTACTTGACCTGTCGGAGGGTCAGCAGAATCGTCTTCATGCTTCGTCCGACCTTTCTGACATCGCCAACTGAACGAAAAGGTCATCCAAAGAGGGACGGGTAACGGAAAGTTCTTCCAACTCGATGCCCTCCGACGTGGCCCAGGACGTCAACTCATGCAGAGCCTGGGTAGGAACGTTCGTCACGAGGACAAAGTGTCCGTCGGATTCCAGAGAACCGCAGTCTATACCTTCCGGCATTGGGGGTGCGTCCTGGGACAGCCTGTAGCGAATCGTGGCGCCGGCGGCGTGGCTCAACAGCTCGTCGGGCGTTCCTTCCACCACAATCTTGCCCTGAACCATGATGGCCAACCGGTCTGCCAGGTTCTGGGCCTCGTCCATGTAATGGGTGGTCAGCACAACGGTCTTGCCAAGGTGCTGCAGGTTGCGAATCATCTCCCACGCGTCCCGGCGAGCCGAGGGATCAAAGCCGGTGGTGGGTTCGTCCAGGAAGAGCAGATCGGGGCCTCCGGAAAGGCCAATAGCCACGTCCAGCCGACGTTGCTGCCCCCCGGAGAGTTTTTTCACCCGGGTTTTGCGCTGGGGGCCCAGACCCGTGGCTTGCAGCACATCCTCCAACGCCATGGGGTGGGGATAGTAGCCGCGAAAGAGTTCTATAGTCTCCTCCACGTTCAGATACGGCTGCACGCCGGTGGATTGCAGGACTATGCCGATTCTTTCCCGGAATTCTCGCTGCTTACGCGCCGGATCATACCCGAGGACTTGCACTTCCCCCGCGCTCTTATTGAGGTACCCCTCCAGAATCTCGATGGTGGTGGTCTTGCCGGCGCCGTTAGGCCCTAACAAAGCGAAGACTTCACCGGTCGATATTTCTAGATCGATGCCGCGGACGGCCTCCACGTTCCCGTAGGACTTTCGGAGGCCCCGAACCTGTATGGCGATGGATGAATTGTTCATGCTGGCATCTCTGGAAACGCTGGATATGTTAAGGGAAGCCATAGCCAGGTGTCTAGCTTGGGGGTGATCCCTGACAAGACTTCGGAGGTTGCTTGGCCCTTCTATTTCTCTACATCCGTCAGTGACGCTGATCATTCGCCCGTATTGACCATACGGCGTGGTGGGGCTACCATGGCGGCATCCCATAGCAAGGATGGCCCTACATGAACGCACTCAACGGCTCCGCGACTGGAAAAGTTATGACCGTTAACGGTCCCATCGACCCCGCAGACGCGGGAGTTTCCATTATGCACGAACACATCTTCATCGACTTCTGGCGCGACAAGGAGCCGGGCTTCAACGCTCCGGCCACGGACATAGCCCACTGGAACGAGAAGCTTACGCTGGAGAATCTCTACCTGGCGCGCAACCACAAGCCCATCAAGGACAACTATATGCTCACCGACGAGGGAGTGGCCGCCAAAGACCTGATGGCCTACCGCAACCTGGGCGGAACAACCGTCGTCGAGGTTAGCAACATCGGGCTTGGCAGAGACCCCCTGGCCCTGCAGCGGATATCCAACGCCACCGGCCTTAACATTGTGATGGGTTCCGGTTGGTACCAGAAGTTCTACCACCCCAAGGACATGGGCGAACGCACGGTGGAAGACCTGACGGAAGAGATAATCCGGGACGTAACCGTCGGCGTGGGGAACACGGGAGTGCGCTCCGGCATCATCGGAGAGGTGGGCGTCAACGGCAACCCGCTGACACCCAACGAGGAGAAGAGCATCCGCGCGTCGGGGCGGGCCAGCCAAGCCACGGGCGCCGCAATCACCTTCCACAGCGGAGGCACCGGCCGCGAAAAGTTTCAGGTTGCCAAATGGCTACAGGAGGAGGGCGCGGACATGACGCGCACTATTTACGGCCACAGCAACTCCTACGCCGGCGAGGTGGACTTGCTGTTAGAGCTGCTAGAGCTTGGCGTCTACGTGCAGTTCGACACGCTGGGGCGGGTGATGGCCCCGGTAGCCCGGAAGCCCATTACCTTGGCGCCGCCCAAGCGCGCGGACCCGCAGGTGGCCGCCGACGCTCTCGTCGCCGAGTGCATTCCGCAGCTGTTAGAGGCGGGATATGAGGACCGGCTTCTACTCTCCCAAGACGTATGCATGAAGATGCACCTGCATGCCTACGGCGGGACCGGCTACACCTTTGTCCTGGAGAAGTTCCTGCCCTACCTGAGACACCTGGGCGTGACTGAGGCGCAGGTCCACAAGATGATGGTTGCCAACCCCCGTCGGGTGCTGACGCTGGTGGAACCGGCGTAGGCCCAGACCTAGCCTCTCCCCAAGAACTCTCGCTCCCAGGTTTGGTAGCGGTCAGCGTCCAGGACGGCGTTCTGCAGGTCCGCTGAAGCGACGGAGTCACGCAAATCCCCGGGGGCGCCGCCTTCTACGAGGTGCTTCATGGCGTCGTGGAGCGACTTCATCGCAACAAAGAAGGGCTGATGGCCTCGGACTACCACTCGGACGCCGTTGGCCCGCAGGAAGTCCTCGTCGGCCATGTCCGGCTCGTAGCTGCCCATGATTAGCGGCAGGGTTGTCACCTCTCGCACCGCCTCAAGCTGCTCACGCTTGGTGATGCCAATTAGCATCAGCCCGTCCACACCGGTATCGGCGTAGGCCGCCGCCCTTCGACGAACCTCTTCGGTGGACCGGGTGGCGGGGGCCGACGTTCGGGCGAGGACAACGAGGCTGGGGTCCCGACGCGCAGATACGCCCGCCCGCAGCTTGCCGACCATCTCCTCCATGCTTATCAGTCCCAGCGAACTCTCTCCGTACGCTGCAGGCAGGGACGTATCTTCCAACGTCAGAGCCGAAGCCCCAGCCGCCTCCAATTCCTGTACCGTTCGCATGGCGCTCAGGGCGTTGCCGTATCCGTGGTCCGCGTCCACCAAGAGGCTGACGTCCGCCGCCCGCATGATCCTACGCACCTGGCCTGCCAACTCCGAAAGGGTCAACACGATGACGTCCGGCGCACCAAGCACCACGGCCGACGCAATCGATCCCCCCAAGATTCCCAACTCCGCACCGAGATGCCGGGCCAACCGCGCCGACACCGGGTCGAACACCGAGACCGGATAGCCGATGGAATTCCCCTCGAGATACTGACGAAACCGCTCCCTAGGCGTCATGTCCAACCCCCTCTACGTCGTTAGAGTCGTCTGCAGCCGGAATCCACCGTCGACCATCCTTGATGGTCAGCGACGGCGCGAACCGACGCTCTGCCTCCACCTGATCGCCCAACATGTCCGGGTAGCTGAACCGTCCCTCTTCCAGTTCCAGCACAGCCGCGTCTCCGACGCTTCCCACACGAAGGCTCCCCAACTCTTCCCTACCTATGACCGAGGCCGGCTTGCTCGTGACCCGCTCTATAACCTGCTCTAAAGACATTTCCATGCCCAGGAAAATGGACATTACCTCCAGCAGATTGTAGTTCTTGGGAGCGTAGGGGGCGCAGTACCGCAGCAGGGCCGGGGCTGGAGGGCAGTCCCCAACCCTATCGGTGCTCAGGGTGTGGGGCAGGAGACCCTCCTCGATGGCCTGACGGCATATAGGGATGGCAAAGTGCTTGGCGAAGCAGGCCGTATCGAAGACGACACCGTTTTCGTAGGCCTCCCAGACCTCTGCCGAGACCCGCCCGCGCCGGTTCAGCACGTTGTGCACGTCGCCGTGAAAGATGTGCGTCGCCACGTCCCCTGGTTTCATGTGTTGGAAGACTTTGGCCAAGGGAATGGGTGACTCCATGACGTGGACCATCAATGTGGAGGACGTTTCGTCGCATATGCCACGCGCCATCTCCAGGGCGGGGACGGAGTTTTTCAGGGTGGTCCCGTTGGGGGTCAACCGAACTTTCATGCCCAGCACCAGATCCCGGTTTTCTTCGATGCACCGCATTGCCTCTTCAGACCGAGCGTAGCGGAAGTCCTCCAGGTCGGGAATCTGAATGTTCCCCGGCATGGTCCCAATGGAGGAAAGGTGGATGAAGGCCAGCAAACGGGTATCCACCTTCTCGATGACGTAACTGCGGAAGCCGGGGAAATTCATCCAACCGGTACTTCCTGCATCGATCGCCGTGGTGACGCCGATTGCCAGATTAGTCGGGTCCGGGTCCGCGCGGCCGGGTGAAATTCGATAAGCAAAGTGGCCGTGGAGGTCAATCAGTCCGGGCGTCACCAGCTTGCCTCGAACGTCCACTACCTCGTCACACATGGACGGGTCTACCCGCTCCGACACCGCCGCCACTTTGCCATCCTTGAACGCCACGTCGCGCACGCCCCGAATTCCCTGGGCCGGGTCGATGACCTCACCACCCTTGAGCATCAAGTCAAATCTATTCCCCATTGCTTCCTACTCCTTGACCATATTCTGAGTGTTTCGAGTCCTAATGGGAACCGACGCGCCGTTCGTCCTCTAGCGGAGGTCAGGCAGCAGTTCCGACAGGGTTAACTCTGAAACGGCGGAGCCGAGCGCTCCGCCGACCCCGTCTATTAACATACCCACCAATCCGCCATCCGGCGTTATCAGCGCGCCCCCACCGTCACCAGAGAATGCGGCGTCCGTCTGAATGATCCACCGCTCCCGCTCCCCGTCGAAAAGCACCGACGAGACGATTCCCCGCGAAGCGACCGCTCCCACTACCGATTGCGTCCTAAACTCCAAGGCCGCCACCTCAGATCCCGGCACCAGCGTCAAGGCGTCCCCGAAAGGTAGCGGTGTAGCCACAGTGTCGCAGCACAAACGCAGCAACGCAACGTCCCGCGTCTCGTCCACACCGTGAATAGATGCCTCGTACCTCTCTCCACCGATGGTGGTTGCTTCCACCCCGTCCAAGCCAGTGACCGCCTCATACCTCGCCAGCACATACATTTCGCCACTGGAGCTATCCACGGCCACCACGATTCCTGTTGCCGCCACATCTCCTTCATTTCCCAAGCCAGTTATGCGAACGAGTGACTTTTGAACTCCGCGAATGATTGAAGGTAGGGACGGGGTGGGTGTCGGGGTGACCGTGGGAGTCGGTTCCGGCGTAGGCTCTGGCGTGGGGGGCACTCGAGCTTCCAGGGTTGCCAGCACGCGTTCCGTCACCTCGAAAGTTATGGCCTCCACGTCCACGGTGGCCACGGGCTGGGGCGTAGACGTTGGAGGAAGGGTTTCGGAGCCGCGCTGCTCGGCCAAAACCCGCCTTACCACCGAATCCACGTCTGTCGTAGGCGCTGGTGTGGGTGTAGGCGGGGATGTAGCTGTCGGCGTGGGCGTCTCGTTCGGCGTTGCCGACGGCATCTCCGTAGACACCTCTCCGCCACAGGCAGAAATAACTAACACCGCCGTAAGAAATGCCGCAATAATCCAGCCGCGCCGCGCCATGCTATGGGACCTAATGCCCCATCTCCCGCGTCACCTGGGACACCGCCGTCAACGCCGCATCCACGTGGGCGGGCGTGATGTGCCGGTGAGTAACCATCCTGATACGACCGTAGGAAGACCCCACCTTAACCCCCTTCTCCCCCAAGCGACGGGTGAACTCCGCATCGGCGCCCAAGCCTTCCTTCAACTCGAAGAACACTATATTCGTTTGCACCGTTTCCGGGCGGTGCACTATGCCCGTGGTCTGGGCCAGGCCCTGGGACAACCGGCGTGCGTTGGAATGGTCTTCCGCCAGTCGCTCAACCATGCTTTCCAGGGACACGATTCCGGCGGCGGCGATTATTCCCGCCTGACGCATGCCACCGCCGACCATCTTGCGCCAGCGGCGTGCTTCAGCAATGAACTCCTGGGAGCCGCACAGCACGGAGCCGATCGGTGCACTCAAGCCCTTGGAGAGGCAGAAGGTTACGTCGTCCGCCTCTCGGACAAGTTCGTGCACCGGCGTTTCCAACTGGACCGCCGCATTGAATATTCTCGCCCCGTCGACGTGTACGGGAATGCCGTAGTCGCGGGCCACGCGGCAAACCGCCTCGGTCTCTTCCGTCGTGACCACGCCGCCGTTGCACTGATTCTGCGTGTTCTCCAAGCATATAAGGGTAGTCGGGGGGTAGTGGCTATCTCCACCGGGACGAATGGCGGCCTCCACCTGGTCTGCCGAAAGCGCTCCCTGTGTCTCGTTGGGCACCAGGTGAGTCTGAATCCCTCCCAACGCCGCCGCCCCTGCGCTTTCGTTCCAGAAGATGTGCGAGTTGGCCCCGGCGATTATCTCGTCCCCGCTGCGGCAGTGGGCCAGAATCGCGAGCAGGTTCCCCTGGGTACCGCTGGCCACCAGCACGGCCGCCGCCTTGCCCAACCGCTCCGCGGCCATCTCCTCCAGCCGGTTAACTGTCGGATCCTCGCCGGAAACGTCGTCTCCCAGCTCGGCTTCGTAGATTGCCCTTCGCATCTCTTCGGTGGGCAGAGTTACAATGTCGCTTCGCAAATCAACCGTCATCATGGCCATAGGAGCCTCCCTCGAAAGTGTCGCTATTCTAGCAGTCCACCTTGTCAAGGCCAAGGCAGACCCCTAATATGGATAGAGGCCATGGCGACGAGAACCCCCATACCCTTTTACAAAGACTGGCTACTCATACCCATAATTGGCCTAGTATACCTGCTGGACCAGCTCACCAAGCACCTGGTCGAACAGGAACTATGCTACCGCCAGGCTTTCCCCGTCGAGGGTACGTTCCAACTCAAATGCTCCTTCAACACGGGCGCAGCCTTCGGACTCTTTGTCGACCACACCTTTTTTCTGATCATCGCCTCCTTCATCGGAGTGGTCGTGCTGTTATACATCTACCGGCTTCATCCCGCTCACGGCCTGCTGCTTCGGATAAGCCTCGGCCTTCAATTGGGCGGGGCCATTGGCAATCTCACCGATCGTGTCCGCTTCGGACAGGTGACGGACTTCGTCAAGCTCGGCCCATGGCCTATCTTTAACCTGGCGGACGCCTGCATAGTAGTGGGCATTGTCATCCTCATAGTCCTATTCTTCCTTTCCAGCGGGAAGGAACCCCCATTGGCACAGCCTTCCAGACAGTATCTGTACTACCCGCCGGAGGAATCTCCCGGCGACCGGCCCACTTCTTTCCAACGGGAGGAGGGGCCGTGAATCCGAAGGAGCTGGTGTCGACCGCATGTCCCGGCCGCCTTGACCGGTTCTTAGTCGCTCAGGACCTGGGCCTCAGCCGCGCCCGCATCCAGGGTCTCATACGGGAGGGATGCGTTACGCTGAACGGAGGGCCGGCGAAGGCCAGCGCCATCGTCAAGCGCGGCGACAAGGTTAACCTGCGGATACCCCCGCCTCGACCCCTCACGCTCAAGCCCGAAAGCATCCCCCTGACCATCGTTCACGAGGACGCTCACCTTCTGGTGGTGGACAAACCAGCGGGTCTCACCGTTCATCCCGCGCCGGGACATGCCAGCGGCACCCTGGTGAATGCCCTGCTTTTCCTCTATCCAAACCTGCCCGGCATCGGCGGCTGGCAGAGGCCCGGCATCGTACACCGGCTGGACAAGGACACCTCCGGCCTGATGATGGTGGCCAAGACGGACGAGGCCCACCATGGCCTTGCTCAGCAGATTGAGGGGCGTCGTATTCGCAAGGGGTACATGGCCCTAGTTGCGGGCCTTGTGGCAGACGATGAGGCCCAAATCGACGCGCCCATCGGCAGGGACCTCCGCCACCGCAAGCGCATGGCGGTCGTGGAAGGCGGACGAGCCTCCCTTACCCGCTACGTAGTGGTCCGCAGGCATCGAAACTTTACGCTGGTCGAAGTCTTCCCCACCACAGGCCGCACCCACCAGATACGGGTGCACTTCGCTTCCCTGGGCCACCCACTTGTCGGCGATGCTCTCTATGGCGGAAGGAGCGACCTGCTTGACCGTCAGTTCCTCCACGCTCACCTGCTGGGGTTCGAACATCCGCATTCCGGCGAATACGTGGAATTCCGCTCACCGCTGCCGCCTGATCTACAGCGAACACTCGACATTATGGAAGAGGCCTCCCCTGAGGAGTCGGACTTTCCCCTTGCCCATCAAACCATCACAGGAGGCAGGCGCCTTTGAACACCGCCGCCAACAACCCCGTACGCGTTCGATATGCACCCAGTCCCACAGGACTGCCCCACGTGGGCAACGTCCGTACCGCCCTATTCAACTGGCTATTCGCCCGCCGCTCGAACGGCGCTTTCATTGTTCGAGTTGAAGACACGGACCAGAATCGCCTGGTACGTGACGCGGTGGATGGCATACTGGAGAGCCTCCGGTGGCTGAACCTGGACTGGGATGAAGGGCCCGAGCTGGGAGGGCCTTACGGCCCCTATATGCAATCCGAGAGGCTCCCGATATACCAGGAGGCGGCCCAAGACCTTATTCGGCGGGATCATGCCTACTACTGCATCTGCTCTCCAGAGAGGTTGCAGGAGCTGCGCAGCCAGCAGACCAAGGAACGGAAGAATCCCGGCTATGACGGCAAATGCCTCAGCTTGACCGACCGCGAACTGCAGGCGTACAGGTACGCAGGGAACGCTCCCGTAGTCCGGTTCAAGATGGTGCGGGACGAGACCATTACCGTTGACGACATCGTACGCGGGCGCGTGGGCTGGAACAGCAACCTGGTGGACGACTTCGTTATCCTAAAGTCGGACGGCTTTCCCACGTACCACCTGGCCAACGTGCTCGACGACCACCACATGAAGATTAGCCACGTTCTGCGTGCGGAGGAGTGGCTGTCCAGCACTCCGAGGCACCTGGCCCTGTACCGGGCTTTGGGGTTGGAGCCTCCCCTCTTCGGGCATCTGCCCATGATTCTCGGACCGGACCGCTCCAAGCTTTCAAAGCGTCACGGGGCTACCGCGTTGCTGGAATACCGGGATATGGGCTATCTGCCGGAGACGCTCACAAATTTTATGGCCCTGCTGGGGTGGTCCTTGGACGATCGGACCGAGATTCTGGACCGCCCGGCACTGGTCGAAGTCTTTTCTCTCGATCGGGTGGTCAAGTCGGGGGCCATTTTCAACATTGACAAGCTGGAATGGATGAACGGTATCTACATCAGGAGCCTAGCGTCCGACGACCTGGCTGCGCGCATCCGCGATTACTGGCGACTCTACCCCCCGGCAGAGGTTCCAGAAGACGTGGACTTGGAGTACTTATGCCGAATCGCCCCACTCATTCAACCCCGGCTGAAGACTCTCAATGACGCGGCAGAGCGTACGGCGTTATTCTTCCAGGGCGAACTGGCCCACAATTCCAAGGACCTCATACAGAAGGGGATGACGGCTGAAAGTTCCTGCAATGCGCTGGAACAGTCTCTGGGCCTGATGGGCGGTTGCGACTCGTTCACGGCGGACGTACTGGAACCGGCTTTCGAGGAGTTGAGGCTTCGGCTTGAGCTTTCCCGGCGGCAGTTCTTTAGCCTGCTTCGCGTGGCTACGACGGCCAGCCGGGTATCGCCGCCTCTTTTCGAGACGATGGAGGTGCTTGGACGGGGCCGGTGCACTGAGCGAATCGAAGGGGCGATTGGGGCGCTGAGGCCCTAGCTCAGGACTCCCGATTCGCGCAGATCCTCGATTTCGTCCTGGGGAAGGCCGAGGATTTCGCTGCAGACCCATTCCGTATGCTCTCCCAGCAGGGGCGCCGGCTGGTAGGTTGGCGGGCTTTCCGAAAGGGTGAAGCAGTTGGCGTCGTTCGCATGACGGCCAATTTCCTTGTGGTCCAGGAAGACGTAATGTCCCCTGTGGGATAGCTGCGGATCGTTGAACAGGTCTTCGCAGGTTTGCACGGCACCGGCGGGGACTCCTGCTTTTTGACATCGATGCATTAGCTCGAAAGCGTCCTGCCCTTCCGTCCACCGTCCTATAATTTCGTCCAGCGCTTGGTCGTTTTGCTTACGGGCCTCGGCGGTTGCGAATCTACCGTCCGATGCCAGGGACGGCTGTCCCATCAGGCTGCACAGGGCCCGCCACTCATCCTCGTCTGTGCATGCAATGGCGCACCACCTGTCGTTGCCGGCGCAGGGGTAGGCGTTGTGAGGGACGGAGGTCGGGTGCTCGTTGCCCCGGCGGGTCTGCACACGGCCGTTGGCAGCGTAGTCCATAAGGGGCGGCGCGACGAAATAAAGGGACCCTTCCAGCTGGGAGAAGTCGAGGTGACAGCCCTCACCGGTGCGGTGGCGTTTATCGAGAGCGGCGGTGATGGCCGCCACAGTCAGATGGGGTAGGAGGAAGTCAGTGTAGGCGCCGTAGGGACTGGTGGGGGTCCTGTCGGGCCAGCCGGTCAGGTGCGTATGGCTGGAAAGGGCTGTGAGGACGGGGCCGAAGCCAGGGTGGTTGGAGTAGGGCCCGCCCCTGCCCTGCATGGAGGCGCTGAACATGATGATGTCGGGGTTGATCTCTCGCAGCGCCTCGTAGCCCAAGCCCCAACGCTCCATGATGCCGGGGGTGAAATTTTCCGTCACCACGTCCGCCCACCGCGCCAGTTCTTTCGCCAACTCACGCGCCCGGGGCTGGGACATGTTCAGGGCTATGCTGCGCTTTCCGCCGTTGTAGTTGGCGAAGTAGCCGCTGCGATTGATGCCGGGTACGCCGTCCTTATGAGGCGTCGCGGTCCTAAGAGTGTCCACTCGGTGGATGGACTCCACCCTCACTACTGTAGCGCCGAAATCAGAGAGGTATCGGGTAGTCATGGGGCCGATGGCCACCCAGCAGAAATCCAGGACCTTCACGCCTTCCAGTGCCGCGGTCATATCACTTTAATCCTTTTGAGGCGGTCTATTTCCTCGTCCGACAACCCCATCTCGTCCTGGTAGATCTCTCGATTGTGCTCGCCGATGCGGGGCGCCCGCCGGAAACTTCCCGTGCTAATGAACGGCCCCAGGGCTTTCATGGTCCTGGACTCACCTTTGAACGGAGGCAACTCCGCATCTCTGAAGTAATTCCGTGCCAACAGCTGTGGATAGGTGAACACGTCCTTTGGATCGTGCACCGGGAACAGGAGAATCCGACGTTCCAAGGCCTGTTCGGCGAGATGCGACTTGGTCTTGGACATGAAGAACCGCTCCAATGGCGGAGTCATTTCCTCCACCAGCTCCGGGCTAAGCTGGCCGAAGCCAATTTCGCCCCAATCCGTTTCGCGGAGCACCCTATGGCCCATTCCCTCCTGGTCCATCCAATTGGAGAGGTTCGTCATGCTCCGGCCCCCTGTGTGGCCTCCCGGCTGGATGAAATTGACGTAACCATCGGCGCACTCCCAGTTGATGCGGAGGTTAATCTTGCCCACGGGACGGAAGGGGCCCTGTCGCTGCATATTCATGCGGCTCATGTCCCAAATCATCGGGGCGTGAGAGAGGGAGCGGGCCACCGCTTGTTGGCAGGATACGTCCACCCGCTGGCCTTTGCCAGTCAGCAGTCGATAGTGGTTCGCGATGAGCGCGCCCGCAGCCGCAGAAGCCGAGCCTATGGCCCAGAACTGGGGCGTCGAAATTCTAACGGGCGGGCGGTCCCGGTCACCCGTCAGATACATCATCCCGCTCAACGCCATGCCGATGAGGTCCGAGGCCTTGTAATTTGCGTAGGGGCCATCTTGGCCGAAAGGGGTTATGGACACGTAAATTATTGAGGGGTTTATCTGCTTGACGGCCTTGTAGCCAAGTCCCAACTCCTCCAGATAGCCGGGACGGAATGACTCGACCAGGAAGTGGGAGGATTCAATAAGCCTGATCAACAGGGGCCGCGACGCCTCTGCCTCGATGTCCAAGGTAACGCTGCGCTTGTTGGCGCCATTGAAGGCCCAGAAGAGGCTGTTTTCCGGATGCGGGTCGTCCTTGTAGAAGGGCCCGATACGGCGCGCCCCGTCACCCCACGGAGGCTCCACCTTGACCACGTCCGCGCCCAAGTCTCCCAGGGCGCGCCCGCAGAGGGCACCCCGGCCATCGGATAGATCCAGCACTCGATAGGGGGCAAGCATTCAGAATCGCCTCGCCGTCCCGGTGAGCCGGGGGTTAGAGTCCCAACTCCGCGGCCAGCCGGGCCTTGTGATGCTGGGGGTCTCCCAAGTAATGGTATAGAGTTCTAGACATTCGGGTGTGCAGGGTCAACCCGTATTCTCGCATGATGCCGACGCCGGCGTGGACTTCGTGGGCGGCGTTGCACGCCTGGTAGTAGGCCTCACTGGCCACGGCTTTGCAGACGTGGACCGACGATCGGGCGTCGGGCTTTTTCTCGTCCAGCCTCCACAGCGCCTCGTAGGTGGTCCACCGGGCGGCGTCCATAAGATTGACTATCTGGATGACGTGGTCCTGGACGCGCTGGAAGCGACCGATGGGCAGACCGAACTGGACCCGGCTGTTGGCATACTCCAACGTCATATCGAAGACGCGCTCGCATGCGCCGACCTGGTAGGCAGCAAGGACCGGCAGCGCCTGGAGGACTGCTCGATCCAGCGAATCCCAGCCGCCCGGCATCAGAGCCGTATCAGCGACCTTCACATTCTTTAGTTTCACTTCGAAGGAATCCGTGAGGAATCCTCCAAGAGGCCTAATGGACACTCCGGGCAGCGAGGCATCGACAAGGAATAGGCCGACTTCTCCGTCTTCCAGAATCGCCGTGCAGATGAGAAGGTCGGCGTCACCGGCGTCCTGGACGAAGAGTTTAGTGCCGTCTAACACGAATCCGCATTCCCGCCGCTTTGCCTTCGTGCGGGCCAACTCCTTCTTCCAACCGTAGCGGGCCTCGGTGACCGCGAGGGAAATTTTCGTCTGGCCCGAGGCTACGCCAGGGAGAACGGCTCTCCGCTGCTCCTCCGATCCCGCCTGCAGAAGAGCCAACACGCCAAGGACCGCCGTGGAGAAGAACGCGCCCGGAGCAGGCCCTCTGCCCAACTCCTCCAGAATAACCGCGGCGTCGGTCAGCGAACTGCCTTCTCCGTCGTACTGCGTAGGAACCAGAATGCCCGGCCAGCCTGCCAACGCCGTTTTTTTCCACAGGGCGCGCCCTAATGCCCGATCGCCCGACTCCAGACGCAGGAGGATTTCCTTGGAATACTCCCGTTCCACCATCTCTCGGGCGGCGGTCCGCAGCATCTCCTGGCTCTGGGTTAGCGAGAGGTCCACGGGCTACTTCAGCCTACCGGACTTTTGTGGTTCACCACGCCCAATGCCAAGACGGCGCGCCATTATCACCTTCTGAATCTCCACGGTGCCGCCCGGATGCTGGGCGACGATACTGCCCCGCTGCTGAACCTCCACGTGCCCATCATCCAAGCCCACGTCGTCGTCAGTGGTGAGGGCGTAGGGGCCAAAGAGCTTGTGGATTGCCTTGGCAGTTCTCAGGGCGGACCGCTTGACGTGCAGATACGCCTGCGGCCCGTGATACGTCACCGGCCGGCCCATCCGCTGAAGCCAGTAGTTTCGCATATGCAGAAGGCGGCCAATCTGCGAGTCGATGTACATGTCCGCAAGCAGGCTGGAGGCGTCGGGGCAGTCCATCAGCGGCTCACCATTAGACTTGGCCTGTTTGTACAGGTGCACAACCCGTTCCCAGAGGATGTCCCCGCGAAGGGACGTCTGCATCAACCCGTGCTCGAGTTCCAGGTGCGTTCCTGCGACCCGCCAGCCGTTGTTCTCGCCACCGATGAGGTTGAAGGCGGGCAGTCTCACGTTCTCGAAATACACCGTCTGTTTATGCCCGCTGGCCGCCCCACGCTCGTTGCCTGCAAACAGCAGGTCCATGGGGGCCCAACTCACGCCCGGAGAGTCCATGGGGACCATGAACCAGCTTAAGTTCTGATGGCGTGGCCCGCCGGGATCCGTGTTGACGAGCATCCACGACATTTCCGCGCCGTGGGTGCTGCCGACGTAGATCTTCTGGCCGTTTATCACGTATTCGTCTCCATCGAGACGGGCCGTCGTCCTTACGTTGGCGAGATCGGAACCGGCCTCCGGTTCCGTTAACAACTGCCACGTTCGCACTTCGCCGCGGAATATGGGAGGCAGGAAGCTCGCCTTTTGCTCCTCCGTCCCCCAAACCATTATCGAAGCGGCCCCCAGCTTGCCCCCTGAGTCGTAGTAGGGCGGCAGGGTGAACTCGTGGCGGTCCAACTCCTGCTCGATAATCAACGCCTCTTCCGCCGAAAGGTCACCGCCGCCGTATTTCGACGGGTAGGTTGGATACAGCCAGCCTTTCGCTCCCAACGCCCTCCCCAACTGCCGCTGCTTCCGATATCCAGCCAGGGTCAGCTGGCCAGGGTCGGCAGGATGCTCCATGTCCTTCGGGGCGTGCTCATCCAGCCACGACCGCACCTCGGCGCGGAAGGACTCCTGCTCCGTAGTGAATGTCAGTTCAAAGTCCATTCAGTGCCGTTACGCCCCTGTAAACCTGGGCTTTCGCTTTTCCAAGAATGCCTTCACCGCCTCCTGGTGGTCGGACGTATGCCGGGCCAACTCCTGGGCGGCATCGGCCATATCAAGGCTCTCTTCCAGGCCCATGTCTAAAGATTTCTGCACCATGTACTTTGTCAGGGACATGGCGAAGGTGGCACCCTGGGCCATCCTCAAGGCCAGTTCCTTTGCCGACTTCATTAGCTCGTCGTGGGGATAGAGACGGCTGACCAAGCCGATACGGTGGGCCTCGGCCCCGTCCAGCCGTTCACCGGTGTACTGGAGCAGGTAGGTGTGGCTCAAGCCAATGAGGCGGGGCAGCTGCCAGCAGCTTCCGTCCCCCGGCACAAGACCCATACGAACGAAGGCCTCCGAAAAGACCGCCCGCTCAGAAGCCAGGCGAACGTCGCAGGCGAGGGCGAGACCCATACCAACGCCGATGGCGTATCCGTTCACGGCGGCAATACTGGGCTTCTGAAGACGGTGGAGACGAAGGGGCATGAGCGCGCCGGACCCCGGGTCCGTCTCCCGATCTTTCTCCATCTCTGCCTCGAGGCTGTCCCAAGCTGAGCTACTTTTCGGGTCTGCCGGTTGCTCAGCTTCTGTGGAACTCTGCTCTATGGACTGGTTAAAACGTCGGACGTTAGCGCCGGAGCAGAAGGACGGCTCGGTGCCAGTGAGCAGCAGCACCCTATCCTGGGGATTGCGATCGAACCTGTCCAGTTCGGATTCCAGTGCCGCTACCATCTCTGGGCCGAGGGCGTTGCGGGTGGGAGGATCGTGCAGCGTTAAGGTCAGCACGCCTCCCTCTCGTTCGACTATCAGATACTCGTGTGCCAATGGCCACACCTCAAATCTAAATCCGCCCATACTATAGAACAAGCCAACTTACGTCACAAGACCACCTCGCCTTTGTTGACTAGGGCCTCGCAATAGTGTTAGAAAAAACTATCACCTGTCAGCATTCAACCGCCGCTAAGTTCGAAAGGGGGTAGCCATGGACTACAAACTCATCTCAGGGGATTCTCACATAGACATGACCTGGATGCCGGGGAACGTGTTCCTGGAAAACGCGCCGGCACAGTATCGGGACTCCGTGCCCCGCGTCGTAGAGACGGACTCAGGGCCTCACTGGATCGCCGAAGGCAAAGACCTGGGCGTCTACGGCGGTCTTGGATTCGGATTTACGAAGCCCAACCGGGGACAGTCCAAGCACATCGACATGATGTACGACTTCGGCTTCTACGAGGGCGGCCCCCATCCCAGCACGCCGGAGCTTCGCCTGAAGGACATGGAGATTGACGGCATAGAGGCAGAAGTCATCTACGGCATTCTGGGCGTCGGGCTCCGCTTTGAAGACCAGCGCATGACGAGCGTCGTCTACGAGATCTACAACAGCTGGGCTGCCGATTTCTGCAACGCCCGGCCTGGCAAGTGGGCCGCCCTGGCCTGCATTCCGAACCACGACCCCAACGCAGCAGCAGCAGAGCTTCGCCGCGCCGCTGACCTGGGGCTTAAGGGCGCGGACTTCGCCGTTGCCACTGCCGTGAAGCCGATCTGGCACCGCGATTGGGACCCTCTCTGGCAGGCCGCTTCCGAATGCGGCATCCCCATCTCATTCCACACCACCGGACCCAACGTGCGCGAGCCCAACGATGCGGATATGGAGCGAGAATACGACCTTGAGTATCGCATGACGAAAATCAGCTTGTTCCAAGTCTGCGGCTCCGAATACCTGGCCAGCATCGTCTTCTCCGGGGCCTGCGAGCGATTCCCTGGCCTGAAGTTTGTCCTGGGCGAATGCGGCGTCACCTGGCTGCCCCACGTTATCAACCGGATGGATGAAGAGTACGAAGACCGCTACGACCAGATGAGGAGCAAGCTGCCGAGCAAGCCCAGTGAGTATTGGAGCCGCCAGGGGTACACCACTTACCAGCACGAAGTTGGATTGCCCCAATTTCTTCCCATGGTTGGCGAGGATAACGTGATCTGGGGTTCCGACTATCCCCACCCGGACGGAATCTGGCCTGAATCTCAGAAGTGGATAGAGGAAGACCTGGCTGGAGTTTCCACCGAAACCAGACGCAAACTCACCCGAGACAACACCAGTAGGCTTTATGGTCTAGGCGGGTAAGTCATGGGGGGCGAGGGAAAGCCTTCAATTAAACACCCGTCAAGTCACCGGATTCTCTGTGCATTAGGGAGCAAGCAATTCGAGTGTAATTGTAACCACAGGTTGATTCAATGAGCGTAGCAGCATGAGAAATAGAGCGAAATCGGCTACCCAGCGTTTGAGACGAGCCAAATCTGGATTGCCTGCTAAGAAGAGGGCCAGAGAGCATTTCGTCCGAATAAAGTCTAGGACTTTTTGGGGCATAGCCCAGATTCTGGATATCGGCAACACGCTGGGAACTCATCCAACGTTCGCGACGCCCGATGAAGCAGACGCGTACGCCCTCCGTTCAGATTGGGCCGCAGTGGGTCAGGACATCCGTCATGCCATAAAACATTTTGAGGCGAAGGACTCAACCACTCTTGGGCGAAGGAAGAATTAGTGACTTCACAAGAACCCGCGTAAGAGAAGGAACATAGCCATCTGCCCACCAGTCCTCCCGTCGATATTCCCCATGAATCCAACTTTTTGGCAGCTTATACCGAGGTATCAATCGGCCCCCTTCCACCGCCAGAAGTCCTCAATAGGTACGAGGAAATTGTCCCGGGCGCAGCTAACAGAATCCTTGAAATGGCGGAGAATCAGAGCAAGCATCGGATGCAACTGGAAAAGAATGATTCCAGGAGAAGCTTCTTCGGCCTTGCAGCCGGATTCTTCCTATCTCTTGGAATGATAGGAGGGGCCATTTATCTCATAGTTAAGGGCGAAGCATGGGCTGCCGTATCGCTCATAGGAATCAACGTGGCCGCTCTAGCAGGGGTATTCGTATATGGGTCACGAACCCTGAGCAATCACCAAGTCCGCCCCCCGAACCCAAAAACCCGTATTCCTAACTCTCATTCCCGACACGCACACCTCCACCCAACATCTAAGTATCATCGCCAACCCGGCAGCGCTACAGGTTGAAGACGCGGCGGAAGTAGCCTTTTAGGACTGCGGCGGCGGTTTCTCCCAGCTGGTAGGTGGCGTGGCCGACGCCCTCGAAGGTGTGGAAGGAGTACTTCGCGCCCAACGGCCCCAGAACGCCTGACAGCCGCACCGGGTTCTCCTGGTACAACATGTTCTCGTCCACGTCGCCGTGGATGAAGAGAACCTCCGGCAACTCGCTGGCCAGAGCGCGGCCCTTCTCCCCAATCAGCAGACGTGTGCGGCTGACTGGATCGTTGAAGGACAAGGCCGCCACGGCCAAGTCGTCCGGCGTATCCGCCGGAAGCCCGTAGGCCTCCAGCAGGAAGGACTTGAACTTGTGGTTGCGAATGACGCTGTCGTAGGAGATGGTCGCCTGCTGTAGACACACCGCTCGCAGGCGACCGAGAAGCGGTCCCGTCACCGAGTTCCAGAGGAGCGCACCACCCAGGCCGCCGCCCCACAACCCCATGCGCGACGCATCAACGTTCGACCCTTCCACCAGCGAGTCGAATAGGGCACCGTTGGCTGCTACCGCGCTAGGCCTGCCCCAGTGGTTACCGGTGGCGTTGGTGCTGGCCACGGCGATGCCGCTCTCTATCAGGCTGTTCACGAAAGACAGCTTGAAGTCCTCCGTCAGCCAGTCCGCCTCCCCGTCCTTCACGTACCCATGATGTCCGTGGCACTGAATCACGCAGGGTGTACCGGCACCCTTCGCCTGGTAGCTCGCCGGCGTTTTCAAGAAACACCACTCGCCGCCTGCTTGGAAGTAGACCGTCTGCTCGCCATCTTTCAACTGCGGAATGGAACTGCTCATCTGCTCCTACCTTTCTCTCTTATCGACTCAACTGAGCCACTATAATATCATGGTAGACTCTAATGCCAAGGCCTCGGCCCAGTGCTAGTTTAAGGAGGACGAAATGGCCTACGACTTCATTATCGTTGGAGCGGGTTCTGCCGGCGGCGCTCTCGCCGCGCGACTGAGCGAAAACCCTGACCGCTCGATACTGCTCCTTGAAGCCGGCCCCGACTATACGGAAATCGACCAACTTCCGGATGACGTGCGGAACGGCGACGACGTAATTGCCGCTTCCAGGGGTGGGAGCTTGTGGGAGTTTCCCGCCCGCGCCAACCGGCACCAAGAACAGGCCATGCGCGTTCCGAGAGGGAAGATCATCGGCGGGTCCAGTTCCGTTAACGGCACCATCTTCATTCGCGGCGTGCCGGAAGACTACGACTCCTGGGCCGCCATGGGCAACGACCAGTGGTCCTTTCAGAAGGTACTGCCCTTCTTGACCAAGTTGGAGCGAGATCTGGACTTTGGCGGCGATTTTCACGGCAAGGAGGGGCCCATTCCGGTCCGACGATTCCAGCGGGAGGACTGGCGTCCCAGCCTTGAAGCTTTCTACCAGGTTTGCCGCAGTGCAGGCTTCCCTCACGAGTCGGACATGAATAGCCCAGACACTTCCGGCGTCGGGCCCCGGCCCCTTAACAACGTGGACAGTCTCAGGATCAGCACGTTCATCGGATATCTCAAGCCCAGCATGCACCGGTTGAACCTGACCATCAAAGGCAACGCAAACGTTCGGCGCGTGCTCTTCGATGGGAAGCGGGCCGTTGGTGTTGAGGTGGAGAGTGGCGGCGAAGTCTTCCAGGTGGAAGGAAAGGAAATCATCCTCTCCGGCGGGGCTATTGGCTCACCCTTCGTATTGCTTCATTCAGGAGTCGGACCCGCCACAGAACTGCAAGCCCTAGACATTCCCGTGGTACACGATCTTCCCGGCGTGGGCGAAAACCTGCGCGACCATCCCTCCGTTCAGATGTGGTTCAAGATGGCCGAGGAGGCCCGCGAAACCCCCTTCGCCAGCCAAGTGGGTCTGCGCTGGACCGCCGCCGGCTCCAACCTTCGGAACGACATGTTCATCAGTCCCTACCCGGGCGAAGTGTACGAAGGCGAACCACACGTGGGGTTCCGGGTGATTTTAGAACTGGCCCTGGGCGCGGGCAAGCTGAGCCTGGCCTCCGCCGACCCCAACGTATACCCCAACCTGGACTACCGGTACCTGGACGAGCCCTGGGACCTGGAGCGTTTACGGGAGGGTGTCAAGCTAGGCCTCAAGCTTGGCTCCACGCCGCCCCTGAGCCGGTTCTTTGAAAGCCGGACAACTCCCACGGACGACGACGTAGCCAGCGACGAAGCGTTGGACCGTTGGCTACTGACCAACGTGGAGACACCCCACCACTCCTCCGGCACCTGCAAGATGGGGCCTGCCTCGAACCCATTGGCCGTAGTCGACCAGTTCTGCGCCGTGCACGGCATTGAGGGGCTGCGTGTCGTCGACGCCTCCGTCATGCCTGACGTGATTCGGGCGAACACCAATGCCACAAGCATAATGATCGGCGAACGGGTCGCCGAATGGCTGGGTGGGTGACGGGCTCTAGCGGCGGACGGTGGGCTTGCCGGCGGAATAGCCGCCGTCAACGTGGATGGTCTCGCCCGTAATGTAGGCGGACTCCGGGGAAACGAGGAACCGCACGGCCCGCGCCACGTCGCGAGGATGGGCAGCGCGGCCCAAGCTCACCTGGGCCAGGAACGAATTTCGGTAGGCATCGTTCGCACTGACGTTGGCCCCGGTTACGGTATCCGTCAGGCCCGGCGAGACGGCGTTGACGTTGATGCCGAAAGGCCCTAACTCCATTGCCAGCACCCGGGTCAGCTGAAGAATTCCTGCCTTGGAAGCGCAGTATGCGCCGCCCTCGACGCGGGCGTTGTCTCCGGCGCTGGAGGCGATATTTACGATGCGGCCTCCCTTCCCCCGCTCCACCATCACCTTGGACGCTTCCCGACAACAGAGGAAGGTCCCTTTCAAGTTTACTCCCAACACCCGGTCCAGCTCCTCGTCCGTGGTATCCATTACCGAAGCGCTGATGCCGATGCCAGCGTTGTTCACTAGGATGTCCAGCGACCCAAGGGCCTCCAACGCAGCGGCAACCATATCCTTCACCTGACCGCTGTCGGAAATGTCGACGCCGATGGCTGAGGCTGAGCCTCCCATTTCTTTTATCGCCTTCGCCGTCTCCTGTGCGGAGGCCAGATTCACGTCCGCCACTGCCACGGATGCTCCTGCTTCTGCCAACTCGAGGGCAATCTCCCGGCCAATGCCTCTGCCGCCACCGGTAACCACAGCGTTCAAACCTTCCAACTGCATCTTCTCCACCTCCTCCAAAACAAGTATAGACAACGTCATTTCAACGTGGCCCATCCTACCAGAATTTTCTGTTCCTCTCCTGCATAAGGCCCTACGGAAAGGTCAATGCCACTACCCGAAGGTTGTCTGCCTTGGTACAATCCCCAGAGCCACACCAGAGCTAGGAGCAGAAGCAATGCGATTGAAAGGCAAGGTAGTCCTCATCAGCGGCGGGGCACGCGGGATGGGAGCGGTGGAAGCCGAACTCTTTGCCTCCCACGGGGCGAAAGTCGTGATAGGGGACATTCTAATCGAGGAAGGCCGACTGACCGCACAGAGGATAGTCGACCAGGGGGGGCAAGCCTACTTTCAACCCCTAGACGTAACGGATGAAGGCCAGTGGGCAAGCATCGTAGCCGAAACCGTTGACCGCTTTGGGGGAGTTGACGTGCTCGTCAACAATGCCGGCATCTACCGCATTGCGACAATCGAGCAGACGTCTATGGACGTTTTTCGGCAGATAATGGAGGTAAACGTGGCCGGGGTGTTTCTGGGCACGCGCACTGTCATCCCGACAATGCGGAAGCGGGGAGGCGGGTCCATAATCAACATCTCCTCAACAGCCGGTCTGGCCGGAAGCGCAAACAGTTCCGCATACCAGGCTTCGAAGGGGGCGGTGCGCATTTTCACCAAATCCACTGCCATCGAGCACGTGGGCAGCGGGATTCGCGCCAACTCCGTCCACCCCGGCATGATCGATACGGACATGATAACGGTGCTGCTGAAGGACCCGGAGGAGCGACGACAGCGCATCGCGTCCGTTCCCCTGGGACGCGTTGGCACGGCTCTCGACGTGGCTTACGCAGTTCTTTACCTAGCCTCCGACGAATCGTCCTTCGTAACCGGCGCAGAACTAGTCATCGACGGCGGGAAGACCGCCCAATGACAGCCCAAAGAGCGGCAATGACAGGCACAAACGCCAAACCGCCACGAAAGCGGAGCAAGCCATCAAGCTAAGGGAAGACAGGCGATTCATCCTTGGGGTGCTCTCCACTGGGCACGGCATTAGCCACTGGTTCGACCAGGGCTTTCTGGTGCTCTTCCCCACCATCACCGCAGCCCTCGGCCTCGGCACCCTGCAAATTGGCGTCCTGGGCACGATCCGGCAGGTAGGCTTTGGCGCGGTGAATCTGCCAGGCGGCCTTGTTGTAGATATGCTGAAGGGGCAGTGGGGGCTTATCCTTACCGGGTGCCTGGTCTGGTCAGCCATCGCCTACGCCCTGCTGGGAGCCTCGTTCACCTTCCCGGTCCTCGTCGTGGCCGTGATCATGATCTCGCTGCCCGGCGCCCTCTGGCATCTTCCGTCCACGGCCGCTCTCTCCCAACGCTTCCCCGATTCGCGCGGCTTTGCCATCTCTATCCACGGCTTTGGGGCCAACCTGGGCAACATCCTCGGTCCCGTGGTCGCCGGGGCGCTTCTGGGGATATTGCACTGGCGGGGTATCCTGTACGCCTATGTTGGGCCCGCTCTGGTCATGGCCGCCGTGGTCTGGATCACTCTCCGAAACATTGGTCGAGACGTCGAGGGAGAGGAGCGTCGGGACTTCCACGTGCAGATGCTGTCTGCCCTGGCGCTGCTGAAGAACCGGGCGGTTCTGGGCCTGGCTACGGTGGCCCTACTGCGGGACATGGCCCTCACCACCCTGTTCCTATGGACCCCCTTCTACCTCAAGGAGGAGATAGGGATGAGCGACTGGAACATGGGGGTGCACATGGGCCTAGTCACCGGCGCGGGCGTCTTATCCACCCCAGTGCTGGGCATCCTATCGGACAAGTTCCATCGCAAGCTTGTTCTGGCGCCAGGGCTTGCCATATGCGTGGCTTTCCTGGTGACAATAGTCAACATAGGAGGGGGCTTGGGCTTAACCCTTACCCTAGCCGGCTTGGGGCTGTTTACTTTTGCGCTGCACCAGATAATCCAGGCCTCGGTGCTAGACCAGGTAAGCCGCGGAGCCGAGGCCACGGCGATCGGATTCCTCTTCGGCGCCAGCAGCATAGTGGGCGCTTTCTCCAACCTCATTGCGGTAGCAGTGATAGACCAATTCGGCCTAGTAAACATCTTTTACTACCAAGCCGCCCTCACCTTGGCCAGCCTGCTGGTGCTGCTTCCACTAAGCATTCGGAAGCCCCTAGAAACTCCTGCATCCCCCCACGACGACTCTTCTACAAGTGCGGAATGATGGAGGGAGCGGCGAGAATGACGGGAGGGATAGGTCTCGCTCCCCAGGGTTTCTTTATCCCGCTTCTTTCGCCTATATTACGCAATGGAGAGATGGGGGGAGTTGCTGCCGCAATTCTGGCAAGAAGGTCCCATTGATAGGGCACGAGCCAGACTTAAGGAAAGCCGAGCAGATGGCGAGCCAACATGATTTTGGACAGGGAGGTAATTATATGGAACAAAGTAGAGGAGGTTCCGGTGGTGGCGACTATCCGGTGCAGTTGTCGATCGATTATCAGGAGACTAGCAACCGGCTGTCGGTCTTGCTGCGGATTATTCTAATAATACCCATTGCTTTGGTGATTGGCGCCGTAGGAGGCGCAAGCGCATGGTTCACGGGGGACGTGGATGTGGACGAGCAGATTATAACGTATGGGATTCCATTCATAGCCGGCGGCTGGCTGTTCCTCGGGCCCTTGCTGATGATTCTTTTCCGCAAGAAGTACCCCAAGTGGTGGTTTGATTGGAACCTGGCGCTGGCTCGGTTCGAAACGAGGGTTGCGGCTTTTTTGCTGCTGCTCCGGGACGAGTATCCCTCCACGGATGAAGAGCAGGCGGTGCACCTGAACATTGAGTACCCGAACGTCGAGACTGACCTGAACCGGTTCCTACCCATCATCAAGTGGTTCTTGGCCATTCCCCATTACATTGTCCTAATCGTCCTTGGGGTTCTGGCTGTGTTGGTTACCATCTTGGCGTGGCTGTTGATCTTGATTCTAGGCCGGTATCCGCAGGGGATGTTCGACTTCGTTGTTGGGGTGAACCGTTACGGCCTTCGCGTTGGCGCCTACATGTGGTTACTGACGACGGACCGGTACCCACCCTTCAGCTTGAGCGAATAGGGGCGAAACACCCACGGGTTGACCGTAGTCTGGGGTTTCTCCTCCCTTGGGTAGGGGCGCAACCGCGCGCGGCGTTGACCTTGTATGACTCTATGCCTATACTCCAAGCAACTGCCGCGACGCCGGTAGGGAGCCGGCCTAGCGTCGGAGTGTTCCGCCGGAATGGATGCGGCTAGCAGAGGAGGTTGCCATGACGAGAGTGCACACGTTGAAGATAGAGCCAATGACAGATGAGGCCTTCAGCCCCTTTGGGTACCTGTTGGACGCTCGGGATCGACCTACGGACCATCGCATCATTGCGCCGGTGGACTTTGAGGCTGACGGGAGGGGAACTCTGGGGGTTGTCTGGCAGCCCTACGAAGGGGTGCAATTCAGCCTACTGGAGCGTCATTTCGCGGTTACCCAGAGTTTCATACAGATGTCCGGTTCGCCAGCGGTGGTGGCGGTGGCGGAGCCGACGGACTTGGACGACCCCATGGCTTCGCCCAACCCGGAGGACGTCCACGCTTTTCTCATAGACGCCAACAAAGGGTACGCCTTGAAGAGGGGGACGTGGCATTCCCTGAACCGGTACATCCTGACGCCGCCGGGGGCAGTGTTCGCCATACTCAACTCGAACCCCAACCCCACGCAAATTGTGGACTACGAGAAGAATTACAGCCTTACCTACACGGACTTGGGTTCGGACAAAAAACCCAAGAGGGTGGACCTAGGCGACAAGTATGGCCTAGTGTTTGAGATTGATCTCTAATGCGGCGTTGTTGAGTTCTTCAGAAGGTAACGTATGCGAGTAGAGGGGAAGGTAGCTTTCGTAAGCGGCGGGGCTCGAGGGCTGGGCGCCGCCGACGTGCGCTTGCTGTCCCAGGAAGGAGCGGCGGTGGCCTTTGGGGACGTGCTGGAAGATGAAGGGAGAAGGCTGGAGTCGGAGCTGCGGGAACAGGGCCGGCAAGTAATGTTCGTACCACTGGACGTAACGGACGAGGCCCAGTGGCTTCGGGCCGTGGCCGCCACCGTTGCAGAATTTGGCGGTTTGGACGTGATGGTAAACAATGCCGCCGTTGGGGGAGCGGGGCCGATTGAGGAGACTACGGTGGAGGGTTGGAATCGGGTGATGGCGGTTAACGTGACCGGGGTGTTCCTTGGGACGAAGACGGCCATACCCGAGATGCGTCGACGAGGCGGCGGTTCCATTATCAACATTTCGTCACAGATGGGGATGGTCGGGTCCGAGATGAGCAACGTTGCCTACCAGACCTCCAAGGGAGCGGTGCGGATGTTCACCAAGGCGGCGGCGATTCACCACGCCAAGGACGGAATACGGGTGAATTCCGTGCATCCTGGGCCGATACTGACGCGGCAGATGGAGCTTGGGCTGGCAGAGAACCGTCGGCAGGAAGGCTATTACCTGGACCGGGTGCCGCTGGGTCGGCTGGGTCGACCGCTGGACGTGGCCTACTGCGTGCTCTACCTGGCGTCGGACGAATCGGCCTTCGTGACGGGGAGCGAGCAGGTAGTAGACGGGGGATGGACGGCCCAATAGGGCTCGGATGAGATCAACAAGATCTAGGAGGCATATCGGTGTCTTTGCCGCCCAATAGAGTGGACTACAGCCCGATTATCAAACGGCCCATCATAAAGTGGCCGGGGAACGCGCGGGTGGCCGTCTGGGTCGCGCCGAACATTGAGCATTACGAATTCCTGCCGGACTACGACGGTCTTCGAAATCCTTGGCCCAGGGTGCCATATCCCGACGTTCAGCAGTACTCCCATCGGGACTACGGCAACCGGGTGGGGTTCTGGAGGATGCTGGAGGTGCTGGACAAGCACGGCATCAAGTGTGGCGTGTCGCTGAACATGGCCGTTTTGGAGCACTACCCGGAGATTGCAGAGGCTATGGTCGAGCGGAACTGGGACTTCATGAGTCATGGCATCTACAACACTCGCTACATCGAGACCTACACGGAGGAGCAGGAGCGGGAATTCTACCGGGACAGCATTGCGACCTTGCAGCGCCATACCGGGAAGCAGTTGAAGGGGATGCTGGGGCCGGCCATGTCGAACACGGCCAGGACTCCGGACCTGATGGCGGAAGCGGGCCTGATATATCATGCGGACTGGATGCACGACGACCAGCCGGTGCCCATTCGGGTGAAGACGGGGCAGATGATATCCGTGCCCTACTCTATAGAAGTCAACGATTCAGCCCTATTTGGGAATCACTACGAGGGGGAGTATTTCGCGAAGATTGGCAAGGCCCAGTTCGACCGGCTGTACCGGGAGGGGGAGGAGAGCGGACGGAGTATGTGCATCGCGCTGCATCCTCACCAGATAGGGCAGCCACACAGGATTCGCTACCTGGACGAGATGCTGGGCTACGTGATGTCCCACGAGGGTGTGTGGCAGGCCACGGCGGACGAGATAGCAGAGTATTACATGGCCAACTATTACGACGGGATGATGGCTCACCTGGAAGGCGAGCGACGATGATGACAGGACGCGGGAGGGAGCGCTAGAAATGCCGGCGCAGCGCAGGTTCGGGATGGACCATCCCCACTACCCTTGGCGTCCGTTGCCCAAGCGACCTCCGCTGCGGTGGCCTGAGGGCGATCGGGTCGCGCTTTGTGTCGTAGTCAACTTGGAGCACATGGAATGGATGCCATCGGAAGGGAGCTATTGGCGCAGGGAATTGTCCGGGGGCTTCGGCAACCGGGCCTTTCCGGACTACACGCGAAAGTCCCATCGGGAGTACGGGCATCGGGTGGGGATCTTTCGGGTGCTGGACGCGCTGGAAGCCGCGGGGATTCAGCCAACCATCGCCATGGACTTGATGACAGCGCAGAACTATCCGTTTCTGGTGGAGCACTGCATGGGGCGGGGCGCGGAGATTATGGCCCACGGGGTTTCGGTGACGCAGATGATTACGGAGAAGATGGGGGAATCGGAGGAGCGGGAGTATATCGCCCGGTGCCTGGAGGGGATGAGGGAGGCGACGGGAACGACGCCCCGGGGGTGGTTGGGGCCGGAGTTCGGCGAATCGTCGAGGACGCCGCGGCTGCTGGCGGAGGCGGGGTTGGAGTATGTTTGCGACTGGACGAACGACGAGCAGCCTTACGCGATGACGACGCCTGACGGGTCTCTGGTTTCGCTGCCCATCTGCCTTGACCTAGACGACGTGAACGCTTTGTGGGAACGTCGCATGGACGTGGAGCGGTACGCTGGGCTGGTGAAGGAAAGCTTCGACAGGCTGTTGGAGGACGGGAAGACGTCGGGGCGGCTGCTGGTGTTGAATCTGCATCCTTGGCTGGTGGGACAGCCCTTCCGCATCGGGTACTTAGAGGAAGCCCTGGAGCACTTGACGGCGCAGGATGGGGTGTGGGCGGCCACCGGGTCGGAGATTGTGGAGTGGTACCGGAAGACCGCGTTGTAGCGTTCGTCGTGAGCAGAACTAGGAAGGGGGGCGGCTCCTGGGTGGAGCCGCCCCCTTTTTTCTGGTTAGTTCAACTGGGTGCTTATGAAGCCTATGCAGCCACCCACCTATACTCTACGTCACCGCAGTGGGAAGTACGCTTCTGCTGTTTCTCGATGCTGTAGTCGAATTCGTTTTCTTGTGTCGCGCCGGTGTCCGTCCATTCGGTCCAACGGAGGGGTTCAGGGTAATCTCTCCACTGGAAACTAATCCTCGAAGCAGCAATCCACCTAGTCCGCCTGTTGCCAAGGTTGGACCTCTGAAACTGTTCCTTTCTCCAAGTTGCTATTCGGCTCTGCTTCCTCTCTCGGTCCGGCCCACAACCCTGAGTCGTGGAGAGGTCTCTCCAAGTGCCCGCGTCGAAATTTTCGATGTTGCCCGTGTCCGTCCACGTTGTGGGCCAGACTTCCTCGGGGCAATCTACCCACTGGGTAGCGGTGGTTGAGGAGGTGTTTACCCATCGATACTGGGTGTTGTTGTAGGGAGGGTTGGTGGTACAACTCTGCTGCTTCTCCCGGTATACAGTGCGCCGCTCCTGGCACTCCCTATTTGCGCCAGAATTACGGGTCCGTCCAGTACGACTCCAGCTGCCATATCTATCAACTCTGGTTCGGCCAGTGTCTGACCAGCTACGACAGACCTCAATAATCTCAACCCACTGAGTTTGTGTGGTAGAGGTCCTAACCCACTGATAATGGGTAGTGTCGTGACTGGTGCATTCTTGTTTCTTCTCCCAAGTTACAACGCGGGTCTGTTTCCTCTCAAAGATGCGTTCGGTAGCAACCCACCGGGTCTCATCCGTGTCGCTCCATGAACTTTCCGCCCGATTACGGATTTCAGGTGGGCTAACGTCTTCCCATTCGCAAGGCGTATCCGGCACCCACCGGGTTTCGGTTCTGGAGTCCGGGACCCATTGGTAATGGGTGGCGCTGTCACTGGTGCATTGCTGCTTCTTCTCCCAGGTGATGGTGCGGGTCTGCTCTTTCTCAATGATGAGCAACACCTGGTTCTCTCGCTGGTTGCCCGTGTCCATCCACTGGCCTTCGACTATATTCTGAGTCTCAGGCGGATCAACGTCGACCCAGGTGCAAGGCACATACTCAACCCACCGAGTCTCCGTTCTGGAGTCCGGGACCCATTGGTAATGGGTGGCGCTGTCACTGGTGCATTGCTGCTTCTTCTCCCAGGTGATGGTACGGGTCTGCTCTTTCTCGACGATTAGCGTCACTGGATTCTCTCGCGTCCTCCCAGTATCCGTCCATTCCCCTTCGACCCTATTGCGGGTTTCGGACGGGCTTACGTCTTGCCATATGCACGTCTCCCGCGTTGGCACTGTGTCTGATTTGACGTCCGAATATGGCCCGTAACCTACGCTGTTCCGGAACCTGATCTGGGCTATCCACGTGCCTTCCTGCCAGCCAGTGTCAGCGCTGGACAGCACAGTGATGTACTCGCCGATGGCGATGTCCGCCACGTCAAAGGTCTTGACTACCGTCGTCAGGTTCGGCGGTTGGCCCGTTTCCATCGTGAGCTCAACCTCCGTGATGACCGTGGGGAGGGATATCACCTTAGCCTGCAACTTGTTACTTGAATACCTGAAGTTCCACTGATCGTTGGTTGGCTTGGGCGGGATGTCCGAAGGCGGCGGAGTCCCGGGGACCCACCGGGTCTCTGTGGTGGAGGCTTCCACCCACTTGGTCTCGATGGTGTCGCAAGTTTCACTCGTGCGAGTTTGTTCTTGCTCCCAGGTGATGGTTCGGGTCTGCTTCTTCTCTACGTTCGGCGGCTCGCCCATGGTCTCAAGGGGATCCGTGTCTGTCCAATCGCCCTCATTCCTGTTACGAGTCTGGTCCGTATCCTCCCAAGCGCTCCACACCTCGTCTTCCGGGTCAGCAGCCCATCGGTACTCGCCATGAGGACGGCGATCAATCCTCCGCATCTGTTCCTTATCCCTTGTTGCACCACAACCTCGCGTTGCCCTGGTGTCCAGCCACTCGGTAGTTCCCACACCGCTATGGACTTGAGTGATCACGTCATCGGTGTCTGTAGCTCCATCGGGGTCGGTAACTGTCAGCCGGATGCGGAGTGTCTGTGCTTGGGCCGGGGCTGTGAATGAGGTTCGCCTTGACGTTGGAGATGCGATGGTAATGAGCGGTGTAACCTGTGGCACCCGGGTCGTAGATCTACCCGGAGTTTCTGTTACATCTTCGACCAGGCTCCAATTGTAAGTCATCTCCGTTGCAAGATGCCGGTCCGGGTCCTCCGAAGAACCCCTCAAGTACACTGTAGTGTTGGGGAGGACAATGTCATTGTAGCCGGCGAAGGCTTTGGGGGGCCGGTTGGGTGACGGGACTGTGACAAGCTTGCCAAGGGAGTATACCGGGTCGCCGATGGTGTTCTCAAAGCGGATTTGGGCGGTCCACGTGCCCGTTTGCCAGTCGATGTCGGCGCTGGTGAGGACGTCTACCCATTGGTTGAGGGTGGTCCCGATGTTCTTGGTGACTGTGATAGTGTCCGACCCCAGCCCGGTTCCCAGGGGGCTGATGCCCAGCTTGGCCCGCACTTCGGATATGGCAGGGATGACTGTCGGAATTTCCGTTACCTTGACCTGGATCTTGTTGTTCAGGTACTGCACGTCCCACTGGTCGGCGGTTGGGGTGGGGGGAGTTTCTCCGGGGGTTGCTACCGTTGCCCAAGCGGTCCATGGGCCGACGCCGTCGGAGTTGGTCATCCGCACCCTGTACTCATAGGTGGTCTGGGGCGTCAGGCTCCCGATGGTGATGGATGTTCCTATTGAATCATGGAAGGTGTGGTTTAGGCCGCCTTCGGACGGGGGTATGCCTATCTCCACTTCATAGCCGGTGGCTATGGACGGCCCACGCCAGCTGAGGGCCACGCTTCTGGCGGCGGCGGTGGCCATTACACGCGTAGGTAGGACCGCGTATTCCGACACCCTCACCCTTACTTCATCGGTGTGCATAAGACCGTATGGATCGGTGGCTTTCAGCTCGAATATCAAGTCCGCAGGCGCGGCAGGCGCCGTGAAGTATTTCCCATTCAGTCCTGTGCCCTCTAATGTGACCCCGGTCCCTGACTTCTGGGACCAGAGAGGAGTGCCCCTACCTCGGTCCTCCGGATCCTCGTCACTGATGGAGGCGCCCGTTAGTTCCACCCTGGAGCCTGCAGCGACGACCTGGTTGTATCCGGCGATGGCTACGGGCGGCCGGTTCCCGAACGTAATGCCCAGAGCTGTTGCCACCTCTGAGGCCTTGCATGCATATCCCTTGCGCTTATCTATCGCTCCCTGATCATCTTTGAAATTCGCAAAGAAGATGCAATCCAACTGGTATTCGTCCGGGCGAACCTCCTTGAACAATCCTGCACCGGAATCCCCACCCAAAAGGTCTACAGTGGAAGTGATGAGAATCATCTGGTGATAGTCAAAGCCAGCGGCGTTAAATGGATCCTCTCCAGCGCCTGGCTCGTCAACGGATGAAATTGTGACTTCGTGCTCGCCACTATTTCGACCCAAGAATAGTAGAGTGTCGCCCACCACAGGGTCATACGTGCCTGAGACAATCTTGCGCTCGGTATGCACATACTCTCCCTGAAGATTCGCAGGGCCAGCATGCCCATGCAGAACAAACTTGAAGTCGTCATTGTCATCGAGAACTGCATAGCATGCATCAAGTTTGTTTCTTTGGGGTGTAATCAGCCGTTCCACCCACGCAGGATTGTCGAGATCCTCTGCGGGAACGGTTCCTATTCTTCTAATCGTATCGGCTTCATGGTGGTATACCTTTTCGCCGCCACGCGGGTTGTTATGGAGAAGACCGGTGATGACGTGCAGATTGGTCACCACAACAGCCCTTCCAAGGCTATCCTTGGCCAATGCAGAAATTGTGCCTCCCGGCGACGTTGCTCTTGGATTGTCCACAGGGGAATAAGTGCCATCGCCGTTCGGCCTTTCAGCTACTATCCTGAGACCAGCTGTGATTGTTTCGTGATATTCATTGGGAAGTCCCATAAATCCTCCTTATTTGACAATGTTTGTATGTTAAAGAATGAAAGTTGTGGCTATTAGTACACGCATCTCCGCCGCGCAACCCTAATAGGGCGCCCCTGGATACCACCTTACGAGAACAACAGGACGGCGCTCCAAGCATCCGATCAGATCCGGCGCTCCCTGTGAAACCGTTTCAGTGCGTTCACGTTCGGTGTGCAGAAGGAAGCCATATACTGGGCCAGTATATGGTCGCGCTCCGGTAGTATTAGCCGAGAAAGCCCCTATGGATATTCTCTTCAAATTGGGAATTGACTCGGGAAGCGTCCGAAAGCGGTCTTCGTGTCTGTTGTAGACTCCGACTGCTTTGAAGAAGTCGTCCTGATGCAAGGGTCCCCGATTACGAATCTCCGCTAACTTTTCAGGGGTTACAGGTCCCTCATCACTCCTCCAGATGGCTTCGTTAGCAGTTACAACCCGCAGGGGGCCCCAGTTGTCGCTCTTTTCACATGAAGCCAAGCCCAAAGTATCGGCAGCGTCTGGTTCGCTACAGGCGGTTGCCAGGCAGAGGGCTGCTGTTGCGATGAAGAGGGTGAGGGCTTTTGTTTGCCAGTTGGTTGTTTTCATGGATGTCACCTCCTTTGATTGGCGGGTTTTGTTGAGCTTCTCGTGCTCTTCAGGGGGGGATGATAGTATGTATGTTCTTGGCTGTCAATATAGTTTTGGCACATTTGGGCCGGTGGGGTTGGGAGATAGGGAGTGGGGTCGGCGGGGGAGTGTTGGTAGGGAGGGGGTTGGGTGCAGAGAGATGATGGGTGTGTGAAGCCCTGGTGCGGGAGCTGGGAGGGTTGGTTAGGGGAGGGATTGGGTGCGTGGGGTGCCGGTGCTGCGAATCCCGCCTCTACGCGGCCTGTGTCGTGCTGATACTTCTCCCATTTGCTCAACTCCGTATTCTACATTTTTGCCTTTTGGCGTCAGAGAATAGTTATTGCCGGTGATACTATGAAATGCACCGGGACACCCTCAATACACAAGGGGATCCGTGTCTGTCCAATCGCCCTCATTCCTGTTACGAGTCTGGTCCGTATCCTCCCAAGCGCTCCACACCTCGTCCTCCGGGTCAGCAGCCCATCGGTACTCGCCATGAGGACGGCGATCAATCCTCCGCATCTGTTCCTTATCCCTTGTTGCGCCACAACCTCGCGTTGCCCTGGTGTCCAGCCACTCGGTAGTTCCCACACCGCTATGGACTTGAGTGATCACATCATCGGTGTCTGTAGCTCCATTGGGGTCGGTAACTGTCAGCCGGATGCGGAGTGTCTGTGCTTGGGCCGGGGCTGTGAATGAGGTTCGCCTTGACGTTGGAGATGCGATGGTAATGAGCGGTGCAACCTGTGGCACCCGGGTCGTAGATCTACCCGGAGTTTCTGTTACATCTTCGACAAGGCTCCAATTGTAGGTCATCTCCGTTGCGGGATGTCGGTCCGGGTCCTCCGAAGAACCCCTCAAGTACACTGTAGTGTTGGGGAGGACAATGTCATTGTAGCCAGCGAAGGCTTTGGGGGGCCGGTTGGGTGACGGGACTGTGACCAGCTTGCCAAGGGAGTATTCCGGATCGCCGATGGTGTTCTCAAAGCGGATTTGCGCAGTCCACGTGCCTGCTAGCCATTCGGTGTCGGCGCTGGTGAGGACGTCTACCCATTGGTTGAGGGTGGTCCCTATGGCCTTGGTGACTGTGATCGTGTTCGACCCCAGCCCGGTTCCCAGGGGGCTAATGCCCAGCTTGGCCCGCACTTCGGATATGGCGGGGATGACTTCCGGCAGCTCCGTTATCTTGATCTGGATCTTGTTGTTCAGGTACCGAACGTCCCATTGGTCTGCCGTTGGGGTGGGCGGAGGAGTTTCCATAAGGGTTACCACCGTTGCCCAGGCGGTCCAGGGGCCGACGCCGTCGGAGTTGGCCATTCGCACCCGGTACTCATAGGTCTTCTGGGGTATCAGGCTACCAATGTTGATGGATTCTCTCATTGAAGTATGGAAGGTGTGGTTCTGGCCGCCTTCAGACGGGGGTATGCCTATCTCAACTTGATAGCCGGTGGCTATGGATACGCCAGTCCAGGTGATGTCCACGCTTCTTGCGGCGGCGGCGGCCATCACACGCGTGGGGAGCAGATTCTGGGACGAGGGCCACACGCTGACACGAACTGTGTCGGAGGCCGACAACGGTTCCTGGTCTGTGGCGGTCAGGGTGAAGAAATACTCACCAACCACGTCCGGAGTGAAGGTCCGATGGACAGGTTCGTCAGCGACGGGGTCAAGGGTGATGGTTTCTGGTCCGCTGTCCTGAGTCCACGTGTGGTTTAGGACAACATAGTTCAGATCAATGGGGTCGGGGTCGCTGACAGAACCCTCAAGAGTGACCGGATTGTTGGCGTTGATGACTCTGTTCGGGCCAGCATGGGCTATGGGGGAGCGGTTGCCGAAAGTGAGGCCCAGAGCTTCTGCCGCCTCAGATGCTCTGAATGCCTGTCCCTTTCGCGGATCTTCCCTTCTTTGCCTTTTGTAGTTCGCAAAGAAGATGCAGGATAGCTGATACGCGTCACCAACTTTCTTATACAACCCTGCGCCAGAGTCACCGGAGATTAGATCGGTAGTGGTGGAGACGGTAACCAATCCTTCGAATCCGAAGCCCCGGACCTGCTCCGTTGAGTTATCGTCGATAACAGTGACTTCATGCTCTCCACTATTCCGCCCCAGAAAAAACAACTTGTCCCCTACCGCAGGATTATAGGTTCCAGGGATGATTCGCCTGTATGTATGTACATTTATCGTTTCTCCCGGTAGATGTAGAGCATCATGTCCGTGCAATGCAAATTTGACATCAACACCACTCTCCAGGACTGCATAACAGACGTCAACTCGATTCGGAGTATCCAGTCTCTCGAACCGTTCTACCCAGGCTGGCCTCTCTTCGTCCAACTGAGGCACAGTTGCTATATGTTTCGAGGCATTGATTTCGTGATGATACACGCGTTCGCCACCAACTGGATTATGATGCTCTCGACCGGTGATGACATGTGCGTTGGTGACCAAGACAGCGTTCCCGTCCCTATCCTTGGCTAGGATGGAAATTGTGCCTCCCCCTCCTGTTGGATCAGTTGCCGAAAAAGTACCATCGTCGTTCGGCCTTTCGGCTACTATCCTGAGGCCAGCAGTGATCTTGTCGTGATGTTCGTTCGGTATTGCCATAACTTCTCCTTATTTACGAAATGTCTGTTTAATCTAGAATGAACCTTGGGTATGCACCCAATGAATCGCCGTGGCGCAACTCTTATTCGTCCCCTCCCCGGCGAGGAGGCGCCAAATTGTCCATAGCCTCCAAAGCGGAATGCTTTGCAGCAAGAACGGGATACCCATCCAAGCAGCCCGGCAGCCAACGATACCAATCTTCAATTCTCCCACTCCACAGATAATCGATGTAGACAATGATTCCATGCTTTTCGGACAGCTGCTTCATTCTGTCAGTGTTCGAATCACGAAGATATAGCTTATTGACAGCAACATAAGCGAATTCGGGAATCGCCTTGAATCGCACCTCATGCGCCAGTGCCACTTCAGCGGCACCGACCGCATCTCTGTCACTATACGCTCGAATGTCCAACCACCAAACGTCTTCGTCGACGCCAGCACTGAACGGTGGAGAAATCGACTCGATAATTGCCAACTCCTCGAAATCAAAATCGTCAACACATGGCTCCAGGCCCAATATGTCCTCATACGGTTGGGGGCGCAAAAGCAACACCGCTCCAATTGCAAGAGCGACGACGAAAAGACCGCCACCGAATACGGTGAGGAACGGCGTCCGACGATTCCCAGTCTTCCCTCGTCCTTCAGGCCCTTGTGCCGGGCTATCAGGATGAAGAGCCTCCTTTCCGCATCCCACAGTCAGGCGGAAAGCAGCGGCTGCGGCTGCTATGAAGAGTGTGAGGGCTTTTGTTTGCAGTTGGTTGTTTTCATGGGTGTCACCCCTTTCTGTTGGCTGCGTCTATTAGGGCCGCAAGCTCTTCAATGATGGCTGATAGTATGTATGCTCGTAGATGTCAATGCTGTTTTGGCACATTTTGTCCGCTGGGATTGGCCTGCCTTGTTGGGATAGGCGGGGGACCGTTGGCGGATGCTAGAGAATGCTGTCTTCGATGGAACGGCACACGTCTGGGTAGACGGTGTGATGGATACGACACCTGAGCGACTCCACCGTATGGCGCGGGGGCGCCGCCGGGAGGTCCAGGTGCTCGTAGTCATAGGGGTAGTCCGGCGTGAGACGCTTGTGGAAAGTTCCCGCCTCGACGCCGTTGACGATGAGCGTGTCTCCAACCCATGGCTCCAGCTCGGGGTTGAGAGGAACTTGATGGTTGGCCCAGTCGTAGGTATCCCAGTCCACGTCGGGCAGTTCCTTGGGCAAACGTATCTCTATATCGCCGCTGGGAACGTCCAGTTCAACGGGCGGCGTTCCCGAATTCTCCTGTTCGTAGGTGCGTTTCCGGCTGAGCCAAACGATGGCTTTTTTGTCACCAAAGATCACCTCGCCCTCCGCCCAGCCATAGTGGAAGTCAAGCCATTTGATGTGAAACTTGTGGACCTTGGCTGTTCCTATTAGTGCTATGGGCATCTATTCCTCCGCAATTCAATCTGTTTCATAATCTGTTGGCTCCGCATACAGACGCCGCCAGTTCTTGGTAGTAGTATATTAGAACATATCTTTTTAGAGGTCAACCTCATTTGGCACATTCCATACACATCGAGTGACGTCTATCAAGGGCGGCGGGGCACGTACGCCGGCTTTGAGTCCGTAACGTGACCATCCAGAGCGGCAACTTATTGCCAATAGTGTCCCTGGGAGGCGACGCAGATTATAGGAGTTCGTTTCTCGCAAGGGTTTTCGTGTTGCCCATTGGCGTTTCGATTCCTATAATGTGAATAGGATTCGTAGTGGGGGCGGTGGGGTTGGAGGGAAGCGAGACCCGCATATCATCATTGAGGCAAGGGAGTCCGGATTATGGGAGAGAATAGACTGGCCCTGACGGCCCACCTGATGCGCCGGGCGGGTTTTGGCGCAACGCGGGGGGACTTGGAGGCGCTGGCGGAGCGGGACTACGAGGGGTTGGTTGAGGACCTGGTCAACCCGGAGCGGTTCCCGCCGGTGGATGAGGACGTGCTGGAGCGGTATTACGGCTGGCTGGAGGGGGTGCAGGGGAAGGTGTGGGCCGGAGTGTGGATTTATCGCATGGTGAATTCCCAGCGTCCGTTGGAGGAGAAGATGGCGCTGTTCTGGCACCACGTCTTCGCCACGGGCGTGTCCAAGAGCGACCACCCGCCTTCTTCCATCCAGCAGATAAGGATGTTCCGCCGGCTGGGCCTCGGGGATTTGCGGACGATATTGCTGGAGATTTCCAGGGACCCGGCGATGATATTCTGGTTGGACAACAACGAGAATCACGCAGGAGACCCCAACGAGAACTATGGCCGAGAACTGCTGGAGCTGTTCTCGATGGGGGTCGGCAACTACTCGGAGACTGATATCAAGATGGCGGCGCGGGCTTTCACGGGCTGGACCTTCGACCAGCCGCTGGGTCTCTATCCCTGTGGCTTCTATCCTTCCAAGTTCTCCTACCGAGAGGACGACCACGACGGGAGCGAGAAGACTTTTTTGGGTGAGAGAGGACAGTTCGACGGTGGGGAGATAATCGACATCATCGTCAGGCAGCCGGCGACGGCCCGCTTCGTGGCAAGGCATTTGTACAACTTCTTCGTGGCGGACGAAGCGCAGGTCCCGGCGTGGGACACGCTGCCGCCGCGGGACCCGGAGGCTGTAGAGACGTTGGTGAAGGCTTACTTCGATTCGGGCGGAGACATGCGGTCGGTAATGCGGACGCTGTTGAATTCCGAGTTCTTCAAGGAGGCGCAATTCCAGCGGGTGAAGAGCCCTGTGGAGCTGGTAGTGGGAGTGCTGAAGCTGGTGGATACGAACCGATTCCCGGACACGAATGTGATGTCCTACCCGACGGCGACGGCTGTGATGGGACAGCAGCTACTGAATCCGCCAACGGTGGAGGGGTGGCACACGGGCAAGGAGTGGATCGACGGGGGCACGCTCAACGAACGGGTGAATTTTGCGGTCAACCAGGTTGCAGACACCACGAAGCCTGGAGTACAGGCAATCATCGAACGTCTGGAAAAGGATGGAGGCGCGCTCACCCCTTCGGAGTTTGTCGACCGGTGCCTGGACTTGGCGGGGCCACTGGAGGCCAGCGAGGAGACCCGAGAGGCGCTGCTTCGGTACGCCGAGGTGGGCGGCGATTTGGATATGACGTCGGCGGGAGACGGGGAGTCCGCCCGGGAGCGCATCGTGCGGATGCTGCAACTCATTGTGGCTTCCCGCGAGTACCAGTTTGCATAGGGTCAAGGAGGATATGATGAAAGAGAGAAGCCAGGAGTCGGTGCTGGTTGTGCTGCAGTTGAGCGGCGGCAACGACTTCATGAACACGCTGATTCCGTATTCCAGCGGCGCCTATTATGACGCACGGCCCACGGTGGCCATTCCGCAGAAGGACGTTCTGCCCATTGACGATTCGCTGGGGTTTCATCCCAGCGCCGGACCGCTCAAGGAACTCTACGACAAGGGCAAGATGGCTATCGTTCAGGGCATTGGCTACCCCAACTCCATCCGGTCACACTTCCGCGCCATGGACATCTGGCACACCTGCGAGCCCCACGAGGTGGGCACGGAGGGCTGGGTTGCCAAGGCAATTCGAGAATTGGACCCGCGGTCGGAGAACGTGCTTACGTGTGTGAGCTTGGGCAAGGGCCTGCCACGGGCGGTGGTCGCATCCGGCGTGCCGGTGACATCAGTGGACAACCTAGAGGCCTACGGGGTGATGACGGGCATCGCGGAGCAGGAACGGCTGGAAGCGCTGGAGATTTTCAAGCACATGTACACGCCCGCCGTTGGGGCGCAGGCGGCTATGGACTATCTGGGCAATACCGGGTTGGACGTGCTGAAGGGTACGGACATGCTCAAGAAGGCCCCGGCAGAGTACGAGTCCAACGTCGAGTACGCCAACAACGGGATTGCCAAGAGCCTTCGGGACGTGGCGCGCGTTCATCTCGCAGGGTTGGGCACGCGGATCTTCTACACCCAGCACGGGGGATATGACACCCACTCCAGGGAATTGCTGCTCCACAATCAGTTGTTGACGGAGCTTTCCGGCGCCATCATGGACTTCTACCAAGATTTGGAGGAGCACAACGCCGGCGACAACGTAGCCATGCTCGTGTTCACAGAGTTCGGCCGACGGATCAGGGACAACGGCAGCGGCACGGATCACGGCTCTGGAGGCGGGGCGTTCATCATCGGACCTCGCGTCAAGGGCGGCCTGTATGCGGAGTATCCGCCGGTTGACCCGGCCAATTGGTTGAACGGCGAGGATTTGCGCCACACGGTGGATTTCCGGGGCGTCTACGGGACCATGCTTGAGCAGTGGATGGGGATAGAGGCGGCGCCAATCGTCGGGGGCGCCTTCGAGCAAGTACACCCCTTCGCCTAGAGACGCGAAGGGCGAGAAGGACTAGAGGTGAGCCATGACTAGACCTTATGCGATGTTACGAGCCGGGTTTCCCTATTTGAAGACGGTGGGAATGCGGCGGCTGAGTGTGAACTTTCCCGTGGACGTGGCCGTCGGGCGGAACGATGCCCTGTATATCCTCTGCCGCAACGAGGAGGGGGTCATGGTCCGGATGCTGACGCAGGACGACGAAGACCTGGGGTTCTTCGGCTCCCTCGGCACAGGGGACGGGCAGCTACGCTGGCCGGTGGCTATCATCTGCGACGGCGACGGAAATCTCTTCGTCTCAGATGAGGCATCCCATAGAATCTCTAAGTTCAGCGCCGAGGGGGAATTTTTGGGGAAGTGGGGGGAGTTCGGCGCGGAGGCCGGTCAGCTAAATGCCCCTTCGGGCATTGCCTTCGATAGCAGCGAGAATATGTACGTGGCCGACGGGTTGAATCACCGAGTCCAGAAGTTCACCAAGGAAGGGGAATTTCTGGCGACATGGGGCCGATTCGGCACAGGTGATGGTGAGTTCAACATGCCGTGGGGCGTGACCGTGGACGAGTTCGACGACGTGTACGTGTCGGACTGGCGAAACGACAGAATCCAGAAGTTTACCGCCGACGGAGATTTCGTCCTCAAGTTTGGCAGCAGCGGCAGCGGCGACGGGGAGTTCAACCGGCCGACGGGAGTCGCGGTGGACGTCGACGGAGACATCTACGTGGCAGACGCGGGCAACGACCGGGTGCAGCTGTTCAATCAGGAGGGGCGCTTCGTCCAGAAGTTCCTCGGAGACGCCACCCTCTCCAAGTCGGCACGGGCGTATATGCTGTCCAATCCGATGTTTCTGCGGCTGAGGGACATGGCGTCCATTGACGCGCAGAAATACTTCCGTCGCCCCCGGTCGGTGCGCGTCGACGACAAGGGGCAGATGTTCGTGCCAGACTACGGTTCTTTCAGAGTGCAGATCTATCAGAAGGACGTGGAGCGGCTGGAGGAGGGGCAGATTGCGGCGCCCCTTTCGGCCCCCTCGCTCCTGACGGCCTGAGAGTTGTTTTTTCCGAAATTCAGGAGGTAAGATGAGCAGCAGCGGTTTGGACTATTCGAAGATATTTGCCAAGGACTTGCCGGGCCCGTCGTCGCGGTCGGAGGCGGATCCGCCCTACAACTTTACCTACGGCCACGGCAGCCCGGACCTGCTGCCAATCGAGGGTTTTGTGGATGCGGCGGCCGACGTGTTCAGGAAGGACGGGCGGAGCCTGGCGGTGTATCACGCTAACGGAGGAGGCCTGGGCTATCTGCCCTTGCGGGAGTTCCTGGTGGAGAAGCTGGCGAAGCATCGAGGCATACAGGTGACGGCGGACGAAATTCTGATAACTTCCGGGTCTCAGCAGGGGATTATCGCCGTGCTGGACGCCTTTTTGGAGCCGGGGGACACGGTGATCACGGAGATGTTCTCCTATGCCGGGACCCTGGGCAACTTGCGGCGTCACGGGGCGGAGGTGGTGGGGGTGCCCCTGGACGACGAAGGGATGCGGATGGACCTGCTGGAGGAGACGCTTTCAGATTTGCAGTCAAAGGGAATCAAGCCGAAGTTCATTTATACGATACCGACGCTGCACAACCCCACGGGGCGGGTAATGGGCATGGCCCGACGGCGAGAGATGCTGGAACTGAGCCGTCGGTTCGGGGTGCCAATCTTCGAGGACGAGTGCTACGCCGATTTGGTGTTCGAGAAGGAGTACGAGCACGCCATCCGGTCGCTGGACGACTCGAACTACGTGCTGCACGTGGGGTCCTTCTCGAAGTCGCTGGCGCCCGGGGTGCGACTAGGGTACGTGGTGGCGCCCTGGGAGGTGATGAGCCAGATTCTGCCCTTCAAGATGGATATTGGCACGAGCACGATGGGTCAGATGATAGTGGCGGAGTTCCTGGAGAAGAATTTCGACAGCCACATGGAGCACCTTAAGTCGGGGTTGGAGCGGAAGCGAGACACACTGATTGCGGCGCTGAAGGAGCACTTCGGGCCGGAGGTGCAGCCGAGCGAACCCCGGGGCGGGATGTTTGTGTGGGTGAAGTTTCCGGAGGGGTTGGACACGCGGAAGGCGTTGGCGGCAGCGAAAGCGGAGGGGGTGGCGTTTAATCCGGGACCGGACTGGGCCGTGTACGCCGATGACGACGAGAGGAACGGCAAGAACTACGTGAGGCTGTGCTACGCGCTGCTGACGGAGGCGGAGACCTGGGAGGGGATTGAGAGGCTGGCGCGAGCGTTCAAGGCGGGGGTGGGGTTTCCGTAGGGATTAGCAAGGCAGAGAATGAAGAAGCCCCCGGTTGTTACGCCGGGGGCTTCTTGGTAGAAGCTATTGCCTCAGTAGTTTAGCTGACTATGGACGCGTTGTCACCCACTTGGTCTCTCTACGACCACAGGGAGACGAGAAACGCTCCTGCTCGTAGTATATGACGTCCTCAATGTCGTCGTAGTCCGTACCACCCGTGTAGCTCCAACTGCCCCAGGTTTCGGAGACGGTATCAAAATTGAACTCGGTACCCGTGGTTGTGACTGACTGAAACTTGGCGCCTCCACATTGGTTTCTGCTCTGTTGACGCTGCGACCGGGTCCAGTTGCGAATCTTTCTCTGCTTGCACGTGCCGGAGATTAGCTGGGGTGAGCCAACATTGCTGTAAGAGCCATAGACTATGACGGGTGAGCCGACGTTTGTCCAAGGACCCCATATGTAATCTTCGGGGGCGGAGCGCCGCCTGGTGTGACGCGGGTGGCCGTTGGAGCACGCCTCGATCTTCTCCCTGGAGGGGCCACAGCCCTGATGCTCTACGAAGGTCCATCTATGGGTGGGCGGGTCCTGTATGCGAACCCATCGGTATTTGAACTCCCTGATGAGAACCCACCTGTTCGGCTCGTTGTCAGGATTGGGGCGAAGTTCCTCCTCTTGTTCATAAGTGACCAGTCTCCGCTGTTCCTTCTCATCGAAGTCTTCAACGGGGTCGGTTTGCGTCCTACCGGTGTCCACCCAGTCGGTTTCCGTCCTATTCCGTGTCCTGCCGGTGGGCACCCGGTCGGCCACCAACACCGTCTTGACATCTGAGTATGGCCCGTAACCGTTGCTGTTCCTGAACCGGACGGAAACGCTCCATTCGCCGGTCTGCCAGTTGCTTGAGTCATCGGCTAGGACTTTGTCGTAGCTGTTATCCAGGGTGATACCCAGAGTCGCCGTAACCGTCGAAGTATCTATCTGGAGCCGCACCTGCACTTCTGATATGGGGGGGGCTCGGTGGGCAAAGACACTACATTTGCATAGATGCCGTCCGTTGAACGTCTGACATTCCACTGGTCGTTGGTTGGCTTGGGGAGAACCACCGCCAGGGGCGGTGGAGGGGGCGGGGGTGGCGTTGTCGGAACGATGACGAGCTTGCCGGGCAGCACGTATCTGGATTCTCCAACCGAGTTCTCAAAGCGGATGTGCACTACCCATCTGCCCTGCTGATAGCCGGTATCGGTGCTGGTGAGCACGGTTATCCACTCGTTCAGGGATGCTGTTACTCTCTTCGTGATCGTCGTCAGGTTCGGCGGCTGACCGGTTTCCATCAACACTCCGACATGGGTTATTTCAGGGGTCACTGAGGGCCGCGTTGTCACTTTTACCTGAATCTTGTTGTTTTCGTATCGGGCAGACCATTGGCTGTTGGTTGGCGGGGGCAGGATTATGGAGGTTTCCATTTGGGTGGTCACTGTTGCCCAGTTGGTCCAGGGGCCTGGAGGATGGTTCCTATACCTCGCTCGCACCCGGTATTCGTAGGTCGTCCCGGCTTGCAGGTCCAGGATGGTTACCGAGGTCCCGGTGGCGGTGTGCTCCGTGTGGCCGAGGCCTCCTGCGCCGGCGGGTATCCCTATCTCTATGTCGTACCCGGCTGCGTTAGGCGCCGCTCCCCATCTGAGGGTCACACTGTTTTGGGTCGCTGCCGCCCTCACGCTCAGCTCAGGGTACGGTCGCCACTGAACATCCTCAAAGGACTCCGGGAAGGTACGCGGCTCTGAGAGGTTTCCGCACTGGTCCGTCCGACGCCTCTCTATCTCTACGGTTACGTCTCGTATCTGTTTCTTCTCCCGGTTGACTCCCGTATGCCGGATATCCTCCGGCTCTATGTCCGTCCATTCCCCGTAGACGTGACTGCCCGAGACGCCAATCGCTATCCATTCCCCCCATATCGATTCCTCAGGGTCCTCTCTCCACCGGTTTTCGTAGACTCCGTTCACCAGCCGCTTCTGCTGTCTACGCCTCTCAGCTCCACACCGGTCGGTCACGTTCGTATCCACCCATTCCGAGGTCTGGGTGTTTGTGTACACCTTGACCCACATTTCGTCCGTACCCTGCAGTCCGCCGGGGTCGGGGCGGTGAGCCGGAATCTCAGCGTCCCAGGCGTAGACGGCGCTGTGAATAGGACGGTTCTGGGGCTTATGCTTATCAGCCTTACCTCCGGGCCTTCTATCTGCTCCCATTCATAGGTCAGTCTTTCTCGGTCTTCCTCGTCCGAGTCGCTTATGTATGCATGGCTGGAGATGACGGTGCTGTTTACCAGCACTACCTGGTTGTACCCGGCAAAGGCCATCGGCGGGTTGTTGTTGGAGGATGTCACGGTGACCGACTTGCCCAATGAGTAGCGCGAGCTGCTTGTGTTCACAAACCGTACCTGGGCCACCCATCTACCGGTCTGCCAGTCGGTGTCGCTGCTGGTGAGTACGTCTACCCATTGGTTGAGGCTGGTTCCTATGTCTTTCTCAACTGTAGTCAGGTCCAGCTCTTCGCCAATTGACAGAATCGCTTTAACTTCGGATATGGCGGGAATGACTTCCGGCAGTTCCGTTACCTTGACCTGGATCTTGTTGTTAAGCTGCCGCACGTCCCATTGGTCTGCCGTTGGGGTGGGCGGAGTTTCTCCGGGGGTTACCACCGACTCGGTTGCACTCCACGGACCAACGTAACTGTTGTTTTCAGCCCGCACCCGGTAGTGGTAGCGAGTGAAGGGCGCCAGGTTTTCAACCCTATAGCTCAATGCCGTTGTTGTGTAGGATGCGTAGCCTATCTCGCCTCCGTCCTCAGGCACCCCCAGCTGAACTTCATAGCCGGTGGCTATGGAGACCCTGTTCCAGCTGATGTCCATCCTTCCGGAGGCGGCGGTGGCCGCCACGTTGGCTGGGATCACCTTGTCAGCTGCGGGCAACACCCGGACGCGCACATCATCGGAGACGGTGACGTCGTAGGGATCGGTGGCGGTGAGGGTGAAGGCGTAAACTCCAGCCACGTCCGGGATGAAGGTGCGGTGGGCAGGCCGGCCCGCGACTTCGACGAGGGTGACATCGGCCGGATTGTTTCGGTGCTTTGACCATGTGGGGGAAACGTCGTCGCGGTCGTCAGGGTCCCAGTCGCTCACGGAACCCTCCAGGGTTACCGCATTGGTAGCGTTGATGACTCTGTTCGGGCCGGCATAGGCTATGGGGGAGCGGTTCTGGACTGTTACGGTTACCGTGTCACTGTGGCTTGCGCCGTGGCTGTCGGTGACGGTGAGTTTGAATGACAGTGCCCCAATCTGATTGGGAGCTACGAAGGAGGCTTTAGCTTGGTCAGAATCAGTAATGGTAACAGGGGTTACCGGGACGACGCCCAGTTCATCCAACCCTAGCTGTTCCCACTGGTATGTCAGGGGGTGCCCGTCAGGATCGCTGCCTGAGCCGTTGAGTTCTACGTTTTCTCCACGATATGCGGTCTTGTCGTCGCCGGCGTTGGCGGTTGGGGGGTTATTCGGAGCGACCGCCACGATTACTGTGGTGCTGGCCTTGGCTCCGTTGCTATCGGTGACGATCAGCTTATAAGCGTAGTCGCCCAGAAGGTTGTGTCCCGAAATGCTAAGGTTTGGCGTCGTCTGCTCGGGGTAATGGAATGGAAACCCACCTGTTGGCGGCGGTTGCACTGTTGTACCTGCGGGTGGTGGACCAGACAGCCATACCCACTGGTACTTGGTGATGGTGGCTCCATCCTCCTGGGCATCGCTGGATTCACCGTTCAGGACGAAGGGGGTTCCCGGTGCTACGTGTTCCGGGGCAGTGGCTAAAGCGGTAGGGGCACTAACGCCGAAGTAGATGCCCAGTTCCTGTTCAACCACGCTGGCCGGGTAGGCGAATCCAATAGACTCACTGGCTATTCCACCGAAGTACAACGCAACAATTCGCAGATTGCCATCCGGGTCCTCGACAACAATGGGCGCACCAGAATCGCCGTCCGTAGGCCTGGGGGATGACCGGCTCTCATCAAGAAGAATCAAGCCTCTCATCCATCGGCCCGTATCCACTTCATACTCACGATCTACGTCGTTGACTGTGACCTGAGTGATTCCAGACTTTGCCCCGTAGAGATCGTAGGCCTTGTTCCTGACTGGATCGTAGGCGTCCTTCACGACTGGAAGCGGTTGGTGGTTCGAATTGCTGCCTTCTTCATGTTTGTGTACACCGAAAACGCCATCTAGGCCTTCGATGGAGTCTCTCTCTCCATTGCTATCGGTGAGCAGAAGCGCGGCGGCAAAATCACCGAATTTTGCAACCGAATCGGGCGTGGATTCATGGTATTTATAGCTCTCGCGAGTGGACCCATCATCCAAGGTTTCGCTGTATCGCCTAGCCACTCTATCATTGTATTCATCACCGCCCTGGCACATCTTAATGCTATTACGCAGGTCGCCAAAGTTGTGGGCCGCTGTTGTGAGCACTTTCTTATGGTCCAACTGTCGTCTTGCAATGAGACAGAGGGTTCCTCGTCCAATCCCTCCACCATGCCGCACTATGGATATTCCACCCCTAAGGGGTCTATGTTCGTCATTTACGTTCAGTCCTGCCATTTCTTAACTCCTTATTCTTATATTTGACACCGAGGGGCCAATAGATCTTAAGTACGGCGCTGCGTCGAAATGCACCTCGATGCCATCCATGCACTCCGGTATCCGGTCTTCAGGCGGGAACGATCTCTGGTCAACATATTCCCTAACCGTGATCTCAATTATCAATTTGTCTGTCGGCCACCATTCCTCAGTCTGAGTATCCGTCACACGCCAAACGATAACGTGGTTGCTAACTTCTCCGTTGTTCTGTCTCGACATCAGTTCAGAGTACTTGCCGAGAATCGCCTCTATCCGCTCCTTTTCCGGCTTGAGCCTCTTCGCTCTTTCTCTAGCCGCCTGGTTTTTCCTTTCCGGTCCATGAAGCTCGTAAAGGTATTCAGGTCCTACAAATTGTCTGAATTCCTTTGATGGCTCGATCGGCACATCATCGCCACAGGGAGCTGACGGCGTAATTCTGTAAGGGCCAGTGTATTCGGTGTCAGTCTCTCCGCAGGCGGTTGCCAGGCAGAGGGCTATTGCTGCTATGAAGAGGATGAGGGCTTTTGTTTGCCAGTGGGTTGTTTTCATGGGTGTCACCTCCTTTGGTTGGCGGGTTTTGTTGAGCTTCTCGTGCTCTTCATTGAGGGATGATAGTATGTATGTTCGTGGCTGTCAAACGGTTGTGTCAATTTGGGGTAGGTGGGGTTGGGTGAGAGGGGGTGGGAGTTGGGGAAGAGGTGGTTGGTTAGGGGAGGACCTTTGTGCCGTCGGCGCGGCGGGCCACAGCGGTTAGGGTGCCCATGCCGGGCATGCCTCCGGATGGCGTGATTGCTATCCCTGCGCGAAGGGGTCTGTGGTTACTTTGTCTGTGTCCCATTGTTTTTCCTCCTTATTTCTCGTTCATTCTCTTTATTTGTTCTTGAACAGTTACTGAATACCTGCTTCATCAGGAGATGCATCAGAATTAGCTGCGTGGTTGCCTACGACGATATGCACCGGCACTCCCCCAATGCAGTTCGGAATCCAGCCCTCCATTGGAATTGTGCGCAGGTCCACCATATGCTCGAGGTGGATCTCGACAACCATTCTGTCCGTGGGCACACCATCCCATGTCCGCAGTGACTCTAACTGGACCCCTGAGCGGTAGGGATACCCCCGGAGCTTGTCTTGATATGCGTAATAGGCATTCCAGATTCGCTTGAATTCTGGAGCGAGTCTTGTGGACCTGGCATCCCTTCTGGTCTTTATGGACGGGTACATACTTCTGTATGCGAAGTTGGGATCATTCTCCATCCTTTGCCTCATTCTCTCTGGCAGATCGGCAAATTCCTGTGACGGGGAGAGGGGTACTTCAATTTCACAAGTGTCCGATGACACGATGCGTAGCCCGTCTTCAGGATAGTTGATGGGATAGTATGTCGGGTCGGTGTTAGTGCAGGCAGAGGGCAAGTGCGGCGATGAAGAGGGTGAGGGCTTTTGTTTGCCAGGTGTGGGTTTTCATGGGTTGTCACCCCTTTCTGTTGGCGGGTTTGTGACGACGTCAAGCCCTGGGTAGGGGCAGGTTAGAACATATCTTTTTGGGGGTCAAGTTTTTGGGACATTTTATCTGGAGGGGGTGGCGGGACGAGGGTCAGGCGGGACAAAGAGAAAGGGGGCGGCTCCTTGGCGGAGCCGCCCCCTTTTGGTTTGCCTGTGGTTGCGGGGTTACTGCTGGTAGACGGGGATGGTGTATTCGTGGTGGCGGACGGGGCCCCAGTGCTGCCAGTTGGCGGTGTACTGTTCGATGACGCCCGGGTCGTAGGAGGAGACGGGGAAGAGGAAGGCGAGGGGTATGAGGAGGTAGTTGTCGTAGAGGTAGTCGCCTATGGCCTGTTCCCACTTCAGTATGTCATCCGGGTTCACGGAGGCTTTGAAGTTGAGGTAGAGCTGGTCGAGCTCGTCGTACTCCCAGGTGGGGTTGCCGCAGCCGCCGGCGACGGAGCTCATGGGGTAGCACGGGTCGCTGGGGAAGGGGTTGCCGGCGCCGTAGCGGATGGTGTAAACCTGTTGGCCCCAGGTGCGCTCGCGGGCGCGCTGGAGGATTTCGCCGAACTCAACCGGTTCTATCTTGCTGGTGAGGCCGACTTCGGTCCACATGTTTGCGAGGACTTCTGCGACATCCGGGGCTTCGGGGACGCCGCCCATCTTGGCGGTGGTGACGTCGAACTCGAAGCCGTTGGGGTAGCCGGCTTCGGCGAGCAGGCGCTTGGCTTCCTCGGGGTCGTAGGGGTAGGGGGTCCATTCGTCCTTGAAGTCGTAGCGGTAGGGCGGGATGCCGTAGGTGCTGGCGGGGACGGCGGCAGCGCCCCAGAAGGTCTCAATGATGAGCTCGCGGTCGATGGCGAGGTTCATAGCCTTACGCACGGTTGCGTTTCGCAGGGGGTTGTCGGCGATGTAGCCTTCCGCGACGGGTTCCATTTCGCCCTTGCGGGAACCGGCCAGGATTTCTTTCTCCTGGTCGTAGTAGAGGCCGCCGAAGTAGGCGAACATGAAGATGCCGGGGAGGGTGGCGACGACTGTCTGGAAGCCCCTCTCCTCCGCCTGTCCGAGGAGGGTCCGGGGGATGTCCGAGAGGTGGACTTCCTCGGCTAGAAGCATGGCGAGGCGGGTGGCGTCTTCGGGGGTGTAGTAGATCCGGAGCTCATGGAATTCGGGGGTCTTGCGCCAGTGGTCTTCGACGCGTTCGACGAGGAGGCCGACGCCGATCTTCAGGTCGATGTACTTGAAGGGGCCGGTGCCGACGGGGTGGTCCGCGTAGCCGTCTTCACCGCCGACGGATTCCCAGTAGTCTTTGCTGATCATGGCAGCGAGGCCGCCCTCGGAGATGTGGCCCAGGAGGAGGGGTTCGGCCTGGTTCATGTTGTAGGTGAAGGAGTAGTCGTCGTGGATGTCGAAGTTGGCGTCGTCGACGCCGTAGATGTTCCAGCGTCCGGGGTTGTAGGAGGACTCGCCGGCGGAGATTCGGATGCTGTGGATAACGTCGTCGACGGTGAGTTCGGTGCCGGTCCAATCGTCGGTGCTGTGGAAGTTGATGCCCTGTCTGAGGGTGAACTTCCAGCTGGTCGCGTCGTCGGACATTTCCCACTCTTCGACGACGTGGTCGTTGGTGTAGTCGCCGGTGAAGGGGTCGATGTAGACCATCTCCTCGTACATGGTTTTGATGGGGCCGGAGGAGGAGTGGAAGGTCTGGTGGACCATGGTGACCTGGTGGCCGGGCGGGACTATGGAAACTTCCAGCCGTGGGGAGACGGGGACCCTGGCCATAACCGCGGGGGTTGGGGCCGGGGTGGGGGCTGCGGTGGGGGTTGGTCGAGGGGTGGCTCTTGGGGTGGCCCTCGGGGTGGCGGTCATGGCGGGGGTTGCGGGCATGGCGGTGGGGGTTGAGGGCATGGCGGTTGGCGCGGGCGCGGGGGGCGCGGTTGCGGGGGCGGGGGCCGGGGTTGGGGCGGCGGTCGGGGCTTGGGTGGCTTCGTCATCGCCGCCGCAGGCGAGGATTAGGAGGAGCGTCATCAGCAACGCTCCTAAAAGGGCGTAGATGGGCAGACGGGAAACATGTTTGAGGTGTCGCATGGGGGTTCATCTCCTTATCACGTAGGGAAAGACGTGGCGGGTTCCGAAAGATGGGGGTGATGGGGTGAATGCTAGGGATTTGGGGGCGGGTTGTCAAACGAGGGAGGGGAGGGCGGAGGGGAGTGGGATGGGAGCGGTGGGGATGGGCTGGATGGCAACGAGATTCTTCGCTGCGCTGCGCTTCGTTCAGAATGACATGTGGGGGGCATGGGGGAAGGGATAAGAGGCATGGGTTCCCGCATTCGCGCAGGTACGCCTGGGAAGAGGGATGGGTCCCCGCCCCCGTCTTCACGAGGGCAGGCTCTTCGCGAGGACACGGGGGGGAGGGATGGGTCCCCGCATGCGCGAGGACACGGAGGGGGGGGATGGGTCCCCGCATGCGCGAGGACACGGAGGGGAGGACTCGTTTGATTCGATTTGGTAATCGAGTGGGTCTCAATTTGTGCCTGAGATGATTCGTTTCAGGCGTGGGATTCGTTTGAAAAACATTAAGCAATCGAATGGTGGGATGGGGCGAGAATCGGGGATGGGTTCCGGCCTTCGCCGGAATGACGGGGTGGGGGGTTTCATGGGGGGATGGTAGCAGGGGAGGGGGATTATGGGCAAGGGGGAGTTGGCAGTGGGGGAGGGGATGGGTCCCCGCATTCGCGAGGACACGGAGGAGGGGAGGGAGGGGCGACGGTCGGGATGGGTTCGATGGGGGGGCGAGATTCTTCGCTGCGCTGCGCTTCGTTCAGAATGACATGTGGGGGGCATGGGGAGGGGGCTGGTTTGAAACCAGCCCCTACGACAACTGGTGGGGGGAAGGGGGAAGGGATAGGAGGGGAGGGATGGGTCCCCGCATGCGCGAGGACACGGAGCAGGGGAGGGGCGACGGCGGGGTTGGGCTGGATGGGGGCGAGATTCTTCACTGCGTTCAGAATGACATGTGGGGGGCAAGGGGGAGGGGGCTGGTTTGAAACCAGCCCCTACGACAACGGTTGGGGGGGAAGGGGGAAGGGAAAGAGGGGAGGGATGGGTCCCCGCCCCCGCCTTCGCGAGGGCAGGCTATTCGCGAGGACACGGAGGGGGAGGGGGAGCGCGAGGGGAACGGGGGAAGGGAGGGGGGAGGGGAGGGGTTAGGGTTTGGCGGTGGGAGGAGGTTCGGAGAAGGGTTTGCCGCGGGCTTGGGCTTCTTCCCGGCGGGCGTTCCACGCGGCCCAGGCTTGGTTGGCTTCGGTGCGGCCTTCTTCACGGAATTTGTTGTCGCGTTCTTCTGCTTTTCGGTCGAACCATTTCTTTATGCCGTGGGCTAGTACCATAATTGCTCTTCCTGTCTCCGTAGTTACGGGGGGGTTTGATGGGGGGATGGTAGCAGGGGAGGGAGATTTTGGGCAAGGGGGAGTTGGCGGTGGGGGGTGGGGGAGGGGTCCCCGCCTTCGCGAGGACACGGAGGGGGAGGGAGGCGCGACGGCGGGGTTGGGCTGGATGGCAACGAGATTCTTCGCTGCGCTGCGCTACGCTCAGAATGACATGTGGGGGGCAAGGGAGAGAGGGGAGGGATGGGTCCCCGCCCCCGCCTTCGCGAGGGCAGGCTATTCGCGAGGACACGGACCGAAAAGGAAGGGGGCGGGCCATTTGGCCCGCCCCCTTCGGAGTTTCCGTTAGGTTTCAGGTTGCCAGGTTAGGGGATGATTATCCCTACCTTGTTGGCGTAGACCCAGTAGGCCGAGCCAGTTTTAACCATGTCCTGTTTCTCCTTGGATTCTGCCTTGGCTATGGATAGTCTCACCAACCTACCGACTAGCGAGTCGAACCCGTAGACAACTTGTGCATCGATGTTGGCGAAGTACTCGTTGGTGGCGATGTCGGTTCCGCCTTTGCGCTGCTCGGCGTCAACCACACCTATCAGGTTCCAGCCCTGTTGTACCGCTATGTGCGGCGGGGGCCTTTCGATGCTGCCAGTGCCTTCCAAGACGACTGACACATCCAGTACGCCATCACTTACTACCCAGTAACCGTTCATGCCGTTGATAGTGGTCAGGTCGCCTGCGAACATGCCGTCCTCGCCCTTAACGGCGTTCAACCAGAGGCCGGTGGTATTGTTGAAGGTCAACACGTTGCTGATGGCCTCGTTGCCCTCTCCACCAAACACCGCGTTTACGTCGCCGTCCGCGGGGTTGCCGGGGAAGGAGACCAGGTTGGGACCGGGGTTGAGTTCCAGCTTGTAGGCCACCCGGTCAATCTTGGCGAACTCCAGGGTGAATTCCTTCTCGTTGCCAGCGTTGTCCTTGACCTCGATCTTGAACACGTGGTCACCGTTCTTGAGGTCGCCGGCTCTGTATACGTAGAGTATCGAGTCCCTGGTGGATACGGAATCGGTGACGTCGCCGCCGTTGAAGGTGGCGCTGATCAGGGTCACGGTGCCGTGGGTGTCGAAGTCCGTTGCCACATCACCGGGGGTGTCCGTCGCTTTGCGGGTGTTGTCGGCTGGGGTTGCAGTGGTATCCACGCCGCCCAGTCCGTATTCCTTACCCTCGTCGGAGAAGTCCGCCCTGATGAATACGCCGGGGTTGTCCGTCTTGTCGTCGTCTATGATGTCCGGCGACCATGCGGGGGCTTGGACTTCGTTGTCCACCTCAAAGAGAATGGCGCTCTTGCTGTCCAGGTCAAGGGTGAATACACCATTACCTTCGTCGGTTTCTTCGTCTTTGCCCTCTGTACCGGCCGTGCCAGCGGAAGCCATCAACTTGAGGGCGCCGCTGCCCAGGTCCTGGCCGCTGACGTAGACGTTCCAGAGACCATCGTCGTTCGCGCCGCTGTAGACCGGCTTGAGTGTCCACTCGTTGGCGTTGCCGGTGGGCGAAGCCGTTGCAATGGGATCGGAGGCCAGAACCTGGTCGCCTCCAACCTTCCCTATGACCACCGTGGGATTACCGGCGAGCCGCTCATCGGAGCCAATGGTTATGGTGATGTCCTCGTCGGTGACGACCCGGTCGCCTTCGCCTGAGCCGCTAACAGACACGGTGAGCTTGGCGGGTATGCCGTCGTTGGAGGTTACTTCTTCGTCTTTCCCGATGAGGTTGCCGGCCTTGTCGGTGAGGGACTCGTTCCCCACTGCAATCTCGGGTCTGTCGTTCGGGTCAAGCTCGCCTACATCCAGGTAGACCTTGCTGCCCTTGCAGGTAACGCCGTTGGGAGCGCTGCCGTCGACCTCGAAGTCGTCGGCGGAAACGGAGTCGCAGTCCAGGGCCTCGTTGAAGGCAACTACTATGCTGGTCCGCTTGCCGTCCGAGCCGGACTTCTCTTCTTTTCCGTCCAGCCAGCTTCCCGTGAAGGTGCTGGTAGCGTCGAGCTCTGGGCCGGCGGTGTCCACTCGTACTACGAATGGGTCACAGCCCGTGCCAGGGACGTGGTCATCTTCTCCGGGCTTGCCCACCGCAGCCACAATGGTGCCTTCAAGGTCGCCAATGGTAACGGTCGAGGGAACGGTACACTTGGTGTCGGCGTCCGAGTCGCTGACGCCGTCGTTGCCGGCCAAGTCCGTGGCTACGGCCCACCAGCGAATCTCGTATTCGTCACCAAGGGAGTCGGCGTCCAACTCGTCGTCAGCCAGACCTTCTTCGATGGTCACTGAGGCCGAGTAACCATTGGTGGCCTCATCGAGCCTGAGATCATCACGGTAGTAGATGACGTCGTTATTGTTGTCATCCTCTCCGATGGGGTAGATACCGGCTATGACGTTGATGCTGCCCTCAGCGTCCTTATCGGCGCTGATGCCGGAATCCGTGTCCGCCACGTCGAAGGAGACGGTAGGTTCGTCCTCGCGCCCTGAGGTCCCGGTGGCGGGAGCCAGGTTGTTGAAGGAGGGCCCGTCAACGTCCAGCGGAATGCTGGCGGTGCGGGTACGGCTGGGGTCACTGTCAGAGTAGGTAACCCTGATGGCGTCACCAGCCTTGTTGACGGGGATAGTGATGGCCGCACTGCCAGATCCGTCTCCGTACTTGTCGGTGTCATCGGCACTTTCTTCTCCAGTCGTTTCAGCCTGACCTGCCTCACAGGTGTCAACAAGGCTGGAGTCGCAAATGTTCAGCATGACCTGGAACTTGCCACTCCTAGCGGCTGACTCCGTCAGAACGACGCTCATTCCACCGGCAAAGGCATCGCTGCTTACCTTTACCCTGTTAGTCACGCTGCCCTTGTCATTCAGGTTCCCAACCCCTCTAACCTTAACGCTGTAGTTGAGGATGACGTTTACGTCGTCGACGTTTTCTGTGTCGTCATCTGTGTAGTCACCCCTGCCGACTGCTGCACCGGAACGGTTTGCAAGAGTGACCGTCGAAATGGTTGCGTAGTCGTCCAGGATGTTCTCGCCGGCTTCATCCTGCTTTGGAGTCCCAGTGACGTTGACTAAGAGATTGGGCTCGGCCGATGGAGCACCTGCGTTCCTTGCTGTGATGTCCATCGCGTTGAGCTTGCCGTCACTGTTCATGTCTGTAAGGTGTTCCCAGGTATAAGGAACACCATCGGGCTCATTAATTGCGCCGGGCACATTAGCTAGGTCGCCATTGAAATCCCGCCCTGCGGCTGGCTCACCAGCTGCCGCGGCGGTTAGCGTGTAAGCCTCCCTACCGCTGATGTCGTCCTTATTGTAGATCTTGTATTCTAGGTGGGTAGCACCTGTGGGTACATCCACGCTGCCTGCGTCCAATGTACCCGACTGGGTGTTTAGAATCAGCCAGCCAGCAGGGATCGGCACCGTGGCCTCACCGGACTGGCGCTTGCCGTCGTTGTTTCCATCAGTAAACGCGGTGAAGTCCTGATAATTTATGTTTCCGTCGTCGTTGGCGTCGGCCAGATTGCTCCAGTCGATACCAATCGCTGAACCTACCTCATCGACTGGAAATTGTTGTGTGGCAGGCTTGTTCAGGTCCTGATCCTCGACCTGAAGTGTGACGGCGGCGCCATCACCACCCAGCCCGTTGAGGCTGAGGTGGGTTACTTCGTCTCCGTCAGAGTCAAGGAACTCAATGTTCCCTGCGTCGGCGGCGAATGCGGGCATGGCCCACAGCAACCCCAGCAGCAGAGTTACTAGTATACCGGGGATAATCCAGGTTGCTTTTTGAATCACTTCTCCTCCCTATGCGTCGTAGTTTGAGGGACCGTCCGGTGGTTAGATGTCATAGACCAACCTCCATGAGTCTGATGCCCGAAGGGCGCCAGGGAGGGCCGGTGTTTCCGAGATGAATTGGCCTGTAGTAGTGCATTGCTTCCCTCTCCTGGGGCGTTAATTCTGATATATGCGGTATGTTTCATGGTTTGTGGCAGTGGTTTAAGTTCGGGGGCTTTCCCAGACGTAGGCCGCTCCACAGGTAAATCTGCGGTGGCTGCGAGGGGGGTGTTGGCCCTTGCGGATGCCGTAGGTATGTGAATTTGCCTCTGGGTCAGGTTGGGGGTTGGCAAGCCTTTGTTAGTCATGCGGTACTCTACACAACCCCGCTTGAGATTGTCAAGTAGGGTTGGCGGGTGAATTTGGCGGATAATTGGATGTAAATGGCGGTTGATTTCTGGCTGTCTGTTCTGGGATTTACGGGGGATATTATACAGAGTGTCAATGGGAATGGGAATGGGTGACTGGGTGACGGCAAGCTTGGGGTTGGGCGTGGGGACGCTGCGTGTCGGCAAGTTTGGGGACACTGCGTGTCGGAGACCTTTGCATAACTACCGAAACGCATTCATATAGTGGTGTGGGACGACTCTTGCCGTAGCTAAATCATGGGATTCTGGATTCCGGCCTTCGCCGGAATGACGGAAGGGGATGGGGACAGGGAGGCGCGACGGCGGGGTTGGGGACACTGCGTGTCGGCAAGTTTGGGGTTGGGCGTGGGGACACTGCGTGACGGCAAGTTTGGGGACGCTGCGTGTCGGCAAGTTTGGGGGCGGGCGTGGGAGGGGGTTTTCGGGGGGGAGGCTGGGGGAAGGGTGGGGCGGAGGGAGGGGAGGGGTTTTCGGGGGGAGGCTGGGGGAAGGGTGGGGCGGAGGGAGGGGAGGGAGGGGCGACGGCGGGGTTGGGTTGGATGGCAACGAGATTCTTCACTGCGCTACGCTTCGTTCAGAATGACATGTGGGGGGCGAGGGGGAAGGAAGGGAAGGGGAAAGGAGAGGGTTCGGGTTTGCGAGTACACGGGACGGGGGGGGGGGAGAAGATGGGTCACTGCATTCGGAGACCTTTGCATAACTACCGAAACGCATTCAGATAGTGGTGTGGGACGACTCTTGCCGTAGCTAAATCATGGGATTCTGGATTCCGGCGTGCGCCGGAATGACGGAAGGGGATGGGGACAGGGAGGCGCGACGGCGGGGTTGGGCTCGATGGCAACGAGATTCTTCACTGCGCTACGCTTCGTTCAGAATGACATGTGGGGGGGGCGAGGGGGAAGGAAGGGAGGGGGGGAGGGAGAAGGAAGGGAGGCGCGAGGGCGGGGTTGGGCTGGATGGCAACGAGATTCTTCACTGCGCTACGCTTCGTTCAGAATGACATGTGGGGGGCGAGGGGGAAGGGAACCAGGGGGGCGGTTGACACTCTGTTGGAGGCGAGGATATACTCTTTTTGTCAGCTTTCCCCGTCGCGTCGGCCCGGCATAGGGTCGAGGATCGGCGAGAAGCAGCCGACGATTCCACACCCCGGAGTCCCCCGTCCTTCCTTATATATGAAGGTTTTGCTGTTCTCCTATAGCTGTTACCGAATGTCCGTACGTGCGCCTTTGCCGAATGGCGGGGGCGGGCGCCCACAAGGGACGCCCCTACGGAGGATTGGGAATGGGAACCGAGGAAGGGATGGGTCCCCGCATTCGCGAGGACACGGGGGGGATGGGGGAAGGGAAACCAAGGGATGGAAGTTTAGGCGTGAGCACTAAGTTCATTTTCGTAACGGGCGGCGTTGTTAGCGCCGTGGGCAAAGGGGTCAGCGTCGCGTCTATTGGGCGTATCCTGAAGAGCCGGGGGATCACTGTTTCCGTGATCAAGCTGGACCCTTACCTGAATGTGGACCCGGGGACGATGTCGCCGTACCAGCACGGTGAGGTGTTTGTGACGAAGGACGGCGGCGAGACGGACATGGATCTGGGGCACTACGAGCGGTTTATCGACATCGAGGTTACGCGGTCGTCGAATCTGACGGCGGGGCAGGTGTACCAGTCGTTGATTGCGAAGGAACGCCGGGGGGATTTCCTGGGGGGGACGATTCAGACGGTGTCGCACGTGACGAATGAGATAAAGGGGCGGATTCTTTCGCTGGCGGAGGAGTCGGCCGCGGACGTGGTGGTGGTGGAGGTTGGGGGGACTGTCGGGGACATTGAGGGGCAGCCGTTCCTGGAGGCGATCCGGCAGATGCGGAAGGACGTGGGGCGGGAGAATGTCTTCTATATTCACGTGACGCTCTTACCTTATATATATGCAGCGGGGGAATTGAAGACGAAGCCGACGCAGCATAGCGTGAAGGAGCTGCGGAGCGTCGGGATTCAGCCGGACGCGATTATCTGCCGCAGCGACTTTGAGGTGTCGGACGGGATACGGGAGAAGATTGCGCTGTTTTGCGACGTGCGGAAGGATGCGGTGATTCCGCTGCTGACGGTGGATACTATTTACCGGGTGCCGCTGATTCTGGAGGATTGGGGGCTGGGAGATTTGCTGACGCGGTCGCTGAATCTGCGGGCGGGCGAACGGGATATGAAGGCGTGGGCGGCGATGGTGGGGCGGATGGGGGCGAATTCCGGCAGGGTGCCAATTGCGCTGGTGGGGAAGTATGTTGAGCTGCAGGACTCTTATATATCGGTGAAGGAGGCGTTGCAGCACGCGGCATGGGATCACGGGCAGGAGGTGGAGGTGCAGTGGGTGCACGCGGAGGAGGTGGAGGCGAAGGGGCCGGATGGGCTGCTGGCGACGGCGTGCGGGATTGTGGTGCCGGGAGGCTTTGGGGAGCGGGGAGTGGAGGGGATGATTCGGACGGCGCAGTACGCGCGGGAGAACCGGATTCCGTACTTGGGGTTGTGCCTGGGGCTGCAGGTGATGGTGGTGGAGTTCGCCCGGAATGTGTTGAATATGAAGGGTGCGCACTCTAATGAGGTGGACCCGGCGTGCGAGGACCCGGTGGTGCATATTATGCCGGAGCAGCGGACGGTGACGGATATGGGGGGAACGATGCGGCTGGGGGACTATCCGTGCATGCTGGTGGAGAATAGCCTGGCGCGGCGGGCCTACGGGCAGGCGCAGGTGTCGGAGCGGCACAGGCACCGGTTCGAGTTGAACAACGACTATCGCGAGCGGCTGGAGGCAGCGGGCATGCGGGCGAGCGGACTTTCGCCGGACCGACGGCTGGTGGAGATAACGGAGGTGGAGGGGCACCCGTTTATGCTAGGGGTGCAGTTTCACCCGGAGTTCCGGTCGAGGCCGCACCGGCCACACCCGCTGGTGAGCGAGTTTGTGGGGACGGCGATGAAGACGCTGCGGGAGGGAAGTCAGCCTTCGCTGCCGCTGGGGCAGGAGATGATGGCGGTTCGCCGGACGCCTCCGTATATGAATGGGGACTGATGTGAACGGTGGAAGCGGTTATATGATATGAAGCTTTTCGTGGATACGGCAGACGTGGACGAGGTGCGGCGGGCCGCCCGGTTAGGGGTGGTTTCCGGCGTGACGACGAATCCTTCGCTGGCGGCGCGGGCAGGGCTTAGGGGGATGGAGGGGTACCGGGCGGCAATTGCGGAGATAGCGTCGATTGTGGACGGTCCGATATCTATAGAGGTTGTGAGCGAGGACGTGGAGGGGATGATAACGGAGGGGAAGGAGTACGCGACGTGGGCGCCGAGGCCGTGGGTGAAGCTGCCAAGCACGGCGGCGGGATTCGAGGCGATGAAGGCGCTGTCGGACGAGGGGATTGAGATCAACCAGACGCTGTGCTTTTCGGTGAACCAGGCGCTGTTGGGAGCGCAGGCCGGGGCGGCGGCGGTGAGTCCCTTCGTGGGGCGGATTGACGACACGGGGCAGCGGGGAATGGACCTGGTGGCGGAGATAGTGTCGATATTTCGAAATTACGGTATCAAGACGCAGGTACTGGCGGCGAGCATACGCCACCCGCTGCACTGCGTAGAAGCGGCCCGGGCCGGGGCGCATATAGTGACGGCGCCGTGCGCGGTGCTGGAGCAGATGGTGAACCACCCGCTGACAACAATGGGGGTGGAGCGATTTCGCCAAGACTGGCAGAAGGCCAGCGGGGGCTGAGGCGCCCCGGACCCTCGTCTCAGCGGAGCAAAAATCTTTGGAAAGAACGTGATCCAAGTGGCTGCCAAACCGACGTTAGACGTTTCAGAACTCGAGAGGATGAGCAAGGAGGAGTTGCTGGTAATTGCCCAGAAGATGGGCATGGAAAACGGCACCTCGCTCACGTCCCTACGCAAAGAGGACATGGTGGTGCGAATTGCCCACACGTTCCCGGACCAGCACAGGCTGAGGGGGTCCGGGGTGCTCGAATTGATGAGCGACGGTTACGGCTTCCTGCGCCACACGGGGTTGAAGCCGGGGCCGGGGGACATCTACGTTTCGCAGTCGCAAGTCCGGCGGTTCGGCCTCCGGTGTGGCGACACGGTGGCCGGGGGCGTTCGCTCGCCCAAGGGCGGGGAGCGCTACTTCGGAATGACACGGGTGGACACGGTGAACGATCTTACGCCGCCGAAAGCGCGGACAAGGCCGACCTTCGAGGAGTTAACGCCCATCTTCCCCGAACAGCAGATAAAGCTGGAGACGACGCCGGATAACCTCACGACGCGAATGATAGACCTCTTCTCGCCCATCGGGCGCGGACAGCGGGGACTGATCGTGTCGCCGCCCAAGGCGGGGAAGACGACCATACTGAAGCACGTGGCCAGCGCGGTGAGCGAAAACTACCCCGACATCCACATAATGGTGGTGCTCATCGGCGAACGGCCCGAGGAAGTTACGGACATGCGCCGCTCCGTGAAGGGAGAGGTCTTCGCCTCCACCTTCGACGAGTCGGTGGAGGACCAGGTGCGTCTGGCGGACCTTTCGTTGGACAGAGCGAAGAGGCTAGTGGAGTCGGGCAAGGACGTGCTAATTCTGATGGACAGCATCACGCGGGCAACGCGGGCCTACAACCTGTCGCTCCCCAGCAGTGGACGCACCCTTTCGGGCGGCATAGACCCGGTGGCTCTTTACCCGCCCAAGAAGTTCTTTGGCGCGGCCCGCAACGTGGAACACGGAGGCAGCCTGACGATCATCGCAAACTGCCTGGTGGACACGGGCAGTCGTATGGACGAGGTGATCTACGAGGAGTTCAAGGGAACGGGCAACCTGGAGCTTCACCTGGACCGGAAGCTGGCGGAGAAGCGCATCTTCCCAGCCATAGACATAGGCCGGAGCAGCACCCGTAGGGAAGAGTTGCTCTTCGACCCAGCCATGGTCAAGAACATCTGGCTACTGCGGCGCATCGTGGGATTGTTGGTCCAGGAATCTGGCAACTTCACCGACGGCATTGAGCGGATCCTGGAGCGGCTCTCCAATACCAAGAACAATGTCGAATTCCTTGCGCGCCTGGGCAAGGAGAAGTAGAGAGCCGGCGCGCGCGGCTTTGGAGGCATTAACGAAATGACTATGGAGACGAATCACGGGCTGAACGTGGTCACCGGGGAAGGCAACACCAGAGTGCTGCTGGGATGCACACACCAGCGGGGACTCGTCTACCTTGTGCCGGCGGAGAAGAGTTGGGTATGCTCAGAAGAGATGCTTCCGGGCCACGCGCTTGCGGGGTTCTTAGGTGAGCTTACGGCCCGAGGAGATGCACAGGTGGAAGAGATGATGCAACGGTGGGGCATTTACTTCCGACAGATGCCGTTGGACGAGTCCCAAGGCTAGCAAAACCCTACACGCGGTCTTGCGGAGGTCTTAACCGCCTTCGGGGATGGGCTTATCGTCCTGCTGGCTCGCCATGTGTGGCGTGGGGAGCGGGTCCATGGCAGGAGCGGGTTGAGCCGGAGCCTCCGCTTCTTGGGGAACTTCCTCCGCCTCCTCTTCAATCACGGGCTTCCGACCTTCGAATAGAGCCTTTAGGTTCTCACCCTCCACCGACTCGTACTCTATGAGGAACTCGGCGATGTCGGAAAGCCTCTCCCTATTCTCCTCCAGGATGCTCACGGCCCTATCCTTCGCCGTAGTAATTAGGTCCTTAACTTCCTTGTCAATCTCTACGGCCAGCTCCACGCTGTAGTCTTGCTCTTCGTGAATCTCCCTGCCGAGGAAAACCAGTTCCTGACGACGGCCCAGAGTTCTGGGTCCGAGCTTCTCGCTCATACCGTACTGCTTGACCATCTTCTGGGCAATCTGCGTCGTGCGCTGCAAGTCGTTGCTGGCTCCCGTGGTGATCTCCCCGAAGACAATCTCTTCTGCGGCCCTGCCACCCAAGGCGGTGGCCATCATGTCCTCGAACTGGCCCTTGGTCCACAGGTACCGGTCTCCGTCCGGAAGTAGGCGGGTGTAGCCGCCCATGGACCCGCGGGCCACGATGGAAATCTTGTGCACGTTGTCGGCCTTGGGCAGCGTGTAAGCCACCAGAGCGTGGCCGGCCTCGTGGTAGGCCGTCATTGCCTTCTCTTTGTCGTTGATGACGCGGCTCTTACGCTCCGGCCCGGCGATAACCCGGTCTATGGCCTCCTCGAACTCGGAGATGCCGATGAGCTTCTTGTTGCGGCGGGCTGCCATCAAAGCTCCCTCGTTGACGAGGTTGGCCAGGTCTGCCCCACTGAAACCGGGAGTCTCCTTGGCGATAACGTCCAACTTCAGGTTGGGGGCGAGGGGTTTGCCCTTGGAATGGACCTTCAGTATGGCCTCACGGCCTCGGACTTCCGGCAAGTCCAGGACAACCCTTCTGTCGAAGCGGCCGGGGCGCAGAAGAGCCGGGTCCAGGATGTCCGGCCGGTTGGTAGCGGCTAAGACGATGATATTTGTGCCCGTTTCAAAGCCGTCCATCTCCACCAGAATCTGGTTGAGGGTCTGCTCCCGCTCGTCGTGGCCACCGCCTAGACCGGCGCCCCGATGGCGGCCCACGGCGTCTATCTCGTCCACGAACACGATGCAGGGCGCGTTGCGCTTTGCCTGGTCGAAGAGGTCCCGCACTCGCGCCGCGCCGACACCAACGAACATCTCGACGAATTCGCTGCCGCTGATGGGAAAGAAAGGCACCGCGGCTTCGCCGGCGACGGCCCTGGCCAGCAGGGTCTTGCCAGTGCCCGGTGGGCCTACCAGCAGGACGCCCCGCGGGATTCGAGCTCCGAGGGCAAGGAATCTATCCGGGTTCTGAAGGAACTCCACCACTTCCTGAAGTTCCGCCTTCGCCTCGTCGGCGCCGGCCACGTCGCCAAAGCTCACCGTAGGCCGGCTGGTAAGAATCATCTTCGCCTTGCTACGCCCAAAGTTCATGGTCTGATTGCTGCTTCCCTGGGCCTGGCGCATGAGGAGAATAATGAGCGCGCCAAAGAAGATTAGGGGCAGGAAGTTCAGCAGCAGGCCCAGGTTGAATCCGCCTGAGCCTTTGAAGTATACCGGGACGGTGTCCGGGATATGCTCAGTGATGTCCGTGCCTTCGCCAATGCGGCTCTTAAGCTCGCCTCCGCTTGCTGTGATGACCTTTAGGGCTTCTCCCTTCACCTCGATGGAGGAAACCTCTCCCTCCTTGGCCATGCGGACGACCTCTGTAAAGGAGACCTCATCGGAGCCTCCCAGACCTGGTACGACGATGAAGAAGATTGAGGCAACGGCAACGATTATCAGGAGATAGATGAGGCCGCTTCTCAGCCACTTTTTATTGCTCATATTTACGCCAATCCACCCGCCGATTAGGGGAAATTTACTGGGGAATCTTTGGAAACCCAGGGCGTCCAACCCGTATATTCATACTACGTTATAACCGCACAAAAAGCAAAGTCAGCCGCATACATTTACACACAAAAAGGGTCGCAAAACGCCTTTACCGATTTCTCCATATCGGGCCGCACGGCCAATCGGAGCCCGCGTGAACACTCCAGGCGAGAGGCCTAAGCCTCCGCCACACGCCGGCCTCGCACCTAGCAAACGGGCCTGGCCAGCACCCCCGGGGCGACTTTCCGTCGCAGCCACCGACCATCCGACGAGCTTCCCTGCAAGACGCCGTTCTCCACCATGATCTTGCCACGCAGCATGGTCATCACCGGATAGCCCTGACATTCGAAGCCTTCCCAGATACTATAGTCGGAATCGGCGTGCAGGTCGTCCAAGGTAAGAGTCTTACGCACGCTGGGGTCTATAAGCACCAAGTCGGCGTCGCTTCCAGGGGCAATGACGCCTTTTTGGGGATAGAGACCAAGAATCTTCGCCGCATTGGTGGCGATTACGTCGGCAAATCTTGTCAATGCCATACCGCCCTGGGAAACGAACTTGGTGAAGGCCACCGGCACCCTCGTCTCGATGCCGTTGTGCCCACCGCAGACGGACTCGATGGTCTGACCCCAGAACTTGACGTCCTTGTAGGTAGTGTATTCGTCCGTTGCGGTGGTGGAGATGCGACCATCCTCCAGCCCCAGTTGGAGGGCGTCTCTATCGGAGGCGTACTTGATGGCCGGATAGGTGTGAATCTTGGTGCCGTTGGGCTTCTTGTAGTCGTCGCAGGTGAACTCCAGGTAGTTGTGGAGGGCCTCGCCATAGACGGGCAGACCCCGGCTTCTCGCCTCACCCACTGCGATGACGCCTTCTTTGGCGGTGACGTGGACGAAGTAGATGCCCACCTCAGCGTGCTCCGCCATGCGGATGACCTTGCGGAAGGATACGTCTTCAGAGATGTTGCTGTGAACCAGGTGAAGGTTGTGACCCTGGTCCCTGCCCTCCCGCTTCAGCTTCTCTTCCATATAAGTAACCATGTCGTCGTCTTCGGCGTGGACAGCCATGATGCCGCCGTGCTTTGAGACCTCCTGGAAGATGGCCTGAAGGTGACCGTAGGGAACACGCCCGCCGAAAGTAGTGAAGATCTTGAAGCTGGCCTGGCCTGCCTGTACCGCTTCGCCAATCTCGCCGATGTTTTTGGGGCTGACTTCCCCCGCCAATATATAGTGGTAGGCAAAGTCCGTGTAGCTGTGGCCGTCGAAGGCCTGTTTTCGAGATTCCAGCTGATTCATGATGGAGTCCTGGGGCACGGGTTCGCCAGGGGTGATGGGAAGGGTGCCGGCGAAGTCGAGAAGGGTAGTGACGCCACCGTAGGCCGCGGCACGGGTGGCCGCTTCCGGCGGCTGGGTGAAGACTTCCGGCCGGCCGGCCCATTGTTCGGGCACCGGAATGCCGATGTGGGTGTGGGGTTCGATGCCGCCTGGGAGGACGATCTTGCCCGAAGCGTCTATGACGCGAACAGCCTCGACTCCCAGAAGGCCAGGATGGGAGAGGGCGGCGATTTTACCGTCCTGTACGGCCACGTCCATAATGGCGGCACCTTGGGGCGTAACAACCGTACCGCCTTTGATGATTGCGTCGAGCATTTTGCCACCCCCTTGTTAGGTTGCGCTCATTATAGCATTGTTGAATCCCACCAATGGACAGTGATTGGCGACGTCAGCTATTAGGCGGGACCGATATCCCAACGTGTGAAAAATCCTCTGGTATTTCCACATTCTTGTATATTTGCAAATTATCACAGCGGGAGTAAAGAATGAACTCCATTGAACTTATCGGCAAATATCACCGCCTAATAATTTCACGTTCCTGGGAGCAGTGTCGGTACTTGCTCAAGCTTCTGGAGGAAAATTCCGATGAGGATTTTCAAGACTGGGATGAGGACAGAGAGAGAACATTACAAGCATTTAAGAAATCCGGAGAAGACGAGTTGCCTAGTTGGGCATTAAACTTCTTTCGCTTCACACCTCGATTAAGACCTGCATTGATGAATTCTCACTTCTGCGCTTCCTATGCACTGTTTGAGTATCAGCTAACTTGGCTTTGTAACATTGCTCAACAGATCTACGAAAACCCGTTCTCAGTTAAAGACTTCAGATCATCTTCCATAGATCGCTTCAAGGATTACCAGAAAAAACTTGGCATTGGATTCCCAAGCAATTCCCCCGAATGGGCCGAAATCCAACGCTATTTGGCAATTCGGAACAAGATCATGCACGCTGGCGCCAACGTTGATAGCAAATGGAAACACTCCGACTATTCCAAGAAGGAGAGAATCCTGGACGAGGAAGTTAACCAATTAGCTCTGACGAGAACATTCTGCGAGAAGGCTGCGAACATCTTCGAACAGTTCGCGCTAAAAGTCAGTCAATCAGTCGTCCAGGATGCGAAAGGTAGAGCCTAGTAGTCGTTCGTAATCAAGCGCATGTTCCTAACAAAGACAGAGACCGCCTTTGCGGGCGGTCTCGACCCTACCAGCGAAGTGGATAGGGGGATAGTATGTGGAAGGCAACAGATGAGAAGTTACCAGTCAATGGTTGTTTGGACCGAAAGATTCCTTCTCGCCATTCCTAAGAAAGACAGAGACCGCCTGGTGAGGCGGTCTCGACCCTACCGGCGAAGCGATAGGGGGGCTGATGACAAGATACCATAGGAACGCACATTCGTCAACACGTTGTTATCGCCGGGGGTTCCAATACAACGGTTCACGCATCGCTTTTTGCTGGCGTATCTTGACACCTGACCTCTGCCCTCTTTAGTATTATGGAGCTTAGGCCGAGGTAGCTCAGCGGTAGAGCAGCGGACTGAAAATCCGCGTGTCGTTGGTTCGATCCCGACCCTCGGCACCACGGGACGAAACCCGTTTGTAGGCGGAAGTGGCTCAGTGGTAGAGCATCTCCTTGCCAAGGAGAGGGTCGTGGGTTCGAATCCCATCTTCCGCTCCACCTTTCTTTACGCTTTCCGTTCAGCCCCAATTGTTGACATTCCAACCCTTCATGGTTAGTCTTTTTGCCCAAGTGCTATACTGGCTCAATCAACGGATGTATTACGAAGGAGGCAATTGATGCCACTACTTCTCACGGACCGGGAAGTTAACCAGCTAATGACCATGCAGGACTGCGTGGGTGTCATGGAAGATATGCTCGACCAGGCCCACCGAGGCATGGCGTGGCTGCAACCCCGTTCCCACATCCGCACACCCCAGGGATACCACCACATCATGCCGGGCGCCGTGCTCGACACCGGCGTGGTGGGCCTGAAGGTATACACAGCCCGCTTTCCCGGCGGCTCCCGCTTTCTGACGGTGCTGCACGACAGCGAGACGGGCGACCTGCTGGCTCTGCTGCAGGGCGGGCGGTGTTCCCAGCTCCGCACCGGCGCACTAAGCGGCGTGGCCAGCAAATACATGGCCCGCGAGGATGCATCCGTCATCGGAATAATCGGCACCGGCGCCCAGGCCCGCGCTCAGCTGGAAGGCACCTGCGCGGTTAGAAACATCACGTCCATCAGGGCCTTCGACATCGTTAAGGAGAAGGCCGAGGAGTTTGCCGCCCAGATGTCCGAGCACTTGAACGTGGAAGTCTCGGCGGCGGAGAGCGCCCAGGCCTGTGTGCAGGGCGCCGACATAGCAATCACCATGACCACCTCCCCCAACCCGGTACTCTTCGGGGAGTGGCTGGAACCGGGAATGCACCTCAGCATCATGGGTTCCAACCACTGGACCCGCCGCGAGGTGGACAACGACGTGATAAGCCGAGCCGATTCTATCGTCGTAGACAATCTTGAGGAGGCGAAGCGGTACAGTGGCGATCTCCTCTTCAGCATTGACCAAGGAATCGTCCGGTGGGAGCAGGTACACGAGTTGGAATCGGTCGTCGCCGGCCAGACTGCCGGACGGCCTTCAGAAGACAGCGTAACAATGTTCAAGTCCCACGGCATCGGCGTCAGCGACGTTGCAGCCGCTGCTTTCGTCTACAAGCGAGCCAAGGAGGAGGGTCTGGGTACAGAGCTGCCCCTAAACTCGTAGGCAGCCTTATGGCTCCTACCTCATGGCATAAAAACATATAGTGTGACCACTGGCATCAAACCCTATATTCTGCATTACTACATAGTAAATTTGGAGAAGATTTGTGAACAATGACCCGTCCAAACAGGACGAAGGGCTTTCCGTTGCCCTTCCCGGCCCCGTCATCAACCCCGCCTTTGCCCATCATTTAGACCGACTTGTAGCCCTTGCCAAGCAGGGGCAGAGCACAGACAGTCCTCTTTTCAATCCTTCCGAACAGTGGCTCATCGACAACATCCGAGTCTTCCAGGACCTGCCCGACGACGAGCGGGACGGTCTGATGCGGGAGGTGGCAGAGGTTGTCCAAGAAGGAGCAGAAGCGAACGCCCAGGGCAAAGCAGCCGCCAAGGTTTGGCCTGAGACAGTAGTCCGGCTAGACAACGGAGGGTTGGCTTTCTTCAGCCAGCTGGGAGTCGTCCGTCGCCCGGACCTCACCCAGTATTTCATTGACGGCTTCTCTCGAAATCGAGACGCCCTCGCCTTCACCGAGGAGAGCCAGGCCCTCTTTACCGAGGTGCTGGAAATTATCGTTGAGGAGATGGGCCGCCGCTTTGAAGCGGGCGACGGGATTCTACAGACGGACAGGCGCATCTGTGACGCGCCGGGCCGGTCATTCCACGCTCGACAGGTCCTTTTCGGGACCCGCTACTTGCAGCTGCCCCTAATGTGGCGGCAGCTGACCTTCGACCTCCCCCAGGAGGAGATGGCCCAGGAACCGGACATCCTAGAGGTCTCCATTCCCAACTGGCTGGAGGACCTGAACCTGCCCCAAGGACTTAAAGAGCGCGTCCAAGAGGCGGGACTGACCCAGCTTGTCTTCAAGGCCCCCACCAAGGGACTCTCCCTTCACCTGGGATTCGACTATGTGGGTGAGCACAAGATGGGCCCGCTTTCCATAGCCATGTTCAAGGTCAAGGAGGCCCAGGGCCTAGCCATACAGGCGGCTCTAAGCATGGTGCGCATCCGCACCCTGAGCGGCGCCCTTACGAATTCAGCCATAATTACCCTTGGCCCGTCTCTTCATGGCAAAAGCACTCTTACCATTATGATTGAGCTAGCCAACAGTGAAACTGCCTCCCTTCTCGGCCTGGCTGAAGACTCGGAGGAGGGCGTCTACCCAATGAACGACGACATCGTCCTTCTCCAGCAGCTTCCCGAACCCATCGTATCCAACCGGGACGGTCAGACGACCGAGATTCCCTACGGCATCGACGGCACCGAGAACAACCTCTACGCCGTGCCCTTTGGACTCACCCGGGAGGACGATCCTATTACCTACGACGTTCTGCGTGGGTCACCAGACTTCCCCAACCCCCTGGAACTGCTGGAGAACGTGCCCGTAGACCACGAAAGCGCCGTTCCCAAGTACGACGAGAATCCCGTCCGCAACATGCGCATGATTCTATCTCGCCAGCGGCTGCTGGATAGGAAGGGCGCCCGCCACGTGCTAAAGAGCATTACCGGCGGCGAGACCACAGATTCCGTTCACGTCCCCATGGAGCACACGGACCGGGTCTTCTGGCAAGCCGTTATGCGCCAGAACACTGTGATAGCGCCCCTACGCAAGCTCAAGTTGGAGCAGTACATCCGGGTGCTCATGTACGGCGAGGCGGTGCAGATGGGCGCCGCCATAGGCGCCATTGGCCGGCCGTACGTGGAATACTTCTCAGACCCCTTCATAATCGGCCTGGAAGACGACAACGCCAACATGATGTACAAGGTGCTCAAGGAGATGGCCCAAGGCGGCCTCCCCCAATACTACTACGTGTTCAATACAGGCGGCGTGGGCGCCGACTTCAACGAGGAGGCCAGCGGCGAGAACTACAAGAAGATTCCCCGGTCCCTCACCCTTACCCTCCAGGAAGCCCTCCTACGGAACGCCGTAAAGTTCGAGTACGACCCCATTATCGGCTCGGACACCGCCGTGGCCATCGTAAACGCCCAAGGCGAGGAAGTCCTCGACCTGCGGCAGGAGTGGCTGCCTCGTACGATATATGGCGAGGCGGATTATGGACGCCGCATTGTGGAGCTTCGCCTCCGCCGATTCTACGGCCGGGACGAAAACGACAAGGCGGGCATTCTCCGCTACACCAAGGTCATAGACGCCCTCATAGACCTGCGGGAGATTCCGCCCCCCACCAACGAGCGGGAGTTGGCCTGGCTGCTCTCCTACTGCTGGCACGTGGACCGGGCCTACGGGACACTGGAAGAGCTTATGGACCATCGCTCGGAGGGGGGCCGCCCCAATGGCAACATGATTCGCTCCCTGGGGGAAAAGTACCGGGACGGCTTGGAACGGGGCCTGAACGTAAGCTCGGAGGGGAGCAAGCTCTTGAGGGAGTTGGGCATTTCCTGAGCATGAGTCCCCTCTTCCGATTCACAGCCCCCGCATCCTCGCCTACCCTGAAATTTTCTGACTCCTGAGGTGACTCTGTGACCAACCCTGAGCCCATTTCCGACGAAACCCTGGAGGTCCTGCGCCAGATTCCCACCCAAACCCTCATCGACGGTCTGTGGGTTAAGGGATGGCCGATGTCTTTCATCCACGGGGCGAAGCCCCTGCAGTTGGGCCAGCGGATGGCCGGTCGCGCCATCACCCTCCGCTTCGTACCTCATCGCCCCGACCTGGTCGCCGACAAGCCCAAGGGCCCCCAATCGGCGGAGTACGTGGCCTTCGAGCTCTGCGGCCCCGGCGAGGTGCTGGTCATAGACGCCATGGGCTGGGAGTTCAGCTCCGTCGGCGGGGACATCAAGTTCCTGCGACTCAAGCAGCGGGACATCGGCGGCCTGGTTACCGACGGCGCCGTCCGCGACACCGTGGCGCTCAAGGAGTACGGCTTCCCCGTCTATTCCGCCAACAGCACGGCCAAGCAGGGCCCGGCCGAGTTCTGGCCCTGGCAGGTCAACGACGCCATACAGTGCGGCCGAGTTCTGGTCCGCCCCGGGGACGCCATAGTGGGAGATGACGACGGTGTTGTGGTGGTCCCTCAAGGCATGGTGGACGAGGTTATCGCCATTGCCCATCAGCGGGAGGAAGTGGAAGAGGTGATAAAGGCCCAGCTGATGGTGGAGCAGTGCTCTCCGGGCAAGTATTACCCCTTCAACGACGCTACGTGGAAGCTCTACGAAGAGAAGACGGGGAAGAAGCCACCCATCTAGCCCTCACCCTCCTAATCCAAACTCTCCATTAGGCGACCATACCCCTGCACCTTGGGCGAAAGGCCCAGCCTTCGCAGGACGGACCAGATGGTCGCTTGATTCACTGTTATAACCGTCCGATCCAACCGCGCCTCCATCTGTTTAACCACCTCCAAGGCCCGCCATGCCGTACCGGGAATGAACACCGCATCCGCCGTTGCGTCCACGGAATCACAAACGAACTCCGCAATGCTCTCCGGCTCCTGATCCCCGATGGTCGCGTCCATGGTTCGCTGCTGCATGTCGGTCTCACCCAAGGCCGAAACCACTTCGAACCCTTGACTCTCCAACAGAGGCGTAAGACGCTCTCTGAGGAGGAAGTTGCCGTAGGGCCCGACGATGCTGAGACGTCGCGCACCGACGTGACGCAGGGCCTCCAGGGAGGCCGTAACCGCCGTAACGGAAGGGAGGCCACCCGCCTCGCTGATACGACGGGAGAGATGGCCGTCATACTCCAAGGAGCCGGCGTGATAGGTGCCGCTGGTGCAGCAATAGGCGATGATGTCCAGGTTGGCGCTAGCCAGATACCGGACGCCCCGCTCCAGGTCGTCGTTCATCTTCAGCAGATAGGAGCCGTCGCCCCCACCCTCGGGTGTCGCTTCTCCATTCCAGAGCCGCTCGGTGTGGTAGGTAACGCCGGGCGGCATAAGGGCGGCGAAGTCCGGCTCCACCACCTGATTTGTGGAAGGCACGAGGACTCCAATGCGAATTGGCCTAGCCATAACCATCCCTCCTGGAGAATTGTAGGAAAATTATATCCCATTGCCTCTACGCTGCTTCCAGCAAGGGTATATGTCGAGGCAAACGACGATAGGGCATGGGAAGCGCGGAGTGGGATTCAGGGCTGCGGGCCGGGAGAATCCTCCGGGTCGTTCCAACGTGGGTAGGAGCCAAAGACCCGAAACATGGAGCATCTCTTCTCCAACACTCCAATAGCTTCGTCCACCTTCGGGTCGTCCCGGTGGCCATCCACGTCCACAAGGAAGATGTACTCTCCCAGATTATTCTTCGACGGCCGAGATTCCACCTTGGCCAGATTGATGTCCCGCCTCACGAACTCTCCGAAGGCTTCGTACAGCAGCCCCGGCTTGTCTTCGGCAAAGGAGAAGCAAATTGAGGTCTTGTCCCGCCCCGTGGGACGGCTGTCTTGGTCTGCAAGCACCACGAAGCGGGTAGCGTTAGAGTCGTTGTCCTGGATGTTCTTGGCCAACACCCTCACCTGGTTCAGTTCAGCCGCTCCGTATGGGGCGATGGCGGCGGACGTGTGCTTGCTCTCTTTCATGTCGGCGACCGCCGCTGCCGTGCTCAGGGATGCGACCAGCTGGGCTTTAGGGAAACAACGCTCCAGGAACTCGCGGCACTGTCCCAGGGCTTGGGGATGAGAATAGACGACCTCGATCGCCGAAACTTCTGTGTCCGGGATCACGAGAAGGCAGTGCACTATGGGCAAAACCAGCTCCTGCCGGATGAAGAGTCCTCTTTGGCTGATGAGAACGTCCAGCGTCTCGTTGACGGACCCCTGAAGGCTATTTTCGATGGGGACCACTCCCTCGTCGGCGATGCCGGAATCCACGGCAAGGGCCACCCCGCGAATGCTGGAGAAGGAGTGTAGTACCGCGTCGGGCTTGTACAGGTGCACCGCCTGCTCCGTAAAGGTCCCCGCCGGGCCCAGGTAAGCCACGGAGCCGGGCACTACGCCGCCCCCGTCAACGTTTCGTACAAGGCCTGCTCCTCGTCCAGAACAGTTACGGCTATAACCTCGTCCCCTGCCTGAAGGACCAGATCTTCTTCGGGAAGCCGGGGGCCGGCTTGCTTTACCACCAACGTGATGAAGCTGTTGGGCGGCATCTCAACGTCGGCGAGGGTTCTTCCAACCACTGCGGCGTCTTTGGGAATAGACAAGGCCACGATGTCCATGCCGTAGGTCTGGAGGTTCAGAAGGTGCATGAGGGCCCGGCTCGGAACCGCTTCCTCAATGTTTGAGAGGATGAGGTGGCTGCTGTTGATAACCCTGTCCACTCCCAGAAGTCGGAACAGTCCGGCGTGAGAAGGGTGCTTGATGAGGCCTATGGCGGTGGGCGTTTTGAAGAGATGCTTGGCCATCTGACACACTGCCAGATTGGCCGCATCGTCCCCGGTAACGCCGATGACAAGATCCGCCCTTTCGCCGCCGGCCTCCGTTAGAACGTCGGGAGATGAGCCGTCCCCCGGGAGAAACACGGCGGATATCTCTCCGGAAGCGCTCTCCAAAGCCAGAGGGTCCTGGTCTATGACGGTAATCTCGTGACCCACCGTCAGAAGGGCGCGGGTCAGGTTGAAGCCGATGCGGCCACATCCGACTACGATTATATACATCAGCGGCCTTCTTTCGCGCCGTCAAGCACGGTGTTTGCCAGTAGTTGGGTGGTGCTCAGGACGTTCAAGCCCAATTCCTCGTAAACCCGGGCTTTGGATACGTCCCCCACATGGCAGAGGGTGCGGGACACGTTGAAGATGTTGGAGGCTATTTGCGCCGCCATGGCGTTGCGATTATCGTCTCTCGATAGTCCAATCACCATATCTGCCCCATCTACTCCACCCTTGCGCATACTCTCCAGCAGATTATCGCCGCCAGGGAGAACATTGCCAGCAAGATGCGGATTCTGCTGAGCGGCGCATATCTCATGCTCATCCACCACAACCACCCGGTGCCCCTGGTCCGACAGGGTGGCTGCCACGTAGCGAACCAGATTGCCGCAGCCCAATATCAGCACATGCACGTCTCTACCCTCCCTCGAACGACGCCGACGGCACGCCGCTGCGCCATAGAATGACCGGACAGAGGGCGTTACGAAGCACGTAGTCGGCAGTCGTGCTCATCCGAAATCCCGCGGCTTCGTTTCCATATTCGACGCCCATAATTATCATAGTTGCCGGTATGTTGGCCGCCTCCTGGACAATTGCCGGCCCTGCTTGGCGAGCCTGGACTATTTCTCCCTGCAACGAGAGCCTTCTCGACAAGGACAGGTGCTCAATTTCGGCCAAGGCCTCCTCGCCCCTCAAGATCTCCTCACCTACCTCCGCGTCCAGCGGGTACTTCAACCGCATTTCAATCACGTAGATGGCGTGGATTATCCCCCGCCCTCCACGCACGATGGAGCGTGCCAGTTCCAACACGTCCTCATAGCCGTGGCTCCGGTCGACGGGAAGGAGGATGCGATGTTCGTCTTCCAAAACTAGGCTCGCCGAATCCCGGGCGTGACGTGTACTTCAACCCTAGCTGCCATTGTAGCCTTCCTGCCGCTACCGGGTGGAGAGGTGGAATCTGCCCACCTGCTCGGCATTCCCAGCCACCACGAGAATGTCTCCCGGCATGATGGCTTCGTCTTTGGAGGGCACCAAGACACACTCCCGACCTCTTCTAATGGCCAGCACCGCCAGCCCGTACTTATCCCTCGGTCCGCTGAGGCCCGCCTCCCCCAGGGTCTGTTTCACAATGTTGTCCGGCGGCCTCATTTGGCTGATCCCATAGTCGGAGGCCAGATACATGAAGTCGATGACGCCAACGTGGAACTCCACGTGAGCCATCCTCCGGCCTGTCTCTTCCTCCGGGTGCACCACCCTATCAGCCCCGATGCGCTCTAGTGTGTCGCCGTGAATCTGATTGGCCGAGCGGGCAATAATGAAGGGAATTTGCAGGCTCTTCAAAAGCACGGTGACGAGAATGCTGGCTTGCACGTCCGAACCGATTGACACCACAGCCACGTCGGAGTTCTGAACGCCCAGTTCCTCCAGAAGGGCCCGGTTGGTGGCGTCCCCCCGCACGGCGTAGGTTACCCGGCCCATGCTATCCTGAACAGCTTGCTCGTCCAAGTCGATGGCCAACACGTCGTGCCCGGCCTGGTATAACTCCTGGGCCATGCTGGAGCCAAAACGGCCCAATCCAATAACAACGGCCTGCTTCTTCATCTACCCAATCCTGATACCTTCCTGGGCATACCGGTATACGGTGCCCTCATTCTGGGGGGTCAGAGCCAGCGCCAAGGCGAGAGGGCCCAGCCGGCCCAGCACCATTACGACCATGAGCATTATTTTACCCCATACGGTCAAAAGAGGCACTATGCCCATGGATAGCCCGGTGGTGCCAAAGGCGGACACGGTATCGAATAGCAGATCCAAGAAGGGGAATTGAGAAGCCGACTCAGTGAACTCCAGGGCCAAAGAGGTGACAAAGATAATTCCTCCGCCCAATACGACCACCGTAATGGCCCGGTAAACCACAAATCGGGGCACCTCTCGACCAAAGGCCTCCGTCTGTTGTCTGCCCCGGATGGATGATAGCACGGTGGCTGCTATAACGGCGAAGGTGCCGACCTTGATGCCGCCCGCCACGGAACCCGCAGCCCCGCCAATGAACATCATTGTGATGAAGAAGAGCTTGGTCAGGTCAGTGATTCCGGTTATGTTGAGGGCAGTGAATCCAGCCGTTCGGGCGCTGATTGCTTCGAAGATGCTAACGCCGACCTTATCCGCCACCGAGCGGGAGCCGATAGTCGCCTCGTTGGAGTATTCGCTGAAGAGAAAGACGGAGGTTGCCGCAACCCATAGCAACAGGCTGGTGACCACTATCATCTTGGTGTCCAGGTTGAAGCGCTTGAAGTTACGACGTCGAAAGATGTCGACAGTAACCGACCAACCGATGCCTCCCAGAATTATCAGTCCGCCCAAGAAAATAAGAATGGGTATCTTGGCGTCCAATCCCTCCAAGCTGGACGACCCCGGCACTATGGTTAACCCCACGTTGTTGAAGCTGGAAACGGCAAGGAAAGCCGATTGCCATAGTGCCTCTGCCGCGGGGAAAAATGACAACATTTGCCAGAAGATGAGGAGTGTTCCCACTGCGTATATGACCATGACGACCATTACGATGCGACGCAGCAGTCGAATTACTCCGCCAATTCTATCGCCCCCCAGGGTGTCCCGAATTAGCATCCGATCCGAAATGCTGAGGCGCTGCCCTATGATGGTGAGCAGGAAGGTGGCGAAGACCATGAAGCCGAGACCGCCCAGCAGCATCAACACGAAGATTACTCCCTGACCAAAGGAGCTCCAATGCTGCGCCGTGTCCAGAACCGTCAGTCCGGTGACCGTCACCGCCGAGGTGGACGTGAAGAAGGCGTCTTCCCATCGGGTATGAGTGTTGTCTACGGAGGCGATAGGCAGTGCGAGGAGAAAGCCCCCCGAGCCAATTAGAATGACAAAACCGTAGAGGAGAATGAGGGGCGAGGCGAAGATACGCGGAGAGGGCCGCCGTATTCGGAAGCGGAACACCCGGGGCTGCATGTCTCGCAGCCGAGGACGCCTAATTATCCGATGGTTGGACCAGCCTGGACCGTTGGTTGCCAAATCACCCCTTTTGCGTTAGACCTCGTGGACGCCAAATCTGAACGTGCGAACAGGCGTCATTTACCATAATCAAGCAGAATTTCAACGGAATTCTATGGCCCGCTACCCATCGTGTCAACCGCACATTCGACCACTTCACCACGCTGAGGACGAGTGTAATGACATGGGTGACGGACGGCAATTAGCGGAACATGTCCCGCTCGGCGGGACGGATGAGTTCTCCTATCCCCTCAGCGCCGCGGTCATAGCGGCAACCCTTCAACAGTACCACAGGTACTCTATCCAGCTTGCCCATGACCAGCCCAGCGGCGGCGGCCAATTCGTCGGCCACGGCTATGGTGGTCGTACGCAGCAAACGCCCCTCCGGGTCCTCCTGCCCCCGATAGTCCAGCATGGGGTGAATTCCGGACACTCCGATGGCCACGTTGACGGCCCCCTCTCTCCAGGGCCTTCCAAAGGTATCGGAAATAATCACTGCCGCCTCGACTCCCAAACCTTCCTCCAACCTTGACGCTAGCCGACGGGCCGAGGCGTCCGGGTCTAAGGGAAGCAGCACCACCGTTTCTCCGCCGGGGGCGTTGGAAGCGTCCACCCCCGCGTTGGCGCACCGGAAGCCGTGCCTCGTCTCGGCGATGATTACTCCATTGTCCATACGCACTATGCGCCGGCACTCCCGGAGAACGACTTCCGTATGCCGGGGGTCCCGGTCGTGCAGCGACGCTATTTCGACCGCCAGAGCGGAAGGCGTAACATCCTCCAGATTCACCAGACGACCCTCGGCTTTGGACACGACTTTCTGTGCAACCACCAGCACGTCGCCATCCTCCACCCGCACCCTCTGAGCGGCGACGGCCTCAATTAACAACCCGCCCAAGTCGTCGCCGGGCTTCACCTCCGGCAGGCCTCCGATACCAATGATGCGAATTTCAGGAACCATAGCGCTTTTGGTAGTATAATGGCTGTCGGCCTGCGGCGTCACGGTGCGCTGCGGGAAGAATCACCTGAGAACGGAGCGGCGAAGGCTGTGGTTGAAGGCAAACGTCTCTATACCAAGTACGGCGACGAAGGCGAAACCAGCCTCCTTTATGGCGGGCGGGTGTCCAAAGCCGACCGCCACTGCGAGGCCTACGGCGCTACCGACGAGACCGTATCAGTTCTGGGCCTGGCCCGCGCCTTCTCCCAAGACGAGCGGGTGCGAAGTACGCTGTTAGAACTCGAGAGAGAGCTCTTCACCGTCGGCGCTGAATTGGCCACAGCCCCCCCACGATACGACACCTTCAAGCGCTACTTCACGCCTCTATCGGAAGCGATGACGGCTCGATTGGAGCGACTCATAGACGACCTGCAAGCGGAGGTGACCCTGCCCCGCTCGTTCATACTGCCCGGCGCGTCTCCCGCATCGGCAGCCATGGACATGGCCCGCACGAGTGTCCGCCGGGCGGAGCGGGAGGTGGTGCGCCTGAAGGATGCGGGCGGGCTGGCCAACCCGGAGATCCTCAAGTATCTGAACCGGGTCAGCGACCTGCTGTTCATCCTGGCCCGCTACGAAGACCGGGACCTGCCTATGGAGAAGCTGACGGGGGATGAGTAGGCGGAACGGGTCGGCTCTCGCCGGCCTGAAGGTGACGCTGGTGGACTACGGCTACGGGAACATTCGCAGCGTGGCAAGGGCATTGGCGAATGCGGGAGTCTCGCCGGTGATTTCGGGAAATCCCCGGGAGCTTGCCAACGCCGACGCCGTCGTGGTCCCGGGCGTGGGCGCCGCCGATTCCGCGATGAAGGCCCTGGAAAAACTGGGACTCGTGACTGCCCTTCGCCGGTTCATCGAGACCGGGCGGCCCCTGCTAGGTATCTGCATGGGTCAGCAGCTGCTCATGGACTGGACGGAGGAGGGAGACGTTCCCTGCCTGGGCGTCGTCCCGGGGACTGCCAAACGTCTCCCAGCCGGTCAGAAAGTGCCTCACATGGGTTGGAACAGCGTGGACTTCGTCGCTCCCCATCCCCTGCTGAAAGGCATTCCCAACTCTTCCTACTTCTACTTTGTCCACAGCTACTACACCCAGCCCGATGCAGAGTCGGCGATGGTTGGGATGACCGAGTACGGCGTCAGGTTTTGCAGCATGTTGGCGAAAGACAACGTGACGGCTACCCAGTTCCACCCGGAAAAGAGCGGACCGCTGGGCCTCAGAATCTACGACAACTTCGTGCGGTTGGCGGCGGAAGGCTAGACCGTCGTGGAGGTCATTCCCGCCATCGACCTCAAGGACGGCGCCTGCGTACGTCTCTACCAGGGCGACTTTGAGAAAACGACCGTCTTCTCCACCGACCCGGCGGAAACGGCCCTCCGGTGGCAGCGCGCCGGCGCACCCCGCATTCACATTGTGGACCTAGATGGCACTCGCTATGGCGCTATGGCGAATCTGGCGTCCATACGAGCCATAGCCGACGCCGTGTCCGTGCCCCTCCAGGTGGGCGGCGGCGTGAGGACGGTCGAAACGGCACAGGCGCTGCTGGATGCTGGCGTGGAGCGGGTGGTGCTGGGCACCGCAGCCGTGGAGGACCCAGCGCTGGTGGAGGAGCTATGCCGCCGCTGGGGGGCGGAGCGGGTGGTGGTGGCCGTGGACGCCCGGAAGGGACGGGTGGCCATCCGCGGCTGGACGGAAGACACATCGGTTGACGCCACGGAACTGGTGAAAGAGATGGCCGTCGTCGGACCCCAGAGATTTCTATATACCGACATCAGCCGGGACGGCACCATGACCGCGCCCAACTTCGACGCCGTAGCCGACATCGTTCAGAACACCGGCATGGCCATTATCGCCTCCGGGGGAGTCTCCCGCCTCGACGACCTGTGCAGACTTGCCAAGACAGGCGCGGAGGCGGCCATTGTGGGGCGTGCGCTCTACGAGGGTACTTTGGACCTAGCAGAGGCGATTGAAGCTGCTGTCACACACGCCTGAGCCTTCCTCGTTGTTCTGTCATTTGGAACGGAGCAAAGCGGGACGAATAATCTCGTCTTTGGGAGGCATATGGGTAGGACGACGAGATCCTTCGCTGCGCTCAGGATGACATGGTGGGGGCGCTTAGAATGCCGAACAAGGCGGGTGTGTTAGAATCGAGTTGCCATGAGCACCGATATACTGGAAGGCCTTAACGAGGCCCAACGACGGGCCGTCCAGACAACGGATGGTCCCCTTCTCGTCATCGCCGGCCCAGGCTCCGGCAAGACCCGCGTCATAACCCACCGCATCGCCTATCTCGTCGAGGAAATTGGCGTGAAGCCCTGGGAGATTCTGGCCGTCACCTTCACCAACAAGGCGGCCAAGGAGATGAGGAATCGCTTATTTGGCACCAGTGATGAAGACCCTTCGGCCCCGCTATTTCAATGGAGGGACCGTGCCAGGGATCTCGCGGTAAGCACCTTTCATGCCTTCTGCGCCCGGGCGTTGCGGCGCTTTGGCCACCACATAGGCCTCGACCGTGGCTTCAGCATTTTCGATACCGCCGACCAGCTTTCCCTTGTTAAGGCGGCCATGGAGGAGGAGGGGCTTGACCCCAAGCGCTATCCACCAAAGGTCATACTGGGCGTGATATCCAGGGCCAAAAGCAATCTGAAGGACACGCAAGCCCTGGCACTCACGGCCGAAAGCGCCTTCGACGAGGCGGCGGGACGGGTGTACGTCCGCTACCAGGAACTCCTAGACCTTAACAGCGCTGTGGACTTTGACGACCTGCTCATGCGGTCCGTCGAACTCCTTCGGCGCGCCCCGCAGGTGCTGGAATACTACCAGGAACGATTCCGCTATCTGCTGGTGGACGAGTTTCAGGACACCAACGTGGCTCAGTACGTCCTATCCAAGCAGATTTCGGATGGCCATAAGAATATCTGCGTCGTGGGCGACCCGGACCAGTCCATCTACTCGTGGCGCAGCGCCGACGTACGCAACATTCTGGACTTCAAGAAGGACTACCCCGACGCCAAGGTAGTGAACTTGGAGATCAACTACCGGTCCACCGGGACAATCATCCAGGCAGCCAAGAGCGTCATCGCTTCCAACAGACGCCGCCCTGAGAAGGATATTCGAGCCTCGCGACATCAAGGTAAACCCCTTGTGGTCTACGAGACCTATGACGCGGAGGAAGAAGCGTACTTCGCGGTAACGCAGATATCCAACCTTCTGCGCAGGAAGGACGCCACCCTCTCCAATTGTGCCATCATGTACCGCACGAACGCCCAGTCCCGCGCCCTGGAGGACGCCTGCCTCCACCGCAGTATGCCCTATCACGTGGTGGGAGGCATCAAGTTCTACCACCGCGCCGAAGTACGGGACATCATCGCCTACCTTCGCCTCATAAATAACCCGGCCGACGACGTTAGCCTCATGCGGATCATCAACAAGCCCCGGCGGGGGATCGGCCGGAAGTCTCTGGACCAGCTGCAAGATTTGGGGCGGGAGCTGCAATCGCCCATCTACGCCATCCTTAGGCCGCTGCGGGAGCGAACCAAGGGCGAGGCGATCCCCCACGATCTGCCATCCCGCCTGGTTAAGCCGCTCACCGATTTTGTCACCCTCATCGAAGACCTGAGGGAAGGCGCGGCGGAGATGGGCACAGTGAAGCTCCTGGACAAGCTGCTGCAACGCATCAACTACCAGAACTTCTTGAAGGCGGGTGGCGAGGATTGGGAGGACAAGTGGGAGAACGTGAAGGAGCTTCGTCAGGCAGCGGGGCAGTACGACGCCTTGGAGGGAGGCGAGGGTCTTACCTCCTTCCTGGAACATTTGGCGCTGGTGGCGGAGGTTGATTCCCTGGACGAAACGGCGGACGCCATAACCCTTATTACGCTTCACCAGGCCAAGGGGTTGGAATTCCCCGTGGTGTTCATCATAGGTCTGCAGGAGGGCCTACTGCCCCATATTCGCTCCCTGGACGACCCCAACCAGCTGGAGGAGGAGCGGAGGCTCTTTTACGTGGGAATAACCCGCTGCAAGGACCGGCTGTTTCTGACGCGGGCCTTCCGGCGGCAGAGTTGGAGAGGCGACGGCGGCCTGGCGGATCCCTCCCGTTTCCTGAAGGATGTGCCCAGCGAGTTGATAGCGGAGACACCTCAACCCACAGGCGGAAAGTACGGGGGGCAGAGTTTCCCCGACTTTTCGTCCGGAGAAGCGGCAGACGTCACCCGACGACGGGTCAAATCTCCCGTCGCAGCGGGCAATGCCGCCATCAACGGCGCCGCCGCCGCAGGTCAGGATGGCGAAAGCAAGTCGCCAGCGTTTAAAGCAGGGGACAGGGTCCTGCACGGGGCCTTTGGCGAAGGGTTAGTCCTAAAGACTGCGGGCCGGGCGTTGACCAGCGAGATTACGGTAATATTCAGGGATGCTGGGATAAAGAGGCTGATGATCGACAACCCCAGCCTGAAAAAAGTGGAGGGCTAGCCCTCGTCGCAAGAGGGGGGCGGTGAGCCCAGGTCAACGAGATTCCTCGAGGGAGGGCAGTTCCCGGAGCCTGTTTCAAAAGTCCCCGCGCGTCTGTCCGCGGCAAAAGGGCGTGACGACAGGCGTAACCATATCCACAAATGATGCGATATACGACTAGTAGATATGCTGTTTCCGCCTTATGCCGTTGTGAACAAACGAGCTCAATGACTTGGTTGCTACTTCTGAAACGGGCTCCCCGAACCGCCCCTACAGGAAAGACATCGGGGGCTGGGCGCTAGCTTTCGAAGCGCTCACCCATCTCATTGAGGAACTTCTCCACCTCGGGGGAAAGCTTGGACCCCTCGTCGGACTCGGAAGAACGCTTGGCAGCCCGGGAGTCGTAGTGAACCTCCAGCCGCTCGATGAGGGCCTTCAACCCCTTGTTGCGGAGAACCTCGTTGTTTACCTCCAGGTACTGCCGCCGTCCTCGCTCCGGGTCGGCCAAGTCCTTGGACAGGTCGTAGACGGAACAAAGCACTTCCAGCAGGCGAGAGGCGCCGGAGTAGTCCTCCTCCAGCTGAACGTACTGGGGCAGGTGGACCATGACGCTGATGGCCTCGATGTCGCGATCGCTGACGCCGTCCGCCACCAGATTCACTATGGACGTCGGTCCCTGATAGCTGCTCGCCCGCAGTTGCAGGGAATCGCCGTACTTCTTGGCCACGTCGTTGCTGCTGGAACCCGTGACCAATAGGGGCCGAGTGTGGGGCACGGCATCGTACATACCGCCAATGCGGACGTACTGTTTTACGCCCAACTGGTCCACGATGTCCAGGATTGCGTCCGTGTAGTCTTCGCCGAAGGACTGGGGCTCCAGAAGGTGGAAGAAAAGAAGGTCCGGCGGCTCCTCCCGGATGGCATAGTTGATGACTGTATTAGGGATGTTCAGTACCCGGTTACCTTCAACGGTGCGCATAATGGGCCGGTAGCGGGTGAAGTCGTAGAAGTTGCCGGGCCGGGACAGCCGTCCCAGTTCCTTTGCGCCAAAGTAGCGCTCCAGCTTTCTCAGCGCAATAGTTCCCACGCTGCCCACGTCAATCCAAGGGCGCAGCATGGCTATCACGTGGGGATCCTTCAACTCAGGAAGGGGTTCAACCAGGGTGAAAGCGCCTTCTTTCATGTTGTAATCTTGCCAGAGGAACCCAGTTTACGCAAGTCTAAAGATTGGTTAACGCCCTGGATTCCCCCACGCCACGACCCGAAATATCCGCATCCGGATGACGGGCCGGCCTTCCAGATTCATGGCGGCGTACTGGGGATATTTCTTGCGCAGGAGGGTCAAGGCCCAGCGCTGCTCCGGCCCCCTGCGTACCACGGACGCGACGCCCCGGAGAAGCACGTACCACAATCGGCCCCAGTCTTCGTCGTACCCGTCAAGGAGCAGAGCCACTTGCGGGTTGGCCATTATGTTGCGGATTCGGTGCAGCCTCATGGCTCCGGCCTGTTTCGGCTTACGGTCTATCACCGAATAGATGGTCTCGCCGTCCAGGGCATAGCAGACGGGCATCACGTGGGGCGCGCCTGTCTCGTTGGCGGTGGCGAGGCGGGCGACCCTGCTTTCGGCGACGAGTCGGCGGGTCTCCGGGTTGAAAATCAACTGCCGCTCTTCGAGCGCTCTAAGCTGCCCAGGGGTTGATAACGTGGATGCCGCAGTCTTTGAAGTCTCCCACGTCCCTGGTTGCGATAGCCGCGCCGTAGACGCTTGCAATCGCCGCAATCATGCAATCGGCAACTGTGACCGAAAGCCCCGCCGCTCGCCGAGCGGCCCCTACCACACCATAGGCCCGAGCGGCGGTCCTGCCAAAGGACAGGATGCGATTCTGAAAGTGTCCCCGTAGTATCGTTTCCGCTACTTCGATCAACCCATCACGCCTTTTGCCCACCGGTAGTATCTCAACGCCATACCGTAATTCAGCCTCGGAGATGGTAGTAGTGAATATGCTTGAGAGTTCCCGGCGGGCAACCCAAACCGTAACCTTCGGATTGGGATTTGGACGCATTAGCTCTGAAACGACATTGGTGTCCAAGAGGATCATCTAGGCCGAGCTAGTCAAATCGTGGCGGTTCGCGCATGGGTGTGCGGGGAAAGAAGTTCCAACTCAACGCCGCCTAAAGGCTGGAATCGAGCCATTATGGCCTCCGCCAGATTTTCCGGTGGTTCGGGCGGTTTCGTCTCGCCTTCGAGGGCCACCTTAAGAATTTCGCGGGCTTCTTCTTCTATGGTCCGACCATGCTCAACCGCCCGGACACGAAGCCGGTCGCCCAACTCGTCCTCAAGGTTGTGTACGGTGATGCTGACTATTATAGAATCTCCATTCGAAATGTTATTCCATCATAGCATGATTGCATTGATATCACTAGGGTGTGTCATGGGCCAGCTTGTCAGGGAGCAGTGGCCTGGAAGACCCATAGCTGGTGCAGCACCTCCGGTTCGCCCTTGGGAAGCGCCTGCAGCGGCTTACCCATCTTGACCAGTTCCCAGCGACCTGCGTTCTCCAACTCCTCCCGCACTTCCCGAAACCCGGCGTTCTCGTAGAGGTCGGGGCGTAGGGTGAATATGACGAACCCACCGGGCCTGGTCACGCGGACCAACTCGTCCAGCGACCGGGCCGGGGCGTGTCCCAAAGTCAACACGCCTATACTGACCACGGCGTCGAATGAATCGTCCGGGAAGTCTAATTTCCCCCCCAGCACCATGCGATGCAGGTCTCGATACACGGCCTTGGAGCGAGCTTCCTCCAACATGCCGGGTGACATGTCGATGGCCGTCAACCGGTGGAATCCGGCCTCGGCCAGCATCTTGCCCACCAGACCCGTTCCAGCCCCAGCGTCCAGAATGCGCGCGTCGGTCGGTAGGTACTGCTTGCAAGCCTCAAGGGCGAGCGCGGGCCCCAACCAGCCGAAATCCTCATCCAGGTCCTCATCGTAGTTCTTGGCCCACTGGTTGTAGCGCTCCTCCAACTCGAGGTTGTTGCGGGCCCCATAGACCCACTGGACGAGGTTCTGCTCTTCATCGATATTAGTCATTCATTACGACCATCCTTTCATTCGCTAGCTGCTACGTTGAATCTTAGGAGCTTCGTTGACTTCACGCAAACCGCGACCCGCCAAAGGGCCATTCGTTGCTCAAGTTGACCGGCCAATGCGCCGATGCTAGCATGAATCCGCAAAGCACGAGCAGGTTTACGAATTGGAGGGGATATGACCTCAGGCACAGCTTTTGACTACAGTAACATTTTTGCGAAGGGGTTGCCGCCACCGATAGCTTCCGGCGCCATTCCGCAGCCGAAGTACAATTTCATTCTCGGCCACACGAACTCGGAAACTATTCCAGTGGAAGGGTTGATTGAAGCCACCGCCGCGGCCATGAGAAGAGACGGTCCCGGGCTGGCCATCAACCTGCACAACGGGGGTCTGCTCGGCTATCTGCCCCTGCGGGAGTTTCTGGTCCGGAAGCTCTCACGCTATCGCGGCGTGGACGTTACAGTGGACGACATTCTGATAACCTCCGGCTCTCAGACTGCCGCTGTCCTCATTAATACGGCCCTCCTCGAACCTGGGGACACCGTAATCTCGGAAGATTTCTCCTACGTGGGGATGCTAGGGGATCTCCGGTCTCGCGGCGTCAACATCGTAGGAGTGCCGGTGGACGAGGACGGGATGCGGATGGATGCCCTAGCGGACACCCTGGAAGAACTCCAGAGTCAGGGCGTGCGGCCCAAGTACCTGTACACCATCCCGACGGTACAAAACCCCACGGGCGCGATCATGCCCCTCGAGCGGCGTCAGGAGATGTTGCGCCTCAGCGAGGAGTACGGCGTTCCGATTCTGGAGGACGACTGCTACGCCGACCTGGTCTACGAAGGGGAATCCGTCGACGCTATCCGCTCGATGGACGACTCCGACCGGGTCATCCACATGGGTTCCTTTTCCAAGAACCTGGCCCCGGGCATGAGGCTGGGTTACGTGGTGGCCTCCTGGCAGCTTCTGGGGCAGCTTCTGCCTCTGAAGGGCGATATCGGGACTTCCACCTTCGGGCAGATGGTGACGGCGGAGTTCTTCAACAACCACTACGAGGAACACGTGGAGACCCTTCGCGCCGCCTTGCGGAAGAAGCGGGATACGATGACTGCCGCTATCAGCGAGCATTTCGGTCCCTCGGTGCAGCCCAACCGTCCCCGCGGTGGGATTTATCTGTGGGTGACGTTCCCTGAAGACGTGGATACACGGAAGGCGCTCGCCGCCGCGCGGGACCGCGGCATCGGCTACAACCCCGGCTCCGACTGGGCCGTTTATCCCGGCGACGACGAGCGCAACGGCAATAACTGCATCCGGTTCTGCTACGCTCTCCCCACGGAGGAGGAGATTTGGGAAGGCATTGATCTGCTGGCCCAGGTCTTCCAGCAGGAGTTGGGATTTCCCAAGGAAGGATAGGGTGATGAGCGAAAAGAATCGGCTGGCGGAACTCCTATACCAGGCCTCCATGAACGGCGGACTGGCGCCACGTTCGGCGGGGGGCTGCCTGGACTCCGTCGAGACGGCCTACGACGTCCAGAGGATAGCGGGACGGATGGCCGGACTGCCCAGAGGCGGGTGGAAGGTTGGGGCTACCAGCATCCAACCGCAGCGACTCCTTGGAGCCACGGAGCCGTCCACTGCCCCAATGTTTCAGCCCAACTGCCTCAAAAGCCCGGCAACGGTGCCCGTCTTCTCCAATCAATCGCCCTGCGTCGAAGGGGAATTCGCCTTCCGATTCTCTCGTTCCCTCCCTCCACGACCGGAAGGCTACGAACTGGAGGAGGTTCTGGAGGCCGTCGAGTCGGTCCTGCCGGCCATAGAGGTAGTTGGCTGTCGCTTTGAGGGTGGATACGACGGGCTGGGCGCCCTTCGCCTGGTGGCCGATGCCACCGCCCATACCGCCTTCGTTTCAGGGAGTCCCTCTTCCGAGTGGCGCAGTATGGACTTGAACTCCCACCGGGCAACTATGTTCCGGAACGGAGCGAAGATTTCAGAAGGCACCGGGGCCAACGTGCTCGACGGCCCACTCTCCGTCCTGCTTTGGACCGCCAACCATCTATCGCGGCTAGGCGACACCATAGAAGCGGGGGAGATAGTTACCACCGGGACCTGCACCGGCATAACGCCCGTAAGCCCCGGCGACGTCGCTATTGCCGACTTCGGCAGCCTGGGTAAAGTTGAGCTTAGAATCGCCGCCGCACGGCAGCCCGCCTGCTAGCTCAGGTTATACAGCCTCGCTGCATTGCCGCCCACTATCAGCGCCTTCTCATCCTCAGGCACGCCTTCCAGAATCTCGTCTAGAATCCTCTGAGACTCGGGGAACGTGGACTCGGCGTGGGGGTAGTCGGATCCCCAAAGCAGGTTCTCCACCCCGATAATGTCTCGGTCCCGGATGCCTAGGCCATCTTCCTGGAAGCTATGGTAAACGTTGCTGCGCATAAAATCACTGGGCAGCAAGTCTCCCTTGTACCGGTAGGGCGCCTGAGTATGTCTTTCGATGTAGGTGACGTCCATCCGATTGAAGAAGAAGGGAATCCAGGCCAAGTCGTGCTCCACTTCGACGATGTTCAGCTTTGGATAACGTTCGAAGACGCCCGAAAGCACTAGCTGGCACAGGGACATACGCACCCAGAATTCAGCGTTGACCCGGCTTGCCCCGGACTGGGTGATGCCGCCGGCAGTGGCAGTCTTGGCCAGGGAGGGCCGTTCCGTTCCAGTGTGCAGGCTTAGCGGCAAGCCGACCTCCTCTGCCTCGCGCCAGAAAGGTTCGTACATGGGATGGTCGTAGGAGTGCTCCGGCTTGGGGAACACGCTGATCATGACGCCGGCAAATCCCGCGTCTGCGGCCTTGCGAAGGTCGGATATGCCGGCTTCAATCTCGTCGTCCAGCAGCAGCATGGCGATGCCCTTCAACTTCCGGGGGTAGGTGGAACAGAAGCCGGAGAGCCAGTCGTTATAAGCGGCGAAGATGTCCCGGAGTATGGTAGTGTCGGGAACGCCGAACATCTCGAGTCCAATGGAGGGGTAGAGTATGTTAGCGTGAACGCCGTCCACCTCCATGTCCTGCACGTGGGCATGGGGATCGTACCCACCGAGGAGGATGTCCGCCATTCTTCCCTCCCGTTGGATGTCTCCCGGCCGCTCGAAGCGCATGCCGGCGGAGGCCCCGAAGCTGCCCAGTACGCCCATCCTCTTGTGATCGGAATACCAGAAGTCGTTGTCGGCTTCGTTTACCAGGTGGGGAATGCGGTCCCCATACTTGCTGGCGTTCATTCTGTCGACGAATAGCTCCGGCGGTTCCACAATGTGGGAATCTGACGATACAACGAATTTCTTGTCCACGTTATCTTCTCCAACAGGTGTTGAAATACGGGCGGCGCGTCATCCGGCCCGCTGGTAAAGGTGATTTCGCAAATTTTAAACCCATACGCGGACAAATTCAACGAGGTTGTCCGACCGAGTCCCCGTTGATGGGATGCGCCGGAGGGCGACGGCTGGTAGAATATAGCATTGGTGTTCCAACACGTGGAGAGGGACATGACGAGAGCAGAAAAGCGAGTTAGGGTAAACATGCGAAAGGACGACGTGGAAGCCTGGAGAGCGCAACTCAACCTAGATGTCAGGACGTACGAGTTCCGCTACGAAGTGAGTTCTGAGAAGATGAGACAACTCTTGCTGGTCGGCAAGGAACGGGAGACAAAAGACGTCCTCAAGTGGATGACCGCATATGGCACTCTCCAGGAACTAGAAGCGAAGTTTCCCCGCTATTCTCCCCATGAAACTGAGGACAATCGCCTGGACAATGAGTGGAAGTCCACCACGACCCACGAAGAGAAGGTGAACATTACCGTGCGCAAGTCTGCGGCTGGAGAATTCCAGGCCCAATTGAGGCGCAGCATAAAGAAATACGAAGGCATTTATGAAATAGAATCCCAGAACATGCTGGAGCTTCTCAGCGACTTCAAGGTGCGGGAGACTGCTGAGCTTACAGACTGGATGTTTGACTACAAGGCGCTCCGTTACTTGGAAGAAGCTCCCCGCGATAGTGAGGGTAAAATAATCACTCCAGCGGCGACAGATGCCGAAGTAGAGGAATATCGAGTCGGGCTAAAGCTCAATATCAGCAACTACGAGGACCGCTACAAGATGACGTCGGAACAGATGCTGGATCTGCTGAGCAAAGGCCAGTTTCAAGAAAATATTGAGATTATTGAATGGAAGTTCGATTTGCGCGATCTCCGAGTGCTAGAAGAGGAGATCCCCACAACTGGCAAACCTATGACCGTTACCGCACCATCCACGAACTTCGATTAAGGAATCATTCCTTCGTAGACTGGACCAAAAATCAGCCCCTAGACTTCGAAGAGCAGGAGGGTGAGATTTGGTTGGATGGATTCCTATTTTGCCTTCATAACGTGGTGATGCAAGTCAGAAAGGGACTCAATAGTTAGACGCATGGGAGGACTCCCACAGGTGAGAGGATTTTCCTATCGATACCTCGCCTGGGTTCAGGGGTGCCATGCTTTACTCCGATACCACAACACACACTTGAACGACGACGATTACCACCACCGGGTCTTCAACTGGCGCACCGGGGACGAGGTCCTATACGAGACCCTGGAACGCCACCAGTTCCCTACCATGTCCGAAGTGCTGGACGAAGTGTAGGCGGTGTATCAAGCCTTCAAGTAGGCGACGGGCGGCGGCCCCGCGCGGACACCTTACTCCCGTAATCCGATTACGGGGCCTTTGCCTCTTCTGACAGGTCGTTAACCAGCTTAGACACGGGCTCGGCGCCCAAATTCCCGGCGTCCCGGCTACGCACCGACGCCGTTCCACCCTCCGCCTCCCTGTCGCCCACCACGAGCATATAGGGTATTTTCTTCAGTTGGGCCTCCCGAATCTTCAGGTTCATCCGTTCGTTCCTCCCATCCACTTCGACCCGCAGGCCCCGGCCCCTAAGCTTAAAGGCCACGTCGGCGGCGTACTCGACGTGGCGGTCCGCGATGGGGATGACCACCGCCTGAACCGGCGCCAACCACAGGGGGAAAGCGCCGCCGTAGTGCTCGATGAGCACCCCCATAAATCGCTCGATAGCGCCCAGCATTGCCCTATGCAGCACAACGGGGCGCTGGTGGGAACCGTCCTCAGCCACGTACTCGAGGTCAAATCGTTCTGGCAGCGAAAAGTCGAGTTGGATGGTGCCCAGCTGCCATTCGCGGCCCAAGGCGTCGGGAACAAAGAAGTCTATCTTGGGGCCGTAGAAGGCCCCTTCGCCCGGCTCCGGCTTGTAATCCAAACCGCTCTCCGCCAACACGTCCGATAACGCCGCTTCGGCCTTATCCCATATTTCGTCCGAGCCGATGCGCTTCTCAGGGCGCAGCGAGAGCACAACCGAAGGGTGGTCGAATCCGAAGGCCTTGTAGGACTCCATCAGCATACCAATGAACCCCTGCACCTCCTGGGCGATCTGTTCGTGGGTGCAGAAGATGTGGGCGTCGTCCTGGGAGAAGGAACGCACCCGCGTCAGGCCGTGGGTAACGCCGGAGCGTTCGAAGCGATGCAGCCGTCCAAAGTCGGCTAGTCGCAGGGGGAGATCTCGGTAGGAATGCAACTGGGAGGAGTATATCAGGGCATGGGCGGGGCAGTTCATTGGCTTCACGCCGTACTCCCGCTCCCCGATGTCGATGATGTACATATTCTCCAGGTAGTTATCGTAGTGGCCGGAACGCTTCCAGAGGTCCGTTGAAAATATCTCCGGCGTTATGACTTCCTGGTAGCCGTACCTCTTGTACAATCCTCGCACGTAGTCGACCAACAGCGTGTAGATCTCGGCGCCCTTGGGCAGGAAGAAGGGGCTGGCGGGAGCCAAGGGGTCGAAGAGGAAAAGCTCTAACTCTCGGCCCAGCCGTCGATGGTCCCGCTTCTCCGCCTCCGCCAGCCGGTTCAGATGCTGCCTCAAGGCCTTGCGGTTCTCGAAGGCGGTGCCATAGATTCGCTGCAACATGGGGCGGGTTTCGCTACCCCGCCAGTAGGCCCCCGCCACCGAGAGCAGCTTGAAGGCTGGAATTCTGCCGGTGGAAGCCACGTGAGGTCCCTGGCACAGGTCGGTGAAGCCGTCGTGGGTGTAGGTAGTAAGCGTCTCGTCGTCGGGAATCTCGTCAATGAGTTCAAGCTTGTAGGGCTGGTCGTGACAGAGCTGCTTCATCTCATCCCGTCCGTGTTCGTGGAGGACGAAGGGCAGGTCTCGGGCGATGGTCTCCTCCATGATGCCCGTTATCCTCTCCAGGTCTTCGGGCGTGAAGGGACGCGAGACCTCCAGGTCGTAATAGAACCCGTCCTGGGTGGGAGGGCCGATGCCCAGCTTGGTATCGGGGAACAGACGAGTCACGGCGTCGGCCATCAGATGTGCGGCGGAGTGCCGAATTCGCTCCCGCAGTTCCTGGATGCTCTGGCCTGAACCCGCCGAACTCTGTTCTATCTTTTGCATGGTCTTCCTTGCTGACGTTTTTTCAAGCTAAAAGTATAAGCTATCGGACAAGACAGCCACAACGAAGGGAGGGCGGCGGACCCACGTTGACAGCGTATAGCCCCATCCTTAGACTTGCCCTACCGCGCAAGGCAGGAGGGAAACGCCCCATGACTACCAGCATACCCGCCATCAAGTTGAACCACGTCAACCACGTGGTCTACCTGGTCAAGAACACCCAACGGAGCATGGAATTTTACCACGACTTTCTGGGCATCAAGCAGATTCCCAGCCAGGTGGACAACCCCAACATTACGTGGCTGCAGCTTCCCAGCGGCGTAATGCTTCACCTTATCGAGACTGAAGACGCTCCCTGTCCCGAAGAGAGCCACATCGCGTTTGAAGTGGAAGACTTCGACGCCGCCATGGAGGCGGTGAAGGCCAAGGGGCTGGGCATCAGCCGCAGCGGAGTGCGCAACGACGGTCAGCGCTTCCTGTTCACCCACGATCCGGATGGCAACCGGGTGGAGCTGTGCACCAAGTCGGGCTTCTAGCCTTTTATCTCGGTGCAGACTGACCCTTCGCTAAGCTTCGCTGCGTTTTGATTGATATGGCAGGGGAGTTTCTTGAGGGTCTCCCGTACCTTCACCCGTCGGCTCCTTCCTGGTAAGCCACAGGCTGGGGATGATGCCAACAAACATCAGCACCGCCGCCACGCGGTAGAAGTTCTGGAAGAGCGAAATTCCCGCGTTGTTGAGGTTCTCACTGTATTCATCAATTCGTAGTTGCAGCGCCTGGCTGGTCTCGCCCGCCATACGAAGGGGGACTTCCAGTCCCGCGGTGAGGGTCTGGAATTGCTCCATTCCCCAGGCCGCCAGGGCCGCCAGTCCAAAAGCCATGCCTATCATGCGCGCAACAGTGACCATGGAAGCCGCCGTAGCCTGATACTCCTGCCCGCCCGTTTCCATGGCGGTGACGAATAACGGCGCTATGACTAGTCCGAAGCCCACCCCCACCAATGCCAGGTGCAGCGACAATTGGGCTTCCGTTACTTCCACACCCCAACCGCTCATGAACAACAGACCCAGTGCCGCCAACGCCATTCCCGACACCGCCACCGGCCTGGGTCCGATGCGATAGGTGAGATAACCGCCCAGCAAGGCGGCTATGGGTATGGCCCCGGTTAGCCGCATCAAACGCAGCCCTCCGCCAAAGGCAGACTGGCCGTGGATAGTATCGGCCATCAGTGGCACAGTCACCAGCGCAATCACCAGGGCGGCGCCCACCAGCAGCTTGGCTCCCACTGCGGAGAGAGCCTCCACAGAAGCGAAGAACCTGGGGTCCATAAGGGGTTGCCTTACCTTCATCTGGCTCATTACGAACACTACAACCAGCAGCATTCCCGACGCGCCCAAGAGGTAAGCCAAGGGAGCAGTCCCCGTGAAGAGACCACGCTGAGAAAGGGCTATCACCAGCAGAACCAACGCCCCGCTCAGCAATAAGCCGCCCATGTAGTCCACCCGCGCTCCGGGTGTGCCCCGGTTGGGTATGAGGCCGATGGCCACGAGGATTATGACGGCCTGGGGGATGTCCAGCCAGAAGAGCCATCGCCAACCCAGGGCCGCGGTGATTCCACCACCGTAGAGGGGGCCCAACACAATGCCTATCTCCGCAGCCGCGCCGACTATTCCAACCGCAATGGCCTTGCGACGGTCCGGCAGGTAGTGGGCGGCGAGGGCCATGCCGATGGGAATTATCGCGCCGCCGCCAAGGGCTTGTATCACCCGGCTGCCCACCAGCAAAGGCAGGTTGGGCGAAAGGGCCACCATTGCCGACCCGACGGCGAATACAAGCAGCGAGACCCGGAGCACAAGGCTATGGCCGTAAACATCGGCCATGCGAGCAACGAGGGGAATGGCGACTGTATAGCCCAGCAGATAGCCGGTCACTATCCAGGAGGCGTGGTCCAACTCCGTGACGCTAATCTCCAAGTCTACCATCATCTCCGGCAGCACAGTCACGACCACCGTCTGGTCCAGGGCAGTGAAGATAACGCTCAAGGACACCAACCCCACCATTACCCATCCAGAGCGCGTGAATGTACCGGTCTGAGAGGCCATATTTACTCTCTAGATGGGCGGCTTCTCGATGGTGACAGGCTCGTTGAAGCCGTACAGGGTTAGTATTCGCACGTAAGAGGCTGCGTCGCTATCGACAACCTGGCCTTGAATGCGCGCCTTCTCAGGCAGAGAATCGGCCTTGCGAATCCACACCTCCAAGTCCACCTCGTAGCCTTCGCCAGCGAAGGGGATGAGACCGTCAAGCTGCTGGGAAAGCACCTTGCCGGTGATTCGTACCGTGTCTCCCTCGTAGCCGTCCCCGGCGTAGGCCGTATTCGTCATGACCTTCATGATATTGCCGATAGTAATGCCGACGCTGGTCAGGTTGAATGGCACCGCGCTCTCATCGACTATACGCCAATCTCCCGTCAGCGGGTCTGTCAGGTAATATATCCCTTCCGTGCGAACGACGGTAAGTTCCAGGTAGGCGCGGAAGACCTCTACCTCCCCCTTTATCTGAACCCTTAACTCATCCGGCATAGCTACTATGCCGGATAGTTCGTTGGCGATGACGCCCGTCATCAACGGGATGTTTCCGGATTCGTGGCCAAGGGTGAAAGCCAAGGTGTCCAGTCCCAGCAAAGCCTCCGCCGCCTCTTGCAGAACCTCTGAGGGCAGGGGCGTCGGAGCCGGCGGGGGCGTTGCGGTTTCGTCCGACGGGCCGCAGGCGGCCGTTAGGGTTAACAAGAACGCCAACAGGAATACGGCTACCTTCATTGGGGCTAACCTTCCTAGATCTCTCACTCTCACTCTCTATCCCTTCCCTTCCTATGTTCTCTGAATCAGTTCCACGACCAGAAGGCCAGGGCGCCGCTGGCAATCCGCCTGGGCAGCGACCCGGGATCTGTGTTGACGACGTATACGGACCCTTCGTCGGGGCTGGCCCCGTTGCTCTCCTGGCTGCCTCTGCTCGTCTGCCCGGAGAACACCAGGCTTTCGCCGTCCGGCGACCAGAAGGAGTGGGAGTGCGCGTACTGGTCGAAGAAGGAAATGGCCGTCAACATCCCTTGAGAGGGGATAAAGCTTACCAACTCCCAAGGCTCACCGCCGCCGGTGGGGACCACCTTCCAGACTAACCTGCGGGTCTCCACGTCGATGGCTACGTAAGCAATCTGTTTCCCGTCGGGCGACCAGTAGAAGGCGGCCAGGGGTTCTTCCGCCAGTGTAATCGGCTCCCGGCCGTCGGGGTAAACCAGCCGCAGCCGACGATAGCCGGGGGAACCGGGGCGGGCGCCGTCGACCACGGCAACAACGTCCTCGACGGGCGACCAGAGGAGGGCCGCCGGAGCCTCAACGGGCATAAGCTCCCGGAAAGCCTCGGAGCCGTCCGCCCTTCCCGCCAGAAGGCCATAGCCCTGACCAACGCTGGTTATGTACGCCGCCGTCTTTCCGTCCCAGGACAAGTCCGGCGCTCTAAAGATGGGGTCCATGGCCGCGATCCTCGTTGCGGGAGTATCGAAGGGGGCAACTGCCCGGGACAGCTCATCCCGAGAGTGGATGACCATGGACCCGCCGTCTTCGGCCCACTTGAAATAAAGCGGACCCTCGCTGCTCACCACAACGGTTCCGTCGCCGTCGTTGACGAAGAGCACGAGAGCAAGGGGCGTCGATGCAATGAAGGCCAACTGCGTCCCGTCGGGCGACCAGTACATATAGTGGGGGACGGAATCGGCGATGATCGGGCTTGCGCCGGCTTCATTCTCATAGATTGTGTTCAGCGCCCCAGTATCAGCATCTATGATGAATAGGGACACCTGCGGCTCCTCGCCTTCAAACACTGCCCTTGAAACGGCTATTTTGCCGCCGTCCGGCGACCAGGTGGGCCACGTATGCAGCACGGAACTCTGCCCGGAGGGTTGGGCCAGGATGCTTCCCATAGAACGGGCAGTGACGGACCCGGTCAGCCTCTTCGAGTCGGACCCGTCAGGATTGATGGTAAATATATTTCTGTCGGCGCCCACATAGACTATCCGATTCACTGTTACCTCCGGGGCCGCGGTTTTGTCGACGGGAGTCCTCTCCGGCCTAGGTCCGCACGCAGGCGAAGCAATGAAGAGAAGTAGAGCAAGTCCAATTCCTAAAGCTATGCATACCTGATGGGCCGCAGAACGCCCGGATGAGGTGATTGGGTCCTCCAGACTCCAGCGGCGCAGGCGTTGCTAGTCGCGGGTCAGCTGGAATATCTTGCCTTCCGTCTTGATGGCCGGGGCGATGATCATCTCCGTCTTCTGAAACTCCGCAATATTCATGGCTCCGCACATGCCCAGGGCAACCTTCAAAGCACCCATCAGGTTCTGTGTGCCGTCGGTGACTGAGGTCGGCCCGTAAAGTATATCCTTCAGCGTTCCCTTGGTGCCCACATTGATGCGGGTACCGCGAGGCAGTTCCGGATGGGGATTGGCCATGCCCCAGTTGTATCCGCCGCCGGGGGCTTCCTGGGCCTGGGCGAAGGGAGTGCCCAGCATAACGCCGTCGGCGCCGGCGGCCAGCGCCTTGCATAGATCGCCGCCGGTGCGGATGCCCCCGTCCGTTATGACGGTAACTCGCCTACCCGTCCTGTTGAAGTATTCCTCCCGGGCTGCAGCGCAATCCATCGTGGCCGTCACCTGGGGTACGCCGACGCCAACCACCTCGCGGGTGGTGCAGGCGGCCCCGGGCCCCACCCCTACCAGCAGACCGCTGATGCCGGTTTCCATCAGTTCCAGCGCCGTGGAGTAGCCAACGCAGTTACCAACCACTACGGGAACATCTATATTCTCGATAAGCTCCGAGAAGATGAGGCCCCGATAACTCCTGGATACGTGCCGGGCCGTGGTCACCGTGGATTGAACTACCAGCACGTCGGCTCCGGCTTCGACCGCCACCGACGAGAGCCATTTGGTGTTCTGAGGCGTTACTGCAACGGCGCAGGTGGCCCCGGACTTCTTAACCCTCTCCACACAGTCGCCAACCATTTCTTCCCGGATCGGCTCAGAGTACACTCGCTGCAGCAGGGACGTGACTTCCCGCAGGGGCGCCGAGGCTATCTCTTCCAGTACCACGTAGGGGTCTGGATAGCGGGTGTAGACGCCCTCCAGGTTCAGAACGCCGAGGCCGCCCTTCCGGTGCATTAGAGAGGCGAAGGAGGGAGACACCACGGCATCCATGGAGGAGGCCAGGACGGGAATGTCCAACACGTGCTGACCTATGGCCATTTGGGTGGACGTCATGTCGGGATTCACGGTGACCTGTCCAGGCACGATGGCCACTTCGTCAAATCCATAGGCCCTACGGAGATCCTTAAAAAAGGGTGCGCCCATCCTTCATACCTCGCGGGGGGAAGAGCCTGAAAAGGCTTTGGCAGACTGTAGCAAAGGCCTATCACTAAGTCAACACCGCTCGATTAACCGGCATAATTGACTTGCAAAATCGCCCGTGATAGAGTTTAAATTCAAATTGCACCAATCTTAGGAGGCATCCCCGCCATAGTCCGCGAATATAGAGTCAACCAGGCCATCAGGTCATCCAGTGTGCGAGTCATCGACAGCGATGGTGCGCAGAAGGGCATCATGTCCATCCAGGACGCCCTCAGCATGGCACGGCTGAAAAACCTGGACCTGGTGGAGGTTTCGTCCACGGCCAAGCCGCCCGTTTGCCGCATCCTGGACTATGGGAAGCTTCGATACCTCCACGCCAAGAAGGTTAAAGAGTCCAAGAGGTCCCAGAAATCCAACACTATGCGAGAGGTCCGCTTCCGCCCCAACATCGGCGAACACGATCTGCAAGCCAAGAGCCGAAAGGTCAAAAAGCTCCTGGCGGAAGGCATCAAGGTTCGGGTAGCGGTATTCTTCCGTGGTCGAGAAATGACCCACCCGGAGCTTGGCATGGCCCTTCTCAGGCGGGTGGCCGATCAGCTCAAGGAAGAGGCCAAGCTGGAGCGCCCACCCACCATGGAAGGTAGGGCCTTGGCCATCATCCTAACACCCAACGCCGCGGTCAAGCCCGGCAGGAAGCCCGCAGAGGTAAAGAATGCCTAAGCTGAAAACTCACAAGGGCGCGAGAGCCCGATTTTACGTCACCGGTACCGGGAAGCTCATGCGACGCAAGGGCAATAGCAGCCACCTGCGGCGCAAGAAGCCCAAGAGGGTGCGACGGACCTACGACAAGAAGCTGCCCGTGAGCAAGACCATGGTCAACAACCTGAAGAGGCTAATGCCCAACAGCCTCTGAACCCAGCTTATCAGGAAACGTTTTCTTCCCCGCAGGGGCGCCGATGCTCCGATAATTCGCAATCCCACCATAACGCATTAGGACGTAACATTGACTAGGGTAAAACGAGGCGTTACCAAACACCGAAGACACAAGAAGATTCTCGCCCTTACGCGCGGATACCAGGCGTCGCAAGGGCGTCAGTTTCGACGCGCCAAGGAAGCGCTCCTCCACGCTTGGAGCCACGCATACCGGCACCGACGGGAGAGGAAGCGGGAATTCCGCCGCCTGTGGATTCTACGGATCAACGCTGCCTCTCGCAGCCTGGGCCTGACCTACGGCCAGTTCATCCACGGTCTGAAGATAGCCAACGTGGACTTGGACAGGAAGGTACTGGCGGACACGGCGGTCAGGGACCCGGAGGCTTTCGCCCAGCTTGTGACGATTGCCAAAGAGGGTCTGGCGGCGGCTTAGGGGGGTTCTTGGGGGTGGCTCTACCAGGTAAATCAGCGTTAGTCTCACTACCCTTACTTCGACGCCACAGAGGATCCCTCCGCCTCCTGAAAGAACTCCACTGATGTTCGGGAATCCTCTTAGAGGGAGAAGCTGAGGTTCACCTTCTATTTGGTAGGATCCTCATCGCTATCGTTTGCTCTTAGCTGCTCACCCAAAGGATTCTTGGGATGAATAGGCCAGATAGAATCCAAGCTGCCGAGACCCCGCAATACCTCCAAGAGTTGCCTGCGGTGCTTTGGACTACAGGCTAATAGGTCTGTAATAAAGTTCCCTACAGACTTATTGGCGTCCTCCATCCGCCTTTCCCGCATAGAGATGTTTACTCCGACGCGGCGTAGCTGCTCCCGACCATCGTAGCTAACGTAAGTAAAGTGGGCTGGCACCCAACAGAGGTTTTTCAAGTCTTCCTCTGAATGCACCTCAACCTCCACGCAGTCCACACCACGCCGCTTCAACGTCTCCAACTTCTGACGCTTCGCAGGGGTAGGAGGGTTGGTAACTATAACTTCAATGATGCGCACAGGATTGCCCTTTTCATCCCTGCAAATCAGATCCGGCACTACGCCACCTATGTTGTCCCACTCCCCAGGAACTACTACACTGCTGACTCCCTCACGAAGGTTATCCGAAAGCGGGCCTCCTGGTTTCAAGTTCACTCTGACGTCGTTCCACCCCTGCAGGGGGTCCATCGGTCCTTTGAATTGTTCATGTGCCAGAGCATCGTATAAGATGCCCACCGCTCGCTGGTGTAGCCACGATACAGGGTTCGTCTTTGTTCCCACATTCCTCATAGTATGATTCGCCATCTCGCTCCTTTCCTTTTCGTTACTCAAATTTGCATGAGAACCCCATGCTACCCCAGATGCCTCCTCCCCCGCGTAAACGGGAGGAGGGTTGCGGTTACTAGGGCGGCCCATGTCAGCGTGGCGAGGGCTACGTGGAGGGCACGCAGGGCTGTTGGAAGGCCCCACCAGACCGTCAGCGCACCAACGAGGACTTGCGCGGCGAAGACTCCCAGGGCGAGCAGCGTCATAAGCCTGACGTCGGGGCGGGTTGAGGGGCGGAATGCTGACCAGATTACTGCGCCGAGGAGGGTGAGGGCGAGGACAGATGCAATCCGGTGGGCTACGTGGATGAGGGGCAGTTCGGAGGCAACGAAGAATTTCCCACCCTGGCACAGCGGCCACTGGTTGCAGGCCCCCGCCGCCCCGGTCAACGCAACGTAAGTCCCCGTCAGAATCAGCAGGAGCACGCCCAGAGCGGCGGCGGCCGAAAGCACAACTCGTCCGTCGAACCTCGTGGCGGGCAGAGAAAGACCGCGCCAAGCGTCGAGGTGCACGAGGGCGAAACACGCGAGCAGCGCCTGGGCCATTGCCATGTGGACCATGACAATGATAGAGGACAGCTCCGTCAGCACCGCGGCGCCGCCCAGCGCGCTCTGTCCGATGACCATAACAAGACCAAAGAGGGCGGGGCGGAAGATCCATGCCCGGGAGCGATAGCGTCGCCAGGCTACGACAAGAGTCGCCAGCACCAGCAGGCCGACGACGGACGCCACCAGCCGGTGGGAATACTCTATGAGGGTAGCAGCGTCCGCAGGGGGGATGATCCGTCCGTGGCACAGGGGCCAGTCGGGGCAACCCAGGCCGGACTCGGTAATTCGGACCACACCGCCCAGTACAATCAGGGCAAAAATGCCTACAAGGGTTGCAAGGGTCAGGTACCGAAAGTGCGGGCCAGTTTCCACGTAGCCCCCTAATTTAAGCGCGGGCGAATACCCCTACCATTGAAGAGGCTATCGGAGGGTAAGGAGATATTCCACTAGGATGTCAAATTCCTCTTCCGTCATCATGCCAATCAGGGGCTGCATGACGTTGTCGTAGCCCTCCACAACGAAGGCTTCGGGCTCCTCCACGGACTGGCGAATATACTCTTCAGCGCTCAGGCCCGCCATCCGAGTTTCCGCCCTGGTCGCCACCCCGTCGAGGGCGGGGCCGATGATGCCCACGGCGCCCGGTACTCCTTCGATGGTGTGGCAGCCACCGCAGCCTCGGCTCACGAATATGCCCTGTCCGTCCGTAGCCCCGCCGCCTGGCTCAGTGGATGGTCCTACGGGAGGCACAATTATCACTTCGGGTGGTGGCTCCGTCACCATCAAAACCTGCGGTGGATTGCCAATGTCGAAGTTATCGAAGAGGGTTATCAGTCCCAGCACAACGCCTATGGCCAATACCAAGCCGAGGGTAAAGAACGTAGAGAATATCTTGTGGTCGTACCGCAGGTGCATGAAGAACATGACCACCATGACGAACTTCAGAAGCGACAGTACAATGAAGACAGTCACCAGCAGCCAGTCGACGACGTTCAGGTAGAAGGCCGCCACCTCCACCGCGGTAATGACGGCGAGAACGAAGCCAACGAAGAGATAAACCGAAACGCGCGGCAGCGGCTTTTCTTCCGGATGGCGGTGCCCCTGCATAGTATCCATCTCCCTAAGCCACCTCAGCGCAGCTCAGACCAATTGCCCCCACCAGGTAGACCACGGTGAAGATTACTATCCAAACGATATCCACGAAGTGCCAATAGAGACCGGCAATATCAACGTTCAGCGGTTCTCCCACCAACATGTCGCCCCGCTTGTAGCTGGTCACCAGGAGAGATATCAGCCATATCACGCCGATGGTCACGTGGACGCCGTGGAACCCCGTCAGAGTGAAGAAGGTAGAACCGAACAGGTTGGTGCCGATGGTCAACCCTTCGTTCACAAAGGCCTGGAACTCGTACACCTGGAAGAGGAGGAAAATCGTCCCAAGGACGGCCGTCGCGAGAATCCAAATCCGCATCTGCTTCATGTCGGCCCGTTCCGCCGCGGCCACGGCCAACACCATTGACACGCTGCTCATGAGCAGTACGAAAGTGCTCACCGACGTTATGGGTATGTCCAGCACGCAGGAGGGCGGGAGCCCGTGGAGTAAGTCCGCCTTGTTACGGTTGATCAGGTGGGTGGCTATCAGGGAGCCGAAGAAGAGGCACTCCGACCCCAGGAAGATCCACATGAGCAGCTTCCGGTGGCTCAACCCAGTGGAAGTGTAATGTTCCGGCGGGTGTGCGTTGACGGCCATAAAGGTTAGTAGGCCCCCTCTTTTTTGGACGAATCTGGAGCGTTGGGAGCCGTGGCGGGCTCGAAGGCCCAGCTGTATATGGCGAACAGGGCCAGAATCCCGCCGATGACGCTGACGGATACGTGGGAGACCAACCCGCCGGCGACGAGGGTTATCCCCATGGCCAGCAGGATGGGATAGTAGGAGGGGGTGGGCATGTGGATGTTATGCTCCTTCTCCTCCACCGCCACCGCCGCTCCCTGCACCTTGGGAATGGGACGTCCATCCGGGCCTTCGCTGTACTTCTCGGCCCAGAATGCATCTCTCACTTTCACCGTCGGGAGTTCCGCGAAGTTATACTCCGGCGGCGGCGAGGGTATGGACCACTCCAGCGTTCGCGCATCCCAAGGATCGTTGCCTGCCTTCTTGCCATTGCGGGCGGTCCAGATAACGTTGTGCACGAACACCACGATGCTCAAGCCGATGAGGAAGACCCCGGCCGTCGAGAAGGCGTTCCAGAACTCCCAGCCGGTCTCGCCGCCGTAGGTGGCGACGCGGCGGGGCATTCCGTCCAAGCCCAGGAAGTGCATGGGGAAGAAGGTTACGTTCATGCCAATGAAGAAGAGCCAGAATTGCACCTTCCCCAGAAGCTCACTCATTACCCGACCGGTAAATTTGGGCCACCAGTAGTAGATTCCGGCAAATAGTCCCAGGATGCTTCCACCGAACAACACGTAGTGGAGGTGCGCCACAACGAAGTAGGTATCGCTCTGCTGGGTGTCCGAAGGAGCCACTGCGTGCATGACCCCGCTCAGCCCGCCAATGATGAACATGACTATGAACCCAATGGCAAAGAGCATGGAAGTAGTGAACCTGATGGAACCGCCCCACATGGTGGCAATCCAGTTGAATATCTTAATTCCCGTAGGTACGGCAATGAACATGGTGATGAGGGCGAAGGCGGAGTTGGCGACGGGGCCCAGGCCCACGGTGAACATGTGGTGGCTCCAGACCCCCCAACCCATGAACCCGATGAGCACGCCGGAAAACACAACCACGGTGTACCCGAATAGGGGTTTCCTGGAGAAAACGGGCAACACTTCCGAAACGATGCCCATAGCAGGCAGTATGAGTATGTACACCTCCGGATGCCCGAAGGCCCAGAAGAAATGCTGCCACACCAGCGGGTTGGCCCCAGCGGAAACATCGAAGAACGTCGTGCCGAAGAGCCGGTCGAACAGCAGCAGCGTCAAGGCTACGGTCAGGACAGGGAAGGCCAGCACCAGCAGAAAAGATATGATTAGCGTCATCCAAGCGAACACGGGCAGTTTCATCATGCTCATGCCCGGCGCCCTCATGTTTACGATGGTCACGATGAAGTTGAAGGCTGCCGCCAACGAGGAAATGCCCAGCACCTGCAAACCTAGAATCCAGTAGTCGACGCCGGACCCACCGGAGTAGATGCTGTCGGTCAGTGGCGAATAGCCGAACCACCCCACGCTGGGGGCGCCGCCTGTCAGGAAGCTCACGTTCAGCAGGATGGCGCCAAACAAGAACGTCCAGTAGCTGAAGGCGTTTAGGCGGGGGAAGGCCACGTCCCTGGCGCCTATCATCAGGGGTATGATGAAGTTGAAGAAGGCGGCCCCCATGGGCATCACCACCAGGAATATCATGGTGGTGCCGTGCATGGTGAACATCTGGTTGTAGACTTCCGGCGATACCAGGGTGGAATCCGCCGAGGCCAGCTGCAGACGCATAAGGAAGGCTTCGATGCCTCCCAAGATGAAGAATATGAAGGCGGTCACGCCGTAGAGAATACCGATGCGCTTGTGGTCGATGGTGGTTATCCAGCCCATCACTCCCGTGGGAGCCACGGGGCGTTTAGCTAGGACACCACCAATAAGTTCGTTAGCAGCTACGATAGAACGCCACCTGCAAAATTCATCCGCGCATCATTCAGGGGAACCGGCATTCGTTCCGGCCCCAGAGGCTTAACATTATACATTCCGAGAGGGACGTTCTTCATTCCAAGCTCTGCAAGTAGGCCACGAGGGCCGTAATGTCGCTGTCCGAAAGGGCGAGGTCAGGGTTATTGAAGGCGTCGGCCAACCGGGCCATCCGGTTGCCGGGCTTCGCTGCCTCCGGATCTTTCAGCCAAGCCGTCAGATTCTCGTCAGTATTCTCGAACTGGGAACCGGCGAAGGAGCTGCGGCTCGCAAAGTGGGTCAGATTGGGAGCGTGGGTCAATGCCTGCCCATCTAAGAAGGACTTGGTCCTGGAATCTCGCATGGCCAGAGAGTCCGGCCCGACTACCGTGTGACACACAATGCAGCCCTTGACATTGAACACCAGAGACCCGTCGGCGGCCAAGCCCTCCGTGGCTCTCCTGGCCGGCGCCTGCTGTTCGGCCACCCACTGCATGAAGTCCTCTTCCGGCTGGGCTACGACGCGAAGCTTCATGAAGGCATGGGCAATTCCGCAGAACTCGGCGCACTGGCCGTAATAGACTCCCGGTTCCGAAGCTTGGAACCAGATTTCGTTGGTCACGTTGGGGATCACGTCTATCTTGCCCGCAAGCTTGGGCACCCAGAAGCTGTGGATTACGTCCGTGGAGTCCACCTTGAAGGTCACGTCCCGGCCCACCGGCACGTTGAATTCGTTGGCCGTGGTGACGTTGTACTGCGGATAGACGAATTCAAACCACCACTGGTGGGCGATGACCTGCACCTGAAGCGGATTATCGTCTTTCGACGACTGGAACTCGAAGAGGGTCTGCACCGTCATCACGGCCAGGGCTATAAGCAGCAGAGCGGGAGCCACGGTCCAGGCGATCTCCAGCTTCCGGTTGCCGTGAGTCTGCATAGGGAAATCCGTCCCCGGCCTCGCCCGAAACCGGACAAGGGTGAAGAGGAGAGCGCCCACCACCACAATGAAGATGGCAAGGGATGCCCAGAAGATGATCCAGAACAGGTTCAGCTGATACTTTGCTACCGGGCCGGCAGCTTCGAAGGTGGATTGGGGGTGAGAAGGGGTACAACCTATGAGCAGAATAACCAAGGAAAACACGCCTATGGCTACGAGCCAACGGCGGGATAATAGCCTTTGCGGCAACATTATCTGCTATCTATCATTAAAGGGGGGTTACGGAAGGGGTTCGTGTGTAAAAAATTTCACTAACTACTTTACCAATAGCCCTTCCCTTAGTCAATAAGGCAAATGGTGGATAGCGGATGGTTGCCGGCCTTTAGATTTGAGTCTTTGGTTAGAATAGCCAGAACGCTAATCCTCCTCACGAGAGCTAGGCACTTCTCCTCCCCATTTTCGCCAGGTAATTGCGTCGAGCCTGCTCCATCTCCTGAAGCTGCGCCGCTCGCCGCTCCTCCTGCTCAAGCCAGGCGAAGAAGAGAAGGGCAAGGGCTGTGAAGTACATCATGGTGCCCGGAATCCACATGAGAACGCCCCCAAGCTGCTGGTCCTGTGCGCTATTGAAGCCCCAATGGCCCGGAGTTCCCTCGTAGTAGGCGTAGACCGGCCCCTGGGCGAAGGTCAGGATGGCCCCCAGGATGATGTTCTGGAACAGGGCCAGGAAAAGATAGAGGAACCGCAGGGGATGGGGCATCCGGGAGCGCACCGGCGCAGGGCCGATGACGGGCCACCAGAAGACGATGGCGGCGCCGAACATGGTCAGGTGCTCCAGCACGTGCATCCCCTCGGAGGCCAGCGCGGCGTTGTAGGGAGCCGGAGTGTGCCAGACCCAGATTGTGACGACGAAGACCAGCCAGGCTATTACTGGGACCGTAACGCCCTGAAGGGCGAGCCGCAGGACGCCGGCGCTGTTCAACGTCCCTCCGATACGTAGACGGATGCCCCGGGGGAAGGCCCACAGGATGCGGGACATGGGATTCGCCAGTTGAAGAAGGGGCGGCGCGGCCATCATCAACAGGAGATGCTGCACCATGTGCATGAAGAAAAGGTCGCCGGCATAGATGTCGATGGGGGAGAGAAGCGCCAGTGCCAGGGCCAGAATTCCCGCCAGATAGAAGAAGTCGCGCAGCATCCCGGGCGGCGTGTATTTGGCGCGTCGGCCCAGACGCCATCGTCCCACGAGATACAACGTCGCCGCCAAGACTATGGGAATGACTATGTAGGGAGCAAAATCCCAATAGCTCAGGAAGTCGACGAAGGACTCCGCCTTGGGCAGATGCTCGTGGCCGGTGTGGAGGAATATCATCTTCGCCCCCGCCCGTCGGGCTTAGACGCGCTCAACGCACCACGGCCAGCGAGATTCTTCGATTCCGCTGCGCTTGGCTCAGGATCATTATGGCCAAGAAAGGTCACACAAGGCGATGCAAATGCATGCGGGAAGAGGGCTGGATTCCGGCTTTCGCCCGAATGACGGTTGGGATCGGGGTATTGTAGTGGGAGAAGAGGGGCGCGAACCGCACTTTCGGGGGAGAATGTGGTCGGGCACGGGGTTCACCCCCATCCTAACCTTCCCCCATCAAGGGGGAAGGGATTTCCAGGAACGGAAAGAGCTATTTTCATAGTAATGACAAGGGGATAGGTTAGATAGCGCTTACTTGGACTTGCGTCCGGCCTTCTTCCTCGACCGCTCCCTTGCCTTGCTCGTCGACTCCTTGAAGCAGTAGAAGTTGTCGGAGTCCAGAATTTGCTTCATAACCTCCACGGTTATGTTCATCGGATGGGTGGGAGCGGCCCACTCCTCCGTAACGTCCCAGTGGAGGCTCTGCAGGCTGGTGGCCTTGTTGGAGTTTTTGAGAAGCAGCCGGAAGACTATCTCCTTGAGAGGCATAGTGGGCGCGATGAAATCGCCCGCCTGAGCGCAGCAGCGGGACATGTCCCGAATCTGCTTCCTCACCGTGGGCGGCTTCTTCTCATTCAACACCCGCTCAAGGCAGTCGGGGCACCGGCGGCTCAACAGCAGCGCCGACATATCGCGCTGATCTCTTTCTGCCTGCGCCGGATCTATTACGTAATAGGCCTTGGAAATATCGTGCGCGGGTCGTTCGTTATCCGCTATCCTCTGAATCATCTCACACTCCTACCTCTTCGTTCCAGTCTAGCATCTTCACATCCACTGTTTGGCCTTCTTCCATCCGGGGCAGATCCTCGGGGCAGATGGCGAGGCCGTTAGCTCGCGCCATGGAGGTGAGGATATTGGAACCCTGGGGACCCGTGGGCGTGGCGTAGTACCCGCCGTTGCGCCTGGTCACCCGCACCCGGGCGAAGACCCGCCGACCATCGAAGTTGACGATAGGCCCCTTCAGTTCGGCGCGAACCGTAGGCTTGGCCAGGTCCGTCCTGCCCAGCATCCGGAGGATGGCGGGACGGCCGAACTCCTCGAAGGCGACCATAGCGCTGACGGGATTACCGGGCAGCCCCAGATGAGGCACCATCCGGCCTTCTTCCCCCCGGAGCATACCCCAGGCCAGGGGTTTGGCCGGACGCATCCGCACCGACCAGAAATTCACCTCGCCCCGCTCCGCCAAAACGTCCTTTACGATGTCATAGTCGCCCTTGGACACTCCGGCGGAAGTGAGAAGAAGGTCTGCCGTCAGTCCTTCGTTCAACTTGCGGTGCATGTCCTCCAGGTTGTCCCTGGCGATGCCCAGCATCTGAGGAACGCCGCCGTAGCGCAAAACGGAAGCGGCCAAGCTATAGCTGTTGCTATCATATATCCGACCGGGCCGCGCCGCCTCTCCCGGATTCTGCAGCTCGTCGCCCGTGGCGAGAATGGCTACCCGCGGCCTTCGCACCACCGACACCCGTTCGATGCCGAGGGAGGCCAGAACGCCTATCTCCGACGGTCTGAGGACGGCGCCCCTCTCCAGCACTTTCTCGTCCGCCTTGACGTCCTCCCCGGCGGGTCTCACGTGCATGCCCAGGGGTTGGTCTACAAGTATGCCGATCTCATCCATAGTACCGCCGGCGTCCTTCCGCTCCACCTCGTCAGTCTCCTCGAAGGGCACGACGGTGTCGCAGCCTTCGGGTGTGGGCGCGCCCGTCATTATGCGGAGGGCCGTGCCGGGTTCCACACGCCGGTCGGGAATCTGCCCCGCCGCTATCAGCCCAATTACGCGCAGCACGACGGGGTTCTCAGCAGAAGCGCTCCGCACGTCCTCGTGACGAAGAGCGTAGCCGTCCATAGCCGAGTTGTCGGACGGAGGGATGTTCAGCGGCGAGTACACGTCTTCGGCCAGGGTCTGCCCCAGGGCCTCCAGAATGGGCTTGACCTCCGGTTCCAACGGTCGGAAAGCGGAGATTATGCGCTCGAAGGCCGCCTCCACACTGAGCATGTCGGCGTGATAGTGCCCACGCCCACCCCCGTGATGGCGGGGCTCCTTGTGTCCGTGACCGTGGTCTTGATGCATCATGTGCCGCTTCCTTCTGTACCATCCCGCAGAACCGCTCCCACTTCTCTTTCCAGCAGCGAAAGGACGCGGGCCAGGCTTCTATTCACGTCCCGCGACGACAGGGTTCGGTTGGAAGCGCGAAGCTGGATGCGGTATGCCAGGGACACCTTGCCGGGCGGCGCTTCCTCACCTTCGTACACATCGAAGAGGACGGTCTGCTCCACAAGGGGCTGGCCTTCTATGATTCGCTGCACCCGCGCCGCCGGAATGTCCCGGTCTACCAGAATTGATATGTCGCGGAGGGAGGCTGGGAAGCGAGCCAGGGACTTCACCGACTGCCGCGCCTGGGGCAGCGCGTCGAATAGTCGGTTGAGGTCTAGCTCAAAAAAGACCACGACTTCGCCGTCCAACTCAAACGCTTCCACAACCAGGGGATGCACCTCTCCCAAGGAGCCTACGACAGCGCCGTTGACAGTTATCGACGCCGACTTTCCGGGGTGCAGGAAGTCGTCTCCGTGGGGGTTAAACTCGCCTTCAGCGCCCAATCGCCCCAAGAGGGATTCGACGATTCCCTTGGCGTCGTAGAAATCATAGCCGCCTTGTGCGGAAAGCCATCCCTCCCCTGTTCGCTGGCCGAAGAGAAGCCCCGCCGCTATTTCCGGCTCCTGGGGAAGTTCCTTCCCCTGTTTCAGATATACCCGTCCGATTTCGAAGATGGCGGCCGACCGCGTATCACGGGCAACGTTGTACGCCAACGTGTTCATCATGCTGGCCCGCAGGGTGGGCCTCATGTACTTGAACTCCCGGCTCATGGGATTGGCTACCGCCAGCAATCCTGCGTCGTCCTCCGTAATCCTTGCTTTCCGCAGAAGGTCCAATCCAACGGCGGAATAGCTGATTGTCTCCTGCAGCCCCTGCCGCACCAGCAGATCCCGCGCCTTCTCGCGGAAGGCCCGCAGATCCTGTCCCTCGTGGTGGGGAATGGCCGTAGAGAGCATCTCGGTGGGGATGGAATCGTAGCCGACGATGCGGGCTACTTCCTCCACCAGGTCGTCCTCGATGGTGATATCGCTGCGCCACGGGGGGGCCGAAACCCGCAAGGCTTCGTCGCCCTCCGACACCGCCTGGAACCCCAGCGAGACAAGAACGGACTTGGCCTGCTCCATGGAATGTTCCATGCCCAGGACCTGCTTCATCCGCTGGGAGGTCAGGAGCATTGCCCCCGGCTTCTCTCGCTCCGGATAGACGTCGATGATGCCCTTGGCCACCGTGCCGCCCGCCACCTGTTGTATGAGCTGGGTGGCCCGCCGCAGGGCCAGGGGGGGCAGATACGGACGGAAGCCCTTCTCGAAGCGGAGCGTCGCCTCTGTGCGGAGACCAAAGTCCTGGGCGGTCCTGCGGTTGTTGGAGGGGTCAAAGCTTGCAGACTCCAACACCACGTCGGTGGTGGCCTCCGTGATTCCGCTGTCCAGCCCGCCTATGACGCCGCCCAAGGCCCGCGCGTCCCGGTCGTCGGCAATGACGAGGTGGTCGGAACCCAAGGGAATATCAATTTCGTCCAGGGTGGTCATCGTCTCGCCAGTGTAGGCCCGACGCACGTGAATGCGCTGACGGAGCAGCGTTTCGTAGTCAAAGGCGTGGAGGGGCTGGCCGTACTCCAGCATAACGTAGTTGGTAACGTCCACCACGTTGTTGATGGGCCGAACGTCGCACCCCTCCAGCCGCTTCTGCAGCCACTGAGGCGACGGGCCTACGGCGATGCCACGAATGAGGCTGGCCGTGTACCGGGGGCACAGGTCAGCGTCTTGGATGCTTACGGAGAGCAGGTTCCGAATCTCCTGCCCTTCTTCCGGATAGATAGCCTCCGGCTGGCGTACTTCAGAGCCTGTGAGGGCGGCAACCTCGTAGGCCACGCCCAACACGGAAAGCCAGTCAGACCGGTTAGGCGTCGGCTCGAGGTCGAGAATAACGTCGCCGAGATAGTCGTCCAGGGCCATGCCGATAGGGGCGCTCGACGGGAGCACCAGAATGCCATCATGGTCGTCGCCCAAGCCCAACTCCCTCTCCGAACACACCATGCCGCGGGAGTCCACGCCACGAATCTTGGCCGCTTTCAGCGCGGACAGCTTGCCGCTACGAGCATCAACGAGACGGGCGCCCACCTGGGCAAAGGCTATTTTCTGACCCTGGGCCACGTTGGGCGCGCCGCAGACAACCTGCTGGGGAGTTTCTTCTCCCACGTTCACAGTGCAGAGGACCAGACGGTCGGCGTTGGGGTGCCGCTCCACCCTCTCCACGAAGCCCACGGAACAGTTTACCCACCCGCCAACGGTAATCACGTCTCCCACTTCCAGACCCGCCATAGTCAACCCCTGAGCAAGCTCTTCAACGGGCACGTCAAAGTCCACCAACTCTTTCAGCCAGGACAGGGGAATCTTCATAGGGCGTCGGCTCCCTCGAACGGGCAAGAATCGGGTTGGGCGGAATGCGTATGACGAGAGGTCAAGGACTTCATGCGCCTAACGTCGGGGACATCCTAGAACTGACCGAGAAAACGAAGGTCGTTGGAATAGAAGAGCCGGATGTCCTCGATGCCGTACTTGAGCATAGCCACCCGGTCCGGGCCGATGCCGAAGGCGAAACCGGTGTAAACCGCCGGGTCGTAGCCCACGCCTGACAGCACCTTTGGATGCACCATGCCTGCCCCCAGAATCTCTATCCAGCCTGCTTCCCGGCACACGCGGCAAGCCGAACCGTTGGCGCGTCCCTTCCCCTGGCAGGCAAAGCAATCGATGGACATGTCCACGCCGGGCTCGACGAAGGGGAAGTAGTCGCAGCGGAAGCGGACTTTGCGTTCGGGACCGAATACCCGACGGGCGAACTCGTAGAGGGTGCCCTTGAGATGGGCCATGGTGATGCCCTTGTCGACGGCCAGGCCCTCCACCTGGTGGAAGTGCCATTCGTGGGTGGCGTCGGTGGCCTCATATCGGTAGCACTTGCCGGGAACCAACACCCGCACTGGCGGGTCGGTCTTCTCCATTGTGCGGGCCTGCATGGGCGAGGTGTGGGTGCGAAGAAGCATGGACTGCCGGCCCTCCGCGTCCTTGTGGTCAATCCAGAGGGTGTTCCACATATCGCGGGCCGGATGGTCCCGGGGAATGTTCAGCATCTCGAAGTTGTAGTGGTCCCACTCCACCTCCGGCCCCTCCACCACCTGGAAGCCCATGGACACGAAGGCGTCGCAAATCTCCCGCAGTATCTGGGTGAGGGGGTGGAAGCGGCCCACGGGCGTCGGACGACCGGGCCGGGTGACGTCGATCTGCTCCTGCTGGGCCAGTACGGCGAAGCGGTCAGCTCGGACCCGCCGACGCGCTCCGTCCAACTCCTCCTCCAAGAGAACCTTGGCGCGGTTGGCCTCGACACCGGCGGCGCGTCGTTCCTCTGCCGGAAGGGAGCCGAGACTCCGAAGCACGGTGGTGAGCCGGCCGCGGCGGCCCAGGTATCGGACTCGCCACTCCTCCAGCCCCTCCTCCGACGTCAGGCCCTTGAGCTCCTCCAAGCCATCAGCCTGCACCCCGCCGAGGTCTTGGATTAGCTGTTGCGAGTTCATAGGCGTCGCCAAGGACGGCGGTACGGCGGTGCTGAGTAAGCATGGGCTGGGCTGAGTTGGGCGAGGCGTAGAGGCTCGTCGGACAGAGGCAGCGTCTTCAGTGGGTGAGGCATAGAGACCCTATTATAGAATTGGCTATGCAAAGGGTCAAGAAACTGTACTCGTTCAGTACATATGAGACAGTTTGGACGAGACCAGGTCAGGATAGCACCGGATCAAGATACTCGGGGGGAGTGCTTCCCTCCAAGGGAAGAAGGAGAATTACATCTTAGTTTGCCGATTATGAAAGCTCTCCGTGGGATTCGGCCCTCGTATCCCTAATCCTTCTATGCCCTCAGGGCACGGCAGAAACCAGGGTCCCATCGGTCATAACTATCCCGTCCTCGCACCGGCACTCCACCAGACCTCCGCCAAACTGCTCCTGGTACTGCTGGGCATACAGCCCGCATTGCGCCAGCAGCTCCTGATGGGTCCCCTGCTCCACTATCCGACCTCGGTCTATAACGTAAATCACGTCCGCCGCCACTATGGTGGAAAGCCGGTGGGCAATGGCTATCGTCGTCCTACCCTTCATTAGTGGCTCCAGGGCCGCCTGGATATATCGCTCACTGGAGATGTCAAGCGCCGACGTCGCCTCGTCCAGTATCAGTATCTTGGGTTGGTGGAGAATTACCCTGGCAATTGACAGCCGCTGTCTCTCTCCCCCGGAGAAGCGGTATCCCCGCTCTCCCACCACCGTGTCATACCCCTCCGGCAAATCCATTATTCTGTCGTGAATGAAAGCCGCCTTGGCCGCCGCTTCCATCTCCTCCTGGGTAGCATCGGGCGCGCCGTACAGCAGATTGTTTCGAACACTGGTATGAAACAGGAAGCTCTCCTGGGTAACGTACCCAATCAGGTTTGCCAGGGAGGAAAGATGGATGTCACGAACGTCCACGCCGTCGATGCGAACGGAACCTTCGGTAACGTCGTACAGCCTCGATATCAGGTAGGTAATGGTTGTCTTACCCGCCCCGCTGGGGCCCACGAAGGCAACCAACTGACCTGGCTTGACATCGAAGCTCACCCCATCCAGCGCCGATTGGTGCGCTTCATCAGGCTTACTACCGTTGGAGCCATCCTCTACCTCAGAATCGTACCTCAGACGCACAGAATCAAAGGTCACCCTGCCTGCCGCCTCTTCAGCCCTGATGTCAACGGCCCTTGGCGAGTCGGAAATCTTTGGCACGATGTCCAGATACCCGAAAATTCTCTCGAAAAAGGCCAGGGAAGATTGGATCTCTACGGACACTTGCAGCAGGGTGCCAATGGGGAAATAGAGGCGGCTCTGCAGCGTTGTAAAGGCCACGATGGTCCCGGCGGTAATCCCTTCCGGACCCCTTCCCGAAATCAGGTAGCCCGCCAACAGGTAGATAACCACGGGGGAAACCGAGAAGAATATCTGCATCACCGCCCAGAAAGACTGGCCAGTCATCTGCTGACGCACTGTCAGGTCTGAGAGCCTCCTATTCTCTTGGTTGAATCTCTGTATCTCCCGGTCCTGCCGCCCAAAGAGCTTGGACAGGGTAATTCCCGACACCGAAAGGGTTTCCTGGGTAATGGCCGACATCTCGGCCATGGACTCTTGGGCCTGCGCCGTCACTTTGCGCCGCCGCCGCCCCACATACCCTGTCAGGAAGGCGAACACCGGCACGGTGCCCACGGCAACCAGGGTTAGTTGCCACGACAGAACGAACATAGCCGCCAGGGTGCTGAGAAAGATGACGCTATTTGCAAGGGTGTTGGACACGGTGTTGGTCACCACTGTCTGGACCCCACCCACGTCGTTGGACACGCGGGACTGGATCTCCCCTGTACGCGTGTCGGTGAAGAAGCTCAGCGGCTGTCTTTGCAGATGCCGGTATAGCCGGTCTCTGAGGTCCCTCATCACGTTCTGCCCAACCTGGTTGGTCAGGTAGGTCTGAAGAATCCCTAGAAGGCCGCCCACCACGGTGATCCCCGCCATCACTCCCCCCAAAACCCATAGCAAGTTCAGGTCAGGACTGCCGCTGTTGGGAAAGAGAGCCGAGTCGAACACCACCCGGATAAGCAGCGGGTTTACCACTCCTATTCCGGCGGTGACAAGGATGAGCAGACCCACCATCGTGACCACCGGCCAATAGGGACGGAAGGTCGCCGCAATGCGCCAGACCAACCCTTTAGACGATGACCGGTGACTTATTTCGCTTCGCTTATTCACTCTCAGTATGGGACCTTTCCAGGGTCTGGACGGAATCGAATGCAGCTACAAAGCCGCAAGAGAAGTGTATCTACATGAACCAGCAGAAACCATCTTGGATTCCCGCTGGTTTGGTGCAGAATTGTGTGAAACCGCCTAACATCCTAACATAAGGTATAACACAATAGGTGGTACAACTTTTGGTGGAAGGCCACAAATAACGCAAACGTCAATATGGCGGAAATCGCAAAGACTATAGAGTATTGACGCCTCATCTCCAAGAAGCAGGAGGTTAGCAGATGGGCACAGGGAAAGAGATAGTGCCAAGGGAACTATCACTCAAAATCACCGTTGTGACTTCGAACGGTCAAGTAGATGAACATATAATTTCCTTGCCGTTCTCTACAGAACAGTCACAGGCCATTATGTCCAATATCTTCAATATGATACAGGAAGTAATGGCAGGGAAGTTGACAGCTTTGGTCCTCCCAAATCCAGCGTCGTGGTACAAATCCAGCTACGTTGTAAAGGTCACGATAGAATCGTCATCGGAGCTAGAAAACGATCTTCAAGGCCAGACGCTGGGATTTCTTAGAGACAGATCCAAGTAATGATCTCTTTATGGGTTAAACGCTTGAATAGCCAATCTCGGAACAGTTACAACATCCGCTAATCCCACGTGGATGCGGATAAGACTCGCAGCCAGGCGACTTTTAACCGTCGCAAAGAATTCGGGACTGCCGAGAGATTATCGTTAGCAGAAGGGCAACCCGCCCAAGTCACTATTGCTACTCAATTGCTCTTCCAGATTGGCCGGCACGCAGCCGCTCAGATGGTTTCCGTCGAGTCTCAGCGTCTTTAGATTGGCGAGATTGCCCAACTCAGCCGGTATCTCACCGCTCAGCTGGTTTCCGTCTAGTCTCAGTGCCGCCAGATTGGCGAGATTGCCCAACTCCCGCGGAATTTCCCCGCTCAGCTGGTTCCCGCCAAGATCCAGTGTGAACAAATGGAAGAGGTTGCTCAACTCGGCCGGTATCTCCCCGCTCAGCTGGTTCTCACCGAGATTCACTGTGGACAGATAGGTGATGTTGCCCAACTCGGCCGGTATCTCCCCGGTCAACTGGTTCTCGGTCAGATCAAGTAAACCCAGATAAACCAAATTGTCTAACTCCGCCGGTATCTCTCCGCTTAATTCATTAGCTGCAAGGTCCAGTTCAATTACTTGACCTGCAGAATTCGTCCTAACGCCATACCATGAATCTAAGGGTTCGATTGTGAGCCAAAATCGGCTTCTACGCCAGGATTCGCCGCCTGTGGCATGATAAAGAGCCACCAATGCAGCTGTTTGCTCGTCTAGAGGAGAGGTCAACATCGGAGTGGGATGGCAGAATGGCACCTCACCCAAATCACTTGAGCTAATCAATTGCTCCTCCAGGACAGCCGGCACACATCCACTTAGCTGGTTCCCTCGGATATCCAGGTCAAGCAGGTTAACCAGACTGCCTAACTCGGCCGGTATCTCCCCGCTTAGCTGGTTCCCATGGAGATCCAAGAATCCTAGGCTGACCAGGTTGCCCAACTCGGCAGGTATGCCCCCGCTTAGCTGGTTCCCGTGGAGATGCAGCCGATGTAGGTCGGCCAGGTTGCCCAATTCCACTGGTATCTCCCCACTTAACTGGTTCTCACCGAGGTCCAGTCTGTTCAGATTGGTGAGATTGCTTAACTCGGCCGGTATCTCTCCGCTTAGCTGATTTCTGCTGAGTTGCAGCCACCATAGGTTGGCTATTTTGCCTAACTCGGCCGGTATCTCCCCACTTAGCCGGTTCCCGCCGAGACCCAGCAATCCCAGCTTGAGCAGGTTGCCTAACTCGGCCGGTATCTCTCCGCTTAGCTGGTTGTTGAGGAGACCCAGAAAGGTCAGATTGGAGAGCCTGCCCAACTCGGACGGTATCTCCCCGCTTAGCTGATTCCCGTCCAGAGACAATTCTGTCAGGTTACACAATTTGCCCAACTCGGGCGAAATTTCCCCACTTAGTTGGTTCTCGTAAAGTTGCAGCCATTCCAGGTTGACCAGGTTGCCCAACTCGGGCGGTATCTCCCCGCTTAGCTGGTTCTCGTAAAGTTGCAGCCATTTCAGGCTGACCAGGTTGCATAACCCCCGCGGAATTTCCCCACTTAGTTGGTTCTCGTAAAGTTCCAGCCTTTGCAGATTGGCCAGGTTGCCCAACTCGGACGGTATCTCCCCGCTTAACTGGTTCTGGGAGAGATTCAGCCATTCCAGGTTGGCTAGACCCTCTAACTCTGCCGGTATCTCCCCACTTAGCTGGTTCCTGTGGAGCTCCAGCTCTACTACGTTCACTAATTTGCCCAACTCGGGCGGTATCTCCCCGCTCAACTGGTTCCCGGAGAGATCCAGCCAATCCACGCGGCCCGTCGTATCAGTTTCAACGCCGTACCATGTGCCTATTGGCTTGTCAGTGAGCCAGTTGGTGTTGTCACGCCAAGTCTTGCCGCCTGTGGCGTGGTAAAAGGCCACGAGAGCCTTTCTGTCGACTTCTATGCCGTCAATATCAAGCCGCGCTTTCCCATCATTACCATCGTTTTCCACCGTTTGAGTGAGAGTGTCACCATTGGTCTCCGGTGCCACTGCCTGTAGCGAGTTACAGTCAAACTTTGACGGGGAATCTTCGAGAGAAGGCATTTCAGTGGGCGTCGGCGTGGGTGCCAGTGTGGGTGTAGCGGTGGGCGTGGATGTCGGTATCGCGGTCAGTGTGGCTGTCACCATGGGTGTTATGGTGGACGTCGGGGCGGGCGCGGCGGTTGGTGTGGATGTTGGTATCGCGGTCGGTGTGGCTGTCACCGTGGGTGTCAGTGTGGGTGCTGGTGTCGGGGCGGGCGCGACGGTGGGCGTGGGTATTGGTGTCGCGCTTGGTAGCGCTGTGGACGTCGCAGCGGGCGCGGCGGTGGACGTCGCATCTCCTCCACAGGACGCAATAGAAATGGCAGCGAGCACGGCTAGAAAACCGATGATTGTGGCGAAATAGAGACGTGATGGATGATGCATGTGAATGTCTGTTCTTCACTCTATGCTAGGCTGACGACTCAACCGGTGTCAATGGCGGAGGCACAGTACATCTATGCAAGAGTGTGAATCTTATGGGTGTGTTTCATCCGGATGCGGGGTCCCTTGGCTTTAGCTCAATGGGATGATGCCCGAGGATTTGTGTTCCTATTTGATATCCACAACTCCTACCAACCACCATTGACACCCCAGCCCTAGCCAACGTAGACTTTACTGGTTATGGAATACGCTATATTCAAAACTGGCGGCAAGCAGTACCGGGTCTCTCCCGGCGACGTTATCGACGTGGAGAAGCTCCCCGTGGAACCCGGAGCGGAGATCGAGTTGGACGAGGTGCTGGCCTTCAGCAAGGACGGCCAGGTGTCCATCGGACGACCGCTTCTCGACGGGGTAAAGGTCATCGCCCACGTGCAGCAGCAGTACCGGGACAAGAAGATTAAGGTGTTCAAGTACAAGCCAAAGACTCGATATCGCAAGATGCGCGGGCATCGTCAGGCCTACACCCGGCTGCAGATTGCCGAAATAGCCCATGACCAGGAGGAAGCCGATGGCTCATAAGAAGGCGGGAGGAAGTTCCCGCAACGGCCGTAACAGCCCAGGCCAGCGTTTGGGCGTCAAGAAGTTCGGCGGGGAGAGAGTCATCGCCGGCAACATCATAATGCGCCAGCGGGGCACCAAGATAATGCCGGGCCGCAACGTGGGGATGGGCAAAGACCACACCCTGTTCTCCCTCATTGAAGGCGCAGTGAAGTATGAGTGGGCCTCCAAGGGGAAGCGGCGCGCCAGCGTCTACCCCCTCGAGGTCGCATAGAGAGCGTTCCATGAAGAAAGACATTCACCCAACCTTCTATCGCAATACTGTGGTTACCTGCTCCTGCGGTAACGTGTTCACCACCGGCGCCACCAAGCAGACCCTGCGGGTGGAGTTGTGCAACAAGTGCCACCCCTTCTACACGGGCGAACAGCGCATCGTGGACACGGAGGGGCGGGTCGAGCGACTCCGACGTCGTTTTGGCCTCAAGACCTAGCGCGAAGCCGCTGACCATTTTCTTAATTGGCCAATCCCTTCGGGGCATCGGCCAAATCTCACGGAGCGCCCGCGGGTAGAGAATTGGCGGATCCACGCCCAATTTACGGCGGACAGGCTGTCATTGAAGGCGTGATGATTCGCGGCCAGCGGTTCTTCAGCCTGGCCGTCCGCCGGTTGGACGGGACCATCTACCGCAAGGCGGAGCCGCTCAGCTCAGTGTACACGGGACGGCTGCGCCGCATCCCCCTTCTCCGGGGCGTTGTGGTGCTCGGCGAGACCCTGATTCTGGGCATGAAGGTTCTGAGTCGCTCCGCCAACATCGCCGTGGAGGACCAGACCCAGGGGGAGCAGAAGGAGCTGGGGGGCTGGGTACTTTTCCTGTCGTTGGGCGTGTCCATGCTGATCGGGGTGGGGATATTCTTCCTCATGCCGCTCTTCGCCGCCCGTTCGCTGGACATCTGGATCGCGCCCGGGCCGCTGGGGGACTTCATCAGCAACTTCCTGGAAGGCCTGCTGCGTTTGGGGCTGCTGGTGGGCTATATTTCGGTTATTGGACTGATGAAAGATATCAAGCGGGTCTTCGCCTATCACGGGGCGGAGCACATGACCATCCACGCCTACGAACGGGGGCTGCCGCTGGAGGTTGCCAACATACGGCCATTTTCAACGGCCCATCCACGCTGCGGCACCGCGTTTCTGCTCACCGTGGCGGTGGTGGCCATCTTCATATTTTCCCTGCTTGGAAGGCCGGATATCCAGTGGGCGATTCTATCCCGTATACTGCTGATTCCAGTGATTGCGGGGATGAGCTACGAAGTCATACGGTTCAGTGGCCTGCACCAGGGCAACTTTATTTCCAACATCGTGGCCGCGCCGGGGATGGCCCTGCAAAAACTCACGACTAGGCGACCCGACGACGACCAGATAGAGGTTGCCATCGAAGCGATGAACGCCGCCCTTGAGGCTGACGAGGGACGAATCCCGGCCCTTACAGAAGAAAGTCTGGACCGGTTCTCGACGGAAGAAGGGGAAGAAAAACCCTAGCCGCGACGCTTTCGGAGCACGTCCCAGACCTGCTGCGGCTTCACGTCGGAGGCCGCCATTAGCACCAGGGTATGGTATAGCAGGTCGGCGACCTCTTCGGGCAGGTTATCCACGTCTCCCTGGGCGGCTGATATGGCCGTCTCACCCGCCTCTTCGGTCACCTTCTGGGCCACCCTCCCGATGCCAGCGGCAAGAAGTTCCGCCGTGTAGCTGCCTTCGGGCATCTTCTTCTTCCTATCCTGAATGACGGCGTAGAGTTCGTCGAGAACGCCTGAGCCGGGATCGCTGCGGCGGAAGTCGGCAGGCTCCGGGACGCCTTCAAGGGGCGTGAAGAAGCAGGACTCGTTTCCGGTATGGCAGGCAGGGCCGTCAGGGACCACCTTCAGCAGAAGGGTATCGCCGTCGCAGTCAAGCCACGCTTCTTTCAGGTTCAGATAGTTGCCGGAAACCTCTCCCTTGTGCCACAGGTCCTCGCGGCTGCGGCTGTAGAACCAGACCTGAATGCCGTCCACGGTGCGCTTGAGAGACCCGGGGTTCATGTAGCCGAGCATCAGCACCTTGCCGGTGTTGATATCCTGGGCTACAGCGGGGATTAGCCCCTGTTTGTCCAGCTTCAAATTCATTTCTTCAACCTCACAAGAATTACTGTTGTCCGATACGTTCACGGAATGCGAATTCACGGCAGGCTACAAGATTCTTCGACTCCGCTTTGCTACGCTCAGAATGACATGTGGTGGGCCTAAGGGCGATGTAGTCATGTATATTGCTCCTAGTCCCAACTCTCCAGGATTGAGGGCAACTCAGCGAGGCTGGTCACCTGGTAATCGGGCTGGGGAAGTCCTTCTGCAAGGGTCTTCCCGTTTCGGTTGATCCATACGGCGTTCATGCCCACGCCCTTGGCCCCCAAAACGTCGTCGAAGGGGTTGTCGCCCACGTATACGGCTTCTTCGGGCGAGAGGCCCAACTCCTCCAACACGCGGCGGAAGGGCAGCGGGAGGGGCTTGTATGCGCCGACCATCTCCGACGAGAGGACCACCGGGAAGCTGAGGCCCAGCCGCTTGAGTTGGGGCAGGAGATAATCGTCGTCGGCGTTGGAAAGCACTGCCGTGGTCCAGCGACGCTGGAGGGCGGCGATGGTTTCGGCTACCTCCGGGTAGGCGTCCCGGCGGCCCATAGAGCGGATGGACTCTTTGGCCGCGACTCCGGCGTCGCCGTCGAGGCCCCAATGGGCGAAGACCCCGGCGAAGCAGCCTCGCCACGCTTCCTCGTAGCTCTTGAAGGGCGGGCTCTTCTCCGGCTCCTCCAGGTTCAGGCGGTCCTTGCGGAATCGCACCTCCAGAGCCTTCCACTCGTCATAGAGGGTCTGGGGGTCGATGGGCAGGTTCTGGGAACGGCAAACGCCCTCGAATACCTGCATCCAGCCCTCGATGGGGTTGGAAACCAGGGTCTCATACATATCGAAAACAACGGCCTTGATTTTGGCCAATTTTTTCTCCTTACGCTTAGGGGTATCTTATGTGGTTGTTAGTCTTACCGGGATGCCTCTTTCGGCCAGATACTCCTTGACGTGTCCGATGGAGTATACGCCGAAATGGAAGATGCTGGCGGCCAGCACCGCGTCGGCCTTGCCGAGCCGGATGGCGTCGTAGAGATGCTGGGGGACACCGGCGCCGCCACTGGCCACTACGGGGACCGAAACTGCTTCCGAGATGGCCCTGTTCAGTTCCAGGTCGTAGCCGCCCCGGGTACCGTCGCTGTCCATGCTGTTGACGACAATTTCGCCCGCGCCCAGCTCGGTGGCGCGGACTGCCCACTCCACGGCGTCCAGCCCAGCGTCGTCGCCGCCGTCATGGCCCGTGCGGACCCGGACCCGCCAGCGGGGAGGAGAGGTGCCGGGAACTCGTTCGGCGTCCAAGCCCAGGACGATGCACTGGCTGCCGAAGGCCCACGCGCCATCAGAGATGAGGCGGGGGTTCTCCACCGCTGCGGTGTTGATGGACACCTTGTCCGCTCCGGCTTTGAGCATAAGCCTCATGTCTTCCACGGTACGCAGGCCACCGCCGACAGTCAGGGGAATGAAGACCTGGTCCGCCGTGCGGGAGACCACGTTCAGCATGATGCCGCGGCCCTCTGCCGAGGCGGTGATGTCGTAGAAGACCAGCTCGTCGGCTCCTTCAGCGTCGTAGAAAGCGGCAAGGGCCACGGGGTCTCCCGCGTCCCTGTGGTCCAGGAATTTGACACCCTTGACCACACGGCCTGCTTTGACGTCCAGACAGGGAATGATGCGCTTGGTCAGCATGAGAACCCATAGCGGCCGGACATGGCGCGCAAACTAGGGCCGCCTCTTGAACAGAAGCATATATTGGGAGCCGGGCAACTCCCATCGACGCTGCAGCGAGAATCCGGCGTTCCTAGCGAGAGATGCCATCTCATCCGGCTCTATGCGCTTTTCCAGGGGCGGGCCGTGTTCAGTTTCGACTCGATACCATTCCAGGACACAACACCAGCCGGAGGGCTTGAGCAACTCGGCCACAGCTTCCATAAAGGCAGGCCGATCATCGGCGTAGTGGACGACGTAGGCAAGCAGCATTCCATCCAGCGAACGTGGTGGTAGGCGCAAGTCTATTCCGTCGGTCTTAACAGGCTTCACGTTGCCCAGGGGCACGGCGTCGACACGCTGCTTGAGGGCCTCCAACATCTCGTCGTCCACATCCAGAGCGTAGAGGCGACCGTGGGACAGGTACTTGGCCAGTGGCACGGCAAAATAGCCGGGTCCGCAGCCCACGTCCGCCACATGGTCGTATGGGTCGATGGGCAGGCGGGTCAGCAACTCGTAAGGGTCGAGGCGCTCCGACGAAAGGAGGGCCCGGATGAAGTCATTCTGGGAACCGGAATCAGTTTCCATTACCTTCGGCATCCTCGGGGGTTGAGATTCTTGGGGCTGCGAAATTCCCCGGCTTGCTTGCCGGTTGTTTTTGGGGAACGGGTGCGGGGTAGGCGGGATTTTCTCCCGGCCCCCAATAGACGGTCATGTGAGGGAAGGGAATCTCGATTTCTTCCTCGTCGAATACCCGCTTGATGCGACGTCGGAACTCCCCGGCAACGGCCCACTGCTGCATCGGAACAGTTTCGCCCATTACCTTGATGGCAATCCCGGAAGCCCCAAACTCCTGCACCCGAATCGCCTTCAGCGGGTCGGTAATCTTTGGCGCCCATTCGGGATCGTCGGAAATCTCGGCGCCCACTCGATCAATCACCTGCATCACCCAGTCGAGGTCCTCCTTGTATGCAACCTCCACGTCCAGGTTCACCCGCGACTTCTCCTTTGTGAAGTTGCTTGCAATGCCAATCTCACCGTTGGGGATGATGTGCTGGTTCATGTGGAAGTCACGAAGTGTAGTCCGTCGAAGGTTGATGTCTTCCACAATGCCGACAACGCCGGCCAGCTCGGCCACGTCTCCCACACGAAACTGGTCTTCCATCATGATGAAGACACCGGCCAGGATGTCCTTGATAAGGTTCTGAGCGCCGAAGCCAATGGCGATGCCGGCCACGCCGGCGCCGGCCAGGATGGGGGCGATGTTCACTCCCAGCTCCGACAGGACCATGAAGAAGGCCATGGCGAAGATAATGGCCGAAAGGGTGTTGGAAATCACGCTCTGCAGGGTCTGGGTGCGACGCTGCACTTCCTGCGACTGCTTGTCTTCGTGGACCCGATGAGCAAGGTACTGCTCAATGATGGGTGACGTAAGACGGCTGACGAACCGGATGGCCAGGAAAGCGACGATGACTATGATGCTGATGGTGAAGGTCTTGCCCAGCAGCCACCGGCCCACGGCGAGGCCACCAGTCTCTGCGGTGTCGAGAACGCCGCTCATATCCGTCCCAAGCTGGCTGGCAACGGTGAAGGCGGCAGCCGTTACAACGAAAAGGCCAAGGACTAATTCGATGGACCGGGCTATGGGTTTTACAAGGCTGGACTGGTCCGCCGGGATGATGTCGTCCATCCACCGGAGGAAGCCCAGCAGGTAGCGAGGGACGACAAAGTGGGAGACGGCAATCAGGGCCACCCCCATAACCAGGGTGGCGACGATGACGATCAGGGCTTGATTTGAAATATCCATATACTGTTCGGCTGGAAGCGATTCCGGGGATGGAAGTCTAAGGCCAATTTTACCAGTGTTGGGGCAAGGCCGTCATCCGCGGAGTGTCGTATGCGTGATTTTGTGGGAGCAAGAAGGGCGGTTCGTGAATCGCCCCTACCGTGGATAGTGTTGTGCGGTAGGGTGCTCAACCGCATCGCCGTCACTTACGAGACCAATCCTACACCTCCAAAATCTTCCGTGTTTACGGATGATATCCTATGCTTCACAATGCTCATGGCGTATGGCTTTTAGGAGAATTATCTTATTGTAGAGAAAATTGATCCATGTCCTCACTGACGCTGCGATACACAAGGCACGCCCATCGCGTCATCGCAGAATGATCGATACTCCTGAAGTGGGTCGAACTTTCGGTGAGTGAACCGGCTTTGCGCGCTCCCGATCCAATCGATCCCAAAGTGGAGCGCTTCTTTCGCTCTATCCCAGAACGCGACAACCAGGTTCTCCGCGTCGCCGTCAACACCAGCGTTGTGCCCTGGCGCGTGGTTAGCGTATTCTTTGATAGGAGCATGAGAGGAAAGCTATGAAACTAAACGTGGATAAGCAGGCCGACGCCCTGTACCTGCGCCTCGATGATTCCCCCATAATCGACTCCAAGGAAGTTTCGCCCGGAGTCATCCTCGACTACAACGAATCCAACGAAGTGATAGGCGTAGAGATGCTCCATCTCTCCAAGCGCTCATCAAGCCTAAACCTCTCCGCGCTCCAGTTCGAGGCGGCTTAAAGACTACCAATCATGGAGGGGGAGTTGCTCCCATCCTAGCCTTCCCCCATTGAGGAGGGATTGCTACGATGGCGAGATTCTTCGTCGCGGGGCCTCCTCAGAATGACATGTGGGGTGGAGGGGGAAGGATGAAGAGGGGGAGGAAGATGGTTAGCGGCGGATGGTGCCTACGGTCACCTTCGTCATGGGGTCGGGGCGCTCTGCACGGCATTGGGAGATGGTCCGTCCCTTGGCTATCTCACCCCGCACCCACTCCTCCCAGGCTTCTTTCTCCTGCACAAAGGCCAGGTGCTGACGGGCTTCTTCGGGTGAGGCCACCAGAACGCCGTCGTCATCGCCGAACACCATGTCGCCGGGATTGACCACCACGTTACCAACGCTCACGGGGACGTTTACAGCGCCCCATTCGATGCCCCAACCGCCGGTCTTGCCGGTCATGGCTACGGAGCCGCGGGAGAAGACGGGGAACTGCATACGCTCGATAGCCACCCGGTCTGCGATTGGACCGTCGGTGACCATGCCGGCGATGCCTAGCTCCATGTAGCCTAAGCAGCCGATTTCTCCGGTGGTGGCGTGACGATATTCGTCGCCGCGTGCGATTACCAGCACGTCTCCGGGTCGGGCAATTTTGAGGGCCTCCGCCACCGCCGAGGTTATCTGGGGGTAGGTCTGCACCGTCAACGCCGTGCCCACCAGCTTGATAGGCCTCCAAACCGGCTCGATGGCCGTTTCCATAGCCGTTTCCAGAATATGGCCGAGGGTGGCGGGGGCGAGACTCTCATAGGCGCTCACTAGTTCCGGGTCAACGGGCGGCGGCGAAGGGTTTACGATGATCATAAAATGCTCCTATTTGGGGGAAACTTCGGATTCCACGATGCATGATACCACTGGCAGGGCCGGTAGTCAGTTGGCGGCGGATGTGGGAAAACGTGCAGGGCTGGTTTGAAACCAGTTCCTACCCAATCGTCGGAGGCCGCAGCTTCATGTTTACTACGAGGGGGCTTTGTGTTAAAAATTCTGCATCCCCATCTAGCACCGGAGGTTTCCCATGGCCGACGTCAGCCCCAGTATCGAGGCCCTTCTCAGCGAAGATCGACGCTTCCCCCCGTCCCAAGAGTTCATCGACCAGGCAAACGTAAGCGACCCAGAGGTGTACGCGCGAGCCGACGCCGACTACGAGGGGTTCTGGGAGAGTTGGGCCAAGGAGCTTCACTGGTTCGAAAAGTGGGACAGAGTTCTACAGTGGGACCCGCCCTTCGCCCAGTGGTTCCTGGGCGGCAAGACCAACATTTCCTACAACTGCCTGGACCGCCACCTGGAAGGCCCGCGCCGCAACAAGGCCGCTATCGTGTGGGAGGGCGAGCCGGGCGACTGGCAGGTCTATACATACGGCGACTTGCACCGGGAAGTGTGCCGCTTCGCCAACGGACTGAAGAGCCTGGGGGTGAAGAAGGGCGACAGGGTGACCCTTTACATGCCCATGATACCGGAGCTTGCCATTGCCATGCTCGCCTGCGCCCGCATCGGCGCGCCCCACAGCATCGTCTTCGGCGGCTTCAGCCCTGAGTCCCTCCGCGACCGCATCAACGACTGCGAAGCAACGGTGGTCATCACCGCCGACGGAGGATATCGGAGGGGCGGCGTCATCCCCCTGAAGCAGAATACAGACGAGGCGGTGGAAGGCACGCCGACGGTCGAGCACGTTGTTGTAGTCCAACGGGTGGGGGACAAGTTTGAAGGGTCGATGCAGGAGGGTCGGGACATCTGGTGGCACGACCTGGTGGAGGGCCAGTCGCGGGTATGCCCCGCCGAGCCCATGGACAGTGAGGACATGCTGTTCATCCTCTACACCAGCGGCACCACGGGCAAGCCCAAGGGCGTGGTGCACACCACCGGCGGCTACATGGTGGGGACCTACGCCACGGTGAAGTGGGTCTTCGACATTAAGGAGGACGACGTCTACTGGTGCACCGCAGACATCGGCTGGGTAACCGGACACAGCTATATCGTCTACGGCCCCCTGGCCAATGGCGCGACCTCTGTAATGTACGAGGGTGCGCCGGACTTCCCCGACCGGGACCGCTTCTGGGACATCGTCGAGAAGTACCGCGCGACCATTGTCTACACCGCGCCCACCGCCATACGCGCCTGCATGAGGTGGGGCGAGGAGTACCCCAAGAAGCACGACCTCTCGTCGATCCGTCTGCTGGGCACCGTGGGAGAACCCATCAACCCTGAAGCGTGGATGTGGTATCGGAAGAACATCGGGGGCGACCGCGTTCCCATCGTGGACACCTGGTGGCAGACGGAGACGGGCAGCATACTGATTACGCCCCTGCCTGGCATCACGACGACAACTCCCGGTTCCGCCACCAAGCCCTTCCCCGGCATTCAGGCCGAAATCGTCGACGAAAAGGGCGATCCGGTGGGACCTGGCCAGGGCGGTTACCTAGTGCTGAAACGCCCCTGGCCGGCCATGCTGCGGACCATCTACGGCGACCCCCAGCGATACGTGGAACAGTACTGGAGCCGCTACCCCAACATCTATTTCACCGGAGACGGCGCCAAGATGGACGAAAACGGCTTCTTCTGGATTCTGGGCCGGGTGGACGACGTAATCAACGTGGCGGGCCATCGCATCAGCACCATGGAGGTGGAGAGCGCGCTGGTGGACCACAACGCCGTGGCGGAGGCCGCGTCCATCGGCAAGAGCCACGAGATCAAGGGCCAGGGGGTGGTGGCCTTCGTGACGCTCAAGGAGGGCATCGAAACGTCCGCCGACATGGTGCAGGAGCTGAAGCAACACGTAAGGACGAAGATTGGCGCTATTGCCCGCCCCGACGAGATCTACTTCGCTGCGGACCTGCCCAAGACTCGCAGCGGGAAGATCATGCGTCGGCTGCTGCGGGACATTGCGGAAGGACGCGTGCTGGGCGACACGACGACGCTGGCAGACCCGGCGGTGGTGGAGATGCTGAAGCAGCAGTACGAGGAGGAGGAGTAGGGGGGCGGGGGCTTGTCATCCCGGAGAATGCTAGTGAACGTAGACATCTACCAGGAAATCCGATCATAATAAACGGAAGCGACAAACTCAAGAGGCGCATCTTAAGCAGTCGTTCGGACGCAAATATAGGATTTAATGAACTCCGACGATTCCTGTTGCGTCTGGGGTTTAGTGCGCGTGTGCGGGGAATCCACCATATCTTCAGGCTACACGGACTTCGAGAAAAAATAAACTTGCAGCGAGACGGCAACCACGCTAAACCTTATCAGGTTCGTCAGGTTAGGCGGATCTTGTTGAAGTACTGGTTGTAGCAAGGAGGCAACGATGCACAAGTACGAGATCATCCTCTACTGGAGCAACGAGGACAAGGCATTCGTAGCGGAAGTTCCTCAGTTGACCGGCTGCGCCGCCCACGGAGACACGCAGTTGTCGGCGTTGGAACACGTCAACGAGGCTATGGACTTGTGGATCGACACAGCGAAGGAGTTTGACGACCCGATTCCCGAACCCAAGGGCGAGCGTCTGATGCTAGCGTAGCCGTCCTGCGGCGAGGGGACGGGGCGGGTTAGCCTGCCAATTTACAACATGACACCTGACGAGGAAGATAGTCGAGGCTCCCACTGGACCCACCGGCTCTTTGTAGAATACGCCCACCTCTATCTGCCTTTTTTAGAGGCAGCCGTCTCTCGTGCCGACGTGGAGGTGGGGGTGATAGTCGACCAGTTTAACGAGCTTGGAATTCCTCCCGATGCCCGGGTGCTGGACGTGGGCTGCGGAACCGGCCGACACAGCGTTCCTCTGGCATCAAGGGGATACGAGGTGACGGGGTTTGACCTCTCGCCACTGTATCTTGAGGAGGCGCGGCGGGCGGCAGAGGGCGCGGGGGTGACTCTTAAGCTGATACGGGGGGACTCCCGGGAATTGGGCCACGTGTTGCGGGATGAAGCGCCTTTTCAAGCCGTGGTCAATATGTTCACGTCTCACGGCTACTACCGGGAGGACGCCGACCTCCGATTCTTCCGCGATTTACACAGTCTCGCCGTGCCGGGGGCCGCGCTGGTGATAGAGACCTTGAACCGAGACTACATCCTGCGGAATTTTCAACCGGTGGGCGTTGTTGAGGCGGGAGGGATAGAGCAGCACGACCAACGTCGACTGAACCTTGAGACCTCATGCCTTGAGAACGTCTGGACGTTCTATGAAAAGAGCAGGGATGGGCTCAGGCTGCGTTTGCGACTTGAATTTGAGCTGCGGATGTACAGTCTCCACGAGTTGAGGGAGCTTCTTGGGAGAGCCGGCTGGGAGCCTGTAAGCAGTTTTACCAGGGAGGGGGACGGCAGCGACACGTCGCCGGTAAAGCCGGACTCATTTCGGATGTGGATAGTCGCCCGGCGGGGTTAGGGAGGCGGGCTAGCCGCGTTCTTCGAGGGGGATGTAGACAAGTCTTTACGACGACAAAAAGACTTGATTCTGTATGGCACCTGCGTTAAAACCATAAACTCCGGCTTCACTGACTTGGGTTCCCTTAACGTTCCACCAGATGTAGGTCAGCATTTGTAGAAAAGTTTGGGAGTAAGATTATGGGCATAGTCAACTGGTTCAAGAAGAAAGCCGAAGAAACTAAACAAGCTCAAGAAAAAGCAAGAGCAGAGCGTGAACAAAAACAGCAGGTGAAACGGGAGGCAGAGGAGAGAGAACGGCAATTACAACTACAGAGATTAGAGGCGGATCGACAGCATAAAGAGAATATCCTAGCGATCTTAAATGATGACAAATTGCCCGATGCAAGCTGGGCTTCTAGGGAATTCCTACCATTCAAGTTTCAAAAGTCAGAGCATCTGATATACGTCTTTAATGACGTAGAATACTTGGAAAAGCGGGTCAAACGTGAAATCGTTGGGCGGTCGGCTGGTGCTAGTTTTCGCGTCGCAAAGGGTGTATCCATCCGCACAAGCGGATCACGAGGGACGCCTGTAGAGAAAGACGTGGTTGTTTCAAGAGGCAGCGGAACAATGGCGGTTACTACTAAACACCTCTACTTCAACGGTCAGCGGTCGTTCAGAATTCCATTCAGCAAGATGGTCTCCGTAGAGCCATATAACGACTCTGTGAGTGTCACTCGTGACCGCGCAAGTGCTCTACCTGAATACTTCATCGTGGGAACTAAGGATGCGCCTTTCGCGTACGAGCTACTGCAGGCGGTCCCATCTCTAGAATTGCCCCGCAAACCCGAATTCCAAAACCCAGAGGGATATCACCTACTTATGCTTCAAGGTGATGGGGACGACATGATGGAATGGATAGAGGAGTAGTCTTTAAGAAGGATGGCCGGACGAGTTAATATATCCAGCTATCTTTAAGCATTTAATCCCCATTCGGAAACCCCCTGACCAGCAGGGAAGAATTTCCCGGAGGAGGTAGGTGGCGAGCTAGCCGCGCTGCTCCAGGGGGACGTATTCCAAGTCCATGGGGCCAATGTATTCAGTCAGAGGGCGGATCAGAATGTTGTCGGCGTACTGCTCCATGCACTGAAGCGTCCAACCGGGGATGCGTCCCATGGCGAATATCGGCACGAACAGGTCGTCCGGAATGCCCAGCAAGTAGTAGATGGAGCCGGCGTAGAAGTCCACGTTCACGTAGATGCCCTTAGCCCGATAGGGTCGCATGACCTCCTGTTCCAGGTGGGCGAGGATCTGGAACCACTGGGGCTGACCCTTCTTCTTGCTCAGAACCTCAGACCGGTCTCTCATGTGCCCCGCCCTCGGGTCTTCCGCCCTGTAGACCCGGTGGCCGAAGCCCATGATACGACCGCCGTTATCGATGATGTTGCGGGCGTAAGCCTCGGCGTTTTCGGGCTGACCGATGTCCAGGGCCATCTTCATGACGGCCTCTGCGGCGCCGCCGTGCCACGGCCCTTTCAGGACCCCGATGCCGCCCACGATCGCGGAATGGAGGTCTGAAACCGTAGAAGCAGCCATACGAGCGGCGAAGGACGAGGCGTTGGAGCCATGCTCGGCGTGGACGATGAAGTCCACGTCCATGAGCTTCATCTCCTCCTCCTGGGGTCGCTCGCCATCGAGCATATAGAGGAAGTTTCCGGCGTGGTTCAAGTTCGGGTCGGGCTCAACGGGATCCAGCCCCTGCCTGATCCTATGATGCGCCGTAACTAAGGTCGGGACCTGGGCGGTTACCCGAATACCCTTGCGGCGGGTGGCCTCAACGGAATTATCTTCGCGCTCCGGGTCCACGCAACCCAAGACTGAAACCCCCGTGCGCAGGGCGTCCATGGGGTGGCTGTCCTTCACCACCTCCAGCACCTGCAGGACCTCGGAAGGGAGGCCTCGGCTGGCCCTGAGCGTGGCGTCAATCTCCTCAAGCTGCGATTTGGTGGGGAGTGCGCCATAGAGAAGAAGATAGACTATCTCCTCGAAGGTAGACTTCTCCGCCAGGTCATGGATGTTATAGCCGCGGTAAAGAAGCTTGCCGACGTCGCCGTCAATGAAGCTGGACGTGGTGGTATCCGCATAGACGCCACGAAGGCCACGGAAGATCTGCGGGGATTGGTCTGCCATAGACGGAACTCCTTCTAAGAGCAGGGGTGAAGGGTCGCCATTAGCATCGGAGGGTGTTCTAAAGCCCTGTTATGTACCAGCGGCAACGCTTGGCGATTCTATCATCGGGCGCAAATATATGTCAACTTAAAGGGGCCGTGTCAGATAGGGGTTTAAGGCTGTAATGCGCCCTGTCGAAGCGGGCATGATTCCAAGCGAAGCGAGAATCCGTTCTACTGCCCAGCATAGTTTGCGAGCCTGCGTTAACCAGTCGATTCAGGCCGACGCCCTCCTCGGCGGCCCTCATTACGAGAGCGCGGTGCATTTCGGGAGGGACACGCACGACAAACTTGCCACTGTAGGACCGGTCGGCAATTGGCTTCGGGAGAGGTTCGTCGTTACCCAGCATGTCTTCAACGACGTTCGCCACCAGCGACCGGATACCGGAGAAGGCTTCGTCTTGGTCAGACACCAGCCAGCTCAAAGATGGAAACTCGGGACACAGCCCGACGAATTCCTCGTCCTCAGCCGACCATGTGACTCTGTAAGTGTCGTAGTTGACGGTCATTGTTTCACTAGTGATCAGCCCAGAATCCTCTGGATAAGCAAAGATGCGGAGGACGCCACGACAATGGAGCCTAGCATCATTCCAACCATCCACCTGGTCAGACGGGTCTCCATCTGAGCCAATCGAACCTCTAGCTGAGAAAGGTCCGACTTGGATGCGTAGTGCCTCAATTCTTCTCTAAGTTCCGACCTGGTTATGGGTTGCTCAACAGTGGCCATCACACACTCCTATTGGCGGAATTATACCAGGAGTTCGCACTTTTGTCTCTATTGCGCATTGGCCGCATGAATTCAATTGATCGGGCGTTTTTGGGGGATGCCGGGGCGTCGGGGGTATGGGCTTACCTTGGGGATAGAGGCGAAGTGTTAGCGGCCGCTGGCTATGAGGACGTTTGCACCAAGGACATACCCTTATAGGGAACTACTAAATTAGCCTAGTATCCTCTGGATAAGCAAGGATGCGGAGGACGCCGCGACAATGGCGCCTAGCATCATTCCTACCATCCACCTGGTCAACCGAGTTTCCATTTGAGCCAAGTCCGCCTTGGATGCGTAATGCCTTAATTCTTCTCTCAGTTCCGATCTGGTAATGGGCTGCTCAACAGTGGCCATGACACGCTCCTTGTTGGCACATTATACTACATGCGTTCCCTTTAGTCACTGTAAGTCATTGACGGCATCAGTTCATTACAGGGGGCGCTTCTTGGGCAGGCCCGGGCGTCGTGGGTAGCGGGCAGGGGTGGGAGCGATCTTCTCCAGTATCACCAGCACGCGGTCGTCTTCCAGACCCGCCACGCGGACGGGCTTCACACACGCGAGTCGCCCGCCCAGCAACTCTATGGCGTTCCGGGCATCCTCCAACTCCTGGGCAATGTCTCCCTTCTTGTGTGCCGCCAAAATGCCGCCCGGCTTACAGAAGGGAAGGGTCAACTCGGCAAGGACCCGCAACGGCGCGAGTCCGCGGGCAAGGACCACGTCGAAGCCGTCCCGGTTATCGGGTTCGTGGGCCAGAGACTCCGCGCGTTCCAACAGCAGCTCAACGTCGGGGAGGTTTAGGGCGTCCAGAAGATATTCGAGGAAGGTCGCCTTCTTCCCGACGGAATCTACCAGGGTCAAACGCAGCCCCGGCAGGGCGATCTTCAGGGGGATGCCCGGGAATCCTGCGCCCGTCGCAACGTCTATTACTTTACCCCCGGCCTTGATTTCAGAAGAAAGGGCCAGTACGGCGGTCAGAGAGTCCAGAAAGTGCAGGACTTGAACCGGCTCGTGGCCCACGATTCGGGTGAGGTTGAATCGGCGGTTCCACGACTCCAACTCGCGCTGGTAGATCCCGAATTGGCGGACCTGTTCGTCTGACAGGGCGAGGCCGAGTTGGTCGAGGCCTTGCCGAAAGGTTGGGGTCAGCCATAGTTCTTCCACGGTCTGCGGATGGTTTGATGAGGTCATATTCGTTTCCTGGTGATCAGGCGTGAACGGGACTCGATTTGGAAATCGAGTCCGTGCCTGAGAGTAGTCGTTTCAGGCGTGGGACTCGTTTCAAAAAAGTCGGGCAATCGAGTGGGGGAGGAGGGATGGATTCCCGCAGTCGTGAGAACAACGGGAGGTGGGAGAATGCCGGGAGGGGGTAGGAAGTTTTTCATGGAGGGAGGGTAGCAGGCAAGGAGGAATAGAGGCAATGGGGAGGTGTCAGGGGGATGATGGATTCCCGCCCCCCTGTCTGCACGGGGGCAGGATCTCGACGCGAGGACAACGGGAGGGGGGAATGCCATGTAGGTGGGGAAAGGGCGATGGGTCCCCGCATCCCGTCTGCACGGGGGCAGGATTTCGACGCGAGGACAACGGGAGGGGGAACGTCATTTGACACCCCTATTCGGCTAAACATAGAATTGACCTCTAGTTCAGGGGTGGCGGAAATGGGTTTGGGGCTTACTAGAATATCTTTGGGGGTCTGTCATGGGCACAAAAGCATATATCCTCATAGAAACGGCCGTGGGACGTACCAGGGAGGTAGCCCAGGCCCTGCGCAAGGTGGAGGGTATGATATCGGTGGACGTGGTGACGGGTCCCTACGATATCATCGCTCTGCTGGAGGCGCGGGACATCGCCGCCGTCGGCGATCTTGTGACCGATCAGGTGCATTTCACCGGCGTGGTTCGGACTGTCACCTGCATTTCCGTAGGCATCGGCTAGGCAAGAGTGACGACTGCGATTCGGAGCTTCGGCTTCGGGAGAATCTTCACGTTCCCAGAGGCGTAGGCCATGGACTTTCGCTTCTCTGAAACGGAGGAGAAATTTCGGCAAGAGCTTCTGGAATTCCTAGACCGGGAGCTTCCCGCGGGATGGGACGAAGGCTCGGCGCCTTCCCCTGATGACGAGTGGGCGGCAACCCTGCGGATGCGCCGCAAGCTGGCGGAACGGGGCTGGCTGACCATGCACTGGCCTCCGGAGTACGGCGGTCAGGGGGCCTCGCCAATTCTGAGCCTGATCTTCAACGAAGAGATGTCGTATCACGGCGCGCCCGGCCGCGACGCCTTCGGCGCTCGGATGCTGGGGCCAACCCTCATGATCTACGGCACGGAGGAGCAGAAGCAGCAGTTTCTTCCTTCCGTGGCCCGCGGTGAAGTGCAGTGGTGCCAGGGGTACAGCGAGCCACAGTCCGGCTCCGACCTGGCGTCGTTGAGCACCCGCGCCGAGGACGAGGGGGACTATTTTCGGGTCAACGGCAGCAAGGTCTGGACTTCCCTAGCCCATCGCGCCGATTGGATGATGGTGCTGGTCCGCACGGACCCGGATGCGCCCAAACACCGGGGCATCAGCTTTCTGCTCGTAGACATGAAGTCGCCGGGCGTTGAAGTCCGGCCCATCATGAACATGGCGGGCACTCACGAGTTCAACGAGGTGTTCTTCGACGACGTGCAGGTGCCCAAGGGCAACCTGGTGGGCGAAAAGGACCGGGGCTGGTACGTGGCGGTCACACTCTTGGACTTCGAGAGGTCCGGCATCGAGTACGCTGCTACCAGCCGCCGATTGCTGGACGATCTTTTTGAGTTCTTGAAGAAGGCCCGTGGGGGCATCGAGGGATGGGTGGCGGATCTGCTGACGGAGCGGTACGTGGAGGCGGAAGTGGCGCGCCTAATGGCCTACCGGGTGGCGTGGATGCAGAGCCAGGGGATGGTGCCCAACCGGGAGGCGTCCATGAGCAAGGTGTTTGGCAGCGAGACCTTTCAGCGAGTCGCGGACACGGGTATGAAGGTGCTGGGGCTGTACGGACAGCTGACTGAAGACGACCGGTGGGCACCGCTTGCCGGGCGGATTCAGGACGCGTGGAGGCACAGCTTCTCCAACACCATTGCCGCCGGAACGTCGGAGATTCAGCGGAACATCATCGCCAGTAGGGGGCTGGGGCTGCCCCGGGGTTGAGGGCCCGAGGTTGCCCGTTAAGAGGACGAGATTCTTCGCTCCGCTCAGAATGACATTGACCTTGGAGTGACTGCTGATGGAGCAGAAAATGAATGCGGTTTAGGCGAGCGGGCGGTTCGCGAACCGCCCCTACGGGGAAGAATGTTGTCGGGCACGGGGATCACCCCCATCCCCCGTCTTCACGAGGGCAGGCTCTAACCTTCCCCCATCAAGGGGGAAGGGATTTGTAGGCACGGAACGGGCTGTTTTCATAGTGATGACACACAATATACCTGCCCAGACCAACTAGGATGGTTATAGCGTGGACTTAGCGTTGAGCGAAATTCAGCAGATGTTGAAGACCAGCGCCCGTGAGATGCTGGCTCGGGAGTGTCCCTTCGAGGTGGTTCGGGCGATGGAGGGGGATACGCAGGGGTATCCGCCGGAGCTGTGGCGTGACATGGCGGAGTTGGGGTGGCTGGGGCTGGCCGCACCGGAGGAGTATGGCGGCGCAGGGGGTTCTTTTTTGGACTTGGCCATGCTGTTGGAGGAGATGGGACGCGCGCTGACACCCGGCCCGTTCTTCTCCACGGTGGTCCTCGGCGCGTTGACAGTTATGGACGCGGGGAGCGAGGCCATGCAGTCGAAGCTGCTGCCCGGAATATCCAGCGGCGAAACGATCATGACCCTGGCCGTCACCGAGGAGAGCGGCAGTTACGGCCCGGAGGGTATCCGGCTGGAGGCCAAGCGTCGGGGGGATGAGTACGTACTCTCCGGTCGGAAGCTCTTTGTGCCCGACGCCCACGTCGCCGATTACGCCATCGTGGCTGCGCGAACCTCCGAGGGCACAGACGCCAGGGAGGGAATAACCCTGTTACTGACGCCTCTGAAGACGGAAGGGGTTGTCGTCACGCCTCACGCAACCATGGCGCTGGAGAGGCAAGCGCAGGTGGATTTCAACGAGGTACGAGTGTCCGCCGACTCGACGTTGGGAGCGGTGGATGAGGGCTGGCCGGCGCTGGAGCGGGCTTTGCAGCGGGCGGCGACAGCCAAGGGGTTGGAGATGGTGGGGGGCGCAGAGGCGGTGTTGGATATGACGTTGGACTATCTGAAAGACCGGGTGCAGTTCGGCCGTCCCGTGGGAACGTTTCAGGCGTTGCAGCACCACTGCGCGAACATGGCCATCGACCTGGAGGGGAGCCGGTACGCGGTGTACCAGGCGGCATACCGGATTTCGGAAGGGCTGCGGGCCCACCGGGAGGTTTCGGTGGCCAAGGCGTGGGTGAGCGACGCTTACATGCGCGTGTGCGCCACGGCGGTCCAGTGCCACGGCGCGGTGGGGTTCACGGAGGAGCACAACCTGCAGCTATTCACCCGGCGAGCGCGGGTGCAGGAGCAGTTGTACGGGGACGGAGGGTATCACCGGCGCCTACTGTCGGCGGGGTTGAGGGGTGGGGTGGGGGTTTAGGGGGGGCTGTTGGCGTTTAGAGACCGCTGGTCTTCGGAGGGCTGTGAACTGGGTCATCAATTCAAGGTTGGCCCTTAAGATATCTCCCTCTACCTTCGCCAGACCAAGATCCTTCAGAGACTTCACATCGCGCATCAGCGTCCTATTCGTAACGTTCCGATAGAGTCGCGATAGGGGATGTATTCCCAAACGTAGTTCTCTCAGCGATATAGTTGCGTCCTTAAGCCCGTAGAGAAAATCCAACTGTCTTCTGCCTGCGGGAGTTCCTAACTTGCCTTGACTGGAGAGCATTTCTCGAGCTAGGTCCCGGAAGGAAATCAGACGAACCTCTGCAAGGACTTCGGCATGCACTTCCTCTAGCTGCTCGACCAGCCCGCGCAATGCGAAGACTACAAAGGGCGTCAGATCCGGATCGCTCTTGAATCGCACCCAATTCAACATTTCGATATAGCTATCACGATTCTTGTAGTAGTAGTTTGAAAGCGAATAGAAGCCTCTGGGATTAACTCTCGCCTGGTAGAGGAGATAGCTTTCAACGGCCCTAGAAGTCCGTCCATTGCCATCTCCAAAGGGGTGGATACTGACAACAAAGAAGTGAGCCACAATGGCTCGAATCACGGGATCCCAACCCTGAGGCTCGCCAGAGTAGAACCATTCGATGAATTCTCTCATTAGAGTCTGCACATGGTCGCCGGATTGGGGCGGTGAGTATGCGCCGGCGCGCACGGGAAAGGTACGGTATCGCCCCGGTACGTTATGGGGATAATCTATTCCCTTTGTAGTAATGTGATGAAATTCCCGTATGAGCTGCTCACTAATAGGGGCATGGGGATCCTGGTCCAAGATTTCGGATACGCGGTACATTAGCTCAGTGGCGTTTCTGACCTCTTTCTCCTCCCGGGCGCGCGATGGGGGAAGGACTCGTTCATCCTCTGGAGCCTCAAGGATGTCTCGCACTTCTTCCTCAGAAACTTCCGTGCCCTCAATGCCGGTAGTGCCTCTCACTGCCCTGGCAATATTCAACGTGTCGAGTTTATTCTGTAGATAAGGCGGTATGGGTATACCGTGAATAACCGAAGCCAAGGCGTGAGCTTTTGCAACCATGGCCACTAACTCCGGGTTCTGAGAGCGTACGTACATCTCGAAGTGCACGTTCCAGCGGGGCAACTCTTACCTCCCACAGTTAAATGACATTCCGGCTACTCTAATTCGTAGCATTTATTAGTATACTCTACTTTCCAAGAATAGGACATTGACATGGTCACTGTCCAAATTAGGCTAGGCGTGAGTTACGCCTGTATTCTTTGGACATTTAGGTTGACATTGTCCTGCCGCATGTCCAACTTTCGTGCCCTCACGCTCCAACCACCTCAAACATTCCCCGCCGCGGTTGAGTGGGGGCGTGGTGGGGGTTAGAATTGGGGCATCCCCTTTGGAGGCGTGGCGGTTTGGGCAGCAGCGACAAGGAGCAGTGGCGGGAGCGGACGTTGGAACCGGCTTTGAAGGCTCGGTCGCAGCGAGGCGACGCCTTCGCCACAGAGTCGGGGTTGGACGTGGACGCGGTCTACGCCGACGATGACCTTCGCGGCAGCAGCTTCGACCATGAGCAGGACCTGGGCAACCCCGGCGAGTATCCCTTTACCCGCGGGGTTCAGCCGACGATGTATCGGGGCCGTCTCTGGACTATGCGGCAGTATTCCGGCTACGCCACGGCGGAGGAGTCAAACCGACGCTACCGGTACCTGCTGGAGCAGGGCCAAACGGGCCTCTCCGTGGCCTTCGACCTGCCCACCCAGATAGGCTACGACTCGGACCATCCGCTGGCCCGGGGCGAGGTGGGCAAGGTGGGCGTGCCCATCTGCCACCTGGAAGACATGGAGACGCTGCTGGAGGGCATCCCCCTGGACAAGGTCAGCACCTCCATGACCATCAACGCCACGGCGTCGGTGCTCCTGTGCCTCTACGCAGCCGTCGCCAAGAAGCGGGGCGTTCCCCTTTCCAGCATCAGCGGCACCCTACAGAACGACATTCTCAAGGAGTACATCGCCAGGGGCACCTACATCTATCCGCCCAAGCCTTCCATGCGGCTGGTGGTGGACGTGTTCAAGTACTGCTCTGCCAACATTCCCCGTTGGAACACCATCAGCGTGAGCGGCTACCACATGCGGGAGGCCGGCGCGACGGCGGTACAGGAGCTTGCCTTCACCTTCGCGAACGCCATCGAATACGTTCAAGCGGCAGTGGACGCGGGACTGGACGTGGACGAATTCGCCGGACGAGTGTCCTTCTTCTTCGTGTCCCATAACAACATATTCGAGGAGGCTGCCAAATTCCGGGCGGCCCGGAAGATGTGGGCCAGGATAATGAAGGAACGCTTCCACGCCCGCAATCCCCGCTCCATGCGGCTTCGGTTTCACACACAAACGGCGGGGGTAACTCTCACGGCCCAGCAGCCCAACAACAACGTGGTCCGCACCACGCTGCAGGCCCTTGCCGCGGTTCTGGGGGGCACCCAGTCGCTACACGTGAACTCGAGGGACGAAGCCCTTTCGCTGCCCTCCGAGGAGTCGGTACAGATATCCCTTCGCACCCAGCAAATTCTGGCCCACGAGACGGGCATCACCGACGTGGTGGACCCGCTGGGCGGCTCCTACTACGTGGAAGACCTGACCCGCCGGCTTGAGGAAGGGGCGTGGGAGTACATACGCCGCATAGACGAAATGGGTGGCGCCGTGACCGCGCTGGAGCAGGGTTTTCAGATGGGGGAGATTCACCAGGCGGCGTATCAGCACCAGATGGACGTGGAGGCGGGACGGCGGACCATCGTTGGGGTGAACAAGTATCGCACGGAGGACCCGCCGGACGGCAGTTCGCTGAAGGTGGACGAAGAGGCGGCCCATCGGCAGACGGCGCGGCTGGAACGCGTGCGGCGAGAGCGAGACGGGGCGGCTGCGTCGGCGGCGCTGGCCCGATTGGAGGAAGTGGCGCTTACCGACGACAACACGGTGGAAGCCATCCTGGAGTGCGTCGAAAGCTACTGCACCCTGGGGGAGATATGCGACGTGTTCCGCGGGGTCTTCGGCGAGCAGCGGGAGATGGTTGGGCTGTAGGGGTCGTTTCAACAGGTTCAAAGCCAATGAATGAACTGATCTACTATTCTAGTTATTCGCTGGGCGGATCCGCCGCCAGCAAAGCGAGGTTCAATGCTGGAAACCAAAAAGGTAGGCTTAATTTTCGCCGACGCCAGAGGCCTGTATGATGACGCCCTGGAAATGCTGGATCAGGGCAGGCTGCGAAACGCCGCAGAGAAAGCTTGGTGCGCCACGAAGCGGGCCACCGACGCAATGATTCTGGCCCGCACCGGGGAGGAGCCGCGGACCTCCGGCCAGACAATGCGGATGCTCCGGCGGCTGCGCGGGCAAGACTCAGCACTTGAACCGTTGCGCCTCCGCTACGGTCAGCGCCAGTCATTCTTGCACGGCGCCTGTTTCTATGACGGGATACTGGAACCGGCAGAGGATATTATTCGCGACGTTAGGGAAACTATCGAGTACATCCAGGACGCAGAATCGATGGCGTCCGTTTAGAGCCAAGAACTGATCTTCCACCCTTTCCCTCACGGGACTGGGGAGATGTGCGACGTTTTTCGTGGGGTGTTTGGAGAGCAGCGGGAGATGGTGGCGTTGTAGGGTGTGGGTAGGGAAATGGTTATCAGCGGTGAGCGGGCGGCTCGCGAACCGCCCCTACGGGGAATGTATCGCCATGGGCAGATTGTCCAGAACAGGGCGTCTTCTGTTATACATAGTATGTGAAGAGTGCCGGACTATCGTCGTCACCAATACGAGAATCAAGGGGTCCAACATGGTAGACCTGCTATTGACTGAAGAGGAGCGGATGCTGCAGGCGGTGGTGCGGGAGTTCGCCGATAGGGAACTCAAGCCCCGCGCCCGGGAGATGGACGAGAAGGAAGAGTTCTCCTGGGAAGTCTGGCGCAGCATGGTGGGCCTGGGTCTTGCGGGCATCGGCGTGGACCCGGCCTTCGGCGGCAGCGGCGGCAGCCACCGCCAGATGGTCATCGCCATCCAGGAAGTATCCAGGGGCGACGCCGCCTCTGCGGTGAACCTGCTGGCCCACCGCTCCCTGGGGTTGGAGACCGTCAACCAGTTTGGGAACGAGGAGCAGAAGTCGAGGTACATCCCCGGCGCCGTGGACGGCTCGAAGATCCTGGCCTGGGCATTGACGGAACCTGGTTCCGGCTCTGACGCCGCCGCTCTTCAAACGACAGCGACGGAGCGCAACGGAGCATTCGTGCTCAACGGCAGCAAGATATTCATAACCAACGGCGACGTTGCCCATGCCACGGTGGTCTTTGCCACCGTGGACCGGAGCATGAGGCATCGGGGCGTCACTGCCTTTGTGGTGGACGGAGATTCCGACGGGTTTCAGGTGAACAAGCAGCAGGGGAAGATGGGCATGAGGGGTTCCAGCACCGTGGAGATGACCTTCGAGGACGTGGAGGTGCCGCGAGAGAACCTCATCGGCGAGGTGGGCCGAGGCTTCCGGTACGCCATGGCAATTCTGGACTCCAGCCGCATCGTCATAGCGGCCCAGTGCATCGGCATCGCCATAGCGGCTTTCGAGTCGGCGGCGCAGTACGCCCAGCAGCGTCGCACCTTCGGCAAAGCCATCGCGGAGCATCAGGCCATCCAGTTCATGATCGCCGACATGGCCACGGACATCTACGCCAGCCAGACCATGACCATGCACGCCGCCACCCTAAAGGACCGGGGCGAGCCTTACCTGGAGGCCGCGTCCATGGCAAAGCTTTACGCCTCCGAGGCCTGCTTCCGGGTGTGCTCCAACGCCCTGCAGATTCATGGCGGCTACGGTTATTTCAAGGAGTCCGACGTGGAGCGCTACTTCCGGGATTCCCGGGTCACCAGCATCTACGAGGGTACTTCCGAGGTGCAGCGCTTGGTCATAGCCCGACAGATGCTTCAGAAGTTTCAGCTATGAGTTTTTTACCCTTTGAAGATATTGATTCGCCAGATCATCGCCTATTCACCAATCCGAGTTGTATAAGGAACGAAGATATTGAGTAAAACGTGCGTCGTGGAGTACGTGGACCACGTGGGTGTGGCGGTTGCTGACGTGGAGAGGGCATTGGCCTTCTTCCGGCAGACCTTTGGCGTGCCCATGCCGGAAGTGAAGGAACTGGAGGACCAGGGCGTTCGGGCGGCGCTGATTGAGGTGGGACAGACTCGGCTGGAGCTGCTGCAGCCGACGGGGCCGGAGACTCCCGTGGGCCGATTCATCGAGCGTCGGGGCGAAGGACTGCACCATCTTGCCTTCAACGTGAAAGACGTGGTCGTCGGGTTGGAGGCCGTCAAGTCCCAGGGTCTCCAAGTAATAGACGAAGCTCCGCGGGAGGGACTTTCCGGCCTCATTGCCTTCATCCATCCCCGGTCCGTCCACGGCGTGCTGACAGAGCTGGTGCAGAGCGTGGAAGTGGATCCCTCTTCCGACGGAGACAAATGAACGCGAAGGGCATCATGGCTGAACCGGAACGCATAATCAGGGTGCTGGTAGCAAAGCCCGGGCTGGACGGCCACGACCGGGGCGCGAAGGTCATCGCCCGTGCACTCCGGGACGCGGGCATGGAGGTCGTCTACACCGGCATACGGCAGACGCCCCGGATGATTGTGGAGACGGCCCTCCAGGAGGACGTGGACGTCATCGGCCTCAGCATTCTATCCGGCGCCCACATGGCGCTTTTTCCGGAAATCATCTCAGGGCTCAGGGAAAACGGCATGGAAGACGTGCTTCTGGTGGCGGGCGGCATCATACCCCTGGAGGACCAGCCGGAGCTTCGGGGAATGGGGCTAAGGGGCATATTCGGACCCGGCGCATCCACGAGTGCCATTGTGAGTTTTATCAGGGAGAGCATGGAGGCAAGGCCCTACACGTAGCAGAGTTCAGTCGTTAGTAATTCTGCTTACGCCTTGTGATGCTTGCAATCTACCAGTTAGCGCCACAGAACCTAATCGAGAGAGAAGAATTGTTATCTACATGCCGACTAATCTCTGATTTTACTTCTCTGTTGGAGTTTATCTACCGTGCTTATCGATTATGCCCCGTGTCTCTGCAATTAGGCGATTGATCTCCTCCAGACGCTCTTTAGGGGTTAGCTCCGCCATCCGACGAGCTAACTGTCTACGTTCCTGTTCCCGTCCTTCTTGAAAACGTCTGCGTAGGTAGCGTTCAGCTAACATGGTGCCCCCCTGAGTTATGATAGCCGTTGTAGCAGCACTTACTACAACGGCGGCAGCCATCAACTCTAATACCGATGTTGTAGATGCCCATGGCCGAACCCAAACTATAGCAGTCATTCCTCCTACAATCTTCATGGTGAAGATTGCTAGAAACCAGCCCTCACTACGGTCTGGAATCTGCACCGCAATTGACCATGGCCATGTACGTATGTTTGCATATCCCATCCTGACCTGTCAAGTAGATAAGTAAAAAATTGGTGAACGAGTGCAAATCCTTGACATAGCTCAATTTCTAAACCTATAATTTGCCGTCTTTCGCAAAGCGTTTAACAACTATATGCAACATAATGTTTCTGATCTCTTACGGGAACCAGTGGGCTGCCAGTGGGGCTTGGAGGTGGACGAGGCAGGAACCGCAGAGCCGGTGACAGGCGAGCGGATCCAAGGACAGCTTAGGTTGACCCGTATTCATTTGGACTCTGGGCAAGGCGTCTGGACGGAGGCCCAATTGAGGGTACAGACTGTCCAGGTCTGTGACCGGCGCCTGAGCTTCCGACAGCCCGTCCGCGCCGATTTTACTGAGTTGTATAGGACCGGCGAGACGCAGTCCAACGGCTTGGAGAACACTGAGTTCTTCGTCGATTCCGACGGAGTTCTCGACTTGGGGGAAGTCGCTCCACAGCACCTCATACTTAATCTACCCGCAAAAATTCTATGCCATCCCCAGTGTGTGGGCATCTGCCCAAGCTGCGGCGTCTATGGCAAAACACATAATCATAATCACCGGCCCCAGGGCCAGGAACTCCCCGCGGACCCCCGCTGGAGGGAGTTGGCTACCTTGGGTTCATCCAGAGAGAGAGGCCGCTAATGGGAGCCCTACCAACTAAAAAACTGAGCCGGGGCAGAAGCCGCCAGAAACATCAGGCCTACCGGCTCAAACCTTTACATCTTTCCCTTTGTCCGCAGTGCCGCGCGGCCAAATTTCCCCACCGGGCTTGCCCCAAGTGTGGGTTCTACAAAGGTCGGCAAATCTTCAGGCCAGGAGGTGTCGAAGAAGAAATATAACGGTTTCCCAGTAACCCTTTTTAACTTTCCTAACCATTTTTTGTTCTACTCGATTAAATTCGTTAAGGGGGACGTTACGAAAACAAAAAACAAGCCTGGAATTGCCTTCATATTCCCAGGCCAGGGTTCTCAATTCGTAGGGATGGGCCAGGAACTCTACAAGACCTCCCTACGAGCCAAAGAAGTTCTTGATACCGTAGACGAGTCCTTATCCTTTTCCCTAACCAAGCTGATGTTCAACGGGCCCTCCTGTGACTTGCAGAAGACCGTGAACTCCCAGCCGGCCATTATGGCCACCTCCCTGGCGTCACTTGCCGCCCTGGAGGAGCTAGAAATGTGCGAACCCGTAGCGCCCGTGGCCTTCGCCGGCCACAGCCTGGGGGAGTATACCTCCCTCGTAGCCGCCGGAGTCCTGGACCTGGTGGATGGTATTCAATTGGTGCAGCGTCGGGGCAGCTTGATGCAGATGGCCGCGGAGTACCGCTCCGGCGGCATGGCGGCGATATTGGGGTTGGACGAGGATACCCTGGCAGAAATTTGCCGGGAGGCGGGCGTTGAAATTGCCAACGTCAACTCCCACGACCAGATAGTCATCAGCGGAGACAAGGCCGCCCTAGAGGTGGCCATGCAGTCGGCCAAAGCCGCCGGTGCCCGGAGGGTAATACCTCTAGCGGTGGCCGGAGCGTTTCATTCTCAATTAATGGCCCCGGCTCAGGACAGCCTGAGCAAGGCCCTGGAGGAGAGCACCTTCAACTCACCCACTGCGCCCATAGTAGCCAACCTCTCCGGACAGCAGTTAACCACCGGGGAGGAGATCAAGCAGGAGTTGGAGAGCCAGATCTGCCACTGCGTCCAGTGGAAGCAGTCAGTGGAATCCATGATAGACATGGGGGTAACCACCTTCGTAGAGTTCGGCCCCGGACGCGTCCTGTCCGGCCTGGTCAAGCGCATTGACCGCCAGGCCAAGACGGCGAACGTGGGCGACTCAAGCTCGGCACAGAGAGTAGCCGAGCAGTATCCGCTGCTGTAGTCCCTGCCAGAAGACCCGATCCCATGGTTTCCAAACAGGCCGCACCTCTTCGCAGTAAAGCTAGGGGAGTGGCGCTCAAGGCTCTATACGAAGCTGACGCTTCCGACCATTCGCCGAAAGCGTCAGCCGAAAGGCTCCTGAGGGAAGAGTTTCTGGGGGCCGCGGGAAGGGGCTTTACCCTGGGTCTGGTGCAGGGAATAGCCGATAATTTGAAAGATATAGACGGTGCAATAGGGGAATTGGCCCCTGCCTGGCCGGTGGCCCACATTTCAATAGTCGACCGCAACGTTCTGAGGATAGCCATATACGAAATAAGATACGCAGGTTCCACGCCTCCCAAGGTAGCAATCAACGAGGCTGTGGAACTGGCCAAGACCTTCGGAAGCGGAAGCTCTCACAGGTTCGTGAATGGCGTGTTGGGGTCTCTAATGGAACTGGACCGACCGGAATCCAAAGCAAGCACGCGTCAAAAGGGTGAAAAGCATGGCAACAATTGAGGAAAGAGTCATGGCCATCGTCGTAGACAAGCTCGGCGTAGAAAAGGACCAGGTGGTCCCGGAGGCCTCATTTACGGAGACCTTCAACGCCGACTCTCTGGACCAGGTTGAACTAATAATGGCCTTCGAGGAAGAATTCACCACCGACTACAAGGAGATTTCCATTTCCGACGAGGAATCAGAGCAGATAATCACAGTGCAGGACGCCATAGACTATCTCAGAGGCCAAGGCGTCGGGGACGAATAACAGCCGGGCCGGCCCGACCGGCCAATGGTCAGCCGAGGGCCGTGGCGATAGCTATGAAGGTTCCGACGATGGCGACAATTCCGATGCCCTGAATCCACAAGGCGCGGTAGACGTCCGCCTTGACGCGGTAGACGCCGGTCTCGACGCGGAATACGTCCGCCCTTATTTCGGCTTTCAGCACGGCTGCGTCGTCCTTTGTCATGAGATTGGTCGATGCGCTGCCAATGACTTCGACTACTGCTTCAGCTTGGGTCTCGTTCATGCCCGCTTCCCGAAGCTTGCGTACCGCTTCAAGGGTGTCGACGATGGCCATTGGGACCGCTCCTTTGATATCGCGACTTGGCAGAACGCCAGTTGGTGGAATGAAGCGATTGTACATTGTCGGCGCAACGAGATGCAAACTCAAGAGGGGCGTCGAGGAGGGTTGACCATACGGGTACCCATCCCGCCGAATGCCCCTGCTACTGAGACCTTGCGCAATCACCGGATAGAGACGATTTTCGGCAGAATGGACATGTGGTTCACTGCCGAATCGCCGGCTCTGGATTCCGGCTCGGGGCCGGAGTGGCGGTTATTCAAAGGCCTCCTTACGCAGGTGAGACTAAGGGTGTGACGAGGATGCCTGCAGGCTGGGGATGGGAAAACCGTGGGCTTTCTGTGATACACTTGGTCGGTACAGCTTGCCGCGAGGTTGCCGGCCATGACCCGACTTGAAGAACTGGCCAAGCGGATAGAACAGTGTATCGACTGTCCGTTGAGCAAGACCCGAACTAAAGCGGTGCCCGGGGACGGCCCCTCCACCGCTGAGATCATGATGATTGGCGAAGGGCCCGGGTTCCATGAGGACCGCCAGGGACTTCCCTTCGTGGGCCCCGCTGGCAAATTTCTGGACCAGCTAATCACCTCTTCCGGTCTCAAGAGGGAGGACGTTTTTATTACCAACGTAGTGAAGTGCCGGCCGCCGAACAATCGAGACCCGTTGCCGGGGGAGATTGAGGCTTGCCGCAAGCACTTGGACGAACAGATTGAAATCATCAACCCCAAGGTCATCGTTACCCTGGGTCGGTTCTCCATGGCCCGCTTCATCCCCAACCAGACCATCGGCCGAGTGAGGGCACAGGCCCGGCAGGTGGAAGGACGAACAATCTACCCCATGTACCATCCGGCGGCCGCCCTCCACAACGGGAATCTGCGGAGCGTCATCGAGAATGACTTCAAGGCAATTCCCGGCCTGGTAGACAAGGCGGCGCCTACGGTCGAGGAGCCAAAGCCACCAGCCCAGCAGCTTGACATGTTCTCACAAGGCCGGTAAGTGGCCAATACCCAGCTGAAGCTGATTCCCCTGGGCGGCCTTGGGGAAATCGGCAAAAACATGATGGTGTTGGAGTGGGGGGACGACATAGTCGTAGTGGATTGCGGCATCCTCTTTCCAGGAGAGGACGCGCCGGGTGTGGACATAGCCATCCCCAACATCTCCTACCTCCTGGAACGCCGCCACAAGGTCCGGGCGATCCTGATTACCCACGGCCACGAAGACCACACCGGCGCCCTGCCATTCGTACTGCCCCAACTCAATGTACCGGTATACGCGCCACGGCTGGCCCAAGGGCTGATCAAGGTCAAGCTGCGGGACTACGGCCTCCTACGGGACTCCGACCTCCGGTTGATCGAGGAGGGCAAGCCCTTCCAAGTTGGGCCTTTCGAGGTGGAGGCGTTCAGGGTAAGCCACAGCATCCCCGACGCCTTCGGGCTGGCCATTCGGACGCCGGCGGGACTCGTAGTGCACACGGGGGACTTCAAGATCGACTACACGCCCGTGGACGGAAGCATCACGGACCTCAGGGCATTGGGACGCTTCGGCGAAGAGGGTGTGCTTGCGCTCCTTTCGGATTCGACCTACGCAGAGACGGAAGGCTACACGCCTTCTGAGCAAATAGTGGGGGATACGTTGATGAAGGCCATAGGCGAGGCGCCGGCACGGGTGCTGGTGGCCACCTTCGCTTCCCTCATATCGCGCATCCAGCTTGTGCTAGACGCAGCAGAGGCCCACGGCCGCAAGGTGGCCGTGGCGGGGCGGCGCATGGTGGACAACGTGGCTATGGCCTCGGAGATGGGCTACATCAAATCATCGCCGGGCGTGCTGGTGTCCCTCCAGAGGGCCGCGCAGCTGCCGCCGGAGCAGGTAGTTCTCATCACCACAGGCAGCCAGGGAGAGCCTTCCTCCGCCCTAGTACGCATCGCCAGAGACGATCATCGACAGATTCGCATTTTGCCAAAAGACACAGTGATAATCTCCGCCTCCGCCATTCCGGGCAACGAAAAAGTCGTGAACCGGACTATTAACAACCTGGTGCGGCGGGGTGCACGCGTCCTCTACGACCGCATCGCCACTGTGCACGTCCACGGCCACGCCGCTCGGGAGGAGCTGAAGACGGTGCTCACACTCACCAAGCCCCGCTTCTTCATTCCCGTTCACGGCGAATTCCGGGGGTTGGCAGCCCACGCCGCTCTGGCAGAGCAGATGGGCGTTAAGGAAAACAACGCGTTCTTGCTTCAGGACGGGGACGTGCTGGAGCTTTCGGAGTCGGGCGGGCGGCGGTTGGACGAAACGAAAGCAGGCAACGTCTACTTGGACGGACTGAATCCTATTGACCCCGACAGCCCTGTGCTGGAAGACCGACGAACGCTGGCAAAGGACGGCGTAGTCATCATCGTAGTTAGCATCGACCGGGAAACGGGGGTACCTGTGGAGAAGCCGGCGGTGGTTTCCAGCGGCTTCACGGATGATGCGAGGCGGGAGCAAGTCTTCAGCCGAATGGCGTCGGATATCCTAGATTCCCTCGACCGTCAAGCCACATATCCCGTAGACGTAAGTTACATAACCCAAAATGTGAAGAAAATCGCCCGCAGGCTTCTTTACAAGGACATGGGCCGACGACCTATGATTGTACCGGTGACCCTGGAGGTCTGACTGCGCTCATAGCGTAAACCTCGGAAAGGCTCGGTACAAACCCGGTGAAGAAGCTCCTCTTATTCCTGACTACTCGCTACGGAATCTGGGTCTTGGCCTTTCTGGCCCTGGTGATCGCCCCCGCCGCTACCCTCTACTTCATGGTAGACCTGCGAGAGCGCGTCTGGACGTACCTGGGATATGGCTACCTCCCCGTCGGCATGTGGCTGGCCGCCTTCGTGGCCTCCCTCATCTTCGCCCGGCAGAGCTTCAGGGACCATCCCCACTACTGGGTCGGCTCAGCCCTGTTCGTGATGGCCGTTCTGGGGGGCCTCTCCTTCTTCTATCAGGAATTCGGCGCACTGGACGAGGTCGGGATGTCGGGAAGCTGGGGCAGCTATTTCGGAGGGTATCCCCTCCTGTTCGGCGTACCCAAGGTTCTGGGAAGTCTGCTGTTGTTGGCGGTCGTCTTCCTCTACCGTTGGCACGTGACCGGTTCCGAAGCGGGCGCCGCTTCGATAGCGCGCTACATAGGCGTGGGACTGCTGTCCGTGGGGCGAGGGATCGCTGCTCTGCCCGGCTTGCTCTGGAAGAAGTTCAAAGGCATGAGCGGCAAAGGCGAAGAATCGGCGCAGGAAGCTACGGGACGCGTCAGCAAGATGCTGGAGTCCGAGGAGTTGCAGGCGCCCCAACAGGCTGAGGTTGCGTCCGTCAACGGCGCTTCCTTCGACGACGGCAAAACGGCCTCCGTATGGAAACTTCCCAGCCTGGACTTGCTGGAAAATGGCACTGTGAAGTCGGCGCCCCAGGAGACCCTCTCCGAGATGGCTACCTGCATAGAGTCCACCATGGCCGACTATGGGGTGGAGGTTTCCGTCACGGACATCAAGACGGGACCGCGGATTATCCGGTTCGGCCTGGTGCCCGGCCGCATCAAGAAGAACCGTGACAACAAAGCCGCGGACGAGAAGTCCTCCGTGGACCTCGGGCGCGTGAAGGTACAGAGCATCGTTTCGCGGGAGGCGGACCTGGCGCTGGCGCTTAAGACGTCCTCTCTCAGAATTCAACCCCAGGTGCCGGGAGAAGGCTTCGTGGGATTGGAAGTCCCCAACCCGAATCCCAGCATCGTCCCATTGAAATCCGTGGTTACCGATCCTGAATTTCAGAAGATTGTTAAACACGGAGGGTTGCCCATAGCCCTTGGTCAGGACACGGGCGGAGAGCCTGTGGTTGCGAACCTGTTGAGCCTTCCCCATCTGCTCATTGCCGGCTCCACGGGCAGCGGCAAGAGCGTCTGCATCAACTCGGTGGTTATGTCACTTCTGTTGTCCAACCGGCCGGACCGGCTAAGGATGTTGATGGTAGACCCCAAGCGGGTGGAGTTGACGCCCTTCAACGGAATTCCCCATCTCTATTCGCCGGTCATAGTTGACCCCGACCAGGTGCTGGACGTTTTGGCCGCCCTGCTGCGGGAGATGTTCCATAGATACAAGCTCATGGAGGATATCGGCGTTCGCAACATTGTCGGTTACAACCAGAGAAGCAAGGAGCAGATGCCCTACGCCCTGCTGATAATCGACGAGCTGGCAGACCTGATGATGACGTCCGGGTTCGAGGTTGAACAATCCTTGGTGCGACTGGCCCAGCTCGGACGAGCGACGGGCATACATCTGATTCTGTGTACCCAACGACCGTCGGTAAAGGTGGTCACGGGCCTGCTGAAGGCCAACGTTCCGGGCCGTATCGCCTTCGCCGTCGCCTCCCAGGTGGACTCCAGGGTGATCTTGGACGGCTCCGGCGCGGACAAGCTTCTGGGCAAGGGGGACATGCTTTACCTTTCGGCCCAATCCCCAACGTCCCAGCGAATTCAGGGCGCCTTCGTGGCGGATTCGGAGTTCGAATCGGTGATCGATTTCTGGAAGGAACAGAAGGGACCGCCGCTGCCGGACATGCCCTTGCGAGAGCCGGACGAGGACGAAGAAGACGTGCGGGAGCCGTTGGAGGACGACCTGTTAGAGAAGGCGCGGGAGCTGTGCGAGAAGTACCAACACGTGTCGCCCGCTATGCTCCAGAGGCGGCTGCAGATTGGCTACACGCGAGCTATGCAGCTACTTGAGTTGCTGGAGGAGGAGGGCGTGGTGGCCGCCGGAGACCCGGGCAAGTCACGCCCGGTGGTGAAGACGCCAAGCTAGAAGCGGAGCGGGCGGGGTAGCCACTTAGAATCTCCCTCCTTTACTACAGTTTCTTCCGCTACTTCCGCTAGGGAAACGCTTTCTTCATATAGACGGATTGTCCGTATGGGTAGAAATCTGCTGTAGGGACAAGAGCCGTTCCATCGTACCGACACTCCGAATGCTCAGTTGCTGAGTGGTAGCCGAGCCAACGCAAAACTGCTAGAGTAATGGCATACTAACTGGACATGCATTACAAAGAGGAATCAGCTACCCTAATGGCTAGAGTTCCCTCACCGATATATCTAGACCCTTCCTTGGCAAATCTCACGGAGCAGCCTTCCAGACAGGTCTTGCGGCGTCCGCGACGCTCTATAGCTTTCGGATGGTATGGTGGCAAGTACAGCCACCTAGACTGGTTGCTACCCCTCCTCCCTGAATGTCACCACTACTGCGAACCTTTTGGGGGTTCAGCCGCTGTTCTCCTCAACCGCAATCCCGCACCTGTGGAGACCTATAACGACATTGATGGCGAACTTTCTAACTTCTTCAAGGTGCTGCGCGATTCAAAGGATGAGCTTATCGAGCAAATAGGCTTGACTCCCTTTTCCCGTGAGGAGTTCTACGTGGCTCTGAACGGTCGAGATGAGAGGATTTCGGACGTGGAGAGGGCGCGCCGTTTCTTCGTGCGAGCGCGACAGGCCAGAACGGGCCTGGCACAGACGGCAACCCTGGGGAGATGGGCCAACTGCAAGAACACCAGCCGGGCGGGCATGAGCGGGGTCGTTTCCAGGTGGTTAGGTAGCGTGAAAGGTCTACCTGGAATCGCGGAGCGACTCTTGAGGGTACAGATTGAAAATCGCCCTGCCATCGAAGTTATTAGATTGTACGACGGCCCCAAGACTCTGTTCTACTGCGACCCACCCTACGTACATAGCACACGAGGAGACAACAAAGCCTATAAGTTCGAGATGACTGAAGACGAGCACGCGGATTTAGCGGCGGCCCTTGTAGACTGCGAAGGGATGGTGGCCGTCTCCGGATATAAGTGCGAATTGATGTCGGACTTATACAGGGGATGGAAGAGGCACGACGCACCACCCAAGAGTATCCACTCTTCCAAGGGCTTGCGCCAAGAGGCCCTATGGACAAACTTCTAATGCTGTTCTGAATCCCGCTTGCGATGTCCATTGACTACGAACAGGCACGGAGCCTCCTGGAAGGCAGTTACACCGAAGCCGAGAGGCTTTTTCTCAAAGGATCTCCACCAAAGGCTTCCAGCCACATTAGTCAGGCTTGTCAGGCAATATTTGCATCTCGGACCCAAGCTTACAGAGAAGTACTGCTAGGCTGTCTGGTCGCTCGCATCCAAGACAAGGGAATAGATATCCGCCAGCCTTACGTTAGGCAAGGGGCGAATGCTTTCAGTGGGCGCAGCTTAGACGAGAGGGTTGTCAATCGGTTTTTGCAGGACAAGCGTATCCCGTGTTCTCGCGGACCGTATCTGAGCGTCTTCAGAAGATCCGTGGAGTTTACCCCAACAACTAGAGACGGCCTGCGGGATAAGGAGGGTTATGACAGCCTGATAGTCGTTCTTGGGCACATCGCCAAGGCATCGAAAGATGCCGAACTGCTAGATCTTCTCACCTACGTTATATACAATTTCGTGGAGCTGAGAGAGCAGGCGAATGTTCCTCTTTCCAGACTTCACAGGATAAGCCTAGAACAATTTGACCAGTTAATTTCCAGATTACTGGAGACACAAAGCGGCGGGCGATTTCCGGTTCTATTGGTCGCCGCAGGGTTCATCACTATCAAGAAATATATGGACTTGGATTGGGATGTGTTTTATCAGGGGATCAATGTCGCAGATACGGCTTCAGGGGCAGGGGGAGACATTACAATTGAAAGCAAAGGGAAAGTCCTCCTTACTGCCGAGGTTACTGAACGAACCGTAGATAGGTCGCGAATAATTGCAACATTCAACACTAAGATTGCACCGCAGGGATTGGAGGATTATCTGTTCTTTGTAACATCTGCAGAAGCTGAATCAGATGCGAAACAGCAGATGAGACAATATTTCGCTCAAGGCCATGAGGTGAATTTCGTTGACATTAAAGAATGGCTAATGATGGTCCTGACCACCGTTGGAAGGAGAGGCAGGGAGATATTTAACCAAACGTTTATCTCTATGCTAGAGGACGCCAGCGTCCCGACCGCACTCAGAGTTGGTTGGAACGGCATGGTAGAGAAGTTGACTACAGCGTAAGGGACCCAGGGGAGTGCTTTACTCCCCGGCGGCGTTGGCGGCCAGGCTGGCCTGGAGCTTTTTTACCAGCCCTTCGTACTCCCGACGCACCGCCTTGCTGGTGAGGGACGTCGGCTTGCTTACGTCTCGGTAGTCGGCTCGCAGGGCCATTGAACCCAGGAACGGCACTTCCAAGTCTTTGGCCAGGGCGAGGCCCGCGCCTTCGCCGAAAATCTCCCCGGTATAGTTCTCCACCACCCCCAGCACCTTCACGTTCAGCTTGCGCACCATGTTGATGGAGCGCTTTGCGTCCAGTTGGGCCAGGGCCTGGGGAGTGGTGATCATGACGAAGCCATCCAGGGGCAGGGTCTGCATCACCGTCAGGGGAGAGTCGGATGTGCCTGGGGGCAGGTCCACAACCAGGTAGTCGAGTTGGCCCCACTGGGTGAGCTGGAGGAACTGGTTGATGGCGTTGTGCACCATGGGGCCGCGCCAGATGATGGCCTCGTCTTCCTTCTGCTGGAAGAAGCCCATAGAGACTACTTTGACGCCGAAACGCTCCGAAGGGACGAGCTTGCCGTTCACCTGGGAGGGCGGCTCCGTAATTCCCAAGACCTTGGTGACGTTGGGGCAGTCGATGTCCACGTCCAGCAGGCCCACGGAATTGCCCTGCTTGGCAAGGGTAACGGCCAAGTTGACGGCCACGGTGGTCTTGCCGACGCCCCCCTTACCGCTGTACACGGCCACCTTGGTCTTGATTTCCGAGAGATTTTGGGTGATGGCGCGGCGTTGCTGCCAGGTCTTCCGGATAGAGTCCAGCCGGGCCTTTTCCTGGGGCGTAGGGAGCCTCTGAGGCGTGGTCAATTTAAGTCGAGCACCGGTCCTTTTGTATTGTTGGGAAGCCTTGTCTTAGTCGATGCCCAAGAGCTTCTTGCCGTCTTCCGTAATCAGTTCGGGAGACCAGGGCGGGTCGAAGGTCATCTCAACCTCCACGTCTTCCACTCCCTCCAGTTCGGAGATGGCCCATTCCGCCTGCTGGGCAATCATGGGGCCCATGCCGCAGCCGGCGGCGGTGAGGGTCATCAGCACGTGCACGTCCCCTTCGTCGACCTCCACACCGTAGACCAAACCCAAGTCCACCACGTTTACCGGAATCTCCGGATCGTAGACATTCTTCATAGTGTCGATAACTGCTTGTCGAGTAATCGTCTCTTCGGCCATATCATACCTCCAGACGTTTTGTCTGTTGCTACTAGAATGCTAGCACCCTAAGGCCCCTTGAGTCAAAAGGAAGAGGGGGCCTGGGCGTCCTTCTTGGCCATGGCTAGCAGGCGGCGGATTTCTAACACTTCGTCCCGGAACATGGCCGCCTTTTCGAATTCCAGGTTCTTGGCGGATTTCTTCATCTGGATCTCCAGATCTTTGACCACCCGGAAGAGTTCGTCCTGAGACATCAGCTTCCGTTCCGCCTTGTAGGGCGCTCGCTCCTCCGCCACACCCTTGACCCGCTCTGTAATGTCGCGCACCGCCTTCTGGATGCCCTGGGGAGCGATGCCGTGCTTTTGGTTGTGGTCGCCCTGAATCTGGCGGCGGCGGTTGGTTTCACTGATGGCAAAGTGCATAGACTTTGTGACGTTGTCGGCATACATGATGACCTGCCCGTCCACGTGTCGGGCGGCGCGGCCCACCGTTTGTATCAACGACGATGACGAGCGTAAAAAGCCTTCTTTGTCGGCGTCCAGAATGGCCACTAAGCTGACCTCCGGCAGGTCCAGTCCCTCCCGAAGCAGGTTGATGCCCACCACGACGTCGTACACGCCCAAGCGCAGGTCCCGCAGGATTTCGCTGCGTTCAAGGGTCTGAATCTCCGAATGCAGGTAGTGGACGTGTATGCCCATCTCCAGCAGGTAGTCGGCAAGCTCTTCGGACATGCGCTTGGTGAGGGTGGTGACGAGGCACCGTTCACCGCGTTCGATCCGGGCCTGGATCTGCTCAATAAGGTCGTCTATCTGCCCGCGGGTAGGCTTGACGGTGATGACGGGGTCCAGCAGGCCCGTGGGCCGGATTACCTGCTCCACCACCTTGTTGCTCACCTCCATTTCGTAGGGGCCGGGGGTGGCGGAGACGAAGACAACCTGGTTCACGTGGTCCTCGAACTCCCGGAAGTTGAGGGGACGGTTGTCCAGGGCCGAGGGCAGACGAAAGCCGAACTCCACCAGCGTATTCTTGCGGGAGATGTCGCCGTGGTACATGCCCCGCAGCTGTGGGAGGGTCATGTGGGACTCGTCGACGAACATGAGGAAGTCTTTGGGGAAGTAATCCATGAGAGTCCAGGGGGTACTGCCCGCGGTGCGACGGCCGATGTGCCGGGAGTAGTTTTCAATGCCGGAGCAGTAGCCGACTTGGGACATCATTTCCACGTCATACCGGGTCCGGGACTCCAGCCTGGCGGCCTCCAGAATCTTGCCCTGGCCCCGCAGGTGGGCCACCCACTCGGTCAGCTCTCCCTGGATGTCTTCAATGGCCAAGCGCATCTTCTCTTCGGAGGTGACGAAGTGCTTGGCGGGATATATCTCCATCTCCTGACGTTCGGCGAGGATTTCGCCGGTGAGGGGGTCTATCTGGACGATGCGCTCTATTTCGTCGCCCCAAAACTGGATGCGAACGGCCACCTCTTCGTAGGCGGGCAGCATCTCCAGGGTGTCCCCACGGACGCGGAATCGGCCCCGAACGAGGCTGACGTCGTTGCGTTCGTATTGCATCGCCACCAGGTCACGCACAAGGCTGGTGCGGGTGCGGGTTTCGCCGACGCGAAGGGGCGCGACGAAGGAGTAGTATTCCTCCGGGTCTCCCAGGCCGTAGATGCATGACACGGAAGCGACTATCAAAACGTCGCGGCGGGTGAGGAGGGAGCGGGTGGCGGAGTGGCGGAGCTTATCTATCTCCTCGTTGACGTCGGAATCCTTCTCTATGTAGGTGTCCGTCTGAGGCACGTAGGCCTCGGGCTGGTAGTAGTCGTAGTAGGAGACGAAATACTCCACTGCGTTGTGGGGGAAGAAATCCCTGAACTCCGTGGCAAGCTGGGCGGCGAGGGTCTTGTTGTGGGCGATGACGAGGGTCGGGCGCTGGAGGTGCTGGACGATGTTGGCCATGGTGAAGGTCTTGCCGCTGCCGGTGACGCCCATGAGGGTCTGGTAGTGGAGTCCCTGACTTGCGCCTTCCACCAGGCGGTCGACGGCCTTAGGCTGGTCTCCCGTAGGCCGGAAGTCGGCGGTTATCTGGAAGGGCCGCTCTTTGGTGCTGACCATAGCGGGTTAATGATACCACGGGTGGGGGAATTCTGTGCTTACTATCTACATCTACGTCGACCGTTTGCGTTGTTGTAACCTGAGTAGTAATTGGTTACGATAACTGAATGATCCTAAGTTTCCGTCATAGGGGGTTGCGCAGGCTGTACGAAAGGGGAGACCGTAGGCGCATTCCGCCCGACAATCTGGATAAAATTGAGCGGATTTTGGCCAGGCTGGACGTGGCTACGGGGCCGCGACACATAGACCTACCAGGGTACAGGCTGCATCCGCTGAGCGGCCCATTAAGCGGCTATTGGGCAGTGACCGTATCGGGAAACTGGCGGATAATCTTCCGTTTCGAAGGAAGCAACGTCTATGAGGTGAACTTGATTGACTATCACTAGACCAGGGAAGGAGTAGTAGAGATGGCTATGAAGAATCCGCCCCATCCGGGCCTATCCATTCGTCTCGATTGCCTGGATCCACTGGGCCTAAGCATAACGGAGGCCGCGAGACGGCTTGGAGTAAGCCGGAAGCAGCTGTCAAGCCTTGTCAACGGGCGTTCGGGAATTTCGCCTGAGATGGCCATTCGCCTGGACAAGGCATTTGGCGGCGGCGCCTCCACCTGGTATCAGATGCAGGCAGCATTCGACCTGGCGCAGGCGGTCAAAAGGGCCTATGAGATAGACGTAGCGCGGGTCACCGTAGAGGTTTCAGAGTGAGGGATCAAATGAATTACCAGGGTTATCAGACGTCAGTGACCTTTGAGGAAGAAGCGGACATCTTTCACGGGTCGGTGGTCAATACCAGGGACGTGATTACTTTTCAGGGAAGGTCCATTGATGAGATCAGGATAGCGTTCAAGGACTCAGTGAACGAATACCTGAAGTTCTGTGCGGAACGCGGCCGGGAGCCGGAAAAGCCTTATTCTGGCAGAATTGCACTAAGGATTCCGGCATCGCTACACCGGACGGCAAGTTCAGCCGCCCGCGCCGAGGGCAAGAGCCTAAACTCGTGGCTGACGGCGGCTGTTGAGAGGGCAACTGCGGGCGTACCCGTTGGGCTATAGCGTCGTGGGGGCCAGCCCGCCCGACCCTTAATTGTCTTGTAGTTGGAGCCGGCGCAGGATGGGGGAATTCATTCGGATGTCCTCTGGAATCTCGATTCCTCAAGTACAGTGGTGCCTCCCACAAACGCTACGAGCCGCAGCGTCCAGTTTGGGTTGAACGGTTTGTGCCTGGAACTGGTCATAGCAGATCTTCCGGGTCCTTCGGGAGCATGATGTTTATACCTTCCACGTCGGCATCGTCCACTATAACCTCGAACGCCTTGCTGCGATCGGTGGTAATGCCGCCGCCGCCGTCGTACCACCCCACGAATTGGAAATTGGTACCGTCTGGTGTCCGCACCGGCACCAGAACTTGTATGACGAATGATCCGGATGTGGCCACGATATGGAATGAGCCACCTGGTTTGGTTTCGGCCCAAAGCCTCACTCCCCTTCCTTTAACGGTTAATCCAATCCCTTCTATTGGTCGACCGTCTGGGCCGGTGACAAATCCTCGGATGTTGGTATCGAAAACAAACGGAAGCATGATGGCAATGTCTTGGACGTTCGTGCCGTCAACGATTAATTCGAACGCTTGGCTGGGATCAGTGGTTATGCCGCCGCTGCCGTCGTACCATCCTAGAGATACATAATGGGAACCCGCTTCCGCACTCACTTTCAGAATGTAAGAACCGGGTTGAACCACGAGATCGAAAGTTCCGTCTGGTGCAGTATTGACCCGGAATCCGTCTTCCGCTCCTTTAGCCTCCAACTCTATCCTTGCAAGCGGCTGACCGTCTGGGCCGGTGACCACTCCTCGGAAGTTGGCATCTGAAACAGCCGGGAGAATGATGTCAATGTCCTCAACGTCTCCATCGACAACTATAATGGTGAACGCCTTGTTCGGATCTTTGGTTATGCTACCTTTTCCATCGTACCATCCCGCGAAGACATATTCGGAACCTACCAGCACGTCTACTTCCAGGGGGAATTCCCCGGACGACGCAACGATTTCAAACGTGCCGTCCGACTCAGGTCTACCCCGGAAACGCTCTTCCCCTTGTACGGCCTCCAAGACGATCCCTTCTGCTGGCCGACCGTCAGGATCGGATATCGTTCCTCGGATTGCCAAAGGACCGGGATCGGGCGCAGTCTCAAAGGTTACTTCAGCTATTTTTTGTTCTCCCGAGTACGCTTGCACCCAGAAACGTCCCACTTCTCTCCAAAATGGGACGTTGACCGCGTGGGACCAGCGTTTGGTCCCATGGGTTAGAGGCAGAACCTGCAAATCTGTCAGCATGCGCTGGATGCCAGTGCCGTCGTCAAGGTATAGCTCGGTATAGATGGGCAAGAATTCGAGACGACTCGAATTTTCGAAGGAATAGTCCAGGTTGAGTAATACGAGAGGATTCCGATTCGGTCCCACATAGACATTGGAGACCGGAGATCCACCCCAGGTAAGGCTCAGGTACGCCTCCTCGACTCGTCCATCAATAGCAGGGATATCAGGGTTTACCGGGGTGTCCTCAATGTGGGATATGTCGTAGGTTTCAGGAAAGTCGTACCATCGGGCAATCACCCTTTCTACGACTGGCACTTTTTCCTCTGCGGTATATGCGGTGAAGGCCTCCTTCACGTGGCAGACACTCGTGACGGAGTCGCCACACTCGTCGTTAGGAATGTTGAACCCGGAGTACAGGTACAAGCGCCGAAAAGCCAGGCGGAAAGCAGTGTCGCCGAAATTATTGTACAGGTCTCTGAAGAGACGCTCCCCAAATGTGTAGTGGCATCCGTGGACAGGTTCATCGAATGACTCAACAAGCTGCCATTCCTCGAATTCTGCAATACTTCGAGCGCACGGGCAGGTCAGAGATATCAGGGGTCCTTGCAGCGTATCGTTGGCTACGGACGCCAAAATATGGGCGGCTCCTTCGCTAACCAAGGGGTTGTATCCGCGCCAGTAATAGTGGCCCGCTTCATGGGCAACCAATTCAAGCGTAGACTCCCCGATCTGCGTCTCATATTCGGTTCTAATTGATACATGAGTATTGTAATTCCGTCCTAGAACATCCAGGGATTCGTCGACCAAATAGATCACCTGTCGTCGCGGAAATGGGAGACCCATGAACGCCTCAATTTTACGAACGGAACTCGTGAGCGAGTTAATGGCATGATTGCTCCCCGGGCCTGTTCTGATGATGGTCAATTCTGTCTCTCCTCCGAGAGGCAGGGTGATGGTACGCTCATCTAGTGTGACCCGCTCAGGATCCAAGAGCTTTCCCAACAGGTCAGCATTTACCGCATGCAACGTAGCGATGATCTTGGCTTCTTGGTCGGTGATGCCGTCCATGATGGTGGGATGGGACATAATCCTATCGAGAGTCTCTGGACTTGTGGCAAGGATCCCAAGCGACTGCAAGGCTGGATAGTTCCTACCTTGGACGACCCACGGTTCCTCAATCAATTTTGCCAAATGCCCCTCATCAGCAAGGCGAATCTGTCCAAAAACGGCGTTTAATTCTTCCCTGCCAGCACCGTCTTCGACCCAAGACAGGTCCCCGATCTTCTCTGCCATTTTCGGCATGCGCTCCTGAAGTTCGTCGAGAGCATTCTGAACGCGCTCTTGGCGCTCTAGATTGTCTGCTTCAATGGCAGCGACAAAGTCTGGCTGGATAGGCGGCAGGGTGGGCGTAGGCGTAGGTGTGGGTTCAGGCGTTGGCTCGGGGGTAGGCTCGGGCGTCGGCTCAGGTGTGGGTTCAGGCGTTGGCTCCGGCGTTGGCTCCGGCGTCGGCTCCGGCGTAGGTTCAGGCGTCGGTTCTGGAGTAGGCTCCGGTGTCGGCTCAGGCGTAGGTTCTGGAGTAGGTTCTGGAGTAGGCTCCGGTGTCGGCTCCGGCGTTGGTTCGGGCGTCTGTGTAGGTGTCGGGGTCGATGTTGGCGCAGGGGTCGGTGCGGGCGTCGGCGTCGGTTCAGGTGCGGCTGTTGGCAGCGGCGTAGGGGTGGTCGTCGGCGGCGGGGTGGGCGTCGGCGTAGACAGGGGTAGCGCAGGAGTCGCTCTGGCCGTGGGCGTCGATATCGGCAGTGGCGTAGAAGTGGGTGTGGGTTGGGGAGTCGGAACAGCCGTCGGCGTCGGCGTGTCTACTGGAGTTGATGCGGGCGGGGACTGACCACCGCAGCCTAAGGCCAAAGCCACGACGACGCAGCACAGCGCTACGAAACCAATGGACCACTTCAACTTTCTATGCAAGCCCACTCTACCCACCCCTGTCATTGATAGAACATCCTTGTGTTCGGTAAAGATGTTCTATGTTGGCAGACTCGCGCTCGTTATTCAACCCCTCTAGTGAGCTGGGTTAGAGCGCGGCGGACTCGTTCTTCCAGGTCCAGCGCCGAGGCAAGAGCCTAAGCTCGTTATTGAACGAGGCCGTTGAGAGGGCTGCGGCGGTGGCAACTGTAGGGCGATAGCCTCAGTGGCTGCATAAGCCGGGTGGGGTCAGTGCCCCCGCTCCATCCTTAACTGTCTTGCTGTCGAAGCCATCGCAATATGGCGGAATCCCTTTGGATGACGGGCGGAATCTTAATCTCAATTCCGTAGATGCCGCCCGTGGCCTTGGACGAGTAGGAACTGCACGAATTTTCGCTGTGTGGTTTGAAGCGCCACGACATGAAGTAAGAAAGTATTTCGTGGCTTTCAACGTCAATAGTCAGGTTGGCAGTCAGGATCTTGGCATCTGACCAACGCACGTTGACCAGAGTCTTTTCCAGATATACGTCTAACCTCAGCTTTCCCGGCTCGGGCTCAGATATCTTGATCTTCTCCGGGTCGGCAAGAAGCAGAATACTGGAAAACATGGTGAATGGATTCGAAAACCCGCTTCTCCAAGCGGTGTTATTGAATATGTCGCTGGAATAGACAGTTTGCCAAGTTCCATCAATGCTCTTCCAGTATTCAGTAGCCTGTTTGCCAATAGGGTCGCTGATGATGAGCACATTGCTATTGCGGTCTTTAAATCGAACCAAGTTCGTTGCGCCCGATGCGAGAGAAGCAAATTGCAGGTCCGCCGTACCGAACTCGTGTCCACACCCAATCCAAGAGCCGTGTATCCTGAATCCCACCGCTTCAGCCTCGTGAAAGGCGGTGTATGCCTGTCTTACCAGTTCAATGGGTGTCGTTTCCATGTCGTCAGGAGGGGGAGGGTCCATTAGTTCGTCTTCAAAGAATATCAACTCCTCCACTTCCCCCATTGTCATGCCCGGTTTCACCAGGAGATTCGAATGAAGCCGAATCAGGGCCTCGTCCGTCGGATTCATTTCGAACATCCTCACACTGCCGGTGACATTGAGTATGCTGAGGGGATCCTTCCTGTGGATTATAGGGACCAGAGCATGAAGGGCCTCGTGCACAATGGTGCGCCTGATTCTGTCATCCAGCAATCCGATTTCGTCCAAATGCTCGCTGTAGTAGTCCCAAACGCCTATAATTGCCCCGACGGTAATGTCAGGGGACCCTTGCCAAAATCGGGCGCACCCCAACGTATGCTCGCAATAGAAGTCCACCGCCTTCGCTTCTTCTACTGACACTCCTACGTAGGCCTTAAGGTCGGCCTCGTCTTCCGTATCGACACGTTGGAATTCCAGGTTCAGCAGCGGGGATAGCTCCTCCAAAGTCTCCTCCAGCACAACAACGTACTCCTCGTCGCCCGTTGCCCACACCTTTATCGGCTTGCTCTGGTCCCACTTGACGATGGTCTCCGGGAACCACCCGCCGCAGCCTTCATTTTTTGCTCCCTCTCCCGGTCTGTCGCTGAAACACTCCCACACGTCTCTGGCTACGCCCAAGATGCGTTCGGGGACTTCCACCTCGAACCGGGCAACCGCCTCCGCTCCGTATTTCGCCTCCAGTAGTGTGATTCCCATGGGCATTCGAATCATTAAAGATTCCGTTGTCTCCGGCCCAAATCCGTCCGCTAGGGACACTGTCACTTCGCCGCCGCAGCCCTCCACACTCTGTTCTTCGCGAAGGCAAACGAAGGAGATGAGTTGCGGGTTATCAAACTCCGCGTAGCCTTCGTTGCGAAGGGAGAAAGCTACGTCCACGTTGGCGGTCCCGTCACTCCAGTATTCGTCTCTGCCGGAAGTTTCGACTTCCAAGCTTAGCCTGGTCGCAGGAAGTTCAGGGACCTCAATGACGAATTCCGCCACATTCCCATGCCCCCAACGATAACCGTCTTCCAGTGCCCCGGCGTAGGCCATCGCTTCAGTGGAGCCCTGTGGGACGGTCAGCGACAAGGTAATCTCAGCGATGTCACCGGCCGGAATCAGATCGGAATTTACCATCTGCGAGCAGTCAGCGGATTCTACACCCGGGCAGTCCAGACCGACTGTCAAATCAGTTCCGGGAGCAACCCCGTCATTGGTCACTCGCAGGTCAATCTCCACCAACCCTTCACCGGTGTTGGCGTAGCCCAAGTGCCGCACGGCCTCCACGGACATGGCGAGATGTACGTACTCCACGTCAACGGTTGTCTGAGCGGCATTGTCGTCCGACGTTGCCTCTAGCGTATCCGTGTAAGCGGCTATCTCGACATCGTAGGAGCCGGAGGGAATCTGGAGTGGAACGGCCATTTCCGCATCCTCTCCAGGTTCCAACTTATCTATGATGACCGCCGTTTCATTACTGCCGCTCGTCATGTCGTTGCCAGCCTCTGCATCCTCGCTCAGCCTTATCTGCCATTGGACGGATATGACCACGGATTCGGCAGTCAATGCTCCGCCATTGGAAGCCTTTACTCGGACATGGGTCAGTCCATCTTCGATGAAGCTGTGCTCCAATACTTCCAGGAAAATCTCCGTCGTCCGAGCGTCCACCTCCAGCTCAGCCTCTGCATCCATGACGCTCGCCAATGCCTTGTGTCGGCCCGGCTCCAAATCCTGCGCAAAGCGGAGAGAAGTGGTTTCCCCGCCTTCCAACGGCTCGATGGCTTCCACCTCCAGGGGTCCTTCATCGTCAACGGTTAGGTACACCGGGTGGGACTCTGAGGCCGGGGTCTCTCCCGCGTTTGCTACGACAATGGAAAACTCGGCCTGCACCAGCCCATTCGTTGCCCCCGCGAGTTCGACGTCGAAGCTCTCTATTAGATATTGCGAAGGTGTAGGCGTGGGCCTCGGAGCGGGAGTCGGTGTGGGAGTGGGCCTCGGAGTTGGCGGGGGTGTTGGGGTGACAGTGGGCGTTGGCGGGGGTGTGGGCGTCGGCGTAGGGATGGGTGGTGGCGTGGGATCAGGAGTTGATGGCGGGGGTGGAGCAGGTGTAGGAGTAGATGTTGAGGTGGGTGGGTGCGTCGGTGTAGTCGTTGGCGTGAAGGTGGGATGGGGGGTGGGAATAGCCGTCGGCGTCGGTGTGTCTACCGGCGTTGGCGGAGGAGGAGACTGACCGTCGCAGGCGAAGGTTAAGGCCAAGACGATGCAGAGCGCGAGTGTGCCAACCGTCCTCTGCAGCTTTCTATGCAATACGAGTCTAACCCTCACTTTTATTGAATCTACACCCTTGCCCGTGGCAAAGATGTTCTATGATGGCAGTTCTGCCTGCGCTTTGAGGGCAAGAGCATCAACTCGCGGCCAAACTCGGCTCTCCAGCGGGCGACGGCCTTGGGCTGATTCCCCGCGCACTTGACGTCGGCAATTATCTAAAAGGGCCGTTCTTTGGTACTAATCATGGCGGGTTGATGATACCACTGGTGGGGGGAGTGCGCTCCGTCCCACCCTTAATCGTCTTGTAATTCAAGCCGCGGCAGGATGAGGGAACGTCGTAGAATGTCCTCTGGAATCTCGATTCCCCAATTGCGGTGGTGTATGCCACCACCGCTACGAGCCGCATTCTCCGGTTTGAGTTGAACGGTGTGTGCCGGGGACTGGACACAGCAGACTATCTATATCGGTCGGCAACATGAAATCTATGCCGTCGATGTCCGCGTTACCAACGATAATCTGAAACGCCTCATCGGGATCAGCGGTGACGCCGCCCTTGCCGTCATACCAACCTGCGAAAAAATAATGGATGCCATACGACAACTGTACTGGAACCTGAACCTCTAAGAGGAACGCTCCCGATGATACTAGAACATCAAACGCGCCATCAGGCCCGACATCGACCCAGAACTCTTCCCCGCTTCGATTGGCCACCAACCCGATTCTATCAAAGAGCTGACCCTCCATGCCGCTGACTACTCCCCTGATGTTGTATGGAATGGGAGGCGGGACAATCTCGAAGGTCGCTTCGGCTATCTTCTGCATCCCCCAAAATACCTGCACCCAGTTACGTCCCAGCGCCCCCGCGTGATCTATCCCAAGATAACCCGTTTCCCGAGTTCCACCAGCAGAAAGTGGTAAGGTTCTATGATAGCGCTCAAAATCAAAGCCGTCTTCAAAAAATACCGCCACCTCTACTGGCAACGATCCTAAGCCGTCGGTGTCATTGAAAGAATAATCCAAGTTCATATAGAGAATGGCAGTTTTGCCAGGTTCCGAGCTAACGGTAGAGACGGGAGGTCCATCAAGAGTATAGCTCAAATACGCTTCATCGATTCGCCCGTTGATGGCGGCAATGTCTGTTTTAACGGGGGTGTCTCCGATAAATGACAAGTCATAAGGTTCGGAACCGTCGTACCAGCGGGCGATCACCATATCAATCACGTCAGCCCTTTCTTCCGATACATCGTTGGCGAATGATTCCTTCATATAACACAAGGCCATCCTAGAATCACCGCACCTATCATCGGAAACGGGGTACAGCCTCTTGAGATACAAACGTCGAAATGCATGGCGGAATTGGATTTCATCCATATTTCGGTAGAGACCTCGAAAGATGCGCTCCCCCAACCCATAGAGGCAGTCTGCATAATCATGAGAGTTCGGGTCGGGCTCCAAGTCTTCAAGCTCGATGATGTTTCGAGCGAGGGTGCAGGGTGGTCGGCTAGTGGGCCCTTGTAGCAGGTTTTTGGAGACGGGTTCCAAGAATGTGGCCGCACCCTCAACCAGCCAGGGAGAAAGCCCTCTCCAGTAATAGTGGCTCGCTTCATGGGTAATCACTTCAAGCAGGGACTCCGGTGTCAGGCTCTCCTCATCCACCGAAACTGTTACATGAGTAGCATAGTTTAGGCCGGCCGGTTTGTCCGAGTTCTCCTCGAATACGTAAATCACCTGGGACTGTGGGAAGGGAAATCCCATGAATTCTTCAATGCTGCGTACGGAATGCTCCAGCGAGTCCATGGTGACCTCTACTCCCGGACGGGTACGGATGATTGTCAACTCCGTCTCTCCCGCGAGAGGCAAGGCGATAGTTCGCTCTTCCACGGTAACCTGCTCAGGGTTAAGGAGCTTGGCCAAGAGTTTAGAGTCATATATCTCGTACAGGACGGCGACAATCTTGGCTTCTTGGTCGCTTATGCCGTCGCCGATGGTGGGATGGGACATGATCCTATCGAGATCCGTCGGATTGTTGGCCGCTAGGTACCAGAGGGACTCTAGGGCCGGGTAATTACTGCCTTCGACGACCCACTGCTCCTCAAGCAGTTTTGCTGCATACCCCTCATGCGCTAACCGAATCAGTCCCCTGACGGCATTGAACTCATTTCTGTTAATGCCGTCTTCTACCCAGGCAAGGTCCTCAATCCTTTCCGCCATCTCCGGAATATCGTCCCGGAGTTCCTCGATGGCATCTTGAACCTGCTCTACGCGCTCTTGATCGTCTTGTTCAATAGCAGAGGCCATGTCTGTCCCAATTGGCGGTAGGCTGGGTCTTGGCGTGGGGGTGGGCTCCGGCGTTGGTTCGGGTGTTAGCTCAGGTGTGGGTTCAGGCGTTGGCTCCGGCGTTGGCTCGGGTGTCGGTTCAGGCGTTGGCTCGGGTGTCGGTTCGGGCGTTGGTTCAGGGGTAGGTTCAGGCGTTGGTGTCGGGGTAGGCGTAGGTGTTGGCGTGGGGATCGGGGTTGGTTCAGGGGTAGGTTCAGGCGTTGGTGTCGGGGTAGGCGTAGGTGTTGGCGTGGGGATCGGGGTGGGCGTTGGCGTCGGGGTGGGGGTCGATGTAGGTGTTGGGGCAGGCGTGGGTTGAGGGGCCGGGACAACCGTCGGGGTTGGCCCAGGAGTGGCCGTCGGAAGTTGAGTAGGCGTGGCCGCGGCAGTTGGAGTGGGTAGAGGAGTCGGAACGGCCGTCAGGGTCGGAGTGGCTGTCGGCGTTGGCGCGGGAGGAGACTGACCGCCGCAAGCGAAAGTCAAAGCCACGACAACGCTGCACAGCGCAACTATGGCAATGGCCCACTGAAACTTTTTGTGCAATCCGAGCCTAGCTGTCAATTTCATAGGAAGAACATCCTTTCCCTAGAGATGGATGTTCTATGTTGGCAGACTCGCTCCTGTCTTTCAACCCCCCTGGGCTAGGTGGGTTAGGGCGCGGCGGACTAGTTCTTCAAGGTCCAGCGTCGCCGAATCTGGGCCCAGGCTTCGGAGGGCCTGACGCGCCTCCCCGGCCGTGTAGCCCAGGGCCGTCAGCGCCGCCACTGCGTCGGCGTCGTCCGACATGGCGGTCGTAGGCAACGGCAGGCCTTCCTTCTCCAGCCGGTCTTTCAGCTCCAACACAATACGCGTCGCCGTGCGTTTGCCTATGCCTGGAACCGCAGTGAACGCGTCCAGGTCTCCCGAAAGGATGGCGGAGGCGAGGACATCCGGCGGGCGGGCCGAAAGCAGGTTGAGGGCGGAGCGTGGGCCGATGCCGGAAACGCCGGTCAGCATATAGAAGAACCTCAGCGCCTGCGGGCTCGGGAACCCGTACAGCTGCGGCTCGTCGTCCCGAATCATCAAACGGGTGTGGAGCGTCACCTTATCGCCCTCCTCGCCTACCGAAAATGCCAAGGATGCCGGGACCGAAATGTGGAAGCCCACACCTCCCACTTCCACCTGAACCCAGTCGGTCCCACGGGCGCGCAGGACGCCGGTTATGAAGGCTATCAACTCAGGCTGCCAAGGTTGAGCATGACGCTACCGGTCTGCCAGCGTCGACAAATCCGCCAGCTGCCGCTGCCGCAGATGACAGAGGGCAATGGCCAAAGCGTCGGAAGCGTCGTAGCTGAGAGTTTCTTCATCTAAGGCCAAGGTGATGCTCACCATGGTCATCACCTGGTCCTTGGAGGCGGCGCCGTGGTCGGCGACGGAGGCCTTGACCTGGGCCGGCGGGTAGCGAAACACGGGCACGCCTTGCGACACGGCGGCAATGAGCACCGCCGCTTGGGCCTGACCCACGGCGAAGGCCGGGCCGACGAAACGATTTGCCCCCTGGCCCATGAACGGTTCCTCTATGGCAATCTCGTCGGGTCGGAACATTCCTATCATATTCATGAGGTGAGAGTGCACCTGGTACAACCGCTCCTCCACGGGGAGGGAAGACTTGAAGTCCAGTGAGCCGTAGTCATGGACCTGAAGCTCGCCGTCCGACTCCTCCAAAAGGCCGTAGCCCAGATGGATGGTGCCGGGGTCTATGCCGAGGACCTTCACCACCGGGCCTACGCCTCGCCGCGGTACTTTTCCAGGGTCTCTTCGGGGAAATCGGCGTTGGTGTAGACCTTCTGGGCGTCCTGAAGGTCCTCCAGCAAGTCCAGCAGCCGCAGGGTTTGCTCCGCCTGCTTGGGCCCCAGGGCAACGGTCGCCTTGGGCACCATTGACACCTCCGCCGTGGCGATGGAGGCGTTCTCTTCCTCCAGCTGACGCTTCACTGCTTCCAGCTTCTCCGGCAGGGTAAACACCTCCACGTAGCTGTCATCCACCCGCACGTCTTCGGCGCCCGCGTCGATGGCCAAAAGAGCCATGTCCTCCGCGTCCTCCGGCGTCATCTCCATGGTGATGAGGCCCATGGTCTCAAAATTCCATGCGACGCAGCCGGAAGCTCCCAGGCTGGCGCCGCTTTTGGAAAAAGTCGCCCGCACTTCGGAGGCCGTGCGGTTGCGATTGTCTGTGACGGTCTGGAGCATGATTGCAACGCCGCCCGGGCCGTATCCCTCGTAGGTTATCTCCTCCAGCTGATCCTGGTCGGCGCCCTCGCCGGAACCTCGCTTTATGGCTCTCTCGATGGTATCGGAGGGCATGTTGTTGGCCCTGGCCCGGTCGATAGCCAGACGAAGCGGGTAGTTCATCTCGGGGTCGCCGCCCGCGCCCTGCCGCGCGGCGAGAGATATCTCTCGGGTAAGCCGGGTGAAGAGCTGCCCACGCTTGGCGTCGGCGGCGCCCTTCTGGTGCTTGATGGTTTTCCATTTGGAATGACCGGACATTCTGCCACCTCACTGTAGCCCATTGAGGCCGTGGAAATTAGGTTGTTGTTACGTCGAAGACGGCTTCAAATTCGTTTATTTCCATCCTGTGCACGCAAGCATCTCCTTGGGATGCTTTCCCTAACGTAAGTAAGGCGGGCTTGCGATGAACCGGAGGCATTGGGAATGCGAAACCTCCGCAGGATGCTCAAGGGCATTGTATCATCGCCCCAAAGGGCGGTCAAAACGGGATGATAACCGCAGGTCTATGGAGAGGTACGCGCTAGGGGGCGACGTGACAGACGGCGTCAGAAAAGAAACGAGAGGACCATGCGGTAGGTTGGAGCGCCGGGGCCTAGACTATTTCCAGGACTGCTCGCGAGCCTTCTTTGATGGCGGCCACCCGCAGAATGGTGCGCATGGCCTGGGCCACCCTGCCCTGCCGCCCGATTATCTTGCCCTTGTCTTCCTGGGCGACTTCCAGCCGGAGGATGATCCGGTCGTCCTCTATCACGGAGGTAACTTTCACCTCATCGGGCTTGCTGGCCAGGTTCTTGGCGATGTACTCGATGAGTTCCTGCATTACTCGGCAGTCTCTTCTTCTGCTACGTCTTCCGCCTCCGAGGCCTCCGTCTCCGTGGCCTCCATCACAGGAGTCTCTTCACCCTCAGGAGCTTCGTCTTCGAACAGCCTCTGCCACTTGAAGATGCGCTGTACGGCGTCGGAGGGCTGGGCGCCCCGGCTGAGCCACTCGAGGGCGCGCTCCTTGTTCAGCGTAACGGCGGGAGGGTCAATTAGCGGGTCGTAGTGGCCGATGCGTTCCACAAAGGCTCCATCCCGAGGCGATCGGGAATCGGCTACTACAATTCTGTAAGAGGGCTGCTTCTTCTTGCCCACCCTCCGGAGTCTTATTCTCAGCATGCGTTAATATTCCTAGAAAGTTAGTTGATATTCGAAAGGAAATTTTAAGGTAGCCCCTATACATTGTCAACGCATGGGGGTGGGAAGGGTGGTTCACGAACCGCCTCTACGTAGTATATTAATGCCGGTTCGGGCCCCTCTAACGTCGAAACTGTTGACTATCACTAGAAAATAGGAGGCATGACTGGGTGCTAAAGCGCGTAGTTCACCCCGGCGAGATTCTGAGCGACGAATTAACCGAGTTTGGCATAACGCCTACGGCTTTCGCTCGCCAGATAAACGTGCCGCCCAATCGCATCAGTCAGATTTTCGCCGGGAGACGCTCCGTAACCGGCGACACTGCCCTGCGGTTCGGCCACTGGTTCGGCGTTGATCCCCAATTTTGGCTCAACCTTCAAACGCAATTCGATCTTGCCATAGCCGACCAACGGATTGGAGAGGCCGTGAGGGAGCTTCCCACAGCCTCCGCGCGTCGGTAACCAGCAGCACAGCAAGCCGGAGTAAGGTTCGCGAACCGGCGGGCGAAGGCGCTTACACCCGGGCGAAGCTGAGGGGCAGGCCCGTCGGCCCATGCCGCTTCAGGTAGGCGTGGCGCAGATCCATGAAGCGGCGTTGATAGGAGAGGCTCGTTATCAGGTCCGTCGTCATGATGTCCGCGTCTTCCCGGTTGTCCGAGTAGTAGGCCTTCCGCAGACCCACCTTTTTGAACCCGTATTTCTTATATAGCGATATGGCGCTGATGTTGGACACCCGAACTTCCAGGGTCACGACCCGGCTCTTTTCGTGCATCGCCGTTTCGATGGCGCCCGCCAACAGTAACTCCCCTAAGCCCAGGCCTCGATAGGCTTCCCGAACGGCTATAGCCGTAAAGTGGGCTTCTTCCCAGACCAACCAGGTGGAGACGTATCCCACAGGATAATCTCGCGTGGATGGCTCACCCGAGGAGCGGCGAAGGATCTCCCGAAGGTTGCGGATGAGCCGTTGGGGCATCGGGCCAGGAACGGGAACCTGCGCGTCCCCCTCCACAGCGTTTTCAGAAGGAAGGAGCGCCGCTACCAGGTGCTTGATCTTGGGGTTGTCCATCTCGCTCTTGAAGGCGCTGCGCGGCCAGAGGGAGGGGAAGGCCTCCCTCTCAATTTCGCTGACGGACGTTATGTCTGAGTTTTGTAGCTTTCGCAAGAGATAGGTCATGGGGAGTTCGTTTGGGCTGTGGGTCAATTCTGCAGCGGGAGGAGCAGCCGCATGAATCGACGGTCCTTCGCTTCTCTGTATGCATATTTTATCACGCTTCCAGGGGGGCCACGAAAGGCGTTCGGCATTGGATGGAAGCTGTTTCGTCCGCAGTCTTTACGTAACGTGGTTTCAACCCCACGAAAGCGGCTCGCCAACCCGTACCGTACGAGGAAGTCCCGACCCGCGTCTTTGTGCAACATGAATTCAGCGGTAGAGGGTCAGGTTCCAGTTGGAAATCATGCCGCGAAAGTTCTATAATACGTTAAATGCAGATTCTCCTTCGCCTTGCGCGATATGGTTTCAGATATAAGCGATATCTGATTCTTGCCTGGATATCTATGCTGGGAGCCAACGTCCTGGCCCTGACCGTTCCCTGGCTCATTGGGGACGCCGTAGACCAGGTGCTCGCCGATGGAAACCGGCGCGGCCTGGTTGTACTGGGTGTTTCGCTCCTGCTCATCAGCATCGTTAGGGGCGCTTTCAGCTACGGCCAGACCTACTTTGCGGAGAACGTCTCCTCCAGGGTTACCTATACCCTCAAGAACGCCCTACTCCATAGGATGCAGGGCCTGAGCTTCGCCTTCCACGACAAGCGCAACACCGGCGACCTCATGTCGGTCGTTACGTACGACGTGGAGAGCACCCGGATGTTCATTAACTTCGGCATGGTGCGCTCCCTTCAGCTGACCATCCTCATCGGCGGAATCACCCCCTTGCTGCTCATTATCCACTGGCAGCTGGCGTTGATAAGCCTTGCCGGGGTGCCCATCACCGTCTACACCACCATCAAGATTGGGAGCCGCATGAGGACAATCTGGCGGTCGGTGCAGCGAAAGATGGGCGTTCTCACCACGGTGCTCCAGGAAAACCTCGTCGGCATGCGAGTCGTCAAGGCCCTCGGCGCTGAGGAGGCCCAGATGAAGCTGTTCCATGGCCACTCCTTCCAAGTTTCCGAGGAGACCTTCTCCGCCAACCGCCTGCGGGTAGCCAACACCGCCTTCCTAACCTTCATGTACATCTGCGCCACAGGGCTTGTCATCTTCTTCGGCGGTCGATGGGTCTTGGGCGGCAGTCTAACGGCGGGCGAGCTTTCCACCTTCCTGCTCTTCCTCGGCCTTCTCGTCATGCCCGTTCGCATGCTGGGAATGGCGGTGAACACTTTCTCCCGCGCCATGTCTTCCGGCGAGCGGATATTCCAGATCATCGACTCGCCCTCGCCGGTGTCGGACAAGTCGGGCGCGCGGAAGATGGGCCACGCGGCAGGCCAAGTAATCTTCGACAACGTTTCCTTCTCCTACAATGCCCTCACCCCCGCCCTTGCCGACGTTAGCTTCCAGATAGACCCCGGCCAGAAGGTCGCGGTGCTGGGCGCCGCCGGCAGCGGCAAGACCACCATTTGCAACCTCATACCCCGTTTCTACGACGCTACGGACGGGTCTGTCTTCATCGACGGGGTGAACGTCAAGGACGTTACTCTTACCTCCCTCCGCCACAACATCGGCATCGTGTTCCAGGACGTGTTTCTCTTCCAGACCACCATACGAGAGAACATCAGCTACGGCGTATACGGCGTCACGGCCGAGCAAGTGGAGGAAGCCGCCAAGGCGGCCCAGCTTCACGACTTCATCATCAGCCTGCCGGAAGGGTACGACACCCAGGTTGGCGAAAGGGGGATGACTCTCTCCGGCGGTCAGCGCCAACGGTTGGCCATCGCCCGCACCCTGTTAGTGAACCCTCCCGTGCTAATCCTGGACGACTCCACCTCCAGCGTGGACGTGGAGACGGAGGGCCTCATCAGAAAAGCCCTGAACCAAGTCATGGAGAATCGCACCACTTTCATCATTGCCCACCGCGTCAGCAGCGTAAAGGGCGCAGACCTGATTCTCGTGCTCAAGGACGGGGAGGTCGCCGCCCAGGGTACTCACAAGGAGCTTATCGCCAAGGATGGCTTCTACAAGCAGATATACGACCTGCAGCTGCTGCCCGGAGAAGAGGTGTTCCTGGAATCGGCGGTGACTCGTGACTGAAATGGCGAAACTGGAAGGGCGGGTGCGTTAGATGCACGGCGGTTGGAAGGGCGCTACCAGCGTTGACGCCTTCGATCACCGTCGCGGCGGTCTGAAGGACTTCAAGATACTCCTGCGTCTGCTGAAATACACCTCTCCCTACCGGGGCCTGGTGGTCTTGGGCGTGGTCACCATGGTCATGTATACCGCCACGGTGGTGGCCACCCCCGTCATCATCCTTATGGCCATCGACGCCATAATTCCGCCGACCCAGAGCACGTCGACGCTAACTGTCCTGGTAATCCTCTTCTTCGTCAACGCCGCGCTCCAATATCTCACCCACTACATTCACCAGGTCTCCATGTCCCGCGTGTCCCAGAACCTGCTTCTGGACGTACGCGACGACATGTTCAACCACCTGCAGAGCCTCTCCATGTCCTTCTACGACCGGTCTCAGATGGGCCGGATTATGTCCCGTCTGCAGAACGACGTTTTCCAGATTCAGGAATTCCTGACACAGTTTTCGGTGACCATTGGGGACATGCTCACTCTGGGGTCCATTGTCGTCGCCATGTGCTTCATCAACTGGACCCTGGCGTTGATAACCCTAACAGTGGTCCCCCCGCTGCTTATAATCGGCCTGGTCTGGCAGCGATATTCCTGGCCCCGCTTCATGCGGGTACGAACCGCTCTGGCCATCGTCAACGGCAACCTGCAAGAGAACATCTCCGGCATGAGGGTCATCCAGAGCATGAACCGGGAGGAGAAGAACTATGAGCGCTTCAGGAGCCTGAATCAGAATCACCGGGAGGCCCAGTTGAGCTCCCAGAGGTTCGCAGCCTCCCTGATGCCTTCCGTGGAGATTCTGAGCGGAATAGCCATGGCCCTTGTCGTAATCTTCGGGGGCCTGATGACGCTGAATGGCGCGGTGGCGGTCGGAGTCGTCGTCGCCTTTGCCCTCTACATTCAGCGCTTCTTTGAGCCCGTCCGCAACCTGACTATGCAGTATACCCAGATGCAGCGGGCCATGACTTCCGCGTCCCACATCTTCGAACTCATCGACGAGAAGCCAGAGATTGTGGAGAAGCCTAACGCCAAACGCATGCCCCAGATACGGGGCGAGGTTGTCTTCGACAACGTGCACTTCAGCTATACCCCGGAGGTAGAGGTCCTGAAGGGCATCAACCTGACGATGAACCCCGGCGAGACTATTGCGGTGGTGGGCGCCACCGGTGCAGGCAAGACCACCCTTTCGTCTCTCATACTGCGGTTGTACGACGTTACCGATGGCAGCATTAAGGTGGATGGCTACGACGTGCGCGACGTAAACCGCACCTCCCTTGTTAACCAGATTGGCACGGTGGTGCAGGAGCCATTCCTGTTTTCGGGAAGCGTCAAGGACAACATCCGCTTCAACCATCCCCGGGTCACCGACCAGCAGATAGTGCGGGCTGCCAAAATCGTCGGCGCCCACGACTTCATTATGCGAATGAAGGACGGGTACGACTACGGGGTGGAGGAACGGGGCAGCAACTTCAGCGCCGGCCAGCGCCAGCTCATTGCCCTGGCGAGGGCGCTGGTCTTCGACCCTCGCATTATCATTCTCGACGAGGCCACCGCCTCTGTAGACAGCCAGACGGAGATGATGATTCAGGAGGCGCTCGGCCAGGTGCTGGAAGGACGAACAGCCCTGGTGATTGCCCACCGGCTTTCGACGGTGCGTAACGCCGACCGGGTAATCGTCATGGCCCAGGGGGAGATTGTGGAGGAGGGGAACCACCGGCAACTACTGCAAACGGGCGGGCTTTATGCCAAGCTCTACCGGATGAATTTCGGCGAGAACGGCGTCAGCGAGGCGACGGACTAGAGCAATCGCTGCTGAGAGTTGAGGCCGCCGGGGGCGTATTCGACACCCAGGTGAGCGTAAGCGAGGGGGGTGGCCATTCGACCCCGGGGCGTGCGTTCCAGAAAGCCCAACTGCAACAGGTAGGGCTCGTAGATGTCCATAATGGTGTCGGTCTCCTCGCTGATGAAAGCAGCCAGGGTGTGCAGGCCCACGGGCCCGCCGGAGAATTTCTCCACCAGTCCCCTAAGGAGCCTATGATCCACTTCGTCGAGGCCCAAGCTGTCAATCTCCAGCATGTCCAAGGCTTCTAGACACACCTTCCCCGTAATCCGGCCATCGGCCATCACCTGGGCGTAGTCACGGGTGCGCTTGAGCAGCCGGTTGGCGACCCTGGGCGTACCCCGGGAACGGCTGGCTATCTCCGCAATCCCCTGCTCGTCCACATCCACGTCCAGAATCGAGGCGGAGCGCTTGACTATCAGTTCCATCGCCTTGTTGTCGTAGAAGTCCAGCCGGTAGATGGACCCAAACCGGTCCCGCAGGGGCGGGCTGATCATGGCGTAGCGGGTGGTTGCGCCGATGAGGGTAAACGGATTGACCCTCAGGTTCATGGCCCTTGCAGCCAACCCCTTGCCCATCATCCACGACAGGAAAAAATCCTCCATGGCGGGGTAGAGCACTTCCTCCACAACGCGGCTGAGACGGTGAATCTCGTCGATGAACAGCACGTCGCCCTTGCCCAGGCTGGTGAGGACGGCGGCCATGTCGCCGGCGCGCTCGATGGCGGGGCCGGAGGTGACGCGGATGTTCACGTTCATTTCCTGGGCAATTATGTGGCCCAGGGTGGTCTTGCCCAGCCCCGGCGGTCCATAGAGGAGCACGTGGTCCAGGGGTTCCTCCCGCATTAGGGCGGCGCGCATGGCGATAAGCAGGTTGTCTTTGACTCGTTCCTGCCCGACGAACTCGTTGAGCAGGCGGGGCCGCAGGGAGGTATCCACCCCAGCATCTTCCTGCCGGGGCTTGCCGGAAACAAGCCGGGGGGATGGGGGGCGACGGTTCGTAGGCTGCTTCTGCATTTGTCACCATTCTAGGCAGGGAAGCAAGGGCCGTCAACGAAAGGGAAAGCTTGCCCCGCAGTATGAGAACAAAGGATGGTATAATCTGTTGCCGGTGGGGAGACAGAGGGCATGACGTTGTAATGAGCAAAACCTTCCCCCACATCCACTGAAAGGATGCTGATATTGCAGAGAACAACCACATATAGAGAACAGAGTCGCATATTCCTGGCCCAGGCGTACGAGGAGCTTGCCAAGGGTGACTTGCCGCAAGCCTCCGAAAAGGGTTGGGGCGCCGCGGCGCAAATGGTCAAAGCCGTCGCTCAACAACGTGGCTGGGAACATCGTGGCCATCGAGAGTTGCACGGAGTTATCGGTACGCTGCTCAGTGAGACCGGCGACACAGAGTTGACGACTCTATTCGGCGTTGCCGGCGACTTGCACATGAACTTTTACGAGAATAGATCAAAGGCCAATGTAGTTGGGAACCATCTCCAACAGGTAGAGCGGTTTGTGGACAAGGCGGAGGCACTGCTGGAAGCGCCCGCCTGAACCTTAGGGCATTGCGCATCTTTTCCTCACAAAAAGGACGTTGAGAATGCAGAAAATAACCACCTACAGAGAACAAAGCCGAAGATTCCTAGCTCAAGCTTACGAAGAGCTTGCCAAGGGCGACTTGCCACAAGCTTCCGAAAAAGGTTGGGGGGCCGCTTCACAGATGCTCAAGGCCATAGCCCAACAGCGCGGCTGGCGCCATCAGAGCCATCAAGCCTTGCGAGGGACCGCTAACGCACTCCTCAAAGAGACCGGCGATTCAGAGTTGGGATCCCTATTCGGCTCTGCTGGCGACCTGCATACCAACTTCTACGAGAATTGGAATAGGGCCGAACTTACGGCAGTCCTCCTTCAAGATGTAGAGCGGTTTGTGGACAAGGCAGAAGCGCTGTTGGACACAAACACCTAACTCTCACGATATCGAGCACCTTCTCCCCGCAAAAGGACATTAAGAATGCAAAAAATAACCACCCATAGAGAACAGAGCCGGGTCTTTCTGGCCCAAGCCTACGAAGAGCTTGCCAAGGGCGACCTGCCCCAAGCGTCGGAGAAGGGGTGGGGCGCGGCAGCCCAGATGCTGAAAGCCACAGCTCAACAGCGAGCCTGGCGTAACTCTACCCATCGAGACTTGTATTTGGTCAGCAGAGCCTTGCGTCGGGAAACCGGCGACAAGGAACTGACGGTCCTATACAGCGCCGCGTCTTCCCTTCACGTCAACTTCTATGAAATCGAGTATGCGTCCGATACCATAGAAGATCTCCTCCAACAGGTCGAGCGGTTGGTGGACAGGCTAGAGGCGTTGCTAGACGCGCCTGCCTAAGCCCGGCAACTTCGCTATCCTCAGGTAAAAGGCTGATATAACGCCCTTGTCGTCGTTGCCTCTATATCCGCCAGCGTCTACAATAGCCCCATGGTCCAGACCGAGATTTCTTCCCCAGTTTCTCCGGCAGCGGAGCGCGAATTGCCTTCAGGGCCATTTCCGAACGCTCTGAAGCCTGCCGAACCCGCGGCGCCTTCGCATCCATTGATCGGAGAACCTTCCGACGACATCTACGACGGGTTAAATGCGTGGCTCAAACCCATACTCCATCGCGTTGTGGAGCAGGAACGTGAGCTTTCGGATGACGAGTCCATGGCTTTGGCCCACACGTCACCCCAAGACCTGAAGGGCCTCTGCGGCGCCGCTTCTATTCTCCGAGACAGGGGCAAGGGGCGAGTGGTCACCTTCTCACCCAAGGTGTTCATACCCCTGACCAGGCTTTGCCGGGACTTCTGCGGCTATTGCACCTTCCGCCAATCTCCCTCCGAAGCTGCCTCGCTTTACATGACGACAGAGGAGGCGTTGGAAGTGGCTCGCGCCGGTCAACGGCTGGGCTGCGCCGAAGCGCTTTTCACCCTGGGGGAGCGGCCGGAGCAGCGTTATCCAGAGGCCCAGCAGTGGCTGAACACACAGGGATTTCGGACCACGCTGGAGTACCTCGGCCACGTTTCCGCCCTGACGCTGGAGCATACGTCCATGCTGCCCCACGCCAACCCCGGCGTCATGAGCCGGCGGGAGATGGCGGCCCTGCGGCCGGTCAACGCCTCCATGGGCGTGATGCTGGAGATTCTGAGCGAGCGTCTATCCTTCGAAGGCGGGCCGCACCACCTGGCGCCCAGCAAGCGTCCTCGTGTACGGTTGAAGACCCTGGAGTTGGCGGGCCAACTGAAGGTTCCCTTCACCACCGGCATCCTGATTGGCATCGGCGAGACCCGCCGCGAGCGCATCGCTTCCCTTCTGGCCATAGCGCGCTCTCACCGTCGATACGGCCACGTGCAGGAAGTCATAGTCCAGAATTTTCGGGCCAAGGCGGACACGGCCATGGAAGGCCACCCGGACGCCTCGGTGGATGACCTGCTGTGGACAGTAGCGGCGGCTCGGCTGATCTTGGGGCCGTCGGTCAACCTGCAGGTCCCGCCCAACCTGAACCAGGCCGACTATCCGCTGTTCCTGACGGCGGGCATCAACGACTGGGGCGGCGTTTCGCCCCTAACCATCGACTACGTTAACCCGGAAGCGCCGTGGCCGCAGATTTCACAGCTTCGCCGGCGAACCGAGGCCATGGGCTTCCGGCTGAAGCCTCGTTTGCCCATATACCCGGAATTCTTCATGGAACGCGCCAACTTCGCTTCACCGCCTATGAGGGAGCGCCTTTTGGCCATGGCCGACAATGACGGATACGTTAAGGGGGGTGTCGAAAGATATGTCAATGCTTCAAGCTGAGTCCCCATCCCCCCGCTCCCTGGAAACCCTCGTAAACGCCGTGGAACCCACGGTGGGGCGAGCGCTGGCCGACGCCCTGGAGGGCAAAGATATCACGGTAGAGCAGGCAGTGACCCTTTTCGAAGCGTCGGGCCTGGAGTTGAACGCAACGGCGATGGTGGCAGACGAGCTTCGCCGCCGCACCGTGGGAGACCTGGTCACCTACGTGGTCAACCGCAACATAAACTTCACCAACGTCTGCATCAAGCGCTGCGGCTTCTGTGCTTTCAGCCGGGACCATCGAATGGAGGAGGGCTACTTCCTACCCATATCCGAGGTCCTTCGTCGGGCCCGCGAGGCGTGGGACCTGGGAGCGACGGAGGTCTGCATCCAGGCGGGTTTGCCTCCCCAGATGGAAGGAGACCTATATATACGCATCTGCGAGGCCATCAAGGAAGAGTTGCCCGACATCCACATCCACGGATTCTCGCCGGAGGAGGTGCTGTACGGCGCAACCCGCTCCCGATGCACCATTAAAGAGTACCTCCAGGCGTTGAAGGATGCCGGCGTGGGCAGTCTGCCGGGAACATCGGCGGAGATTCTGGACCAGGAACTTCGCGACCGGATAGCCCCCGGCAGAATTACCACGGAACGTTGGATTGAGGTCATAACCACCGCCCACTCCCTGGGCATTCCCACCACCTCCACCATCATGTTCGGCCACGTGGAAACCAACGAGCACAAGGCGCGGCACATCGCCCTCATCCGGGACGTTCAGCAGGCGAGTGGCGGAATCACGGAGTTCGTACCCTTGAGCTTCGTTCACGCCGAAGCCCCCATGCACTTCCAGCAGTCCGTGGACGGCCTTCGCAGCGGCGCCACCGGTTCGGAGGTACTGAAGGTCCACGCCATCGCCCGAATCATGTTGAACAACTGGATTCCCAACATCCAGGCCTCCTGGGTAAAAGAGGGCCTGCGCGTTTCTCAACTCCTCCTCCTGGCGGGGGTCAACGACCTGGGAGGCAGCCTCATCAACGAGAGCATCTCCACGGCAGCGGGAGCCCAGCACGGTCAGCTGGTGCGGCCCTCCGAGTTTCGGAGCACCATCCGCGACGTGGGCCGGGTGCCAGCCGAGCGGTACACTACCTATAAGATCAAGCGGGTCTTCGACGAACATGACGACCCTCAAGACCCGTTGGACCTGCTGGAGGGCAACCTGGAGGAACGGTTCGGTACCTACCACAGCATGGTCCAAATGAAGGGCTTCCGCTTCGTACATCCCAAGCGACGGGACAGGCCCAAGTCCCCCACCGTCCTCTAGCGCACCATGTCGGCAACATCGGGGCCGGTCCTGGCCTTGGCCGGTGGCGTGGGCGGCGCAAAGCTGGCCCTCGGCCTTTCCCACGTCCTGCCGTCGGATGACCTTGTCACCGTGGTTAACACGGGCGACGACGAGGAGTTCCACGGCCTCCACGTATCGCCTGACCTCGACACGGTGATGTACACCCTGTCCGGACTGGCGGACCCCGAGCGGGGATGGGGACTTTCGGGCGAGACATTCCAAGCCCTGCAGATGCTTTCGGCCTACGGCGCACCCACCTGGTTCAACCTGGGCGACAGGGATCTCGCCACCCACTTACGGCGAACCCAGCTTCTTCGAGAGGGTCAAACGCTCTCCAACGTGACGCGGGAATTATGCTCCCAGCTTGGCATTCTTCACACGGTAGCGCCTATGAGTGACGACCAGGTCCGCACAGAAGTTGAAACATCGGAGGGGGTTCTGGCCTTCCAGGACTATTTCGTCCGGCGTAGATGCGAGCCGGAGGCGACGGCGGTCCGATTCCGGGGCAGTGTCGCGGCGCAACCCTCTCCCACCTTCGACGAGGCACTGAACAACGCCCGCGCCCTGGTCTTCTGCCCCTCCAACCCCTTCCTGAGCATCGACCCCATTCTGGCCGTGGCGAACGTTCGAGAGCGAGTGCGCCACTTCGATGGGCCAAGGGTAGTGGTGAGCCCCATCGTCGGCGGCGCGGCCCTCCGCGGCCCGGCAGCCAAGATGATGCGCGAGCTTGGGCATCCGGTGTCCAGCGTTGGCGTGGCCCGGAAGTATCTCGGCCTTTGCGATCATTTCATCCTCGACAACGCGGATGTCGATGACCAGGGGGAAATAAGCGCCCTCCGCATGAAACCCCACGTCACAAACACCGTCATGAACTCCACGGAGGATAAAGTAACACTGGCCCGGTACATACTCCGGCTTGTGGACTCGGAAGGCGGGTAGCGGCGCTGTTAGAGATTGTGTCGGTCATACCCGTGAAGCCCCTGGCGCAGGCCAAATCTCGCCTTGCCCCGTACCTGAAGGACGCCCAACGCCGTCGCATGGTCACTGCCATGCTGCGACACGTTATTCGTGCCGCGCGGGAAGCGTCCGCCGAGGTCTGGGTGTTGGGCGCCGACGTTTCCGCCCGAAACGTGGCCCTGGAAGAAGGAGCTGGCTGGCGTCAAGAGGCCGGGTCCGACATCAATGAAAGCCTCCGACTAGTGTTCGATGAGGCATGGGCCGCCGGCAAGTCCCCTCTATTCCTGCCGGGCGACCTGCCCTTCCTCCGCAGCCACGAGATGAAGGCGTTGACAGCGCGGGTGGGCTCAGGCGACAACGCAGACGCCGACCCGAGAATCGTCCTCTCGCCGGCGAATAAAGGCGGAGGCACCAACGCCATCCTCATACCCCAACCACTCCCCTTTAGGCTGCGTCTGGGACCGGACAGCCTCTCGCGCCACGTTTCGGAAGCGCGGCAACTGGGGCTGGAGCCGACGGTATACGCCAGCCCCGGCCTCGCCAGAGACCTGGACACCTGGGAAGATTTGCAGGAATATGAGACGCAGGAACCGGGCCTTCTGGCTCGCCTGACCCGCGAGGAGCGTTAACGTGACGGGTCTGAGCATTCAGAAACGGAGACTTCAAACATGACTGCCTCACCGCTGAAACTAGGCGTCCTTCTGCCCACAAGAGCGCTGGTAATGACGGATGACACGCCGCAGGACGCCGACCTCGTGCTGGAGATGGCCCTGCGCGCGGAAGCGGCGGGCCTGGATTCCGTGTGGGTCGGCGACAGTCTGTCCGCCAAGCCGCGGATGGAGCCTCTCACCACCCTGGCCGCTCTTGCGACCCACACTCAAAGGGTGCGATTGGGTACCGCCGTGCTGCTCGGCGCCCTCCGTCATCCCGTGCTGCTGGCCCAGATGGTGGGCACCCTCGACCTGCTCTCGCAAGGGCGCGCCGTCCTGGCCGTTGGCGCAGGCGGCGCATTCAACGAGGCTCAGAAGCAAGAGTTGCGTATCGCCGGCGTCGATCCCCGTCAGCGGGGACGTCGACTGGAAGAAGTCGTGCAGGTGCTCAAGGCCCTGGGCACGGGGCATCTGGAGTCGCACCAGGGCCGTCATTTTCAGCTGGAAAACGTGTCAATGCGTCCCGTGCCCGTGCAGAAAGATGGCGTACCCGTCCTCTTCGCGTGCCACCTTCGCGCCAAGCGAGAGGCCCAGTTCCGAAGGGCCGCCCGGCTGGGCGATGGCTTCATCTCAATCTCCGAGCCGCCGTCGGAGTTCGCCGAGGTAGGACGCCGCGTTGCGAAACACGCCGCGGAGTCCGGCCGGGACCCCGCCGAAATGGAGCGGGTCTTCTACATGACGGTCAACCTGAACACCGACGCAACCGAGGCCGAAAGTGAGGCGGACAAGTTCATTCGCCTCTACTACGGAGTCAACATCTGGCGGGACCTGTGGGGTCCCTGGGGACCGCCTGAACGGCTGACAGAGTCAATCCGCGCCTACGAATCGGCGGGCGCAACCACCGTAATCGTGCGCTTCGCCTCCTTCAGCCCGTTGGAGCAATTCCAGACCTTCGTGGACGAAGTCTTACCGCAACTCCGGTAGGCGAGTCGGCCCCAGTGGACGCATCCCAGCCATATTCTCCATGACTTGGACAGCACGAATTCTCGTTTTGGCGAGCGTCATCATCACGGTTGCCGTCCTCGCAAGCTGCGGAAGCGCTCCCACCCTGGAAACCTGTGACGACGTGGCCCGGGCTACAACCCGCGGAGGCGCAGAGGCGTCGACATCGAATAGTGGTGTTCTGGTGCAGCGAGTCATCGACGGCGACACGATAGTAATGGCCGACGGCGCGCGGGTGCGCTACATCGGCATGGATACACCGGAGCGTGGGGAGCCGTTCTTCGACGAAGCCACGGCATACAACCGGCGGCTGGTGGAAGGTCAACGGGTGGGACTGCTGAAGGATCAGTCGGAAACAGACCGGTTCGGACGGCTGCTCCGGTACGCGCTGGCAGGTGATATACTGGTCAACGCAGAACTGGTGCGGGAGGGGTTAGCCGAGGCCAAGAGGTACAAGCCGGACGTCAAGTTCGCCGACTGCTTCGATGCTCTGATGCAGGAAGCCAGGGACGCTAAGAGGGGCATGTGGGAACCTTAGAGTTTCCGCCCGGATACAAGAACTGCCAGAGGCAAAGGAACGCGTGTAGGGGAAAAGAAATTGTATTCCATTGACCTATCGGACAAGAAGGCGCTGGTTTTTGGCGTGGCCAACGAGAGGAGCATTGCTTGGGCCATCTGCCAGTCGCTCCACCAAGCGGGCGTCCGGCTGGGCGTCGTCTACCAGAACGAACGCCTTCGCAGCCGGGCGGAGCGGCTCGTCAAAGACATGGAAGACGTCCTGCTCCTCCAGTGCGACGTCACATCCGAGGAGGAGATCGAGGCGACCTTTCGCAGGGCGGAAGAAGAATTCGGGAGCGTCGACTATCTCATACACAGCATCGCCTTTGCCCACCGAGAAGACCTGGGCGGGGACTTTTCCAAGCTGAGCCGCAAGGGATTCCAGGACGCCCTGGAGATAAGCGCTTATTCGCTGATTCCGTTGGTGCGACACGCCGCCGGACTTATGACAGATGGCGGCAGCGTAGTAGCCATGACCTTCAACGCCTCGGAGCGGGTGTATCCCGGCTACAACGTCATGGGCGTCGCCAAGGCGGCCCTTGAGAATGAGGTGCGGCAACTGGCGGCAGAATACGGCCCGCGAAACATCCGGGTCAACGCCATCTCCGCCGGACCATTGGAGACCCTGGCGGCCCGGGGAATCCAGGGCTTCCCGGATATGCGCCGCATTCACTCCCAGAAGGCGCCCCTTCAGCGGAATATCACCCACCAGGAAGTGGGGAAAACGGCCTTATATCTGTGCAGCGATCTATCCAGCGGCGTCACCGGCGCAGTCATCCCCGTCGACGCCGGTTATCACGTAATGGCGGTCTAGACGGGGAGAGACAGGCGTTGCTAAAAGGCCCGTTTCGACAAGGACAACATAATCGGATGATAGGGAAAAAATAAGGGAGGATGCCATGAGCGGCAACGATTGCATATTCTGCGGGATGTCTAGCGGCGCGGTGGAGACGGACTTTCTCTACCTCGACCAGCAGATAATGGTGATTCGGGACATCCATCCCAAGGCGCCCACCCACCTTATGATAATCCCGCGTCGGCACGTGAAGGGGCTGACCTACGCCGCCGGGCGGACTTCCGCCATCCTGGGGCAGATGTTTGTCATAGCGGAGGAGATGGCCCGACGGGAGGGCGTGACCATTAGTGGGTACCGGCTCGTGGTCAACCAGGGATCGGATTCCGGCCAGGAGTTGGAGCACGTGCACATGCACCTGCTGGGCGGCAAATCCATGTCTGCCATGGGCTAGAGGGGACTGGTGATGAGCAGCGCCATTCATCAGGTTGTGCAGGACTGGGTCGGGACCCTCCCCCGAGGGTTGGCGAGTCATATCGGGCGGGTGGAGGCCCTCGCCGGAGAGTTCGCCGAAGCCCACCGGCTGGAGCCGGAACGGGTGCGGCTGTGCGCCCAGGCCCACGACCTCTGTCGCTGGATGCGCGGGGAAGACCTGCTCGCCAAGGCCAGGGAGCTTGGCATTCCGGTGCACGTGGTGGAGGAGAAGAACCCCATCCTTCTCCACGGACAGGTGGCAGCCGAACTTCTGCGGTTGAAGGGGTTGGACGACCAGGTGGTGTATGACGGCATCTACCACCACAGCACCGCATATCCTGGGCTGCATCCGGTAGCCAAGGCGGTTTTTCTGGCCGACAAGCTGGAACCCAACAAGGCGGGACGGTACGCCTATTCGTCCGAAGCGTTGAAAGCCCGCGCCTTGCGGAGCCTCGACGAAGCGCTGCTGGAGTTTCTAAGCCGCGAGATCGGCGCGTCCCTGGCGCGGGGGCAGATGGTCCATCCCTCGGCCTTGGATGCCCGCAACGAGCTTCTGGCCCAGGGCTTGAAGTTTAGGTTGTGACCCACCACATGGCGGAGGTGATTCCTTATGTTGCAGTCAGTCATTATTTATATTGACATATAATGCTGTGAAAGATACTCTTTATAAGTGGACTTTTCCATTGCCAACTACGCCGCCAAGCGCATGGTGCGCTACGGCCTTACGCTAGACCACGTTAGGTATATAATCAAGAACAGCACGGAAACATACAGGCCTCAAGGAGCTAAGGTGTACAAAGGCTCTTTGCCAGATGGCAGAATAGTTAAGGTTAGAGTAAAAGAAAACGAGCAAATTGAGATTATGGATGTTATCCTCCTGCAAGGGAACGTTTAGGAGGTTTTGTCATGCTTACCGTATATATGGATCCGAAATTGGACTCTGTGTCGATTGAATTCGAGGAGGGGACGGCTGGTTACGCTGTTGAACTGGATGAGGACCGCATCGTTGACTACTCCTTGAACCCGGGGCACCCCATCGGCGTGAGCCTTCACAACGTTAGCGATGGCGTCCTCATCAAGGGTTTGCCGCAGCCCGACAAGGTGCAGCAAATCCTACATGCCTTGGATGTAGAAACCCGCTAACGTATCTGCCATCCGCAAGTTGTGCGGAAGGCCTCTCATCTGCCACCGCTCCCCCCGTAGGGGTGTCCTTCGCGGGTTCCCGCCTACGCCATTTCCACCCACCTTCCGTTATTCCCGTGAAAATGGGAATCCATCCCTCTCCCGTAGTTCCACCCGTTCCCCACCTGTCATCCCGAGTCCCTTGAGGAATCTCGCTGTCTAACGCGTAACGCCTCTCCCCCACGGGAACGCTGAACCAAAGCCAGCGAGATTCTTCGACTCCGCTGCGCCGCGCTCAGAATCACACGGTAGCCACACACTCTCCCTCTTTATGCCTCCTCGTCCTTGACGGGAAGATACATCCGTTCTATTATAGATGTATCTCAAGTGACAGGTGACGGCCAATGGAGGCAATTCTTGAACTTCGGATGGGAGACGGCCCTGGTCTTTCAGAGCTGCGTAACCGCCCTCGCCAGCGGCTTCAACGCCCTGCGATTTCTCGCATATCCCGTCAACAGCGGGCGGCGACATCGTCGGTTGGGCGCGTACACCCTTCTGGTCGTCAGTCTGGCCTTCCTGGTGCAGAGCCTCTACCTGGGCCTGTTGCCCTGGCTGACGAACTTGGAGGGCGAAATTCTGTCCGGCCCCAAGCTCCGGTTCATAGTCGGAGCGCTGCCCATGATAGCGTCCGTCCTTGTCCTGAGCTTCATGCTGCGCCGCTGGAGAAGGAGGAGATAGAACAATGACCCTAAATCGGATTGTTGAGCAAGAAGAGTGGGAGCTGATGTCCCTATGCCTGCTGTTGGGCATGTTCAGGTCCTCGCTGGCCATCCCGGAGGACGCCTTGACGGAGCTGCTGGAAGTCCTGGAAGACGAACTGGATGAGTAGCAAGACTACCGAGATTAGCCCCCGGGATTTCTATGCCGACGTGCTTTCGGAGGCCAGCCGCGCCCGATTGGAGACGGCAAGGGAATTGGAGGGGATCGACGAAGAGATAGCCCTCCTCCGCATCAAGCTGAGAGACGTGATGGCAGAGAATCCCAACAAGACTGAGCTTATGTACAAGGGCATTGACATGCTAATGAAGGCCGTATCCACCCGCTACAAGCTTTCGCCCAAGTCCAAGGACGATCTGAACGACAGCATCGTGGGAGTTATCAACGGCATCGGGCGGGAACTGTGGCCGGAGGGCGGGCCGTGAGTCCCAAGAGTTTAGGCAAGGCCCTCCGCAGGCTTTCCGCCAGGATGGGACGTCGCCAATGGCCGGAACCGCGACATCTGCCACCGGATGCCCTCCTCAACCTTCGCATGGAACTTCTGGAGAATCAGTTGGATGAGGTTAAGGGACGGGTAAACGCCCTGATGCTGATTATTCTGGCCGCCGTAATTACCGACGTTGTAATGCGGGCGCTGACTTAGGAGGCCGCCATGGGAATTTATCAGCATTAGAGCGTCTGCTGTCAGCACGTGGTTCTGCGAGAAATCTGAAAGGAGGGCGCTATGGAAAATAGACACCCTTTGCGAGAGTACCAGATGGAGATAGGCCGCGCTGTCATGGACAGCGTGACCCGAGGAAAAGGCTTGACCTTCACCGTCGAAATCGCTCGCCAAGGTGGGAAGAACGAGCTTTCCGCCCAGATGGCGACGCTGCTGCTCACCATGTCCATGGCTCGCGGCGGCAACATGATTAAGGCCGCGCCTACTTTCATGCCCCAGGCCCTCATCAGCATGAACCGGCTCAAGGAACGTCTGGACGACGCCGGCTACGGCGGCGTCTGGCGCACGGAATCGGGGCATAACGTGGTCCTGGGCAGGGCGCGCCAGATGTTTCTCAGCGCCGAGCCCCACTCCAACGTGGTGGGCAATACGGCCCACATCCTGTTGGAGATGGACGAAGCCCAGTCCATCGACTCGGACAAGTACCACAAGGAATTCCGGCCCATGGGCGCTTCCACCAACGTCACAACCGTCCTGTACGGCACACCCTGGGATGGTCACTCCCTGCTGGAAGAGGTGGCTGCGGCCAATCTTGAGCTGGAGCGGAAGGACGGCGTGAAGCGTCACTTTTCCGTGCCCTGGGAGGAGGTGGCGCGGCACAGCCCGCCCTATAGACGTTACGTCGAGATGGAGCGGGAGCGCATGGGCGAGAACCACCCCCTGTTTCGCACCCAGTACCTGCTGGTGCCCGTGTCCGGCCGGGGCGGACTCTTCACCGCAGGCGACACGAGCCAGCTTCAGGGAAGCCACTCTCGCCAACGCGGTCTGGCCCGGGGAAGCGTCTACGTGGCCGGGTTGGACGTAGGCGGCGGGTTAGCCGGGGGGTCCGACGGCGTATCGGCGTCAGGGCGCAGGCCCGACTCCACCGTCCTGACCATAGGCGAACTGGATTTCTCCGCCACCGACTCCCTCCAGCGGGATCCTGCTATCCGCGTGGTGGAGCATTACGAATGGCAGGGCGTTGCCCATCACGCCCTCTACCCCCGGCTGGTGGACCTGCTCAAGAACGTGTGGCGATGCCGCCGAATAGCCGTGGACGCCACGGGCATGGGCGAGGGAGTGGCCAGCGTGCTTTCCAAGGCCCTGGGATCCAGCGCGGTAACGTCGCTGCGATTCAGCGCTCAGAGCAAGTCCAGGCTTGGTTACGACCTGCTGTCGGCGGTGAATTCCGGCCGGCTGAAGATGTACGCGCGGGACGGGTCAGAGGAGTGGGCGGAGTTCTGGCGGCAGACGACGTCGGCGCGGGTCCAGTATCGGATGGACAAGACCATGAACTTCTACGTGGAGGAGTCCCAGGGCCACGACGACTATTTGAACAGCCTGGCGCTTCTCGTAGAGGCGGGCAAGTACCTGCCACGGGTCGCCAAAGGCCGCGCGCGACAGAGAGCGTTGGCTATGATTACCTAATCCGAGGCTGCTGCTCTGTATATGCAATCAATTGCGTAACTCGTAATAAAATTAAGTTTATGGAATGCTAAAGCAAGAACTTTGACAGAATTATAAGGTAATCATGTACCAATGTAGGTGTTGACAGTACGAAGTGGTATTCTTATATTATAAACGCCAAAGTTGCTACTGGTTTTGGTGGGACAACTCGCAACCTCGCTGAGTAAGCGGCTGTGGCAATGGAGAGGGAATCATGCATCAACAAGAAGCCGAAATGAGCAGACCAGCAACTGTCTTGGCAGGCATATTGTGCGCGCTAAACCATGGCGAATACAGAACGAAGCTGGTCAAACTAACATATCTGCTGGACGAGGCAAATTACCGCCTCCGGGGAGAAACCATGACCGGATTCGAGTATGTCTGGGATAATTATGGTCCTAACGCTGAGGGCAATTCTATCGTCGCCACCATGGACAAGATGATTGATAAAGGGATTCTTACTATGCATACCCATAGCATTATGGGCAATGCGGCCTATCGCTATGAAATCAATCCCAAATATCCCGTTGATGACTTGCCCCTTTCAAACGATGACTGGATAGCGATTTGTGAAGTGATCCACAAATATGGTGATCTGAATAGAGAACGCATCGTTTCCAAATCGAAAGCGACTCGACCAATGCGTAATGCTCGGCAAGGCGATGATTTGGTCTTTATTCAAGAACCTCCAATATCGAGGAGGGACATTGCCGAAGATCCTTTTTGGGAAGACACCCTAGAGGCTATAAATGATCCTGGAAAGCCTGTGCCATTAGAGGATCTGCAAACATCCTGTGCCTAACACCATCAGCATAGGCGAGTACACACAAGCCTATCGCCTTTATCGATCCCTGAATGCTGAAGACCGTGCTTCCTTAGACGAGGCTTTGGAATATATTAGGGATTTTCCTTTCACTCATAGTAACACTATCACAAGACACTACATGCCACCGGTGGTTGTATATGTGTACAGGGATGCACGGTGGAGAATATCGTATGGACTATCAGCTACTCCAGGTCGACCTATCTTCCATATCGGTATTGCAGCTATAGCGAAGCTGAGTTAGTGCTTTCTTCCACAAAAATCACCCTGGCCCAACACCTCTCAATACCTGAGCCGCTTACCCACCGCACCTTCAACCAATGGCTCCACCTGGTTCTCCCGAGGCTTTGTGCGGTTAGAATTCCTTTCTTCTATTAGCTGACTATCGTCTTTCAGGTTGATGCCATTCTCAAGGATAGACCCCCTCACCCGTGAAGCTCTATCACGTCCCCGTCCGCCAGCACGTAGTCGCGGCCCACCCGCTGACCGTCGAACTTGGCCGACCCCCATAGCAGCGCGTACTTCAGCTTCTCCCGCCACTCCTTGTGCAGCCTCTGGGCCACGTCGGAGGTCGTGCTGCCCTTGGCAATGACGATGGGAGTGTTGAAGTCCGGCTGACCGCTTGGGCTCTTGGTGTACACCCTCACCTTGTTCAGATACATGAACGCCTGACAGCCAACGTCGTCCAGCCCCGTGCCGTCCAGGCACGATAGCTTGATAACGGTGAACTTCCCGCCGTAGACCCGCTCCAGCTTCTGAAACTTCTCCTCAGCGCCGTCCACGTCGGCCTTGTTGCCGAGGATGATTGACAGCTTCTGAATCCTGGAACCCTCGGGGTCGATGGCCTCCCCTTCCTCCAGTAGAGAATAACCCCACTGGTGGAGAAGGCCGTTAATCTGGTCCATCTCCTTCAGGGGGTCGCCTTCCAGGTTCACGGTCACCAAAAGCAGGTCCGTGTTGCGAAGAAGCCCGAACAGGCGGGTCTGAACGTCCAGGGCGTTGAGTGCGGGGGTGTCCACCAGCTGGAACAAGACGTTCTCGAATGGAAGCATACCCACCATCGGAATCTGGGTTGTGAATGGGTAGTCGCCCACCTTGGCCGGGGCGCGGGTAAGGGCGTTCAGAATCTCCGACTTTCCGGCGTTCGGCAGCCCGACAATCAGCACCTGCCCCGCCCCCTCCTTGCGAATGCTGAAGGGCTGGGGCCCGCCGCTGGTGCTCTTGGGCTTCTCCAACTCCTCCATGTGGCGGGACATCCGGGCCCGCAGGTCCGCCCGCATATGGTCCGTGCCCTTGTGCTTGGGGATGACGGCCATCATCTCCTGAAGGGCGGCAACCTTGGCCGGCAGCGTCCTGGCCTGTCGGTATCGCTGCTCCGCTTCCTTGTACTGGGGCGTTAGATTTGCTGGCATGTTCCGTTGATGGCTCTCCCGCGGTCTCCGGCCGCCCTGAGGCCGCTAGCGACCGGTGTAGGTGGGATCCCGCTTCTCGACGAAGGCTTTGGCTGACTCCTCGAAGTCCTTGGTGTTGTGAAGCCGAAGCGCGGCCTGATAGTAGTCGGCCTCGGCGGCGGCTCGCACCCAGGGCCAGCGCGTCACACGCACGCCGGCCCGGACGGCCAGGGGCGGCGCCTGAAGAACCTGCTCGGCCAACGCCAAGGCCCCTTCCAGATGCTTCCCCTTCGGCGTGACGCGATTGATCAGCCCCTGACTGAGCAGAGTCTCGGTGGTCTGGGCCTGGCCCGTCAGCAGCATTTCCGTAGTCATCTTGGAAGGCATGAAGTTCTGCACCTTGGCCCACGCCGGGCCGCCGGGAAAGCCTCGAAGGGTTTCCGTCAGACCAAAGGCGGTGCCTTCTTCAGCAACGATGAGGTCGCACTCCACGGCTATTACCAGCCCATAACCCAGGCAGTAGCCGTGAACCGCGGCGATGACGGGCTTCCAGTTGATGCACCGCCCCAGAAACCCCTCCGGGTTCATCCCCATACCCCAATCAGCGTCCCGCTGCCGCGAGTCCGGGGCGTGAAACCGCTCCTTCACGTCGGCGCCGGAGCAGAAGGCCCGCCCCGCCCCGTGCAGAACGGCCACCCACGCTTCGTCGTCTAGATCGAACGTATGCAGGCATTCGGCCAAGTCCTGCTCCAGGGCCTTGTTGACGGCGTTGAGCACGCGAGACCGGTTGAGAGTCACGTAGGCGATGCGCCCTTCCCGTCGATAAGTAACGGTCTTGCAAGTCATGGCCTGACCACCTCCAAATCCTATTATGCCCCAGGGCGGTGAGACTTGCCAATATCCGGTTGCGGGCACGGCTCCGGCGCCCCCGGACTCCTAGCTCCGCCTCCACTCTGCCATAATGCCCTTGCATTACGACAAACACACGTTCTCTATTATCCCCCGTTACAAGAAAGTTCATCGGACTTGCTAGGAGGATACAGGACAACATGGGTAATAGGAAAATCAAAGAGAGGCCCTCGGGGGCAACCATCGACGGTCAGGAATACAGGGACGAAGGATGTGAAATTTCACCGTCCTGCCTCCGTTGCCCCCTGCCCCGGTGCAAGTATGACAAACCCCACTTTGCCCGAGCCCAGCGACGTCGGCAACGAGACAATCTGGTTGTGAACGCCCGCATTCGGGAGGGTCTAACGGTGGCGGAAGTGGCCCGCCGATTCGCATTAAGCCACAGAACCGTATTTCGAATTCTTAGGAGGAATGGCTATGGAAGGACTAAATCTGCCCCAACTCGTATCTCGCAGAGATTCCCAGCGGCTGCAAGCATACGCTGAAAACATGAGCTTCTTCGTCGGACGCCAGTGGCAAGGCAGGCAGCGTCGAGGCGAACGGAGACTCACCTTCAACTACGTCCGAGCGCTGCTGGAGAAGGTCACCTCTTACATGGCCTCCGGCGGCTTACTGGCTATGGAGCCGGTGGAGCCTTCCCAGGAGGCCATAACCCGCGCCCGCCGCGCCGAGATTGCCATGCGCCGCGTGTACCAGGACAACCGGTTGGAGGAACTTGATCTCGCCACGGAGCTCGACGCCGCCGTCCTGGGCGACGGCTGCTTCAAGGTCATCTGGGACGCGGAGGACCATCGGGTGCGGGTGACCGCGCCGGACGTCCAGGGCATCTTCGCCTGGTGGGTCGGCGACGACCCCTCCAAGGTGTGGCGCGTCGCTAGCCGCTACCGCATCTCCTCCGAAGACGCCAACCTCCTGTACAACGTCAAGACGGCCGATCAGGACGGTATGGCCACCGTGGTCGAGGGCTGGACCAAGTCCCAGTTCCAGCTATGGATAGGCGATAACCTGGTGGATAAACGCCCCAACCCCTACGCCTTCATCCCCTTCATCATCTTCCCCAACCTACGAGATCCCAAGCGCTTCTGGGGCGTTTCCGACGTTCCCATACTCATGGAGCCGGCCCGGGAGTTGAACCGGGCTTTGTCCCAGCTTTCCACCATACTGGAACTCTCCGGCAATCCCATCGCCGTGCTGGAGGGCGTGGAGGAGGCCCGCGACATCGCCGTGGAGCCGGGTGCGGTCTGGGAGCTTCCCGACCAGGCCCGAGCCTATCTGCTGGACCTGCTTCAGGGCGGCGGGGCCAAGCTCCACGCCGACTATATCCAGCTGGTGTACGACGCCCTTCACGACCTTTCGGAAGCTCCACGAATCAGCTTCGGCCACAACCCTCAGCGTCTTTCCGGCGTAGCCCTGGAAATGGAGATGCACCCCCTGCTACAGCGCGTAGAGCGCAAGCGGCTTATCCGGTCATGGGTCTACCGGCGGCGCGCGGAGATGGCCCTGAGCATGCTGGAACGATACGCCGGCCAGGATTTCAGCGATCTCTGGATCCGTGTCGATTGGGGCCCGTTGCTGCCCCAGGACCGGACCCGCCTGGTGCAGCAGGAGCGCAGCCTGGTCGAAGCGGGCATCCACAGCAGACGCCGTGCCATGGAGCGCTTGGGCATTGCCGACCCGGAGTCGGAACAGCAGACCATCCGGCGCGAGTCCGAACAGTCAACGATGAACGAGACGACGTAAGAAACAAGGTAGAGAAAAATAAAGGAGGCATCATGGAGAAGGAACTCCCTGAGAGCAAGCAAGAGGAACTTATCAAGGAAAACGAATCTCCCGAGTCATCCGAAAACAGGCAGGAAATTGCCGAAAAATCGGATTCGTTTCCACCACAGAAAATAACGAATCCCCCCGAAACGAATGGCGCTGAAAGCGAAACTTCCCCTTCTGAAGAAAGGGGCGAAAATAAAGACGAACCCTCGCCCCTGGAAGGCCGTATAGCGGAGTTGGAACAGAAGCTGGGGCAGACCGAGACCCAGAGGCGCGAGGGTGAAGAACAACTTTCTACAACCCAGGAGGCGCTGGCGGAAGCTGTGTCCCGCTACCGTGCGCTGCTGCTGGCGTCCACTCCCGAGGCCCCGGAGTCCATTGTCGTCGGCGAAACCGTCGACGAGGTCGACCGCTCTTTCGCCGAGGCAAAGGCGCTGGTACAGCGGGTGCGTCGCGACCTGGAGGAAAAGCTTACGAAGGAGCGTCTGCCAGCCGGTTCCCCCACCCGCGGTCCCGCCAATTTCTCCGCCCTCTCGTCAATGGAGAAGATAAGGGCAGCCCTCTCCGACCAGTAAAGGCGGGGGCGGCATCTGCGCGCTTCCTGTCATCTCATCCCCGTGCTGCTTTCATTCTGAACTCCTCTAGCCACATGTCATTCTGAGCGCAGCGGAGCGCCCCACACATGTCATTCTGAGCGCAGCGGAGCGGAGTCGAAGAATCTCGTTGTTGTGGAGAAAGTTAAGCGCAGGCTGGCGAGATTCCTCGAGGGACTCGGAATGACGTGAACCGCCATCCTTCCAGCCCTTCTACACCCACGGCGGCTCCCCGCCTATAATGGGCAGTAACGCCAACCAACCTCTCCCGGGGAACGACGAAATGGACATAAAATTTGCCGCCACCTCCAGACCCGGCCCGCGCCAAGAGCTGGTGGAGTGGGTGCAGGCCGCAGAATCTCTCGGCTATCACCGGATTGGCGTAGCCGACTCCCCCGCCCTCTACAGGGATCTCTGGGTGTCCCTCACCCACGTCGCCCTCAACACCCACCACCTCCCCTTTGGCCCGTGGGTGACCAACCCGGTCACGCGCCACCCCGTCGTCACCGCCAGTGCCGCCTCCGCCTTGGAGGAAATAACCCCCGGCCGAGTCTGCATCGGCGTCGGCTCTGGCAACAGCGGCGTCTACAACGCCGGACGTCGCGCCGCCTCGCTTGCGTCCCTCCGCGAGTACGTCACCACCCTCCGCACGCTGTTGACTAGTGGTGAGGCCGAGTACAAGGGTGGGACTGCCAGACTCCGATGGCCTGAGAAGGGAAAAAAGATCCCGATCTATATGGCGGCCCACGCCCGCGGCTCCCTGCGGCTGGCCGGAGAGATCGCCGACGGCGTGGTCATCGGCACAGGCACAACCCCGGAAGTAGTCGAAGCATCGCTCCAAGCCCTGGCCGAAGGCGCCCACATCGCCGGTCGAGACCCCAATAAGATCGACGTCTGGTGGTCCGTGCCCTTCAACCTTCGCGACGATGACGACGAGGGGTTGGACCCACAGGGAGGTCCGGCGCGGGAGGCCAACTATCTCAATCGCTTCACCCTGAAGGGCAAATTCGTCCCCACGAAATACTGGGAAGGCATCCGCGCCCTGGCCCAAGCCTACGACCTGAGCACCCACGGGCGTCCCTCGCCGGAGCAGCTGCGGACTTACGACAGCCTGGCCGAAGAATATGGCGTTCGGGACTATCTGCTGGAGCGATTCGGCGGCATCAGCGGCACGGCGGAGCAGTGCATAGACACGCTGCGCCGAAACGCGGCCCTGGGCGTACGCCAGTACAGCATCAACGTGCCGGACGCCAACCGCACCCAGCGTCTACGCCGAATGATGGACAAAGTCATCAGCCGCCTCTAACCCCTGCCCATGACGAAACACCCGTTGCGTTGTAGAATAAGAGTTGGTACTGCCCTCGGCAAGGAGAACCCAATGAACGGTAAAGAGATCTTGGACACCCTCAGACCACACAAGGAAACCCTCAAAGAGCGTTTCGGTGTGGAGCGGCTCGCTCTATTCGGAGCTTTCGCTCGGAATGAGGGCACTGAAAACAGCTTCGTTGAGATCCTGGTCAAGCTCAACTCAGCCGCCACATCCAAAACCTACTTTGGAGTCCAGTTTTACATTGAGGACTTGCTGGGCCGCAACGTGCTCCTCTTTACCGACAAGGCGTTGGAGTCCGAATTCCGTCCCTTGGTGGAGCGGGAAGCTCTTTATGTCTGAGACTCCTGGAGGGTCACAGAGTTGGACTTCTTCTATTCGAGCCATGATTCTGTTCTCCGAAGATATCATCTGTTATACGAAGGGGCTGGACCAGGTGGCTTTCATCAAAGACAAGCGTACCTTCGACGCCACGTTGCGAAAAATTGAAATTACCGGCCTTGCGGCGTCCCATGTTCCCAGGGACGTTCGGAAAGCGTATCCCCACGTTGAATGGCGGCAAATCGTAGCCACGCAAAATTTCCTGGCCCACACTTTCTCGGGCATTGACGGCGACATAATCTGGGACATCGTCCAGAACGATATTCCAGCCTTGCTACCCCAATTATGGCAACTGCTGGTAGACGTCCAAGGGCAGCAGCATTAGCCTCTACCCCCGCCCATTCTTCCGCAAGAAGGCCGCCAACCGCTCCCAGCGTCTACGCTGGATGATGGACGAAGTCATCAGCCGCCTGTAACCCCTGCCCATGACGAAACACCCGTTGCGTTGTAGAATAAAAGCGAGACGACTCAACAACGCGTTGAGAGGACCAAATGGACAGGAAGCAAGTCTTAGACATCCTCAGAGCCTGTGAGGATTTTGGTTGTTGAAGGGCATATTGGGGATTTCGCCGAGGGGGAGGGCTGGTTGGGTTGGGGGAGGGGTCGGTGAGTCCAGGGAAGCCGTGTGTATCCTCCAGGCCCAAGCGAGGGAGATCGGACACCCATCGACGCCATTTTATGGCTCCAGGGGGCATCCCGACTCTTGCCGCCGCTGCTCCCTTACGCCACCAGGGCCCTCCATCTCAAAAAGTTGTGGGCCACGGCGACAAGGAGCATTACGCTGGTGACTTTGGCAAGTCCCCGCACGTTGAATTGGCTCACCCCGTGCATCCGCGCCTGGGCGTTGGCCCACTCCGCTATGGCGCACCTACGCCTGTATATAGTTTTGGCCTCCTCAGTGGCCATCCGCCGACGCCACCGAACCACCTCCTCCCCATCCCCGTATCGGGGCAGATACCGTTCCTCCTCCGGCTTGTTCCGCGGCAGCCTTACCGGCGCGTACACCCTCACACCCCTGTGCTCCAAGGTGGTGATGTCTTCCCTGGTGGCAAAGCCCCCGTCCATGAGATAGGAATGGGGACGCCGGTGAAGTCCTTTCCTCCACCTGCTCCTCCATAGGGGCCGCCTGCCCCGCGTCCGTACCTGCTGTCGTGACCCCCACTCCCACTATGACCCCGTGGTCTCCGTCCGTGGCCAGTTCCACGTTGTAGGCGGGACGGAACCCCCCATCCGGCATCTTCATCACCCTTGCCTGGGGGTCCGTGGTGGAGGTGCGCGCCCTGGTCACTTTCTCCCGTTGGGCCTTCGACTTGGTCCGACGTTGCCGCTCCTTCTTCTCCTGGGCCATCGGCAGGAGTTCCAAGGCCTGCCGCACCCGTTCCTCCCTCTCCCGGGCCGCCCTCTCTCTTGCCGCCCGTTCCCGATTGGTCACTTCGGGATCCGGATGTTCCCGCTCTTGCGCCAGCCGCTTCACCTGCTTGCGAGCCTCTTTCAGACTTCGTTTCAGCCCCTTCTTACCCCGAAAGGACGCCGACCCCGCACCGGCCCGCACCCGCATCCCGTCCTGGGCCACCCGCCTCAGACTCACCGTGCCCACCGAGATCAACGTGGCTACCACCTGGGTCAATAGGTCGTCCAGGCCAGTCTGGTTCGCCACCCGGAAGTCCGAGAGCATGTGATAGTTGACAGGCACGTTCCACCTGAGCCACCGGTATCCGTTGTGCTCCTCGCACAGACGGGCCAGCCGGCGGGCGCTGCCCACGCCGTCCACGGTGGCCAGCATCCACAACGCCAGCAACACCTGGGGGTCCGTGGCCGGCCTTCCGGGGCCGCCCGATACCGACTTGACGCTCTCGTAAAAGGCCGACAGCTCCAGCCTGTCCAGGTAGCTCCAGATGGCTCGCGCCACGTGATCCTCCGGTATCAGCGTCTCCGCATCTACCTGCGTCCATTCAATCTGGTCTCTTTGGGGACGATTCACCCTCGCTTCCCCACGGCGGGTCTTTGCCGGCCTCGGCCCCTCTTCCCCCCACGACTCCAAGGACGATGGTTCAAACAGCTTCCCTTCTACCATGACTGCGCCTCCTCCGATCCGTGGCCTCTACTTCTATTCCCCATTATAAGGGCCATAGGGCTTTTGCTCACAGGCTCTCAGAATGACATCAGGGTGCGGCCGGAATATCGGGAGGGTAGGGCGCGGGAATCCGTGGCTTCAGTCTTTGGGCTGGTGCTTCCGAATTAGGGCCACCACCCTTGGGTCGATTTCCTCGATGCTGCGGCCGCTATCAATGGAGGCGAGACCCAGGTGGGCTTGGCGATTGAGGTACTCCCATTCCGGCGTCCTGTACCATTCCTTGCGCAGGTCGGCAAAGAGGGCTTCAATCTCTTTCTTGGTAAACATCTTTCACCCCTCGAGGGAGATATCCCGGACTGCCAGCGTCTTCAACGGGCCGATAGAACCAAGATAGTTTTAGGAGTCGAGCCTGTCAAGGCGTAAGAGGTTGTGCTTCTATCTGAAAGAGGCTAGACGCCGGTCGAACTCCTCTTGAGAAAGGCCCTCTACTCCCAGAAGCTTTCGGCGGGTGCGAGCGCCTCGAACGATGGTGATGTTGGAAGCGGGAACGCCGAGAATTCCGGCCAGCAGCTTCAAGAGGGCGGCGTTGGCCCGGCCTTCTATTGGGGGCGCCTTCACACGAACTCGCAAGACGCTATCATCGAACCCAACGACGGTGTCAGTGGAAGCTCCGGGCTGCACGGACACGGAAAGGCGGGCCGCTTGTTGCTTGCTCACGCGAGGACGTTGTACCGGTAACGGGAGGTGAGCTGTCGCCCTTCCTCAAACCGGCTGCTGCGGAGGGGGGTGACGTCCAGCGTAGAAGCATGGCCTTGAGTTATCATCTCGGCCATGCACTGTCCTATCATGGGGGAGAGCTTGAAGCCGTGGCCGCTAAAACCGACGGCGCAGAATAGCCCTTCCACTCCTGCGACACGGTCCAGAACGGGATGCCAGTCTGGGGTTACGGTGAAAAGTCCCGACCAGCCGCCCCGGAAGTAGCCTTCCGCCATGGCGGGCATTCTATGGGTCAGCTTGGCCAGGGAATCTTCCACCGTCTGGGGGTCCACCCCCTGGTTGTAGTCATCCACGTTTACGGAGTCCTCGCCGACGCCGATGAGGGTTAGATCAGTGGAATGGGGGCGGAAGCTGAACTCTTGGGCGATGTCCCCAACGATGGGATGAGCGGGGAGCAGCCGCTCGGGTCTTCGTACCATGATGACCTGGTGGCGTACCGGTTCGAGGGGAACGTGGAGACCGAGGGGTTCGAGGAGGCGAGGTGACCAGGGGCCGGCGGCGACCAGGGCCACCGGCGTGTGGATGACGGAGCCGTCCAGAAGGGTGACGGAGCTGACTCGTCCGCCTTCGACGTTCACAGACTCGGCGGCGGCTCGCTGGAGCACTCGCGCCCCATTTTCCTGGGCGGCTTCGGCATACCCCACTGTCACCAGGTAGGGGTCGGCGTAACCCGATTGGGGCTCGAAGGCGATGCCTCCAGCGTCGGAGGCATTGAGCATGGGGGCCAGCTCCAGCAGGTCTTCCGGCGACACAACGGAGGTATCGATGCCCAAGCTTCGCTGCATGGCAACGTTCTCTTCCATGGCGTCGCGGTCTTCGGGGCCTACGATGACGACGTAGCCGGTGTTGACGTATCCCGAGGGGTGGCCCGTCTCCTCCTGGAAGTTTCGATAGCGTTTCAGACTCTCCCACGCCATGGCTGACGTTATGGGGTTGGAATAGTGCATGCGCAGGATGGCCTGGGAGCGGCCCGTGGAACCTGAACCAAGGACGCCTTGCTCCAGCAGAAGCGCGTCCCGCACGCCCATGCGGGTGAGGTGATAAAGGATGCTGCATCCCATGACACCGCCACCAATGATGACGGCCTCTGCTGTTTGATTCATGCTTACCCCCAATCAACGGGAAGTTTCTGGTGCTATTATATTTGCCAAGGGCGCGGAGGTCACGGCGAAAATGCTATTTGCGCCTCGTATCTGAAGTCGGTATGCTTCCTGCTCTTCACGGCAGTGAATCCGAATGGGATTCTGCTGGAGGGGGAAGGCGTGTAGAATCCATTGACGGCGGCGGAGTCAAAGGCGTACTCTTGGTATGAACGGAACGGATGTCCACGTCACGCAGAAGGGGTTAAGGGTGCAGAGAACAACCACCTATAGAGAGCAGAGCCGGATATTCTTGTCCCAGGCCTATGAAGAGCTTGCCAAGGGCGATCTACAGCAGGCCTCGGAGAAAGGGTGGGGCGCGGCATCGCAGATGGTCAAGGCCATCGCTCAGGAGCGGGGCCGGCTCCACCGGAGTCATCGACACCTACATGAGGTCATTAACTCACTTGACCGAGAGACCGGTGACCCAGAGTGGTCCATACTATTCAGCATTGCCAGCCACTTACATACAAACTTCTACGAGAATTGGTATTCGGCCAATATCATTGAGAAACATCTCCGCCAGGTGGAGCGCTTCGTTGACAAGGCGGAGGAGTTGCTGGTGGCGGCGCCCTAGACAGGCGGCATCGCCCACCCCATCCCCACAAAGGAACGTTCGTAATGCAGAGAACAACCACTTATAGAGAGCAGAGCCGGGTGTTTCTGGCCCAGGCGCATGAAGAACTTGCCAAAGGCGATCTCCAGCAAGCCTCGGAGAAGGGTTGGGGCGCGGCGTCGCAGATGGTCAAGGCCATTGCCCAGGAGCGAGGGTGGCTGCACCAGAGCCATCGGCACCTGCAAAACGCAGTGGATGAGTTGCGCATTCAGACAGGAGACGAAGACCTAGATATACTTTTTGGTGCTGGGGAGAACCTGCATCAGAACTTCTACGAGAATTGGTATTCTGCCGACTCTATAGCACTCCGCCTCAGGCTGGTGGAGCGGTTCGTAGACAAGGCGGAGGGGCTGTTGGTGGCGGCGCCCTAGCTCGACGGCATTACCCACCCCATCCCCACAAAGGAACGTTCGTAATGCAGAGAACAACCACCTATAGAGAGCAGAGCCGGGTATTCCTGGCCCAGGCTTACGAAGAGCTTGCCAAGGGCGATCTACAGCAAGCCTCGGAGAAGGGGTGGGGCGCGGCGTCGCAGATGGTCAAGGCCATTGCTCAGGAGCGAGGGTGGCTTCACCGGAGCCATCGGCACCTACATGGGGTCATCAACTCACTTGACCGAGAGACTGGCGATCCGGAGTGGGCGTCCTTGTTCGGAGCCGGCGAAAACTTGCATATCAACTTCTACGAGAATTGGCATTCGGCTGGGGTTGTAGAACGTCGTCTGCAGCAGGTGGAGCAGTTCGTTGACAAGGCGGAGGGGCTGTTGGCCGCAACGGCCTAGAGAGACGGAGTTACCATCTTCAGCGTGGATGTTAAAGCTGCCAGCTTGTCTCCTTTCTCCGGAAACTCCTACAACCTCCCTCATTTCCAACGCCGCTCCATCGACCTCGTGTCCATCGAGTGAGCAGAGCGGTTTGACTTTGGCCCACGGAAGATTGAAGATTTAGGGCACAACGCAATTTCGCAAGGGTGGGTGAACGCAATGGTTGTAACACCGGAATCCGTCAGCATGAACTCCCAAGGACTTGAAAGGGTCAAAGCCCTCTTTCACGAGCAGATAGAACAGGGTCTGCACCCCGGCGCTGCCATGGCCGTCTATCGACACGGGCAGTTGGTCTTGGACATCTATGACGGCATGGCGGACGTGGAGTCTGGCAAGCCGGTGACGGAGGACACTCTCTTCGTCATATTCTCCTCGACCAAGCCCATAGCCGCATTCTGCTGGCTCATTCTCTGGGAGCGGGGCCAGCTGGAGATGGGGGACTGGATTGTGGACCGGTGGCCCGCCTTCCGTGAGGGTGGCAAGGAAGATGTGACGGTGAAGCACATTCTCACCCACACCGGAGGCTTTCCCGAGACTCCCCCGGAGCTAACGCCGGAGAAGCTGGTCGATTGGGACGCCTGCGTGGCGGCGGTAGCCAAGGCTCCCTTGCGCTTCCGGCCCGGGGAGGCTATCGCCTACCACTCATTGAATTTCGGCTGGGTGGTGGGCGAAGTGCTGCGACTGGTGGACGGACGGCCCATTAGCCAATTCCTGCGGGAAGAGGTGACTGATCCCCTGGGGATGAAAGACTTCTACCTGGGCCTGCCGCCCTCGGAAGAAGGCAGAGTGGCCAAACTCTACGTGACGGAGAAGATAGAAACGCCGGAGATGGTGGACCTCTTTAACGCCCCGGCGGCGCATCAGGCTGTCATTCCCGCCGGCAACGGCATCAGCACCGCGCGGGACCTGGCCCGCTTCTACGCCATGCTGAGCATGGCCGGAACGCTGGACGGCGTGGAAGTTATACGCCCTGGAGTAATCAGGAGCGCCGCCGCCGTTCAGGAGAAGGGGGAGGACGCGCTCTCGGGCCAAGACGTAAAGCTGGGGCTGGGCTTCGCCGTGGACGACCCTCGAATGGGCACTCAACGATCTTCTGGCAGGTACAACCACAGCATAGGCCACAGCGGTTTCGGCAGCAGCATAGGCTGGCTTGACCTGGAGGAGCGGCTGGCGGTGGCTATTATCACCAACGGCGTTCGCGGCGAGGAGTCCAACGCGGAGCGGCTGAGATCCCTTTCGGAAGCGGTGCGGGACGCCTGCGAGTAATTTTTAGTTTATTCCGGGGTTGCGTTTTGGGACACATGGCGTGATGGATGAGCCTAGATTCTTCTATCATAGTTTCCCAAGACCGAGGCAGGGCGAGACGCACAGCGAGACAGCAAGCCGCGGTTGGGCCATTCTGCGGTCAATGAAGAAGCTGGGTTTGATACTGGCTCCGGAAGTTGTCGAATGGCACACACCAGTCAGTCTCGGGACTCCGTCGCCCATTCAAGTCGTGCAGCGGCGCATTTGCTTCACCGAGTTGTCTCAACAAGAACTTAGCCAGCATTCAGCCCGTTTCGGGCCATTCGCTCTTGAGTTTGAGATTACTGCGTTGAGACGCATTGGAGCGCTACCTGTTATCTACATGCCCCAAGCCTTATCGGAACATGACTATTTGGCCCTGCTCGGCCCGTTTGTTGTAGGTCATCTCGATCAGATCCGCGGTACTTTGGAACGACTCAATCGGCTCGACCAGTTTAACGATCCAGCCTACCTCCGAAGTCTCGGAGCAAACGTTATGGCGGAGAATTGCTTGGTTACCTTGAGAAATGGCGACGAATCACGAGGTATTGTTCAAGAGTTTCAAGTTCCATGGAAGGCAATTAGGGACCTCCTACGTTTTATTGGCTTTGAAACAGCGCCTTTCAACGCGATGACAGGCGTGACCTCTATCGCGCAAGCTCTGTTCTATCCGACAGACGACGATCACTACGATCAGGAACTTGGTTATTACAGGCAACGCGAATGGCGGATCACCGCAGACTACTATGTAAATGGGTCGCCTCGCGGCCGAAGCCTTCAAGACGAAGAGAAAAAACTATTACTTGAACTCGATGAGTACTTTTGGAAAAGGAGCGCCCACCCGAGTAAACCAATTCCTCGCATAGACGAAGCCCTTGCCCTTGTTCAACCTACGCCCGGGGAATTACTTAGAGGGTGTCTAAAAAGGACGTCGGTGGAGCGAAGCATAAACGTCTGTTAGGCAACGAAGTCCGCCTCTCCAACTCCAGACCCCTCGGGTTCACTCAAGGTGACATGGAGCGCTCGGGGTAACAAAGGGATTTATTAGACACGCTCTTAGTAAGGCTACTCGAATAATAGTTCCAGACAGCTTCTTTGGGAGAGCGCGCCGAATCTTCAATGACTGTGTTACTGCGGTAAGTCAGTTTGGAAATTCCAAATGCTAGCTTTCGGCCTATAGACGAGTTTCCGACGCCTGCGAAGGATCGAACCGCGATATGAGCATAGACGCTGCGCAACCAATCGTGTGTCTCCACGGCCTTCAATTGATGGTATCTAGATAGACTGCCCACAAGTAGCGCAATTTTACGTCGCTACTGTGTCTTTCGTATGAAGGGGCTTGATCTTGTCCAGTCTGGTGGAAGATTACTGAACGCTAGATGTTGGGGGGCAGGGTGCGGGAGCCGCCGTCGACGACGATGGTTTCGCCGCTAATGTAGGACGCTTCGTCGGAGGCCAGGAAGAGGATAGTGTCGGCGATGTCTTCCGGACGGCCGATGCGGCCCATTGGGTGGCTTTCTGTAATCTTTCGCAGGGCTTCTGCGCTCCCGCTGCTGCCCCTGGCCTGGGGAGTGTCCACGGTGCCGGGGGCGATGCAGTTTATGCGGATACCCCTAGATGTGTACTGGCTGGCGGCTCCAAGGGTAAGGTGAATGACGCCCGCTTTGCTCACGGCGTAGGGCAGGGAACGGGCGTAGGCAGAGATACCCGCCATGGAGGAGATGTTGACGATGGCCCCGCCGCCCCCCCGCTCCATGACGGGGATGGCGGCCTTGCAGCAGAGGAAGAGGCCGCGGAGATTGGTGTTCATCATCAGGTCCCAGTCTCGCTCGTCGATCTCGGCCAAGGGAGGGGAGAGGAGAAGGACGCCCGCAGCGTTGACCAGTATGTCCAGTCTGCCGAACCTTGCCGCCGTCTCGTCCATCATTCGCTGGACCTGGTCGGTTTTTGAAACGTCGACTGACACAGAGGCGGCGTGGGGGGTGATTTCCAGCAATTGGGCCAGGGTTTCGGAGGAGAGGGCGGGGTTGCGGTCGGCTATCATGACCTTCGCGCCCTCTCTCGCAAAGCGGAGGGCGGCGGCGCGGCCAATGCCTGAAGCTCCACCGGTGATAAGGGCGACTTTGTCCTGCAATCTACCGGCCACGGTCATACCCCCTCAAAGTTAATGCGTCGGCTGCGGCGTGGGCTATCCAAGGGCCTCTTGGATGAGGGCGTTGAGGCGGCCCTCGACGGCGTGGTAGTCCGAAGGCTCTACGGGGATGGGCAGTTGGTCTATCTCGTCTTTCAGGGGGCCTTTCAGCACCTGGGCCTCAGTGGGCGACAGGTCCCACTGCTCTACCAGATCGTCGGGGCTCCACTGGGCAATCTGCCGGAACCCGTAGTCCTCGACGGCTCTCTTGGCTATTTCCTTCAGCTTATCCATGAAAGTTCCTTCTCTGTAATATGGAAGCCCGGTGATTAGAGACGGCGACCGGCGTGCCGGGAGCCACCGTCGACGACGTAGGTGGCGCCGCTGACGAAAGACGCTTCGTCGGAGGCCAGGAAGAGTATGGCGTTGGCTATCTCCTCGGGACGCCCAATGCGACCCATGGGGTGCTCAAGGGCCGCTTCCTCCAGCGTCTGTGCGCTCTGGGTGCTACCCCTGGCCTGGGGGGTGTCCACCGGGCCGGGCACTACGCAGTTGACGCGAATTCCCTGGGACGTGTACTGGCCGGAAATGACGGAGGTCAGGTGAATGACCCCTACCTTGCTGATGTTATAGGGCAGGGAGCGGGTCCAGGCGTCCAGGCCAGCCGACGAGGAGATGTTGACGATTGAGCCACCGCCATTCTTGAGCATGACGGGGATAGCGGCCTTGCAAGTGAAGAATGTCCCTTTGAGGTTGGTGTCCATGATGAGGTCCCACTGGCGCTCCTCGATGTCCACCAAAGGCGGCGTGAGCATGAGGATGGCAGCCAGGTTCACCAGCACGTCGACCCTACCGAAGCGTTCGACAGTGCGGTCAACCATATTCTGGACCTGGCCCCACTTGGAAACGTCGACAGCCACGACGTCAACGTCGGGAGTCATCTTCTTGACCATGGCCATGGTCTCCTGCGCGCCTGCGACGTTGCGGTCGGCAATCATCACCTTTGCGCCTTCTTCGGCGAACCTAAGGGCGGTGGCCCTGCCCATGCCCGTGGCACCTCCGGCCAGAATAGCAACCTTGCCTGCCAATCTATCGCCCATCCGACTGCACCACTCCATATGAAGAAATAGGGTAGTAACCCCGCAAGACAGGGCCATTATAGGTTGGGAAAAGAGGCACCGCAAGGTGGGGCGCCAGGGTCAATTCTCTAGAAATACGGCGCACGACGATTGGTTGCCGAAGGGAGCGGGGCCGATGGCTGCGTTCTTTACCCACATAACCATTGGGAGTAGAATGCCTAGATGGAAGTCCTTCAGAATATCGGCTGGATACTGCTTTACGTCTTCGTGATCACCTTTATCCCCACCATTGTGGTGCTGTTGGCGTCCTTCCTCACGGGGCTGGGATTCTTGATTCGAGACGTGAAGCATGACATCGCCAAGGCCCTGAACAAGCGCAAGGAGCGGGAGGAAGGGGAGAGCGTCGAGTGGGAACGCGAGTCATGAGGCGGGGTAGGGTGGTATAAAGACATACAAGGCGGTGATTTTCGACCTCTACGGCACCTTGATTGATGAGCTGATGCATCCTGAGGCCAACTGGCTCGTCTACGTTCAAGAGAGGAACGAAATGGCCGACTTGCTCGGCGTAGACAGGGAAGGGTTCGCCAAAGAGTGGACTAATGCGTTTTACGAACGTATGGCAGGAGTCTTCCCCTCCACAAAAGCAGTGCTAACGCATATATGCAAAAGATTAGGAGTAGAGCCTAGCGAAGAACGGATAGCGGCTGGGGTCAACAATCGATATGAGTATGTTAGAAGTTGTTTATCACCACGTTCCGGCGTGGTAGAGACGCTTGCAGCCTTGAGGGATAGTGGGTACAAAGTCGGGCTGATTAGCAACTGCACGGAAGAGGTGTGCCGGCTGTGGGACTCGACGCCCTTCGCGCCTCTGTTTGACGTTGCCGTGCTCTCATTTGACGTCGGTATGGCAAAGCCCGATCCTCGAATCTACGAATTGGCGACGGAAAGACTTGGAGTGGCCGCCAATGATTGCCTGTACGTTGGGGACGGCAGTGACGGCGAGCTTAGCGGCGCGGCGCAGGCGGGGATGACCGCTGTGCTCATGCGGGCCCCGGACGACCAGGCCGACGGCAATCGCGAAGGTTGGACGGGCGAGAGGATTTCAAGCATTCCCAGCGTGTTGAAAATATTACTGCCCCAAGAGGGTGGAGAGTTGCGAGGAGGTGATTGCACCTGAAACGGGTTTCCCCAAGGGACTCGGAATGAGTAAGTCATCTTCTGGGTTAGAATGGGTCCAAATAGCACAAATAGCATATGGATAGCAGTCACCTTCTATGTTTCACACACGATGGTCCGAATATCAATCTGCCTTCCGTTAATCGTCTGGACTCCAGTCAATTGCTCTTCTACTTGTCGAGGATCTGGCATGTCCTTGACGGCATCAACGATAACGAAAAAGAGATTGTCGCAAGCTGGATGAGCTACATACGATTGTATGTCAACATATATCTCCTTAATCTTCCGTTTCCAGCTGCCTGATCTGCCTATCCATTTTAGTTCGATCAGCAGTCGAACACCTTGACTGCAAAAGTCGACGAACTTATGTGTGCCTGCTATTGATGGTACCGCCTCCTCCTTGGTAATGTCAGCTACCAGCGGCCTGAGCATAACGTACAAAAGGTCTCGAACATCGTCTTCGCAGGAAATGTTCCATGGATTTAGACCTTTTTCCCGATTGTTAAATGAGCGTATGGTAGGGGTAAGGACTTCAATTGCACGCCTGACCTCAAAGAGCACCTTCGCTCTTCCGCTTAGCTCGATTACAGTCTGTCGATCCGAGCCGAAGCAAACAAGACTCTCCAAATGCTTTCCAAGGAAAGCAGTAAAAGAGTGATATGGTGGGGGCGTTACCTCGCCGTCATGTGATATAGGTGAATACGTGTCGGCGTCTTTGGCAATATCCATGTCAATTCCGGGCGTATCAATAGCCCATGTTGGACCTCCCGCTCGCAGGAAAAGCTCATACGCCCAAGATCGCCTAGCAAACTCTTCGCTCTCTTGGGGAGTGAACTCTATCCTAACGTGTCGGAAGTCGTTCACTTCCTCAATCCAATGATCCTCATAGATGGCACCCTCGCGTTCAAGCGTCTCTAAGGCTTGCCTAATGAACTCTGGGATATGTGTGAACTTCTTACCCCTGGCATATGTTGGGAGCCGCATGCTGTTCTGAAACTCCTTGTAATTTGTACTTTTGAGAAAGCCCTTGGTTTAGCCAATCTGAGAGGCGCGCAAGAGGGAGGCATCGGCTGTCATTGGGCGGGTACATTATCCATATCCTCTGCGCCACTTAGAGCAGGCCACCCAAGGCCACAATGTCGGTTCTAAGAAATGATATTGGGGAAAGGACTCTTATGGCGAGTGTGGATGACATAGGCATTATAGACGTGGATCTTCAGGTAGTGAAAGTGGTTACAGGACTGGACGTTGGAAAGAGAAGCCTGGACGCATTGGCTTCTATAGGTTCGCCTCGATGCTTCGACAACACCTTGAAGGAAATGGGCGTGTTTGGCACCACCAGCGCAAAATGGTGAGCATCTACGGGGCGTCTATGCGGGTGACGGGGATATCATCAAGATTAAAGGGCGCGGTCGGTTATGCACGCTGCGGGGGCTTTTAGGGTCTGCGCCCACTGTGGGTCGTTGAGCAGATGCTCAAAGGGCTTGAGGGGAGATGGCTCTGCGGCGTGCTCTTGCAACGTCAACCGCCAGAAGCCGACATCGAGCCGCCGCCCTATCGAGCATTGGCCCGTCGTCCACGTACCAGCGGGCCTTGATCTCCCGGCCGAGACGCTCCACCAGACCGCGAACGTAGAGCTTGAGACGCTTCTTTATCACCCTGTGATAATCGTCTCCCCAGGCGTAGCGGGCCACCCGGCCCTCCAGTGCATGAGGCTCACCCTCGGAGGGAAGGTGATAGCTCAGCGCCACGGAGATGATGCTGCGAGCGCCGGGGAGCAGTCGTTGGGGGTCCGAGCCGCGCTCTACCCGCGACTCGTTGAACCAGGGCAGGCCCTCCATCAGGCCGTCGCGCAGATGCTGCAGGGTCACTCGTTTGTCGTTATCGAAGGGGTCAGCGGAGGCTTTCCAACCAAGTCGAAGCCCAGCTCCAGGGCGTAATCTTTCACGAGGTTTTCGACGGCACCAACCTTGTTCTTCGTCATTGGCGACGCCGTTTTCTCATGGGCTGGGGATGGAACGGACAAGGCGTCTCTCAGGGCAGGAGGCTAAAGGGGTTTGCGGGAGGCATAACCTTCGTGGACGCCATGCCAAAAGGTGATGTCCTCTTCTCCCCGCAGCCAGCAGAGGAAGACCTCCTGGCCTTCCCGCTGGGCAAGGAAATCCACCAGCCCGGACGTTAAGTCCCGCACGACGATGCCCCGGTCCGTAATCTCTTTGGCCAGGTCAGAAGTTTTAGTCATGGCGGCTTCGACGGCTTTTTGGGTGGATGCAATTTCCTTCTCCACGCCACCCTTGCCGTTGCTGCGGCTCATTCGGATGACATCCACAGTATCCTGCTGACGACGGTTCTCTTCTTCCCTAGCCGCGTCCAGCTTGTCGAACTGGTCGGCAAGCCAGGGGAGAATACTGCGGGCTTCGTGGAGGGTGAAGAAACGCTTGGCCATCATAGAGATACTATAACACGGGTAGGTGGCGGCCAACGTCCATCAGTCCGAAGCTGAGGATTGGCGCCATATTGGGAATGGGCGGGTTAGGCCTACGAGGGGCGCTTTTATGCGTCCAACTTCGGTCTGGCAATGAAGAAGCCCCAGATGAGGACGAGGCATACGAATATCAGCGTTTCCATGGCGCCGGGCCAAGGGGAAAAGTCGATTGCCACGGAGAGAACCGCTATGGGAAGCACCATCCAGAAAAGCCACCGCTTCAACACAGTCATATTGGCGTTACCCATGGAATACCTCCGAAGTCTCGTTGCTCTCGTCTAACGCCGCCTCAAGGGGACGGCCCTTGGTGCCGGGGGCGGGATTCGAACCCACACACCGGTTAAGGTAGCGGATTTTAAGTCCGCCGCGTCTACCATTCCGCCACCCCGGCTTTTTCTTTCCCTTGGTAGCTCCCGTATGGTTTCTACAGGCGGCTAACACAAGGGAGTGTACGCCACCTTCGCCAGGGTAAAGCAATCTGTGAGGGAGGAAATTGGAGGCGACGGGCGGAATCGAACCGCCGAATAGGGGTTTTGCAGACCCCCGCCTTAACCACTTGGCTACGTCGCCCTTTCACCTAGCTCCTTGGTGCCGAGGGCGGGACTTGAACCCACACGAGCTTACGCCCACAGCCCCCTCAAGACTGCGTGTCTACCAATTCCACCACCTCGGCACGGCAGACAGGAATACTATATCAGAAACCGAGGCGGCCCTCAAAGGGTTCAGGGTTGGTTGCGTGGTCACCCTCCCGGGGATGGGTGTGGATTTATGATTGGCAGGAGCGGGAGGATTCGAACCCCCGGCCACTGGTTTTGGAGACCAGCGCTCTGGCCAGACTGAGCTACGCTCCTGTGGTACCCCTGGAGGGATTCGAACCCCCGACGCGCGGCTTAGGAAGCCACCGCTCTATCCTCTGAGCTACAGGGGCTTATGGTGGAGATAGGGGGAATCGAACCCCCAACCTCGGCATTGCGAACGCCGCGCTCTCCCAATTGAGCTATATCCCCGCAAAGGGCCCGATTGGTTCCCCTCCAGTGCGTGGGAATAAAGGAAAATCGTATCGTACGCCCCAAGGACGTGTCAAGGGAGAGGGGGGAATGGCGGGACAAGGTTCACTTGATTCTTGTACGTGAGCATGCTGTTATTGTTACCTGTTACGAAACAACTTTTACTATTGTCTGAGGGTTTAATCAGCTTCAGGACTCGTAAGCTCCAGAGAATTTTCAACTCACAACGGAATCTCCAAAAGAGCTATGGAGTCGATATGGTAAGGACAATCTGGAGACGGATGGCGGTCTTGAAGAATGCGTCGAATCTTTCATCTGTTCCCACCACACCACCGGAACGACTTCATCAACTTACCGGTAACAGAGAACTCCAGTTTGCCGTAGATCTCTCGCAGCCACATCGTCTGGTATTCGTACCCAACCACGAGCCTATGCCCGCGAGGGAAGACGGGGGATTGGACAGAGACAGGATAACGGCCATTGTTATCTTGGAGGTTGTTGACTACCACTAAGGAGGGTAGCTATGGCCAAGTCAACATATATATATCAACCAGATTACGCCGTGTCGCCGGGGGAAATTCTGGTGGAACACTTGGAAGCGCTACAAATGTCCCAGGCTGAACTGGCGAGACGTTGCAACCGCTCTCCCAAGCTGATTAGCGAGATAATTTCAGGGAAGGCACCTATAGAACCTGCTACGGACGTTCATCTGGAGAAGGCATTGGGATTGAACGCTCGGATCTGGCTCGGAATTGAGGCGGATTACCGTCTCCACTTGCAACGTGAGGTTGAGGCACAAGGGGCTGCGAGGCAGAAGGTTTGGGCGAAAAATTTTCCCGTCGGAGAATTGGCAAAGCGTGGAGCTATATCAAAGTCCGCTAAGAAAGTGGACATAGTCGGGGCGGTTCTGCGGTTCTTCGGCGTAGGTTCCATAGATGCTTGGGATGCCACGTATGGAGAGAAGCTGCTATCTAGCGTCGCCTACAGACACTCCCCATCTTTCAGAAGCAATCGATACGCCCTGGCGACGTGGCTTCGTTTGGGGGAGATAGAAGCGGAGGGAATATCCACAGGGCCATACAACAAGCCTTCATTCCTCAAAGCCCTGGCAGGGATTAGAAGATTGACGGAGACGCAATCAACCGAATCGCTCGATACCACACAAAAGCTGTGCGCAGAAGCGGGCGTGGCACTAACCATCGTCAAACCCCTTCCAAGAACCTCCCTTCATGCCGTTTCCCGATGGCTCTCACCGAAGAAAGCACTCATCCAGTTAACCGCCCGCCACATGAGGGACGATCAACTCTGGTTCAGCCTCTTCCACGAAGCCGCACATATCCTATTTGATGGTAAGAGTCGGGTATTTTTGCACTCAAGAGGAGACCAACCCGAAGAATTTGAAGAGAGGGCAAACCGGTGGGCCGCTGATTTTCTTATACCTCGCGGGGACTGGAGGACGTTTTCAGACGCTCGCGAATTCACCGCCGGGGACGTTGCCGCCTTTGCAGACAAACAGGGAGTATCCCCAGGCATTGTGGTGGGGAGATTGCAACATGAAGAAAGAATTAACTGGAGCAATCTCAACAATTTGAAGGCAACGCTGGAATGGAAAGCGTAGGGGATTCCGTGCGGGTCTGCAGGTTGCGGGGATGGTGCTCCGTACGGGGCTGATAGGGATGCTGTTCTGCTGGGGCGTCTATGCTCTCCAAATGGCGACTAATCACATGGTGGTCCACATTATGACTCACGGCATTGGTGGGGGCACCGAGCCGTAAGCGCAAGCCCAACTGCAGGAACTTGCACAGACTATCTACGCAGTAGGCGGGGCATTGCATATTGGCTTTCTTGCCATCTCGTGCGTCGCGTCCATTTTGCTGGGACTCGGTCTCGCGTCCAGGTTCTCAGAGATGAATCCCTACAAGGCGGCCGCCTATGGACTGGTGTTCATCGGAGTGTTGCTGCTGCTGAACCTGATAATCCTCCAGCACATCCACGACGTCAACATCAGCGTCATACTGTTGATTTCCAGCGGCGCTCTCTTCCTCGGCACCGCCTGCTACTTCGTCCTTGGAATCGGGCTGTACAAGGGTCGTAGAGAGCTGCTTCCTGACGGAGGCTAAGGCCCGGTTAGCAACGCTAAAGGGCGCTCAAAGAAGCAGTGAATTCTTGACACCCTGTTTCCGCAAAGGCTATTATTACGAAATTCGGATTCCTACATATCAATTATAAAAACTGAATAGTAGGGTCTATTTTTTCGGAAGGACGGTGACCATCTTGCCGAATATTATTACCGCCTTCCTCTCAGCACTGACTGGCAAAGGCATCAAGGCCGCAAGGCTACAAGCTCAGCAACTAATCGAGGAGGCCGAAGAGCAGAAGCGCAAACTCTTACTTGAAGGGCGAGAAGCTGCCTTGAAACTCCGGTCCGGCGCTGAAGAGGAAGTCAAAGAGAGACGCCGGGACCTGCGCACGCAGGAGAAGCGCCACCGGCGCAGGGAAGAGAATCTGGAGAACCGGACTCAGACCCTGGACAAGCGCGAATCCGGCATTGAATCCAAAGAAGCGGGCATTGAAGAGACCAAAACCCGCCTAGAAGAACTTAAACAGGAGCAGATTGAACAGCTAGAAAGGATTGCCGGCCTCTCTTCCGACGAGGCCCGCAGCGTGGTTCTCAGCCGCGCAGAGCAGGAGATGAGCCACGACCTGGCCAAGCGCTACTACGAGTTAGAGCGCCAGATGCGGGAGCGGGTGGACGACGAGGCCCGGAAGGTAATAACCCTGGCTATTCAACGGCTGGCCTCGGACGTGGTTTCCGAGAGGAGCACGTCCCGCGTGTCCCTGCCCAGCGACGGGATGAAGGGCCGCCTCATCGGTCGTGAAGGCCGGAACATTCGCGCCATGGAAGCAGCCATGGGCGTGGACATTCTCATAGACGACACGCCGGAGATGATTACCATCTCCTGCTTCGACCCCATCCGTCGGGAGATTGCTCGCATCGCGCTTGAGAAGCTGATTCAGGACGGTCGCATCCACCCCAGCCGGATAGAGGACATAGTCCTCAAGTCCCAGGTCGAGGTGGAGGAGACCATCCACAAGTCGGGGGAGGAAGCAACCTTCGATGCCAACGTGATGGGCCTCAACCCAGACCTGAAGAAGCTCCTTGGCCGGTTGAAGTACCGATACAGCTACGGCGAGAACATCCTCCAACATTCGGTGGAAGTCTCCCTTCTGGCGGGCATGATTGCCTCCGAGATGGGAGCGGACGTCGAAGTAGCCAAGGCCGGCGGGCTGCTCCACGACATCGGCAAAGCCATGACCCACGAGGTGCAGGGCAGCCACGTGGACATAGGCGCCGACATCGCGGAGAAATACGGCATCGATGCCGAGGTGCGCAGGGCCATAGTAGAGCATCACGAAGACGACCGGGGCTCCGTCGAGGCCCTCATAGTCGCCGCCGCCGACGCCATCAGCGCGGCCCGCCCAGGCGCCCGCAAGGAGAGCCTGGAGCAGTATATTCAACGCTTGGAGGCCCTGGAGGGCGTTGCGACGAGCTTTGACGGTGTGCAGAAGGCCTACGCCATTCAGGCCGGTCGAGAAGTGCGTATAATCGTCAGGCCGGAGCACATCGACGACTTCAGGGCAGCCGTCTTGGCCAGGGACGTGGCCAAGAAGGTGGAAGAGGAACTGATCTACCCCGGTCAGATAAAAGTGACCGTGGTGCGGGAAACCCGCAACGTGGAGATTGCCCACTAGCTCCCCCGAGACGCTGGGCCGAATCCGACATGACCTACGCAGACCCCATAATCCGTAGGCGGAGCGTATCCGCGCACAGCGCCGTCGAAAGAGGCGGATAGTCCCTCGTGCGCATCCTGATGATTGGCGACGTTGTGGGCAGCCCCGGCCGCAAGGCCGTTCAGCGGTTGCTGCCCTCCCTCCGCCGAGAGTACCGGCTGGACCTGGTGGTGTGCAACGGGGAAAACGCCGCCGGGGGCTTAGGCATAACCTACGACACCGCCCAGGACCTCCTCCAGGCCGGCGTGGACATTTTGACTACCGGCAACCACATCTGGCGAAAGAAGGAAATAATTCCGCATCTACAGGAAGATCTGCCCATCGTCCGGCCCTCCAACTTTCCTCCCGGCGTACCCGGCAGGGGCCACCTGAGGCTGGGCAACGTGGTAACGCTGAACCTGATGGGTCGGGTATTCATGGAGCCCCTGGACTGCCCCTTCCGCGAGGCGGAACGGGTCCTTGCGGAAGTGGGGGGCCCGCCGGACACCATTGTGCTGGTGGACTTTCACGCCGAAGCCACGTCCGAGAAGCAGGCCTTGGGCTGGTTTCTGGACGGAAGGGTGAGCGCCGTAGTGGGGACGCATACCCACGTGCCCACGGCAGACCACCGAATAATGCCGGAAGGAACGGCCTACGTCTCCGACCTGGGAATGGTAGGCCCCGTCAACTCAGTTATCGGCTCCGACCCCAACGCCGTACTAGAGAAGTTCCTCACACAGACTCCACAGCGGTTCTCCGTGGCGAAAGGCCCGGTCACCTTCAACTCTGTTCTTGTAGATATTGACGATGAGACGGGCCAGGCTTCGTCTATCCAGCGAGTGGACCGGTTAGTGGATTAAAGAATGGGCATGGCGTCTATTGACCTGCACACTTATATCACCGCCTCCATTGGTCGGCTTCCGCCGACGGAGTTGGTAGACCAGCTGGTGGAGTGAACGTCTTGGCAACTGTCGACCTTCATCTACATACTACGGCCTCCGACGGCCGATTGTCGCCGACGGAGCTGGTGAACCTGCTGGGCGAACGTGGGCTGCGAATTGCCGCCATCACCGACCACGACTCCACGGAAGGGTTGACGGAAGCCTACGAGGCAAAGGCCCGGTTTCCCCATCTGTCTCTGATACCAGGTATTGAGCTCAGCACCGAGGCGGGAGACTCGGAGATCCACGTCCTTGGGTATTTTCTGAACTGGCAGGACCAGGAGTTTCAGCGTGTGCTGTCGGGTTTCCGGAAGGGAAGGGTCGGCAGGGGACAGGCCATGGTCGAGAGGCTGGGAGAGTTGGGCCTACCGGTGGAATGGGAACGGGTACTGCACTTCGCCGGAGACGGCGCCGTTGGGCGGCCCCACATTGCCCTGGCCATGGTGGAACGGGGATACGTGCCCGGTGTGCGGGAGGCTTTCGATCTTTACCTGGGACGGGACGGCCCCGCCTACGTAGACCGGCAAAAACTCAGCCCGGAGGACGCCATCGGCATCATCCGTGGCGTGGGTGGCGCCGCCGTGCTGGCCCATCCTTCCTATGTAAACAATCTGGAGACGCACTTGCGCCAGATGAAACAGGCAGGACTGGCGGGAATGGAAGTCTACTACGGCAACTACTCGCCCAAGATGGTGAGTCAGCTGCGGGCGACTGCCCGCAGCTTCGACCTACTTCTCTGCGGTGGCAGCGACTATCACGCCCTTGACCAGGGGGACGACACGCTGCCCGGCGACGCCGGACCACCGGAAGACGTGGTGGAGGCGCTGCGGGCCCGCTGCGCCCCCGGGTCCGCCAACCCAGCGGGGGATTAGGGGCGACAAAGGCCCTGCGCCGTGGAACTGGCCCTTCTCTTCGTCTATTCCTACCTGGTGGGTTCCGTGCCCACCGCTTATATTATTGGCCGCCTGGTCAAAGGCATCGACATCCGGGAGTACGGCAGCGGCAACGTGGGCGGATCCAACGTCTTCCAGCACGTGGGACGGCGGTGGATAGTACCCCTTGGCGTCTTCGAGGTCTTCGTCAAGGGGGCGTCTCCAGTCTGGTTGGGAATAGTGCTGCTGGACGCGTCGGTGGAAGGCCCTACCGGCTCATGGGCAGCCAATTTCCTACTGGGCTTCGACCGCAGCACACCCGCACTGGCTGTCGCCAGTCTTCTTTCCATCGCCGGGCATAACTGGCCTATTTTCCTCAAGTTCCAAGGGGGGCGGGGCGTGAGCACGGCGGCAGGAGGACTCTTCGCTATGGCCTTCTACCAGCTATGGATTTTCATCGCCGTGGCGTTGCCGGGCCTCTTCCTTCGCCGGTCCGCCATCCTGGTATTGATCTCTTTCTTGTTGCTGCCCCTCTGGACCTTTCTTCTGGGCCAATCGTTGGTGGTGGTCTGGTACTGCTTCGGCATTATTGGGATAATTGCGCTGAGGCGGCTGACGGCGAACGGCAAGCCCCAGGTTCCCGGCTATTCGACGACCAAAGTGCTGTTCAACCGTCTAGTAAGAGATCGGGACGTGGACAGCCGGGACGAGTGGGTTAACCGGGAGCCAATTTCTGCCGACGAGCCCGGAGGCTGAGGAAGATATGGAATACCAGGAAGCGGTGAACTACTGCGCTACGCATCCCAACGTGGAGACGGGGTTGGCCTGCGGGAGGTGTGAGCGGTTTATCTGCCCTCGTTGTATGATCCAGACACCGGTGGGGAGCAGGTGCGGCGATTGCGCGCGGGTACGCAAGTCTCCAGTGTTCGACGTGACCACAAAGCAGTATCTGATGGCCTCCGTTGCAGCGGTGGGGCTGGGTGGAGTGCTGGGAGTGGTGGGGGCCCTGCTGCGTATAGAAATTGGCTGGTTTCTTTTTCTGACCGGGATCCTTGCTGCGGGCATTGGTTACCTGGTGGGGGAGGCTGTGAGTGTTGCCGCAAATCGTAAGAGGGGGCTGGGTCTGTCCTTGATAGCGACTTCCGGGGTGGTTATAGCATTCGCAGCTGCTACTATAACGACCCTAGCCCAGCCCGTAGCGTACAGATACGACCTTTTCAACATTGTGACCGCCGTGCTATTGCTGGCCTTGGCCGTGTACATCTCCGTTAGCCGGGTCAGGTAGTTCCGACTCGATTTAGGTCACCGCCGCAGGAACACGATGATGAAGTGACATGCTAACATGTCAGAATGGAAGGGAATGCTCAATCCATCGTGGGTGTAGAACTACGCTTGAGTGCGTTCGCTGCGGCGAGTTGGACTGCTCTCGGTGCATGGTCCAAACACCGAAGGGGAGCCGATGCAGATATTGTGCGCGGAGGCTCAGGCCTCTCGCATTCGAAGCGAACATCAAGCAGTATCTGGCGGCGTACACTGCGACGATGGGACTGGGCGGTGTTCTAGGGGCGGTGTTCGTCGTGACACTATACAGATTCGCCTGGATACCCTTCCTAGTCGTTATACTGGCGGCCGGTATAGGTTACCTCGTGGGCAACGCGGTTAGCCTCGCCACCAATGGCAAGCGGGGGAGGGGGCTATCTCTGGTGGCGACATCCGGAGTGGTCATGGCCTATACCGCGGCCACGGCAGTCGCTCTCTTCCGTCCCGGAGCGGAGAGATACAACTTCATCGACGCGGGATTCGCCCTGCTATTCCTAACCCTGTCCCTATACATCGCCGTCAGTCGGTTCAAATAGCCCGCGAGTCCTACCCCAAGCCCGCATCGGACTCTGGCGCGTCGGAAGCCTCCGTCCATAGGCGTTCCGTGGTGTCGGCGCAGATTCGGTAGTTGAAGCCCCTCCGGCGCAGGTACCCCATCATCCTGGTGAAGAACGCCCTCCTGTCCAGCGTCGACAACCTTCGCAGATATTTGGCGCCAACCTGTCGCGCCATGGCATCTTCGTCCAATCCCTCCAATGCCTCTTCCGCTGCCTGTCCCTTCACGCCGCGCTGGGCCAACTCCCGGCGGAGCATGAACTTGGAGCGGGGGGAGTGACGTTCTCGACTATCCCGCCAGGCCCTTGCGAAGGCTGCATCGTCCAGGAGGCGGGATTCCTTGAGACGAACGACCGTCTCTTCAACCAACGACGGAGGGAAATCTTTGCTGAGGCGACGGCGAATCTCCGCCTCGCTGCGGGAGCGATACGAGAGGAAGCGAAGGGCAACGTCCAAGGGTTTCTTGGGAGCCTTGGGCCCCTTAGTAGACGGCTTGGAACCTCTCTGAAAGGAGGGAATGTCTATCAGTCGGCTGCCGCAGTCGCCGCGGGCTCAGGCTCAGGATCAGGCACAGGATCAGGCTCCGTCTTCTCTCCTCGGATGAGCGCCTCAATCTCCTGGGCCATTGCGTTGTTTTCCTGCAGATACTGCTTTGCGTTCTCCCGCCCCTGACCAAGACGTGTCTCACCGTAGGAGTAGAAGGAGCCTCGTTTTGTGATGATGCCCTTGTCGGTTCCCAACTCGAGGAGGTCTCCCGTCCAACTGATGCCCTTGCTGTACATGATGTCGAACTCCGCGACTCTGAAAGGCGGCGCTACCTTGTTCTTGACCACACGGGCGCGAACGCGGCTGCCGACCATTTCGGTCCCTTTCTTGATTGCCTCCACCCGACGCAGGTCTATGCGAACGGAGCTATAGAACTTGAGCGCCCTACCGCCGGGGGTGACTTCCGGGCTGCCGAACATGACGCCGACTTTCTCGCGAAGCTGGTTGATAAAGACGACGGCGGTGTTGGAGCGGTTGATGGCGGAGGTGAGTTTTCGGAGGGCTTGGGACATCAGACGGGCCTGCAATCCCACGTGAGTGTCACCCATGTCGCCCTCGATTTCAGAGCGCGGCACCAGGGCAGCTACGCTGTCCAGCACAACCACCTGCACGGCGCCGCTGCGCACCAGGTACTCGGTAATCTCAAGGGCCTGTTCCGCGTCGTCGGGCTGGGACACCAGAAGGGCATCCACGTCCACGCCGCAGTTTTTGGCGTAAATTGGGTCCATGGCGTGTTCAACGTCGATGTAGGCGGCAATACCGCCCTTCTTCTGACTCTCAGCCATGATGTGGACAGCCAGAGTAGACTTTCCCGCAGCCTCTGCGCCGTAGATCTCCGTGACCCGCCCCTTGGGTATGCCGCCAATTCCGAGGGCCAGGTCCAGGGCCAGGGACCCCGTGGAGATTACCTCCGTCGGATGAATCTTGTCGGACGCTCCTAGCCGCATGACGGCTCCGCGGCCGTAGTGCCGCTCTATCTGGCTAAGAGCTATCTCCAGGGCATTGTCCTTCTTTTTTGCCATATCGTGCCTCCAGTCGGCGAAATACTACCATATTACAATGAGAACGTCAATTCTGTAACCGGAATAGAGGGAATGCACTGCACGGGATCTGGCGTAGGCCAGGCCGGATGGCATGATTGTGGCTAGAGAAAGAAGGGCGGTTCGCGAACTGCCCCTACGAGTTGGGTGCAGGGTCGCTTAATTCTGCGTAGACGGTTCATTTTCACAACAGGGATACGGCGGGAATCCGCGTTTGGGTTAACTTTCAAGCTTTGGGGGTGTACTTGTGGCCCAGTTCTTCTTCCCAGCGGAGGTAGTGGATGGTGTCGGCGTAGGAGCGATGGGGACCCATGACTACCACGTCGTTGGGCGGGGTCATAACACCCGAGAGGCCTCTTTCCACCTCTAACCCCCGGCTACGCCAGGCGTTCATGCCTCCCTCCAACACGCTTACGTGGGAATAGCCCATGCCGGCCAAGGTGCTGCCCGCCAGAATGGAGTCCACGCCGTTGGCGCAGGTGACGAGGATGGGATCGTCTTTGCAAGGGGCAATCCCGCCGATGTTGAACTCCAGCCAGCCCCGGGGAGTCCACCGAGCGCCGGGAACGTGACCGTCGGCGAATTCCACGCTGGCGCCGACGAAGATTTTCTCAGTAGGGGACATGGCTGCCACTGCCTGGGGCAATACCGTCCTAGTCTTCGCACTGGCTTCCTGAAGGCCGAAGGGAATGGAACTCGGCATACCTTCCTCCAACTCCCGACCCTGGGCCGCCCAACGAGTAACGCCGCTGCGGAGGGCGTAGACGTTGGGAAAGCCCATCTGCCTGAACCAGGAGGCTACCAGAGTGGAACGCACCCTACCGTCGCAGGCGAATACGATGAGTCCGTTACGCACGGGGGCCACGTCGTCGGCCCGCTGGACGGCCTGACCGCCGGGGAACCATCGGAAGCCTGGGATGTGTCCGCCGCGGTATTCTTCTTCCCGGCGGACGTCCACCAGGTAGACTGTTTCTCGCTGGGCCCTAGCCATGACTGACTTGAGTTCAAGAAGGTCCATGAAGCGGACGCCATCTTCTTCAGCCGCCCGTTCGGCGTAGACGGCGGCGCGAGCTTCTCCTTCCTCCGACACCGGTGGCAGGGATAGCCTATCCGCCCCCGTCTCCAACTCAAGACCGGCCAGGACCCAACCGGCGGTGCCGTTCTTGAGGCCTAAGACACGAGGGACGCCCATGCGTTGGAGGGCGCGCGTACCGATGATGCTGCGGGTGCGACCGGCACAGTTGAGGATGACGGTGGAGTCCGGTCCGTGTTCGTTCAGGATGTCCGTAACGTGGAGAGCAAGCTCCCCGTTGGGCACGCTGCGTCCGCCGGGGATTGAGAAGTTGCGGAACTCCTCCGGTGTGCGGGTGTCCATAATCACCAGCTTTTCCCCGGAGTCGATGCGGCGCTTCAATTCTATGGAGTCGATCTCCGGCACCCGGTGTTCCACCTCCACCCGCTCGCCGAAATCTTTGCTGAGGACGTTGGTGCCCCACTCGGTGGGGAAGTCCAAAGAAGTCCAACGATTGATGCCGCCTTGCAGAACCGAAACGCGGCTGTATCCCATGCGCTCTGCCGTGACGGCAGCGAGGGACGCCTGCTGTCCGGCGTCGTCGCAGAAGACCAGGGGCGCGCCGCGGAAGGGCACGAGGGCGGACAGGTCGTACTCGATGCGGTGTCGAGGGAGCAGGCTGGAGCCGGGAATGTGGGCGCTGTTGTAGCTGCCCGCATCCCTAACGTCGAGCAGGGCGAATTCCTTCTGGGACGAAAGGAGGGCGCGTAGTTCATGGGAGGTGGTGTAGGGGGGCATGGTTTCTCCTGCTATGAGGTTCGTTGGGGAGACGAGGGCTGCCGTTCTACTCGTTGTCGGCCTGGCCCGAGATGTAGGAATAGACACGGCCGGTGGCCAGGTCGAACCGGCACCGCTCCAGGCCCTGCAGGGAGCTTCCGTAGACGTGTATCTCCACTGTCGGCCTGTCAGACTCGTTGTCTATCTGGTGAATCTCGTCCACGTCGGGAATCAGGAGGGACACCTCGCCGGACTTGGAGAGAGCCACGCGGTCTTTCTCCAAGACGGCGTATTCACTGTCGGTCCGGTCGTCCAGGCGGCGGAAGCGGGTTTCGGCCAGCACGTTTTCCATGACGCCAATCATGCCCCAAGTGTGATGGTCGTGGGGGCCGATGTGGTCGCCGGGGCCCCAGATGACAGAGGAGACGGCGAGGCCGTTCTCTCCCTGGTGGAGCTTGTAGCTGCCGTGGCGGGCGCGGGGGCCTTTGCCGAGGGGACGGCGGTACTCCTCCGGTATTGCTTCGGGGTTGCGGATGAGCCGTTCCAGGTAGCCGGATCCTTCATCGAAGATGCGCTGCTGGTCGGCCCCCTTGGCCAAGAGAGAGTCCATGTCTTGAATGAATTCTTCGAGGGTATATTTGACAGTGGGCATGGGACACCTCCGGGGACTTAGGGTGTGCAACGATGTTAACACGGGGTTGGTTGGGCAACAAGTTGGGGGGATGGATTAAGTTGTCAGATCACCATTTCTTCAATATGTGGTCAGCAATTTCGACTGCTATTGGCGCTCCTTTGGGGTTTCCGGCGGCAAAGAACAACTCGAATAGGGGAACGTTCTTAGAGTTCTTCAGCGTAAGACGGGATGCTGCGACACGATAGAATACTGTGCGCAGACGATCCTTGTATCTCTCCGCAATTTGCTCGATGGTCCAAGCCCGCTCTCGCGCAGGTTCAGTACTCAAGAAAGACGTTTGAACAGCGTCTTGGTATCCCTGCTTCCAATGCTCTCGGCTTCCAAAAACGCGATCAAGTTCCTCAGCCCACGTCTCATCCGGCTCTCTTCCTCTCGGCATCATCCGAGTGGTGGCCATTAGTGGGAAAAGAATCCAACAGTCAATCTGTTTGGTTCTTGCAATGTTCTCTACTGTAGGCCATGAGACCTCCGTTTTGAACGGGTCAAGAAATACCACGGCACGATCTAACGGCTCCATGGCCCTGCAATACTTTGGAAGCTCTATGTTTGCATCCCCCTGAATAATACTTATCTGTCGTCCTCGATACTTGTTTGAAAGCGTCATCAAATCCCCTGCTGCCTTCGCATCTTTTTCGATGAATACCAACTTATCAAAGGGCTTATCCTCAATCCCTAAGGCAATCATCGGCGAGCCTCGGCGGAACTCGTGAAATTCCGCATACTCATCTATAAATTCGGCGTAGGAACCGGGGCCTGCGAACGCGTCAACGTAAGTTAATGTGAATGGTTGGTTCTTAAGAGCTGTTGTATAGGCATCGAGATACGCGCGAAGAATCGCCAACTTCTCCTCGGTCCATGGGCCGCCGAAACGGGGACTAGACATTTTAGTTCGTCACTCCCACAGGCATTTGGGCCCACTTTTGGCCGTCTATGACGGCTTGGTTGCCTGACCGCTTTCCACGTTTGCCGCCTAGCTGCTTCAGGAAGAACGCTACGTCAGCCTGTAAGGACTGGTCACGCAAGGCCCTTGCCCAGTCTAAGTTCATGGGACGGGCGGAGCGGCCGCTTTCTCCGCCGGCGATGACCCATTGGAGGTCTCCTCTGTCCAGCCACGGGCTGAGGTCCACGGCTTCAAGGAGGGGTTCGGCGGAAACGAAACGCACCGGCGCGGGCAGTCGGGCCAGCACGGTGATTCGCGGGGCGTACTTCTGGCTCTCCACGGACGTGCCTATCCACACACCCGATGGCCATACGTCACCGTAACGAGCCTGATTTCGGTTCCACCAAGCGACAGCTCTTCCCGGACGCTTGGTGAGGACCTGGAATACGTGTCCTCGCTTGACCGAAGCGGCTTCCATAACGTCGAAGATTTTAGTGACAAACTCAAAGGGTACGTGGGGATGGAAGACGTCCGACATGCTGTTGACGAAGACCCGACGAGGCTTACCCCAACGTAGAGGAGCATCCAACCGCTCAGGGAGAAGTCGAACCTCATCCGGGGTGCTTTCGTATCCGGGAACGCCCATTGCCCGCAGACGGGGGTAGAGCGCGTACATGTAGCAGTTGTCGCAACCGGGGGAAACGCGCGTGCAGCCCGTGACGGGGTTCCAGGTTTCGTCGGTCCACTCGATGGTCGATGCCATAACGACCTCCTATTAGGCATTATGTTTGCATCAAAGAGCCTCAATGTCAATGACGAAGCTTGCGTGTTAGGGCAGGTTTGGCATAGGGACTACCCGAGTCTTGTGAAACTGGCAAGGGGATATAGGACTTACCAGGATGACAGTGTGCGGGAGGATGGCGGAGGGGGGAGTTTTAGAATTGGCGGTAGGCGTTTACTATGGGGAGGCGGCGGTCTTTGCCGAAGGCTTTCGCGGTTATTTTTACGCCCGGCGGGGACTGACGTCGCTTGTATTCGTTCCGGTCCACGGCGGCCATCACCTGCCGCACCGTGGCGGGATCGTAGCCCAGGGACGCTATCTCCAGGTAGCTTTTGTCCTCCTCCACGTAGGCCTGCAGGACGCCGTCCAGGATGTCGTAGGGGGGCAGCGAATCTTCGTCCTTCTGGTCGGGTCTCAGCTCTGCGCTGGGGGGCTTGTCGATAATTTCCTGGGGAATCACGTTCTTGGGCGATCCGTTTTCGTTGCGCCACCTGGACAGTTGGTAGACCAGAGTCTTCGGCACGTCCTTCAGGACGGCGAAGCCTCCCGCCATGTCGCCGTAGAGGGTGGCGTAGCCCATGGCCATTTCGCTCTTGTTGCCGGTGATTAGGACCAGCCAGCCGAACTTGTTGGAGAGGGCCATGAGCGTGTTGCCGCGCAGTCTCGCCTGCAGGTTCTCCTCGGCGACGCCCGAGTCGGTATCCTGGAACGACCCCGACAGCATGTTCAGCATTGCCTGATGGCCCTCCTCGATGGGGATGGTCAGCATCTCCAGCCCCAGGTTGTCTGCAAGGGCCGCCGCGTCCAAGAGGCTGCCCTCGCTGGAGAATCGGGAGGGCATGGCAACGACCTTGACGTTCTCGGGCCCGAGGGCGTCGGCGCCCACGCAGGCGGTGAGGGCGGAGTCGATGCCGCCGGAGAGGCCTACCAGAGCCTTGGAGAAGCCGTTTTTCCTGAGGTAGTCGCGGGTGCCGAGCACCAGGGCGCCGTAGATTTCGGCGGGGCCTTCCAGCAAGGGCACAGCGTCCGGTCGCTCTAGCTGGGAGCGTTCGTTGACGTTGACGTCGGACACGGGGATCGCGCTGGGCGAGGGAGATCGGTCGTCGGCGAGATGCAGGTCGATCACAAGCAGGTCTTCCTCGAACTCCCTGGCGCGGGCGACGAGTCCGCCTGAAGGGTCGAAGACCACGCTTGCGCCATCAAAGACCAGTTCATCCTGTCCACCCACGGCGTTTACATAGGCGACGTAGACGGCGTTGTCGCGGGCGCTGCTTCGCACGATTGACTCCCGTATTCTCTGTTTGTCCAGGTGGTAGGGAGAGGCGCTTACGTTGACGATAACCTCCGCGCCGGCGCGACGCTGGCACGACGCGGGGCCGTCGGCGAACCAGATGTCTTCGCAGATGTTCACCCCCACGTTGACGCCGCCGATGGCGTAGACGGGGAAGACACGGCCGGACTGGAAGTAGCGGTCTTCGTCAAAGACGCCGTAAGTGGGCAGGTGATGCTTCCGATACACGTCCACCAGCCGCCCATCGTGTGCAATGGCAGCGGCGTTGTAGATCCGTCCATCTTCAACGTGGGCGTACCCCACCACCGCCGTCAGGCCCTGGGATTTCGCAACCACCTGGTGCATGGCTTTCATGTTGTCGCGAAGGAAAGCGGAGCGGAAGAGCAGGTCTTCAGCGGGGTAGCCAGTGATAGCCATTTCCGGGAAGGCGACAACGTCGGCGCCGGCATCGCGAGCACGGTCCATAAACTGCAGGATCCGTTCAACATTACCGGTGAGGTCTCCGACCACGGAATTCATCTGAGCTAGGGCGGCTCTAAGGGTGCGCATTTTTCTCCAACCGGTTAGTTTTGATACTTAGCATAGCATTGGACGATGGGGTGGTGCATTGGGCATGGGTGACGAAGATTCGCTTTTGAATAACAAATGCCATTCGAATGGGTGATTCAGGCGTGGAGAGGATTCGATTTGATAATCGAATAGAACCGGTTTTGTGCCTGAAAATAATTGAATTAGGCGTGGATTCGATTCGTTTGAAAAAAAGTCGGGCAAACGAATGCCGGGAGGGAGTGATGGATTCCCGCCACTGTCTTCACAGGGGCAGGCTCTGCGGGGGAATGAGGGATGGGAATGGCATAACATAGAGGGTCTGAACCCGGCAACGAGATTCCTCGACTCCGCTGCGCTTCGCTCGGAATGACATGTGGGGGTGGAGGGAAGATGGGTCCTCGCCCCCCGTCTTCACGGGGGCAGGATCTCGACGCGAGGACGAAGGGAGGGGAAAGGGAGTTTTTCATGGGGGGAATGGTAGCAAGGGAGGGGGAATTTCGGCAATGCAGTAATGTCAGTAGGAGCGGGTCTGTAGTTCTTGGTTACAGGGGTCAGGGGGATGAGGAGGAACCCAAGAACAGCGTAATTCTTCACTGGTCTAAGAAGAGTACAGAGTGGTGCATTCGATTGATGGAACGCGTTGCTTGGGTGGGATGGCTCATGCTATGCTTGACTCCAAGCATTTCGGCGTTGAGGAGACTCCCATGAAACTGCCCGGCCCGATGGAACTGGTAATTATTCTGGGCATCGTGCTGCTCATCTTTGGTGCAGGACGACTGCCGGAAATCGGCTCCGCTCTGGGCAAGGGCATTTCGGCTTTCAAGAGAGGCGTCACCGGCGAAAACAAACCTGAAGAGGAGCCGGTGGAGGCTTCCGAAAAAACGGAATTGCCCAAGTAGGCGGTACCCATCATCTAACAACGTAAGGCCTCCCTCACGGGGGGCTTTTTGGTGGGCGCGGGGTTCGAGCGGGCGGGCGGCTCGCGAGTCGCCCCTACCAGATTATTGGCGTCTCTTGCGCTGTTGTTGACCTGCATCCGGAGTCGCCCAAGTAAAGGAACCATTTTGAGGCTTTCCGTTAGGCCTCCCTCACGGGGGGCTTTTTGGTGTGGGGCAGACTGCGTTCATCCAACGTCAGCGGGTGGTTCGCGAACCGCCCCTACCAGATTATTGGCGTCCCTTGCGCTGTTGTTGACCTGCATTTGGATTTTCTTTATCCATTCTCCACCCCATCGGGTTGTTGACAATATACTCTCGGGCACGTTCCATTTCCTGAACGTTCCTGATTACACGCTCATAGAAGTTTCGCTGCCAAAGCATCTCACCTAGCGTACCTTGTGCAAGGTTGATCCGCTTTGTGGTTATGGTCTTGAACGCTCCAATCAATTGGCCTAAGGGTTTTCGTTTCTCGTCATTGTCAACGATGATGACGATTCCGTGCAGATGATTTGGCATGACGACGTATTCGTCCAACTCCACATATGGATGCCTCATTGCTAACCAGATCCAGGCATTTGCAATCGACTGTCCTAGAGCGTTAAGGAGCATTTCGTCTTCCTGGATTTTGCCGAATAATGGATTGCGATTATGTGTGACGATGGTCACGAAGTATGAACCGGGCTGGGAATAGTCGTAAGCCTTCAAGCGGATTGAATTGCGATAGGGGAATTTCTTGCTTTTCAAACTAGTGGTTCAACATCATTGAAATGAAGACCATGATAGTCATTGTTCCTCTTGGGGGTTCAATCGTAACGTTGAACCGAGGAGGAACCATGATGTCTACCAAGAAGTACCGTATCAGACTGACTACCGACGAACAACAGGAACTCAACGCCTTGGTCTCACGCGGTCGGGCTGCGGCGTACAAACAGACCCATGCGCGCATTCTGCTGATGAGCGATGAGTCACGCTCGGACGGGGGAATGAAGGACGCGGACATCACCAACGCGCTCGGTGTAGGACAGTCAACGGTCGAGCGAATACGCAAGCGCTGTGTGGAGGAGGGGGTCGAGTCTGCGCTGAATCGCAAAAAGCAGCTGCGTCGGCGTCAAAAGAGACTGGACGGCGAAGGTGAAGCACGGTTGATAGCGATGGCCTGCGGGGAACCGCCGGAGGGGCGTGCCAGTTGGACCCTGAAGCTGTTGGCTGACCAGTTGGTCGAGTGTGAGATAGTCGAGACCATTAGCACCGAGACGGTTCGCCAGGCGCTTAAAAAAACGAACTGAAGCCGTGGCTGAAGCAGAGTTGGTGCATTCCGCCCAAACAGAGCGCGGAGTTTGTGTGCGCGATGGAAGATGTGCTGGAAGTCTACCAGCGCCCCTACGCTGAGAATGAAGTCCTTGTGTGCATGGATGAGACGAGCAAACAGCAAGTCAAGGAGACGCGAGTGCCGCGTCCCGCAGCGCCCGGCTTATCGGCGGCATACGACTACGAATACGAGCGCAATGGAGTGAGCAGCCTGTTCATGCTGTTTGCACCGTTGGACGGATGGCGCCGAGTCGAGGTCAGAGAGCGTCGCACGAAGGTGGACTGGGCGCATGTGATAAAGAAACTGGTCGACGAGGACTACCCTGACAGAGACCGGATCGTGCTGGTAATGGACAATCTCAACACTCACAAGCTGTCCTCGCTATACGAGGCATTCGAGCCTGCTGAGGCGAGGCTTATAGCTGAGCGACTGGAGATACACTACACTCCCAAACACGGGAGTTGGTTGAATATGGCGGAGATAGAGATCGGTGTGCTGGCTCGACAGTGCCTAGACCGACGGATTGCCAATCAAGACATCCTGCGCGGCGAGGTCAATGCTTGGCAGAATCAACGCAACCGGGATGTGATACGAGTGGATTGGCGCTTCACTACCGAGAATGCGCGCATCAAGCTAAAGTCACTCTACCCTTCAATACAAAAAAGTTGAACCACTAGCCTTTGTGCGTCCTACGAATATCGGGCGGCTCGCGAGCCGCCCCTACCAGATTATTGGCGTCCCTAGCGAGGTCAGTTCAACGGTTATGTGGCGGGGGAGTTGGCGTTCTTGCGGCGGGCGAGTTTGGAGAGCCAGATTCCGGCTTCGTACAAGACTATGAGGGGAATAGCGACGAGGGACTGATTTATGGGGTCGAAGGTGGGCGTGATGAGGGCTCCGAGCACGAAGGCGACGACTACCCAGTGCCGCCGCCACCGGGCGAACCCCGCGGACGACACCACGCCGAACCTGGCCAGTATGAACATTATCACCGGGGTCTCGAAGACCACGCCCATCCAGAACAGAAGCATGGTAATCAGGTTGATGTAGCTGCTCACCCGAATGGTGGGCTCGGCGATTTCCCCGCCAAAGTTGATCAGAAAGTTGATGGCGGGCGGGATGAGCACCAGGTAGCCGAAGGCGACGCCGCCCGCGAAGGCCAGCAGCACCGCGGGCAGGAAGGCGAATAGATATCGCTTCTCACGGGGGGTCAGACCGGGGGCCACGAAGAGCATAATCTGGGCCAGCACTACCGGCAGGGCCAGAACCAGACCCGTCACAATGGAGACCTTCATGGCCACGCCGAACATCTCCGTAACGTCGATGAACACCAGGCGTCCCGGGATATCGGTTAGGGAATCGGCGGGCTGCAGCAGGAACCGGATTATCCACGGGTGGAAGATGAAGGCGACAATGGTGGTGGCCACGACCGCCAGGGCGGCAATCATCAACCTTTTTCGGAGTTCCACCAGGTGACTTTGAAAAGGGGCTTGGCTCACGGTTGATTCTTCGATTTCGGGGGCTGTCCCTTGCCGACTTCGTCATCCTCATCCATAAGGTGGGAGAACTGGGTGGTGGCGTTTCGCAGCTCACGAATCATCCGTCCCAGGCCCTTGGCCACGCTGGTGAGCTGACGCGGTCCGAGGATGATGAAGGCCAGGAACACTACGACAAGAAGTTCCATGCCGCCGATGCCAAAGAAGTTCATTCTTTTTTTCCCTGTTTCATGAGAGCTTGTGAAGAAGTAGTTCCAAGGTGCCAATTTAAGTCGGTATCCGAAGCTAACCTGAGTCCGAAATCGGGAGTTTTTCGACTAAACTCTCTAACTCGAAGATGCCGCCGGCATTCGACGGATAGCGACAGGGATTCCACGTTGAATCCCAACTCTTTCAGCAGCCGCGCCATGGTGCAGAGGGGCAGGCCCACCACGTTGGCACGGCACCCCTCCACTCGCGACACCGGGTTCAGGCTCTGGTCCTGAACGCCGTAGCCTCCGGCCTTGTCCGACGCCCGTCCCGAGGCCACGTATTGATCGATTTCAGGTGCGGAATAGTTTCTCATCAAGACGCGGCTCTCGCACACGTCCAACCGCCACTGGCCGGTGGCGCCGTCGACAACGGCAACGCCTGTTATTACGCGGTGGACGCGTCCACGGAGGCTCGTCAGCATCTGCCGAGCCTGGGCGGCGTCGGCGGGCTTCCCCAACACCCGACCTTGCGACACCACAAGAGTATCGGCTCCCACGACGAGCCGGCCGGGATGCCGCTGGGCCGACGCTTGCGCTTTGGCCAGGGCCAGCCGACGTACCGTGTCTTCGGGTAATTCTCCGTCTTCTGAGAGTTCTTCGACGTCCGGCGTCGTTGCCTCGTAGGGTACGTCGAGGTTCGCCATCAGCTGGCGACGCCGCGGAGAGGAGGAGGCCAGCATCAGCCCTTCCAGGGGACGACGGAGGGTCAGGACGGCGATGCATTCCACGTGGTGGGTCTGGGGGAACATGTCAACGGGCGTCACGCCCTCCAGGAAGAAAACGTCCTTGCAGAGAATCTTCAGGTCGCGGGCGAGGGTGGAAGGATCACAAGAGACGTAGACCACACGTCCGGGCTTGAGTTCCTTCAGGGCCTTGAGGGCGGAAGGGTGGCAGCCCTTCCGCGATGGGTCCAGGATCACACCGTCTGGGTGCACTTCAAGGTTGGGGAGCGCCTCCTCCGTGCGTCCCTGAAGGAACTCAACGTTGGAGAGACCGTCGGCGTTGGCTTTGGCGTCCTCCACGGCGGCGGGGGAATCCTCGATGGCGATTATCCGTCGGGCGTAGGGAGCGAGGAGCAGGGCGAAGGTGCCCACGCCGGCGTAGGCGTCCACGAAGGTCTCGTCGCCTGAGAGCTGCAGCCCGTCCTTGACCAGGTCCACCAGCCGCTCCAGCTGCTTTATGTTGACCTGGAAGAAGGAGGGGGAGGCGATTCGGAAGGAGCTGCCCCTCAGGGTTTCAACGTAGCGCTTCTGGCCGGTGGTCACGGGAATATCCGACGACTTGAGGGTGGGTTGCACGAGGTAATCACCGGTGTTGACGCCCCAACGCACGGAAAGCTGGGTGGTCTCGGCGCACCGCCCCTGAAGTTTACTCAGAATGTCGTTGACACCGGGATCCATGATCATGCAGTTGTCCACGGACACGTGCCGCCGGGTCTCACGGTTCACGAAGCCCAGAGAGCCTTCTTCCCCCACAGTGAACCGGGCGTGGTTTCGGTATCCGAATTGGTCGGGAGAGGGGACGATCAGCGCCACGGGCGGGTTGGAAAAGCCGCCTACCCGCTTCAGGGCGTCCTTTACAGCGTCGAACTTGTACTCCAGCTGGGCGTCGTAGCTGACGTGCTGCCACTGGCAGCCGGTGCAGGGGCCGAAGTAGGGACATGGCGGGCTGACGCGGTGGGGCGAAGGTTCCGTCACTTCCAACACTCTCGCGGCCACGTAGTGTCTTCGCTCGCGAAAGACCTCCGCCACGACTTCCTCACCGGGAATGGCGCCGGAGACGAAGACGCGATGGCCCTCCACCACGCAGGTGGCTTCACCAAGGCGGCCCCAGGACTCGGGACGCAGGCGAAGTTTCCGGCCAAGAAGGCCCGTTCTTCCCGTTCCGTTCAAGCTACCTCCCAAGCCGGCATGCCGGTCAGCCCCATAGACATTCAACCCGCAGCCGTTGACCCAAAGTCAACGTGCGTATACACTCAAATAACAGCAAGGGGCGCACACCCCGCTGAAAATACACATATTAACCTTACACTGGGAGGAACCAATGGCGAAACCCTTTGCCGTGAACGATGCTGAATTCAACGAAAAGGTAGTGGAAGCGGAGCTTCCCGTACTGGTGGACTTCTGGGCGGAGTGGTGCGTGCCCTGCAAGATGATATCCCCCATTGTGGATGAGCTGGCGGAAGAGATGGACGGGGTCATGGACTTCGCCAAGGTGGACGTAGACTCGAGCCCCATCACGGCCGTGACCTACGGCATCCGCAGCATTCCGGCGCTGCTGATCTTCAAGGGCGGCAAGCCCGTGGAGCAGATTGTGGGCGCGGTGCCCAAGGGCCAGTTGAGGAAGAAGATACAGGCGGCGCTGGCCGCTTAGCTTTTCGTCCCGGCGTCGGCTTTGGAGCCAGCGCAAACGACTGAAATTACGCCCCCTCCGACTATGGATGGGGCACTTAGACGAACTCATAACGGGAGTGGATGGGGCCCGGTGGCTCTCGCGGACTTCAAATCCGCTGTATCCCGTCACAACCGGGATGGGAGGGTTCGACTCCCTCCCACTCCCGCCACCGATGATCATTCGCCGGAGGACGGCATTTCCGGTTAACGATTATTCTTACCAATATAGAAGTTTCACGAAGCTATAATGGCCGAGATAATCACTCCACCTAATAAGCCAATTTGCCCTGCCTGCGGTATCTCGGTTGATAGTAACGACCAGTTTTGTAAGAGTTGCGGAAGAAGTTTATCTGAACTCCACTCAACCATCGGCTCGCTGGGGAAAACGCCCAATCGCTGGGAGACAAACAAAGGGACAAATCCGTGGCTGGTCGTACTTGGCATCGTTGGCGTCTTCTTTGTCGTAGGCATCATTGGGAGCGCTTTGACCGGCGACTCTGACGATGAGGTCGAAAGGCCAGCAGCAACTCCCACAGTCACGCCAGATTGGCGAACGTTCATGGATGATCGAGATGTGAATCTTCTTTCATCGGGGATAGAACGATTGGGACGAAGACATGACGTCCTGTTGGACGAATACAAGGTCAGGCGGTTCATTGCCCAGAATTTGACCGATAAGTTGGCAGAGGAATCTGGATGGATGCAGTTCTGGCTTTGGATATTGACAGTGATTGGAGGCTATGACGAGCAGGATGTGGCTAATGACCTAGAGGACGCCATTTACGATGACGGGGAGGATGTTAGAGAGGTTCTAGAATCCTTCAAGATTTGCTGCGCCGCCAATCCTTAGGCCTCGGTTCAGGATTCGCAGACCGATGATTTGAATTTCCACCTCTGACACGAGGAATCATGCATAAGTTTATACATCCCGGGGAGCATCTGGCGGAGATTTTGGCGGAATTGGGAATTACCCAATGTTAGTTAGTGCGACGGAGTTGCGCTTCCAGTTGGCGGACGCGTTCTTCGGCTCGGATACGAGCGGCGCGTTCGGTTTCGAAGGTGGGCACGTATTCCCCTGTCGAAGGATCGTGCCAACTCAGTTGGCCCTTCTCCCAGCGCAGGTTCAAGTTTAATACGGCACTGTAGCCTTGCAATATAACGTCCGGCAGTTCTTCGATAGGCAGGGGAACGTACACACCTTTCTCCAGCCGGTCGCCCGCCAGCCGCGAGCCGTGGTACTCACCCGTCTCATCAAAGCGCCAGTACTCCGGAATGCCCAGGGCGGCGTAGTTGTCTCGTTTGGCGGTAACGTCCACACGCCCGGTGCGCCGCGACGCAATCTCCATCACAAGGTCCGGCGGCTTTCCTTGATCTTCGATGACGTAGGCGTTGCGGGCCTTGTAGGCCGCCGGATCGACGCCGAAGGCCACCAAAAGATCCGGATATCTAACTCCAGCCAGACTCCGGGTGGGCGCCAGGGCAAGGTAGCGGTCGCCTGCCACCAGCGTAGTTTCGGGGTTGCCCAAGCGGATGGCCAGATAGTGAGCATTGCCAGTGATGGTCAGGTGATCGAAGCTGGTCATCTTGTCCTCGGGATGTTTCGGCGGGTCAGGGAAGACGAAGAACTCCCCAGTCTGGCCACTCTGGGTAACGAAGGGCTTCGCGATGGTCATGGCGAACCTCCCGGATCTTGGGCGGAGAGTAGGGTCGCTGGGATTATACCAACAAAGCATACGATTAGCGAGGATGTCCTAATCATTGTCCATAGGCAGACCGATGCTTGCCCCGCTTGCGGCGCTCTGATACTCTGAGTTTCAATCTTTGAGCCGAGGGACTGATGGCTGAAACTACCCCAATCCGCGCTTCCCTGTTTGTCACGTGCCTGGTGGACCAGCTTTTTCCCGAAGTTGGTGAGGCGGTGGTGGGCGTGCTGCGACGTCAGGGGGTTCGGGTGGATTTCCCGCCGGACCAGACCTGCTGTGGTCAGCCGCTCTTCAACTCCGGCTTTCGTAAGGATGCCGCGCAGCTTGGCCGTCGCGTTCTCGACGGCTTCGAGGATAGCCAGTACGTGGTCGTGCCCTCCGGCTCCTGCGCCTCCATGATGAAGGTCTTCTACCCGGACATCTTTCGAGACGACCCGGTGTACGGGCCGAAGGCGGCAGCATTGAGCGGCAAGGTCTACGAATTTTCTCAGTTTTTGGTTAACGTGCTGGGGGTTAGCGACGTAGGGGCAAACTGCGAGGAGAAGGTCACCTATCATCCTTCGTGTCACCTGCTCAGGGAGCTGGAGGCTGTTGAAGAACCCGTGTCTCTGCTGAAAGGCGTAAAGGGGCTGGAGTACGTCCCGCTGGAGGACGCCGACACCTGCTGCGGCTTCGGCGGGACTTTCTCCGTCAAGTACCCGGACATCTCCCAAGCCATGCTGGACGACAAGGTCGACAACGTGGTCAAGAGCGGGGCGTCGACGGTGGCGGCCTGCGACGCCAGCTGCCTGATGCAGATTCGGGGCGGGCTGAACCGACGCGATGCGGGCGTGGAGGCCCGCCACCTGGCGCAGATTCTCTGGGAGGGCGAATAGATGTCGGAAGTAAAGACTCAAGAATTCCGCCAGGCCTCCGCCCGCGTCCTGGCCAACGCCAAGCTCCAATCCTTCATGAGCCGCTCCATGGGCACTTTCGACGGCGCAAGGGCCGAGGCCATCGAGGAGATTTCGCCCCAGCGGTGGGAGGAGCTTCGGGAGCAGGGACGGGAGATCAAGCGCCATACCCTCGACAACCTGGACTACTACCTGGAACTCCTTCGCGAACGAGTCATGGAAAACGGCGGTCACGTGCACTTCGCCAAGGACGCCGACGAAGCCCGCGCCATAGTGGGCCGCATCGCCCAGACACGGGGGCTCAAGCTGGCCATCAAGAGCAAGTCGATGGTGTCGGAAGAGATGGGCTTGAATCCCTTCCTGGAGGACATGGGCGTGGAGCCGGTGGAAACGGACCTGGGTGAATACATCATCCAACTGGCCAATGAAACGCCCTTCCACATCATCGCCCCCGCCATGCACAAGTCCAAGGAAGAAGTTTCCGAGCTTTTCGGAAAGAAGATAGGCCGTCCGAACCTTAAAGACATCGAGGCCATGGCCGGCGCGGCGCGGGAGGTGTTGCGGGAGAAGCTGGTGAGCGCCGACATGGGCATCACGGGCGCCAACTTCCTGGTGGCGGAGACGGGCACGGTGACCCTTATTACAAACGAGGGCAACGGGCGGTTCTGCACCTCCGTGCCGCGGGTTCTGGTGTCCATAACGGGCATGGAGAAGATAGTGCCATCCATGGAAGACCTGCCCACCTTCATTCGGCTGCTGCCCCGGGCGGCCACAGGCCAGCGCATAAGCAGCTACGTAACCCACGTATACGGCCCGAAGCGGTCCGACGATGAAGACGGGCCGGAGGAGTTTCATCTAGTTATCGTTGACAATGGGCGCTCTCGCCTGTTGGCAGACCCGGACCTGAGAGAGGCCCTATACTGCATCCGATGCGGCGCGTGCCTAAACGCATGCCCCGTGTACCGGAAGGTCGGCGGGCACTCCTACGGCTGGGTGTACCCCGGGCCTATCGGCGCGGTGGTGTCCCCCGTGCTGGTGGGACTGGAACGAAGCAAAGACCTTCCCAACGCCTCCAGCCTATGCGGGGCCTGCCGTGACGTTTGCCCCATCAAGATAAACATTCCGCGCATGCTGTTGAAGCTGCGATCCCAGATTTCGGAGGGTTCAGAGACCAGCACGACGAAGGCTTCTTTCGCTGACCGGCAGATGGCTTCAGGATATCGCCGGCTCATGAGCAGCCCCCGCCTGCTTGGGGTGGCTCGAACGCTGGGCCTCTTGGCGCAGTGGCCCTTCTCCAGAGGATCATTCATCCGCCGGATGCCACTGCCGCCTTTCTCCCGTTGGACCCGCTCGCGGGACCTGCCCGCCCTACCACACAAGAGCTTCCGCCAGATATGGGCGGAGCGGCTGGAAGAGGAAGACCGATAATGGAGGTCATGGGGACGCCGCCGGAACAGTTTATAGCGTCGGTTAGAGAAGCATTGGGACGAAAGGCGGGCCCGCCGGAACACCTCTACGCCCGATTGCAGGAGGAACAGGCCTCCCTGGATGAGCGGGAACGGGCGACGCTGGAGAGGCTATCTATCAATCGCAAGGCCAACGTTGACGAGTTGGCACGAGTGGCTGAGCTGCGGGGCTGGATCGTCCATCGGGCGTCGGGGGTGGAGGACGCCGTTGGTTATGTCTATCAGCTGGCCGAGAAAATCGAGGCGAGGCGGGTTGTGCGTTCCGTGGAAGAAGTGTTTAACGACGTGCCACTGGACGACGCACTTTCGTCTCTGGGCGCAACGGTTCAGGTGATGGCCCACGATCACGAAAGCGTCGGAAGCTTCAACCCCACCGACGCCGACCTGGGGGTTACCGGGGTTGACTACGCCATCGCTGAAACGGGGACCGTCGTCGTTCTACCCCGCCGGGGAGTGAGCAGACTGACGTCCCTCCTCCCGCCGGTACACGTGGCCTTGGTGAAGCCCTCTCAGACGCTTGAGAGCCTGGACGACCTGTATTTTCTGCGTAGGCTGGCTTACCTGCGCGACGGCGTCGACGCGGGCAGCTACATGAACTTCATCACCGGCCCCAGCCGGACAGCGGACATCGAGCAGACCCTGGTCATCGGCGCCCACGGCCCCAGGGAAACGCACATGGTTATCCTGGACTGGGAGTTGTCATGAAGGCGGAGGCCCCGTTGAGATATTCAGAGGAATTTAACAACCGGAGCGGCCTATGCCCATGAGAGTCGGATTCGTCCAGTACCGGATGAAGCTCCTGCAAGAGGAGTTGGACAAGATAATCGCGATGCTACCGCAGTTGGGAGTCAGGAGGGCAATCCTGCTGAACCCCCTCTATCCGGGCACGGTGGAGCCGGATTCCTCTCTGAAGCTGGTGATGGTTATGGATGACGACCGGCCCTTCGTTCGACGGCCTGACTTCTTCTACAGCCACCTGTCGCCCTCAGTGGCGGTAGATTTCTTCCCCTACACGCCGGAGGAATTTGACGAGTTGGGCGAATCGGACTCGACTTTGGGACGGGCGATTCAGATGGGGGAGGTGGTCTATGATGCCTAACAGGAGGGCGGAGGGTGCCCGATGGCTGGCGCAGGCTGAGAGAGACCTCTCGGATGCACGTCTGGCGCAGGAGCATTCACGGTTCAACCTGGCCTGCTTCATGGCCCAGCAGTGCGGCGAAAAGGCGATGAAGGGGTTTCTCTACGCACGGGGAGCGGAGGACGTTTGGGGCCACTCGCTGGCGGACCTTTGCGAGGATGCGAAGATCTTCGAGATGCTGTTCGACGTGCTTAAAGTTCGCGCCATCTACCTGGACAAATACTACAACCTGACGAGGTACCCTAACTATCTGCCCGGCGGAATCCCCGCTGACGTATTCGACGATCTGGAGGCGGAGCGGGCCTTGGAGCTTGCAGTTGAGGTGCTGACCTTCGTCCGAGAGCGGCTGGCGGAGGAGTAGGCGCGGGGCTTGCGAGCGCGATTCCGTGATTACGGACAACGCAATGTCCGCGAGATAGGGGAAATGACGTGGGAGTGAGCCGGACCAAGGCCTGGGAGTACGCCGAGGGGATCCTGGACGTTCCCCGCCGCCGGGTACCGGTGACGCTGCGACACGGCAAGAGCGGGGTTGTCATGCTGCACCAGGGCCGGGTTCTCACGCGCTGCTACAACTCACAGGTGGGACGGGTGGCGGCCCTTTACGTGGCCCAAGCCCTCGGGGTGGAACTGCCAGCGATGGGAGAGTCGGTGGAGGCGTCAGTTAGCACCGGGGTGCTCTTTCGGGCCATATCCATATCGTCACTGGACCTGAGGAAGCCCGCGACGCATCCGATTCTGGCGCGAATGCTAGAGGAGGCGGAGTTTCAGCGGGGGTAACTGCGTTACAGCAAGTTTAGCCGTGGTTGATGGAGGGGAAGGGTGACTTACGCCCTCGCCTTCGCCTCAGCATCGTTAATGTACTCTATGGTTTCCCGCACGTCGGCAATGATGGCATCCGCAGGATCTACTATTCCGTCGTAGAAACAGGCCCCGTGGAGGAAAGACTGGCGGTAGCCATAGTCCTTACGGATTGGATCAAGGGAAGGATCTTGTCGACGAAGGCGTTGGAGCATTCGCATAGTTTGACCGGAGGTTCGTGGTTCCTCACCCGTGCGAGCCAGAATCAAACCATCAGTGGCACGCTTGGTGGCGCCCCAGGCCTTCTCTGCCGCATTGCGTAGCCGACCCTGGTTCAGCATCTCCAGTGCGTCCTCGTAAAGTACTCTGGCATCGCCGAATAGAAGGTCTGCCTGCGTGGTTTCCAGCATAAAGTCTCCCTTTCTCGGTGGCAACTCATCCATCAACCAAATCAAGGCAAGAGTATATCACTTCATTAGGGAAGTGTGAACCTTTGTACACAAATCTCCCGGCGGCCTTATGGGGAATGGAGGAGAGGAACAGGTGCTTATACCTCAATGGGGGTGTCGTTGCGGTTGCCCCACTCGGCCCATGAGCCGTCGTAGTTGCGAGCGTCGGGATAGCCCAGAAGTTTGAGGACGAAGGTTCCGTGCGCCGCACGGATTCCCGCTTGTCAATGAGCGTCAATACGCTTCTCCGGCGTTATCCCGTTAGCCTCCAGGATGCTCCGAATTTCCGACGCGGGCTTGAGCAGGTGTGTCCGGCCGTCCACCAATTCCAGCCATTCGAGATGAACGGCGCCGGCGATTCGTCCCGGCCGGCGGTTGCCGCGGGTAATGGACCCTTCGTATTCGCCTCGGCTTCTCACGTCCCAAACGACTACCTCCGGCTTGCGGTAGTCCGCCATAAGCTCGGTCGCCGTAACCATCATCGAGTCGTCCTCACGGGGAGTGAAGGTTACCGGTGGCGGACTTCCGGGGGGAGCGTCGGTTACGGGACGGCCCTCGGAAAGCCACTTGCGCCAGCCGCCGTCCATGACTTTGACGTTGGAGTGGCCATAGTGGTTGAGCGCCCACCAGAGGCGGGCGGCGTACAACCCACGGGAGTTGTCGTAGGCCACTACCAGGGTTTCGTCGCCGATGCCCAGAGACTCGGCGAGACTCTTGAACTCCTGCGGGCCCAGAATGTGCAGCCGGTTGGTGTCAGGGTCCTTCTGATAGTGATCTTTCTGAAAAACCGCGCCCGGGATGTGGGCGCGCTGATACTGATCCGGCACGTCGCAGTCCACCACGCAGAGGCCCGGCTCGCCCAGGTGCTCACCCAGCCAAGCGGTGTCCGTCAGGTACTCCGGATGCTCAAAGTCGGTTCTCTCACTCATGCTGCACTCCAAACTCGCCACGCCTTGTTACCAGTCCAGGCGGACGTATTCTCTTGTATAATTGGCTCCAGGGAAGGACTAGCCATTCTCCTCCCGACAATATCCTACAAAACGCAGCCGGAGGCAACCGAAGAATGCCCAATCCAGTGATCCATTTTGAAATTCAAGTCAAGGACGCAGGGGCTGCCCAGGAATTCTACCGCAAGCTGTTCGACTGGAACATTGACGCAGACAACCCTATGAATTACGGCGTGGTGGACACCCAGGCAGGTGGCATCAACGGGGGCGTGACGGCCGCTCCGACGGCGCCTCAAGTCGTGTTCTACGTGGGCGTAGACGATCTTCAAGCCTCCCTTGATAGAGCGGAGAGCTTGGGTGGCAAGACCGTCGTTCCTCCCACGGAGATACCCGGGGTGGTGACCTTCGCGATTATGGCGGACCCGGAAGGCAACATCATCGGCCTGGTTCTGAACGATGAGGAGGGGGAGTCTTAGTTCAAGGCTCGCCCTCATCTGAGATCCGGGGGATCGTCCTTGCCCAAGGGCGGGGGCGTCAATATACTTGGTCGCAATGACGGAATGCCTATGCACTTGATTACCGGGAGGTAAACGTGGAACCCATGAGCATCGAAGAAGTACGCACACTGTTGGGAAAGACAGGGGTCACGGTATCCGAGGAACGGCTGAAGGCACTGGCCGAGACGATGACGGACTACCGGCCCAAGGTGGATTCGCTATATGACGTGGACGTGGACGACGTGGAGGCGGCGGGGTCCTTTCAGCCTGAATGGACGGGAGAATAGGCGAGACATCGAGCAAAGAGTCAGGCCACTCCATCCGAACATACTCTAAGGAGCTATAACCATGTCGCAGCCATCCACCGAACTCTACCACCTAACCATTCGAGAAGCGGCGGGACTGATAGAGTCCAAACAACTCTCTCCCGTTGAGCTTACCCAGGCGTTTCTGGACCGGATAGCGGCCATCGACGGGGATATAAAGAGCTACACTACCCTTTTGGGGGACGAAGCTCTGGCCCAAGCCCGGGCCGCCGAGGCCGAGATTGCCGCCGGAGGGTATCGAGGCCCTCTCCACGGCATTCCAATGGGGCACAAGGACCTGTACGACACCAAGGGCGTCAGAACTACGGGCCAATCCAAGCTTTACGAACACCGCGTGCCGACGGAAAGTTCCACGGCCATAAGAGGCCTGGAGGACGCAGGGAGCATTCTGTTGGGCAAGGTGGCCATGTTCGAGCTGGCGATGGGCGGGCCGGAGACCAGCCTCTTCGACCAGACTCTTCATCCGTGGAACGCCGAATACGCAACGGGCGGTTCAAGCAGCGGCTCGGCGACGTCGGTGGCTGCGGGGATGGCCATGGGGTCCCTCGGTTCCGACACGGGCGGGTCTATCCGCGGGCCAGCCTCCTCCTGCGGGATCGTGGGCCATAAGCCCACCTACGGGCTGGTAAGCCGGTACGGGGTGATGGACCTTAGCTGGTCGCTGGACCATTGCGGCCCCATGACCTGGACGGTGGAGGACTCGGCCCTAATGCTGCAGGCCATTGCCGGCTACGACCCGAAAGACCCGGCCTCGGCGAACGTGGCCGTGCCGGACTACTCGGAGGCGCTGCGGGAAGACGTGAAGGGGCTGGTAATCGGCGTGCCGGAGCACTACTGCTTTGGCGAGGAATCGGGGACGGACGAAGAGGTGGAGGCACTGGTGAAGAAGGCGCTGGAGGACCTGGAGAGCCTGGGGGCGCACATAGTACCGGTGACCATTCCTTGCCTGGAGTATTCGCCGGTGGTGAACATTGTCATCATCATGAGCGAGGCGTACAGCATCCACCTTCCAAATGTCAGGACGCAACCGGAGAAGTTCGGCGAGAATTTCATCAAGCATCTGTACATGGGCGGGGTGTTTTCGGCCAGCGACTACGTGCAGGCCCAGCGGGTGCGAAGCCAGATTAGGCGGGAGTTCCACGAGGTGATGAAGGGGTGCGACCTGCTGGCGCTGCCCATGGGCCACCGCGTGCCGGGGAAGCTTGAGGATTTCACGCCGGGGACTTCCCTGTTTGGCCCCAGCTTCATGGCGCCCTTCAACCAGACGGGAATGCCGGCGATTTCCGTGCCGTGCGGGATGAGCAAGGAAGGGTTGCCCGTGGGCATGCAGCTGGCTGGACGAGTCTTCGACGACGCCACTGTGTTCAGGGCAGCGTACACGTACCAGCAGCACGCGGGGCATTATAAGAATCGGCCTATTCCGTGAGGGGGAGCGGCGGGCAGGCAGGGACATGATCAACCATAACGACCAAGCACAGTTGGACATGATATACGAAGGCCCCGCTTTGGCCGACGGTTCCATGAACGTTCGGGACTTGGGACCGGCGCTCATGGCAGTTGGAAGCTTCTTTGAAGCCGCCAATCGCGCGACTAACGGGGAAAGAGCTTCCATCAGTGTCAACGTTCGGGCAACCTCTGCGGGTTCATTCCACATAGCCTTCGAAGTTGTCCAAAGCCTTCAAATGAGCAATTTGCTAGGTTCGGACTTCTCTGATCTCATCACAACTGCCAACGCGTTAAAAGCCCTGCTAGTCGGCGGCCCTGGATTGCTTGGCATCTTTACCGTCATAAAAAGACTAAGAGGTAGGCGTCCTCAAGCGAAAAAAATCAACGAGAACCTCTACAATCTTACCATAGATGATGAGACCTACGAGGTGCCCATCGAGTTACTGCGCCTTTATCAAGACGCTTCCGTTCGCCAAAACCTGCGAGACATCATCAAACCTGTAAGTCAACCTGGCGTCGATAGCTTTGCCATTGGAGAAGGCGGAAATGTGGTTGAAGAGATTTCGAAGGAAGACCTGAAGTCCTTTGAACCGCCAGAAATCAATGACCTAATATTGGACGAGGTGAGACAGTACGCATTCTCGATAGTTAGTCTAACCTTCAAGGAGGGCAATCGTTGGCGCTTGACAGACGGACAGAATACGTTTTCGGTGCAGGTCAACGACGAGGCTTTTCTGCGCAAGGTGGATGCCAACCAGGTATCCTTCTCGAAGGGCGACGTGTTGATTTGCAAGCTGCGCATCCAACAATGGCAGGTTAAAGACGGGGTGAGGTCCGAATATCAGTTGGTGGAGGTGGTCAATCACCGCTCCGCTAGGCAATTGCCTCTCTTTGACGGGGCCGAACAGTAAATCGTGGTTTGAAATTTCCGAAGGACGGGTGAAGGAACTTGGCTGAATCCAGTGTTGGCGAGACCGGAATGAGAACGGCCCTCTACGAGAGCCACGTGAAGCTCAAGGGACGAATGGTACCTTTTGCCGGCTGGGAGATGCCTGTGCAGTACGCGGGCATCCTGGCCGAGGCAAATGCCGTTCGACGGAAGGGCGGCATATTCGACGTTTCCCACATGGGGCGCATCTATGTTTCCGGACCCCAGGCCACGGACCTGATGGAGTGGATTCAGACGGGACGAATCGGCAACCTACGCAAAGGCCGCGCCCGGTACTCTCTCATCTGCAACGAGGATGGGGGGATTATGGACGACACCGTCTCCTACCGGCTGGAAGATAACCGGTATCTGCTCATCTGCAACGCCTCCAATCGCCCCGCCGTAGTTGACTGGCTTGAGCGGTGGCGGAGCGAGGGCTATTCCCAAACGACGCTGGAGGACGTGACCATCGACACGGTGATGATTGCCGTTCAGGGACCGGACGCGGCGGCTCTGGTGGATGGTATGAGTCCTGAAACGCCTTCCGGCCTCCGCTTCTTCAGCAGCATGGAAGCCACTGTGCTGGGGCGCAGCGTCTTCGTCGGGCGGACTGGTTACACGGGGGAGGACGGCTTCGAAATCGTGTCGGACGCCCGGGACGGAGCAGACCTTTGGGAGGCCCTCAATGACGGCGGAATGGCGGCCTGCGGCCTGGGCGCGAGGGACGTTCTCCGGCTGGAGGCGGGCCTGCCGTTGCACGGGAGCGACATCGACCTGACCACCACACCATTGGAGGCAGGGTTGGGCCGCTTCGTTCGCCTTCGCAAGGAGTTCGCGGGGGCGGACGCCCTCCGCCGCCAGAAGGAGCAGGGCGTGGAGAGGGCCTTGGTGGGCCTCTTTTCCGAGGGCCGGAGCATTCCCCGACACGACTACGCCATCCTGGCCGAGGGGGAGTCGGTGGGCCGGATTACCAGCGGCAGCTACTCCCCAACTCTTGACAGGAATATAGCCATGGGCTATGTTGAGCGGCGGTGGTCCGACGAGGGCCAGAGCCTTCAAATTGACATTAGGGGAAGACCGACGGCAGCCAGTGTCACCACCCTTCCCTTCTACAAGAGACAGTAAGACTGATGAGCGCATTTTGCACTAAGGAACGTCGCAGCTCGATCAATCTTTGTCGCAACATTCCAACGGCGGTAGAGAGATGAACCCCACGGACAGAAGGTACTCCAAGGAGCACGAATGGGCACGGGTAGAGTCCCCGGGTCTGGTTGTGGTGGGCATCACCCACTACGCCCAAGACCAGTTGGGAGACGTGGTGTACGTGGAGTTGCCCAGCACCAGCGCCGAGGTGAATCAGTTTCAGAAGCTGGGCGAAATTGAATCGGTGAAGGCCGTTTCGGATATTTTTTCCCCTGTAGGCGGCCAAGTGGTCGAGATCAACGGAAAGCTGGAAGGTCAGCCGGAACTGGTCAACGACGACCCGACAGGCGAAGGCTGGATGCTTAAGCTGCGGGCCGAAAACGCGGACGCGGAGATGGCCAACCTGCTATCGGCGGAGGAGTACGAAGCCTTCCTGGAGACCGAGGCCCACTAACGGTGAGCGCCAACAGTTCCGTCCCCTTCCAGTCCCACTATATGCCCAACACCCCCGCCCAGCGCGAGGAGATGTTGGAAGCGATCGGGCTGGACTCCATCGACCGGCTCTTCGAGGACATACCCGCTGAGCATCGAAGCCCGTCGCTGAACATCCCGCCGCCTACATCCGAACTGGAGTTGCGCGCGGAATTGGAGGCCCTAGCGGGGACCAACCGGCACGCCGGGGAATATGCGTCGTTCTTAGGGGCCGGAGTGTACAACCACTTCATACCCAGTATAGTGAAGCCCCTCATAACTCGTGGCGAGTTCCTGACCTCCTACACGCCCTACCAGGCGGAAGCCAGCCAGGGGACCCTGCAGGTGGCCTACGAGTTTCAGACCATGATTTGCAGCCTCATGGGGATGGAGGTGGCCAACGACGGCATGTACGAAGGGGCCTCCAGCCTGGCGGAGGCGGCTCTCATGGCTTGCCGTGTTACGGGTCGGGAGGAAATCTTTGTGCTCAACACCGTCTCCCCGACCTATCGGGAAGTGGTGGAGACCTACGCCCTGCCTCAAGGACTGAAGGTCACTGTCCTGGATTCAGTTCGGCCCCGTCTGCCCGAGGGGGCCGCCTGTCTGCTGACCCAGTACCCCAATTTCTTTGGCTACGTGGAGGACCTTGCCGCCCACAAAGTGGCCGCCCAGGAACGGGACGCCCTGCTGGTTGTCTCAACGGACCCGGTGGCTATGGGAATGTTCCGCCCTCCGGGAGATTTTGGCGCAGACGTGGTCGCCGGCGAAGGGCAGGCTCTAGGGGTTACAATGAGCTTCGGCGGGCCCTTCATCGGCATATTCGCCACCCGCAAGAAGTATCTACGCCAGATGCCCGGTCGCATTGTGGGCCGGACGGTGGACGTGGAGGGTAAGACGGGCTACGTGCTGACCCTTCAGACCCGGGAGCAGCACATCCGGCGGGAGCGAGCCACCAGCAACATCTGCACAAGCCAGGCACTGCTTGCTCTGGCCAGCACCATCGCCGTGTCCGCCCTGGGGAAGCAGGGACTGCGACAGCTGGCGGAGCTCTGCTACCACAAGGCCCACTACGCAGCGTCGCTTATAGGACGGGTGGCGGGATACTCTTTCCCCATACGCGGGGCCTTCTTCAAGGAATTTGTGGTGAAGTGTCCGGCCAGCCCCAGCGTCATCAACGAACGGCTTCTGGAGAGCGGGATCATTGGTGGGCTGGACATCAGCCACGTCATGCCCAACTGCATGCTTATTTGCGTTACGGAGATGAACACGCGCCAGGAGATAGAGGCCTTGGTGGGAGCGCTTTCGGAGTTTAGCCGATGAACTTGATGGACAATAACCGCCGCCTGCTGATGGAACGCAGTGTACCCGGTCGCGTCGGGACGGTTTTACCGGCCCTGGACGTACCGGAGCAGCCCCTGCCGAGTGCGGATATGTTGCGGGAGGAAGTGGACCTGCCGGAGATTACAGAGCCGGAGATTGTTCGATATTTCACCAACCTGAGCCGGATGAACTTCTCCATTGACACTCACTTCTACCCCCTTGGCAGCTGTACTATGAAGTACAACCCCAAGGTCAACGACGAAGTGGCGTTCCTTCCCGGATTCGCCGCCATCCACCCTCTCCAGCCCGCCGCCCAGGTGCAGGGAGCGCTGGCACTCATGCACCATCTACAGGACTACCTGGCTGAGATTACGGGAATGGCCGCCGTCAGCCTTGCGCCACTGGCCGGCGCCCAGGGCGAGCTATGCGGCGTTCTCATGATTCAGAAGTATCATCAGGAGCGGGGCGACGGCGGTCGGCTGAAGATGCTGGTGCCCGACAGCGCCCACGGAACTAACCCCGCATCCGCAGCCATGGCGGGCTTCCGGGTGGTGTCGATATCCACCGATGACAACGGCAACTGCGACTTGGAAGCCCTCAAGCGGGAGGCTACGCCTGACCTGGCGGGGATGATGATAACCCTTCCAAGCACGTTGGGCCTTTTCGATCAGCAGATTGTTGAGGTCTGCCGCCTGATTCACGAAGCGGGGGGGCTGGTCTACGCCGACGGCGCAAACATGAACGCGCTGCTGGGCAAGGTAAAGATGGGCGACCTTGGCTTCGACGTGATGCATCTGAACTTGCACAAGACCTTCAGCACGCCCCACGGCGGCGGTGGCCCCGGAGCCGGCCCCGTCTGCGCCCAACCCATACTTCAGCCCTACCTGCCGGCGCCAGTGGTGGAGCAACTAGACGGCGCAGGTCAGGAACGGTTTGTTCTCGTCACGCCGGAGAAGACCATCGGAAAGGTATCGGCCTCCCACGGCAACTTCGGCGTGCTGGTGCGAGCCTACACCTACATCCGCACCCTGGGGGACGCCGGACTGCAGCAGGTCAGCGAGAACGCGGTCCTCAACGCCAACTATCTGCTGTCCAAACTCAAGGACAAATATCTGCTACCCTTCGACCGCCCCTGTATGCACGAGGTCGTGCTTTCGGCCAACTGGCAAAAGGCCAAGGGAGTGCGGGGGCTGGAGACGGCCAAGCGGTTGCTGGACTACGGCTTCCACGCGCCGACGATGTACTTCCCCCTTACGGTGGACGAGGCCCTGCTAATCGAGCCGACGGAGACGGAAAGCAAGGAGACGTTGGACGAGTTCATAGAGGCGATGAACGCCATCGACCGGGAGGCCACGGAGAACCCAGAACTTGTACAGAACGCGCCCCACACGACGCCGGTGCGTCGGTTGAATGAAGCGCAGGCGGCCCGGCGGCCGGATCTCAGATGGGAACGAAAGGAGTAGAGCCATGTCCATAGTGGACCACCAGAACGCAGAGGAGATACCGTGGAGGCCCAACTACCGGGTTTGGTCCGTGGCGGGCATGGATCAGGGTGTGGACTGCACCCTCCATTACAGCACCATCGAACCCGGAGCCGGAGCGCCGTTGCACATCCACGAGGTGGACGAGTTGATTACCGTGCTGGAGGGCCAGGTGGAGGGACGCATCGGCGAAGACAAAGCCACCGTCTTGGCCAACCAGACAATGGTGATTCCGAAGGGCGTTGCCCACGGCTTCACCGCATCCGGCGAAGGGACCGCCGTGACGCTGGCCTTCTTCCCCATCAGCGACGGCATGCAGAATACAACGTACGTGGAGGGGGAACCCCCGGAAGCGTACCGGAAGTAGCCAGTCTCGCCCGCGGGAATGAGCCTGCGGACCAAACCTATGCACCAACCCCTGGCGACGGAGCATCGTCGCCACACATCGACAGGAGGATTTTACGAAATAATGTCAGCCGAAATCGGACAATCAGCGCCAGACTTCACGCTGCCCGACCAGTCGGGCAACCAGGTGTCGCTCAGCCAATTCACGGGTCAGAAGAACGTAGTCCTATCCTTCCACGTCTTCGACTTCACAGGCGGTTGAGGGAACCAAGTCTCCTCATTCAACGGGGCCAACGCCCAGTTTGAGGAGAGAGACGCCCAGGTATTGGGCGTCAGCTGTGACAGCCAACATTCCCATCGTGCCTGGTCGGAATCCATGGGGGACGTTCAATATCCCCTGCTGGCGGACTTCCATCCCCACGGGGAGATGTCCCGAGACTACGGTCTATTCAACGACGCCATCGGGACGCCCAAACGGGCAATAATTATCGTAGACAAGGGCGGCACGGTGAAGTTCCGCCAGGAGTACGCCCCGGGTTCCTTGCCCACCCCAGAGGAGATCCTCGGGGAGTTGGACAAGCTGGGGAGCTAACATGCCCCCCGGGGGTGTGTGATGACTGAGACATCCGTGGCCGCGCCCCTGGAGGGAGATGACTCCCGCGGGCCCTTCCGGGACGGAGGGCTTGCACTTCTCATCGACCGCAAGAGGCGGCGCTATCTGCTGCACCTACGGGAGGAAGGCACCTTCCATACCCACATGGGGTACCTGGAGCACCTGGAAATCATTGGCCGGCAGCCGGGAGAGTGGTTCCAGACCAACAGCGGTCACCGCTTTCTCGCTTTGAAGCCCACCCTTGCCGACTACATCCTGGAGATGAAGCGGGCGACTCAAGTCATCTACCCCAAGGACGTGGGGGCTATACTGATGTTGGGGGACATATTCCCGGGGGCGCGTGTGGTGGAGGGGGGCTTCGGCTCAGGGGCGCTGACGATGGCGTTGCTGCGCGCCGTTGGGCCGGAGGGTAGCGTAACGTCCTACGAGAACCGCCCGGGACAGGCGGAGAAGTCGATGCAAAGAATCCGGCCCCTTCTACCCCGCGGATCAGCCTTCAACGTTCGGGAGGCGGACATCTACGAGGGGATAGAGGAACGGGAGGTGGACCGGATGACGCTTGACTTGCCGGAGCCATGGCAAGTGGTTGACAGCGCCGCCGAATCGCTGGCACCGGGGGGCATATTCCTCAGCTTTCTGCCGACGACGCTCCAAGTGCACCGGCTGAATGGGGCGCTCCAGAACCATGGGGCCTTCCAGATGGTGGAGACCGTGGAGCTAATGCTGCGTTCGTGGCACGTGTCGGAGAAGAGCATGAGGCCGGACCATCGGATGGTGGCGCACACCGGATTCATAACGACTGCGCGGAAGTGCGCGCCACGGCCCGGACCTTCTCCAATCCAATCCTCTGAGAAAGGGAGGGAGAACGATGGATAGAGAGAGCACCCTCAAGTTTTTGGAACAGCACGTGAAGACCGACGTGCTGATGAGACACCTCCTGGGAGTGGAGGCGGCCATGCGTGGCTACGCTCGCAAGTACGGCGAGAACGAAGAAGAGTGGGGCGTTGCAGGGCTGGTGCACGACTTCGACTGGGAGATCTGTCCAACGCCGGAGGAGCATCCGATGTTCGGCGCGGGCCTGCTGAGGGAAGCGGGCTTCCCGGAGCACGTCGTGCGGGCAGTTCTGACCCACGGCGACCACACGGGCCTCACCCGGGACAGCCTTATGGAGAAGACCCTATTTGCCGTGGACGAGCTATCGGGGTTCATCCGCGCCGTGGCGCTGGTGCGGCCGGGCAAGAGCCTGGACGATCTGAAGCCTCGCAGCGTCCGGAAGAAGTTCAAGGACAAGAGATTCGCCAAGGAAGTGATTCGGGAGGACATCATTAACGGGGCTGCGGAGATGGGGTTGGACCTGAACGAACACATCGCCTTCGTCATTGAGAGCCTCAAGCCTGTTGCGCCCCGTTTGGGTCTGAACCCAACGCCGCAAACCTAGACTTTGGGGTTACGGTGGTCGGAGTTCAGCAAGGGCCGAAGTGCATCGCGTCGGTGCCGTAGAAGGGATACCGCCCCTGAAGCAGGGGCATGTGTCGGTCCGTCAGCAGCGGCGGGTTCAGTCGCTGGGCTAAGTTTTCCAACTCTCGAGAGGATTGAAGGCCCCACAGCGGCTCATCGAGGACGCCCTTACCCTGAACGAGCACCTTGAAATCCCCCATGCCGCCGGGTCGTATGAGTTGCAGCATGCCCATCCGGTTGGCGTCCCGCTGGGGCTGCGTCAACCCAAGGGCAGGCAGCCTAGCGATCCATCGGCGCAGTCCCAGGTTGGAAAGGAACCGGCCCTGGGTCAGATAGCCCAGGTTGGTCAGCCCATACCCCTCGCCAAGACGATTTAGGGTGGTGAAGTCCACCTGGGACGTCATGTCTTGCCGACCAACGCGAACGTAGGGATTGTCCGTCTGCATGTGCCGGTAGAAAGTCGTGAGGGTGCCGCGGAATCGCTCGTGGGAATAGAGTTCGGCGGCCTCCCGGCCGTAGTCGATGGTGACCACGTAACCTTTCTTCAGGGCCTGGGCGGCCTCACTTAGCCACGAGGCCATGGCCAGGTTAATTTCCGCTCGCTGGCCCTCCGCAAGTTCGATGCCAAGGCTGTCCAATCGGCGACGCAGGGCCGGCGTGGAGGGTTCGTCCATCTCCTCAACGATACAGCCATCTCGGAGAGTTACGTACACCTCTAAAATCCGCCCGTCGCGCATCTCGACCACGTGAACAGGAAAGGCGTCCAGCAGCTCGTTGGAGACGATGCAGCCAACGACTCCAGCGAGGGGCAGTCCATCGGTTGCTAAGGGCTGTATGCGTGTCTCATCGCCGCCGGTAGGACAGGTCAGTGGGTTTGAGTCAGCACCCCCATTGCCGCTTTCTTTCAAGCCCGTGCCTAGCAAGGGGTCCAGACAGAGATATTGGATGGAGCGGTGGAAATCATTGGGAAGGGAGTGGGCAAAGCGCACTACGTCACGACAGAGGAGGCCACTGCCGGCGCCCGCCTCCACCACCCAGAAGGGGTTGGGGCATTCGAGCAGACGCCACATCTGGTAGAGCTGCAAACATAAGAGAGCACCAAAAGCGGGATGGGCACCGGGGGCGGTGTAGAAGTCGCCTTCTGCTCCCGTGGGGGACGGGCCGCGGTAGTAACCTCCGCGGGGCCAATAGAGGGCCAAGTCCATGAACTGGGCAAAGGTGATTTTGCCCTCTGTCTGCAGCCTGTGAGCGAGTTCTTCCTGCAGGGACCTGGTCAATGATTATTCCTCGGCCACCAGAAGATCCGAATCGCCTAGCCGTCCGGTGGGGAAGTCTGGGGGAAGCCCAGGTTGGTTAGAATCCTGGATATGGAGTAACTGCGGTTCAGGGCATAGAAATGTACGCCGTCGATGCCCCAACTCAGGAGCTCTCGCACCTGCTCCGTGGCAATTTCGATGCCCAACTCCCGCACCGCATCCTTGTCGTCGGCCAGACGGTCCAGCCTAGCGTCGATGTCCGGCGGAATGGTGGAACCGCAGAGGGCCGTAAACCGGCGGATCTGCTGGGTGTTCAGGATGGGCAGAATGCCCGCCAGAACCGGCGCGTCTATTCCCGCTTTTCTCGCTCTATCCATGAAGGAGTAGAGAAACTCGTTGTCAAAGAAAAGCTGGGTTATGAGGAAACTTGCCCCCGTTTCCAACTTCAGCTTGGTGTACTCCAGGTCCCGTTCCAGGTTAGGCGACTCCAGGTGTCCCTCGGGGTAGCAGGCAGCAGCGACGTCAAAGGAGAAGTTCTGGCTAATGTGGCGGATGAGGTCCGTTGCGTGGCTGAACCCACCCATCACAGGAACAAAGTCCGACTGGCCCCGAGGCGGGTCTCCCCGCAGGGCGATGACGTTTTCTATGCCGGCCTGCTCCAGGCGAGTGAGCACGCCATGAATCTCGTCCTTCGTCTGGCCTACGCAGGTGAGATGGGCCATCGGCAGCAGGTCGGTCTTTTCCTTGACTCCGGTGACTATCTCCTCGGTGAAGGTCTGGGTTACACCGCCCGCGCCGTAGGTGACGGAGATGAAGTCCGGGTTGAAGACGGCAAGCCTATTGATGGCCCGAAAGACGGCGGCTAGGCCCGGCCGGGTCCTGGGCGGGTAGAACTCGAAGGAAAGGGAGCGTTTCCTCTTTAAGATTTCGGTAATTTTTATTTGCCGCCTCCAATGCGCTCCTTTTAGAGGCGCGCGAGTATATTCTAGCATTGCCAAGCTTTGGTCGTGCGGATAGGCATTCATACTAAACGGAAGAGTTTCCTTTGGCCATCAGACCATAGCCAATTGGCTTGTAATATAGTAACGTGTTGACCCAGACGTAGCTGAGTCCGTACATTTGTTATAATCGAACCGTCGACATGAGCCGGACGAAAGGCGTTGAACGTGCAACGAACTAAAACTTATAGAGAGCAGAGCCGGGTGCTGCTGGCTCAGGCGTACGAAGAGTTTGCCAAGGGCGATTTTGTGCAGGCATCCCAGAAAGGGTGGGGCGCGACGGCCCAGATGGTCAAAGCCATCGCGGATGAACGGGGATGGCCCCATGATAGCCACAGGTCTCTCTACCAGGTTGTTAACGAGTTGCGACATGAGACCGGCGACCCAGAGTTGGCGACCTTATTTCGAGCGGACAGCACCCTTCACGTCAACTTCTACGAGAATGCCTATACTGGGGATACTGTGGAGGACCACGTTCGGGACGTTGAGCGATTCGTAGACAGGGCCGAGGAACTGTTGGGCGCGACGCCCCAGACTTAGGCGGGGTGGATTCTAAGAGCTCGCTCCGACATAGCCCACAAATTCCCTTAGGCCGAAGCCGCTATCCCATTGGCACGCAACGGGCACAATCTGTTGACGTAGGGGCTGTTGGGGACGTACATTTGTTGTAACGAAACCGGCGAGACTAGCCCGACGAAAGGTTTTGAAGTTGCAGCGAACCACAACTTACAGAGAGCAGAGCCGGGTGCTGCTGGCTCAGGCGTACGAAGAGTTTGCCAAGGGCGATTTTATGCAGGCATCCGAGAAAGGGTGGGGCGCGACGGCCCAGATGGTCAAAGCCATCGCGGATGAACGGGGATGGCCCCATGATAGCCACAGGTCTCTCTACCAGGTTGTTAACGAGTTGCGCCATGAGACCGGCGACCCAGAGTTGGCGACCTTATTTCGAGCGGGCAGCACACTTCACGTCAACTTCTACGAGAATGCCTACACGGGCGAAACTGTGGAGGACCACCTTCGGGATGTTGAGCGGTTCGTTGACAAGGCCGAGGGGCTGTTGGGCGCGACGCCCCAAGTATAAGACGGCGGTTTACCTAGAGCCTGCTCCACATCGCGCATAGATTTCATTCGGACCCAGGACGCTACCGCATTGGCATGAAACGTACGCAACCTGTTGACGGGGGGAGACTGAGGGCGTACATTTGTTGCTAACAGACCGGCGTTTCTAGCTGGGCGAAAGGTTTTGAAGTTGCAACGAACTACAACTTATAGAGAGCAGAGCCGGGTGCTTCTGGCACAGGCGTATGAGGAGCTTGAAAAGGGTGACTTGGCACAGGCATCGGAGAAGGCTTGGGGCGCGGCCGCCCAGATGCTAAAGGCTATCGCCCAGGAGCGAGGATGGCATCATCATAGTCGCCGGGATCTCTACTACAATATTGAACTGCTTGAGCGTGAGACTGGGGGGGCAAATATAGTTGATCTATTCGGTGCCTGCAACTATCTGCACTTAAACTTCTACGAAGACACATATTCCGTCCGTTTCATCGAAAGGCAAATCAAGCAAGTTGAGCGATTCGTGGACAGGGTTGAGGGTTTGCTGAAATAACTTCCCAAAGCCGATGCAATATAATTTAACTTGCAACAGACCATAAGCTACAGGGAGCAGAGCCGGGTGTTTCTAGCCCAGGCGTACGAGGAGCTCGCCAAGGGCGACCTTCCTCAAGCGTCGGAGAAGGGATGGGGGGCCGCTGCCCAGATGGTCAAAGCCATCGCCGCCGAACGGAAATGGAACCATTTTCGCCACCGTGACCTATACCGCGTCGTCGACAAGCTTTTTCGCGAGACTACCAATTCAGAGTTGGGAGGTCTATTTGCTAATGCCGGCTATCTGCACGTCAACTTTTACGAAAATACCTATTCGGCTGATTTTGTAGAAGCGCGTCTCCGGCGAGTTAGACGGTTTGTGGATAGGGCCGAGGAGATGTTGAAGGCAGCCACCTAGTTCGACCCTTAGGCGGTCTTTTCTTAACTGGGGGGCTATGTCATAATCTGTAGCGGCGCAGCGCGTCTTGGGGGTTGCCGCAGAAGCCAAGACATTTGCCCAAAAACGCAGTCCCCGGAGGATAGAGCCTTTGCAATTCAACTCACGCCGCTCTCCCGCCCTCGCCACCCACGGAATGGTGGCCACCAGCCAGCCACTGGCGGCCATGGCGGGCCTTCAGATGCTGATGAAGGGCGGCAACGCCGTAGACGGGGCAGTGGCGGCGGCGGCGGCATTGAACGTGGTGGAACCCATGTCCACGGGCATCGGAGGCGACCTCTTCGCCCTGGTCTGGAACGCCTCAGACAAGAGCATACGGGCGCTGAATGCCAGTGGCCGCGCTCCTGCCGCCGCCAACTTGGAGGAGCTTCACAGCCAGGGATATACCTACATCCCCACCCTTTCACCCTACGCCGTCACCGTTCCCGGCTGCGTGGACGGCTGGCACACCCTCATTGAAGAGTGCGGGGCAATGTCCCTGTCGGAGGTCCTGGCCCCTGCTATTCAGTACGCTATGACTGGCTATCCCGTATCGCCCATCATCGCCGCTGCATTCGCCGCCGGACTGGCCAAGCTGACCCGATACCCCTCCGGCAGCGAGCTTCTGCTCGACGGTCGAGCGCCCCGTACGGGGGAAGTCCTTCGACTGACCGAACTTGGTCGCTCCCTTGAGACCGTCGCAGAAGGGGGACGGGACGCATTTTACCTGGGAGAACCGGCCCGCCGCATATCCGCGTACGTCCAGGAGCGGGGAGGCTGGCTGTCCGAGGAAGACTTTGCCAGTCATGTGTCCACATGGGACGAACCCATAAGCACGACCTACCGAGACGTTACCTGCTGGGAGTGCCCACCCAACGGCCAGGGCATCAACGCCCTCATGGCCCTGAACATTGCCGAGGGATTCGACCTGCCAGGCATGGGGTTCCAGTCGGTGGCAACCTACCATCATCTCATAGAGTCTATGCGGCTGGCCTTCGCCGACGGCTTCCGGTACGTGGCGGACCCCCGCAGCGTGGGGGTGCCCGTCGGAGGCATGCTTTCCAAGGAACGCGCCGAGGGACGCCGTGCCCTTATATCACCGGAACGCGCCATGGCGGAAGCGCCCTACGATTCCAGCCTGGGCGGCTCAGATACTGTTTACGTCACCTGCGTCGACGGACAGGGCAATGGCTGCTCCCTGATTAACAGCCTATTTCACGGCTTCGGTACGGGGCTGGTGGCTCCCGGCACCGGCATCGCCCTTCAGAACCGGGGCAGCAACTTTTTCCTGGACCCCGATCATCCCAACGCCCTAGCGCCGGGGAAGCGACCCTTCCATACAATCATTCCCGGCCTGGCTACTCGCGGCGGAGAGCTTTGGCTCAGCTACGGCGTAATGGGCGGCTTCCAACAGGCCCAGGGGCATCTGCAGGTTATGGCAAACATGGTCGACTTCGGTCTAGACCCGCAAGGGGCTCTAGACGCGCGTAGGTTCAACGTTAACCTGGACGGCACCACTACATTGGAGCAGGACGTTCCGCAAGAGGTTATCGACGGGCTGCGGGCCATAGGACACCGCATCACGCCGAACAGCGGAGGCGCGGGGGTATTGTTCGGCGGGGGCCAGATAATCCAGCGAGACCCGGAATCGGGCGTCTTGACCGGAGGGTCGGACCCTAGAAAGGACGGATGCGCCGTGGGCTGGTGATTGGGAGCAATCGCTCATCCCACGGCACTGGCGAACTCGGATATCTGAACGGCAAAACAGAAAAGGCTCGCGGTCTTTCGGACCGGAACCTAAATTACAGTAATCAAGGGGGAGAGATGTCTCTACAAGGCAAAGTGGCACTGATAACGGGAGCAAGCATGGAGCCGGGGAGTGAGGTAGCGGTGGCACTGGCGCGGGCAGGGGCGAAAGTGGCAGTGGAAGGGGCGGCCGGCGTTCAGGAGAGGGTGCTGAGGACGGTGGAAACCTTTGGCGGCGACGCCCTGCCCGTCCGTGGAGACCTGCTGGACGAATCGGACGTGAGGCATATACTCTCCAACGTGGAGGCGATTCTGGGGCCCGTGGACATCCTGGTCAACGCTTCCGGGATGACTCTAGACAAGTCTCTGGAAGAGGCCGACGTGGGCGAATGGGAGCAGGCAGCTATCGCCAAGGCCAAGGCCGCATTTATTTTCAGCAAGGCCATTGTGCCGGGAATGAAAGAGCGCGGTCAAGGCCACGTTATTTCCATAGTGTCTCCCTTCGGGGCGGGAACGGCGGGCGGCGCGGCAGAGCAGGCCCTTGGGGGCTTCACCAGCGCATTGGGACAGGAGGTCAGTGGCTCCGGCATCGTGGTATCTCAACTAGAAGCCGGTTCCTCTAATTCGGATGATGTGGCTGAGGGAGTGGTGTTGCTCTCCGGCCGTGATTCGTCTTCCTCGAACTCCTCTCTTTCCGTGGGCGATTAGGCCTCTGTGATTGCCGCAGATTTTTAGCTAGGGAGATTGTCTGGATTTTACGGCAAGTGCGTCTGATGGGTATCCATCTGCGGCTGCCGTAGATTATCAGCTAGGAGAAAGAATATGACGGACCCATTTGGCGGTATGCACTGGATGCTGGTTACGCCCTTCTTCGAGAACGAGGAATTGGACCTGGACTCCGTTGGCCCGGTGGTGGAGAAGGCTGCTACCACGGGCTGCGTGGGGGTGGTGGTTCTGGGCGAAATGGGGGAGTGGCGCCGGCTGCTGGACCATGAGCGGCCGGCTATTTTGGAGCGGGTGATGGAGGCCGCTGGAAGTTTGAAGGTCACTGTGGGAACCACGGCGGCCAGCACCTACGCAGCGGTGGAGCGGGCCAGAGAAGCCGAGCGTATGGGCGCCGCCGCGGTGATGGTGTCGCCGCCGCCTCTGGCAAAGCCGAACCCAGCCGCAGTGACCGCCTTCTACCAGCGTATCGCCGACGCTATAGAAATACCGTTGGTGGTGCAGGACTTCCCGCAAGCATCGGGAGTCCACATGTCGCCCCAATTCGTGGCAGAGTTGGCGGAGGCCATACCCTCCTTCCGGTACCTGAAGCTGGAGGACCCGCCCACGCCCAACAAGATAACCAACATTCGGCGGATCACGGGAGACCGGCTGGGGATCTTTGGGGGACTGGGGGGCGTGATGCTGCTGGACGAGTTGCGCAGGGGAGGCATCGGCGCGATGACGGGCTTCGCCTATCCGGAGGCGCTGGTGGAGATCATCAACCTTTACTTCAAAGGGGACCACCGGCGGGCGATGGAGATGTTCAACAAGTTCCTGCCGCTGATTCTTTTCGAGAACCAAGAGGGGATAAACCTGAGCATTCGCAAGGAGGCGGTGAAGCATCGAGGCCTTATTGCCACGGCTCAGGTGCGGCATCCCGCCGGCCCCATCGACGAGACGACCCGGGACGAGTTGATGCAGCTCATCGGGGAGTTGCAGCCTTCAGTAATTGGGTGACGGTACACCACCGCAGCGACCACCGGAATGAGTGACAAAATCCTAGACCGGCAGCTTTCGGAGATGGAATCCTTTGCCGTGGATATTACCCGCCGGGCGGGTGGCATTCTGCTGGAACAGTTTAGCAAGCCCCTCGTGGTCGAGTATAAGTCCAAGGGCAACACCAACCCCGTCACCGACGCCGACCGACGCAGCGAGGAATTCCTCCGTGAAGCCATTCTCAAGGAGTATCCCGACCACGGCGTGCTGGCAGAGGAAGGTTCGCAGGTGGACTCGGAGTCGTCGGGCTTCTTCTGGGTGTTGGACCCCCTGGACGGCACCGTCAATTACCTGAACGGCCTTCCCGTGTTCGGTGTTTCGGTAGGAGTGCTGTACAGGGGTGAGCCGGTTCTTGGCTGCATCTTCACCCCATCGCCCACCCGAAGCGACGGCAGCATGTACCACGCACGGAGGGGGAACGGCGCCTTTCAAGACGGGAAGGCCATAGGGGTGTACAAGGCTTCCAGCCCTCAACGGGGGAGGATAACGGTATTTCCAGGCTCCTTTGCTGGCCTCTACCACCAGAAGAAGGGGCTGAAGGGTCGCATCGGCGAACTTAGAAGCCCCGGCAGCGTGGCCTACGAGTTGGCTATGGCCGCCAGCGGGGTCATCCAGTACGCTATCTTTACAAGCCCGTGGGTGTGGGACGTAGCCGCCGGAATAACGTTGGTTACAGAAGCCGGGGGCGCCGCTCTCTACCGTCAGCGAGGCGGCAAAGAATGGGATACCTTCCGAAGGTTCACGACGCCCTCGGGCGGTGAACCGGACGCCGAGGGGTTGAAGGGGTGGCGGGCATCGTGGGTGTTCGGCGGGCCGGAGATGGCCAGATACGTGACAGAGCATCTGCGGCCCCGGTCTCGGCTGTCGCTTAAGGCGGCGCGGTTAAGGCGCCGGTTGTTCTGACGAGTCTGCCGGCCCTGCGTATCACACATCCATAGCCGCCGCGTTTCTTCTTATTGGCGCTAAGCCGCGACTATCCGTTGCGCTGAACTACCACCGACGGCCTCCGGCTGGCAATAATTTCGCCTGTTTTTTTAGCAATCGGCATCAGATATTGGTCGCAAGTCGTACCAGTTCTTATTGACAATAATGGGCATGAAATCACGATAATTTACCATAGCGTCAAGAGGACGAAACCTCTCCGAAGTTGGCCACACAAAAGGGAGAGCAGGGTGGCGAAAGTTGCCAACGAGAGGGTTGCTTCTTGGCTTGATGAGCAGACGAAAAACGGGAAATTTAACCAAAGGTACGGATTGAGATTGGGGAATGTTCCGAAGCAAGCTAGCCCGCTTCCAACCCCCAATGCGTCGCCGGGAGTCCGATGGAAACCATGAACGTCGTGCCGCCAATTTCGCTGTCCTCCGGGACGGCTGGATACAGTATCGCGCGCGCTCAAGGGTGGTCTGTCCGGTGGATGAAGGCATTTGTCGCGCCTCTTCCGTACCCAACCCAGGCTCTATTGAGGAAGGAGAATAGCCATGCAAGGTCAGGTATACGTTGTAAACTCAGGCAAGGGCGGTGTGGGCAAAACCACGGCCACAGCCAACGTGGGTTCGGCCCTATCCCTCCGGGGCAAGAGGGTTGTTCTCATCGACGCAGACATCGGTCTGAGAAACCTGGACGTCATAATGGGCTTGGAGAACCGCATAATCTACGACCTGGTGCAGGTCATAGAGGGCGTATGCCAAACCCAACAGGCGATGATTAGAGACAAGCTGACAGAGAATCTATACGTGATTCCCGCTGCCCAAACCCGGGACAAAAATGCGGTAACGGGCGAGCAGGTCAAGGAACTCTGCGACAAGCTGAAGGAAGATTTCGACTACATTTTTATCGACTCACCTGCCGGCATAGAGCAGGGATTCAGGAACGCTATGGCCGCCGCGGACAGGGCCATTGTAGTCACCACGCCGGACGTGGCGGCCATCCGCGACGCCGACCGTGTAATCGGGTTCATCGAGGCGGCCGGCCTAACGAAGCCCGAACTTATTATCAACCGAGTGCGCCCCGGCATGATACGCCGCGGCGACATGATGACTACCGAAGACATTCTGGATCTTCTCTCCGTTCCTCTCCTCGGCATCATACCGGAAGACGAACAGATAGTGGTTTCAGGCAACCGGGGGGTGCCCGCAGTACACAACAGTCGCTCCAGCGCCGGGGAGGCCTTCCGCCGTGTGGCGGCCCGGATAGAAGGAGAAGACGTTCCCATGCTAAAGCTGGAGGTAAGCTATGGCATCTTCACGTGGATCAAAAGGATGGTGGGGTTCAAGAGACCAGTGGGCGCCAAGGTTTGAAGCCCTAAAAGAACTGGTCAAGAAGCCGCCCGCCGTCGACGGCCTGAAGGAGATCGCCAAGAAGGCTCCCTCCATAGCCGAACTGCGTGAAAAGGTGAAGCGGCCTAAGGCCCTGGACAACGTGGGCGTTATGGTCAAGCAAGTCTTCGAGAAGAAGAAGGCAAGCAGGCAGGATGCCCACAATAGGTTGAAGGCCGTCATGCTGCAGGACAGGACGACCATGACCGCCGATGCCCTGATGGACCTACGGAATCACATCATCCTGCTTCTGGCCAACTACGTTCCGGTGGACCGGCGGCGACTGGAATTGGATATCAAGCAGTCCGGCGGGTCTTTGGTTCTCACCGCCAACGTGCGGGTGGCCCTGGAGCCGCAGGAGAGCGTTGTCGTGGGAAACGGAGAATTCGAGGAGCGCGAGTGGCTTCTTTCGCCGAAGCGGTCCGCCGCTCTGCGTCGGGACCTGCTGGACACGGTGGGCAGCTACATGCCAATTTTTCCCGACTCTGCGGAGGTGCGGGAGGAGTACTTCAGCACCTACGTTATGGTGTACACTAGCTTGAGGATTGCTGACGGCGTGGGCTTCGACGAGAAGGCGCGGCGGGAGATGGCCTTCAGCTTCATTTCGGGAGAGTTCTAGTTCGTACCCGCAGTATCTCACCGTTGCGCGACACCCAGACTGCGGGAGGCTAGGAGGCGCCGATGCTAGACGTGCTCATCCGAGGCGGACAGGTAGTTACACCCACAGGCGTGGGCCAGTGGGACGTGGCCGTCCAAGGCGAAAAGATAGTCGGAGTGGTAATGCCCGGCTCACTCGGCAGCGAGGCTGTCGAAATCATCGATGCAACGGGCAAGTTGGTGGTTCCGGGCGGCGTCGAGGCCCACACCCACGTGGGATTTCCCCACCGGGATGGCATCTGGGGAGACACTACCACTGCGGGCCCGGAAGATCTGTCGTTGGCAGCCTTGTGGGGCGGCACGACCACCATGATGGACTTCGCCATAGCCACCCAACCCGGCAGCGACGACGTTCTGGAGGCGGTGCACACCCACGCTGATCTGTTCCCGGGGCGGATGTACATCGACTACTCGTTCCATTGCAGCTTTCACGGCCCTTCCACCACGACGCGAAACATCCCCAGGATCAGGGAACTCATAGACGCCGGTTTTCCCAGCATCAAGGTCTACACCACCAACCACGCGCCCAGACCCAACCGGCCAATAACGATGATAAGCACCGGACAGCTGGTATCAGTCATGGAGCAGGCGGCGGAGCACGGCGGCATTGTGGCCATTCACGCCGAGGACGACGAAGTGGTCCAGTGGAATTACGAACTGGCGCGGGAGCGGGAGGAGTGGGCCTGGCACTATCTGCCCAAGATTCGCTCAAACCTATCGGAGGACCTGGCCGTCCGTCGGGCCATAATAGTTGCCTCGCACACCGGCGCCGCCATGTACATCGTTCACACGAGTGCCCAAGAAGGAGTGAACGCCATCGCCGAGTCGAGAGCCAGGGGCTTCCCGGTGGACGGCGAGACAATTCTTCTCTACTGCTCCTTCAACTCCGAGAACTACAAGGAACACGACGGGATGAAGTACCACACCTACCCCTCCACCAAGTCGGAGACGGATAGGCTGCGGCTCTGGGATGGGCTGACACGGGGAGACCTGAACATCCTGGCCACCGACGCCATCGGCACCAGCTACGCCGACAAGACAAAGGGTCGCACGGTGGTGGACGTGCAGGGCGGCAACATTGGCATTGAGATTCGCATGGGGGTTGCCTACTCGGAAGGGGTGGTGAAGCAGGGGATGTCCCTGGAGCGATACGTCGCCATCACTTCCGCCAACCCGGCCAAGCTCTTGGGCTTCTACCCTCGGAAGGGGGCCATAGCCGCGGGCAGCGACGCAGACATCGTCATAATGGACCCCAACGCGCGGAAGACCCTCTCGATGAAGGACTTACATCTGGGAGATACAACCCGTGGGAGGGCTGGGAGGTGCAGGGTTGGCCCACGGTAGTGACACTGCGGGGCAGGGTTATGGTGCAGGACGGGCGGTTCATGGGAGATCCGAGCCACGGCCGACTGATATCACGCAAGCTGAGTCCGGCGGTTCTCAAGGGTCCCATCAGCTAGATGGGCGTTCTCCCCCTTTCCTTGACACCCCTAAACCTCGCTGATAGGCTGTTTCCAGTCTGACGCCCCAAGCTTGGAGCCTTGAATATGGCCCCAAAAGTGCGGGCGCCATTCCTCAAAGCCGGGTATTCCGGCAGCGTAGTGGGAGTGGGTGCGAGCTTCAATCCCAGCCCGTGTCGCCAGCGCAGAAGGAACAAATTAAGGGAGAGCAGATGGTTCAGAATAGTTATCCAGAGCTAAACATGCCGGCCAGGGTGCTACTCAGCACCGGCCCCGTCAACGTACATCCGCGGGTCTACAAAGCGATGCAAACCCCTGTCGTCGGCTACGGCGAGGCCGTCTTCATACCCGTCATCGACGGCATAGCCGCAATGCTTTCGGAAGTGTTCCAGACCCGGGAGTCTCTGACCATGGCCCTATCAGCCACAGGCTCGGCGGGTATCGAGGCCGGAATGGCCAGCCTGCTGGAACCCGGGGACGTGGCTGTCATCGGCTCCTACGGCTTCTTCTGCCAACGCATGGTGGAGATGGCCCGACGCCAGGGCGCTCAGGTGATTACCGTCGAGGGCGAGTGGGGGAAACCCCTGGACCCCGCAGCCATAGAGGCCGAACTCAAAAAGCACAAGTCGGTGAAGCTCGTCGGCATGGTCCACGCCGAGACCTCCACGGGCATCGGCCAGCCACTAACAGAAGTGTCCCGCATGGCAAAGGAGCACGATGCTCTGTTCTTCGTCGACGCCGTCACTTCCTTCGGTGGAAGCGAGGTTGCTGTCGACGATTGGGGCATCGACTACATTTCGAGCGCGTCGCAGAAGTGTCTCAGCTGCCCGCCGGGACTTGCGCCCGTTGCGGTCAGTCAAGCCGCCCTTGAGGCCATGAACAACCGCAGCGCGCCTTCGAGCACCTGGTACCTGAACATCCCCCTCATAGCGGAATACTGGGGCAAAGACCACGCTTACCATCATACGGCTCCCATAAGCAGCCTGTACGCCCTCTACGAGGGTCTTAGGGTGGTGCTTGACGAAGGCTTGGCTTCACGATACGAGCGGCACCAGCGAAATGCTGCGGCCCTTCGCGCCGGTCTAGAGGCCCTTGGGCTTTCGGTCATCTCGGACGAGAATTACCGGCTGGCCCAGATCACCCCGGTGGCCATTCCAGAGGGGATTGACGAAGCCCGGGTGCGAGCACGATTAGTTAACGATTATCTCATCGAAATTTCCCGTGGGTTGGGACAGTTCACCGGTAAGATCTGGCGCATCGGACTGATGGGAGAGGCCAGCACCGGCGCAAACTTGCTGCTGCTGCTCTCCGCCCTGGAGGAAATTCTGCCCAAGGAGGGCTATGAGGTCCCGGCAGGAGCCGGTGTGGCCGCCGCGAGCAAGACGCTCGCCTCCGCTTAGATTTATGAAGCGCTTGAAGAGTCGCCAAGAGGCGGGCATTCGGCCACGGCCACCCGTCAACCGCGAGCGCTGGACCGAAAATTGACCACCTATCGGGTTGCGGTCATACCTGGAGACGGCATCGGACCTGAGGTCATCGACCAGGGCTTGCGTGTCCTTGATGGGCTGGGACGGCGCTTCGACTTCGGCTGGGAGTTTACCCACCTGCCCTGGGGGTCCGACTACTATTTCCAGCACGGACGCATGATGCCGGAAGACGGTCTGGAGATGCTGCGGCCCTTCGACGCCATCTACTTCGGCGCGGTGGGACACCCGGATATACACGACCACGTGACCCTGAACAACCTGCTGCTGCCCATCCGCCGCGGCTTCGACCAGTACGTGTGCATGAGGCCCAGCCTGCTCTACCCGGGTGTAAGATCGCCCCTCAGCGGCAAGAAGGCGCGGGACATCGACATGGTGGTCATCCGGGAGAACACCGAGGGCGAATACGCCAACGTAGGCGGCTTCCACTACGAGGGCACGCCCCAGGAGATGGCGGCGCAGACGTCCGTGTTTACCCGCCACGGCTGCGAGCGTGTCATCAGATTCGCCTTTGAGTTAGCCCAGCAACCGGGCCGACGAAGGAAGGTGACATCCGTCACGAAGTCTAACGCCATGGGGTACGGCATGGTGCTCTGGGACAGGGTGTTCGACGAGGTGGCCCGGGAGTTTCCGGACGTGTCCACCGAATCACTGTTGGTGGACGCCGCCTGCATGGACTTCATTCGCAGGCCGGAGGACTTCGACGTGGTGGTGGCAAGTAATTTATTCGGCGACATACTGACGGACATAGGCGCCATTATTACGGGCAGCATGGGGTTGGCCTCCAGCGGCAATATCGATCCGGAGCGCCGGTTTCCCTCCATGTTCGAGCCGGTGCATGGCAGCGCACCGGATATCACGGGCAAGGGATTGGCCAACCCGCTGGCGATGATTCTATCGGGCGCGATGATGGTCCGGCATTTGGGGCAGGAAGACGCCGCTGCCGCCCTTGAAAGGGCGGTTGTCCAGACCCTGGAAACGGGGGAGTCCCTCACGCCGGACCTGGGCGGCAAGGCATCCACGGAGGAGGTGGGGGACGCGGTGCTACAGGCACTGGACGGACGGGGAGAGGCTGCCTCGAAGACCTGGTGGGCTTACGAAAACTTGCCGAGACGCCGGGCGCGTATACACGTGGCCGAATGTTCCTTCTGCAACGACGGGCAAGGGCTCCACGATTCGACGGCGCCGACGGGTCGATGGTACGGACCCTTCACAAGGGTAGATGCGGCTATCAAGCAGGTGCTGGACACCCGAGCCGTAGACGTGGCCGGATGCGGCGTTTGCCAGCCGGGGGTGGGGACCCTCCGGCAGCGGGCGTCTTAGGAAGAGAGCGTAAGAGTTTGAAGACCTGGTGGGTTTACGAGGATGACCCTACCAAACGGGTGCGCACCCATGTTGCTGACTGCTCCTTCTGCAACGACGGGCAAGGGCTCCACGATTCGACAGCGCCGACGGGTCGATGGTACGGACCCTTCACAAGGGTAGATGCGGCTATCAAGCAGGTGCTGGACACCCGAGCCGTAGACGTGGCCGGATGCGGCGTTTGCCAGCCGGGGGTGGGGACCCTCCGGCAGCGGGCGTCTTAGCGGGCGCTCATTCCACCATTTCCGGCTTTACTGCCGCGGCCCATGCCTGCAGCCCCCGACGGAATGCCAGCATTCCCATGGGCATGACCACCGCTTGCAGCGCCTCCAGAATTTCCCGGGGCGTTGCGCCCTCCTTCAACGCCACTTCTACGTGGGCCTGAATCTGCTCCACGTCGGCCCGCAGCGCCGCCTCCACGACGATCTGCAGCAGCTCCTTGGTCTTCCTGTCCAACAGCCGTTGACTCGTGTACGTGGCCTCCAGGAAGGGATCGTATTTCTTCACCCATTCGAAGTCTTCTGACGCCATAATTCGGTGCATATCCAGAATGTAGCCCCGCTTTCGACCCATCTCCTCCAGGTATTCTTTCTTCTCTTGCATGGTCATAAGATCGTACTCCTTTCGTTTCGTCTAAAGCCCGCCAGCGGGCACCCACAAGGGATGCCCCTAGAAGAACATCGTCGGCATGTTGATGCCTTGCCCACGGGTACAACGGCAAGTATAGTCAACTGCGGCCATGATGACAGAATTGGAGAAGCTACAACAACGGATTATCGGCTGCACCCGCTGCCCACGGCTGACGGAATACCGGCAGGACGTGGCGCGGAAGAAGCGTCGTATGTACGCCGATTGGGAGTATTGGGGAAAGCCGCTGCCGGCCTTCGGCGACCCCAACGCTCAGGTGATGCTTCTGGGACTTGCTCCCGCGGCCCACGGCGGCAACCGCACCGGTCGGATGTTCACCGGAGATCGAAGTGGCGACTGGGTCTTTGGCGCGCTGCATCGATTTGGCTTCGCGCATCAGCCAGAGTCAACGCATCGGGGCGATGGTCAGTCGCTGAAGGGGGCTTTCATCACGGCGGCCCTTCGGTGCGCGCCGCCGAAGAACAAGCCCCTGCGGGAGGAGTTGGCCAACTGCCAGGCCTACCTGCTGCAAGAGTTGGATCTGCTGGTTAACGTACGGGTGGTGGTGGCGCTGGGGCGGATAGCCTTCGACGCTTATCTGCGGTTGCTGCGGGAACAGGGGCTGCCGGTGCCCTCGCCCCGGCCCAAGTTCGGCCACGGAGTGGTCCACGAGATGCCCGACGGGCGGATTCTGGTGTGTTCATACCACCCCAGCCAGCAGAACACGCAGACAGGTCGGCTAACCAGGGAGATGTTCGACGAGGTTTTCAGGACGGTGAGAGGATTGCTAAGTCAGGCTTAAGCCTGAAGAGAGCTGGTTCGGGGGCAATGACCAGAGACGGGCGGTTCGCGAACCGCCCCTACGGTGTGGGCGCAGCGAAGAATCTATTCCTGCCGCTAACCATTTCACGCGATCCAGCCTTTGATTTTGCCCATGAGCCCTCCTGAGGAGGACTTGCCGGAGGCCAGCCCCTTCAGGAAATTGGCCCACTCCCCCTCGGCGGACGAGACCCGCTTCAGGTCCTTGATACGCTTCTTCATGAGCTCTAGCACCCGCTTTTCCTCGCCGGCGTCCAGCCAGAAGCCGTGGCCGTCCACGCAGAAGTCGATGGGCAGGTCGTAGGCCCTGTAGTTGAAGGTTGTCATCCGCCTGGCGCACTTGGGGCAGGAGATGTCGCTGGCCCGTTCGGCGTAGACCATACTACCCTTCACAGAGTCATCGTCCAGTACCCGATCTTCCAGCTGGTCCAATTCCTGGTAGTCCAGCCACATGCCTTGGCAGTTTCTACAGGCGTCTACCTCAATGCCGAGATGGTCTCGCACCATCAAATCGTGGCCCTTGCAACGTGGACATTCCATGACAGACCCCCTACGGATGAAGCGAACTTGGTTAGTTTAATGCTACCACATTACGTGCGCCGCCGAGAGAGCGGGCGCCCACAAGGGACGCCCCTACAGGGAGGAGAGAATGTTTTCGGGTGCGGGGTTCACCCCCATCCTAACCTTCCCCCATCAAGGGGGAAGGGATTTGGAGGTGAGGGGCTAGCGGGAGGCGAGGGCCTTCTGCACTTCGGCCAGGGATTCGGCCAGGGTACGGGCAGGATAGGGGGGAGGGTCGGCGTGGTGGATGACCTTTATGGAAACGAAGACGGGGCCTCGCTCCGAAAGAATGTCCTCCAGGGACAGGGCCAGGTCTTCGAGATCTTCTATCCGGTGCACAGACGGATAGCCAGCCTCGTCCGCCAAGGCGGCAAAGTTCGTGTCGCTGATGCCGGGAATGGGGGACCCGCCGGTGGAGCGGTAGCCTGCGTCTTCCAAGAGAAAGTGCACCAGGTTGGGCGGCGCGGAGGCGGCGGTGGTAAGGAGGGCGCCGGGATTGGTGCGGAGGGCGGCGTCCGTGTCCATGATGAGCACCTTGGCTTCGGGCATGGCAAGGGAAATGCCCAGGGCAACGTCGGCGGCCTTGTCCTGGCAGTCGGTCATGTCCACGTCCAACTCTCTGCGGGTGGAAATGGCGCTCCAGTGCCGCAGGGCGGTCGAGGTGGATATGACGACAGCGTCTCGCCGACGGCTGTGAATCAGGCGGACAGCTTCAGTAGCGGGAATCAAGGGGTTGGACGTTCGGGAGCGCGGCGGGCTAGCGCCATCAGCCATGCGCCAAGGAGAATGAGAATACCGCCGCCGAAGCCGGGGAGGGGCCGGCCGTCAAGGAAGGCAAGGTAGAGAAGGTAGAAACCGCCACCCATGGTCAGCATGCCCAGCAGGGGGGCGAACACAGCAGTCAGCGCTGACTTGAACATCGGGGCGGGGCCGCCTATTCGGACAGGGCCTGCCGGAGTTCCTGCACCGCCCCGTAAGTGTTTCGCTTGGGCCTGGGCCGCAGGTCAATTGGGGTGTTCTCAATCTCGGGAGTTATCTTCAGGTTAACCATGATAGGCCCCTGCTTCCGGAGAATATCCCCTATGCCGCTTGCCAGGTCTTCCAGATCGTCGAATTCGTAAGCGGCGACGTAGCCGGCTCCAGCCGCCATCTCCTTGAAGCTTACCTTACCATCGGCGGGGATAGGCTGGCCGCCGGTGACGGCGTAACATCCGTTTTCGAAGACGAAATGATAGAGGTTGGAGGGCGCCGTCTCGCTGATGGTGGTAAGGGTGCCGAGGTTCATTACCAGGCTGCCGTCCCCATCGAGGATGAGGACATTGCGGTCCGGCTGGGCGAGGGCGAGACCAAGGGCGAAGGATGACGCCTTGCCCATAGCGCCGCCCACAGGCACGTCCAGAGCCTCGTCTTGGGAGACAACGGGCCAGCCGAAGCGCGGGTTACCGGCACCCATGGTGGTAACCACTATGGCGTTGTTCCTGTTCTGCTCAATGACCCGGCAGGCTTCCAGATTATCTATCATTCTTTTTCTCCTACGGGCCGAATACTTCCCAAACCTGCGCTTTCTCCTAAAGGGGGAGACAGTTCAGGCCCGAAAAACTCCTAAGCGCCGAATTCGGTGCCGACCAGTACAGCCACGGGCTTGGTGTCCCGCTCGGCCTCGTTCATGGCCAGGGAGATGCGGTCGGCATCATCGTCCGTCTCCACCAGATAGTAGTTGATGCCCCATGCGTGGATGATGTGCTCCGTATACTTGGCGGCGGAGTCGCGACTAATGCCATGCCGGTCCCAGCCTCGATAACCCACCAGCATTACCAGGGGCTGGTCTACGTCCAAGCCCAAGCCGCGGATGGAGTCACCTGATTCGAAGATGCCCGTGTTTTGAATGAGGGCCACGGGCTTCTTGCCGCCAACCCAGAGGCCGGCGGCGATGGCCATGGTCTCTCCCTCCCTGGAAACGGGAACCAACTCCAGGGTGGGTTCCGCCAGCAACTGATCATACATGAAGTTGGTCTCGCTGTCGGGGAGCCACACCACGTGGGTGATGCCGTTCTTCTTGAGCTCCGAGATGATCGCATGGGGGTGAAGGACAGTTTCGGCCTGCTCCATGATTTTCTCTCCTGCGGTGGTGGCGTTCGTTATAGCTGGAACGATGTTTGCTCATACTACCAAGGGGGATGCCGTGGGTCAACAATGGCGTTGACAACAGGGAAGCCGGATATTAGATGGACATTGTTCATCACGCAATTTGCCGTTCGCACCAAAAGGTGCGATAATTGGCCCGTGACTGGTCGCGAGTTCATCAGAAGAGCCAACAGATATGCCCGCAAGACAGGACAAACCTTCCGATTCGATCCTGCTCACGGAAAGGGGAGTCATGCCAGGGTCTACGTCGGCTCCCGATTTGCTACGATGAAGCGTGGAGAGTTGAGCAAGGGCGTATTGGCCGCGATGCTGCGTCAGTTGAACATCGACCGTAGGGAGTTCTGAGCCATGATTTACGCCTTTCCCTGCCAGCTGACCCCCGACGAAGATGGGGGGCTTGTCGCCACTTTCCCTGACGTGCCCGAGGCAATCACTAGCGGGAGGGACCGTGCCGAAGCTCTTGCTGAGGCGGAGGACGCACTTGCCGTGGCCCTTGGCGGATACGTCCACGAGAAGTGGGATATTCCGAATCCAAGCTCCTCGGTTGCAGGCCAAGTATTGGTGCCTGTCCCAGCCGTGGTCGCCGCCAAACTCGCCCTCTACTCGGCCATGAAGAAACAGCGCATCACCAAGGTTGAGTTGGCCCAGCGGCTGGAGGTCAGCGAGTCCGCTGTGCGCAAGCTCACAAATCCAGACCACCGCTCCCACATGAGCCTGGTGCAGAAGGCCCTCAGGGCCGTCGGCCTTAGCCTTAGGGTGGAAGTCACCGCCAACTGAAGGACGTACAGGATTCAATAGGCTAAACACACCGCTATCCTCCTAGAATTTCCAGGGCGGTTCCGACTATCATCTTAGGTGTTGCGGCGAGGATTCGTTGTCTCAACATGAACGCTCTTGAGGAAGGTTTGCCATGCGTATCGGAGTATTGACGGGAGGGGGCGACGCTCCCGGCCTGAATGCGGCCATCCGAGCCATTACCCGTAAGGCCGTCGCCGAGGGGATAGAGGTCATAGGGTTCCGCAACGGGTGGTTGGGGGCCCTGACGGGCTCGTGGATGACGTTGGACGCCCAGGCCGTTTCGGGCATCATGTATCACGGCGGCACTATTCTAGGCTCCTCCCGCACCAACCCCTATTCGAGGGAGGGGGGAGCCGCAACTGTGAGGAAGCAGCTGGAGGAGCTTGGGGTGGACGCTTTGGTGCCCATAGGCGGTGAGGACACCCTGGGGGTGGCGGCCCAGCTATCGGAGGAGGGTGTGAAGCTGGTGGGCGTCCCAAAGACCATAGACAACGACCTTTACGGGACGGATTATTCCATCGGGTTTGATACGGCTGTGGAGGTGGTCAAGGACTCGCTGGACAAGCTGCATCCGACCGCGGAAGCCCACGACAGGATAATGGTGGTGGAGGTAATGGGCAGACACGCGGGCTGGTTGGCAACGGTTGGCGGCCTGGCAGGAGGCGCGGACGCGGTTCTGATACCTGAGCAGCCTTTTTCACTGACGGGGCTGTTGCAGAGGCTGAGGCGGCGGCACGAAGAGTTTGGGAAGATGTTCAGTATTCTGGTGGTGTCGGAGGGAGCTAAGTGCGCCGATTGGGGGAAGGAAGTGACAAGCAGCGACCAGTTGGACGAGTTCGGACACGTTCGCCTGGGCGGAATAGGCCACCGGCTGGCCAGTGAGATAGAGGCACGTTCGGGCTTCGAGACTCGGGAGGTGGTCTTGGGTCACGTGCAGCGTGGGGGCAGCCCTTCCGCCTTCGATAGGGTGCTCGCAGTGCGTCTGGGGGTTGCGGCGGTGGTGGAGGTGCAGGCGGGGAATTTCGGCGTGATGGTAGGATTACAGGGTGGGCGAATTACGACGACGACTCTGCAGGAGTTTCAGGGGAAGACCCACGAGTTGGATATGGAGCTCTACGGGTTGACGGACCTGTTCTATTAGCGGGGAGACTGGCGAATAGGGGGATGGGTCCCCGGATCCGGAGACCTTTGCATAACCGCCATTCCGGCGCAAGCCGGAATCCAGAATCCCTTGATTTGGCTATGGCAAGAGTCGTCCCACACCATTATCTGAATGCGTTTCGGTAGTTATGCAAAGGTCTCCATCCGCGAGGACACGGGAGGGGGAAGGCGCCCACAAGGTACGCCTCTGCGGAAGAAGGGGGGACGGGTCCCCGCGTCCGCGAGGACACGGGAGGGGAAGACACCCACAAGGTACGCCCCTGCGGAAGAAGGCCGGATGGGTCCCCGCATCTGCGAGGACACGGGAAGGGAAAGGCGCCCACAAGGTACGCCCCTGCGGAAGAAGGCCGGATGGGTCCCCGCAGATGGAGACCTTTGCATAACCGTCATTCCGGCCCCGAGCCAGAATCCAGAGGTGGGGATTTAGGATTGAACCCCATGCCTATTCTGTCCAATATGGTCTCTCACTAGCAGTTATGCAAAGGTCTCCATCTGCGAGGGCGTGGGCTAGCGGAGGGAGTTGAAGCTGTAAACGTCCACCATGGCGTCCACCGTTTCCAGCGACTCCCGGGCCGCGTCCTCCACGGCGGAGTCCTCCTCCTTGATGCACCGACGCAGGGCCTTCTTGGCCAGCGGGCCACCGATGGCTCCCACGGCTCTAATGGCGGCGAGCTGCACCTGCAGATCCTCGTCCTCCATGAGTGGTATCAGGTGAGGAACGACGGCCTCCTCCTCCAAATGACCGCAGGCGTTGGCCGCCTCGAATCGCAGGGTAGGGCTGGGACTCCGGGTTTCCCGCACCAGACATTCCAGCCAGTGAGTTTCACCGGTCCGGCCCATTGCGTAGAGGGCGCTGCCCTTCAAGACGGGGTCGTCGCTGTCGTAGAACCACCGGATGAACTCGTCCACTTTGGGAGAATTGAAGACGGCCACGGACTCCAAGGCGCGGCGTCGCACCGTCATATCCTCCATATTGTTTTGCAGCACGGCAAGCAGGGAAGCCTCGACGCGAAGGCCGTCCTTCCGGAGCAGTTTGTCCAGCTGGGCAAGCTCGGCGAACTTGCCCAAGCCCATCGCGGCGGCGGCCCGAACCGCCGGCGAAGGATCGTGGGCCAGAAGGTCGCCAAGGGGCGAAATGAGCCGACGCTCCTCGTTTTCCCACAACCCTTCAATGGCCCGCCGTCGCACTTCTTCATCTTCGTCCCGGAAGCATCGACGGAAGACGGCGCTGAAGTCCAACTCTGCCCTGTCCTGGCTCAAGCTAATGAGCCTGTCCAAAATAGAAACTTTCCCGTCGAGCGGGGATCTCCTCCACGCAGAGGCGAAGTCCACCACGTCCGACGCGGACAGGTCGCTGAGATGGTCCAGAAGGGAGGCGGAAGGGATTTCTTCGGGAGACCGAATGGCCTCTAGGCACAGTTCTAGGGACATGGCTTGCTTGTGACCCCGCTAGTTTGTGGTAGCCACGGACACTTCGCCGCAGTAGATGCTGGGGGTCTTGAAAGAACCTCCCAACCAGGTTGCATCGCTGCCCAAGCCTCGCAGCTCCTTCAGGACGGTGTACACATTGCCGTTAATGACGGTGTTCTTCAATCTACCCGTGATCTTGCCCTTTTCGATGCGGTAGCCTAACAGGACGTTGGCGTTGAACTCACCGGCCAGAATGTTGCTCTGTCCCGCGCCCAGGAGCCGCTCCACCACGATGCCATCCTGAATGTCCGCAATCATATCGTCAAAAGCAACGTCGCCAGGGGGAACGATGCCCACGCTGACGCCGGGGGAAGGGAGGGAGTTGAGTCCGCGGTGGGCGCTGCCGGTACTTTCGGTTCCGGCCTGTCCTGCCGTCTGCAGGTCGTAGAGGAAATTACAGATGACACCACCTTCTATTAGGGGCATCTTATGGGAAGGAACGGCTTCGTCATCACACATGCGGCTGCCGGGCATCATGGCCAGGGTCGGGTCGTCCCAGAGGCTGAACCTTTCGTCCAATAGCTGCTGTCCCAGTTTGCCAACGAGGGGCGAGGAACCCTGAAGGATGGACTTGCCGTTGAAGCCCGCCAACAGGGGGGAGAGGAGAGCGGCGGCCACGCCGCGGGGCGTGAACACCACGGGGAGATCGCCGGAGGCGGGGGAGGCGACGTCGCGCCCTCGCTCAAGCTGGGTGAGGACGGATCTCACGAGAGGAGCAGGGTCGGCAATGGGGCTGCAAGAGCGGTCGCCGTCTCCCAGAAAGAGCATGTCCGTGCCCTTGATGAGGGCACCACCTACGTGGGCGGAGAAGCCGCTTCTAGTGTATTCGGCTGCCGCGCCGTTGGAGTTGAGCAGCCGAAGGGTTGAGACGCTGCGGGAAACGCTGGCGTCGCACAGAAGCTCCGGCTCTATGGCCCGTACGCCGTCGATGAGGCGCTGGCCCAGCTGGATCATATCTTCCAGGGATTGAGACTCCACGGCGGGGTCGTAGAGGGGCACCGGTATAAAGTTGCCGGGGCCGGGGAAGTCCATCGCAGCCTCGGGACCGAAGGGGGCCGTCTCCAGGGCGTTGTCCACCAGAGTATCCGCGCCGTCCCAGTGGGTGGTGGAGGAGAAGCCCACGCGGCCATTCTTGATGAGGCGCAGGGCCATGCCGGAGGAGTCCCGGCCCACCAGCGACTTGAGCCGGTTGGCCTCAAAGACCACGGGGCGGCTCCAGCCGGAAAGATGAAAGACCTCCGCCTGCTCGGATACGGCCTTGGCCTGCTCCAGCACCTGTTGGAGCATACGGTCAACTTCCGCCAATTAGACACCTCTGAATACGGATGTGGGGGCTGCCATTGGACACGGGCAGGGGCGATTGGCCGCCCTTGCCGCAACCGCCGCCCTGGTTCATGCTCAAGTCGTTGGCAACGGCGTCCAGACTCTCCAAGGTGGTGAAGAGGTTACCCGTGAGGAGCACCGGGCGGCAAAGCTCCTCCACCTTTCCGTTACGGATGACCCAGGCCTCGCCGGCGGAGAAGGTGAACTGCTCCATACTGGTCATGCCACCGTACCAGTTGCCCACGTATAGGCCGTCTTTCACATCGCCAATTATCTCTTCGGGGGAGGCGACACCGCCTTCGATGAAGGTGTTGGTCATGCGGACGATGGGCGGGAACTGGGGGCCGATGGCCCGGGCGTTGCCCGTGGGAGCTTCGCCCATCTTGGCGGCCGTCTCCCGGGAATGGAGACGGCCCACCAGGACGCCCTCCTTGAGCAGATAGCTTCGGGTGGAAGGGACGCCCTCGTCATCGTAACCGTAGCTGCCTCGAAGGCCGGGCACTGCGGCGCCGTCGACAACGTTGAGGTGCTGCCCGCCGAAGCGCTTGCCCAGGACCATAATCTCCTTCATCCGCTCGTCCTCGTAGACGTGGTCGGCCTCGGAGAGATGCCCGAAGGCTTCGTGGATGAACACTCCGGCGAGAACCGGCTCGAGCACAACGGTGTGCTCGCCGCCCTTGACCTGGGGAGCCTTCAGCAGTTCCACAGCGCGGCGTCCCACCTGGGCGGCTTCGTCGTGGAGGCCTTCAATCTCAGAAAAATCGCCAGCGCTTCCCAGGCTGACGCCGGACTGCTGGACATCCGCGCCGTCGCGCGCCACGGCATTGAGACGCATCATCACGTCGAGAACAGTTTGGTCGACGTAGGAACCCTCCGAGTTAGCGAAGACGCGGCGACGCTTGGCGTCGCCGTAGGCCACGGTGGAGGTGGAGATGCCGGGGGCGCGCCAAATTTCCTCCACGTACTGGTCCAGCAGGGCTTTCTTGTCATGGAGGGATATCTGCGAGGGGTCTTTCTTCACGGTGGGGGTGACGCAATCGACGACGGGTTCCACCGGAGCAAGGGTAATGGGTTCGCCGCCCACCAGACGGGCGTTGTCGACGGCGGAGCGGACCTTGTCCCGCAGTCCGTCGAGGCTGTTGAAAGATACGAAGCCCCAACCGCCACCAGCCAGGGCGCGGACGCAGCCGCCGCCGGTAGTGGTGCGGTTGACTTCCTCCAACTCCCGCCCACGATAGCGGAGGTGCGACGACTGGTTCTGGTCGACGCGCAGCTCGATGTATTGGGCGTCGTGCCCCTTGAGAGCGTCGGCAACGAGGTCATGCAAAGCATCGTTCATAACGGCAGTCCGTTCCTGCAAGGGTAGAAGGTAGACTAAGAATATACCATAAGCGGGGGCGACGGGGCATGAGGGGTGGCACTCCGTTTGCGGGCGACTCTTTGGGTTTGGATGCCGGTGTAGGTAGTTGATGTTTCCACAAAGGTAGTGGAAACAGACATTCAAAATGGTATGCTGGTTGAGGAGAAAGAATGATGCCGAAATTGGAACAATTGCAATGATAGAAAAGATAGCACCAAAGCCAGACCCGTATAGCAACTCACCTGATCAAGTGAGGGAAGCTTATTCACTCCGTATCGAGGAACTCAAGGGATACGCCCTTGAAGACGAGATTGAGGTTATACCGGCATCGGAGCAAGATTTTTGGGCGTTTGTGGAATCACTGTCCTCGAATAAGCGGGCCAGCCTCGTGCTCTGCGATAACGGGAATCTGAAAGCTGTCTGGAAGGACACCGGAGCTAACCATCTTGGCATCCAGTTTCTGGGGAACGAGCGAGGCGAATACGTGATATTCAAACGTCGCCAAAGGGCATCGGAGATTTCACGAGTTGCGGGGATTGATACCCTCCAAGGAATAAAAAACCAGATGACTGCATTCGACATCATAGATTTGGTGAACGATTGACGCTCCCCGACCTTCCTAACGATTCCCACGTAGTGCAATATGTGAGACCATCCCACGTAAGAGAAGACGGGAGCATAGATGGGGAGAATTTCCGGCTACGTCCACAGGAAACAGCATTGTCAGTGAACTGGTTGGACTACTTTCAACGAAGATCTAAAGAGGAACAACTCGGTGAAGTAAGGCGGATCATACGATTATCAATAAGGTCGAACGGTCGCTTTGCTGAACTGAACGTCGGTGCAACGAAGAGCCATATTGCACACTTGATTGACGACTTAAGGTTCGTTCACACTCCTCGTGAGGCCACGGCGCGATATCGGGCAGATCCGTCTCACAGTGAAATAATCGGCCTTCCGCCAGGAGATTCGCCACATGCGGCTCTTATCGGCGAAATGATTGCTGAATGCGTGGGTGCAATACATCTGGCTGTAACCTAAAAAGACAGTCGCCACTCAAATAGTTCGTCAACTTCCGGGCACTTGAGGGGTTTGGCGGGGGGTGCTAGAATCTGGCCACTGTGCCGAAGAGTAGCGCCCCCAAGCCCAAAACGAAGTCCCGACGGCCTGCGACTAAACGACGTCGGAGGAAGCCGGCCCCGAAGCACCTGGAAGCCCAGGAGATTATTGACAAGCTGGGGGGCGACTACGGCCCGTTCGAGCACGCTCGGCGCATTGAACCCGCCGAAGAGCTCGTCTTCACGATCCTTTCGCAGCACACCTCCGACATCAATTCGGGAAGGGCCTTTGGTCGTCTCATGGAGGAGTTCAGCACCCTCGAAGCCGTGGCTGCTGGAAGCATGGAGCGCATCTCCCAAGCCATCAGCGTGGGCGGGCTGGCTCGCATCAAGGCTCCTCGCATCAAGCGCATTCTGAACCTCATTCTGGAGAAGCGAGGCAATTTGGACCTCAATTTCCTGGCGGAGATGCCGCTGCCAGACGCCAAGGCGTGGCTTCGCGAGCTACCAGGCATCGGCCCCAAGTCTGCGGCGGTGATCCTCTGCTTCTCCCTGGGCATGCCCGCCATGGCAGTGGACACCCACGTGCACCGGGTGTCGAAGCGGCTGGGGCTCATCGGCCCGAAGGTCAGCGCAGATGCCGCCCACGACCTGCTGGAAGTCATGGTGGAACCCGATCAGGTCTACGCCTTCCACACGGCGTTGATTATCCACGGACGACGAGTCTGCAAGGCCCCCCGGCCGCGATGCGACGAGTGCGTTCTCGCCTTTGGCTGTCCCTCCAGCCAGCTGCCCGCCACTACCGCTACGTAGTCCCTCGCCCATAATTTAAGTGAGCGGGCCTAGGACATCGAGGTTCCTCAAGGGACTCGGAATGACGTTGGGCGTTCAGCACAGCCTGTAGCGTGCTTCGCCGCCTTTACCCCGCGGGGAGGCGCGGCTTATACTGTTCTTCACTCCCAAACGAGGTTCAGCAGTGACCAAGGTAGGAATAATCAACGTCACGGGATATGCCGGCTCCGAGTTGGCCCGAATTCTGCACAACCACCCGGAAGTGACCATCGCCTCCGTCACCGGTCGCAGCGCCGCGGGGAAGCGACTGCCGGAGGCCGTGCCCCATCTGTGGGACATCGATCTGCCGATTACAACCACAGTGGAGGAGTCCGTTGACTTCGTTTTCTCCAGCCTTCCCAGCGGCGCCAGCGCGGCGGCCCTGGCCCCTCTGGTAGACGGGGGAATGAAGGCAGTGGACATCGCCGCCGACTTTCGAATACGGAGCGCAGACGGGTTCAAGGCGGCATACAAGATAGACCATCCCGCGCCCCATCTGCTGGAGCGAGCCGTCTACGGACTGCCGGAGATTAACCGGAGTCGCATCGCCGGAGCGTCGCTGATAGCCAATCCCGGCTGCTACCCGGAAGCGTCTATCCTGGCCCTGGCGCCGGCATTCAAGGAAGGTCTGGTTGCCTTGGACGCAATCATTGACGCTAAGTCGGGGATTTCCGGCGCGGGGCGGGGCAGCATCACATCCAACCCCATGTACCACTTCGCCGAGGCCAACGAGAACGTGCTGGCCTACGGGCTGGAAGGACACGGACATCAGCCGGAGATTGCACAGGAACTGGCGGCGCTGGGCGGCGCTGATGACGCCAAAGTGACTTTCGTGCCTCACCTGATCCCGATGACGCGGGGCATCCTTGCCACCTGCTACGCCCCTCTATCGGACCCATCTACAACCCGGGAGGCCGTGCAGGAGGCGTACCGGGAGTTCTACGCCGAAGAGCCGTTTACCCACGTAACCGCTTCGCCACCTCGAACCAAGCAGACCACAGGGTCTAACCTGTGCCTGGTATACCCCACGGTGGACCCTCGAACGGGACGGCTTATAGTAGTCAGCTGCCTGGACAATCTGGTGAAGGGCGCAGCGGGGCAGGCGGTACAGAACATGAATCTGATGCTGGGCTTGCCGGAAACCATGGCCCTAGAATCCCTCTCTCTCTGGCCCTAGTCGTTCATGTAGCGGGCGTGTCAACGCCAGGACGCCTTCGTCCATCATACCGAAACAGGCCTACCCAACGAGATTCTTCACTCCGTTTAGAATGACAAGGTGGGTGGGGCGGTGGAAAAGACCCATGCGCCTTCTATAGAATAGAGAGTGGAACTTCAACAGCAATGCCCCGGTAGATTAACCAAACAGGAGGTGGGCCTTTGGCGACGCGAGTTGGCATCAACGGCTTTGGAAGGATTGGACGTCAGGTGCTGCGAGCAGCCCTGGAGCGTCATCCGGAGGAACTGGAGGTGGTGGCGGTCAACGACTTAGCCGACGCTGAGACCAACGCTCACCTCTTCAAGTACGATACCAACTACGGGACCTTTCCCGGCAGCGTCGAGACCAAGGACGGATCGTTGGTAATCGACGGCGCTGAGGTGAGAGCCTTCTCCCAGCGGGACCCTTCGCAGATACCGTGGAGAGACGTGGGCGCAGACCTCGTCATCGAATCTACGGGCATATTCACCGACGCGGTCAAGGCGTCGGCACACTTGGAAGGCGGGGCAAAGAAGGTCGTCATTTCCGCGCCGGCCACGGACGAGGACATAACTCTGGTGTTGGGGGTCAACGACGCCGCTTACGATCCTGAAGAGCATCAGATCATCTCCAACGCTTCCTGCACCACCAACTGCTTTGCGCCCATGGCCAAGGTGCTGAACGACGCCTTCGGCGTGCAATACGGACTAATGTCAACAGTACACTCCTACACCAACGACCAGAAGATTCTGGACCAGGTGCACGGCGATTTGCGGCGGGCGCGGGCGGCAGCAGGCAACATCATCCCCACCAGCACCGGCGCAGCCAGGGCCGTCGGGCTGGTCATTCCAGAGCTTCAGGGCAAGCTCCACGGAGTAGCCTTCCGGGTGCCCACGAGCACCGTTTCCGCCACTGACTTCACCGCGGTGTTAAAGCGGAAGGTCAGCGTGTCGGAGGTGAACAGCGCCTTCCAGGAAGCGGCGGAGGAGGGGGCGCTGGCGCCGGTGTTGGAGTACTGCGATGCGCCCCTGGTAAGCAGCGACTTCAAGGGCAACCCGCACAGCTGCATATTAGACGCCCTCTCCACCATGGTGATGGCGGGCGAGATGGTGAAGGTGCTGGGCTGGTACGACAACGAGTGGGGCTACGCCTGCCGCACAGCGGACCTGAGCGTCTTCCTCGGCGAAAAGGGCCTGTAAGCTTCAGCCGGCGAGCCAAACGCTTGCCGTAGGTTGACGAGGGTTACGGGCGGGGCTTAGACTGCGAGCATTCCAGCCGCGTCCAGTCGCGGTCGATTTATCGTTGTTTCTAGGAGGACAGTGTATGTCTCTAACCCTTGCGGAAGCCAATCGGATCATAGAGGGAGCCTTTGCGAAGGCTGGAGAGTTCGACATCAAGATAAGCGCAGCCGTGGTGGACGCCGGGGGCAGGCTCCTCGCCTTCCAGCGGATGGAGGATGCGACATGGGCCAGCGCCTACGGCTCGCAGGGCAAGGCGGTAGCGTCCGTGGCCTTCGGCCTGACGAGCGGGGCTTTACAGGTAAGGGCGGACGATCCAATCATGCGGGGGATAGCGGCGGCCGAAGGGGCTCACATGATTATGAGCCAGGGCGCAGTGCCGATAATTCGGGGAGGCCGACCTGTTGGCGCCTGTGGCGTCGGTGGCGGGACCGGACAGCAAGACGAGGAGTGCTCCCGAGCGGGCGTTGCCTGCTTGTAGGCCCGTCACAGCCCAAATAGTTCCGAGGCGAATATAATCGCAGTCCGAGAAGCTGCATCCACAAGGAAGGCCCACGGGCCTTCATGCGAGTCGATTAAGAGGAGAAACAATGGCGTACTTTCTTGTTTGCGAAAAGTGTGAAGCTCAATACGACAGCAACCAATATAGGCTCTTCTGCGAGTCCTGTGGCGGGTTGCTGGACGCCCGGTACGACACGCCGGCAACGGCCGAAGCTCGCGTAGTCGCAGGGGCGCAGGGTACTGCCCGCTACCTGCCAACACTACCCATCAACGACCCGGCCAACCTGGTGACCATGGGGGAAGGAAACACTCCCGTGGTGCCGCTGCCTCGCGTAGGCGAGCGGCTGGGGATAGCCAACCTGAACGCCAAGATGGAGTATTTCAACCCAACGGGCTCCTTCAAGGACCGGGGCAACACCGTCCAGGTGTCGGTGCTCAAGGACACGGGCGTCACGGAGGTTGCCGATGCCACCGGCGGGAATGCGGGCCACTCCTTCGCCGCCTACTGCGCCCGGGCGGGCATCCGGTTCCACGGGTTCGCCAACGAGACCAACGCCGACAGCCGGAAAGTCCACGCCATCGCCCTCCACGGCACACAGATGCACTGGGCGGGCGCGGGCAAGGCAGCTCGCAGCGACGGGGCGCGGGATTTTGCCGAGGATGCCGGTATTCTCCACATGAACTACGGCCAGAACATCTACTTCATCGAGGGTCTGAAGACGTTAGCCTACGAGATTGCGGAGCAGATGGACCCCCTGCCCGACCATATCATCGTGCCCATAGGCAACGGGTCAATCTACCAGGGCATGTGGCGGGGCTTCCGAGAGATGCTGGAGGACGGGCGGGTTGACCGAATGCCTCGTCTTCACGGGGCTCAAACGGAGGAGACTCAGCCGGTTGTGGCGGCCTTCGAAGGGCGGGAATGGACGCCTTACGAAGGCGAGGCTGCGAGCAAGGCCAACGGCATTGGCGTCACGAACCCACCCCGACCCCACAGCCTGATGGAAGCCGCTAAGGAGTCCGGCGGCAAATTCGTCTCCGTGGCGGAAGAGAAGATTCTGGAGTGGCAGGGGACCCTGGCGTCGATGGAGGGCATTATTGTAGAACCCACGTCGGCCATAGTGCTGGGAGGACTGGAGAAGCTGCTGGCCAACGGAGATATTCAGCAGTCGGAGAGCGTGCTGCTGCCTCTTACGGGCTTCGGAGTGAAGGAGCCGATACCGGGCTATTAGGGGCTCGCGGGTTGGTTAATCCAGCCACGATTGGGCATAGAGGCATCGGGTCGGAGCGCACTCCGTTGGCGGTTCTCGGGCGGACAATCAATCCGTCAAGAAAGGGACCGTGCGTTGCTCCGGCGGGCTTGGCTTAGAGAAGGCGGCGCATAAAAAAAGGACATGCGCGGGAAGAAAGTGTTTCTGTCCGGAGCTAGGCCGGCTTGCGTCGGAGGTAGAGCAGGAACAGGGCAAGCAAGCCGATTCCCAATACATAGCCGTTGTAGGTTTGCAAGTCATCGTCCATGCTTGCCAGCAACACAATGCCACACGCTATTACCAGGTTGAAACAGACGAGGGTGGCCCTGGCAAGCCAGCGGTTGGAAATAACGCGCGAGACGGCATACACCGATGACATGGCTGCGGATACGAAGGAGACGATATATAGCAACAGCACAATTGGATGAGCGTTGAAGTAGAACAATCCTCGTTCGCTGAAAGCTGGCTCCGACGGCCAAGCGAAAGTGCGTAGCGCGTAAAGGACGACGAGAAAGAGAGCAGCGGCTCCCAACGCAGCTTTTCTGTGACCAGGCTCCCAGGTTTGGGTAGCGGCGCCTATGAGGAGGAGAAAGCCCAGCATTAGCGGGGCTACTCCGACCGACGTCCATGCGTGCAGGCTTTCAGGTCGGAGCCAAACGACGGCGGTCCAGACAGCGAAGGACGCAGCAAAACATCCCAAGCCCATGCCGAACTGCCTGAACGTGGTATTGCAGCCAGTGACGAACCTCCAGCTCAGAAAAGCGAATATGAGGACTCCAAGGATAAAGAATCCCATGACCTGATAGTTTGCAGTTTCGCCCATACTACGCTTGTCACTTAACGCAAGTAATTTGGCGAAATTATACAAACTCCAGGCAGATTTGTCTTCCAAACTGTCCCAAGCAGATGCGCGGCCTTATTCTACGCGGCGATCTCGGGTTCGTCGATAAAGGCCGGCGCCAGGGCATCACAGCGCCGTCTCGCGTCTACCAAACCTGTATAATAGGTGGGCGGTTTGCGGCTTATGACATTGCTTGAACATAGAGGATACCGGTTGGGCGTCGACGTGGGGGGCACCTTCACGGACGTTGTGCTCACGGGCCCCGACGGGCGTCTGGCGGTACGGAAGGTTTCTTCCACGCCAGGCAGATACGACGAGGGCATCATTAGGGGCATTGGAGAGGCTCTGGCAGAAGCGGGCGTCTCACCTTCCCAGGTGGTAGAGGTTTGCCACAGCACGACCGCCGCCACCAACGCCGTGCTGGAGCGTCGGGGCGCCAAGGCCGGACTCATCACCACCAAGGGGTTCCGCGACGTGCTGGAAGTACGCCGCCTTCGCACTCCATCCCTCTATGACCTCTTCTATACGCCGCCTGACCCACTGGTCCCCCGCTACCTACGGTTGGAGGTGGACGAGAGATTAGACGCCGCCGGTCAGGTGTTGACGCCCCTGGACCTGGACGAAGTGCGGCGAAGGATCGAACAGCTTTTGGGGGAAGGGGTGGAATCCCTCGCTGTGTGTCTCATCAACGCCTACCGCAACCCGGTGCACGAACGGGCCATCGGAGAGTTGGTTCTGTCCGAATACGCCGATCTATTCGTCAGCCTCTCTCACGAGGTGGTGAGCGCCATTCGTGAGTACGAACGCACCAGCACCGCCGTCGCCAACGCCTACCTGATGCCGGTGATGACCACCTATCTTAGGTCGTTGCGGGAAAGAGTCTCCGCCATGGGGATAGAAGCTCCTATACTGGTGATGCAGTCCAGCGGCGGCATGATGACTTCTCACAGAGCGGGAGAGCGGCCCGTATTCTCGTTGGAATCCGGGCCAGTAGCGGGAGTGTCGGGGGCGCTGCATCTATCGAAGAAATTGTCTACGCCGAACCTGCTAACTTTCGACATGGGGGGCACCACCACAAAGGCGGCTGTCATCGAGGATGGGGAGCCTCACAAGTCGATGGAGTACGAAATTGGTGCGCCCATCTCGAAGGGAAGCCGGCTGCTCAAGGGGGGCGGATATCTGCTAATGGTTCGAGCGGTTGACGTGGCGGAGGTGGGGGCCGGAGGGGGCAGCCTGGTGTCGCTGGATGCGGGCGGCTCCTTCCAGGTAGGCCCGAGAAGCGCCGGGGCAGAGCCGGGGCCCATCTGCTACGACCGGGGCGGCGAGGAACCTACCACGAGCGACGCCAACGTTCTGCTGGGCTATCTGAACCCTGAGCACCTGCTGGGCGGGTCGCTGAAGGTGAATCTGGAGAAGGCGCGCCTCATATTTGACGAAAAGGTGGCCCGTCCTCTGGGTCTTTCCGTACTGGAAGCGGCCTATGGCGTTCACGTGGTAGCCAATGCCTCCATGGCGCGGGCCATGCGTTCTGTGACCACGGAGCGGGGGCGAGACGCCCGGAACTTCACGCTGGTGGCCTTTGGCGGCAGCGGTCCATGCCACGCCGCCGCCTTGGCGCGGCAGATGAGCATAGGCCAGGTAATCGTCCCCACCGCGCCGGGGCTGTTCAGCAGCCTCGGCCTACTGGCGGCGACCCAGGAATACGAGTTTGTTCGCAGTCTCATGATGATGACGGGCGACGGGGCGGACTCCGGTTTGGAGGCGGGGTTCACGGCGTTAGAGGAGGAGGCGTCACAGGTATTGCGTCGGGAGGGGTACGATCCTAAGCAGCTGGCGTTCCACCGGTACGCAGACCTTCACTACGCGGCGCAGATCCACGAGTTGACCGTGCCCATGCCGGACTCCGGCTCCATGCCGGAACTGAAGGAAGCCTTCAGCCAGGAGCACCACCGCACCTACGGCTACCGTTCCGACGGCGAAACGGTGGAGGTGACCAACATCCGAGTCGTCGGACGGCCCGACGTGGAGGCATCGTCGGGCTTGGACATGGGCGCCATGGGAGCGGCTCTCTATAACACCGCCGGGCCAAGGAGCCGACGCAATGCCTATTTCGGACGGGAATTGGGCCTCATGGAAACCAAGGTAATCGCCCGGGGGCATCTATCTTCCAAGGCCATTCCCGGCCCCGTCATAGTGGAAGAGTACGACACGACCATCGTCGTGCCCCCCGGCTGCAGCGTCAGCCGGGACGAGGCATGGAACGTTTTTCTTAGGTGGGAGCAAAAGTCTTGAGAGAGCACGCCTTCGACCCAATCACTTTCGAGGTCATCCGAAACGCCCTCCAGTCGATCACCGACGAGATGATGCTGACGGTGCAGCGTACGGGCCGATCTCCGACTACAACCCAGGCCTTCGATTTCTCCGCCGCCCTTTGCGACACCAACGGGGACGTGCTGGACCAGGGGTTGGCCATTCCCATCCACATGGGCGGCATACCAGACGCGGTGCAGGCCGTGCTGGGCAGGTTCGGTGGTGACATTCATCCCGGCGACGTGGTAATTCTGAACGACCCCTACTCCGGCGGGCTACATCTGCCGGACATCTTCTGCATTACGCCCATATTCGTGGAGGGCGAAATCTTCGGCTATGCCGTGACGGTCGTGCACCACATGGACGTGGGCGGCCGGGCCCCGGGCAGCATGGCCCATGACTCCACGGAGATTTACCAGGAGGGGATTCGCATCCCACCCCTGAAGCTGTACGAGAAGGGCAAGCTGAATGGCACCCTGGCGGAGATGATTCAGCTAAACGTCCGCACGCCGGAAGTAGTGATGGGCGATTTCGCCAGCCAGATTTCCGCCTGCGGCATGGGCAGCCGCGGCATTCTGGACCTGGTAAGCGAGTACGGCACGGAAACGCTGAAGTCCTACCTACGGCAGCTGATGGACTACAGTGAGCGCATTACCCGCCAGGGCATATCACGCTGGCCCGACGGGGTCTACCGATTCACCGACTATCTGGACGAGGACGGGTTGAGTACAGACCCTATTCCCATACGGGTGGCCCTGCATATAAAGGGCGATTCGGCGCTTGTGGACTTCACGGGCACATCCCCGCAGACCCGCGGGGCCATCAACTGCGTGTTGAGTCAGAGCAAGGCCATGGCCTATTGCGCCATCCGGTGCGCCATTGGGGAGGATATGCCCAACAACTCCGGCTGCTTCCGGCCTGTGGAGGTGATTGCGCCGGAAGGGACCATAACCAATATGCGGCATCCCGCCTCGTGCGCCGCCCGCGGAGTGACGTCTTTTCGTCTTATCGACGCGGTGTTGGGCGCTCTTGCCCAGGTTGCGCCGGAGCGGGTGGCCGCCGCGCCGGAGGGCGGGACTTCCACGGGGCGTTTTGGCTTCCTGCAGCCCGACGGGACTATCCGGGTGTTCTACGACAACGTCTTCGGCGTTCGCGGAGCCTGGAACAACGGCGACGGGAGGGGTGGGGTGGCCAGCGTCGGCGCAAACGTCTCCAACGTTTCTATTGAGATAATAGAGTCTCAGGTGCCCCTCCGCCTAAGAAGCTACGGATACGTGCCGGACTCGGGGGGGCCGGGGCGGCATCGGGGCGGGCTGGCCCTCACGCGGGAGTGGGAGGTGCTGGCGCCGGAGGCGACAATCACCTGGCGGTCGGACCGCCGAGCTTTCCCGCCCTACGGATTGGAGGGCGGCAGCGCAGGTCGGGGATCCATGAATCTGTTGAACCCCGGCGACAGGGAAGAGGTGTTGCCCACTAAGATAAACACGAGTCTGAAGCAGGGCGACGTGTTTCGTCACATCTCGCCCGGAGGCGGGGGCTACGGCAACCCGTTGGAGCGTGACCCGCAGGCCGTGTGGTGGGACTGGCGCAACGGCAAGGTGACGGCGGGGCACGCCCAGGAAGCTTACGGCGTGGTCATCAACGAAGCCGTCGGTGAGGTAGACAAAGACGCCACCACCGCCCTCCGGCGGGAGAGAGGGTAAGGCCGGCGTGGCGCGGATGACGGGCCAACGAGCGCTGGTGGAGATGCTGCGAGCGGAAGGCGTGCGGTACGTCTTCGGCAATCCGGGCACCACGGAGCTGCCCTTCCTGGACGCGCTCCAAGACGCCCCGGACATCCAGTACGTGACCAGTCTGTTCGAAGGGGTGGCCGCGGGCATGGCCGACGGGTACGCCCGCATAACCCAGCGTCCCGCCTTCATGAACTTCCACATCTCCGTGGGCGTATCCAACAGCATCGCCGTCATGTACAACTCCTGGCGAGGCGGCACTCCCATGGTGATAACGGCGGGGCAGACAGCCACTAGCTTGCAGCTTCACAACCCGACTCTCTACTCCAACATGGTCAACGTGATGCGGGAGTACACCAAATGGGCGGGAGAGGTGACCACGCCGGAGGACGTGCCGGCCATAGTGCGCCGGGCCTTCAAAGTGGCCAGCACGCCGCCCACCGGACCCGTCTTCGTGTCCTTTGCCTGGGACTCCATGAACAGGGAGGCGGAGATGGACATAGCACCTTCCGTCGACCATTACTTCCGTGTGCTGCCCGACCCGCGGGCGGTGGAGCGGGCGGCGCGGCTGCTTTCGACGGCGCAACGTCCGCTGATGCTGGTGGGCGACCGGGTGTCGCAGTCTCTAGGAGCGCCGGCGTTGGTGGCCCGTATGGCGGAGCAGATTGGCGCCCCGGTGTTCGCCACCAGCTTTTCGGAAGTGCACCTGCCCAGCTCTCACCCTCACTACATGGGCGCCTTCGATACCAGCTGGCTGCACCGGGATATGAAGGAACGGTTCGACGCCGCAGATATTATTCTTGCGGTGGGCACCGAGGTCATGGTCCAGTCCATACCCACGCCGGAGGCGACCTTCAGCGGCCCGCCCAAGCTGATACATCTGGACTGCAGCGATTGGGACATTCAGCGTTCCTATCCCGTGGCGGCGGGGGTCCTGGGAGACATCGCCGGCAGTCTGGAACAGCTTTCCCAAGCCCTTTCGGAAAGGATGACGTCTGCGGAAGCGGAGGCGGCCCGAGAGAGGGGAGAAGCCGTGGCACAAGAGAAGCGCCGACGAGGGGAAGCCTTCGACGGGGTGGTAGAGCGGCGATGGGACGAGTCGCCCACATCGCCGGAACGCTTCGCCGTGGAGCTTCGCCGCGCACTGCCGCCTGACGTGCTGGTGTGCGACGACTCTATCACCGTGCGCAGTGCCCTGATGGGAGCGCTGGACTTCGATGAACCCGGCTCGCTGGTGGGAGGCCGCGGCGGGAGTTTGGGGTTCGGCATGGGAGCGACGTTGGGCATGAAGTTGGCTGCGCCTGATCGCCCGGTGGTGGGGATAATCGGGGACGGCACGGCTATGTTCACCATCCAGGCTCTGTGGACGGCGGTGAACTACCGGATTCCCGTTGTCTACGTTATCTGCAACAACGGCAGCTACAAGGTGCTGCGGGAGAACATGGCCCGCTATCTCACCGGAAGGGAACGGCAGAGTCGATACGTCGGCATGGACTTCTACGACCATCCGTTGGATTTTGCCGCGATGGCGGAGTCCTTCGGCGTTCGGGGAGTCCGGGTAGAGCGTCCTGAAGAGTTGGGGACGGCTGTGAGGGAGGCGCTGGCCTCCGACGAACCACGGGTCATCGACGCTATTCTGAACGACGACTTCGATCCGGAGGCCATACAAGCGGCTTGGGGCCAATGGTGGGTGGGCCGTTGATCTCTACCCAAGTCATTACGAAATGGGGGATCGAATGATGAGTTCGCTGCTGGTTAGAGGCAAGTACGTTATATGCAAGGTGGTCGGCCCTGACGACGCGCTAATCATTCCCGATGGCGCGGTATATCAGGAAGGCGGACGCATCGTCGAGGTTGGGGACTACCAGTCGTTGAAGGAGAATCATCCTTTTGCGGAGAGGATAGGTTCTTCCGACCACGTGGTCATTCCCGGCCTGGTCAACGACCACGACCACGTGGGATTTTCGGCCATCCAGCTGGGAGTTCCCCATGCTCCGCTGGAGATTTCCGGCATTGGCCGCATAGGCTCTCGTCAGCTGGACCCTTACCTGGAGCACCTGCACGGGGCCATCGACATGCTGGAAACGGGTACGACTACGGTGCAGATAATGTACACGCCCGGCAGGGGCACGGCGCCCATAGACGAAGTGTCGACGGACAAAGTGATTCGCGCGTACCAGGACGCGGGGGTGCGGCTCTCCTATGCCCCCAATCTGCAGGACCAGAACTCCATGATCGCGGGCCCCCGGGGCGGCGAGAAGGAGTTTTTCCGCCAGCTGCCCCCGGAGTTGGGCCGTCGCTTCGAGGCCTTCATGGGAAAGAGCTACGTGCCGGTGGACGAGATGATCGGACAGTCGGAGGACCTGTTCAAGAAATATCACGGTTGGCCGGGAGCGCGGACCATCATAAACACGGCGCCCACCAACGTGCAGCGGTGTTCCGATGAACTGTTAATGGGGCTGAAGGGGCTGTCGGAGAAGTACAACACAACGAGCCACATCCACCTGGCGGAGACGGTCTACCAGCGGCTCTTCGGCCAGCGCATCTACGGGACGACGCCGTTGAAGCACCTGCAGGACATCGGCTTTCTGGGGCCGGACGTTGTCTGCGGTCACAGCGTTTGGGTCACCGACGAAGACATGGCGGTGTTTAAGGATACGGGCGCATCTGTGTGCCACAACGCCAGTTCCAACTTCCGGCTTCTTTCCGGCATTGCGCCGGTGCACCGGTTCGTGGAGGAAGGCATTCCGGTTGCCATCGGCACCGACGACATGGGGATGAACGACGACAAGGATATGTTTCAGGAGATGCGGTTGGCGCTGAAGATTCATCGGCTGCCGACGGTGGAGTTCGACCCGATAACGCCGGCCCAGGTGTTTCGGATGGCCACGGAGAACGGGGCCGACGCCAGCGGCTTTGCCGGACAGGTGGGAACACTGGAGGCGGGCCGGAGGGCGGACATGGCGTTGGTGCGTCTGTCCCGGTTGGACCAGCCCTACCTGAACCCGGACGTATCCATTCTGGACGCGCTGGTGCATAGGGCCCGGGGCGTGGACGTGGACGTGACGATTGTAGACGGGGAAGTGGTGATGCGGGAGGGCCGGGTGACGCGGGTGGACAAGGAGGCTCTGTACAAGGAGATCCGGTCAAACCTGGACAGGCCGCAGACGGACGAGGAACTGGCGCTGGAGGAACTAGCGCTGGAGGTGCGACCACATCTGAAGGCGTACTACGCCGGGTCGGTGTCGGAGGAGCTGCGTCCACATTCCGTATACAACGCGAGGTAGGGGGTGGGGGAGAGGGTGAGGGACTTGCACGATGTGCTGTCATGCTCTAATGTAGACCATGTGTATGTATACGAGGTGGGAACCCGTGCTTACATCCGAACCCAACCGAGTATGGACAATTGCTGAGGCAAAGGCGAGGCTGTCAGAAATCCTCCGACTTGCAGAAACCGTTGGTCCGCAGCGCATCGGCACTCGACGGCCTTTTGTAGTCGTCCCGGCTTCAGAGTGGGAGTCGAGGGTCAATCCTCGCAAGCCTCTGGGCCAATGGTTGGTGGAAAACGTGCCACGCGGCACGAATCTTGAAGTTCCAGATAGGAAGTCCAACCGCCCAATACCGTTCATAGACCAACAAGGCGAATGACCGGGCAGTTATGGATGATGCTTTCGGAGGCAGGTTGAAGGAGACATTTCGTGCGAGATAGAAGAAATGCCCTGGAACGGCAGAACGCCTATTATGAAACAATCCGCGCTACACTCGAGGCAAACTCGTTTGGCAAGTGGGCCGTTGTATCGAGGGAGAAGCTTGTAGGCATATATGACACTAATCGCGAGGCGTCGGAAGTCGTCTTAAAATTGGCGTCCGACCAAGTGTGTCTAGTTAAACGCATCGGCTATGTTCTCCAAGCGTCGCATCCGTTCGTCCGCGTGAATCGTGCGCCTGTCCGGGATCTTTAACAACCAGCCGCTGGTTTACGGAACTATTGGGAGCGTGGACAGCGTTGAAGTTAGCATTGGGAATTTGAGCCTTAGTTCTTTCGCTACTAACGGAAGTGGCACGATGCTGATAGACACAGGCGCCCAAGTTTCCGTTCTGGACTTGGAGTTTGCGCTGTCGCTGGCTCTGCCGGAAACGGGTACGACCATGGCCATTCAAGGCGTGGCGGGAAGACGCGAGGCTCGACAGTTTACTGGGCTGCTCCACCTTCCAGAATGGGACATAACCGTAGCGAACACTTTTGTGTCGCTGCCTTTGCAGGAACAACACAACGTGTTGGCCCTCATCGGAATGGACATCTTGAGTGAGCTTGTATTCACATTGGATGGTCCAAGCAGGAGCATGTCTCTGTCGGTTCCAAGCAATCCGAAGCACTTCTGAAGCAGGTTGGGTGATTTGAGGAACAGCGTCTTGTTTGCGGCTACTTTCCCTGACGGGTTGTTGGGTGTAAGCTATTAGCCTACTCGAATGTTGTGAGGTGCATAGTGTCCGCCATTGACCAGCGCTATATTGAAAAGTTTCCGGCCTCGGCCCAGCTATATCAGAAGGCCGTGGGCTACTTTCCCAGCGGCATAACCCATCAGAACCGGTTCGCCGAACCCTTCCCGGTCTACTTCAACAGAGCCAACGGCGGCGTGAAGTACGACCTGGACGGCAACGAGGTCATCGACTACGTAATGGGCAACGGGGCGCTTCTTCACGGCCACAGCCACCCGGAAATAGTGGCCGCTATCTCGTCGCAGGTGGCCCAGGGCACCCATTTGGGCGGCAACACCCCGTTCGAGATGGAGTGGGCCGACGCAATCATGCGGTTGGTGCCCTCAGTGGAGCAGGTAAGGTTTACCAACTCCGGCACCGAGTCCACCTATCTGGCTATACGGCTGGCCCGGGCCTTCAACGGCAAGCCGAAGATTCTCAAGTTCGAGGAGCACTTCCACGGCTGGCACGAGTACGCTCTGCCGTCCCAGGGCAATGCTCCGCCTGCCTCCGTGCCCCAGGCCATCATCGACATGGTGATTGTGATCCGCCCCAACATCGAGGAGGTGGAGGAGGTCTTGAAGAACGACCCGGAGGTTGGGGTGGTGATGCTGGAGCCTACGGGCGCCCACTACAGCTGCTTCCCCCTCCAGCCGGACCCCTTCCTACAACAGCTTCGCGAAGTGACGGCCCGCTACGGCGTGGTGCTTCTCTTCGACGAGACCATCACCGGGTTCCGCATCTCCAAGGGTGGAGCCCAGGTGCGGTACAACGTGGAGCCCGACCTGACGACCTTCGGCAAGATTGTTGCGGGCGGGATGCCCGGAGCGGCCGTTGGGGGCAAGGCTGAGATAATGGAGATGATGTCCTTCAGAGGCGAGCCCGACTGGGACAATCACCGCCGCATCGGGCAGGGGGGGACTTTCAACGCCAACCCACCCACAGCCATTGGGGGCATCGTGGGCCTGAAGATGATTGCGGAGAGGCCCGTGAACGAGCGGGCCGACGCCCTGGCGGGCCGTCTGAGGGCGGGGATCAACGAGGCGTTCATTCGGGCGGAAGTGCCCGGGTTCGCCTACGGCATCGCTTCCCTCGTCAACCCCATAATGGGGTTGGAACCCACGGGGGACTACGAGGCCCCGGTCATCAGCTACGAGGACCGGCGCGCCGCCATGACGGGCAAGCGCACCGGATATCTGACCAAGGCTATGCTCAACCACGGCGTCCACATGATGGGCGGGCAGGTGTTCATGGTATCGGCAGCCCACACGGAGGAGCAGATCGACAGGACGATACAGGCCTTCGAGGACTCTCTGCGGGAGCTGCGGGAAGACGGTATTGTGTAGCGTCCCGTCGGGTGGGCGTTCCGCCGAACGTCACTTCACCGCCACCGGATACGTGACGCACCGAGGGCGGGTCCTCCTCCACTGGCATCCAAAAGTTAAGGCGGTGCTGCCCCCCGGCGGGCACATCGAGGCTGGCGAGGACCCGGTGACCGCCGTGCTGCGGGAGATCCAGGAGGAGACGGGGCTGTCGGCGGAAGTCATCCCCAGAGAGCTGCCGGTGGATGTTGCGTATCCGAGACAGATTTCCCCGCCTGAGACGATCATGGTGGAGGACATCGACGATCCGGTTGTAGGCCCCCACGAGCACGTGGACTTGATATATTTCTGCCGGCTACGGGACAGACAAGGGGATGGGACAGAGGGGCTGTGCAGCGGGTGGAGATGGGTTTCGGAGGAGGCGCTGTCCGCCGGATCATCCATATCGATGGACAACGGAATGGTTGTGACACCGCCGGAAGACGTGCGGCAGTTGGCCCTTGCCGCCCTGCGTCGGGCTTTGTGAGACCGGTTAGAGCAGCGCTTTCTAGTTGGCTAGCCTGACAAGAGATTTTGCAGGGCTATGGTTAAGCTCGTAGCTAGAGCCATACCGGCTAACACTGACCCCACCATCCACTTGATGATGCGGGTTTCCATCTCCTTTGTTTCTGCCCGCAGATTTGCCAACTGGCCAGTCACATCAGCGCGCAGGTTCGCCACGTCCTCCTTGGTTGCCAAGGAGTTAATTTTACCTTCAAGGTGGCTGACTCGTTCGTCTAATGTCACCATTCTTGTTTACACGCAGGACTAGAGTTGATTGTATTCGATAGCATATATGTACTCTACCTATCGCGGCATTGGTTGTCAACAAGTGCGCCAACCCGTTGCGACCATAGTTTGGTGTCTAGCCGCCTCGTTCCACCGACTGTTTCAGTTCCTTTAGGAAGTTGGACGAGGCGTGGCGGAGGACCATGCGGGAGTAGACCGCGCCGATGAAGTGGGAGGCGTTCATGGGCAGAATCAACCGTGTACGTTCCGTCACCCGCGTTCCGCCTTCGTGGGGTTCCAGGGTAATCACGCCAACGCTGCGGGTGGTGCGCCCCCGGAACTTGTTGACGGCGTGCTGCACCAGCTTTCGGGAAGGCTCGACGTCGTCCACAGTCAGGGCTAGTTCTCCCTTGCGGGAGGAGGAAAGGCTGAGAGGTTCGGTGCCCACGCTGTAAGTGCCCTCAAGGGTAGTGTCTGGAGTGATGGCCTTGGCGGGCCTCTCCACCGTCAAAGCAATGCCCCAGAGCGAGCGAAGGAAGGCGCCGTGGCCGGCCAGGGTCAGCACCGCGTCGAAGACCCGTTCCGGCGGTGCGGCGATTATGGTGGACCGCCGATGCCCCACCCTTCTAAGCAGGGCGCCAATGAGGAAGACGCTGAGGAGAACGCCTGCGGCCACAAGAAAGGTTACAACCAGCCCAAGGGACTGGCGGCCGGCGAAAATGCCCACGCCCACCGCCATAATGGTGCCGCTGATGACCTCCAGCGACCACCACTGGAGTTCTCCGAGGGTAGTTATCTTCATGGGGGATTCTTGTTCATTCATGGCAGCGATGCTATGTCAGACTTCTATTCTATCAGGGTGTTGGAGCCAATCACCATGCTTGGCTGTTTCCGGCATTCTGAAGGGTCGCCGTTGTGATTGCTATGACAATCGCCATTTTCTTCCCGATGGATGACCTTCGCAAGGCCATAGCGGTTCTTGAAGTCGCGTAGGTTAGTGAAAAATCTTGTGGAAAGCGCCGTGGCGTGGGCAGGGATTGTATCTGGGAAAGAGGGTGCATTCGTTTTGGAGAGGCTAGGCGTGGGAATGATTCGTTAGGGAAGTCGAATCGGAGTGAATTCGTGCCTGAGATTAATCGTTTCAGGCGTGGAGATTCGTTTGAAAAAAACTTGGGCATACGAATCAGGAGATAGGGTCTGGATTCCCGCCTGCGCGGGAATAACGGGGAGGGAAGGGGCGTCGGCGTTTGCAGAGTTTTTGACGTACATGGCTTCGTTGAGGGAGGGTAGCAGAGGAGAGGAAGTTACGGCAATGGGGGGATGGCAGTGGGGACGGGCGCAAGGGGAACGAGATTCTTCACTTCGCTGCACTACGTTCAGAATGACATGTGGGGGCGCGTCGTGTTCGGAATCACTACGGCCTTGCTAAGGTTCCGTAAGGGGATGAATATGGGCATGGGAGCGAGGGCTGGATTCCGGCTTTCGCCGGAATGACGGTTGGGATCGGGGGATTGGGGCAGGGGGACGGGCGGTTCGCGAACCGCCCCTACGGAAGGAGAATGTTGTCGGGCACTGGGTTCACCCCCATCCTCCGTCTTCACGAGGGCAGGCTCTAACCTTCCCCCATCAAGGGGGAAGGGATTTGTAGGCGCGGAACGGGCTATCTTCATAGTTATGACATGTGGGGGGTGCGCCACGCTGCGTTCGGAAGGACAGCCGGGAAGGCGTCGTTGTTTGGGTGGTGCAATTGTGGCATAGTGAGTCGGTTCGGCAAAAGAGTTTGCGATGGAGGGCGTTTTTGAGAGTCGTTTCAGATTGGTTTTTTGGCATCTTACGCCTCAGTCTTTGGGAGTGGTTCAAGCTGCGTAGACGCTGGATGCCGTGGATTCTGCTGGCCTTCCTCGTATTGTTCCCGCAAATTGGTGCGGTGAGCAGCTATTTCATCTACCGGGGGGACATATCCGGCGACTCCTTTCAAGGCGATGTCGTTTACGGGATTGAAACGACGGACGCCGAAGGCCGTGCCGTAGAGGTGACTTTTACCTGCGCCGACTTGCAAGACGGGACAATTCCTGCATCGGTGGCGGCCCTTCCACCGCCGGAACGGGACAGCGTAATCGGGCACATGGAGCAATACAGGGCCATATGTGAGGACGAAAGCGGCCTTCTGCAGAGCGAGAGCCGCAAGTTCTTCATCATGCCCGCCAGCATATCCAACGGGCTGGGTGCGGCGGCGTTTATGGGCATTGTTCTGACGATGGTCCTAGCCGCCTCGGTGATGGGCACGGAGTATTCCTGGGGCACTCTACGGACCAGCCTCGTAAGCGGAGTGGCCCGGAGGAAATACCTCACAGCCAAGGTTGTGACGCTGCTGGCGGTGGCTGCCGGTGGACTGCTGGTGACGGCCCTGACGCTGGCCTTGACCAGCCTTCTGTTCACGTTCCTAGTGCGGCACGTGGGCGGGGATTGGACGGAAGGGGAGTGGGCAACGACGTTCATCGTGTTCGGCAAGACGTTCTACGGGATCGTGCCGTATCTGATGCTGGCCGTATTTATTGCCGTTCTAACCTCCTCCACAGGCATGGGCATCGGCATAGCGATGGGATACTACATGATAGAGGCCATCGTGACGGGGATACTTGTCTCAGCATTCGACTGGTTCGAGCCTGTGTCGAACTTCATTTTGGGGCCAAACGTGGCGGCGTGGCTGTCCCACGACGACGTGATACAGGTGACCCTCGGAATCAGGGCGGACGGAGACCTGGGGGCGACGCACTACTTTCTGGTGATACTGGCGTACACGATTGCGCTGGGCGCCGCGGCTTTCTGGCGCTTCGAGCATAAGGACATTACCGGAGCCAAGGGGGATTGAGGAAGAAGGGCGGCGGAAGGGATTTCACCCCCATCCCCCGTCTTCACGAGGGCGGGCTCTAGCCTTCCCCCATAACAGGGGGAAGGGACAAGGGTCAGGGACCGCGGCCTCCGCCCTGGGGGCGATTCTGGAATCCGCCAAAGCCGGGAAACCCACCGGCGCCTTCCGGCGATGCGATTATGGAAGCAGCCTCCAGTTTGCCTGATTCGGCATCCTCCTCGCCCATCACCGTAACCGACATACCCTCAGTGAGGTCGCCGAGTTCTCCGGCGGAGAAGACTTGGATGACCGTTTCCGAGCTTATGGCGGCTTCCACCGGGCCTTGGGGAGTGTTGATGACTACGAAACCATCGCCGATAGAATCGATGGTCCCAAAGGTTGCTCCGCCACCACCGAAGAGTCCCAGACCACGGCCAAAGCTCGCAAAGGTGGGCTGTCGGTCAGCACTTTCTGTAGCTTCCGCATCGTCATCGTTGTCGCCGTTGTCGGTAGAAGCCGGGGCTACCGAGTCTGCGTCGGTGGACGCGGTTGGGGTTCGTCCCGGTGGAGTCGGCAGGCCGCGTCCCTGGGCCTGGGCCATCTGCCGCAAGGCGGCGAAGTCGGGGTTGCCGTCGTCGTCCAGAGGAATCTGATCTGCGAATTGCTGACTGGCGGCCCTCTGGCCAGCGAAGTCTTGAGGCGGAACGAAGCTGGCTGCGGCGGGGGCTTCGCTCTCCGCCTGGTTTCGACCCAGAATCACGCCGCCGGTGAAGGCCCCGCCGATGCTGCCTCCCACCAGTACGAATATAGCTGCTACAACCACGAAAGACTTTGTCATGAGATCTTTTTCTCCTTTGGCGGGCGCTCCGAGAGGGTGTGCGCCGAAGTGTTAAGCATGGGTGAGATTTTGTACGGCGATGACGGAACCCTTCGGTCCTATTCGTACCTGAGGGCGTCTATGGGATGCTGCCGCGCCGCGCGCATGGCGGGGTAGATGCCGAAGAACAGACCGATGGCGGCGGAGACTAACAGGGCCAGGATGACGATATCGCCGCTGAACACCGTCTCAAAGGCCTGTCCAAAGAGGGTACGGCCATCAATGAGCCGGGAGAGGGCCACTCCCGCCAGAACGCCGATACCGCCGCCGCCGATGCTGAGGACGATAGCTTCCGCCATGAACTGGACGAGGATGTCGCGACGGGTGGCGCCCATTGCCTTGCGAATGCCGATCTCCCGGGTACGCTCCGTGACGGAGACCAGCATTATGTTCATGATGCCGATACCGCCCACAAGCAGCGAGATGCCCGCGATGGCTCCCAGGAACATTACGAAGGTGTCGGTGGTCTCCTCCAGGGTTTCCAGGGTGTCCTGCTGGTTGTTGATGGTGAAGTCGTCCTCCCCTGTGACGCGGTGTCGTAGACGGAGGAGGGTGGCTATTTGCGCTTCGGCCCGGTCCATCTGGGACTCGTCCTGCACCTGGACGCTGATTAGGTTGACCGTCACGTCTCCCTGGGTGGTGCGCTCGGAAGCGAGCCGGTAGTAGGCGGTGGTAATGGGCACGAGAACCTGGTCGTCGAAAAGTCCAAAGGGGCCGCCGCCCATGGAATCCAGCACTCCTATGATGGTGAAGGGGCGACCATTTACTTTGACGGTCTGCCCGACGGGGTCTCGGAGACCGAAGAGGGTCTCGGAAACGAAGGACCCAAGCACGATGACCTCGGAGCGGTTGACCACGTGACCGTCGGAGATGAAGCTGCCGGTTGAGAGTTCCAAGTTTCGCACGTCCACATATTCGGGGGTTACGCCCAGAACCTGAGTGAAGGTGTTTTCCCTGCCGTAGACTAACTGGCCGTTGGTGCTCAGTTCCGGGGCCACGGCGGACACGGATGGGATGGCAGAGGGGTCCGCAATGGCCTCAGCATCCTCCAGGGTCAGGGTGGAAGCCGAACCCTGGCCGAAGAAGATGCCGCCAAAGCTGGACGCGCCGGGCTGGACGAAGAGGAGGTTGGTGCCCAGGGATTGAATCCTTTCGGTTATGGAGGCTTGCGCGCCACGGCCGATGGACATGAGGGAGATGACGGCGGCAACGCCTATGACGATGCCCAATACGGTGAGGCTGGAACGGAGCTTGCTGGCCCAGAGGGACGTTAGGGCGGATCGTGCGGTGTCCAGGGGGTTCATCTAGCGGACCTGCCCCGTGGTCTCGTCGGCCACGATTCGCCCATCCAGCATGGAAATTACCCTCTTGGTGCGGGCGGCTATCTCGGGGGCGTGGGTAACAACGATTACAGTGATTCCCTCCTCCTGGTTGAGGCGGGTGAGGATGTCGATTATCTCTTCGCTGGAGCGGCTGTCCAGATTGCCGGTAGGTTCATCGGCCAGCAGTATGGCGGGTTCTTTGACGAGGGCGCGGGCTATGCCGACGCGCTGCTGCTGGCCGCCGGAGAGTTCAGCGGGGCGGTGGCGCATACGGTCGCCGAGGCCGACGTGTTCCAGGGCCTCGCGGGCACGCTGACGGCGATTGCGGCGTCGCCATCCGTAGAGGAGGGGAAGTTCCACGTTGGCCAGGGCGCTCAGACGGGGGAGCAGGTTGTAGGTCTGGAAGACGAAGCCGACTTTCCGGTTGCGAATGTAGGCAAGCTGGTCGTCGCCCAATGCGCCTACGTCCTCGCCGTCCAGGGAATAGGAGCCGGAGGTGGGAACGTCCAGACATCCCAGAATGTTCATCAGCGTGGACTTGCCGGAGCCGGAGACACCCATGACGGCGACCATTTCGCCGCGAGCGATGCTGAGGTCGACGCCGTCGAGGGCGGAGACCTGCACGCTACCCAGGTTGTAAATCTTGGTTACACCTTCGAGGATGATCATGGTGGGGTTCCCGACGGCTAGCGGCCCGGGCCGCCGCGCATTATGAATCCGGCGCCTCCCCCGAATCGACCGAAGTCGAAGCCGGAGGACTCGGGGGCTTGGAACACCACCTGCTCGCCTTCGTTCAGGCCGGAGGTTACGATGACCCAGAAGTCGTCGCTGATTCCCAGGGTGACGGCCCGTTGCTGAATCAGGCCGTCCTCCATAACCTGGACGATGGGAGCGTCGAAGCGGCCCATGACGGCTTGCACAGGAATGAGCAGGCCCCGTTCTTCTTGGATGACCACTTCCGCGACGGCGCTCAATCCCTCGATGAGGTTGAGGTCTGCGGGAACGGTCATACGCACGCGGACGGGGTAGGTGACGACCCCCTGCTGGTTGGTGGCGCCCGCATCGATGCTGGAGACGACGCCCGTTAGAATTTCGCCGGGGAGGGCATCCATGAGCACCGTGGCTTGGTCGCCTACCTGAACTGAAAGCACGTCTATTTCGTCGATTATGCCGTCCACCTCCACGTCGAGGGGATCGACAATCTCGATTACATCGGTGTTTCGGGTAACTTCGTTTCCCTTCTCCACGCCTACGCTTGCCACGAGGCCGCTCCAGGGTGCAACGACGACGGTGGATGCCAGCCGGGTTTGGGCGGCGGCGAGGGAGATTCTGGCGGTGACCTGTTGGCTTTGCAGCAGGGCCAGCTCCAGCGGGTCCGGCGGGGCAAAGAGGGATTGCAGGTCCTCTCCCGCCTGAGCCAGGAAGGCTTGAGCGGACTCGATGGCCTTGGCTTTGGCCTCCACGTCGATGGGCTCCGGCTTCTCCAGAAGCTGCTCCTTAAGGTCTGCTACCTTTTCCCTAGCCTCCGACAAAGCCAGGTGGGCCTGGTAGATGTTGAACCGAGCGCTCTCCACGTCCAGCGGGTCGGGAGGCTCGAAAAGATCGCCAAGGTCCGTCTGAGCGTCTGTTAGGGACTGCTCGATGTCGCCGATGCCTTGCTCCGACTTGGAGCGGGTGGCGGCGTACTGCTTTTGAATGTTGTCCAGGGAGCCGCGGGCCTCATCGATCTCTTGCCAGAGAGGGTCAAGCTCCCGGCTGATGCAGGTCTCGTAGGGAGAGAGGATTGCATCTTCGTCGCAGACGGGGACGAGGGAACCGACGAAGAAGATGTTCCAACCGTTGACTACTTGCTCGCTCCAGGGCGTGTCGGGGTCCTCCTGGAGCAGCTGCAACTGTTCAGAAAGGTCGGAGTAATCCAGCTGTGGGCGAGTGAACAGGGCCTCCAAGCTCGTTCCCCAACTGCGGACCATATCCTGGGGCGGGAGGAGGGAATCTTCAAGGCTGACTTCTGCGCCCAGATAGCTGAGTATTTTGTCTTGATATTCGGCTAGAGCGTCGTCCCGAACATCCGCGGCGGCATCGAGCTTGGCATCCCAATCGTCGTCCAAAAGGGCGAGGTCCTGCTGGGCGTTCTCCAGGGAAACCTCAAGGGAGTCTATCTTCGCCACGGCCCGTTCTACGTCGTCGGGGTCGGCGCCAGCGTTCAGTTTGACCAAAGCGTCCTCGGCCTTGGCCAGATCCAACTTGGCCTTCTCCACGTCTGATTCCCCCCTAACAATTTCATTTTCAAGATCAGGGAGGGTGAAGAGATCCTCCAGCGCATCCTCAGCGTCCCGAAGGGCAACCCTGGCCTGGACGATTTTCTCCTCCGCCAGGACCACGTCCAGGGCAGTGAAAGAGTTATTCAGGTCGGTGATAGCCTGCTCGGTGTCCTGAATCTTCACTCGGGCGTCGTCGATCTCCTGACGCAAGGTGGCCAGGGTTTCCACGTCAAGGGCGGCGATGACCTGTCCGGCTTCCACGTAGTCGCCTTCTTTGACGCGGATATCCTCCACCACGCCGGGGCTGCCGAATTTCAGGGTCTCACGAGTGGGGAAAAGCAGACTGCCGCTTATGACGACCTGGTTGACCAGATTACCCTCGGCGACGGTGACTATCTGCTGGTCTTCCTCAAGGGTGTCTGATTCTTCCCGGCCTACCCATAGATAAACGCCGTAGACGGCGCCTGCGGATGCCAGAAGTAGGAGCAGAAGCAAGCTGATTCGCCACAAGCCGAGGCCCTTAAGGGTGTTGATTATTGCGTCTCCCAATCCGTTACTCCTGTTAAGCTGTCCGTTTAAGTGACCCATTAAAATTATCAACCAGGCGCTGCCTAGTAGCAACCGGAAGGGCGGTCACGTCGAGAAGATGCTTCGCCCTTTCAAAGTAGTCCCGCTCACTATGGGTGAGAAATCCTAAGGAATTGTGAAGACGGCGGAGGCTCGCTACTCTTCATCCTCACGAAGCCAGCCGTAGAAGATGACGGCGATGGCTGCTCCCGCTACTGGGCCAACGACGTAGATCCACTGGCTGGTCCAAGTCCAGCCTATGAGGGCGGGGCTTAGGGAGCGGGCGGGGTTCATGGAGGCGCCGGAGAGGGTGCCGGCAAATATGATTTCCAGGGCCACCGTTGCGCCAATAGCCAGGGCGGCAAGCTGCCCCTGGGCTTTGGAGTCGGTGGCCACCGCGACTATTACCAGCATGAGCAGGAAGGTTAGTATCACTTCAAAACCCAAGGCTTGGGACGTGCCCACGGCGGGCAGATTTGCGCCCTGGTGGGCGAGGCTGCCCAAAAGGGCAAGAAGGACTGCGCTGGCAAAGATGCCACCGGCCATCTGGGCGGCCACGTAGCCGGGAACGGTACGCCAGGGGAAATGCCCGCCGAGGGCAAAGCCAAAGGTTACGGCGGGGTTTATGTGGGCGCCGGAAACGTGGCCCAGAGCGAAGATGATGACAGACACAGCCAGGCCGGTGGAAAGGCCTATTCCAAGATGAGATATTTGTCCGCCGGCAATTTCGTTGGCCATGATGACGCCGGTGGCCACGAAGACCAGCAGGAAGGTCCCGACGAACTCGGCAGCTAGGGGTTTGAGGGAGAAGGCTTTCGGCATGTTAGGTTTGGCGGGATCGCTGGGCTAGTTGGCCGGATTCGAGAACGAGGTGTGATTCAAAAAGTTCAAGCATTGGGGCTTAGGGGCTCCGGTGAGCGAAGGATACACGCCAGGGGGTGGGGCACATTAACGGAGGGTTAATGGAAAGCTGCCCGGCCTGGATTCGAACCAGGGTCAGCGGATCCAAAGTCCGCTGTGCTACCGCTGCACCACCGGGCAATGAGAAGGCAACGGGGCGAAGGCCCAAGGGTTAAATTATGCCACAGGGTGGGCAAACGTGCAGGGATAAGTAGACAGCCGGCCCGTGGGCTACCACCGGGGTTGCGTGTCGTTGTAATCGTTGTTGGTGAGACGCTGCTGATCAGACCCGTCGGCATTCATGGTGAAGATCTCCGTATTGTCATGAAGGTCCGAAACGAAGATGATGCGCTTGCCGTTGGAAGACCAGGAAGGCAGGGTGTCGGCAATCTCATTTTGGGTAAGCTGCATCTGGTCGGAGCCGTTGGCCTTCATGGTATATATCTCCGGATCGCCGTCCCTGTCGGAGACGAAGACTATTCGGGAGCCGTCGGGAGACCAGGCAAAGGTGGAGCCGGAGACTGCCTGGTTGGTGATACTGACAGGAGGCTGGTCGGCGTTTTCGGTTGCCCAGATACGGGTTTCCTCGTCGTCTTGGGTCATGAAGGCAAAGCCGCCACCCCGGGGTGCATAGGCCAACTGAATGGCGGCCTTGTCGCTGATTCGCTTTCTGTCCACGCCGCTGGGATTGCGGAGAAATATCCCCTGGTCGTCCTCGCTCAAGATGGAATAGGCCACCCAATCGCCGTCTTCAGACCAGTTGCCCAAGGTCATGGCTCCGCCGTCGTAGGTGAGGGGCTCGACGGTAGAGCACCCTACGTCGGTAATGAAGACGTCGGCATCCTCTGAGGTCCCCACCAGGAAGGCTACGCGCTCTCCCTTGGGCCCCCAACTGTAGTGCAGGACCTGGTCTTCATCGACGGTGCAGGATTCCCAGTCGTCGCCATCCTGGGCGAGGATGTGAAGGGTGGAGTCCTCGTCGTCAACAGAGAGTAGGGCCACGTGATTTCTAGTGGGCGACCAGCTAGGCAAGATGCTCTCGTCCCCGCCTGAGGGGACGCTGGAAACTTCCGAGCCGTCGGAGCTCATGGTGTAGACCATAAGGTCGCCGCCCCGCTCGGAAACGAAGACGACGCGTTTGTCCTTGGGACCGCAGGCGACCAGAAGGCAGATGCCCAAAAGGGCAAGGAATATGAAGCCCGTTCGAAGCATAGCGCACACCCCGAGGCCGCGGCGGGTAGCGAGAGGCTGCGGGCCGCGACCCTTCTCAGTGAATGTTCACAGGTGCTTTCATGATAATCCAGAGGCGCTGCGGGATAACACAAGACTGGGAGCGACATAAGGGGAAAAGTGCTCCTGGAAGGGTGGGCATCGACTGATGGTCAGAGTGCCCCTAGTATTCGTAGAACATCTGCTGGATGGCGCTGCGGTCTTGGGTGACGGTTAGGGCCAGCATCAGCAGGATGCAGAGGCGCGATGGCGGCGATGATGAGTTGCTAAGCGGTGGCGCATATGGTCGGAAGGACAGGACGCCTAGCTAGCAGTGCAAGCGAACAATCGAGAAGAGCGGGTTCCGCTATGGACTGTTTCAAAGCAGTGGCGAAGGCAATTCCTAGCCTTATTCTCCACCATGGCCAGCATAATGACGGCACTGATTATCTGGCATGAAACGTGGGCAAGGGATTCTGATACACTGCTGGAGACCATCTTGGCCGTAACGAACGAGGCATCCGTAGGCTATCTTGCAATCGCGGTCGGCACAGCGGTCTTTGTGGACGTGCTGACATTCGGCAAGACCGTATTCCAGAATGCAAAGAGGGTGATCGACTTGATATCTGAGATACTGAAAGACGCGATACAGCGACAGAAGGAGCGACACAAGGCGGAGACGGAGCGCCGTGAAAGGGAAGAGCGCTTGCGGGAGGAAGTGTCGCTACTCAGGCAAGAGATCAGTGAACTGGAGGGGACGCAGGTGCTGCGCCTCAAGCAACGGGTCAAAGAGCTGGAGGAAGAGCTGCAGCGCAGGCCTTCTAGTTCCTAGCGGGCGCAATCGAAGGCCCCGCAGCTGGGGCGAGACAGCACAGGTTGGCTCCTTGAGGTCTCTCGGAATCACTATGGCCAAGAAATGCCACACAAGGCGATGAAAATGAATTCGGGAAGAGGGCTTTTTTCCGGCTTTCGCGCGAATGGCGGATGGGATCGAGGTCTTTTGGTGGATGAAGAGGGTTCGCGAACCGCCCCCGGGGGAGAATCTCGTTAGGAACGGGATTCACCCCCATCCTAACCTTCCCCCCTCCAGGGGGAAGGGATTAGTAGGCGCGGGACGGTCTATTTTGATAGTAACGACCGAGACGTAAGCTAGAATTCGTAGAACATCTGCTGAACGGCCCTGCGGTCCTGGGTGACCGTAAGGGCCAGCATCAGAAGGATGCGCGCCTTGTGGGGGAGCAGGTTGTCCGCCACGACGAAACCGTCTCGCTCCTTGCCGGCAGTCATTACCACCCGCCCGTTGGCGGTTCGGGAAGCCAGCACAACCGTCATGCCGTCCTCCATGGCTTCCATGGCGGCTCGTGGGGCGGGGGATGCGGCGCTCCCGCCGCCAACGCCTGCCAGAATCAGGCCTGGGGAGCCGTGGCTTCGCACTGCGTTCACCAACATCTCGTCGGCGCCAGCGTAGGTGGGTACGATGTCCACCCGGGGCAGCGCGGACATGTTCTCCGGGTCGAAGGGGGTGTTCACCGTGTGCCTTCGTTCCAGGGAGCGGTAGAAGGCCACCTGCCCGTCGGGGTCGCAATAGCCCAGGAGTCCGGTGTCCGAGCCCTTGAAGGTCTCCACGTGTAGGGGGTCCGTCTTGGTGACGTCCCGCCCGTTGTGGATCTGGTTGTTCATCACCACGAGAACGCCGCGACCGGCGGCGTTGGGGCTGGCAGCTACGCGGATGGCGTTGTAGAGGTTCAGGTCGGCGTCGGTGCCCACGGCGGAGGCGGGGCGCATGGCGCCGGTCATGACCACGGGCTTGGAGGACTTGACGGTCAGATGAAGGAAGTATGAGGTCTCCTCCATGGTGCCGGTGCCGTGGGTGAGCACTATCCCGTCAACGTCCGGCTCCTCCCGGAAGACCCGGTTGATGCGGCGGGCGATGAGGGGCCAGTTTTCGGGGCCGATGTTGCTGCTGGCCTCGCTCATCAGGTCTTCGCAGCGCACCTCGGCAATGAAGCCAGCCTCCGGTATTCGCGCCAGGGACTCCTCGACGGGGATACGGTGCCCCGTCTCCGGGTAGTTGGTGAAGTCCATGCGGTCATCGGTTACGGTGGCGATGGTCCCGCCGGTGCCGATGACGCGGACTACGGGTTTGTCTGACATGGCTCGCCCTCCTTGGTGGAGTGGGCTCATTCTAACCGAGGGGCGTTTGGGTCTCAACTTATTGAAGTGCACCCGTACTTGACTTGACGCTTAATCGCCGCCATTTCATAATCAGGCCACATCTAACGCCCAGCACCGGAAGATAATCGCATGAGTCCTTCCGCCCTCACCGGCAGCCACCTCATAACCCACGCATTGAAAAGTGAAGGGGTTGTCAACATCTTCACCATTGCCGGCGACCACACGCTTCCCCTAATGGACGTAATGGCCGACGGAGATTTCCGGTTCATCGACACGCGCCACGAGCAGGCGGCGGCGTTCATGGCCGACGCGTGGGGCCGCATTACCGGTGGGCTGGGGGTGGTGATGGCCACGACGCCGGGCGTGGCCAATGCTGTACCGGGGATGGCCAACGCCCTGCACAGCGAAAGCCCCATGCTTTCCATTGGCGGCTCGGCGGAGGCCGCGGAGCTGGGAATGGGGGCCAACCAGGAGATAGACCAGGTTGCCCTCGCAGGGGCGGTGACGAAGGGTTCATGGCTTATTCCGGACGCTCGGCGCATCCCGGACATGATCGCAATGGCGGTGCGCACGGCTTACTCAGGACGGCGCGGGCCTGTGCATCTTACCATCCCCCTGGACGTGCAGGAGCAGCGGGTCGACGAGGGGGATTTTAGGTACTACGCTGCGGCGGCCTACGGGCTAAAGGGAGAGCTACGAGCAGGCGAGGCTCAGATTGCGGAAGCAGTAGAAATTCTTCACGCCGCGCGTCGACCGTTGATAATCGCCGCGGCGTCGGCGGGGTACGGGGGTGACGGCGGCTGGCTGCAGCGATTCATCGAGACAACACGGATACCGTTGATGACTGCCGACCAGGCCCGGGGGTTGGTGTCCGACGACCATCCATATTGCCTGGGATTCTTCGACACGGCCTTGAACTGGGCCGCCAAGCTGGTGGGCCGCGCCGACGCGGTGCTGCTGCTGGGCAGGAAGTTGGACAACAGCATCCGGTACGGGGGCATTTTCGACGATGCCGCCCGCATTGTGCAGGTGGACCCTTCGCCCACGGAGATAGGGCGCAACCGGGCCGTGGACGTGGGAATGGCGGGAGACGTATCGGCCATCGTAGAGCAGATGACGTCAGCGGCCCAAGGTAAGACTTGGACGGAGCTGCCGTGGGTGCAGGAGCTTCGGGAGCGGCAGAAGGCCCAGGCCGAATGGTTCGACGGAATGGCGAAGCCGGATGCGCCGATGCACGCCGCCTACGTGCACAAGGTATTGTCGGGCTTTTTGAAGCCTGAGGACATACTGGTATGGGACGGGGGAGATTTCGGCCATTTCGGTCGGATACTCCACCCGGCGCGGATGCCCCTTCGGTGGTTCTACTTCTCCCAATTCGGCATTCTAGGCAACGGGCTGCCGACGGCTATCGCGGCCCAGGTAGCCCACCCCAACGCGCGGGTGATTCTGATGGCCGGCGACGGCGGATTCGGCTTCACCGCCATGGAGTTCGACACGGCGGTACGTCACAACCTGCCGATTGTGGCGGTCCTGGGCAACGACGCCACCTGGGGCATCGACTATCATATTCAGGTGGGCCTCTTTGGTCGTGATACCGCCACGAAACTGCTGCGGACTCGATACGACAAGGTGGTGGAAGGGCTGGGGGGTTACGGCGAACACGTGACGCGGCCCGAGGAGCTGGCGCCCGCGCTTCGACGGGCCTTCGCTTCAGGCCGGCCCAGCCTGGTGAACGTTGAGATTCAGAACGCCATCAGCCCTCGCGCGGAGGCGGCCATCGACAAGTGGCTGGAGCGCCGGGGGACGGCGGATTCTAATCAGGGAGGTGGAAGACGATGAAGATATGCAGGTTCAAGTCCCTAGACAAGGTGGCCTACGGGATCGTGGATGGCATAGCGGTAACGGAGATAATGGGTGACCCCTTTGGCCGCTACGACCTTACGTCGATACGGCGGCAAATTGACCGGGTGCAGCTTCTCGTGCCCTGCCAACCCCCGACATTCTACGCCGCGGGGCTGAATTACCTGGCCCACGTAACTGAGACGGCGGAGTCCCGGGGCGAGGAGCCGGACGTGCCCGACAAGGCGGACATCGGCTACCGGGCCGTGAACGCCCTCATCGCCCACGAGGAGACCATCGTCATCCCCTGGGACGCCTCGGAAGAGGTGCAGTACGAAGGGGAATTGGTGGCCGTCATCGGGCGGAAGGTCAAGAACGTCTCGGAAGAAGAAGCCCTGGACTGCGTTTTCGGATACACCATCGGAAACGACGTGAGCGAGCGGTCGTGGCAGCGGAGCGACCGCACCATGTGGCGCTCCAAGAACACGGACACCTTCAAGCCAATGGGACCCTGGATAGAGACGAAGGTCAACCTTCGTCGGATGGTCACCACCGTCCGGATAAACGACGAAGTTGTTTCCGAGTTTCCCACCAATAGCATGCTGTACGGCATTGCGGAGTACATCAGCACGATGAGCCGCAACCTAACCCTCTACCCCGGGGACGTTATCTGGATGGGAACGGATGGGGCGACCCAGAACCTCAAGGACGGCGACGTGGTAGAGGTGGAGATAAGCGGCATCGGCGTCCTCAGAAATCCGGTAGTCAGGGAAGCTCCTCCAGAGGGAGCAGCCTAAGAAAGAAGGGTCCGTTTGACCCATCGAAAGCAAGCAGTTTGAGAAGGAAGGGAAAAGGAATGAAGACAAAAGCGGCGGTCCTGTATGAGTCGAACAGCCCACTGGTGATGGAGGAGTTGGACCTGGACCCACCCAAAGCGGGTGAGGTATTGGTGAAAATCGGCGCGGCGGGCATCTGCCGAAGCGACTGGCACTACATGGCCGGCGAGTCGTTCATGCCCCTGCCTGCGGTGTTGGGCCACGAAGGCTCCGGCGTAGTCCAGGAACTCGGCTCCGGCGTCACCTCCCTGAAGCCCGGCGATCCGGTGATTCTATCTTTTGTATCCCGCTGCGGCCGCTGCCACTTCTGTACCATAGGCCGTCCTAATTTGTGTGACGCGCACATGGCTACATCCACCACCATGCTGGACGGGACCTACCGGCTGCACAAGGGCGAAACGAACATTACGCCCATGTCCAAGCTGGCATGTTTCTCCCAGTATTCGGTTGTGCCGGAGGTCGCCTGCGTGCCCTGCCCGAAGGAGCTGCCCATGGACAAGGCGGCGGTGATCGGCTGCTGCGTAACCACGGGGGTGGGGGCTGCCGTCAACGCGGCCAAGGTGGAGCCCGGGGCGACGGTGGCGGTGGTGGGCTGCGGCGGCGTGGGCCTCAACGTCATCATGGGGGCGCGGCTGGCCGGCGCCCGCCAAATCATTGCCGTGGACATCAGCGAAGGGGCGTTGGAGTTTGCCATGCAGTTCGGCGCAACCCACGCCGTCAACCCCGGCCAGCAGAACGGCCCGGGGAGGGTGAGGGAGATTACCGACGGGCTGGGCGCAGACTTCACCTTCGAGGCATTCGGATCCGCCGCAACGGTGGAGATGGCCTACGAGATGGCCCGCAAGGGCGGGACGGTCACGGTGGTGGGGATCACGCCCGAAGGAGACGTGCCCGCCATCGACGCGGTGTCGCTGGTGCGCCAGGAGAAGACGCTGAAGGGCACCTACTACGGCTCGGCCCGGCTTCAGTCGGACATGCCTCGCATGGTGGACCTGTACATGAGCGGTCAGCTAAACCTGGATGCCCTGGTCACCCGCAACTACCACCTGGAGGAGATCAACCAGGCCTACGAAGACCTCACCCGGGGCGAGGTGGGCCGAGGGGTAATTACGCGCTTCGACTAGGGGGCCCGCCCCACATTTCTCAACAGAAAGGTTTTGATTATTGACTCAGCGGTTAGCTGCTTTCATTGATGGAAGCAATCTATATCACGCCCTGGAGGAGAACTGCGGTCGCATGGACCTGGACTTCGGCTCGTTCGTGACCAAGCTATGCGGAGAGAGGCAGCTCTTCCGGGCCTACTACTACAACATCCTACAGGACCCGGAGCGGCGCGGCGCGGCCTACCAAGAGCAGCAGAAGTTCCTCGCCACTCTCTATAACACCCCCTATCTGGAAGTCTGCCTGGGCATTTCCAAGTACCGTGGCGACGTGCTGGTGGAGAAGGGTGTAGATATTATGATGGCCACGGACCTGCTCCAGTTTGCCTACCGGGACCTGTACGACGTGGCGGTGCTGGTGAGCGGGGACGCAGATTTTGCCTACGCCATGCAGGCGACGAAGAATCTGGGGAAGCACGTGGAGGTCATGGCCTTCCCGAGCAACCTCTCCTACGAGCTATCGCAGACGGCGGACGTGCTGCACGTGGTGGACCCGGAGTTCTTCGACGATCTGTGGTCCAGCAGCCGGGAGGAGAAGGCCAACGGTCAGCCCAAACGGCGGCGGCGGCGGCGTGCACCTGCCAAGAAGAAAGAAGCGGAAGAAGGGTAGGGGTGGAGGGACTACATCATTGCCATTGGGACTGATTCTGGAATGGGCTGTTGAGCCTGGCAATTGAGGGACTGCCCAATCGTTCTAAGATTAACTGACAGATCCTCAATCCTGGAGACAATCGGCATTCATAGGGGCCATTGTTCAAAATTTCCAACCTTAACTGCCCTTCAAAAGTTGCGTGAACCGTCGGTGCAGTCTGATGGATAGACAATCCTAGCCGAGCGAAGGAACTTCGACCTTCAACCCTAGCAGCCAGGTAATTAGGGAGCTTGATACGTTCCAATGTGTAGGCCAATACAAATCCTCGCGGCATAAGGGATAGTTTTTCACCCTTCGCCAAGGTTTTCTGTTCTCCGTATATTCTGGCCAACTTTTCAACGCTTTCAATTTCCGCAAGGTCTACGACAGTAGTAACTCCTTTTACCTTTGGGGCGTAAAATACCGTAAACTCATCACTTAACTGCAGATCCACAGCGGAGGGGCTGATTTGGTCTTCCGAGAGAGCAGGCTCAAAAGCTAACCTCCCACTTCGAATCTCCATCAGGATTTCGTGGTCGCTAAGAATCACAGTTTGCTGTCCAATCGCGAAACGTAAGGACATCATCCTTTTCAGACTCAAAAACCAAGAGTCTGGGACCCGACGTTAGAGTCTCGACGGGAAGACCCACAAGGTATCCCTTATCCCTCACGTCGGCGATGATCAGCGCATGGAGGCCCTTCCTAACGGGATCCACATGCTGTTTTGGTACGAAAGATGTGAAATTGCCCCTTTGGCTCTTGAATTGAACAATGTATTCTTTGTTGTTCGGTAATTCGTGAACTTTAAGGCAATTGACCAGAACGGGTTCCGGAATCATTCTCCACGTAGGCATTTCCAGCATGACCGTCACCCCCATTTGCTGAATACTAATGGAACACTAAATTACGCCGTAGCCTAACTGGCTAAGCCTGATTATTCAACATCACGAGTGAAGACGTGCATTTCGAAGTCAGACGGTAGGGACAGGGGGCAACCACGAGGGATTACCCATACGGGGACTACGCGGACGTTGAGTGCCGAGGACGATGAGATTCGACACGGGGTAGTTGTTTTCATGATAATGCCAGACGGGGCGCAAGGAGGGTTTGCGAACCGTCCTTGGTGAAGAAAGAGGAGGAAGAGGGGTAAGGGAGCAGGGGGATTATTGGAGGCCGAGGCGCTCCAGGGCTGGAAATACCTGGGCCAGGCTTGTGACGGTGGCATGGGGTTCGTCGTCGGTGGGGGGCTGATAGGCGTAGGGTTCGTCGTAGGACTCCGGCGGGCGGGCAACCCAGACGGCGCGGAGGCCGGCCTTGAGTGCACCGCCCACGTCGGCGGCCCGGTCGTCGCCCACGTGCACCGCCGCGTCGGGGGGAACGTCCAGCGCGTCGAGGGCCTGACGGAAGACTGTCCCGGAGGGTTTGGCCCAGCCAACTTCGTCAGAGAAGACTACGGCATCGAAGTACTGGAACAGGCCCAGCCGCTCTAGGTAGACTCGAAACGTTGCTCCGCTGGTCATGGCCGTGTTGGAGATGAGGCCCAGGGAGCAGCCGCGGCGTTTCAACGCTTCCAGCATGGGCGCGGCTGCGGGGTCCGGGGGCAGCGGTGATTCCAGAAAAGCCAGGTCGTAGGCTTCTCTGACGGCCTTCTTTTCGTCGCGGGAAAGCGCGTCCGACAACCCTGGTTCCAGCTGTTCCAAGAAAATGTCCATCTGCCCGTCGAAGCTCGTCTCTCGCCCCTGGGAGCGGATGCGACCGCAGGCGGCTACGCATTCGCGGAAGGCTTGCCAGAGTTCTTTTTCCTTGAAGGGGTGGGTTGTCGCCTGCAGAACGGCGTTCACCCGGTCGATGCGAAGCTGTGCCCTGCGCCGGTTGATTTGGGGGTCTTCCAGCAGGAGGGTCTGCCATAGGTCAAAGGTTACGGCCCTAATGGCGCCAATCATGGGGCTAATGATATCAGCGTCGGCGGGCATCCACCAAACAGGGCAGTGGACGTTTGGCTGTAGGTTGCCGCTTTAACGTCGTCCAAGGTAGAGTAGTTGGAGAAAACGGTGTGGAAGCGGGTGGTCTTTCGGCTGTTCAGATTCGGCAGCCCTCAGACCAATGGATTCCCGCCTCCGCGGGAATATATGACGGAGGGTAGAGGATGATAACCAGAACCGACCGGGAGAGGGCAGTGCCTGAAACCACAAAGCCAGTGGAAGTAGCGGGATTATATGCTCCCGTGCGCATCTACCGTGACGCCTACGGTATACCACACGCCCAAGCGGCAACGACGGAGGACGCCTTCTTTGCCCAGGGATTCTTCACGGCCCAGGACAGGCTGTGGCACATGGACTACGACCGGCACCGAGCTTACGGTCGTTGGGCGGAACTGGCGGGGACTATCGGGTTGGAGCAAGACCGGTTCATGCGCCGCATGCGGCTGGAGACCAGCGCGCGGGCCGACTACGCCCTGGTGAATTCGGAAGCCCGCGCCATGCTGGACGCCTACGCAGCCGGGGTAAATGCCTTCATGGAGACGTCGGAACACCTTCCCGTGGAGTATCAGCTGCTTGATACCACCCCGGAGCCGTGGCAGCCGTGGGACGGGCTGGCGGTGTTCAAGGTGCGCCACGTTCTCATGGGCACCTTCGAGGGGAAGGCGTGGCGGCACAAGCTGTTGGGGAAGCTGGGTCCGAGGCGAACGGCTCGCCTGCATCCCGGGTATCAGCCCGGACATTTACAGATTCTGCCTCCCGGAGCGGAATTCATAGGCGCGGCAACGGGCGCGCTGGAGGAGTTGGAGCGGGGCGCAGCGTTGGCGGACCGGCTCAAAGAGATGGAACAGGGGAGCAACCACTGGACGCTTTCCGGACAACTCACCGAGTCGGGGAAGCCGCTGTTGGCGGGAGACCCCCACCGGGGGCTGGATACGCCGAACGTCTACTATCAGAACCACGTGGCCTGCCCGGACTTTGACGTGGTGGGCGTGTCTTTCCCCGGCGTGCCGGGCTTCCCTCACTTCGGCCACAATCAGCGAGTGTCCTGGGGCGTGACTCACACCGGCGCCGACTATCAGGACCTGTTCGTGGAGCGGTTCGACAAGGACAACCCCTCCTACTACGAGTTCAAAGGCCAGCAGCGTCGAGCAGAAACTTTTCGAGAGACGATCAAAGTGCGGGGCGGCGCTGACGAGGAGATATCGATTACGGTGACTCACCACGGGCCGGTGATTTCCGGCGGCCCTGCCGAGGGGCTGGGCATAGCCTTCCGCTATACGCAGACGGCGGAGGCCAACCGAACGGCGGAGGCGCTTTTGAATATGCTACGCGCCCGTTCCGCCGCCGAGATAGACCAATCCATGGAGGATTGGGTGGACCCGGTGAACAACTTCCTCTTTGCCGACGTTGACGGCAACATCGGCTATCTCACGCGAGGGCTGGTGCCCATTCGCTCCCGCGCGAACGGCTGGCTGCCCGTGCCGGGCTGGACGGGAGAGCACGAATGGCAGGGGTACATACCCTTCGACGAGATGCCCCGAAGTCACAACCCGGAGACCAATTACATCGTCACCGCCAACCAGAGGGTCGTGGGGAACGACTATCCCTATTATATAGGCCTGGACCATGCGCCGGAGTTTCGAGCCAGGCGCATTTCCATCCGCCTGGGAGAGCTAGACCGGGCGTCGGTGAAGGACATGCAAGGCGTGCACGCCGAGCGGACGTCGATCCCAGCGCGGCACTACCTGCCGAAACTGGCTGCGCTGAAACTCACTGACGATCTCGGACGACAGACGCTGGAGATACTGAAGGAGTGGGACGGGGCGATGGACCCGGATAGCGCAGCAGCGACGATATTCAGCGCCTTCCGACTGAAGCTGGACCGTCGGATTCTGCGGTACCTCCTCGGACCTCTGGCAGAGGAAGCGCTGACGGAGACCAGCCGAGGAGGTCCGGCCCACGCCGCCCGACTGCGGGCGCACTTCGTACATCTCATGGACCAGGGGGACGTATCGATGCTGCCGCCGGGGCCCGGGGGTTGGGAGGCAATGATAGGGGAGGCGCTCGCCTCTGCCGCCGAGGAGCTTTCAGAGCAGCTGGGGCCGGACCTGACGAAGTGGCAATGGAGCAGAGTGCATCACACCGCGCCAAAGCATCCGTTGTCGGAAGTCTACCCCGAGGCGGGGTACCTTCTGGACCCACCCTCAGTGACTTCCGGGGGCGACGGCGACACTCCCCAGGCGGCGAGCTACTCGCCAGCCCAGCCTTACACAATCGCTTCCACTTCGGTGCTTCGGTACATATACGACCTTTCGGACTGGAGCAACTCCCGCTGGATAGTGCCCCTGGGGTCGTCAGGGCATCCGGGAAGCGCCCACTACGCAGACCAGGCTCTCATCTGGTCGGAAGTGGGCTACGTTCCCATGTTGTACAGTTGGACGCAGATAGCGGAGTCGGCGGAGTCTTGCCAGACTCTGCGGAAGAAGCCCTAGTCTACACCGCGATGGCATAGGTACGAATAGAGAGAGTTGAATGTCATGGTCCGCGACTCGCGGATTCCGTACGGCGATAGCTGTCCTGCGACATACTTGAATAAAGGGGAAGAAAAATGAGAATTGGCATTACGGTGCCCCTGCCCGCCTATTACGTGGACGTTGCGCCCATAGCCGAGAAGGCGGAGGCCCTTGGCTTCGAATCGCTTTGGTGCGCGGAGCACCCCATCGTGCCGGTGCACAGCGAAAGCCAGTATCCCGGCTCGGAGGACGGGGTGATCCCGGAGAGCTACTCCCACTTCGTGGACCCCTTCATTGCCCTGGCCCGTGCATCGGGCGTAACGGAACGGATCATGCTGGGAACGGGGATAACTCTGGTGCCGGAACGCAACCCGTTACTGCTGGCCAAGGAGGTCTCCACCCTGGACCTGTTCAGTGGAGGCCGGTTCCTCTTCGGCATCGGCACGGGATGGCTGCGGGAGGAAACGGAGATAATGGGGGGCGACTTCGACCACCGTTGGACGCAGGCGAGGGAGGCGGTGGCGGTGATGAAGAAGCTTTGGACCCAGAAGGAAGCGTCCCACGAGGGGCGATACTACAACTTTCCGGCGGTGAAGTCCTATCCGAAGCCGGTGCAGAAGCCCCATCCGCCGGTGCTGCTTGGGGGCATGGCTCCCAACGTGCTGAAGCGGATTGTTCGCTGGGCCGACGGCTGGCTACCCAACCGGATTTCGCCGGAGTTACTGCGAGAGAAACGGGCGGAACTGGATCGTCGAGCGGAGGCCGCGGGGCGGGACCCGGCGTCGCTGACCATCTCCGTCCACGGCCAGCCGGACGACCGGGAGTTGGTGCATACGTATCTGGACTCAGGCGCCCACCGGGTGATAATTCGCACGCAGCCGACCAAGAGCGAGTCGGAAATGATGGACCAGCTGGAGGAGATAGCCCGGAAGCTGCTCTAGAGCGCGGCGGCAATCTCCCGGCCAAGGATGCCGAAGCTGGTGGCCAGCAGGACGCCCACGACCAGCTTCCGGAATAGGGCCTCGTTGACTCTACCGGCCAGCTTGGAGGCTATGAAGCTGCCCAGAAGAAGGGCGGGGACGAAGAGGACGGCGCTGAAGAACTCCTGCTGACCAAGCCGATCACTGATCACGTGGGCAGCGATGATTGCGAGACCCGTCGCCAAGAAGAACGTGGAAAGCATAGCTCGGGTCTGGTCCCGAAGCCATTGCTGGTTGAGGGCGAATAGGGCCGCGATGGGGCCGCCAAGGGCCAGCCCCGCGTTGATGAAGGTGAAGACGAACCCCACCACACCGCCGGCTATTTTTTCCCTGCGGAAGTGGGGAAATCGGTTAAATACGGCCAACAGAGCGGTTACGATGACTACGGAGGTTAGGGTCAGGCTCAGGGCTTCTTTCGGCAAGGATTGGGAGATGAGCAGCCCTGGATAGATGCCCAAGGCCCCACCCAACAGCATGGCCGCGAGAGTGCGCGGGATTAGATGACGATACACCTGGGGCGACACCGTGGCGAAGAGGACGGCGGTCAGGACTATGTTCATCTCGATGACCAGTCGGGCGTCCAGGAAGATGAGGAAGAAGGGAGTCATGGCCATGGCAAAACCAAAGGCGACAATACCGGCGGCGGCGCTGACGGCCACCACCAGCAGTTGAAGGAGAATCATCTCCGGCAGGCCAAGGTGGGTGAGGGGGAATTCCATGGCAGCGTGGCAAGGTTATCAGGCTTGGAGCGGCGGGGATAGGGTGGGGGGCGTTCGAAATTGCTGCGCATCCGGCTAATGATTTTGTGGTAAGATTTCTAGGAATATCTGTGCGAGAAAGGATTTCGATGGAGTCGGCTTCGGAAAGCACAACCGGCCTGGGCCCTTCTGCTGAAGCCCATGCTGCCATTGATTCAACCCTAGAGGCCGATGCCGTTCGAAAGGATGGCGACGGTTCGTCGTCCGTGTGGATAAGACCGGAACAGCGCCTAAACGACCCATGGGAGTTGAAGCGCGGCTTCACAGTCGTCTTTGAGATTTCTCCCAATAGGGTTTCCGCCATACCTCAACTAAATGGCATTAGCGAATATGGAGAAGGGGCTACTCAGAGCGAAGCTCTGGAGGACTTGCTGACTTCCTTCACAGACTATCGCGAATGGTTGGAAGAGCGGGAAGAACGGCTCCACGCCGATGCCCTGGCGGACCTGGCGGCGCTACGCGCATTGATTCAGCGCAAGAAGCCGGATGCACATTAGACAACTGCAACGAGCATTGCGCAGAAAATTAGGCGCCGTCGAGACAAGGAAGTCCCATCATGTTTTCTATTACATGACGGTACACTGCCGTGACCTTCGCATTGCCAAGTTCTCCCACTCGATGAGAGGCCAGCTCTCTAACCTTGTTATTTCCGACACCGCCCGTCGCTTACGCCTTAGGCGCGGTGAGCTTGACGCCTTCGTCGAATGTTCCCTCGGCGAAAGCGACGTTCGTAAGCGTTTCGAGTAATAGGTGGGTCTATTGCTTGGCGTCCGCCCAGGAATGCAACGCAATGGACAGGACGTGCGGGGCACCGGTGCAATATGTTGAGTTTAGACCTTAGTCGGGGTTCTTTGGTGTTGACCGGATGCTACGAAATCCACTAAAATTAACGCCGAAAATATAAAATAACGCTGTGAAGGGGACAATGCGGTTTCCACCGCTATAGAGAGTGGGGGTAAGGTGGAAGCCCCACGCAAGGAGAGCCGCCACATCGCCCTGGAGCGGTCGGCCTGAAATAGTAGTAAGGTCGGACGGGATGCCCGTTATAGCACATGAGCGGCTCGGGGATAACCTTGGGCAAGAAGGGTGGCACCGCGGATTACGTCCGCCCCTTCCACAGGGGGCGGATTATTTTTTGTTTGGAAAGTCGCAATTGCGGTTCGGCAGATCCAGGAGGACCTTTAAATGATGCTCAGCGGCGGTCAGATAGTTTGCGAATCCCTCATTCGGGAGGGCGTAGAGGTTATCTTCGGCATTCCGGGCGGCGCTATTCTGCCTCTCTATCAGGACCTGCCTGACTATCCCCAGCTTCGGCACATTCTCATGCGCCACGAACAGGGCGCCGCCCACGCCGCCGACGGTTACGCCCGCGCCACCGGTCGGGTAGGAGTGGCCTTCGGCACCTCCGGCCCCGGAGCCACCAACCTGGTCACCGGCATCGCCACGGCGCAGATGGACTCGGTGCCCACAGTGTTTATCACAGGCCAGGTAGCCCGCGCCGCCATCGGCAAGGATGCTTTCCAGGAAACGGACGTAACCGGCATTACGTTGCCCATCACCAAGCACAACTACCTGGTGATGAGCGCCTCGGAGATTGCGGAAACCATCAAGGAGGCCTTCTACGTGGCCAACACGGGCAGGCCGGGCCCGGTGCTGGTGGACATTCCCAAGGACGTGTTCGTGGAGCGGTGCGAATTCGAGTACCCGGATGAGGTGAACCTGCCCAACTATCATCCGCCCACGGGAGCCGACCCGGAGATGGTCCGGAAGGCTGCACAACTGATTCAAGAGGCGAAGAAGCCCCTGATTCTGGCTGGCCACGGCGTGATTATCTCACGGGCCTACGGCGAGTTGATGGAGCTGGCAGAGAAGGCGCAGATTCCCGTCATAACCACCTTGTTAGGAATAAGCTCCTTCCCGGAGACCCATCCCCTCAGCGTGGGAATGCCCGGCATGCACGGCATGGCCCACGCAAGTTTGGCCATAGAGGAAGCGGACTTGCTACTGGGCCTCGGCATGAGGTTTGACGATAGGATTACGGGCGACACCCGCTATTTTGCGCCCAAGGCCAAGGTCATTCACGTAGAGATAGACCCCTCCGAGGTTCACAAGAACGTGCGGGCCACGGTGCCCCTTATCGGAGACCTGAAGCGGGTCCTGGAGCAGATGCTCCCCATGGTACAGCCCAAGTCCCACGAGGAGTGGGTGCAGCGCATCGCCGAGCTGAAGGTGGAACATCCGCTGATGCGGCCCAAGGTGACGGGCGAACTGCGGCCGCAACGCATCCTTCAGGCCCTTTCGGAGGCCACTCACGGAGAGGCTCTTATAGTTACCGGAGTGGGACAGCACCAGATGTGGACTGCCCAGCACTACACCTTTACCAAGCAGAACAGCTGGATAACGTCCGGCGGCCTGGGGGCCATGGGCTTCGAGGTGCCGGCGGCGCTCGGCGCGCAGGTGGGCCGACCCGAGGCGGTGGTCTGGTCAGTAGCCGGAGACGGCGGCTTCCAGATGACCATGTCGGAGCTGGCGACGATGGTTGAGAACAACATACCGGTCAAGTTCGCGCTGTTCAACAACGGGTACCTGGGCATGGTGCGCCAGTGGCAGGACATCTTCTACAAGAAAAGCTACGTTGCCACCTACTACACGGGAAACCCTGACTTCGTGAAGCTGGCCCACGCCTACGGCATCCACGGCGCGAGGGTAAGGACTGAGGATGAGGTGATGCCAGCCATAAAGGAGGCGATGGCCTACCCCGGCCCGGCCATCGTGGACTTCATGGTGGCCCAGGAAGAGAACGTGTATCCAATGATTCCCGCCGGCGGGACCATTGACCAGCTTATGGAAGAGCCTGTCTGATGGCCAGGAACGAATCGACGATAGTCGCGCTAGTGCGAGACCGGCCGGGGGTGCTGAACCGGATATCCAGCATGTTCCGGCGACGGAACTTCAACATCGTGAGCTTGGCGGTGGGCCAGTCGGAGACGGAGGGGATGTCCCGCATGGCCTTCGTGGTCAACGGGGACGACGACACCGTGGAGCAGGTAATCAAGCAGCTACGCAAGCTCATCGACGTGGCAGACGTGCAACCCATCACGGAGCGGGCGATGATATCCCGGGAGCTAGCCCTCATCCGAGTCGACAGCAACGCGTCGAACCGGGGTGAGATTCAGCAGATTGTAGACATCTACCGGGCCAACATAGTGGACGTGGCCCCGGACTCTCTCATCGTGGAGGTTACGGGAGACGAAGATACGGTGCAATCGCTGAAAGGCCTTCTGTCCACCTTCGGCATCACGGAGATGATTCGCACAGGACGGGTGGCCATGGTCCGGGGGATGGCTCGAAACCAGCAGCAGCGCTCAGAGAAGGGACCCCTGTAGTCCCCCGGCGGCAGAGGCTGTCGGCAAATCCTATTATCATATAAGGAGACTCGCATCCAATGGCAACGATGTATTATGACAACGACGCTGATCTCTCCCTACTGGATGGGAAGATCGTCGGTATTATTGGCTACGGCAGCCAGGGCCACGCCCACGCCCTGAATCTGAAGGACAGCGGCGTTAACGTGATGGTGGGCCTGTACGAAGGCAGTTCCAGCAAGGCCAAGGCGGAAGCGGAGGGTCTGGAGGTGGCTACCGTTGCGGAGGTGGCCAAGGCCGCCGACGTGATTACGCTGCTCATTCCGGACACCACCCAGCCGTCGGTTTTCCGGGAGTCCGTCCTACCCCACCTGCACCCGGGCAAGACGCTGATGTTCGCCCACGGGTTCAACATCCACTTCGAGACGGTAACGCCGCCGGAGAACGTGGACGTTTCAATGGTTGCGCCCAAGGCTCCCGGTCATCGGATGCGAGAGGTGTTCACCCGCGGTTCCGGCGTACCGGGGCTGCTGGCCATTCACCAGGACGTGTCGGGACAGGCGCGGGAGATAGGCTTGGCCTACGCCAAGGGCATCGGCTGTACACGAGCCGGGGTGCTGGACACCACCTTCAAGGAAGAGACGGAGACGGACCTTTTTGGCGAGCAGGCGGTGCTGTGCGGCGGCGTGACTTCGCTGGTGAAGGCGGGCTTTGAGACCCTGGTGGAGGCGGGATACCAGCCGGAGTCGGCATACTTCGAGGTGCTGCACGAGCTCAAGCTCATCGTGGACCTGATGTACCAGGGCGGCATGGACTACATGCGCTACTCCGTGAGCGACACGGCAGAGTACGGGGACTATTCCCGCGGCCCGCAGGTGGTGGACGACCACGTGAAGGAGAACATGAAGCGGATTCTGGCGGACATCCAGAGCGGGGCTTTCGCCAAGGAGTGGATCACGGAGAACGACGAGGGGCGACCACGCTTCAACCGGATGCGAAAGACCGACGCGGAGCACCCGCTGGAGAAGGTGGGCGCAGAGCTCAGGGCGATGATGCCCTGGCTGAAGGACCAGGTCTAGGCGGTGCATTGACGTCGCCGAAGAAAACGGTCGTGACTAGCACGTTGACTGGTGTTGAAATATACTCTGCTTTCCGTTCTTTGCAGGCCGCCCCAAGCGCTCGAATATAAGTTGACAGATGCGCAAGCCTGCCGATAGCTTACAGATGAACGGTCCGTTGTTAATGATTTCCAATCGTAGCTGTCCTGACCACTTTGCATGGACAGTTGGAGCGGTCTGATGCACAGATATTCCTAAGCGTGCGTAAGAGCTACGACCCTCTACACGGGCAGCAAGGTATGGTGGAAGAGTAATATGCTCTAGGGTATAAGCCAGTACAAATTCACCTGGCTCAAGGTTCAGGCTTCCTTTGTTGGTAAGAGTCTCGCGACGCCCAAATCTCTGCGCGACCCTATCAGGATTCTTAACCACTGCCAAGTCGATAACGATGTCGGCGCCTTCCTCACCAGATCCGCGCACTAGATCGAAGACGTTGCTCAACCGTAGGTCTAATGAGGATGTATGGAATTGGAGCTGTGTGGGTTGAGGTGTGATAAGTAAGGTGCCCTTGAGTAATTCTTCGCGTATTTCATCCTCGCTAAGAACCATAGGCGTTGAGTCCATTGAAAGGACTGAGAACCTTGTCCTTCTCGGCTTCAGAGACCAGAATACGCGACCCTGATGTAAAAGATTCCCCAGGGACGCTTACTAGATATGATCCGTCAGAGAGTTTTCCGATGATACTTGCGTGTAGACCTTTATTGGTGTGATCTACACAGTTGGTTGGAACCATGTACATAAAGTCCTCGCCCATGGCGGAGAACTGGACAACGAATTCGTCGTGAGTGGGGACTGGGACGACCTTGGTGCAATTAATCATTACCTGAACAGGTTCGTCGAGCCACTTAGGAATTTCCATTAATCACACTCCAATTAATGTAGACATATAGTAACCATGTAGTAAATCAAATGCAAGTTCGGGACTTGTCATATTTGAGAAATCTGGGACGCTAATCGGCTAACTCGAATGCGTTATCGACGGTAATCGTAATTGGCTTCGGGAGAGCATGATGGGATACATAATCGGTATCTCAAGTGTTGCACCCAATGAAATCACGTGCCATCCAAACTAATACACTACGGAGCGTTGCCAAGTTTTGGGAGTGGTTGGTACAATCTAGCCATACCAGCAGGCATTCGGACGCTTTTACAGCCCTATGCGAGCCTAGCTTGGAACTCAGAGTAAGGAGCAGCCTAATGTGGACTTGCGGTTCTTGTGGTACGGATAACGGCCCCCTGCGCGACGTGTTTTGCAAGAAGTGCGGCAAGAGACGTCCTGGCTGGTAGGCCACCGACATTCCTAAGCCGCTGAAGCCGCCACAGAGAGCGGTTGGGGGCGGTGTTCTTTCCCCTCAAGTCAAATGATTGACGAAGGGTCGCCATAGTTGGTGATCGTGGGACCCTTGGTTTCCTTTTTGTTTGCCGTGGGGGTAGGGGAGAGGGCAACTACAAGGGATTGCCCCTACGGGCAAGGGATTTGCATAGGAGACGGCAAGTGGACGAAGCGCAAGCCGCCTGTGAGCAGCGGCTGCGCCCTCCGTTTAGTTATCTATGATGATGATGTCCCCGCCGGCTTCCCACTTGAAGGACTCGACATCAGAACCCTTGGGAACGTCGAAGATCAACCAGCCATCCAGTTGGGTGTCCTTCTTCAACGCCTGAGAACCCCGTATGAAGGGAACGTAGACGTTCTTCTCGGCGTGGAAGCCCTCGGTGGGCACGCCGGCCTCAAAGGTGTTTAGGGACTTGAAACGGCCCGTATCCATGCGTAGTTCCGGAGGCAGGGCCTCAACGTCTAACTGGACCCGCGTAGCGGCGTGGTTGCCAACCCGGGTGCGAAAGGCCATGAGTTGGTTCTCTTCACTGGAGGGTCTAATCACATAGTCCTTCACCGCACCGGGAACCGTCAGCGTCAGGGTGTCGCCGGAAACGGTGTAGAACTCGACATCGCCCATTAACTCCAAGAAGTGGGTTTCCTGCTCCATGATGCCCGTGGGATCCGTGCAGGCCATTCTGGTTGAACCGACGGCGCCAGCGGCAAAGATGCCGCCCGCCGCGCTGTAGTTGTTTGAGAAATAGTTGTTGCATCCGGCGTTGCCGCGCAACGCTCCGTCATCTGACAATTCCAAAGTGACGTCGGCGCCGGAGATGGGTGAAGCCATGCCACCCAGGTCACCCAAGGACTCAAGCGTCCACGAGGCGCCCACCAATGGGTCACCGCTGTCGTCCGCAGCGTCACGCTTGAATACCAGCTCCCTGATGGACTCCGGCTCTTCGGTGTAGGCCACCTCATCCAGAATAATTATTTGATCTATGGTGACCTGGAGTATGGCGCCCTGGTAGGTGCGGCCCAGGAATCCATATGTTCCTCCAAGGCAGGAGGCCGTCAGCAGGAGCAATAGGGAGAATACGGTTATCTTGACGGGGGTTTTCTTCAGATATTTCATAGCGTAGTAGGGTATCACATACCTGTAGCGCTGAGGGAGGGCATCTGGCGCAGTCTATTGACCAGATTTGCCAGGATGTTCAGCAGGTAGTCGACCTCCTCTATTGTGTTGTGCTTGCCGAGGGTGATACGCAGGCTTCCCCGGGCCAGATCTGCCGATTGTCCGAGGGCCAGAAGGACGTGGGAAGGCTCCAGAGAGCCTGAGGAGCAGGCGCTGCCGCTGGAGGCGCAGATGCCGGCCATGTCCAGGCCCAGCAGGATGGGTTCGCCCTCCACTCCTTCGAAGGAGAAGTTGACGTTATTGGGGAGCCGACGGGTGGGGTGGCCGTTGAGGCGCGCGTTGGGAATGGCCTCGCGGACGCCCTCGATGATTCTGTCGCGGAGGGCGGAGCAGTGGGCGCTTACCTGCTCCATTTCAGCATGGGCAAGATCAAGGGCCATAGCCATGCCGCAGATGCCGGCCACGTTTTCCGTGCCGGAGCGTCGTTCTCTCTCCTGGCTGCCGCCCAACTGCTGGGGAAGCCAGGGCGTCCCTCTACGGATGTAGAGGAGGCCCACGCCCTTGGGGCCGTAGAACTTGTGGGCCGAGAGGCTGAGCATGTCCACACCCAGACTTCGCACGTTCAGGTCGAGGGATCCGGCGGCCTGTACGGCGTCGGTGTGCACGACGACGGACCGCTTGAGCTCACGCGCCCGCTCCTTCACCGCCCGGGCGATTTCCGCGACGGGCTGGATTGTCCCGACCTCGTTGTTGGCCAGCATGACGGACACCAGAATGGTCTCAGAGGTGACGGCTTCCGCCACCTTCTGCGGGGTGACGAGGCCGTGCTCATCGACGGGCAGGTAGGTGACGTCGAAGCCAGCGTCCTCGAGGTATTGGCAGGTGTGGAGCACGGCGTGATGCTCGACGGCGGTGGTGATGACGTGGCGGCCCGTGGGACGAAGGGCGTCGGCCACACCGCGTAGGGCGGCGTTGTCCGACTCGGTGCCGCCACTGGTGAACACCACCTCGCTGGTGCGGCACCCAAGAATGCGGGCCACGGACTCACGAGCGTCGGCGAGGGCTTTCTTGGCCTCCTGACCCACGCTGTGAATGCTTGAGGGGTTGCCGAAAAAGTGGGACATGTACGGCAGCATGAACTCCAGGACACGGTGGTCCGGAGGGGTGGTGCCGGCATGGTCCATATATATGACGTGGTCTGGAGTAATCATAGCCTCAGAAGCTCAAATCTGGGGGGATATTGTAGCACAGGGCGGGGGCGGTTGGTTGGGAGAGGTGACTCGTTTCAGACTTTGCAGGCGTGGGGAGGACTCGTTTTGGTAATCGACTGGGTATCAATTCGTGCCTGAGATTAATCGTTTCAGGCGTGGAGACTCGTTTCAAAAAAGTAGGGCAAACGAGTCTGGGGGTTGGGGAGTGCGGGGGCTTTATTCATGGGATTAGGTTAGCAGGGGCGCGGGCGTTGGGGCAATGAGAGCATGTCAGTGGGGGAGGGGATGGTCCCCGCATCCGCGAGGACAACGGGGGAGGGGGCTTTGGGACAACGGAAAGATGTCAGTGGGGGCGCGGAGGCTGCTACGGCGACGAGATTCTTCGACTTCGCTGCGCTACGCTCAGAATGACATGTGGGTTGGGGGTCAAGACGGGCGTCCACGAGGGACGCCTGTTTCAGAAGTCGGACCCCTCCGAGAATTGGGCCTTCTGGATTCCTGCTTTCGCAGGAATGACGGACCTTGAGGTCATATTCCATACTCTTGCCCGGAAAGTCGTCGAAAATCGTTTTGGCATGCTTGGCATAAATCATGGGTGAGGACTTATGAACCAGGCTCCGAGGAACGCCCCTACGGGAGGAGTGGAAGGGAGAGGGGGATGGGTCCCCGCATCCGCGAGGACAACGGAGGGACGGGCGTTGGGGCAACGTGAAGTGTCAGTGGGGGACGGGGTGGGCAGCGAGGGGATGGGAGTTTTTTCCTGAGTTGGCGCGATCTGGTTAAGTTGCTCATGAAGCTCGTTGGGGCACCCCCATCCTAACCTTCCCCCCTCAAGGGGGAAGGGACCTTTTGGGACTGCGCCGGCTGGTTGTGCTGCTTATGAATTTCGTTGGGGCACCCCCATCCTAACCTTCCCCCCTCAAGGGGGAAGGGACCTGCAGAGGGGTTAGTTCATGGACTCCAGCAGGTCCAGGTTGTGCAGGGCGGTTTTTTGGGTCAGGTAGCCCAAAAGCTGACCGTCCTTCATCACAAGGACCAGGGGGAACCGCCGCGCCTCTATGGTCTCCAGGGCTTGGAGGGCCTCCACCTCGGGGGTAATGACGGGGATGCTCTCCACCGGCATCATGGTTTCTTCCACAGTGGTGTGCGCCCACCGATTGCGGGGCACACGCGATGCGGCCCTGAAGGTTATCATCCCCATGAGACGCTCATCTCGCTCGACGAAGTACACGTCCTGACGGCTCTGGAGGATGTACTCCGTGGCCAAGACCTCCAGGCTGATACGAGGAGGCGCGGTCTCGATGCTGGTGGTCATCAGGTCCTCGGCGCGATAGCCCTCCATCCGCTTTCGGAGTCTGAACTGGTTCAGGCTGGAGCCGGCGGCCATGAACAGGAACCAGCCAATGGCGGCCATCCAGATGCCCTGGAATTCTCTAAGGACCAGGAGCATGGCAAGACCGCCGAGTATCAGCAGCCCGGCCACTACCTGACCGGCCCGGGCGGCCAGGAAAGTGGAGCGCCAGTAGTTCCCGGTCACCCCCCATATTATGGAGCGGAGCACGCGTCCACCGTCCAGGGGGAAGCCTGGCAGCATGTTGAACAGGCCCAATGAAATGTTGATGAAGGCCAGGGTGATGCATATTTCAGCCAGGTGGACGCTGACATCCCTGACCAGGAGATAGCCGCCATAGAAGGCCACTGCCAGTATGAAGCTGGAGAGGGGGCCAACACCGGCGATGATAAACTCCACAAAGGGCGTTCGGGCCTCACGTCCGATGTGGGAGATGCCGCCGAAGATGAATAGGGTTATGCCCTTGACGGGGATGCCCCGGTTGATGGCCAGCACACTGTGGGACAGCTCATGGATCAGGACCGAAACAAAGAAGAGGATGGTGGCTACGGCCCCTATCACCCACTGTTCCGCCGTCGACCAGTAGGGGTATCGCTCTCCCATGCGGTTGGCCAGCAGGAAAGTTATCAGGGCCAGGATGATGAACCAGCTATAGCTGATGGTGAGGGGGATGCCGAAGATTCGGCCCAAGCTGATGTTTCCGCCCATTATTCTTACCCTTGGCCCAAGGGAATCGGTTCGCTGGGATTGGTGACGGTCGGCGTTTCGTGGGCCACCGCTACGGTTTGGCGCATGACGGGGGCGTTACGTGTGAGGGCGCTTCCGATGAGCTTGTACACGAGCTTGGCGGCGGTGTAAGCGCAGGCGTGGGGGCCTTCATTGGGGCTGAGTTCCACAACGTCAAAGCCCACGATCCGGCGATGGCGAGCCACGGCGTCAATTAGCTGGGTTATGTGACTCCAGCCCATGCCGCCGGGTTCCGGCGTGCCCACCGCCGCCATTACGGAAGGGTCCAGCGCGTCGAGGTCGATGCTGACGTACACCTCCGGCGTGAGGCGGGAGAGAATATCCTGAAGGTTGGGCAGCCGGGGCGCTTCTGCACTCCACAGGAAGGAATGCAGGTTTAGGGGAGGGTCTTGCGTCAGGGCGAACTCTTCCCGGCTGAGACTGCGGACGCCCACCTGGACCACGGGGCAGATTTCCATGAGACGGCGCGCCACGCAGGCGTGACTATAGGGGGTGTCCATGTACGTGTCGCGAAGATCGCCGTGGGCGTCCAGGTAGAGGACGGAGAGATTGGGGCGACGCGCCTTCATGGCCTGCACGGCGCCGACGGCGATGGTGTGCTCGCCACCCAGAAGTCCCACCAGCCGCCGCCCATCGTCATAGCTTTCGACGGCTTGGCCAACCCGCCGAACCATCGCCTCCGGGCCGGCCATGTGCGGCTCGAGGGCGGCGGTAGTGTGGATGCCTGCCAGGGAGAGGTCGAAGTCCAACTCGTGATCGTAGTCCTCCAGGTTGTAGGAAGCGGCGAGGATGGCGGCGGGGCCATACCGCGCGCCGGTGCGGTAGGAGGTGGTGCTGTCGTAGGGAACGGGAATGAGGACAGCGCGGGCAGTTGCAAGGGCGCTCTGCTCCGGGGTGAGGGACAAGAAGTTGTAGGGAACCCAGGAGGCTGTTTCGTCTGCAGTCACGACGCCGACTCAGACATTGGAAAGCCGAGCGGCGCCGGAAGCGACCAGGCCGGGTATGCACATCTGGGGGTCGTAGTGCTCCAGCCCCCGGTCCACCAGCCACGACTTCACCCGCTGCAGGCCGAAGAGGTCTTTAACGTCCTCCAAAGCCTTCTCAGCGTCAAAGCTCTTGCAGGAGAAGATATCTATGTTCACGTAGCGCCGGTGGGGGAACGTATGGACACTGATGTGGCTTTCGGCAATGACCACAAAGCCGGTAATGCCGGAATCCTCCTCCTGGGGCGCGTTGTACCGCAGCACTTTGGGCCTGGTAATCTTGGTCATGCCCAACCGGTCGGGGTACTCGTCCAAGAAATTTCGGAGGAAGGACTGGTCCCAAAGCCGCTCCGGGTCGGCGCCATAACCGTCAATAAGCAGGTGCAACTGGCATCACCATCAAAAAACTGGTATATATGTAAGCCGCTCTTAATGTTTGTCAAACGTAGGTAATATAGAATATCATTTGCACCGGACTTCGACAACGGAAATAGTTTTGCTTCATTCTGAGGAAACGGGGTAGCGGTCCATGGCCGGCATGGTAGAGGTAAAGAACCTCACCAAATACTACGGGAACTTTCCCGCCATCGAGGATGTAAGCTTCGAGGTGAAGCGGGGCGAAATCGTCGGCTTCCTGGGGCCCAACGGGGCCGGGAAGACAACGACCATGCGGATAATCACCGGCTTTCTGCCTCCAACCTCCGGCACGGCTTCCGTTGCCGGCTACGATTTGGTGGACAAGTCGCGGGAGGCCCGCTCCCACATCGGCTACCTGCCGGAGACGGTACCTCTATACACGGACATGACGGTGGAGGGCTACCTGGAATTCATGGGGTCCATCCGGGGGATGAACTCCAAGCGCATCAAGGTTCGCATCGGGGAAGTCATCGCCGACTGCCGGCTTGGAGACTACCGCCGCTCTCACATAGGCAAGCTCTCCAAGGGCTTCCGCCAGCGGGTGGGCATCGCCCAGGCGGTGCTCCACGAACCCGACGTGCTGATTCTGGACGAGCCGACCATTGGCATCGACCCCATCCAGGTGGTGGAGACCCGCCAGCTCATCAAGGACCTTTCCGGCAGCCACACGGTGATTTTGAGCACCCACATACTGCCGGAGGTGAGTATGTTGTGCAACAGGGTACTCATCATCCACGAGGGGTTGATAGTGGCGGAGGACACTCCGCGGGACCTGGCCAACAAGCTTCAGGGGGTGGAGCGGCTGGAGGCGGAAGTTCAGGGACCACCGGCGGAAGTGGCGGAGGCGCTGGGGAAGATTCGGGGGGTGCGGGAAGTTGCCATAGCCACCGACAATCCAAACCGTAACATTTACAAGATTCAGGCGCGGCGAGGGCTGGACCTACGACCCACCGTTTCCAGGATAATCGTCAACAACGGCTGGTCGCTGCTGAACCTTCAACTGGTGAGCATGAGCTTGGAGGAGATTTTCTTGAAGCTCACCACGGAGGAAAAAGTCGACGCATGAGGTACACCCTAGCCATCGCCTGGAAGGAGATTCGGGGCTATTTCACCAGCCCCGTGGCCTACGTGGTAGCCCTGATGTTCGTAGCCCTGACGGGCTATTTCTTCGTTCGGAGCGTGGACTCCATTCTGACAGGAGCCAACTTCCCCGAAGCAAGCCTTCGGGAGACGATGACGCAGATTTCCATATTCATCCTGCCGTGGCTTGCGCCGGTGCTGACCATGAGGCTGTTGGCGGAAGAGCAGAAGATAGGCACCATCGAGCTGCTGCTAACGTCGCCGGTGCGGGACTGGGAGGTGGTGCTGGGCAAGTACATCGCCGCCATGACATTCTTCCTCGTCACGCTTGCGCTTACCATCTGGTACGTGCTCATGCTGGAGTGGCGGGGCAACCCGGATATAGGACCGCTGTTGAGCGGCTATTTGGGAATTATTCTGTACGGTGGGGCCGCCATCTCCATCGGCCTTATGGCGTCCTCCTTCACAAGCAACCAGATTGTCGCGGCGGTGATTTCCCTGGGGATTCTGGTGCTGCTGACCTTCCTGGAAGTGGCCGCCAACCAGGTGACGGGGGTGACCGCGACTATCGTGGGACAGATGGGCATGACAACCCACTTTACCGACTTCGTGCGCGGGATCATAGACACGGGGAACATCGTCTACTACGTCAGCCTGATAGCGGTATTCCTCTTCCTGACCGTACGGTCTCTGGAGACACGACGGTGGAGATAGCTTGAACCGCCGACCGCACGAAGAGTACGAAGCGTCCGGGACTGTACTGGACGCCATTCGGGACATAGGCCGGGACCTGGGCGCCCTGAGCTTCGCCTCGGCGCTGCTGGGAATTCTGAGCGTGGTCGTGAGCCTGGTGCTGCTCGTATTGGTGCCAAACTCCCGCATCTTCAGCTACATCCTGTTGGGACTGGGGTTCGCGCTTCTTACAATGTCGCTGGTTGCCTCCCGCCGCCGGCTGGCCGCATCGGTAACGGGCAGGCAGGGACGGTATGGCGCGAACACGATTCTGATGATACTTGCCTTCCTGGCCATCGTAGCGATTCTGAATTTCGTGGCCTTCGACAATCCGGCGCGGCTGGACGTGACTAGCACCAAGCAGTTCTCCCTTGCCCCAAGAACGGTGGAAATCCTCCAGAATCTGGAGCAGGACATAGAGGCCATAGCCTTTTTTGACGAAAACGACGAGCTTCAGAAAGAATCCGTTGAGGCCGTGGAGAACATGCTTCACGCCTTCGCGATAAACTCGGACAGGTTTTCTTACGACGTGATCAACCTGGACGTGGAGCCCGCAAGGGCGCGGGACTACGGAGTCAACCAGCACGGCCAGGTGGCCTTCGTCAATTCGGATCCACCGGAGGGAGATGGGAGGCCGGTATTCGAGGTGGTGTTCGGGGCCATTCACATTCCCGGAGACCCAACCGTTGGGCAGGCAGACCAGTTTTTTGCCAACCCTGAACTCGAACCCCAAACCGGCCAGGTCATCGAATCCGACAGGAACAGCCTGGAGCAGCGCTTCGTGACCCCGCTGCTGCAGGTAAGCGGTTCCGGGGAGAAGACGGTCTTCTTCCTAACGGGTCACGGGGAGCGCAACTCCGTCTCCCCGACCGAGGAGAACGGCTATCTTCTTGCGGCGGAATTACTGCGCAGCGAGGGTTACGGGGTAGAGACTCTCGACCTACAGACCAAGACCCTTGTGCCTCGCCAGACCGGCGAGACCCAGGACGAACCCTTGAATGAAAATGAAGTTGCGCCCACCCTGATTGTTGTGGCGGGGCCGCAGAAGAACCTGCTGCCGGACGAGGAGGAGGTCCTCTCCCAATACATCAAAGACGGGGGCCGGATGCTGCTGCTCCTGGATCCCGAGACACCGGACAGCTTCCGAGCGTTCCTGAAGAAGTGGGGCCTCTCCCTTGGCAAGGGCAACATCATCGACCAGGAAGAATTCATCGGGGAAGAGAGAACGCCCTTCATCAGCCAATACAACCCCGATGTCCCCCTGACCCAAACATTAGGCAGGACCTTTTTCCCGGGGGTAACTGCCATAGATTCCGCCGAGGAAGTCCCTAGCGTTCAGATCGAGGGTCAGGAGATTCCTCTGGTTCAATTTACCGTGTTGGCTGCGACCTCGAGTAATAGCTGGCTGATTGAGGATCCTAACAGAACCGAGCCGGATGAGGACATAGACACAAGGGGGCCCTTGTTCACAGCGGTATTGGCAGACGCCTATGGAACGAAGGGCGCCATTGGAGAGGAGATCCCCGAGAACCGAGAAGACCTGGACAAGGCTTCCCTCGTAATTATCGGGGACTCGGACTTCGCCAGCAACGAGCATTTCGACAGCGCCGGCAACGGAGACCTGTTCCTGAACTCGGCAAACTTCCTGGTCGGGGACGTTTCGCTCATCAACATACGGCCCCGGCTGCAGTCACGGCCCGAGCTGCTGGCCACCCCACAAGAGTTCAACGTCATTCGCTACACGAGCTGGTTCCTGCTGCCGATCCTGATGGCGATGGCTGGGATCTTCGTGTGGTGGACGCGCCGATAATGTCCAAAATGGCGGTTATTTCCAGGAGTCTAACTGACCTATGAGCGCTAGATTTACCATCGTATTGGTGGTCCTTCTCATCCTTATTGGAGGGCTGGTGGGTGTTACTCAGCTCCTTCGAGGTTCTGATGGGCCGGGCGACACCCGGCCTGATCGGTTGTACCGGACCCAGGACGTCGCCCACGTGGTTATAAGCCGGGGCGAAGACAGTATTACCTTCGAAAAAATGGGGGATACCTGGTTCATTAAGGACGAGGAGGGCGGCGAAGACATTGAGGTGGACATCGGCAGATGGGGCGGCATTCCTTCACTTCTGAACGGCCCGGCCGTTGCCACCAACCTGATGAAGACCGAGGAGGATCGGGGAGAGCTGGGAGACAGGGCCGACTACGGCCTGGACCCGGTCCGCACTGTCATCACCGTAACCTCCGCCAACGGGCAGGTGTTTGTGGTGAATCTCGGCGACCTGACGCCTACGGAGGACGGCTACTACGTGTCGGTGGAGGACCCCAGTGACAACCTGTACATAGTGCATAACTCCTGGGTGGACGTGCTGGAACGGCTGCTTAATGAGCCTCCCTATCCAGTCGAGGAGGGCTAGGGCAACGGAAGCGGCGTCGGTTAGCCGCTAGCCCGATAACGGACATGCCGGGGAGTTCCGCCAACTTTCGGAGAGGCTTAGTGTCCTATGCAACGAGGCGAAGATCTCCAACGGGGTGCCTGCTGAGGTGATTCGCGACCACGAGGCCATCAGTCCTGAGACGGCGGAGGCTATGGCAAAGGACGTGTCTATTTCCAGGAGCCTAACTGACCTATGCGCGTTAGATTTACCATCGTACTGGTGGTCCTTATCATCTTGATTGGAGGGCTTGTGGGTGTTACCCAGTTACTTCGAGGTCCTCGAGGTCCCGAGGGGCCGCCTATAGGGCCTGACCCGTTGTACCGGATCCAAGACGTCGTCCACGTGGTTATAAGCCGGGGCAAAGAAAGTATTGCCTTCGAAAAAATAGGGGATACCTGGTTCATTAAAGGACGAGGAGAGCGGCGAAAACGTGGAGGTTGACATCGGCAGATGGGGAGGTGTTCCCACCCTTCTGACCAGCCCGGCCGTTTCTACCAACCTGATGAAGACGGGGGAGGATAGAGAGAAGCTGGGAGCCAGGGCCTCCTACGGCCTGGACCCGGTCCGGGCCGTCATCACCGTAACCACCGCCAACGGGCAAAGGGTTGTGCTGAATATCGGCGACCTGATTCCCACAGAGGACGGCTACTACATTTCGGTGGAGGACCCCAATGACAACTTGTACATCGTACATTCCTCCTGGGTGGACGTACTGGAACGGCTGCTTACGGAGCCTCCCTATCCCGTCGAGGAAGGCTAGGCAACGGAAGCAGCGGCGGTATGCCGCTAGCCCGGGCCTGTAGCATGGAAACGGTCAAGGGGGAAATTCTCTCCATAGGCACGGAGCTTCTCATGGGGGAGCTTACAGACACCAACTCGGCGTACATTGCCGCCCGCGCACCGTCCCTCGGCATCACAATACAGCGAATGTCCCAGGTGGGAGACGATCTGCGGCTTCTGGCGGGAGCCTTCGCCACCGCGTTAGAACGCTCCGACGTGGTGTTCTCCACAGGCGGGTTGGGACCCACACAGGACGACCTGACACGGGAGGCGATTTCGTCGGCCCTCGGCGAGGAGATGCAGGTCGACCCCGGTCTCCTTGAAGACTTGAAGGCCTGGTTTCGATACCGGGGTGCGGACATGCCGCCTCGCAACACGAAGCAGGCGACGCTGATACCTTCCGCCGTGACCATACCCAACAACCAGGGCACGGCCCCCGGCTGGTGGGTGGAACGGAACGGAAAAATCATCGTCGCCATGCCCGGCCCGCCTGGAGAGATGTATAACATGTGGCAGAACCAGGTTGCGCCTAAGCTGGGTGGCAAAGTGCGGGGACAGGTGATAATTACGCGCAACATCAAGACCACCGACCTGGCGGAGGCCGACGTGGCGGAGCGGGTGGCCCGCTTCGCAGAGTCGGCGAACCCGTACCTGGGCATCTACGCCAAGCACGACGGGATCCACCTTCGGATAATCGGCCGGGGAGCTTCCGAAGAGGAAGCACGGGCGCTTATTGAGCCGGTGGAGTCGGGAATCCTGGAGATCATGGGGCCCCACGTTTGGGGATTCGACGATGATTCGCCGGAAGCGGCATTGGCCGAAGCACTTTCTGAGGCGGGGCTAACCGTGGCGACTATGGAGTCGTGCACGGGCGGCCTGATGGCCAGCACGATAACGGACGTGCCGGGGAGTTCCGCATATTTTCGGGGCGGCATAGTGTCCTACAGCAACGAGGCGAAGATCGCCAACGGGGTGCCGGCGGAGGTGATTCGCGACCACGGGGTCATCAGCGCAGAGACGGCTGAGGCTATGGCGAAGGCGGCGCGTCGGCGACTGGGGGCGGACCTTGGCGTAGGAGTGACGGGCGTCGCGGGGCCGTCGGAGCAGGAGGGCAAGGCGGTGGGAACGGTGTTCATCGCCCTGGCCGCCGAAGGGGTGGTGAAGCCGATGGCGCTGAGGCTGCCGCCGAGACGGGCGGTGGTCAAGTACCGCTCGGTAACGACGGCGCTGGTGGAGTTGACGCGGCTGGTGCAGGAGTTGGGGTCCCTCGGTTAGGCGGCTGGCACCATATAATCGTAACTCTCGACGTGAAAAAGAAGGTCTCCTGTTGAAGGATGATAGTCCATCCGCCAACGATCTAGAATGTCACGCCCGAGAAGTGATGGCACATCCGCCATGACATCACTAGGCGGGACGATTGCCAGGTGAATGTCGTAAGCGTAGAGTACCGTCCTAGGCTCGCTAAACACAAGAAACGCTCGCTCTGAGTGGACCTGTGCAACCCCACCAACACCTACGGTTTGGCTGGGGTTCTTGAGCGCAGAGTAATCAATATTCATTTTGCTTCCGTCCGTGGGCATTAGAACGGAGCTGTCGGCTCCAGTATCCACGCAGAAGGATATGTTTCCCTGAACGTCCAATCGGGGAATATATAAGCGCCCCTCTAGGTAGGGGCGCCCGCTGGTATCGCCGAATCTTCCTCGTAACATTGTTTCAGAGGATCATGGTTCGAGGTTCCTTGTGAATGAACCTCACGATGGTTTGGTCGCGAGACAACCCCTTTACATCTATTTCTTGGAGCACTGCATCAAAAGACTTTCCATGGGCCCTTACTCTGCCCCGATGCAGAGCTATCCATTGATCCGGATAGCGTTCAATCATCCTTGGATGGCGTGATGATAGGAGCATCGCGGTCTTGCGAAAAGCCTGCAAGTCCTCGTCAACCTTTCGGGCATCGCCTACGAGTTCATGCACGTCAATTCGGTCCATTTGCTCTCCTCTTTCCCTGCGGCTCATTCTACCCGATTTGAGAATCGACCCCTAAACTGACATATCCTAAGGGTTGATGTCAATCCCTACGATGCTATCCTACGTAGCAATCTCATCCTGGGCAGCTCACCGAGCCTTAGTTCAGGCGGCCGTTGGCCAGCATTTCTGCCCTGTTGACGATGAGTTCCGTAGCCAGCTCCGGATGGAGCGACTGGGTGTTGAGCGACAGGCTGTAGAGGGCGGGGTTGTCCGGGTTGGTGTCGAAGAACTTCCGATAGAAGCGCTGGCGCGCCTCGTCTGTGTCGCGGGTAAACTTGCCGGCCTCCACCGCAGTGAAGTTGTGCTTGCGCATGTTGCGAATGACGCGGGTGCCGAAGGGCGCCGCCAAGCCAATATGCAGAGCATTCGGGAAGTGCTTCAAGATGGAGCCGCCGCCGCGACCCACGACGACCAGGTTGTCGGACTGGGCCATCTCTTCCAAGGCATCGCCGATGGACCGGATGAACCGTTTGTCGTCCACGAACTTGGGGGGGATGCGGGCAATTTTTGCCAACTCCTCGTCAATCTCCTTGGAGTGACCCAGGAAGGCAAAGCCCTCCCAGGGGTTCACATAGACGGAGTTCCTGGAGTAGGCGTCAACCCATCGCTCCAAGAACCGCTGCATCCTCTCCATTATGCCGCGGGGGGGATGGTACTCCCGACCAGCCCGTCCCACGAACTCGCCGATGGGGGCTTGGGCTTTCTCCGCAGCCTTCCTCAGCAACAGCCTATCTATGTAGTTGGCGTTGAGGGCTTCCGCGACGCGGATGCCAACCTCGGTGCTACCACTGCCCCTATATCCGTCGATGGTTACGATGGCCATGAGGGACTCCCTTCCGCCGGAAAGCCGACGCCTATTATGTAATGCTATAGCGGGATTATAGGCTACGGGTACTTTTCCGTCAAGGGATTGGGTTTTGGGGGCGCATTGCGAGCGAGCATTAACGGATTACGTAACAGAACGGCGAATTGGCGACGTTAAGGTGTCGGGCATGGAGTTGAGTGCACGAGGGCGAGATTCTTCGCTTCGACCAGAATGACATGCGGGGGCAGAGGGGGGAAGACGGTTCGCGAACCGCCCCTACGGGGGGTTGGCCGAACGGTTGAATGTGGCGGGCGACCACAAGGAGCCTGTTTCATAAGTCGGATCTCTCCGAGAATTGGGCCTTCTGGATTCCTGCTTTCGTAGAAAGGACGAACCTTGGGGCCATATTCCATGCTCTCCCTCGGGAAGTCGTCGAAAAGCGTCTTAAAATGCTTGGCTATATCATGGGTTAGGACTTATGAAACAGGCTCCAAGGGTCGCCCCTCGGAGGAAAATATTGTAGGGCACGGGGATCACCCCCATCCTAACCTTCCCCCCTCAAGGGGGAAGGGAAAGAGGTGGAGGGGGATGGGTCCCCGCATCCGCGAGGACAACGGGAAGGGGGGAAATGCCAGGGGTAGGTTGGGAGGGGAAGGACGGTTCGCGAACCGCCCCTACTGGGGGTTGGCCGAACGGTTGAATGTGACGGGCGACCACAAGGAGCCTGTTTCAAAAGTCTCCGCGCCTCTGTCGGCGGTGAAACGTTGCGACGCCAAGCGTAACCATGCCCAATAATACTACGACATACGACAAGCAGAGACATCGTTTCCGCCCTATGTCGTTTTGGTCGAACGGGGTCAAAGCCTGGCGTGCTATTTCTGAAACAGGCTCCAAGGGTCGCCCCTACGGGGGGTACGGGGGGAAGTATGACAGGAGGCGTGGTAGGCGCTGGGGGGGCTAGATTGTGAGCTTGCGGTACAACTGGGGCAGCCGTTGGGGGAGGGTCCAGATGTCCTCCAGAACTTCGTAGCTCATGTCCCCGCACATGGCCTTCAGATAGTCGTGGCCGGACTTGTCCACCGTGAGGCAGAAGGGCGTTATGTCCAGCCGCTTGGCCTCCACCAGCGCCATGTGGGTATCGTGGACGGCGTATTCCTTCTCCACGCCCTCCCGGCTGTAGCCCCTGTCCTGGGGGCGCCCGTCGCTGATGAGGAATAGGATCTTGGTCTTGGCGTCCTGCTTTTCCAACTTGGCGGTGGCGTGGCGAATAGCCGGCCCCATGCGGGTAGCGTGGAGGGGGCTAATCTTGTCGATACGCCGCTTCACCACGTCGGAGAGATTCTCCTCCACGTCCTTGATGACGTAGAACTCGACGTTCTCCCGTCCGTAGCCTGAGAATCCGTAGATGCCGTAGATGTCGCCGATAGACTCCAAAGCCTGAAGGAGAAGGGCAACGCCTTCCTTTTCCAGGTCGATTATCCGCTTGTAGTGGCGTCGCACCAGCCCTTCCCGACGGGAACGCAGCCACATCATGTACTCCACCGGGTCTTCGGGCGCGTTCTGGTCGCCAAGGGAGGGGCGGCCCTCGTCGATGGCCTCAGCGGTGGAGGCGCTCATGTCGAGCAGGAAGACCACGGCCACGTCCCGCTCCTGCTTGTTGCGGAACCAGTAGACCTTTTCGGACGGTGTAATGCCGGAGCGACGGTCGATCATGGCCTCTATGGAGGCGTCGAGGTCGAAATCATCCCCATCGGGCTGACGGCGCACCTTGCGGAAGCTTTCAGGGATGACAAGCTCGAACTGGCGACGAACGTCGTTGACCAGAGAGGCGTAGTTGCGCATGGTGTCGCCGAAGAACTGGAGGTCGCCCTGGTCGACGGTTTTTTCGCGGACGACGCACCACTTAGGCTTGTAGTCGGCGGCGCGGAAGTCCCATTCGTCGTAGACGAAGGTCTTCGGCTCGCGGGCTTCAAATTCCCCGCCCTGCTCGTCCACGTGGACCATGGGGCCGTAGCCCTGGCCGGCGGTGGGCATTGGGGAGGTGGCGCCGGCTTCCTTCATGAGGTTCTGGGCGAACTCGGCCATGGCCTCCTCGCCATCCCCCTGATCGTCGCCGAATTCCGCGCTCTCCCGCAGCATCTGTTCCAGCATCTCCTGGGTGAGATCGCCGGATCCGTCGGCGTCCTCCGGCGGCTGGCCAGAGCGCATACGGTTGAGGGTCTGCACCAGTTCCGGCTTGAAGTCACCGCGGAAGTCCACGTCCTCGGGAGACTCGTAGGGGTCCTGTTCGTCCGACCCCTGGGCTTCGGAGGGCGGGCCCATCTCTTTTAGCACCTCGGCCAGTTCCTCGTCGGAGAACTCCTCGTCGTCGTCAAAGTCCTGACTCTCCCACTCGTCTTCCTGCTCCTGCTGGTTGGGAATACGGGAAAGGATGTCGTAGGCGCGAAGGGTGGCCTCGGCGGTGTCTTCCACGGTGGCGTCAACGCTGCGGAGGCGGCGCTGAATCTTGGCCAGCACACTCACCGCCTTGGCGTAGCGCTTGGGGGTTGGCACTCCACGGTACTGCTCCAGGCTGAAGCGGACCAGCATTTCCGCGAGGGCCTGGCGAAGGGGCATCTCCATCATGGTGGGGCGACCGTTGAGGGCGTCCTGCTGGACGCGATTGTAGAAGAGCTTCATGCCGGGATATTCGACTTTGACGCGGAAGTCCAGGCGGCCGTCTTCAAGGATGGTGAAGAGGTCCAGGGCCAGCTTCCTGTCGCTGAGGAGGGAGAAGCAGCGGGAAATGTCGGTAACCCAGCCCGATTCGGCGCCGCGGGCGTAAGCCTTCATCTCCTCGTCTTCCGTCACCTGAGACGTTAGAGCCTCTTCCCGGGCCAGGCGGGTGTCCTGGAAGAGGGCGGAGGGGCGTTCGAACTCGAAGAGGAAGCTGCCGAACTCCAGGTGCGCCACCTGGTGGGTGGAGACGACCTTGTACCAGCCGAAGTTTTCGTCCTTGCTGGCGTAACGGTCGATGATTAGCGGCAGGAACACCTTGGTGCCTTCGGTGGTGGCGTGACCTTCGGAAATCCAGCCGATGCCCTTGTGCACCAGCTGGCTGCTTTCGGTCACTTCGATGTCGGCGCCGGAGAGGGCGCGGCAGTAGAGCATGAGGATGCCCTTGACGCGCTCCAGCTCCAGGCTGGAGGAGAGGGTGTCGATTACGCCCTCGGAGGTGGAGGACTCCACTTTGAAATATGCCAGACCGCCATCCGGGTTCTCGTGGATGAGGCGCATTCCCTGGTCGAACCAGGCGTCAAGCTGGGGCAGGGTGATGCGGGCGAGAACGGATTCCAGGCTGTTGAGCAGGGCATGGACGGCGGGCGGCGAAACTGTCATGAGGTTGTCGCACAGGTCCAGCACGTGCTGCTGGGCCTGGGGAGGAATCTTGCCCAGGGCGGCGGAGCCACTTACGATAAACACGGAGGTTTCCCGGGAGCCTTCCCGGGCCAGGTGGTCAGCCAGCCGGAGGAAGCGGCTTCGCTGGTTCTCTTCCACCTGTGGAAGGGCGTGGCCCACCACCTGGAAGCAGGCCTTTACTTCCCGCCAACTTGTGTCGGTGAGAGTGCGGCAGAGGGCGAGGAAGGGTTCCCGCTCCCGGGACATACGGGGAAGTACGTCGCTACCCAGCACGAGGCACTCGGTGGCCACGTCGTAGGACTTGGCGGAGAGTGCCTCTATGAGATTGGCGCAGACTTCCACGTCCCAGAAAGACAGGTTCTTGACCAGGGTGGGGCTGGTCTCGAAGAACTTGGCCGCAAGGGTGCTGGATTTCCACGTGCCCTTGTACAGGCTGCGGCCGAGGCCGGCCCACCGGGCGATGTGCTGGGGCCGCAGGTCGACAACTATGGCGGGGGAAGCTCGGAAGTAGGCTACGGCCAGGGTGGGGGAGTCCTGGGAGAGGTAGGCCCCGCAGCGGGTCCACTGGGTGAATGAAGCGAAGGAGAGGTACTTGGCCACCTCTCCGCTGGCCTTTAGGTACTCAATGCCGGCCTCCCAGGACCGAGGGGTGCGGGTAGAAATGGCCATGGTCTCCCGAGCCCAGGAGGCCATCTCGTCCTCTTTGAATATAAAGCTGAGGGTCTCTTCCGCTCTCTGAAACTCCTCCTGGAAGGAGAGAGGAAGCTTCTCCAACTCCTCGCCATGGGCTGCGAATGAACTTCCCTGCTGCACCTCAGGCCCTCCCGTTTAGACTAACTTCGTCCACGACTTCCAGGAATTCCCGCATGACGTTGGCCGTGGCCCCATATATGATGTGGGGTCCATAGGCGTAGGCGTGGGTGGTTGTCAGACGCCCGTCCTGCCATCGGGTTTCTTCCCGCCAGTTGGAGGGGCTCTGAAGGGCCGCAAGGGGAACGTCCACCACCTCGTCCACTTCTTGGGGATTGGGACGGTACTCATAGGGCTGGGGGATGGTCCCCACGAATACCCTCATGGAGTAGCCGGTGCGGGTGGGCGTGTCGTTGAGCCGGCCCAGAATGGTGACGTCCTCCGGGTTGATGTCCTCTTCTTCGTGGGCTTCCCGCAGGGCCGTGGCCAGCAGACTCTCGTCCTGGGGCCTGGGCTTACCGCCGGGGAAGCAGGCCTCGCCCGCATGATTCTTCAAGTGGCGGGAGCGCTTCTGTACGTGAACGTAGTACTGGCCGTTCTTGGGGAAGACGAGGAGAAGCACGGCGGCGGGCCGAACGTCGGGGCCGTCCATGGGCTTGGGCGGACGGCTGGACAGTACGGATTCCAGTTCCGTTAGCAGGGTGTCATTCACGGGGGCCTCTACTCGAAGATGGATGAGACCACCTCTTGAATGCTCCTCTGCAATTCATGGTCGTCGGTGATGCCCCAGACCACGGCCACGTGACAGGCGCGGCGGGCGGCGATGCCATGAGACATGAGCTTGCCGGCGTAGATGAGGACTCGGGTGCTGGCGCCTTCCTTCAGCCCGTGGTCGTGAAGGTTGCGGATCTTCTCACCCAGCTTGGCCAGGGCAAGGGCCTGCTCGTCGGTGCAGCCGGACTCCTTCTTAATTATCTTCGCCTCCGCCTCCGCCGGGGGTGGGGTGAATTCAATGGCGATGAACCTCTGACGGGTGCTCTCCTTGAGGTCTTTAAGGGCGCTCTGGTAGCCCGGATTGTAGGATATGACAAGCTGGAAGCCCTTCTTGGCCTCCAGAACCAGCCCCTGCTTTTCCACGGGGAGTACGCGCCGATGGTCTGCCAGAGGGTGAATGAGCACCGTGGTGTCCTTGCGGGCCTCGACGATTTCGTCGAGGTAGCAGATAGCGCCGGACTTGACGGCGCGGGTAAGGGGGCCGTCTATCCAGCGGGTGCCCTCGGCGTCCAGCAGGTAACGCCCGACGAGGTCGCTGGCGGTAAGGTCCTCGTGGCAGGCGATGGTTATGAGCGGAATTACCCGTTCGCTGTCCCCGTTGGCAGAATTGGCGCTGGCATTCACCGCAGGTCGGCTGAGCTTCCATGCCATGTATTCCACAAAGCGGGTCTTGCCGGTGCCGGTGGGGCCTTTGAGAAGGATGGGAATGCTGGCGGCGTAGGCAGCTTCAAAGAGCTCCACCTCGTCCCTGACGGGAAGGTAGAAGGGCTCCTGCTCCACCACGTATTCTTCAATGGTGAACTGGTTGTAGAGGGAATTGGAGATTTTGGCCATTTTTATTCGGCGCTTTCTTTAATTCGGCGTCGCCACAGGGTTGCAACCCTGTGGCGCAGAACTTCCAGAGTGGAGGAGTTTTCTATGGGAATGTATCCTTCCTTGAGTCGCTCCTCGAAGGGGATCTGGGCGTCTATTCTACGATCTATCTCCTCTGTAGTCAGGCCGTCTCGAAGCTTCAATCGCTGTCGCACCAAGTTCCTGGGAGCATGGGTCACCCAAACCTCATCCACCAGGGTGTCCCATCCGGCCTCCACCAGAACGGCGGCTTCGAGGACTATTGTATCAGTTTCTTCCTTGCGAAGGTTCTCAATCTGCCTACGGGCTAGGATAGCGATTTGCGGCCACACTATGGCATCCAGCTTTGCCTTGGCGCTGGGGTCGGAGAATACTATCCGTCCCAGGCGTTTCCTGTCTATCTCTCCCTCAGGACCAACGACCTCCGGGCCGAAGGCATCTACCGTCTGCTGCCAAGTCTCCGTGTTGGGCTTATATGCGAGATGCCCCAGCACGTCGGCGTTGATTATTACAGCGCCGCGCTCCTCCAGAATACGGGCCGCCTGGCTCTTGCCTGTGCCGATACCTCCGGTGAGTCCAATTACCCGCATATTTCAAGACGAATGGAGACCCACGGTATTCTAGCAATAGGCCGGAATAGGGTCAAGGTGAGGGGCATGGGCGACATCGAGAATCCATCAACCGCTCTGCTCAATGATACGTCCCGCTTCGTCCGCAATTTCCCTCGCCCTGGCCATGAGGTCTTCCGCTTGGCCGCGAGAGAAAAGCTCGTAGGGAGCCACTTCCAACTCGTCGTCGGGATAACGGCTACTTGTGTATACCTGGTCCAGCAACCCGGCCGACTCTTTGAAGACTGTCAGAGAAGGATGCTGATTCTCTAGCTGACCTATCAACCGTATGCAAGAGGGGCTATCAACTCGCCGCCCGCCCCCTAGAAAGGCCAGGGACGAGAGCGACCTCGCCGCAGCCTGTTGGGAATGGAAGCAAACCTGTTCAAAGAACGCTTTCTCCAGCATAACGGTACAGGATTCAAGGCGCCGCTTGCCCTGTCTGAGCCAGCCTAGTGCCAATTCCTCCCGGGTCTTCTTCATCGCGTCTTCCTTTTTCTCAACCAGTGCATTCATCGTCTACGGCGCCGGGCTTCGAAACTTAGAACCACCTGTATCACCCTCTCCCTCTCCCCAAGTAGGCGTAGGCGGACATTCCGGCGAACTCCGCATCTGCGCCCAACTCCTCCTCGATTCGAAGAAGCCGGTTGTACTTGGCGAGCCTCTCGGAACGGCAGGGCGCACCCGCCTTTATCTGTCCGGCGCCCAGGGCTACCGCCAGGTCCGCTATTGTCGTGTCCTCCGTCTCGCCGGAACGGTGGCTGACCACGGCGCCCCATCCCGCCTTGCGCGTTTCCTCGAAGGCCTCAATCGTCTCCGTTACCGTGCCCACCTGGTTCAGCTTAAATAGCACGGCGTTGCTGGTCTTCATCAGGATACCCCTTCGGATACGCTTAAGGTTGGTGGTGTACAGGTCGTCGCCCACCAGTTGCACCGAGTGGCCCAGGGCGTCGCAAAGTTCCCACCATCCCAACCAGTCGTCCTCTCCCAACCCGTCCTCAATGCTTAGGATGTGGAATTCCCGGCTCCAGCCCCGATAGAAGTCCGTCAGCCCCTCGGCGTTCAGGCTGATATCGTCCAGATGTAGATGATATCTACCGTCTTCCATGAACTCGGTAGCGGCGGCGTCCAGGGCCAGATAGCAATCTTCACCCAGCACGTAACCGGCCCGCTCCACCGCCAGGGCCACCAGTTCCAACGCAGCCCGGTTGGATGGAAGCTGAGGAGCGAAACCACCTTCGTCCCCCACCTGGGTGCTCAGTCCCCTGCCACTGATGATGACCTTCAAGCCCTGGTATATCTCGGCTCCGATCCGCAAGGCCTCCCGAAAGCTGGGAGCGCCGGCGGGGACCACCATGATTTCCTGCAAGTCTATGGAGTCCGAAGCATGGGCGCCGCCGTTGAGGATATTGAACATGGGCACGGGCAACGTGACCTTCTCGCTCAACGCCAGGTATCGATAGAGAGGCACACCCCTGGAGGCGGCGGCAGCGTGGGCTACGGCAAGGGAGGCGGCAAGCAGGGTGTTGGCGCCGAGGTTGCCTTTGTTCTCGGTGCCGTCCAGTTCCAGAAGCAGCCCGTCAACGTTGGACTGGTTGAAGGGCGAACGGCCCCGCAACGCCGGGGCTATGAGCCGCTGAACGTTGTCGACGGCCTTCAGGACGCCCCTTCCGCCGTAGCGATGAGGGTCGTGGTCTCGCAGTTCCAAGGCCTCGTGAGCGCCCACGCTAGCCCCCGACGGCACGGCGGCAACGCCCACGGTACCGTCGGTGAGACGCGCTTCGGCCTCCACCGTGGGACTGCCTCGGGAGTCCAGAATCTCCCGCGCCCGGATATCGGCGATAACGGTCAAGAGCGCCTTTGGGGGCGGGCGGGCCGCGTTTTCCGCGTCTTGGCGGCGGCTATTGCCTTCGCAACCGCGTCCACCGGATCCGTGGCTCGAATGATGGGGTCCTCGCCCTCGCCCTCATTAGAGAAGGTCCACGTGTCCAGCCCAATTACGGGTATGTCCTCCGACAGGGCGTGGCCAATCTCCGACATGGTGCCGAAGGAGCCGTCGATGGAGATTACGGCGCGGCCTGTCTTTACGACAACCATGTTGCGGGCGTACATGATGCCGGTGCAGATGGGCAGGTCCACGTAGGGGTTGGCGTCCTCGGGGTCATTGCCGGGAAGGATGCCGATGGTCAACCCGCCCTCGGACTTTGCGCCTTTGCAGACGGCCTCCATGACTCCAATAAGGCCGCCGCATGCCACCACAGCGCCGTTGCGAGCCAACTCCCGCCCCACCTCTTCGGCGTATCGGCGGGCCCGGGGGGATGGATAGCGGCCACCGATGACGGAAATGATGAGGGGCCTGTTGGGGGTATCCATGGGGTTCACCATCGAGCTTTAGGGTAGGCCCATTATACCAAATTCGCCGCTAGCCGGACGGGGTGGGGAATCTTTTGTGGTTACTACGGAAATGGATGAAGTCAATACACTCTGCACCCTGATCCACGCAATGCTGAGTGCAGCCTACTAGAGACTATCTATGTCTAAATCCTCGTCCAGCCAGTCCATTTTGCGGGCTATCAGGACCCACAGTTGTCTGGTCTGCTGGTTGAACCGCTTCATCTCCAGAACTTCCTGACGCTGTTCTTTCAGCATCTCTACGACGTCGCGTTGGATAATTGCGAGCCTTTCGTTATTCCGTCTTATCTCCAGGATTTCCTGACGCTGTTCTTTCAGCATCTCTACGACGTCGCGTTGGATAATTGCGAGCCTTTCGTTGTTCCGTCTTATCTCCAGGATTTCCTCACGGTGTCCCTTCAGCATTTCCAGGACATCGCCTTGGATGATCGCAAGCCTGTCCTGGTTGTTTTCTACGCCTCCCATCCGCTCTTCCATACCGTCCATGCGTTGCTCAAACACATCCATCAATCTCTTCCGGCCTTCTTCATCAATCGTCTGTTCTGTTCACGGTATTTTACCTGCTCCCCGATTATCGTGCAAATGGTCGCCAAGACCAGAACGGAGTGTTTCTGAGTCACTTCAGACACGGGGCATTGTGGAATAGGGTTAAAGAGGACCCTATAAAGACTCGGAAGGGTAGGCGCTGGCGGCTAGCCGGCGGCGAGGAGCGCGCCCGTCGCGGCCTTGATGGCCTGCAGCAGCGGGAAGGGGTAGATTCCCACGAAAATGACGCCCAGCGTCAGCGCTGCCAGAACGGTCACAATCAGCTTGGAGGGGGCACCCCGGGACGGCGGCTCCCCTTCGGCGGCGTCCTCCTCGTCCTCCGCATCCTCCATAGCCCACGCCGGCGCAGGCTCGATGTACATCTGCCGAACCACCGTTAGATAGTAGTACAACGATATCAAGCTGCTAAACATGGCCAGTCCGGCGAGCCATAACAGGCCCTGGGTGGCCGCGGCGGTGAACAGGTAGAACTTGATGGTGAAACCCGCGAAGAAGGGAAGACCGGAGAGGGAGAACAGTCCTATGGCGATTGCCGCGGCGATGAATGGATGGCTGTCCGCAAGTCCGCCGAGGTCGGCGATGTCGTCGCGGCCCGTAACGTTGAAGAAGGCTATCAGCCCGACGAAGACCGCCATGCTCGTCACGGCGTAGCCCACCATGTAGAGAATCAACGACTGCGCGCCGATGTGCGACAGGGCGGCAATGCCCAGAAGCATGAACCCCACGTGGCCGATGCTGGAGTAAGCCAGCAGACGCTTCATGTTGCGCTGGGCAATGGCAACCACGTTGCCGAGCACCATGGTTATCGCCGCCATGACCGCCACCAAAAGCTGCCACTGGTCTATGGTGGGCATGAAGGCCTCGCCGAAGAGCCGCAGGAGCAGGGCGAAGGCCGCGACTTTAGAACCCACGGAGAGGAAGGCCGTCACCGGCAGGGGCGCGCCTTCGTAGGTGTCCGGCGCCCACATGTGGAAGGGCACCGCGGCAACCTTGAAGCCCAAGCCCACCAGAATCAGCGCCAACCCTACCCAGAGGGTGGGCGAAACAGCGTCGGCGTTCGCCATCGCCCCCGTCAGGGCGACGGATATTTCGTCGTACCGGGTAACCCCGACCGCGCCGTAAAGCAGGCTCACGCCGTAGAGCAGGATGGCCGAGGAGAAGGCGCCAATGAGAATGTACTTCACCCCAGCCTCGTTGGACTTGGGGTTGTTCCTTCCGTAGGCGACCATGATGTAGAAGCTGAAGCTCATGAGCTCCAGGGAGATGTAGGCCGTCAGCAGCTCTACCGACGCGGCCATGAGTGACATGGCCAGCACTGCAAACAGGATTATGGCGTAGAACTCGCCGGGGCTTCGGAAGTGTTTCTTCACGAAGTCTACGGAGGCCAGAATCATCACACCGCCCAGCACGTAGAAGAAGCCCTTGAAGAACAGCGAGTAGGCGTCCGCTTTCATCAGGCCGCCGTAGAGGGAAATGTCCTTGCCCCAGAGCATCGACAGAGCAAGGGCCAGCAGGCCCGCCAGGCCCGCCACGCTGAGCCAGGCCAGTAGGTGCTTTCGCCTGTCGGGCAGGAACAGGTCCACGCCGAGCACGACCAGGGCCAGCGATGCCAGCAGAAACTCCGGCAGTAGTAGATGCAGATTTTCCGTCATACGCCTGGGAACCTGCTCAAGAGTTCAGCAACGCCGCTGTTGATTACGTCCATAAGGGGCAGCGGCCATATGCCGACGAATATGAGGATGAATACCAGCATAGCCGCCGCGCTCATCTCTATCCGGCCGCCGTCGCTGAGATTCTCCCAACGTTTGTCCATGGGGCCGTAGAAGGCCCGCGCCAGCAGTCGCAGGATATACACGGCTGTTATCGCCGCACCCACCACACCGAGAACGGCCAGGGGCCAGTATTCCTGGAAGACCCCCATGAAAATCAGCACCTCCGCCACGAAGCCGCTCAGGCCGGGCAGTCCCAGAGAGGTCAGGCCCGCTACAGCAAAGAAGGCCACCGTCAACCCCATCCGCTTGGATAACCCGCCCAGGACCGTGATGTCCCGGGTATGGGTCTTCTCGTAGATGATGCCGACGACGGCGAAGAATAGGGCCGTCATGATGCCGTGGGAGAACATCTGGAGCACGGCGCCGCTCAGTCCAAGGGGGTTCAGGGTGGCAATGCCCATAAGCACCAACCCCATGTGGCTGACGCTGGAATAGCCTATAACGTACTTCAGGTCCTTCTGGGAGAGGGCCGAGATTGCGCCGTAGACGACGTTCACCGTCCCGAGGCCGATGAGCACCGGCATCCAAGCCTCTGCGCCCTCCGGCAGCAGCGTCATGCCGACGCGGATGATACCGTAGGCGCCCAGCTTCATCAGCACCCCGGCGTGGACCATGCTTACCGCAGTCGGGGCGGCCACGTGCCCGTCGGGAGACCAGGTATGGAAGGGCCACAGGCCCGCCAGTATACCGAAGCCCAACATGAAGAAGGGGAAGAATAGCAGCTGGAAGTTCCGGCTGAAGGCTCCGTCCTCCGAAAGCGTGTCCAGAAGCTCCAGGGAGAAGCCTGCCTGTCCGAACCCCTTGTCGCCCAGGAATTCGCTAGCCGCCACGTACAGGGCGATAATGCCGATCCACACCAGCACGCTCCCCGCCACCAGGTACAGGGTCAGCTTCATGGCCCCGTATTCCTTGGTGCGAAGGAAGTTGCCGAAGTCGGTGCTGCTTCCCCAAATGCCGATGAGGGGGAACATGGGCAGCACGGCCAGCTCGTAGAAGAAGAAGAGGAAGAAGAGGTCGCGCACAACGAAGACGCCGAAGACCCCCGCGACCAGGAACATGAACAGGATGAAGAAGTCCTTGGAGCGCGGGGCCACGTTCCAGGAAACCAGGACGCCGGCAAACATGACGATCCCCGTCAGCAGAACCATCGGCGCGGAGATCCCGTCGATGCCGATGCTGAAGTCGATGTTCATGGGATCGTCCAACCAACGCCACGCGTTGACGAACTGGTATCCCCCCTCGCCGTAGTCATACATGGCGAAGATGACGATAGTCAGGGCGAGGGTCAGCGCGCCTGCCAGGACCGCAAGGCTCTTGATGGCCATGGTCTGATTGCGCGGCATGAACACCAGCAGCGTACCCGCTCCGGCAGGCAGCAGGATGGTCAGCAGAAGGGCTATGCTTTTGAAATCGTCCATGTCGTTAGCCGCCCACCACCATTACCCACCAGCCAATCGCCAGGCCCACCGCGCCAAGGACCATGACCAGGGCGTAGTTGTAGACACGGCCCGTCACGTGGCGGCGCAGGCTGAAGGAGGAGAGCTTTATGGAATTGGCCGTGCCGTCCACCCCCGCATCGTTGACCACCACCCGGTCGAAGAAGCCGATGAAGCGTGAGAAAACCAGCACCACCCGGTCGATGGTCCACTGGTAGACGTTGTCGAAGAAATACCCGCGTTCCGCTAGCGCGGGGAGGGGCGTCGTCATTCCCTTGAGCCACGAGATATACGGTTTGCCCTTCAGGTAGGACGCCCAGGCGAGGTACACCGCGCCGAGGGCCAGGACCAGGGAGCCGAGGGCCAGCGCCACGTTGAACTGGAACCCGTGGGCCTTGTCGAAGAACAGGAACGACCCGATGCCCTCGAACCCACCGCCCCACTCAAGGGCAATGAATCCAAAGCCCACGGCCATTGCTGCCAGCAACATCATGGGCAACACCATTGACTTCGGCGCTTCATGAGCGTTTCGGTTTTCTTCCTTGAGCGGGCCCCTGAAGGCGATGAAGTAGGCCCTCGCCATGTAGAGGGCGCTTAGGAAGACCGCCAGCAGGGTGAAGGCCAGGAAGAGCCAGTGCCGGTGCTCCAGCACGGCCAGCAGGATTTCGTCCTTGCTCCAGAAGCCGGCGAAGATGGGTATGCCCGCCAAAGACAATGCTCCCACGGCGAAGGTCAACGACGTGAGTGGCATCACCTTGGCCAGCCCGCCCATCTTCCGTATGTCCGTCTGGTCCGCCCCGTGCATCACGCTGCCGGCGCCCAGGAACAGCAGCGCCTTCGAGAACCCGTGGGCCATGAGATGGAATATCGCGGCGGTATACCCAAATGCGCCGAGCGATAGCATCATCAACCCCAGGTGGCTCACGGTGGAGTAGGCCAGAATCCGCTTCAAGTCCGTGGCGGCCAGGGCCATCGTTGCCGTCAGCAGTGTAGTCGCCAACCCGATTATGGCCACCACCAACAAAGCGTCGGGGGCCGCTTCGAAGAGGGTGAAAGTCCGGGCCACCAGGAACACCCCGGCCACGACCATTGTCGCGGCGTGGATGAGCGCGCTGACGGGCGTTGGGCCTTCCATGGCATCGGGCAGCCACACGTGGAAGGGTATCTGGGCCGACTTGCCCATGGCCCCCACGAACAGCAGCAGCGCCGCCGCCATTGCCGTGCCGCTGGTCAGCAGGCTCTCCTGCCCCGCCATCAGCAGTTCCGCCTGGTGGAAGGTCTCCGTCATGCTGAAAGTGCCCATGGTTTTGAAGAGGAGCAGAATTCCCACAAGCAGCGCCACGTCGGCCAAGCGGGTGGTTATGAAGGCTTTCTTCGCCGCCTCAGCGGCTGACTGCCGCTCGTACCAAAAGCCGATGAGCAGGTATGAGCAGACGCCTACCAGCTCCCAGGCCACGTACAGGAGAAGGAAGTTGTCCGCCAGCACCAGCGCAAGCATGGAGGCGGCAAACAACGAGTGCAGGGCGAAGTACCAGCCGTAGCGTGGGTCGCCCTTCATGTAACCGATGGAGTACACCTGGACCATTAGCGCAACAAAGGTCACCAGCCCCAGCATAACTATAGTCAGGGGGTCTACTATGATCCCCCAAGTCAGGGTGGTGCTTCCTGCCTGGAACCACTTCTGGGTGAAAACGTCCAGCCCCGTCGCGCCCTGGTCTATCCTGTCGATGGCCACGAACCAGAACAGAACGAAGCCGGCGGCAATGGCCAGAATGGCCAGATAGGAACCCTTGCCGGGCAGGAATCGCCCGAAGATGGCGATTATGGGGAAAGCAATGAAGCTCAGCGCAGGGATGAGCCAGGCCCACTCCATAGTTGGCATAATCTAGCTTCTTTTTCCCTTACCCATAATTCTACGGTGACTCAACAACACTATCCTTTCATGAGATCTATTTCGTCCAGGTTGACCGTGGCCCGGTTGCGAAAGATTCGGAGCACGATCGCCAGGGCCAAGCCCACCTCCGCCGCCGCCACGGTGATGACAAAGATGGCGATTATCAATCCCGTGAAGTGGGTCGGGTCCAGGAAGGCCGCCGTCGCTATCAGGTTCAGATTTACCGCATTGAGCATGAGCTCAATTGACATGAGCACCAGCACGGCGCTGCGGCGGGCCAGCACCCCGTACAGCCCAATGGCAAAGAGGGCGCCGCTCACAATCTGGAAGAAGGCCAGATCTATCAACCCCGCCTCCCCCCGTCTTCTCGGGCGATGACAATGGCCCCCACCAGGGCGATGAGCAGGACGATGGACGCTACCTCGAAGGGAAGGGCCCAGTCTGTGAACAGGGAGCGGCCCAAGTCCGTGAAGGCCACCCGGCTTCGCTCGTCCACCCCCGGCCGGTTTACCAAGAAGGCGAAGGTCAGCACGCCGAAGAACGCCGCCGCCGCCACCGCCGCGAGAGGCCACTGGGCATTGTCCGATATGCGGGGATATTCTCGAGAACGGGTCAGCATTATGGCAAACAGCAGCACGATGATTATCGCGCCGCCGTAGATGAATATCTGCACCAGGGCCAAGAACTCCGTCAGCAGGAGCACGTAGAGGCCGGCTACTGCGAGGAGGGACAACAGGAGGAATAGGGCGGCATGGACCACGTTGCGGGACGCTACCACGCCCAACCCACCACCCAAGACCATGGCGGAAATGAGGAAGAAGAAGAACCAGGTCATGTCAGAATTAGGCCTTGGGTTGGGCCTTCTCCTCCTGCGCTGCTTTGTTGGCCGGTCGGGGCCGGCGGGCCGCCGGTCTTCGGCGCGGCGGGGCTTTCTTCTTAAGGGTAGACGGCGGCACCCAGTCTTGATCATCCTGGTACCGCTTGCCCATCTCCAGAAGTTCTATCAGGTCCACGCGGTCGCCGTTTCGCTCGAACACGCTCATCTCGTGCTCGTGGCTCATGACGATGGCGTCAAAGTTGCACACGTTGACGCAGATGCCGCACAAGATGCACCGGTTCAGGTTGATTTCAAAGGTGTCGACAATCTTACGACGCTTGCTTTTGCCTTCCTTATGCAGCGGATTGTCCTTCATGGTGGCGCTCATGCACTGGGTAGGGCACTGGCGAATGCAGACCATGCAGGAGGTGCAATAAGGCTCCTCCACGTCAAAGTCCCACGTCAGCGCGGGAAAGCCCATGTACCGGTCCTCTAGCTTACGGGGCTTGTTGGGGTACTGGTCCGTAACGGGCTTCTTGAACACCGAGGCGATGGTCAACACCATCCCCTTCATACTAGCTAACATTGCCAACCCTCCCGGGGCGCCTTCCGTAGATCTTTGCCAGCCGGATCACCGGCTGGGTGAACTTTCGGTACAACCAATATCCTATCACACCGAGCACGGCCAGAGACATTACGCTGAGGGTCCAGGCCGGCCAGTCGTAGAACCGGTATACGGCGCAGATGACCACACCCACGAAGGAGAGGGGAATCATCGCCTTCCAGCCGAAGGCCATCAACTGGTCTACCCGCAGGCGTGGGAAAGTCCCCCGAATCCAGAAGATGACGAGGACGACGGCGTAGGTTTTCAGCAGGAACCACATCCACTCCGGCAGGAAGGGCCCGTACCAGCCGCCCAGGAAGAACAGCGCGGTCAAGGCCCCCACCAGGAAGGTGTTGATGTACTCCGCCAGGAAGAAAACCGACCAGTGGGCGCCGCTGTACTCCACGAAAGGCCCACCCACGATTTCGGATTCTGCGAAATATATGTCGAAAGGTATGCGCCCCACCTCGGCCAGGCCGGCAATGAGGAACAGCACCGCGCCCAGAGGGAATATGACAATTAGGGGCACTCCTATGTGGTTGAAGCTGCCACCCGCTTCCGTAACCTCGTTGAGCACCTCTTTGGCTTCGCCCCAGGGCACCTGACTGGCGGCGATGACCCGCAGGTCCAGGGATTCCACCAGAATGGCGACCGAAACCACCACCATAACCAGCGGCACCTCGTAACTCACCAACTGGGCCGCCGACCGCAGCCCGCCCAGGGCGCCGTACTTATTGGCAGAACCCCAGCCCGCCAGCAGCAACCCCAGAATCGAGACCACCAGCAGCGCGACTATCACAAAGAGGCCCAGTTCCAGGTTTCGCAGCACCAGGCCCTTGGCGGCGGGAATCGTTACCCAGATCATGAAGGATGGAACCAGCACCAGCAGAGGCGCCACCCAGAAGATGGCCTTGTCCGACTTGGAAGGTATCAGGTCTTCCTTCAACACCAGCTTCACAGCGTCGGCGATGGGCTGGATGAGACCGAAGGGACCGGTACGCGTCGGCCCAAGCCGGCGCTGCAGGCGGCCCAGGAACTTCCTCTCTATCCAAACCAGGGTAAGCACCACGATGGAGAGCGCGGTGAACAGCAGCAACAGGGCGATTATGAGGAGTAGGACGTCCAGCAGGCTCACCGGTCCACCTCTCCCAGCACGATGTCCAGGGAACCCAGAATGACCACTGCGTCGGCGATGTACGTATCCTGGACCAAGAGCCGCAACGCGCTGAGATTACAGAAGGACGGCGGCCGGACTTTCACACGGTATGGCTTGTCCGTGCCGTCGCTGACGAGGTAGACGCCAATTTCGCCCCGGGGGTTTTCGGCGCGCACGTACACGTCCCCCTTGGGAGGACGGACGAGGCGGCCGCCCACGGAGTTGACCTCCCCTGCCGGCATTCCCTCCAGGGCCTGGTCTATGATGCGAAGCGACTCGTACATCTCCAGAACGCGGACGAAGTACCGGTCCCAGCAGTCGCCGTCCCGGCCCACGGGCACGTTGAACTCGAACCGGTCGTAGATGGAATAAGGCTCGGCTCGGCGGACGTCGTACTCCAAGCCGCAGGCGCGCAGGCAGGGTCCCGTCCAGCCATAGTCGATGGCCGTATCAAGATCGATGGCGCCAATGTCCTTAGTCCGCGCCACGAACACCTCGTTGAAGCTCAACAGCCGGTCGCACTCCTCCACGTCCTCGCGCAGTTCTACGAGGAGCGACGCCATCATCTCTTTGAAGTTCGGAGGCACGTCTTCTTTTAGGCCGCCCACGTGCACGTAGTTGTGCATCATGCGGGCGCCGGTGACGCCTTCGAACAGGGCCTGAATTCGCTCGCGCCCCCGGAAGGAGAACATGACGGGCGTCATCGCCCCTGCGTCGAGCCCGAAAGTGCCCAGGAACAGCAGGTGGCTGGCGATGCGGTTCAGTTCGCCAAGGATGACACGGATATACTCCGCCCGCTCCGGCACCTCCACGCCCATGAGCTTCTCGACCGCGCGGCAGAAGACCCACTCGTTGTTTAAGTTGCTGATGTAGTCCATGCGGTCGAAGAGGGTAACCACCTGGTGGTACTGCTCCCCCTCGGCCAGCTTCTCCGACCCCCTGTGCAGGTAGCCAATGTGCGGCTCGGCGTCGACGATCACCTCGCCGTCCACCCGCAGGAGCATCCGAAAGACGCCGTGGGTGCTGGGGTGCTGCGGCCCCATGTTCAACATCATGTCGAGGTGTTCGCCGTTATTCACCGTGGTCATAGCTGCTGCTCTTCGACTCCATCGTCCGATTCATCGTCCGAAAAAATCAGATAAATCTCCGTGTACTCGTCCACGTTCTCGTAGCCGGCGTCGATTAGCTCCTTCTCCAGCAGCCCCTTTTCCTCCCTGGCCTCAGCCCAGTTACGAAAGTCCCGCACCAACCGGCTCTCCGCCTCCTCCGCCGTGTCGCCGTAGGACACGAGGGGCAAACGATCCACCGTGGCCAGGAAGGCTTCCCCCTGGCTGATGACGGCGCCGCGGAGCACCAACGGTTTTGAATTAGTATTCGTCATAATCGTGGAAGGGAAACGCTTTCAGTCCAGGATGCCCCTCGAACCCGTCATATAGAAGCAGGGGCGAGAGGTCGGGGTGGCCTTCGAACTCGACACCGAACAGGTCATGGGCCTCTCGCTCGTACCAGTCGGCGGCCCGCCAAATCGACGTTAGCGACGGGAGGCGCGGGTTTTCGTAGGGCAGGTCAATCTTGATCGCCAGGGTCTGTTCTTCGGTGCTGGAATGGAGGAGATAAACCATCTGGATGTAGTCCTTGTAGTCCACAGCGGCGACGCAAAGCAGCGTCTTGAAGGCAGTCCTGGGGTTTGTCTTCAGGGTGCGGCAGACATCCGCTACGTCCGCCGAATCTATGGATATGCGGGGCCTGTCCAGCACCGCGCCCGTCTCGACTTTTCGCCCCTTCAGGGCCTGGGCAATTACGTCCAGAATGCGGCGGCCTTCTGGCGTAAGGGCCGCCATCTCGTCGACAGGTTCTTCCTTGCCCTTAGCTGCGCGCCGGTTCACCCTTCGCGTCCTGCATTATCTTCTCCTGGAGCTTCAGGATTCCCTGCATCAGCGCCTCCGGACGGGGCGGGCAGCCGGGAACATAAACGTCCACCGGCACAATGTGGTCGACACCCATGACCACGGAGTAGGAGCGATAGTAGGGCCCGCCGTTCGTGGCGCAACTGCCCATGGCAATCACCCACTTGGGCTCCGGCATCTGCTCGTACAGCAGCCGGATGGGGTCGGCCATTTTCTTAACGACAGTGCCCGCCACTATCATCACGTCCGACTGTCGGGGCGAAGGCCAAGGCACTACGCCGAACCGATCGAAATCGTGATGGGCCATGTACGTGGACATCATTTCTATGGCGCAGCAGGCCAGCCCGAAAGTCATCGCCCAGAGGGAGGACTTTCGAGCCATGGCGAAGAGCTGCTCGGATTGGGCCGTAATGACGCCCGGCATGCCCTTGTTCAACAGACTGGGACCCGGCACGTTGCCGGAGTTTGGTTTAATCACCTCCGCCATTCTAGAACTCCTTTCTTCCACCCGTAGAGGATGGCAAAGAACAATACTCCCAGGAAAATCATCATGGCGTAGAAGGCGATGTTGTTGCCCATGAACACCACCGCCCAGGGGAACAGGAACACGGCTTCCACGTCGAATATGAGGAAGAGGATGGCAAAAATATAGTACCGAATGTTTATCTGAGAGAAAGCGTAGGGAGCGGCGGGAATGCCGCATTCGTAGGGGGTCTCCTTGATGTCCGACTTCCGCTTGGAGGAGATGATGAAGGATGCGGCGAACATGAGGGCGATTGCCACAAAAGCGACTATGCCCGCAAGCATTAACGCCAGCCAGTTTTCCGCCAAGGCTTCAGGCATTCATTCTCCTACGACGTCACCGGAGTTGGGGCCTATCTACACCATAAACTATAGCATTGCGCTTTCAGCAGCGTCAACGAACCACCCCGCGCATTTCTTTGGTGGGGTCCTCACAAATGCCGCCGGGTCCGGTAGAATGGGCATTCTAGCTAAAGAACGGGGGAGCGGATATGGCATTAGACGTTGGAGTTGTGACATTCAAGTACATGGAGCGGCTTACGGGCCCGACGTACAAGTTCGCCTGGCATCTGGCAGAATACTATTGGGAGGCGGACTGGCAGTTTGGCGAGGGAGGGAATGCGTTAGCACAGTACGACGAGGAGACCCTAGAGCGTCTGGCCGAGGAGTTCGCCGCGTCAGAAGGACTGCGCCCCGACGAAAAGGCGGAGGTGATGGGATGGGTCAACTCCCTCCCCTACGACAACGGGGTGGTAACGCTGCACTTCAGTGTTTGAGGGCGAGGTGGGGGACGTCTCCTAAGGTAGGTTATGCAGTGAGCGCACAATTGGCTATGGGCTACCAAAGGGGGCAATTTCGTGATAGTATGCCGGTACTGTTGACAGCCTATTTAGAGGCTTCACTTGGACAGGCGGTTTGCCCTCCGGATTACCGATTCGGTGAAACTTCCTCGAACTAAGCTTTGGTCAAAGGCGGTGACTATGTCGCTTACTTTGCCTTTCATTCACACCCAAAGTCCTGCCTAATGGCATCGCCTAGTAAGGCTTAGGAAACTTAGAGCAACTGCAATATCACGACTATCTCGCATGGAGAAAAAGATGGCTGCTGAACGGGAAAGGTTTAGCTTGCAACTGCGACTGGAACGCCCTGGGTTGCCGTTAGAGTTCTTTGTAAACACCACCAGAGACATTCGCACCGTACTCAGGAGCATTGAGGAAAGTCGAAGCGGTCAACCTCCTCATGCAACTTGGTGGGTTAACGCTGATGACATTCACATCACCGCTTCGGTCAATGGCGTCGGACCGGAGGAATTGCAAGACATCATTTCCGACGCTTACGAAGGTTTTAGGGCCGGAGAAGGACGCCAAGGTGAATGGCCGCCCACGATATCCGCTGATGCTCGACAAACCATGCAGCGTCTCGTCAACAGGATTAAGCGAACGTCCCCAGCGTCACTCGAAGCAGACGGACACGAGCCTCTGCGCATTGAGCCGCGGGTGCAAAAAAGGCAGAAGCCTACTCAAGTACAGTATGCTGCCTGGTCTTCAATCGAAGGGACGCTTGATGTCATTTCCGTTAGGCGCCAGCCATACTTTGTCATATTCGAACACGCAACTGAATACAGAGTGCGATGTTCGTTTCCTGACGAGTTTCTGCCCAAAGTAAAAGATAATCTTGGTTGTCGGGTGATTGCGGAGGGGTTTATTCGCTACAGGCATGATGGTGTGCCTGTCTCTCTAACCGATCCGAGTTATCTTGAGCGAGTCCCGGACCCTGAAGTAGAAGACATCACAGAATACCGAGGAACAATGCCTGAATTCACGAATAGCTTGTCCTCGTATGAGTATGTCCGCCAGATGAGGGAATCCGAACATGATTAGCGAGTATTGGGATACTTGCCTATTTATCGCCTATCTCAAGAACAGTCCCGACGAACAGTCAGCCGCAGAAGCGGTGGATGCCCTGATTAGAAGCGCCCAGTCTCCGTCAAACGGGAGGCTTATTGTAGTCTCAACATTGGTATTGGCTGAACTTAGGAGGCATCCCAATCACGATGAATCTCGATACCGAATCATCCGGGACATCTTCTATTCAAATCGTCCTTACGTGCGCGTTGTCACGCTTACCCCACGAATTGCAGATCTGGCTAGCTCCATCGGCTCGACAAACCCTAGGCTAGCTCCAGCTGACACTGTGCATGTTGCTACTGCACTTACGGAAAGAGTAGATGCCCTATTAACTTTGGATGGGGATCACGAACATGGGAAACGCAGAAGACCAGACTTGCTTTATTATCATGGAAAAATAGGCGACCCTCCATTGGCTATAAGACCGCCAGCCATCCCGCCAGGCACACAATTAGTGATGGCAGACACAACTTGATGCGGAGCAACAATTGCCCACATAATCGAGGTCACCGGCCTCACATATGGGTACGTGTGTCTCAAGCTTGGCGACACTTACTAGCCTAAACTTCTTCATGCGACCTGCGGCAACTAAGGGAAGGGAGACCAACTTCCTTACTAACCACCTAACCCCCCCTTTCCCCCCAACCCTCCTGCTGGGCATAATCAGGCCCACTGATTTTCGCAGCCCCCAAGCGAGCCCGGGAGGAGCCTAGCCCTTGACGGTCTTTTGGAATCACCTAAGAAGTTGGATCTATGGCAGATAGGGTTATGGTCTACATCGATGGCAGCAATCTTTATCATTCTCTAAAGTCCGCGGAAGGCCGAACGGGCTTGGATCTCGCCAAGTTTCCCAAGAAACTCGTTGGTGGTGATCGGCAATTGGTCCGAACCTATTACTACAACGCTCCGATGGACCAAACAAGAGAGCCAGAACTTTATCAGAGTCAACAGAAATTCTTTGATGTGCTCCGAAGGATCGACTACTTTGAATTGCGTCTAGGCCGCCTTGTTTATCATAGCAGTCTGCCCGACATTCCTCCTACAGAAAAAGGGGTGGACGTCCGGATAGCTACCGACATGGTCGTGCATGCTTTCGCCGGCAACTACGATGTCGCTGTTCTGGTTAGTGGAGATACAGACTTTGTAGATGCAGTTCAAGCCGTCAAAGGCCGGGGTCTGCATGTCGAAGCTGCCCTATTTCCTGGGGTAGGATCTCATAGGCTTCGGGACGCGGTAGACAAGGTCGTATCGCTGGATTCCAACTTTCTAAGCGACTGTTGGATCGGAACACTCTAGGAAAATAGGCAGCGGGTTGCACAAAGGCAACCCGCTGGGGTTAATTGGCACTAGATTGTCTTGGTTCGCAATCTAGGGTGTTAATAGGTTTACTAGGATAATCCTAAAGGGAGAATGGTGTCAACAACAGCCAAAGCGTTTTCAGGCGAAACGACTCTCTCCTAACAGCCTCCGTAATTTCTTGAGTCGTTCAATCAAGACCACCCTAACCCCCCCTTTCCCCCCAAGGCTCCTGCTGGGTATAATCAGGCCTACTGATTTTTGCAGCCCCACGCGAGCCTGGGAGGAGTCTAGCCCTTGACTGTCCCTTCTAACCAGTACCAGTTGGCCGTTATTGGCGCCGGCCCCGGCGGGTACGTTGCCGCCATTCGAGCGGCGCAGCTGGGCCTCCGCACCGTCGTCATTGAGCGCGAAGCCCTCGGCGGCGTCTGCCTCAATTGGGGGTGTATCCCGTCCAAGGCGATTCTTCGGAACGCGGAGGTCGTCAGCCTATTCCACCGCGCCCGGGAGTTCGGCGTGTCCTTCGATAACTTCACCGTCGACTACTCCAAGGCCATCCAGCGCAGCCGCCGCGTCGTCAACCGGATGGTGCGCGGCATCGCCCATCTGCTGCGGAAGAACGGCATCCACCACGTGGTCGGAGAGGCCAGCTTCATCGACGCCCACAGCCTACGCGTCTCCCCCGACGATACTGTGATAAGCGCCGAAAACATCATCATTGCCACGGGCGCCCGGCCCCGTACCCTCCCCATTTTGCCCATCGACGAGCAGGTGGTCATCACCAGCCGCCAGGCCCTAGAGCAGTCGGACCTGCCCTCCAATGCCGTGGTGCTCGGCGGCGGCGCCATCGGCGTCGAGTTTGCATCGGTCTACAACTCCTATGGCGTCAACGTCACCATCGTTGAGATGATGCCCCAGCTGCTGCCCAACGAGGACGCGGAGATAAGCAAGCTGCTGGAGCGGTCCCTGAGGCGAAAGGGCATCAACATAATGACAGGCGCCAGGGCCTTCGCCTTTGAACGGAACGGCGACTCCGCTGTCCTGCGGGTGGAAACCGGTACCGGCGAGGTGGACGTGCCCTGCGGTCGCGTCCTCGTGGCCATCGGCATTCAGGGCAACGTGGAAAGCCTGGGGCTGGAGGCCATCGGTATCACCCCCCAGAACAGCTTCATTCCCGTCGACGACGATCTCGCGACCGGGGTCCCCGGCGTCTACGCCATCGGCGACGTCACCGGCAAGCTCCCCCTGGCCCACGCCGCATCGGCGCAGGGGGTCTACGTGGCGGAACGGCTGGCCGGACGCAATCCACCCGCTCTCAACTACCTCGACATGCCCAAGGCGACATACTGCAACCCCCAGGTGGCCAGCATGGGGCTCACGGAGGAGCAGGCCCGCGCCGAGGGCTACGACGTGAAGGTGGGCCGTTTCCCCTACCAGGCCAGCGGTAAGGCCGCCGCTATGGGCGAGTCGGAGGGGATGGTGAAGCTGGTTGCCGACGCCGCCTACGGAGAGATTATAGGCGCGCACATGATAGGAGCCGACGCTACGGAGCTGCTGGCCGAGGTGTCCATGACCAGGATGCTGGAAGGCGGCATCACCGAGTTGGGCTGGATGGTCCACGCCCACCCAACCCTTTCGGAAGCTCTCAAGGAGGCCTCCCTCGACGCTGCAGGAGCTTCGCTGCACACCTGATTTATTCGCAACTCGACGGAGGCCGGATTGGCCCACTCACCTCTGGAGGAGAATTTGTCCCAGGCCGCAACCATTCAGATGCCCCAGCTGGACCAGGAGATGGAGGACGGCGCCGTCGTCCAGTGGCTGAAGGCGGCGGGCGACCCCGTGGCCCAAGGGGAGGTTATCGTCGAAATCGAGACGGACAAGGCCATCGTGGAGGTGGACGCGCCGGCGAGCGGGGTATTGCGGAGCATTGACGTTCCAGCCGGCGAAGTCGTCCCCGTGGGCACGACGCTGGCCGTCATCGAAGTAGATGCGGCTGATGCCGCCCAGCCTTCCGACACAGAGACTTCCTCTCCCACCGCAAGCGTTGCCAACGACGAATATGAAATACCCCTCAGTCCCATGCGGAGGACTATTGCCTCCCGCACGACCCGAAGCATGCGGGATGCCCCCCACTTCTACGTTATCACCGAGATCGACATGACCCCCGCCACGGAGTTCCGCCGTGAATTTAACAAGGAGCTTCCCCAGGGCGTCCGCGTGAGCGTCAACGACCTGATAATCAAGGCAAGTACGCTGGCCATCGACAAGTACCCCGCCTTCAACTCCTATTTCAAAGACAACCGGCTCGTCAGCAGCCCCCACGTGAACATCGGCATCGCCATCGCGCTGGACGAGGGACTCGTCATCCCTGCCATACTCGACTGCCAGGACCGGGACCTGGTGAACATCAGCAAGGCTAGCCGGGACCTCATCCAGCGGGCCCACGGCGGCGCCCTCAAGCCCCGGGAGTACGCCGGCGGGACCTTCGCCGTCAGCAACATGGGGATGTACGACGTGGAGAGCTTCACCGCCATCATCTACCCACCCAACGCGGCGGTGCTGGCCATCGGGTCCGTGAAGGAGAAGCCGGTGGTAAAGAACCATGAGATAGTCGTTGGGCGGATGATGAAGGCCACCCTTTCCGTCGACCACCGGGTGGTGGACGGGGCCGGGGGCGCCCGTTTCCTTCACGAGTTGAAGCGTCTGCTGGAACACCCCGCCACCCTGAAGGCCTGACCGCTCATGCTTCCAACGCCCCCCATGTCATTCCGAGTCCCTCGAGGAATCTCGTCGGCCCTGCGCCAACGGTGCCGTAACCAACGAGATTCTTCACTCCGCTTCGCTACGTTCAGAATGACATGTGAGGGGTGCGCTGCGCTCCGTTCGGAATCGGTATGGCCTAGACAGGGTCAGATGAGGTGATGGAAACGGCTATTTCCATAGTAATGACAGCAGGCGGGGTATGAACCCGCCCGAACACCCGCGCCGCATCTACCCCCTAAGCCCTCGCGATCTGTCGGAGGAACAGCTGGCCGTGGTGTTCGCCATGACCTCGCGCCGTCCCGAACCCTTCGACGAAATAGCGCTCGAGGTCAGCAAGGAGCGAGCCGCCGGGTTCCACGAACGGTGGGTGCTGGGCTACGGACACGCCTCCGTCGCGGAACACGCAGTGCTCCACCTGGCCGTGGAGAACGTGTCCCGCCTGGCCTGCGACACCCTGGAAGACAACCGGCTGGCCTCGTATACGGAGAAGTCGTCGCGGTTTCAGATTATGCCGTCGGACTATTTCCACGTGCCCCAGGAGCTTGACGGGAACCCCGAACTGCAGTGCGTGTACGTTGAGACATGTCACGGCCTGTTCAGGGCCTACGAGGAGTTGTTAGACGGACTTAGCACGCACCTACGCACTTCGCGGCCCCGACGGGAAAAGGAACGAGTCGGGGCCTACAACCTGCGAATACGTCGGCTGGCCATAGATAGCTGCCGCTTCATCCTGCCCGCGGCGACCCTAACCAACGTGGGCGTCACCATGAACGCCCGCAGCATGGAGCACGCCGTGACCAAGCTTCTTTCTGCCCCCACTCTGGAGGAGCGAGAGTTGGGCGAGGAACTGAAGCAAAAGGGACGACAGATAACCCCGACGCTGGTCAAGTACGCCGACTTCAACCCCTATCTGGCAGACACCAGGGAGTTGCAGGAAGAGCTGGCAGCGACGGACGAAACATCTTCAGAGGGGAAAATAGACGCCCGGTTGGTGTCCTTCGACCCACAGGCCGACATCACGCTTGCGGCGGCCCTCGCCTACAGGTTCTCCAACGCTCCGCACCAGTCGGTAATCAACGAGGTGCGCGGGCTTTCGCCGCAATGCCGGCAGGAGATCATCGGGCGGAGCTTTCAGAATCTAGGCCCGCACGACTCGCTGCCGAGGGAGTTTGAACTGGTGGACTACGTCTTCGAGCTGGTCATGGACTACGGGGCCTACCGGGAGTACAAGCGGCACCGGATGCAGAGCTACTTTCCCCAACCTCTGACGGTGGTCCACGGAGCGGTGACGCCGCCGCTGATTGAGGAGGCAGGTCTGGCAGACCGGTTCAACGAGGCGGTGGAAGCGGCGGAAGCGGGTTTCTGGAAGATTCACGGAGTCCAATCCGCAGCGGCTCCTTACCTCGTGACCCACGCTCATAGGCGGAGGGCGTTGGTGAAGCTGAACGCGAGGGAGTGCTTCCACCTGTTCAAGCTTCGAATCCAGCGACAGGCCCACTTCACCATCCAGCAGGTGTCTGAGGCGGCGCTGAAACTGGCGGTGGAGGCGCATCCGTGGCTGTTCCGGCATCTGGCGCTGCGGGATTACCCCCGCTGGTGGCCGTTTTCGCTGCCGCCAACAGCCTGACCACGTCGCTTTGATGCTGTCTGAAACAAGGACCGAACAACACGAATGTTGACAGCAACACAAGTGTTGTTCATCATATGAAAGGATGAACGCACGGGAGCTTCGTCGCTGGCTGCGAAAACAAGGCTGCACCTTCCATACCCATCAGGGTGGCAGCGGACATCTCACCGTCCGACTCGGAAACCGCACAAGCCAGTTGCCGATGCACGGCGGCGGTAAAGAACTAGGGCGGGGACTCGTTGCGAAGATCAAGAAAGACCTGGGGTTGAACTGATGCTTGCATATCCTATAACGCTTGAAGACGACGACGGGACAGTTATGGCGACTTCCCCGGATTTCCCGGAGTTGACCACCTTCGGGGATGACCGTGAGGAAGCGGTAGCCCGCGCCATTCACGCCCTGGAAGAGGCCATAGCTGCCCGCATCCACGACCGTAAGGATATCCCCACACCTTCCCAGGGCGAGACGTGCGCCATCTTGCCGACGCTTACTTCAGTTAAGGTGATGCTCTACCAGGGTATGCGCGAGCAAGGGGTCGGCAAGGCGGAGTTGGCACGTCGCCTTGGCTGGCACATGCCACAGGTGGACCGGGTGTTGGACGTTCAACACCGGTCACGGTTGGACATGATGGACGCCGCCCTGGGGGCCATTGGACGGCGGTTGCAGGTGATTCCGGTGGCTGAGCCGACCACTGTTGCCGCAACAGCCGGGCAGGAATCGGACGCCGGCGCTTAGCACCTCTAGCCCTAGACAACATTATAGAGGAGCATTGTTCAGTATGCCTCGACGTGGACTCTCAATATGACCACAAGATTCTGGGAAGCAATTGCCAATATGAAACGGCTGATGGACGAACTCCATAACGGCAAAGAGTGCAAGTGGTGCGAATATAGAGAAGCTCCTTCAAAGGGCGTCTACGTTTTATACGAGAACCGCGATCCCATCTACGTGGGACGCTCCAATCACATGCGCCGCCGTATTCGAGAGCATGGAGCGGAGAGTTCAGACCGACATTCGGCTACATTCGCGTTCAAGCTTTTGAGGGAGTCCCTGAACCATCCCAAGGGCAGCGCGGTACAAATTGAGAAGGCTTACAGCGAAGAATATCGCCAACAGCGCCACAGGGTACGAGCCATGACATTTCGTGCTGTTGCAGTCCCTGATCAATTGGAGCAGACCCTCTTCGAGATCTACGCCGTCCTTGAGATGGGTACCGTTCCCAGATACAACGATTTTGAAACCCATTAGGAGTATCTCGACATGAATAGAACTCTACAGCCACTCATACCAGCGGCGCTCCTACGCCAGGGTCTCCAGCGACCACCAGGAAGTGGTCCTATCCGTATACCTCCATTTTAGGACACACAAAGACGACGCCTGGGCCAACGGCTACTCCATCGCCCACGAGTACCTCTACTAGACATATGGTGGACGCGTAGCTGCCCGACCACAGTTCAAGGAGATGATATAGGGATTTCTCTCTACGGGTCGGAGCAGTCGCGGGTGTAGCCGCAGTTGCGGCATCGCAGCTTGCACTGAACGTCTTCCATCGGCGCGCCGCATAGGTCGCACAGGGCCGGTTCTCTACGCTTCATGCAACCCTGGCCCCCAGTCCTGTAAACATTGCCTCGTTCATCGGCGATTCCCTTGGTTCACCCATAGACCCGCTAGGTTCTTAAATGTCTCCGTCAGGGGCGGTGTAGAGTTCTTCCTTCGCCAGGCCACGCATCAGATGCAGGTACTCGTCCTTTGTCATAGCCGGCTGGTGATTGGCCAAGACCTTTCCCGCACCTTCCGCGCCGTCGGCCAGCAGGTCTATGACAGTATCAGCCAGGGCTTTTGCCGCCGTTACAACGGCGAGGCCGTAATCCCGCACCACGTAGTTGTTCCCGTGACCCAACCCCGTCGCTCCGCCCACATAGGGGTGAATGGCGGGCATAAGCTGGCTCACGTCCCCCATGTCCGTCGACCCCGTGCCGTGACGCCTTACACCCATATTCGACTCGCCCACCAGCGACACGGCGTTGGCCCGATACATCTCGTTCATCGTTTGATCCTGTCGAAGGGGCAGGTAGCCTGGGATGGTGGTAATCTCCACCTGACCGCCCACGGCCATCGCTCCCGCCCGCAGCGCCCGGTCGACTTTGCGGTTGGCGTCCATAATGGCGTCTACAGTCGCGCCGCGGACGAAAGTTTCCATCCGCACGTCGGCGGGGACGGCGCTCACCGCCTCGCCGCCCTTGGTGATGATGGGGTGGACGCGGATAGTATCCCTCTCCTGAAAGGTCTCGCGGTTGGCGTGGATGGCCATGAGCGCCAGAGAAGCGGCGTTGAGGGCGTTCACCCCCAGATGGGGCGCGCCTCCGGCGTGGGCTGCCCGCCCCAGAAAGCGGATCTTCTTGGCCAGGGTCCCGTTGTTGGTCCCGCTGATGCACAGCTGCTTCTCCGATGCCTCGCTGGTGGTGTGGCACATCAACGCCATGTCCACGTCGTCCATCTCCCCCAACCGGATCAGCTCCGGCTTGCCCCCAAGGAACTCCAACTTGCCGCCTCGGCGCAGCTCGTCCCGGTACTCAATCTCTATATACTCCTCCGCCGGCACGGCGAGGAGTGCCACCCGACCGCCCAGCTGCTCCATGACTTGCGAAGACATCAGCCCGCAGGCTACGCCCATCAGCATTCCTATCTGGGCGTGGTGACCGCAGGCATGGGCCGCCGCCGTATCCGAGTCGGCGTGGGGATGCTCCGAAACTATCAGTGAGTCGAGTTCCCCCAACACCGCCACCGTAGGCCCCGCCGCGCCGCCTTCGACCACGCCCTTGACGCCGGTGAGGGCCAATCCCTTTCGATGCCGGATACCCCATTCCCCAAAGAGTTCCGTTACCAGCTTGGCGGTCTTCACCTCCCGAAATCCCGTTTCCGGGTTGTCGAGTATGGTCTTGGACACCCGCACAATCTCGTCGGCCTTATCATCAATGGCCTGCCGCACCCGATTTTTGAGTTCCTGTTTTGAAGTCATGCCGCGCCTCCCTTCGTGCTACGTAATTTTCTTTCCCAAGTGCTTGGATTCTAGCAAAGGGCGAGGCTGCAATAAACCACGGTGTATAATTTAACATCATGCGGATAGTTATTGCGCCACAATCCTTCAAGGGAAGCGTCTCCGGACCGGAGGCTGCCCGAGCCATTCAGGAAGGGATTCTTCGCGTCTTTCCCAAGGCGGAGACAGTCCTGGTCCCCGTGGCCGACGGAGGGGACGGCACCCTGGACGCCCTGGTTGAGGCCACGTCGGGGCAAACCTTCGCCAGCCGAGTAAACGGCCCACTGCGCCAGCGCGTGCAGGCTCGCTGGGGAGTCATGGGGGACTGCAAGACTGCCGTTATAGAGATGGCCCAGGCGTCGGGACTGGCGCTCCTTCCATACAAGGACCGAAACCCCCGTCACACCTCCACATACGGCACCGGCCAGCTAATCAAACGCGCCCTGGATAGGGGATACCGTCGCATCATCGTCGGAATGGGCGGCAGCGCCACCAACGACGGGGGAGTAGGCATGGCTTGGGCCCTGGGCGCTAGATTTTATGATTCGAAGGGCCTTCCGCTTACCTCCGGCGGGGCTGCTCTCTCCCGCCTGGCCTCCATCGACGTTTTGGGCCTGCATCCGGCCCTTAAGCGAGCGGAAATCATCGCCGCGTCCGACGTAGACAACCCCCTTTGCGGCCCGGAAGGCGCCTCCGCCGTCTACGGCCCTCAGAAGGGGGCCAACGCCAATACGGTGCGGGTCCTCGACAAAGCCCTGGAGCGTTACGCCTCCGTCGTACGGGAGTCCCTGGGCATAGACGTTGCCGAGCGGCCCGGGGCAGGAGCCGCCGGCGGTCTGGGCGCCGGGCTCATGGCCTTCTGCGACGGTCAGGTGCGGTCCGGTATCGACATTGTCTGCCAAGTCTTGGACTTCGACACCCGCCTGCAAGGCGCGGACCTGGTCGTTACCGGCGAGGGAAGACTGGACGCCTCCACCGTTTACAACAAGGCCCCCGTGGGGGTGGCCCGGCGGGCCGCAGCCCTGGGAATCCCCGTCATCGCCCTGGCAGGAAGCCTGGGCCGGGGCTTCGAAGCCGTCTACGAGCACGGCATAACCGCAGCGGTCTGCATCGTCGATAGACCCTTGTCCATGCGAGTCAGCGTAGCCAGGACCTCTGAATTGCTCACCGCGGCCGCGGAGCGCACCATGCGACTCCTGGCCATACCGACGCCTGCAAGTTAGCAAAACAACACCGCCTCCCCTGGAGTACCCGTCGGGGAGGCGGCGTTTTGCGTTCGCTTAGAAGCTGCGGCTAGGGCATGGTGAAGGTGAGGTCTAGATCGATGAACGGGTCCAGCAGGCTTGTGTAGGCGTCGAACGGGACTGTCTCTGCCGCCTGTACCCCGGCACCATCAATCCAAGCGTAAAAATTGATGGTTTCATCGTCGTAGAATTCCGAGGGCGGGCCAACTTTCAAAAAGATATATTTCCCGTCTGAGACGAGAACTGACGGGGTTGCGTAGACCACGTTGTCCTTAACTATCTCAACATAAATCTCGATTTTATCAGCGGCGGGCTCTCCGTCGATGGTGACAGACCCTGTGAATATATTGGGAATGGGAGGAGGCGCAAAGGCGCCACCCTCAGAAGGCAACCGAGTAGGCGCGGGCCTCATAGTCGATACGGGGGTGGGTTCCGGCGTCGGCTCTGGCGTAGGTTCGGGGGTAGCTTCAGGCGTCGGCTCTGGCGTGGGGGGCGGCGTGGGCGTGGGCGTGGGCGTGGGAGTCGGTGTTGGTGTCGGTGTTGGTGTGGGGCGCGGCGTCGGTGTAGGAGTCGGCTCAGGCAATATCTCACACACTACGCCGTCGTTATCGCCGTCACGAGCGTCAACTAACTTTGCCGAGAATCCGAGACCCTCTCCAACACCACCTCTAACACGAGGCTCTCCCCCGGCTTCAGCCTCCTCGCAGGAAGCGTAAGCAAATTCAGGCGTAGGGGCGGGTGTCGGCGTCGGAGCGGGGGTGGGGGGCGGCGTCGGCCTCGGGGTGGGGACCGGGGTCGGCTCAGGAGTGGGAACCGGCGTGGCCCGCAAGGTGGGGGCCGGTGTCGGCGGGGGAACCGGTGTCGGCGTAGGCGTGGCCACTGCGGCGGAAGTGGGAGTGGCAGTCTCCTCGGCTTTACCTTCGCAGGCAACGACAAGCAGGGCCATAACCGCAAGGGCCAGCACAGTTAGAATTCTCAATTCTTCGACTCCTTTTTTGCAGCAACCGGCATATAAAGGCCGACGCTGACGATTATGTAACTAAGTATACTAATGGAGATTAGGGCTTTTCTACAGATTTTCTACTGTTTGCCGCGACATTATGCCCTATGTGTTTTTAAGAGGGACTGCAACGAAAAGGCGTTTTTGATGCTCTACCCGACGAAATCCTTCGCCGTGCTCTGAAATCCCGCCGCCTCAGTTCCTTAACAGCAGCCCGGGTTGACAACGGCGGCAATAGCTTGTGATGCGCTGGTTGCTTCCTATCTGCGTGATGGTGGCGCCGCACCGGGGGCACGGCTCTCCGCCCTTGTTGTGCACCTTCAGAAAGTCCCTGATCTTGCGGTGGATCTTCGCTCCCACCCTGGGACGCAGCTCATCCATAGCCCATCGCACCACCGTTGGAGCCACCTCCAGCAGACGCCGTTTCTCTCCTTCTGACAGTGCCCGTTTCTTGCGGAAGGGGTAAATGCCGGCCTCGAACAAAATCTCGTCGGCGTAGGCGTTGCCGATACCGGAAAGCACCCGGCCCCTGGTGAGAATGCCCTTTATCTCGCCATAGAATGGGCGAAGTCGCTCCTCGAACTCCTCGAAGGAGACGCAGTCGAGAACGTCGGGACCCTGCTCCCCCAGGTTGGGGATCTGGGCCATGGACTCCTCGTCCACGTAGTACACCCGCCCCATCTGCCGCTGGTCCAGGTAGCGCAGGTCCCAACCGTCGGCCAGCGATATGGTGAAGCATACCCGCTTGAAGGGTTTGTCCGACGAAGGACAGTGCTGGAAGGCGCCGGCGAGCATGGGATTTACCACCAGGGAAGTGTCGCCGAAGTCAGCCAGAAGGAACTTTCCCCGTCGTTCGACGCCCTGAAGCCTTCGCCCTTGAAGGTCTTGGGCGAAGTCGCCGTGGAGCGAGCGAAGCACCGTGGGACGAAGCACCCGCGCCGATAGGACCTCCTGGCCGGTTACGGCGTCGTTCAGGTAGTCTTTTACAATCTCCAGGTCCGGCGCTTCCGGCATGATTTTCTACCTCTTGCGAACGGCTTGCTCTAGGAAGGAAACTCCCCGGGCAACGTCGAAGCCTATTCAGGTTTCTCCAATGGGACGGCGAGCCACGAAATTATCTGTCGTAGCGACTCGTAGGCCGCCAACTTCGCCTCCGGGGTGCCCTCGGACTCCGCCCTGTCCACCACCTGCTGCATCTGCCGCACTACCATGGGCCCAATCTCCAGCAAACCATCGCTCCCCGAGGCGGCCCATTTCGCCAGCACGTAGCGGGCAAGGGCGCCAACGGGTATGTCCTGGCTCCGACTCATCCGGTCCAGGGTGGTCATAGGATCCGCTTTGCTGTATATGGCCACCTGCTGCTTGAAGTTGGCGTTTCGGTCATCGTCCGACCAGGGACCGTCGAAGGGCTGAAGCAGCACCCAGCGCCCCTCGCCCTCGCCTTCCTTTGGGAAATGCACTCCCCCGCCGTCGCTCATTCCCCATCCCTCGGGGCGAGGGCTTCTATGGTGGCGTGGTAGGAATTCAGGGCGCCACCAAAGGTGAAGGGCGCGATTACTGGCATCTGTACGCCCAGGTCCCGCCGACGCTGGATTTCCTGCCGGCAGTAGTCCACGCCTCCAAAGACCGCCAACGTTCGCTGCATCCTGTCCGTAACCGACCTCGCCGCGGCCGCCCGGTTGCCCTCCGACAGGTAACGTCCGATGGCCTCCGCCTCATCCTGAAACCCCGTTTTGGCGAAGAAATTCCTGTAGTAATCCATGCTGCAATACCGCAGAATCTGCTGCTTCAAGGGGGTGCGCACCAGTTCTTTCTCCGGCGTCACCGCCACCCGAATGTAGCAGGCCACACTGATCTCTTCGAGGTCCCGACCGGCCCGAGCAGCGCCTATGTTCAGATGCTCCATGGCCTGCTCCAGATAGGACGGCGCGGCCCAATTCAGGAGCACCCCATCGGCCAACTCCCCCGCCAGCTCAAGCATCTGCGGCCCAAGGGCGGCGATGTAGATTGGCACGTTGAATTCGCCGCCGTAGCCCAGGCTGCCGTCCTTCACGTTGAACAACCTTCCCTGGTAGGACACCCTCTCCCCCTTGAGGAGCTGCCGCACCACTTCCACCGTTTCCCGAATGCGCGTCATGGGCCGTCGGAAGGGGATGCCGTGGATGCCTTCGGCAGATCCCCGGTGTCCTACGCCCAAACCGAGGGTGAACCGGCTGCCGGAGACGACGTGCATGCCCAGGGCCGTCATGGCCGTTAGCGCCGGGGTGCGGGAGAAGACGGGAAGAATGCCGGTGCCCAGCCGCACTTTGCTGGTGGACCCGGCGAAGGCCGCCAGCCGTGTAATGGAGTCGGAGCCGCCGCCTTCAGGCACCCAGATCATGTCATAGCCCAACGACTCTGCAAACTGAGCAAGCCCAATGGAATCTTCAATTCCTATTTGTGGGATGGGATCCAGCCGAACACCCAATGACGTCATTTTTCTTCCCCCCTCACTAAGACTAAACGCCCCGCGGTTACGGGCATTTGCCAGGGTGTCTGCCGAGGTACGGATGGGCAGCCAATGCAGACACCCCCACGTAGGCTTTACCCTACTTCAAAGGCGGAAGGGTGACAAGGCGTGGGGGGTAACGACCACGAGTTGAGGGGCTAGAGGGACAGGCGGGGGCGGTACTGCAACGCCTCCGCCAGGTGCTGCATTTCTACGGAGTAGGAGCCCGCCAGGTCTGTGATGGTCCGGGAGAGCTTTAGGACTCGATGGAAAGCCCGCGCGGGACGTGCGCAAGAGCCATAAGTGAGACCAATTTGACGCATTCCGGCGTGCTTCACCCTGTCCATGAACCCATCTATACTGAGTAGAGCGAATGAACAAATCACAAGCTATTGCCGTTCTCTATTGAATTCATTCGCCATGGACGAACAGAGGAATAAGATATGGACAAGACATTTGACGTAAACAATTTCATAGCTGGCATTGGAACAGATCTCGTTAACGACTTTGAGAAAGCCAGAGCGGCTACGTCACCCACGGCCGTCGGGGATGCAATGGAATTCCCTGTTAGGGATAAGTTAGAGCAGATTCTTCCTCGAGGCATCGGTGTAGGGTCAGGCTTTGTAATCGACACCAGTGGTGCTACTAGCAAACAGACCGATGTGGTCTTGTATGAGAAAGACATTTGCCCGGTGTTGACTATCAACAACACACCCGGCACAACCTACTACCCCTGCGAGGGTGTCATTGCCGTGGGGCAGGTGAAGAGCATTATGACGAAGCCACTGCTAAAGCAGGAGTTTGTGAAGATCTCATCGGTCAAGCAACTCCAGCGCTACGCCGTGCATGATTTCATGCCTCATCCGACAACGGGAAATCCGATAGTCCTGGAGCGGAGCTATAGCAACCTACAAAACCCATCAATTACAGACGTTACAGAGCGCCGGCAACCTGACGAGACAAGACAGATTTTCGGCTTCATAATTGCGGGTTCGGTGCAGATGAGTCCTGACACGCTGATGGATACATACCTAGAATTCACTCGTGAGACCGGTGATAGTCTATCCCCGAACTTCCTTGCGGTCTTGACTGGAGGATTATTGACCTGGGGCAAATTCACGACCAAGCGAACGGAAAGGATAAAATCGAGCGACACTGGAAATTATGGTATGCGCCAAACATACGATGGCCCAGCAAGATGGGACCCTTCGTGGTCGGCTCAGAACGCTGAAATCTTGAGCTGCTCAGAAGACAAGGAGGCATTTCGCACCTTGATTCGATGGGTGTACGAGATATTTAGGACGGGAAAGACGAGCGATGTCCGAGCCTTCAATCAATACTTTCTCACGAAGGGCGGGTCGAAGAGTGGTCAAACGAAGTGGATGCCCAAGAAGTAGGATCACGCTTGAGAAATCTCTCAGGAAAATGAACTTGAACCTACCATCATAAAATATCCCGCACTGGGCTCAGTGGGGAGCCAACGGATAGTCAGACGGGTGCGGTTATTGGGAATTTCGACGATCATTTAAGGACGACGAAGAATCTCGACTTATCGGCATGTACGTATGCTTGATATATCACAAAGCCGAAAGGGCGACAAGGCGTGGGTGGGGTGAGCTGGTGACGTTGGATTTCACGCTATCCGATGATGTCTTGAAATCAAACATGCACTGGAGACAATCGTGAAGAGTTTCTAGCGGCGGGCAAACCTCCCGGGCTACTCAGGGGTTAAAAAGCGGATCGCCTCAATCTGTCCTAGTTCTCCGATATTCCTCACATTCCGCTTTCCGTTCATCACTAGTACGACGTCGATTCTTTCAATACTCACATCCCTCCGCCTTGATGCTATGGAGCGCAGGGGATATCATCCGGCTACGAGCAAACCAACCTGCTGAATGTTCGCTAATCTAAAAGCGGCGTGTTAGTGCTTTCAGTAAGAAATTAGTCCCATAAAGACTGAGGATCGCAAGGAGGTGAAATCCATGATGTTCGATGACCAGCGTGCACGAATGATGGCGGAACAGAGGCAACGTGAAGCGGAGATGGCGCAGCATGAATACCAGCGCAAATCAGAGATTGAACGGAATTCACAATCGCCAGACGACGATGAGGAAGAGAGACAAACCTCGAAAGCAAAGAAGCGACGGCCCTGGTGGCGGTTCTGGTAACAGCGTAAACCAGCCGGCGATAGTTGATGGGATAGATCCCCATTCGCTCTTTTCTTAAGCCAGGGGCAACCAATTCTTGACACCCCCCTCGTAGGCTTTGCCCTACTTCAAAGGCCGAAAAGTGACAAGGCGTGAGGGAACGGCTGCAGGTCACCGGCATCTACACAGCCCAGCGGGGGCAGTGCTGCAGCGCCTCCGCTAGGTGCTAGGACTTATAGAGTATGGGACCGCCACGTCTGCTATGGTGCGGGAAAGTTTGAGCACGCGGTGAGCGACCTAGCCGTTGAGGGCGGCGATGTCTACCCCATCACCAAGCTTCGGATCGTTTGCGCCGCTTCCAGAACCGCCACCAAGACCGCCGCTGCTCTGCTTTTGAGGTTGTCTTCTCTTGCTCCTGATCTTCTAACGATCGGACATGCTGCTCGACATCTGCCCGGATATCCCGCTCAATATTTGACAGGACGTCCTTTTCAAACTCTGACAGGGGCTTCTTCTCTCGCCCTGCTCGCCTAGCCTCACGTTGCTCTATATACGATTTTGAGAATTTTCGGGGATCCCGAATGCTCGACATAGGCTACACCTCCTTGCGATGCCAAGTCTTCAGAGTGCTATCTGATCAGACTTTAAATAGGCTATTGTAGTCTGGGTTAGTCACCAATCCAGAACCGCCACCAGCCCCCTCGCTTCTTCTTGGGAGCTTTCTGTTGTTCTTGCCCCTCCGGCCTCTTGTAACGCCTCACTTGTTCCATCTCGAGCTCGTACTCTCGATCCCTCTCCCCCTCCGGCGCCTGGGCATGCCTCCCTTGTTTCATCTCTAGCTCGTATGCACGCTGCTTCATCTCCGCCTCACGCTGCCTCTGCTCCGCCAACATTCGCGCTTGGTGTTCGTTGAAATTCATGGTATTCACCTCCTCGCGATGCTCAGCCTTGATGGGGCCAATTAATTCCGAAAGCACTATCACACCATGCTTCGAAATACATTGCGTCCTATCGATAAACAAGTTCGCATAGTCATCATAGTCCCAAGGCTATATCACATCAAGGGCAGAGGGGTGTACGTATTGAAGGAATTGGTATTATCCCAGTGATGAACGAATATCGGAATGTGGGAGGACTGGCCAACCAAGTCAGACTGCGGCCATCCGACTCTTGGGTCCCTAATGCCACGCGAAGTTTTCGCTGGCTTACGAGACTCTTCGACATGGTAGGTAAAGTACCGTCGATTGGATGCCATCATCGGTCTATTGGGGATCCAACGCCACCATCATCAGCGCTGGGAAAAATCAATCCCGCCAGTTAGCCCCAAAGCAATGGTATTCAATAGAAATACCGGCACGAGCGCAAGCAGTATGACAACAATCGCCCGTTTTGTGGACGTGTAATCCAAGCTCTGCCGAACGGCAACTACCATGCACGCAAAGGTCCATGCGAACGCAGCAAAATAGATGAAGCTTCCGACCGTGGATACGAAGACGAGGACGTTCAGGATGCCAGGGATCTGTGCGAACCCGGTGGTGCGCGCCAACTGACCCCAATCTGCGTCTGTATCCACGACGTCAAAGGCGATTTCCCCCACCGCCCAGGCACACAACGCCCAGGCAGCCCAGCTTGCCACTCCTCGTATTATTCCTACAGCCACCGCCTCCACTATATCTGTTTCTGCCCCCGCAAGCAGTTCGCCCACGACAGTTGCGGCGGATACCAATATGACAATGAACACGGCCTGCCAGATTGCGCTCTTGTCATGCTCCACGTCCTCGTAGGTCGCGGATCTCAGTAGAAGGGCTCCAAACATTCTTCCAATCATCGGATGGTTCAACCTCCTTCTGTTTGAGGGACAAGATCGAGGAGGCGGGCAGCCCGCACCCTCCCCACTCGAGCTTATGCTAACACGCGTCGGTAGATCTTATGCGGGTTGGGGGGCGGGGGTGGCTGAAGGTGTTGCGGCACCGAGTGTAGGCTGGTGAACGTTGTGGAGTTTACTTTGAGGTGGGGACAGGGGGCATGGCTTGACCTGGCGTTTTGCTGCAGGTGCAGAGTGCAAGAAGTAGAAAGTGGTATACCACCATTCTAACCCTAGGACTTGACTTCACTGGTATTATTCCTTGAGTGTGAACCGGTTGGATTTAGCCCTCATCGCTAGTGATATTGCGCTAGTATGGTTGCCGAGGGGACAAATGGGGCTTACAAAATGGAAATCAAGGTCGTCGGGAATGACAACAGAGCATTTTCGCCTATGTTATGATGTAGGTAACCTTAGTCTCCCTCCCACAACGCCCAGCACATCGCTCAAACATGAAACTTAGACACTTCGTAAAACGATAGGCATTACTTCATTCGAGGCAGAAGCCTCAACGGTGCATTATGAGACTCAATCTTCCCAAATACAATTGCGGTTTATTTCAGATATCTAGCGAATTTACTACTTCGAAAGAGAATGACGCCGACATAAGGGCGCTCATGAATCAAACATTGACTCATCAGATAATTGAAGGAAATGAGGAAGGGCCTCATGTGTCGTTATTCGGCTCAAAAGCGAAATCTAAGGGCATCGCGTTCCGCGAAAGGGGCCGACTCATTCGCGATCTAAGCCCAACTGATCTGAGTCTCGATATTGCGGTGGAGATTAGCAGAGCTACGGACGATTTGTCTCCACCACCAAGATCGTTCAGGCCTGTCTCACTCTTGGTGGGTTCAGCGTCCAGGCTATTTGGGCCTATCCCTATTAGCTGTCATTCTATCTTCCACTACGATCAAAAGCAGGGGTTTCGCTCAAGGACCTGCTTCCCTACACCCCTGATGATACTGGAGCAAACGGAAGGAATCACTCATATCGAAAGTGCTGTATTTAGCCGTCGAGATTCCGACGAGATCAAGTATCAGATTACTATAGACAGTGTGGGAGATTCCGACCTGTTTATTCATACTGTTGAGTTCGATGAGACTTTGGAATTGAGTATTGGCTCGATTCGCAGCTTAGTCGAAAAGGCCCACTCGATTTCAACACAGTTGGTAACTCGTACAGGAGGCACATGAAATGCCAACATTAATTGGTAACCGGACAAAGACCGGGCATGGATTTTCGCCGATGAAGCAAGGTTGGGGACAGGAAGTCGCCCACAAATATCCTCATATTGAAGCGGAGGATGCATTTTACCTAGGAGGTGAAGAAGATATCCCAGTTGGCATTCTTACAAGTGGAATGCGGCGCCGTATTGAGGACTTTACGAAACACGCTGCGTTAATTGTAGAGAATTGGGACTACTGGCATCACCCTAAAGGCCGTCGCAAGCCACAAATAAATGCTAGCGAAAACCTCCGCCATCGCCTTGCGAATGCCAACAGTTACTTCCGTCGTAAAGCAAGTGCGGTATTTGGCGACAGAACCGCACTGACATTATTGGAGTCCTTGTATGAGGATGTCGTAGTGGACATCTCGGACTTCGATACTTGCGAGAAAGGCATATCTTTGGCAAAGCTAACAGCCGCCAACTTCTGCGAAGTTGGGGCCAATGTCATTCACATCACAGAGGCAGGGCAACAATTCATAGACTCCCTCAGGTCTCATGGACGTATCTGACGATTCTCCCTCAAAACCAATGGCACAGGACGTCGGCACCGGCGAAATCGCTGACTTGCCTCACCCTGGCGTAAGAATTGCGATATTGGGGCCTGGCTTAAGTTCACCTACCGACGCAGGGTTCCAGAAGCGAGAACAAATCCGCAACACGTTAATGTCAGACGGTCACCAACCGTTCTTTCCCGAAGACCCAGGAATGTTAGTCCCCAATCACCCGCTAGAACCCATATTGGAGCAGCAACAGAGACTCCTAAGTAGTCCTGACATTCAACTGATAATAGTTCTATATACTCCCAAGAGCATCGGAGCAGCTTTTGAACTGGGCCACATAATGGCAATCCCGGAAATCAAATCCAAAACAGCAGTGCTTTTCCCCAGCGAGTATTATTCGCCCAATCAAACTTTGGCCGCGAATACAGTTCGGGAGTTTTTTGCCAGATTGCCCTATACTGACACCCACTTTCAAGTCTGCCAACTTGTTGACGAATGCAGAAGATGGGCTAGGGATATGCAAATAGGCAACTGGCCCGGTCTCGTTCCATTCCAGGCATAGTTAGCAGTTAAAACCAATCTGAGGGCGCACAAGAACTTCACTTTTTCGCTGTCGCTCGACAAGCATGACCAAATGCAACGGGGGAGTAAAAGCGGGGATAGGTTTAGGTTTTCATACGCAGCGCCCCCCTACACCCCCCAGCGGGGGCGGTACCGCAACGCTTCTTCCGGGTGGGCTGCACTTCTCTGAAGTCGGAACCCGCCAGGTCCCCTATGGTCGGGGAGGGCTTGAGCATCCGATGCAAGGGCCTGCGGGCGCGTTGCCCACCGAGACGCTCACCTTGACGATGCTGGCGCAAGCGTATCCGTCCGCCCTCCGCGCATCGCCAAACATACCACCTTGAACCGTCGTTGAATTACTAGTCTAATAGGATCAACTAGACGGCACACGAGTATTTCGAATGGCGCAGGCAAACGAAAACATCCTCTATCAACCGGATGAGCGTCCAAGTCATCCGGCATCTGCGGCTCACGGGTTCCAGAATGTCATGGCAGCCATGGCGGCCATGGCTGCCGCGGCGTCGATCATCTCTGTGGCGGGCGGACAATCCCAGGGTTATCTGTCCTGGATATTCTTTGCGTCCCTCGTAGTATGTGGGATAGGCCGTATCTTGCAGCCCTTTCGCCTCTGGAGATTTGGGTCGGGATATTCCATCAGCGTAGTTTCCGGGTCCGCCTACATCGCCATCTGTATCTCAGCGTTGCTGGCCGGAGGTCCGGCGTTGCTGTCGAGCCTGATCGTCGTTTCATCGTTGATTCAGTTTGTGTTCATATCCCGGCTCTCCTGGCTGCGGCGTGTCATCAGCCCTATGGTCGCTGGAACGGTCCTCATGTTGCTGGCTTCAACGATAATAACCGTCGTACTCAGCAGCCTTTCTGATTTGCCGGAAGGCGCTCCCTCGATGGCAGCGCCCATACTTGCGGGAACCACTTTATCCATCCTGATGGCGCTGAGGCTGTTCGCGTCGCCCAAGTTGCAGCAATGGGCCCCGGTCATTGGAATCATTGTAGGTTGCATCATAGCGGCCCCGTTCGGCGCATACGACTGGCGACACGTCATGGAAGCTTCCTGGATTGGTATTCCCAGTTTTACCTGGCCGGGATTCGACCTGAGCTTTGGCGCGACCTTCTGGGGGATTTTACCGGGATTCGTAATAGTAATCATGGCAACCACCATCAATTCAATCAGCGACACCGTCGTAATTCAGCAGGTGGCCTGGCGCAGGCCCCGGGCCACCGACTTCCGAGTAGTGCAAGGGGCACACCACCTGCTTGCATTGACCAATCTTCTGGCCGCCGCCCTGGGCACGCTTCCCACTATGATAGGAGCGTCCAATTCCGCGCGGGTCGTGCTCACCGGTGTCGCAGCGCGCCGCATGGGGATCTATGGAGGCTTGATTCTGCTAGTGGTAGCGTTCTCTCCGAAGCTGCTAGCGCTGGTTGTAGCCACTCCACGCCCCGTCTTGGTGGCGTTCATTATCTTTATGCTGTCGCTCCTCTTTGTGCAGGGGATGAGGACCGTTTTCAGGGACGGAGTAGACGGGCGAAAAGCCGCAGTAATAGGAGTGTCTCTCTGGATAGGCATAGGGTTTCAGAATCAGGCGATTCTGCCCGATCTGTTGACGGGCACTCTGGGGACACTGCTCGGCAACGGCATGACAACCGGCTCGGTTTGCGTAATTTTTCTCACTCTGCTGATGGAGTTCACTTCCAGACGTCGCAGGCGATTGAATGTGGCGATGAGCCTGTCGTCGTTACCCAAAATCGACTCCTTCCTCCAGGGATTCGCCACAAGCGCCGGCTGGAACGAGGCATCAATAAACCGGCTCAGGTCGGCGGGGGAGGAAACTCTGTCGAGCTTGCTGCCGCAGGATGAGGAGGCGGAAGAAGATGCCGGGAAACGCCTCATTGTTGCTGCCCGTCGCACAGACGCGGTCATTGAGATGGAATTTGTAGTGACAACTGAAGGTGGGAATCTGGAGGACAAGCTGGCCTATTTGAACGAACAACCTGAAATACAGGACGAGGGGGAAATTTCCTTCCGCCTCTTGCGCCATTACGCATCTTCGGTCCAGCACCATAAATACCACGACATAGATATTATTACGGTGCAGGTCGCCCCTTCGTCCTAGCGCCGCAAGGGTGGACACCCGCCCCGCCCGGTATATTTCGTCGATGCACTGAGGCCGGACATACCGACGATTCCGACAGGAAAATGCTTGGCGGTCTAGATGGAACGCCATCGCGATAGCAGGTCAAAGAGCTGCCTACAACGACCTTGAGAATGTGGCTCTTGTATCGGTTCTCTCAACGCATTCCCGCACCGTAAGGTGGAGCTTATCCATTACTATCGCCTATTATCACCGCCCCAACAAACAAGCGAGCCGTCAACCTTCACTCCGCAAGTGTGTGCTGGGCCAGCGCTTATGGAGGAGAACTCTCCCGTAGGCGGCGTAGATTGGCCGAAAGCATTGCCACCCCAGCAGACAGCAGTACTATCGACTCGTATACCGCAAGCGTGGAGTGCACCAACGCTAACAGAGGTGAACTCTCCCTCCGACGATGTGGCTAGTCCAGAAATATCCCGGCCCCAGCAGGCGAGCGTGCCATTATCTCTTATCCCGCAGGTGTGGGATTCGCCAGCGCTAACAGAGGCGAACGGCCCCTCCAGTGGCGTCGCTTGGCCTTGCATGTTTTTGCCCCAGCAGACGACATTACCGTTAACATTTACTGCACAGGTGTGGAACCTGCCAGCGCTGACAGAAGCAAATTGCCCCTGAGGCGGGGATGTTCGGCCATGTCCTTCCGCACCCCAGCATTCGATGGAACCGTCGGTTCTCACACCACATGTGTGTCCTCCTCCGGCGCTTACGCTGGCGAAATCCCCGTTCGGGGGCGAAGCGTTACCTGCTCCATCCCAGCCCCAGCACTCCACGGTTTGGTTGGTCCTTACTCCGCAGGTGTAAAACATGCCAGCGCTAACAGAGGTGAACGGCCCTTCGGGTGGCGAGGTTTCACCGCGGAGATCTTTACCCCAGCAGGCTAGGGTGCCGTCGGTCCTCACTACGCAGGTGTGCTGCTCTCCGGCGCTGACGGAGGCAATGGAGTCCAAGCTAGGTTCAGAGCCGCACGCTGCCATCAAAACCATCAGCATCATCCCCAGCAGCAGGAAGATGGACCGTGGGGCTAGGAGAATGCGGTTGCGCGTCATGTCAAACCATCCACCTGGGCCGGTACTGCTGGCTGCTGCCATAATCAACAAGAGCATCAACACAGCGAGTAGGCCCGTTATTCAGATTGAGGAGGTAGGCACCCGATAGCGGCGGCCTCATTTTTCTAAATTCACCCATTAGGTATCCATTTCAAATCAGTCTCAACAGCCGGCGGTTCGTCCCAGACCCAACAGGCGACGGATTCGTCGATAGTCAATCCGCAGGTTTGCCTTCTTCCTGTGCTGACTGAGGCGAACTCACCAACTGTCGATGGAAATCTTTTGTAACCGCTTCTGCTCCAGCACACAACAGTTCCGTTAGTACGCAATCCGCAAGTATGAGACTCATAGGCGCTAACTGAAGCGAACTGCCCCTCTGGAGGCATTTTGGGGTCTCTATACAGAGTACCATCGTACCAACTACCCCAGCAGGCAACGGAGCCGTCTGTTCTCAAACCGCAGGAATGGTACATGCCAGCGCTGACTGAGGAGAACTGCCCGCCCCGTGGTAATGCCTGAGCATCTTCATTCCATCCCCAGCAGGCGACGGTGCCGTTTGTCCTCACACCGCAGGTATGGTACAAGCCTGCGCTAACTGACAAGAACTTCCCTCGTGGCGGTGAAGATTGGCCTTCACCATCGTATCCCCAGCACCTGATGGCGTCGTCGGTCCTCACCCCGCATGTGTGGGATCCACCGGAATCTACGGATTCAAACTTACCATCAGGGGGCGTGGACTGTCCGAAGTCATCGTTTCCCCAGCAGACTACGGACCCACCAGAGAGTACTGAACACGTGTGATCCCACCCGGCGCTCAGGTGGACGTATCTTCCCGGAGGCGGTGATGATTGACCATATCCGTTGAGACCCCAACATTGAACGGAGCCATCGGTCTTCAAATGGCAAGCGTGGTGATCCCCCACGCTGACAGTGCCTGACTCCAATCCCGGGAATGTTGCATTATCGTCCCTTTCTATGGTGAAGGAGTCCCCACCCGTGCATGCCATGATGCAAAGCAGGCCGAGCATCATGGCGAGTAATGTACCCACTAAATAAGCCGAAGACTTCGGCCTATGACCACTGTCGTCGGCCCCATTCCTTCTTTTCTCTTCGGGACTCTCCATAGCGCAACTCAACATAGCCTTTTCCTTATCGTGCTGCTCCTTCACCCACATTCCAGTCTATATGTCTGCACTAAACCACAGCCTATCGTTTGCCCCTTCATCTCGCATACTATGCGGGAGCTAGAAACATCCAAACTTTCTCACGCGAACCTGGACGGGCTGACAATTATCTGTATCAGCTTAGACTTGTACCACAACTGGTGAAACTGTCTCCCAAACGACGCTGCATACGTTTTCATATCGGTCACTATCGAATAACCATAGGCCAAGATCAACCTATATCATGGTGCAAACCCACATACTCCGACATCCTCGCCGTCCATACAATCATCGGGTCGATGCTCAGCCAAATCCGCAACGAATCGAGAAATGGCATCTTCATTTTGGGTCTCCAGAACGTATACCTCAAAGCCCTGTGCATAGACAAAATGATCAGTGGAATTTCCCAACCTCTCCGCCTTAGCCAGGACTCCCCTATATTGATTCCTGTCAGTGTGTACGGTTAAGTTGTAACCTTCAGGCTCAACCTTATAGAACCGAGACCCACTACCCCGCCACGTTCCACTACGCTGACCTATTAGGGCAAGATGGTGCTTGTCTAGCTTTGCCTCTACTTGTTCAAGAAGTATCTCATGCAGTTCCTTTGGATCCCTGGGGAAAAATAGTGACCAGTTTTGGGTGGCAAGAAGAATTCCCAGGGCAAGAAGAATAATGAACATAATAGGTCCCAGTGCCGAGGGAGACCTGTTTTGTCCAGATGTTTCTTCAAGGTCATCGGCAGTGTCTTCCATCCATAAGCGGTGCGCATGGTAAACATTCCAAACCAAGAGTGGAGCCAATACAAGGACCATACCAGCAAGAAGAAGAGGAAGCACATAAAGCAGTCCCACAAGAAAGATACAAATCGGGAACATACAAACAAGGAAATGAATCGCGAACTGTCGGATGCGTCCAAGCAGCAGATAGCCCAGACCGAAACCGGGGAACAGGGTCAGCAATACCGCAATCAGATGAATCATTTTAATTTAGGTGCCTTTTGAAAATGCTGAGGAACAGGAGCATCTTTCGCAACACTTATCCAACTGTTTCAGGATGCCAACAAGCAGGTCCATTGGAACCTTCAATGCCTCTCTGTGGGATAGGATCCAGCCGAACACCCAATGAGTCCATATTTCTCTCCCCCTTCATTCAAACTAGCCGCCCCGTAGCTGCGCGCGTTTGCCGGGGGTGCCTGCGAAGGGCCGTGTAGGTGAGGATGCAGGTACGCCCTCTCAGACTTTACCATCCTTCAAAGGCTGAATATTGACAAGGAGCGCCAGGGAACGCATTCCCACCGCCCCCTAAACCGCCCACCGGGGGCGGTATTGCAGGGCTTCCGCCAGGTGGCTGCACTTCTATGGAGTCCGAACCCGCCAGGTCCCCTATGGTGCGGGAGAGTTTGAGCACTCGATGAAAGGCTCGCGCGCTTAGGTTCAGCTGCTTCATCGACGCTTGCAGCAGCTTCTGACAGTCCTGCCCCACCTGGCAGAAGTCCCAGACCTCCGCCGGGCCCATCTCTGAATTCGTGCTGAAGGCCATTCCCTCGAATCGACGGTTCTGCACCTCTCTGGCAACCTCCACCCGGCTCTGCACCTGGTCTGATGTCTCCCCTTGCGAGTCGTCCATCAGCTTCTCGTACTCCACCGCCGGCACCTCAACGAACATGTCCATCCTATCCATGAGCGGCCCGCTGATGCGACGCTGGTACTTAGACACCATGTTGTGGCTGCACCGGCACTCCTTCTTTGGGTCGCCGTAGAAACCGCAGGGGCAGGGGTTCATGGCCCCCAGCAGCATGAAGTTGCAGGGGAAGGTCACGTTCCACTGGGCGCGGCTGATGGTCACCACGTGGTCTTCCAGGGGCTGACGCAAGGACTCCAGGGCGTTGTGTCCGAACTCCGGCAGTTCGTCCAGGAACAGTACGCCCCGGTGGGCCAGGGTAATCTCTCCCGGTCGGGGCGTCCGCCCGCCGCCCACCAGACCCGCGTGGGACGTGGTGTAGTGGGGCGACCGGAAGGGCCGCTGCCGGATGAGGGGTTGGTCCGAAGGAAGCATACCGGAGATGCTGTAGACCTTTGTGGCCTCCAACGCCTCCTGCGGGTCCATGACGGGCAGAACCGAAGGCATGGTCCTGGCGAGAAGGGTCTTGCCGCTGCCCGGCGGCCCCGTCATCATCAGGTTGTGCATCCCCGCGGCGGCCACCTCAAGGGCCCGCTTGGCGTTCTCCTGACCCTTAACGTGGGAGATGTCCGGCCCCCACGAGGCGAACGATTCCTTGGCAAGCAGCAGCTTGTCCGTCGGACACGGCTCTATGGCCGAGTCTCCCGTCAGATGGGACACCAGCTCTGCCAGGGACGACACGGGCATCACGGTTATGCCCTCCACCAACGAGCCCTCCCTGGCGTTTTCGGCAGGAAGGAACACCTGGGCAAACCCTTCGTCCTTGGCCATCGCCACCATGGGCAGAACCCCCTTGGTGTGACGCGTGCTTCCGTCCAGCGAAAGCTCCCCCAGGAAGAGGGCGGAGTTTGCCTGTTCTTCCAGCTGGCCGGAGCTCGTCAGGATGCCCACTGCGATGGGCAGGTCGTAGGAGGGGCCTTCCTTCTTCATGTCCGCCGGCGCCAGGTTGACAGTAATGCGTCGCATCGGGAAATCGCAGCCGGAGTTTCGGATGGCGGCGCGAACCCGCTCCCTAGCCTCCTGAACCGCCGCGTCCGGCAGGCCGACGATGTTGAAGGCGGGCAGCCCCGGGGATATGTCTACCTCCACCTCGATGATTGCGCCTTCCAGCCCAAAGATGGCGCAACTCTTGACCTTGGTCAGCATCCTAGTAGCCCACTGTTGATAGGTCAGTCATCGTCCATATTCCATGACAACAGAGGGCCCGCTTTTGTTGGGGAATTTTTGTCCAGTGCGTACTCATCCAAGGCATTATAGACTAAAATTGCAGTCAATAGAACGGACAATTGGGAAATATGTGCCAGTAAGGGAGCGCTAACAGCCGGGAGATAAGAGGAACCTCATGACATCTCAACTATCGATTTTTGATACTGAGTCCGCCAGTTCTGGCAATAGCCTCACGCTGCCACGCCACCTGAATCATGCCGTCAGCGGGCAGCCTGGCTTGCAGAACTCGACCGAAGTGCCGGGGCTAGTATTCTGCGAAGGGTTCTTGACCCCGGCAGAAGAGTCTCTCTCCATTGAACGCATCGACGCGGCGGAAAGGCTCTGGCTCGATGACCTGAGCCGCCGGGTGCAACACTACGGTTGGCGGTACGACTACAAAGCCAGGGCCATTACCCCTGATATGTATATCGGCGAATTGCCCGACTGGCTACAGCAGTTGGCGCAGCGGCTCTACGATGAAACCGGTCTATTCGACAGGGTGCCGGAGCAGGTTATTGTGAACGAGTACACGCCTGGGCAGGGCATTGCAATGCACACCGACCACCGGGGCTTTGGTCCCACCGTTGGCACCATCTCTCTAGGAGACGATTGGGAGATGGATTTTTCTGAGGATTGGAACGACAAGCGTCCCGCGCTGCTCCTTCGCCGTTCTTGCGTGTTGCTAACCGGCGAATCCCGATCTATTTGGCAGCACGGCATCGCACCCCGGAAGTCTGAGTTGACAGCCAATGGACGGCGGTCCCGTCGCCGCCGCGTATCTCTAACCTTTCGCACCGTCCTCAACCGGGACGGAGCCAACGACTAAACGAGGAGTATTAGGCGGAGTCGCCCGTCCTATCCCTAAAGGGAATTCACGAACTCCTGGCCGCCCTTTATCACCAGCTTGATCCGCTCCTTGTCCAGCAGGCAGGTGATGTCCTGAAGAGGGTCGCCGTCCACCGCTACCAGGTCTGCGAGCTTCCCCTTGCCGACGCTTCCCAACTCGTCCGCCTGTCCCAAACAATCGGCCGCCGTGCTTGTGGCGGAAACCAGCGCCTGCATGGGCGACATCCCCGCCTCCTCAACCATGCATTTCAGCTCGCCCGCGTTGGCAGGATGCCTCCATCCTCCAGCGTCGGTACCCGCCACAACCTTGACGCCTGCGTCCAGAGCCTTGCTGATGCTGTCCATGTGGTGGGCGAATAAATCCCGCGCCCGCGCCTTCACGTGGTCCTGCACGTTCTCCCGATGGTATACGTACACCAGCAGGGTGGGGACGTAGAAGATCCCCTTCTCGACCATCATCGGAATCAGTTCCGGGTCTTCGTTCAGATAAGTGCCGTGCTCGATGCTGTCGACGCCTACTTCCAGGGCCAGACGAAGGCCGGGGCCTCCCAGAGCGTGGCACATGACCCGTCGGCCCAGATCGTGGGACTCGCCCACCAGGGCCTCCATCTCCTGACGGGTGAACTCCCGGTCAAAGGGGCCGTGGCCGTCACGAGAGCTGGCCCCGCCGGTGGTGGCGCACTTGATGACCGTCGCTCCCATACGGCAAAGCTCCCGCACCTTGGCGCGAATGGCGTCGGGCCCGTCGACCATTCCCGAAGGCAGGTTCAGGTTAACCGGCGCGGGGCAGCAGTGGCCAGAGGGACTGCGAACATCGGAGAGGCCGCCTGTGGGGGAAATGAGGGAGATGCTGAGGGTCAGGCGGGGGCCGGGAATCAGCCCCTCCTCCACCGCAAGCTGAAAGCCGTGGTCTAGGCCGCCGGCGTCGCGTACGGAAGTGTAGCCCATCTCCAGCGTGTCCTGGAGCACCTGGGCCGTACGCAGGTGGCGCAGACTGGCGGGGGCGTCCAGCTCCCACCGGTCCATGAGGCCGTAGCCGGTATGTCCCAGGTGGTCGTGACAATCGATGAGGCCAGGGAGGAGGGTCATGCCCGAAAGGTCCACCACCGACGCGCCGGGAGGGGACGTTACGGCGTCGGCTGGGCCTACGTCGACAATACGCTCGCCGTCGACGACGACGGTTGCGTTGGGGATGGGCGACCCGCCCGTACCGTCGATGAGTGTTGCGCCCTTCAGAACCTTCATGCGATGCCTCCCGCCAAGACTAGGCCCAAGGTATTCCTAAGCCCGCCGCGTGTCAAGGATGGGGGGGCAGGGGTAGTTGACGCTATTTCCGCTGGCGGACTACTATGACGTGGACACACTTAGGAGGAGTGAATGGAGGAACAAGCACATTCACAGGGGGCACAAAACATCAGGGCCAACCACAAGGAAAGCCTAGTGCGGGAAGCGATGAGGCAAATGATTGATCAGTTGAATGCGCTGAAAGCCGCCCATCCTCGCGACAGCCACGATGAACTCCAGGATATCATTGACCAATTACCGAAGCGGCGTCTAACGAGGAAGGAGATTCGTGAGCAAACAATTTCCTGGATACGCGGCCAACTGCCTCGTACTATGAAGCAACCAACGCGAGAGGAACTTGAGGATCTAGTCGATCGGGGTTACTAGTGTTCCCTGATGACTTATTCGAGGCTGGTCTAGGAGAATCCGACCCCATCTATCAACAAGTCGCCAGGGCGAATTTACAGCGACAATACCAATTCTTGGAGTCCATCATACAGGCGTCCTTGGACAAGGGCGTATCCCTGCTCTCTCATAGTCTCATCAAAGCTCTCAATGTCCACGCTATCGCCGGCCTGCACAGTTCCGCGGGAGAGTACAGGTCTACCGAAGTTGTGGTTGGGAATTTTAACCCTGTAGACGCCGCTCTTGTTCCATCTGAGATGGACGACCTTGTCTTGACGATTCAACGGAATTGGCTTGAAGCCGATACCGTAAACTTAGGGGCCTTCACTCTGTGGGTGATTAACCACATCCATCCGTTTGTAAATGGTAACGGACGGACGGCTAGAGCACTTTGCTATTACGTGATATGCGTAAAGGCAGAACGTTTGCTCCCCGGTCATCCCATATTGCCGGAACTGCTCAGCGAGCCTGACGTGCATCCGCACTACACTGCGGCATTGAAGCAGGCAGACCAGCGCAACTTCCTACCTCTCCATCACCTAATTGAGCGCCTGCTAGTAAGACAGTTGTCCCCTAACTAGCCTCGTCCCTCCCCACCCTTTCTCCCAACCGCGGGTTTGGGGTATAATCCCTTTTTATTTCACGCCAAAAGGGGAGTCCTGCCGTGCGCGTACTGTTTCTGGAAGACGTAATAAACGTGGCCAACGCCGGGGAAATCAAGGAAGTCAAGAACGGCTTCGCCCGCAACTACCTCCTGCCCAAGAACCTCGCAACCATAGCTACCCGGGAGCAGATGAAACGCATCTCCAAGCTCCAGAGGACGGCGGACGAACGTCGCATCCGCGAAACGGGCGACAAGCAGGCCCTCGCCCGCATCCTGGAGGGGACCACCCTCGAAATCCCAGGCAAAGTCGGCCCCACCGGCCGTTTCTACGGCGCCATCTCCGTCACCCGTATCCTGGAAGAGTTGGAGGGCGCCACCGGCCAAAAGGTGGCCCGCCGCATGGTCGAGCTGAACGAACCAATCCGTGAGCCCGGCAACTATAACATCAACCTGCGACTTCACCAGCACGTCGCAGCCGAGATAACCGTGGTGGCCCAGGGCGAGGGCCAGGAAGACTACGAAGCCGACGACGAGCCGGAAGGCGAAGAACAGGTCACCGAAGAGTCTTAGGGGCGGGTTTCAACCCCGTCATTGTTCCCCAAACCGCCCCGACGTCAGCACAACGAACAAGGCCACCATAGGGGCGGGTGTGCAACCTGCCCTTCTTCCTTGAGGAGGTTCAACGTCCGGTGTATGAAGAGAGGCTTCAACCCCACGACATAGAGGCAGAAGAGGCCGTCATCGGCTCCCTGCTCATCGACGGCGAGGCCATCCTCAAGGTGGCGGGCCGCTTGAACCCGGGGGACTTCTACCGGGACAGGAACTCCTACTGCTACGAGGCTTGCGTTGCTCTCTTTGAACGACGAGAGGCCATCAACCAGGTCACCGTCACCAACGAGCTGAACCTTAAGGAGCGTCTGGAAGCCGTCGGCGGGGCCGCCTACCTCAGCCACCTGGTCTCCAGCGTCCCCACGTCCACCCACATTGTTCACTTCGCCAACCTTGTCAGCCGTTCCGCCACCATGCGCCGCCTCATCGGCGCCGCCTCGGAAATCGCCAGCATCGGCTACCGCGGCACAGCCGACGAAGAGGCCGCTCTGAGCCAGGCGGAGAACCTCCTATTTGGCCTGCGCACCGGACACTCCTCCCGCGAGTTCGTCCCTATTCGGGACGTGCTGGACCAGTTCCTGGAAGACCGCACCGCCTTTGCGGAGCCCCTGTCCGACGCCAGCGCCGTCATCATGAGCGGCTTCCCCTCCCTGGACGACCTGCTCGGCGGACTCCAGCCCTCCGACCTCATCATCCTCGCCGCGCGCCCCAGCGTGGGCAAGAGCGCCCTCGCCGTCAACGTCGCAGTGAACGCCGCCCAAAACGGCTCCAGCGTCGGCATCTTCAGCCTCGAGATGAGCCGGGAACAGCTGGCCATGCGCATTCTGGCCAGCGAGGCCGGCGTGGACTCTCACCGCCTCCGGCTCTGGCTGCATCCGGGCCTGGACCTGTCCGCCCCGGAGGAGCAGCGCATCATCGACGCTGTGGGGTCCCTTTCGGAGCTCTCCCTCTATATCGACGACACGCCCCTCCAGGGTATCGTAGAGATGCGAAGCAAGGCCCGCCGACTCCACCTGGAGCGCAACTTGGACATGCTGATTGTGGACTATATGCAGCTCATCGAAGGCAGCAGACGCCTGGGCAACCGCGTCCAGGAGATCAGCGAAATCTCCCGCGCCCTCAAGGGGATGGCCAGAGACCTGAACATACCCGTTCTGACCGTCTCACAGCTTAGCCGGGCCGTGGAGATGCGGCCTTCCCACCGGCCCCAGCTTTCCGACCTGCGGGAGAGCGGCAGCATCGAGCAGGACGCGGACGTGGTAATGTTCATATATCGCGAAGATATGTACACCACCGAGGAGGAGTGGCTCAACCGCTTCCCCGAAGGACCGGAGTACCCCCGCAACGTTGCGGAGATAATCATAGCCAAGCACCGCCACGGACCCATCGGCAACATCAAGCTCCTGTTCCAGAACAGGAACGTGCGATTCGAGCCGGCTCCCCTGGATAGGGAGTTCGCCCATTCATGAACCCCAAGTCCCTGCCCTCCACTACCACCTTCACGCCGGTGCCCGACCCCCTCTTGGGCGACGTTCTCCAATCCATAGACAGCCTGGCGGAGCTCAAATGCATCCTCAGGGCTTTGTGGCACATCCACCGCAAGAAGGGTGCCCTCCGATGCGTCACCCTGGGGGAGTTGAGGGCTGACCCGGTGCTTCAGGGCGAGTTAGACGAGGACGAAATAACGGACGCCATGAACGGCGGGGCGCGGCGGGGCATCTTCGCCAGGGCCTCCGTGAACACCGAACGGGGGAGAACCACCCTATTCGTCCTGAACCAGGAGACCCACCGCGCTGCTCTACGGCGGGCCGTGGCGGGGACGCTGACTCTGCCCCAAGGCGATGATGATTCGACGGCAGAACCTCCAAGGGCCAAAAACCGCCCCAACGTATTCGACCTCTACGAGCAAGAAATAGGTATGATTACCCCGCTGGTTGCCGACGAGTTGAAGTCGGCAGAGGCGGATTATCCCCGGGAGTGGACCGAGACCGCTATACGAGAAGCGGCCCTCAGCGGCAAGAGAAGCTGGCCCTACGTTCGGGCCATCCTCAGACGTTGGGAGAGGGAAGGCAAGACAGATGGAAAGTTTGGGAGAAATACTAAGGCGCGCGACCCAAGAGGCTATATCGAGGAGTATGTACGAAGACGGGGAACCCCGCCCGGCGGCTGAGGAATCAGAAAATCAGTGCCCGGTGTGCGACGGTCACGGCTGGGTGGAGCGCAGGGTGCCCCTTCGGCATCCCGACTTCGGCGAACTCTTCCCCTGCCGCTGCCGCGAGCAGGCGGCAGACCAGGAGAGGATGCAACGACTTCAGCGGTACAGCGGCCTCACCAAAGAGATGCTGAACCGCATGACTTTCGAGACATTCAATGTGAGGCGACACGACCTAGACCGTGAAGGACAAGGGTATTTAGAAAGAGCCTTTATCGCGGCGACTACCTTCGCCACACACCCAGAGGGTTGGCTGCTAGTCACCGGTGAACACGGAAGCGGCAAGACTCACCTGGCCGTTGCTGTAGTAGAGCGGTGCATTAGAAATGGCCATCCCGCCCTCTTCACCTTCGTGCCAGACCTTTTGGACCACCTGCGGGCCACCTACAGCCCCAACAGCCCGGTGCAATACGACCAGCTTTTCGAGCAGGTGAAGTCGACGCCCCTCCTGATTCTGGACGATCTGGGGGCCGAGACCAGCACCCCCTGGGCCAAGGAGAAACTCTATCAACTTGTCGTTCACCGTCACAACACCCGGCTGCCCACGATGATAACCACGTATCTGAAAATAGACGAAATTGAGGCATCCCATCCTCGTCTGTCGTCACGGCTCATGGATACCTTCATAAACTGGGTTCCAATTGGGATACCCGACTACCGGGACAACCGCCGTGACCGCCCCAATTCTCGCCGCCGGGGAATCTAGAGCGCGACCGTGGACTGCATTTTCTGCGCGATAATCGCTGGCGAGTCTCCCGCAACTTTCTACCGCCGCGAGGACGAATTCGTCATCATCAAGAATAAGCTGACGTGGGTGCCCGTCATGCTGCTGGGAATGCCCACGATTCATCTTAGCCAGTATGAACTCTGGCAGTCGCCCGTATTACCGAAGATTGGGGAAGCTCTGTCGGAGCTCGGGGGAAAAATGACGCCGGGAGGTTTCCGCGTCCTCTCCAACTTTGGCCGCGACGGTATGCAGAGCCAGTCCCACGGCCACGTTCACCTAATCGGCGGACTCCACCTGGGCCCTTACGCCTGAGAATTAGCTGCCCAGGGGCTAACCCGCCGCGCCGCTGTCCCTACCCGGCGGGCTTCTCTATCCGCCAGTAGCGCCGCCCCTCCGACGTCATAATCCGCCCAAAGTGGGCGCCCGTCGGAAAGTGTCCCGCCGCAACCAACATATCTTCCCGCTGAATCCGTGTCATCATCGCCAGCCGCGTCTCCCGCGCCTGCTCAGAGTCCACGTCGGCCCTCGAACCCCACTCCGGCCTCATCACCTGTACCACGCTCTGAATCAGGTCCCCCACAACCACACCCCGCTGCCCTTGCGACGTAATCGCCACGGTCTGATGTCCCGGCGTATGCCCGGGCGTCGGCAGCGTGGCGACCTCGTCGGTTATGCCATGTTCACCCTCTACCAGGTCCATGACCCCCAACGGCTCCAGGGGCGCAACGGATTCAGCCACAAAAGGTGCAGTAGGTGCAATCTCTGGCTGTCTAAAAAATTCCCAGTCGGCCTTGGGCGCCAGGTAGCGCGCCGAAGGAAACGTCGGCCTTCCCTGGGCGTCCAGGTTCCAACCTACGTGGTCGCCGTGCAGATGCGTATGCACCACGTAGTCCACGTCCTCCGGCGACAACCCCTCCTCCTTCATTCGCTGGGTCAATTTTCCGCGCCGGTTGCCCCGCTCCGGGTGCGGCCCCGGCCCCATGCCCGTATCCACCAGAATGAGCTTCCCCTGGGATCGGATGGCGAAGCATCCGTAGTAGAGTTGCAAATTCCCGTCCTGGTCGAACACTTCCTTGCGGTAGGGTTCCCACCAGTCCAGGGGAATGCTTGGAAAGAAGTCGTCGGGAGTGTAGGCGGGCGGGATCATGTCCAAGAGCGCCCAGACTTCCACGCCGCCAACGTTAATTTTTTCGGTCATCAGAATCCCCCTAGTATGTGATTACGCTGGAAATTTCGTAGTCCTTCAGCTGCTTGCGGCCCTCCAGAAAAGAAAGCTCCACAACCAGCGAAAGCCCGTCGACAGTCGCCCCCGCCTTCTCAATCAGCCGGCACGCCGCAGCCAGGGTGCCGCCTGTCGCCAATACGTCGTCCACAACCACCACCCGCTGACCTGCCATCACGCCGTCGGTGTGCATCTCCAGGGTGTCCTCTCCGTACTCCAGGGAGTAGGTGACGGATATGACCTCGTAGGGCAGCTTTCCACTCTTCCTGGCGGGGACTAGTGGTATTCCGAGTTCGTAGGCCATGGCCGCGCCGAACAGAAAGCCCCGCGCCTCGACGGCTACCACCGCGTCAATGCTTCGACCCTTGAGGGGATCGGCCATCCGATGGACCGCCTCCCGGAAGGCCGCGGGGTCCCGCAGCAGAGGCGTTATGTCCTTGAAGATGATGCCCGGCTTCGGAAAGTCCGGTATGTCTCTGATGAAATCCTTTAGCTCCATTCGCGCCTCCACGCCGCCCATTATACCCACGTTAACGGGCTGGGTTCCAACCCGCCCCATCGCCAATCAATCAACTCTGATAGAATACGCCCAGAGCCGCCCCCGATGCGGCCAAGGGAGGAGCATCCATGCAACGCATAGCCATCTTCGGAGCCGGAGCCATCGGCAGCTACCTGGGATCCTTCATGACCCGCCAGGGGGAGGACGTTACCCTCATCGACCAGTGGCCCGCCCACGTGGAGGAGATCAAGGCCAACGGTTTAAGCGTCACCGGGACCCAGGGGCCCTTCACTGTGCCCGTCAAGGCTGTCCACCTTCACGAGGCTCAGGCCCTTGGTCGAAAGTTCGACCTGGCGTTCATTGCCGTCAAGTCCTACGACACCCTCTGGGCCGCCACGTTCATGGAGCGGTACCTGAAGCCCACGGGATACATAGTCTCCTCCCAGAACGGCATCAACGACGAGACCATCGCCTCCGTGGTCGGCATCCGTCGCGCCATCGGCTGCGTCATGTCCAACATCCAGGTTGCCCTCTGGAAGCCGGGCGAAGTACACCGGGGCGGTGAACCCGGCCGAGACCGGGGCTACGACGTCTTTCGCGTCGGGCATATCGACGGCGCGGTCACCGCCGCCGTCCTGCGGGTCGTCGAACTGGTCGGCAGCGTCGACGGCGCAAAGGCCACTACTAACCTGGCCGGCGAGCGGTGGGCCAAGCTGGCCGCCAACTGCATGAGCAACCCCGTGGGCGCCGTGTCGGGGCTCGGCTCCCACGGCCAGGCCGATTCCGCGGAGGCCCGCCTGTTGAAAATTCACATAGTCCGCGAGGTGGTCCAGGTGGCCACGGCCCTGGGACACCGGGTTGAAAGCATCAGCGGGGTGAGCGCCGCCACATGGCTCGAAACGGACCGGGGCGACGTGCTGGAAGACCTGGACGCCCGCCTCCGCGCCAAGGGCCGCGTCGACTGGCATTCGTCAATGGGGCAGGACGTCATCAAGGGGCGCAGGTCGGAGATAGACCACCTCAACGGGCTGGTGGCCCGCCGGGGCGCGGAGGCAGACGTCCCCACCCCCTACAACGACAGCGTCGTTGCCCTGATGCAAAGGGTTGACGCCAGCGAAGTCCAACCTTCCCCCGACAATATCTCCAGAGCGCTGGAAGCTGCTGCCCTATAACCTCCAAGCGTAGTCCAGGCGTCCGCGTCTCTCCAAACACACCATACCCTACCCGCAAAACTCAGGAGTAAAAAGGCCAGACGTGGTATACTCACAACATGTAGATTAGGGAGCTTTGTGTCCCTCGCCAAGACCGCTTCAATTCGGATTTGGGAGACCTGCTTGATGACTACCGAAACTCCGGCCAGATACACCGCCAAGGACATCGTCGTTCTGGAAGGGCTGGAGGCCGTCCGCCGCCGGCCCGGGATGTACATTGGCAGCACCGACCAGCGGGGCCTCCACCACCTCATCTATGAAATCGTTGACAACGCCGTGGACGAAGCCATGGCCGGCTACTGCACCAGCGTTGATATCATCCTCAGCGAGGATGGCTCCGTGTCCGTCACCGACGACGGGCGCGGCATCCCCATAGACATCCACCCCACCACCGGCAAAACCGCCCTCGAAACCGTCATGACCACCCTCCACGCCGGCGGCAAATTCGGCGGCGGGGCCTACAAAGTCTCCGGCGGCCTCCACGGCGTCGGCGCATCCGTCGTCAACGCCCTCGCCAGCACCCTTGAAGTGGAGGTGCGAAGGGAAAACGCTCTCTACCGTCAGACCTTCAGCCGCGGTGACGTCCTGACTGCCATGACCCAGGAGATGAGCTTCGGCGAAACGGGCACCCGCATTTCCTATACCCCCGACGGCGATATCTTCCCCGAGCTCAACTACGACTTCAGCATGATCACCGAGCACCTCAAGCAGGTGGCCTACCTTAACCGGAGCCTCGCCATCAAGTTCGTCAGCCTGCGTCACGCCAAGCAGCGCAAGGGCGACGCTGAGCGCTCCTACTATTTCGACGGTGGCATCAGCGACTTCGTGCGCAACCTCAACCGGGGCCGCAAGCCCCTACAGTCCGCCCCCTTCTACTTCGCGAAGACCGTGGACACGACGGCCGTCGAGGTAGCCCTCCAGTACAACGACAGCTCCTACGAGAACGTCTACTCCTTCGCCAACTGCATCAGCACCGAGGAGGGTGGCACCCACCTGACCGGCTTCCGCTCCGGCCTCACCCGCGTTATCAACGACTACGGCCGCCGCCAGCAGCTTATCAAGGACGACCAGCCAAACTTCTCCGGCGAAGACGTGCGGGAAGGCCTGACAGCCATCGTCAGCGTCAAGATCACCGATCCCCAGTTCGAAGGTCAGACCAAGACAAAGCTCGGCAACACCGAGGTCAAGAGCAACGTCGAGTCCTCCCTCGTCCAGGCCCTTAGCCAGTACCTGGAGGAGCATCCCGCCGAGGGCAAACTCATCGTTTCCAAGTCTGCAATCAACCAGAAGGCCCGGGAGGCAGCGCGCAAGGCCAGAGAGCTCGTCCAACGCAAGAACGCCCTCGATGGCAGCTCTCTCCCCGGCAAGCTCGCCGACTGCTCCGAGCGCAACCCAGCCCTATCCGAACTCTTCATCGTCGAGGGTGAGTCCGCCGGGGGCTCCGCCAAGATGGGCCGGGACCGCCGCTTCCAGGCCATCTTGCCCATCAAGGGCAAGATCCTCAACGTGGAGAAGGCCGCGCGCGACCGGGTCATCGCCCACGAGGAAATCCGCGCCCTCATCGCCGCCCTGGGAGCGAACGAGGGAGAAGAGTTCGACGCCGAAAAACTCCGCTACCACAAGATTATCATCATGACCGACGCCGACGTGGACGGCTCCCATATTCGCACCCTGCTGCTCACTTTCTTCTTCCGCGGCATGGAAGACCTCATCAGGGGCGACTACCTCTACATCGCCCAACCACCCCTCTACCGTATCCAGGTGGGCCGCAAGGTGACCTACGTCTACTCCGACGAGGAGAAGGACATCGCGCTGGCCGCAACCAACGGCAACCGCAGAGTTCACCTGCAACGATACAAGGGCCTGGGCGAGATGAACCCGGAGCAGCTTTGGGAGACTACTATGGACCCGGAACGCCGCACCCTGCTCAGCGTGATCATGGAGGACGGGCCGAGCCGGGAAGAGGCCAGGAAGACCTTCTCCGACCTCATGGGCGCCGACGTGGCCCCCAGAAAGCGCTGGATTCAGGCCAACGCCCGCAACGTCAAAGAACTCGACGTCTAACCCCCACCCTCCCTCGTGCGCACCCTCGCCGCCTGCCAACCCACCTCTGACCACACCCCCGAAACCACAACGCCTTACCCTTCAGACGCCGACAGACTCAGTCGAGCCAACCAAGTGAGACCTTTAGGCCTCGCCGCATCAGTCCTGTTCAACGTGAAATATGGCTCCCACGACGTTTAAATCGGCGACTGCTTCATTCCCACGCCACGAGAATACCCGGATAGGTTTCCCCCCTAGTTTTTGTTGACCTGACCGTCGTCCCTTGCTGCAGCGATTGGCAATACCGAGTCCTCAGCTCCTTCGAAGCCGCCGGCGACAGCTACCCGTCAATCGACCGCATCCAGCGTCAAGGCCTCGCCAACTGCGGCCGAGATTCATCCACCTTGTTGGTTCCCCACGACGATGCATGGGCATCCCTCTCCTCGCCCGAACGTCGCGTCCTATGCCTCCAAAAGACATATGAGCACCATCTCTCCGAGCCAGCAGGCATAAACCGTTTAGTCGCCCTAGGGCGACTACGCACCCGAGAATGCCTTTACAACGCCAACATCATACTTATTGGGTCGTTGGTTGAAACCGGAGACTGCTCAGGCAATTGGCGATTTATGGTTGTCAACATGGTTACATACCCCACGGCGACGGCATATCCAAGGAAAGCCATTCTGACAGCCGACGCGACCAAGGACTGCCATCCCTCGACGAAAGTCTATTTCTACCCCACGGAACTTTCCTGGTCCATTGGCGGCGACAGAAACATCATCTGCCTAACCGTCCACTAGCCTCTCCCATCTCCCTCAAACCACCTCCTTCCCCACGCCCCCGCTTCCTGCTAAAATATCCCCGCCAGAGACACCACAGCCCCGCCCCCGCAACCCAATCCCTCAGGAGGCATCCATGCCCACCAACTCCATGCCCGACTCCACCCCCGGCAACGAAGTCTTTCCCCAGTTCAGCTCCCTACTTGATCTGGTAGCCCCCGAAGTAGAAGGTCTTACCGACGAACAGCTGGATTGGGACTCCGAGCAGTGGGAGTGGGCCAGGTGGAGCATCCGCCGTCAGGTCAGCCACATGGCATCCTTTATCCCCGGCTGGCTCCTCCGGCAGTGGGGATCGCGCCTTTTCCCCGACGGGTTCGAGGAGCTAGACGAGCTGCAGGAGCTCGTTCCGGAACCCGCCGCCGGCATCGTTCGCTGGCTGGACGAGACCGAATACCGTGACATGGACGACATCCTTGTGCGCTTGGACAAGGCCCTGGCGCTGGCCCACTACGTACTATCCAGGGAGACCCTCGGTTCCATGAAGGTCAAGGAGGTCCCTCGCCCCAACACGCCGCCCCACTGGCCCCAGTTCGTCAAGGTCCACCCCCGCGGTGTACGCTGGCACGAGACGGAGACCCTCTTTACCTACGTTACGCTGGAAGCCACCTTCCGCCACCTCTACTTCGAGGTCATCACCCACCTCTATAACGTGCAGCGGCTGAAGCACGCCCAAGGTCTTCCGACCCGCGTTGAGGTGCCTTACGAGGGGTATTGGACACTGCCCGATTGGGACCGCAGCGAAGCAACGGACTAACCCGCCGTCAACCCACCTCGATCCGGCCTACCCTCTAGCCACCCGCGTCCAAGCCCGGGACGACCTGTATCTCCCCCTCTGGCGTAGCCTCAAGTAGGCACCGAAAGTCATAACCCCGGCGTAGCAGCTCTTCCGTACCGCCCTGTCTTCTGTCCAGAATAGCCAGCACCACAACCACCTCATGCCCCTCAGCTTCCGCCGCGTCCACCGCGTGAAACAGGGACGCGCCCGTACTGCAGGCGTCGTCCACAATGGCCACGCGGCTGCCCGGCTCCAGAGGGCCTTCAATCATTCGTCCCATCCCGTGGGCCTTTCCTTCCTTACGCACGATGAAGGCGCTAGTTGGTCTACCCTCAAGGCCGCTGATCAACGCAACCGCCGTCACGATCGGGTCCGCGCCCAACGTAGGCCCCCCGATGGCGTCCACGTCAAAACCCTGCAACATCCCAAAGAAGGCCCTGCCTGTCAGGTACGCGCCACGGGGGTCTAGGGTCAACCTCCGCCCGTCGAAGTAGTAGCCGCTGTGCTGCCCGGACGAAAGCACGTAGTCGCCAAAGGTGAGTGCGCCTCGCTCTTTGGCTAGCTCGAGTAGCTCCGCCGCAATCTCAGAAACACTCATCCTCGATACAGTCCCCTGGCGTAGATGTACCGCTCCACCGGCTCCGGAACCAGGTAGCGGATGCTTGCGCCTTCCGCCACCAGCCGCCGGATATCCGACGCGCTTATCTCAATCCGCAACCCACGAAGCCACTCCACCCTGTCAGCATATACCCCTAATTCGTCGAAGCTTAACAACTCCTCCGCGCCCAATTCAGGCCTATCAAATAAGGCCAACCTTGCCAGCCCAAGTATCCCCTCAGGGTCCTTCCACTCGTCGAACCGGGCGAAGGCATCCGATCCCAGAATGAAGAACAGTTGAGCCTTCGGGCCATAGTCCTCTTGCAGAGCCTTAAGAGTCTCTACCGTGTAGGATGGCCCAGGACGCTCCAACTCCAAGGTGGATACTCGGAAAAAGGGATTGTCCTCCATCGCCAGCCGCGCCATACTCAGCCTGTCATGTCCTGACGTCAGAGGCTGGCCTGCCTTCATCCACGGGTCTCGTGCCGGCACGAAGCAGACCTCCTCCAAGTCGAGCCGGTCCCTGGCCTCCTCCGCGATGATCAGGTGTCCCAGGTGAATAGGGTCGAAGGTGCCGCCCAAAACGCCAATTCTCATCCTACGCCCACTCCAACTCAATCTTGCCCATTCGCACCGTGTCCCCTACTTCCACGCCTGCTTTCTCCAACGCGGACGCCACGCCTATCCGCTTGAACTCTCGCCAGAGCTGAAGTATAACCCGCTTGTCCTTCATGTCGGCCATGGCCAGCAGCCGCATCGCTTGCGGCGACTCGACCACGTAGACGCCGTTCTCCTCCCATACATCCGTCTGCCTGTACTTCGGCGCCGGTCTATGGACCACGGGTGCGCTGGCCGGTGCAGACGCGGGCTTCGGCATCTCCTTTATCAACGATAGGGTATGCTTTATCAATCCTTCCACACCCTCGCCGGTCCTCGCCGACACCAGGTAGAACGGGACCCCCAGACCCGCCAGCGTTTCCTCAACCTCCCGCCTTCTCTCATTCGTCATCATATCAGCCTTGTTCACCACCAGCAGCTGCGGCTTCTCCAACAGCTCGTAACTGAACATGCCAAGTTCTGCGTTGATCATGTTCCACTGGCCGGCCACGTCCCCGGTCACGCCGTCCACGAGGTGCCACAACAGCCGGGTTCTCGCCACGTGCCGCAGGAAGTCGTGGCCCAGGCCTACGCCCTTGTGCGCCCCTTCAATTAACCCCGGAATCTCCACCAGCAGGAACTCCTCAAGCCGCCGTTCCACCATGCCCAACACCGGGCTTAGGGTAGTGAAGGGATAGGACGCCACCCGTGGCTTCGCGGCGGAGCAGGTGGAGATGAGCGTAGACTTGCCAGCGTTGGGCATTCCAATGATTCCAACGTCCGCCAGCAGCTTCAATTCGCACAGCAGCTCCGCCTCCTCGCCTTTATCCCCTCCCTCGGCAATCAGCGGGACCTGATTGACGGAATTCGCGAACCGTTGATTACCGCGACCGCCGCTGCCGCCCCGGGCCAGCATCGTCGAAGTTTCGTCTAGCACGTCCGCAATCATCACCCTCTCACTGTCTGCCTCTACCCGCCAGACCAAAGTTCCCAGGGGGACGCGTACTTCCGAGACCCGCCCCCGGGCGCCTGTCTTTCCCTTGCCGCCCCCATGTCCGCCGCGGCCTCCTCTGAATAGCTGCTGGTATCGGAGGTGCAGCAGCGTATTCAACGAGCCGTCTCCCACGGCATACACGCCCCCTCCGTCTCCCCCGTCGCCTCCTTCCGGCCCACCTTTGGGAAGCGAACGGGTACGGCGGAAGCTGACGCACCCGTTTCCACCGTTTCCGCCCATGATTCTTATTCTTGCTATATCTATCAATTAGTTATCTCTATATGAGGTAATACTCATAATACTAAGAGGTTGATGATTGTTGATATGCCTCTGTTTCACTCTTGAAGTCCGGTGTAAAAGGTGTGGTGTTTCTTGGGATAAGACTGTGATAAATGCTGCGGCTATGTTGATACGTCTGTGGATAAGATCTCTTAGGAGGATGTTAACAGAATTTCCACTACTCGGCCAAAGATATCCATGATAAATGAACGATTTATGAGAGTTTTCAACGGGATTTCCAGGGGTTATCCACAATAGCTGTGGATAACTATGGGCCGGTTACCTGAGAGGGACTAGAGACTTAATGGAAACGATTACGCCGGCCGCGCAGCCTATTCGGAGAGCTGCTCCTTGGCGGCTTCCACCTTAGCTCGGAACCCTTCAACCGACTCCAGGTAATCGTTCACGCGCCGTATGCCGTGGATAACCGTGGCGTGGTTCTTGCCCCCCATCGCCCGCCCTATCTGGCTCACGCTCAGCTTCAGATGCTCCCGCATGATGTACATCGCGGCATGGCGCGCCACCACAAAGTCCCGTCTTCGCTTGGACCCTGTCAGGCTGGCCTGGTCCACGTGGAACGCCCCCTCGATGGCCTCCAATACCTTCTCGGGCGAACTCGTCGCCACCTGCCTTCGGCCTGTCTTCTCTTCCAATGCTCCCTTGACCAAGGAGAGGGTGATTGGCCCCTTGGCTACCTGTGCAGTGGCTGCTACCCGGTTCAAGGCCCCCTCCAGGTCCCTCACGCTGCCCCCGGTCCTCTCTGAAATATACGTCAGCACGTCGTTGCTCGCGGTGACGTTCATCTCCTTCGCCTTGGTCTGGAGAATCGCTACCTTGGTTTCCAGTGACGGCGCTTGTATGTCCGTTGTCAGACCCCATGAGTAACGGGAGCGGATCCGGTCTTCCAGGTAAGGCATGGTCTTGGGAGACTTGTCGGACGTGAGGACTATCTGCCTGCCCGTGTTATGGAGATCGTTGAAGGTGTGGAAAAACCCCTCCAGCGTTTGCTCCTTACTACTCATGAACTGGATGTCGTCCATGAGCAGCACGTCCACGCTTCGGTACCTCGAGCGAAACTCCTCCGTGCTGCGCTTGCGAATAGCCGCGATGAACTCGTTGGTGAACTGCTCCGAGGTAACGTAGAGGTAGTTGATGCTCTGCTGCCTGCACCGGTGGGCTATGGCGTGCAACAAGTGAGTCTTGCCCAAGCCTACCCCGGAGTAGATGAACAGGGGGTTGTAGTTCTGTCCAAAGGATGACGCCACGGCCAGCGCTGCGTTGTAGGAGAGGCTGTTGGACGGACCGACTACGAAGGAATCGAAGCTATAGCGGCGGTTGGGGAAGCCGGTCTGAAACAGCGGCGCGGCCATCGGTCGACTCGGCGCGGGCGGGCTACGGACGTCTGTCTCTCTGTTAGCCGGCGGGTTTTCGATGCGAAAGACCACGTCCAACGGCTGGCCGACGATTTTCGACGCCGTGCGCTGGACTAACTGGTAGGCCCGTTGCTCCAACCATTCGGACGTGAACGCGTTGGGCACACTAACTACTAGCTTGCCGTCGGCAAAGGCCAAGCCGACGGTGTCCTTCAGCCAAGTTGCAAAGGCCGAACTCGGCAATTGCAACTGGAGTTCCCCTAGGACAGCCGACCAGGTTTCCTTAGCCGTGTTGTCTTCCCTTCTACTTGTCCCCATGCCCCTCTAGAGACAACACACGTTGCTCTCATTGATAATTTAGGATGAATATGACCTTGCCTACTCTAGCAATGACGAGGGGAAGATGCAAGCTACAAATGTCGAAAAGTAATAACGAACCTTCATTTGTCTACGATTTAATATGTTGTTTGATAAAAATATAAACTTTCCCCCAGAGTACTTGTCTAATGTAGACTGATTCCGTAATGAATTGTGCGCCATTCTATTGGGTTCAACTACATACTGCGCCATTGTTTGACACTTCAGCCGATTTTAGCCTTGTAGAGCGGCTAGTGGCGTTTTCTGGGCTGTTGTTTCCTTCCTTTACGATTTCTATAATCACTAGCCTATGAGAGTAGTCTTTATGGGCAATCCCGCCTTCTCCTTGCCAGCGATTGAGGCTATGCACTCCTGCTGGGGCGATCCTGTGGGCGTCTATACCGCCCCCGATCGGCGCAGGGGGCGCGGCCTGTCAAGGGGTTTTCCCCCATTGAAGGCGTATTCCTTGGAGCGGGGATGGCCCATTTTTCAGCCACCGTCGTTAAAAGGAGCCGCGGCGATTCAACAGTTTATTGAACTGTCGCCGGACTTGGTTGTCGTCGCCGCCTATGGGCTGCTCATTCCCCCCGAAATGCTCGGGGTCCCCAAGCACGGCTTCATCAACATACATCCGTCCCTGCTGCCCCGCTACCGCGGCCCTTCCCCGGTACCTTCCGCCATACTCGACGGCGCAGAGGAAACGGGCGTAAGCCTGATGCTCCTGGACCAGGGATTGGACACAGGCCCTGTGCTGGCCCAGCAAGCAACGAAAATACTGCCCGGCGAAAAGGCCGACGCCCTTACCCTCCGCCTCTTTCAGTCGGGCGCCCGACTCCTGGCCGAAAGCGCTCCCCTGTGGATAGACCGCCGCATCATCCCCAAGCCGCAAGATCCCAGCCTGGCCACCTTTACCTCCAAGCTCACGCGGGAAGACGGGCAGGTGGACTGGCGGGAGAATGCGGCAATGCTGTGCCGTAGATTCCGTGCCTACACTCCGTGGCCCGGAATCTACACCCACTGGCTTGGCAAGAGGCTGCGGCTCCTGGACGTGGAAGAATGCTCCCCGTCGGTAGCCGTAGCCCAACAGACCGACGGGCGTGCACAGTTACAAGGGTCGCTACAGGGAATAAACAGCCCCGGCGTCGTTGGACTCCATGCCGAGGCCCCCGGTTTCCTAGTCGTTGAAGCCGGCGACGATACCCGCCTGATGGTGCGTCAACTCCAGTTGGAGGGACGGCGTCCCCAGCTGGCTGCGGACTTCCTACGCGGCCATCCCCAATTCCTTGGAGCCCGCCTGCCCAGTTGACCCTAACGCCTGCAATCGCTGCCGGCCTAAGCCTCCGGGTCCTGCTCCTCCGGCTCTCCCATCTCCAACGGTTCCTCCTCCTCAACCTCAACCTCGATGCGCATAATCTCGATCCTGACTATCACCTCGTCCAGGTCCGTGATGGAAGAAACCCTATCAGGCAGCGTGAGGTCGGACAGGCGAATTACGTCCCCCGGCTCCACAATCATTCCCAGATCCACCGCAAACTCCGATGGCACGTCCAACGGTAGCGCGCGCACTTCAACCTCACGCAGCAGCTGTCCCACCGATGCATCCGGGGTAGTCTGCACCGCCGGCGCCTCGCCCGTCAGGACAATGGGCACCATGGCGGTAATCTCGTTGGCCACGTCCACGTTCAGAAAGTCTACGTGAAGCAACGCCCCCTTCACCGGGTCCCACTGGATCTCCCGGACGAAGGTGAGCTTTTGCCCCTCCTGTCCCGGAACGGTCACACTGATGGGAGTGTTCATCCCCGCCTCCGACAGAAGCCGGTATAGGGTCTTCGCCTCGCACTGGAGAGACTGGGGGTCTACCCCCTGTCCGTAGAGATGCACCGGGATTATGCCGGCCTTGCGAAGGTTCTTAACTTTCTTTCCAATAACAGTGCGGGGATCCAACGAAATGGTCAGCGTGTCTGCCATGACTCTCCTCTACCTATTCGGAACGGTTTGCGGGACTAACCCCTCGCCATCTAACCGGCGTGGCCCGTCGATAATTACACCAATAATGCTACCATCCCCGCCGTAGGAATGAAACAAGGCGGCAAGATTCTTCGCAGCACTTTGTTCTGCTCAAAATGATATGAAGCAGCGGGATAGTTTGGTGACATAGGCCAAATGGACAATAAATTGGGCGAGTGCTATAATCGACCCCGCTGGAGGGAAAGGCGCGGCCATGAGAATTCCCATGCGAGTGGACTACGGCGTACGCGCCCTGGTGGAGTTGGCCCAGGGCGAATTAGGTGTGCCCAAGCAGACCGCCCAGATAGCCCGCCGACAGGGGATACCTGAAGCCTATCTGGAACAGGTGCTCACCTCCCTTAACAAGGCCGGCCTTATCAAGAGCCGACGTGGGCCCCACGGCGGCCACGTCCTGGCCGGGCCACCCGAAGATGTCAACCTTGCCCAGATAATGGCCGTCCTGGAAGGCCGCGGGCCCCTGCTGGATTGCCTGGTTGAACCCGACGGCTGCCAGCTTTCCGACACCTGCGCTCAGAGAGAGGTCTGGTCTTTCTTCGAAGAAGCCGTGCGGGACCTCCTTAGCATCACGACAATAGCAACCATGGCCCGGCGGCAGAGCGAACTCACCGCTGGGAAGGCCATCCTCCAGATCCACGCCTGAAGGGCCGCGAGGCGACTAGTTTCCGCCAGAGAAAAAAACGAATCAACCTCAAATTTGCAAGTTGGATCACAGCGGGAAACACACCCCGCAGACAAGGTTTTCACGCCTAATCGGAAGGATACATCCCCGAGTCAGCGCATCAATTGGCGGTCACAACCGGTCCAACACCGCAGTATTCGATTATTAGATCGAATGCAAACCACGCCTGACTCATGTAGAACGAATAGAAACAAATACACGGAGGAAATCAGATGACACAGGCAAGGGCTTTGACTCCCCAGCAGGTCAAGCGTTACAGCAGGCACATCATCATGGGCCAGGTGGGCAGTCTTGGTCAGCGCAAGCTCATGAACGCCAAGGTCCTGATAATCGGCGCCGGCGGCCTGGGATCTCCCTCCGCCGTCTATCTGGCCCTCGCCGGCGTGGGCACCGTCGGCATCGTGGACTTCGACGTGGTGGAGGTCTCCAACCTCCAGCGCCAGATCCTGCATCACAACGACGACGTGGGCCGTCCCAAAGTAGTGTCGGCCCAAGATTCCCTCCACGCCTACAATCCCGACGTGAACGTGGTGGTGCACGAGACCCGCATCTCCTCCGAAAACGCAGTGGAAATCATCGAGCAGTACGACATCGTAATCAACGGCGCCGACAACTTCCCCTCCCGTTACCTGGTCAACGACGCCTGCTACCTGCTGGGTAAGCCCCTCGTCGACGGCAGTATCCTCATCTTCGACGGTCAGGCAACCGTGTTCATCCCCGGCAGCGGCTGCTATCGGTGCCTCTTCCCCACGCCTCCCCCTCCCGGCATGGTCCCCAACTGTGCAGAAGCCGGAGTCCTCGGCGCCCTCACCGGTCTGGTGGGAAGCATACAGGCTACCGAAGCCCTGAAGCTTATCTTGGGCATCGGGGAGAGCCTCAAGTCCCGCCTCCTTCTCATTGACGCCCTTGCAATGGACTTCCGCGAGGTCCGGATGAAGCGGAACCCGGCCTGTCCTCTCTGTGGCGAAAACCCCACCGTCACCAGCCTCATAGACTACGAGATGTTCTGCGGCCTTCCCTCCCTTACCCCCGCGGAGGCCACAACCCCCGCCGACTAGGGGCGTCAACTTGCCAAGGTAGAGTCCCGGTGATATACTCACGGGGATTCTTCCCACGGGAACTTATGCGGAAAGCGGGTCAAGACCCGCTTTCTTAATTTAATGCTGTTGTGAGAGGTGATAGCTTTGAAGAGCGACTTTCTCATAGCGTTGACACAGCTTGCAGCGGAACGCCACCTCCCCAAGGAGGAGGTGCTCAAGGCTATCGAGGCCGCTCTCGTTTCCGCTTTCAAGAAGGATAGCTATGGCGACGGCGTAAACATCTCCGTCAAACTCAACCCCAACACCGGCGAAATTAGGGCTCATACCCTCAAGACCGTCGTTGATGTTGTGGAGGATGACAAGACGGAAATCCGCCTATCGGACGCCATGGCCATCCGTAGGGGCGTGGCCCTTGGCCAGGAAATGGAGATGGAGTCCCTCTCCCATCAGGCCAGCCGCATCGCGGCCCAGACCGCCAAGCAGGTGGTCCTGCAGCGACTCCGGGAAGCCGAACGGGAGATGGTCTACGAAGAGTTCGCCAAGCGGGTGGACGACATCATCTCCGGTGTAGTGGGCCAGATGGAGATTGGCCGCGGCTTGGTCGTCGAACTGGACCGGGCCGAAGCCGTCCTGCCGCCGGACGAACAGGTCCCCACGGAGCGGTACCGCCGCGGCCAGAGGCTCAAGGTCTACGCCATGGAAGTCAACCGCAGCCCCCGCGGTCCGGAAATCATCGTCTCCCGCAGCCACCCCCAGCTCCTCCGCCGGCTCTTTGAGTTGGAGGTGCCGGAAGTCTACAACGGCATCGTTGAAATCCGCTCTATCGCCCGGGAGGCTGGCTCTCGCAGCAAGGTCGCCGTCATAGCCCTGCAGGACGGGGTGGACCCCATCGGCTCCTGCATCGGAATGAGGGGCAACCGCATTCAGAACATCGTCAACGAGCTTCAGGGCGAAAAGATAGACGTGGTCCGCTGGGACCGGGACCTGAAGCGCTTTATCACCAACGCCCTCAGCCCCGCCGAAGTCGTGCAGGTTGTGGCCGACGAGGACGACCGCGCCGCCGTGGTCGTGGTGCCGGAACGCCAGCTTTCTCTGGCCATCGGCAAAGAAGGCCAGAATGCTCGCCTCGCCGCCAAGCTCACCGGCTGGCGGCTGGACATCAAAAGCATGGCTGAATGGGAGTCGGAGAAAGCCCAGATTAAACTTGATGCCCAGGCCAAGGAAGAAGCCGAAGCGGAGGCCAAGGAAGAAGCCGAAAAGCTGGCAGCAGAGCAGGCCATCCTTGAAGCTGAACTGCGCGAGTTTGAGGAACTGGAGCGGCTGGAAGCTGAAGAGACCCAGGAGAAGGAAGAGCCCGTGGCAGCCCCGGTCCTCGAGGAAGTCTTGGAGGAGATACTGGCCCAGGAAGAGGCCGCCGCTGAACAGGAGGAGCAGCCCGAGGAGGTTCCCGTCCCGCAGGACGAATTGGAAGCCTTCACCCTTGACGACGTTATGGTCGATGAGGCTGTCGAAGAGGAAGAGGAGGACGAAGATCTGCCCTTCGATATGGGCGACGAAATATGGGAGATCCCTCAGCTCACTCCCGACGCGGGCAAGATACGTTTCGCCGAGGATATCATGGACTTCGAGCGCGGTGGAGGAGGACGCTCGCGACGCGGTCGGAGCAAGAGGAAGGCTAAAGCCCGTAGGAGATAACCGCCAACCAGGGAGGTTCTAAGCAGAGGTGAGAACCCGGCACGTGCCCCTTCGCACCTGCTTGGCCTGCGGTGTCAAGCAGCCCCAGCGCCAGTTGGTTCGCATTGTTCGCACCTCTCCTGAACGGGTGGAGATAGACTTCAAGCGGGTCAAGCTTGGCCGGGGAGGTTATCTCTGCCATAGCCGGGAATGCTGGCAGCGGGTCTGGGACAAGGGGCTTCTGGAACGGGCCTTTCGAGCCGCCGTCCCCGCTCAGGCCCGGGAGTATTTGTGGATCGAGTATATGCAGTGGCAAGGAATTGCCGCAGGAAATGAGACGCCATGACAACTAAGACTACAAAAACAAAAAGAACAGGCCCCAGGGAGGTGCAGCTTCCCCACACCCTTACCGTCAAGCACCTTGCGGACCTGATGCGAGTCAGCCCCATCGACGTTATCAAGCAGCTTATGCGTAACGGCGTCATGGCTGCCATCAACCAGGTTATAGACTTCGACCTGGCCGCCACGGTTACTCCCGCCTTCGGCTATCGCGCCAAGCCCGAGGAGCGCGCCAAGACCCCCGTTATCGCCTCCCTGAAGGACGTCGGGTCCGACGACGACGCCAACATGATATCCCGCAGTCCCGTGGTGACCATCCTGGGCCACGTGGACCACGGAAAGACCACCCTTCTAGACACATTTCGCGACAGCCGCATCACCGAGCGTGAGGTGGGCGGCATCACCCAGCACATCGGGGCCTACCAGGTTGACTACAATGGGCAGAAGATTACCTTCCTGGACACCCCAGGCCACGAGGCTTTCACCGCCATTCGCGCCAGGGGCGCCCAGGTCACGGACATCGCCATCCTCGTAGTGGCCGCAGACGACGGCGTGATGCCCCAAACCGTTGAAGCCATCAACCACGCCAAGGCCGCCGAACTGCCCATCGTCGTGGCCATCAACAAGATAGACTTGCCGGACGCCCGGCCCGACCGGGTTAAGGGACAGCTGCTCGAATACTCCCTCGTGTTGGAGGATTTCGGTGGTGAAATCATCGGCGTTCCCGTTTCCGCCAAGAACAGGACGGGTATCGACGACCTGCTGGAGAGCATTCTGGTATTGGCGGAGATTTCTGAGTTGAAAGCCAACCCCAAACGCCCCGCCTCCGGCGTTGTCATAGAGTCCCAACTGGATAGAAATCGGGGCCCCCTGGCAACGCTGCTGGTGCAGAACGGCACCCTCAAGGTGGGCAACAGCATCGTGGCGGGAACCGCATGGGGTCGCGTCCGCGCAATGGAGAACGACCTGCGTAAGCGGATCAAGCAGGCAGGTCCGGCGGTGCCCGTGGAGATTCTGGGCTTCAGTTCCGTCCCTCAGGCTGGCGATCGGTTCGTGGTGGTCCCCAACACCAAGACCGCCAAAGCCCTGGTGGAGGAGAACGTCGTCAAGGTCGAGGAAGACCAGAATCTGTCCCGCGCCCTAACCCTGGAAGGCGTTATGAGCCACATCTCCGCCGGAGACGTTAAGGAACTGAACCTCATCATCAAGGCTGACGCTCAGGGCAGCGTAGAGGCCGTTCGGGGCTCCCTGCAGCGCCTCGACAGCCCCTCCGCCCGGGTGAACATCCTCCACTCCAGCCCCGGCGGCGTCAACGAGGGCGACGTTCTGCTGGCCAGCGCCTCCAACGCCATCATACTGGCCTTCAACGTGGGCACGGAGCCCAGCGCCGAGTCCGCCTCCGAGCGGGAGGCTGTGGAGATCCGCTCCTACGACATCATCTATCAGATAATCGAAGACGTTGAGAAGGCCCTCAAGGGCATTCTTGAACCCGCCTACAAGGAAGTTGTGCAGGGGACAGCCACCGTTCGCGCCGTATTCCGCGCGGGCCGCGCGGGCAATGTCGCCGGCGTAATCGTCAATGATGGCCGGTTCACCCGCGGCATCGCCGCCCGTGTCCTCCGGGACGGAACTGTCCTTTTCGAGAGCTCCGTCTCCAGTCTCCGCCGCTTCAAGGACGACGTGAACGAGGTGACCGCCGGCTTCGAATGCGGCGTCGGCATCACCGGCTTCGAGAGCTTCCAGGAAGGCGACGTCATCCAGTCCCATCGCAGGGAGAGGAGCCGAGCATAGCCTTCCGGCGGCCCGCCGCTGGGGACGACCCCTCCTATGAACAGGCGTATCCGAAGGATCAACGAACTCCTTCGTCAGGAGATGAGCCGCGTCATACAGGTAGACCTGCGTGACCCACGGCTCCGCTCCGTTATCAGCATCACACGCGTCGAAACTTCCCCCGACCTCAAGACGGCCAAGGTCCATTTTAGCGTCCTGACCTCGCCGGAAAAAAAGGAGGGGGTCCTTCAGGGTCTCACCGCCGCCGCGGGTTACATACGCAAGGAGTTGGGCGACGTGCTTCCCTTGCGCAACATCCCCAGCCTGACCTTCGTGCACGATGACTCGCTGGAGCTTAGCGAGACCATCAGCCGGGCCATGTACCAGTTGAAGGACGTAGAGGAAGCCGGCTGATGACGCAGCACAGGTCTAGAGGCGGGCGAGGGGGAGGACAGGGGCCTGTGATCAACGGCTTTCTCGTGCTCAACAAGCCCGTGGGTTCCACCTCCATGGACGCCGTGCGCAGGGTGAAACGGCTCACCGGCATGAAGAAGCGGGTGGGTCACGGCGGCACCCTCGACCCCCTCGCCACCGGCATCCTCCCCATCTGCTTCGGCCAGGCCACCCGCCTCATGGAGCACCTCATCAACGAGACCAAAGGCTACCGCATGGACGTGCGCCTCGGGGTCTCCACCGACACCTACGACGCCGAAGGCCAGGTTGTCCAGGAGCAGGACCCGTCCCACATCACCCGCGAACAGGTGGAGGAGGCGCTGGACGCTTTCCGGGGAACGATTCTGCAGAAGCCGCCCATGCACAGCGCCCTGAAGAAGGACGGCAAGCGGCTCTACGAGCTGGCGCGGCAGGGTGTGGAGGTGGAACGGGAAGCCCGCCAGGTAGAGGTCTACAGCCTGGATATGCTCGACTTCAACCTGCCCCTTATCACCCTGGAGAGTGAGTGCGGCCGGGGCGTGTACATGCGCTCTCTGGCCTACGACTTGGGGGAGATGCTGGGCTGCGGCGCCCATACCGCCGGCCTGGTGCGCCTCCGCACCGGCGGATTCCGCATCGAAGACGCCGTTACCCTGGACCAGTTCGCCCAGGCGGTGGAGGAGAATAGGTGGAAGGAGATGATCCTCCCCCTCGATGCTCTGCTGCTCAATATGAAAGCGGTGTCCGTGGGCGAGGGCGTGGAGCAGATGCTCAGAAATGGCCACCCCGTATCCCTGGGACACCGGGGCCTCTACGCCGGCCATCTGGAGAACTACCGGCTCTACTCGCGAGATGGGCGGTTTCTAGGTGTGGTCCGCTTTGATCGGTCCAGCAACCGGTGGAACCCGTACAAAGTCTTCCGCCTCCGCGAGCCCTCCCCCCACGCGCCCCCCTCGTAACGCTGTCTAGGCCAAAGCTACTCCAACAGTCCCCTCCCTCTCGTGTCCTCGCGGATGCGGGGACCCATCTTCTCCTCATCCCACCCACATGTCATTACTATGAAAATAAGCCCGTTCCGCGCCTACCAATGCCTTCCCCCTTGATGGGGGAAGGTTAGAGCCTACCCTCGTGAAGATGGGGGATGGGAGTGAAAACCTCCCCCACTGCCAACATCTCCTTGCCATAAATCCCCCTGCCCTGCTACCATCCCCCCCATGAAAACCCACTTCCCACTCTTGTCCTCGCGTCTACATCCTGCCCCCGCGAAGGCGGGGGGCGGTGACCCATCCGATCCCTATCCTCACCCACCCTTCGTTTCCACCACAGAAAATAACGAATCCCCCCCAATCCACTCGTTTGCCCTACTTTTTTGAAACGAGTCCCACGCCTGAAACGAATCATCTCAGGCACAAATTGATACCGAGTCGATTATCGCAACGAGTCAAACGAATAATCCCATTCCCCTCCCTCTCGTGTCCTCGCGAATGCGGGGACCCATCTTCTCCTCATCCCACCCACCATGTCATTCTGAGCGCAGCGAAGCGTAGTGAAGAATCCAGCTGCCTCAGGGGCAACGTCCCTAAATCGGCGAGTGCCTACACCCTTGCGGCGTAGCCCAGCTTCTCCAACAGCCCCCACATGTCATTCTGAACGCAGCGCAGCACACCCACCATGTCATTCTGAACGCAGCGCAGCGGAGTGAAGAATCTCGCAACCCACCGCACAACGTCCCTAAATCGGCGAGTGCCTACACCCTTGCGGCGTAGCCCAGCTTCTCCAACAGCCCCCCACATGTCATTCTGAACGCAGCGCAGCACACCCACCATGTCATTCTGAACGCAGCGCAGCACACCCACCATGTCATTCTGAACGCAGCGAAGCGGAGTGAAGAATCTCGCCGTCTCAGGGGCAACGTCCCTAAATAGTCTATCGCCTACACCCTTGCGGCGTAGCCCAACTTCTCCAACAGCCCCACCATGTCATTCTGAACGCAGCGCAGCGGAGTGAAGAATCTCGCTGCCTCAAGGGCAACGTCCCTGAATCAACGAGTGCCTACACCCTTGCGGCGTAGCCCAACTTCTCCAACAGCAGGTTGGGGTTCTGATGCAGCAGCATTTCCGTCTGCTCCTCGCTGAGACCGGCGCCGCGGGCTACGCTGTAGCACAAGTCGGGCGTCAGCAGGTCCCCGGGCGCATGCGCGTCCGAATCCAGAATCAGAGAGGCCTTCTGAGCAAGGGCCGTCTTGGCCACGTGACCGTTGGTCAGGCTGTGTCCCCTTCGAGCCGAAACCTCCAGGAAGGTGCCGTTCCTACCGGCCATGCGCGCCTCCTCAACCGTCAGCAGCCCCGGATGCGCCAGAATGTCCACGTAAGCGGAGTTGACGGCTGCCTCGTTGGTGCCCGGATCCACCGGCTCCACCACAGTTTCGCCGTGGACGTTCACCAGCCGGGCGCCCATGGCCTTGGCCTCCCTTGCCGCCAGGTCGATGTCTTCCTTGGGCACGTGGGTAATCTCCACGCCTGGGATGGCCAGAATGTCCCACCGGCCGGAGGCCTTGGCGCAGTCGGTGGCAAGAGTCTTCACCACGTATTCCAGGTTGCCGAAGCCCACGTGGTCGGTGATGGCGATGACCTTGTAGCCCCGGACAAAGGCGCGACGGATAAGCTCGATCGGAGATAAAACGCCGTCGCTGAGGAAAGTGTGTGTATGAAAGTCGTACATATCGCTAGCCTTTCAGGAGAGCAGAATACCACCGAGTCCCTCCAATAACAACGAACCCCGAACCCCTTTGCCCCCCCTCTCCTTCTTCCACGCTCCCCATCCCCGTAGGGACGGTTCGCGAACCACCCGTCCCCCTCCGTTGTCCTCGCGGATGCGGGGACCCATCCCCTTCCCCCACCTCCCGTCCCTCTCCGTTGTCCTCGCGGATGCGGGGACCCATCCCCTTCCCCCGTAGGGGCGTCCCTCGTGGGCACCCTCCCCCTTCCCCCCATCATTCCGCCCCCCAATGGCAAGGGCGACGCTCTCAACCGCCAAAGCCTCATTGAAAGCCAATGGGTGCTTCCGTACAATAGCTTACCTACATTGAGGGCCGTTAGCTCAGCTTGGTCAGAGCACCGGACTTTTAATCCGGGTGTCCAGGGTTCGAATCCCTGACGGCCCACCAGATCAAGAAATCGGGTCTCTGCCAGCTCATGGACTCTAGGGAGCCACAAGGAGAATTAGTGTGTTCAAAGAACTGCGACGCGAAATGCGACGCCTTGAAGGTGCGAATCAGATTGCAGTGTCAATTCAATCTGATGAAGATGGGTACCTAGACCGACAATGTCGCAATGAAGAGTGCATGTTTGAGTTCAAAGTTAACCTGGAGGATTGGCGCGGGAAAATCCAAGAAACAGCTGTCTGTCCTTTCTGTGGACACTCCGCTGAGTTGGTCGACTGGAATACGCAAGAACAATCTGAGCACTTTAGGGAGGTGGCCTTTACGCATATTAGGCAACGGATTGGCCGGGCCATGCAACGTGACGCGGTGCGGTGGAACCGTCAACAACCGCGTAATGGCGCTATAACTGTCACAATGAAAGTGAGGGGCCTCCCTAGGCGTGTTCTCCTGCCGCCTTCAGCGGCAGATCCAATGCGAATAAGAATAAGCTGTTCCCAGTGCGGCTGCCGCTATGCTGTGATTGGGGCTGCGTTCTTCTGTCCAGGATGTGGGAACAATGATGCCGAAGTGCTCTTCAGTCTTACAGTTTCTGGTATTCGAGAAGCGCTTGATGCACTCGCGGAAATAAGATCTGCTATCTCCGATCGGGATACTGCTGAAAACATAGCGCGCGCCTTGGTAGAGTACGGACTTCAGAACGCGGTAACGGCGTTCCAGAGGTACGCTGAAGTTCTCTTTTCTCAATTAGTGGTTGGTTCAAAGCCGCGACGAAACGCATTCCAAAATCTCTCAGAGGGCAGCAAATTTTGGTTCGATGCCACTGGCGAACATTTCTCTGAGTACCTGTCAGTTGACGAAGGCACCGAGTTGATGCGTGCCTTCCAACAGCGTCATCTTCTTGCCCACACCCAAGGGATCGTAGACCAAGACTATATTAGAAAAAGCGGTGACACATCGCATCAACTAGGACAACGGTTAGTCATTAGAGAGACCACTGTTCGCCACTACCTTGAAGTCATTCAGAAACTGGCGGCAGGCCTTTTGAAAGCCAGAAATGACTGCCTTGGTCAGTCGTTCAATAGCGGCGTGCAGGTATCCGATGACGCTTAACGGAATCAAGGCTCTAGGTTCAACCGGTGAGTCCGATGCGCTGGAGTTTAAGGCCGCCACTGGGACGCTTAGAGGGGCGCCGTGATGGTATGTCTCATCCTGAATCAAGGCGGAGAACGTTAATGGGATCACAGATCTCCAACCCACACCTTAATCGTGGTACTGTCTACCATCCCTTTGGCCCATCCCCCCCGTTGCCCCTCAACCCTGGTCCTCCCGCAGTATGGTATACGGCCAATGGTCCGTCGGCGTTCCTCTCTTTAGTTCAACCTGCCACAGCGGTACCTGAAGCCTGTATCCGGCCATTCGTCAAGTTCCAGCATTTGAGTGCTCTTCATCTACGCCGTGTATCCACCAGCTTGTCGACGCAGGATTTCTTGACAAAGTGTAAACCGTGACCACGTTGACTAGAGATGAACTGCTTGACGGTGAAACAGTTCAACCCTGAACCCTCACCGCCACGCCAAACTCCGGCATGACCCAAGTTTTCACGTACTCGTAGATGCCGTGTTAATGTTAAGATGTTCCAGCCGATTGCATAGGGAGGTGGAGTGCCATGAATGTCAAAGAGGCGGCGAAGTTAGCAAAAGAGTACGTGGCCGATCTTTTTGCCGATGAGGGGATTGCGAACGTCGGCCTGGAAGAGATTCAGCTAGGGTCCGATGGCCATTTCTGGAAGGTGACTGTCGGATTCTCTCGACCGTGGGACCATGGTGGGCTGGCTACCATGACTCTTGGACAGAAAGGCCTGAGACGCTCATACAAAGTCCTCCAGATCGACAACCTCACTGGCAACGTTGAGTCAGTCAAAGACCGCATTTTGCAAGAGGCAAATTGAGGCAGATCCTAACCCCGCTCTACCCCCCTCAAAGTCAAAGGTTTCCCCCCAAAAATTGCACCCACTATTATTGACGTTCGGATGTACCGGTGAATAGGGTTTGTGAGATGGTTATAGATGTGATGCGTTAAGGAGTCGGACCATGAACGAACGCAGAATCAAGAAGGCGACGATAGGACGATCCGGGGACCACTACTATAAAAAAGGCTTCAACCTGGAGATTTTGGACGATTCGGGCTATGAACACCGGCTTTATGGCAGTCAGAAGGAGATGTACGACTTGGGTCGTAAGATTCTCCAGGCATCGCCGCAAACCTTCACTCAACAGACGGAGTTTCTGCTTAGCGGAAAGGCCGTAATCGAGTCCAAATTGCATACCATTAGCCACAATCTGAGCACTGAACATCACGATGGAAGTCAATAAAGGGTCTGTTCACAATGGTTCCTCTAATTCACTTGCCAAAGTGAATCCAGTATAGGTCGCCCAAATCCATCTCAACGATGGCGCTGCCCACCGTATAAGGTAACCCACGCCCGCCCCGCCCCTATTCCCCTGCCTAGACGTCCCCCATCCTCCCCCAGCGCCTCAGCCCCACTCCTCCCGCAAAATGGCGTACAGGTAATGGTCGATTGGTACGCCCTGCTTCAATATGGCTTTGCGGAGCAGTCCTTCGAGCGTGTATCCGGCCTTTTCCAGCACCCGCGCCGAGGCCTCGTTGCCCTTGTAAACCCGAGCGTCTATACGCACGAGTCCAAGAGTTTCGAATCCGTAGGCGGTCATCGCCTTGACAGCGTTTGTCATGATGCCACGTCCCCAGAAGGGCTTGCCCAGCCAGTAACCGATGGCTGCGGAATGCCGGAGTTCATCCGTCCGTGTCTGTAAGCCGATTCCGCCGATGGGCCCGGACGTGTCGCAGACGGCGAAGTCTACTACCGGCGTCACGCCGGCATGGAGGGACACCCAATTTTCTGCATGTGCCCGGGTGTAGGGGTGGGAAAAACGATCGCTGAGATTCATCCATACTTCGTCGTCGTCAGCTAGGGGAATGAAGCGCTCCTGGTCTCCGTTAAACCATGCTGTTTCCCAGTCTTGAAGTGCATATTCGTTGCCAAGTTCGATTTGCATGGGAGAAAGTTATAGAGGACAGTATTTCTTTGTCAAATGGTTGAAACGGCTTTCCCCTCATCAACCAGGATACTTCACCACCGAGGAATTGCTTGCCGAAAGTGTCGTGCAATCAGCAGGGCTTTTGACCGCCCGTTCGTGTATCATGTCCGGCAGGACTTTTAAGATAAGCAACGGAGGGTTTCCAAACATGCCGGCCATATCCAAGATTAGTCCCTTCCTCTGGTTCGAAAGTCGGACGGCGGAGGAAGCAGCCAACTTCTACGTTTCCATATTTAAAAACTCCAAAATCCTCAGCGTCTCGAAAGTACCTGTTGGGCCCGCAGCTGGTGGCGCCCAGGTGGAATTCGAGTTGGAGGGGCAAAAATTCACTGGTATCGACGGCGGCCCCATGTTCAGCTTCACCCCTGCTATCTCCTTCGTCGTCGCTTGCGCCTCCCAGGAGGAGATTGACTACTTCTGGGAGAAGCTGTCGGAAGGCGGAATGGGGGCCCTGTGCGGCTGGCTAAACGACAAGTACGGTCTGTCCTGGCAGGTGGTGCCCTCCGGGCTGGGGGAAATAGTGAGCGCCGCCCCGGAGCGGGTCATGCAGCGTCTGTTTGCAATGACCAAGATAGACATAGCGCAGCTGCGAGAGGCGGCAGCGGGCTAGCCGCGGTCCGTTACACAACTAGATAGCACGAGGGAGAAAAATGGAACTTGGAGCCTTTTCGGTAAGCCTGTCGGTGAAGGACCTGGCATCTTCCAGAGAGTTCTACGAGAAGTTGGGCTTTCGCCCGGTGGGGGGAGACCCCGACCAAAATTGGCAGATCCTCAGGAACGGAAACGTCACCATCGGCCTCTTTCACGGCATGTTCGAAGGGAACATCCTTACCTTCAACCCCGGCTGGGACAGCCAGGCGCGCCCCGTGGACGATTTCACCGACGTTCGGGAACTGCAGCGTCGATTGAAGGCCCAGGGGCTGGAGATGACGGCGGAGGTGGACGAATCGGGATCCGGCCCCGCTAGCTTTGTGGTGGTGGACCCCGACGGCAACGCCATCCTGGTAGACCAGCACCTCTAACTGCGGTAGCCTGGCCGCATTGCCCCTGCCATATCGATGGCAGGGACGAATATCGAACCGCAAAGTTCACTTAAGGCCGGTTCTCTCATCGTTTTGCACACCGTATCTTTCCCTTTTCGTATATATACATTTGGTCGAAACTTCGGTAAAGTCCGTAAAGGATGAAGCTGAACTTCAACTACAATATAGAGGCTTTGCGAGGAGACCTCTTCGGCGGCGTAACGGCTGCTGTAGTTGGCCTGCCCGTTGCGCTGGCCTTCGGAGTAGCGTCCGGTCTTGGGCCCCTTGCCGGACTTTACGGGGCCATCGCGGTGGGCTTCTTTGCCGCGGTATTCGGCGGCACCAAGTCTCAGATCTCCGGCCCCACCGCTCCAATGGCCGTGGCCATGGCGGTGGTCGTCACCAGCCAAGCCGACGGATTCGCAGACGCCTTCACCATCGTTGTTTTGGCCGGCTTAATCCAGGTGCTGCTAGGCGTCATGAGAGTCGGCCGATTCGTGTCCTACACGCCCTACTCCGTCATATCCGGCTTCATGTCAGGCATAGGCGTTATAGTAATACTGGTGCACATCATGCCCTTCATCGGCTTATCGGTGGTGTCGGGCGGGCCGCTCAACACCCTGAAGGCGCTGCCGGATGCCTTCCAGGCCATCAACATAGGGGCCGTGGCCATAGCCGCCGTGACCCTGGCGGTGGGAATCTTCTGGCCGGCCAAGATGCGGAAAGTGTTGCCGCCCACCCTGGCGGCCCTCATCATTGGCACCCTCATGGGCGTTCTCTGGTTGACCAACACCCCCATAATCGGAGACGTGCCGACGGGTTTCCCAGACATCAAGCTGCCCAACTTCGGGACGGATATGCTGGTCAAGGCTCTCCAGCCGGCGCTAACCATAGCCCTTCTGGGGTCCATCGATAGCCTGCTCACCTCCCTGGTGGCGGATTCCATGACCCGCACCCGTCACAACGCCAACCGGGAGTTGATGGGTCAGGGCATCGGCAACATGGTGGCTGGATTCATTGGAGCGCTCCCCGGCGCCGGAGCCACCCTGGGCACCGTGGTCAACATTCGCGCCGGTGGCCGGACCCAGCTTTCCGGCGTCGTTCGCGCCGCTATCCTCCTAGCCCTGGTGCTGGGGCTGGGCGCGTTTGTGGAGAAGATTCCCCACGCCGTTCTTGCCGGCATCCTGATTAAGGTGGGTTGGGACATTATTGACTGGCGCTTCATTACCCGTATTCACCGGGTCCAGCGGGAGCACCTGATGGTCATGGTCATCACCATGGGCCTAACCGTGTTTTTGGACCTGATTACCGCCGTCATAATCGGGCTGATTGCCGCCGGCATGGCCAGCGCCCGTCAGTTCGAGCGTCTAGAGATGGATAGCGTGGTTTCGGTGCCCCTCCTGGATACGGCCTTTTTAGATACGGACGATGATGGGGAAGACGACCAGGAGATGTTCTCCGCTCGGACCGGTCTGGTGGCCCTGAGGGGCAGCTTCTCCGTGGCGTCATCCAACAAGCTAATTGACGCCATCAGCCTGGACATTGAGCAGCACGAGGTGGTGATACTAGACTTCACCGACACGGTGTACGTGGACGACAGCGCCGCGCTCGTGGTGGAACAGCTGATAGACACGGCCATTGATGAAGGCACTGGGGTTATCATCATGGGGTTGGCGGGGAACCCCGCCATTACCCTCAAGGCGCTAAACGTACTGCGCCACGTCCCTGAGGACAGGTTTGTTAGCAACTTGGAGGAAGCCAGGGCAGTGGCGGGGAAAATACTGGCAGATTAGACCAGGCGGCGTTAACCTTGGGGTCTCAGTTCGGGCATCCTTTTCCGCAGGGGCATTTGCAAAGGTTTCCGCCCCCCACGTCTTCCCTTTGGGCTTGTTAACAAACATTTACAATTCGTCCTGTATAATAGAAGTGTGAACTTTAGTTTGACACTGTTTCGGACGCCGGGTCTTTTGTCCGGCTGCCATTGCTGAACACCGACTGCTACACTCACGTGCCCGAAAGAGCACCGTTATCTTCGTGTACAGCCGGATCTCGAACCAGGCGCCTTCTGCGTCTGTGAATACACACGCTCTTTCCCCAAACAATTCCCTAGATAGAGGTATGCGATAGTGGGCTTCATAACTGCTGCTGCCATCAAACGCAGGTCCGTCACCCTCTTGGCCGTCGCCATCGTTCTGGTGGCCGGCGTTTTCACCTACAACTCCCTCAGGGTGGAACTTTTCCCGGAGATAGATTTTCCTCTGGTGGTTGTTACCACCTCTTACCCCTCTGCAGACCCGGAAGGAGTCGTGCAGGATGTTACCGCGCCCATAGAATCGGCCATCTTGGGCGCTGCAGGATTGGAGACTCTGCAATCCACCAGCTTCGAGGGCAACTCCATTGTGCTGGCCACCTTCTTGTATGGCACGGACATGCGCAATGCGGAGAGCAATATAGAAACCGCTCTGAACGCCATACCCTTCCCCAGAGGCGTTGAGGAACCGGACGTGGGCCGCTTCAGCCCGGACCAGATTCCGGTCATCCAGTTCAGCATCCTGTCCGAGCAGGGCCCGGAGGTGGCTGCTCCGCTGGTGAAGTCCCAGATTCTGCCTCGGCTGGAGGAGATAGACGGCGTCCTTCAGGTGCGCGCCTCCGGTGAGATACAACGCCAGGTTCTGGTCTCGGTGGACCCTTCGGCCCTCGAATCCAGGGGCCTCGCCATGGCCCAGATAACCCGTGCGCTGGAGGACAACAACCTCTCTCTGCCCACCGGGTTGGTATTCGAAGCTGGTAGGGCGCTGCCCGTGCGTTCAGGCCACCTTCTCACTTCCGTGGAAGACATACGCAATCTCGCCGTGGGGCCCGGCACTAGATTGGGAGACGTTGCCCAGGTTTCGCTGACGGAAGGCGCTCCCAGCAGCATTTCCCGCACAAACGGCCAACCCTCCATTGGCGTGGCCGTCCTCAAGGAAGCGGATGCCAACACCATCGAGGTCACCGAGGCCGTACGCGCGGTTTTGGACTCTACCACCAACCTACCCCCCGGCGTCGAGTTCGTCATCGTCCAGGACGACGGTCCCCAGGTTCAGGAACAGATAGACACCCTGCTTCAAGAGGCAACCTTCGGCTTCCTGTTCGCCGTGGCCGTGGTTTTCCTTTTCATGCTCACCCTAAGACCCACCGCCTGGAAGGGGTTGCTGACCACTGTACGCCCGACCATAGTCATTGCCCTGGTCATTCCCTTGAGCATACTTGCCGGCGTATTGCTGATGGGATGGCAGGGCATGACCTTGAACTTCATGACACTGGGTGGCTTGGCGATCTCCGTCGGGCGCGTTGTGGACGACGCCATCGTTGTGCTGGAGAACGTTTATCGGCACATTCAGGCCGGCAAAGAACGCTGGCGTGCGGCCCTGGACGCCACGGTGGAGGTGGGGCCTGCAATCTTCGCATCCACCCTTACGACCATCGTAGTGTTCTTGCCTCTGGCCTTCATCGAAGGGTTGGTGGGAGCCTTCTTCCTTCCCTTCGCCATGACGGTCAGCTTTGCTCTGGTGGCATCCTTTGCCGTGGCTCTGACCGCGGTGCCAGTCCTGGGCGCTTACCTCTTGCGTCCCGGTGATCTGCCGGAAGGCGCCGGCGAGGAAGACATCACCTTTGTCCACGAGACGTGGATGCAGCGCCTATACACGCCAATCTTGCGCTGGGCCTTGGCGCACCGGCTTCGAACCCTTGCCGGAGCGGCAGTGGTCACCCTCGCAAGCCTTGCGCTGATAGGTTTCATCCCGGTCAATCTCTTCCCCTCCGGCGATAACCAGTACATTGAGATTGAAGTTTCCCTGCCTCCGGGCGCTCCGCTGGAACAAACTCTGGTGGAAGTCATAGATGTGGAGAACCGGGTACACGACGTGTCGGAGATTACTACGGTGTCCATTGGGGCCACTAACCTGGCTTCCGGCGGGACTCCTGGTGGCTTCAATCAGGCGAGCCTGCTGCTGGCCCTGAAGGGCACCGCACCGGACAACCTGGCGGAAACCCTTCGTGACGAGCTGCCAACGCCCAGCCGCACCGTTCGCGTTCGGGAGGTAAGCGAAGGTCCCACCGCCGGCGGAGTGGAAGTTGTCATCTCCGGGCCCAACTATGATGACATTCAGGCCGTTTCGCAGCAGTTGATGACGTCTCTTTCAACTGTAGAGGGAGTCGTAAACCTGGAAAGCGACGTAGCTCAGTCGAGGGACGAAGCGGCTATCACAGTGAATCCCGCCGCCGCCTCGGCCATTGGTCTAAGCGCCCGCGAAGTAAGCGCCCAGCTGAACCAACTTCTGGTGGGCCGCTCCGTAACCACCATTGACGTTGATGGCGATGACGTGGATGTGGTTGTGGTTGGCGACCGGCAGGCCTTGAGCGGCATCGAAGCCATTAAGTCGGTGATTATCATGGGACCCGCCGGTGCGGCATCGTTGGGAGAGTTGGCCGAGTTATCCGTCCGTCAGGGGCCTGTGAACATCAGCCGGACTGACGGTCGGCGTTCTGCTAGTATCACCGGCGAAATTAACTCCGACGATACTCAGAGCGTGGGGATTGAAGTTGACTCCATCATAGCTGACATGGCCCTGCCTCCAGGCGTGGAGGTGTTAAGTGGCGGCATCTTCGCCGACATCGAGGAGGGATTCCAGGCCATCTTCATCGCTATGGCCGCGGGAATCATCCTCATGTACCTTGTCATGGCGGCAAGCCTCGGTTCTCTCAAGAACCCAATCGTAATCGTCACCAGCCTACCCCTTGCGCTCATAGGCGTGTTGATTGCCCTCACCGTTACCGGACGTAGCCTGGGACTGCCCGCCATGATGGGCATCCTGCTGCTCATTGGCATCGTGGTCACCAACGCCATCGTGCTGATCACCTTCGTAGAGCAGCTGCGGGCTCGAGGAATGCCGGTAATGGAAGCCCTGATAAACGCTGGACGAGTGAGATTGCGACCCATTCTAATGACGGCCATGACCACAAGCTTCGCCCTCCTGCCCCTGGCGACCTTCGCCGGCAGCTCCAGCGGTATTATAGGTTCGGAGCTGGCCACGGTGGTCATAGGCGGGCTGATAAGCTCTACCGCCCTGACACTCATAGTAGTACCCATCGTCTACTACCTGTTCAACGTCAGCATCCCGGGGTTCTTCGGCGGACTCTTCCGCCGGTCTTCCTAGTCCTGGAGATTCACGCAAGCAGCGCTCTTCCAAAAGTTGATGTGCGCGCCATGACGACGTAGAGGCTGGTTTCAAACCAGCCCCTACTCAGAAATGAACGCGACCACTTAGGAGAGCCCCGCCCTACGGGGCTGCTAGGTGGTGACCCTGCGCTTGACCAGGGCGGAAAGCGTGAAAATGCCGATGGCCGTCAGGCTCATGGCCGGGCCCGACGGCAGGTTGAAGTGGTAGGAGAGGTACAGGCCGGTCACCGTGGCCACCACCCCCAGCAGCGCGCCAATGACCATGATGTTTATGAACCGACGTGCGAGCAGGTAGGCGGTGGCAGCCGGAACTACCAGCATTGCAAGGACCAGTACAATGCCCACGGCCTGTACGCTCAGAACTATGACCAGGGCCAGAAGCGCCAACAGCACGTAGTCCATGGCTTGAGTGGGGATGCCCACCACCTTTGCGCCCACCGGGTCGAAGCTGGTGAACATCAGCTGCCGATGCATGGCCGCTAGCAGGAAGACGACGAGGCCGGCCAGAGCGGCGGTTATCATAACGTCTGTCTGGGTGACTCCGAGCACCTGTCCCAACAGGATGTCCTCGATGTTCACGGTGATGCTGTCGGATATGGATAAAATCATCAGGCCGAGGGCGAACATCCCGGCAAAGAGTATGCCTATGGATGTGTCTTCCCCCAGGCCGGTGCGCTGGCTGACAAAGCCGATGAGGACGGCGAAGCCTATTCCCGTGGGCACAGCCACCAGTAGGGGGCTGAAGCCCAGCAGGATGCCCAGGGCGAGACCGGGCATGACACCGTGGGCCAGGGCGTCTCCCATGAAGGAAAGATTACGGGTGATAACGTAGGCGCCTATTAGGGGGCATACGATGCCCACCAGCACCGAGACCAGCAGAGCCCGAATCATGAACTCGTACTGGAATGGAGCTACTAGGGTGTCAAACATTGGGTTCGTCATGGCGACGGTGGTGGGGGCCTGAACCCGTGACGGTGACCCCGTGGGCGCCGTATAGCTCCTCCAAAACTGCGGGGGTGAATACTTCGTTCGGAGGGCCGTAGGCGCAAACGTGATGGTTTAGGCAGAGAACCTGGTCGAACCTCTCCGCCAGGTTTGTGAGGTCGTGGGTGGCCATGAGAATCACCTTGCCTTCGTCCCGCAGCCCCCGGAGAATCTCAACCAGGTATTTCTGAGCCCCCACGTCTACGCCGCTGAAGGATTCGTCCAGCAGGAAAACGTGGGCCTCTTGGGCCAGAGCCCGGGCGATGAACACCCTCTGGCGCTGCCCGCCGGAGAGTTCCGGCATCAGGTCTGTGCGGTGAATCCACATGTTCACTCGCTCCAGGCAGTTGCGCACGTACTCCCGGTCTTGCTTACTGGGACGTTGGAACCACCGCCAGCGTCCTCCGCCCCGGCCGAGCATGACCACGTCCTCCACGCTGGCGGGGAACCGCCAGTTGATCTTCTCCCGCTGGGGAACGTAGGCCAGAAAGTCCGGGTGTTCATTGCTTCTTCCGATGACGCTAACCTGACCCGTGTTCATGGGCTGGAGCCCGGCCATGGCGTTGAAGAGGGTGCTTTTGCCGGCGCCATTGGGGCCCACAACACCGATGAGGGTGCCGTCGTGGGCGGTGAATGAAACGCCGCTCAGCGCCTTGAACCCTTCGAACTCGACGGTTACGTTTTCCACTATCAACCGGGGATCAGAGGCCCCGTTGGCGCCGTTGCGTGTACCGGGTTGTCCGTTGGAGTGCGATTCTTTCATGGCAATACCAAGTATCAGCTATTTTGACTCATAGTAGCACAGAAGAGCCGGTTGTCAATGCTAGAGGAGTGGGCGTATCTCATCGGAGGGCTTGGCTAATAAGCTGAGTGTTGGTGCGCATCATTCCCACGTAGGTTTCTGCGGGAGATCCCGGCGGGCCCAAGGACCCGGAGTAGAGGCGCACCAGGGTGGCCCCCGTCTCTTCGGCTATGGTGGCTGCCAGCCGTTCACTGACGGTGACTTCCCCAAAAACTGCGGGCACGTTGAACTGCCGCACCTTTTCGATGAGGTCGGTCAGGTGTTTGGGCGAAGACTCCTTCTCTGTAGTGGCGGCGGGTATGACCGTGCCCACCACGGTCATACCGTAGCGGCTGGCGAAGTATTGCAGGCTGTCGTGTGAGGTAACGAGGAGTCGTCGGGACGCCGGTATGGCGCCCAACTCCAACTCTATGAAGCTGTGCAGCTCCCGGAGTTCGTGCTGGTAGTCGGATGCGTTGGACCGGTACGTCTCCGCCCGGCTGGGATCTCTTGCGGCCATTAGGGAGGCCATGTGACCTATAACCTGCTCCACTCGAATAGTATCTAACCAGAAGTGAGGGTCTAAGGGCCCTTCGTCGTGATGCTCTCCCTCTCCTTCCTCGCTATCCTCGTCGTCGTGGTCTTCGCCCTCATCGCCTTCGTCGGACTCTTCTTCACCATGGTCTTCCCCCTCATCGCCGTCCTCTTCTGAGTATTCCGGGTTCTCCAGGGGTTCGATGACGTCTGTCACCGAAATAACCTTGGTGGGGTCGGCGCTGGCGTTGGCGATCAAATCATTGAGCCAATCATCCTCCAAACCCAACCCCACGGTCAGAACCAGGTCTGCATCGGCGATCCGCGCAATGTCCCGGCTGCCAGGCTGGAAGGAGTGGGGGTCTGCTCCGGGGGGAAGAAGGCTAAAGACGTTCACGCTTGAGCCTCCCACCCTGCGGGCCCAGTCCGCCATAAAGTCGGTTGTTGTGACGATTTCCAAGAAGGGAGGAGACGCTTGGTTTGTGTCATCCGGCTCTTTGGTCTCCTCTTCTCCGGAGCATCCCGTCAACGCTGCCAGTGCCAGGAGAAGCAGAAAACCTTTTTGCCAAAGAATTCTGGTGCTGAAACTCATGCCGGTTCTCTCAATTTAGAAGATATCTCTTGCGGATTAATGATATGGTGTGTCATTATAAATTGCAAGGGAATATCTTAACGCAGACTGAGGTAGAACTGGGGCATTGGGCGGATATATCTGCATTCCGGATGTTGCATGCCGCAGGGATAGGACTACTTGCCGGCCGATGTCAGGAATCGATGGGGCGCACACCCACCTGCACCTCCAACGTCGATTGGGCGTTTCCGTGAATTATTCCCTCGGTGGGCGTGACGTCCTTATAGTCCCGTCCCACGGCCAAACGCACGTGACGCTGTCCGGCTAGCCACCGGTTCGTGGGGTCTAGCCCAACCCAATCCAGACCTGGCAGCAGACATTCCACCCATGCGTGGGAGGCGGAAGAGAGGCTCTCCTCCTCCCAGGAGCCTGCGTAGAGGTAGCCGGAGGTGTAGCGGGCGGGCACCCCCCAGGAGCGGGCAATAGCTATCATGACGTGGGCGTAGTCTTGGCAAACTCCCTGCCGTGTCTCCAGGATATGCTCGATGGGCGATACTACTGAGGTGCTGCCGGGGACGTATTGGAAAGAGCGGTGAAGCGTGTTGGAGAGCCGTAGAATGGATTCCAGAGGATCGTCCCCCGGTCGAAGGTCCATCTCCTCCACGAAAGTACCCAGTGCGTCGGAGGGGTGGGCGTAGGCGCTGGGGTGGGTGAAGTCCCACAGACGGAAGGAGTTCCGCCAGGAACGAATCTTCTCCCAGGCGTCCTTGGGAAGCGCCGAAGGAAGGGAGGGCGCCTTTGCCGTTTCCACTGCGGAGGTGGACGATATCTCCAGGGAATTGTGCTCGTGGTGCAGGGTGAGGACATGCTTGGAATTGCCAAAAGAGTCCGTTTCCTGGCTCAGGGCCGCAGGCGGATTCGTCTCAACGTGAAACCTGAGCAGCCGCTGCCTGGCGTCGTCCAAGGGCTTCAGGCATAGGCGCATTACACTATGGCTGACCGGCCCGTTGTACAGATACCGGGAAGTATGTCTAATCTCTAGGCGGCGGACGCCTCCCATGGTTCAACTTGCAGCCAGGGCTTCTGTGGGGTAGTTGAAGTAAGTCTCGGATACTAGAAAGTGGAATTGGCCGCAGTATTCGCTGACCCGATGCAGAATCTCTTCCGGGTTGTCGCTGTCCGGCCAATCGTAGTGGATCAGCGCCCGTACCCTGCCGGAGAGGCGCTGGGCTGCACCGCTGGACTTTTCGTTGGGTCCAGGGCCCAGGGCATTCAATTCTCGCGAAGCCCGATCCAGGGAGCGGCACAGAGACCGGGGCAGATAAGGGTCCGTGGCTATGAGGTCCAGCACGAGGTTGGGCTTCACCTCGATGCCGTAGCGACGGTTGTATGTCTCCACGGCATTGTAGTCCCGCAGCAGCGCCATCCAGTCGGCTTCGGGCACCGCCTGGGCGTTGGGCACGTGCTGCAGCTGGCCCAGCAGTAGCGACGATGCCAACTGAGCCCCTTCGATAAACCGCCCCAGCTGCATGAAGTGCCAGCCCTCGTCTCTATACATGGTGGCCGTGGCCACGCCGACGAAGGTGTCCATATCCGCTGCCGTCTCGGAAAAGAAGGTCTCGGGAGAGGAGCGCCATATCTCGAGGATGTCCACCTTCTGAATACGCAGATAGGCCAGGTTGAGATGGGTCCACATTTCGCCGCTGATGCAGTGACGCATCTGCCTCGCGTTCTCCCGCCCGTAGGCGAGACAGCTCCACACCGAATCCGGGTTAGTGCGCTCGAAAGTCAGGTCGTCGGTCAGGGTATAGGAATCGGCCAGGGTGAATTCATCGCTTTCAATCAGCTCCAACCCGCCCAACGGAGGCTCGCGGTTCATACTGTTGTATATGCGGTCCCAGCCGGAGTGAATCTCCTGGATAGGCCGGTCCACCAGGGCGGCGGTTTGGGAGCGCAGCAGACGGCAGAAGTGCTCCGTCCGCTCCAGGTATCGGCCCATCCAATACAGGCCTTGGGCGCTGCGTGCTAGCATTAACTTACCCTCTCAATACCCACAGGTCCTTGCCGCCGCCGCCCTGGCTGGAATTCACCACAAGGCTACCCCGCTTTAGGGCTACGCGGCAGAAGGCTCCGGGTACAATGCGTGTTTCTTGTCCGTGAAGAATAAAGGGCCGTAGGTCCACGTGCCGGGGTTCGAAGGTCTCGTCCACCAGGCAAGGCGACCGCGACAGGTCCAGCACCGGCTGGGAGATGAAGTTCGCCGGGTCGGCCCGGACCTGCTTGGCATATTCATCCCGCTCTTGGGGCGTTGAGTGAGGCCCAATGAGCATGCCGTAGCCGCCCGATTCGCCTACCTTCTTGACCACCAGGTTCTCCAGATTGTCCAGGGTATACTCCAGGTCTTTGGGGCGTCGGCACAGGTAGGTTTCCACGTTGGAGAGGATAGGCTCCTCGCTCAGATAGTACCGGATCATGTCCGGCACGTAGGCGTAAACGCTCTTGTCGTCGGCCACGCCGGTGCCCGGAGAGTTGGCCAGGGAAACGTTCCCCTGCTGGTAGGCGTGAAGTAGGCCGGGTACCCCCAGGAGGGAGTCGGGGCGGAAGACCAGGGGGTCGATGAAGTCGTCGTCCACCCGCCGGTAGATAACGTCTACGCGGCGGAGTCCCTTGGTGGTGCGCATATATACAAAGCCGTCGTTCACCACCAGGTCCTGACCCTCCACCAACTCTGCGCCGATCTCCCGGGCCAGGAACATGTGCTCGTAGAAGGCGGAGTTGAAGACGCCGGGAGTAAGGAGGGCCATGGTGGGCTCGGAGCGACCGGCGGGCGCCAACTCCCGAAGGGTTTGCTGCAAGATGCGACCGTAATGCTCCACTTCCTGGACCCGGGAACTGCGGTAGAGGCGGCGCAGGGTGGCCTTGATGGCCTTGCGGTTGGCGACCATGTAGGACACGCCGGAGGGGACGCGTAGGTTGTCTTCCAGCACACGAAAGCCGTCGTTGGTGCGTACCAGGTCAGTGCCGCAGATGGCCACCCATGTTCCGTGGGGTGCGGAGAATCCACGCATCTCGGTGCGGTATTGGGGACACTCCATGACCACGTCCACCGGAATCACGCCATCTTCTATTATGTGGCCGTCGTTATACACGTCCTCGAGGAAGCTGTTGAGGGCCTTCACCCTCTGCTTCAGCCCTGCCTCAAGGAAGTTCCAGTCTTCGCTTGATATTACCCGTGGCACACAGTCGATGGGAATGATGCGCTCAGTGCCCTCGTCGTCCCCGTAGACGGTGAATGAGATGCCCTCGTTGTAGAAAGAGCGGGTCACCTGCTCCTGAATGCTGACCATCTGCTCGGCGGAGAACTCCTGAAGGGTCTCGTAAAGCTGACGGTAGTATTCTCTGGGAGTCTCCTCCGAGAGGAACATTTCGTCGTAGAAGTCGGGGTGTATGTCGTAACTCTTAAAGTCCACTCGTTTGCTTCACCGTCCATGCATGTTGGGGCGCGGCCCCACGAATTGAGTTCGGTAGGGTGCTAAATTATATGCTTTGGCTAGTCCCGTTGCCATAAGAAGGCGTTAGGAGCCGACTTCCGCTTCCTCAACTTCTTCAATGGCGCCTATGGCCGCTACCAGGGGCAGCTCGATGATCATTAGGGTGTACTCGCCGTCTTCCGACTGTACCCGAATGGAACCGCCGTGGCTGCGAACAATGTCGTTAGAGATCGCCAAGCCCAAGCCTGTGCCCTGGTCGGTGGGCTTGGTGGTGAAGAAGGGATTGAATATCTTCTCGATTACCTCTTGGGGCATTCCGGTGCCGTTATCCCTGATTGTCACCACCGCCGTCTCCTCCTTGCGGACGCTGGTGACGAGCACCGTGGGAGAATACCGCTCGGAACTCCCCTCCTCTTCAAGTTTGCGGCGCCTCTGGTCCGTGGCGTAGCAGGCGTTGTTGACCATGTTGAGGAAGACCCGGCCCAGGTCCTGGGGCACCACCTCCACCTGTCCCATGTTGGGGTCCAGCTCCTGCTGCAGGTCCAGCTGGAAGTTGGGGTCCGTGGCCCGTGCGCTGTGATAGGCCAAGCGGGTGTGCTCTTCCACCAGGTCGTTGATGTTGGTCATCTGACGGTCCGTCGTCCCCCGGCCCATGGAGAGCATACTCTCCACAATCCGGTTGGCGCGGTTGCCGTGGTTCCGGATGCGTCCCAAGTTGCCGTTGAGGTCTTCAGAAATCTCCTGAATCAAGGACATTTGCTCCTTGTCCAGCTTGCCGTCCTCGCTCTCGTCCAGTGTTTCCTTAAGCTCCTCCAGCAGCTCTTCTGAAGCCTCCGAGAAGTTCTTGACGAAGTTCAAGGGATTGCGAATCTCGTGAGCCACGCCGGCGGTTAGCTCACCCAGAGCCGCCAGCTTCTCCCGCATAACTATCTGGTTTTGGGCCCTTTGCAGGTCGTCCAACACAACCTCTAGCTGTTCGTTCTTGCCCTGCAACTCTTCTGCTAGCTTCTCCACCAGGTTTAGCCGCTGCACCTCCAGAGCGTGGCGGCGGAACACTTCCAGGGCTGAGGCCATCTCTGCAATTTCGTCCTTGCCGTCTATTTCCACCGTGGATTCCAGGTCTCCGCTAGCCATGCGCACCATCCTTGCGGAGAGCCGCTGAAGGCGGCGCAGCAGTACGCGGCCGACGAAGAGCCAGGCGATGAGCAGGGCGCCGCCGACGCTTATGGCGCTAATGGTTAGGAGCAGGGAGCGGCCGGTCAGGATGGCCTGGGAAGAGGCGCCCGTGGCGATCTGTGAGCTTTCCTGGGAGGCGGCTACCAGCCCATCCACCTCCTGTACCAGGTCTATGGCGATGTCTCGGTTGAGGGCCGTGAGGGAGTTCTGACGTTGCAAAAGTCGGAGTTCCTGCTCCAGGACGTTGAACCCGCTCATGCCTCCCATCCCAATTTCGAAAAGACGGGAAAAGATGGGCTGTAGTTCGGCGTGGTATAGGGTGTTCTCCAGGGGGGCCAGATTGCGTTGAATGCGGCTGGCCACGGCTTCGAACCGTTCTCTGAGAGGCTCCAGCAGAGAGGGGTCCGAAATGGTAAAGGCGTTGGACAAAAGCTCTGTGGCTATGTTGGTGTCTGAAAGAAGCTCCGAAAGGTATCGGTAATTGGAGAACTCTGTCTCGGTGAAATGCATTTCTTTGGGGTCCGGAGGCTCCCCTAGGACCCGGTAGCCGGTGATGGTGTAGAAGAGCTGGTCGTCTATGGCGGGGATGAGCTCGTTTTCCAAGTTGCTGCGGAGGGTGACCAATTCCCCCCTGAGGAGCTCCCTGCTTTCCACCAGCTGGAAATAGTTAGACATCTCGTCTTCAATGGCCTCGATGTTAAAGGTCAGTGTGTCCGCGTGAGTGCGTATCCGCTGGAACCGTTCGGCTTCGGTTCCCCGCTGTTGGAGGATGGCCAACTGCAACTCGAAGGACTCTTGGTCGGCATCGATGCTGTCGGACACCTGCTGGAACTCTTCCTGGGTGGTGGCGGAGATGAGCCGCGGAGCCGCAGCTACCAGGTTTCCGCTGAACTGGGCAACGCCAAAGGAAGCCGTCAACTCCGGCACACTGCCCTCGTTGACGACCTGTTGCGCATCCCCCACCCGGTTGAAAGAGAGCCACCCCACCAGGCTGGCCGCTACGGTGAGTGCCACCGCGCCTCCGATGCCCAGGTATATCTGGGTAGATATGCGAGAGCGCATTCTCAGTATTTGTCGTAAGCGTTCTCTCATGGCGGAACGTCCTTGAGGCTGTTGGCGGGATGGAAACTGCCTAACGGGCCTAATACAGTTAAGAATACCTTATCCGAGCCCTGGTTGTCGTTAGGACCGTATTGCAGCTGGAATTCGTCTATCTCAATGGTTTCCGAGTGGTTCAATATGTCCAAGAAGCAGTCACGGCTGACCTGCTGGCCGCACCGCTCCAGGCCGGCGATGGCGAGCCGACCGGCTATGTATCCCTCCAGGGAGACGAAGCCCGGAACGGCGTCGGGATCATAGTCTGAGAGGGCCTCGAGATAGGAGCGAACGATGGGAACGGATGTATCTGTGGGGAAGGGGACCACCTGGGTTACAAAGACGCCACGGCCGCGGGGGCCCAGCTGCTCCGCCAAGGCGTTACTGCCTACAAAAGAGACGGTCATGAACACCACGTCGTGCAGCCCTATGTTCTTGGCCCAGGCGATGAAGGTGCCCACCGGCTGGTACGCGCCAATGATGATAATGCCCTGAGGGTTGGCCTTCCGCAGGTCCAGAAGGGCCGTTTTTACGGCCAGGGTGTTGCGGGGGTAAAGTCCCACGGCAGCGGGGTTCATGCCACGGCGTTCAAGGGCCAGTAGCGCACCCTGATACCCTGCCCGGCCGAAGGAGTCGTCCTGGTACATGACGGCTATGCGCTCTATGCCCAGGTCCGTGGTCATCCGGGCTACCATCTCCTCCGTTTCCTGGTAGTAGGAAGCTCGCAGGTTGAGGATGTTGGTCCAGACTGGGTCACGGAGGAATGCGGCGCCGGTGAAGGGCGCAACGTAGGGCACGTTGGCTTCGGCGGCTACTGGTGTAGCAGAGCGTGAGGTGGGGGTGCCGACGGCGCCGATGAGGGCGAAGACCTCCTCCTCCTGTATGAGACGCAAAGTGTTGGTAACGGCCAACTCCGGCTCATATCTGTCATCCAGCGACACGAGCTCCAGTTGGCGGCCATGAACGCCGCCCAGCTGGTTCTGCTCCAGGAAGGCCGCTTTGATGCCGCGGCGCATGTTTCGGCCCAACTCCTGCGCGGGGCCGTCCAGGGCGGCGGACTGTCCAAAGACTATCCTGTCGTCGTAGACCCCGGCGGTCGTATTGGCGACGGGCGTGACCGTCTCCACCGGCGGTTCGGTGGGGATCGGCGTCGGTGTGTCGGAATCGCTATCGCTGGAGCAGCCGCTGAGAGCCGCGGCGAGAATCAGAAGAAGTCCTATGCTGAGGCTGAGGAGGCTGATGCTTGGAAAAGGGAACTGCGATTTTGGCTTCATTCCACTCTACGGGCTTTCAAGGTCAGGTAGTTTCTGCCCTCTGCCCGCTTGTATTGCATTTCGTCCATGAGAGTGTGTACCAGGTAGACGCCCAGTCCGCCAATGTTCCGGTCCTCCAATGACTCGTCTACCAAGGGGTCTGGCGCCTCCTCCAAAGGATTGAAGGGAAGGCCATTGTCTGTAATTTCAATGGTCAACACGTCTTCCTTAGAGTCGAGTATTACCTCAATGGCTTCTAGTGCGTCATGGCGGCCGTGGGTCATGGTGTTGAGGGTTATTTCTTCCAGGGCGAGGTTTACACGGAAGGTTAGGTCGGCTGCCCATTCCTCCCGCTCGGCCAAGGTTTCCACTTCTGCGAAGATGGCGTCTAGGTCGAAATTGTCCGGTTCGATATTTATGGTTAGCTTGGCGCTCACGGATTTGGGCCCGCGTAGTAGAGGCTAAGGCAGGTGATATCGTCGGATTGGGGGGTATCTCCGACGAAGTCGCGCACGGCCTGAAAGACGGCCTCGTTGGCCTGCTGGGCGTTGATGGGCGGGCTGCCTTCGAATATCTTCAGGAGTCGGGATGTTTCGAACTCCTCTTTGTTGGCGTTCATGGCCTCGGTCACTCCGTCGGTATAGAGCACAAGAGTGTCTCCCGGGGTGAGGGTCACGGTGTTCATTTCAAATTCCAGGTCCGGCACCACCGCTAGGGCGATGCCGCTGGTTAGAGGCAGCATGGTAGTTGTGCCGTCGGCGTGGTAGATGACGGGAGAGTTATGACCGCCGTTGGAGTAGATGAACTGCCCCGTTTGTGGGTTGAAGACCCCGTAGAAGAGGGTGACGAACATGGAGGCTTCGTTGTCTTCCACGAGCAGGTCGTTCAACTCCGTCATCAGGCCCGCGACGTCGTCCATATACCCGATCGCGGAGCCTTTGAGCAGTGTGCGGCTGGACATCATGAAGAGGGCGGCGGGAACCCCCTTGTCCGAAACGTCCGCCACGGCCAAACCAACCTTTTGGTCTTGGAGGTTTAGCACGTCAAAGAAGTCCCCGCCCACGTTGCGGGCTGCTTCCATGTCCCCGTACACTTCGTAGTTGTCCCCTGAGGGGAACGTGCTGGGAAGAATGGACCGCTGCATCTGGCTGGCCACGTCCAACTCGTTCTGAAGGGCCACCAGCTTGTCCCGGGACTGCAGGGCTTCTTTCCATTCAGCCAGGTGCTGGAGGGTGCGTTCTATGGTGACCTGCAGGTCTTTGAAATCCAGAGGCTTGGTTACGAAGTCAAAAGCGCCGCGGTTCATAGCGGTGCGGATGTTCTTCATGTCTCCATAGGCAGAGATGATGACGGCGCGGAGGTTGGGGTCCACCTTGGGTATCTGCTGAAGCAACGCCAGACCGTCCATCTGGGGCATGTTGATGTCTGAGAGCACCATGTCTATTTCTTTGTCTCGGGAAAGCACCTCCAGGGCCTCGATGCCATTGTGTGCAAAGACAAAGCTGTAAGTGCCGGACCTAATCTTCCGGCGCATTCGCTGAAGAACCAGGGGTTCCAAGTCTACTTCATCGTCTACTACCAGGATCCTAAATGATTTTTCGCTCACCAATCCTCTCCTCAGAAGCTGCTATGCGTAGATTTGGGCGTTTCGACCCCGGGTCGGCCCCGGGGTTGGAGCGGTGGGATTGCCCTATTACTTCAGGGCAGAGAGAGCGTCGTCCAGAGACGGGTGAATGGGTATGATCCTGTCGAATCCGCTAATCTGGAAGACTTCTTTGATGGAGGGTGCAAGGGAGCAGATGGCAAACTTGGCCTGCTGCCTTTGGAGGGTCTTGGCGGTCATGAGAATTACCCGGAGACCGGCGCTGCTGATGTACGACAAGTTCTCCAGATCCAGAATGACGCTGCTATCGGTGGGGTCTATGGCGGACTCTAAGGCCACCTGAAACTCCCGAGCGTTGGCGCCATCAATACGGCCATCGGCACGAGCTATTAGAGTACCGTTCTGGCGGTCGCTGTTAACTGCCATTGAGTCTACCTCCTAAGTTTTAGCGTTCGGCGGCTTCACTACCTGCCGCCTCGGATTTTTTGTACAAGGGACGCATTGGTTGTTTGCGGTCTAAAGAACACATATAGAAAGCAAATGTTACCATCTTTTGGGGGAATGTTAAAACGGCTTACTGTCCCAGAATGAAACGGCTTACGCAGCCTCCAGGTCAGTGAGGATGGGAACTCCCAAATGAGCCAGAGTGTCGCCCGCCCGCGTCGCCCGGCGGGCTGAGATTGTTTCCGTTGGCAGTTTCATATCGTGCAGTCGCTTATTCTATAGATCGTAGGCTTGTTCGCCTTGAGCGGACAGGTCCAAGCCGAGGAGCTCATCTTCTTCGTCTATTCTCAGGCCGCCGGTAATCTTGGAGGTGACAAACAGGATGACCGCAGTGGCCAGGCCGGACCAGCCCATGACGGCTAGGACACCCACGACCTGTACGCCCAATTGGGGACCGAAGCTGCGATTCGCATCGGTGAATCCGAAACCGCCTAGAGAGTCGAGGGCGAAGACAGCGACGAGAAGGGTGCCGATAATGCCGCCCATGCCGAAAACGGCGAAGACGTTAAGAGCATCGTCCGTATTCAGCTTTCTCTTCACAAAGCCCACGGCGGAGTAGCAGATGATTCCGGCGACGATGCCTATGACAAGTCCCCCAACGGGGCCTACGAAGCCGGCGGCCGGGGTTGCCGCGGCCAGGCCGGCAACTGCGCCGGTCGCGGCGCTCACTAGAGAGAACTGGCGACGACCGAAATACGCCAGTAAGATCCAGACGAGGGCCGCCGCCACTGCCGAGAAGTGGGTAGCGGCTATGGCAAAGCCCGCCGAAGCGTCCGCCGAGTAGGTGCGGCCTCCGGTTAAGCCAAACCACCCGATCCAGAGTATGGCTGCGCCGGCAGCTACGAGGCCTGGACTGTGAGGTGGCCTAATCTGGCTGGGGAAGCCTCTGCGTTTGCCCAGGAACAAAGCCGCGACGAGCGCCGAAGTACCAGCGGCGGTGAGGACCACGAGGCCGCCGGCATAGTCCATGACGCTCATGTCGCTCAGCCAGCCGCCTCCCCATACCCAGTGGCAGATGGGGGAGTAAACTAGCACAACCCACAAGCCGCTGAATAGGAGCATCGACGGGAACTTGATGCGTTCTGCGTAGGCCCCCGCAATGAGCGCAGGCGTGATGATCGCGAAGGTCATTTGGAACAGCGCGAATACTATTAGAGGTGCTCCGCCGTCCGCCGATATGTCGGCGAAGAAGACGTGCTTCAGGCTGCCGATAATACCGCCCGAGGTCTCGCCGAAGGACAGGCTGAAGCCGATGATGAGCCAGACGAGGCTGGCCAAAGCCGCAATCGAGAAACATTGCAGCATCATGGACAGGGCGGATTGGGAGCGGACCTGGCCGGAATAATACATGGCCAGACCGGGGAGAGTCATGAACAAAACGAGCACTGTCGCCGTTAAAATCCAAGCAAGATCGCCTGAGTCCATGGCGTCCTCCTCAATGCTTCTAAATCGGTCTCAATTATTACCATAATGGCGTAGGTTTATCAAGGCTGATAACTAGTATCAAAATGGCTCCTTAGCCTCCCTGCTCCTCTTGCGGCCTTCTCCTGTGCCACTGGGTTTGCCGCTGGTATTCACGTCCCACCCGGACTATGGTCGCTTCCTGGAAATGGCCGGCCATGACCTGCAGTCCGATGGGCATGCCGTCTTCGCTGAAGCCGCAGGGCACCGACATGGCCGGCGTGCCCGCCAGTGCCGCGGGGAAGGTGGCTGACCTGCGATTTCCGAACAGCCGCGCCGCCTTCTCCCTGGAGTCCACGTTTCCCACGTAGCTGATCTCGCCGGCCACGCTGGGAGAAGTGGGGCACACCAGGACGTCGTATTTCTCAAACAGGCCTAGCCACTCGCGCCGGAAGATGGCCCTCATCCGGGCGGCCTTGTGCACCACCTGGCTCGGCAGCAGGCTTGCCGCCAGAATGCGGCGTCGAATAGTCGGTCCGTAGTCCTGTGGGCGTTGGGTCAGCCACGGCCGGTGGAAGGTTGCGCCGTCGCTCTCCGCCAGAATGCCCCCAACGGCGCCCATGTGTTCCAGTAGGGGGAGCGAGACTTCTTCCACGCCGGCTCCCAGGCTTCGTAAGACGGATGCCGCCTCCTCAGCCGCCTGCAGGACCTCAGGTTTGACGTAGTCAGCATCGGTTAGCTCCGTCAAAATTCCGATGCGCAGGCCCTCCAGCCCGTTGCCCGTTTCCTCAAGGTAGTTGGGAACGGGCCGTCGGGAGGTTAGGGGGTCTTTGGGGTCGAACCCCGCAATGGCCCCTAGCACCAGGGCGGCATCTTCCACCGTGCGAGTCATGGGCCCGCCGGTGTCGAGAGACCAGGAGAAGGGGATGATGCCGTAACGACTCACCAGTCCCCAGGTGGGTCGAATTCCGACGATGCCGTTTAGGGATGAGGGGCCGCGAATTGAGCCGCCTGTGTCTTCACCCAACGAGATGGCGCAAAGGGAGGCCGCAATGGCGGCTCCGGAACCGCTGCTGGACCCTCCTGCGTCTCGCCCAAGGTTCCACGGGTTTCGCACTATTCCCCGGTGCTTGTACCGGTCGCCCATGCCGGCGGCGAACTCCGTCATGTTCAGCTTCCCCAGCAGGATGGCCCCGGCGCTCTTGGCCCGGGAGATTACCGTCGCGTCTTCCTCCGACACGTGGTCCTTCATTATGGTGGACCCGCCGGTGGTCAGGACGCCCTTGGTGTGGAACTGGTCTTTGACTGCCAGGGGTAGCCCGTGAAGGGGCCCGACGATTTCTCCCCTCATCGCCGAAGCCTCAAGACGGCGAGCGTCCGCCAGCGCCTCCTCCTCGCAGAGGGTGATGTATGAATAGAGCCGGGAGTCGAGGCGCTGGATGCGCTCCAGGTATGCGGAGACAATCTCCACGGGGGAGACCTCTTTTGCGGCGATCAGTGCCGCCATCTCCGACGCCGAATGCGTAACTACGAGATTGTCCTTCATGGCTAAAACTCCCTAATTCTACTTTGGCTAGCCCCTGGTACTCCCGTAGGGGCCGTCCCTTGTGGGCGCCCTTTCCCGTCGAGCTGCCGCCCTCCCATCTTCCATAGGGGGGGTGGGCTTCAAATCTGCCCTTGCTCTCCCCCTGACGAGTCCTACCTATCCCTCGGCGGGTTCGTCAAGGGGGTGGAAGGGTACCGCCTCAATGGTGTGGAGCTCAGGATGCGAGAACTGCTCCACCCCCTCTATGGTGACGTTCAGGCGATGGGTAACTTCCACCAGGTCCTCCTGGTCTAACTCTACGCCGGCTGCCTTGGCGAGGGACGCAACGTCGTCGAAACTTAGGTCAGACATTTCTTTCCTCCTATGCAAAGTTTGGAGCGTTGTCGAACGGGGTTGCGGGGCGACGTCGGCAGAACTTCTAGACGTTCGCCGCCGTTCAGTGTACCGGGCCGCCCAGGGGAGCCCGCGGGCTCCCGCAGTCCAGGAATTTGCCGAAGCCGGGCTTCTGCACAAGCCTGCCCCGGTCCAGCAGAACCTGTCCGCGTACCAGGCTCATCCACGGCTTTCCGCTCAACTCCCACCCCTCAAATAGGCTGAAACCCGTGTTGCCGTGGTGGTCCTTGGCGCGGACTATCATGCTGTCCTGTGGGTCGATGATGGTCAGGTCGGCGTCGGTGCCCACCTGCAGGGAGCCTTTGCGGGGGTATAGGCCGAAGATGCGCGCTGGGTTTTCCGACATACAGCGAGCGAGCCAGGTGATGGGAAGCCCACGCTTGGCCACGCCTTCGCTGTAGGCTAGCGGGGCCGCCGTCTCCACCCCGGGAGAACCGAAGGGGATGGGCGTTCCGTCGGGCCCGATGAATATGTTGTTCCACCCCGGCGGCTTGGACCCCGGCGTGCTTGGCGAATGGTCGCTTCCGATGGTCGAGATGTATCCCAACTCCAGCCCCTTCCACATGGCGGGCTGGTCGGGCCCGTCCTTGGGACGGAGGGGCGGGCCTATCTTCGCCAGCGGGCCGACGCGGGCCATCTCCTCGTCGGAGAGCAGCAGATACTGAGGGCAGGTTTCCGTCCATACCCGCTGCCCCTGGGCCTGGGCGAGCTTGATTCGCTCCAAACCCACCTGGCTGCTGAGGTGCACAACGTAGATGGGGCAGTCCGTGACGGCGCCCATCTTGACGGCTCGGTTGATGGCCTCTTCCTCCGCCCAGTCGGGACATGCGGAGGGAAAGTCCGTGGGGTGGACGCAGCCGTCGGCGATAAGCTTGTCCTCCAGGTAATCGATGATGTTGCCGCTTTCGCAGTGCAGCTGCATGACGCCGCCGCCCTTGGACACCATGGACATGGCCTCACAGATGTAATCGTCGTCGCACATGCTGGTGAGACCCTTCTTGTAGGTCATGAACATCTTATAGGAGGTGACGCCCATCTCAAGGGCCTGCGGCAGCCCCTTGAGTATGTAGGGCCGGTTCTTGAGAATGAAGTGGAAGGCGAAGTCGAGCACCGCCGTGCTGTCTATCTCCTCCCGGTGGTTGTTGATGGCGTCCGGCAGGGACTGCTCCGAAGCGTCGTCGTAGGTGCCGAAGGGGATGAGGGTTGTTATCCCCGCGTGGGCGGCGGCGATGGAGCCGAGCTCATAGGTGTCCACCCGGTCCAGGTGCACGTGGGCGTCGATGAGGCCGGGAAGGACGTACTTGCCGGTGGCGTCGATATACCGGTCGGCGGGAGGAAGGAGATGTTCGGGACCGATGGCGGCGATCTGGTCGCCTACGATGGCGATGGCGGCGTCGTAGACCTCGGAGGAGGTGACCACCTGGCCGCCTCCGATGATGGTATCCACTCTGGTTTGGGACATGAAGGGCCTCCCGCGGTTCAGTGCTGTGGGAATGTTCTTGGGGCTATTATAGACGCAAGCACAATTTCGGCAACCGCCCCCCTCTTGTCCTCGCGGATGCGGGGACCCATCTTCATCCCTCTCCTCCCCACATCTCATCCCGAGCGCAGTCAAGAATCTCGTCGTTTAGTGAAGGGCAACCTGGCTTAAACGACGTGATTCTTCGCGAGGCCTCGGAATGACATGTGGGTGGTTAGGGGCCGCTCGCCGCCGGTTGCGGCAGCGCTACTTCGACCTCGACTGTTTCGAAAGTTGTCGACAGGCTGGGAGGCTCATCGCCGAACTCTGGGAGAGAAGCCTTTTCCTCCTCTGTGAGGGGCTGGCTGTGGTAGGCCATCGCCTCCTCCAGGGACATTCGCGGCTCCGGTATCGCCTCCCCATTTTCCACCATACCTTCAATGTGGAATGCGAGGGCCTCCCGTATGTTCGCTTGCATCTCCGACCAAGTATCCCCAACGCTAACGCAGCCTGGGACGTCAGGCGCATAGGCGCAGTAGTTATTGGGCGTTTGTTCAAAGACCACGGCGTAACACAGCTTCATTGTCTCCGCTCCTTAAGTCCTGCCTGTCTCAAGATATTGTGCCACAGGCCCTTCGGCAAGTCTCTGCTTGGATGGCCCGGAAGGGTGCTTTTGACGTCTGGAAGGGAGCACTGTAATGGTAGAGAAGGGCCCCAAGCTGGATATCGTGAGCGGTTGTGCGCTCTATGTCGAGCCATACCGTCAGCAACTCAGGGGATCAACCAGTTGTATCTACCAAATATAGTATGCAGCTCAAAAGGTGCAACAAGAGATGGTATGATTGTTTCGGCTTAAGTCCGATTTTGGACATTATGGGATTTGATATGCCCCGCCGAATGAATTTGTCACAGTTGCGATCCAAGATACGCCAAGCCCAGACCAAACAACGGCAAGCTATCCAGAAGTGGAATAGTGCGGTTCGCAGACATAACAGCAAAGTACGGCAGTACAATTCTGAACGACGGAGGGCCATTGACGTACTTAACCGCAAAGTGCGGGCACACAATGCACGCGTCAGGGCCAACAGATCCCGACTACGATCCGCCCTAAAGAGTCTTTCTTCTCGAACAATCCCCATCAGCTATACCTCGTCGCATTTGTCTGTTATTGCTCTCAACTCTGCGTATGAACGACTAGACCATAGTAATGCGAATCCATTTCTCTCAGACCTCGCTGAACGAGACACTGCCAACAGCGCGAATGTGCTCAACACGTTGCTTGGATACAACAGCCAAGTACAGTTGGGAGATGAAGAACTTACTAGTACGAAGTTAACGGAATCGCTAAAGGGTTATCCTGTAGACATACAGGATCGCTGGTCCGGTGCCCTATTTGCTCTGAACCCTCATAACCCGGATGCTGCCCGGCATTTTTGTACAAGCTCAAGGGAAATCCTCGCGGATATTCTCAATTGCGGAGCTCCCGACGGCGAGGTGTTGTCATGGTTTCCAGACTGTCAAGTTACTGAGCGTGGTATGCCTACTCGACGTGCCAAAATACATTATTGTTTGGATCGCCGCGGACTAGGCAATGAAGCCCTTGAGGATTTTACCGAGGCAAACATCAAGAATCTGTCTGTCTTGTTCAAAGACCTTAACTCTGGTGCGCATGGCCCAGCGGGAAGATTCTCGCTACCTCAACTAATTGCAATTAAGACAAGAGTCGAAGATGCAATCGAATTCATATGTGAAATTGTGCCTTAGGCGCTATTCGGATGTCGCCCTTTGAAATACTAAACCAGCGCCTCAATGGGTACCCAGAGGAGGATGAATAGTGTCACAGTCTCAAGGCTTCGAATGTAGAGTTTGTAATGGCCAACACATGAAGCAGGCATTTGTTTCACATTCAGCGAATGACAAAGAGATAGCCAAGAAACTAAAGTGTGCCTGTTGCAAGGCTGGTGTTGCACCCTTCCTATACGAACTCAGCCCTGAGCACCGTATAAAGGCTCCTCCAGCCAAGGTCCTGGCGGACAAGATAGCTGAAAGTGAGATGCTCTTTGTCCTCTTGGGCGACGAAGTATCAGGAAAATACTGGACGCAGGCGTGGATTGGCTTCGAGGTTGGAATCTTCGCTGGGTTGGGAAACGACCCTAGCAACCTGAAGTATGTAATGGCCATTCAAGACATCAGGCAGGGGATAGAAGTATCTGTTCCTATGTTGAATGTACTCTTTCTCTTTGACTTCACTTCAGAACTAGGTTGGGAACAGTACGAGGGCCTAGTTGCATCTGCTGCGCGAGTTTCTGGCTCAAGTGAGTTCTACAGAGTTGCCAACAAGTTCAGAAGCGCAACGCTCAAGGCCAATGTGAAGTGTGGAAACCTAAAATGCAGGAGCGAATACGAAGCGTGGATAGCTAAACGCGATGCGTGCTTGTTAGGGAAAGGATTGAATTTGCTGGTGAGTGGACCAGAAATGATTGCCGAATGCATAATAGAATGTCCTTCGTGCGACCAAATGGTTAATCGTTGTTTTCGGCAGATGTTGATGTCATGAGAGATGTGATGCTGCAATTGCCCATCGTAACCGCAAGGTAGCCTTCCGTAACTTCATTCTCCGGGATCCATCATCTCGACGCCTCCCTCCCTCAGACCAACTCTTTTGATACAATACCAACCCCTATCTGAAATACACCCATGCGCCTATTGAAAATTCTATTCCTTCCCTGCCTGCTGCTCGCCGCCCTCGTCGCAGTCGCCTGCGGCGGCGGAAGCACCCCAACCCCCGCGCCGCCTCCAATCGCAACTCCCACGCCTGAACCTACGCCTGCCCCAACTCCAATCGTTACCCCCGCCCCACCAGGCTTCACCCTCGACAACCCCTACCCTGCCGGAGACGTACTCGTTGGCTCCAACGGGCTGCAAGTGCAGGTCGTCGGCGTCATGCAAGACGCGCAACCATTTCTCCTCCAAAACTTCCCCGACAATCCCTCGCCTCCCCCCGGCTATCGGTACTACATGGTTGCTCTTCGCATCTTTAACCTAACCGGCGCCGACACCGTCAACGTCAGCCATACCCACTTTCATCTGGTGGGCAGCAGCCGCAGCGACTACAACCCGGTAATACACTCCTGCGGTTCCATACCCGACCGGCTTGAAGGCGAAATTCCAAAAGGTAGCCAACTCGAAGGCAAGGTCTGCTTCCAAGTGCCGGTAGACGAGGACGACCTTGTCCTGATTTACGTCGCCCCCGGCTCAACTTCCGACGAACGTCGGTATCTGAGCCTCGACTACCCCGGCGTCACCGAGCCTCCCATTGTCGTCGCCCTCCTCACCCCCACGCCCACGGCTGAACCCACGCCAATCCCCACGCCCACGCCGACCGTGGCTCCCACGGCCATCCCTACTCCCATTCCCACCCCAATCCCCACTCCCACGCTCACGCCGACCATGGCTCCAACGGCAACCCCAACGCCCATTCCCACCCCAACGCCAGCGCCCACTCCGGAGCCTACGCCTGTACCAACACCTCAGCCCACGCCTGTACCAACCCCAATTCCCACCCCTGAGCCAACGCCAACTCCCACCCCGACGCCCGTCCCCACTCCTGCGCCGACCCCCACGCCCGAACCAACGCCGACCATCAGCGCCATGATTGAGGACGTGCGCCCTTCAGTCGTCAGAATTCGCACCGACAAAGGCTCCGGTTCCGGCGTGATTTTTGAGGTCGACGACGATGCAGCCCTCGTTCTCACCAACTACTCATGTCATCGAGGACGAAAGCGATACCCAGGTGGAGGTTAACGACTCCTCTACCTACAGCGCCGAAATTCTCGGCACGGATGCGGTCCGGGACTTGGCCGTCCTCCGTGTCTGCTGCGGCGACTTCCGGGCCCTCTCCTTTGGAAACGTTTCCGAACTCAATCCGGGTGATGATGTCTTTGCCATGGGCTATCCTCTAGGGCTTCCAGGGGAGGCAACGGTCACCAAGGGCATCGTTTCCGCCATTCGCTACGACGAAAGTCATCAGAGCCTCGTTATCCAGACGGATGCGGCCATCAATCCGGGTAACAGCGGCGGCCCGATGCTTTCCGAAACCGGCCAGATTCTAGGCATCAACACCTTCCGCCAGGAAGAAACTCAAAGCGGACGGCCGGTAGATAACGTCGGCTTCGCCATCGCCGCCCCCACCATCCAGGAACAACTGCACACCCTCAAGACCGCCCGGCCTTCACCCACCCCAACGCCAACACCTCGCCCAACTCCCACGCCTGGATTCACCCCAACCCCCAGTGCCGATTACGACTTCGGCCCGCTCGATGGGGATCTGCAACACAACCCCGAGGACAATTTCATCCAGACCGAATACGCCGATGTCTCCCTTGACGACCTAATGGTGGAGGCCACCTTCACCAATCCGTACGACGCTTCCGAACACCCCTGGAGCTACGGCTTCTTCCTGAGATACGACCTTTTCGAAGATGATCCCTCCTTCTTGCAGGTGATTATCAGCAGTAGAGGGAGATGGTCTGTGCAGTCCGGTAATGACGCTCCGTACAATCAGGTGGCCGCCGGTGTTGTTTCCAACTTGAAGTTACGGGGAGGGCAGCAGAATCAGATAATGGTGGTGGCGTTAGAAGAAGAGGGATGGCTCTTCGTTAACCAAACCTTCATCGCCTCCTTTGATCTGAGTGACGTGACGGTCAGTGGAGACGTGGCAATCATGACAGGTGCCTACGCCGGCAGCGAAAAAGCGGGAGCCTCGACCAAATACGAGAACTTCCGGGGCTACGACCTGAGCCGTCGGTACGGCCCAACAAGCGAAACTATTGAATACGGCGAAGGGATCGTCGGAACCCACAGAAGTGGTTTGCACTCCCGCGATTTTGTGACAGAGGTTGAGTTTATCAATCCTCAATCAGGAAAATGGGACTACGGGTTTATCTTCCGTAGGCCTTTCTCCGGCCATCTTGAAGCAATATCAGTTCACAATAGTGGTCAATGGGAGCACCACACACGTAGCGTTGGGGACGATGAGTATACCGGATTGAGTTCGGGTCGCCTCTCAAACTGGCGTGACGGCCCGGGAAGCCAAAACCAACTGTTGCTCATTTCTATGGGAGATACAGGCTGGTTCTTTGTCAACGGGACTCTTGAGGCTACCTTGATTCTCGACTTCAACCTTGAAGCCGGCGGTATTTCCGCCATCGCCGGCTTCTACAGCACCAGCAACCGCGACGTAGACTTCCGGAATTTCACCGTCTGGGCGCCCTGACATCTACCCATTCCCCAAACGCCCCACTTCGTGTTACCATCCCCCCGATGAACATACATTCGCCCTGCTGCCGCCAACCTGCCCTTCGACCCTACCCCCGCCTTGCCTCAACCCCCGACTCGTTTCCCCCAGAAAAAATAAAACGAGTCCTCCCCCTAAAATCAATCAGATCCACGCCTGAGACACCCCAAAACAGCCCTATACTCGTTATCACAAACGAGTCCTCCCCAAAGCTAAAACCCCGGAAACGAGTACCCCGAAAACCCACTCGTTTCCCACAAACAACCCCCCGTTACCCGAATGCCATCCTGAGCGTAGCGAAGAATCTCGCCGAAGCTGGGCGCCCTAGGGTCGGTGGGCACAGGATGACTTGCAGCTCCCAGCCCGCCCCCTTAGGGAAAAGCTGAGGGGGTTTGCCGCCTTCGGGGGATGGTTTACGGGGGGATGGTGATGCGCTAGGACGTGGCGTGGCGGTGACGGAAGCCTTTGAGCCGGACGGCCGGCAGCCGCTTCAGCGTCTGGTTGAGCGGGTCCACCTCGACGCCCATCGATTCCAGCGCGGTCACGCCCAACAGCGGCTCGGCGTCGTCATCCCCAAATAAGATCGTGGAGCCGACGAAATCGCCCATGAACTCCACTTCGGCAACGGCGACGTCGAATTGGATTTCGCTGCCGTCGGCCAGTTCGTATGTGCGCTTGCCTCGCGGTTGCAGGCCAATAGATTTCAAGGCCGCGCGGGGAACCAGGCAATCTGTAGCGCCTGTATCAACCAGGAATTCGCCTTCCCACACCCGGTCCCGTTCGGCAGGGTTGCGGATTGCTACGGTTACATGCGTTGCACCCATCTTTCACGTCCTTGCGTCATATGTTTCCCAATCATTCTACCATCCCCACCCAACCGGCGCACTCTGGCCCCCACCTTTCCACGCCTTGCGTAGTTAAAGGCGTTGTCATCCCCGCCGCTACTGTCTTAAGATAGCCTTGTCATGCTGTTGAACCGGGGAAACCTCTACTACGGCTGGATAGTTACCTTTGCCTGCGCCTTCATCGTCTTCGGCGCGTCGGGCAGCCACTTCTCCTTCGGCGTCTTCCTCAAGCCCATGACGGAGGAGTTCGGCTGGAGCCGCGCCGTCCTCGCCACCGCCTTCGGCACAACCTTCATGCTTTCCGGCCTGCTGCGGCCCTTGGGTGGGTATTTAGCCGATAGATACAGCCCCAAGGCCGTGGCCCTCATCGGCATCGCCATAGTCGGCGTCATGCTGCTGCTTCTGCCCTACATCCAGACCCTGGTACACCTCTTTGCCATATTTGCCGTCATGAGCATCGGCCTCACCCTGGCGGCGGGGCCGACTCTGACCAAGATTGTCAGCTCCTGGTTCTTCCAGCGACGCGGGCTGACTTTGGGACTCATCAACGGCGGCGGCGCCATCGGCGGCATGGTGCTAGTGCCCGTGTCGTCCGTATTCGTGGAGTGGTTCAGCTGGCAGCAAGCCTACCAATTCCTTGGCATCCTGTTGCTGCTGGTCATTTTCCCGATAGGCTTGCTGTTCATAAAGAATCGCCCCGAAGACGTGGGCCTGAAGCCCGAAGGCGCGCCTCCAACCATCGTTAGCGCCGACGGACAGAGTGGCAGCCCTGCCCTGGCCTTTCGGGATTCTACCTTTGTCGAAGCGTTCAAGACGCCCTTCTTCTGGAAGCTAACCTTCGGCTACTTCGTATGAGGCTACACCATGAGCTTCGTGAACGCTCACTTCGTGGCCTACATCACCGACCTCGGGTACAGCCGGTTGATAGCCGCCGGCAGCTTCAGCCTCATCGGCGGATGCGCCATCCTGGGCGCTCTCGTGCTGGGACATCTCTCCGATAGGCATGGTCGCAGGTCATTCCTCAGCTTCTCCTACGCCCTGCGTTGTGTCGGCTTCGTGCTGGTGCTTCTTTCCATGGGGATTTCCTTCCTCGGTATACCCGCTATGGGGCTGGGGACTCTCCTGACAGGCATCATCCTGGTGGGGCTGTCCTGGAACGCAGTGGTAGCCCTCACCGCCGCCTTTGCCTCCGACAAGTTTGGCTTGAAGCATTTGGGGACAATCTATGGGACCATGTTCGCGGTCATGCCACTCGGGTCCGGCATGGGTGCCGCCTTGGGCGGCTATTTATTCGACGCTCGGGGGACCTACGATCTTGCGATCTGGTCTAACCTGGTTCTGCTGGTGATTGCCACCATCCTCATTCTGACTATTCGTGAGAAGAAGGGCCGGCCCGGCTTACCGCAGGAGGCCGCGCCGCCGCCCATTGTCGCGGTGCCTGTTACGGAAGGAGAGAGGGCTTAGGCCGAATCGGCATCACCCGCCAGGGAGATTGATTGCCTCTTTTGCCTCCTTTGAAGTGTCTGACGACCTGAAGCGCCGCCTCATCCTGCTGGCCACCTGTCTTACCGCCTTTCTGGTGGCGCTCGACGTTACCGTCATCAACCTGGCCCTGCCTTCCATTCAGCGAGACTTCGAGGTCACCCTGGTGGAGAGGGGCTGGGTCATCAAGGCCTACACCCTCACCTTTGCCGTGCTGGTCATCGTAGGGGGCAAGCTGGGGGACATCTTCGGGCGCAAGCGGTTCCTTGTTGCCGGGGCGGTCCTCTTCGCCGTCGGCTCGCTGGTGGGGTTCTTCTCCGTGGACATCGAAACGCTGCTGACGGCCCGGGTGATCCAGGCATTGGGAAGCGCAATGATGATGCCCGCCTCCCTTTCGGTCTTGACGGCGGCCTACCAGAACAGGAACATGGGCACGGCCATCGGCCTTTGGGGAAGCATCGGAGCCCTGGGGTTTATCGCCGGGCCGCTCATCGGCGGAGCCTTTACCTCGCTCCTGGAGTGGCGTGCAATCTTCCTGCTGAACATACCGGTGGTATTGGCGGCCGTGGTCATTATCCTTCTGACCGTGAAGGAGTCGCGGGACGAGTCCATAGACCGGCGCATCGACTACTTGGGCGTGGTCCTCATCGCCGTTTCAGTGCTAACGCTGGCTCTGGCCATTGTGAGCGGCAACGAAAATGGTTGGGCGTCGTCGATGACGCTGCTGCTGTTCGCCGGAGCAGCTGTCTCTATCGTGACTCTGGCGTTTACGGAGGCCCGCCTAGAGTATCCCATCGTAGACCCGAGGTTCTTCCGCAACCGGGCCTTCAGCGTTGGGATTCTGGTGCGATTCGCCATCGGTTTCGCCTTCGTGCCGGTGATATTCATGAGCACCATCTATTTGCAAGACTTCCTGCACAAGGACGCACTGGAAGCCGGCTTGCTGTTTCTGCCCGCCGGCGGGGCCATCGTGGTGGCCACACTGGTTTGGGGGAAGATTGTAGACAACTTCGGACCGCGATGGCCCATGATAGCGGGCATGCTCATTGCCTGCGCCGCCGCCCTGGTCTGGCTGACTTTCGACGCGTCTTCCACCTATGGATCCCTGCTGATAAGCCTACTGCTGGCCAGCGTGGGCGGAGCCGCCGCCTTCGTGACTACCACCACCGTTCTGGTCAACTCGCTGGGGGTGAACAAGGCCGGCGTGGCTTCGGGCATCGTCTACATGACCCAGAACGTTTCGGCCACCCTGGGCATAGCGCTAGTGTCGTCGGTGTTTCTCACTTCGCTGAGGGTAGGGTTGGCCGAGAGGGACCTGACGACGGACTATGACGCTGTGCAGACCTTCGGCCCGGCGGTGGGCAACGTCGCCCAGGCGGAGGCCTTCGCCGTGGCCCTATCCCATGCCGGACTGGTGGTGGTGGTGGTTTTGGTTCTGGGCGTGGCCGCGGCGGTGTTCCTTCCCCGAGACTTCAGTCTCTCCCCCCAGCAGCCGGATTCCGCGAAGACGCCCAACATCTCTAGGTGACGGGAATACGCCAAACCGACGACCGTCTACTCGCTGAAGGAGATTTCGCTGATTAGGAATTGGGGGTAGACGTTCGTGTAGTTGGGAAAGTCTCCCTTCAACTCCTTGCCGTGCTCCTTCGAGATTCTCCGGAAGTCTTCCAGTGAAGTTAAGGTAATGAAGGCCGCAACCTGGTAGGGCGCTGGCTGCCCCGACTCTTCCCCCTCCACACCCCGGTCTACCTCCCACTTGAGGACCGTCTTGCCGAAGCGCTTCTGCGCCAGGGGCGTATGAACGTTGATGTAGTAGTCCCAGTCAAAGTGGGAACCCTTGAGGTTTGGGTAGAGAACAGTTAGCCGTATCATTTCTTTTCCTCCTTATATCCAGTAGTTTCCGACGACACCCCGCCGCGTCAGGCAAACTTCAACTGCACGCTGGACGTCGCCTTCTCCAAGTGCGTTGCCTCGTACCCCATGGTCCTGAGATGTTGGGCCAGGTCCGGGAAGCCGTAGACGGTGTAGACCTGCCGGGCGCCCACGGCCTTTACGTATGCCAGCAGCTCCGTATAATCGGCGTGGTCGCTGAAGGGAAACGACTCGTCCGCGCCCAGCCAGTGCTCCCTGTGTCCGTTCAACGCCCAGCCGGACATTCCGAAGTACCGCTTGTTTCTGACGCCCGACAGCGTCGTCTTAGTTCGACGTCCCGACGGGAAGATCAGTACCTCGCCGTCCCGGACTGTGCCGTCAAAGGCGCGATAGTCTTTTGGAAACCGCACACCCGCTTCCTCGTAGCTGCGGGTCACCTCGTAGGCTGCTTCCTCCAGGGCTGCCCGAAAGCCGCGGGCCAGCAGATGATGCAGCAATTCCTGCGTCTTGCCCATCCGATAGGCGAGCACCACGGGCACGCCTCCAGCCTCCAGCCATTGAGACATGCTTCGAAAAAGCCGCTCCAGAACTTCTTCCTGGGGCGGAAACACGTAGTCTTCTCTGCCGTAGGTGGACTCCATTATGAGCACGTCGCAAGGCACCGTGGCCAGGGGTTCGGCGGTGGGATTCGGCTTTGCCCGGAAATCGCCGGTGTAGAGGACGCGCTCGCCCGTCGCTTTGCATTGCACCAGCGCCAGCGCCGAACCGAGGCAGTGTCCCGAGGGATAGAGGGTTAGCGAATAATGGGGTGCGTCGTACACTTCTCCGTACTCCAGCGTGTGTGGCTCGGAGCGGCGCACCAGCTTGCGGAGGAGAATCGCCGTGGCGGGCGTGAGTATGGGCCTCTTATGGGCGGCGGTGTGGTCGGCGTGGGCGTGGGAAATGTAGCCGATAGGCTGCTTCCTCTTGGAATCCAGCCACAGGTCAAGACTCGGCAGGTATATGCCGCGGTCGAATAGAACGTCCAAAGTTGCTCCTCCGGCTTCAGAGTCTATTGCAAGTCGGCCCCTGGCACAACGCCGACGAACGAATCGGGTCTGGCTTGTGGCCCCTGAAGCCGCCGACTATACTGCCCTTCATGTTGCGCATGTTCGCGGGCCACCTAAACGCCGCTGATGGCTTCGATACTCCCTCCATATCCCACTGGAGACTTCGGTCATGAACGTGGGCGTTTGCCGTCTATCCCTGCGGCTTCACGGGGCACAGAGCCTGAAGGCCAAGCGCCGGATATCCCGCTCCCTTATTGCCCTGGTCTCCAATAAGTTCAACGTGGCCATCGCCGAGGTGGACGACAACGACTTGTGGCAGAAGTTGACCATCGGCGTCTGTTGCGTTAGCAATCGCGCTCCCCACGCCGACAAGACCCTGCAATCCGTGGTGGACTTCATCGTCCGTCAAAGGGCTGAGGTGGAGGTGATAGACTACGATGTTGAGGTCATCGTGTCCCTATAGCTGCGCTGCTTGACCGCTTGAGAGGGCCGCTCCTATAATCCCAGAGGTTCGCGGTTTCTTGCCCAAGGGGGCTGCGGTGATGGCCGTCAGTACGAAAATCGCAGAGTTCAGACTACCGATAGCGAGGGTGAAGTGACGAAGATTGGTTTGATTGGCTGCGGGGCCATCGGCACGGAGATAGCCACCGAGGTTTCCGGTGGGCGCGTGGGGAGCGCTGAGATAGCCGCCCTCTTTGACATGGACGCCGCCATTGCCAATGAGTTGGCCCAGCAGTTGGGCGGCGCGATTCCCGCCTTCACCGACATGGATGAATTCCTGGCGGCCCCAGGGATGGAGATGGTGGTCGAGTGTGCCTCTCCCAGCGCCGTAAAAGCCCACGCGGAGAAGGTGCTCTCCGCCGGCAAGGACCTGATGGTCGTCAGCTCCGGCGCCCTCACGGATACGGCCCTCTTCCAGAGGCTTGCCGACCTCGCCGAAAAGCAGGGCCTTCGCTTCATTATCCCCACCGGCGCCCTGGGGGGCATCGACGCCATTCGCGCAACGCGGGGCCTTCTGGAAGAAGTAGTCCTGACCACCACGAAGCCTCCGCGAGGTCTCATGGGCGCTCCCGGCTTCAAGGAGTGGGAGTCCAAAGAGATAACGGAAGCGCAGGTGATATTCGATGGTTCGGCCCTGGAGGCCATCAAGCTCTTTCCCGCCAACGTCAACGTCGGGGCCACCCTTAGCTTGGCAGGCCTTGGGCCGGAGAAAACCCGCGTGAAGGTGGTGGCAGACCCGGAATCCCCCGGCAACGTGCACCAGATCTACGCTCGCGGCAGCTTTGGCGTCATGCGGTTCACCCTGGAGAACCGACCCCACGACCGTAATCCCCGCACCAGCTACCTGGCCATCCTGTCGGTGTTGGAGACCCTCCGAGAGGCCTGCACCGCCGGCCCGCGCATCGGCACCTAGCCCGTTTCCCAGGGTTTCGGCTGCGGCTCTTTGGGTATCGGCTTCTTCGCAAACAGAATCAGAAACGCCCCCACGAAAGTGAACCCGGCGAAGAATGTGAAGGGTATGAAATAAGAACCCGTCGCGTCGAACATGATCCCCGCAAACAGCGGCGCGCCTATCATCAGTAAGTTCGACGGCAGTTGTGACATCCCCATAATCGTCGCGAAGGACTTGCGGCCGAAGTATTCCCCCCTTATGGAGAAGAGCAGCGGCATCCGCCCGCCGAAGGCGATGCCGAACAGCACGGCGAAAAGTAACGCTCCGGCGATACTGTTTGTTTGGGCAATGACCAGCAGCGCGATGGCCTGCAGCGTGAGGAATAGGAAGATGAGTGGCGGCTTGGGCAGCTTGTCGCCCAGGTAGCCCGAGAGGAACTGGAAGGGCAGCGCCACTATTGTATATAGAGCCACCACTACGCCCGCCATGCTCAGAGACAGGCCGATGTCTGTCAGTTTGGGCACCAGGTGGATGGACAAAGTGACAATGGGCACCGCCGAGGCGATGTGGGCGAAGGCGATGAACCAGAAGGCGCGGGTCTGTAGCGCCTCCTTCACGGTGAAAGCCGGTTCAGGGTCCGACGGGGCACTGGGCTTGGACGGGTCTTCGGACTCCTGCGGCGCGGGCTCGCCGTCGGGGACCAGTCCGTACTCTTCCGGATAGTTCTTGACCAGCCGCCCGGCGGGAATGGCTATGACCAGCAGGACAACGCCGATCCCAAGCGCCACCTTCTCGAAGCCATAGCCCTCGATTCCGAGCGCCAGCAGAGGCACCAGCAGTCCGGCCACGTGGGTGCCCGACATGCCAAGGGAGAGGGCCATCGCGCGGTGCTTGATGAACCAGTTGGTGACGGCGGCAATCATGGCCAGCCATCCCCCAAGCCCCGCGCCCAGGCTGATGACAACGAAGGCAATGTAGAACTGCCAGGCGTTTCCCACAAGTGAAAAAAGAACGAACCCGATCCCCATGACGATGAATCCCGCCATGACCATCCGGCGGGGGCCGAACTTGTCGATGAGCACCCCTTCGATGGGTCCAAGGGCTGCTCCCTGAACGCGCGTTAGGGCGAAGGCCCCGGAAAGGACAGTGCGACTCCAACCGAATTGCCGCTCCAGGGCCACGACGAAAGTCCCCACCCCCTGGAAGGATACCAGGGAGGATAGGGTGAGCATGAAGAAGCTGAGGCCCACCAACTTCCAGCCATAGAAGGAGCCGCTGAAGCGTTGGTATATGTTCAGAAAAGGACGGATGAGCATGGCCGGGCCATTGTCTCATACTAGCAGGAAGGTGTCAGAACTTCCCGTCCCCCGTAGGGGCGACCCTTGGAGACCGTTTCAGAAGTCCTAACCTATGGTTTATGTTAAGCGTGGCAAGACAATTATCGACGCTGATTCTAATTCTATATTTGGTAATATGGCCTCTAATCCCGTCATTCCGGCGAAGGCCGGAATCCAGAAGGTCCAATTCACGGAGAGATCCGACTTCTGAAACAGGCTCTTTAAACCAGCCCTCTCACCCAAATCATCCCAACCCGCCTCATTCCTCCCAATAGTGACAACTCCTCCTTGCCACTAACCCGCACTCCCCTTTACCCTTCCTTCCATGAAACATATAGACGAAATCATAACGTCATCGAAGGCTCCACTGAACTCCTCCTCCGCGCTGTCCATGCCCCTGCCAGGCTCATGGCCATCCAGCGTTGCTACGTCTACGGTTAAAGTACGGTTAAAGCCCCATTCGTTTTCACCACAGCAAATAACGAGTCCCCAATTACGAAGGAAAACACCACTCGTTTCCACCACACAGCAAAACGAGTCACCCCAAAACGAATCATCTCTACAACAACAATGAAACCCATCCCCCCAACCGGCGCCCCACCCCCCGTTCTGATAGGGACGGGCCGTGGAGCCTGTTTCATAAGTCCTCACCCATGATATATGCTAAGCATGTTAAGACGATTTTCTACGACTCCCCGACGGGGAACATGGAATATGGCCCCAAGATCCGTCATTCCGGCGAAAGCCGGAATCCAGAAGGTCCAATTCACGGAGAGATCCGACTTCTGAAACAGGCTCCCCGACCCGCCCGCGTGTTGGTGACGCCCTATCCCTCCGTCAGAGGCGCGATTGTAAATATCACGTGGAAAGGCCTGCAGTATATGATGACGCTCCCCACCGCCGCCGCGTCCTGGTCCGATGGGATTGGGTAGTTCTGGTTGCCCTGGTTGCCCTTCAGCGGCCCCAGACTGAAGTATCCAGGAGACATCACGTCGTCCCGGTCACTTGGGTCGGTATGCGGGGAAAGGAAAACGTGCAGGTCCGGCCCGTTGGTGACGTTCAGGTTCTCCAGCCGCAGCAGGTGGGAGCCGTCTTCAGCCCGATAGATTATCGCCTCGCCGCTGCCCTTGTGTATCCTGTCCCGGTCGCTGAACATTCCCGACTTGAGCCTTTCCGGGGCTGCGGGCATCATCATCGCCTCAGGCATCGCCTCCATTGCGGGCGAGTCCACCTTCGCCATAACCTCCATTGCCATCTCCACTTCCTCCATCGTCACCTCTGCGGGCGGTTGGGCGGAGAAGGCGAAGGGGAATTCCTCCTCGACGGTCTTGTTGATGAACAGGGGCGAACCCAGGTCCCACGCGATGAACAGCAGCAGGGCCAGCACGGGTGCGCCGATGATTCCGAAGCGCACCCTCCGCTCCCAGGCGTAGGTGTGCCAGCCCCGCTTGTAGGCGTAGTGGAGTACGGCGGCGACCACCAGCAGGACGATGGCCATGATGAGCCACCGCCACGGGTAGAGGTCCGAGGCGAGTCTTTCAAGATGCCCGAAGAATTCCAGCATGGCCGCTCACCTCTTTATAATCTATACGGGATGAGGTTAACTGTCGGATTCCCACGCCCTTGCCTTGGGGTGAAGGAAAGAGCCTCGGCGAGCAACGGAATTAGCCGGGCTTAATGGGGATTGGCGAAAAGCCCGTAGCCTTGACGCCCACCTCGGCAATGTCGTCGTCGCCGGGGCCTGGGGGAAGGCCGGCGACGCCCACGCCACCCAGGACCGCGCCGTCCGACGGGTCAATGACCGGCACGCCGCCGGGAACGGCGATAAGCATAGGGTCTCCCATGTCGCCTACACGCCAACCCCGATGGTTCATCTCCTCGAAGAAGGTCTCGGTGGTCATGCCCCGCAGGGCGGCGGTGTACGCTTTCTTGATGGCGTTCCGGGAGATGATGGGGCGGGAACCGTCGGTGCGGGCGTACGCCAGCAGATGCCCCACTTCGTCCACCACTGCAAAAGCAGCGGGCGGGTTCTCCGGATTCTTCTGGAACTCGGCAATCATGGCGGCAATGGCGGCCTGGCTCTCTTCCAGGCCGAGGATTTTCTTGGTGTACACCTGGCACAACCTCCGTTAGGAAAGTGGATGGGGCGAGTACCCCTATGTTTGAACGCTACCATCGGCAGAACGGCAAGTCAAACGAGGGAGTTTGCCGCTCTAACGTTGCCGGTTATTTCCCTCGTGGAATCCGACAAGCAACCCGCGCACTATCCATCCCGCCCCGAAGGCAAAGTACGCCACACCTCCATAGATGAGAGAAAGTAGAATCGCGAAACCTATAGGTTCAACGTCAGTAGACGGCGCCCCGAAAAGTCTGAAAGCCACCAAAAGACTAGCCAGCACAACAACAGGCAGAAGTAACGCAATCCCCAGACCCGTTGAGAACACCCCAGCAAGAAAAGAAGTCCCCATTGTTATCGCCGCAACCAGAATTTGAAGCCATGTATCGATGGATTGCAGTAAGGTGAAGGCGAGTGCGATCCCGACTCCAGTAGGCAAGAAGAGTAACGCCGGCCAAATTTTACGAACTGTGAAGAATCCCAAATCACTTGTCCCTGATTCTGAGCCTACCATAGTCTGAGGCGTTTATCCCCAGGACTGCAAGCGTTCGTACCAGCCGCGTCTCCCCGCCCATGTTCCCGCCCATGTCGGCGTTCACCTCGAAGCGTGGTTGATTCCCCCTACGGCGAATGCCACACCCACTCGCCCCCTCCCTCCCACGGCTCATTGGGCACGGCATAGACACGTTCGTCGATCCTTACCATAGCACGCTTGTCTGACCCGTCTCGCGCCATGGTGAGGAGAAAGGCTTCTCTGTCATCTGGGTCGTTTCCGCCGGCCTGCTGGACAGTGATGGCAATCCTTGAACCGTCCGGAGCCCAGGACGCGTAGGCATGTTCCCAATCTTCTGAGTCGACAAAAACCGCATAAGGCGCTTTCCCCTCCGGGTATTCCGTGCCATCCGCCTTGACCAAGATGAAGGGATAATCCTGCAGCAGAATCTCCGAACCATTTGGAGACCACGACAAGTATGTTCTTGGGAACCAAGACCGTTCTGGTATGGAATCTAGAACGGCAATTTTCCGCAACCCGGTGCCGTCCGGCTCGACGACGAACAATGCGTCTCTGGTGTCTCCCTGCAGAAAAGCAATAGAGCTTCCGTCAGGGGACCAGGTCGGTAGACTAGAAGCTTCTGCAAGCCTGGCCAAATTTGAACCATCGCCGTCTACGATGTATATGAAATGGGCCTTCGGCCATTCGCCTAACTGGTCCCGTTCATGGCCGAAGAATGCGATCGTCCTTCCATCAGGAGACCAGGCGATGCCCCCGGTAGCTTGCACCGAGTCAACAAGCTTGCGGGGCCCGGAACCGTTGGCAGCTATGCTGTATAGGCTACAGGTCCTCTCGACCGCATCTTTGCGAACGCGAAGACATGAGATAAAGGCGATTCTTGAGCCGTCGGGTGCCCACCTTTGACCAAATTGATTACCCCTGCTTCTGGTCAGATATCGATAATTGCCCCCGTCTAAGTCGGTAAGCCGAATATCAGAGTCATATACATCAAACGAGTTCCGCCCTGTTGAGAAGGCTATCCGTGAGCCGTCTGGGGAGATATGGGGATAAATCCTCTCCCATTCATTTTCCACGTAGATTCTAGTGAGTTCTACGCCATCGTATCTTGCTTCAACCAGGTACGACCCTGACCACCAGTCCAATACTATCTTTGTGCCGTCAGGAGACCATATGGGAGGCAGGAGGGGAGGAGATCCAACAGGGTATCCTACATCATCGTCACTGCTCAACCACCCGGTTTCATAAACAAGCGCGCACGCTCCCACAAAAGCCGCAAGCCCCACCATAACCGACGCCAGGACGACTACAATGTATTTCCGTTGCACGAAACCACCGCCTATCGATGGTTAGTTTCGCACAAGCGTTGCGAAACGGCAAGTCAAAAGCCGATGACTTGCGGATGTATGTATTCAGTTAGTCCCTAGGCACCAGGGGAAGGCTTACGTGGGAGGGGTATTCCGCGTCGTGGAACACGGTCTGCAGCGCGAGAACCAGCCGCGTCCCCCCTCCCGTGTTGGCGTTTCGGTCGAACCGGGGCTGATTCCCCCCTACGGAGAATGCCACACCCATTCCCCTTCTCCCTCCCACGGCTCATTGGGAACGGCATAGGGTCTGTATTCATGGCCGTGCCTTACCAGCACCCGCTTGTCTGACCCGTCTCGCGCCATGGTGAGGAGAACGGCATCGCCAGCAATGGGCCCGAATTCACCCATTCGCTCTACAGTGATGGCAATTCTTGAGCCGTCCGGAGACCAGGAGGCGTAGGCTCTGCGCCAATCTTGCGAATCGGCAAATACGGCGTATGGTGATTCTCCCTCAGGGTAATCCGTACCATCGGCTTTGACCAAAATGAAAGGGTAGTCCCGCAGTAAGATCTCCGAACCGTCCGGAGACCAAGACAAATAAAGTTCCGGATACCAGTTCCGTCTTAGTAAAGTGTCGGGGTCCAAATCGACTAGCTTCCGCAACCCGGAACCGTCCGGGTTGACGACATGTAGGGATTCGCGTTTTTCTCCACGCAGAAAAGCTATAGAGCTTCCGTCGGGAGACCAGGCTGGTTGGCTGGAAGCCCCAGGAATTTTGATCGCGTTAGATCCGTCTCGGTCGATAACGTAGATAATGCCGTCACCCGATGTTGCTCTTGGGCGGCTCAATAATGCAATCTTGCGGCCATCGGGAGACCAGACAGGAGGGCCGAAAGCCCGAACCCACTCAACAAGTTTCTGTGGGCTGGAGCCTCTGGCTGAAATCACATATAAGCTTTGAAATCTGTAGTAGGTTTCCTCGTCACTTTGAGGTTTGGAGAACAAGGCGATGTGGGAGCCGTCGGGAGACCACGCCGGGGCTGATTGAAAATATCTATTTCTGGTTAGTCGTCGATATTCAGACCCGTCAAGGTTGGAGACTCCAATCTCCCTCATAAGTCCGTAACTCGCGTGTCGCTCCGTTGAGAAGACTATCCGCAATCCGTCTGGAGAAATGCGGGGATAGAAGCGTTCCTGGTAATTTCCTGCGACTATTCGCTTGAGCATTGGTGGGTCAGGACCAGTGTCAACTAGGTAGGGGATCTCCCACCAATCTATTATCATCTTCGTGCCGTCAGAAGACCACTGAGGGGGAACAAAAGGGCGCGAGCCTGTCACTTCCTCCCTCCAGTCGTATTCCTCGTTGCTCAACCACCCGGTTTCATACACAAGCACGCACGCCCCCACAAAAGCCACAAGCCCCACCACCACCGCCGCGAGGACAAATACGAGAGATTTCCGCTTTATGAAGTCGCTGCTCATAGCTCGGTAGTTTCGCACAAATGTTGGCCTGAAGGCAAGTTAAACGAGAGGTCGGGCAATCACCCCCTCGGCACCAGCGGCAGGCTCACGTGCGACGGATACTCCCCGTCGTGGAACACTGTCTGCAAAGCCGGAACCAGCCGCGTCCCCGCGCCTATGTCCCCGCCGGTGTTGGCGTTCCGGTCGAACCGGGGGAAGTTGCTGCTGGAAATCTCCAACCGAATCCGGTGTCCCTTCTTGAACACGTTGCTGGTGGCCCAGACGTCGATGGCGTACTCGTAGACTTCACCGGGTTGGATGAGGCTCGCAGGCTGTCGCGGCTTACGATATCTGGCGCGTATGATGCCGTCGGTTAGATTTCGGGCGCAGCCGCAGGGCTCAACGTCCACCAGCTTGCCGGTGAAGTCCGTGTCCACGGCGGAGCTGGCGGCGTACAGAGTGACCGTCACGGGGCCGGTGACTTCCGTGTCTCGTTCAAGTTCCGGCGTGCTGTACACCAGAACGTCGGGGCGAGCCTCGATAGGCCGCTGGTCGTAGGCGCCCGACATCATGAATGCGGGGTCGCAGCACAGGCCGCCGCCTCGAGTCGGGGCCGGGTCCAGGGGGTTGTAGGCGTACACGTCCGGCGGCTCGTTGCCCGGCGCGTCCACGCTCAGCGACCCGTCGCCGTTCAGGGTGTTAGCCCTCCCGCCGCTATGCAGGTAGAAGTTGGTGGTCACCGCCCGCTCCAGGGGCCACGAATCCTCCATCCGCCACCTGTTTTCTCCCATGACGAAGATGCGCACCGGCTTTTCGTCAGCCACTCCGTTGTCCTCTCCCTTGAGCCAGTGGTCGTAGTAGCGGAGGATGATCCCGGGCAGGTCGAGGACTGCAGAAGATGCGCGGGTGCCGAAGTGGAACTGGCCCGAAACGTCAACGGGCGAGTTGCCGTGAATCCACGGTCCGATGAGCAGGCGCTGACCCTTGCGGGCGGCCTCCGTCGCCCCTCGTCGGCGCATCCCCACGTAGTTGTCGATTGTGCCGCCGAGGAACACGTCGTACCACCCGCCCCAGTTGAGCGCGGGCACGTCGATGTCGGAGTGGGACTCGGCGATGCAGACGCTCTTCCAGTAGTCGTCGAACTCCGGATGGGCCAGCCAGTCGTAGTAGTAGGGAGCCAGGCCGCCCTTCAGGTCAGGCACTTCCTCCAAGGGCATGTGCAGGAATCCGTCGGTCAGATTGTCCTTGGCGTGAATGACGTCGTTCAGCTGCTGCTGGGGGAGGCCCAGACGTTTGGAGAGGTTGCCCCAGTTGGCGGCGGTCAGGGGGCCGACGGCCCAGGAAAGGTTGAAGCCAAGCTCAAAGGCGCCGCCCTGCCAGGCCCAACCTTCGTGGTAATCGGAGGCGGTGACGCCGGGGACGATGGCCGTCAGAGATGGGGGCTTTGCCTTGGCCGCGAGCCACTGGGTTGCGCCCACGTAGGACACGCCGTACATGCCCACCTTGCCGTTGCACCAGGGCTGGGACGCTACCCACTCCACGGAGTGATATCCGTCGTCGGATTCGTTGACGAAGGTGTAGAACTCGCCGTCCGAACTATGCCGACCGCGAACGTCCTGGATGACGACGGCGTAGCCGTTCATGGCCCCCCGAATGGCGTCGACGGGTCCGGAGCGGCTGCCGGGCCCTCCCTTGTCGTAGGGCGTGCGCTGGAGAAGGGCGGGAAAACGACCGGGAGCGTCGGGCCGGAACACGTCCACGTAGGACATGGTCCCGTCTCCGAGGGTCAGGGGGATATGCGGCTCAAACTTAACCGAGTAAGCGTTAGTCATCTTCAACTCCTTGGGCTGGGATGGCGTGACAACTGTCATTCCGAGCGCGACTTATGTCATTCTGAGTGAAGCGAAGAATCTCGTCGCGCTTACGTTGCAATGTAGCACAGGCCACACCAAGCGGCAATTGGAATAGGGGACTATGGTAAATTAAGAACAGTAGTAACGTAGGTAGGTTGGGAAAGAAATGGCTCTAATCGACAATATTCGCTCTGACTTGATTGATGAATCAGCGAGTGTCTCGAATACCCTAAGGAAGGCGAAGATACTCGCCAACGATTTGGGGTTACCTGAATTTCGGGAATGGGTTGACTCTGAACTCAATGGCTACCCAGATTTGAAAAAAGTGCCTAACTACAGAGGTTCTCGCCCTCTCAATCTTGGCACTTTCAGTGGCTCCTTCCAGACGATGGCAAGGAAGGTACCACTTCCTACGCAAAGTCTACCTAGCCCGGTAAAGGAATTCGCTGAGAAATTGGTCCTTTCCCAGGGTGTGGGAGAGCTTGAAGCTATGCTAAACCAGGGGGACGGGAAATATAAGAGGGAATGGCCTGTAGAATTCGTGATGTTGGCTAGAGATGCAACACAAATGACAGATGGCATGATTTTAGTAAATGCACACCAGCCGATTCTCCCCTCACACATCGCTGGAATTCTGGATAAGGTGAAGAACAAGCTGTTAGATTTCATACTTGGCCTGCAGGAGAACAATGTCACGTCGGAAAACCTGAAGAGTGGCGAAGTGAAGCAAGAGACGGTGAGGAACCTTTTCAACATCAATATCCATGGCGACCACAACATCGTAGCCAGCGGAGAAAACGTACAACAACAAGCTAATCCCATTCGCAAGGGTGACATTGCATCGCTTGTAAATCACTTGGCTGGCCATAAGGTCGATGAGAATGACCTGAGTGAACTCAAAAGAATAGTTGCTACTGAGCAGGATCCTTCTCAAGGTCAATTTGGACCGAAAGTTCAGGCTTGGGTAGGGAAAATGATAGAAAAGGCGGCATCTGGAGCATGGAAGATCAGCCTCGCAACGGCTCCAAAGGTGTTAATAGATGGAATTAGGAGCTATTACGGAGGGTGATAGCATAAACGGTCCCGCATGGCGAATAGTATGTGGAGTACTCGAGACTCAGCCCACTCAACCGAGGAATTGAGAGAACACCGGTGCCAACCGCTGCTTGCCGTCGCACATCGGTTTTGTTAGGCTCTGGTACAGAGAGTATCGGAGGATAGCAATGGCAATGGCGGAACAGCCCATTACCCGAAGTGAGCTTAGGGAAGAACTGTCGTCGTTGCGAGACGAATATCGTCAGCACTACGCAACGAAAGCAGACTTGGCCGAAGTTCGTGGGGACATTAAAGCGTTAAAGGTGTTGGTGGTATCTACCATCAGCGTCGTTGGATTGGTTTTGGCTGGCCTAAACGTCATTCTGCAATTGATAGGGTAGCGACACTCTAAGGCCGAAGGGCCGAACGCGGCGATTTTCACCCGTCTGTGGCTTTGGCATTGACACATCGCGTCCGAGGCCTGAAGGAACTCCCCTCTCTACTCTCCCCTATTCAGTACGCCCCCCTACGGCACAACCCCCAACTCCCGCAGCAGCCCCAGCGTCGCCTGCAAGTCAGCCAAGTCGTCCATGTTTGCCTCGGGGGTGTTGATTTCGGCCAGAGGTGTGAGGTCGGGGTGGATGGGCACAGCCTCTACCATTGGATACTCGAAGGTCTGATGGGTGAAGTAAGCCTGAGCGTGGGCCGAAAGTAGATACCGCAGGAAGGCGTGGGCGTTGGCCTCGTTTTTCACCGTTCGCAGGACGCCCGCGCCGGATATCATGGCCAGGTTGCCCGGCCCCTTTTCCGGCAGGTGGTGATTCTCAACGGCGGCGTCCTGGCCGTGCTCCTCCCTGAACCGGTGGACGTAGTAGTGGTTGACCAACCCCACGTCTACCTCGCCCCGGTGCACTGCCGCCACCACCGACGTGTGGCCGCCGTACTTGACCGCCCCGTTCTCCTCCAGGGCTGCAAGCCAGCGCCGGGTCTCCTCCTCTCCCCAGGCGTAGCGCATGAAGGTGATCATGGTCTGGGTGGGCCCGCTTGTAGGCGACCACCCCACCCTATCCTTCCAGCGTGCCTCCGTCAGATCGCGAAGGGAGCGGGGAAGCTCCTGGGGGTCAACGCGCTCAGGATTGTAGACCAGCGCCCGCACCCGTGCAGTGATGCCCACCCATTGGCCTTCGGAAGAGCGGGCCCTGTCGGGCACTAAGTCCAGAATGTCCGACGGCAGAGACTTGAGCTTGCCGGAAAGGGCGCCCAGCCCTCCGGGATCGCGCGTCCAGAACAGGTCGGCGGGGCTGGCGTCGCCCTCTTCTAGGAGAGTGGCCGCCACCTGCGCCGTGCCGCCGTACTTCACCTTTACCCGCACTCCCGTCTCCTCCCGAAATCTTTCCACCACGGGGCCGACCAGCTGCTCCTCACGCGCAGCGTAGATGACGAGGCTTCCCGGGTCTTCCGACGGGTCGGCTCGGTGGCAGGCCAGGGGCGTTGACGTTAGTAAAAGCAGGCCCAGCAGGGCGGCCGACGCGAAAAGCTGTGGGCGGGAAAGCAAGGTCTGAGCCAAGGCAGGAAAATTCGCCCGGTTCAACGTCCTAGGGACGGCCCGCCGCGGAGGTCGATGTTCCGCCTAGCCCCGGATGGTTGGCAATTCCGCCACTCTGCGCGAACTGGTGGCAATATGCTCCTCAGCGCAGTCAAAATTAACTCCGCGCGCTCAGCCATTCACCGGCCTCCGCTCCCCGAACCTCCAGCCACCGGGCGTTGATTCGGATGCGCTCCAGGGCCTGTTGGATGGTCCTCTGTGCTCCCGGCGCCGGATGCTCGGCGAAGAACGCCTCCACGTCGTCGGCGTGCTCCAGGGTGGTGAACCGCCCGATGATACTGACGAGGTGCATGATGGCGAATCCGCCCGCGCCGTAACGTCGGTTGAACTCGTCCCAGTTGTTCTTGATGAACTCCCAGGCCATGTCCCCGCCAATTCGGTTAACGGCCACGCCGATAACCAGCGACACGCTGTCCTGGGTTCGTACTCTTGGGCTGAGGGTTAGCTCCAGGGTCTTCTGGAGCAGGTCTCCCCGCTGGAAACGAGTAAGGGCGCGCAGTAGGCGCATCTTCTCTTCCTGTAGGTCCGCCGCATCCTCCAACTGGAGGAGGGTGTCGAAGGTGTCCCCGTCGCCCGCCTGGGCCGTCAGTGCGATGACCATTCCCCGCAGGTCGGGGGACAGCGATTCGGGCCGCTCCAGGAAACGGTCGAAGCGGGCCCGCGCTTCCTGAATCGTCGCTTCGTCGCCGTATGTGCCCAGCTGCCCCAGCATGGTGGTCCGCAGCAGCGTGTCCAGGTGTCCTTCGTCGGGCTGAGGCTCCCAGCCTATCCGTTGGGCGGCCTTTCTAAAAATATCTTGGGCGAAGGGCCGGAACCGGTCGTAGTAGGGCTGGCTGCCAATGAGGTTGTCGAAGGAGCCGAGGTTGGAGGCCAGGTCGCTCCACACGGAAACGTGGGTCTCGCCGCGGTAGTTTTCCGCCAAGGCAAGGAAGGTGGCGGGGGATAGAGAGCCGGCGCGCATCAGGGCGTAGGCGTCGTTCTGTAGGCCAAGCCGGTCAGTGGCCGGCAGTTCCATGGAGCCGACGGCTTCTCCCAGACGCTTCCACTGGTCGGCGTCGTAGTTGACGCGGTAGAAGCCCGTTTGGCCGGCGTTGACCTTGACCCAGCCTGCGTCGTCGGCTGAATCAAGGGGCACATTCAGAGTGCTGCCCACCATGAGGGCGGCGACCTTGGAGTGCACGCCGGCCTGTTGGATGCTTACGGGCGCCTGCCATAGGGAGGCGTCTTCGTCCTCCGGACTCATCAGACGGTCGTAGAGGAAGCGGCTTTGCGTGAGCGATAGGACAGGGCCTCCGATGTAGGCGTCGGTGGATTCCTCCACCGTCACGACGGGATAGCCGGCCTGCTTGACCCAGGTGTTCATGATGGCCGTGATGGGCTTGCCGGAAACAGACTCCAGGCTGGCCCACAGGTCTTCCGTGCGGGCGTTGCCGTACTGATGGCTCTTGAGGTAGTGGTGAATGCCCTGGCGGAAAGTCTCCTCGCCCAGAAAATCCTCCAGCATCCGGAGCACTGCACCGCCCTTGTTGTAGCTGATCGCGTCGAAAAGCTCGCCAATCTCAGCCGGATTTGCAACCTGCATCTCGATGGGATGAGAGTTCTTCAAACCGTCAAGGCTCAATCCGCCGTTGGTGTCCTGGTAGACGAACTGCGTCCACATGTCCCATTCCGGGCGGATGTGGTCCACGGCCTTGTTGCCCATCCAGGAGGCGAAGCTCTCGTTGAGCCAGAGGTCGTCCCACCACTCCATAGTAACCAGGTCGCCGAACCACATGTGGGCCATCTCGTGGGCAACGATTTCGGCAATGCGCTGGCGGGTGTTGGCGGCGGAGTTAGCCGGATCGAAGAGGAGGGCGATCTCCCGGTACGTAATAGCCCCCCAGTTCTCCATTGCGCCGGCGGCAAAGTCCGGCAGGGCGAGGTGGTCCAGCTTCTCTAGGGGGTAGGGAATGCCGAAGTAGAAGTCCAGATAGGTCAGTAGGTCTACGGCGGTTTCGAGGGCGAAGCGGCCCTGCTCCTCCTTGCCGCGGGTGGCCCAGATGCGCACGAGGGTGCCGTTGGCCGCGCGTTCTTCCACGGCGGCAAGGTCTCCAACGATGAAGGCCAGCAGGTATGTAGACATCTTTGGCGTTGGGGCGAAAAGGATTTCTTTCGTGCCCTCCTTGGCGGGCGTCTCCGCCTCGGGCATGGTGTTCGATACTGCCGTTAGCTCCGACGGGATGCGGAGGGTAAGCTCGAAGGTGGCCTTGGCGGCAGGCTCGTCCCAGCAGGGGAAGGCTCGGCGGGCGTCAGTGGCCTCGAACTGCGTGGCGGCCATGTTGCGGTCGGCCCCGTCTGCGTCCGTGTAACGGCACCGATAGAAGCCCCTTAGCTGGTCGTTGAGGATGCCGGAAAATTCCATCGACAGGGTTGCCCTGCCCGTAGCGATCTCCCTGGGAAACGTCAGGTAGGCCCGCTCCCGCTTTTCGTCTAGGAGAATCCCGGACGCGGGCATGGGCCCGCCGTATGCGTCCGTGATGCTAGCGGAGGTTATTTCAAGCTCGGCGGCGTTGAGCAGGATTCGTCCCGTGGATTCGGAAACCTGCAGATCTATGGACACCTGGCCGGTGAAGGTGAAGTTTTCCAGGTCCGGCGTCAGCGTCAGCCTGTAGGCCGTAGGCCGGACGTTGGGGGGCAGTCGGTAGGGAGAGGACTGGGTCATCTTAGCTCCTTGGAGGTTGGGACTGGCGCGCCGATGTTTAGAAGCGCCCATAAAAAACTACAGTCTTTTGGGGTTGGTGTCCAGACTAGACAAGACCGCTCACGGAGAATCGGACGATATTACCCCCCCCTCTGGTAGGGGCGGTTCGCGAACCGCCCTTTCCCCGTCTATTGCGTAGGCGGTTTATCCGATGGCAAGACCCCCACCCGTAGGGGGCTGGTTTCAAACCCGCCATCTCCGCAAGTTCCATGGCGACCGGTGGCTCGACACGACGGTCAAGATTACCTTACCGAACGAGCCGACCGCTGTACGTGCGCGCGAAGCGCTCCATTGATGTTTGTTTGATACCCACGACCGTTACGAGCATGGGCCTTGAACCAGGCTATGACGTCTGCATCGAGCCTTAGCGTAATCTGTTGCTTTATAGGCCGGTAGAACACCCCGCGCCTGGCATCGGTCCAGTCGAGAATCTCTGGGGCGTCGGTTGTATCAATCTGGTCGTCCGGCAGAGCTTCTAAGTCCCGTAACTGCGCTTGAACGTCTGACGGCAACTCAGTCAAGTCCTTCTTCATAAGCCATCCTTTCATAACTCGTCGCCTTGCGTGCGGAGATGATGCGGCCGATAGCTTCGCCAGTCTCTTCGTCAAAGGCGGGCCATGTGTGGACTACCATTAAGACTTGATTTCCTAACACGCCCATTGTTCGCCACCTTTGCTCATGTGGATATGGGTCTTCCCGCGTCGCAGACATAGGATCGTCAAACACAAGCGCTGCTGCATTGAAGTCGAGGCCGTGTGCTCCAAGATTCCCCCGATCCTCGGCCTGGTTCCAAGTCCAACGCAAATACAGTCGCCCTTCACCATATTACAAAGTTGTAGTTACAGGACATACCAAAAGTCAATGTTTGTCCGGATACGCACGATGATATTGCCCCCCATCTGGTAGGCGTGGTTCGCGAACCGCCCTTTTCCCGCCTATTGCGTAGACGGTTTATCCGATGGCAAGACCCCCACCCGTAGGCGCTGGTTTGAAGAGCCTGTTTCAAAAGTTCCCGCGCGTCTGTCCGCGGCAAAAGGGCGTGACGACAGGCGTAACCATATCCACAAATGCTGCGATATACGACTAGTAGATATGCTGTTTCCGCCTTATGCCGTTGTGAACGAACGAGCTCAATGACTTGGTTGCTACTTCTGAAACAGGCTCTTGAAACCCGCCCTCCCCTTCTCCTTCCGGTGCCCCTTCGGAATGACAAACTCCACCCAACCCGTCTAAGATAGTCTCCCCCTACGGCAGAAAGCACGAAGGGTGCGCCTCCATTGGAAATAAGTTGGACCCAAAGAAGAGCCGATATCGATTCGTCATAGCAGGGATAATCCTGCTTTTTAATCTTTTCTATTCCGCCAACTTCTCCGTCGTAACCCCCATCATGCCCCTCATCATCGATGAGTACCAGGTTAGCCGTGGGGCCGCCAGCTTCCTCATGTCCGGCGTGCTGATAACGCAAGCCTTGTTCGTCATACCCGGGGGCATTTTGGTCGCCAAGGCGCCCCTGAAGCTCGTATTCGCTATCGGATGCGTGGTTGCCGCCGCCATGGGCCTAACTTTCCTGGCGGACCACTTCTTAGTCCTGCTTTCGCTGCGACTGGTGCACGCTCTGGCCTTCGTGCTAATCATGCCGGCTACGGCGCCCATCCTCATGCGCTGGTTCAGCGCGAGGGAGCTGCCGCTGATGAACAGCCTGCACATGACCTTCTTCATCCTGGGCATTGGCATAGGTACCTTCGCCTCCGGGCCGTTGTCTTCGGCCATTGGATGGCAGTCGACGCTTATGGTTTTCGGGGCGGCGATGCTGGTGGTTGGGGCGGTTTGGGTGGCCTTTGGCAGGGTGCCGCCGCCCGCCGCAGAAGGGAAGATGCGAAGGGTGTCCATCCGCGAAATGGCGAGGTCTGTTCGCTCCAAGACGATACTGCTGCTGGGGCTGGCCGACGGCGCGGCATTCGCCCAGAATCTGGCGTTGACAACCTGGCTTCCCACCTACTACAACGAGGTCTTTGGAATGTCGCTCACGAAGGCGGGCTCGGTAGTGGGCCTGATTTCTATAGTGGGAGTCGTGGCGTCGCTGACGGGCGGGTTTCTTAGTGCGCGATTGGGGGTGCGAAAGCCCTTCCTGGTGATTCCAGGCGCAGTGGTGGGCCTGGCGGGGATGGGTTGCTTCCTCTTCCAGAACGAAGCGGTCATATACGTCGCGATTGTTGCATTGGGCGTCGCCAGCTTTATCTATCTGCCCGTGTTGATGACAATTCCTATGGAGATGAAGGGCTTGTCGGAAGGACAGGTGGCGGTGGCATGGGCGACGATGTTCGCCGTGGCCAGCGGGATTGCCATCGTAGGCCCCATGTCGGTAGGGTTCATGACGGACTGGCTGGGGTCGTTCGTCCCCGGCTTCATGCTGTGGGCGGTGCTTTCCTGGGGCCTGCTGGTGGTGGGGCTGATGGTGCCGGAGACAGGCCCCCGATCCCAATTATCCCGAAGGCGAAAGCAATAGCAAGGGCAGGTCCAGTAAGGGCAGGTTTTAGACCTGCCCTTACTGGAGTGGTTTATTCCGCCTGTAGGGTGTGGGGCTAGACTATCTGCTCTCCGGCCCGCATGACCATGGTCATGGAGCGAAGGGCGCGAATGTCCTCCACCGGGTCCTTGTCTACCACGACCATGTCTGCGCCCATGCCCGGCGTCAAGCTGCCGAAGATGTCTCCTGCGCCGATGGACTTGGCCGCCACGCTGGTAGAAGCGCGGATGACGTCCATGTTGCTCATGCCGGATTCGGCCATAAGCTCTAGCCCCAGGCAGTAGTCGCCGAAGATTTGAATGGCGTCGGTGCCGGAGATGATGCTGATGCCGCATTCCGTCCACATCCGCCCCAGAAACTCCATCTGGCTTTCGCACTTGGCCTTGAGGCCGTCCAACCGGCCCTGTTCCTCCGCGGTCAGCGGGCGCTCCAACTCCTTGGCCACCAGCGACTCCCGCTGGCGGTACCCCGTCTGCACCGTCGGGCTGACGTATACACCCTGTTCGGCGATGCGCTCGGCGATGTGTTGGTCGAACTTGAAGGAGCCGTCTGGCTCGATGAATCCGGCGTGCTCGATCATGTCTACCCCCGCTTCCAGGGCGTTTGTCAGACTCTCAGTGGCCAGGCAGTGGGCGGTTGTGAGCTTGCCGAAGTTATGGGCTTCGTCGACTATGGCCCGCAGCTCTTCGACACTGTAGGAAGTCCTGCGGTTGTCGGTTATAGCCGTGCCTCCGCCGGATGCCATGATCTTGATGTGGTCCGCGCCGTCCTTGACAAGCTCTCTCACGGCGGCGCGCACCCCGTCTTCACCGTCGGCCTCCTGGTTGCACCAGTAGAAATGCCCCCCTGTGAGGGTAACGGGTCGTCCGCAGAGGTAGAGGCGGGGGGTGGTGGTGTACCCTCGGCGTGCCCCCTCCCGTAGGTCGAAGGTCACGCGGTTGCGGGCCCCGTTCTCCCGCATGGTCGTCACGCCGGCGTGGAGATGGGTTAGGGCGTTCCTGGCGGCCCTCAGCAGCAGTATCTGGTCGGAGTCGTTTTCCATTACCTCCTCGTAAGAGGAGCCGAATTCCCCGAAGATCAGGTGGGTGTGGGCGTCCACCATCCCCGGCAGCAGGTATCCCTCCGGGTAATCAAGGGTTCGTACGTGCGGACCACTGGGCAGACCTGAAAAATCTCCCTGGACCACCTCTTTGATGGTGTCTCCCTCGACGATGACGGCGGCGTGCTCCAGTGGCTTGTCGCTTGTGCCGTCGATGACTGCCTTGGCTTTGATAACCGTTGTGGCGGGGATGGACATTCTGATTCTCCTAACAGATTAAGTTTTGGCGGGAATTCCCGGCCGCTAATTGGCCCAAGCGCAGTAGGCGGCGTAGTGCGATCCCGCCTCTGCGATGTTGGTGTCTGATGCTATAGGTAGGGTGGTGGCTTTCGACACTAGGCAGCCCAATTCTAGCCGATAGCCAGGGCGTTGACTTCGCTGACTCCCTGGGGCAGCGAGTGGTCTTCCCACGTTTGCCCTCCGTCGCGAGTGCCCACTACCTGTCCGTTACGGGTGGCCCCGTACATCTGGCTCGGGTCGGCAGCGTTGATGGCGAATCCGAAGAGGGTGGAATTCAGCGTGAGGCCCATGTCTACTTGGTTCCAACTGTCGCCCCCGTCCCGACTGCGAAACAGCGCGCCTGGGGTTCCTCTGAACTCCGGTCCAGCGCCCACGTAGAGGGTGTCGGGGTCCTGGGGGTCTTCCCGAATCACCCGACAGTAGGTGCCCCGCTGACTGAGCATCTGAATTCTGCCGGGGGACCAGTGGTCGCCGCCGTCGGTGCTTCTGGAGAGGCCGATGCGGGAGATGGTGGAGATGTGGCGGGGCCGGTGGCTGCTGACCAACACGCTGTGCATGTCCACGGGGTCGTCGTTCTGGTAATGTCCTTCGCTGACGCTCTCCCAGGTGGCTCCGCCGTCGGTGCTCTTGAGTAGCCCGCCCACCTCGATGGCGGCGTACATGTCGGACGGATGGTCCGGGTCTAGGGAAATGCCAAGGACCCGCTTCGGCATCTGGCGAGGGGTGGTAGTAACCGATGGGAAGGTGGCGCTGATGGGCATTAGCTCCCAGCTTTCGCCGCCGTCTTCGGATACGTAGAGCTTGGTTTCTTCGCCGCCGGCGTAGACGACGCGGGGGTTGTGAGGATGGAAGGCAACGGACCAGACGGGCACGAGTTCGCCCGGCAGGGTCATCTTCTCCCAGGAGTCTCCGCGATCGCTGCTGCGGTAGAGGCCGTCCTGCGCGCCGGCGTAGATGACTGCGGGGTCGTTGGGCGCGATGGCGATGACGCGGATCTCAGGGTCGGGAGGAAGTCCGTCAACCTTAAGCTCCCAAGAGTCGCCGTCGAGTGAGCGGCGGTAGAGGCCGTGGCCTTCGTCGCCTCCTTCCGTGCCGAGTCCAACGTATACGAAAGTGTTTGTCATAGCGGCGCCTCCTTTCCTAATTTGAAAGTATGGATACCGCCCCTATTGCATCAGAATTGACGGAGGCTGTCAATCAGGGGTAAGAAGCCTTTAAGGATTGGATTGGTGCACTTGCAGTTTCGTATGACGGGCTAGGGTGTCGAAATCAGCATCCTGGTGCAGAACGGCCACACCAGCGCGTATGGCTACCGAGGCGATGAGACAGTCGACCAGCTTGCGAACGGTCTCTCCTCCCCGGCGGCAGCGACGATAGAGCGCAGCAGCGTCTTCATAGTCCGTTGGCCTCGTACGGATCATGGCGGCCCTGGCTAGCAGGCGTCGTAGGCTTGCCAAGTGCGATTCGTCACGAGCGCCGGCGAGGATCTCCATGCTAATGACGTCGCAGACGGCCACCTCCTGTCCTAGCAACCGGTCCACCGCCTCGCAGACCGTAGATCCCGTGTCTCGAAGAAACTCTATCCAGGCTGAGGAGTCGACCAGAATCACGGCGAGGATGAAGACCGCATTACGTCCAGGTCGCCCTCCCAGCCGATGCCGCGGAGGTTGCGGGCCTCAGCTAAGGATAGGGACTCCGCAGCCAGGGTGCGGAGGGCAAAATTGACCGCCTCGCGCTTGGTGGATAGCTGATATCGCCGCATCACCTCGGCGCACGCCCGATCGTCGATATCTACGTTGGTGCGTACCATACACCTATCATACACCGAAGGATCGGGTGGAATCAAAGTTGGCGGCTAAGTTGCCTGCCGGGGCGTTGCTTTGCCTTGTTCCCCCCCACCCGCCGTCTCCCCCGCAAACCGCCCTCCGACACGCTGAAGCATCCGTTGATCGCACGTACTCAATGCCTACAGGATACTGGTTGGGGTCTAGAGATTGGGCTATGGAGGGGGCGTGGAAAGCGGCCACTCAGTTCCTGCCAGCGCTTCCCTTGCTCTGAAGCCGGTATACAGGACGTCACCTTGCATAGAAGATACGGCTATGTCCCTCGTAAAGGCGCGGTTGGACAGGTCGAAGCAGGAAATGAAAATGCCATTGACGTAGAGGCACCCTTCGTCACCAAGAACGGTTGCCTCGAGCCGATTGGAGCCTCCGACGTTAGTGTCGACGAATGGAACGGGTATCTCCCCGCCGCTAATTTCTATTTGCCGATGATCTAAATTGACGGGAAAGGACTCATGGGAGGACTTTTGGATGTACGCTCTCCAGGTTCGGTCGTTGGCGACCCTGATCTCAATCCTTTCAATGATGTCATCCTGGGACGCACCTTTGATTGTGAAGCCATACTTGAATGATTCCATACTGGTCGGATTGAAGAACGTGGCCTCAACCAAAAAGTTGGCGAACGAGATGCCGAGTGGATCTGAGCGTTGCGCACATTCTGACACTGAGCAGGACAAGTCACCCCTGGCACGTTCTGCCGACATGGGAGTTGGTATTGATGCGGGCGTGGGCGTGGGACTTGGGGTCGCAAGCGGCCCCTCAGTTCCTGCCATCGCTTCCCTTGCTCTAAAGCCGTTATACCGGACATCTCCTTTCTCAGAAGATACGAGTATCCCCCTCGTCAGGGAGCGGCCTGAGATGTCGAAGCAGGAAATAAGAATAGAATTTACATAAAGGCACCCTTCGTCTCCAACAATAGTTGCCTCTAGTTTGTTGGAACCTCCAGCGCTGGTGTTCACGATTGGATAGGGTATCTCCCCGCCGTCAATTTCGATTTGTCGTCGGTCTATGTTGACCGGTGCGGATTCATGGTAGACCTTTCGGATGAACGCCCTCCAAGTCCGGTCGTTGGTTATCCTGATCTCAATCTGCTCGGAGACGTTATTATTGAACGTGCCGTCGATGGTGAAGCCATACTTGAATTCGTCCGTGCTAGTTGGGTTGACAAACGTGGCTTCTACCAAAAAGTTGTCGAAAGAGTCTTTGAGCGGATCTGAGCGCCGAGAGCATTCTGGTACAAAGCACGACAAATCGCCCCTTGTACGTTCTGACGACTTGGGTGTGGGTATCGATACGGGGGTTGGTGCAGCCGTTGGATTGGGTGTAACCGCTGGTGTCGGCACGGCGGTTGGCACAGTCGTTGGATTGAGTGTGACCGTAGGCGACGGCACAGCGGTTGGTGTCTGCATTGGCGAAGGTATGGACACATTGATGATTATTGGCTGCGATGCAACTGGCGGTGTGGCCGTTGAAGCGGCAGTGGGCGCAGGAGTCGGGGTGTCGGACCTGGTTGAAGATGGCGGCGAGTCTGTGGGCAATCTATCTGAAAAAAATCCTTCGCAGGCGATGCCGTCGCCGTCGTCATCAAGTCGGTGCGGGTCTAAATCGGGACCTCCCGCACGCTCATAATAGTCTTGGGCTTCCGACTGCGTTTCAAAGTCGGGACAGTTGTGGTCTTGGAGCGGTATCGGCATGGGTTCCGCGGTTGTCACGGAGGACTCCTCCGGAGAAGCGCCGGATGAGTCCAAGCTAGTGAAATATAACAATGCGCCAGCGAGTCCGACTATTGCCACCACGGCCACCGCAAGTACCCACTTGGGATCCCATGCTCCCCTCGGTTGCACTCCTTGGTTGCCTGGCTCTGATGGCCCTCCGAAGCCCTGTCCGCCATCCTTCGAATCTGCATCTGTTGATGGTTCATCAGATGTCTCGCTGCGCGGAGGCGGCGCTTGTTCGATGGTTTCGGCGTTCCTTGCCGGTTCCCCTCTCAACCTGGCCTGCTCCAACTCCCCCTCTCGCTCGATGTCCCGTATGGCGCTCCTGTGCCGAGCCTCTTTGATATGTTCCCGTTCTTGGAGCGTAAGGCCCCAGCTGACGTTGAAATTGTCCAGACGGAGGCCATAGCCCGAGATAGTCGAGGCTAGCTCCGTATTGATGGAGCCGTGTATGTCTTGGAGAGGGGCTCGGTTGCCCCGCAACTCGTCGGACGTGTAGCGATGCAGTTCCAGAGCCAGCACCTTGGCAACCAGTTCGCCCCTGATGGCGTTGGAGACGTCGCTCGCCCTGATCTCGCGTTGGCCCATTCTCCTCAGTCGCAGCAGCCGGGCGGCATACTCGGATGTGACGGATAGCGTGAGTTCCATACGGCCTGTGACGGGCAGTCCGTCGGCGGTGAGTGCGGGCTGATCCAGCGAGAGTCCTTGCGCCGGTCTTTCCGGATCGCCCGGGTCGGCAAGCCAGAAGACCAGATTGAACGGTGCTGTTGAGGCCACGTAGGTCTCCATCGCGTGGCCTCTCGGCAGCCTTCTAGTGCCTTCCGAGAAGGGAGGCTGCAGTTCGCCGTCCCGGACGACAATGCCAACCTGGTAGGGACCGACGGTCAGCGACTTGCCGAATAGCCCGCCAGTGGGCCGGCCCGGACGCAGGATTAAAGTGTCATGTTCTTCCTGTCTCAAGAGATGTCCGCGCTTCCGAGCTAGTCGATCTTCTCGCTGGCCGCTTCCTCGATAGCGGCTCTGGCCCGGTCGAATTCAGGTCCACGGTGGAAGACAACGTTCACCTCAGTCATGGCTTCTAACTTGTCGTCTGCCGCTTTTGTCCTAACGACGAAGGCATCCAATTGCTCAACCAAGGTTTCCTTATCAAGGTCGTTGATCTGTTTCCAAACGCCGCGCTTCTGCAGGTCCATCTTCATACTGATGTTGTCGATGGCAGAATCCAGCACAGTCATTCGAGTTATAACCCGGCACAGGTCGGCCTCGGCCCTGCCCCTTCGCTTGGAGGCGTGGCTCATCCGGTAGGCCGCCACGTTCCTTGCCGCATCGTTTATCCCCGGCTCCGACGCCACCTCCAACAGGCGGTCGTACTCCTTTTGGGCCCGCCGCAAGGCCGTCAAGAGAATATCCTGCTTTATCTCCTGCTGCGCTCGCTCCTTTCGGAGGTCGTCAATCTTGAGATCTTCGAGCTTCCTTGGCTTACCTAATCCCAGAAATGTCACTTCAGTTCCTCCTTCCAATAACTTTGACTTTCTCTCCGTCTCGTCCCCGGTGCTCTGAAACAGTGATTAGCTTCTCCTTTCGAAGCTGTTCCACCACTTCCCTTACCACGTCGGCCCCGAACTGGTAGGTAAATTGGTCAATAACAAACACGCTTCGGCTCTCGTCGCGGATGACCATCTCAATTTCCTTTCGGCAGGCCTCAACTAGCTGCCGGTGAGCTTCCTCCTTCTGCCGGCGAACTTCCCACGCCGTCAACGGGGGTTGCACCGGCGGTACCAGGGGTGCGCGGAGAGAGGCGACGTCGACTCCTACCCGCTGAGTCTCCAGCCACGCGTCTATCTCTGACCGACGGAACCGCCAAGTGGCGCCTAGCTTGAACGCAGGGATTTTGCCTGATTGGGCCCAGTCATAGATGGTGCGCTCCTTCATGGCCAGGTATCGGGCCAGTTGTGGCAGGGACATCAGCGCCGATGGTGTGTCGTTGACTTCCAAGACTGCTTCCTACGGTGCAAGAGATTTTCAAGCCATGATGCGGTAAATGTTGAATCATGTCAATATATGACAATATACCGCAACTATAAAGGTTTGCGTGCAGTCGTATTGATGAAAATGTCCGCCAATTGAGAGGGAGAGTTCGCGGCGGTGCTACCGTCCCTTGCGCAAAACCTGCCCCGCTGTTTCGCCCGTAAACCGCCCCTCGGAAACGCTGACGCATCCGTTGACGAGCACGTATTCGATGCCCACGGGATACTGGTTGGGGTCCCGGAAGGTTCCCCGATCGATAACAGTATCGGGGTCAAAGACCACGATGTCCGCGTCGGCCCCCGGACGCAGCACCCCCTTGTTGTGCAGGCCGAGCCGCTGGGCGGGGAAGGACGTCATCTTTCGCACCGCCTCCTCCAGGGTGAGCAGTCCATCCTCCCGAACATATCGGCCCAGGATGCGGGGATAGGTGCCGTAGATCCGTGGATGGGGGTTGCCCAGCTGGAACAGCCCGTCAGAGCCGATCATGGTGTGGGGGCTGGCCATCACCGTCCGCACGTCGGCCTCGTCCATGGAGAAGACCACCATGCCTGCGGCGCAGCGTTCCTCCACCAGCAGGTCAAGGACGGCATCCACCGGCGAGCTGTTACGAAGGTCGCTGATTTCTCCGATGGTAAGGCCGGCGAACCGGCGGTTGGCGTCCGACTTCACCGTGGTTATTAGGATGTTCTCCAGTGCGCCGCCGATGCGAGTCTCTCCCTTTTCGTTGAGTAGCTCCTCCTCTACGACAGCCCGGGTTTCGGGGTCTTGAAGTCGGGCTACCACCCGGTCAACGCCCCCTTCCTGGGCCCACGGGGGCAGCACGGCCTGCAGGGTGGTGCTGCCGGCGGCGTAGGGGTACTGGTCCACGGTGACGTCCATGCCCTGCCGCCGGGCCTCTCCGATAAGTTCCAGAGACTGGGAAACCTTGCCGTGATTGGCGCTTCCCGTGGCCTTGTGGTGGGATATCTGGACGGGCAGGTTCGCCTCTCGTCCGATGGTCAGGGTCTCTTCGATGGACTTCATCAGGTCGTCGCCCTCGTTTCGCATGTGAGTGGCGTAGAAGCCGCCGAACTGGGATGCGACCCGGGCCATAGCGGCAATCTCTTCCGTTGCGGCGTAGGCCCCCGGGACGTAGATGAGGCCGGTTGAGATGCCGAAAGAGCCGGCTTCCATGGCCTCTTGGACAAGAGCTTGCATCTCTCGAAGCTCGTCGGGCGTTGGCGCGCGCTCGTCGAAGCCCATAACCGCGATTCGAACAGTTCCCTGGCCGACCAGGGGCGCCAGGTTGGTGGCGGGGCGGGACTCTTCCACCGCATTCAGGTATTCGCTGAAGGTGCGCCAGTCCCACGTTACCCCACTGGGAGGCGTGATGAAGGCGGTATAACTCTGAAGGTCGTCGGCGGTGGCGTCGCTGAGGGGCGCGGCGGTGAACCCGCAGTTGCCGCCGACCTCCGTGGTGACCCCCTGCCGCAGCTTGTAGTCCTCCACGTCCTTGTAGAAGAGCGTAAGGTCCGGGTGGGAGTGCATGTCGATGAAGCCAGGACAGACGCAGAGACCCTGAGCGTCGATGATCGTCGGCGCGGACTCCATTACCTCCCCAACGGCTGATATTACCCCGCCCGAGACTGCCACGTCGCCGTGATACCAGGGGTTCCCCGCCCCATCAATAATTCTACCGTTTCGAATAATAACATCTGCCATAGGAGAATCTCCTTGCGGTGGTTATAAATGGTGAGTAATGCTTGCCGGGGTTTGTCGTCCCTTGACTTCGTACCGAGTTGCATTCTGATGTGCGTATTGTATACTACGTCGACAAGAAATTCCGTTCCCCTACAGGCAATGCCTATGAATCCCTTCAGAATTTCGCCAACTTCTAATTATAAGTTGGTGTTCTTAATTGAGCTAGTCATATTCATTCGTGAGCAATCGTCCCACGTCACCAGGTTGGCCTTTTCTCTCGGTGTAGTATTAGCAGTGATGTTGGTTGCCACTGGGTGTGGGACAGAAGACGATTTGCCACAAACGTCTGGATCTATTCCCACTCCTGTCCCTATGGCGAGGCCGGTACCTACAGTCACACCGACAACGCGGCCGACTCCTTCACCAACGCCTATCGCCACATCGGTGCCTAATGAGAGACAAGTTCCCACGCCAATCCTTACAGCGAGGCCGACATCGCTACCAACACCCGTCCCCACAGAAACCCCAAGTGCTACGCCCGCAGCCAGTCCGATGCCTACGCCCTCAGAAGCAGCGCCGCCGACTGCCACGCCCATCCCTACGCCAACCTCCCCTACAACCCAGCTTATCCCCTTGGACCCCAGGCTGAAGATAGCGATGCCGCCGCCTACCCATCAAGTGAGACTCCCTTACATGACATTCCAGAGTTCCAGCGGGCCTCTCCACAATCTCTATGACTATCTGGTGGGCGTGAATCGTAAGACCGGAGCGGTAGAAAATACCCACCTCGCAGAGGCTTGGTCCGTCAGTGATGATGCCAGGAAGTGGACTTTCCACCTCAAAGAGAACATTCCCTACTACATGAAGGGTAAGTCAAGCGAGTACGTGGTCTCACCAGAAGATGTTCGGTGGACATGGCTCTTGCAGGCTGGAATAGAATCAGATCGGGCCAATAACACCGGCACGTGGAGGCCATGGCTCGAAAGTGGTGAAGATATTGTGCTTGAAGGTAACGCCGTTACCTGGAATTTGGACTTCGTCCATCCGGACGCCCACATTTACCTTTCAGAGGACTGGACCTTCGGGCTCATCAGTAAAGACTACTGGGACGACGTAGGCGGCGAGGATGGTTACACCAACCACCCTATTGGAACAGGGGCATTTAGCTTCGTGGAGTACATCCGCAACGAGCACTTCCTGCTGGAAAGGAACGTGGGGCACTACCGGAAGGAACCGGACTTCCGCGAGCTTCAGTTCCTTTGGATCCAAGAGCCTGCATTAGTCCTGGCTATGACAATAACCGGAGAGTCCCACATTAGCCAGCTTCCAAGGGAAGTGTTCGATCGGACTGAAGAATATGGCTTGGAGATTGCCAAAAGCACTCTGCCTGGCTTCCACCTATGGGGGGTCATTCCCTGGTACCTGCCCGAGGCACTGGATGGCACACCTACACCCAACTATAGTGAGAATGCACCCACCCGGAACAAGTTAGTTAGACAGGCGCTCAATTACTCTATCGACCGGAACTACATCAATGACACGTTCTTTGGTGGAGACGCAATACCCAGCGCCGTCTCCCACATGGCCGAGTGGCGGGATTCCTTCAAAGATGAATGGGCGCCCATTCCTGGGCCCGATGGCAAGACTGGTGCAGATGGCGGCTGGCCCTATCCTTACGATCCGGAAAAAGCCCGGGAACTATTGCTTGAAGCCGGCTATCCTGATGGCTTCAGTCTGGACCTTTTTGCTTCATCGAACCTGAGAGGGACACCGGAAATTCCCGAAGTTACGCTTGCGATTGCTGAAATGTGGCAAGAGATCGGCATAAACGCTTTCCTGACGGTTACTGAGCACTCACTTGTTCAGGAGGGGCTGATGAATCGCGCGTTGAACGGAACCATTTTTTTGGTTCGTTGGTCGCCGCAGTTGCCCTCAGCGGGCATGGGATTCCTGTGGCGGAAAAGCATCAGGCCATACTACGAATTGCCCTTCATCACCGAGTGGAAGGAACATTTTGACACCGTGGCCGATCCTATGGAGCGGAAAAAATTAATTCAAGAACTCGGCGATTTTTGGCATGATGAGTTCCTGAGCATTCCCCTTTTGTGGGTATTTGAGAAAGCAGTCTACAACCCGGGCTTCGTTGAGGGATACGAGGTCAACCAGGCCCACTTCGGCCCCGTGCGCTACCACGAGTACACTGTCCCGGTCTATTGATAGCCCCCCCCGTTTGACCACTCTGTCCCCCTTACGCTATTCTGACCCCAAACCCTAGCGACGGAGACAAAGTATGTCCGGCATCACCCTGCAAGATGGAATGAACATCCTGGAAGCGGCTTTCGACAAGGCCCGCAGCCTCAACCTCGTCGTTGCCGTCTCCGTCGTGGACGCCCGTGGCGACCTGGTGGCCGCCGCAAGGATGGACGGTGCTATCTGGTGGTGGACCGAGAGCAGCCGGGGCAAGGCCGTGTCTACCGTCGCCTACGAGGGCGTGCCCAGCGGCGAGCTGCTGGAGCGCGCTGCCCGCCCTGTGGCTCACGGGCTGCAGCAGATGCACCATGGTCGCTTCATGCCCCAACAGGGGGCCATGCCCGTCTTTAAGGGTGGCGTTCTCGTCGGGGCCGTCGGGACCGCCGGCGGGTCGGGCGAAGAGGACGAGGAGATCTCCTCCGCCGGCGCTTCCACCGTAGGACAATGAGAAATTTGGACGCTTCGAAAGGGAAAGAAAAATGACCTCCGGTTTGGGTTCCCTGGTACAGTCTCAATGGAACGACCCTGTAGAGGCCGTCGAGCAGTGTTACGCCTTGGGCTGGACGGATGGCCTACCCGTAGTGCCGCCCACGCTGCAGCGGGTGAATGAGTTCCTGTCCGTTGGCAACCGACCGCCGGATGAGGTCATTGGCGGCCTGCCGGAGCGTCGTCGAGAGGTTACCGTAGGGAAGGTGGCCGCCAACGCGGTGATGGCGGGCTGCAAGCCGGAATACTTCCCGGTGGTGCTCGCGACGGCGGAGGCAATACTGGACCCGGCGTTCAACCTCATCGGCCCGTCGTCCAGCCTCGGCGGGGCCGCCATTCTCGTTATTCTCAACGGCCCGGTAGTCCCTGCCCTGGGCATCAACAGCCGCAACAACCTGTTTGGCCCCGGCAATCGCGCCAACTCCACCATCGGGCGGGCCGTCCGGCTCATCCTGATGAACACCTGTGCCGCAATACCGGGCCTTTTCGACCGCACAATCCTGGGGCATCCGGGTAAGTTCAGCTACTGCATCGCCGAGAACGAGGCGGGAACCTCTTGGACGCCGCTTCATGTGGAGCGGGGCTTCGACCGGGAGGACAGCGCCGTCACGGTCTTCGCCTGCGAGGGGCCGCGTCAGGTGCGGGCCAGCAACCGCCCGGAGACGATGCTCTACTCCGCCGCCGACGTTATCTCCAGCCTGGGCACGTCCATGGCCTCCGCCGGTTCCGTTGGCGACACCTCCACCGTGGTGCGCCAAGGGGAGGTGGTAGTGGTGTTTGCCGGCACAAGCGACGTTTGGGAGGATTGGACGAAGGACGACATCCGGCGCTACTTGCACCCAAGGCTAAAACGGTCGTTGGCCGACCTGAAGCGCGGCGGTATGCTGGAAGGAAACATAACTGCCGACGACGAGCAGAAGTATCTGAAGCTTATTCTCTCGCCGGAAGATATAATGGTTGTGTTCGCGGGCGGCGCGGAGTCCTCCCACATGGCGGTGATTCCAAGCTGGGGGCCTAGGGTCTCCTCGGAATCGGTGACCCGCAGGGTGCAGTGGCCCTCCGGCTGATGCCCTAAAGCACAGGAGAGTCTATTCAAGAACATATTCAGCGAAGACCGCCCCGATGGTCTCGCCCATTTATATCTAACAGCGGCAGAAGGAGCGTGTTATGACGAAGAACGGCGGCTATGAACTGGTGGATCCCACGACGCAACCCCTGGTGGCAAGCTTCAGCTTTGCGCCAAGGCTTCTGGATATTAGGGGCAAGCGGATTGGCCTCATTGACGACAGCAAGACAAACGCCAAGGAGCTTCTGGAGGACCTGGCGTCCATTCTGGAAGACCGGTTCGAGACTTCAGTGGTGATGTACCATCGCAAGCCCTCCGCCTCGAAACCGGCAGACCCGCAGATTGTGGAGCGGATGGCCAAGGAATGCGACGGAGCAATTGTCGCGGTGGGTGATTGAGGGTCCTGCAGCGCGTGCAGTGTGCACGACGGAATTCACGTGGAGAAGGCAGGCATCCCCGCAGCGGTAATTTGCACCGACCGGTTTGAGGTTACGGCTACCGGCATGGCGGAGACATGGGGCGCGCCCAACTTTCCGGTGGTCTACACCCACCACCCGGTGGGAACGCTGGACCGGGACGGGATAAAGGAACGGGCCGGCCAGTTGGCCGACCCGGTGGTTGCAGTCCTTACGGGAGTGGAAGTCTCGGAGCTAACGCCCCGGGCCTGAACCACTGGCCGAAACACAAACTACGTCACTCTGGTAGGGGTGTTTCGCTAATCGCCCCTAAGGGGAGGCTAGAGTTTGCCATTGGGGGGCGGTTCGTTGAAAGTTTTGCCGCGGGCTTCAGCTTCTTCGCGCCGGGCCAACCATTCTAGCCAAAACTCGCGCTCTTCCACCCGACCCTCTTGGCGTCCCTCCTGGAGCCCCTCTTTGCGGGCGACTTCGCGGGCGGCTTCAAGTCGTCTCTTGCGCCGGTCTTCGAGCCACTTTTCCAAGGACTTGGCTATAACCACTGAGTTTCTCCCGATTTCTGTTAGGGCGTAGGCTGCGCCGGCAGAGGTGGCCATTACGTCGGCGGAAGGGCCCATGACGGCGCGCCACGTTTCCATTATACCTTGGTGTTGTCCAATTTCTCCAGCAATTACGATGATCTCTCCAGAAGTCGCTAGGAGTGTGAAGAATCCGAGGTACCAATGTTTGGTTTCCGCGAGGGCGCTCCAGATGGATTCATTAGGCGCATCCTCTGGGTTTTCGATGCTCTGTGGCCTCCTCATGAATTATTGCGTTTGCGGTGTAAGGAGAGGAGATGGTTCACATGTCGCCCCCAGCGGATTCGTTGTGTTCCTATGGCAACCTCTGGCTACTGGCTGCCGTGCACCAACCCTATGGTCGCTAACCGCTTCTTCGCCTCTGCGTACACGTCATCGGCGAGGGGACCCCGGGCGGCCACCGCCACGTTCTCGCTCAGGTGCGCCGGGTTCTGTGTGCCGACAATGATGGTGTGGGCGTGCGGGTGTGACATGGTGAATCTGAGCAGAAAAGCGGTACGGGACTCCCCATCCTCGCGCAGTTCATCCAGGTTCGCCTCCTCGAAGGCGTCCCATCGCTTGCCGCCACTGCTGTGAACTCGGCCGTCGGCGCCCGCGCCGGCCCCGGGTTCGCCCTTGGCGACTCCGCCACGTATGATGGTGCCGCCGCCCGCCTCGGCAATCTTCGTGATAATGTCGTGGTGGTCCGGCTCCAGCGCCGAGTAGGGAATCTGGAACACGTCGTAGACCCCCGTGGCCAGGTGTTTCTCCAGGTGGGGAAGTACGCTGGATACGCCGATGAACTTGGTCAGGCCGCGGGCCTTTATCTCCTGTAGTGTCTCGATGGAGCCGTTCTCCTCCACGTCCTCCGCCGTCGGGTTGTGCAGCTGTACAATGTCCAGGTGGTCGGTGCCCAGGTTGCGAAGGCTCTCCTCCAGGCATTCCAGCATGTCCTTGCGGTTGTAGCTGGCGAAGTTGTCGGCGCTGCAACGTCCATGGCCCGTCTTGGCGGCAAGGACGTATTCGTCGCGACGCTTGTTAATGTACTTACCCATCATCTCTTCGCTCCGGCCGTAGCACCAGGCGGTGTCGATGAAGTTGATGCCGGAGTCCAGCACGGCGTTGAGGATCTGGTCTGCCCGATCCTCGTTGGGCATCCGGCCCCGGTCGTCATCCTGGCTCGTGCCGCGCACCTCTAAGGCGCCGTAGCCCAGCTGGGTTACCTGGTAGTTGGTCCTGCCTAGGGTCATTTTACGCATAAAAAGTCCTCCGTAATCTTAATTCGGATTTCGAACGTCCGGGCCGAAGTTTTCGGCCCGGACGTGTATGTCGTCTTGGGAGCCTGGATCCGTCTAGCTGGAGATGCCGGCCTGGGCCTGGGCTTGGCCGACGAGGTCCACGCTTACCCGTTCGCTCCAGGCGGCCAATAGCCGCGAGACCACCGGTCCGGGCACGTCCCCGTCAATGGGCCGGTTGTCGAGCTTGGAGACAGGGAGCAGGCAGTGGCTGGTGCCGGAAACGAAAGCTTCGTCGGCCGTGTAGGCGTCGTAAAGCTGGATGTCATCCAGTTCGACGGGTATGTCCAACTCGTCGGCCAGACTCAGGAGGGTCTTTCGGGAGACTCCCTGAAGAAGGGTGCGGTCTCCGGCGGTGCGGAGCTTGCCGTCGGTGACAATCCAGAAGTTGAAGCCGGTGCCCTCGGAGATGTTGCCGTCCAGGTCGAGGAGGACGGGCCACGAATCCGGGTCCACGTCGGACGCTTCCAACTCCGCCAGAACGAAGTTCATTCGGCTGACGTGCTTGACCTTGGGGTCAAGGGAGTCGGGATGGTATGAGCGGGTGCGGGCGAAGACCACGTGGGCGCCTTCATCGTAGATATGGGCGTAGCGGTCGAAGCCCATGGGGTAGGCGGTGACGAACACCGTTGCGGGGGAGCCGTCGTTGACGCTGGATCCCTCGCCGCGGGTGATCATCTGCCGCACGTTCATGTCACTGCCCTCAGGCACCAGGTGCCAGTTGCGCTCCACGGCTTCGCTGGTAATCTGCTTCATCTCATCCCGGGAGATGCCGGGGTCGATGCGGGTGTACTTGAGGGAGCGGAAGAGGCGGTCCATGTGATCGTCCATGTTGAAGAACTTGCCGCCATAGGTGCGGTCCACCTCGAAGACGGCGTCACCGAGGCGGAAGCCCCTGTTGTCCATGCTTATCTTGCATTCGCTTTTTGGAATCCACTCACCATTAAAATAGGCAATAATCTCTTCGGCCATAATGAATCCTCCAGAATCCGTAGGATAACGGCATTATAAAGGTGTAGCCAACGTGCTTGTCAACCAGTGGGGATTTTTGAGGGACGAAATCGAGCGCGTCAAGAAAGCCGTCTAAAGTTACGCTTACGATTGGGGGCATGAAAGTGTGCCTAAGAATACGTGTCAAATAGCGTGCCAAATAATCTGTCAAATAACGTGACGTCAAATAACTAGTGATGCCGAATTATGGTATGGTTTAGCTATGAATCAGCTATGAAAGACACTTTGTCCAGTGCCAAATAGCGTGTCAAATAAGCTGTCAAATGGGGGGGTGGTACTTTGGACTCGAAGAATTTCTGGGAACGGTTTGGCTTTGATTACTACTTGGAGGGCAGCGCATTATTCAATACGGTGATTAGCATTGAGGCCCATAGACAGTCGGCGAGCCACTTGGTCCTAGCCCCAGAATGGGTTAAGCAACTGGACAGGTTGAATAAGGTGCGGGCCGTCCATGGGACGACGGCCATTGAAGGCAACCCTCTGTCGGAGACCGAAGTTCAGGTGCAAATAGAGCGGATCGAACGGGAGGCGGCCGTGTCGCCAACGGATAAGTCACGCGAGATAACGCAGATAGCCAATGCTGCCAGAGGGCAGGACTGGGTCAAAGACCGGTTCGCCCCGGGTTCGTCGCCAGTGAGCATGGGCGACATCCTGACGATGCATAGGCTGCTTACCCAGGGTTCGGACGAGAAAGATAACGTGCCCGGCGCGCTGCGGAATAATCCCGTTAGGGTGGGTGCACCGGATCTCGGCGGGATTCATTGGGGCGCGTCTCACAACGACTTGCCCCGGATGATGGAAGAATTCGTGTCCTTCCTGAACTCCGGAAGATTGCCATCTGAGATGCCGGTTATTCAAGCCCTGCTGGCGCACTTTTTCTTAGTGACCATTCATCCTTTTGGTGACGGCAACGGCAGGGTTTCCAGGCTACTGGAGGCCGGAATACTGTTCCAACACGGGTACAACGTGCACGGATTCTATGGGTTGTCCAACTTCTTTTACAGGAACGCGGACAGGTATAGGGTTCGCCTGAATGAGGCCAGACGTACGGCGCCCAAGATGAACGTGACTGCCTTCATACAGTTTGGTGTAGAGGGGTTCTTGGAAGAACTTATGGGCATAAACAACTTCGTCAAGACCAAGCTAAACAGGGTAATGTATAGGCAAATGCTGGTGGCCAGTCACAACAGAAAGGTCAGCCCTCGACGTCGTTTGTTGAACGATAGGGAAGTTCAACTGTTGCAATTTCTCTTGGATGAGACGGAGCCGGAAGACCCGTTTGATGAGAGTCCGTCCCGTAAAGTCGCTCTACACGAGGCGTTGGAATCTGCCTTCGTGAGAGCCGCCTATCGAGAAGTGACTGTCCGAACCATCATAAGAGAACTCAATAGATTGGGAGAATTGGGATTCATCAAGGTTGTCTTTGAAAAGCGGGCAGAGGCTTGGGTACAGATAGATTTCAACGCCATTGGCAAGTATCAGATATCGTAAGCGGAGGATGACATGGCACCCCGATCTGATTCTTGAGAAGCTAAAGCAAAGAAGGGGCGGCCCACCCGACCGCCCCTTCTTCGTTTCTTGCAGTTTGTGTTCGCCTACAGCGTAAACTGTGCTTCAAAATAGTCGGGGTCCTTCTGATAGATCTGCACCCTCATGTGTTGGGCCTCGGCGATGAGGATGTTGTAGTCGTCGTCCACCAGAATGGCGGCGGGATGCCAGAGGCGCCATTCTGGCTCAAGGTCGGCCCGCATTCTGGCCTTGGCCAGGTCCGGGTTGGCAGCGACCTTCGACTTGGCCCACTCGGAAAGGTTGGTGGCGTCCCCAATCAGCGTGACCAGGAACGTGCCGTCGGGCTGGTAGACTATCGCCCGGTTGTTGGCCCAATCGGCTACGAACACGTCCCCGTCCTTGTCCACGGAAACGTCGCTGGGGTGGTTTAGCTGCACCTGGTCGCTGGATTCGCCGAACGTCTGAAGGTGCTCCCCTGACGCCGAGAGCTTCTGGACACGGTTGTTGCCCCAATCGGCAACGTAGACGTTGTCGTCGGCGTCCACGTCCAGACCCCAGGGCAGGTCGAACTCGCCCTCGCCGGAGCCGTATGAGCCGAAGGACCCCAGGAACTGTCCGTCCTTGGTGAACTTCTGGATGCGGTGGTTGCGAGTATCGGAGATGAGCAGGTTCCCCTGGGAGCCTAAGGCTATGCCGCTGGGCCTAAACATCTGGCCCTCCCCGGAGCCTTCCTCCCCCCACTTGGCGATGAACCCGCCCTCCTTGTCGAAGATGACAACCTTGCTGTCCGCCTGGTCCGTTAGATAAAGGTTCTCGTCAGAGTCTGCGACGAGACCCCCGGGCCAGATGAACTCCCCGTCCCCGGAGCCGTGCTGTCCGATGTCCGCCAGCCACTCCTGGGTTGACATGACGCACTTGGTGATTCTGGCGCCGCCTTGGGATTCCGTGCCCCAGTTGGCCACGTATAGAACGTCGTTGGCGCCGCGAGCTAGCCCCACGGGATGGCGGAGGCTGGGGCCGGAGGTGCCGATTTGACCGATGTTGTCCATGTAGCTGAAGGCCCGGCCGGTGGCTATTTGCGTTATTGGCATGTTTGCTCCCTCAAGTGGATTTCATGAAAAATGGCGACGGGCCACCCCATGGCGGGGTGGCCCGTCGTTTGTTACCGGATACCTAAGGGGTCCCTTGGCAAAGAGAGCTTACTTTGCGATAAAGTCGAGCTGCTCGAAGGTGCCGCCGACGATTTCCGTCGGGTCAAGACCCATGTACTGTTCCAGCAGGCTGGAGTAGAAGCCACGGAAGTCGTAGTTGGGGGCCAGGTCGCCCTCCTGTAGGTCCGCCTCGTTCATCGAGGGGTACTCGGAGAAGTGACCGCCCACGACGGGATCGCCGATTGCGAAGGCGACTCCGCCGGCGCCGTGGTCGGTGCCGGAGCCGTTGTCTCGGACGCGGCGACCGAACTCGCTGAACATGATGAGAACAACGTTGTCAGCGGCGTCGTGCTCGCGCAGGTCGGCGAAGAAGTCCGAGATTGCCGCGGAGCAGTCCTTCCAGAGCTGATGGTGGCCGGGCATCTGGCTGGCGTGGGTGTCGAAGCTGGCGTGCTGGGTGTAGAAGAAACGGGTCCCCAGGTTTGCCTGGTGCACCATGGAGATGCCACGGAGCTTCTGAGCGATGGGGGTCGCGGCGTATTCCACGGAGGAACTGTACTGTTCCGGCGCGGTCTTCAGAATGTCGGCGCCCTTGAGGGCGTCCAGACCCGTCTGTCCCAGATAGTCCATGACGGGGCCGCGGCCGATAGCGGGCGAGTAGATCCGCTGGAAGCGGTCCAGGGCGCGCATGCGCTGGTCCTGGTCCGTGATGCCCGTGAGCACGCCGTAGTTCTCGATGTCGGAAACGGACGCTACGGGTACGCCGGGAAGGGCCATGGCCCGCGGAAGACCCTGGCCAAAGTTCACGCCCGTGAGGACGTTCTCCTTGTTGGGGTCTACGGCTTGGATGGAGCGACCCACCCAACCCTCAGTGCCTACCTTGTCCGGCTCGCAGGTGTGCCAGATGTCCATTGAGCGGAAGTGGGACCTGGGGGAGTTGTCGTATCCGATTCCGTGAATGAGAGCCATCTTGCCCTCATCCCAGAACTGCTTTATCGGGGCCATCTCCGGGTGGAAGCCATAGTTGTCGTCGATGGGTATCTCGTCACCCTCCGGGATGACCACCATCTTACGGTAGTCCCTGTAAAGGGGTTCCTGTCGGGGGACAATGGTGTTGAGGTAATCGTTACCTCCGGTTAGCTGAAAAATTACCAAGACTGGATCTTTAGCCATGACGTTTGCTCCTTTCATTGGGGTTAAGGTTCATCTTAAGCTTTCCAATCGCCTAGCCGAACTGGTACTCCCTGGTTGCGGCTATTAGTTGCAGTACTTCCGTTACTCTCTTGCCGAAAGTCCTGGTCTCTTCCTCCGTGGAGCCGCGGCTAATGTCGCCGTCGGCCCGGACGTGGGTGAGGAGCTGTTCGCGGGTCTCGTCGTTTATCTGAACGGCGCCCAAGAGTTCCAGGCAGCCGTCCACGAGCTCCTCGGGGGTGAGGGTATCGCTGGCGCCCAGCCGGTTGATGATGAACTTGACGCCGGGCATGTCAGTGTTGCTGAAGCTGTCGGCGACGAAGTTGACGCGGCGAACCAGGGAGCCGGTGTCTATCCACTCCTGACCCGTATGCCAGCCCTCGACGCTGGGGGGATTGATCAGGTCCTGCCCCTGGTAGGTGCCTTCTAGTCCGATGTTAAGCACTCCGGGGCGGGGTTCCTGAAAGTCTCCGACCAGGCGAATCGTGCCTGCTACCACCTCGGCGGGGTTCTTCACCTTGGCGAACCATACGCTCTCGTCCTTGAAGAAGTCGGACTTGAAGATGAAGCGCAGGGTAGTCCTAATGTCGTAGTCGGAATCGATAAAAGTTTTTGCGATGGCTTGAACGGCCTCGGGGTCCTTGGGGGGCACGTCGAGCCAGCTGGGTACCTGGACTTCGTCGGCGACGAAGAAGTTGTACAGATGACGGGCCATGAAATTGGCGGTGGCCGGCTGCTGCACGATGAGGTCTATGATGTCCTCCCCGTTGAAGCGGCCGGTGTGGCCCAGGAAGGTCTTTTCACTATGGTCGTGGTCCTCCGCCTTGTAGATGAATTTCCAGTGGTGGCGCTGATAGGGAGTGCGCGGAATCTTGGGAAGGATGGTCCAGCCGGTGAAGGCCCGGGCAGCCATCTTGACGTCGTCTTCGGAATAGTTGCCCTGCCCCATGGAGAAAAGCTCCAAGAGCTCGCGGCCCCAGTTCTCGTTGGGGGCGCGCTTGTGGTTCTCGTTGTTGTCCAGCCAGAATATCATGGAGGGGTCTTTGGAAACGCGAACCAGCAGTTCCTTGTAGTCCCCCATTCCGTGCTGGCGGAACATCTCAATCTGCTGGAGCATCTCCGGTGGGTTGTCCACCTTGGAGTTGCCGGTGGCGAAGACCATGTGCCAGAAGAGGGTCATCTTTTCCACCAGGGGACGAGGGGTTGTGTACAGGTGGTACATGAAGTTGGCGGTGCCCATGGCGGGAGCGGAAGGAACTTCCATGTCTGGGAAGTACCGAGCCAAAGTCAACTCGTCGTACTCCGACACACCGTGGGCGTCGGGGTCCACCAGCTCTTCCACGGTGGCTTCGTAGCCCTTGGCGGCTCTTGCTTCAAGCTCGTCGTAGGTGGCTCCGAAACCGGCGCGGCGCATCAGGTGGGCCATCAATGCGATGTCCTTATTTGCCATTAAGCCACTCCTTTCTATAATCTACAAACTACATGCGCCCCTAACAGCCCGCAGCTTTCGCCGAGGTCAAATAGAGGTGACGCAATTATAGGAAGCTATCAAACCACTGTCAAGAACATGAAGTGGGCAGTCTCCCGCCGCTCCCAAGAATTTGGGTGCCCACCAGGAACACCTCCACGGCCTGCTCCGTGGGGTTATTAATCCGGGCAGCATTCAAGGCCAGAATAGGGCAAGGGGGATGGGTGGTCAAACGAGGGGGACAATCACGTTGTTAGATACACGCTTATTCTTGGTTCTTTGGCTGATGATATGGGCATGGACCCTTTCCCGGCATCAGTTTAGGTAACGCACAATCTAGAAACGGACTTCCAGCCTCATAAAAATCTCTATGCCGGTAAACCAATACCATAGCCCCGGTTGCACGAATCAAATGGTTACAATCTTCCACATCTCTTCTATCCAGAACTTTTCCAAGAGACGCGGTTCTAGATTCTAGACATCTTGCAAAAGCCTTAAGGAACAACTCTATAGTTCGGGTTTCGGGCGAAACTCTATCGTATTTTGAAACAGCCTCTGCTACACAGTCCACGTATAGCCTAATAGCGGATGGCGAAGCTGGTGGAGTCTCATCCCACATTGCATCTACATACTTCAGTCTGTCTCTAGATTCGAATTCTCCTGTGTTCATCTCTACTATTCCTAATCTCTCACCGATTTTTGCGACATTGGCCCGTATGATCCACAACTGACTTTCTCGATGGCGATAATCCGCAGAATCTCAGGGATTCTTCAACTACTCGATATATCGCAGAACGAAGTATATTAGCGGCGTGGTTGGATCTTCCCATCTGTAAGCGTTGATGCTATCTATCATACCGTCCACCGCGTAACGTTGCGCGACGCCCGTACTAACTTCCCTGGCAACGCCAACAGCAAGTATTGTCATAATGTCATCGTCCCGGAAAATGGAGATCCGGGCAAGTGCACATGGGTCCAAGGCTAGTCGTTGATTGTATTCCTGCAGCGACTCGTCTGCGCTGGGCAACAAGCCTCGATCCTGCATTGCTTGGAGGCCATCCTCAAGATTGGCCTCCGCGGCAGTTACAAAATTAACCCGTTGGAGAAAGTCGCGGAAGGAAGCGTATTTCAAGGGATCATCGATGAATTCAACAATGTACGCCCCCGCTACTTCCGGGAACAAATTAAGAAGTGTCGGCTTCACCGCCGGGTTGATATCCATGAAGTGAGCGGAAACGAAGTATGAATAATTGTCCAGCATCGTGTAAGCCGGTGTTATTCCTGCCAAGCTACAGGAATGAGGAGGTGTTTCAGGGGTAGGAATTGCCGTTGGACTTGGAGTGGGAATTATTGTTGGTGCCGGAGTTGGAGTTTCTGTTGGCTTTGGTGTAGGCGCAGGGGTTGGCCTTGGAGTTGCGCGCGCTACTGGAGTCGGAACCGATGAGGGCTTTGCGTTTAGCTCTGAGTGGCTTGGAATAACCTCTTGAATGGTAACGGTTGAGACCGCGTAGTTGATTCCTTCCACGGGCCGACCCGACGCGCTGCTTTCTTCCCTGGATGTACTGATGCCCACAATTTCCCCGTCTACATTAAGTAGAGGCCCTCCACTGTTGCCTGGATTGGTAGCAGCATCGGATTGAATCCACCAGCTATCGGACTGTGTATCGTACCAACTAGAAGCCACAATGCCCCTCGTAGTCCTAACACTATAGAATCCTAGTGGAAAACCCATGGCAATGACCTCCGCTCCATCCCGCGGCGCATCAACAGCCAAGGGTATACTTAGTGGACGCGCGGTGGGGACCAAGCAGCAAGTAACGTCCACTATAGCCAAGTCCCTCTGTGAATCCGTCCAGATTGCTTCTCCGATGTAGGTCTGTCCACTCTCCAAAAGCACATCAACCTGTGTAGCCCCGTCTACCACGTGATAGTTAGTGAGAATATACGGTGTTTGTTGAATACCTTCAATTTCATAGAACACGCCGAACCCGTGCTTCTTCCCTGGCTCAACCTGACGACGGCCGGTTTCACCCGAGCCACTAGATCTTCCACGTTGTGAACAAGTGCAGGTGCGGGAATGAGAGTTGGCGTCGATGGTGCGATAGCAGACGGTGAGGGTGTCGGTCTCGCAGTGGGTGCCGCTGTTGGTGTGGACGTAGCCGTCGGAGTGGGGGTTGTCCTGGCAGTGGGTGCGGTTGCCAGCGCAGGTGTCGGCATTAGTGTATACATCGGAGTGGGTTGCGTGGTTTGGGGTGGTGCGTTTACGGTGATGCAGGCTACGGTACAAAGGGTTACTATAAATAGTACGCCAGCGAGCCGTAACAAAGCAGGAACCCCCTTGTTGTGGGATTGGGCGACGTTGTCACACAGCAGCCATATCCGGTTCTGAACTCAAAGGGCACGGAGGCCCACTCCCGAAATAGGAGTTCAGAACTGCAACCCCGCCGTGTGACACAAATAGCCTATTGTATTGCTCACACATTAGTAAGAAACTGTACTCGTTCGGAGCGCAATTTGGGCCAAGGCCTCGTCGCCCCCGTCGAGAACCCCCACGTTGAAGGCTTACCGCCGCGGTGGTATCATAACCGCGCCATCCACCCGTTCGGGGGGTGAGCCTTCCGACGAGTTCAGGAGGCCGCTGGGATCCCATGAGGACCGAGACGGCAACGCTGGAAATACTTTCCCCTTCTATAACTATCGCTCCGTTTGCTTCGTCTGCGGATGCCGAACCTGCCGTCCGCCCTGATGCCAACGGGAAATCCCACACGTATCCCACGCCTTTCCGCGCAACCGTAAGCAAAGCTGCGCCCGAAGAAGCTGCCGCTACCCCGTTGACGCGTCGCTCGGATGACCGCCCCGCTGTCGGTTTCATTGGCGCCGGCGCCCTGGGGACTACCTTGGCACTGGCCCTATCCGCGGCTGGTTGGAATGTCGGGGCTGTGGCCAGCCGCTCCTACGCTTCGGCCCTTCGTCTCGCCCGCCTGATTCCCGGATGCAGCGCGGAGACTGAACCCCAAGCGATAGTGGACCGCTGCCGCATCGTCTTCTTGACGGTCCCTGACGACGTAATCACTCAGGTGGCATCGTCCCTAAACTGGCCTGCAGGCCGGGGTGTGGCGCACTGCAGCGGCGCGGGCACGTCGGAGCTTCTCAGCCCTGCCGCAACTGCGGGCGCTCTTTGCGGCTCCTTCCATCCCCTTCAGACATTCACCTCCTTGCCGACGGACGAAGACGCCGCTGCCGTGGCACAAGCCCGATTGGAAGGCGTGACCTTCGCCGTGGAGGGAAGTGGCTGGCTTCGGGAAACTCTAGACGCTATGGCGTCAGACCTGGGTGGCCGGACCATCGAAATTGAACCGGCTGACCGCCCCCTGTATCACGCCTCCGCGGTCATGAGCTGCGGCGCCCTTGTCGCTCTGCTCCGCTCCGCCGTCGCCCTCTGGAAGGCGATGGGCGTCGACCAGGAAACGGCTCTCCGAGCCATTATCCCTCTTGCTCGAACCACCCTCGAGAACGCGGCAGCCCTCGGCCCCGAAGCGGCCATCACCGGCCCCGTAGTGAGGGGAGACGTAGCCACCCTGCGCCGACATCTGGCGGCCTTACAAGCCCGTGCGCCCGAGGTTCTTCCGTTATACATTGAACTGACAAGAGCATCAATCCCCCTGACGTCCGCCCTCGACCAGAAGAAGCTGCGTGAATTAGAATGCCTGCTTACCCAATTTGAAGAAGCTGTCTGCCTGTGGGCGCCTGTCGAAGCCAACGATCTTCAACCGATGAATGAACTTTCCGCATCTAGCCGTAAGCACAACGATGGAGGCCGGTCCCATGGCTAGAATGACGGCCCGACGCATACGGTTCATGAAGGCCAAGGGCCAGCGAATACCCGTAGTCACCGCTTACGACTACACCTTCGCCCGGTTGGCGGACCGGGCGGGCTTCCCTATCGTCCTTGTGGGCGATAGCCTGGGGATGGTCTGCCTGGGTTATGACTCCACCATACCGGTGACCATGGAAGACATGGTGCGGCATACGAGGGCCGTGGTCAGGGGAGCGCAGCGTCCGCTGGTGGTGACGGATATGCCTTTCATGAGCTTCCAGACAAGCATGGAGGATGCCGTAAGGAACGCCGGAAGGCTGGTGCAGGAAGGAGGCGCGCAGTCGGTGAAGCTGGAGGGCGCCGGCCCCACGGTGGAGAAGGTGCGCCGAATAGTCGAAGCGGGCATCCCCGTCATGGGACATCTGGGCCTCACTCCCCAATCGGTGCACCAATTCGGTGGGTATCGGGTTCAGGGTAAGGCCAGGCGAGAGGCTGTCCGGCTGCTCGAAGATGCACGGGCATTGGAAGGAGCCGGAGCCTATTCCCTGGTGCTGGAGCTTGTGCCCGCGCCCTTGGCCCGCATCATCACCCAGAAACTCTCCATCCCGACTATCGGCATCGGCGCCGGGCCGCACTGCGACGGCCAGGTGCAGGTCATCCACGACATTCTAGGCCTCTACGACGATTTTGTCCCCAAGCACACCCGGCAGTATCTCAACCTTTCCGAGACCATCGCCGCCGCCCTTGAACGGTACGCCCAGGAGGTGAGGGACGGCGTCTTTCCCACCTCAAAGGAGAGCTTCGACATGGACGAGGCGCTGCTTCAAGACCTCCTGGAAGACTGAAATCGTTGCGCGTCATCGGATCCGTTTCGGACATGGCCCAAGCCTGCAGGAGCCTACCCCGCCCAGTGGGTCTTGTGCCCACCATGGGCTACCTGCACCCCGGACATCTATCGCTGGTGCAAAGGGCCCGGCGCGAGAACGCCTCGGTGGTGGTCAGCATCTTCGTTAATCCCACCCAATTCGGCCCAGAGGAAGACCTCAGCGCCTACCCTATGGATCTGGCCCGGGACCTGGCCATCCTGAAGGATGAGAAGGTGGACTTAGTCTTCGCCCCGGAGACGTCGGAGTTGTACCCACCGTGTATGGACACATGGGTGGAGGTTGGCGCGGTTTCCCGTCGATTGGAGGGCGCTCATCGCCCTGGGCACTTTCAGGGCGTCGCGACGGTTGTAGCCAAACTGTTCAACGTCACGTCGCCCACCCGCGCCTATTTCGGGCAGAAGGACGGACAGCAGGCCGCCGTGGTCAAGGCGATGGTGAGAGACCTCAATTTGCCCGTGGAGATAGTGGTGTCGCCAACGGTGCGGGAGGACGACGGGTTGGCCTACAGCAGCCGCAACAGCCGCCTCGACCCGTCGGAGCGCCGCGCCGCCGTAGTGCTATACCGCGCCTTGCGACAGGCTGAGAAACTATGGCTGGCCGGAGAAACCCGCGCCGCCGAACTGAAGCGACGTGCACGCACCATCTTGGAGGCCGAACCGCTGGTGCAAAGTATCGACTACGTCAGCATCGCCGACTCCAACTCGATGCAGGAGTTGGAGTCGGCCACGGCAGGCGCCATGGTCTCCACAGCGGCGTGGATAGGCTCCGTTCGTCTCATAGACAACGTGGTCCTCGGCGGCGTTCGTTAGACCGCACTCAGCCCGCTGACAATTTGCAGCATGTACCGCCATACGGTACTATAGGTCCGTGGAATTCAGGCACTCGGGGTTGCGGCGGTTTTGGGAGCGAGGAGACGCCCGCCGCCTCAATCCTGCCCATGTGCGAAGAATTGGCCGAATCCTTGACCAGTTATTCTTCGCCGTTCGCCCTAGCCAGATGGATCAGCCCGCCAACCGCCTTCATCAATTAAAGGGCAATCGCAAGGATGTTTGGAGTGTCCGAGTGAGTGGAAATTGGCGGATTACCTTCCGGTTCGTGCACGGTGAAGCCGTGGGCATTAACCTGGAAGATTATCACTGGGAGGTAAGACTATGAGCCGAGATAATCCGAGTCATCCCGGAGAAAGCCTTCGGGATAGTGTGGAGGAGATGGGTTGGAGCGTCAACGAATTCGCTGCTCGCCTCGGAGTTAGTCGCAACACAGCTTCTCGCCTGCTAAATGGTCGTTGCGGCGTCTCGACGTCGGTGGCACTTGCATTGGAGCGCATCGGATGGAGTGATGCCGACTTCTGGATGCGCTTTCAAGCCCACTATGATCTCGCCCAGGCTCGTCGCAAACTGGCCGCTACTTCGGCACCAAGGACGTAACAACAACTTCTCTAGGACAAGGTAAGCCCTTTCACCTACGCGCCACCTCACCACCACCCACGCGGCGACCGTCCCCCGTTTAAGCCAGAAGCTCCCGCAGCGTCTCCGTAAAGCTCGGCAGCACCTTCTGCCAGTCGCCCACCACTCCGTAGCGGGCCTCCTTGAAGATGTTGGCCTCCGCGTCCTTGTTCACCGCTACTATCACCTTCGAGCCGGAGCAGCCCGCCATGTGCTGGCTGGCCCCGCTGATGGCTACCGTTATGTACAGGTCAGCCGTAATGGTCTTGCCCGTCAACCCTATCTGCCACGAGGGAGGCACCCAACCCGCATCCACCGCGGCCCGCGACGCGCCGACGCCAGCCCCCAGCAATCCGGCGATGACCTCCAGGTCTTTGAAGGGCGCTGGCGACCCCAGCCCCCGCCCTCCGGCGACGACTATCTTGGCCGATTCCAGCTGCACCCCCTCCGACTCCTCCGCAACCCGCTCCACCAGCTTCACCCTCGCCATAGAGTCATCCAGGGAAACGCTGAGAGGAATAACCTCCGCCGTCCGAGAATCATCCGGTTCCAAAGGTTCGTATGCCTTAGGACGGATGCACGCCATATGGGGCGTTCCGTTGCACACCACGGCGGCCATGGCATTGCCGCCGTAGACGGGACGGTGAGCAATCATTCGCCCCGACGCTTCGTCGACGGTGACTTCCAGGCAGTCTTGGGCCAACCCCACGCCCAGCCGGACCGCCAGCCGCGGCGCAAGATCCCGGCCTGCCGTGGTCCTGGCGATCAAGACTACAGTAGGATTGGTCTGTCTGCATATCTGTGACCACGTCTCCAGGACAAGCTCCGGGGGGTAGCCGGTCAGAAGCTCGTCCTCCACAGCGTAAACACGATGCGCCCCGAGAGTTGCGGCTTCCTGCGCTGCCGGCCCGACGTCGCTTCCCGACACGGCAAGGGAAAGGGACAAGCCCAGCCCTTCCGACACCTCGCGTCCCGCGGCAAGAAGTTCCGCCGCCGTGGACGAAAGGGAGCCGCCATCCATTTCGGCGAGAACCAGAACGCCTGCAGATTCAGACATAACCATTCAACTCGCGATTGTCCATTAGACGAGCTTGGCCTCCCTGAGCTTGAGGGCCAGCAGCCGGCCCGCGTCTGCGGCGTCCTCCCCTTCTATGAACTCGCAATCGGCTTCCGTTACAGGCACGTACAGGTCAACCGTTTCTACCTGGGGCGAAAGCTGACCTGCGTCTAATCCCAAATCCCCGAGAGACCAGACAACGGGCTGCTTGCGAGTGGCAGCCATTATGCCCCTCAGGGTGGGGTAGCGGGGCTGGCCCAACTCGTTGCTCACCGTTACCAGGGCGGGCATGGGGGCCTCTACAATCTCCGTACCCTCCGGCATCTGGCGCTCCACAGTCACCCGACCGTCGCCCACCTCCACCTTCTTGCCTATGGTGACGCTGGGAAGGTTCAGCAGTTCCGCCACCGCCAGGGGAACTTGGGCGTTGTCCCAGTCGGAAGCCTGTCGTCCTGCGATGATGAGGTCGAAGGGGCCGAGCTTCTTTATCGCCGCCGTCAGAATACGGGCCACGACGAAGCTGTCCACCGTGTTGGCGAAAGCGTCGTCTTGGAGAAGTACGAGGCTGTCGGCGCCCATGGAGAGGGGTTTCTTCATCACGTCCAGGGCGAAGTTCTGGCCCATTGAGATGACGGTTATTACGGCGGTTTGGGAGTCTTTGATGCGAAGAGCCGCTTCAACGGCGTTTTCGTCGAAGCCGTTCACCACCGGCGGCAGGGTGGAAGGGCTGACGACGCGGCGATTCTCCCGGTCCACCTGGAAGGCGGAACGGGGCATCTCCGGGTCGATGACCTGCTTGGCCAGTACGAAGATATTCAGGGGCAACGCCAACTCCTGCGGGCCGCGGTTCGAAGGACGGAGGGAAATATACCATCGGCCCCAGAAGGTGTCAAAGCTGGCAAATGAGAAGCGGCCCATTAGCCTGCAAGCTCAACCTGATCCCCTTATTAAGAATTGAGGCCCAAAACTTAATAAGCCTCGCCTCTATTAAGAGTTGCGTAATACGCGCTGGTTTGAGGCCCTCTGCTGCAATCGACGCGTTTGCTGGTTCCGTGCCAGGCCTAACCGTCTGCAAACGGCAGGCTGCGACGGCATAACGTCGATTCCCTCACAATAGACTGCCTTGTCCTGTTGCCACCCGTCCGCCTTCCGAGACACCATGTATCATAGACCCTGCGCCCAAAGAAATTGAAGTGCGACGCTCTTTCTGCTATATTTTTAGCGTGTTTCCAATGGGTTGCGGGACCTCTGCTGCCAACCTGCAACGAGGGTTGGGGTCCCGTGCCTGGAAGCGGCATACCCACACACGGATTCGTACCTATGACGCCGCGTAAGCCGCAGATAAACAATGAAGGAGTTGGAAGGGTGATATGCTGATAAGAAGGGAAGACTATCGAAGAGAAGAGTATATATGGATAGATGGGTCCAAGCCCACCGCCAAGATCCGTTCCAAGACCAGGGTTGGCATGAGAGTTGAGCAGCCAGGCATCTGGGGCTTCGACGGCTCCAGCACCAACCAGGCAGTCGGCTCGAACTCCGATTGCGTCATACGGCCCGTTCTCTCCATAAAGGACCCGGTTCGCAAGAAGCTCGACACGTTGCTGGAGAGGGACCGTGGAGACATCCTGGTTATGACCGAGGTACTGAACACGGATCTGACTCCCCACGCGAGCAACACCCGCGCAGCCTGCGCAGCCGTTGCCGAAATGACTAGAACACACGAAATGATCTTCGGCATCGAGCAGGAGTATACCTTCTTCAAGGGCATTCGACCTCTGGGCTTCCCGGAGTCCGGCTATCCCCCGCCCCAGGGTGGTTACTACTGCGGCGTGGGCGACGACGAGGTCCACGGCCGGGAGGTAGTGGAGGCTCACCTGGAGGCTTGCCTGGAGGCCGGGTTGAAGATTGAGGGCATCAACGCCGAGGTTATGCCCGGACAGTGGGAGTTTCAGATTGGCCCCTTGCCCGCCGTGGAGGTCTCCGACCAGCTCTGGCTCGCCCGTTGGCTCCTCTACCGGGTGGCCGAGGACTTTGGCATCAACGCTACTCTCTACCCCAAGCCCGCCCGCGGCGACTGGAACGGCGCCGGCGCTCATACCAATTTCTCCACCAGGGAGATGCGCCACAGCTACCAGCCCTGCATCGACGCGGCGGAGGCCCTGGGCACCCGCCACGAAGTCCATATTGAAAACTACGGCTATGGCATCGAAGAGCGGCTCACCGGGCTGCACGAGACCTGCTCCTACAAGGAATTCCGATACGGCGTGTCGGACAGGGGCGCGTCGGTGCGCATTCCCTGGCAGGTGCACCATGACCAGAAGGGATACATCGAAGACCGGCGGCCCAACGCCAACATGGACCCCTACGTCGTCACCCGTTTGGTCATGGAGACCATCTGCGGCGTGAGATACAACGGAGACGAATAGTCCCGCCTAGACATTCAGAGCCATTCAATAGGGGCCGGTTTCAAACCGGCCCCTATCTTTTTGGGACAGATGCTGCGCCGAGCCCTTACTCCATACCGTCCAGAAGCTCCGAAGCCGATTCCGAATAAGGATGCCTGTTGAGGGCGACGTCTATAAGCACGTCGGTGTCCAAAAGAATCATTGGAGGTATTTTTTGGCTAACGCATCGTATCGTGGGTCGTCTTTGCACTGGGCTGCCTGAAACTTGCCGCGCCAACGAGAGGAGAAGGATGGCGTTTCCCCTCTCGTCATCTCTCTAAGCGACTGCTCTACCAGCGACGAAAGGGAGACGCCACGTGTGCGGGCATACCGCTTGGCCATCGAAATTAACTCGGTGTCCACGATGATGGTAAGTTTCCGTTTCATCGCAGTCTATTTTCACTTTCGCGCATTCTGAACTGTAATGTTAGTATCCGAGCCTTGCTGATTGTTCCCAAGAATCTAAGATATGTGAGTATCGGTTGGGGTTGGATGAGGCGGCAACCACCGTCGCCCAATGCCCGATTCCCAAGCTATAGTATCTCTCAAGGTTGCCTACGGCAACGGGTAACGCTATACTTCCTTGTTGACAATAGATATACTGCGGCTCAATGGGGGGCCAATCCGGCCCGCCTCTATTATTTGCGCCGCCGACGGAAGTGTTGTATGTACAACAGAATCGGGGCCCTTCCCTATATGAGCCGGCAACTTGCGCCGTTCCGTCGCCGCAAGGCCGTAGGGCCCACCAAGTAAGAAGGAGCAGCCTAATGAGTTCAGGGAAGTTCGATTTCGCCATGGCTATTGGCGGCGAGGCCGGTCAGGGCATCGCCACCCCGGGCGACATTCTGGCCCGGGTCTTTGTGCGCCGCGGCCTTCACCTCTACACCTACAACGCCTATCAGTCCATCATTCGTGGCGGCCACATCTTCCTCACCATGCGAGTGGGGGAGGAGGAAGTGCTGACTCATGGAGACAAGCTGGACCTTCTACTGTGTCTGAACCAGGACACCGCCGACCGGCACGTGGGTCTCATGGGGCCGGGCTCCAGCATCGTCTTCAACGGCGACCGCATTAAGGTGAACGATGCCCAGGAGGGCGTCCAGATTTGCGCGTTGCCCATCTCCCACCTGACAGGCGGCAGCAGGAACCGGCTTATCCAGAACACCGTGGCCGTGGGCTCCATCATGTACATGCTGGGGCTTGACTTCCAGACCCTCGAAGACAGCCTCAACCTGCGGTTCGCGCGTCATGGCCAGGCGGTGGTGGACGAAAACGTGAAGTTTGCCCGGGCCGGCTATGAGTACGCGGTGGAAAACTTCGCGCCCTACGACCCGCCCGCCCCCGTGGGCGAGAAGCCCCTGGCAGTCTGGGCGGGCAACGACGCTGTCGCAATGGGCGGCGCGGCCGCCGGCGTCAAGTTCTACGCAGCGTACCCAATGAGCCCCTCAACAGGGGTTCTTCACTGGATGGCGGCCTACGCCCGCATGTTAGGCATAATGGTGCGGCAGGTCGAGGACGAAATCGGCGTGGCCAACATGACCATCGGTGCGGCCCACACCGGCTGCCGCGCCATGTGCGCCACCTCCGGCGGCGGCTTCGCACTTATGACGGAGGCGATAGGCAGCGCCGGCATGATGGAGATTCCCGTAGTCTTTATCGACGTCATGCGCGCAGGACCGTCCACCGGCGTCCCCACAAAGTCGGAACAAGGCGACCTATGGCAGGTTTTGGGCGCCAGCCAGGGCGACTTCGAGCGATTTATAGTTGCTCCCATAGACGCCCTTGACGCCTTTAACACCATGCCGGAGCTTTTCAACCTGGTGGACAAGGCCCAGTGCCCCGGCATCGTCATTTCCGACCTGGTCATTGGCGAGGGCCGGTTCAGCTTCGACCCCGACACCCTTAACATGCAGCCCGTCATAGACCGTGGCGAAATCATTACCGAACCCGCCGCCCCCAACGGCTACAAGCGCTATCTCAACACTGAGACTGGCGTTTCGCCCCGGGCGCTCCCTGGTCTGGAAGGCTACACCCACGTGGTGGCCACCGACGAGCATGACGAGGATTCAATCCTCATCAGCGACGAGTTTACCCATCCCCACAAGCGTCGCAAGATGGTGGAGAAGCGGGCGCGTAAGTTCCAGCTATTGTCTAAACTGGTTCCCGCCCCGGAACTGGAAGGCCCCGAAGACGCCGACGTGACCATCGTCGGCTGGGGTTCCACCTACGGCGTCATTAAAGAGGCCATCCCGCAATTGGCGGAGAGGGGTGTCACTGCCAACCACCTGCCAATCAAGTGGATAGTCCCCTTGATGGGCGACGAAATTGTCGAAATCTTCTCCAAATCAAAGAAGACCATCATGGTCGAGAACAACTACTCCGGCCAGTTCTACCGGTACTTGCGCAGTGAGACGGGCCTCTCCGTGGATGGCCACGTGCGCAAGTACGACGGAGAGCCTTTCATGCCCCACCACGTTACCGAGGGCATTATGGAGATTCTCAGCGGCGCCACCGATATTCATGTGCCGTATCAGGAAGTAATAGTCTAAAGAGGTGATAGGATGACAACCGTAGTAGATATCGCGACAGGCAAGCCTGCCCGCAAGCTGACTGCCAGAGACTTTCGTGGCCCAGTCACTCCCGACTGGTGTCCGGGCTGTGGCGACTTTGGAGTGCTCAACAGCCTCCAGCGGGCCTTTGCCGAAATGGGCTTACGTCCCCACGAGCTACTCGTCATTAGCGGCATAGGCTGCTCTTCCAACCTACCCGGTTATGTCAATGCCTATGGTATGCACACCCTCCACGGCCGTTCCCTGGCCGTGGCCACGGGGGCAAAGATGGGCAACCACGAAATGAACGTCGTCGTCACCACCGGCGATGGGGACGGCTACGGCATCGGCGGCAACCACTTTGTTCACACCGCCCGCCGCAACGTGGACCTCACCATGGTGGTGATGAACAACCAGATCTATGGCCTTACCACCGGCCAAATTTCCCCCACCAGCACCGAGGGTATGAAGACCAAGAGTACCCCCTTCGGCAGTGTCGAGCCCCCCATCAATCCCATCACCGGGGCTATCATGAACGGTGCTACTTTTGTGGCCCGCGCCTACAGTGGAGACATCCGCCACCAAACCGAGATGATCGTCCAGGGCATGCAGCACAAGGGGTTCTCCCTTATCGACGTGTTTAGTCCCTGCGTCACTTTTAATAAGGACAATACCCACCCCTTCTTCAAGACCCGGGTCAAGAAGCTGGAGGACGAAGGACACGACACCAGCGATTGGAAGGCCGCCTGCGAGAAGGCAATGTTGTGGGGCGACACGATCTATACCGGCGTGTTTCTCCAGAGGCAGGCCCCAACCCTCCACGGCCAGGAGCCGGTGCTGAAAGAAGGCGGGCCGTTGGGCTTCCGCCCCCTGGGCATCACCAAGGAGCAGTCCCAGAAGATCATCGAGCGGATGATGTAAGACCCTCCCGCCTTCGCCGTACCGCAATGCCCAAACTGCAGTGCGCGACTCTGGTTCTAGTGACAGCGGCGCTCGTCGCTGCGGTTTTGGCCTGCGGCGGACAACCGGCTACGTCGCCTCCCACGTCAACGGCAACTCCCCCTCCTCCCGCATACTACGGCGCTCAGGGTTGTTCAATTGTACGGAGAGTTTTGACTGACCTCGAAGATGGCAGAATATCGCAGGTGGAGGCACTGGAGCGGCTAATGGATGGATTACTGTTCCTGGTTGGTGCTGAACCGCCCGTTAAGGAAGCCGGCGCAGCCCTAGCTCGAGCAATCACCACACCGCCCTATCGTGCGGGCGCAGCCCTGCTCCCGTTTGATGAGTTATACCCCGAAGGTGTAACATTCAGGAACGCCTGTCAAACTCATGGCCACTGGTAGGATCTGAAATGTATAACCTGGAAGGTAAAGTTGCCCTTGTCACCGGCGCAGGAGGACAGCATGGCATCGGGCGGGCCATAGCCGTTCGTCTGGCCCAAGAAGGGGCCGACGTGGTGGTCAATGACGTAAAGTCCAACCCTCACGGTGGCGCCGTCGCATGGCGCGGCGTGGACAGCGTCGTAGAAGAGATTCAAAGCCTGGGCCGCCGGTCAATGAGCATCATCGCCGACGTCTCCGACGCCAGCCAAGTGGACGACATGGTACGCGAAGCCTCCGAGCGTTTAGGCCCCATAGACATCTTGGTCAACAACGCCGGTTCGGCGGCGGGTCCTGACCGTGTACCTGTGGTGGAGCTGGAGGAAGATGCCTGGGACATGGTGCAGCGCGTCAACGTCAAAGGCACGTTCCTATGCTCTCGGGCCGTGGCGCGGCAAATGCTTCGCGCTGGCCAACGGGGAAAAATAATCGTCATCTCGTCAGGCGCGGGCAAGCAGGGCATAGCCCGGTACGCCGCCTACTGCACCTCTAAGTTTGCCCTCATCGGCTTCACCCAATCCCTGGCCCTGGAGCTTGCGCCCCACGGCATAAACGTCAACGCCATCTGCCCCGGGCTGGTGGATACGGAGAGAATCTCGGGGATTGCGGCGGCCTTGGCGTCAGAAGGCGAGACGGCGGAGGAGTACCGCGCCCGCATGTTTGCAGAACGGGCCAAGGCCATACCCCTGGGCCGGGTGGCCCAAGGCGCAGACGTAGCCGACGCGGCCGCCTTCCTAGCTTCCGACCAGTCGGACTATCTCACTGGCGTCTCGCTACCCGTGGCCGGCGGCGCTCTCATGTATTAACGCCGGCCCTCGACTTGGGCTGTTCCATTCGTCTTGATTCGGACCCACACCTCTGTAAGGAGTCCCCAAATGACTGGTTTCACGGACGTTACAGGCGAAACCATTCAGGAAGCCGAATTCGACCCCATGGTGAAGAAGCACACCACCGGGGTGGTTATATTTTTCATGATAATCAGCGTCGTTGGCATCCCCTTGATCCCCTTTGGGCTGCTGTTCTGTCGTTGGTACGCCCCCGAAAGCCTGAGGCGAATGTCCGCCCGTCTCACCACCAACGCAGTCCAGGTAAACAAAGGGGTCTTCTTCCGAAAAGAAGCCACCATTCCTCTGAACCGTGTGACGGACGTGCGCCTGCACGACGACCCCTGGATGCGTTTCTGCGGAGTGAGGGGCTTGAAGGTCGAGACGGCGGGCCAGTCGGGGCAGAACGCCGGCAGCGAGGGAGACCTCATAGGTGTGGTTGACGCCGTTGCCTTCCGGGACGAGATCCTTCGCCAGCGCCAGCTGGTGCTGGAGGGCGTCGTCGAATCGACGCCCGCCGCCGCTGCTCTCGCTGCAACGCCGACCGTTGCCAACGAGCTGTTGGCGGAGATCCGGGACATTCTGGCCAGGATGGAGGCCCAAAACCGTCGAGGCAACGGCTAACCCCTTCCGCCCGCCCCCCCTCTTTGTAGGGGCGGTTCGCGAACCGCCCTCCCCCCTTGAGGGGGAAGGCCAGGATGGGGGTGAAAGCCTCCCCCTCCCGTGTCCTCGCGCATAGCCTGCCCTCGTGAAGACGGATGCGGGAACTCCTCCCCCTCCTGTGTCCCCGCGGATGCGGGGACCCATCCCCCTTCCGTCACCCACATGTCATCCCGCCCCCCTCCACCTCCGTTGTTCCCGCAGAGAGCCTGCCCTCGTGCAGACGAGGGCGGGAACTCCTCCCCCTCCTGTGTCCTCGCGGATGCGGGGACCCATCCCCCTTCCGCCACCCACATGTCATCCCGCGCCCCCACCTCCGTCGTCCCCGCACAGAGCCTGCCCTCGTGAAGACGGAGGCGGGAACTCCTCCCCCTCCTGTGTCCTCGCGGATGCGGGGACCCATCCCCCTTGCGCCACCCACATGTCATCCCGCCCCCCTCCACCTCCGTTGTTCCCGCGGAGAGCCTGCCCTCGTGCAGACGAGGGCGGGAACCCATCCCTTCCCTCGCTCCCCATCGAGTATAATCTGGGCTGACCCCGCGAAAACTCACCGGAGGTTCGTTCCTTGCGCTACGACGTTATAGTTGTGGGCGCCGGTTCTGCCGGCGCACCCCTGGCCGCGCGGCTATCGGAAGACCCCTCCCGTTCCGTGCTCCTTCTGGAGGACGGCCCCGACTATCCCAACGCCGAGCGGCTGCCGGATATATTGGCCCGTGGCTATCACGTCATGGCTGGATACGAAGACCCCCACGTCCGCAACTATCCTGCCCGGGCCAACCCTCAAAAGACGGAACCTATGCTAATGCCCTCCGGCAGGGCCATGGGTGGCACCAGCACAATCAACAGCTCCATATTCCTGCGGGGAGCCCCCCAAGACTTCGATTCCTGGGCTGAGTGGGGCAACCCGGAGTGGTCCTATCAGAAGGTGCTGCCCTGCTATCTTCGGATTGAGCGAGACCTGGACTTCGGAGGAGACTTTCACAATAGGCAAGGCCCGCTGCCCGTGCGTCGCGTCCCTCAAAGCGAGTGGGAATCCAATCTACGCGCCTTCTACCGCGCCTGCGTAGACCATGGTTTCCCGGAAAGCCCCGACATGAACCTTCCCGATGCCGCGGGCGTTGGAACGTACCCCGTCAGCAACGTTGGCGGCCTCCGCGTCAACACCGCCATGGCCTACCTCGACCCGGCTAGGCACCGCCTGAACCTGACTATTCGGGGCAATACTCTCGTGCGGCGAGTGCTGCTGGAAGGCAATCGTGCCGTGGGTGTGGAGGTCAGCAGCGGCGGCCAGACCTTTCGCGTCTACGGACACGAAGTGATCTGCAGCGCGGGCGCTTTCGGCTCCCCCATGCTTCTGATGCGTTCCGGCATCGGCCCGGAAGACCACCTGACTGAAATGGGTATCGCAACGAAGCATCATCTGCCAGGCGTGGGACAGAATCTCCGAAATCATCCTGTATGCGGCGTCATGTACCGGGACGCTTCCCTGGAATCGAAGGACTCCGTGCTGAGCCTGGTTTTCCTCCGATACACCGCTTCAGGCTCGGATAGCCCCCACGACATGTCCATCAGCGTGGACAACCGCTGGGTATTCGACGGTGTGCCCCATACTCGTTTGAGCGCCTGCCTGGAGTACGCTCATGGGGCCGGTAGGCTCACTCTAACCTCAACCGACGTCCCTTCGCCGCCCCACCTGGAGTACAACTATTTGCAGGACCCGTGGGACTTGGCCCGCGTCCGCGAGGGTGTGCATCTTGCTATTGAACTGGCGGAGAGCCCAGCTCTGAAGGGGCTTCTGTCTCAGCGGGTTGCTCCTAGTGTTGAAGAAATGGCGTCGGAGGAATCCCTGGATCGCTGGATACTTGAGAACGTGACTACAGGGCATCATTCCTCGGGCACGTGCAAAATGGGCCCCGCCGACGATACTATGTCGGTAGTGGACCAGTTCGGCCGTGTGCACGGTTTGGAGGGCCTGCGGGTGGCCGATGCGTCCATAATGCCGGACGTGGTTAGAGTAAACCCCAACGCCACCTGCATCATGATAGGGGAGAAGGTCTCAGACTTCATCCGCCAGCAGTCGTAAGCCGTGTGTGTCTGCGGGGAACGCGCCTAGCTGTGTAGAGTGCACTTGCCCCGGGCGGAGGATTCAAGTGACCGGGAAAACCCACTGTGAGCCGCGAGTCAATAGACGATCGCCACGCCCCTATTCTAGGGAATGCCGGCGATGACCAAGGCGGTGAAATTTTAGGACAGCCGCCCCCGTAACCCCTACGGGTTTATCTGGTACTCCACTATGACTTCCTGCAGGTTCCGAACTACCGGGTTCAAGAAAGTCAACTGGTAGATGCCGTTCAACTCCGCGGTGAACTCGGTGCCGCCGTCCGCCACCTGCTCTCCTCGGTATATGGAGTCGCCGATGGGGTCGTTCACGTTGAAGACAACCCCTGGCCTGCCCGCGCTGCCCGATTCGCCGAACCCGCCGACGGCCTTGGGCTTGGAGGTGTAGGTGACGACCACCCGGTCTCCGAGCAGCAATTCTACTTCGAAGGACTCCCACTGTTCTGGCAGGATCAATTCATCCTCCGTGAAGGTCCCGGAGGGAGTCAGTTCGCCGGTGGCGGAAGCGGCCTGGGTAGCCGCCGCGGGAGCTTCGCCGTTGGAGTCGCCAGCGTCATCGCCGCCGTCGCCCCCTCCGCATGCTGCCAGCAACAAAGAACCCACCAGCAGGGACGTTAGCAACAATAGGGCAAGGCTGCCCCTGAGGAACAGCCTTGCGAATCCTCCACCCGGCTGTTCGCCGGATGAATGCCCCTGGTTTTTTAGTCGCGCAATGGTACGCTCTACGGTTGGCTGTTTTATGTCATTGCCTCCTTACCGCCGTACCCTGGCTAGTTAAGACACGGCCCCCACAGATGTGGGGGCCGTGTCTATTTAGAATCTCTCTACTTGTGTCTTAGCTCGATGCTACTTGTACACGGCTTCCGTGTACTCGTGGTAGCGAACCGGACCAAAGTGGACGTGGCTAACCTCGTATTCCACCAGGACTTCGGGGTTGTATACAGCCTTGCCGAAGACCCAGAGCAACGGGATGCTCAGGTACTCGTCGCGCCAGAAGTCACCCAGGTCCTGGGCGAGGTTCTCGCGAGTGGCCGGGTCTGCAATGGTGTCGTAGTTCTCTTTCCATTCCGTAATGAACGGGTACTCGTAGATGGGCCTGGTAGCCTTGCGCCATATCCAACCCATGCCGGGTGATGGCGGGTTCAAGCTCCACCTAATTAGGTATATCTGTCCGTTCAACGCACGATCAGTCGCCAACGACGTAACTGCTGAATACTCCGTAGCCATCAGGTTAACGTTTACACCAATCTCTTCCCACATGGCCGTTATGGCTTCCCCAACGTCCGGAACTTCCGGCATACCGCCCAGGTTGTTGGGGGCATAGAAGTTCAGGTCAAAGCCGTCAGGATAGCCGGCCTCAGCCAGCAACTCCTTGGCTCTTTCCGGGTTGTACTCATACGGCCAGCCGCCGTCAGAGCCAGTCTGGCCAGTGGGTCCGGGGTAGGGAGCCCACTCGTCCTTGAAGAAGTCCCACCACTCGGCGAAGTGGGATACGGCGCTGGGCATGGCGTCGCCCTTGAAGAAGGAGTTGTTTATCCGCTCCCTATCGATGGCTACGTTAAGGGCCTGCCGCACCATGGCGTTCCGTGTAGGAGCGGTGTCGTCATAGTTGGGGGTGGGCGTCCCGTCCAGGGATTCGGGCATGTACCAGGGGATGGCGCCCCAGAGGTGGAAGCTGGGCAGCGTGCTCTTGGCGATCTTCATGCCGCGAGCCTCAACCTCATCAAACAGGTCGCTGGGCAACTGTCCTATGTGGACCTCAGCGGTCAGGATCTGGGCCATAATGGTGGCCGCCTCCTTGTTCCAGATGAACTGGAGCTCGTCAAAGTCCGGCTCCTGGCGGTAGTGACCAACGTTCTTCTCTAGGAGGAAGTGCTCGTTGTCCACGTACTCCACAAAGCTCCAGGCTCCCATGCCGATGGGATGGTCGATATAGCCGTCCTCGCCGCCCACATCATCCCAGTATTGCTGGCTGAGGATGCCGAAGGTCCAGTCCTCCGAGAGGTAGACGTTGGCGTCCGGGTGGACGAGGTCCAAGTTCCAGGTAAGGGTGTTACCGTCAATCACAATGTCGTCAACGCTCTTGATCCAGGGCTTCCAGGTGCCAAAGTTATTGGCCCTTTCCGTTTTTATTCCCGCCTGCAAGAGCCATGTGTGCCGAACGTCTTCCGGTGAGAATTTGTAGGTGTCGCTGGCCTTGCCATTCATGTAATAGGGGATGTTTTCCTTGAGCTCGAAGGTCCAGGTCTGGGCGTCGTTGCTAACGGACCAAGACTCGGCGACGTGGGTATTCTCCACCTCGGCGGTCTTGCGGTGCTTGCCAACCAGGTAGTCATAGAGGTTGTGAAGAGGCCCACTGGAACTCTGGAAGGTCATGTAGGGCACCCTCACCTGGTGAGTGGGTGGCGCCATGGAGACGATGAGTCTGGGGCTCACCAACTCCGGCTCCATCGCCTCGGTAGGTGTCGGCGTTGGCGCCGCTGTGGGCGCCGCCGTGGCGGGTGCCGCCGTGGCGGCCATTGTGGCCGCGGGGGCCGCTGTAGCTGCCGGCTCTTCCTCGTCGTCGGTGCCGCAGGCTACTATTATCAGCGCCAGCGACGCCGCGGCCAGCAAGGCCAACAGAGCGCTCTTTCTTAGAAGTTTGCTGGTTAAAGTCACCATTTTGCCTCCTAGTGTAGAAGTTTAGGCTTAACCCTGAGTATGAATCCCGCACAAACGGGTAATGCCTCCGTTAAACACAGAGGTGCACTTGCCGCCAAAGGTAGCATTGAGTTCTTGCACTGTCAACCCTGCGCCCTTGCCGTATGCGCCTCGTGGCGTCTACAATTGTCCGGTTCCAAAAACTGACGGGGAGTGGCGCAGTTTGGCAGCGCGCTACGTTCGGGACGTAGAGGCCCCGGGTTCAAATCCCGGCTCCCCGACTTTCGCCATCAATCGGTCCCAACCTCTTCTCATGCAGAACGCCCAGGCCAACGATAACAGCATTTCGGAGATTGATAGTCTCCAACGGTCCGTGAGCGAGTTCACGGCCGTCATCGAGGACAACCCCTCCGACTCCGAGGCCTTCTATCAGCGGGGCGTCGTCTATGGCCAGTTGGTGGAACCCGTAGCCGCGATCCGTGACTTCGATCAGGTGGTACGGCTGGACCCCGCCAACGCCGAAGCCTACTACAACCGAGGGCTGGCCTACGTCCATCTCAAGGAGCAGATGCCGGCCGTCGAGGATTTTACCCAGGCCATTCGGCTAAACCCCAACCACGCCGACTCCTACAACAACCGCGCGGCAGCATTTTGGGAACTAGGACAGCCAAAGCGCGCGTTAGAGGATGTGGCGAAGACCCTGGAATTGAACGACCAGTCTCCTTCGGCCTACGCCATAGGCGCACTGGCCAACGCCTACTTGGGAGACGAAGACGCCGCAGAGGAATCGGCGAAGAAGGCCGCAGCCCTGGGCTTCGACGGCTCCCTTCTCCGGCACTTCATGCGCCAGGCCAGAAGGCAGCGCCGCTCCTTCGGGGGTTGACTACCCTGATTCTCCCGTAGCGGCGTCCCTTGTGGGCGCCCTCCCCCGCCGCACAACCCTCCTCGCCCCCAATAGCACTCGACCTGGCTAGGGAACCATAAGAGAAGAAGAAATGGCCAAAACCAAAACCCTTCCATGGGATCCTGCGGAGCACTTGGAGACCGAAGAAGACAAGGCGATGTATCTAAACATCGCCTTGGAAGATGGTGACCAACGCCTGATAATTGCCACCCTCGAAGATATTGCCCGCGCCCGCAGAATAACTGGTGGGGGCGCAGGGGGAAGGTAAGGTTATTGGGCGCGGGTCAGGGATTGGGCGTCTTGGATGTAGTCAATGGTTTCCCGGATGCGACGAACTGTTTGGCTTATGGGGTCGCAAAGGCCGTCGTAGAAGCAGGAGCCGTGAAGATAGCTAATGTGAGTGAAGTAGCGCCCGACAAGGGTTTCTATGTCGGGGAAATTGTCTGCCAACTCCATCAAGACCCTGGTGGTCATGGCGGTGGTCTCGGGGAGGGCCCCGGTGCGAGCGAGGATTAGGGCGTCGGTGGCGCGTTTGGTTGCGCCCCAAGCTTTTTCCGCGGCGTTGCGGATTTTGTGTTGGCCCAACATCTCCAACGCATCCTCGTACAGCGCGAGGGCGTCGGCGAAGATCTTGTCAGGGGTTTGGGTTTGAAGCATGCTCGGCTCCTTTTTGAACTCAAGCGGATTATATCCCGCCATCGCCTCAGTCTCAATGTCTTTCCCTCCGTAAGCCACACTCCTCCCTTTGGAACCCACACCAGACTATGGAATAATCCCGTGGCTCCCTTCACGGCATTTCCATATGTTTCAAATGCGAGAATTCGGTGCTATTCGGCGTTCTGGCGAAAGCAGGAACCCACAGCTGGCTCTGCCGAATCTGAATAACCCAAAGTCCCCGCCCGTTGCCTCCACCCATCGCTTGACAACCCGCACCTAGATGATAATATAGGCAGTCGCAAACAATTGCAGAAGAGTGGCGTTGCACAATGACACAGCAGGATATCCTGGAGCAGCTGCGGGGCAGGGGCGTCCGCCTTACCCCCCAACGCCTTCTTATCCTCAACGCCGTCGCCCAGGGTGGCGGGCACATGGGGGTGGACGAGGTCTTTCGCAAGGCTAAGGAAACCTACCCGTACATGGACATTGCCACCGTCTATCGCACCCTTCACCTCTTTAAGCGGATGGGCGTGGTTACCGAGGTAGCCATCGGCGACCGGCTCCACTTTGAAATCACCGACCCGGAGGGCCGCCACCATCACATGGTGTGCCGGGCCTGCGGCGGGGCCTACGACTTGGCCCCCGATTACCTGGACGAGTTTCGCAATACCCTTACCAAGGAGTTCAACTTTGAGCCGGATCTGGATAACTTCACCGTTACCGGCATCTGCTCCAACTGCAACACCCCTGGAAGCCATGTCTCCGAAAGGTAACCCTGCAAACCCCATGGTTTTAAGAATAAGCCCCTTTGTCTTCGGCGCCCTCCTGCTCCTCTTTGGCCAGGCCTGCGGCGGCGGAGAAGACGAAACCGACGGCCGCCTGCGCGTGGTCAGTTCCGTAGCCCCCATCACCAGCCTGGTGGAGAACGTGGGCGGCAATCGCATCGCCCTTGAGGGCGTAATACCGGAGGGCGTCAACTCCCACACCTTCGACCCTCCACCCTCCGTGGCTCGAACCCTGGCCAAGGCGGACCTCATCATCCTCAACGGCCTCTTCCTCGAGGAGCCTTACCTGGAGGCGGCCCAGGCTAGCAAGCGGGACGAGGCCGAAGTGCTCACCCTGGGCGACAAGGCTATCGCCAGGGATCAGTGGGTCTTCGACTTCTCCTTCCCGGAGACCGGCGGTCACCCCAACCCCCATCTGTGGACCAGCCCCCTGCTGGCCCTCAGTTACGCTAAGGTTGTAGAGGAGCAGCTTTCCGCCATGGACCCGGCCAACGCCGCCTACTACAGGGAGAACTACGGGAAATTGGAGGCTCGAATCCTCGACTTGGACGGCAGGATAGAAGCGGCCGTGCAGACTATCCCGCCGCAGAATCGGAAGCTCCTGACCTATCACGATTCCTTCCCCTTCTTCGCCCCTCGCTACGGCATGGAGATAATCGGCGCCATTCAGCCCTCCGACTTCAGCCAGCCTTCCGCCCGCGAGGTGGCCGGTCTCATTGATCAGGTGCGGGAGAGTGGTGTGCCCGCCATCTTTGGCTCCGCGGTGTTTTCCAGCGACGTCATGGAGCAGATAGCTAAGGAGAGCGGGGCGGAGTTCGTCGACCAGCTCCGTGACGACGACCTGCCCGGCGATCCCGGTGACCCCTTACACAGCTACCTGGGCATGATGCTCACGAACTCCCAGGTTATTGTGTCGTCTCTTGGCGGTGACCCGTCGGCCCTCGATGGCTTCGACCCAAGTCCAGTATTCCAAGGAGAGAGCGGGGCCGTCTACCCGCAGTAGAGCAGCTAAATATGCTTCATCCCATCCCCCATCAGCCACCCGCCGGTGATCCCGCCGTGGAGCTTCAGGGCGTCACCTGCGGCTACGACGGCCATCCCGTCCTTCACGACGTGGACTTGAAGCTGATGCCCGGCGACTTCATCGGCCTGCTGGGTCCCAGCGGTTCCGGCAAGACGACCCTTCTCAGGGCCATCCTTGGCGCGGTAGACCTCTATGGAGGCCGGGTTCTGGTGCAGGGTCTCTCCACCGCCAACGGCAGGCCCCGCATTGGATACGTGCCCCAGCTGAAGGCCATCGACTGGAACTTCCCCGTCACTGTGGAGGAAACGGTGATGATGGGACTAACCATGTCGAACCCCCTATTCCCCTGGAATCGGGCCAAGGATCGTAAGATGGTCCATAGCATGCTGGAGCGGCTGAGTATCGAGCATCTGCGGAAGCGGCACATCAGGCAGCTCTCCGGCGGCCAGCAGCAACGGGTCTTCCTCGCAAGGGCGATGGTCAGCAACCCCAAGCTGCTGCTACTGGACGAACCGACGGCTGGCATAGACATCAAGACCAGGGACGAGTTCCTGCACCTGCTGCACGAGCTTAACCACCAGGGCGTGACCATTGTCATGACCACCCACGAAATCAACGCGGTGGCCGCCCATCTGCCCTGGGTCGTCTGCCTGAACGGCCGCATCCTGGCCAGCGGCCCCCCATCCGAGGTCTTCACGCCGGAGACTTTCAAACTCACCTACAACGCCGAGATGCCCGTCATCCAGTACATGAACATGACCCTGGTGGCCGAAAGTCCCCACCGGTTCAACGGCGCACAGCAGGCAGGATCACCGGATGCAGCCCACACGAAGAAGGGCCACTAATGCCGGCAATCGCAATGACCCCCGCTGCTCCCCGTGGGGGCGGTTCGCGAACCGCCCTCCCCCTCCGGTGTCCTCGCGGAGGCGGGGACCCATCTTCGCCCCCACATGGCATTACTATGAAAATAGCCCGTTTCACGCCTAGCAATCCCTTCCCCCTTGATGGGGGAAGGTTAGAGCCTGCCCTCGTGAAGACGGGGGATGGGGGTGAATCCCATGTCCATTTTCATCCCCTTGCGTGGCCACAGCAAGGCCATAGTGATTCCGAGCGCAGCGCAGCGGAGTCGCGGAATCTTGCTGTCCACCACGTCAGACGAAACGCAGTCCCCTTTGCGTAACCGTAACTCCCTCCCGTTGTCCTCGCGTCGAGATTCTGCCCCCGTGAAGACGGGGGGCGGGGACCCATCCCCTTCTTCCCCTTCGTCTCGTCATTCCCGCGCAGAGTCTTCCCCCTTGAAGACAGGGGCGGGAATCCATCGGAGCCGGTCGAGACGGCCCATCCCTTACCCATCCGTCACCCCTTCCCTTGTCCTCGAGGATGCGGGGACCCATCCCCTACTCCCTCTTCGTCTCGTCATTCCGGCAAGAGCCGGATTCCAGGGGTGGGGCATTGTGCCGCCAATCATCAAAACCTTAGCCGCCTTTCCGAAGCAAGCCTTCGCTCTTCAAGGGGAAAAATAATGCTGGAACCCTTTCAGTACGAATTCTTCGTCAAGGGCTTGATAGCGACAACCCTGGTGGGCGCACTCTGCGGCCTCATTGGCGTCTACATCGTGCTGCGCCGCATGGCCTATGTGGGCCACGGCCTCTCCCACGCCATCTTCGGCGGCGCCGTAGTCAGCTACGTCATGTCCATCAACTTCTTCATCGGCGCGACGGTTTGGGGGTTCGTCGCATCCATTCTCATCATCCTCACCACACGCAAGCGTCAGATCGAGACCGACTCCGCCATTGGCATAGTCACCACCGCCTCTTTTGCCCTGGGAGTGGCCATCATCAGCCGCTACAACACCTTTACGCGAGACTTCGAAGCCGCCCTCATTGGCAATATGCTGGGCGTGTCGATGGGAGACCTGATTGCCATAGCGATAGTAACTGCGGCGGCGGTTGTTTTCTTCTTCGCCGGCTACAAGCTCCTTCTGTTCACGACCTTCGACCCGGAGGCGGCCCGTTTCTACAACGTGCCCACGGGATGGGTCGACGCCTTCTTTTCGCTGGTCTTAGCCGCGACCATAGTGGTGTCCATGCAGGTGGTGGGCGTGACGTTAATCGCCGCCGCCATCGTCATCCCGCCCGTCATCGCCCGCTTGCTGACCCATTCCTTTAGGAGGATGCTGATTCTCTCCACGGCCCTCGGGGCCTTCTGTGGACTGGCGGGCATCTACGTCAGCTGGTACGTAGACGTATCCTCCGGGGCCAGCGTAGTGCTCTTTGCCGCCTTCATCTTCCTGATAGTAATGGGTTTCACCGGCCTCCGCGATAGGAGAAGGACAAGGGTTGCCACGAAAGGGTTTTCCCAGGGCTCCGAACCCCTCCACCTCTAGCTCTCCCACCCGCCCCTATAAATCCCTTCTCCCTTGAGGGGGTAAGATTAGGATGGGGGTGAATTCCGTCCTCGACAACATTCTCCCCCCGTGAAGATGGTAGTCGGGAACCCATCCCCTCCCACTGCCCCCACATGTCATTCTGAACGCAGCGGAGCGAAGTGAAGAATCTCGTTGCCGTAGCAATCCCCCTCGCCCGCCGCACCTCTCACCTGTCTCGCTGCCCTCCGTAGACGCCCTCCCCGCTTGTCCTTAATTGACTAATTTTGTATGAGTCAGATAGACTATTCTTATGCCTAAGCGTCTTCAAGTCCTCCTGGATGAGGAAGAGAACAACGAGATTAGGGACATTGCCCGCAGACACCGCATGACCCTTGCCGAGTGGGTCCGGCAGGCTCTGCGACGGGCAAGGACCGACCATCCGGGGTCTGTGGATGCCAAGCTGCGCGTTATCGCCGAGGCCTCTCGATGCACGTTTCCAGCCGGTGACATTGAGGATATGCTTCGGGAGATCGAAGCGGGGCGGCAGTTCCCATAATCTTCATAGATTCCAACCTGCCTATGTACCTGGTGGGGGCCGCACACCCGAACAAGCACAGGGCGATTGCCGTATTGACCCAGTTGATACGAGAGGGCGAACAGTTCATCACAGACGTGGAGGTCTACCAGGAGATACTCCACCGTTACACGGCCATACAGCGACCCGACGCCATTGACGCCGCCTTTGAGAGCTTGGATGGAATTGTGGACGAGGTTCTGCCATTCGGCATGGCGGAGATACGCTCTGCGAGGGCCTTGCTCGGTGCCGTCAGCGATTTATCCGCCCGGGATGCATTGCATGTGGCGGTGATGCGGAAAGCTGGGGCCAGACGTATATTAAGCTTTGACAGCGGCTTCGACGCCTGCCCTGGAATCGACCGCCTGCAATAGCGAAAAGCGTTCGTAAATGGCGAATGGCGTATCCGGCGACCCCTACCCTCGCCGGGGCCTGAACCTGTCGGCGCTGTCCAGCATGATGGTAACAGGCCCGTGATTCTGGATGCTGACCGTCATCAGCGCGCCGAAATTGCCGGTAGCCACCCGCAGGCCCGTTTCTCGAAAGAGATCAACCGTCCGCTCATATAGCGGTTCCGCCTGTTTAGGCGGCGCGGCCGCGGTGAAGTCTGGCCGCCGTCCCTTGCGAGTGGCGGCGTAGAGCGTGAACTGGCTTACTACCAGTAGTTCGGCCCCCGCGTCCAGCACGGAGCGGTTGAAGTGGCCGGATTCGTCGGAGAATATGCGAAGGTTGACCGTCTTGCCTACCAGGTACTCGGCGTCGGCCTCATCGTCGTCCCGGGTGATGCCAAGAAGCACGACAAGACCACTGCCTATACTGGCAGTGGGTTCGCCGTCAATGGAAACAGAGGCTGCCGCTGCCCGTTGGAGCAGGGCCCTCAAGGGTGCTAGTCCCCGGAGCGGGAGCTGCTGGAAACCTTGCTGCCGGAGTCTTGCTTGCCCTCGGAGCCGCTGGACTTGGACTCGTCCTTCTTCTCCGCCTTGGCGTCGGCCTTTTCCTTCTTGCTCTCGGAGTCTTCCGAGGGGCTGGAACCCGTTCCGTTGGCGCGGAGGTTGGACCGGGCGTAGTCCGTGGTATAGAAGCCGGAACCTTTGTAGATAACGGGTACGGCGTGGAACATGCGCCGGGAGCGGCTGCCGCATTTCAGGCAATCGGCCACGGGCTCGTCGTTAAAGCTCTGCTTTAACTCGAACACGTGGCTGCAACTGAGGCATTCGTAGTCGTAGCGGGGCACCGTTATTCTCTCCGTTTGTTACGTTTTAGCAGTCTCTAGGGCAGATTGCCAACTCGATTCGCAGTCTAGCACTGCACCGCGTAAGTGTCAATCCCGCCGCTATTCATGTTATAGGTGGACTTGCGAACAACCCAATGGTACCGTTGATTTATGGAGCAGCCCCAACCCCGATACATCAACGTTGACGTGGAGGAAAACGACAACTGCTGGCCCCTGCAGAGTGTCTTCCAAACGATGGGGTCTGTCGAACCTGTGACCACGTTGGCAGCCCCCGATCCCATGGGCGTCGACGCCATGCGACGCGTCACGGGCTGGTCCTCCAATGGCCCCTGTCCCGCTTATGCCGTGCTGGTGGCCGACTCCGGCGAGGGGGCCGTCACCCTCATTTTTGGTGGCGACGAGGGCATTCGGCTCAAACCCGTCGACAGTCCGGAGCCTTGGGGCCTGGACAGTCCCAACCAGTGGGGGGAGCCTTGCCTGCTGTTGGACCTGGACGTAGAGAGGGGCTGACCGGAAACACCGACTAACAATAGTCGCAACCGTCTACACTTAATCTGTGGGGTGGATATTGACGGAATCAGTCACGGTCAACTGTCCGTAATCGATATGAGAGAAACTGAGCGAACGAAATAAGGGAAAGCATGGCTATTACCGAGAAGCAGCGCAGATACATTGAACACCTGCTGAAGGCCGCCGGCTTCGATTCTGCAGAGGCGGCCATTGAGGCCGCCGCTATTGCGGGCCGATCGAAGCATCCTAACAACGCAGCGGCCAAGATATTCAGGTTCTACGACGCCGGCAAGGTTAGGCTGGCCGACTTTGACGTGAGCGATGGGATTTTTCTGATCCGCGTCCTACGTCATCCCGAAACTTACCTACAGAGAGAATAATGACCACCACCTCAATTAGCCGGCGGTGGAGCAGTTTAAGCAATAGAGAAGCAGATTTCTAAGTAAAGGAGAAGGAAAATGTACGTGAGAATCTTCTGGGGAAAAATTAAGCCCGGCAGGTGGGACGAGTACGAGGCCCACTACAACGAAAACATACAGGCCCTGGGCGAAAAGATGCCCGGGTTCAGCGGCCGGCAGCTTCTCCGCAGCACCGAAAACCCGGACGAAGGAACCTCCATCACTTTCTGGGACACCAAGGAGGAGGTGGACGCCTACGACAAGAGTTCCCAGCGGCAGGCCAACGCAAGGGCCGCCGACCACCTGTACGCGGGGGAATACTGGGTGAAGCACTTCGAGGTGCGCTCTTCAGACATCGCCACCTACCGCTGGAACCCGTAACCCCAACCTGTCTTTGCTATGAAAATAGCCCGTTCAGCGCCTAGAAGTCCCTTCCCCCCTGATGGGGGAAGGTTGGAGCCTGCCCTGAGCTTGTCGAAAGGATGGGGGTGAACCCCGTTCCCGACAACGTTCTCCCCCTCGTGTCCTCGCGAATGGAGACCTTTGCATAACCGTCATTCCGGCGAAAGCCGGAATCCAGAATCCCTTGATTTGGCTATGACAAGAGTCGTCCCACACCGCTATCTGAATGCGTTTCGGTAGTTTTGCAAAGGTCTCCGAATGCGGGGACCCATCTTCTCCTCATCCCCCCCAAATGTCATTCCGAGCGGAGCGCAGCGTAGCCGAGGAATCTCGTTGCCGAACCCCTCCCTATCCTGTAGTGGTGTCCTTCATTGGCGCCCTGCAGCCCACCCGCGCCCGCGCTAGACCATAAAAACCGGGTTCTCGTCCGTCACCACCCGCGTCTCCGAGGCTATGCCCTCCCGTAGGTACGTGGGCAGCGAAACCATGTGCCGGTGGGTCTCGCCGTCGTAGAAGCTCAACCGTCGTCCCAGCCGTTCCTGAATCAAACTATCCACCGCTGCCGGCTCTTCGGGAAGCGTCATGGAGCCGTCGACCAGGGCCATGGTGAAGGTCCAGGGTGTCACGAAAGACGGCACGTAGATAGAGTATGGACTCACCCTGGCCGCAAGCCCGGATAGAGTATGCACGATGGCCGTAAAGCATTCTTTGTGGTTCAGTGGGCTGCCAGGTCCGGACTGGGTCACAAGCACTCCGTTGGGGTTCAGCCGCCCCAAGGCTATCTTGTAAAACTCCCGCGTGTACAGGGTATAGGCCGCTCCCTCCTCTAGGGGGTCAACCAGGTCTAAAATCATCACGTCGTAGCTATCCTCGGTATGCTCCAGATAACCACGGGCGTCCTCGTGGAGCAGCCGCGTCTTCGGGTCGTCGAAAGCCCCCCGGCTATGCGTGGGCAGATGCAGCCGGGCCAACTCCACCACCTGCTTGTCCAGATCAACCATGGTCACGCGCTCCACGGTAGGGTGGACTAGGGTTTCGCGCAGGGTGGCCCCTTCGCCTCCACCACCGATGAACACGGAGCGCGGGTTGGGGTGAAGCAGCATGGCGGGGTGCACGAGCGCCTCGTGGTAGATGTGCTCGTCGAAAGTGGTGGACTGGGTCTTCCCGTCCAGCACCAGCGACCGGCCCAGGCTGTCAGTCTCCAGTATCTCCACCGACTGGAATTGGGTCTTGCCTGAGTAGAGGTAGTTTTTCACCCGGTACATCATCACCAGGTCGGAGGTGATGAGCTCGAAGAACCAGTTCCCTTCCACGCTCACGGTTGGGCCGGATTCAGGAACGGGCGACGCCCGCCGGGGTCTTGACACCCCGCTTGACTATCTGTATGGACGGGTCCTTGGACTCCATTCTCTCGATGATGAGCCGGGCCGCCGCCTGTGGTTGAAAAGACGAACCGCAGGTGAAGATATCTGCCGCTGCATAGCCCAGCTCCGGCCAGGTGTGAATGCTTAGGTGAGATTCGGCAATGGCCAACACGCCGGTTATACCCTGAGGGTTGAACCGGTGGAAAGACTCGCCGATTATCTGGGCGTCCATGAACTTCGCGGCGGCAATCATCGTCTCCCTGATGAACTCTAGGTCGTTCAAAGAAGTCGGATTGCACTGCCTCAGTTCAAGCAGCAAATGAGTTCCTAGCGCATTCAAACATCTGCCCCCTCATAGAACTTAGCGCAAGCGGAAATTCTAAACCCTACGCCATTTTGAGACAAGACCTTTGAACGAAACCAGCGGCTGTCTTCACCCAATTTCATTGGACGAGCAGCTTAGAGCGCCTTCTCTAAAACTGCGTCGATGTTGCAGTGTTGGGCAAGAAGCTCGAGGAATCGGGAAACCTTTTGGGGATGATACGGGTGCGCCTCTTCCAGGACGCCGCTAAGGGCCTTGACGGCGGCGGCGGTTCGATGGGGCGTCACCATCAACGGCACGTCCAACTGCTCCACCTCGTGAATCAGGTACTCGATGGGCGGGTGGCCGCCGGTGTTAATGAGTCCCACCACCGGGCCTGTGAGGGCCGAAAGCTGGAGGTCCGGCCGGTCTCCCCGCACGATGACTGCCTTGTTGTCGACCCGGTTGAAATAGGTATCTCCTGAATCCATCAGGTTGGCGCCTATGAGATACCGCTCCACCAAGTTGTCTCCCTGCTCCTCGCCCCAGACCCACGTGCCCTCCAGTGCTTTGGCCACCTCGTTGAGGCTGACTGAGAGCATCAGTCGGTCTTCCGGCACGACGCCAAGAATCTTGGCCTCAATAGCCTCCGGCGTCGTCAGCATCTGCCGCGCCTCGTGCAACCGGTGCCTGATTGCCCGGTTGACGAATACGCCCAGAAGGTCATCTCCGAAGGTTTCGGTTATGCGGCGCAGCCCGTCGGCCGAAGGCCCCGCCTGGTAGCCCAGCGCCACCACCACCTTGGCATTGAGGCCTCGAGTCAGATGGTGAGAGATGTCCAACAGGTCGTGTTCGCCCAAGGTGAGGCTGGCCCCTTCCACCATCAGAACGTCGCAGTCCTTCGCCGGATCCAGGGCGGCCTGAGCCCGTTCCACAACCGCCGCCGGCGTGGCGTTGCCGATCGCGCTGACACGGAGGGGGACCGGTTCCAGCACCATTCCGCCGTCCGAACCGGCGCTCATTTCCTTGGCGAATTCCACGTCGGCGTCGTCGTGGGGGTCCGTGCAGAAGGGCTTGAAGTAGGCCATCGTGAGACCCCGCCGCCGCAGGGCCAAAGCAAGGGCCATTGCGGTCACTGTCTTGCCCGCGCCGGGCCTGTCGGAAGTTACGTATAGTACGTTCATGGCGTTGCGTAGTCGGTTTCGGGGCGCTTGCCGATATTCTATCATAGCAGGCCTGGCTATGCCCCTCGACCATCTTCATCTCCCCGTAGGGGCGGTTCGCGAACCGCCCGTCCCCCTCCCCCACACGTCATTCCGAGCGTAGCCGAGAAATCTCGTTGCCCTCACGACCCTCCTCCGTGTCCTCGCGGATGCGGGGACCCATCCCCCTAAGACGACGGCAGACGCCGCCCGTCTTTGACGGCCCGTCCCGCCTAAATCACCATCCGTTGTCCTCGCGGATGCGGGAATCCATCCCCCTAAGACGCCGCCCGACGCCGTCCGCCTTTGACGGCCCGTCCCGCCTAAATCACCCTCCGTGTCCTCGCGCATGCGGGAATCCATCCCCCTAAGACGCCGCCCGACGCCGTCCGCCTTTGACGGCCCGTCCCGCCTAAATCACCCCCCGTGTCCTCGCGGATGTGGGAATCCATCCCCCTAAGACGCCGCCCGACGCCGCCCGCCTTTGACGGCCCGTCCCGCCTCCTTTAGACTTGCCCCATCTTCAGTATCCAAATTGGGGGTGGCATAGTGGCCGTCGTAAACTCAGTTCTGGGACCCCTGGACACGTCGAATTTAGGGTTCACCCTGACCCACGAGCACATAATTACCGGCTCCGCGGGCTTCCGCTATACCTACCCGGAAATGGTCAACCGCCAGCGGGTGGAAGAGGTGGCCGTGGAGCTTCTCATCCAGGCCCGTAAGGAAGGTGTGTCCACCCTCGTGGACTGCACTCCCATGGACCTGGACAGAGACGTATCCCTCATTCAAGCCGTCTCCAACGCCAGCGGCGTGAACATCATCTGCGCCACGGGCAGCCATCTGTTCATACCCCACGACTTCTTCCAGACCATGTTCGAGTGGATGGACCCCATTCCCGCCGACCGTGTAGCCGACCTGTGGGTCCGCGAGATTGAAGAAGGCATCGAAGGCACCGGCATACGGGCGGGCATCATCAAGGTTGCAACCAACGACCCCATCCGCCCGCCGGAGGAGCTGATGCTCCGGGCCGCCGCCCGCACCCACCTTCGCACCGGCGTCCTCATCACCACCCACACGCCCCACACGTCGCACGTGGGTCTGGAGCAGATCCGCATCCTCCAGGAAGAGGGCGTGGACATGAGCAAGGTCTACGTCGGCCACGTTAACAGTACCCTCGACCACGACTACCATAAGCGGATGATGGAGAAGGGCGTTTGGCTGGGCATGGACCACTTCAGCCCCAGCGGCCCGCCCACAACCCCCGATTGGCGGGCGCGAACGGCCTTCATTCGTGACCTGATTAACGACGGCTACGAAGACCGAATTATGCTCTCCCACGACTGGAACGTGAAGGGCATGACTTGCGACGACCCCCTCTCGTCCATGGGCGAGGGCAACCCCGACGGGTATCTGTGGATAAGCCGGGGCGTTCTCCCCTACATGCGCGAGTTGGGCGTGTCCGACCGGGCCGTGGACAAGCTGATGATAGACAACCCCCGCCGCTTCTTCGAGGGAACGGGCCAGTAATTGTTATAAACACATACCTACTGTCTGGCCCGACTTGTAGGGGCGGTTCGCGAACCGCCCACCCCCTCCCGTGTCCTCGCGCATGCGGGGATCCATCCCTTCCTCCTGCATCCCCCAACCCCAACCATCCTTCTTGGCGCCTTGAAAAATGACTGCAATAATGCTACCATCCTGCAGTGGATAAGGCTTTAGAAAGGGTCAGGCGCAACCCCCGTAATGTCCGCTTCAATGACCTGCACAGGATCTGTGACCGCTACTTTGGAAAGCCCCGACAACATGGAAGTCACCTGGTCTACCATACACCTTGGCAAGGCAGCCCCAGGGTCAACATCCAGCCCACCAGAGGCGTTGCCAAGAACTACCAGGTGCGACAAGTGCTTCAGGCAATCGCGAAACTGGAGGAAATGAATGGCTGATTTTGTCGACCGCTATACCTATCGCGTTATTTGGTGGGAGGAAGATGGTGAGTATGTGGGGCTATGCGCCGAATTTCCGTTGCTTAGTCACCTGGATGATACCCCCGAGAAGGCATTTGCAGGCATTAGAGACCTGATTGCCTTCTGCGTGGATGACTTGCAGAAGGAAGGCGCACCTGTCCCGGAGCCCTTGTCTACCAAGCGTTACAGCGGCACCATCACAGTACGGGTGCCACCGGATACCCATCGTGCCCTGGCAATGGACGCAGCCGAGGCGGGCGTCAGCATGAACCGATTAGCAAGCGAACGGCTGGCCAATAGGCAAAGATAGTCAATATCAACCCCCTCTTTCCTCCCCGGAGATCCTAACCACTCCCACAGAAGGTGAATAACATGGAACGTCGACCGCCAACCAGGGAAGAAGTCCTTTCCTACCTGCGAGACCGCAACAACTGGGGACGGTGGCCCGAGAACGGCAGCGCCGGCGCCCTGAATCTGATTACCGACGAGAAGCGCCTCGGTGCGGCGAAGCTGGTGCAGAAGGGCCGCGCCGTCTCCCTCAGCCGCCCCTTTCCGGTGGAGCCTTCCATCGAGAATCCCCGTCCCGCCCTCCAGTACCTCTTCACCGTGGACCGCGATGAGGGATGGGGTTCCGCCCAGGACTTCTACGGCATCACCTACCACGGCACCGCCACCACCCACATCGACGCCCTCTGCCACGTCTGGACGGGCGACGGAATGTGGGACGGTCGCGACCCCAAGGAAGAGCTGACCTTCACCGGCGCCAAGTACGGCTCCGTCGACGCCTGGAGCGAAGGCATTCTAACCCGAGGCGTGCTGCTGGACGTTCCCAAGCACCGGGGCAAGCCCTACGTCACCCTGGAAGAGCCCGTCCACGGCTGGGAGTTGGAGGATATCCTGGAAGCGGAGGGCATTGAATTGCAGCCGGGGGATGCTGTGGCCGTCTACAGCGGCCGGGAGGCATACGCCGAGGCTTACGGCAGTTGGGGCGGCGGCGAATCCCGCGCCGGCCTCCATGCCTCCTGCCTCCCCTTCATCCGCGACAACGACATCGCGATCCTCATTTGGGACATGATGGACGCAGCCCCCAACGAATACGGGTTCTCTCACACGGTCCACGCCGTCATCCCCGCCTACGGAGTGGCCCTGCTCGACAACGCCCTCCTGGAGCCCCTGGCCAAAGTCTGCGCTGAGGAAGGCCGCTACGAGTTCATGATGAGCATCAACCCCCTCGTAGTAATAGGAGGCACTGGCTCTCCCGTAAACCCCATAGCCACCTTCTAACCCCCCCCTTGCCCCAACAAATCCCTTCCCCCTTGAGGGGGGAAGGTTAGGATGGGGGTGATCCCCTCCAACGTTCCCCACGAATAACCTCCCCCCCCCGTTGTCCCCGCAAATGCCGGTACCCACCCCCTCCGTTGTCCCCACCCCTCCCCCTCCCGTTGTTCCCGCGGAGGGAGACCTTTGAATAACCGTCATTCCGGCGAAAGCCGGAATCTAGAATCCCATGATTTAGCTATGTCAAAAGTCGTCTTACACCGCCATCTGAATGCGATTCGATAGTTATGCAAAGGTCTCCGAATACGGGGACCCACTCCCCTTCCTCCACCCAAATGGCATTCCGAGCGCAGCGCAGCGCCCCCACATGTCATTCCGAGCGCAGCGCAGCGCCCCCCACATGTCATTCTGAACGCAGCGAAGCGGAGTGAAGAATCCCGTCGACGTAGCAAGCCTCCCCTTTCCCCTCCGTCATTCCGATCCCCCTCTAGGATTCTTGCCGCCCTCCCCCAACTCCAAAAACTTGACTGCCAAATACTGACAATATAGTATCGCCTCCGATTTGGCATAAGGTACTGACGCCCCCGTCTAATACCTTACGAAATAGATGCCCCATAGGTGAATAATATGCCGCGATACGTAACTGCGTGCAAACTCTCGACCCTTACAACTTTAGCGGCGCTGCTGGTCATAACATTCCTAATCTTCGCCTGCGGAGGCGGCGAGACCCAGGAGCAAACGCCCGCCCCAGCGCCCATAGACATATCCGCAATAACCACCCAAATCCAGCAAACCATCCGCGACGAATTGGCCATGATGCCGCCACCCCTATCAGAAGCGGCAATCCGTTCCCTTATCGAAGACGCCGTAAGCAAGAGCGTGCCAAAGGCCATCTCCTACTCCGAGATTCAGGCAATGGTCGATAGTGCCGTGACCGCCGCTTATTCCGGAGAGGAAGAGGGCTACGGAGGGGAAGCGGCGGCGGAGGCTAGCACGGGGAGACTGGAAGCGATTCAGCAGAGAGGCAGATTAGTCTGCGCCACCAACTACAGCATGGCAGGATTCGGTTTCGTGGACGCCGCCGGGAACACGGTGGGCTTTGACGTAGACCTGTGCCGCGCCGTTGCGGCGGCGGTTCTGGGAGATGCCAACGCCGTGGAGTTCCGCCCAACTACTGCTTTCGAGCGCGGCCCGTCCTTGCAGTCGGGAGAAATAGACATGATTTCGCGGAACACCACGTGGACCATGTCGCGCGACGCCAGGTGGGGCAACTTCGCTCAGACCATGTTCTACGACGGACAGGGCTTCATCGTGCCCAAGAGCTTGGAGGTCAGCAGCGTGTCCGAGCTGGAGGGCGCCAGCATTTGCGTGCTTCGGGGCACCACCACGGAATTGAACCTGCTGGACTTCAACGCCCAGAACAACATGGGATTCACCATAGTACCTTTCGACGACTCCACCAGCGCAATCGAGGCGTATCTGCAAGGGCAGTGCGATTCCCTTACGACTGACCAGTCCGGCCTGGTGGCCAACGCCTCCGGATTCACGGACCCGAGCGCCCACGTTATTCTGCCTGAAACGATTTCCGAGGAACCGCTGGGAACCGTTGTACCTCACGGGGACGAGCAGTGGTACGACATAGTGAAGGCCGTAATGTCCATGCTGATATACGCCGAAGCTTTCAGCATTCATTCTGGCAACGTACCCACGGCGGCTACGGGCGACACGGGAATAGACCGGCTCTTTGGATTTGTGGGGAACTACGGTCAGGAGGCGATGGGCCTGAAGGCCACGGCGGTCCAGGACGTCATCCGACAGGTGGGCAACTACGGCCAGATCTTCGACCGCCATCTTACGCCCCTGGGACTGGTACGAGAAGGCAGCAGGAACGCCCTCTGGACCTACGCGCCGTGCTCAGACTGCCCGAAGGGCGGCCAGATATACGCCGCGCCCCTCCGGTAGTCGCCGAATCCGAAGCCAACACGGGCAACTTCGGACCTGTCCGACACCTGGAGTTTGCCGTGCTAGTGTACAAGTAGACAATTTATGACGGAGAAAAGATGAAGTGAAATGCCCCAGCTGCGGGAGCACAAATGACGCCCAAAACAAGCATTGCTCTCAATGCAGCGCCATCCTGGGAAATCGCGCGAGTCTTCCAGCAAGCCTGGAAATCCCAACCCTTGGAGATCGACTATTTGCGGAATTTGATCAACGCCTGGCTGCAGGCCTCCTTGATCTGATACCCGTCATCCTCTTGTACTGGGTCATGGGCTTGTTTCTAACCATTGCAACTCGCCTTGCGGGACTCGATGTTCCACTGCCCGTATGGGTGGAACTACTAGTTGAACTCTACCTGCCCGCCCTGGCCTATGGCGTTCTCTTGGTGCGGTTCTACAGCGCCTCGGCTGGAAAGCGAGTCCTGGGAATCCAGGTGGTGCGGTCAGACGGGTCACGGGTTGGTTGGGGCCGCGCCTTCGTGCGAGAACTCGTAAAGTTTTCACCGTTGTTTCCGGTCGTCGTATTAATGGTGGGTCTGAGAATCGATAAGCGCGGCCTCCACGACATGCTTGCCGATACCGTCGTAATACACACCACTCCCGGTATCCCCGCTGGCCGTATCGAATAAATCCCTCCCCCTCCTCCGAAAAAATCACCCATCAGAACCGTCCCCCAACCCCACCGTTGTCCCCACGCCCTCCCCCCCGTTGTCCTCGCGAATGCGGGGACCCACTCCCTCCGTTGTCCCCACGCCCTCCCCTCCCTTTGTCCTCGCGAATGCGGGGACCCACTCCCTCCGTTGTCCCCACGCCCTCCCCTCCCGTGTCCTCGCGGATGCGGGGACCCATCCCCCTTCCTCCACCCAAATGTCATTCCGAGCAGAGCGCAGCGGAGACGAAGAATCTCGTTGCCATCACCCCCTCACCATCGCGCTTGCCCCCCCTCGTAGGCGCAGCTCGCGAACCGCCCATTCCCCAACCCCCCAATCACGCCCACGGCATCAGCACTTGCTACCTAGACGTTCGTAACCACACCCTTGAGCTGGGCCAACTCCCAATAAGCCGGCACGTCACCGAGCCACGGAACGCCGGAGGGGTTGTAGGCGGGGTAGGGGTGGGGGGTGGTCAAATCCATCGTGACTCTAACGCCTCAACATCGGTTGGCAGGTATCAACTAGGGCGGCTAATTCGCTAAAGACCTTGTAGTCTAGCTTCATGTTCTTACCATCCTCCAACGCAATCATTATCCATCGAAGCTGCTCATTGTCAGCATTCTGTGCTCGGTGAGAGATGATCTGAAAGCCCAGCTTCGGAGTATTGTCTCGTAATGTCCTTAGTTCACTCAAGGCAGATATCCCCGCTTTTGCAATAACTCGGTTTGGCCTGTCAGCACAATAGAGGAACCCCTCAATTCGGTCTACATGACGGGTAAGGCTTTCATCCACCAAATCCTCATTCAATTCTCCGTCTATATAGTCGATAACCCTTCCCGCTTGAACGTCACCTCTAATCAGTTCACTATACAAATCCGGCTTCTTGAACTTCATAGCTATGAGTAATGCAAGCAGGTATGGATGGATGAAGGTGCCCGCAGGCACGGTCTTCATCAGAATCGCAACTAGCCGAATACCGTAGTCGATATCTCGAAGCGAGAGGCTCAAGGCACTCCACAATTGGGGAAAGACTCTTCCATACAGTTCTAACTGGCGCGAGTCGATTATTGTGCCCGCCACTTTGTCCAACTGGTATTTGTTGATCAAGTGCTCGGCAAATTTCTGCGAGTCGACTTCAGATAGGTTGAACTCAAAATCAAAGAACCGCCGGAGATACACGTCGGACTCGATATCTCCGTAAACTGACGAGAGTGCCTTGCAAAGCTCATTCCGGTTGAGGCCGAAGACGAACACCATATTAGGAACGTCGAATATGTGCTTGACCCTCTCTAATAGCTCAATTGCAAAAGTAGGGCGGCACCGGTCAAGTTCGTCGATGATAAACACCAAGGGGTAGTCAGTCTCTATCATGACATTGGAAGACAGTTCGGACAGATTCTTCTTTAGTTTTGCCTTAGTCGCCTTTTGTTCAAGATAGGCATCCAAGAAGGCAGTCTTGTCTTTTTCGCCCTGATCGACCTTAAGCGTAATACCAGTCGTTGCTTTCAGGATGCCCAAGGCATTGTCGCGAATCAGGGGAATTGCCACCTTAGCTGCACTGCGGGCTAATTCCTTAAGTTTTTCTTCCTTGAAATGGTCGGCTAGTTGGGCCAATATCGCCAACAGTGGGTCGTCACAAAAATCGTCCTCCCAAGCGTTGAAGTAAATGGCCTTGAAGCCCTGTTTCTCTAAATCCTTTTGCCAGCGGTTGAGGAGGAAGGTCTTGCCTGTTCCCCACCCTCCATGAAGGCCAATGGTCAAAGGTGCCTTTTGGTAGACAACCATATTGGTGAGCCGCTTGGCAATGTCCCGGCGCTGGAGCAGGTCATCCTGCCAGGGATTGTTAGCGTTCACCGCCCGCTCCTCAACCTTTAGGGCGATGGCATCCTGCCCTTCCTGAAATCCCTCGGTTTGCCTAACCACTATGCCATCCCCCCAAATCTTCCCCAACTCGCCCACCAATGCCGATTGTATCACGCACCCTTCCGTCTTCCGCTCCAACGCCAGGATATCACCCTGCTTCTTCGGGTTAAGGCGCTGCTTCGTCAAGGGTCTTGTCAAAGGTCATAATCTCGTTTACGCCGCGCCGCCGGCAGCTTGCCAAGTGGCAAAGGTCTCTCGCCCCCAGCGTGGGGTGCTGATCATGCAGTTGGCGGGCAAGGGTCACGTCCGCCTCTTCAAGCGGCCACACCTCCACCCCCACTTCGCTGATCAATGCTATCGCATCCTCGAGTTCGTCATACCTGCGTACCGGCAAGTACGCGTGCATCAGCTCCTGCAGAACTTCGGCAGAGGCGCAAAGCGGTTTCGCGCCGGCCAGGGAGTTGCTAAAAAATTCGCGGGCACGGGTCTTCAGCGGATGCGGCTTGCCAACCGCGTACATGAAGACATTAGTATCGACGAATATCATACTCCGGGAAGACCATGAATGCGGGACTCTTCGATTACCCGCTTATGCTCTTCCCAGTCTGGTTCCGTTCCGGGGCCTCGCCTAGCGTCGCATTCCCTGAAGAACTCCCATAGCTCCTCCGTTGAGGTAAACCCGGAAGTCTTCTCTTCCAGCCGGGATCGGGCGGCGGCCCTCAGCCATGCGCTGAAGGTCAACCCCTCCTTGCGCGCTTGGTGGACGAACTGATCTCGGTCCTCGTCAGGAATTATCAGTTGGACTCTCGCCATGATGTCCCCTATCTCTCACTTTTAGTGTGTATGAAGTGTACACATCAAAAGCGATACCGTCAACGGGCCCGAACCAAGGCTATTCCCCCCCCAATTTCCCCAAACTCACACCCCAACGCCGATTGTATCACGCCCCCCCAGTGCCATCTTCCCCATTGCCCAAAATCCCCACCCCCTGCTACCCTTCCTCTCGTGAAAACTCTAGAACAACTGTTTAAGGACTTCGATAAATTGCTAGACACTCTCGGAATCCCCAAAGAACCCCCCAAAGGCTCCTTCTACGACCTCAGTAGCGATGAGGACGAAGATCCCCAGCGCAAGCGTGGCGGCCAGCCCGGCAACCAGAACGCCCGCAAGCACGGCCTCTACTCCAAACAACTTCCCCCGGAACAACTTCAACAATTCGACGATGCATTGGCCGTCAGAGACCTGGGCCCGGAAATCGCCATCGTTCGCGTAAGGCTCAACGAACTCCTCAACGATCCCGAAGCCTCTCCGGACCTCATCAATAGGACCCTTAATGTTCTGGGCAGGCTCATGAACATCCAACGCCGCTACATTTACGGATAACCATGCCTGCAACCACCGTTCGTTTGCTCGACATTTTTCAAACGAATCTCACGCCTGAAACGAATGCTCTCAGGCACGGAATCGATTTTGCCAACGAATCGGTCCCACGCCTGGAAGCCGAAAAACGAATCAGACCTCCATTTCCAGCAAGATTCTCACCCAACTCCTCCTCCCCTTGACATACGTTCTATAGATGATAGAATAACAGTTCTATCATATTGGCGAGGGGCATCATGCTAATCAAGCGGAAACCGGACACCTACGAGAAACTGCACATCCTGGGAGGTATGGCCACCGACGACATTCTGTCGGACTCCGCGGCCCGCCGTCCGGGGACCTATCGCGGCCCCTACTCCTCCCGCAAGAAGAACCCCATCCCCGGCGTCTACCGGGCCTCAATGCCCAACGGCAAGTTCATCAACCTCTTCCGCGTCATGTTCACCGACTTCTGCAAGATGGACTGCGCCTTCTGCCCCAACAGCCACTGGGTGCCCAGAAAGCGCCACGCCTTCAAGGTAGACGAGCTGGCCAAGGTATTCATGGAGCTTCATCAGCGTCACACCGTCGACGGCCTTTTCCTCAGTTCCGGCGTGGCGGGCACCGGCTCCAAGACAACCGAGAAAATGGTTCGGGTGGTCGAGATAATCCGCAAGAAGTACGACTTCAAGGGCTACGTCCACCTGAAGGTAATGCCCGGCACAGAATTCCAGTACGTGGAAGCCGCCCACGCTCTCGGCACCCGACTTTCGATAAACATCGAAACGCCCACCCTCCAGCACATGCAAAAGCTCAGCGCCATGAAGGACCTGGAGCGCGACATACTATCCCCCATGGAATGGATTAACCGGCTCAACCAACAAAAGAACGGCGGCGCCGTGGGTCAGGCCACCCAGCTGGTTGTAGGAGCCGCCGACGAGTCCGACGTAGATATCCTCGACAGGGTGGACCAACTCTACGACGAGTGGAACCTGAAGCGCGTCTACTATGCCCCCTTCCATCCAGTCCGCCACACGCCCCTGGAGGAGCACCCCGCCACTCCTCCCATGCGAAGCCATCGCCTATACCAGATGGACTGGCTGCGTCGAATTTACGGCTTCCCCAAAGATGAACTTTCTCCCGCCTTCGACGCCGGAGGCTTTCTCCCCTTGGAGTTTGACCCTAAGACAACCATCGCACTGGAAAACGTGGACGCCTTCCCCATAGACGTCAACGCCGCGACTAGAGACAAGCTGCTCCGAGTGCCGGGAATCGGCCCCACGTCGGCCAAGCGGATCCTGCAAAACAGGGCCCGTCACAGCATAGACACGTGGCGCGATTTGCAGGCAATGGGCGTAGTCAAGTCCTGGGCTTGGCCCTTCCTGGTCTTCCCCGGCCACCGTCCCCCACGGTCCAAACAGCTACGCCTCGGCTTCTCAGAGAAACGTGAAAAAATCAAAGAAAGCGCCTCCACAACCTCAACCTCCCTCCGTCATTCCGGCGAAAGCCGGAATCCATCCCCCGCCCTCAGGACTCTCCCAACCGCCGCCCCCTGCGGCCTCCCCCGCTCCTGCGCCACCTGCCCCTCCCACCCCGCCTAGGTTTAGACTTGGATAGTGGCGGGCGAGTATAGAATTCCTGTTCCGATGGGAGTATGCTTATAAGTAATTCGCCAGCGTATAATTTTTGATGTCAGCACATTGAGAAGCCGCTAACTTTTTGAGGGGCGATATGGTCACCATTGAGGAACGAGTCGCCAGCATAGAGGCCACGCTTCCCCACCTTGCCACCAAGGCTGACGTAGAGTTATTGAGTGCGGATATAGACTTGCTTGAAGGACGGATTAGAGGCGACCTCCTCAAAGTAGTAATTGGATTGGCCAGCCTTCAGCTAATTGGCTTAGGCGCCGTCGCCGCCATCGTAAGGTTCTTGGCCTAGAATACGACCTAGCATACCGCTCCAGCGCTGCCCGCCCCTCCAACGGAGATCCCCAGGCCCTCTTAACTAGTAGATGTGTTCAGCAGCTTGTTTTCATGCAGTTGTCATGCTATCTTCACCACATGGCCAATCTACAAGTACGCAACATGCCGGAAGACCTACACCGCCGTCTGCGTCGTCACGCCCGGGAGAACAACTGCACCATGAGCGCGGCGGTGTTAATCGCTGTGCAGCGAGAGCTGGATCGGTGGGAGTGGCGGAAGAGGCTGGCCCAGCGACCCGAGACCGACCTGGGTATACCAGCGGCGGAACTGCTTGCGGAGGAGCGATCTTCCGTTACCAGGGGGTTGGGTGAGCCACTACGTAGTTGACGCGTCTATCGCCGTGGAGTACCTCCTCAGGACTCCCCTTGGCTTGACCGTTGCCGACATCATTGAGGACGCATCGCTTGCGGCGCCGGAGTTGATGGACGTAGAGGTGCTCTCGGTGCTGCGACGTGCGGTGTTGCAGCGTCGTCTGCAAGAATCGCGGGCCCGGACGGCAGTCAATGATCTGTCCCACTGGCCAGTGGAGCGCATTTCCCACCGAGAACTAGCCCCCTTAGCGTGGCGATACTATCAGAACGTAAGCGCCTACGATGCCTTTTACGTCGCCACCGCCCACGTACATGGGATCCCACTTTTGACGGCGGACGGTCGGTTGGCAAGGGCAACAGGGTTAGGCGTAGTGGTACAGCACGTCATCATGCGCTGATAGCAGCCGCGCCGTGGCCTCAAGCGCCCTTCGCCTCATATTCCTCTCACACCGCCAATTACTGAGGGAAACGTCGCCGCCTAAGCGTCTTCTTGGTTAGCTTGTTCCTCCATAAACGCGTCTACCACGGGGGTGACCTTCTCGATGAACTGTCGGAAGGTCCCGGCGATGGAAATGGCGAAGTTGTCATCCAAGTAGGCGGAGGTATGCGTTACCATGACGTTCCATTCGGTTATCTTCTGGTCCGAGTGGATATTTAACGCCTCGATTCTGTGTTTCAGTTCAGGCGAGGGCCCCCAATGTTCTAGGCCGACTAACACTCTCCATCCGTCATCAGAGTACAGGTTGGCGGCGTAGGCAAACCCCCAGTTCTTCCAAGGCGGATGGTTAAACCAGAATTTGTAATAACGATATCCACCAGCGTCTCCTGCCCACCTGCTATGCCTGTCGGGCTTAACGCCCGGAGACAACTCGCCCAACACAAGGTCACGAACCCGCCTGAAGAAGCGAGTCACTTCATCGCTGCTATTGCGGGCGAAGGTGCGACTCAGCTTTTCTCCCAAGCTGCTGCCGCTTCCCACTGGAATGCTCTTCGATCCCACCTGCACTATATATTCTTCCTCCCCAGGCAATGGGATGATGGTGTTGGCTTGGAGATATAGCAAACCGGCATCATCGTCGTGGTAAGGGGTCAACTGGACACAGGTTATCAGGCTTTCACCAGCGAACTTTTCGTTGAGCCACAACACGGCGGAGGTCACCTCAGGGGCGAATCTGTGGCTCGCCAATATGATGCGCTGTTCCCTGTTCAGGGACTCTAGGTCGTCCGCGTCAAGGTGTTTAAGCAGACGGTCTCCAGCTTCCTCTTTGGATATTCCTGCGTAGTCGGCAAGCATCTCAGCGATGGTATCCACGTTGGCGTGGCGAAGGTAGCTGGCGTACTTTACGGCCTGCCAGTAAGCGTCGGCCCCGCTGTCGTCCCGTTTGAGTTCGATGACCACAAGGGTGCCCTGAGAATCGACAGCTAATAGATCCAGCCTCTCACTGGTACTGTCGAAGCCACTGAACTCCTTTGCCACTATGAGCAGATCGCCGCCGAGGATATCGGGATGCGCCGCCACCCACTCCTGGATATCGCTGCGCTCCCTGAGACCCAGCTGGGCGAAATCGACCTCCCTTAGAGACGTAGCGTCACGGGTAGATGGGTCTATCCTGAACAGCTTGGAGCCGTCTGTCATTGGCGTTCTCTCTCTACGGCGTCATCCCCCGTTTCCTCCAACAACCCCTACCCCCCGTTTGTCGCCTCAAATATCGCGTTGGGGTTCATGGGTAGCGTCTCCATCCGCACCCCGATGGCGTCGTAAATGGCGTTCGCCAACGCTGCCGGCGGTGGGATGATGGACGCCTCCCCCACTCCCCGCACACCGTAGGGGTGGCCTGGGTTGGGCACCTCTACTATCACCGTATCTATCATCGGCAGGTCCAGCGACGTTGGCATCCGGTAGTCCAGGAAGGTGCCGTTGGTCATCTGCCCGTCGTCGTTGTAGTAATACTCCTCGTTCAGGCCCCAGCCGATGCCCTGAACGCTCCCGCCCTGCATCTGCCCCTCCACGTAGCTGGGGTGAACAGCCTTGCCGGCGTCCTGGAAGGATGTAACCCGCAGAATGTCCACCTTGCCCGTCTCCGGGTCCACTTCCACGTCGACTATTAAGCCTGCTGCGGACCCGCCCACGCCCTTCGGGTCGATGGTAGCGGCGCTCATTATTGGCCCACCGGTGTTGTTTAGCCGGCCGGCCAAATCTTTGAAACTCATCTGCAGTTCCGGGTCTACTATGGAGGAGAAGACGCCGTCCTTCAGTTCGACGGTGTCCGCGTCCACGTCCCAAATGGCGGCGGCCCGGGCAATCATCTGGCGCTTCACTTCCTGGGCGGCTTGGTAGGCTGCCCAGCCGGTGGCAAAAGTGGTGCGACTGCCCGCGGTGAGGGCAGTGTATGCGATGAGATCCGTGTCGACGACCGTAGGGTTCACGTCCTCCGCCCGCAGGCCCAGAACCTCGGCGGCTTGCATGGCGATGGAAGCCCTGGTGCCTCCGATATCCGGGTTGCCTTCCACCAGGTTCACCTTGCCGTCGGCAGTGACGCTGATGGCGCAACTGGAGGGCATGCCGATGTTGAACCAGAAGCCTACGGAGGCTCCCCGTCCCCTGTTCGGCCCACCCAGGGGCGCCTTCCAGTGAGGATGGTCCCGCATGGCTTCCATAAGCTCCGGCATTCCCATGCTGCGATGCACGGGGCCGTCTGCACGCCTCGTGCCAATCCGTGATGTATTCTTCATGCGGAATTCCAGCGCGTCCATCCCAAGGGTCTCCGCCAGCTCGTCCACGACGGTCTCGGTAGCAAAGGCGGCGTTGGTGGCCCCCGGCGCGCGGTAGGCCGCCGTCTTCGGCTTGTTCACCACAACGTCGATGCCCTCTATCTCCACGTTGGGAATGTCGTAGCAGGCGAAGAGACACGCGGCGCCCGCGTCGACGGGAGAGCCTGGGTAGGCGCCCGCTTCGTAGGCCATGTAAGCCTTCCCAGCGACGATACGCCCTTCCTTGGTGACGCCCATCTTCAGCTTCATATATGAACCAGGCGTTGGCCCCGTCCCTTCAAACACCTCTTGCCTGGACATGACCAGCTTCACTGCCGTGCCCGTCTTGCGGGACAGTATTGCGGCCAGGGGGTCCAGATAGACGGGAATCTTGCCTCCGAATCCGCCCCCTATCTCCATAGGCACAACCCTGATCTGCGATACAGGGACGTCCAGCATCTGAGAAACGGTGGCCCTTACCTCGAAAGGCGCCTGTGTACTGCACCAGATGCTGAGCCGCCCGTCCCGATTCCAGAAAGCAACGGAAGCGTGGGGCTCGATGTAGCCCTGGTGGACGGTCTTCGTGTTGAACTCCCGCTCGATTACTATGTCGGCCTGTGCGAAGCCTTCCTCCACGTCTCCTAGAGTATGGCGGAACCGCTTGGCCACGTTGCTGGCATTACCGTGCGCAACGCCCATCTCTTGGGTTTTCAGGCCCTTGTGGAGAAGGGAGGCGTCCTCTTCCGCGCCCTCGGGTGCTGTAAGCACTGCGGGCAGGAGCTGGTAGTCGACCTTTATGAGGGATATGGCCTCTTCTGCAACGTTCGGGCTGTCGGCTGCAACGGCAGCGATGGCGTGGCCCTTGTACAGGACCTTGTCGCTGGCGAGAACGTTGTCCCGAAGAAACTTTAGGCTGGCTACGCTTTCACCTAAGTCTATCTTAGAATCCGGCGCACTGGGATTGGAGTCGAAGTCTCGGTTTGTGACGACAGCCTTTACGCCCGGCAGCGATTCTGCGGCGGAGGTGTCAATGGAGAGGATAATTGCGTGGGCGTGGGGACTTCGGAACACCTTGCCGTGCAGGAGGACCGCTGGGTTGTAGTCGGCGCCATACTTGGCGGCGCCTGTTACCTTATCCGCGCCGTCGTGCCGGATGGGGCGTGTGCCCACCACGTTGAATGTCTTGGTAGCGAGAACCATGTTAGGCTGATAATCCGTCACTGCATCACCTTCCTAGGGTTATATTGTGGTAGCTCTCAAGCAAGTTTCCGTGGAGGCACGGGTGCTTGCAGGGTTGTCAGTTTAATCTTCGCCGGGAGGGGGTTCGTCGAAAGGCTCGCCTGCGGCCTCAGCCTACAGGCGGCGGTTGTTCCACTTCACCCACCGCTTACGTTCCTTCTCCTGCCCTTCTGCCTTGCCCTCTGCATGACGCCTCTTGAGATATCTTTCTGCCAGCATTTCTCCCCCTTCTTGTATCAACACCGTCGAAGCCGTGACGAATACGATGACCGGCGCCAAGCCGTCTAAGACATCCATGAACGTGGTCAGGGCGTCTGTGGGATTAGATACTAGTTCATGATAGACGCGAAAACCGGCAAGTAACAGGAATTGAACAAGGAATATGACGATATATCGAACTTCTCGGTTCACTCCTACTACGTGTATCGCCTAGTTCGACGCTTCCGGATATTCAATTGTGTTCAAGGACTCCCAACCGGTTGAACGGGTGTTAATACCTACAGACTTACTCTATCAACGGACACTGAAACCGTCAATGAGAATGGTGGGGATCAATTAGCTTGGTATGCCCCGAGTGTTTAGTGCTATGGCATGACAGGTACAGGCACCCTCGTCGCTGTTAGGCGGGTTCCGTGCCCACTAGCACAGCAGCCATCACGCACGACTCCGTCCCCCGATTGCGCCACGTGTGGACCGTGCCGCGCTGGATCAGCGTGTCCCCCGGTTTGAGAAGGGTCTCGTTGCCATTCCCCATCTTCGCCCACACCTCCCCTGAGAGGATTATTATCATGTCCACGGTGTCGCTGCGATGCATGCCGAAATCTTCCGAGTCCAGGTCTACGGGAGCTCCCATGTAGTCGCGGGCCTCCTCCGGGTTCTCCCGAAGGGTGGGCTCCGGTGGCAGCTTGACCATCCGAAAGACCAGACTGCCGGACTTAGGAAAGCCGCCGCCGGTGGTGAGTGCACCGTCGTCGGAAAGACCCGGAGGGATCGACGCCATCTCCCAGATATCAACTGCCCAGCCTCCGAGGGTCTCGCTAACTTTGGTGAATGGAGCCGGGCCGTCGCTGGTGAATATGTCCTGCCCGTCCTGATCAACTCCTGTTACTACGCGTCGGATACCCTTCATGGACTTTACTCCTTAGGTGACATTGAGGAATCAATCCGCATCTTAGCGAATTGCACAGAAAAGCAGAAGGCCCCTCATTACGAGGGGCCTTCTAAAATGGTCATAGGGTGCAACTAGGCGGCGGCCACCTCAACGGAGTCCAGCTTGGCCTGAATAACGTCGCGAAGCTGCTTGACCCTGGTGAGGTCGGGGTACTTGCCGTCTTCTTCCGAGCGGTCGAAGATCTTTTCGCCGTCCAGGTAGACCTCCAAGCGCCCGTTGGCTCCGGGGGTCAGAGAGATGCCGGCGTCGGCGCCAAAGTATCGGTAGAACTCATTCGCCATCCACGTGGCGGTGGCGTGGTACTGTCAAGGTACGCAATAAACGATGTCGATATTAAGTTTCCACATAGCAAGTCCCCTCTAAGCTAGGTTTCCGGGCCCTCAGCGTAGGCCACGGTTACCTACAGTTTAGCGTGTGTACCGTCGGTGTCAAGGGAGCGGGGGAGCCAAATTTGCGCAACTGCGCTTGACACCCCCTTGGGTTGGGGGTAGCATCGGCCACGCCCATAGCAGAGCAGGCCCACCACCTATTAGGATTGAACAGGAAGAATGACTTCGACTGGCAAGGAGAGGACTGACTGGCCGGAACGGCTGCGAGAGATTATCAGGTACGTTAACCTGACGGAAGAGGACCGGAGCTTTATACGCGCCACGGGCCCAATAGTCCGACGCTTTTCGGACCAGCTGACAACAGAGGTCTACGACCTCATCTTTGAGTTTCCTAACGCAGGCCGGTTTTTCTCCTACGAGGACGGCACGCCGGACCCCAAGCGGGTCAAGGACAACAAGGATTCCATGATGCAGTGGCTGAACTACCTGTCCCAGGCCCCTTCCAACGATGCCTTTGCCCGGTATCTTATCTCGGTGAGCGCTATGCATAGGGACATCCCGATACACCGGCCGGGTCTGCCACCGGTGCCCTCCCAGTTCGTCATCGGCACCATATCCTTCTATCAGACGCGATTGATAGAAATCTTCGAGGATGAGTTGGGAGACTTGCGGAAGGCCGCAAAGGCCAGTGTGGCGTGGAACAAGATGCTGATGGTGTCCCTAGACATCCTCCTGGGAGCGTACCTGCTGGACTCTTAGGTGCTGTGGGGACTGCCCCGTCCGGAAGCGTCGAGAGCCGCGGAGTTGAAAGCCTGGTATCAACCGCCCGTCCCACTTGATGCTTTTGGAGTGAAAAGCGTTAACTCGCCCCTCGACATGAAACTCCAGTTACATTTGGGCCAGTCAAATGCAATTTTTGGGGCGAAAAGTTTCTTTCGAGAAGTTGAAAGGATACTGGAGTATCTTTTAGAGAAGAAATTTGGCGGCAAGAGAAACTTTTCGGTCCGAAAGTTTTCAAAGTTAGCTGATTTGTTGCTGGAGTATCTTTTGCTGAACAGACTGGGCCCCAATCCCCACGGAACTCTGGTTTCGGCTATCCAGAATCAGATGGCTTTCGTCCCTGTCGCCCTTCCCCGGGAGTTGGACCTGAGTCGTCATCTTGTGTGGGTTCTCGATAATGCGTCTAGAGCCGTGGCTTCTCTGTCAGCCGTTGGCGAAAACATGCAGAATCCCCACCTGCTCGTATCTCCGATGATGCGGCGAGAAGCTCTGTTGTCTTCTCGAATAGAAGGAACTATTGCATCCTTGTCCGACGTGCTTTCTCATGAGGTGATCCGCAGCAAGCGGCCTAACGACGACGTGGAGGAAGTCATTAACTACATGATGGCTCTTGACCTGGGTATTGAACTGCTGGAAGAGATGCCCATCTCCTTCAGGCTGGTCAATGAGATTCATCGTCGTCTGCTATCCGGCGTTCGCGGGCAGGACAAACGCCCTGGAGAATTCCGAACGCTACAGGTTTGGATAGGCGCTCCGGGGTCTTCGATTGGAAACGCGAGGTTCGTTCCTCCTCCGCCGGATATGCTGCGCGACCTGTTCCAAGACTGGGAAGAGTTCGCCAACGAGCCTTTGGAGACGCCTCCCCTGGTGAGATGCGCCCTCCTGCACTATCAGATAGAGGCCATCCATCCTTATCGAGACGGCAACGGAAGAATTGGGCGTTTGCTTATTACCCTGTTTCTGAAGGAGAGCAGCGTTCTTACCACTCCCCTTCTGTATCTGAGCGCCTACTTCGAGCGGGACCGGCAACGCTACTACGACGAACTTTTCAATGTCAGCGCCACGGGAGACTGGGAAAGGTGGCTTGAGTATTTTCTAACCGGAGTGTATCAAGAGTCGCTAGACGTGGTGGCGCGCATTAGGCGACTGAGGGATATGCAGGAAGGATATAGAGCCGAACTGCTGGGCAGAAGGGCGCCGGCCAGCGAATCTCTTCTGGTGGATGAACTCTTCGCCAATCCCTTTATGACGGTGCGAAGGGCCAGTGAAATTCTGGATATGACGCCGCCCGGGGCGCGTAGGGCGTTGGGCAGACTGGCTGACGCGGGAATTGTACGAATTCGTCCCAACCAGAGGCCGCAACTGTACGTGGCCGAGGAAGTGCTGGAAATTCTGGACGCCGACGAACTTTGACCGGCTGGCGCGTTGAAGACGCATAGAGGGATTGAAGGTGGAGCGGGCGATGGGATTCGAACCCACGACTTTTTGCTTGGGAAGCAAACACTCTACCACTGAGTTACGCCCGCAACATTGAGGCAAGGCCGAACCTAGATATGGATGGTAATACGGCCCTCTGAACGTTGTCAATTAAACACGCTTGCTCCCACGAGTCGCGCGTTATCTTCGTCCGTAGGCTGGCCCGCTCTTTGTGCGGCGGGTGAGAGGTGCGTCGCTTCCAGCCTCCATCCGTCTTGACACCTGGCCGCCGCTCCCCTTTAATCTAGCCAACCCCTCCTGAAAGGCCACCGATGTCACAGTCAACGCCGCCCCTCTTCCCGTCACTGCCTCCTTCGAGGCAAGTGCTCCTCGATCAACTCACGCAGGCCGCGATTGGCCTCTGGGGGGAGGAGCGGGCCGACGCCCTTTCGGAAATTCTGGAGGAGCACGCCCAGCGGCTGATGGACCTCTCCTCAGTAATGCCGCCCAGCCGGGAAGCGCCCACAATGGCCTGGCAGAACCACCCGTAGGGGTTCCCCCCTCATCCGTTGCGAGATGCTAGTGCAGCCCCGCAACCCATGAATCGCAGTATTACCACCCGTGGAGGACGCACATTGACCGAACCCCACCAACTAACCATCGCCCAGGCCGCCACCGAAATAGCCGATCGTCGGCTCACGTCCCAGAAGCTAGTTGAAGACCTGCTGCTTCGCATCGACAAGCTGGACTCGCGGCTTAAAGCCTGGGTAACGGTGGATGCTGAAGGGGCCCTGGAGTCGGCCCAGGCCCTCGACCGCGAGCTTGAGGAACGTGGCCCGCGCTCTCCCCTCCACGGCATCCCTCTTGGCATCAAGGACATCTACTATACGGCGGGTCTAAAGACCACCGCCTGCTCCAAGATTCTCGCCGACTTTATCCCCAGCTACGACGCCGCATCAGTGGCGCGGCTGCGGGAGGCCGGGGCGATAATCTTGGGCAAGACCGTCACGACAGAGTTCGCCTCCGGCGACCCGCCACCGACGCTAAACCCCTGGCGGGCCGCCCACACCCCCGGAGGCTCCAGCAGCGGTTCGGCCGTGGCAGTGGCCGCCCGGATGTGCCCTGGGGCTATGGGTTCGCAAACGGGCGGATCCATCCTCCGACCCGCCGCCTACAACGGCATCGTCGGCTTCAAGCCTACCTTCGGACGCATCAGCTGTTATGGCGTCATCCCCCTGGCCTGGTCCCTGGACACCATCGGGCCCATGGTGAATTGTGTGGAGGATGCCGCCATCATGCTTCAGCATCTGGCGGGCTACGACCCGCGGGACTCCGGCTGCGCCGACGTTCCGACGTCTGACTATCTTCAGGCGATGGACCGGCTGGACAGCCCACCTCGGATTGGCGTGATCGGCGGCTTCTTTAAGGAGCGGGCCGAGCCGGAGGTTTGGAGTCACGCCGAGGACGTGGCCCAGAAGTTTGCCGCCGCTGGGGCCGTGGTCGAGATTGTGAAGCCTCCTCCCAGCTTTGCCAACGCTCACACCGTGCAGTGGATTGTGAACAACGCGGAAACGGCGGCCTATCACGAGGAGAATTTCCGGAAGCGGGCCGACGATTACAGCGAAGTTCTTCGGCGGCGCATTGAGATTGGCATCCTGACTCCTGCCGTGAGCTACATCCAGGCACAACGATTACGCCGCGTCTTCCGGCGGGAGATGGAGGAGCTTGCCCGTGGATGGGATCTTCTACTAACACCGACCACGCCGACGCCTGCCCCTCGCGACCTGAGCACCACGGGCGATCCCGTGTTCCAGAGTCCGTGGACTTCCTGTGGACTGCCCACAATTACCATCCCTTCCGGCATTAGCCCATCCTCCGGGCTGCCCTTGGGGACACAGCTGGCCGCCCCGCCCTTTGAAGAGGCCCCTCTGCTGGCGGGGGCCAAGTGGTGCGAAGGCGTGTTAGGCCTTCACTTCGCCCCGCCAAGCGTCTAGCAGTCTAAGCCAGGAAGTCCAGCAATGCCCGGTTAAACACCTGGCTGACCTCCAAGTGTGGCCAGTGCCCGCACTTCTCGAAGATCCGCAGGTGTCCTTCGGGCATCAGCCGCGCTGCCCGCTGCCCGTGAGCTAGGGGGAAGATGCGGTCTTCACTCCCCCAGAACACCATTGTAGGAACCTGAAGCTCGCCGAGCCTGGGAGTTAGGTTTATCGAAGGCTTGATGCCCAACAGCGAGACGCCAACGCGCAGTATCTTGAGCATGGCGGCGCTGTTCCCGGGGCGGCTCCGCTCCTCATGAATCAGGGTTATCAGCCTTTCAGTGACGTGAGCTCGATTGTGAAACACCTGGCGAAGCACCCATTGGGTGGCGTCCCGCCGGTGGCTGACCAGGAATTCTCCCAGTATCGGCAAGGACATGAAGCGGAGGAATCCGGCAACCTCGCGTCCTAGCCCGGCCGCGTCTTCGAGGACCAGCCGGCGAACTCGTTCGGGGTGTTCCAGTGCCAAAGCCAGGGCTAGGAGCCCGCCCAGAGAGTTTCCGACAAGAGAGGCGCGCTGGAGGCCCAACGCGTTCATAAACTCTTCCAGGAAGTGTACGGAGCCTTCCATGGAGTATTGCCACGGGGGTTCGGCCGATGCTCCGTGGCCGGGCAGGTCTGGGACGTACACGGTATACCCCCGGGCCAGCGTTTCCACGTTGGCATACCAGATGACGGCGGCTTCTCCCAGTCCGTGCAGCAGAATGAGGGGCGGCCCCGACCCGGCCTGGAAGTATCGTACCCGGGTGTCTGCCACAGTGACCCACTTCTCGACACCGGACATCTTCAGGGGCGTCCCGTATTCTGCAGCGGTCATGATAGGTAAAGTGTACCTGCCATTATCGTGTGCTACAAGAAGGCCTCCTTGCCGCAACGGCGGCGGCGAAGGAAGTCAGATTTTGGTTGACGGTTAACCCATTCGGGCCTAAGCTGACGGAAGTTCCATGGACGCTGCCGCCAGAACCCTATTGATGTCCCAACGAAGGTTGGAGACCTTGCTTTCCGTGCTGGAACAGGCCCCGCCCATGGACGCCCTGACCCTGCTGCTTGCGCCCGGCGACTCCCTGGACGACGTTCGCCCCGCCGATGAGCAGCAGGCCCACTGGCTGGAGGAGATACGTGCAGTCGCTCCGGCCCGTATATGGGAATCGGAGACGGGCGCCGTCCTCTTCTGGGGCGAGCAGCTAAAACTGTCCGTGATGCCGCCCTTTCCACTGGAGGCGACGGCCCGACGAACCGGCATCCGAACTGACGCCCTTCGAAGTCTGTTGAATCGAGAACCGGTCATTGCCGTGACGTTGCTGCGGCTGGGCAGCTACTCCGTTGGCGTCTTCCGAGGGCGGCGACTTCTGGACGCTAAGACGGGAACCCGGTACGTGAAGGGACGCCACAGCGCGGGCGGAACGTCGCAGCGTCGCTTCGCTCGTGTGAGGGAGAATCAAATTCATCATCTGTATGTGAAGGTCTGCGGAGTTGTGCGGCAGAAGTTGGAGCCCTACGAGGGAGAGATAGAGCATGTTTTCTTGGGCGGCGAACGGCACACGCTAACGGGCTTTGTGAAGGAGTGTCCGTTCCTTCAACGACTTGAGCCTCTGATTTCCGGGCGTCTTCTGCCGGTGGGGAAACCTCGAAGGCGGGAGTTGGAGCGGATGCCAAATGAGATTTGGAAAAGCAAGGTGACGGTCTTCCGGCTGCCGGAAGGTTTCCCCTTCGACGGGCTGTAATCCGTGTCCCTCATCCGCGTAAGATAGTACAAAGTGACGCCATGGCATTGATACGCCGGCGTTGGGGCTGATAACATCTTTCTGTCACGTCTTGCGAATCGAACCAACCACCCCGTTAACGTTAACCAGAATGTCCACACCTTCTTCAATATACAGTCAGCCCATGATCGTTGAGTCGCAGCCCGACGCAGTGAGGGAAACCAGCCAGGATACGCTGGAACTGCTGGAGTTTCATCTCATCCGGCAACAGCTGGCCCGCTATACAACGTTGGCCCCGGCGCGGGAATCCGTCCTTTCGTTGGCGCCCTCCTCCAACTTGGAGCAGATCCGACATCGCCAGCAGGGAACCTTGGAGGCACGGAACTTTATCGAGGAACAGGGGTCCCTCGATCTGACGGGAGTGGAGGACATTCGTGGCCTTGTGCAGCGGGCCGTTCTTACAGGCGTCCTTCGGGCCGAGCATCTGAGAGAGATTCACGACACCCTTAGGGCCTGCCGTCGCGCTCGATCCGTTCTAGCCCATCGGAGAGACCTACCCCTCATCTCCGACTGGGCCCGCGCGATGCCGTCATTGCGGGAGTTGGAAGACCGGATAGCGGGGGCCATCGACGCCAACGGCCTGGTCATGGACAAAGCCTCGCCCGCGCTGCGACAGCTACGGATACAAGCAGAGGAGACCCGCGCCCGTCTATCGGTGTCCATGGAGCGGGAGATGCGCCGCTTACGCCGAAGCAACGTGCTTCAGGAGCAGCTTATTACGGAGCGGAACGGCCGGCTGGTGCTTCTGGTCAAGAGTTCGCTGCGACAACGGGTGCCGGGCATAGTCCACGACGTTTCGGACAGCGGGGCGACCGCCTTCATCGAGCCTCTGGGCGCGGTGCCCTTGGGCAACCAGTGGCGAGAGGCAGCGCTTTCGGCGCGTCGGGAGGAAGAGCGTATCCTTCGCTCCCTGTCGACACTGGTGGGGCTGCAGGGATCTCAGGTTCTGGCCTCGCTGGACCTGCTGGCCCAGATAGACTTCACCCTGGCCAAGGGAAGGCTATCTATGGCCCACGACGGAACGCCGCCCACCTTCATCGAGGAAGAAGAGTCCCACCTGACGCTGGAGGGTGCGCGTCATCCCCTGCTGGGGGAATCGGCAGTGCCCATCAACCTGACCCTGGGCGACGAGGGGCGGATACTCCTCATCACCGGCCCCAACGCCGGCGGTAAGACCGTCGCCCTCAAGACGGCGGGCCTACTGACGGCAATGGCGCAGGCAGGCTTGCACGTGCCATCGGGCCGTTGTGACATGACGGTTTTCGACGCTATCTACGCCGATATCGGCGACCAGCAGAGTATCGAGCAGTCTTTATCGTCCTTCAGTTCCCACCTTCAGAACCTGGGTCGCATCATGGAGGGCGCCACCTCTCGTTCCCTTGTCCTGCTGGACGAGTTGGGGGCCAGCACCGACCCGGAAGAGGGGGCGGCCCTGGCCAAGGCGACGCTCAGCTATTTCGCCCGTGGCGGCGTGTCTTGCATAGTCACCACCCACCATCGAGACGTGGCCGCCTTTGCCCAAGACCAACCGAGCATGGAAAACGCCAGCGTGGAGCTAGACCCGTCCACTTTTGCGCCCACCTACCGCCTGGCAATAGGGCTGCCGGGAAGAAGCTACGCCCTCACCATCGCGGAGAGAATGGGCATAGACGAAGCAACGGTGAAACACGCCCGGTCCCTGCTTTCGGAGGACCACCGGCGGGCCGAAGAGCTGCTGCGCGAACTGGAGGAGGAGCGCTCCCTTGCGGAACGTCATCGAAAAGCGGCCCAGCAAGAGGCGAGACAGGCGCACGTTCAGCGGCGTGAGTTGGAGAAGCGATTGGACGCGCTGGAGACCGAGAAAGCGGTGATTCTGGAGGAGGCTCGGCAGGAGATTCAGTCCAAAGCCGACGATTTATGGAAGCGGCTCCGCCGCGCCGAGCGATCCCTGGCCCGGCCCGACTGGAAGCGTGGGCTGAAGGACGAGCGGGTCGACGTGGCGCAGGTGCGGAGCCAGATCCGGTCCTCACTTGCGCCGCCGTCGGAAGCCAAGGCGAAGGCCAACCCGAGGCGTTGGGTCGACGGGTTGAAGCAGGGTGATTTCGTCTACGTGCGGGGTCTGCCCAATGCGGCGGAGGTGCTGGAGCCTCCGAAGAACAGTGGCAATCTGGAACTTCTCCTGGGGTCGGTGCGCGCCAGCATCCCGTCGCACCAGATTGATCGGAAGGCTCAGACGCCTCAGCCGCTGCGAATACCGGAGGGGGTGTCCCTCTCCCGTGCGTCGACGGGCCCCGCGAGAACGGAGTTGGACCTTCGGGGTATGCGGGTGGAAGAGGCGGATGCTCAGATCGAAACGTTTCTGGACCAGGCGTTGATGAAGGGCCTTTCGTCGGTGCGAATCGTGCACGGCGGAGGGACCGGCGCGCTCCGTTCCCTTGTTCGGGAGCGGCTTAAGGGGCATCCGGTGGTAAAAGCGGTGCGCCCCGAATCCGTTGGCCTCACCGACGGAGCGACTCTGGTGGAGTTGGTGTGACCGGTGGTGTGGAGCGCTAACGGGATGCGAAGCGTCCAGCAGATAATGGTAATCATGGCTATAGCTGTCCTTTTGGGCGTGATCCTTGGGTGCGCCAGACCGGACACACCGACGTCGACGCCCCAGCCTTCTCCGGGGACGATGCAGCCCGCCGCGCCGACAGCCCTAGTCGCCCCACGGCCTACGTCGCCTTCCGATGAGCAGGGCGTGGAGGCGGTGGCGGAACTGGTGGCCAAAGAACTAAAGGCGCCCTGGGCTTTGGCATTCGTCCCCGACGGCCGGATCTTCATCACGGAGAAAGAGGGCAACCTCCGCGTCGTCGTCGAGGGCGAACTGCAGGACGCTCCTTATCTCGCCATCGAGGAGGTGGCGCCGGAGGGTGAGGGTGGGCTGCTGGGGGTGGCAGTTGACCCGAAATTCTCCATCAACGGCTACTTCTACGTCTACTATACCTATAAGGAAAGCAACGGCAGTCTGGCGAACCGGGTGGTGCGATGGCAAGACTCTGGACAGACGGCAGGGAATCCTACGGTTATCCTGGACGGGATTCCCGGCAATCGCATCCACAACGGGGGCCGCCTGAAGTTCGGACCCGACGGGAAGCTATACGTCACAACCGGAGACGCCGCCTCCAGCCCTCTGGCCCAAGACATGAGGTCATTGGCAGGGAAGATTCTAAGAATAAACGGCGACGGGACGGTTCCTGCGGACAACCCCTTCCTCGGCTCGCTGGTCTATTCCTACGGGCACCGGAATCCCCAGGGGCTGGCATGGCACCCGGAAACGGGCGCACTCTTCGCCACGGAGCACGGGCCCGTGGGCAACGACGAGGTGAATCTCATCGTTGCAGGCGGCAATTACGGATGGCCGGAGGTTGGGGGCGATGAGACCGGTGAAGGGTTCATACCGCCGGTTCTCCATAGTGGCATCGAGACGTGGGCGCCGTCGGGCGCCGCCTTCTACGACGGGGACGTGATGCCAGCCTACTGGAAGGGACGTCTGCTCTTCGCCGCCCTTCGGGGACAGCGCATTGTTTGGGTAGAATTCCGCCCGGAGGAGTTCGTACAAGTACAGGAGCAGGACTCCCTGTTCGTCCGACAGCAAGGGCGAATTCGCGACGTGGTCCTGGGGCCGGACGGGTATCTCTATTTCGTTACCAATAACCTGGACGGTCGTGGGAGGCCCCGTGAGGGGGACGACCTGCTGCTAAGAATCGCGCCGGTAGCGGGAATACTGAGCATGCGTGTCCCTTAGGGTACAATAGCGGCAGCAAAGGCCGCTGGGCTGAGACGAACAGAAGGACGCGCAATGAAGATAGCCGTTTGCATTAAACAGGTGCCCACCCTCTCCCGTATCGAGTTTGACTACGAGAAGAAGACCATCCTTCGAGACGGCGTTCCCCTCGAGATGAACGTCTTCGACCTCATCGCACTAGGGCGGGCCATTGAGTTGAAGGAAGAGTTCGGTGGAGAGGTGACGGCTATCACCATGGGGCCGCCCCAGGCCAAGGAGGCGCTGGCCCATGCCTTGGCCGTCGGCGCAGACCACGCCGTCATAATCTCGGACCCGGTCATGGCAGGCTCCGATACTCTGGCCACCTCACGCACTCTGGCCCTGGCGCTGAAAGACCGGGGCTTCGATCTCATCATGTGTGGCAGAAACAGCACCGACGCCGAGACCGGGCAGGTGGGGCCGGAGCTGGCGGAAATCCTGGGCGTCCCTCACGTCAGTCGGGCTCGACGGCTGGAGTACCAGTCCGAGTCGAACAGCGTGATAGTCGAGCGGGAGACGGAAGAAGGACATGAGATTCTGGAGATGTCCTTACCCGCCCTGGTAACGGCAACGGAGGGTTTGAGCGAAGAGCGGTACGCTCGCCGCCGTCTGCTGGTGGAGGCAAGAAAACGACCTGTGGAGGAGATAGGAGCCGGTCAGCTTTCGGAGGACATGTCCATCTTTGGTGCGGAGGGTTCTCCCACCTGGGTAGCGGACATCCGCCTCCTTGAACCCCAGCGGCTGGGCGTGGTCATTGAAGATGCCGACCCGGAAGCAGCGGCCCAGGGCGTAATGGAGGGCCTCAGAAACCGCACCGACGCTCTGGGAGAAGACTCGTCGTCACAAGCGGCCTGGCAGAGATATCCCGGAGGTGAGGGAATCTCCCTGTGGGTGGTGGCGGAGAGGTCGACGGACGGCCTACGCCGCGCCACGCTGGAGAATCTGGGCAAAGCAAGAATGCTGGCCGAAGAACTGCGTGGCGAGGTGGTCGCCGTGATTGTGGAGGACTTCGACTCGGATGATATTGTGAAGCTGGCCCGCTACGGGGCCGACTATGTTCTAGACTTGGTCGCCCCCGACTATCGTCACCCAACTAGCCCACTGACGGCGTCAATCATGGCGCAGGCCTTGGAAGACTTCGAGCCCTATGCCGTGCTGTTTTCCTCCACTGCCAACGGTCGGGACCTGGCCTCTCGGGTTGCCGCCCGCCTCTCCCTCGGACTCACCGGCGATTGCATTGACCTGGAGTTGGACGAGGAAGGACGACTGGTGCAGTTGAAGCCGGCCTTGGGCGGCAACGTGGTGGCGCCCATCCTCTCCAAGGTAAACCCCTACCTCGTCACCCTGCGTCCGGGCCTACTCACGCCCGCCGTGCCTGAGGACGACCCCGTAGTTACATTGGAATCCCCTCCTTACTGCGTAGAAGGGCCGGACCCGCTGCACCTGCTGGAAAGCCGGGTCGAGGAGGACGCCAGCGGGTTGGAGTTGGAGCGAGCGGAGGTTGTCATCGGCGTTGGTATGGGCATCGGTGGCCCCGAGTCGCTGCCAAAGATTCGAGAGCTGGCCGGACGTTTGGGCGCGTCGATTGCGGCCACTCGCAGCGTCACCGACGCCGGATGGCTGCCGAAACAACTGCAGGTGGGGCTCACGGGCAGGGCCATTGCCCCCAGGCTCTACGTCGCAGTTGGTATCCGGGGCGACTTCAACCACGTTGTGGGCATCCAGAAGGCGGGCACGGTGGTAGGCATAAACACCACTAGACGCCATCCCATCTTCCAAGCCGCCGACTTCGGCATCGTCGGTTCGTGGGAGGAATACCTGCCAGCCCTTGTTGAGGCGCTGGCTCGGAAGGACTAACGGGCGAGGCGACGCAGGAACATGGTGGTCAGGTCTACGAAGACCACCAGCAGCAGGTACCATATCAGCAGAAGCCCAACGTCGGTATAGCGGAACAGGCTCATATCGAGCAGAAACTCCCGTCCTAGCCCTCCGGCGCTGACCAGCCCGACAACCACGGTGGTTCGGATGACCACTTCCCACCGGTAGAGGAGGTATGTGAGAAACTGGGGCAGCGCCTGGGGCAGAATGCCGTAGGCAAGCATCTGGAAGACGCTGGAGCCGGAGGTCCGCAGAGCGCGGGCTGAGCGGGGGTCCAGGTCCTCCACCACCTCGGCGGAGAGCTTGCCAAGGATGCCGTAGTTGTGGATGCCGAGGGCTAGGGCGCCGGCCAGGATGCCGGGGCTGAAGGCGAAGACGACTATCATGGCGATTATCAACTCCGGTATGCCACGGCTGAAGATAAAGAGGCCCCGCAGTAAGTAATAGAGCGCCCGCGACGGCAACGACGCGGAGGAAGCCAGTTCGCCCGTGGCCACGTTGCGAGCGGCGGGCAGGAAGGTCAGCAGCGCGGCAACGCCCGCTATGGCCATGGCCAACACGCTCATGGCCAGGGTGTCGTAGGCCAGCCCACCCGCTTCCTTCCACTTGTCCCACTGGAGAAAGGCCGGCGTTCCTTCGCTTCCCAGACCCGCCAACCGCCCCAGAAAAGCCCCGGCCTGCCGCCACGTTTCGGCCTGAAACATCTCCCGGAAGCCGCCGTCGGCGTCAAGAAGCAGATAGGCCCAGGAGGCGCAGGCCAGGACGGAGAAAGCACCTAGCAACGCCCACAGCGGGTTGAGTCGGATCCCTCGGCGGGCTGTCGAGTCCCTCTGCAAGTTCACGACGTAAGATGCCTCCTGACCCAGGAACTCCAGAGGTCAACTACCAGCACCAACCCCACCAGCGTGAAAAGCAGCGTCCAGACCTCGTTAAAGTAGAGGTCCAACAGGGATAGCTGAATCTGCATACCCAGCCCGCCAACGCCAACGAATCCCATGATGGCGGCGGATCGAATAGCGCATTCGAAACGATAGAAGGTATAGCTGAGCATATCCGGCAGTGCCATGGGTAGACGTCCATAGAGAAGGACCTTGGCTTCGGATGCGCCGGAGGCACGGAGGGCACGGAGGGGGGTGGATGGAACGTCGTTGAGGATGTCGGCGTAGATTCGCCCGAGGATTCCGGCGTAGGGGATGGCCAGGGCCAGAACGGCCGCTGCCGGGGAGAGGCCAACGGCGGCAACGAAGAACCAGGCCCAAATCAGCTCGTGAACGGAGCGCATGGCTCCCAGGAGAAACCGGAATCCCGCCACGCCGGGAATCTTCGCCCTGTATCGTCGGGCCAGAACGCCGGAGGCGAGAACGCCCAGGGGCAGACCGAGAGCCACGGCGAGGCAGATTCCCGCCACGGTGTAGGCGACAGTCTTCCAAGCAGAACTAATTGCAAGGGTGAGGAATTCGCCGGATAGCTCCGGGCTGATGGCGGCTTGGAAGAAGTGGCCAATGGACGCTAGCCCACCAGGGTGCACCGGCGAGCTTCCCCACTGGAGGGATGTGAGGCTCCACAGGAAGGCAACCACCAAGAGCAGGGTCAGGAAGCCCCGGCCCCGGAAGAAGCCTCCGCCCCGGTTACGGGCGGATTGGGGCGAGGTTGTAGAGGCGGTTGAGGGCCGCATCCGTTAGACGCTCCACAGGCAGGTCGAACTCCAGGGTTCCCTTTCTGAGACCGACGGCGCGGGAGAAGTATTTGCGCGTCAGGTGGGTGGAATGAACGCTTGCAATGAGGGTCTTGTTGGTCTCCGTAACGATGGACACCAGCAGATGCATGAGGTCCTCGGCGCGGGCAGGGTCCAGGGAGGCCACAGGCTCGTCCGCCAGCACGACTCTGGATTGCTGGGCCAGCAGCCGGGCCATGGCTACTCGCTGCTGCTCACCGCCGGAGAGGTGGGATGTCCTTTCGTGCAGCTTTTCTGGAATGCCCACCCTCTCCAGTGCCTTCAGCACCATCTCCCGCTCGCGCAGGGAGACCAGGGATACGAGAGACTTCCATAGACTCCATCGTCCAAGCCGTCCGGCCTGTACGTTGTGTTCCACGGAGAGATGGGGAACCAGGTCAAGCTGCTGGTGCATCATACCCACCAGTTCGGCCAGCTTGGGGCCAGCGTTCATGGTCGAAAGGGGCTGCCCGGCCAGTAGCACTCGCCCATCATTGGGCTGCTCCATGCCTGCGATGAGATGAAGCATCGTGGTCTTTCCGCTGCCGCTAGGCCCCAGCACTGCCACCCGTTCACCCTCTTTGATCTCCAGGGAGAGGGACGACAGGGCGGCTTCCCCGTTGTACCACTTGGACACCCCTTCCAGTCGGACTATTGAAAAAGGACTCTGGCCGTTGCGCACCATACTACTCCAGCATTCCCAACGACTTAGCCACCGACTCAATTGCGGCGTAGTTGTCGTTCTTGGAAGTGACGAAAGAGTCCGTTTGGAAGGCTTCTAGGAGGTCCGCCTGGGTCGAATCGAGGTGTATAGACAAGAGGGCGTCCTGAATCCTCTGAGTGAACCCTTCGCCGAAGGATTCATCTAAATCTCCTCGTACCGTCCAGTTGTAGTCGAAATAGGGCGGCGTGATGGCCAGCTGACGCACCTTTGAGGTATCGATCCGATTGCCGGAGACGGCGTTTTCCCATACGGCCTGGTTGAGGGCGCCGGCCTGGAAGGAGCCGGACTCCACCAGCTTCCAGGTAGTGTCGTGGGAACCCGAGAAGTTGGGCAGACCGTTGAGGTCTGAGTCCGGGTCGATGCCCGCTTGTACCAGGTAGTGTCGCGGCATGAGGTGACCGGAGGTAGAATTGATGCTGCCGAAGGTAAAGGTCAGGCCGGCCAAGTCCTGCAGTTCCTGGGCGGGGAGGTCAGATTGAACTATGTAGGCGGAGACGAATTCGGTATCCCTGGGACGTTGGGCGATGGCATTTGCGCCGGGGGATTGCTTTCGGGCCTGCACCCCTGTCAGTCCACCGAACCAAGCGAGATGGAGGTCGCCGTTTGCGAAGCCGGTGACCACGGCGGCGTAGTCGATGCTCTGCTTGTATTCGACGGGCACGCCCAGCTTGTCGCTAAGATAGTCGGCTAAGCTGTCGAAGCGGCGCACCAGGAGGGAAGTCTCCTGGTCGGGAATGCCGCCAATGTATAGAGTTTCCGGCGAATCCGCGCCGCCGCCTGCGCAGGCGGATGAGAACGCCATCGCCAAGAGCAGAATCGGCGCGATGAGCGTGAGTTTCCAGTTGTGGGTAGTAACCTTCATCTCTTCCTTCTCGTCTTGGGTGGCCGCGATTGTGGGAGCGGTCCGGGGGTAACGTCGAAGCACAACGCAAGGTTGAGCGTGGGACGAGGGAAGAACTGCTGAAGGGAGGAACTAGGGAATACGGAGCATTGCAGGACGCACCTCGCCCGTCAAGGCGCGACCTCAGGTAAAGCCCTCTATTAAGCTGGGTATGAAGTTAAGAGTAGGCATAGGGCAAAGGAATATTAGTATGGATGGGAGGTTTCGTCAATGGGGGAACAGGTTAGCGTGGCGACGGCCAAGAAATCTGTCCGAGGGAACGTTGGGGTCAGGGAGTTTCGCCCAGGATCCCTTCCGCTTTGTCGACGAACCGCTCTACCCGCTGGAGGTGGCTCCCTATGATTCTGTTGGAAAGTGCATTCTCGTAGAAATTCACGTGTAGGTGTGAGGCGAGGGCGAACAAGTCCGCAAGCTCTTCGTCGCTAGCCTCATCGGTCAAGGCTGAGACGGCACGCATGATATCCCGGTGACTGAAGTGGCGCCAGCCCCTTTGCTGGGCGATTGCCTTGACCATCTGAGCTGCTGCGCCCCATCCCTTTTCCGACGCTTGAGGCAGGTCGCCCTTGGCGAGCTCTTCGTACGCTTGGGCAAGAAACACCCGGCTCTGCTCTTTGTATGTTGTCGTTCTTTGCATGTTAAACGCCTTCCGTGCGGTACGCGGGGACGGCAAGCTCGCATCAACGGTACACGCACACAAGTGCTGGCGTCAACAAGGCTGGATTATTTTCTTCGTTGGCTCTAGAATACCGATGAGCGCTCCCCTGAGCCGCCGGCTTCCCAGGTTGGCCCGGCCTCCACGGGGAGCCACTAACGGGAGGATGAATCATGACGGTCTTTGCAAGATACCTGGCTCACGGCGACATCAACTACGGTGTTGTCGAAGGGGATACCATCAAGCAGATAACCACCAGTCCCTTTGAGGAGTACGAAGTCACGGACCACACCCATACCCTCGACGAAGTGAAGCTTCTGGCCCCCTGCGTGCCGGGAAAGATCCTGGCAGTAGGTCTGAACTATCGCAGCCACTTGGGGGATAGAGCGCCTCTCACGGAACCTCTCATCTTCTACAAGACGACTACGTCGCTGGCAGGTCCGGGAGACACCATCGTCATCCCCAAGGCCTTCGACGGGCGGGTGGATGAAGAAGGGGAGGTGGTGGCAATCATAAAGGACCGGTGTAAGAACGTGCCAAAGGAGGAGGCTCTGGACCACGTGTTGGGGTACACCTGTGGCAACGACGTCAGCGCCCGACAGTGGCAGCGGGGGGACGGCCAGTGGTGGCGGGCCAAGTCTTCCGATACCTTCAGCCCCGCTGGACCCTTCATAGTAACGGGTCTGGATCCCAGCGACATGATGCTTCGCGCCCGAGTCAATGGCGAGGAGGTGCAGGCGGAAACTACGGCCATGTTCCTCTTTGATCTGCCCACTGTGATAAGCCACGTCAGCAAGTCCATTACGCTGGAGCCCGGAGACATGATCTTCACGGGCACTCCCGGCAAGCCCGCCGAGTTGAAGGACGGGGACGTTTGCGAGGTGGAAGTGGAAGGCGTTGGCGTACTGAGCAATCCGGTGCGGATGGAGGCCTAATCTTCCGGTTCAGACGGTATCAACAAGAGGGGGCGCCAATGGATAATGAACGTCAATGGGGAGAGGTGGGCACCAAGCTCATCTTCGAGAACCACCGGGTTAGGATTTGGGAGCTTGCCCTGGAACCCGGCGAGTCCAGCCACTGGCACACCCACCAGTTGGACTACGTGACGGTGGGCCTCACCGAAAGCCGGATGCAGCGCCATTTCGATGACGGCACGTCGGACGAAACCGTCGGCTACGCGGGACGCTACACCTACGCCGACAAACACCAACCCCATGAAGTTTCGAACGTTGGGGACACTGCCCATCGAAACATCCTCATCGAAATAAAGGAGTAGTCATGGCTGAAGCAGGGGAACTGTCCATGGAAACCTTTCTCAAAATGGCGGCCCTGCAGGGGGTGGACACCAGCGACCCAGACCACACTGCGGAGCTATATGCCAGCGTGAAGGACATTATGGCCACGGTGGCGGAACTGCGGCGGTTGGATCTGGGCGAAATGGAGCCGGCCAACGTCTTTTCCCCGGGGGAGGGCTAGGCCATGGACGCAACGGAACTCTGCTTTCTAAGCGCGGTAGAACTCGGGAGCCTTATCGGTGCAAAGAAGATCTCGCCGGTTGAAGTGGTCCAGGCCCATCTGGAGCGCATCGAGGCTACGGAGCCGGTTCTCAACTCCTTCATCACCCGTCCGGGGGAAGAAGCCCTGGAAGCGGCGAGGAAAGCGGAGTCGGAGATTGAGGCCGGAGGATATCGGGGCGTCCTACACGGCGTACCGGTGGGACTGAAGGACCTCTACTATGTGGAGGGGGTGCCCAACACCGCCGGCTCTCGCATCTTCGACGATTTCGTGCCCGACCACGACGGCGCGGTTGCGGCGCGGCTGAAAGAGGCGGGCGCCATTCTGATGGGCAAGTTAAACATGCACCAGTTCGCCTTTGGGCCTACGGGCCTCAACGCCGACTACGGTCACATGCATAACCCGTGGGACCCGGACAGGATGACCGGGGGTTCCAGCGGTGGTTCCGGCTCCGCGGCGGCGGCGGGTCAGTGCGCGATAACGTTGGGAACAGACACAGGGGGGTCCATACGGATTCCCAGCGCTCTCTGCGGACTGGCGGGCCTCAAGCCGACCTATGGTCGAGTGAGCCGCTCCGGGCTGGTTTCGCTTTCCTGGTCTTTGGACCACCCCGGGCCCATGGCCCGCACGGTGGAAGACTGCGCAGTAACCCTTCAGGCGCTGGCGGGTTACGATCCCCGCGATCCGGCGTCTGCCCAAGAGCCAGTGCCCGACTATATGGAATCCCTTTCGGAAGACCTGACTGGTCTGAAGGTTGGGGTGCCGCGGGAATACTTCGAGGTGCCTGTGGACGCAGAAGTGGAGAAGTTGGTCCGGGCTGCGTTGAACACTCTGGAAAGCTTGGGCGCGCAGGTGGTGGAAGTGGCTTGGCCCATGTACCATCGCTCCGCCGACATATCCAAGATAATCCTCTACGCAGAGGCGGCGGCGTATCATAGAGAATTGCTGCTGCGTCGAGGAGAAGAGTACGACCCTTCAGTGCGGTGGCGGTTCGAGTCTGGGCTGTTCATCAGCGGGCCGGACTATCTGAGAGCGTTGCGGCATCGGCGGGAATACACCGAATCGACGCGGGAACTGTTCCAGCAGGTGGACCTGCTGGCAGGCCCAATGGAGCCAGTGGTGGCGCCGCTCATTGAAGAGGAATCCATCCAGGTCAATGGGGAGTCGGTGGGAGTCATTCCGGCCCTGACGCAGTACACTCGCCCGTTCAACTTGACTGGATATCCGGCCCTGACGGTCCCTTGCGGCTTTTCCGACGGCTTGCCCGTGGGCTTGCAGCTTGCAGCGCGTCCCTTCGACGAGGCGACTGCGCTACGTGCGGGCTACGCCTATCAGCAGGCGACGGAGTGGCACAAGCGCAGACCGCCACTCTAAGAACCTAGTCGTCCTTCCACCAGATCCATTGTGACTTTAAGGACAGCGGACGATCGTGTTGTGCTTGCTTCCCGCCTCTCAATTGCCATTGGCGCCGTGGGTTGGATAGAATAGGAGTTTAAGAGGGTCGCGCGTGAGCGGTGTCCCGCATCGGTGATATGAATACCATGAATTCATTCGTAGAAAGATTAGAGGATATTGACGCCCGGTATCGGGAGTTGGGCCGCTTGCTGGCTCAGCCCGAGGTGGCGGTGGACTATGAGCAGGTGCAGAAGCTGGCGAAGGAGAGGGCGGGCTTGGAAGACACCGTCAAAGGCTATCGGGAGCTGAGAGACCTGCAGTCCCAGCGGGACGAAGCCCAGTCAATTATAGACGAGGGGGACGATCCGGAGATGGAGGCCCTTGCCGCCGAGGAGTTGGAAGAGGCGTCCGGCCGGATAGAAGGGTTGGTGGAGGAGCTACGGTTGGCGCTGCTGCCCCGGGATCCCAACGACGAACGTAGCGTCATCGTGGAGATTCGCAAGGGCGCCGGCGGCCAGGAGGCCGGTCTGTTCGCCGCAGACCTCTACCGCATGTACACCAGGTACGCCCATAATCGGGGCTGGAAGGTGGAAGTTCTTAACTCCAACCCGTCGGACCTGGGTGGCTTCAGCGAAATTGTCTTCAACGTGGACGGTAAAAATGCCTTCGGACGTTTGAAGTACGAGCGGGGGGTGCATCGGGTGCAGAGGATTCCGACCACCGAGTCCTCGGGGCGGCTCCACACCTCCACAGTCACCGTGGCGGTGCTGCCGGAGGCGGAAGAGGTGGACATCAAGATAAACATGGACGACCTGCGCATCGACGTCTTCCACGCCGGGGGACATGGGGGCCAGAACGTGAACAAGGTGGCCACGGCCATCCGGATTGTCCATAACCCCACTGGCACGGTGGTTACATGCCAGGACGAGCGCTCCCAATTCAAGAACAAGCAGAGGGCTTTGAACATTCTCCGGGCCCGCCTTTACGAGCAGGAGCAGCTTAAGCAGGAGAGAGAGATAGTCCAGTCCCGCCGCACTCAGGTGGGTACGGGGGACAGGGCGGAGAAGATCCGCACCTATAACCTGCCCCAGGACAGGATTACGGACCACCGCATCGGCCGTAATTTCTTTGGCTACCAGAAGTATATGGACGGGTTCATGGACGACATCATAGAGGCGCTTGCGGCTCACGAGCAGGCCGGAGCTCTGGAAGCAGCCCTAGCCCGTTGATTTCTTTTTTTCCCTTGGCAACAGTGGTTTCGCCCCAACGACTTTCACTTCCTTGGAAAGCTTGGCCAGAGACTGAATGCCCACTCTGAGGGAGTTCTTGCGGGACAGCCGACGCCGGTTGATGGAAGTGGGAGCGTTGGAGCCCAGACTGGAATCGGAAGTCATCCTGACGGACGTGCTGGGTGTGCCGCGTCATCGTCTGTACGCCTACCAGGACGACGCGATACCAGACGAGGCGGCGGAGACTCTAGAGAAGGCGGTGCAGCGTCGGCTACGACGTGAACCTCTGGCGTACATCCTGGGGCACCGGGAGTTCTATGGCGTGGACCTGACAGTTGGCCCAGGAGTTATGGTTCCCCGCCCGGAAACAGAGATGTTGATAGAGCGGGCCATGCTGGTATGCATGGAGCGTATGGAGCGGGCGGGCCTTGTGGTGGTGGACGTGGGGACGGGCAGCGGAGGCATTGCAGTTAACCTGGCCATGCACCTGCCCGGGGTCCGGCTGTACGCCACGGATATTTCGGCGGATGCGCTGGAAGTGGCGAGGGTCAACGTCGACAAGTTTGGCCTTGGGCAGCGAATCACCCTACTTAAGGGGGACTTGCTGGAGCAGCTGCCCGGTAGGGTGGACGTCATTGTGGCCAACCTCCCGTATATCCCGTCGGCGCGTCTGAAGGACCTCCAGCCGGAATTGGCCTGGGAGCCGAGGACGGCGCTGGACGGAGGAGCCGACGGCATGGTAGTGCTGCGTCGATTGATGGGTCAGGCGGCGGGCAAGCTGGCTGTGGACGGCGTGATGTTGCTGGAGATAGACCCGGGCCAGGGTGAACCGCTGCGGCGAATGGCGACGAGGCTATTTCCGGCGGCGGCGACGTCGGTTGAGAAGGACCTCGCTGGGCTTGACCGGATCTTCGTCGTGGAGTCCCAGCCCGGAGCCGTTGTGGATTAGTCTATCTCTGATGGAACCGGTCGCGCTGCTCGCGAAACAGCAACTGGTTGGCGTATCCGGCGTGTTTACCGAAGTGGTCCTGGGCCCACATGACGAACTCATCGCCGGTGTGGCACTGCGTTTGCTGCCCGCAGGAGCGTCCTGGCAACTGGGCTAGTCTGAGGAGGGGAGTTGCCGAGGCGCTTGGAGGGCCATTTCCACGTCGCAGCAGACGACTACGCCGTCTCCACGTCGCACGCAGAGAATAAGGGAGCCGCACTGTTGGCAAGCGTAACGTTTTCCGAGTTGGTTGGCCATTCTTTTATCCTGGTGTTTGGAAGTCGGTTGGGAGAGTTTCAGGTGCTCGTCTAGGGGGTTGAGGCTATCCTGGCGGCCTCTAGCTCTTGAGGTTAGCGGGTTCGCCGCAGCACTTCAACTCGCCGTCGCCGCCCCGGGTAACAAGGAATTCGGAGCCGCACTGGGAGCAGGTGTAGCGTTTTCCCGTCTGGTTCGGCATGGGAGCGGGCTCCTTTCTCGTCTAGTTTCACATGGGCAAGGATGCTATGAACCGTGGCATATTCTAGCGGTGGGCGGTAATTCCGGTCAATGGGCTGGGTCATATGACTACGGTGGGTTCTATTTCTATGAGCAGGCTGGGGCGGGCGAGGCCGGGGCTGGCTACCAGGGTGCTGGTGGGGTACTGGCCCTGAAAGTAGCGTTCCATAAGGACTTCGAATTCCGGCTGCCGCGGACGGAAAGCGTCCATGTCCGTAACGTAGATTACCAGCTTGACGACGTCGCCCATGGACGCGCCTTCGGAGTGGACGATGGCCTGTATACGTTCCAGGGTGGCGTTTGCCTGGGCGATAACGTCCTCGTTCTCTGAGGGGGTGCCGACGGCGGTGCAACCGGATACGTAGAGAGTTGACCCTGCGCGAAGGGACCGCACGTAGTTGCCGAGGGTAGGGGCTATGTCCGAATGGGCGTGGCGAATCTTGTCCATGGGGGATGAGGCTCCTTCAGAGAAATCATGAACCCCTCGGCATGTGCCGAGGGGTTCATAGGATTCGTAAGGTTTGAGGGCTGTTTAGGCCTGGGCCCGGCTGCGCCGGAGGATGGTCCCTCCGCCGACTATCATGACTGCGCCGACGCCAAGGGCAATGAGGGCGAGGGTCATGAAGTTTATGTCGCCGGTGTCGGGCGGACCAGCGCCGACCATGGCGTTGTAGCCGGCCATGTCTTGCGCGGCCATGTGTGCCTGCATTGCGCCGCCTTCGCCTTCTCTGGTAACGATGGCGCCGTCGAGGTCTTTATCCCGGCCATTCAAGGCTCGGCTCGCCAGGGTGTGAGCGTTGGTGGCGTAAGCCCTGGCGGTAACCATGTCGCTGGCAGCCTTGGCGGTCATGGCTGCGTCCCGGGCCATGCCGGCCCAAGAGGTCACGTTGTTGGTGGAACTGACGACCTGACCTGAGTAGGTATGGAAGTTGGGGTGGGTGGGCACGGCTGCGACGGCGCCCTGAGCTTGCCCGGCGGCGGCGGTGGCGTGGGCCGCAATGCCCATTCCGTCTCCCGGGTTTGCGTGAGCGTCATCGAAGTTGTCGCCATCGGCGCCCTCGATGATGTTGATCACGTGGGAAGCGTGCGATTGCACTTCTTCGATGGTCTTGCCTTCCGTGGCTAGCTGGGCGTGGGTAACAGCAAGTTGGGTCTGTCCGACGAGAGACACCGTTGCGCCGGATTCGCTATCCAGCAGCCCCTGGACGTACATGATGCCGTCTTCAGGAATCACGTCGTAATAGACAATTACGCCTGAGGGCTCCGTATCCGTATCTGGGGAGGGTTCGATGGTGACGAGGAACTGGCTGTAGCCGGTTGCCAAGTTCATGCCGTCGGGGTGGGTGTAGCTCTCGTCGACGTTGCCGCTGTCGTCCAATTCGAAGACGCCAACGCTGAGCTTACCCGCGCCATCGGCGGTTACCAACCATCCTTCATAAGCGTTGCCTTCCCCTGGGCTGGGGAGGGTGTTCAGCTTAGTTGTCAGCATGTCGGAGGCGCCCGTAGAGGATTCCTCGATCATAGCTGTACCCACGGTCACCTGCCCGCGGGCGATGCTGAGGGGGATGATAAGTGCCATCAGAGATAGCAACAGGACTACTTTGAAGACTTTGGACAAGTACATCTAACCTCCTTTAACGGCTAGCGTAATCAGATGTTCTTAGGCAATTGACAAGCAACAGTGGGGAACTGCGGGCGTATTATATAGGGTTGTCATTGGCCAATGCAATAGCTTCACTATCGCCATAGGGGTCAATTGCCCAGATTGAGTTGGGGCTTCGGGAAAGGCTTCTCTATTACCGGTGAGATTTCTTTTCACTTCCTTATTATATAGCAAGGGTTGCGGCGCCCGAGGCATTGGAGGAGCGGTATTGCGGGTTTGTCCACGGTTCCTCCGCCTCTAATCACTCGCGTTCATTACTGCAGCGTGCGCCTCATTGTAGTGGATGACGGGGCGTTAGACCAGCCCCTTGACTTCACTTTTGGAGGGGTCTGCCCCTACGCTGGATGAATTCCTGGAATCCATCCTCGACGGCCAGTCCCCGATGGGTGGTCCTGCGGGCCATGTGCTCCCGTTGCCGCATCTCCTCCCAGGAGTGGCCCAGATTATTCTGAATGAGACTCTTCACTCCCTGGACGGACCGGGGATGGTTGGCGGCGATTGTCTGGGCCAGCTCCATAGCTTTATCCATAAGCTTGTCCGCCGGCACGAGGTGGTTCAGAAGGCCGAGCCGGTAAGCTTCTTCGGCTTCCACGACGCGACCCGTGTAGAGAAGCTCCTTGGCGCGGGGCCAGCCGATGATGACGGGGAGGGTCCAGGTGGAGTTCATCTGGCCGTAGGCGACGGCCAGAAAGCGAAACTGGCTTCGCTCGCACCCTACAAGGAAGTCGAGGGAGCTGGCGAGCACGGCGCCGCCGCCGTGGGCCAGTCCGTTGAGGGCGCCGATGATGGGCTTGGCGCAGTTGACCACCCTCTGCTGTCCTTGCCCCCGCATGTCGGCGGCCTGTGCCGTTTGCTCTGGGGTGAAGGAGCGCATCTCGTGGATGTCCGCGCCGGCGGAGAAGGAGCGTTCTCCGGCGCCGGTCAGAATAATGGCGCGAACTTCGTCGTCGGCCTCCAGGTTGGCGATGGCTTGGCCCAGCTCTTGGGATAGGGCCAGGTTCATGGCGTTGAGAACCCGGGGCCGGTTGAGGGTGACGGTTGCAACGCCGCCTTCTCGGTTTACCAGAATGGTCTCGTAGATCATTGATTGTTTCCTCGTCCTAGTGGTTGGGGAGACTCCCCGCGATTGGGGGATGATGCGTTGACATAATAGCCCCTCACCCTGAAAGGCGCAACGGGCGGGTGTCTTGTATTGGGCTGCATGTTCGTTTTCGGGTGTTCAGGCCTGGAAGAGATTCGTTGGCAAAATCGATTCCGTGCCTGAGAGCATTCGTTTCAGGCGTGAGATTCGTTTGAAAAATGTCGAGCAAACGAACGGTGGTTGCAGGCATGGTTATCCGTAAATGTAGCGGCGTTGGATGTTCATGAGCCTGCCCAGGACATTAAGGGTCCTATTGATGAGGTCCGGGGAGGCTTCGGGGTCGTTGAGGAGTCCGTTGAGCCTGACGCGGACGATGGCTATCTCCGGGCCCAGGTCTCTGACTGCCAGGGCGTCGTCGAACTGTTGAAGTTGTTCCGGGGGCAGGTGTTTTGAGTAGAGGCCGTGCTTGCGGGCGTTCTGATTGCCGGGCTGGCCGCCACGCTTGCGCTGGGGATCTTCGTCCTCATCGCTGCTGAGGTCGTAGAAGGAGCCTTTGGGGGGTTCTTGGGGGATTCCGAGAGTGTCTAGCAAGTTATCGAAGTCCTTAAACAGTTGTTCTAAGGTTTTCATGAGAGGGAGGGTAGCAGGGGGTGGGGATTTGGGGCAAGGGGGAGATGTCACTTTTGGGGGTGGGGGAAAGATGGGTCCCCGCATTCGCGAGACCTTTGCATAACTACCGAAACGCATTCAGATAGCGGTGTGGGACGACTCTTGCCATAGCTAAATCATGGGATTCTGGATTCCGGCCTTCGCCGGAATGACGGTTATGCAAAGGTCTCTATGTGCGGGGACAAGGGAAGGGGGTGGACGGGGATGGGTAGGAGGCGAACTGCAAGTACGGGGGGGAAAGTAGTCGGGGATGGGATTCACCCCCATCCCAACCTTCCCCCCTCAAGGGGGAAGGGGTTTACAGGGGACAGCGAAGATGGGTCCCCGCATCCGCGAGGACACGGGAGGGGGAGGGTGATTCTGCACTTTGCATTGACACGTTTGGGGTTGGGGCATAGCATCTAAAGTTGTAAGGAGGCGCTATGACCAAGGGTTACGACGTTTTGGTGGTGGGGGCTGGAAACGCCGCCCTCTGCGCTGCGCTTTCCGCCGCGGAGGCGGGCGCTTCCGTGCTGGTCTTGGAGAAGGCGCCGGAATACTTCCGTGGCGGCAACACCTACTTCACCGGCGGCGCCATTCGCTGCGCCTACCGGGGCTTGGATGACGTCAAGGCGCTGATACCGGACATGTCGACCCAAGAAGAGGAGTCGTTGGACGTGGGCAGCTATACGGAGGCGCAATACTACGACGACTTGATGAGGGTCACCGAGGGCATGAGCGATCCCGCCCTGGCGCAGGCGCTGGTGAGTCGTTCTCATCCCACTCTCAGTTGGTTGCAAGGCTTGGGACTTCGATTTGTGCCTCTCTATGGTCGTCAGTCCTTCATGCAGGACGGCAAGCATCGTTTCTGGGGGGGCTTGGTGGTGGAGGCCGTAGGCGGTGGCAAGGGCCTATCCGACCAGCTCTTCGCGATAGCGAAGGCGCGCGGCGTGGAGGTGTGGTATGAAGCCAAGGGAGTGAGGCTGCTGACCGACGACCGCGGCGGAGTGTGCGGTGTTCGGGTGCAGACCCCAGGGGGAATGCGGGACGTAGCCGCCCGGTCGGTGGTGCTCGCCTGCGGCGGCTTCGAGGCCAACGCCGAGATGCGTACGCGCTATCTGGGTCCGGGCTGGGAGCTGGTGAAGGTGCGCGGCGTGCCCTACAACACGGGGGACGGCATTCGGATGGCGTTGGAAGTGGGCGCCCAGTCCTATGGGCACTGGAGCGGCTGCCACGCGGTCGCCTGGGACCTTAACGCTCCGCCGACTGGAGACCGGAACGTTACGGACCTGTTTCAGAAGCATTCCTACCCCTTCGGCATCGTAGTGAACGTGGAAGGGAGTCGGTTTGTGGACGAGGGAGCGGACCTCCGTAACTACACTTATGCCAAGTACGGCAGGGAGATAATGAACCAGCCGCGCCGGGCCGCCTTCCAGATTTTCGACGGTAAGGTGAAGCATCTGCTGAGGGACGAATACCGCATCGCCCAATGCACGATGGCGGAAGCGAACACCCTGGAAGAGTTGGGCCACGCCCTGGACATCGACCCTCAGGGGCTGGTCGAAACGGTGGAGGTGTTCAATGATGCAGTGCAGGCGGGGGAGTTCGACCCCACCCGCTTGGACGGCAAAAGAACGGCCGGGATAAGTCCTCCCAAGTCCAACTGGGCGTTGCCCATAGACACGCCGCCCTACCAGGGCTACGCCGTCACCTGCGGCATCACATTCACCTTTGGGGGCCTTCGCATCAACCAGCAGGCGCAAGTTCTCAGCACGGAGGGGACGCCCATGCAAGGCCTATTCGCGGCCGGGGAATTGGTGGGCGGCCTCTTCTACCACAACTATCCAGGTGGAGCGGGACTGATGGCCGGGTCCGTGTTTGGCCGGATTGCGGGGGCCAGCGCCGCCGTCTCTAACTCCCGTAGTGGCATCTGAGATTCCTTCCCGGGGTTTTGTATGCAGCAGGTAGTGAAGCGAACGGTCTTGGTGGTGGAGGACGACGATTCGCTGCAAGACGTTCTCACGTACAACCTGACCAAGAAGGGATACCGGGTGCTTCAGGCTTTTGACGGCGATGAGGCGCTGGATCTGGCCCGCGAGCGGAATCCCGACGTCATTGTTCTGGACATCATGCTGCCGGGGCTGGACGGGCTGGAGGTGTGTCGCATCGTCCGCAGGGAGATGGCGACGCCCATCCTCATTCTGACAGCGCGGGACCAGGAGATTGATAAGGTGGGGGGTCTGGAGCTTGGGGCGGACGATTATATGACCAAACCCTTCAGCATTCGGGAACTGATGGCCCGGGTGGGGGCCCTCATCAGGCGGCGAGAGATGGACGTGGGCCCGCCGGAGGATGCGAAGAGCATCAACGTTGGAGGTCTGACCCTGAACCTTGAGGCGCGCACGGCCCGGATCTTCGGCAACTCACTGGACCTGAGGCCAAAGGAGTACGATCTTCTGGCGTTTCTGGCGGGGCATCCCGGACGGGCGTATACGCGAAACGAGTTGCTGGACGAGGTGTGGGGCATGGAATTTTTCGGTGACTCCCGAACGGTGGACGTCCATATCCGGTGGCTGCGGGAGAAGATAGAGAAGGAGCCGGGAGCGCCCAGGCACATCATTACCGTTCGGGGAACGGGATACCGGTTTGAGGAATGATTTTTCCCCTTGGTGCGCCTAGCTCGCAACGCACCCACGACATGTATATTCTACCGGGGGTTTGAACTATGATGGGCATATCGAGGGCTGAAGCGCGCTTCTTGCTGGTCTGCGGCGTTCTATCGGCGGCGGTGACGGTGGGCGGCGCTGTCTTCCTGGCGGCGCGGTTGGAGGAGGCGGCGGGCGCGGCGGTTCTCACCGTGCTGGTCACAGGAGGCGCGGTGTTCGCCCTTTGCGTCGTAATGGCTCTCATCCGGGTGCGACGAAGGACAGGGCCGCTGCGTCTCCTGACCGCCGCGGCCAGCCGGCTTGCCCAAGGAGACTTGGACCATCGGATGCCTACCGGTCGGGTCCAGGAGACCCGGGAACTGGCCCAAGCGCTGAACGCCATGGCGGCCAGCGTGAAGGGCATAGTGACGGAACTTTCCGAGGAGCGGGACAAGCTTTCGACAATACTCGCAACGATGACTGACGGGGTGGCTCTGCTGGACCACGAAGGGCGCACTACGTTGGCTAACCCTGCTGCGCGGCAGTTTCTGGGCTTGCCGCCTGGGTTTGAAGTGGGCCAGCGGCTCATAGAGGTGGTGCGGGACCACGAGCTCAGCGAGCTGGTGTCGAGAAGCCGTCAGACCAAGGCCCCCCAGACTTTGGAATTTCGGCTGGCTCGCCAGAGGCGTTTCTTCAACGTGATAGCCACGCCGCTGACCCTTCAGGGCAGGGAGTCGGTGCTGCTGGTGCTGCATGACCAGACGCAGCTGCGCCGGGTGGAGACCACCAGGCGGGAGTTCGTAGCCAACGTGTCCCACGAATTGCGAACGCCTCTGGCTTCCGTAAGAGCTTCGGCGGAAACTCTGCAGGACGGGGCTATGGAAGACCCGGAAGCGGCGCGCCAATTCCTGGGCCGCATCTCTCACAACGCGGAGAGGATGTCCGCTTTGGTGCAGGACCTATTGGATCTTTCCCGTTTGGAGAGCGGCGAGGTTCAGCTTAACCTCGCTCCTGTTGACGTGGTTGGGGCCATTGCGGAGGTGGTGGAAACTTATGGGGAGCAGGCGCGGGCCAAGGGGGTATCGCTAACCATGGACGACGGGGGCGCGGAGGTTGAAGCCACGGCTGATGAGGGCCGACTGCAGCAGGTCCTTTCCAATCTGGTGGAGAACGCGGTGAAGTTCACGCCCTCCGGCGGGGAGGTCCACGTGGACGTGGAGCATCAAGGGCGTTGGCTGGAAGTTCGGGTGGCGGATCGGGGCATCGGGGTCGCGCCGGAAGATATGCCCCACGTTTTCGAGCGCTTCTACAAGGCGGGCAGGTCCCATAATCAGGGTGGGACGGGGTTAGGGCTTGCTATCGCCAAGCACATCGTCCAATCCCACGGAGGCCGGATCTGGGTGAGCAGCCGAGAGGAAGGGGGAAGCACCTTCGCCTTCACCATTCCTGCCGCTCGGTCGTGATGGTACAGCCCGGTCCCTCTATTCTTCTCACCGCCACTGTTGGCAGGGACCCCTCAATGCAATACAATAGAACGTACTATCAGAGCGGTGGCTGAATCCAGTAAAATGGAATCCGCAATAAAGACAAACGAGGGTCCTGCTGTGGGAACATTCAAATCGCTGCTTCGCATTTCCAGCATAGACGGGCATAGGTCTAGGGAAGTAGAAGCAACGGTAGACACCGGTGCAGCCTATACCACACTGCCCGGCAGCTTGCTGCGTGAGTTGGGCGTCGAGCCAATGGACAAACGGAGATTTTTGTTGGCCGACGGACGGCGGATCTGGATGGATATCGGACATGCGTGGGCAACCATCGACGGGGAGAGTGTGGTCACTCTGGTGGTGTTCGGAGAAGACGATGCTCCGCCGCTACTGGGCGCTTACACCCTGGAAGGGCTGGCCCTGGCAGTGGACCCGGTGGAACAGCGGTTGGTTCCAACTCATCTCATCCTTTACTAAGCCCGAACCTACTAGCACTCATGTCACCTACTGGCTTCATCCGTAGTCATTTCTTTGACTTTGTTTAACCGGTGTTTGGCAAACGTTAACCTTGTTTTAACATAGCGTTGTTTCGCTGCCTTCAGTATTTTATTTGGGAGATTCCTAAAGCTAATGAAGGAGCGTCTATCAACATGAATGAATGGCCCTTGAGAAGCGTGTTCTACATTGTTTTGGCGATGGCTGTAATGGTAGGGGTTGTCGCCGTTACGGCCTGCGGCGGCAGTGACGACGAGGGGGAGACCCTTAGCGGGACTATAGCGGTAGCGGGGTCTAGCACGGTATTCCCGATAAGCGAGGCGGTGGCGGAAGAGTTCAGCAAGGCGAACCCTGGGTTACGGGTAAACGTAGCGTCCACGGGCACGGGAGCCGGGGGGCGGGCGATGTGCCAAGAGGGGACAATCGAGGTGTGGGACGCGTCGCGGCCGGCGAAGCAGGAGTCTGAAATAGACGTATGCACGGGCAACGGGATAGAGGTGATTGAACTTCCAGTGGCCTTCGACGCGTTGTCGGTAGTGGTAAGTCCTGAGAACGACTGGACGCCGTGTCTAACGGTAGAGCAGCTGAAGACCATCTTCGGGCCTGAGTCCGAGGGAGAGATCACCAACTGGAACCAGGTAGACCCGAGCTTCCCTGACCAGCGGTTGAGGATATATGGGCCAACGACGTCGTCTGGGACATTTGACTACTTCACGGAAGCGGTAATGGGAGAATCGGGTGCGCAGCGGGGAGACCTGGACCTGGCGACGGAAGAGGACCCGCTAATAGCGATCGGGGTGAACGGAGGTGCTGGCGGGATAGGATACTTTGGCTTGGCGTACCTGGAGCAGTACCGATCATTGGTAAATGCGGTGTCGGTGGAGAACCCGGACACGGGCGAGTGCGTGGAGCCTGGATCTGCAACGGTGGAGGACGGACAGTACGCGCCGTTGGCTAGGCCCATATTCATCTACGTGAACAAGGGGGAGATGGAGAGCCGGCCTGAGGTACGAGCGTTCGTGGACTTCTATCTGGACGAGGCGCCGAACCTGGTGACGGAAGTGGGATACGTGCCGCTGCCGGCGTCGGTATACGAATGGGGCAAGGACCGGGTAACCAACGGGGTGACGGGGTCCATCTTCAACACCATAGAAGCGGGGACCCCCATCTCTGAAGTACTCGAGGGAGCTAACTAGGAAGTCTCCAGCTGGGGCGACACACGACGTCATGGCAAGAAAAGTGGAGCGGGTAAACTTGAGAGAGAACCCGAAAGGATAAGGAGCCATCGCGACGAAACTGGCAAGCATGGGCTTTTTGCCACGGAGTTGGCGGACGGGACGCCTCCCGCGACGCAGGTTGCGGGAGGCTCCCATCATGGCGCTCTTGTTCTTATGCGCCGTGCTTTCAGTGGTTACCACCGTTGGCATCGTCGTCGTATTGCTAGTGGAGGCCGTTCCCTTCTTTATAGACGTGTCCATCGTTGAGTTTCTGACGGGCACCGAGTGGAGGCCGCTCTTCGCCAACAAGAGCTTTGGCGTACTGCCTCTGCTTTCTGCAACGGTCCTGATTGCGGGGATGGCAATGGCCGTGGCCTTCCCGCTGGGAATATTGACGGCCATATATCTGAGCGAATACGCACCGGAAGCCCTGCGTGCCACGGTAAAGCCGGCTCTGGAGGTTCTTGCTGGCTTCCCGACGGTTGTACTAGCCTTCTTCGCCATCTACTTCATCAACCCCGTCATCCTCGAGCATCTGTTCAATGCCGAGACCTCCTTCAACGCATTGGCGGCCGCCCTCGCGATAAGCATACTGCTGATACCAATGGTAGCGTCCCTCAGCGAAGACGCCATGCGAGCCGTGCCCAACGAACTAAGGGAGGGGGCCTACGCCCTTGGAGCCAATCGGTCCCAGGTTTCAACGCGGGTAGTGGTTCCCGCGGCCCTCTCCGGCATAATGGCCGCCGGCCTTCTAGCCCTAGCCCGGGCCATAGGAGAGACCATGATAGTATTCTTGGCGGCAGGGAGCGTCTCCAACTTGTCGGCCAACCCTTTGGAGCCTATGCAGGCCATGTCCGCGTACATCATGGAAGTTCAGTCAGGCGACACGGCGCGGGGCACAGTCGAATATCGAAGCATCTTCGCTGTCGGGTTGCTGTTGTTCATGTTTACCCTGGTCTTGAACCTCATCGCCAGGGCCCTCACAAGGAAATTTCGGGAGGTGTATGAATAATGAACGCATCTCCCCCGAAGGCACAATTCCACACTACCCCGCGATTTGGCAAGAAGTGGTCGTCGTGGGTCTTCGCGGCTATCGCACTATCGGCCACGTTCTTTGGAGTGCTGGCCTTGGTTGTGCTGCTGTACGACGTTGCCCTAGACGGTTTCGCGGGCCTCGACTGGCATTTTCTTACAAGCTTTCCCTCGCGGAAACCGGAGGAGGCCGGCGTCAAGTCTGCCTTGATGGGGACTCTCTGGGTGATGAGCTTCACCGCTCTCTTCTCCATTCCCGTGGGAGTGGGGGCCTCCATCTACCTGGAGGAGTTCGCCCCCAAGAGCTGGTTCACTCGGCTAATTGAGACCAACATCAGCACCCTGGCGGGGGTGCCGTCGGTGGTTTACGGGTTGTTAGGGCTGGCCGTGTTCAATATTGGACTGAAGCTGGGTCCGAGCATAGTCACCGCAGCAGCGACCTTGACCTTGCTTATCCTACCGATAATCATCGTGGCATCGAGAGAGGCTTTGCGGTCCGTTCCCCCCTCCATGAGGGAGGCGGCTATGGCCCTGGGGGCCACCCGATGGCAGGCGGTCTGGCACCAGGTGCTGCCGGCGGGAGTGCCCGCCATACTGACGGGAATAATTCTCGCGTTGGGCCGGGCCATTGGAGAAACGGCCCCGTTGATAGCCATCGGCGCGTTCCATGCAGTATTCTTCACGCCGACCAGTCCTCTGGATTCCTTCACCGTGCTGCCGTTGCAGATTTTCGGTTGGATCGCGAGGCCGATTCCTGGGTTCAGGGAGAACGCGGCCTCGGCTATTGTCGTTTTGCTGATTGTGCTACTGTTAATGAACAGCGTGGCCGTAGCCATAAGGCACGTCTATGCTAGAAGGAGAAGATGGTGACCACGATTACCATGAGACGCATAGAGGCAAACTTCACCCGGAAGCCCGAGGATGCGACCCCGGACGGGAAGGCAGACCACGTTCTGGAGGTGAAGGATCTCAACGCCTACTATGGCGACGTTAAAGCCATCAAGGATATAAGCATGCCCATGCGCCGCAACGCGGTGACGGCCATAATCGGGCCTTCCGGCTGCGGCAAGAGCACCCTGGTACGGTGCCTGAACCGGATGCACGAACTCTCTCAGGGAGGGCGCATCGAGGGTCAGATCCTGTTTGATGGCGATGACATCAACGCCGCCGACGTGGACCCGGTGGAGCTGCGGAGCAGGATTGGCATGGTGTTCCAGAAGCCGAATCCCTTCCCCAAGTCCATCTATGCTAACGTCGCCTTCGGGCTGCAGATCAACGGGTTCCGCGGAAACATGGCGGAGGCCGTGGAGCGTTCTCTACGTCAGGCGGCCCTCTGGGATGAGGTGAAGGACCGGTTGAAGGAGAGCGGCCTATCGCTTTCGGGCGGTCAGCAGCAGCGGCTATGCATCGCCCGGGCCATCGCCATAGAGCCGGAGGTCATCCTCATGGACGAGCCGTGCTCGGCATTGGACCCAATTGCGACTCTGGCCATCGAGGACCTTATCAGGGAGTTGAAGGAGCACTACAGCATTGTCATCGTAACCCACAACATGCAGCAGGCTGCACGGGTGTCCGATGAAACAGCCTTCCTGATGTTGGGCGAAGATAGGTCGGGCTACCTGGTGGAGTTAGACAGTACGGAGCGGATGTTCACCAACCCCAGCCAGGAGCAGACGGAGGCGTACATCACGGGCCGGTTCAGCTAGCGGCAACGCTGTTTGCAGGGATGGCCGAGTAGGAGGGGATTATGCCAAGAACGATATTCGAGCAGGAACTGACTACCTTGCAGGACGATCTGCTCGACATGGGCAGCATGGTTGAGAAGGCCCTGACCAAGGCTATGGACGCCCTCAGAAACCGCGATATGCAAGCCGCCCGTGAGGTGGTGCGGGACGACGACATCATTGACGATAAGCAGGTGGAGATAGAAGACCGCTGCATTCACGTTATCGCCACCCAATCGCCAGTGGCGCGAGACCTTCGGTATCTGCTGGCCGTTTTGCACATCGGTACAGAGTTGGAGCGGATGGCCGACTACGCGGAGGGGATCGGTAAGATCAGCTTGATGATGGGGGACGAGCCGCCCCTCAAGCCTCTCATCGATATTCCCCGCATGGCGGACAAGACTATGAACATGATGCGACGAAGCCTCGACGCGCTGGTGGAGAGGGACATAGTATTGGCGCATCAGGTCAGGGATGACGACGACGAGGTGGATGCTCTCTACGACCAGGTATTCCGGGAACTGCTGACGTATATGATAGAGGACCCGAAGACCATCAAGAGGGCGACGTACCTGATATGGGTTGCCCACGACCTGGAACGGGTGGCGGACCGGGCAACGAACATAGCGGAGCAGGTGTTGTTTCTGGTAACGGGCAGCAAGAAGAAGGCGCCTGCGCCGCAGCGTTAGGTTTCCACGGGCATTCCTAGTCGCTTGAGGAAGCTTGGCCGTTCGAACGGTCGTCCAGGGCGGCTTCGTATTCAATCTGCCGGATAAGGTCTAACAGTTCCGTTACCAGGTCTTCGCTGAAGTCGGTCATGGTGAATCCGTGGGCGATGGCGTTACGATAATTCCGGAAACGTTTTAGTTCGGCCTGATGGTCATGGGAGATGACCGCGTTATGAACCGCCTGGCTGAGAATGAAAGCAGTTGAAGTTATACCGTCGGGGGGTATACCTTCCTGGGCAAGCAAGTCTCTGATGAGGGCTTCCGCGGCTGACCAGGCGAGCAAGAAAGCGGCTTCCGGCAGGTCCGCGTCCAAGGACTTCTGAACTTCTTCCAGCCGTTTGTTGATGCGTTCTCTATTGAAAATGCGTGTGCCCTTGGGAGAGGGCAGCTTTTCAGGTTCCGGCACCAGGATTAAGTCGAAGCTCCACCCGGGCATGCCATCGAGCATTTCAGCCAGTTCGGTAATTTGCCCATCAGCCGCCAGGGCCGTTCGCGTTCTTACTAGAACCACTCTCTTCTCACCGTTCTTTGTGGCGAGCAAATCGGCCTGGCAGTCAGGGAAGAAGTCCAGGCTCACGTCTCTCTCTACCTGATAGCCCCTCAAGCGATAATCTTCAGCGGATCTGAGGTTGGAGAGATAATGAATGTCGGGCGCTGTTCTCTTCATGCTGGAACCTCCGATTTAGGAGCGTTCTCCACGCTGACGTGGACGAATTCTACGGTGCGCTCATGAGTTGAGCGGAGCAAGGAAGGAGGATTCGGTATTCTCAATTCTAAGTCATTGCGCCTTTTGCGGCAAAGGAGGTCTGTGACCTGAGAATCGTCGAAATAGATCAAGCCTTTCAGCCCATCCAGAATTGGTTTTGGGACATTGTCCACGTCCATTGGCGAATCCGCGTAAACGTAGGTAATCGTCACCATGATTTCTTCGGCCAGCTGAGAATTATTTCCCCATTTTCTTCCCGCGGCAATCCGCACTTTCTGCGTCCAATTTCTGACGAGTCTTCTCCTTCGAGTCTGTTGCGACACGGGAGGACCTTCCAAAACAAATTCGAAGGGCAGTGTCACGTCTTGCCTAACCCGGCTGTCTCAGCAGTTCCTCTCGGAGGCGGTCAATTAGGATAGGGAGTTCTTCTTCCGACAGGTTGAAGGGATCTACGGCCGTTTCCTCTTCAGGCAGGAAGGTTCCTTGCAGGAACACGGGCGGGTCTCCCTGCTCCAGGGCAGACATTAACTGGTCCTTGGAGGGACCTGTCCAGTCGGGGCCGAGCTTCAGGACTGCGGTGGGCATCAGGTAGTCGTATTGGTCGTGCTCAACGGACACGCGGAGGCCGGGAATCTCGATGAGGGCGTCCACGACGCGTTGGGCCATTCGGCGCAGCCTCGACATCTCCACCTCCTCGTCCTCCTCCATGAAGAGCTCCAGGGCGGTTAGGAAGCCGATTATCTCCTCCTTGGAGACCTTCATGCCGCGTCCGAGGAACTGGTTGGGGCTGGCGTTCGCGGCGGCGGCTTCCACGAGGTCTTTGCGTCCGAAGAGGAGTCCGGAACCCTGGGGCCCGCGGATGCCCTTGCCACCGCTGATGGTCACCAGGTCGGCGCCCATCTCTATATAGCGGCGCAGATTGGACTTGGGTGGCACCATGGAAGCGCCGTCGACGATCACGGGAACGCCGCGGGCGTGGGCGATTTCGGCCACCTGGGGAAGGGTCAGGCCGGTTCGGGCGATGAAGGACGAAAAGAGGTAGGCGACGGCGGCGGTGCGGTCGTTGATGGCGGCCTCCAGCTCCCAGGGGGCGGTGCGTCTTCCTGTACCGATGGTGACGAGCTTGGCCCCGGCAGCCCGGTAGGCCTGGTCGTAGGGGAAGCGGTGGATGGTCTGTATGACGATTTCGTTGGGTACGCCGACTGGGTGGGGCAGCTGCTGGGCGATGGTGGGGTTGGCGCCGGCGATGACGGCGGCTGCCTGGAGGAGGAGGCCGCTGGCGGCGCCGTTGCAGACAAAGCCGGCCTCTGCGCCGGTAACTTGGGCGATGACCTCTCCGGCCCGTTGGTTCAACTCATGCATGTCCACCATGTGGTTGGTGGCTTCGGCCATGGCAACGAGGGCCTCGGGCCGGGTGCGGGAGCCGCCCAGACGGGTAACGGTGCCGGCGGCGTTGATTATGGGGCGAGCGCCGAAGCGCCGGTAGATTTGGCCTCCCAATGAACCCTGGGCCATGAGTTTCCTCCTAGTAACGAGTTAGTGGTATTGATTGGGGAAGTTTCGCCGAACGGACGGCGGTGTGAGTTGGTTGCCGTCGGCCGTGCCTGTTATTACGGAAGCGGACACCTTTCTTGAGGGCCTCAGACGCCGGGGATTTCTGGGGCAATGGCTGGATGAAACGGAGAGGGACAGCGACTCCGCCATTACCCTTTAATACTGGTAGTCTTCCCTGACGGGGCTGAAGATATCCAGCACCTTGGCGCTGTTTGAGACGGTCTTGGCGTAGTGTTCCACGCCGCCTGGGATGATGTACATGTCGCCGGGTTTCAGGAGGCGAACGTTTCCTTCCACGCCCATTTCCAGCTCTCCCTCAAGGACGATGCCGGACTGCTCGTGGGGGTGGGTGTGAAGGGGGACCTCCACGCCGGGGTCTATGTCTACGACGGAGAGGAGGGTATTTTCTCCCCAGAAAGTGCGGATTGTGCCACCAGGGACAATTTCCTTGGGCGCTCTATCTTGTGCGTTGTAGAAGTACAAGGGATGCTCCTTTGGATTGAGTATGTGCGATGCCCTAATTGTCTTGCAGATGGCGTGGATAAACAAGGGGTGTGGGAGAAGGGCGGGTTTAGAAGCCGAGGCCCTTCTCCTTCAGGCTGACAAATCGTTCGTCGCTACCGATGACTATGTGGTCCAGCATTTCTATTTCCAGGACCTTGCCCGCTTCCACCAGCCGGCGGGTAACGACTACGTCGTCGGCGCTGGGGGTGGGATCACCGGAGGGGTGGTTGTGGACAACGATTATGGCGGGGCAGTTCTCCCTAATGGCGGGTCTGAAGATTTCAGAAGGCCTGGCCATGGAGGAATTCACGTTGCCCACGTAGATCTCCCGGACGCCCATGACTTCATTCTTGGTGTTGAGCAGGACCGTCTTCAAGTGCTCCTTGTCGAGGAAGCTCATCTCGCCGAAGAGGAGACTTGCGATGTCTCTGGGCGAGTTGACGGCGAATCTTTCGGTGGTCTTCAGGTTGGAGAGTCGACGGCCCAGAGCCATGGCGGCAAGGAGCTGGCTGGCTTTGGCTTCGCTTATGCCGTGTTCCGCACACAGTTCGACAAAGTTGGCCCTTGCCAGGCCCGCCAGTCCGCCGAAGTGCTGGAGAAGGCGTTGGGCCATGATGACGACGCCTTCTCCCTTGACGCCGGTTCTGAGCAGAATGGCGATGAGTTCGGCGTTGCTGAGGTGGTCTGGGCCGAAGTTCTTAAGTTTTTCTCGCGGGCGCTCCGTGGCGGGAGTGTCCCGAATCATAGGGCTGTAGGCGATTCTTGGAGGTTGCTCCATGGGCTTACATTCAGTCGGCCCCTTCCGTCTCTTCTTCCGCTTCCTCCAATTCTTCCTGGCAGGTAGCGCACACGTAGTCATCCGGGTGCTCCGACGCCACGCCAACGGGCACGTTTCGGACCCGACCGCACCGGGAGCAGGTAACCTTCTCCAGGGGCGGCCCGGAAGACTCTGCAGGGTTGTCGTGGCCCCGAAAGCCCACGTAGTCCGGGTTAAGGCGCTGCATGGCCAAGAAGCGCTCTCTATCTTTTCGCCTGCTCAAGTTGCAACTCTCATGGTAAGGATGATGTAGGAGCGGTCTACTTCAACTCGGCCTTAGCTCCGGCGGCCTCCAGCTTCTTCTGCACGTCTTCGGCCTCATCCTTGCTCACGCCTTCCTTGATGGCCTTGGGAGCAGCCTCGACCACGGCCTTGGCTTCGCGGAGGCCCAGGGTGGTGACTTCGCGGACGGCCTTGATGACGTTGATCTTGTTGGGGCCAATCTCGTTTAGGATGACGGAGAATTCCGTCTGCTCCTCTTCTTCGATGGCGGGGGCGCCGCCGTTGGCTGCTGCTGCTGCCGGAGCCGCAACGGCCATGGGAGCGGCGGCGGAGACGCCGAACTGGTCCTCAAGGGCCTTAACAAGCTCAGAAAGCTCCATTACGGTCATTTCCTTGATTGCTTCCAAAATTTCCTGGTTGCTCATAACTCCTCCTGGTTATTGTCGTTTTGACGTTATTTTATCGTTTGGTTGATTTCACGGAGTGTGAATTCGATGCATAAAGTCCCTCAGGCGGACTCGGTTTCCAATTGCTGGATGCGCTGCTGAAGAACGGAACCCAACCCACGAATGGTCCCGTTTAGGGTGTTGACCAGACCGGCTATCGGGGCTTGAAGCTGGCCCACCAGTCTCGTAATGGGGTACTGCATCTGTCCCAAAACCCGGCTCATGAGCTCTTCCTGAGAGGGCAGTGTGGCGAGGGTGTGGACCTCCTGGGGCGTCAGCGTGCGGGTGTTCAGCAGTGCTCCCTGGATGGTGAGGGAGGAGCGGGTGGCGCGTATGAACTCCTCCAGGGTTTGGGCGACGAGCCGGGGGTCGTCGTAGCCGAAGGCGAGTCCGGTCGGTCCCTGCACCACCTCTCGCAGTTGGGGCTTGGAGGCTTCCTCGGCGGCGATGTAGGTGAGGGTATTCTTCACAATTCTATATTCTACGTTCCGCTCTCTGAGTCGGCGACGAAGGTCGTTCATCTCGTTGGCGTCTAGGCCGGTGTGAGTGGTTGCTACGGCGATGTTGCATCGCTCGATCCGATCCTTGATTTCCGCCACCTGCTGGATCTTTCTGTCTGTTGGCATGAGTTCCTTGAGGACTCCTTATCTTTCTTTGTGGGGCCGCTCCTGGGAGTTCCGGCGTTTCAGGCTTGGCCTATACGCCAAAATTCCCCGCGCTCATGCGCCGGGAATGAAGGACTCCGTTGGGAGTCGGTCTTTCCGGGGCGCCTCGGCAGGCGGTTTAATCCCTGGTAGGGAACCTGCTGTCTTGAGCGGCCGGTTGGTTTGCTATTCTACTTTAACAGATATGAGGGCGTTGACGTCAAGCTTCAGGCTCGGCCCCATGGTGCTCGACAGGAATGCCGTCCTGATGAATGCGCCCTTGACGGTGGTGGGCCGGGCCTTCACCACGGCGTCCATGATGGTGGCAATGTTCTCTACCAGATTCTCTTGGGCGAAGCTGACCTTGCCCACGGGCACGTGTATTATGGCGGTGCGGTCGATTCGGTATTCCACGCGCCCCTTCTTGGCTTCGTCGATGGCTCGCGGCAGGTCCCGCATCTGGACCATCGTGCCCGTTCTGGGGTTGGGCATGAGGCCACGGGGACCAAGGACACGGCCCAGCCTGCCGATTTTGCTCATCATATCCGGGATGGCCAAGCCGACGTCGAAGTCTACCCATCCCCCTTGGATGTTGCGAATGACCTCGTCGTCGCCGATGTAGTCGGCGCCGGCCTGCTTGGCAATTTCAGCGGCTTCGCCGTTGGCGAAGACCAGCACTCGAATGGTCTTCCCCAAGCCGTGGGGGAGCATGGCCACGCCGCGCACAAGCTGGTCGGCGTGGCGGGGATCGGCGCTCGTGCGCAGGTGTAGCTCCACCGTTTCGTCGAAATTGGCGCTGGAGACGAGTTGCAGCGCTTCGACCGCCTCATCCAGCAGATAGAACTTTTCCGCGTCCAGGGCGCTTATGGCGTCCCGTAGTTTCTTACCTTGCTTCTTCACCGGCTAATCCTCGCTAATCTCAATGCCCATGCTTCTGGCTGTACCTTCAATTATCTTGGTGGCTCCCGCCAGGTCTTTGGCGTTCAGGTCCGCCATCTTCTGCTTGGCTATCTCCTCCAGGGCGCTACGGTTTACGGAACCGGCTTGCTCCTGCCTTGCCAAGGACGCGCCCTTTTCTATGCCGGCTGCCCTACGGAGCATGTCCGAGGCCGGAGGCGTCTTGGTGACGAAGTTGAAGGAGCGGTCTTCGAACACCGTGAGGTGTACGGGAACGATGTTGCCACCCTGGTTGGCGGTGCGGGAGTTGTACTCCTTGACGAAGGCCATGATGTTGACGCCGTGCTGCCCAAGGGCGGGCCCCACCGGCGGCGCCGGACTGGCCTGGCCGGCGGCGAGTTGCAGTTTAATGATGGCTCTAACTTTCTTTGCCACGTTTTTTTAACCCTTTCTCGGAAGACTCTCTTTGCGCGGGTTTTCTGGAACCTTCATTGATGTATCTTGTCGCGTGTGAAGAGCGTTCGGGCGCTGGGGCGGTCCTCAGAGCTTCTCCACCTGTAGGAAGTCCAGTTCCACCGGCGTCTCACGGCCGAAGAAAGATACGAGGACTCTGATGCGCGAGCGGTCCGGGTCCACTTCTCCAACAGTACCCATGAAGTCGGCGAATGGGCCTGCGATGATGCGGACCGTTTGGCCTATCTGCAAGCCCACGGTGACGCGAGGCCTCCCTGTCTCGAGCTGAGACATGATCGAGGCTACCTCTTCAGGTTCCATGGGAATGGGCTTGGCGCGCTTGTCTCGCTCGTCCTCGGTTGAAACGAAGCCTGTAACGCCGGGGGTGTTTCGCACGGCGTACCAGCTTTCGTCGTCCATCTTCATCTGAATGAGGATATACCCGGGGAAGACCTTTCGACGCTCTTTGCGTCGCTTTCCATCCCGGATGACGATTTCCTCCTCCGTGGGCACCACGACCTGGTATATCCGGTCCTGCATGTCGAGGCTCTGGACGCGGATATCCAGGTTTTTCTTCACCCGGTCTTCCTGTCCGGAGTAGGTGTGGACAATGTACCACTGGGAATCTTGGTGGATTTCTGGCGTTGCTTTCATTTCCTTAGTGGGGGGAGGTCGGATTGATGGGATGGTTAGGGAAGAATTACGTACTGGGTGAGAGTCCTGGAAAGGGTGAAGTCGTACAGGCCGAGTATGGTCCCCACCAGGGCGCCGATGACGATAACCACCCAAGTGAGGCGTATGGTCTCCTCCCTGGTGGGCCAGACGGCCTTTCGTAGTTCTGCGATGACCTCTTTGATGAACTCAAACGGGCGGAACCGACGCAACTGATCTTGGCTGGGACGGCGGAAGGCTGCGGTGCCGGGCCCGCGGGTGCTCATCTAACGTACCTCTCTATGGGACCGATGGGTCCGACAGCGGGAGCAGTACTTGCGCTGCTCCAGCCGCTGAGGGTCGTTTCGGCGGTTCTTGCTAGTGGTGTAGTTCCTCTCCCGGCAGTCGGAGCACTGCATGGTAACGAGGATGCGGGCTTCTCCGCGTTTTCTAGCCATTTTCTATTCTCCCACGCTGGTGACGACCCCTGCGCCCACGGTGCGGCCTCCCTCTCTGATAGCGAAGTGAAGGCCCTCTTCCATGGCGATGGGGTAGATGAGGCTGATTTCCATGGTGGTGTTGTCACCGGGCATCACCATTTCCACACCCTCGTCCAGCCTGATCTCACCGGTAATGTCGCTGGTGCGGATGAAGAACTGGGGCTTGTAGCCGGTGAAGAAGGGGGTGTGACGCCCGCCCTCCTCCTTGCTGAGGACGTAAACTTCCGCCTTGGCCTTGGAGTGGGGCTGGATGGTGCCGGGCTGGGCGAGGACTTCGCCCCGCTCGACCTGCTCGCGATCCACGCCGCGGAGGAGGACGCCCACGGCGTCGCCGGCCTCGGACTCGTCCAGGGTCTTGTGGAACATCTCCAGGCCGGTGGCGACGGACTTGGAGACCTTGCCGAAGCCGACAATCTCCACCGGGTCGCCGGTACGGATGGTGCCGCGCTCGACACGGCCGGTGACTACGGTGCCACGTCCCTTGATGCCGAAGACATCTTCGACGGGCATGAGGAAGGGGCGGTCCTTGGGCCGGTCCGGCACGGGGATATAGTCCTCCATCGCTTCGATGAGCTCTAAGATGTTCTGGCTCCAGGGACCGCCGCGGTTCCCTGACTCCTGCTCTTCCAGGGCCTTGAGGGCGCTCACCCGCACTATGGGGGTGTCGTCGCCAGGGAAGTTGTAGTCGCTGAGAAGCTCCCGAACCTCGAGTTCCACCAGCTCCAATAGCTCCTCGTCGTCCATGGCGTCCACCTTGTTGAGGGCAACGACGATGCGGGGGACTTCAACCTGGCGTGCCAGGAGAATGTGCTCTCTGGTTTGTGGCATGGGGCCGTCGGGCGCGCTGACCACCAGCACTGCGCCGTCCATCTGAGCCGCGCCGGTGATCATGTTCTTAATGTAGTCGGCGTGTCCGGGGCAGTCCACGTGGGCGTAGTGGCGTTTGGCGGTTTCGTATTCGATGTGGGAGATGTTGATGGTAACGCCGCGAGCCTTCTCCTCCGGGGCATTGTCGATGGTGTCGAAGGCGCGGAAGTTGGTGCCGGTGGCCTGGTTTGCCAGAACCATGGTCATCGCCGAAGTGAGGGTGGTCTTCCCGTGGTCAACGTGGCCGATGGTGCCGACGTTCACGTGAGGTTTACCTCGCTCAAATTTCTGCTTTGCCATCTAGGTTCCTCCTGCTTTTTTGAGAATTATATTGGGTCTAGGTCTACTGGAGCCCACAGACGGACTTGAACCGTCGACCTCGCCCTTACCAAGGGCGTGCTCTACCGTCTGAGCTATGTGGGCAGTGAGTTTGGTTTGGTTCTTGTTATAGGCTATCTGATGGTGGAGGGGGCAGGATTCGAACCTGCGAAGCCCTTTCGAGCGCCAGATTTACAGTCTGGTGGTTTAAACCACTCACCCACCCCTCCTGAATCAAGGGTGGGTATAGTTTATCACAGGTTAAAATGAAGGCCAACGGGTTTAGCCGATGTTATTTCCCTTCTTGTTGTTCTAGGTGTTTGGAGGTATAGCCCCAGAGGGGATTCGAACCCGCTAGCCTGCCGATTACAAGTCGGCTGCGCTACCATTGCGCCACTGGGGCCCGTATCCTCGTTCAAACACATAAACGCAGCGGTCCAGCCGCCACGATAATCTATATTTTAGCTAAAAGCTACGGCATTCGTCAAGCGGAAGTTCCGTGTAGAGAATACCCGCTTCTGAGCAGCGTCGGCCCCACCCTGCTGTGCTATCATCCTGGAGCTATGCCCCGACAAACCGAACCCAGCGCCAACAACGCCCTTGGCGGCCTGCTCCAGGCCATGATGGGCCGAAGCAGGGTGCATTCTGAAAACACCCAGGCAATCGCCGGACATGCAGGATTGCAGCCGGACATACTCATTACAGCTACAGGCCGTGCGCCGGTGGTTATCGAGGCAGAGGTCATGCCTGCCGCCAACGTTGAGCAGGAAGCAAAAGACCGCCTCGGCCTCGAAACAACAGTAGACGGCCGCATTATCGAAGCCGTCATCGCCCTCCGCTACCCACAGTCTCTCAGGCAATCCAACGATCTTCGAGCCGACCTCAAAGAAGCAAAGCTTTCCTATTGTGTCTTCGCAGAGGAGTCCGAAGGCAGCGTAAGCCGGTTCCCGGAATCGGGCTGGCTGGACGGCTCCGTGGAGGACCTGGCCGACATGGTACGCCTTGTCTCCGTACCCCAACGCGCCGTAGACCAGGCTGCCACCATCCTGGAGAAGGGTATCGACGGAGCCGCAAAGCACCTGGATGAGGTCAGCGAGACGCGGCCCGCCATCGCCGCGGACATAGCCCGCTTGCTGGGGATGACCAACGTCCCCCAGACCCGCCGCATGGCCTGCGCAATAATGGCCAACGCCCTGGTCTTCCATGAGCGCATCGCCGGAATGCACCCCAACGTCCGATCACTGGCCCTGGTCTGTGGCGACGACGTATCCAACCCCCAGGCGGAGACCCTGGCCGCATGGCGGCACATTCTGACTATCAACTACTTTGCCATCTTCGCCATCGCCAAGGACATTCTGGAGCGGCTGGACTCTCGCGACGCTGCAATCATCCTGCGACAGCTCAGAAACACTGCCCAGTCCGTTCGCGCAACAGGCGTAGACAACGCCCACGACCTGACGGGCCGAATTTTCCAGCGGCTCATCGCCGACCGGAAATACCTGGCCACCTTCTACACCCTGCCCGCCTCGGCGGCGCTGTTGGCTCGGCTTGCTGTGGCCAAAATGGATGGAATCGATTGGCGCGACCTAGAAGCCATTCGGCGGCTGAAGGTGGGAGACTTCGCCTGCGGCACCGGCGCGCTTATTTCTGCGGTCTACGAGCAGATTGCCGCCCGGCACGAACGCGCCGGCGGCGATCCTGAAGCCCTGCACAAAGTGATGATGGAGGAGGTGCTATACGGCTGCGACGTCATGCCCTCTGCCGTCCACATAACAAGCTCCACCCTCTCCGGCGTGGAACCTTCCGTAGACTTTCAAGAGTCCCGCCTCTACACCATGCCCTACGGTCGGATGGAGGACGGCAGCGTGATGATAGGCTCCCTAGAGCTGCTCCAGTCCTCCAGCGTGTTGACGCTGTTCAACACCAGCGACCCGGCGCGGCGCACGGGCAGCGCCGGCGAGGAAACCGCCTCCCAGGTGAGGGCCGAAATACCCGACGAGGATTTCGACCTGGTGATAATGAACCCGCCATTTACCAGCAATACCGCCAAAGAAACGATGCATATTGGAATCTTTGCTCCAGCTTTTGCCGCGTTTGAAAGCATCGATCAGGATCAACGGGATATGGCAAAACATCTATCCAAACTCAGAAAAGGAACTTGTTACCATGGTCACGCAGGCATGGCTTCGGCGTTTGCGGCTTTAGCCCAGCGCAAGTTAAAGCCCGGCGGTGTACTTGCGCTTGTTTTACCTCTAACAGCCTCTGCCGCATCATCGTGGAGAGCCTTTAGACAGATGATGGCCCAAGATTTCACTGATTTCACGGTTCTGAGCATTGCTGCCAACGGACGAGAAATGTCGTTTTCTTCTGATACCGGAATCGCTGAGTCTCTAGTGGTTGCTCGGAAATTAAGAAAGGGTGAACCTCCTCGCGGAAAATACAAATTCGCGTCCCTTCGACGCAGGCCACAAAATTTCTCCCACGCAAGATTACTTGCAAGTGAGCTTACTGATAGCAATCAAGCGAGTGCCATTGAGGACGGGCCGTACGGCGGTACACCGATGATGGTAGGCGAGGAACTGGCCGGAGAGGCGATAACCGTCCATCATGGCTTGGATGGAGGAGTCTGGGGCGCAGTGCGCCTAGCGGATTACTCTCTGGCGCAAACTGCCCACGCCCTAGCAGACTCAAAGTTATGGCTACCAGGCCAGTATTCTCCGGTTAAACTAAAGGTATCTGAACTAGCCGATGTAGGCTCTCTCGGCTTATATGATCTTGATATCACAGGAAAACCTCCACAAGGACCGTTCACTCGGATGGTGTACTCTGCAACTGCTACCTATCCTTCCTTGTGGAATCACAACGCTAGAAATGAAACCCGTATCATTTGCGTTCCGGACTCCCAACTAAGAGTCCGCCTAGGTATGGAGATTAAGGCTGCCACAGTTTGGGCTACTGCCGGCAGGGCTCACCTAAACCGTGAATTCACTTTCGGCTCCCAAGCACTAGCCGTGTCATTCACTGAAGAAAGAAGTATCGGCGGTAGGGTGTGGCCCAACGTCAATTTCCCCGACATGAGGTTCGACTACGCCTTCTCGGTGTGGAGCAACTCCAGTCTGGGATTACTAGCGTACTGGTGGCACTCCAGCCGCCAGCAATCCAGCAAGGCTGGAATGGCTATTCGTTCCGCGGATTCACTTCCCGTCCTTGACTTTCGGGCGCTTACGGATGAGCAGTTGATGAAGGCGGAAGCTATCTTCGACGAGTTCCGGGACAAGGAGTTGATGCCCGCCTTCCTAGCCGACGCAGACCCCAATCGAGCCTTGCTGGACCGTCGCGTCGTCTGCGACCTGCTGGGCTTCGACGAGGACGTCTACGAGGGGGTGCGGCGGCTGGCGTCGAAGTGGTGCGCCGAGCCGTCCGTCCACGGCGGCAAGAAGCGTCCCAAGGACGCAAAGCTGGTGTTCTAGTGGCGGAGGGAGTGGGATTCGAACCCACGTCTCGCGCATGACGAGAAGCGGTTTTCAAGACCGCCGCCTTAGTCCACTCGGCCATCCCTCCGGGTTTCTATTATAGCGCACGGGGTTTGGGATGGGTTGTTGTTATCGAGTGCGGGCGGTTAGCAGTCCCTACGTGGGGATGGGTTTGGGCCTCTGGATTGAAGGGGATGGGTCCCCGCATCCGCGAGGACACGAGGTGGAGCACCCCCATCCTAACCTTCCCCCGTCGAGGGGGAAGGGAAATACGGGAGGGAGAGAGTGACGGGGGAGGGGCTTCTTGTGGAACGTGTCGCGTTTGGGTATGGTTGTTGCATAACTTCCAGGCAGAGTATTCAATCCATGACCACGCAGAAGACCAAATCCCAGACTGCTCCCTCCACCGATTTTATTCGCGCAATTATCCAGTCGCACGTGGAGAGCAACCGGTTCCAGGGTCGGGTAGTCACCCGCTTCCCGCCGGAGCCGAACGGCCAACTGCACATCGGGCATACCAAGGCGGCCTTCATCAACTTTGGCATCGCTGAAGAATATGGCGGAGCCTGCCATCTGCGGTTCGACGACACGAATCCCGCCAAGGAGGATGAAGAGTATGTCCGCGCCATCCAGGAAGACCTGCGCTGGCTGGGTTTCGATTGGGGCGAACACCTCTACTACGCCTCCGACTACTTCGAGCAGCTCTACGAGTTCGCCATACATCTTATCAAGGCCGGTCTGGCCTACGTATGCGATCTCTCCCAGGGCGAGATTCGCCAGTACCGAGGGACATTCACTCAGCCCGGCGTTCCCAGCCCTTATAGAGACAGGAGCGTTGAGGAGAATCTGGAGTTGTTCCGTCGGATGAGGGTCGGGGAGTTCAAAGACGGTGCGCGGGTCCTCCGGGCCAGGATAGACATGGCTTCCGGCAACCTGAATCTCCGCGATCCCGTGCTTTATCGCATCCTTCATGTTCCCCACCAGCGCACCGGAGACAAGTGGTGCATCTACCCGACCTACGACTTCGCTCACGGCCAGTCGGACTCCATAGAGGGGATAACCCACTCCTTATGCAGTCTGGAATTTGAAGACCACCGGCCTCTCTACGACTGGCTGATAGAAAAGTTGGGAATACATCATCCTCAGCAGATAGAATTCGCCCGCCTGAACCTGACCCACACCGTTATGAGCAAGCGCAAGCTTCGGGATCTGGTGGAGGGCGGCTACGTTTCCGGTTGGGACGATCCTCGAATGCCCACCCTCTCGGCTATGCGTCGGCGGGGATACACCCCGGAGGCCCTCTGGACCTTCAACGAAAGGTTGGGCGTGGCCAAGCGGCCCAACACCGTGGAGATCCAGATGCTGGAGCACTGCGTGCGGGAGGACTTGAACCGCAAGGCCCGTCGCGTCATGGGCGTTCTGCATCCCCTGCGGGTGGTCATCGAGAACTACCCGGAGGGGCAGGTGGAGGAGATGGAGGCCGTCAACAACCCGGAGGACGCGTCAATGGGAACGCGTAAGGTCCCTTTCTCCCGAATCCTCTATGTGGAGCAGGACGACTTCATGGAAGACCCGCCGCGCAAGTTCTACCGGTTGGCTCCCGGCAGAGAGGTGCGGCTTCGCTACGCCTACCTGGTGCGATGTGTAGGCTTCACGAAAGACCCGCAGACGGGGCGGGTGACGGAGGTGCGTTGTACGTACGATCCCGAGAGTCGGGGCGGCAATGCTCCTGACGGTCGCCGGGTGCGAGGGACGATCCATTGGGTTTCGGCGGCTCACGCCATCAGCGCCAAGGCGCGGCTCTATGACCACCTGTTCACCGTGGAGAAACCGGAGGAAGGCGACTTTAAGGACTACTTGAACCCCAATTCGCTGGTCACCCTGGAAGGCTGCAAGCTGGAGCCGGGGATGGCTGAGGCTCAGGCGGGAACGCCATACCAGTTCGAGCGCATCGGCTACTTCTGCCTGGACGGGCAGGACTCCCGCCCCGGCGCGCCCGTATTCAACCGGACCGTTGCGCTTCGGGACTCGTGGGGGCGACGGAGACTAGGGAGGAAATGACGTTGAGCAAGGTGGGCGACCACAAGGGTCACACCTACGGGGGATGTGGAGGAGGGGAGGGTTGGACATGGGTAGAGAGTGGGTTCCTGCCTTCGCAGGAACGAGAAAAGGGAGGGGGGTTGGGTGTGGATGGGAGCGAGATTCTTCGTCGCGGGGCCTCCTCAGAATGACATGTGGGTGGAGGGGGAAGGGAGAAGATGGGTTCCCGCCTCCGCGGGAACAAGGATGGAGGGCAGGTTGACAACAGGGCCGATTCCCGTAAATTAATGTAGAGCACACTTCTAGAAAGGACGGCAAGCATCTACACATAGGTAGAGCGCGTCCATAGAAAGGAATGCAAGTATCTAGACATAGGTATATCGTATCCATAGAAAGGACAAGAAAAATGTACACAACTGATATGTACGAAGGCATGATTGCCGAAACCGTCACCCTTAAGGGACACAACGGCGACAGCATAAACGCCTATTTCGCCCGCCCGACGGGGTCCGGCCCCTTCCCTACCGTCGTGCTGGTGCACCACATCCCCGGCTGGGATGAGGTCTACAAGGAGTTCACCCGTAAGTTCGCCCATCACGGCTACGCTGCCATTTGCCCCAACCTCTTCTATGACTTCGGACACGGCACTGCGGAGGACGTTGCGGCGCATACGCGAAGCAAGGGCGGCGCTTACGACGAACACGTCATCGCCGACGCGGTGGCGGCGCGGGACTACGTTAAGGGCCTTCCCTACTCCAACGGGAAGGTGGGTGTCATCGGCTCATGCTCCGGCGGACGCCAAACCTTCCTCATCGCCTGCAGCAGCACCGGTTGGGACGCCGCGGTTGAGTTATGGGGCGGGAATGTTATTCAGTCCGCAGACGCCCTCACTCCCCAGCAGCCCGTGGCTCCCTTCGATCTGACGAAGGACCTTTGCTGCCCTCTGTTGGGACTGTTTGGCGAGGAAGACGTGTCGCCGCCTCCCGACCAGGTGGCCCGACACGAAGAGGAGTTGAAGAAGCACGGCAAGGATATCGAATTCCACATGTACCCCAACGCCGGCCACGGCTTCTTCTACTACGACAAGCCGATGTATCGCCAGGAGCAGGCCGTGGACGGCTGGCAGAAGGTGTTTTCATTCTTTGGGAAGCACCTACAGGGCGCAGGCTAGGAGGGAAACCATGTGTACCATGATTGTAGAGACGGCGCCCATCTCCGGCTGCGGCAAGGGGACGCAGGGCTGGATAAAGGTAGACCAGGTGAACGTGTCCTTTGACCACCCCTTCCACGCGCCCTTCGACCACGCGCTGAACATAGACTTCGTGGACTCGTCCAAGGGGCCCGGAGCGCGAGTGGCGGTGGAATTGGACGCCGAATCAGCCAAGCGGCTGGTGCGGTCCATCGAGGCGGCGCTGGAGCAGGGCAAGGAGTACCATTAGGGCGTCGGACCACCCCCCAAGGGCGGCTCTGGCAAACGTAGTGAAAGGTTAGGATAGGTTGAAGGTTACTGTGCGATTCTTCGCCCTCTACCGGGAGAGGGCAGGCGCGTCGACATGCAGTTGGCGGCTGCCGGAGGGCGCAACCCTCGCCGACCTGCTGCGAGAGATTCGGGAGGCATATCCCAACCTGGCGCCACCTGCCGTGGAAATCGTCTCTGCGGTGAACGAGGAGTACGCCGAGGGCGGCCTGACGCTTCGAGAGGGTGACGAGGTTGCCCTCATCCCGCCCGTGAGCGGGGGGTCGAGGTGTTTTACGGACGAGATTCTTCACTCCGCTTCGCTCCGTTCAGAATGACATGGCGGGGTGGGCCGCCAACCGCATGGCCAATAGGAGAAATCGCATGATTCAGATAACCTACGAGTCCCTGAATCCCCAGCCCGCAACCGCGTCGGTGCGACGGGACAGCAACGGCGCAGTGGTCACCTTCCTGGGGACCACTCGGCGCACGTCCATGGGCAAGACGGTCCTCTACCTGGAGTACGAGGGCTACGTGCCCATGGCGATGAAGAAGCTGCGGGAGATAGCTGACGAGGTTGCCCAGAAGTGGCCGATTCAGGACATTTCCATATTGCACCGCATCGGTCGGTTGGAGATTGAAGATATCAGCCTGGTGGTGGCGGTAGCGTCGCCGCATCGGAAGGAAGCCTTCCAGGCCTGCGGCTACGTGGTGGACCGGATCAAGGAGACGGTTCCCATATGGAAGAAGGAAGTGTTCGAGGATGGGCAGGTTTGGGTGGGTTGCCAGTCCCACGCGGTGACTGCCGCTCCGGATTAGGCGTTGGCCAGGGATTGAAGGAGCGTTTACGCCGTCATTGCTACGGCACTGGCCTGTTGTGTTGTGGGGAATTTCCAGCCCAAGCGTCACTCTGAGAGCGGCGAAGAATCTCAGCTTGCTATCACCGAGATTCTTCGCCGTCGTGCTCTCTAGGATGAACGATTAGGGGTCTTCACGTCGGCTGGCAGCCTTCCAACTACCTGCTATACCCTGAAGAACCACGCGCTACATCCAGTGAGTTCCTTGTAATGTGCTCCAGCAGGAAGGCCAGGTCCTGATAGGCTCCCAAGTTACCGAGGCCGGCTTGCAGCAGCTGGAGTTCTCTCATCTGCAGGTGTAGCAGGTCGTCCACGACGGACCGGCTGGAGGTGTCGGCGTGGGGCAGGCTGCTGTATCGGTCCGCAAACAGGGCAACTACTGCTCCCAGCCGCAGGTTGGGGTCGGCGAAGTTGAAGTCGAAGTTGTGGCTGGTGATGCCTGCGTGCTGCCGGTTGGATTCTTCCGTCGAAGGGGTCACCCAACGGATTTCCACGTCTCCCAGGGTCAGGGGGCCGGTGAACCATTGGTCCTTCAGTTCCAACTCGTAGAAGACAGTGGTCGCCGCGCCGGCGGGTATCTCTGCGAACTCCTTACGGGCCTGGGTGAAGGACTCGTCCGAGGTGACGCGGTTCTCGTAGCCCACTATCCGCCACCAGTTCACCACGTTGGGGTCCCAGGTCACCTGGGCGCGGGTCTGGTCTGCGAAGGGTATGGAAAGCGCAAGCCAGTTCTCCCGGCTGAAGGTGGCCCTGGCCTGGTTTACGTCCGACAGGTAGCGGTACCAGCCGTTGCCGTGCTGGGCCAGCTGCTCCAGTAGAAAGTCGTTGAAGTTCTCTATTCCCACGCCTATGGTGATGAGACGCAGGGGGTTGGAACTGTCGTAGTCTCCGGCGCTCTCAAGGATGGCGAAGGGGTCAGTGGCGTCCACGTTGGCAACGCCGTCGGACATGAGGATGATGTAGTTGTAGGCGTCTGGGTTCTGCCTGCGGGCCCGGTCGGCGAGCCATACCGCCTCGTCCAGTCCAGCCTGTACGTTGGTACTGCCGCCAGGTCTGAGGTTGCCGATGGAGTTCCATACATTCCTGTCGTCCGGGAATGTGTGCTCAACGGTGTACTGGTGGAGGACTTCCTGGCTGAAGTGGACGACGGCGATGCGGTCGTGGTCTCTGAGGCTGAGGCGGATGCTCTCGGCTGCTTCGCGGGCGATGTCCACCCGGTTTCCGTCGGCCATGGAGCCCGAGGCGTCCAGCACCAGGGTGACGTTGACGGGGGTGGTGTCGTAGTCCACGTCGGGGGCCTGGAAGGCAATACGGGCCAGGTGCAAACGGCTGTCCAGGGGATGGGTGACGATGTCTGTGGTGATGGCGAAGCTGTCGTCGCGTCGGGGCTGCGCGTAGTCGTAGTTGAAGGCGTTGATCCACTCCTCTGCTCTAACGGAGTCGGGGTCTATCTCGTAACCGTTACTGGCCCAGTTGAGGGCGAGGAAGTAGGAGGTGCGGTCCGTATCCAGGCTAAAGGTGGAGACGTTGTCCACGGCTGCGGAGACGAATCGCTCCCTGGCATAGTCCCTGAACGTGGTGGCAGGAGCTGTTATTGCCGCAGCCGTAGCCGCGGGCGCCGGGGTTGGAGCGGCTGTGGGAGCCGGGGTTGCCCTTGAAGTCACCGCAGACTCTATCATGGCTTGAGGCGTGGGTGCAGCCGTCGCTCTGGGCCTTGCAGCCGTAGCTCTGGGGGTAGCTCTGGGGGCCATCGTGGGGGCTGCTGTTGGCGCCATGGTAGGGGCGGCTGTAGGCGCTGGAGCGGCCCTGGGTGCTGCTGTGGGGGCGGGTGTCTCGTCATCGCCGCCACAGGCAGCGATTGCCAGCAAGCCAACGAACGCTAATAGGGCTATTACCGCAAACTTAGTCATCTTCATTCCTCCTTGGTGTGATTACGCCCCACCCTCTTCTTGAGTAACGCTACGTTTGCGAAGCGATCCCTTGCATTTGGGGTGGGACAAAGGATATTGGGGACTTGTGTAAGACATTGAGCGAATGTAATCCCTCGTGCCGGGTGACTTCCGAAGAGATCAACAACGATCAAAATTGTGTATGCCTGGATAGACGCCCTCATCGTCGGCAATGCCCATAAATGTTTTCGAACTTCACCTTGTCACCGATTCTAATGTCGTACCTATCGGCATCTCCTGCGTTGACTTCGAGGGTATAGGCGGCCCTGGGGTAGGAACGATATGTCGGTATCCTGTCGTCCGGAGTACCGGGATATGGGACGCTGACGTAAGGGGTGACATCCACGACGCGGCAGTTACTTCCGATCCAGATGAAATCGAGGGGGAACCGCATTCCCTTCATCCAGAAAACGCCTGCATCCGGGCTGTCGGGAATGTAGAGCATTCCCTTGCCCGCCTGCAAATAGGGCCGGCCGGTCAAACCCTTTTCCCGAATGGCTGGAGTATGGGGAACCTCCACCTCAAACCTGACGTCGTCAATGATGACCCTCTGTGTGCCGTCGTAGTAACGGGTTTCTTCGCAATTGGTACAGGCGGAGATGACAAGCAACGCCAATGGGAGTAACCAGAACTTGCTCAGTAACATTGCTACCTGCCTTTCTCCATCGAATTTTTCCGGCCCTGACTGTTGGGTTGCACTGATCGGGGCTCATTTGAGGACTATATAGTTGCTGGGGTCAGAGGCCTCTAACAGATAATATGCGCCTTCCGGCGAAACCGTTCCCTGTTTGAGGGGGAAATCCAGAAATATACGGAAATTGGCTATAGGGCAGCTGGCGGCCGGTTCGCGATTCGCGCCTACAAGGGTTCAGCTGGGCAACCCCAGCTGCGAGAATCCGCAATGGTACGCTCAAACCCCTTGTCAGTTTGTGAAATTTATAGCATAATATATGGAGTATATTCTCTGGTGGTTAGAGCGGGGTGGACCCACCCGTTCCCATCCCGAACACGGAAGTGACACGCCCCAGCGCTGACGATACTGCCTTGGTAACGAGGTGGGAAAATAAGCCACTGCCAGGGATTTACAAGTGATGCGTGGGGTTCCTTGAGAACCCCATCAGCTTCACACCAGGCGAAGCCTTCGACGGCAACATCCACCTCTAGAATCCCCTTGCAAACTAACTGTAAGCTCTGGTTTCATGCCTTTACAGCCTTCGCCCGCCAAACCTATACTATAATGGTTGAGGCAGCGGTTCCTTGGGGCGCCCCCCAGACTGCCACGACGCCGTACCAGTTATGCACCGACACAGCATCTCTTAACCCATCCAGTCCTGAGGGGTTAGCCAATGTCCAGTAGATTTGAAAAGTTCTCCGAGAGAGCAAGACGGGTACTAACGCTGGCCCAGAACGAGGCCCAGAGGTTCAACCACAACTACATCGGCACGGAGCACATCCTGCTTGGGCTTGTGGGAGAGACCGAGGGGGTGGTGGCGAGGGTGCTCAAGAATCTGGGCATCGACCTGGAGAAGGTGCGCGCTGCCGTGGAGTTCATCATCGGCCGCGGCGAGAAGCCCGTCACGGGCGAAATCGGTCTCACACCCAGGGCCAAGAAGGTTATCGAGTTGGCCGTGGACGAAGCGCGAAGGGCGAACCACTCCTACATAGGCACGGAGCACCTGCTGGCCGGCCTGCTGAGGGAGGGCGAAGGCGTCGCTTCCGGCGTGCTGGAGAGCCTTGGCGTCACCCTTGAAAAGGTGCGGACCGAAACCCAGCGGGTACTCAGCCAGAACGTGCCTACCACCACTGCCCAGGGCAGGGGCGCCGCGCGTACGCCCACCCTGGACCAGATGGGCATAGACTTGACGAAGGCCGCGAGAGAAGGCACGCTTGACCCGGTGGTGGGGCGGGAGACGGAGCGGGATCGGATAATCCAGATCCTGAGCCGCCGCACCAAGAACAACCCCGTGCTCATAGGCGAGCCCGGCGTGGGCAAAACGGCCATCGTCGAATCGTTGGCCAACCACATTGTTGCTGGCGCAGTGCCGGACACCCTCCGGGGCAAGAGGCTTTTGACGCTCGACATGGGATCCCTGGTGGCAGGCACGAAGTACCGGGGAGAGTTCGAAGAGCGATTGAAGAAGATAATCGACGAGATTCGCAGCTCCAAGAACTGCGTTCTGTTCATCGACGAGATTCACACCATCGTGGGGGCCGGCGCTGCCGAGGGCGCAGTGGACGCCGCCAACATTCTGAAGCCCTCTCTGCAGCGTGGAGAGATACAGGTCATCGGCTCCACCACTCCCAACGACTACCGGAAGTACGTGGAAAGGGACTCGGCTCTTGAGCGTCGGTTCCAGCCCGTGCGTGTCGAAGAGCCTACGGTGGAGGAGACTACAGAAATCCTGAAAGTCCTCCGCGGCAGTTACGAGAAGCATCACAATTTGAAGATAGGGGACGACGCCTTGGAAAGCGCCGCCAACCTGGCGGCCCGCTTCATTCCTGACCGGTTCCTGCCTGACAAGGCGGTGGATGTCATTGATGAGGCGGCCTCACGGGTCCGCATCCGCTCCACGTCCACGCCCCTCTCCATGGCCGAGACCCAGCGGATTCTGCAGAGCGTCCGACGCGAGAAGGACGACGCCATCGGCGGGCAAAACTTCCAGTATGCCGCAGAGCTTCGAGACCGGGAGCTCCGGCTGTCTGAACAGCTGCAAGAGCAGGAATTGGACTGGAAGGACGAACGGCAAGAGGAGGAGACCACTGTCACGTCGGAAGACGTAGCGGAAGTAATCAGCATGTGGACGGGGATCCCCGTCACCAAGCTGGCGCTGGAGGAGACGGAGCGACTGCTGCACATGGAGGACGAACTCCACAAGCGGATCATAGGCCAGGACGAGGCCATCGTTAACATCTCGAAGGCCGTTCGCCGCGCGAGGGCCGGCGTCAAGGACCCCCGCCGTCCTATGGGCGTCTTCCTCTTCCTGGGCCCCACTGGAGTGGGCAAGACGGAACTGGTCCGTACCCTGTCCGACTTCATGTTCGGCAGCGATGACGCCATGATCCGGCTGGACATGTCCGAGTTCATGGAGCGGCACACCGTCGCGCGGCTCATCGGCTCGCCTCCCGGGTACATCGGGTTCGAGGACGGCGGTCAGCTGACGGAGGCCGTTCACCGCAAGCCCTACTGCACCATCCTCTTGGACGAAATTGAGAAGGCCCACCCGGAGGTGTTCAACATCCTCCTCCAGATCTTTGACGACGGGCATCTGGCCGATGCCAAGGGTCGGAGGGTGGACTTCCGTAACGCGATTATTGTCATGACCAGCAATCTGGGGTCGGACTTGATCCGGCGGGAGAACACCATAGGCTTCAACTTAAAGTCGGACGACGCGAAGACGGAAGAGCAGGCGTACCAGCGCATGAAGGATAAGGTTTTGGAGGAGGTGAAGCGCTTCTTCCGGCCCGAATTCTTGAATCGCATCGACTCCACCGTGGTCTTCCACTCTCTCAACCGGGAGCACATCCTGAACATCGTCAGCCTGCAGCTGAAGGAAGTGGAGAAGCAGTTGCTAGACAAGCACATCTCCCTGGAGGTGACGGACGAGGCGAAGGTGTACTTGGCAGAAAAGGGATACGACCCCGACTTCGGAGCGCGACCGTTGCGCCGCCTGATTCAGGACGTGGTGGAAGACCAGCTCTCGGAAGAGATCCTCGGCGGGCGTCTGAACGAGGGTGACGTGGCGCACGTGGACATACATGACGGCGAAATCGTGGTGGGGGTGGAGGCGAAGGCGCTGGCTGCAGCGTCCACCTAGAGACAGCGAACGACGTCGCTGGTAGCAACGCAAGTCGTCCAGTCCTTTTGCCTGTTGAAGGTGGGAGGGACGGCAGCGCCCGATGAGGCACGGCTAATAGTTTACGAAAGAAAGGCCTATCCCGGTGGATAGGCCTTTCTTGTTTGTCTGGGCCGGGTGGGTGCGTCAGCGGCTTCGCGGCCCCTCCCAATGGCCCTTCTTCTACGGGTGGGTAATTGTCGCCACGTTATTTCTGGTGAACTTTGGCACCATGGCCACCGGCACCCTGAACTTCGGCCTCTTCGTAATCCCCATGGGAGAGGACCTGGACATGTCGCGGGGATTCATCGGCTGGTCCCAGACAACCCGGATGGTGGCGGGCGGCATCTCCGGCTTCTTCCTTGGGCGGCTGTTGGACCGTCACGGCGGCCGGTTGTTGATTGTCGTTGCATCCATCACGACGGGCGCCTGCATGGTGGGACTGTTCTTTGTTCAGAATTCATGGCAGTTTCTCGGCCTCTTCACGGTGATGGGACTGATCGGACTCTCCGCCCCGGGCGGCCTGCTGACCTCTGTGCCTGTGGCAAAGTGGTTCGTCCGACAGCGGGGACGTGCCCTGGCTATGGCCACCATGGGCCTGGGCATGGGCGGAATAGCCTTCATGCCCATCACTCAGATTCTCATTGACGGCGTGGGTTGGCGAAGCGCCTGGCTGATACTGGCCCTGGTCAGTGTGACTCTAACCGCGCCGCTGGCGCTAATCTTCCTGCGGAAGCAACCGGAGGACATGGGACTCTTGCCGGATGGACGGGCCCATGTCAACCCCAAGCTCCAGAGGGGACAGCCGAGGGAAGAGATACAGTGGACCGCAACCCAGGCCATGAGGACGAGAACCTTCTGGCGGCTGATTCTCTTCTTCGGACTGCTGGGGCTTGCGGCGGGCGGAGGAAGCATCCACCGGCTGCCCTACTGGGTGGAGCAGGGGTTCGACGCCAGTTTGGTATCCTACGCCTTCGCTGCCGACGCTGCCGGCGCGGCTCTGATGGCCCTGGCCGCCGGTTTCATGGTGGACCGCTTCCCCGTTAGATACGTGGGCGCGGTCTCCAGCGTGGGATTTGCTGTTGCCGTCGGCCTCATGTTTTTCACGTCCCATCCATTCTTCCTGTTCGCCTCCGTCATCCTATTCGGGATCTCCGTTGGGGCCAATATGATAGTTACCACCTTTGTTTGGGCCGACTACTACGGGCGCGCCTTTCTGGGGACGATTCGGGGCATAGTGTTGCCCGCTACCCTGGTGACGTCGGGGGCGGGCGCGCCCATAGCCGGATACATATACGACTTCAGCCACAGTTATCTGCCGGTGTGGTGGATATTGATGGGCCTCTACGTCTTGGCCGCGCTGGTGATATGGGGAACTCGTGCGCCGGAGAGGGGGAGTGGATAGGGGAGGAGGAGATGTGGGGATGGGATTATAGAGTATGGGGATGATAGAATGCAGAAGATAAGCGATCGATTATTCGGAAGGAGGGAGGGAGCGAGCGATGGGAGCGACGGGAGCGACGCACGTTACTGTGACTATTCGGAACCCGGCGCAGCCTGATAAGACGTGGGAGGCGCTGTTTCTGGTCGACACGGGGGCAACGGACTGCCTGGCGCCGAGAAAGCATCTGGAAGCCATAGGGCTTGCGGCGAAAGGTCGCAGGGTATACGAATTGGCCGATGGCAGTGAGTTGATACTGGACGTTACCACGGCCGATATTGAGTTCATGGGGGAGATTGTGGGAGGGACGATAATCATGGGGGATGAGGATGCGGAGCCGCTCCTAGGCGTGACGGCGCTGGAGTCTGTCGGGATAGAGGTAGACCCGGTGAATCAGCGGTTGAAGCGATTGCCGGCGGTGCGGTTGAAGGGTCTGCTGTAGGGGTCTGAATGGCGGCAAGGAAAGCAGCCAAGCGAAGCCTCTTCTTCTGCCAACACTGCGGGCAGGAAAGCCCGCGTTGGATGGGCTTTTGTTCCGGCTGCGGCGAACGGACGCCCCTGGTGGAAGCGCCGGCCCAGAAGCCGTCGAATCGTCGGGGACGGTTGAATTCTCAGGCGAGCGGCGAGCCCGTGGAGCTGGCGCAGGTGAAGCCGGAGGCCCAGCCGCGGATCACCACGGGCTGCGGGGAGATGGACCGGGTGTTCGGTGGCGGCCTGGTGCCTGGCTCGCTGACCCTTTTCGCCGGAGAGCCGGGGGTGGGAAAGTCCACGTTGTTGCTGCAAATTGCCGAGGCCGTAGCCGCCGGTGGAGCGAAGGTGCTCTACGTATCCGGCGAAGAGTCGGAGCAGCAGATAAAGCTCCGCGCCCAACGGCTCGGACTGAAAGGACGCGGCGTCTTTCTGCTGCCGGAAACGGCGGTAGAGCAGGTAATTCAGAATCTGGAAGAGACGCGCCCCGGTCTGGTAGTTGTCGACTCCATCCAGACCCTCTCCAGCGCAGACGCTTCCTCCAGTCCGGGCAGCCCGACCCAGGTGCGGGACTGCGCGCTGCAGTTGATGCAGTGGGCCAAGAGGCAGGAGGCGCCGGTCCTGCTGGCGGGCCACGTGACCAAGGACGGCAACGTGGCAGGTCCGCGGGTGCTGGAGCACATGGTCGACGCCGTTCTTTACCTGGAAGGGGAGAATCAGGGCGCTCTTCGACTGCTGCGCAGCGTGAAGAACCGCTTTGGCTCCACCCACGAGGTTGCAATGTTCCAGATGAGTGGCGGTGGCCTGGAAGAGGTGCTGGACCCTTCTCAGGCTCTATTGGGGGAGCGTCTGGAGGGGACAGTAGGTTCTGCCATTGCGCCTATTCTAGAGGGGACCCGGCCTCTGCTGGTGGAGATTCAGGCCCTCACGTCGCTGTCCATGCAGCCCGTGCCGCGGCGAACGGCCAATGGAATTGATTTTCACCGCATGATAATGGTATCGGCAGTCCTGAGCCGGAGGGCGCGGCTGGCGTTGGCCAACCAGGACGTAATAGTGAGCGTGGCCGGAGGGCTGCGGGTATCGGAGCCGGCGGCGGACCTGGCCCTGGCGTTGGCGCTGGCCTCCAGCTGCCGCAATCAGCCTGTGAAGCCGGGGCTGGTGGCGGTGGGAGAGGTGGGGCTGAGCGGCGAACTCCGGTCGGCTCCGCAGACGGATCGGAGACTGGCGGAAGCGGCAAGGCTGGGCTTCACCACCGGTCTCGTACCCGCCTCCGTTGAGGGCAAGCTGCCGCGAATCCCGGGGCTGAAGTGCGTGTACGCCCCCACGGTGGGCCAGGCCCTTCGGCTGGCGTTGGACCGGAGCGTCGACCCGGATCCGCTAAACCTGGAAGTCGCCTCCGTAGACGCTTCGTCGCGGTAGCTTAACCGGATAGGAAGTCGAAGACGTTGCCGAGGGTGGAGGAGTCGCCCCGATAGATTTCCGTAAAGCCGCACTGGCCGCAGGAAACGGTGGTGAACTTCTTATTCTGAACGTCGAAGAACCGGCTCCACTTGCCGGTGGTCCTGATTTCTCCGAGTTCATATTGGCTGCTGCCGCACTTGGCACAGAGAAACGCTTGCCGGGTAGTCATTGCGCTGTTGCCTCCTTCTGGGTCTATGGAAAACCGTGGCCGGTGTTGGGACAAGCGTAGATTATGCCAAACGCCCATTTCAAGGTCGTAGCGGGCCGTGACTGGGGGAATGGGCGTTTGGTGCTTTATGGCGAAGGTGCGGAATGATCGGCCGCAAAGAGGACTCAATTCTCCGCAGCGCTCAGGATAACGCTAAGGGGATGGGACGAGTGAGAAGGGGCGGGCTTTGGATGCGTATCCGTATGTGGGAAACGAAGGGGTATTTGAGATTCGTTTCAGGCGTGGGGTTGATTCGAATCAAGAAACAAAATGGAGGCATTTTGAGGCGGATCAGGCGTGGATCTAATTGCATTGGGCATTCGTATTTGTTTTCTAGATTTTTGTGGGAATAGACTGGATGGGGTGAGGGGGCACTGCCGTTCTAATCACAGGGATAGGTTAGCAGAGGTAGGACGGTGAGGCAATTGGGAGATGGCAGTGTCTGGTTGAGTGCAGGCGACTAGATTCTTTTTTGCGGTATAGAATGACGGGCAACGCCAGAAGTGGGATTTTCGAAGGGCGCTGGCGGTACGGGCACTGGCAAAGGAAGCCTTTTTCACACTATACTATTGGGCGTAAATGCCCCTATCGTCTAGTCTGGCCCAGGACGCCAGCCTTTCAAGCTGGAAATCAAGGGTTCGAATCCCTTTGGGGGCACCATTTTTCTTCCCCCTGGATTGTCCTTTGCCCTACTCAAAGGTAGGCGTTGCTTATTTGTCATGAGAAGGTCCCTTGGTGTAGGGCGTCGAAGGCTCGCTGATGCTAAGAGGACTTGGAAGGCGCGTCCAGAGAGGCCAGGAAGGGTTTCAGGGCGTCCAGGAACCCTGAGGGGTTGTCCCCCGGAACGAGATGCCCGGCTTTCTCCACGGTCGCACCTTCGCAGCGGGGGATCACCTTTAGCATCCGCTGAAAAACCTCTTGGGAGAGCACGTCGCTGTTCGCCCCGCGCACGACGAGGGTGGGGCACTGAATGGCCTCAAGGCATCGCCACAGGGCCTCGGAGGGCCAACTCTGGGGTCGAAAGTCCGGGCTTCTGATAGCACGGTCATACTTCCAGGTCCAGCGGCCGTCGGGCATCTCTCGAATGGTGTGCTGCAAGCTGCCGTGGACCAGCCAGGCGGGACGCCCCGTGTATTCCATGACCCGCGCGACGAATTCTTCGTAGCTGTTCAATTGATCGGGGAGGGATATGAAGTTGCGGATGCGTCGACTGCCGGCGGCGACCTGTCCCGGGCCGGTGTCTACGATGACCAGGCCGCGCACGAGGTCAGGACGGCGGGAGGTGAAGACGTAGCCGTTGCGTCCGCCCATTGAGTGGCCGACGCCAACGAAGTTACGCAGCCCAAGGGCATCGGCCACGCCGTCCAAGTCGCGCTGGTGGGCATCGAGTGAATAATCGGCGTCGGGCGGCCACTGGCTGTCGCCGTGTCCCCTGGCGTCTAGGGCTATGACGTGATATTGATTGGCGAGGGCCAGGGAGATGAAGTCCCAGCTGTGGCACTGCTGGCAGATTCCGTGAAGGAGCAGTAGCGTCGGATGGTTGGGGTTGCCCCACTCCAGAAAATGAAATAGCAACCCGCCTGCTCTCACTTCTCCGTCTTTTGGTTGAGCCTCCGACTCGAATGGCACGTTAAATCGTCGGGCCGCCTCGTAGAGGGTAAGCCCTCTGGATTCCTCAGGGGGGGCTGCGTTGTAGGAGGAAGGGTCTATCACGTTGTGCGCCTCCTTAATGAAGTGGATGTGTGGCCCCAATATACACCCAAAGAGCGTCTCGAATCATTCCGGGGGGCGTTGGGGGGAAGACGAAGAGACTCCTCGAAAGTATTGGGATAACATAATGGGTTGTGCTTGACTGGTTTTGCGGCCAGATTTAGAATGCTTATCATCCCAATTCGCAAACCCAACGCCCGATTTCTGAAATCCTGCTTGAATTTGGGAGCGCACAAGAGAGTTGGGGAGCTTGAGAAGACCGGCAGCGCTGATTTGAACGCTAAGAAATACAGAGGCAGAGTCGAGAGGCCCGTTTCGGCGGGAGGGGTGGTGTATCGACAGCGAGCGGGGAGGGTCGAAGTGGCCCTGTGTGGTCGGAGGGAGCCGCCCCGATGGAGTCTTCCAAAGGGTACTCCCGACCGGGGCGAAACCATTGAGCAAACGGCCCTGCGGGAGGTCAGAGAGGAAACGGGGCTGAAGGTGGCGCTGGAAGAGTCCATCGGCAGCATCCAATACTGGTTCATGCAGCCTCCGGGCCCTACCCGCTTCAACAAGACGGTACATTTCTATCTGATGTCGTGTCACGGCGGTTCCGTCGACGACCATGACCACGAGTTCGACGAAGTGGAGTGGGTCCCCGTAGATAAGGCTCGGCGGAGGCTCACATACGCCAACGAAGTGAAAATTCTCGGTTCCGCCCTGGACCTGATTCAGAAGAGATACATTGAAGGATAGAGTGCATATTCGGGGCGCTCGGGTCGTGCTGCGCGAGAAGACTATCAAGGACGCCTGGAACGAGTATCTATGGCGCACGGACCCGGAGCTTTCGCAGCTTGACGCGGCGCTGCCGCTGACCATGGGCTACGAGGAGTTTCTGACCCTTTACAAGGATCAGCTGCGGTACCCGTTGGCCTGGGCAAAGCCTCTCTCCGTAGACACGCTGGACGGCGCATACATTGGCAACTGTATGTATTACGACGTGGACGTGGTCGGCAAGGCGGCGGAGATTGGCATTATGATAGGCATCCGGAGCTACTGGAACGGGGGCTACGGCTTCGACGTGGTGGTCACGCTGCTGGAGCACATCTTCACAACAACGGGGCTGAACCGCCTGTATCTGCACACGCTGAAGTGGAACAGGAGGGCACGCCGATGCTTCGAGAAGTGCGGCTTTCAGCCGGTGAAGCTGGTGCGGCGCAGCCAGAGGGAGTTTGTGTACATGGAGTTGCTGCGGGAGGAGTGGGAAACGCTGCGGGACGGTAAGTTGGCACAGCGCGATGCGTTAGCGAAGATGGGAATTGGTGGTTAAGGGATAAGGGAATTTATAGGTTGTCGATAGTCAAGGGAATACCGTCGTTGATCAGACTCTTTATCCATTCGTCTGTCATTCCGGATCCACTCCTTAATTGACCCCTAAGACGTTCAGAGTGCTCGCTCAAGCTATCGACGATTTGGGGATTTAGGTATTGCGGTTTAGGGACATTGTCACGCAGAATTGCTACTTGAGGAGTACCGCCCACAGTATGGTCAACACTGGCAACCCAGGAAATCACGAATGCAGCTCTGGCCGCATTAACATTGCAAGAGTTTTCCCGTGACATCAGGTGTGTAGCGATGGAGTATGCATAGGGAGCTCCATTGCCAGAACACCGAAACTGTACAGATTCGCCGTACCCTCCCTGATAGATGTAGTACAGGTCGGCGGAACCGCCATTTATGTCGCGCAAGCCAGCTATTGATGCTCCAAAAGGCACGTTTCCCTGAAGTCGTTCTGCGTACCTATCGGAGAATCCCTTTACGATGTCTTCCATAACCAGTTTGGCGTGGTATAAGGAGGTAAACTCTCCCAACTGGGAACGCTCGCCATCAAGTAGCGTCATGAAGTCGGTTACAAGGCCAGTTAACCCTTCAAACGCAAAAAGAATTCCCGAGGAATCGAAAATCTTTCGCTGGTAATCGACCTCGCCACCCCGGATCACTTTCTGATCGGCTGCAACAATTACGCCATCGTTGCAGCGACTACCGATGACCAGAGTCATTTAGAATTTTTCTCTACCAATCGCCTCAGATAGTCGGATCGTTGTGTGTTTTTGTTACGCTGTTCCTGTCTGAGCAGCTCCTGTAGAGGGCTTAGTTTCACGTTTGACTTGCCGGGAACAGCGTTCTGATGTTTGCGCCATTTCAGGTATTGGAGCGGAGTCATCTTCCGATATTTGTCATTCATTTCAGCCTCCCTACAAGTGGGAAGTGTCATCAACTTTGTACGTATAGCATACTGCGGATGAGAAATCGTTACAATAGCAACGGTGGCAGTTATATAGAGCAACCAATTGAGTGGGTCTTCTAGCTGCTGGGCGGTGGCGCCGGGGCGGGGTTGTAGAGGTCCACGCCGAGGGTAATGGGGAACACCTTGATCAGTTCATCCACCGTCCATCGTCCCTCCTTGCTGATGGTGCGGACGGCCTCCGGCTGGTTAAGCAGGCTCACCAGGCCGTTTGTAACGTAGAAAACCTGGCCGTTGACGTGGGCGGACTGGTCCGAGGACAGCCATGTAACAAAGGGCGCAATGTCGTCGGCATCGCCTACCAAGGCGCCGCCGCCCGCTCCGGCGATACCCTGGGCGGAACGAAGCTGCCGGGCCGAGGTAGGCACTGCTCCAATCATTCGAGTCCTGGCGCTTGGCGCTATGGAGTTTGCCGTCACGCCGTATCGTCCCAAGTCGCGGGCCGCCACTCGCGTCAGCCCGGCGATGCCGTCCTTGGCTGCGCCGTAGTTGGCCTGGCCGGAGTTGCCGATGAGGCCGGAGGTGGAGCTGAAGGTGATGATGCGGCCCGACCGCTGCTGGCGGAACAGGATGCTGGCGTGCTTGACCACTGTGAAGGTACCCTTCAGGTGCACCTGGATTACCGCGTCCCACTCTTCTTCCGTCATGTTGAATATCATGCGGTCTCGGAGGATACCCGCGCAGGTGACGACTATGTCGAGCTTGCCGAAGCTGTCGAGGGCTGTCTGAACGATGGCCTCGCCGCCTTCCATTGTGGCGACAGACTCGTAGCAGGCGGTTGCCTCGCCGCCGTTGGCGCGGATCTCATCGACAACGCTGTCGGCGAAGGCGATGGACCCGCCGGAGCCGTCGAGATCTGAGCCAGGGTCGACGATGACGACCTTAGCGCCTTCCTGGGCCATGAGCATGGCGATGCCCCGGCCGATGCCCCGGCCGGACCCGGTTACTATTGCCACCTTGCCTTCTAGAAGTTTCGGCATATTCTCTCCTGCTGCTTCGGATGTGATGTCAAACGGACGCTAAATACGATACAAAGTACGAGGTGAAAGTGCAATTTGGGGTGTCGGGGGAGCGGGCGGCTCGCGAGCCGCCCCTACGGGGGATTGGTTGTCGGTCGAACATGACGGGCGACCACAAGGGTCGCCCCTAAGAGTTGGGGAAGAACGTAGTTGGAATGGGGGGATCATCCCCATCCCCCGTCTTTGTGGGGCGGGGATCTGAGAGGGGAGGCGTTGGGCGTGTTGCGGGGGCGAGATCCTTCGTCGCGGGGCCTCCTCAGGATGACATGTAAGAAGAGGGGGGAGGCTAAGCATATTTACCGGAGAGCTGGGGTGTGGTCCCCTCTATACCCTGCTCCGCCATTTGCAGTCGGGTGGTGCGGGCCCAGGTGCGCTTTAGATCGTCGCTAACGCTGAAGGTGAGAGTGCCCAGACCTTCTACTTCCATGTCGATCCTGTCTCCGTCCTGGAAGGCGCTTAGGCCGCGGTGGTTGGTGCCGGTGGCGATGACGTCGCCGGGCTCCAGATCGTGGACCGAACTCACCCACTCGATAATCCTGGGAATCTTGTGGGCCATGTCGTTGGTATTGAAATTCTGCTTCAGTTCCCCGTTGACCCACAGCTTGACGGGCAACTCGTGGGGGTCATTGATCTCATCAGCGGTAACTATCCATGGGCCGAGGGGAGCGAAGGTGGTCCGGGACTTCATCTGGTAGAAGGTGTTGCCGCTGGGGGGCAAGCCACGGGCGGAACCGTCGATGAAGTTCGTGTAGCCGAAAACATAGTCAAAGGCGTCTTCCTGTCGGACATGGCTGGCCCGTTTGCCGATGACCAGGGCCATTTCTGCCTCGCCTTCAAAGATGGTGGCGGGGACATCGGGCAGAATCATGGTGTCGCCGGGGCCGATGACGGCGTTGGGCGACTTGTGGAAAGCGTTAATGGGGGCGGGTTCGTCCCTGGTGCCGTCCTCCATATAGTTGACGGCCATGGCTACAACGTTGCCGGGCTTGGGCAGCGGGGGTCGCAGCCGCACACTTTCCAGGGGCACACCGGAGCCCGAGTCGGCCGCCTGCTGCAACGCCCCTCTGAAGTCGTCGAAGTTTTCGATGACACGGTTGATCAGATCCTGGGGGGAGGTGTGACCTATGCCGGACACCGCTTCGCTCACGTCTACCACGGCGCCGTCTCCAATAACTCCCAGTTTGAAGTCGTCAAAGAATGCCAGTTTCATTCTCTTTTTCTCCTCTTTTTTATCTCTACATCGGTGGTCTGTGCTGAACCCCTTGCCAAATAGTAGACGTTGGAATTATTCGTTTCCTCTTTTTCGCCCAACAATGGGCTCTGGATATGGACTGATATTAGTGTAGCTGTAGGCTCGTATCATTAGATTATCGGGGTGGGCTAGCGGGCCGGCGCCGGGTTGTCTATGCCCTTGGTCAGGTAGTTGTTGGCAAGGGGGGCGAGCCGGTCCAAAGACCATCGCTCCTCGCCGTTGAAGATGGACCGTTCCGGGCGTGGCTGCGACATCAGCGACACAATGCCGCCGTAGACCAGGAAAGTCTGCCCGTTGACGTGGGAGGCGTAGTCGCTGGCGAGAAATACGGTGAAGGGCGCGACGTCGTCGGGGCTGGCCGACTCCAAGTCGTCCTCGCCCTCGATGGCCGCGACGCCCTGGGCCGCCCGGATCTGGCTGGCAGCGCTGGGGATGTCCGACGTCATGCGAGTGTTTGCCCGGGGCGCGATGGAGTTGGCCGTTACGCCGTATCGTCCCATATCACGGGCCACAACCTTAGTGAAGCCGGCGATGCCCGACTTGGCGGCGCCGTAGTTGGCCTGGCCGGAGTTGCCGATGAGGCCGGACTCGGAGCTGAAGGTGATGATGCTTCCCGAACGCTGCTGGCGAAACAGGATGCAGGCATGCTTTACTACGGTGAATGTGCCCTTGAGGTGCACTTCAATCACCGAGTCCCACTCTTCTTCCGTCATATTGAACAGCATACGGTCTCGGAGGATGCCCGCGCAGGTGACAACGACGTCCAGCTTGCCGAAGTTGTCCAGGGCTGTTTGCACTATGGCCTCGCCGCCCTCCATGGTGGCGACGGACTCGTAGCAGGCAGCTGCCTCGCCGCCGTTGGCGCGTATCTCATTCACAACGCTGTCGGCGATGGCGATGGAACCGCCGGAGCCGTCGAGTTCGGCGCCGGGGTCGACGACGACGACCTTAGCGCCTTCCTGGGCCATGAGCATGGCGATGCCTCGACCGATGCCCCGGCCGGAACCGGTTACTATTGCCACCTTGTCTTCTAGAACTCCCGGCATATCCTCTCCTACTTGTTCAGACGTGATATGAAACGATCGCTAACTACCATACAAAGGACGAGGGAAAAGTGCAATTATTTTTTGCCTTTTGGAATAGTGGGCATCTAAAATCGCCTCAACTGTTGTGGCGAATGCGACGGGGGGGTGGTTGAATGGGAGCGGGCGGTTCCAGAGCCGCTTATATAGGGGAGAATATCGTTGGGTACGAGATTCACCCCCATCCTAACCTTCCCGCATCGAGGGGGAATGGTGAAGAGGGGAGGGGCTTGTTAGGCTTCCCTGGTGGGAAGCTCGACGGTGGCCCAGCCGGGGGTGAAGCGCCGGCCCTGCTCGTCCTCCACCCAGACGTCGCAGTCCAGCAAGCGCCGCCCCTCCGAGTCGTACTTCTTGGTGACAACGCCGCCGCAAGTGAGGGCGATGCCCGGTTCGTCCATGCCCCGATACTGGCAACCCAGTTTGCGAAGCGTCCCGTTTGGGCCGATCCAGTCCGTCAGCATCTGCCCGAGGAAGGCGCTCTTCAACGCGCCGTGAAGGATGACGCCGGACAAGCCTGTGCTCTTGGCGAAGTCCTTGTCGTAGTGAATCTCGTAGAAGTCGCCGGAAACCCCGGCGTAGCGCACCAGTTGGCGGGTAGTCGGGCGCTTGACAAGGGGAGGAATCTGAGACCCTTCGTCAACGTCTTCCCAGTAAGGGTGGTTGGCCATTTCTTTTCCCCTTTTGCTACGGCTTTGGATGATTGAGTCTGATTCCTGTGGGCAAGCTATTCTTCGTCTAGTAGCGGATGGATGTGTTCTTCTGGGTGGCGGCCATCTGGCCCAGCTGGTTGGTATAGGTGGTTTCGGTTACGACAAAAATCATGGGGCCGACGCTGCCGGTGCGGGAGAAGATGTCCACTATCCGGTTGACGGCAGCGATGCGGTCGCCGACCCGGACGGGCTCGAAATACTCCCATTCGCTGCCGCCGTCCAGCAGTCGCTTGTAGGGGAAGTCGGGGGGCAGGTCTTCCAGCCGTTGGGTGCGGGCAGCCCGCAGGAAGGTGGGTGGGGCAACGATGCCGCCGAAGCGGGAACGGCGTGCGGCTATTTCGTCGCTCCAGAGGGGGTTGGGGTCGCCGATGGCTTCGGCGAAGGCGCGAACGTGTCCCTTCTCAACGTCCAGGTATTCAGGCGGGCTCTCCTGCCCTATGTAGTCGCGCCGGAGGGCTTCAACGTCCGGGGCCGCTTCTGCCATTTATTTTCTCCTTTAGCTGTCTGCCGTGGTGATGACGGGCCTTGTTTTGGGTGGGCACTGGGCCTTGGCTTTGCGTGACATAGAGGCGTCGATTGGCCCTGTTCAATGCGCCCAGAGTGTACTCAGGGGCGGGGAAGGGTGTCAAGATGGGAAGCGGGGAGGCGCTTGCGCGGCGGCATTCCGCAATGCTCAGAAGTATGGGGGAAGGGGTTGAAGGGGTTTAGAGAATCTGAGAGAGGAAGGCTTTGGCCCGCTCGTTCTTGGTGTGCTCCAGGAACTCCGTGGGCGTGCCCTCCTCGACTATGACACCCTCGTCGAACATCACCATACGGTCGGCGACCTCCCGGGCGAACCCAATCTCGTGGGTAACCACCAACATGGTCATGCCGGAGTGGGCCAAGTCTATCATGATGTCCAGAACTTCCTTGATCACCTCTGGATCGAGGGCCGACGTGGGCTCGTCGAAGAGCATAATGCGGGGGCGCATGGCCAGGGCGCGGGCTATGGCGACCCGCTGCTGCTGACCGCCGGAAAGCTCCGACGGGTACTTGTCCGCCTGCTCCGGTATGCCGACCCGCTCCAGCAGCTGGTTGGCTATGCCCTCCGCCTCATCCTGGGGCATCTTTCGGACCTTGATGGGGGCAAGGGTTATGTTCTGCATCACAGAAAGATGGGGAAAGAGGTTGAAGGACTGAAACACCATGCCCACTTCGCTGCGGATGGCGTCGATGTTGCTCAGGTCGTTGGTCATCGCGATGCCGTCGACGATGATGTCGCCTCGCTGGTGCTCTTCCAGCCGGTTGATGCAGCGTATGAAGGTGGACTTGCCGGAGCCGGAAGGGCCGAGAATGACGACCTTTTCGCCTCGCGTCACTGTCATGTTGACGCCGCGGAGGACGTGGAAGTTGCCGAACCACTTATGAACGTCCCGGCAGACGATGATGTCTCCGACGGCTGAGCCGTTCTTTACCTGGGTATTAGTCGCTTCCATCACCATGTTGAAGCCTCCCAAAAGCGAGGGTGTTTCGGCGGGCAGGGTGTTTAGGTAGTTTGAGAATTGAATTCGGGCCGGTTGTTGAAGGGCGGATATTCCTCCGTCATAAAGGAGAGATAGGCGTCCAGCCGCAGGTTCCAACGTTCGAGCCCAACGGCGAACCTGAATAGTTCAATGGGATATTGGCCCTTGAAGACGATGGTGAAGAAGGCGAGAAGGGCAGTAGCGGATACGGCCAGGGCGTAGAAGAACAGGACTACGGCGTGGGGGATGAAGGCGTAGAACAAGCCGAAGAAGAATTTCAGCAGGGCGTGGGACTTGGAGTAGCTCTCCTGTCGCTGGATGCGCACGTCCACGGGGCTGTCGGCCACCGGCTCTGCGGTGAAGGGAGGGTATTGGTCCGTCATGAAGTTCAGGTACGCGCTCACCCGGTGGCTCCAGCGGTAGAAACCCATGTTGAAGTTGAAGAGGTTTTCCGGATACTGCCCGGTGATGAGGATGGCAACGAAGGCGGCCAGGCTGGCTATCCCGCTTGCAATGCCGTAAAACATCAGGATGATACCGTGGGGAATGCCAACGTAGATCCATCCCAAGAATAGCTTGGCGATCACGAGTCCTGGATGGAGGGTTTCAGGGTACCTAACTTCGTGGACAACAGGAGGGCTTCCACTCTCCATAGTCACACCTCCTAGATTGCATGGCTTCCATTGTTTATGGAACTTTGCCGCATTCTACCATAGGCTACACAGGATAATACATACGTTGTGGCGTGACAAAGGGCAAGTTGGGGAAGAAGATGTGGTGCCGAAGGTCGGATTCGAACCGACACGGGGTTGCCCCCACCGGTTTTTGAGACCGGCGCGTCTACCATTCCGCCACTTCGGCCCGCTAGCATTGTAACGCCGATGGGGCTGGTGTGACTAGGTTTTTCCTGGGCAGATTAGGTGTAGACGGCCAGCACTACGGCGTCGTTCTTGTTCTCCTCGCTGAAGAAGAGGATGGCGCAGCGTCGGCCTGTTCGGACCTGGGAGGAGGAGATGTTGCGCGCTACGGGTATGGAACTTACCCAAACGGAAAGGCTGCCCTCCATCTGGATCGTGGCTTTGTAGGTGGAGGAGCTGAACCCCTTGATTACGCCCTTCTTGATTATCATTTCATACACCAGCCAGGGTTAGAGTTTGGGAGTAGACGGGCGGCCCGTCCGGTCCGCGGCGGTAGTTGAGATTCAGGCCGGTAACGCGCCGCTTGGCGCCGTTCAACCCCGCCGACGGGTCCGTGACGTTAACCACGTCGAAGAGTTCCAGGCCGCAGTTTACCGGCGCCTCCAGGAAGCCCGCCGGAGTGGAGGCCCGCTCCTTGGCAAGCAGGTTGTTGCTCCTACTCATTGCCGAGTCGGACGTCTCCTGGTTGATGTCGTAGACCTGCAAAAGCCTGTCCCCCACCATTGCCACGGCGTTCCAATCTATGGCCTCCCGCACCGTATTCAGGCCGTAGGTCTGGATCCGGTTGTACCGCTGCGCCTCGAACAGATATCGACCGCGGATAATGGGGTGGTCGGCGCCATAGAAGTAGCTGGCGGCATCGGCGGAGTTTAGCTGTTTCACCGCGGGGCTGCCGCTACGAAAGAAGAGGACGTCCGGCACCGTGGACATCAACCGATTCACGGCTGCGGCGGCGGTGGCGTTGGGATGAATGGTGAAGGCTGGTCGCTGTTGCCGGAACACGTCGCTGGAACTCAAAACCTCGAGGTCCAACCCGGCCCGGGCGAGGATGAACTCCACGATGTCCTTGACGAAGGTGTAGCCCTTGATCCAGTTGTGCTGATAGCGGGCGCGCCACCGCTCCAGGAGGGTCCAACCGTCTTCCAGGTATAGGGCCAGCTGGGCCTTTCCACCACCGGAGCGGTGTTCCAGCGCCCTAATCCAGTAGGCGGGGCCCGGGGAATGCTCCACGCCCCTGGACGTAATGTAGCCGGGGTTGAAGCGCACCCGCGCGCCCGGCGCCAAAGGGGATGTCCCTTCGAAACCCGCGCCTTTGTATCGGCCATGGTCGTTTCTGAGTACCAGGGTGGCTTTTCCGCCGTTGGCGCTTTCAACCAGATTGGCCTCCAAGACATCGCCGCTCACTGTGCGACGGGAGGGGCCGGTCGCCAGCCAGACCTGGGAGGAGGTGGAGAGCCAGAGGGACCCTGAGTTGCCTGTAATTGCTACTCCGGCGTAGGGGTCGGCGTCGAAGGGCACCGGCTCCCGCCATCGGGCCGTGAGGAAGGAACTGCTCTGGGGCGTAAAGGTCCAGAAGGCGCGGCCGTAGGCATCGGAGCCGGAGTAGGACTCCTTGAAGACGAGACGGAAAGTGTCGGCCTTTGCCAGATAAGGATGAGAAAAGGACACATTGGAGCCGGAATCCGCCCTGGTGATGCTTGTGATGCTGGACCAGTAGCCCCTGGCGTTTTCCGTACCGTCACCGTAGACCATGGTCCACACCCTGGAGGAGCCCGTAGAGGTTGCGCCGCACACCACCACGTTCCAGTCCGTTCCGTAGGCGCAGGCAATGCCGGTAATCTGCCTAACGTAGGAGGACTGGGGCCAGGAGGCGGGGGTGTTCCATCTGTCGCCCGTCCTCTGCATCACGTACAGGTTATTGTTGGAGCCGGCGTAGAAGAGGCCGACCTTTCCCGCAGGGCTCATGGCCGCGGCCAGGTGGGAGACGCCGCCAACAGAGGGGTAAACGAGCCGCCTGTCGCTGCTCCACGTTGCCCCGCCGTCCGTGCTCTCTCGATAGCGAAGCTCCCGTCCGTTGCTGTAGTGAACGTAGACCATGAGCACGTAGGAGCCGTAGCCGCAGAGAGCGACTCCGGCGGAGGGGTAGGCCCTGTTCAGGTAGGTCCACTGGCTGAAGTCGCTGTGCCGGCCGGCGTTGCTGATGCGCTGGACGTAAAGCCTGGAGCCGGATCGCGCAACCCGCGCCCGGATGAGGGTTCCAGAGGAGGTAAGGTGAAGGTCGTGCCGGGCGGGGGTCTCGTCGGTGTTCAACAGTCGCGTGAACACGGGATGGAAGACGTGGGGGAGACGCCTGTCGACAGTTACTCCCAGATAGGGTTGGCGGCGGGGATTCATCTGAGCTTCCAGTAACGTCGGAGAGAGTGAGCGCATTAGTAGACCCCGCCGGTGGGCTGATAGAGGGGGCGGTAGAGCCGTCGCACCCGCAGGGACGTCCGACGGCTCAGGTCCGCCAGCCCCTGCCGAAAGTAGGCCAGCTTCTCCTGCCCCCACACCAGGAAGTGCCGCCACGTCTGCGGGCCGCCCAGGTTGATGCTGTTGATGGCGTGGCCGGACCAGTCCATTGCGGCGTAGCCGGCGGCGCCGGCGATAACCAGCTCTTCCAGGTGGGGTGGAATGGTGGAAGTGGCGGCGTCCAGAGTGTGAAGGCGTCCGTAGAACACCTTCGCCGATTCCCCTGCCTCAGGCCCCTCCTCCACCAACAGGGTGAGGTCGGGGCCTCTGAGGCCGAAATCGACGTAGGAGGACGGGCTTTCGTCCACGGGATACTCCACCGCTTCCACCCGGACCAGGTCTGGCAGGGAGGCCAGCGACACCATGCGTCCGTCAGCGCCGGTCCGGATTGTCGCGACGTCGGGCCGGGGCTGGGCCGCGCTTAGTTCGCGGACGGCCCGGCCGAGGTGACGGTCCAGCTGATTGTCTGTCCACCGGTAGTTGGCTGAGTCTTCGTCGTGCAGGTCTATCCGTAGCCGGCTTCGCATCTCCGATAGGTTCATTTCGCGCCTCCAAAATCAGAATCAGGGTTGATGTCTTCCAAACTTCGCCGGCTATCTAGGATCGGACGCCGGAGAGCTTGGCCAGCTTTAGGGAGTTGAAGACGGCAATGGCGACGTACCACTTGACCCGAACGCGGGTGGCGTCCTTGGTCTCCAGACTGCCGACGCGCTCCATCTGGAGGCCGCCGGGCGCGGTGAGGCCGGCCACGGCCCCTTCGCCCCACTGGACGGCGTAGATGGTGGAACAGTCTCGGCTAGTGCCGACGGTCTTTGCGTCGCTCACGTAGTCGCTGACTCCCACGGGGATGCCGTCATAGTAGTCCGTCATCATGCCGAGCTGGTTCCTGTCTGCGACAACGACGCCGCTACCGGCGGCGCGGCCGAGGGCGGAAAGCTTGCGGCGAGAGCGACGGCTCATGATGAGCATGTCCGGCTTGCCGCCTCGGACCTTGTCGATGGTCTCGTCCAGCTTGTCCAGGGTGAGGGCGACGCCGTTCGCGCCCATGGAGACGGTCTGGGAAGCTACGGCCAGCTTGTCGATGCCATCGAAGGCTTTGGAGTTAGTAGTGCTGTTGCCGTCGATGAAAGTGGTGTCGAAGGTCTGCTGGGTAGCCTTGGCCTTGAGGGCGACCACGGTGGCCTCCAGGTCCTGGAGATTGGAGCGGGTGGCCTTGACGAAATTGTCCACGTCGGCGTCGCCGCCCAGTATCTTGAGGTTGGCGGTGACCTGGGTGAAAGTGGGGGTGGACTCGGCCCAGGTGTCGCCGGGTTCGTAGAAGGCAACCGAGGGAAGAGTTTTCTCCTGGTTGTAGGTGAGGCCGTTGCCGACGACCTCTATGAAGGGGATGGCCTGGAGAACGGGACTGTCCTTGACGATGGTCTCGATTACGCCGGTAAGGAGCATGTCCTGGGAAAGCTTGGCGGATTCGGTAAGGGTTAGAGCCATTGAAGCACCTCCGTAGAAGATTAAGATGCAGAGATGCTAGAATATGCGTGCGTGTTATTACAAGGGGAATGTGTCACTTTTGGGGGAATGGGGAGATTTGAAGTTCTCCCATCCGTGCCTCAATCGACTATAATGTGCTCATGGCTGTGAAGAAGCAGGAAGACTTCAAGAATCGCGCCCTTTGTCTCCTTCTCAGGGAACAGGGTGTCGACTGCGACTACGAAGAACGACGGGGCCGCTACCGCTTGGATATTGCGGCATACGTGGAAAAACTGTTGGTGGTCTTAGAGGCGGAAACGGGCTTCCATCGCACCACCCAGGCAATCAAAGATGCGGATGCGCGTCTTCGGCAAGGTTTGACCATCATCGCCTTTGCCATCTGCTACCAGGAAAACGTCACTGAAGAGAACATGGCCATATTGCCTCTCAAGTGGACCATTCGGACAAGGGCGGGCGATCCCAATGCCCAATGGTCGACGGGCGGTGTTGGCGATCTGGCCCAGGCGGTTCTACAGGCGCCTGCTGCCGTAGACGATGCCGACGCGGCCGCCCGGATCCTCTCAGATGGGCTAGACGAGATTGTTCAGGGCCTTCGCACCCGCACCCGCCGTGCATTGTCGCAGGCTCTGGATCTGCCCGCCTCGAAACCCGTCGTAGACCACAATGCCAACGGCTGGTTCGTTCCTGCCAAGCGCGGGATGCTGGTAGTTGCAACGGCTATGCTTTTTCATCACCGCGTGCAGGACCACCTGCCCGCGCTACGCCCGGCCGGATACGACGGTTCCTGGCCTCCAGCCTCCCCCGAAGTCTGTGTCAACAACCCGTCGACCCACTGGGCTTTCCGCCAAGCTTGGGAGGGAATCCTCGCAGTGGACTACCGACCGGTCTTCGAGACAGGCCGGAAGGCCCTGGATGCGCTTCCATCGCACCCGGAAATGGCTCTGATGATGCGGCGTCTGGCCGATATCGTGGCCATTGTATCCAACCGGGTCGCAGGCCTGCGTCACGACTTGCTGGGTCGAATCTTTCATCGCGTCTTGGACACCGCTCGTTACGACGGCTCCTTCTACACCTCCACCGCCGCGGCCGTATTGCTGGCTTCTCTGGCACTTCGAGAGGAAGACGGAAATTGGGCAGACCCCAACACTGTAGCCGACCTTCGAATCTGCGATCCAGCCTGTGGCACTGGCACACTGCTGATGGCTGCCTCCGAACGTATCCGCGCCCTGCGCATGGCAGCAGGGCCTTTAGATCGCGATGATGAGGATGCTCTGGGCCTGTATTTAGTGGAAGATATTCTTTGGGGTTACGACGTTAATCTTTCCGCTACGCACCTAGCCGCCAGCACGATAGGAATGCTCTCCCCCAAGACGACATTCAGCCGTATGAACATCCATCGGGCCATCCTGGGCAACCACGAGGGCGAGGCCCGCCTGGGTTCTCTGGACTTCCTGGCTGGAAAGCCCCAACTGGCCTTGTGGCCATCCTCATTCACACAACAGGTGGAGAACGGAGAGGGGAACGGCCGCACTCCCCCGCCCATGGACCTGGTGATAATGAACCCGCCCTTCACCAGGGACAGCCTGCGCCACGACCAGTTCACCAAAGATGAGGAGAAAGCCATCAAGGAGCGGGAGAAGGAGATGCTGGACGAGCGGGCTCGGAGGTTTGAGGAGGCTGCCGATGGGCAACTCTTTCGGGCGGCGGCGCGGCTTTCTGGTTCTGCCAACACCTTCATGTTACTAGGCGATAAGTTGGCTAAAGAAGAGACAGGCACTTTGGCTGTGGTTCTTCCCACTGTAATGGCTACCAATCCTGCAGCCCAGGCTACCCGTCAGTACCTAGCCGGACGGTTTCACGTGGAGACCATTGTAAGCTCCCACGACCCAAAGCGGATCTTCTTCTCCGAGAACACCAGCATAGGAGAAGTGCTTCTCGTCTGTCGACGGTGGAATAGTGCAGAGCCAAAGCCGCCGACCAACGTGGTGAACTTGGCAGAGAACCCCAAGAACGCCTTTGAATCGCTGGATGTCTCCCGCAGAATTGAGCAGGCCATCCGTCGGAAATCCACGGAGGCCGGCGACCTCTTCACACTTCAGAGGGAGGACGAGGAGCGAATTAGGAAGGGCGATTGGTCTGCCGTCAATTTCCTTTCTCCCTTCCTGGTGAAGGCCCATCGCACTCTCAAGGAAGAGAACCCCGCATCGGTTCGAATGGTTCCTTTCAGTAGGTTGGCTGCCATTGGTCCTGAGGGTCGGCGCGTTCGCGACGCCTACACCCGTTCGCAGATGCCCACCCTTTCGGGACGCCGCGCACTTTGGTTCCACAAGACGGACGGGATCCAGTCCCTGGAGGTTGAAACAGATGTTTACATTGAACCAAAGAAGTCCAAGGGTCGCCTTGCCGACAGATATTGGGAACAGAAGGGATGGGTTCTCCTCCCCCATCGCCTGTGGCTGCCTCTTGCCAGAGCGGCTGCCGTAACCGTTCCCCAGGCCGCTCTGGGATCCATCTGGACGCCCTGTCGTCCGTACAAACCGGAGATTATGCAAGCCATCTGCTTCTACTTCAACTCCACGGTCGGCATCCTATCCCTTCTGGGAGACAGGGATAACCGGAAGCCCTCGTATCCGTCCTTCTCGCTGGACACCCTGCGTTCTTTACGCGTGCCCGACTTTGCCGCCCTTGAGGTATCCCAGCTCAACGAGATGTGGTACCGTTTCCAAGATATCAAGAAGGAGACTCTGCTGCCCTTCTCCCGAATGACAGAGGATCCAGTGCGCCTGGAGATAGACCGCATTATTGGTGAAGCTCTCGAGCTGGATGAAGGTTGGCTGGAGAGCGTCCGCGCCGCTCTTTGCAGAGAGCCAGCTATAACTGGATCGTCGGTCACCGCCTAGACCCCCCAACTTTACGCCTCTGCTTGCAGTGGCTATACTCCATTGGTGGGGAAGGGTGGTCTGTAAACCCCTGACGGTGGGCGGCCTTCCATCCCGAAATCGCTGGACGAGGTTGACCTTTTGCCCCTATCCAAGGAGTTCCTGGCGTTCCTTCAGCAGTATCCGCCCTTGAATGCCATCGGCAACACACCGTTGGCCCGCATTCCCAACAGTCGCGGCGGCGCGCCCGTGTTCGCCAAGTATGAGCACCTGAACCCCGGCGGCTCCATCAAGGACCGGCCCGTTCTCCGCATGCTGGGAGAAGCCATTCTGGACCGTCGGTTGACGAGGGATAAGACTATCTTGGACGCCACGTCCGGCAACGCCGGCATCGCCTACGCCATGATTGGCGCGGTGCTGGGCTACCGGGTGGCCCTGGTCATGCCGGAGAACGCCAGCCTGGAGCGGAAGAAGCGGCTGCTGGCCCACGGCGCGGAGATTATCTTCACCGACCCGATGTTGGGGTACGACGAAACTCTTCGGGAGGTGAAGCGTCGCTACGAAGGGGACCCGGACCGCTATTTCTGGTGCGATCAGTACTCCAACGAGTTCAATCCCCAGGCCCACTACGACACCACCGGCGAGGAGATTCTGCGTCAGGCGCCGGACATCACCCACTTTGTGGCGGGCGTGGGGACCGGTGGGACCATCAGCGGCGTCGGACGTCGACTAAAGGAGCACAACCCGGACATCCGGGTCATCGGCGTTAATCCCCCCGAGTGGCCCGGCGTGGAGGGTCTGAAGCCTCTCGGCCCGGGGCACATCACCCCTCAGACGTTGGACGAAAGCGTGGTGGACGAGATGCTGGCCATAGACATAGACGAGGCGCGGGCCTTATCGCAGGAACTGGCGGCCCAGGGTCTCTTTGCCGGCCAGAGTTCGGGGGCCTACGTGCTGGGGGCCTTCATCGTCGCCGAGCGGGCGGGACAGGGCAAGGTGGTGACCATCTTCAACGACATCGGTGAGCGTTATTTCAGCACGGGGCTATGGAGCTGAAGTGCGTCTCTGGAGTGCATCGTCCGTTAGTTCATGGGCTTCTGGATTCCGGCTTCCGCCGGAATGACGGAGGGTGGAGCGGTACTTCAGCACGGGGCTATGGAGCTGAAGCGACCGGGCGAGAAGGGGGCCATTGCCGCTTCGTCGGCGTGCCCCAGGGCCATGTCCGCGGTCAGCTTGGCCATGGACGGGCTTAGGATGATGCCCTTGCGTCCGGCGCCGGTGGAGAGGTAGACGCCCTCCCAGCCGGGCACGGGGCCGATGACGGGCAAACCGTCGGGGGCCACCGGCCGCAGGCAGGCCGTCTGGCGAACGACACGCCCCGCTAGCACGGGCGGGAAGAATTCTCCTACCTCCTGAATTATGCGCTGCCGTGCTTCCATGGTGGGTTCGTTGTCGAAACCCACGCGCTCTTCGGTGGTGCCGACCCAGGTCAGGCCGTCGGCCTTGGGGCCGGCGTAGTTGCTGGCGTAGTGGATGGAGCAGGTCATGGCCGGCCCGCCCACGTCCATGCGAAGAATCTGGCCCTTGAGCGGGCCGACGGGCACCGGAACGCCGAGCCACTTCTCTGCCTCGCCCGTCCAGGGCCCCATAGCGAGAATGACCGCGTCGGCCTCGATATCGCCCTGGTCCGTCTGCACAACGGCGCCCTTCGAGCGACGCTTCAGCCCCGTTACGGACTGGTCCAGCAACGTTGCACCGTGGAGTTTCGCGCCTGCGACAAGGGCCTCTGTGTACTTGTCGGCCTCCAGTACCCAGGTGCCGCTCACCAGCATTACGCGCTCGGCGGCAGGCGTCACCCGCGGCTCCGCATCTCGAAGCTCAGGCCCGGTCAGCCAACGGCAGGAAACGCCGTCGACGTTGCCTGAGTAGGACGCAATGTTCTTCAGGTTCTCCTCATCCTCGTCAGACAAGGAGAGGTAGATGGAGTCTCTCGTGTGGGCGTGGTAGTCGACGCCAGTGGAGTCGACAAGCTCCTCGACAAGCTGCCGGTGCATCAGGAAGCCGTTCAGGGAGAGGCTTTCCAGCGGGCCGGGGATTCCCTGGCCGTAGAGGGGGCTGAGCAGGCCCATGGCGTAGCCGGAAGCGCCGAAGGCAATTCGGTTCTTCTCAATGACCGTCACCTTGGCCCCGGCCTTGGACAGAAAATAGGCGGTGGCGCAGCCGACGGCGCCGCCCCCCACGATTATGACGTCGGTGTTCTTCATGCAAAAACCTCCGATTATGACGGATAGCGGCCAGGGCAAATCCTAAGTGCTTCAACGCATCCCATCTTAACATTTTGACGGATGGTTTTCTTTCTTCGCTCGGACACGATGAAGGAGGGATTGAACCGCGGGTCGGCGGGTCTTTCGTTGCGCTTTTCGTCAGGCTCTGATAAAAAGGGTTGACGCCAAAAGGGAGGAACCATTTGCTTGCAGCAGATAGGATGAACAACCTGGGGACCGAATCGGCCTTCGAGGTGCTGGCGAAGGCGAAGGCCTTGGAGGCCAAGGGCCACGATATGGTGCACCTGGAGATAGGCGAGCCGGACTTTGACACGCCTTCGCACATTGTCGAGGCTGCCATTCAGGCCCTCCGGCAGGGCTACACCCACTACGGCCCTTCCGCCGGGCTGCCGGAGCTTCAGGAGGCCATCGCGGATAACGTGAATGCGACGCGCAGCCTGGGGGTTGAACCCGGCCAGGTGGTGGTCACGCCCGGCGGCAAGCCCATTATGTTCTTCACCATCATGGCTCTGGTGCAGCCCGGCGACGAGGTCCTGTACCCGAACCCAAGCTTTCCCATCTACGAGTCGATGATCAACTTCTGCGGGGCGAAGCTCGCGCCCGTCCGCCTGCTGCCCGACGAGGGCAATCGGCTGGACCTGGACGACCTGGAGAGTAAACTGTCTGACCGCACCAAGCTGGTGATATTGAATTCGCCGCAGAATCCCACCGGGTCCGTCATGGGCCGGGAGGACGTGGAGCGTCTGGCCGAACTGCTTGGCCCGCGGGAGGACGTGGTGATTCTCTCCGACGAAATCTACAAGGACATCATCTACAAAGGGGCACACCACAGCATCGCGGCGCTGCCGGGGATGGCGGAGCGGACGATAATCCTAGACGGCTTCTCCAAGTCCTTCGCCATGACGGGCTGGCGGCTGGGCTATGGGGTGTTTCCCCACTGGCTGACGCCCCACGTGGTGAAGCTGGCGGCCAACAGCGTGTCATGCGCAGCGAGTTTCACCCAGCGAGCGGCAATACGCGCTCTGGAGGGGCCGCAGGAGCCTGTGATGAATATGGTGGACGAGTTTCGGAAGCGGCGCGACCTGATTGTGGCTGGACTGAATAGCATCCCAGGCGTCGAGTGCGCGGAGCCGGAGGGGGCCTTCTACGTTTTCCCGAGCATCGAGGGTACGGGCTTTGAGAGCGACGACTTTCAGGAGCGGGTGTTGAACGAGGCGGGAGTGGCGCTGCTTTCCGGGGCGGCTTTCGGTGAGTATGGTGAGGGGTTCGTGCGTCTGTCCTACGCCAACTCGGCGGAGAACATCGCTAAGGCGTTAGAGCGTTTGGCGGCGTTCGTGCGGAAGAACGGGCGGGGGTAGGGGTTAAGGCTGCTGCTGTTGTACGTCTACCAGCAGCTTCTGCAGTTGGGGGATGAGGGTTGGAATATCGTCCTGAATTATCGACCACAAGACTTCTTGGTTGACGCGCCGATAACCATGAACCAAACGGTTGCGGGTTCCTATTATGATGCCCCACGGGATATCAGGATACGCTTTCCTCACGTCGGTTGGAATATGCGTCGCTGCCTCGCCGATGAGTTGGATATTGCGTAAGGTTGCATCGTAGGTGAGACCGTCAGCGATGAAGGCAGCTTCGTCCAGCCCATCGGTATAAGACAGCACTTTCTCACCAAACTCCAACATATCTTCAATGTAGAAACGCCAAGCACGGGTTTCGCCCTCGGTGTCAGACATTTATGGTGTCCTTTTCAACGTAAGGAAGGATTTCGGACCGCAATTCCTTGAGAGTAGACATATCCACTGTCCTTCCAAGCAGGTTTTCCAGGTAGAAAATCGCCCCGAAATATGTCTTGGACGTGGCGGGGGCGTTGAACTGGACGAGGATGTCGATGTCGCTATTTTCCGTGGCCTGGTTGCGGGCGAAGGACCCGAAGAGGGTGAGTTCCGTAACTCCGAAACGCTCTTCGAGGATGGGCTTGTGTTGTCTGAGCGTATCCAAGACCTGTTGCCTGTCCATGGGATCCTCCTGGGTAGCGGGAGAATTGCGCCTACAAGGTAATTTCTATATTGCCTGGCACTTCCTGTCAATCGGGAGGGGTTAAGGCTGCTGCTGCTGGACGTCTACCAGCAGTTGCCATAATTGGGGTAGCAAGGCTGGAATATCGTTCTGGACGATGTCCCAGATAATATCGATATCGATGCCGGAATAGAAGTGAGTGACTCGGTTGCGCGTTCCGATGATGTCGCTCCAAGCGATATGAGGATGAGATAGCCTGACAGAGGCTGGCATCTTGGCCGCTGCCTCCCCTATCATTTCGATGGTCTTCAACGTGGCTCGATAGGTACGCAGATCATCGACGAATGCTCTCTGATCCAGCCCGCGGGTAAATCACAAGACCTCTTTAGTGAATTTGATCATGTCTTGAACATAGATCGTCCAGAGGTAAGTTGTATCGTGAGAATCACACATTTATTGTGTCTCTTTCCACGAAGGGAAGGATTTCGGAACGCAGCGACTTATTGGTTGCCAGGTCTACGGTACGACCCAACAAATCTTCTATGTAGAATAGTGTGCCAAAGTAGCCTTTGGACGTAGCCGGGGCGTTGAACTGGACGAGGATGTCGATGTCGCTATTTTCCGTGGCCTGGTCCCGGGCGAAGGACCCGAAGAGGGTGAGTTCCGTAACGCCGAAACGCTCTTCGAGGATGGGCTTGTGTTGTCTGAGCGTATCCAAGACCTGTTGCCTGTCCATGGGATCCTCCTGGGTAGCGGGAGAATTGCGCCTACAAGGTAATTTCTATATTGCCTGGCACTTCCTGTCAATCGGGAGGGGTTAAGGCTGCTGCTGCTGGACGTCTTCCAGCAGTTGCCATAATTGGGGTAGCAAGGCTGGAATATCGTTCTGGACGATGTCCCAGATTATGTCGTTATCGATGCCGGAATAGAAGTGAGTGACTCGGTTGCGCGTTCCGATGATGTCGCTCCAAGCGATATGAGGATGAGATAGCCTGACAGAGGCTGGCATCTTGGCCGCTGCCTCCCCTATCATTTCGATGGTCTTCAACGTGGCTCGATAGGTACGCAGATCATCGACGAATGCTCTCTGATCCAGCCCGCGGGTAAATCACAAGACCTCTTTAGTGAATTTGATTATGTCTTGAACGTAGATCGTCCAGAGGTAAGTTGTATCGTGAGAATCACACATTTATTGTGTCTCTTTCCACGAAGGGAAGGATTTCGGAACGCAGCGACTTATTGGTTGCCAGGTCTACGGTACGACCCAACAAATCTTCTATGTAGAATAGTGTGCCAAAGTAGCCTTTGGACGTAGCCGGGGCGTTGAATTTTACGATTATGTCCACGTCGCTCTTTTCCGTGGCCTGGTCGCGGGCGAAGGAGCCGAAGAGGGCGAGTTCCGTAACGCCGAAACGCTCTTCGAGGATGGGCTTGTGTTGTCTGAGAGCCTGTGAGCAAAAGCCCTATGGCCCTTATAATGGGGAATAGAAGTAGAGGCCACGGATCGGAGGAGGCGCAGTCATGGTAGAAGGGAAGCTGTTTGAACCATCGTCCTTGGAGTCGTGGGGGGAAGAGGGGCCGAGGCCGGCAAAGACCCGCCGTGGGGAAGCGAGGGTGAATCGTCCCCAAAGAGACCAGATTGAATGGACGCAGGTAGATGCGGAGACGCTGATACCGGAGGATCACGTGGCGCGAGCCATCTGGAGCTACCTGGACAGGCTGGAGCTGTCGGCCTTTTACGAGAGCGTCAAGTCGGTAGGGGGCGGCCCCGGCAGGCCGGCCACGGACCCCCAGGTGTTGCTGGCGTTGTGGATGCTGGCCACCGTGGACGGCGTGGGCAGCGCCCGCCGGCTGGCCCGTCTGTGCGAGGAGCACAACGGATACCGGTGGCTCAGGTGGAACGTGCCTGTCAACTATCACATGCTCTCGGACTTCCGGGTGGCGAACCAGACTGGCCTGGACGACCTATTGACCCAGGTGGTAGCCACGTTGATCTCGGTGGGCACGGTGAGTCTGAGGCGGGTGGCCCAGGACGGGATGCGGGTGCGGGCCGGTGCGGGGTCGGCGTCCTTTCGGGGTAAGAAGGGGCTGAAACGAAGTCTGAAAGAGGCTCGCAAGCAGGTGAAGCGGCTGGCGCAAGAGCGGGAACATCCGGATCCCGAAGTGACCAATCGGGAACGGGCGGCAAGAGAGAGGGCGGCCCGGGAGAGGGAGGAACGGGTGCGGCAGGCCTTGGAACTCCTGCCGATGGCCCAGGAGAAGAAGGAGCGGCAACGTCGGACCAAGTCGAAGGCCCAACGGGAGAAAGTGACCAGGGCGCGCACCTCCACCACGGACCCCCAGGCAAGGGTGATGAAGATGCCGGATGGGGGGTTCCGTCCCGCCTACAACGTGGAACTGGCCACGGACGGAGACCACGGGGTCATAGTGGGAGTGGGGGTCACGACAGCAGGTACGGACGCGGGGCAGGCGGCCCCTATGGAGGAGCAGGTGGAGGAAAGGACTTCACCGGCGTCCCCATTCCTATCTCATGGACGGGGGCTTTGCCACCAGGGAAGACATCACCACCTTGGAGCACAGGGGTGTGAGGGTGTACGCGCCGGTGAGGCTGCCGCGGAACAAGCCGGAGGAGGAACGGTATCTGCCCCGATACGGGGATGGGGAGGAGGTGGTTCGGTGGCGTCGGCGGATGGCCACTGAGGAGGCCAAAACTATATACAGGCGTAGGTGCGCCATAGCGGAGTGGGCCAACGCCCAGGCGCGGATGCACGGGGTGAGCCAATTCAACGTGCGGGGACTTGCCAAAGTCACCAGCGTAATGCTCCTTGTCGCCGTGGCCCACAACTTTTTGAGATGGAGGGCCCTGGTGGCGTAAGGGAGCAGCGGCGGGAAGAGTTGGCATGACCCTTGGAGGCATGAGAGGGCGTCGATGGGTGTCCGATCTCCCTCGCTTGGGCCTGGAGGATACACACGGCTTCCCTGGACTCACCGACCCCACCCCCAACCCACCGACCCCTCCCCCTCGGCGAAATCCCCAATATGCCCTTCAACAACCAAAATCCTCACAGACTCTGAGCGTAGCGAAGCGGAGTCGAAGAATCTCGTAATAGTCGGCGCAAGGGTGGAAGACGTCAAACGGATGCCGACGAGATTCCTCCAGGGACTCGAAATGACATGATGGGGCTTCAGCGCGCCCGGAACTCCTCCAGGTCTGGCGGTCTCTCCCCTTCGACCGCGAAACGCGCCAGCCGTTCCCCAAGTACCGGCCCGAACTTGAAAGCCCGCCCGCTCATGCCGCACCCATAGATTATCCGCGCCTCCGAGTCCAGCGCGTCCAGGATGAACCGCCCGTCTTTAGAGCGGTCGTAGAAGCAGACGTGGGTCCTCTCCACGGCGGCGGCGGCCACAGAGGGCAGGAAGTTCCCCACGGTAGAAACCACCCTCTCAAGATACTCCCTTGGCGGCTCTTGTCGTTCGTCGGGGTGGTCGATGGTCCGGAAAGCCGTGTCGTCGGCAATTTTCATCTCCCCATCCAAAATCGGAAACCCGTAACAGTCCGACGTCAGCGATATGAAGAGGGGCAGTTGCCCCTGGACCAGCGCCGATGCGTCTTCGGGCGGACGCAGGTATATAAGAGGCTGCTCCGTGAGAGTCAGCATTCCCTTTAGCTGCGGTAGAAGCTTCTCCGTCCAGCCGTTGACCGTCACCACCGCCGCGTCGGCCCGCATCTCCCGTCCGTCCGCGGCGACAAGGCGGCATTCGCCATCAACGGCCTCCACCGAGGTTATCTCAACGCCCGGATGGTACTGAACCCCGGCTTTTAAGCACAGGTCCAGAGTGGCGGTCAGCGCCTTGGACGCCTCGACAAAGCCTGCCTGTGGGTCCAACACCGCCTCTTTTATAGCCTCGCGCCGAAATTGAGGGTAGCATTCGGCCAATTCTGCCGGCCCCATGCGACGATAGGGCGCTCGATGTTCGTCCATGCAGCGGAGAGCGTCCGTAAGCCACGCCGCGGCGCTGTCGTAGGGATACACGTGCCCGCCGGTGGTCTGCTCGCCATCGCCACGTTCAACCAATTGCACCACGCCCGTCTGGTGAAGCACAGGACTCCCCAACCGCCGGCCCAAGGCCCGCCACATATCCCGCGCTTCAGCGGACCAGACGGTCAAGATAGAATCCGGCCCGCTCAGAAAGCGGAATACTCTGTTTATGTCGGCAGAAGCGGCGCCCGTGTGCCCCACTTCTGAAGCCTCGTAAAGCGACACGCGAACCCTGCCCTGCCCCCGAACCGCCGCCGCATAAGCAGCGGAGACACCGACAATACCGCCCCCGACCACGGCAATCTCCCGCCGCCCCACGTTCGAGTACGGCGCGTCCAATCTAGTAGTCTGTCCACTCATCACCATGTATTCCTTCTATCAGTTCCTCAGCCTTGGCTGTATCTAGTCTGAGTTAGGGGTGTGGGCAATACGTCATCCCGTTCGCCTGTATCCCTTTGGCACACAATATCGAGCAAGTTTGGATGGCTTCTTGCCCCATTGATCAAGGAGTTCCTTCGTCATTTCCAAAACATATTCGTGTTCTGCCGTTCCAGGTTCCGTTACCTCAAACCACTTTTCCAACACACTCTCCGTTGCGCGGCCATCAAGCGGCTTGGATCTAGGAAAAGTCGCTTCGCCCCGTTTCCCCGTATGCGCCAGATAAAAGTTAGCGCTCACATCACGGTATCCGATGAACTTACTTGGGCCTATGCCATCAATTTCCGGGATATAGTACCAAGCTCTGAATCCAGAAAGCCGCTTATATAGGCCCGGTTCTTCGTTGAGGCCACGATTGAAGGATTTTGTGCTTTCGACTACCTCTTGGTAACACCTCACGAGTCCTTCCCTGTAAGCCATTACTCCATTGCTCCTTTTCCGGCTCCCCCTACCTCAATAACAGGCTAACCTTGGTGTGGGGGAACTCCGCCCGCAGTGTCGCGCCGGTATGGGAAGTGGTCAACTCCTCATACTCAACGTACCAGTCTACATCTGCATCAAATTGGTTAGGACAATCGTCTCGTCGGATGCTCCGAGAGAGCCTCATCAGCTAGGCGTTCTAGTAAGTCCTCCGATTCGGTGCTGGTAAAACGCTCAGCCCATCGACGCTCCGATTCCAACTCAGCCAGCAGGAACCGGGCGAATCTGTCTTGTTCCCCCTCTGGGAGCTTGGCGGATCTCTCAAAGGCTTCCTGTAGGAGTTGGTTCATCTGCTTTACTCCTGTCGGGATAATTCACGAATCGTCCGGCTCATTATAAGACATACCAGTCAGTAGTATGAAAGGAGGCCGTTTTCATACCACTTACGCGCCTTCCATAGCGTCATAGTAAATCGCCCTCGGCCAATAATTTTTCCGTCCTTCTCCGACCCCCAAACCTACTCGCTACCTCAAATACAGGTTCACCTTGGCGTGCGGAAACTCCACCCTCAGCGTCGCCCCCATCTGCCGCGAAACAGTCTCCTCATACTCGATGTACCCGTCATCATCCTCAGGCAGCTGGTGAGGACACACCTCCCGCCGCTGCTCTTGGGGGCAGAGGTGCATGTCGGCGTGACTGTCCCAGAATCCCACCATCCGCAAGGGAAAGTACAAGGCTTCCGCCGCCGTACGCAGGTCCGCGATAATCTCGCTGGGGCGAAATACCTCGTGCTCTTGGATGGTAACTTGCACCGACCACACGTCGCTAACTCGCTCCTTCTTCTCGAAGAGCCGGCCTAAGCCGGCCCGTCGTTAAAGTCAACGTACACCGTCACAACCTCGCTGAAGAAATTCACCGCCTCCGTGCCCTGCTCCCGAGGCCCCACCCCGGACGCCTTGGAGCCGCCGAAGGGCAGATGCACCTCTCCCCCCAACGTCGGGGCGTTTACGTGGACCATCCCCGCCTCCACGTCCTCTATGTACCGGAAGGCCTTGGTCAGGTCTTTGGTGTATATGGATGACGAGAGGCCGAACTGCACGTTGTTGGAAATCTCAATGGCGTGGGCCAGGTCCCGGCACGAGAACACCGTGAGCACGGGCCCGAAGATCTCCTCTTTGGCGATGCGCATGCACGGATCTACGTCGGTGAAAATAGTCGGCTCGATGTACAACCCCCCGCCGAATTCCGGCCCTGTTAATGTCCCTCCGCCATGAAGCAGGTTCGCTCCCTCCTCTTTGCCAATCTGGATGTACTCCATAATCTTCTCAAACTGGCTCTCGCTGGCCACCGGCCCCACGTCGTGAGAATCGAGGCCGTCTCCCACCGTCAACCCCTTCGTTCGCTCCACCAACCCTTCAAGGAAGGTATCCAATGCGGATTCTTCCACAATCACCCGGCTGGTTGCGGTGCACCGCTGTCCGGTGGAGCCGAAGGCAGCAATCGCCACCGAGCCGACGGCTTGTTCCATGTCGGCATCGGCCAGCACTATCACGGCATTTTTGCCCCCCATCTCGCACTGCACCTTCTTCAGGGTCGTCGCAGCCTGGGCGTAGAGCCCCGTTCCAATCTCCGTGGAGCCGGTGAAGGATATCCCTGCAATATCAGGATGGTTCACCAGGTAGCTGCCCACAGACCCTCCCGGCCCCGTGACCAGGTTCAATACTCCCGGCGGCAGTCCCGCCTCGATGAAGGTCTCCGTCAGCTTGATGGCGCTTAGAGGAGTGGACGACGCTGGCTTGAAGACCACGGCGTTGCCGCAGATAAGCGCCGGCGCAATCTTCCATGCTGGGATGGCCAGCGGGAAGTTCCACGGCGTGATGACGGCCACTACTCCCAGGGGACGGCGAAGGGTGTAGGCCACCGTGTCCCGCGTCTCCGACGGCGTCGTGTACCCGAACATCCGCCGTCCTTCTCCGGCGGCGTACTGGATGATGTTCAGGGAGCGTTGCACCTCGGCACGGGCGTCGGTCAGCGATTTCCCCTCCTCCAGGGTGATTAGACGAGCGAACTCCTCCCGGCGGTCCCGCATCAGCTCGTGGACCCTGTACAGAATATCCGCCCGCTGCGGCGCGGGAGTGGCTGCCCATGATGAAGCGGCATCCGCCGCCGCCGCAACAGCCCTTTCGGCGTCCTCGACCCCCGCGGCCTGCACTTCCGCCAGCACGTGATACCGGTGGGCTGGGTTTCTCACCTCGTAGCTGCTGCCTGCACTGGAGTCCACCCATTCCCCTCCGATGTACAGGTTCCGATTCGAGATGCCCAGGTTCTTCACCGGAGCCTTCCAACTAGAAGGAGCGTGGAATCTAAGGTGCGGCTTCTTCCTGAAGGCCTTCCCGTTGTCCGCCAACAGCCGTTGTACCTTATCGAAGACGTGGCGATACTCAGTTGAGTTCTTCGCAACTCCCCGGAACCACCTGCCGAGCCTGGGGTCCGTTAGTCCGCCGTTCAGCCCGTCCTTACGATTGGCTTCATAGTAGTCCCCGGTCATATCGGCAAACCCGATAAACTTGCTGGGGGCCACGGCGTCCAACTCCGGCACGTAATACCAGGACTTGAAACGCAGCAGGTTGGATTGCAAGCTCTCTAGCCCTTTTAGAACTTCGTTGAACGTCTGCACGTTCTGCCGGACCTCATCGTACTTAGTTACCAGTGGACGATTCACCTGTTCAGCCATCGCTAACCCTCCGCCTTCGTTTGGGTGGGAGACTCAAGTATAATCCAGTGGACTAAGCGCGGGCAAAAGTTCGTGCTGAACTATCTCGTATGGAATGTGCCACAGGGAGATTTGCGTTGGATGACGGAATAGCGAGCCAGAGCCGTGGCGGAACTGTCCAATACGCCCTTGGCATAGACGTTGGCTATTCCAAGAACCGCCGCTCCACCGGCCTATGTCTGCTGGAGGTTGCCCCTTCCTCCATCCGCTGGCAATGCGTTAACACCGGCACCGACGAAAGCCAACGCCTGAAGGACCTCTGCGACCTCGTGCCTCGCGACGCCCGTCTCTTGGGTGTGGGCATAGACGGCCCGCTGACGCCGGGCCTTCGCATCGTGCCCCACTATCGCAGCTCCGACGCTCTCCTGACCCGCGGTGTCTTCGCCAAACGGGGCAAACCGGGAGCCACAAGCGCACCATCAGGCCAGCAGCTTCACCATCACGCCACCCTCTTGGCCGAGCTCGTTCTGCAACTCCAGGACCAAGCACACCTTACCCTGGCCCCGGGAACCCACCCCAACCCGGTCCATCCCTCTCGCATCCTGGAAGTCTTCCCCAACGCCTTCCTCTCCGTGCTTCTGGCCGACGTAGATTTTTGCAATCGGCCACTGCATCGAAACGCCTCCGACGTGTTTTGGGAAGTGGCAGTGCGGGAGGAACCCTATCTTGAGAGTCTCTTCAAGGCGTTAACCCCAGGACGTCGGTTCGCGGAACCCCTGGAGTCCGTTACCGACCACGACCACCGCGCCGCCCTCCTCTGCGCCCTCGCCGTTCTATGCGCTGACCAGAACCGCTACGTCCTATCAGGCGACCCTGTGGACGGCGACATAATCCTTCCGCCCCACGAATTCTGGGGCAAAGGCCCAAAGGGAATTTCGACGCCGTGGGCCGAGAACGCCCTCAGGCAAAGCGTGAAAGCTGTGCGCCTGAACTCAAAAAATTCCCAAACCACGAGAAGGCGCGAGTCCTTTGCAACGGCGTTCCCTGGCTCTAGTCCGGCGGCGCCTTCCGCAAGCCCTCCGCCCGTCCTATCCGAGCCTCCAGCCTCGACAGAGATTCGCGGGTGGTCCGAATCTCCCTCAGCAGCTCTTCGGCAGTGACGGGCTCTTCCAGTTCTCGCAACCGTTCTAGCTTCGCTTCGTCCAGATTATTGATGATGATCGCAATGAACAGGTTGATGACCACGAACGTCCCCACCACCACGAAGCTCACGAAGTAGACCCAGGAGTATGGGTTGATCTCCATGGCGGTCGCCATCACGTCCGTCCACCCCTCCAGGGTGATGATGTTGAACAGGGTGAGGAAGGCCCTGCCCAGGCTGCCCCAGTTCTGCGGGTCGTCGACGTGGAAGAAGTGGTAGCCCATGATGGCGTAGATGTAAACGATGATGCCCATGAGCATCATCACGTGTCCCACGCTTGGGATGGAGCGCACCAGGGCTGTTATGATGAGCCGCAGCTCCTTCACCGCGGAAATCAGCCGTAAAGCCCGTAGCAGCCGCACCAGTCGGGCAATGATGGCAAACTGCCCCGTGGCCGGTATCAGCGCAGCCACTATGACTATGAAGTCGAATACGTTCCAGCCGTCTTTGAAATACCGGTAAGAGCGGGGGCCAAGGGCGACCATCTTTATGATGGCCTCAACGATGAAGATGCTCAGGGCCACCTGGTTGCCCAGGCGCATCTGATCGCCGAACCGCTCCTCAAGGGTCTTGGACGTCTCCATCCCCAGAAGCAGGCTGTTGGCCACGATTATGGCAATGATGATGGGTTCGAAGTATTTCGAATCCACCAGCCGCTGGCATTGAATAACCACGAATTTCATAGACGCGCGTTGACGTAGAACAAGTGCGCCTCAGCATAGCACAAAACCCCCGCCCCAACCACGACATCGTCCACGCGGCCACCGGAACTTAGAACAGCGCCCTCTACTTGAACAGGAACTCTTGGAACGCCAACCGCTGCCCAAAGAAGAATTTGCCGAAACAACATTGACATACACAAACACATATTCTATTATCCATCCACGAAGAGCACGAGAAGCTCAACAAACCCGCCAACCAAAGGAGGTGACACCAATGAAAACTCAAAACTGGCAAACAAAAGCCCTCACCCTCTTCATAGCAGCCGCAGCCCTCGGGCTGGCCACGGCTTGCACTGAAAACTCCGACCCTCCCATTTACGAGAGTGACGTGCCCGTCTACAAACGGATCATGCCGCACTATCCCTGCCCGGACGACATCAACGAATATCCTTTTCTGGACAACCAGCCTGCGTTGTCCGATGGAGCGAGACTGCCGTACGCACAGAAGGTAATGGAAGAGCACCTTCTTCCAATGCTAGAGAGGGAAGGTGGCCCGATATGGCAAAGCGTCACCCCGTACTGGATAAGAGACTGGTTCTCGAGTGCGGTGTTTGACGAGTGGGAAGGTACGGTAATAATCGAGGTTGTATTTTATTCCGACGATGTTCAGCTGAGCCAGCTGCCGCCGGAGAACCGGATACCTCACTGTATTAAGGGAGTGCCGGTGCACTTCATAACTAACCAACCATGGGCTGAGGCAACGATTCGGGATTATGAAGAACCAGAAACACAGAATTAGAGCAAGAAGGAGAAATTCATGACAGAAACAGATAACTTTAACAGCTAGCATAGACCTCTTGTGGGAAGTGTTGCAATAATGTCGTCCGCTGGCCCAAGCCAACGCGGAACACTCACAGCCGTTGCAAGACGCGCGGACGGTGCTAAGGTACTAGTAATCAACCTTCCCGTCCCCCACATCTCCTCGCCCCCAACCCGAACATCGCCCTGACTCCAACCACCCCCTACCAACCCTCCCCACGCAGACCCCAACCGCCTCACTCCCAACCCCACCAACCCCTATGTGCCAAAACAACATTGACACACAAACACATATTCTACTATCTACCCATGAAGAGCTAGTGGCCTTCAAAAACCCAGCCAACAGAAAGGGGTGACACACATGAAAACCCAAAACTGGCAAACAAAAGCCCTCACCCTCTTCATAGCAACAGTTGCCCTCTGCCTGGCAACCGCCTGCACTACATACTATCCCATTATCTATCCTGTTGACGGGATACGGATAATACCCTTGGAATTCTGCGAAATCGATGTGCCCCTCGTGCCATCACAAGAATACGTCAAGCTCGCAGAGCAACTGGAGCAACTGGGAGATGAGGTCGATTACATGGAATCACGGGAGATTCAGGAAGGTGCGTATGAAGCGCGGTATGCAAGACTCGAGCCGGAATACAAGCGCATCCTGGATGTCCTCCGAACTTACAAAGACCTGTTCATGGAATACCCCTACTTCGAAGAGGCAATTGTAGAAGGGATGAGAACTTGGGATGGGCAGCTGACGGACAAGCTGGTTGTCGTAGTCTACATTACCCATCTGGTCGATCCCCGTACGGTCCCGCCGGAAGATCGGATACCTGGCTGCATTGCCGGAGTCCCGGTGCATTTCTTGGTGCTACCGATCGCAACCCCAGGCTAACAACCACATTAGTATCCAAAAAATCAAAATTAAGGAGTTAAACAATGGCTGCAGATAGAACCCAAAATCACAGACCACTCAGAGGCGGCATCGCCGTATGGCCCAGCACCGGCCCAGGCGCACGCGGAACATTAACCGCGGTAGCAAGGCGTATCGGTTTCGATACCAAGGTGCTTGTAACCAACATTCACGTCGTCAGTACAAGTGCTGACAATTACACTTTGACTGAGGGTGAGTATCTTTACCAAGGCGGAACTGGTTCATCAGACCGGATAGGCAAAACGTTCACTTACACGGATGGCGCAAATAGCTGGCTTCCAGTGGTGTCATCCGGTAGACATCAGGACGGACAAGAGTACCGCAATCCAGGTGATATTGCTCTACTCGATGTCAAGAATGGCGTCACAACTGATTTTGGACTTCACGTGGATGATGGATCTGGCGGACATGAGCAAAGACCCATTGTATTTCCACCTGTAGACCCTCTCCGAAATATGAAGGTGCAGGTGTTTGGTTCCGTCACCGGCCCGGGTGAGGCCCGCATCACCGTTGCAGATGGACCAAACGAAGCAAGGCGTATCACAGTGGTGAATTCCGAAACAGAAGAGAAGTTATACTATCGGTTTAAGGAAACTGTAGTGCTAAGTCGGGTGCCGCATCCCGGGCAAAAAGGTGACTCAGGGGCGCCGTGCGTATGGGAAGATGAAGATGGCAATTATCGACTGGTGTGCATCCTATATGCAGGCATTGAAACAAGAAATCATGAAACCCAGAAGCTGGAGAGCCTCACTGGCTATGCCATGCCAGCCAGGTTAGCCGAATCTCTCCTCGGCATCTACTTTGGCGTCAGTGCCCCCACCGCCGAAGCTGGCGACTCAATAACCGTGAATGCCGGTGAGATGTTTTGTTTGAATGGGGAGAATAGCAGGGTCAACGAACCTAACGCTGGCCCACTTGAGTATTCGTGGGAGCGTTACATCAGTACGCCGAGGCCAACCGGGCCGTTGGTTGGTCCACAAATGTTCACTAGAGAACCGACCAAGGAATTCACAGCACCACCCGTGCCCAGCGAAGCATACCTCTACCAACTCACCGTCAAAGATGCCAACGGAGCCAAGCACAGTGACCTGGTGAGAGTGATTGTCAACACTCCCCCCGTCGCCAAACCCGGCATCAACCGGGTCGTTCCCGTCCACACGCCGCCAAGTCTCACCCCCGCGGTGACCCTCCTCGGCGCAGCCGAGGACCCCGACGCCGGCCACGTTGGAGACATGAGATACTCTTGGAGAGTAGACTCAGCCCCAGGCAGCAGCGCCCGTTCAGCTACAACCGGCCCAACTGTCGCCTTGAGCGATGCCAACGTTGCTCGGCCTACCTTCACCCCCACCGCCATTGGAGACTACGTCTTCACCCTCACCGTCAGGGACCCGGGCGACCTCACCCACTCGGCCAACGTCACCATCCACGCCTGTCCCGCCAACGAGACCTCCGATTGGTTCGACACCGGAGAAGCCAGAGTTGTCGACGGCGTCCTGGAGAAGAAACAAACCCGATGGCACAGCGGAGTCGCCGAATACCAATGGGTGACAGTCAACCACCCCCCCATGGCCTTCGCTGGCTACAATGACATTGTGCTCCCCAACACTACAGTGTACTTGAGGGGTTCTTCGGAGGACCCGGACCGACATCCCGCAACGGAGATGACCTACAATTGGAGCCTGGTCGAAGATGTAACAGAAACTCCGGGTAGATCTACGACCCGGGTGCCACAGGGTACACCGCTCATTACCATCGCATCTCCAACGTCAAGGCGAACCTCATTCACAGCCCCGGCCCAAGCACAGACACTCCGCATCCGGCTAACAGTTACCGACCCCAATGGAGCTACAGACACCGATGACGTGATCACTCAAGTCCATAGCGGTGTGGGAACTACCGAGTGGCTGGACACCAGGGCAACGCGAGGTTGTGGTGCAACAAGAGATAAGGAACAGATGCGGAGGATTGATCGCCGTCCTCATGGCGAGTACCGATGGACTGCTGACCCGGAAGACGAGGTGTGGAGCGCTTGGGAGGATACGGACCAGACTCGTAACAGGAATGAGGGCGATTGGACAGACACGGATCCCCTTGAGACCATGGGCGAGCCGCCGGACGTAGAGAAGAAGCAGACCCGAATCATCACCTGGGAGAAAGAACAAACGCGCACCAGTGAGACTTGCGGCACCATCGAGCCCCAGTGGCTGGAAGCCTCCGAAACTGAGACCCGGTGGTTCCCCGTGACCCCGCCTACGGACCCGCCGGTGGTTCCCCCCAAGCCTACCGATGACCAGTGGAACGTCAGGCGTTCAACCGACGGCATCTATGCAAATGTAGTGTCTCTGCCCACCGTCAGCCCCGCCATATCAGAGGTGCAGGTGCGGCTCCAGATAGATACTACGACGGTTACGGCAACGCTGGGTACCACCCTGGATAACAGCTACGACAAGGTTCTTGCCGATGACTCAAGCAACTGGCAGACCGGCGAATGGAGCGTTTCCATCCGGTTCAAGAACAGCCAGGGTTACGGGCCTTACTCAGATGCCAAGACGGTGTTGATAGCCAACTGGGTGCCCACCGGAAGGACACGCAATAGAACGGAAGGCAACTGGGAGGACACCGGCAGGACGCAGACCGACCCCGTTGAAGACTTCGATGAGAAGGAACAGCGGCGGTTGATCACATATGACGAAGAGCATGAACTTCAACCTAATCCAAACAACGAACCGAACAGGTGGTTCCTCTACAGGGAGTTCAAATACCGATGGGTTCGCATACAGGACCCACCTCCCCCGCCGCTCCCAACAACGACTACCATCCCCTTCAAACAAAATGTGCCAAAACAACAGTGACACCCACCAAACTCATACTCTACTTTCCGCCCATAAAGAGCCTGTGGCCCTAATAGACGCAGCCAACTGAAAGGGGTGACACACATGAAAACAAACAACTGGCAAACAAAAGCCCTCACCCTCTTCATTGCAGCAGTTGCTTTCTGCCTAACTGCGGCATGCGGCAGCGCCGACACGACCTACTATCCATATCCTGAAGGCGGGCTACGCATCGTGTCATCGGACACTTGTGAAATTGAAGTACCCCTCGCCCCGTCACAGGAATTTGCCGATCTGCCAGAGAGAATGAGGCAAAGGATGGAGAATGATCCCAACTTCGCTTACACCAGTATGAATTTGGATATAAAGACCAGAAGGGAATCCAGGTACACAAGACTCGGTCCAGAATTCAGGCGAATCTGGAATGGCTTTTATGCATATGAAGACAAGCTACGGAGGTATCCCTACTACTCACTTGTCCTTGTGGAGGAACTGTCAACCTGGGATGGTGTGCCCACGGACAGAACAGTTGTCGAAATCCACCTCGAGCATATGGTGGACCTGCGCACAATTCCATCGGAATACTGGATTCCGAGCTGCATTGCGGGAGTCCCGGTGCATATCGTCGTAGGCAACCACTTAACTTATTCTGATGCATCTCCTGATGAAGCAGGTATTCAGTAACTGTTCAGGAACAAATATAGAGAATGAACGAGAAATAAGGAGGAAAAACAATGGGACACAGACAAAGTAACCACAGACCCCTTCGAGCGGGCATTGCAGTCATGCCGTCCGCAGGAGAAGAACATCGAGGAACACTGACGTGCGTGGCAAAGGACAACTAGACCGGATGGTCAACCACAATCACCCCTCCTCGCCGTCACCGCGTACACCGGGTCCGAACCCCCCTTCGGCAACGGGCTGCGGTCTTCCGCCCGAATGTCCGCATAGCCTCCCGCCTTCTGCAAATACAGCTTCACCAACGTCATCCGCTGCTCGTCGCTGCACCCCTGCCATATCCGCACCGCCTTGGTGGGAAACATCCGGTTGGAGAACGTAATCACCAGGGGCCCACCCGGCCTGAGTATCCGACAAACGTCATTCAACACCTCCACCGGACTCGTCAGGTACTGCACCGACACCGTTAGAATCACCCCGTCGAAGCTCGCGTCCTCAAACGGCAGACGAGGCTCTTTGTTCACGTCGTGGACCACAAAATCGTCCAGCTGAGGATTCTCCCGCATCTCTACGGCGTTCAGCCCCAGCCCCACCATCCGTGCTTTGACGAAATTCTTGGGTAGGTGCGACCGCCAGCTGCTCATCAGGTCCAGGATAACGCCGTTGGCGGGCAGGAACTCCTCGAATATGCGCCCTATCTGTTCGATGGCGTCGTCGTCGATGTGCACGACAAGCCGAGGCTCCCGATAGAAAAGAGCGTCGTCGCCCCCGTCTACCCGATCAAAAAAATAGTCCTGAAATGCCTGTACCATGAGGCCCATTCTACACGAAAAAACGCCTCATTCTCGCCCGGCTTTCTTCTCTCGTTGACGATAAGCGCCCCTAATTGCTATAATGAACCATCCCACGGCAATGTCCTAGCTTGGCGCATGCCTGCCTTGAGGGGGTGTCTCTTGGCCAACTACCTGCTTATTGAATCCCGCGACCCCTTCGAGTACGGCGACGCCCGCTATATGTACGACATGGCGGCAGACCTGGCTCGCAAGGGCAACAGCGTTACCCTCTTCCTCATTCAGAACGGCGTCCTCGTTACCCGTCCTGGCGTGAGGAACAATCCCCTCAACCGCCTCTTCCAGCAGAGCCAGCCCGTCAGGGTGCTGGCGGATGAGTTCTCTCTACGGGAACGCGGCATTGCCCCTACCCCTCTGGTAGGCGGTGTTGAGGTGGCCGACGTGGACTTCCTGGTGGACCTGCTGGCCGAAGAAGATACCAAAGCCCTTTGGCACTAAAGAGCCTCTGGATAGTACGCAATCGCCACTGGCGCCTACCGACGTCATCACTCTAAAAACCCTTTGGCACTGAGGAGCAGATATGGCAACCATTACCATCGCCCTTATGGACCCGCCTTACGAGGCTGAAACAACAACCACCGCCATGCGCATCATGGATGCCGCCGTGCGAAAGGGCCACCAGGTGAACGTGTTTGCCTACGAAGGCGCCGTCAACCTGACCATGAAAGACCAGGCTGCCCACCCCAATCCGGTTAAGGGCACCACCGCTGAGGAGGAAGACCACCCCTCCAGTTCCCGGTTCATCGCCGGGCTTCTCGCCACCGAGCAGGTGGACTGGATCAACTGCGGCCTCTGTGTCGACGAGCGCGGTTCCGGCAACTGGATAGACGGCGCACGACGCGGTGCGCCGGCGGACTTCTTCAAGTGGTCTCAGGATAGCTCTAACACCCTGGTAATCGGCACCAAGTAGGAGGGTCGCATGTCCAAAATCCTTTCCATCGTCGAACGGGCCTACCACGGCACCCTGGAGGAGCAGGACGATACCATCCTCTGGATGTCCCACATTCTCAAGAACGCCGGGGCGGACATCTCCGTCCTCCTCCGCTCCAACGCCGTGAACTACGCCGTTAGGGGTCAGGACGCCAGCGGCATAACCATCGGCGGCGTTCCCCTTTCCAACCCCCCGAAGCTGGACGAGGACGTGGAAAGCCTCATTGGGGCGGGCGTGGATACCTACGTGGTCAGGGAGGACGTGGAAGACCGGGGCATCAACGAGTCGGAGCTGGTTGACGGTATCAAGCTTGTTGGCCGGGAAGGTCTGGCAGACCTCTTCGATGCCCACGAAGCCATCTGGCACTGGTAACCGCCCTTTAACTGCGCACAACCCATCCCCTCTTGTCCTCGCGGATGCGGGAACCCATCTTCTCCCCTTCCCTAGTCCTCGCTCATGGAGACCTTTAGCATAACCGTCATTCCGGCGAAAGCCGGAATCCAGAATCGCATGATTTGGCTATGATAAGAGTCGTCCCACACCGCTGTCTGAATGCGTTTCGGTAGTTACGCAAAGGTCTCCGAATGCGGGGACCCCAACCCACATTCGTCACTCTATCGCGTGTATCCGACCATCCTCTGTTCTGACGAACAGCTTCCCCTCCGCCAGCGACGGAGCCAGCATCACCGGCGAACCCACGGATACGCTCCAAAGCTCCTGCCCCGTGTGCCGGTTAAGGGCGTAGACTAGCCCCTCGGTAGTGGCGAAGTACACCGTGTCGGCGGCCACTATGGGCGATGACCGAATGCCGCCCTTCGCCTGAAAGGACCATATTTCCGTGGGCGTTGTTGGTTCCATAGATCGGAATGTTCCTTCAGAGTCCCCCACGTAAAGGGTATCTTCCGTTATCGCCGGCGCAGAGGTTATAAATGCCTTGTCCTGCGGCGACCATCGCCAATTGGTCCCCTGTTGAGACGGCGGCCTCGGAATGGGCGCGCCCCACCTGAGCCACAGGGTCCCCCACAGCTTCTCCCGCTGCCATCGGCCGGGGATCTCCCGAATGCCTGCCTTGGCCGTGAGGATGTCGTTTGCGGAGGCCATGTACGCCAGTCCGTGGGACATCACCGCGGGCTCGAACGACGCGACGCCCCGGGTGCGGAACCGCATCCTTCCCTCGCCCGTGCGGTAGTTTACGGAATAGAGGCTGTTGTCCTGGGAAGAAAAGTAGAGAACCCCGTTGTACAGAGAAGGCGGCGCGGTTATCAGGTTTTCGGTAGGGAACTCCCACAGCTTCTCTCCCGTTGCGGCGTCCAAGGCGTACATCGAATTGTCGCCGGAACCGATGAACAGGTATCCGTTGGCAACCATGGGGGAACTGCTAATGTAGTTGTCCGTATTGAACGTCCACCTGGTATCGCCGGTGTCCTTATCGAAGACCCAGACCTTGGTGTCGGTGGAACCCACGTACACGTTGTCCCCTGCCACGGCGGGGGATGAGTTCACCAGGCCGGGCATGTCGCGTAGCCATTTTGTTTGCCCCGTGTTTGCGTCCAGGGCCATGAAGTTGAAGCGGCTGCCCACGTATATGGTGCTGTCCACGACGGCGGGCAGCGATTGACCCTCGATTAACCCCGCCTCCCTCGACCAGAGGAGATTCCCTTGGGGCAGCGATGGCGGGTTAGGCACGTAGCTGGTCCGCTCGTAATTCGACGCCGCCATGGACCATTGGCCTGGCTCGGAAAGGGACGATAGGTTGGTGCTGGGCCTGGTCTGAAGCAGGGTAACGGGGTTGGGGACGACGTGGTAGTTGTGCCATACCACCGCCGTCACCGATAGGACGACCAGCACTATGAGAAGCCACTTGTTCTGGGTCATGAAGATGAGGCCCTGCCGCCCGAAGAGGCCGCGACGGGGCATCTTATGCGCCCACTCGGGTAGGCCCTCGGCAATTAAACGACCACAACCCGCACACCGGGATCCCATCTCCTGGTCCATCGCCCCGCAGTGGGGGCATATGATCCCCAGGCGATTGTTTTCTTCTTGGCTCATCCTCGGGTTCTCCTGACCTTATTACGACTTTTCTGCGCGGCCGGTTTCCCAAAGGGCGGCTCTACAGTAAATTAACTTTTCCATTTTGAAGCAAGACCGCACATAACGCAACATAGCAGGGCCGTAAACGCCTCCATCTTCTCCCTTCCCCCGTCCTAAGTGCTATCATTGGCCCAGAAATTTGACTAGGAGTTGATAAGTGGACGTCCAGCGGATTAGAGAACAGATTCCGGCTTGCCAAAAGATGGTCTACCTGAACACGGGTTGGGATGGCCCCTCCCCCAAGTCCGTCGTGCAGGCGGTGACAGACCGCGTGGAGTACGAGAGCTACAACGGCCCCACCAGCCCCCCCGTATACCAGAGCGGTCGGGAGATCCAGCAAAAAGCCAGGGAGGGGGCGGCAGCCCTCCTCAACGTATCACCCCAGGAAATCGTCCTTACTCAGTCCACCACCGATGGCTTGAACCTGGTCTTGAATGGCCTGGACTGGAAGGAGGGAGACGAGGTCATCACCTTCGGCCTGGAGCACAGCTCCGTGCTCATCCCGGCCTACCTGCTGCCCGGCCGCCACGGCGTTCGCCTGAAGGTCCTCGACCTTAGTCCCACCGACACCCACGAGGGGATTCTGAGCCGGGTTGCTGAGGCCATCTCTCCACGGACGCGCCTCCTCTTCTTCAGCCACATCCAGTACACCTGCGGCCTACGTATGCCCGCGGAGGGCTTGAGGAAGCTCACCAAAGACGCGGGTGTGCAGATGCTCATAGACGGAGCGCAGACGGCAGGCCACATTGCCCTTGACCTGCGGGCGTTGGACTGCGACTTCTATTCCATTCCCGGCCAGAAGTGGCTCTTGGGACCCGACGGGACCGGTGCCCTGTACATCCGCCAGGACCTGATCCCCTCCGTTGCCCCAACACGCGTATCGGGCCGTGCCGCCGCGTCCTACGACGAGCATGGAAGTTTCGATCCCAGCACGGACACCATAGACAAGTTCCTCTTGACCACTTCTAGTGCGCCACTGGCGGCGGGATTTGCCGAAGCCGTGGTCTTCCATCAGGAGCTGGGCGCCGAAGCCGTAGAGGCCCGTACGCTGGCCCTGGCCGGCCAGCTGAAGAATGCCCTGTCGGAAGTTCCCGGCGTCAAAGTCCTCTCCCCCATGGACGACGCCCGCTCCTGCGGTCTGACCTCCTTCCAGATAGAGGGCGTTGCGCCGGACGATGCTGTCAGTCGATTATGGAACGAGTACGGCATAGTGGTTAGGCAGGTGTCGGAGCTCACCTGCATCCGAGCTGCCACCCACGCCTTCAACAACGAAGAGGACTTGGAGAAGCTGGTATCGGCCGTGGAGGAGTTAGCGCCCTAAATCTCCACCTGTAATTACTATAAAAACAGCCCGTTCAGCGCCTACAAATCCCTTCCCCCTTGACGGGGGAAGGTTAGAGCCTACCCTCGTGAAGACGGGGGATGGGGGTGATCCTCCCCCGCCACCCAAATGTCATTCCGAGCGAAGCGAAGCGGAGTCGAGGAATCTCGTTGCCGTAGGACTCCCACCCCCCCTCCCGCCAATCCCTCTCGTCTGTTATCTCGCGCACTGCGTCGGTGGCCAACTAAGATAACGACGGCAGCGTTTCCCGAATCCAAAGCGACAGGTCGTCAATCACTTCGTCGGTAATCTGGTGGGCCATGGGGTACTCGTGATAGGTGGGCTCGTAACCCGCCTGCTTCAGGAAATCCCTGGACTCCCGCCCCGCTTCTACGGGAATCAGCGGGTCGTGTACGCCGTGGGCAATAAAGATGGGCTGGCTTCTCTCGTCGGGAAGTCGCTCTAGGATTTCCTCCTGTTCGTCGATGCGGGCGCTGAGTGCCGCCAGCCCGACGAAAATCTTTGGCCGCGGCAAGCCCACTTGGTAGGTCATCATCCCTCCCTGAGAGAACCCCGCCAGCAAGACACGGCCTGCTTCCACCCCGTGAGTTCGCATCATCTCCTCCACAAAAGCCGTAACCGCCTCCTCGGCTCGTTGGACATCCTGCGGAGTTTTCTCTCCCAACAGGGGTGTCCAGGCGTAGCCGGTGAAGCCCGGCCCCAGCTGTACCGGCAGGGGAGCGTTGGTACACACATACACGTAGCTGTGCGAATCTATGAAAGAAGCCAGCCCCGCCAGATCGTGCATATTCGCACCGAATCCATGCAGCAGGACTATTAGAGGATAGGCCCTCTCGGGCTGGTAGTCGACGGGGTAGACCGCCACGTATTCGAGGCTGCCGCCTCGTCCCTGAACCATCTTCATGCCGCCATCCTACCATCGGCGCCACCAAACACCAACCTTCATGTGCCTACCAGGAAACCATCCGGATCCGATCCCCAAAATCCCCTCCCCCTCCACCCAATTGTCACTCCGACCATAGCGCAGCGCCCACCCACATGTCATTCCGACCATAGCGCAGCGCCCGCCCACATGCCACTCCGACCATAGCGCAGCGCCCGCCCACATGCCACTCCGACCATAGCGCAGCGCCCCCCACATGTCATTCTGAACGTAGCACAGCACTCCCCCCATGTCATTCTGAACATAGCGCAGCGGAGTGAAAAATCTATCGTCCCCCACGCCCCAACCGTCCCTCCCCTTGTCCTCGCGGATGCGGGGACCCATCCCCCTTCCCTCACCCCGCCATCCTCATCCCCTGTAGGGGCGACCCTTGGAGCCTGTTTCAGAAGTCGGATCTCTCCGAGAATTGGGCCTTCTGGATTCCTGCTCTCGCAGGAATGACGGACCTTGGGGCCATATTCCATATTCTCGCCCGGGAGGTCGTCGGAAATCGTCTTGGCATACTTGGCATAAATCATAGGTGAGGACTTATGAAACAGGCTCCTTGTGGTCGCCCGTAATATGCTGTGCGACCAAACCCCTGCATAGGGGCGGTTCGGGAACCGCCCGCCCCCCGACTCCCCCTCCCAACGGTTATTCCTATGAAAACAGCCCGTTCCGCGCCTAAAAATCCCTTCCCCCTTGATGGGGGAAGGTTAGAGCCTTGCCCTCGTGAAGACGGGGGATGGGGGTGATCCTCCCCCTCCACCCAAATGTCATTCCGAGCGAAGCACAGCGAAGTCGAGGAATCTCGTTGTCCTCACGCCCAGCCTGTCCCACCCCGCCATTCTTCCCTCGTAGGGGCGACCCTTGTGGTCGCCCGTTATATGCTGTGCGACCAACCCCTCGCAGGGGCGGTTCGGGAACCGCCCGCCCCCCGACCCCCCCTCCCGCCAATCCCTCTCGCCTGTTATCTCGCGCACCTCGGCGGCGGGCAACTAAGATACCGACGGCAGCGTTTCCCGAATCCAAAGCGACAGGTCGTCAATCACTTCGTCGGTAATCTGGTGGGCCATCGGGTACTCATGATAGGTGGGCTCGTAACCCGCCTGCTTCAGGAAATCCCTGGACTCCCGCCCCGCTTCTACTGGAATCAGCGGGTCGTGTACGCCGTGGGCAATGAAGATCGGCTGGCCTCTCTCGTCGGGAAGTCGCTCTAGGATTTCCTCCTGTTCGTCGATGCGGGCGCTGAGTGCCGCCAGCCCGGCGAAAATCTTTGGCCGCGGCAAACCCACCTGGTAGGTCATCATCCCTCCCTGAGAGAACCCCGCCAGCAAGACACGGCCCGCTTCCACCCCGTGAGTTCGCATCATCTCCTCCACAAAAGCCGTCACCGCCTCCTCGGCTCGCTGGACATCCTGCGGAGTTTTCTCTCCCAATAGGGGAGTCCAGGCGTAGCCGGTGAAGCCCGGCCCCAGCTGTACCGGCAGGGGAGCGTTGGGACACACATACACGTAATTGTGTGAATCTATGAAAGAAGCCAGCCCCGCCAGGTCGTGCATATTCGCACCGAATCCATGCAGCAGGACTATTAGAGGATAGGCCCTCTCGGGCTGGTAGTCGACGGGGTAGACCGCCACGTATTCGAGGCTGCCGCCTCGTCCCTGAACCATCTTCATGCCGCCATCCTACCATCGGCGCCACCAAACACCAACAGACCAACCTTCATGTGCCTACCAGGAAACCATCCCGATCCGATCCCCAAAATCCCCTCCCTCTCCACCCAATTGTCACTCCGACCATAGCGCAGCGCCCACCCACATGTCATTCTGAACGTAGCGCAGCGCAGCGGAGTGAAGAATCTATCGTCCCCCACGCCCAACCCTCCCCCTCCCGTCGCCCTCGCGCATAGCCTGCCCTCGTGAAGACGGGATATGGGGTGAATGTCCTTTCCCCCTCCCCTCCAAAAGTGACATCTTCCCGTTGCCCAAAATCCCCACCCCCTGCTACCCTCTATCGCATGAAAACTCTAGAACAACTGTTTAAGGACTTCGATAAATTGCTAGACACTCTCGGTATACCCAAAGAACCCCCCAAAGGCTCCTTCTACGACCTCAGCGCTGACGAAGATACTGCCAGCGCCGACGAACCGCCCAAGCGGAAGTCCGGCGGCCAGCCCGGCAACCAGAACGCCCGCAAGCACGGCTTCTACTCAAAGCACTTCACCCCCGACCAGCTAAAGCAGCTCGAAGACGCCGACGACCTCAGAGACTTGGGCCCTGAAATCGCCCTCCTGCGCGTTAAGCTCAACGCCCTCCTCGACGACCCGGAAGTTTCTACCGAACTCCTCCTACGAGCAGTCAATTCCCTCGCCAGACTCATGGCCATCCAGCGTCGCTACGTCTACGGTTAATGCGCCATTCGTTTTCACCACAGAAAATAACGAGTCCCCGATTACGAAGGAAAACACCACTCGTTTCCACCACACAGCAAAACGAGTCACCCAAAAACGAATCAACTCTACAACAACAGCGGCATCCACGCTGCTTTGCCCCAATCCGCTATCATGGAAGGCGAAATCATCGTTGATGCCCCAGGGAAAGAAAAATGAAAATTCGCGTCCTCGGCGCTCACAACATGGAAACCGCGCAGACCAAGCATACCTGCTTTCTGGTGGACGACTCACTGGCCATTGACGCCGGCAGTCTTATGACCGCCCTAACCTCCAACGAAAATAATCGCCTGCGGGCAATCCTCCTGACCCATAGACACTTCGACCATGTGAGAGACTTGCCCAGTCTCGGTCTGCAGACCATGGACAACGGCGTGACCGTGGACGTTTACGGTCTGCCCGATACTCTGGACGCCATTTCCACCCGCCTCATGGACGGTCTCTTGTACCCCAACTTCACCGTCCGGCCCACGCCGGAACACCCAAAATATCGGCTGCGCGCCATAGCCCCCGGGCGGGCCTTCAACGTCGATGGCATGGAGGTTCTGCCCCTGTCCGTTCCCCACGGCGCGCCGGCGGTGGGCTTCATAATGCGAAAGGGATCGTCTATTGCGGCCTTTACCGGTGACACCGGCGGCGGACTGCTACCCTTTCTTGCACATACGCCGTCGCCGCAAGTCCTCTTCGTGGAGGTTACCTTCTCCAACAGCGGGGACGCCCGCGCCCGGGCCAGCCGTCACCTCACCCCGTTCCTTCTGAGCGAGGAGTTAGAAGAGGCTCGAAAGCAGGGACTGCCCTTGCCGCAAGTCGTCGCAGCGCACCGGGACCCGCGCCACGAGCAAGCCATCCTCCAAGAACTCGCCGAAGTTGCCAAGAAGCTGAACACCACCATCACCCCCGCCCACGCCAACCAGGAATACCGCCTCTAGCAACTAATCCCTTCGCGTCTCACATCTATCTGAACGAGATCCCCCCGCCCTTTCCGTCCCAGCGTCTTTGATTGTATAATCCCCTTTTCAGGAGGTGGCGCTTTGGCTGGACTGCTTCGCAACTTGGGGCTTCGCAACCATCAGCAGAAACGCCGCGGCTTCTGCAACCACCTCAACGCCATAGGCGTCAGGGCCCACGAGGCCCAGAAAGGCCGACCGGAGGAGCTCTTCCGCCACCATCGTGAGATGTCCATTGGTCTCATCCACCTTCAGGATCCGCATCTGGATTGGGCCAACGTTGTGCAGGGCAACTACAGAGGAAGGTTGCCCGGCGACCTTCTCTTCTTTCGTACCCCCGGACAGCCTTTCTACTACCGCATCTGGTACGGTCTCTACGACCCCAATCTCAAGATTTCGAACCCTTCGCTGGTATTTCGCTCCAAGCGCCTCCGCCCCATGAATATAATCGGGCGCGCTTTCGACGTCTCCTGGTATAACGAGCTGCAACCCGTTGAACTCGAGCCCATGACCAGTGATCCCGACGTCAAGAACCATCTGATACAATCGGGGGTGGACGTGGAGGTCATGGCCTTCCCTGACGGATACTGGATAATCTCCAATCGGGAGTCGGCCCGCCCCCCGTCAAAGCGCATCTGGGAGTGCTATCAAGCCGTAGCCCAGGGTCTCAAACTCTCCAGCAAGGGGTTGGACCCCGACAAGTTCTTTTAGACAACATAGTTAGAAAAGGGGGAAGCATGATAACCCAAGCTCTACCCAAAGCTCCGCCGGACATTTGGCGGCTCATCCGACACGGGGAATACGATGGCGTTACCGGAAGCTTGGCCCCGGGTTACGTTCAGGCCAACTTGGTCATCCTGCCCAGGGCTCAGGCTTTCGACTTCCTCCTATTCTGCCAACGCAACCCCAGACCCTGCCCCCTGTTGGAGGTCATGGATCCCGGCCAGTTTGAGCCTAAACTCACCAGCGCCGGCTCCGACATCCGGACCGACGTCCCGCGCTATCGAGTCTTCCGCGAAGGCGAGCTCGTAGACGAGGTGACAAACATCGAAAGTCTCTGGCGGGAAGATCTGGTGTCCTTCCTGCTAGGCTGCAGCTTCACTTTTGAGTCGGCGCTGGTGGAAGCCGGCATCCCCCTCTGGCACTGGGAGACAGGTAAGAACGTCACCATGTACAAGACCAACATAAGCACCGTTCCCGCCGGCATGTTCTCAGGCCCCATGGTGGTCAGCATGAGACCCATCCACCACAGCAAGGTGGTGCGCTCCGTTCAGGTCACCTCCCGGTTCCCCGGCGCCCACGGCGCGCCCATCCACGTTGGCGATCCCCAGGACATAGGCATTGCTGACATTCACCAACCTGACTATGGAGATGCGGCGGAGTTCAAGGAGGGCGAGGCCCCGGTGTTCTGGGCTTGCGGCGTCACGCCCCAGGCCGTCGCCCTGGAGTCCAAGCCCCCCTTTATGATTACCCACGCCCCGGGCTACATGTTCATAACCAACATGCGCGACACAGACCTGGCAGCTCTCTAGAAAATCCTTGGTCGACTATAAGGAGAATCATGGCTGAACCTACTATCGAGGACATCATCCTGCAGAAGGACCAGCGGGGCATTGACGCTCTTCGTCCCTTCCTGCCCGAAGACTTCTGCACTCAGGCGGCTCAGTACGTGCTGGACCGGCCCGGGACCACCCTCATAACCACCGGCTTCTATATCCTCTACGGCGACGCGGTGGAGACTGACGGCCCTCCCGGCGCCCTGGCCATCGGCAAGGCCCTCGAAGCCCTTGGCCGCGAGGTGATATACGTGACCGACAGCTATTGCGGCGACGTTATGCAGACCCTGGCGGGGCCTGATGCCGCCGTCGTCGAGTTTCCCATCGCGGGCCCTGCCGAAAGTAGGGAATTCGCCCAGGGACTGCTGGATAGGCTCGACCCTGCCCTGCTCATTGCCATAGAGCGGTGCAGCCCCTCCCAGGACGGCGTATACCGGAATATGCGCTCCGTGGACATTTCGAGCTACACTGCTCGCGTCGACGCCCTGTTCGACCTTCACGAGCACAGCGTGGGCATCGGCGACGGCGGCAACGAGATAGGCATGGGACTGCTGCGAGAGACCATACCCACCCTTCCCCGTCTCCCCCAGGAACCCGCCTGGACAGCCTGCAATCAGCTAATCATAACCAGCGTCTCCAACTGGGGAGGTTGGGGGCTGACCGCCGCCCTTTCTAAGCTCACGGGCAAGAACCTGCTGCCCACCCTGGAGGAGGAGTCCGAGCGAATCAAGAAGTGCGTGGAAATGGGCGTCGTGGACGGATTCACCGGCGAGCTTAAGGAATCCGTGGATGGATTCCCCTTGGATGAGTACAACCAGACCCTGGCGCAGCTCCACGACCTGCTCTCCCGCGAGGGCATCCCCACCCCCTAGCCCCTAAGCCCCTTCCCCCTCGATGGGGGAAGGTTAGAGCCTGCCCTCGTGGAGACGCGGGATGGGGGTGAACACCCCTCCTCCACTTGTCCTCGCGGATGCGGGGACCCATCTTCTCCCCCTCTGTCGTTGCCCTCGCACCTCTCTGTTGTTCCGGCGGAGGGAGACCTTTGTAGAACTGTCATTCCGGCCCCCGAGCCGGAATCCAGAATCCCATGATTTAGCTATAGCAAGGGTCGCCATAGACCGCTATCTCCAGCCGTTTCGGTAGTTATCCAAAGGTCTCCGTAGGCGGGAAACTATCCCCTCCCTATAGCCTACAAACCCGTAATCTCCATCGTGCGCACCTCTCCCGAGGCCAGGTTTGCCACCCTGATGGCGTGGTTGTTCGTATCGGCGATGTACAGCTTGCCGTGAGCGGCGGTAACTCCTCCAGGCTCGAAGAACGTAGCCGACGCGCCATAGCCGTCGTCAAAGCCCGCCTCTCCGGATCCAAGGAAACTCATGGAGGCTCTGGTTTCGGGATGCACTTTCTTGATCTTGTGGTTATACGCGTCGGCCACGTACAGGACGCCGTCGTATAGGCATAGACCCAGGGGATGTTGGAGACGCACCTCCGTCCCCACGCCATCCACGTCGCCGAATTCGAACAGGCCCCGCCCCACTATGGTGGACACTCGTCCGCTAACCGAGATGTCCGCCATACGCACGGAACTTGTTTCGCTGTCGACGAAGTAGAGCTTGCTCCCATCGTGGGTGATGCCGCTGGGCTGGGCCAGCGTAGCCGACCGCATCGGTCCGTCGTGGATGTCCTCCCTACCGCTTCCTGAATGAGGAGCGGCCCTAAGGGTCAGCTCGTCCAGGCCCCATATCTGGTGGTATCCCGCCATGGCCGTGTAGACCGTGCTTCGATGGACCGTCAAGTCCCACGGCGAGTTGAGGCCCACGCTGTTCAGCGAGCCGCCCTGGTTGCCGAAGGGCCCCTGGCTTCCCGTGCCAGCCATTGTGTCCACGTACCCGTCGTTTAGATACACCCGGCGGACTGAGTGATTTTCCGTGTCGGCCACGTACAGGATGTTGCTCCTGAGCGCCATTCCCTGGGGGTGGTCGAATGCAGCTAGCACAAAGTCCCCATCCTGGAAGCCGGGCGTAATGCCGCCAATCACCTGCGTTACCTCTCCCTCCAGCGTAGTTTGCAGAATCCGGTTGTGGTTGGAGTCCGCAATGAAGAGCCGGTCGCGCCGTTCGTCAGCCAACACCTTGCCAGGAAAAGAAAGAGGACCTTCGGGCATCGGCTCCAGGCGGTAGTCCAGAGGCCGCCGGTCCAAAAGATCCGACGCCTCATAATTCAGGACCATCGCAGACAACAGCTTGTCGAAAGCATCGTAGGGAATCTCCCCCTCGTGCTTGCCGATTATCTTTCCCTGAGGATCTACGAAGACAAGTGTTGGCCATGCCCTGCAGCCGTAGGACTGCCAGACCCGGAACTCGCTGTCGTTGATGACGGGATGGCCTATCTCGTACCGGAGAATCGCCATCCGCACGTTCTCCGTCTCCCGTTCCGCGGGGAACTTGGCGGAGTGAACTCCGACCACTGCCAGCACCTCTCCGTACTTCTTTTCCAGCTTCCGCAACTGCGGAAAGACGTGCATGCAGTTAATTCAACAGTAGGTCCAGAAGTCCAGAATGACTATCTTTCCCTTCAGGTCTTCCATGCTGATGGACCGTTGGGTGTTGAGCCATGCGAGGTCGTCGGGGAAGTCCGGCGCCGGCGTGGTTCCGAAGTATGGTGATTGGGTCATGAGGCTCTCTCTTTTCAGGTAGATGTGCTACACTCATTGTGCACTAGAGAGAAGGCATAATCTACCCTTGGGCTGTGACACTGGCCCGTGACGTATTGTGCTCTTGTGGGGTAATATCTTAGGGTCAGTCAGGGAACAATCTCCGAGAATTGTCCGAGGTAAAAAGTGCGAAGCAAGGTTTTCAATACGTTTGACGAGGCCGTGGCCGACGTGCCCTCCGGTTCCACCATAATGGTGCCGGGGTTCGCCGGGCCCGGAACGCCGCGTAATCTCATTGCTGCTCTGCTTCGACAGGGCGCGCGAAATCTGACCGCCATCTCCAACCACCCCGGCGCCGGCCCCTTTGACCATCGCGTTGACCTGGGAACTCTCATCGAGGCTGGCCAGGTGCGAAAAGTTGTCTGCTCCTTCACCGCTGCCCCCCATCCGTCCCAGGCGACGCATTTCGAGAAGCTCTACAACAGCGGCAAAGCAGAGGGAGAACTTGTGCCCCAGGGAACTCTTGCGGAACGAATACGAGCCGCGGGCGCCGGAATCGGAGCCTTCTATACCCCCACAGGCGTCGGGACGGAGCTTGCCGAAGGCAAAGAGCATCGTGTCATAGATGGCCGGGAGTATATTCTGGAGTACCCCCTTCACGCCGACTACGCCCTCATTCGGGCCTATCGCAGCGACACTTTCGGCAACTTGCAGTATCGACTGTCCCAGAGAAACTTCAATCCCATCATGGCCATGGCCGCCCGGGTTACCTTGGTAGAGGTCGAGGAGGAAATAATTGCCTTGGGTGCAATGGACCCGGACCAGGTGCACACCCCCGGCATCTGCGTAGACCGGGTCGTCCGCATACCGGAAGATGGCATCCACGAAGAGGCCATATACCGTGACTGACTAAGTGTGGTAAGTTTATATTTCGGCGTCGACGGAAACATAGAAGCAGGAGCCAGAGAAAATGGTAGGAGCAGTTGAGCCAAAGAAGAACAAGAAGCCCGAAACGACGAGCGAAAACGGCACTGCTGAGAGCAACGCCACGGGGACCAAATACGTTCCGATACCCGACGACGTGTTCGAGGCGCTCATGAAGGAAGGGTTTGAGAAATACGACGCGATATGGAAGAGCTTGGCCGACAAGTAAGAGTTCCCAGCGTAGCCCGAATTGTCAGAGTCAATCAAGACGCAATCAGGTTGTACGGCGGCCAGTATGTTGGAGTAGATAATCTCCGAAGCCGCGAAAGTCTCGAAACACCCTCTTTCTCATCGGCAACGAAATCTTCGGGGTAGACCAATTCCCCACTCTGTTGGAGAAGGCGGCGGCCTTGGGCGAGTGCATCATCGCCCGCCACGTCTTTTGGGACGGGAACAAGCGGACGGGCGTATATGCCACCTGGATGTTTCTCAAAGCCAACGATGTGATTGTTAATCTCGACGCTTCCGTAGAAGACCTGGCCGTCAGCATTGCCAGGGGTGACGCGGGATTCAATGAATTCCTTGAGTGGCTCAACAAACACCAATAAAGGCAAAACAATGACCCAGAAGAAAAAATTAACCCGCCAGCAGATGGCCAACCGGCTGGCCCAGGAGTTTCAGGACGGCTGGCTGGTCAATCTTGGCATCGGCATTCCCACCCTCTGCTCCAACTACAAGCAGACGGACAAAGAGATAATCTACCACTCGGAGAACGGCGTCATCGGCTATGGCGCCATCTATCCCAGGGGCGAGGAAGACCGGCATCTGGTCAACGCCGGCGGTCAGTACGTCAGCCTGGTGGCCGGCGCGTCCATCGTCCACCACGCCGACTCCTTTGCCATCATCCGCAGCGGCATGCTCGACCTGACGGTTATGGGCGCCTACGAGGTGGCCGAGAACGGCGACTTTGCCAATTGGAAGACCCAGGGCCGTCCCGGTGGGGGCATTGGTGGCGCAATGGACCTGGCCGTGGGGGCGAAGCGGGTGTTCATCGCCATGCAGCACACCCTCCGCGATGGCTCACCTAGGGTGCTCAAGCGCTGCACCCTGCCCGTGACCGCCAGGGGCGTGGTGAAGCTTCTAGTCACGGACCTGGCCCTCTTTGAAGTAACGGAAGCTGGCCTGCTTATGCGAGAAATAGCGCCCGGGTATAACCTCGAAGAGGTGCAGGCGATGACAGAGGCCCGAATCGTCGTTTCCGAGAACCTAAAGGAGATGCCGGCTTAGCCCGATGCCCAGCGCCGCCCCTTCAATGATGCTAACCGGTTGCCGTTCCAGCCAGGACCTTCACCTCTTCCGGTGTGGGCTTCTTCGCTCGGGAATTCTGAAAATCCCTGGCGTAGCCGCACTGGATGCAGCTAAGGAAGAAGCCGTCAAAATCGTTTCTCAACAGAAGGTCGCCTTTGCACTTGGGGCAGGACTTGAGTAGTAGCATCTTGCCCTCCAATCCGAGATCTGACGTATCAGTTACACTGAACCTGATTAGATTATATTCCTTGACACGACATATATCAAGTATTAAGATATGAATACATTTAATACGGCGCTGCCCGAAAAACGGATTCAGTGAGAGAAAGACGAACGAGGATTCAACCGGAAATCCAGCAGGAGGAGGTCTCAGACACCTCCCCCAGCTCGATTCCTATCAGGCAGAGGCCAGAGCGCCTGTCCTTGGAGCCAAGGGCCAACCGGACCCGGCGGCGCACCCAGGAGTCGCCTCCCAATCGCCGGGAGGTGCAGGGCGTATACATCATTAGCGTGGCCGCCCGGCTCCTTGAGATGCACCCCCAGACCCTGCGAAAATACGAGCGGCTGGGCCTTGTCCGACCCGTACGCACCGTGGGAATGCTTCGCCTCTACTCGGAAAGAGACCTGAGGAAGCTGCGTCTAATTCGCCACCTGGAGACGGACATGGGCATGAACCTCGCCGGCGTCCGCTTCATCCTGGACCTGCTGGTGCAACTGCTTAAGATGCACGAAAGATTGACGGTCAACAACAACCATCAGACCATGAACGCCATTATGGACAGGGAAATAAAACGTCTCTTCCGGGAGATGAACCTGCCCCTCAGCATGTGGCGATGATGCACGAGAGAGAGAATATGGAACGTCGGCTTGAACCCTGCGGGACCGGGGATAACTCAGGCGAGTCTGCGGAAGCCTCATCGTCCGAGTCGGAAACCGTGTCCCTCCGGATGGAGCAGGACCGGCTTGAGAACGCTCTCCGTCGAGCTCAGGCTGACCTCGTGAACTACCGCAACCGCATGGAGACGGAACGTGCCGACCTGTTCAAGTACGGCAACCAGCGCCTTCTCGGCCGCCTCCTCCCCATCCTCGACGAGCTCACCCTCGCCCTGCAGCAGCCGTCCGACGGCGCATCGTCGGACTCCTGGCTGGAAGGCTTCCGCCTCATCAATCGTAAGCTCCATGCCCTGCTGGATTTGGAAGGGGTGGAGCAGATAGAGGCTTTGGGCAAACAATTTGACCCTTCAGAGCACGAAGCCTTGGCCCAGCAGCAGACCGCAGACAAAGAGGATGGCCAGGTGCTGATGGTGGTCCGCAACGGCTATAGACTAAATAACCGGTTGCTCCGTCCGGCCCAGGTGATTGTTGCCGTTAACAGTGGCCCCTCACCGGCAGATCCGGACTCCAACCCGGTTTCAGACAACTAAGGAGGAACAAAATGGCAAAGGTCTTGGGAATTGACCTGGGTACTACTAATTCCGTGGCCAGCGTGGTGGAGGCCGGCGAACCCGTGGTCGTGGAGAACGCCGAGGGCAACCGGGTTACCCCCTCCGTTGTGGCCGTAAACCCGCGCTCCAGCGAGCGCTACGTGGGCCAGATGGCCAAGCGTCAGGCCGTGACCAACCCGCAGAACACCGTCTTCTCCGTGAAGCGGCTCATGGGCAGAAAGTACGACGACTCGGAGACCCGGAAGGCAGCTGGATCCCTGCCCTACAAGATTGTTAAGGCCTCCAACGGCGACGCCTATGTTGAAATGGGCGGCGGCCAGTTCGCTCCTCCTCAGGTCTCTGCCATGATCCTGCAGAAGATGAAGCAGGATGCCGAGGCCAAGCTGGGCGAGAAGATAAGCCAGGCAGTTATCACCGTGCCGGCCTATTTCAACGACGCTCAGCGCCAGGCCACCAAGGACGCCGGTCAGATAGCCGGCCTGGAGGTTCTGCGCATCATCAACGAGCCAACAGCCGCTTCCATGGCCTACGGCTTGGGCAAGGACGACGGCGACAAGACTCTCGCTGTCTACGACCTCGGCGGTGGCACCTTCGACATCTCCATACTGGAGATGGGGGACGGCGTCTTCGAGGTGAAGTCCACCAGCGGGGATACCTTCCTCGGCGGCGATGACTTCGACCAGCGCATCATGAGCTGGCTCATTGACGAATTCCGCAGCGAAACCGGAATAGACCTTGGTCAGGACCGAATGGCCCTGCAGCGCCTGCGAGAGGCGGCGGAGAAGGCCAAGGTGGAGCTTTCCAGCGTGATGGAGACGGAGATTAACCTGCCCTTCATTACCGCCGACTCCACCGGCCCCAAGCACATGCTCAAGCCCCTCAGCCGCAGTAAGTTCCAACAGCTGGTCGTCGATCTGGTCGACAGGACCGACGGGCCATGCCGCCAGGCCATCCGGGACGCCGGCCTCGCCCCTTCACAGATAGACGAGGTGATCCTGGTGGGCGGTATGACCCGCGCGCCTATCATCCAGGAGAAAGTCAAGGCCATCTTCGGTAAGGACCCCAACCGCAGCGTCAACCCGGACGAAGCCGTTGCCCTCGGCGCCGCCCTCCAGGCGGGTGTCCTCCAGGGCGACGTTCAAGACCTGCTGCTTCTGGACGTTACACCCCTAACCCTGGGGCTGGAGACCTTGGGCGGCGTGGCTACTTCGTTAATCTCACGCAACACTACCATCCCCACCTCCAAGAGCGAGTCCTTCACCACCGCCGCCGACAATCAGACCAGCGTGGAGATCCACGTGTTCCAGGGCGAAAGACCCATGGCCACCGACAACAAGTCTATCGGCCGGTTCATTCTGGATGGCCTCCTCCCCGCGCCCCGGGGAGTGCCTCAAATCGAAGTTGCCTTTGACATCGACGCCAACGGCATTATCAGCGTCTCTGCCAAGGATAAGGGCACGGGCAAGGAGCAGAAGATAGTCATAGAGGCTAGCTCCGGCCTCAGCAAGGACGAGGTGGAAGAGATGGTTCGGGAGGGAGAGGCCCACGCCGAGGAAGACCGCCGCAAGCGGGCGGAGGTTGAAACGCGGAACCAGGCAGATAACCTGGTCTACACCACGGAGAAGCTCCTCGCGGAAAGCGCCGACAATGCTCCGGAGGAGCTGAAGCGAGAGGTTGAAGAGAAGTTGGAGCCGCTGAAGGAGGCTATCAAGGCCAACAACGTCGCGGGAATGCAGAGCGCAATCACCGGCTTGAACGAGGCGCTGCAAAAGCTGGGTCAGGCCGTATATGCACAATCCGGCGGCCCCGGCGACCCGCAGCAGCCGGGCGGCGTACCCCCCAAAGACCCTGACCCGGGAACGGTTGAGGGAGAGTTTAAAGAAGTAAACTAACGAAGGCCCTTCCCTATCCCGTAGGGGCGGCCCTCGGAGCCTGTTTCAGAAGTCGGACCTCTCCGAGAATTGGGCCTTCTGGATTCCTGCTTTCGCAGGAATGACGGACCTTGGGGCCATATTCCATATTCTCGCCCGGGAGGTCGTCGGAAATCGTCTTGGCATACTTGGCATAAATCATAGGTGAGGACTTATGAAACAGGCTCCTCGTGGCCGCCCTTCTTCCACCTATACAGGTTGACCGCAATACGGCTTCGATTTAGCCTAGTAATAGTTAACCTCTGAACTACTGGAGGAAACATGGTTAAGACGTGGCGTGTCCAAGACGCCAAGACGCGGTTCGACGAGTTCTTGCAAGCGAGCTTGTCCGAAGGGCCTCAGATAGTTGCCGAAGACGGTGTGGAAATGGCAGCGCTCCTTCCCATCGAACACTGGAGACGCTTAGAAGGGATGCCGAAACCGGATCTGAAGGAACTGCTCCTGGCTCCGGAACCCCGCACCGAGAACTTGGTCCCTCCTCGCATCAGACGCCGCCGCAGAAAGCCGCCGGTATTCGACTAGCATCATGTATCTACTCGACACCAATGTGGTTTCGGAATTGCGCCGCGCGCGCCCGCATGGAGCCGTCTTGCAATGGATTTCAGGCGTGGCCTCAGAGCAACTCTACTTGCCCGCAGTTGTCGTCGGAGAGATCCAGTCCGGCATTGAAATGACCCGAGAGCAGGACGCGGCCAAGGCGCACGAGTTGGAAATCTGGCTAGACAGGATTTTGGAGACTTACGTTGTTGTCCCAATGACCGCCGCCGCCTTCCGCGAGTGGGCTAGACTCATGCACAGCAGGTCGAGATCCTTCATTGAAGACGCCATGATTGCGGCGACCGCCATAGTCAACAACCTCATAGTGGTTACCAGGAATGTTCGTGACTTCAGACACCTCGGCGTGGAACTGTACAATCCCTTCGAGGACTAAGCCGTTACATTCGTTGCCTGCCCCAGCCCCCGAACGGGTACAACCCCACTACGCCCCGTGAATGGGAAACACCAACCGCTTAACTGTCTCCACCGACGATTCGACATACTGGTTCACCTGTGTCGAAAGCTCTCCCTCTAAAGCTGGCGGCTCCTCGTCACGCAGCCTATGTAGGTCGTGCTTGGCGGCGTATTCCGCCGGTATCCCCTGCCCCCATTCCTCCGACAGCATCACCCCATAGGCTAGCGTCCAGCATCGGGCCACCGCCCCCAGGTCGTAGCCGCCTCCACCCAGGGCCAGCCAGGGCAATCCCAGGTCGGCGAATGCCCGCACCGCCGCGATGAAGGCCCTGGAAGTCAGGCGCAGGTGGGTTATCGGGTCCCTCAGATGGGTGTCGATGCCCAACTGCGATACCAGCACGTCCGGCTCGAAGGCCTGTACCAGGGGAATCACCACCTCGTTAAAGGCCCACAAATAAGCGTCGTCGCCCGTATACGGAAACAGTGGCAGGTTAACGGCGAAGCCCCTTCCCGCGCCGGAGCCGATCTCGTCGGCAAATCCGGTGCCCGGAAACAGGAACTGCCCCGACTCGTGGGTGGATATGGTCAACACGGCGTCGGTGTCGTAGAACGCGTCCTGCACCCCGTCTCCGTGATGAGCGTCAATGTCCACGTAGGCCACCTTCATCCCCCGGTTCAGAAAATAGTTGATGGCTACCACAGGGTCGTTGAACACGCAGAATCCCGAGGCGTGGTCGGCTGCGGCGTGGTGCAGCCCCCCTGAGATGTTGAAGGCTGACTTGACCGTGCCCTCAGCCACCATCTCCGCTGCCACCATCGTTGCACCCGTGCTTAATGATGACGCCTCGTAGATTCCGGGGTAGATGGGATTGTCCCCCATCAGGCTAAAGTTGAAACTGGCCATGTTGTGCAGGTCCTGATTTCGGCTGAGCCGCTCCACCGCCTCAATATATTCTCGTGTATGAAATGTTGCCAACTCCGCAACCGTAGCCTGCCTGGGCGCGATAACGCTGGCGTTCCGAAAGGCCCCGTAGGCATCCAGCAGGTCGTAGGTGTGCTGCAACCGAATAGGACGCATGGGGTGGTCTTGACTCAGAACGTGCTGGCTGAGAGAAGGATCGTATACGAAGGCTGCTGTGGGGCTCATGTAGCGTCTCCCGGAGAAGGTTGAAGTCCCCGAGATATTAGCCCAGCGCTCAAAAACAGGCAAACTCGCTGCAAGCGCACCCTTGCCATTTCCCAACCATGTCATTGCGAGCGTAGCGAAGAGTCATGTCGTCCTTTCACAATATTCCCGTTGACACTGCCGCCTCCAATCTCCTAAAATACCGACTGGTCGGTCGGTCAACGAAAGGAACTCAGAACCTTGCCCCCCAAACTCCAAACACGAGAGCGAATCATGGAAGCGGCGGAGGCTGTCTTCGCCGAAAAGGGCTATCATGACGCCGCCATGGACGAAATCGTCCGACGCACTAGCGTGTCCAAGGGCGGCCTTTACTTCCACTTCCCCAGCAAGGAACGGCTCTTCTTTGCCGTCATGGACCACCTGGGACGGCGGCTCGTTCGTCGAATCGAAGACCGAATTGCACGGGAAGATAGCGGCATCGACCGGCTTGAAGCGGCCCTGACAACGGTCCTCCAGGTACTTGGTCGGCGTCGCCGGTTGGCCAAGCTCCTTCTCGTACAGGGTTACAGTATGGGCAACGCTTTTGAGAAGAAGCGGTCGGACATCTACTCCGGCTTTGCGTCCCTCATAGAAGAAAACCTGGATCGGGCCGTTGCGGAGGGAGACATCATTCCCGTAAACGCACAGATAGCATCCTACCTATGGGTTGGGGCCGTCAACGAGGTAATCATTCGCTGGTTATACACTGGCAGTCCGGATCCCGTTCGCGAGGCACTGCCGGAACTCTTGAAGATTCTCCTACCTGGTCGTTTAAGGGAGAGCGACATTCAAGGGGAGTGACCGACATAGTCGAAACTTAAAATTTCTCCTGTCGGGCTTGAGCGCCAGATCGGAGGTTATCATTGGAGGTGCGGCATCATGAGCTACGCAGAGGTCTACCAGGGCATCGGCTTCCGCGACAGGTCCCTCATCCCTCTCTGGGAGAAGGTCCAGGAGGGCGAACGGCTATCCTTTAAGGACGGCCTTCGCATCTTTCAAACGGAGGACTTCGCAGCTGTGGGCCGCATGGCCGACCACGTGAAGACGAAGATGTGGGGCGACCGCGCCTACTTCGTTCTGAACCGCCACATCAACCCCACCAACGTCTGCGTCCTTTCCTGCAGCTTCTGCGACTTTGCCAAGAAGAAGGGCGACGATGGCGCTTACGAGATGACCATGGAGCAGATATTGGGCCTGCTTGACGACGAGATTCGAGAGGCCCACATGGTGGGCGGCCATCATCCCGACTGGCCCTTCGAGCATTACGAAAACATTGTGAAGACCATGCATGAGCAGTACCCCAACTGCCAGGTCAAGGCCTTCACCGCCTCGGAAATCGACTACTTCTGGCGTCGCTGGAAGATAACGCCGGAGGAATCCCTGACCCGGCTTAAAGCTGCAGGCCTCCAGTCCATGCCTGGCGGCGGCGCTGAGGTCTTCTCCAGCCGGATGCACAAGATGCTCTATCCCGGCAAGGCCACCCCCCAAAGGTGGTTGGAGATTCACCGCATCGCCCACGGACTTGGCATCCCCTCCAACGCCACCCTCCTGTACGGTCACGTCGAGACCATGGAGGAGAGGGTGCATCACCTGGAACTGCTGAGGGAGCTTCAGGACGAAACGGGCGGATTCCTGGCCTTCATTCCCATTGAGTACCAGACGGGGGACACCCAGCTGGTGGCCCGCCAAGCCTCTCCCTTCGACGATCTGAAGACCATTGCTGCTGCTCGATTGATGCTGGACAACTTCCCCCACATCAAGGCCTACTGGATCACCATCTACGAGGCCACCGCCTCCATTGCCCTGAACTTTGGCGCCGACGACACCGACGGAACCATTGGCCGCGAGCGCATCTCCCACGCCGCCAAGGCCAAAAGCCCCATCGGCATCACCCGGGATCGAATGGTCAACCTCATTGCAGACGCTGGGAAGGTGCCCGTGGAGCGGGACGCTCTGTATAACGTCATTAAAGTCTATGACAGCTAGAATCGGCCGCATACCCTACCTGAACTCGGAGGTCTTCTACTACGGCATGGCCCCAGAAGCCGACGTCGAGTTGCACCCCCTCGCGCCCCGCGCCCTCTCCGCCGCCGCCGTTGATGGCGGCCTGGATGCCGGGCCGGTGCCCCTCGTGACCTGCTTCGAACTGGAGCATTGCTTCAAGCCCCTGGGAGATTTCTGCATCGCCACCGTGGAAAAGGCCCGTAGCATCCTCCTATATTCCAAGCGCCCTGTCGACGAGCTGACCGGCGCCGTGGTGGGCGTGACCGGCGAAACTTCAACCTCCGTGCGGCTCATGAAGATCCTGCTGGCCCGACGGTTTCGCGTAACTCCCAACCGCTACGTAGGCCTGGACGATGAACCCATGGACGCCTTTCTGCTCATAGGTGATGAGGCGTTGAGACAGCGGCGCGGCGTTCCGGGTTACCCCCACCTGTACGACTTGGGAGAGGAATGGCATCGGTGGACGGGGTTGCCCTTCGTCTTCGCCCGATGGGTCGTGCGGCGCGACCTGAACGACGATAAGGTTCGGTGGTTGGAAACCCTCCTCTCACGCTCCATCGAATTGGGCCTGGCCGCCGTGGAGGAAATCGCTGCAGCCCGCCGAGACCTGGACATGACCTGTGGGGAGATTGTCCAATACGTACGCAGCTTCCATTACCAGTTGGGCGATGAGGAGATGAAGGCCATAGATAAATTCCGCCTCCTCCTCGCAACCCCCACACCCGTACCGTCGTCACCCCTGACCACCGATGCCAGGCGAGTCTGATCCGAATAAGAATAATCATAAAGCCGGAGCCTCAAAGGCTCGGCGTAAGGAGTCATAGAAATGCTAAGTGCAATTAGGCAGAAAGTCGTAGCCGGAGAGCGGCTGAATAGGGACGAGGGTTTGTTCCTCCTACAGGAGGCCAACCTTCTGGACCTCGCGCCCCTGGCCCAGGAGGTGCGCTACCGTCTCAATCCGCAGCCCGTTGTGACCTTCGTCGTGGACACCAACCTCAACTACACCAACGTCTGTGACGCCTATTGCACCTTCTGCGCCTTCTACCGCACGGAGAAGGACGCCGACGCCTATACCCATTCTGTTGACGATGTTATGGGCATGATTGGCGCAGCCGCCGAAAAGGGCGTTACAACTGTGCTCATGCAGGGCGGCCTGAACTCCAAGCTGCCTCTAAGCTACTACACGGAACTCCTTCGTGAATGCCGCCGCTGCTATCCTCAGGTGCACCCCCATTTCTTCTCTGCCCCGGAAGTAATGAAGATGAGCCAGGTCTCCGGCTTATCCGTCCGCGACGTGCTCGCGGAACTCAAGGACGCGGGCTTGGAAAGTATCCCCGGGGGTGGCTCCGAAATCCTTTCCAACACCGTCAAGTACAAGATAAGCCGCCTCTTCCCCAAGGGTACTGTAGACCAGTGGACACAGGTGCATCTGGAGGCCCATCGGCTGGGTCTTCGCACCACCGCCACCATGATGTACGGTCACCTGGAGAAGGACGAAGACATCATTGAGCACCTGGAGCATGTCCGCGCCCTTCAGGATGAAACGGGTGGGTTTACCGCCTTCATCCCCTGGAGCTTCAAGAAAGCCAACACGGCCCTCGACAGTCGGGTGGGCGCCGAGGCAGGCCCCAACCGTTATCTTCGAACTATCGCCTTATCCCGCCTCTATCTGGACAACGTTCAACACATACAGGCCTCCTGGTTCTCCGAAGGTAAGAAGACGGGCCAGGTAGCCCTACATTTTGGCGGAGACGACTTCGGTGGCACCCTCTTCGACGAAAACGTGATGCAGGAGGCGGGCTTCTACAACCGCACCACCGTTGACGAGGTCAAGACCCTCATCCGTGAGTCGGGCTTCGTCCCTGCCCAGCGCACCACGATGTACGACGTGGTTGCACGTTTTGATGAGACCGTGGCCCAACCGGCTTCCGCTTCCTGATACTCTCTCGCCGCCCTAATTCCGAAAGGAGTTTCCCCCATGCAAGTCCTTCGAGTCGGTCACAGCCCCGACGCTGATGACGCCTTCATGTTTTATCCCCTGGCCAAGGAGATTGTTACAGTGGAGGGCTATCGCATCGAGCACGTGTTGGAGGAGATCCAGGCCCTCAACGTCAGGGCCAAGCGGGGGGATTTGGAGGTCACCGCCATCTCCGCCGCCGTATATCCGGAGGTAGCGCAGCACTACCGCATAATGCCTTGCGGCTCCTCCGTGGGTCGAAATTACGGCCCGGCCCTGGTCTCCAAGGTTCCCGTGGATGCCGACGCTCTGGCGGGCAAGAGAATCGCCCTGCCTGGTCGCCACACCACCGCCTACATGCTCCTTCAGATTTACATGCAAACGCCCTTCGAACCCGTCTTCCTCAACTTTGACGCCGTTGACGGAGCAGTCCAGCGAGGAGAGGTGGACGCCGGGGTTCTCATCCATGAGGGCCAGATACGCTCGAACGAATTGGGATTTCACCGGGTTCTGGACTTGGGAGAATGGTGGTTCGAGAAGACCGGCCTGCCCATTCCCCTCGGCCTTGACATGGTGCACCGTCGCTTGGGGGATGACCTGGGCTGGAAGGTAGCGAAGGCCCTTCAGGACGCCATCATCTACACCCGCGCCCACGAAGACGACGCCTTGGACTATGCTCTCCAGTTCGGACGGGGCATCGACCGGGAGACCGGTCGGCGATTCGTCCGCATGTACGTCAACGAGGACACGGTGGATTTTGGGGAAGAAGGTCGGAAAGCCTTGGAAACCCTCTATCGGTTGGCTGCGGAGAAAGGCATCATCAACGAAGCCCCGCCCCTAGACATTGTAGACCTCTCCTAAATAACCCGGACAGCCCCACCGCGTTGCCATTCTTGGTGAGGCGGAGTTGAAGAATCTCTAGGGTCTGCGCTTAACGACCCAGCCGTGGATCACAAGCCGAGCTATCAGGGCCTTCTATTCACCCTGTCAGAGTCGCCACTAGAAGATAACCTTCGCCATCGTCATCATATACTGGATAGGGCCTCGTCTCCACCTCGAAACCCGCCTGAGCTAGCAAATTTTGCCAGGTGGCCAGAGGGAAGAGGCCCGTGACGTGCCGGTCCGTCTCCACTTCCAGCCGGCCATCCTTCTTGATGAAGTAGACAAACACTGTCTCCACCGTGGAGTCCGATGGGTCCATGTCTGTGATGTACTGGATATAGGTGAATTCTACGTCGCCCGCGATACGGGTGCGGTGCTCGACGGTGGTGCCACTAAAGGTCTCTGCAAACCAGTCGGGCACGGTGATGAGGATTCCACCAGGCTGTAAGTGTGCACAGACCGTGGCGAAAGTAGCCGACAGGTCTTCCTCCGTGAGCATATAGGAGATGGCGTCGTGAATGAGAACGGCTTGAAAGCGGCGGCCCAGCCGCACGGAACGCATGTCCCCCACATGATGCTCTACGCTTGGGTTCAGGGCTTGGGAGTTGGCCAGCATTTGCGGCGAAATATCCACCGCCGTGGCCTGTACGTCGCCGGTGAGGTGGGAAAGTAGATGGCCGCCTCCAACGCCTAGCTCCAACACGTTGTGACGGCCCGGTCCGAGTTTCTCCCTCAGGGCCTGACGCCAGAAAGACGCTTCTTCGCCGTACTCTTCCGGCGGGTCCAGCAAGGGCCACAGGTGGGCCAGATCGTTGTAGAGGCGGTTTTCCATAGCGAATCGACACGGATTATAACATTGCCCCCGCCTCCGTCCTTCTAATGATTCTGCCGTCGCGAGATACAGTCAATCGCCCCTGCCTTTCCTTGCACTCTTGTGATACTATTCCGCGCAGGAACCGTGTCGATGAAAATAATGGACGTATACGAGTCCAAGGCGGAGCGTCCCCTTTTCATTTGTGATTTCTCCCCTCCCCGCGGGGCCTCCCTCGACTTTCTTGAAGACGCCCGCAGCCTGGATGTCGATTTCATTTCCGTGAACTACAGCCCTGGCCGCGTACCCCGCGCGGACTCTGCCGTGACCGCCCATCTCATCCGCCAGTACGCCGGCCGTGACGTGACTTTCACTCTGGCCGTGCGAGACATGAACCCGCTGGCCCTACAAACCCACGTCTTGGGAGCCGCTGCCTTGGGTCTTGAGAATCTGCTGATCCTTGGCGGTGACCCCTTCCCCCCATCCCAGCGAGCGGGTGGCCTCGGGGCCATGCGCCCCACGGAGTTGATGCGGGCAGTAAGCAACATGAACAAGGGACTCGACCGTCGCGGTCATCCGCTTGAGGATGAGATTGACCTATGCGTCGGAGGCGTGATCGATCTCGGCGGAGACATTGAGACTGGAGCCCGCCTGACCCATAGGAAAGTGGAAGCAGGGGCACAATTTTTCGTTACCCAGCCCGTCTTTGATCCGCAGCAAAAGAGGGACTTCGAATCCGCCTACGAAGCCGTAGCTGGTGAGCCGTTGGTAACGCCCGTATTCTATGGGCTGCAGATCCTCCGGCCGGGCAGCGTCGCCTTCTCCCTCGTTCCTCCCCGCCATCAGCAGCGGTTGGAGCGCGGGCGTTCCGGCGAGGATATAGCGATGGAAGTGTGGGAGGGGCTTCGCCGGGAAGGGATCGATACCCTCTATCTGGTGCCCCCCGTCGGCCCGCGGGGAGCTAGGGACTACGAAGCGGCAAACCGGTTCTTGGAACGCGTCCGTACCTGACAAATCGACCCGTCGGCTGACGCTGCGTGATTGCTACCCCTTTCCCTTCTATGCTACCATCCTTGCACGTCGCCGACCCATGAGTTCCGCAAACAGAGCAAGGACTGGAGCAGCCCCACGTGTCCGTTGAGCATCAGCTAAAAGGCGTCTGCCCCTCTAAAGGCACGGCGGTAACCATTGGCACTTTCGATGGCGTCCACCGGGGCCATCAACACCTGTTCCGAAGTCTCAAGGATGCCGCCCAAGCCGACAATCTTCAAACCTGTGCCATTGTCTTTCGCAACCAGCCCCGCTCCGTGCTTGTTCGCGGGACGGAGGTGGAATACATCACCCCCTGGGAAGAACGTAAGGCCCTCATTGAGGCCCAGGGCGTGGACCACCTGGTGGCCCTGAATTTCACCTGGGAGTTGGCGGCTGTGCGGGCTCGGGATTTCGTGGAGATGCTGGTCGCAAACCTTAGGATGAAGGCCCTGGTTGTAGGCCCGGACTTTGCCCTGGGACATCTAAGAGAAGGCGATATTCCTGCCCTGCGCGCCATGGGAAGCCAATTGGGCTTCCGTGTACAGGCGCTGGAACCCAAAGCCGTGGACAGCCAGCCTATCAGAAGCCGTGTCCTCCGCAAGATAATCAGCGAAGGCCGGGTTACGGACGCGGCCCGTATGTTGGGCCGTCCCTTCGTCCTCCGGGGCGTGGTCGTGGAGGGCGACCGCCGCGGCAGGGAGCTTGGATTTCCCACCGCCAACCTCGCCCTCGATGCCAACATTCTCGCCCCAAAGCACGGAATCTACGCCACTTGGGCCTGCTTCCAGGGCGGGAAAAGACCTTCCGCCACCAGCATCGGCGTCCGGCCCACTTTCGGCGGCGGTCCCCGCTTTGTTGAGGTCTACGTAATGGACTTCGACGGTGATCTCTACGGAGAGACCCTTGACGTCGAGTTCGTTCGCCTCCTCCGCGACGAGCAGTATTTCGAATCGGTTTCCGGACTCGTTCGGCAGATGGATCGGGACGTGGAGGAGGCGCGGGCAGTCCTATCTGGTGGGGAGAGGGGGCCATGAAGTTGGACGACGCCGTTCTTCAACGGGTGCTGCGAAGGGGCGTGGTGGAGATAATTGTGGAGGAGGAGTTCGTTCGCCTCCTCCAGGAGGGCAAACCCCTCAGGCTAAAGATGGGTTTCGACCCAAGCAGGCCGGACATCCACCTTGGCCACGTTATTGGCCTTCGCAAGCTGCGACAGCTTCAGGAGCTGGGCCACAAAGTCGTCCTCATCGTAGGGGACTGGACGGCCCAGATTGGCGATCCCAGCGGCGAGTCCGTCACCCGCCCCATGCTCACCCACGAGCAGGTCATGGCCAACGCTCAGTCATACCTCCAACAGTTCTTCAGGGTGGTGGACGAAGACCGAACGGAAACTGTGCTCCAGAGCGAATGGTTCGGCAAGTTCACCCTCGGCACCGTTCTGGATCTCACCCGCCGCTTCACCCTGGCCCAATTCTTGGAGCGGGACGATTTCGCGCGCCGCTATAAGGCCAACCGTCCCATAGCCATAACCGAATTCCTCTATCCCCTGCTACAGGCCTATGACTCCGTAGCCATCCGGTCCGACGTGGAGTTTGGTGGCACGGACCAGAAATTCAACCTGCTAGTGGGCCGCCAGCTCCAGTCTATGATGGGTCAGAAGCCCCAGCAGTGCTTTCTCATGCCCCTGCTGGTGGGCACCGACGGCGTACAGAAGATGAGCAAGAGCCTGGACAACTACGTTGGCGTGGATGACCCTCCCCGCGAGATGTTCGGTAAGCTAATGTCCATCGGCGATAGTCTAATGCTGGACTATTTCGAATACCTGACGGACGTTTCCCCCCCGGAACTGGACGAAATGCGGCGGGCCATCGAGACCGACTCAGTGAACCCCATGGACCTGAAGAAGCGGCTGGCCGCCGAGGTGACCAGCCAGTTCTACCCCCATGACGAAGTTCAGGGTGCCCGGACCCACTTCGAGCGTACGGTGCAGCGTCGGCAGCTTCCCCAAGACATCCCCCAAGTGGGCTTCCGAATTTCCCCCTCCGTCGTGTGCGTCTACCCGATTGAAACGTCGGGCGAGGCTAGGCAGTTAACCCCCTCTGGGCAGCGTGACAGGGTTGCCGCCGTCGACCTGATTTGGGCAGCCGGGCTGGCCAAGTCCAAAGGTGAGGCCAAGCGCCTTCTCTCCCAGTCGGCGGTGGAAGTAGACCAGCGGCGGCACCGCGAGCCGTGGATTCAGCTTCGAGACGGCGCCGTTATACGGGTGGGCCGACGCCGGTTCGCTCGCTTGGCAGACCTGGATGAACGCTAGTAATGAGGACAAAGATATGTCCCTGTAGGGGCGGTTTCAAACCGCCCCTGCCGGTTAAGGAGGCGACGTGAAAATTTCCAAGCAGAATCTTAGAATCCCCGGCCCGACGCCCTGCCCGGATGAAATCATGGAGCTCATGAGCAGCCCCATGATCAACCACCGCGGGCCGGAGTTCAAGGAGCTTCTGTATAGCGTCACCGACCGGCTCAAGCGCGTCTTTCAGACCGGCAATGATCTTTACATCCTCACCGCCTCCGGCACCGGGGCGCTGGAAGCCTCTCTGGTCAACACCCTCTCCCCCGGCGACGAGGTAATAGCCGCCGTCACCGGTTCCTTTGGCCGCCGCTACGCCGACATGGCCGAGGCTGTGGGCGCTTCCGTCACCCGCCTGGATTTTGAGTGGGGGACCGCCGCGGACGTTCCCACGATTCGCCAGGCCCTGGAAGCCCAGCCGGACGTAAAAGCCGTTCTCGTCACCCACAACGAGACCTCCACCGGCGTCATCAACGACTTGGAAACCATCGCTGCCGTGGTCAAGGGGGAATTCGATAAGCTCCTTCTGGTGGATGCCATCAGCAGCCTCGGCTGTGTGCCCCTTCCTGTGGACCGGTGGCGCTGTGACGTTGTCGCCACCGCCTCCCAGAAAGGTTTCCTCACACCCCCCGGCCTATCTTTCATCAGCTTCGGTCCGGAGGCTTGGGAAGCTCGCAAAAGCGCAACGGCCACCAGCTTCTACTTCGACCTCTCGGCCGCCCAGACCTACCTGGAGCGGGGCCAGACGCCCTTCACCCCCAATCTGCCGCTCTTCTACGCCCTTGACCGCTCTCTGGACGTTTTGCTGGACGAAGGGTTGGAGGAGACCTACACCCGCCACGCCTACTTTGGCGATATGACCCGTCGTGGCGTTAAGGCCCTCGGCCTCCAGCTCCTCCCCGACGACCATTGCGCCTCCAACACCGTTACCGCCGTCCGAATTCCGTCAAGCATCGACGCCAAGACTCTGGTAAACACCCTACGTCTAGAGCACGGCGTGGTTGTGGGCGGAGGCTTGGGCGAGCTCGAAGGAAAAATTATCCGCATCGGGCACCTGGGCGCCGTGTCGGAGCCGGATATCGTTGACTGCCTGGAAGCCCTCGGCAAAACCCTAGAGTCGATGGGCTTTCGAGCCGGAGATTAGCGCCTCCGGCATTCGTTCCCCCATCCCACCTAATTCCGCATAATCCGCAACCACCATCCTAAGACAAAGTGCCCCAAAATTTCCTATAATGCCGCTAAATATAAGCGAAGCCCCAGGATGTACGTTGGGACCCCACCATATCATTCTGAACGCAACGAAGAATCTCGCCGACAGCGGTATGATAGACAAGTGGGCTTCACACTCGCCCTCCTGGGACACGTAAACAAGAGAGGAGGCGCCGTGCTATGACACAGATGAATCAGGCCATGGCGGCCTTGAAGCTCAGCTTGGCTGAAATGCGCGCCCGGGACGACCGGTTGAAGGCCATGATCCGTCAGTTCGAGACCCAGCTGAAGCGCATTCCCCGCCAGGCCATGTACGGACGGGCGCCCCTCAACCTCGCCCTGGGATCTATGGCAGAAATCGACGAGCGTCTTTGCCATTCCCAAACTCAGCGCCGCCACCTCCTCAACATCATGGAGCAGGCACGTATGGAACTGGAGGCCCTCGTACTGGTGCAGCGCATAGAGTCGGCCAGGGACAAGCTTGCTCAGTTGAAGAAGCAGATAAGCGGCGATATGGACGAGGATACCCAGGACCAGATTATTCGCTTGGAGGGGTACATCGCCCAATACAGCAAGCAGGCGGAACGGGCCATCACCACCGGCTACAGCCGTCAGGGGGCGTAATGCCTTTTATCCGTCGCGATGGCACAGTAGGTGCGGGCCTGCTCGCTCTCCTTTCTTGAATAGTACGGTCACCGAGGACCAGAGACTATGGACGCCAAGATTCAACAGCGCGTAGATCAACTCCGCGAGGAGATAAACCGCCACAACTACCGCTACCACGCGTTGGACGCCCCCGAGATTTCCGACGTTCAATTCGACGCGTTGATGCGCCAACTCAGGGAGTTCGAAGACCAGCATCCTGATTTGGTGACGCCGGAGTCGCCCACTCAGCGGGTGGGTGCGCCACCGGCGCAGGGTTTCGCCCAGGTGGAACACCGGCTGCCCATGCTCAGCCTCGCCAACGCGTTCAACCCTGAAGAATTGGCCGCCTGGTATCGGCGGGTTTCGAACCTCCTGGGTGTGGATGCCCTCGACCTCGTCTGCGAGTTGAAGATAGACGGTCTCGCCGTTTCCCTCATGTATCAAGAAGGCCGGCTGGTTCAAGGAGCTACCCGAGGCGACGGTTTCCGGGGCGAAGACGTCACCCATAATCTCCGCACCATACCCAGCATTCCTCTCGCTCTGCTGGATGACGCTCCCCGCCGGCTGGAAGTTCGTGGCGAGGTCTTCATGTCCAAGGACGCCTTTGCCAGGCTCAACCGCGAGCGAGAGGCTAAGGACGAGCCACTTTACGCCAATCCACGCAATACCGCCGCCGGTTCCGTTCGTCAGTTGGACCCCGCCATGACGGCTTCCCGTAACCTGGAAATCTACGTCTACTCTCTTGGAGACCGAGATGACGGCGACCAGGAGAGCGGAGGCACACCCGACACCCACTGGGACGCTATGGAGAATCTGCGCCGTCTCGGTTTCCGCATCAGCCCCCACAATCGACTTTGCCTTACCCTTGAGGAAGTGAAAGACTACTACCTTAGCTGGCTGGAGGGTATCCACGACCTGCCATTCCATGCCGACGGCGTGGTGGTCAAGGTCAACTCCTTCCAATACCAAGAGGAGCTTGGGTTCGCGGGCAGGGAACCCCGTTGGGCCATCGCATACAAGTTCCCCGCCGAGCAGACCGTCACCCGTCTTTTAGACATTGGCATTAACGTGGGCCGCACAGGCAGCCTCAACCCCTTTGCGAAGCTGGAACCCGTGGTGGTAGGCGGAGCCACCGTGAAGATGGCCACCCTCCACAACGAGGAAGACATCCACAGAAAGGACATCCGCGTCGGCGATTGGGTGACCGTCGAGCGGGCCGGAGAGGTGATTCCAAAGGTGGTGGGCCCCGTTGTGTCCCGGCGAACCGGCGAGGAGCGCAAATTTAGCATGCCGGACCAATGTCCCATCTGCGACACGGGCGTGGTAAAGGCGGAGGAAGATGCCTTGCACCGGTGTCCCAACCCCGCCTGTCCCGCCCAGTTCTTCGAGCTCCTTAAGCATTTCGTCAGCAAGGGAGCCATGAACATCGACGGGCTGGGCGAGAAGTGGTGCGCCATACTGATCGACAAGGGGCTGGTAAGAGACTTGGCGGACCTCTACTATGTCCAGCGGGACCAGCTGCTGGCCCTGGACCGTATGGGTGAGAAGCTGGCCGCGAAAATCATGGACAACATAGAAGCCAGCAAGACGCGCCCCCTCCCCCGCGTGCTCTTTGCCCTTGGCGTGCTTCACGTAGGCTCCGAAAACGCCGACCTGCTGTCCTCCCGTTTTAGAAGTATCGACGAGATAGCTCAGGCCCCTGAAGAGCGACTTATCGAAATACCCGGCATAGGCCCAAAGATTGCGGCCAGCATCGCCGCCCACTTCGCCGTAGAGTCCAACCGGGCCGTCGTCGGCAAGTTGCGCGAGGCGGGGGTCAGGCTGGAGCGACAAGAATCGGAGGAGACGCCTTCGATGGCCCCGCTGCCTCTCCAAGGCCAGACCTTCTGCATCACGGGAACCCTCTCCGGCATTTCGCGCTCCCGTGCCCAGGCTAGAATCAAGTCCCTGGGCGGCTCCGCTACCTCCAGCGTCACCCGCAAGACCACCTACCTGGTCGTGGGCGAAAATCCCGGCTCCAAGGCTGCGACGGCCCAGCGGTTGGGCACCGAAATCATCGACGAAGATAAGTTACTGGAGATCCTGGGATCCTCCGTCCAAACGTCCTGATTGTCCTGCCTCATCCGCGTTAGAATATAGCTATGACTGCCCCTGCTGAAAACGCCGCCGCCAAATCTCCTTGTTCCGCCCCCAACCCTCCGGCGGAACGGCCCCGACTGAAAATCATCGTTGGTCTGGGCAATCCTGGCGCTCGCTACGCCGGGACCCGTCACAACGTGGGCTTCGCCTGTATCGATAAGCTTGCTCAGCGTTGGAGCGTCTCCCTTTCCGACCGCCGTCAGCACGCCGTCCTGGGGCAGGGGGAAGTGACGGGCGCGCCGGTGGTTCTGGCCAAGCCACGCACCTACATGAACAACAGCGGCGAAGCCGTCCGTTACCTGCTGGCTCGCTTCCGCGTCCAAGCCTCCGACCTGGTGATAATCTATGATGAGATGGACCTGCCCCTTGGGACCATCCGGTTGCGGCCCGGAGGAGGGACCGCCGGACATCAGGGCATGGCATCCATAGTCGATATCTTGGGCAGCAACAAGTTCCCCAGGGTGCGAGTGGGTATCGGCAAGCCTGAGCGAGCCGATGATTGGGTCCGCTACGTTCTCGAACCTTTCTCTCCGGAAGAAATGCCCCTGGTGAGCGACGTTGTAGGACGGGTTGCCGCTTCTGCCGATTCTTTGCTGATAGAAGGCATAGACAGAGCAATGAATCGGTTCAACACCATACCACCGTCCCCGCCCCCGGACCCCGCTCGCCCGACACTCTGCGACAATCCCTAACCGACCCATTGTCGAACTCGGTGCTGCTCGCGCTCCTTGTGGCGTCCAACTCCCTTTGCTAGACTTGATGGCGCTTTACCAAGGAACATCAGCCGTCGAGGAAACGTCTAATGGCCCTAACAAAAGAGGAAGTGCTGCACATGGCCGCCCTCTGCCGCATAGCTCTTTCGCCCCAGGAGGTGGAGTACCTGTGTGGGCAGCTTTCCGACATTCTGGAACACGTGAGAACTTTGCAGGAGGTTGACACGGAAGGTGTGCTGCCCACCAGCCACTCGGCAGGCCTAACCTCCGTCATGCGGGAGGACCGCTCGTCGGACGGTTTAGACACGGAAGAAGCGCTCACCAACGCCCCCTGTCGTGAAGACGATTTCTTCCGCGTCAACGCGGTGCTGGAAGAATAGACCGTGAGCCAGTACCCGTCCAAACCGATCGGCCTGTTCTGGCCTTCGACTTCAACTCGGCACGAGGTAAAAATCCTATGAGCGCCCTTCACGGCCTGACGCTCCAGGAAGCCCACCGCTTGCTTCGCCGCCGCGAGGCAAGCTCCGTGGAGATTACCCAGGCCTGCCTGGAGCGCATCCGCCAGGTGGAACCCCGTATCAACGCTTTCGTCACTGTCACCGGAGATCTGGCATTGGAGCAGGCCCGTCAGATCGACGAAAATCGCAGTTTCAACCATGGTTCGGCGCTCTCCGGCATCCCCTTCCAGGCCAAAGACGTAATCTGCACCAAAGGTATCCGGACCACCTGCTCCTCCCGCATGCTGGAAAGCTTCGTGCCACCCTACGACGCCACCGTAATGGAGAAGCTCTACGCCAATGATGGCGTGCTGTTGGGCAAAGGGAACATGGACGAGTTCGCTATGGGATCGTCCACGGAACACTCCGCCTTCTACCCCACCAGCAACCCCTGGGACACCACGCGGGTGCCTGGTGGCAGCAGTGGGGGCAGCGCCGCGGCCGTGGCGGCCGACGAGGTCTTCTACGCCCTTGGCTCCGATACTGGCGGTAGCATTCGTCAACCGGCCTCCCTTTGCGGCATAGTTGCCCTCAAACCCACCTATGGTCTGGTGAGCCGATACGGGCTTATAGCCTTCGCATCCTCCCTGGACCAGATAGGCCCCATGACCAAGAGCGTCGCCGACGCCGCCCTGGTGCTGAACGCCGTGGCAGGCTACGACCCCCGGGACTCCACTTCCATAGACACGCCTATCCCGGACTATGCCCAATCTCTCACCGGCGAGGCGAAGGGTTTGAGGGTGGGCGTGCCCCGGGAATTCTTTGGCGAGGGTACCCAGCCGGGGGTGATCGAGGCTCTAAAGACGGCCCTGGCGGTTCTCGAAGGTCTGGGCGTTTCCGTGGAGGAGACCACCCTTCCCAGCACCAAGTACGCTACCGCCTGCTATCACATCATCGCCCCGTCCGAGTGCTCGGCTAACCTCGCCCGTTACGACGGGGTGAAGTTCGGCCACTCCAAGGGAGATGCGGCGAGCATCTGGGACGCCATGGAAAAGACCCGCCAGGAGGGTTTTGGCCCGGAGGTCAAGCGGCGAATTATGTTGGGCGCCTACGCCCTCTCATCCGGCTACTACGACGCCTATTATCTGAAGGCTCAGAAGGTGCGTACACTCATCTGCCGGGAGCTGGACCAAGCCTTCCAAAAATATGATGCCCTTGTCACTCCCACCTCCCCCACCGTCGCCTTCGGTTTGGGGGAAAGGATGACCAACCCGCTGGAAATGTATCTGAGTGACATCTGCAACATTTCGGCTAACATGGCGGGCATTCCTGCCCTTTCTGTCCCCTGTGGCTTCTCCGAGGGCCTGCCGGTAGGCATGCAGCTCATGGGACCTGCCCTTTCAGAACCGACGCTCATCCGGTTGGGCTACGCCTACGAGCAGTCTAGCCCCTGGAGCAAGCGCCGTCCCGTCCTCTAACCGCAGCGCTCCATTCTTGCATTATCTTGCTTACCATCCTGAACACAGCGAAGAATCTTGCCGCTTTCCGCCTACAATCTGTTTTGAGGGCTGCGGCGTAACTGAATGAGATGGACGTAGTTTGTCGCCAGGATTTGACAAAGGGGGCGTTTTATAGTATTTCTACCTTTTGGGTGGTATAGCCTACGTTTTTAACGCCCTAGTCATTCCTTAGGCAAACTTGTCGAGCGCACCTTTCGCTCAGGGTTTCGGACATGGTAGATCTCATTGGGTCGGAATCCGCACTCTAGAACCTAAGAGAGGCATGTGAAATGCAAAGATATCTAATTTTTCGGTTCGGCCAATCTATCATCGCGCTCATTGGCGTCTCGATGCTTGTCTTCTTCCTTACCCGTCTCAGCGGCAACGTGTTGGACTTGATGTTGCCTATCGAGGCGACCCCGGAGGACTTCGAGAGGGTAGAGAAAGCTTGGGGCTTAGACAAACCCATGGTGGTTCAGTACCTCATTTACGTGAAGAACGTGCTGCGGGGCGACTGGGGAGAGTCTTGGAAATGGGGCAGCGGCGCCCTTGAGATAGTCCTCGAAAAATTCCCCGCCACGGTCCAACTGGCAGCCTTTACTCTGGCGATCAGCACCTTCCTTGGGTTATCTATCGGAATGCTTGTGGCTACGAAGAAGGACACGCCCTTCGACTGGGGAGGCAAGATAATTGCCCTCTTAGGGCAGTCCCTCCCCAGCTTCTGGCTGGGCATCGTGCTCATGTGGGTGTTTGCCGTCCTCCTTGGCTGGCTGCCCACCTCGGGCAGAGGGGGCATAGACCACATGATAATGCCGGGCATTACCCTGGGCTGGTTCAACGTAGCGGCCCTCATGCGTCTGACCCGCTCCGCCATGCTGGAGGTGTTGGACAGCGAATACGTAAAGCTGGCCCGCATCAAGGGCCTGCCGGAATGGAAAGTCATCTGGAAGCACTGTCTGCGCAATGCCGCCATCGCGCCCCTCACGTACTTCGGCCTTGTGGCCGGATTCTTGCTGACTGGTTCGGTGGTGACGGAGACGGTGTTCGCCTGGCCTGGCACCGGGCTGCTGGCGGTGGAAGCCGTGCAGGCTAGAGACTACCAGGTGGTGCAGGCTGTGGTCCTGTTCATGGCTAGCATCTTCATCTTGTCCAACCTCGTCGTAGACATCCTCTACGCTTACCTGGACCCCCGTATCCGATACAATTAGAAGCCTCGGAGAATAGAAGAAAATGGCAATTTCAATACCTAAGGCAAAACCTTGGTACTCTCCCCCCAGGCTGGCCAAGACTCTAGGGGACGCCAAGAGGCTCCCCCTGATTCCCATCTTCATCATCTTCTTCGTGTTGGTGCTCCCGGCGATTTTCGCCAACGTCTGGAGCAACGCCCGGGGGTTCGACCCGGAGGTGGGGACCCTGCAAGACCGACTGGTTCCGCCCGCTTGGATCAAAGCGAAAATTCAGGCCTTGAAGGGTGGAGTGGCCATTGACAACATACAGGTGTTCAAGAACAGCGAAATGGTCGAAGGAGCCGTCATTACCCGCCAGGGAACGCCGGCGGTCAACGGCGAACCCGTCGTAGGAATCATTCAATTTCAAAGCAACGAAGAAGTAATTAAAATTGGTCGTGCACTGGTGTATCCGGGCGGCGTGGAAGCGGCGGTGACGTCTAAACTTGCTGCCACTTTGAAAGTAATCAAGAACCCCGTCACCTTTAACAGCGGTGGCTTGTACGTGGGTGGTGAGGAGATTACAAGCGGTGTGGCCTTTATGGGCACCGAAAACGGTGGCGAAGTCACCTTTACGCCACTTGGCGCCACTATTCAGGGCAGTCAGGCCAAGGATGCCCTGGAGGTTAGAGACGCCGGCGGCAATCTGGTGGAACCGGTGGTTGGCATAGCCACCATGGAGGACATCCGGATACATGGCACGGAAGATGAAATCCTGGCCTATCCCAACAATGTCCGTCAGCTTACCCCGGACGGGTCCGGTAAATACTGGCTTGGCACGGACAAACTGGGTAGAGACCTGGTAACACGTATGATTCACGGTGCACGGATATCCCTCTCCGTTTCCTTGATAGCCATCCTCTTCGCCGGAATAGTCGGTACCACTCTGGGTCTGCTGGCTGGCTACATCGGAGGATGGGTGGATGCTGTCATAATGCGCTTGGTAGACATCAAGCTGGCCATTCCGTCGATTCTGTTGGCTCTCGTCTTCGTAGCAGTGGTTGGTCCCAGCTTCCAAACGGTGGTGACAGTCATCGCCCTTGTGTATTGGGCGCTATACGCTCGCCAGGCCAGAGGCGAAACCCTCAGCGTTAAGAACCAGGACTTCATCCAGAGGGCCAAGGTCGCGGGCGCTTCTCACTTTAGGATCATATTTATGCACATATTCCCCAACGTGCTCAACACCCTGATCATCGTGGCCACACTGCAGTTGGGTACGGCCATCCTCTTTGAAGCGTCCCTCAGCTTCCTTGGCGCTGGCATACCCCGGCCCACGCCCGCTTGGGGCGTCATGGTGGCCGACGGTCGTGAGCTTATTGTGGCCAACTGGTGGGTTTCCTTCTTCCCAGGCCTCTGCATTCTAGTGGCCGTCCTTTCCCTCAACTTGCTCGGTGACTGGACGAGAGACAAGTTGGATCCCAAGACTAGGCAGGTGACATAAATTGGCAACTCAAATAGGGGACAAGGTTGTCCTGGAAGTTAAGGATCTGCATACCTACTTCTTCAACCGTTGGGGAACGGTGAAGGCCGTGGACGGCGTCAGCTTCTCCCTCAGGCAGGGCGAAACCCTCGGCATCGTCGGCGAGTCGGGCTGTGGCAAGACCATGACAGCCCTCTCCCTCATGCGGCTCAATCCGAAGCCAGCCTCCCGCATCATCGACGGTTCGATTATGCTGGACGGGGAGGACATCCTTCAACGCTCCGAGAAGGACATGCGAGAGGTTAGGGGCCGGAAAATCTCCATGATTCTCCAGGACCCCCAAACCTCCCTGAACCCGGTTTATACCATTGGCAACCAGCTGGTGGAAGCCTTGGTGCACCGTCAAGAGCTACATCGGGACCTGAAGCGAGAGGCGGAACAGTCTCTGCGCAGCGTGAGGGTCGCGGCCCCCCGTCGCCGGCTGGAAGACTTCCCCCATCAGATGAGCGGCGGCATGAAGCAGCGGGTCGTAGGGGCCATCGCCATGGCCTGCGACCCAATGGTCATCATCGCCGACGAGCCGACTACGGCTCTGGACGTAACCATTCAACTCCAGTACCTTCGTCTTCTGAAGGACATTCAGGCGGAGACTGGCATGAGTATCATCTTCATCACCCACGACTTCGGTATCGTGGCTCGTATGTGCGACCGGGTGGTGGTGATGTACGCAGGTCGGGTCGTGGAAGAAGGGCCGGTTAGAGGCATCTTCAACAACCCCTCTCACCCTTATACGGAGGCCCTCATTGGCTCCGTTCCCAAGTTGGAAGAGAGGGTCGAGCGGCTCTACCAGATTGAAGGCCAGCCTCCTGCCCTGTATGACCTGCCGGTAGGCTGTCGTTTTGCCGACCGGTGTCGGTATATGCAAGACAGGTGCTTGGAAGCATATCCCCCGTTTTTCGATGTGGGAACAGAACAAAAAGCAGCTTGTTGGAGGCTAGACGAAACATGGCAAACGAACCCGTCCTCCTAGAGGTAAAAGACCTCAAGAAGCACTTCCCCGTAACCAAGGGATTGATTCTTATGAAGACCATCGGCCAGGTAAAGGCGGTGGATGGCATTAACTTCACCATCAAGGATGGCGAAACGATGGGCTTGGTGGGCGAGTCCGGTTGCGGCAAGACCACCACGGCCAAGACCATCCTCAGGCTGGAAACCCCCACCGCCGGCAGCGTCTTGGTATACGGTAAGAACGTGCATGAACTAAAAGGCCAGGACGTTAAGGATTATCGGGCAACGGTACAGGCGGTGTTCCAGGATCCGTGGTCTTCCCTCAGCCCCCGGATGAGAACCAAGGATATCATCGCCGAGGCCCTCGTGGTCAACCGCCGAGTAACTCGACAAGAGAAGATGGAACGGGTCGAACAACTCTTGGACATGGTGGGCCTCCATCCAGCTCAGGCTTCCCTCTTTCCCCATGAGTTCAGCGGCGGTCAGCGGCAGAGGATAGCGGTGGCCAGCGGCCTGGCATCCTATCCCAAGCTGATACTCTTGGACGAGCCTGTGTCGGCGTTGGACGTTTCCATTCGCGCTCAGATAATGAACCTGCTGAAGGACCTGCAGGAGCAGCAGCATGTCGCCTTCCTGCTGGTGGCGCACAACCTCGCCACAGTGCGGTATATGGCCCATCAGACGGCCGTGATGTACCTGGGCCGGGTGGTTGAATATGCAGACACTGAGGAACTCTTCCAGAATCCGCTGCATCCATATACTAAGGCGCTCTTCTCCGCAGCCCTTCCCTCCCATCCGGACATCGTGCGGGAAGAGATAGTGCTGCCAGGCGAGGTGCCTTCGCCCATCAACCCGCCTTCCGGTTGCAGCTTCCATCCGCGGTGCCCCATGGCCCTGGCGGATCCGGAGCTGATGAAGAGGTGTCAGACGGAGGATCCGGTCCTTCAGATGGCGTCTCCACAGCACACAGTGGCCTGCCATCTATACCATGGCCCCAGTGCCTCCAACGGAAGCAACGGCAGCGCAGCCTAAAGTTCTCGCCACAGTACGCTAAGACGTGGCCGGTATAGGCCGCGCCTTAGCAACTGTAAGTTCCCGCGCTCCGGCTAGCCAAGATGAAGTTTCTTGGATAGATGTCTGCGTTCACCTTTACCCGTCAATGGTGAAGCCCTTCGGGGCTGTTCATTAAGGTTTATAACGCAGTGACGGTGCGTTTCTGCTCAGCTTACGTGATTCGGTTGCGCTCTCCGCCAGCCTCTGGGCTAGCCACGTGGCTCCGGGCCCGGTTCTTCATTCGGCAGTAGGAGCACAACTCACCTGTGGTGGGCTGCCCGCACTCGACGCATGCCGCCAGATCCACCGCCTCTTCCCTCTGCAGCGCGGGCCGCAACCGGGAGAGGAAGCCCTGGAAGAATTGTTGCTTGGTGCCGGGAGATTCTGTCTCGATGCGGTTGAGAATGTCCTTGTAAAGCAGCGAGTGTGCGCCCTTGGCATTGGGGCATTCCTCCACCACGTAATCGATGCCTCTCAGCAGCCAGTAGCTGACCGTCTCTCGTTCCGTCAGGGTATAGAGAGGCTTCACCTTACGCACCATCTGCGGGTGGTTTGCTCTCCAAAGCCGGCGATTGGCGGGCGAGCAGGTCCCGTTGCCAGCGAAGTACGTTGCCGATCAATGTCGCTGCTTCGTCGTCCAGGTTGTGCCCGGTGGCAACCACGCTGTACCCTCGCTCTAGGGCAATTCTGTTGAAGAGATACCGCTTGTTCAGCCCGCATCCGGAGCACGGCGCCCTTCTTAGCATCCTCGACAATAGTGGCACTCCCATGCCCAACTCGTCCTCCAGGCTGAACTCGATAAGCTCCGCAGAACGGAATTCGGCAAATTTACGAGTTGCTTCTGCCGACCGGACCGAGTATTTTCCAATGCCGAGGTGAATATACAGGCCGGAGGCCGAGTAGCCCTCCTGCAGTAACAGGTCCCACAGGGCCAGACTGTCTTTCCCCCCCGAAACTGCCACCAGGATATTATCTTCCGGGCCGAACACCCGAAGCCGCTTCACGTTACGACGCAACTGGTTCTGTACGAACTCCAGATAGTGGGGGGACAGAAGGCGGAGTTGTGCCGGCGCAACTCCACGCTGGCCTTTCCACGGCACTTGATGCACCTCAAGGCTCAGCCTCCGGATATGGCGGAAAGAATCTCGACGTGGTCCTCGTCTCGGAGCATCTCGTCACTTGTAAGCAGGGATTCGCCCCGGATTACTATGTGCGATTCCGGGTTAAGATCCAACTCTTTAAGAAGCTGCTTCACCCGTCTGCGACCCTCGATACGGAGTTCGCGCCTGACTGGATTTCGAATAATGACGTCCATGGCTATGAAGTAGGAACGGTAGCATGGGCGCTGGGGGGTGTCAATCGAGAGGCCGGGGAAGGGCGATGTTACTCGACGGCGTCGACCGTCTCCTCGATGATTATCTCCCGCCGTCCCTGGTCGGTTACGGAGTAGTAGCCGGAATTCCCGGGAGACCTCTCCAACCACTGGAAGGCAGACCGTCCGGCGTTTCGGAGGGTCTGCACGAAGTCTTTCGGACGCGGCCACTGTAAGAAGTCGAAGAGGGGTCCCAACTCCTGGGCGGATATCTTATCCAAATCGAGGAATCGTTTGGCTCCTTCCGCAGCCACAACTACTCTACGCATGTCCCCCGAAGGCGCCATGAGTTGGCAGAACTCCAGAAATTCGGGGCTGGTGCTCACATGACCGTTTCCGTTGGTATACGGTTCTTCCTGCAGAATCGGCGCGGCCCCGTTGCCGTTCGCCGATGGCGCAACGCTGTCAGAGGTCAGGTATTCACGGGTAGAGGCTATAACCTCGCCGTACATTTGTGGTTCCGTTGTTTCCAGAGTAATGGTGACGCCGCTGGGAAAAGTAACTGTGACCTTGAGCATGTGAACGTATCCCCTTCATTATCAAAATATACGGAATGGGGGTCAAAATCAAGGCTATTTTGGGCGCAATGGGCCGGGTTTGGCACCTATGGGGGTCTAAAGAGTTTGCTTTAATTGTAGGGCTAGGGTGCGCGTAATGCCTGGCACAGTTACTATTTCGTCCAGCGTGGCTTCCCGTATGCCCTTCAGCGATCCGAAGCGGCGCATCAGCATCCGCTTGCGTTTCGGCCCTATCCCCCGCACCATGTCCATAGACGACCGGGTTGAAGATTTGCTCCGAAGCTTACGATGGTAGGTGACGGCGAACCGGTGGGCCTCGTCCCGGACCCGCTGCACCAGGTGTAACGCAGGAGATCGTCTGGCCAGGGCGATGGGCTCCGGTGTTTGAGGCACGAAGATCCACTCGTTCTCCTTGGCGATTGACGACAGGGGGATGAAGTCGATGCCCAACTCCAAGAACACCTCTAGGGCGGCGGAGAGATGCCCCTTGCCCCCGTCGATAATGACCAGATCTGGGGCCTTGTCCCAACCGCGGGCCGGCCGCTCGGCGTAGGTGCCGTCTGCCCCGTTGTTACCCTCTACTCCCTTGCCGTGGCTCTTGGCCAGCTTGCTAAAACGTCGGCGCAGCATCTCCTGCATCATGGCGTAGTCGTCGATACCCGCGACTTTCTTTATCTTGAAGCGGCGGTATCGGGACGTGTGGGGCGCCCCGTCTTCAAATGTCACCATGCTGCCGACGGGGTGGCTGCCCTGGATGTTGGAGATGTCGTAGCACTCGATCGTTCGAGGCAGTGTCGGCAGGCTGAGTTCCTCCTGAAGCTCCGTCATTGCCTCTTGCTGGGCATCCGTGTTGCCCCACCACTTGACCCTCATCTGTGAAATCTGCTGTACGGCGTTCGCCGAGGCCATCTCCACCAGCCGCCTGTTGGGACCCCGCTGAGCCATGCTGATGTTCACGACACTGCCCCGCTTCTCCCGCAGCCACTGTCGAATCTCGTCGGACTCCTCCAGCCGGTGTTGCAACAGGATGCGCTTGGGAATGAAGGGGGTGGACTGGTAGAACTGCTTGACGAAGCCCGTCATCACCCGTTCCGGCGGGTCGTCCTGCGTTCCGTCCATAACGAAAGTATCCCGCCCGATAAGCTTCCCGTTTCGTATGAAGAAGACCTCTAGGCAGGCTTGGTCGTTCTGCGTCGCCATGCCGATAGCGTCCAGGTCGTGGCCGGAAACCGACGCCGTCTTTATCTGCTGCTCCTCCGATACCCGTTGAATAGCGCGAGTCTGGTCTCTAAGCACCGCGGCCCTCTCGAACTCCAGCGCGTCGGACGCCTCTTGCATCTTCTGCTTCAGGTCCGCCAGCACCGGTTCCGTCCTACCCTCCATGAAGAGGACCACCTGGTCGATTATTTTGTGGTAATTCTTCTTGTCTATCTCGCCGGTGCAGGGGGCGGCGCACCGGTTGATGAAGAATTCCAGGCAGGGGCGCTCGTCTTTGCCCGTGATGACCTTGGTGCAGGAGCGATAGGGAAAGAGTTTCTTGAGCAGCGCCAGCGTCTTGCGAATGCTGTGGGCCGTGGCGAAGGGGCCGAAATAAACTGCGCCGTCGTTCTCCACTCGGCGGGTGATGTATATCTGGGGAAACTCCTCCGCCCGGTCTATCTTGATGTACGGATAGGTCTTGTCGTCCTTGAGGCGCGCGTTAAACTGAGGCCGGTGCTTCTTGATGAGGGTGTTCTCCAGGATGAGGGCCTCGGCCGGCGAGTCGGTGACGATGTAATCGTAGTCGGCCACGCGGGTCAGCATCCGGCGAATCTTTGGCTCGTGGTTGGCGGAGGCTGTGAAGTAGGAGCGAAGCCGGGACCGCAGGTTCGCCGCCTTGCCCACGTATAGCACCTTCCCCTGGTCGTCCTTCATCTGGTAGACGCCGGGGCCGACGGGCGTGATACGAAGCCGGTTAGCCAGGGACGGGATGGCCATGGGGCCGCCTTAGTTCAGGAAGATGCTTAGGACTACGATGGCGGCGATCATGACGCCGCTGAGCAGTAGGATGCGCCGAAGTTCCATCCCCGCGTAGCTGTAGACGAGAGGCTGCCGAGCGGTGAGGGCGCCTGTTGTTTGCGGAGAGGCAGACGCCGCCGCTGAAGCCGTGGCTAGGACGGGTGTTGCCTCAGACCCGGCCGTCGCGGCCCCTGACGCTGGCGCCGCCGTGACGGGTTGGCGCCGCCGTTGTGCGGTCGAGGCAGTTGGGATACCCGACGGGCCGCGCCCTCTCTTCTTCCGTTGGCTAAGCTGGGCCTGTTTTGCTGCGACGTGCTTGCCGCGTTTCTTGCGAGCCATGGGTGGGTTTGCGCTCCTTCAGTCGTCAGTGGGTCAGGTCTTGGGCTGCGTGGGCCACTATCTCCCCCGCCGTCTCCACTTTCAAGTCTGCCATGTTGATTATCATGTGGTAGATATTGGGGTCGTCCGTGTCCACGTCGTAGAATTTGGAAAAGTAGGCCTTTCGCGCCTGCTCGTGGTCCTCCACGAACCGGAGGGCGTCTGCGTACTCCAGGTGCTCCCGCTTCATGATGGTGTGAATGCGGTGCTCCAGAGGCGCTACGATGCCCACGTGGAGTACGCCGGGATCGCCCCTCAGGATGAGGTTGCTGGCCCGTCCCACGATGACCACGTTGCCTTCCTTGGCCAGGTCTTTGATTACGGCGGTGGTGACTTCGATGTACTTCTTGTCGTCTACCTCGTGGGTTAGGGTGATGGGTTCGTCTTCCACTTCGGAGTAGTAGTCCCTGGAGAGCAGTACGTCCACGCCGGGGCCGAAGTAAGGTTCGCCGCCGGCCCCGGACATGGCGGAGCGTTCCAGCACATTTTGAAAGAAGCGGCCCAGCAGGTCTCGGCGGCTGGTGACTTCCGACTCTTTGCCTGCCATGGCCTGAACGGTGGCCCCGATGCGCTTGGCCGCTTCTGCCAGAATCAGCCGGTCCACGTAGTCGGAGTGAAGATGATGGGCAACCTGTAGTCCAACTTCCCTGGCGCCGGAGCCGATCTGTCCGTTTAGCGTTACTACTGCCATGGGAGCCTCCCGAGTGGTGGGTTTGCGTGGCCGGAGGCGAATTGGGCCTTGATGCTAGTGTACCAGAAACCGCCCCATCCCGTCATTCTGAGCGTGGCAGAGAACCCCGCATCTCCAGTGCCGACCCCTCAATGGTCATTTTGCTATAATAACATTCTCATCTGAAGCTATAATTAGGGGAAATCAGCTTGACGTGGCGATGACCAGACACACCAATACGATGCTGCGAAGCGAAATTATGTCTAGGGTGCGCTCAAAGAACACGAGGCCCGAGATAAAAGCTCGAAGCGCGATACATAGAGCTGGATTTCGCTTTCGTCTTCACCGATCAGATTTGCCGGGCCATCCTGATATAGTCTTTCCACGATATCGAATAGCTTTGTTTGTCCATGGTTGCTTCTGGCACCGACACGGGTGCAAGAGAACCACTACGCCCGCAACCAACACAGCGTTTTGGTGCAAAAAATTTAGCCGTACTGTAGAAAGAGATGCTCGGGCTCTCCAAGAATTAAAGGAGATCGGGTGGGCCACTACTGTTATATGGGAATGCCAACTGGAAACTGGAATTAATTGTCTAATCGATATGCTGAATGGCAGTGCGCAGAGATCCGGTTGAAATACGTCAGCCTATATTCAACAACGAAAGGGCATATTTATACTGATTTTGCTCAACCTATCTAGCGTAGCCAAAAACCGTTCGAATTTTCTGAATATGCTAACATCGAATCAAAGTCTTTCATTATGATTAAAGCCATCGACTTTTTCTGTGGAGCTGGAGGGTTAACCCGTGGCCTGCTAGACGCCGGCATTATGGTGGTTGCCGGTATAGACAATGATAATCGTATGCGGAAAACCTATGAGAGTAACAACCGACCAAGCCGCTTCATCTCTAAAGATATTAAGGAGATAGATATTGGCAATCTTCGCAAAGACCTCAGCATCGGTTCGAAGGAATCAACTCTATATGCAGCTTGTACACCATGCCAGCCATTCTCCACTCTGAATACGATGCATGCGGTAGACAATAGGAAATCACTTCTGCTTGATTTCGGCAAGATAGTTGAGCAGGCACCTCCAGACTACATTATTGTCGAAAACGTACCCGGTTTGGGCAACGCTGTGGGGAAAGATATTTTTCAAGGGTTCAAGAGAATCTTGAAAAAGCAGGGCTTCCAAATTGATGCCGATATGCTGGATGCTAAGGAATATGGAGTTCCCCAGACCCGTAAGCGATTCATCTTGGTCGCCTCAAGGCACGGCTGTCCCCACTTGCCTACCCCTGCAACCAGAGAGCCGTTCAAAACAGTCGGGGATTGTATTCGACGATTCCCCGCTATCGCCCACGGCGAAAAATCGCCTCGCTATAAGAACCATGTCGCTAGGAAATTACTTCCGCACCATCTGCGGATTGTGGAGGCTGTGCCGGTGAACGGTGGAAGCCGCAGAGATGTCGCGGACACCTCCATATTGCTCAAATGTCATCGGAAGAATCCCCAAGCTCATAAGGATGTCTTTGGGCGTATGTCCTGGGACCATCCGGCTCCAACACTTACCGGCCGATGTACTGATGTCTATTGTGGTCGATTCATTCACCCGGAGCAGCACCGTGGAATATCGGTTCGGGAGGCAGCGGCTCTACAAACGTTTGAGGACAAGTACGAATTTTTTGGAGGTTCGATCTTAGAGCAAGCCCGCCAGATCGGTAACGCCGTTCCAGTGAGGTTAGCCAAACTACTGGGATACAGTGTGCTCCAAGCCCACACAGGCTGGTCTTATCCCTAACGAGGTGCGTCATGGCAATTACTCACTCTACCAAGAATCCTTACGTTATGCGGTTCGATGTTGGAACCATTAAGCATCTCGGCTTGCAGATGTATTCCACACTGCCTCCAGTTATCGGTGAGTTGGTCGCGAATGCCTGGGACGCGAATGCTACGCGCGTCCAAATCGTAATTCCGGATAGTCCTTTGGATCCCCATCGGTCTGAGGCAATCATATCGGATAACGGGGCCGGCATGTCCGACGCTGACATACGGACCAAGTATGTCGTAACTGGCAGAGATCGGCGCGAAGACGAAGGGACAGACGTAACTCCCGATCCATTCAAACGCATGGTAATGGGGCGGAAGGGCATCGGCAAATTTTCAAGTTTCGGGATCGCCAAAGAGATTGAAATAGAGAGTGCGAAGGATGGCGAAATCAGTCGACTGAAAATGAACTATGACGAGATGATCAAAATGGCCGATAGTCGCAGTATACAATTCCCATCGCTACCACCCACAGGAACGTTATCTGGGGGCACGAGAATCACCCTGAGGAAGTTTGCCAAATTCAACCGTCGAAGAATCCCGATAACCAGACTTCGTAAAGGACTTGCCCGCAGGTTCTCAATCATTGGCGGTCAAGATGATTTTGAGGTCGTCATCAACGGCATCCCTATTTCGCCGGAAGAGCGAGACCTTAGGTCGTTGCTTGACAGAGATGCTGATGGAAACCTCTACATTTGGAACTATAAGGATACCAAAATCAAAGAGGATGAGGATTGGTTAGTCTCAGGATGGATTGGTGCCCTCAACAGAACAACTCCGAATCTTGATGGCATTGATCGCGGCATAGCCCTAATGGCTAGAGGCAAGCTGGTTCAAGAGCCGTTTGTTTTTGAAGCTGTGGTAGGGCAACAATACGCCCTCTCATACATCATCGGAGAGCTCCACGTCGAGTTCGTAGACGCTCTGGAAGACACCATCGGCACAAATAGAAACGCACTCGTATGGGATACCGAATCAAACACCGCGCTGCGGGAGTGGGGGCAGAAAGAAGTTAACAGAATTGCGCGGGAATGGGCCAGTCGGCGAAGCGAAGACAATCGTAGAATGCTGGAACAAAACGAGTTATACCAGGACTTTAAAAGGAGGGCAGATGACACAGGAAACAGACGAGCACTGAAGCTCGCCGACCAGTTGGTGCGTCAAGCCATCGCGAAGAATCCGACGGCTTCGTTCGAAGAACTGGAACCAATCATACAGATGTCTCTAGATTTCTTGGAATTCGACACTTTTTGGGAAATCACCTCGGATCTGGCCGACGCAGATTTGCGAGACACGGGAATTATACTTAACCTGTTCAGGGAATGGCAGATAGTGGAAGCTAAGGAAATGGCAAGAGTCACCAGTGGGCGGATAAGGACAATTGAGAAGCTTCAAAGACTGATTGACGAGGACGCGTTGGAAGTGCCCACACTGCATAATTTCCTGAAGGAATTCCCTTGGGTAATTGACCCTCGCTAGACCATGGTGGACGATGAGGTCTGGTTTAGCACTCTACTGCGCAAGCAATTTCCAGAGCCGGAAGATCTTCCAGAAGGCGACAGAAGGATTGATTTCCTTTGTGTACGCGAGGGTACAAATCTTGTTGTAGTGGAGATCAAGCGGGCCGGACTCAAGGCTTCGATAGGGCAACTAGATCAGATAGAACACCAAGTCAACTTTATGAGGGATCAGATCTCCAAAACTACCGACCCAGAACTTCAATACAAAACCGTTACAGGGTATTTGCTGTGCGGCAACTTGGTTGATACTTACAATGTCAGAGGGAAGAGAGAGAACTTAGCAGACGCGGGAATCTATGTGCGGTTGTATTCTGACCTTTTGGCTATTGCCCAGCGGGTACATAAAAAATTCATCGACCGATACAACGAACTTAGAGAGGCCAAGGATAACATTGCGAGGCAATAGATATTAAGTGCCTCAGTGGCATCTCTATGTACGTCCGGAAAGATTGGAGGCGTAAACGAGGCGCTCCCAATCCTTCCCTAAACGTTGCCGCGTTTTCCACCCCAAGGCGAGGCGCGGAAGCAAAGGCCCCGCGCCCCACATCACCCTTCGCCAACCACTAACCACCGCACTCTTCAAGAGCGTGGGTGAGCCTTTTCGTATTCCTCGCGGAGGTGGTCGTTGGTCAGATGCGTGTAGATCTGCGTCGTCGTGATACTCGCGTGGCCCAGAAGCTCTTGCACGTACCGCAGCGGCGCGCCACCCTGCAAAAGGTGCGTCGCGAAGCTGTGCCTCAGCACGTGGGGCGTTATCTTCTGGTCGATGTTGGCCCGCTTGGCGCTGTTCTTCATGATGGCCCAAACCCACTGGCGGGTGAGCCGCTCGCCCCGCCGATTCAGGAAGATGGCCTTCTCTTTCTTCGACTTGGCCAGCTTGGTGCGCGACTTCTTCACGTAAGACTTGAGGGCAAAGGTAGCCTCGGGATGAAGGTACGTCATGCGCTCCTTCCCGCCCTTGCCCAGCGTTCGCACGTAGCCTTCCGTGGTGTTCACGTCTTCCAGGTTTAGCGAAACCAACTCCGTTACACGTAGGCCCGTGGCGTAAAGAATCTCCAGGATGACCCAGTCCCGCTGACCCTCCGGGGAGTGCTGGTCCTTGGCCCGTTCCAGAAGCCGTGCGACCTCCTTTTGGGAGAGGTACTTGGGGAGGGTGCGACCCGGCCGGGGGGTACTCAAGGACTCGCTGGGGTCGTCCTCAACGAGACCTTCCAGGACCAGGAAGCTGAAGAAGGAGCGGATGGCCGCCACCTTGCGGGCCACGGTGCTGTCTGCGTAGCCGTTCTTGCCGCGGAGGGCAAACACGTAGTTCGTGAGGTGATTCAGGTCGACCTGCTTCCAGGTGGACCTGCCGTTTACGAAAGGCAGTGTCTTCTTGGTGTAGTCAAAGAACTGGTACAGATCGTTGCGGTATGCCTCTAGAGTATTATGAGAAAACCCTTTCTCTACTACCATATGATTAAGGAACGAATCAATAGGTTCTTGCATAGCAATCCTCGTGCTATTATCTAATCGTTGGCCATTTTAACACGGGGATTCTTTTTCTTATTCCGGCTTTGCGTGCGGGGTTTGACCGGATTGACGGATTGCGACGCTGCGCCATACAATAGGCCAGCCCATGGTAACAGTCATAGATCTTCACGTTCATACCACCCGAGGCAGTAGCGACAGCAACCTTTCTCCGGAAGACATGGTGGAGGAATCCAAGCGTCTCAGCATCCCCGGTCTTTGCATCACTGAACACAACTCCTTGTGGGACCGGCACGAGTTCGCCGCCTTTGCCCGCAAGCACGATATGCTCCTCATCCGCGGCGTCGAAGTGGATACGGAAATGGGTCACGTGCTCGTCTTCGGTATGGAGGACTACGTTTCCGGCATCTCGCGCATCGCGGAGCTGCGACGGGTGGTAGACGAGGCGAAGGGGTTCATGATTACTGCCCACCCCTTCCGCGGCATCCACAGTCCTGGCGGCTTCGGGAGGCCCTACCTGTACCGCGACGTCCCGGAGATGCCCGATACCGTTGAGGAGGCTTCCCAGCACGCCGTCTTCGGCTTGGCGGACGCCGTGGAGGTGGCCAACGGCAACACTATCGACAGCGAAAATGCTTTCGCCCATGGGGTGGCGGAGCATTTGAGAATGAAGGGTACGGGCGGAAGCGACGCGCACTCCGTTCATGGTCTGGGTCGCTGTTTCACGGTCTTCGAGGACGACTTGCGGTCCGAGGAGGAGTTTATCGAGGCCCTGCGGCGCGGCAGGTACTACGCGGCCTACGGTCTGAGGGCCGGCGCCGTCCGGCCATTCCAGGGCTGAGACGGGCCGCAGGATGTTGGTGAAACCTTGTTGAACTCTCCGTTGAATGCTGACGACCGGGTCTATGCGGCCATTGACTTGGAGACAACGGGTCTGCACGCCGACCGGCATAAGATAATCGAGGTTGGCGCGGTCAAGTTCCGCGGCAGCGAGGTTCTGGACGAGTTCAAGACCTACGTCAACCCCTACACGCCCATTCCGCAGTTTGTGAGGAGGCTTACGGGCATCCGGCAGGCCGACGTTGACAGCGCGCCGCCCTTCGCCTCCGTATCGGTGCACCTGGAGGAGTTTCTGGGCGACATTCCGGTCATCGGGCACAACGTGGCCTTCGACGTGGGGTTCCTGAAACAGAACGGCTTGCCTATGGCCAACGTTTCATACGACACCTGGGACATGGCCTCTGTTCTGCTGCCGGAAGCTTCGGAGTATTCCCTCTCCCTGCTGGCCAAGAGCCTCGGCATAGACCACGATGCCCCCCACCGCGCCCTGGACGATGCTCGCGTCACCCGGTTGGTCTTCCTGGCCCTGCTGGAACGGGCTAAAGAGTTGGACCCCGTCGTAGCGGAGCGCATCAGGATAATCGCCCGACGCGCGGGATGGAGTTTCGGCGACCTGGTGGGAACTGAAGCCCTCTTCCACGCTCCCGGATTCGACGGGCCTGTGGACTCTAATAAGCTGGCCCAGCGCCTCACCAGGCCGGAATCTCTGCCGCGACCGGAAGAGGAACAGCCCCTGGACGTGAAACGTATAGAGGCTATGGCTTCTGCCGAGGGCCTGCTCTCGAAGTTCTTCCCCGGGTTCGAGTACCGTCCGGAGCAGAAGCAGATGATTTCGGCGGTGACCCGGACCTTCGGAGAGGGCGGCCATCTGATGGTTGAGGGTGGCACCGGCGTCGGAAAGTCGGTGGCGTACCTGCTCCCTGCTATCCTCTTCGCAGTGGCAAATGGCCAGCGGGTAGTGGTCTCCACCAACACTATCAATCTCCAGGAACAGCTGCTTCAGAAGGATATTCCGGCCCTGGCCGCCGCCCTGGAGAAGGCGGGAGAGATTCCCGAAGGTGGGCTGCGGGCTGTGAGTCTGAAGGGCCGCGCCAACTATTTTTGCATCCGCCGTTGGACTAACCTTTCCCGCAGCGACAGTCTATCGACAGACGACGCGCGCCTGCTGAGCAAGTGTTTGGTATGGCTTCAGAACACCCCTACCGGTGACCGGGGCGAGATGAATCTGGCTGGGCGGGACTGGCAGTCTTGGATTCGGGTTTCGGCCAGCGACAAGGGCTTCTGTCCGGGTCTTCGCCAGGGCTTATGCTTCCTGCGGGCAGCCCGGGAGCGAGCGGAATCCGCCCACGTCATTGTGGTCAATCACGCCTTGCTGCTTTCAGACCTGGCCAGGGGCGGGGGCCTCATTCCCGAATACAACCACCTGGTTGTAGATGAGGCTCATCACCTGGAAGAGGAGGCCACACGCCAATTCGGCTTTGAAGTCCGTCAGGATTGGTTGGAGGAGCACCTGGATGCCATCGCCAGGTACGTAGAGCAGGCGCAGATAATCCTCCGCACCCAGCGCCTCCCGGCCCAACAGGCCCTCCGATTTCAGGAACTGGCGGCATCGGTGCAGGAATCCGTCTCCAGCCTGCGGGAAAAGTGGGAGAACATGTGGAATCTGGCGGAAGAGTTCGTGATGAATCACCGCAACGAATACGATTCCCGTGTACAGTTGAGAATCAGTCGGAGCGCCCGGACTCAGCCCGGATGGTCAGACGTGGAGATTGGCTGGGAGAACTGCGACGGCGCCATACAGCAGTTCCGGGGCAGGGTGGAGGAACTGGCCCGCTACCTGGTTTCCCTGTCCGTTGACGGCTCGGACCCGTGGGACACCCTTCTTTCCGATCTGGATGGATGGTTGGAGGATTTGGCGGAGATACGGGGGCAGCTGCACACCGTGGCCAACGCCGATTTTCAGGACGAGCGTATCGACTGGCTGAGCCAAGAGAGGGATTCCAACATGGTCTTCAACTCGGCGCCCCTGGACGTCGGCCCTACTCTGCGGTCGGGCCTCTTCGACCAGAAAGAGTGCGTGGTCTTGAGCAGCGCTACCCTCACCGCCCAGGGCACCTTCGACTTCATCCGGCATCGTTTGGGTCTGGAGGGGGCGGAGGAACTGAGGGTGGGTTCGCCCTTCGACTATAAGAAGTCCACCCTACTGGCCATTCCAGATGATATTCCGCCCCCCAATGCCCGCGGGTATCGCGACGCGCTGGAGCGGTGCATAGGACAGATTGTGAGGGGCGCCGGTGGGCACACCATGGCGCTATTTACCTCCCACGCCGCGTTGAGGGCCGCTCGACAAACACTTATTCGCACGGTGGAAGATTCAGGCATTACCGTGCTGGCCCAGGGAGTAGACGGCCCGCCCCATCGGTTGATGCGGAGGTTTGCCGAAAATCCTCGCAGCGTCCTGTTGGGCACCAGCAGCTTCTGGGAGGGCGTTGATCTGCCCAGTGGCGTCATGAAGGCGTTAATCTTGGCACGGCTACCCTTCAATGTTCCCACGGAGCCTGTCTTTGCGGCCAGGGGTGAACAGTACGAGGATTCCTTCCGGCAGTTTGCCGTGCCCCAAGCCGTCCTCCGGTTTCGACAGGGATTCGGCCGGCTCATCCGCAACGCGCAAGATCGGGGGGCAGTGGTGGTGCTCGACAGGCGGGTTCTCAACGGCTACTACGGTCGCCACTTCATAGATGCGCTGCCGGAATGCACAATGAATATAGGCCCTATGTCATCCATCGTTGAGAGCGTTAACCGGTGGTAGAAGCGGGATCTTTCGTCCTGGAGGTACCGCCGCCCCTGGATTTGGCCGCCACTCTGGAGAGCGGCCAGGCCCACCGTTGGCAGAAGGACGGCGACGTCTATTGGGGCGTGGTCTATGGCAGCCTGCTGAAGGTAAGACAGGTTTCGGCAGGGGTGGAGATTTTTTCTAATCCGGCTCCGTCGGAGTCCTTAAAGACGATGTTGGCAAGCTACTTTCGGTTGGACGATGACCTGTCCGCTATCTACGAAGAGATAAATCGGGACGATCGCATTGACGCCATGATCCGGCGATACCCCGGGCTGAGGCTGCTGCGTCAAGAGCCGTGGGAGTGCCTGACGGCCTTCATCTGCTCCGCCACGTCCAACATTCCACGTATAGCCGCAAACATGGAGTCCATGGCGGACGCATTCGGGGAGCCGCGGTCGCTTCACGGGCGCGTCCGTTACAGTTTTCCGCCTGCCCACAAGATAGCTGAGGCGGGAGAGGGCGCCCTCCGGGAGTTGGGCTTGGGGTTTCGCGCCAAGTATCTGGCCAACGCCGCTATTCAAGTGGCTGAAGGGGCTTTGGACCTGGAAGAGGTGCGAAGGCTGCCCTATTGGGAAGCCAGGGCGCGGTTGACAGAGCTTCATGGCATCGGCCCAAAGATCGCCGACTGTGTGTTGGTGTTTTCGCTGGACAAGCTCGAAGCATTTCCTATTGATAGATGGGTCAGCCGGGCGGTGCAGGAGTGGTATTTAAACGGGAGTAAGCTGTCCTACGACGACATCGTGCACTGGGCCCACGGCTATTTCGGGAAGTATGCGGGTTATGCCCAGCAGTACCTGTTCCACGGGGGTAGGTTGGGCAAGGTGGGGCGAACAGCCGCGCTCGGCCCCAAAGCGCGAGGGTAGACGGGCGGAAGGGTGGGGACTACGTGGCCTCGGCTCACATGAGCTCCGGCCAGAACCGCTCCTCTTTCCAGAAGTCCCCGTTGTTGTGGTAGCCCCGGACTTCCCAGAAGCCTGGCCTGTCCTCTGCCATGAACTCGATGGCGCGGAGCCACTTGGCGCTCTTCCAGCCGTACCGTTGCGGCACCACCAGGCGCACCGGGCCGCCGTGGTCGTTGCTTAGAGGCTTCCCATCGTGCTTGTGGGCCAGCAGCGACGAGCCATCCATGAGTACTTCCAGGGGCAGGTTGGTGGAGTAGTCGCCGTAGCAGTGGGCCATGACGAACTTAGCCTCCGGCTTGGGCGAGACTAGTCTAGCCAGGTCGGTGAACAGCAGACCCTCCCAAGTGTTCTCCAACCGGCTCCACTGGGTGACGCAGTGGAAGGGGGCGGAGACGGCGGTCCATTCCAGTTGGGAGAACTGCTCCCAGTTCAATTCCAACTCCCGGTCCACCAGCCCGAAGACCTTTAGCTGCCACTTCTTGATGTCTATCTTCAGATTGCGCCCGTAGGTGAGGACGGGCAGCTTCTTGGTAACGAACTGGCCCGGGGGCACGCCCTCCCGGACGGGGACTTTCTTGACTTTTGAGGGGTTCTTGAAAAGCAAGGGGTTATCTCCTGAGGAATTGCGAAAGTAAATGGTACTTAGGCGAGGCCGAGAATGTCAAACGTCGTGGGGCCCCACTTAGGGCGGTTGATGACGATCCCTCCTCGTCGGCCTTCTTGCGAAAAGATTCACAATTCATTATCATCTGCCCATGATGCCGGTCCCGGCCCCGTCCACGGAATTTCCAATGTTCGCCGGTGACGTACTTTTCTTGCCCCATCCTCCTAGACGTCAATGGACCTTCCCGTGAGCGCTGCAGTAGACGGGTCTGCCATAAGGGTTGAGTCTCTGTACAAGGGATTCGGTGGGCCGCCGGTGTTGCGAGGGTTGGATCTGGAGGTTGCGTGGGGCGGTGCCCTCGTAATTTTCGGGGCCAACGGGTCGGGCAAGACCACACTGCTTCGTCTCCTCGCAACCCGGTATAGGCCGGACAGGGGCAGAATCTATCTTGCGGGCCTCGAGACTCGCCGCTCCGCTGCTTCTATACGACGCCTTATCGGAGTTGTGGGGCATCAGCCCATGCTCTACCAGAACATGACCTGCGAAGAGAACCTGACCTTCTTTGGGCGGATGTATGGGCTGGAGAACGTTGGCGGGCGGGTGGACGGCGTTCTCACGCAGATGGGGTTGGAGGCCCGTCGGCGTCAGCGAGTTCGAACCCTCTCCCACGGGATGCAGAAGCGTTTGGCTATGGCTCGGGCAGTGCTCCACGACCCTCCCATTCTACTAATGGATGAGCCGGAATCGGGACTGGACCAGGGAGCTTTGGAAGGGATGGAGTCGCTGAGGGAGATGAGTTCGGGTCGTCGTCGCACCGTGGTCGTGGCCACCCATAACGTGCAGTGGGGTCTGGGTTGGGGCGAGAGCGTCGCTGTACTCCGCGGGGGCAACATTGCCTATGAAGCTCCCAGAGACCGCTTGGACGAGGCGGAATTTCGGAAGGCCTACGGGAAATTGGGTCAATGAGAGCAGTCGTGGAGTTCGTCCGGCCTGTGCTTCTGGTGGCGTGGAAGGATGTCTTGCTGGAGCTTCGGAACCGGGAGGTGGTGGCCACGGCCCTGGTCTTTAGCGTGATGATGGTCGTAATCTTCAACTTCGCCCTGAACATCACGCCGGAAACGGTGAACGTGCTGGCCCCTGGCGTATTGTGGGTTGCCTTCTCCTTTGCCGGTGTGCTGGCTATGAGCCGCGCCTTCGTGGCAGAGAAGGAAGAAGGGTGCCTGGACGCGCTCTTGCTATGTCCGGTCAGCCGGGACTCCCTCTATTTCGGCAAGATGCTGGCCATGTTCCTCTTCATGATGGTCATAGAGGCGGCGCTTCTGCCCATCTTTGCTGTCTTCTTCGACTTCTCCGCCTTCTCGTTGACGCTTCTGGGAACGATAGCACTGGCAACCCTGGGATTCGCAACAGTGGGGACACTGTTCGCCGCCGTGGCCGCCAACGTACGGTCGCGGGAGATAATGCTGCCTATACTATTCTTCCCGCTGGTGTCTCCGGTGATAATAGGCGCTGTGGAAACCTCTAGCGCGGTCATTGGTGGGAGCGGAGCGGCGGTGTCGACAGGCCGTTGGATGCAGCTCATGGGCGTCTTCGACGCGGTCTTCCTTGTAGTGTGCCCCTGGCTTTTCAGCATCGTAGTAGAGGAGTAATGTTTATGGACTTGGTTGAGAGAATATCGAGGCAGTCGCCATGGCATCTGTAGCTCAAAGAGTCCGTGGAGGGCTCTCGCGTAATCTGGCGCTGGCCTTTGTAGCTGCAGTAATGGTGGCGAATATGTTCGTCATCTTCATGTTTGCCCCGACAGAGGCGGTGTCGGGACACGTGCAGCGCATAATGTATATGCACGTGCCTATGGCATGGCTCGCGTTTCTGGCGTTCTTCGTCGTATTCTTCGGCAGCGTCATGTACCTGTGGAAGCGGCGGGAGAAGTGGGACGCCCTGGCCAGCTCTGCCGCTGAATTGGGGATTATCTTCACCTCTCTGGTGTTGATTACGGGGCCAATCTGGGCCAAGCCGGTTTGGGGCGTCTGGTGGACGTGGGATCCCAGGCTTACCGCTACACTGGTGCTCTGGCTGATCTATGTTGGATATCTGATGCTCCGGGCCTACAGCGCCAACCGTTCCCAGGGGGCGACGTTTTCCGCAGTGCTGGGAATCGTCGGATTCATAGACGTTCCCATAGTCTATTTCGCCGTGGACTGGTGGCGTACCCAACACCAACGGCTTGTGATAGGCGGAACGTCCTTGGAGGGCGACCTGCATCCGGACATGGCCCTTGCCCTGCTATTCTCCGTAATCGCCTTCACCCTCCTATTCGTCGTTCTGCTACGGCAGAGGGTGTCTCTGAAGAGGGTGGAGCGGGGAATCCGAGAGATGAAAGAAGACGCCGAATTTCAGGCGGAAGGATAGAAATAGAAGATGATAGCTTTGATAACAACGCCGGCCCACAACGTTCCGTACCTCTTTGCTGCCTTCGCAATCAGCTGGGCGGTCTTCTTTGTCTACGTTTTCTTTACGTCACGTAGGCAGGACGAGCTTGAGCGGGAGATGGAGAACCTTAGGGAGGAGTTTAGGCAAAGGGACAACGACGGCGCGAGGATGTAGGGGTGCTTGTCATCCCGCTCCTGGGAGGCTAACATTTATATGAGTGCAAGCCGACAAACGTCGGGCCGTATTGACCGTGACAGCGAGTCATCCATAGGCTGCCGTGAATAGGGAGGGTTGTAGTTGACTCAGGGGAGCAATAGTAGTTTCAGCGCCGACGTCGGAGGGCGGGGGATTCTTGGTGGACGGGGTAGGCTGGCGCTGATAGGCGTGGTCCTCCTGCTAGCGGTGGTGTATCTCATATACGCCGCCTTCCCGGGAAGTACCAGCTACTATTTCACGGTAGACGAGTTGGAGGCCAACTCTGCCGAAGTTGATGGCAAGACGGTCCGCGTGAAGGGCACGCTGGTGCCGGATTCCTTCGTGCGGGAGGACGGCGGTACAATGGCGACCTTCGCGCTTACAGCCGGTGATGAGGTGCTGCCGGCTGTCTACAACGGCGTTGTGCCGGACTTGTTCTTCAACGAGCACTCGGAGATTATCCTTCAGGGCGGCTACTCGGAGGGACAGACGTTCCACGCCGATACGGTCAGTGTGCTCTGCCCGTCCAAGTATCAGGCTTTGGAAGAAGTGGAGTCGTCCGCCTAGTTCACGGCCTTCATACCCGCCATTCTCCCGCGACCACCCCCCATCCCGCTTCCCTACGGCGTAGGGAAGGCCACGTGACCGCTCAGGTTGTTATTCCGGCCTTGCAATCAGGATGATAAGCAAGCGTGTCTCCGCATTACGCAAAGCGGGCGCCCACGAAGGGCGCCCTTGCAGGGACTCATCGTCCCCCGCTGTTATTCTGACCGGCTACCGGATCTCGTAGAAGTCCAGCATCTGCTGGGTGCTCATGGGTTTCACCTTCGCCAGTGTCGCCTCTACTTGTTTCGTCAGCGTGGGGCGGTCGGTGTTCTGGTAGAGCACTCCCACGGGCAAGCCGCCGGAGCGGATGGCCGAATGAGCAGAGTCGTAGTCCGAGGCATCGTGGTCGTCGGGCAAGTCCCAGAGAATCGGCGCGATGCCCTTTCTGGGGTTCCCCTTGAGAACCTCGTAGGTGTTGTTGTAGGTGGTGCAGGGCGACTGAACGTGGACCACGGCAAAGCCGGGGTGCTCCATCCCCTGGGTTATCAGATCAGCCAGTTCCCTCGGCTTGCCGGAGAACCCGGAAGCTATGAAAGAGACGCCCAGGGTGAGATAGAGGGCCAGGGGGTTCACCGAAGCCTCCATCTTGCCGTAGGGCGTGGAGCTGGTGGTTTCTCCCAATTCCGTGGTGGGCGAGCTCTGCCCCTTGGTGAGTCCGTAGACGGCGTTGTCCATGATGACGGCGCAAACGTCCAGGTTCCGCGCCGCCTGGGGGGCGATGTGCTCCATGCCGATGCTTAGGAAATCCCCGTCGCCCGCAACGATGATCACGTTAAGGTCGGGGCGTCCCATCTTGACGCCCATGGCGATGGGCAGACTCCTGCCGTGGATGCCGTGGAAGCCGTAGGGCTGGTCGCCTTCAAGCAGATGAACGAGGTTGCCGGAGCAGCCGATGCCCGCAACAACCACGTTGTTCTCGATTGGAATCTCCATATTGGTCATCCGGTCGGCCACGGCCTGTTCCAGGGCGCGGCGCACGGCAAAGTCTCCGCATCCGGGGCACCACTTGAAATCATATTCCGGGTTCTTGGCGCTCATACTGTTACCATTCCCTTTTGGATGGATTTCACCGCACCACCTACCCGCTTCACCAGATCTCTAACCTTGAAAGGCAGGCCGGTGTACTGGGTAATGGCTTCAGCCTTCACTCCCTGAGATCGGAGGACGGACGCCCACTGGCCCTGATAGTTGAGTTCCGGCACCAGCACCAACTCCTTGCTTCGAAGCTCCTCCAGCAGATCCGAGGGGAGGGGGTTGAGGAACATAGTGTAGTACCAGCCCAGGTCAACGCCTTGCTCCACAAGCTGCTCGTAGGCCTCGAGTGCGGGGCCTTTGGAGCCACCCCAGGGCATAAGGGCGATGGGTTCGTGGGAGTTTCTGCATTCGTAGCTGCCGTTGGTCAGGAGCTTGAGCTTGTTGAAGCGTCGCTCCGTCATCTGTACGTGGCGTATGGCAAGGTGGGTGGTGTCGCCCAAGGGGTCGTGCTCGCTGCCGTTGGCCACGTAGGAGCCAGGGAGGCCGGGGATGGGCATGGGCGATACCGTGTCGGCCTCGTAACGCATATAGCCGTTCCTGCCGTTGTAGGTCTGCCGGTTTTCCACCTGCAGGCTGTTTAACTCGGGCTTGGGGATGTTCTCCGTCCGCTCTGCCAGGGACATCTCGCTCATGAGGATAACGGGACCCTGGTATCGCTCTGCCCAGTTGAAGGCTTCGATGGCGGCGTAGAAGCACTCCTCCACGGTGCCGGGGGCAATGACGGGAAGATTCACGTCGCCGTGGGCGGGGCAGAGGCAGGCTAGCAGGTCCGATTGCTCCGTCTTGGTGGGGAGGCCGGTGGCGGGGCCACCGCGCTGGACGTTGACAACGACCAGGGGAATCTCCGCCATCCAGCCAAGGCCAAGGCCCTCGGCCATCAGGCTAAAGCCGGGGCCGGCTGTGGCGGTCATGGCCTTCTTTCCGGCGAAACCTGCGCCGAGGAGGGCGGTAATTGACTCTAACTCGGAACTGACCTGGTAGGCGAACTTGCCCGGCCCCACCAGGTTGCGCTCCATCCAGAGCAGAACAGGAGTGGCGGGCGAAATTGGATAGCCCACGTAGAAATCGACGCCGGCAGCCACGGAGCCCAGGGAGATAGCGTCGTTGCCCTTGATGAGCAGCTGCTTGCCCGGCGGCTTTTCGGCTTGGGCAATGCTTCCCAGGTGGAAGCCGCTGCCGGCTGCCTGATCCCGGCCCAAGGCGAGGGCCTTGATGTTGGATTCGATGATCTGCTGGTCGTTGGCGCGGCCCCGGGTGAAGCGCTCGACCACGAATTGCTCCAGATATTCATGGGGCATGTTGACCAACTGGGCTATGGCTCCGATGATGACCATATTGGCTGCCCGGTTGTTGCCGGTGGAGCGGGCCAGCTTTTGGATGGGCATTCCGAAGCTGTTGCCGTCATCCTCCAACTGAAGTTGGTCGGAGTCGTAGATGACCACGCCGCCGTCCCGGACTTCGGCTACGTGGTTGTCGTAAGCCTCCTGGTTGAAGGCCACCAGCACGTCCAAGTCGTCCCCAGAGCTGAGGATGGTGGACGTAGACACCCGCGTTTGAGTCCACGTTGGGCCGCCGAGTATCTGCGAAGGAAATGTCGCGAAGGTTTGGACGTGATAGCCGGCTTGGGTGGCGGCCTGAGCCAAGGCTTCGGCGGAAGTTACAACGCCTTGGCCCCCCTCTCCGGCGAATCGTACTATTAGGTCGGTTTTTGCCACCAAAACGCTCTCCAATTTTGTGAAGATTGTGGTGTTGCACAAGAAGCCCGTCGCAACTGCGACGGAGGTTCACGCTGCGTAGGATAAGTGAATGATTGGGCTTGTCGTGCCGCCTACTTTCCTGCTCTTGCCCTGGATGACAACCCAAACGCTGGGGCGATTGGCGGAATCCGCCTAGATGCACTGCCCCCAGAGGCAGTTACTTAATATATCAGCGCCTTTGTTGGGTGTCAAACTAATGAGGAGGCCGGTTGGATGGTATCGGTACGAACGATTCAATGAACTGCTTATGTTTTTGTCTGGCGGCGGCGACATGAACGGTGGCGAGGGTTACGGGCTGGCACAAGTCTTCATGTGCGAGTTGGAGGCGGAAAATGCGAAGTCCAGGAGCAGTTGTGCTACCCGTCGGGGTCTTTGCAGCGGGACGTCGTGCACTGAATCTTCAAGCCATATCACTCGGCGCTTGGACAGGAGCCTCTCGGCCCGGCGCACCAGGCATTCTTGCCGTCTGGCCCTCGTCGGGTCGGGAGCGTCCTTCCGGGCTGGAAGGATCAGGGTTGGGCAACGAACTTGTGGAAACAGCAGGGAGGGCTTGTGTTCCCACAAGGCCCGCACAATTTTCATGTGGTTCTCGCGTCTGAGGTTCGGCCTGGCAAATCCCGCCGGCGTTACGTAGAAGTTGGCGGCCAGAATCCTCTCGATGGCGGGGGTCATGTAGGGTGAGAGGCTGCCACCCTTGATGCGGTCCGTAACCTGTCGGAGAGTGACGTCGCCGAACATGGGCGGGGCCAACTCCTCCCGCGCCCGCTCCCAGGTCCAACCGGGTAGTGAAGAAGGCTCGATGAATCCTCCGTCGACCATTGCCAGCCCGGAAACTTCGCTGGGGTAGTTGGCGGCGCAGTGTAGGGCCACGTTGCCGCCCCAGGAGTGGCCTGCAACCAGGGGTTTGCGTAGGCCGAGGACTCGACAAAACCCCATGACGTCTCGGGCCACAGTGTCGAAATCGTAGCCGACGTCGGGCTTGGCGCTACCTCCGTGGCCCCTAAGGTCCAGTGCGACCACCCGGGCGTGGCGGGCGAGAATGGGCGCAACCAGGTCCCAGATGCCGGCGTGGGACGCCAGCCCGTGGAGCAGCAACATCGCGGGGCCATGTCCGCCCCAGTCGCGAAAGTGGAACTGCAGGCCGTTGACGCTGGCGTATTTGTCCTTGGGCTGGGGTTCAATCATTGGCACAGCGCTCTATCCTAAACGGCCTTCGGTTAGAAGGGGAATCCACGCATGCGGCAGGTGAGGAGGGCCGTCAGAAAGAGGAGGCCCAGCAGAGTGGCGGCTATAAGGAATAGATATCTGGTCATTTCTGGTTAGTGGATATGGGAGGCTGTGCGGCCCTTCGTCAGCCGCGGGGATTTTGGTGGAGCGGGCGATGGGAATCGAACCCACATGACCAGCTTGGAAGGCTGGAGCTCTACCATTGAGCTACGCCCGCGGGGTTTGACGGTTTCCGACTCAACCATTATACAGTCTGTCGGCGCCACCGTGTCATTCTAAACGCAGTGAAGAATCTCTTTGGTTACCATGCCGCTGCGTGGCCACGTTCTAGCCTCCCAGCAGTGGCGTGGCGTCCTTCAGCACCGGGGCGAATATAAGGGCGACGATGGCCATGAGCTTGAGGAGGATGTTCAGGGAAGGCCCGGAGGTGTCCTTGAACGGGTCGCCGACGGTGTCGCCCACGACGGCGGCCTTATGGGCGTCGGACCCCTTCCCGCCGAAGTTGCCTAGCTCGATGTACTTCTTGGCGTTGTCCCAGATGCCGCCGCTGTTGGCCATTGTGATGGCCAACAAGAATCCGGCGGAAACCGCGCCGATGAGCAGCCCGCCCAGGGCGTCTTTCCCAAGGATGAAGCCAGTGGCGATGGGCACGACCACGGCCATGACGCCGGGGGCAATCATCTCCAGCAGTGCGCCCCGTGTACTGATGTCCACGCAGCGAATGTAGTCGGGTTGCCGCTCGCCGGTCATAATGCCAGGAATTTCCCGGAACTGGCGGCGTACCTCCCGGACGATGGAGAAGGCGGCGCGTCCCACGGCTTGCATGGTTAGCGCAGAGAAGATGAAGGGAAGCAGCCCGCCGATGAGAAGACCCACCAGGGTACGATGGTCCATGAGGTTGAGCAGCAGCTTCCTATCGTCGCCCCCGTCAAAGAGGTTGGCGGCGATGGCGTAGGTGGCCATGAGGGCCAGGGCTGTGAGGGTCGCCGAGCCGATGGCGAAGCCCTTGCCGGTGGCGGCGGTGGTGTTCCCCAGGGCGTCCAGGGCGTCGGTGCGCTGGCGCACCTCAGGAGACAGATGGGCCTGCTCCGCGATGCCTCCGGCGTTGTCGGCCACGGGGCCGTAAGCGTCGGTGGCCAAGGTGATGCCCAGGGTGGAGAGCATTCCCACGCCGGCGAGGGCCACCCCATAGAAGCTGTAGAGCTCGAAGGCCACCATTATTGCGCCGCACACGGTCAGTACGGGGATGAGGGTGCTCATCATACCCGTGGCCATCCCGCTGATTACTACGGTGGCAGCTCCCGTTTGACTGGTCTCAGCCACCGACTTGGTGGGTGGATAGTCGTAGGATGTGTAGAACTCCGTTACGAGCCCGATTATTACGCCCGCCACCAGACCGGTGATGATGGCTCCGAAGGCGTTCCACTGCAACGGAATATCCAGCCACATTACGGCCCCGAGGGAGAGCAGGACCACGATTATGGCGGAACCGAATATGCCCCTTCTAAGGGACCAAAGCAGGTCCGAAAATGACGCCTGCTCCTTGCTTTTGACCAGGAATGTCCCCAGCACGGAGGCAAGGATGCCGGAGGCGGCAATGAGTAGAGGCAGGACTACGAGATCGTCGTCGAAAGGCAGGGTCTGCCCCGCTGGCCCGCCGGTGAAAGCGATGGTAACGGCGGCGCCGGCCAGGGCGATGGCAGCGATGATAGAGCTTACGTAGGACTCGAAGAGGTCGGCGCCCATGCCGGCTACGTCGCCCACGTTGTCGCCCACGTTATCGGCAATTACGGCGGGGTTTCGGGGATCATCCTCAGGTATGCCCGCCTCCACCTTTCCCACCAGGTCTGCGCCCACGTCGGCGGCCTTGGTGTAGATGCCTCCGCCCACCCTGGCGAAGAGTGCGATGGAGGAAGCGCCGAGGCCAAAGCCTGCCACGTAGGTAATGTCCTGGTATATGAGATACAGGATGGTGACGCCCAGAATGCCCAGGCCCACCACGGTGAGGCCCATGACGGCGCCGGAGGAGAAGGCGACCTTCAGGGCGGGGTTGAGGCCGGTTTGAGCCGTGGCGGCGGTGCGGGTGTTGGCCCGAATTGCGATGCTCATGCCCAGGAAGCCGGCCAGGGCGGAAGTGCAGCTGCCCGCCACGTAAGCTATGGCTGTTTTGGGAACGAGAGAGTCGAACTGAAGGATGTCTATTACTATCCAGAGGACGGCGGCCACCACAATCACGAAGGGCAGCAGCACAAGATATTCGCGCTTCATGAAGGCCATTGCGCCACTCTGGATGGCGGCGCCGATGGCGATAGTTTCAACGTTGCCCTTGCTGGCCCTCATGACGCGAATAGCAAGGGAAACGGCTACTATGAGGGCCGTGACCCCCGCGACCGCCGCTATTACAAAGGTTGGCATTGCGTTCTGACTCTGCTCCTTTTGCTAGAGATTGAGCTTAGACGCCGCTCATACGTGGTTGGCCGGTATCCATCCAGGCGGCCAGCTTCTCCTCCAACGATCGCTGCCTGAGGGCCATGGTAAAGTCGCCGCGGGTGCGTTCAAGAGTGCCGCGCACCATGTCCGTTGAGCGGCGAAGGCCCATCGTGACGCCCTCCGGGAAGTCGACGGTGACCATGAGGGAGTAGATATCGTCGAGGACTTCCATGACCTCTTCGCAGCGCTGCCACCGATCCCAACGGAGGGAGTCCAGAATGTAGCGGCGGAGTTCGCCAGCAGCGTCGCCCAGGCCTTTCAGGTAGGCTGTGGCGTCTACGCCGATCTCGTCCGGTTGGGGAAGGGGTTCGCCGGAAAGCAGGGCCAGGGTGATGTTGGCTTCGCTGAACTCCTTACGGGCGTCGGCCAGGAAGCCGGCGTGATAGATTTCGGGGTTGGTCTGAAGGATCGGGGCGCATACTTCGAGGTCGGCCCGCGCTTGGGCAATCAGCTCCCGGGCCCGGTCGAATTCGGAGCGGTGGACGGCGCGAATGGCGTTTGCGGAGAGTCGTATGACCTGCCGGGAGATGCGAAGACCCCTCTCCCGAGCGTCGTGACGCTGGGTGAAGGACTCCAGGGATGCGGCGGAAAGTTGGGCGAAGGAGTCGGCGTAGAGGGAGGGCATCAGGCTCTTCCTCCGGCCTGTAGGATGGCTTCGACGAGGCGGCTGGCAGCGTCCCGCGGGCTGGGAGCCAGCCCAACGGCGCTGATGACGCAAATGGCGTCTGCACCCCTTCTGACCACCTCCGGGGCACGTTCGACGTTTATGCCGCCGATTGCTACCACCGGAACGTCAACGGCGCTCTTGACGGCGCTCAACAGCGCTGGGCCGCCGACGATGGGCTGGTCTTTGGAGCCGGTGGGGAACATGGCCCCTACTGCCACGTAGTCGGCGCCCTGGGCCTGGGAGTCCAACGCCTCTTCCGCATGGTGGTTGGACCGGCCGACTATCTGGTGGTCTTTTAGCACCTGACGGGCCGAGGTTACGGGCAAGTCGTCCTGGCCTACGTGTACACCGTGGGCGTCGATGGCGGCTGCCAAGTCTGCGTGGTCGTTGATAATAAGCAGGGCGTCTTTCTCGCGGCAGAGTTCGTTCAGGCGTTGGGCCAAGCTCATGGAGAGGCCCTTGTCCCGTGTCTTGTCTCTAAGTTGAAGAATAGTGGCTCCGCCTTCCAGGGCTTCTTTGGCTATGTACTCCGCGGGCCTGTTGCCCGTTACCAGGGGGTCAATAATAACATATAGGCCGCGTATGCTGGGTTGAGCGTCTCTACGGAGCAGTCGTCCGAAGTCGGCTTCCAGGGCGTCGAGGGTGGCGAGGATACCCTGGGCAATTCGGAGGCCGAGGTCGCTGAACTGACCCGCCTCCGTGAGGAAGCGGATGGAGGCCTTTGCGCTGTGGATGAGGGCCAGCGACTGAGGGACGGATTGGGGGCTTTCTTCTTCCGCCTGCGGGTCAAGGGGGCCGGGAAGCCGGCCAGCCAGGTTGTACAGAGTTCTCGCCGAGGTGGAACTGTCGGGCAGGTCGCGCTCGGCTGCGTTGCTGAGGGCAATGCACGAGCGTAGTAGGGAGTTGACGTGCAGACGCAGGAGGTTGTCTTGAGTCATTCTTGGTGGATTGTCGCAGTTAGGCAGATTAGGGAAGGCTGATTGTAATCCGGCATCAAGCGGGGGGTTGCTCGTTCCGGTGTGGGAGGTATTTTAGCACACCCCGGCTCGCGACGGTTCAGCAGTGGGGACGCTCGACGGCGTTCTCCAGGTGCCGCAAGGGGAGCACACGCCCCGTTCTATCCATCTCCACGGAGATGAGGTCAATGCGCCAGTGGCTGTGCGAGGAGTCGTGTTCCTCCAGGTAGGTCTCGGCCGTTGCGATGAGTCGTTGGGCTTTGGCGGATGTGATGGCCTCCTCCGGCGTACCGTAGGATGAGGTGCGGCGGGTCTTCACTTCCACGAAGAGGATGGTGTCCTGAAACTGGGCAACGATATCCACCTCTCCCCACCGGCATCGATAGTTGGTGTCGAGAATACGGCAGCCGCGACCGCGAAGGTGCCGCTGGGCCAGCCTTTCGCCCAACCCTCCTAGACGGCTTCTGGGCGAAGGCACGCGGGAGGCTTTGGATGAAGAAGATGGGCCTTCCTGACGGGGGCAAAGGTGAAGCGGTGAATAGGCGAAGGCCCAAGCCGGTTGAGCTGCTGGATGTGCATCCGCGTACCGTAGCCTTTGTGCTTGTGGAAGTCGTAGCCCGGCCATCGAGCGTCGACGTCGACCATGAGGCGGTCGCGTGCCACCTTGGCGGCGATGGCTGCGGAAGCAATGGAATGGCTCAGGCTATCGCCGTGGGTGACGGGGGTGACGGGCAGGCCGCATTCCTCCAGCGAGAGATAGTCGACGAGCAGATGTTGGGGTTGTGGGGACAGGCCGCTCACGGCCCTTACCATGGCTAACCGGGTGGCGGCGACGATGCCGAGTCGGTCTATCTCCTCGGGAGAGGCCTCGCCTACTGACACGGCCAAGGCGTGTTGATGAATCTCTTTGGCTGCTTGCTCCCTCTGCAATGGGGTGAGCTTCTTGCTGTCGTCAATGCCCTGCAGCCAGGGGGCTGAAGGGTCCAGGTCGGGGGGAAGGATTACGGCTCCGGCCATTACGGGTCCGGCGAGAGCGCCCCGGCCCACTTCGTCCACGCCGGCCACCAGGGTTCGACCGAGGCGGTGGAGGTCCCGCTCCAAATCAAGGGAGGGCATTGGCCAGGGCAGCAGTCGCTGTGGGTTCGTTATGTTCCGGCTTGGGAGGGTGAGAAATGCGGCCTCCGCCGACAACTTCATCGCCCTGGTAGAAGACGACCGCCTGGCCGGGGGTGACGGCCCGCTGAGGCTCTTGAAAGCGCAGGAGGGCGTTTCTGCCCTGGGGGTAGAGACAAGCCGGGGTCTGAGTAGACTTGTAGCGGATCTTGACGGAAACTTCCGAGCCGGGGGTGGGAGGACGGCCCAGAATGTAGTTGACTCCAGCAGCCCAGAGGGTGTCCCGGTAGAGCTCGCATTCAGGACCGATGGTTATGTCCCGACTCTCCGGGTCTATGGCGGTCACGTAGAGGGGATTGGAGGATGCGATTCCCAGACCGCGTCGCTGCCCCACGGTGTAGAACTCGATGCCCTTATGCGTTCCCACCGCCTCGCCGGCGCTGTTCACGAAGCGGCCAGGCTTGGGGGTGACTCGCTCCTGAATGAAGCTGCGGTAGTTGCCCAGGGGAATGAAGCATATATCCTGGCTGTCGGGCTTGTCGGCGTTGGGGAAGCCCGCATCGGCGGCCATTTGCCGGATGTCGTCCTTGGGATGACATCCAACGGGCATTAGGGTTTGGGACAACTGCTCCTGGTTCATGCCGAAGAGCACGTAGGACTGGTCCTTGGACGCGTCCATCCCTGTCAGCAGCCGCCAGCCGCCGTCTCTATGGAGAATGCGGGCGTAGTGTCCGGTGGCCACGTGGGAGGCTCCCAGGAAGCGGGCTCTCTGAAGAAGGAATGAGAACTTGATGCGATCGTTGCAGGCGATGCACGGGTGGGGGGTCTTTCCCCGTTGGTACTCCGCCAGGAAGTAGTCGATTACGTGGGCCTGGAACTCCCGCTGCAGGTTGAAGACGTAGTGGGGGATATCGAGGATTTGGCAGACGCGCCGGGCGTCCTCCACGTCGTCAAGGGTGCAGCAGCCCTTGTTGTAGGCGGGGGCGTTTACGTTGGGGTAGTCGAAAAGCTTCATGGTGACGCCGACGACCTCATAGCCGGCCTGCTTGAGGAGGAGGGCGGCAACGGAGGAGTCGACGCCGCCGCTCATGGCGACGATGACCTTCGATGTAGGGTGTGATTGCGTATTCATGGCAGGGGTTAGGCTAGCACAGGGGCGGCCTGGGCTTCAACGGGACTGGGGTGCGGCTCCGCCGTTGAAGGGGATTTGATCGTGAGAAATGAATGGGAATTTTGGGGTTTTCGTTTTCGGGCTGCCAGGCGTGGGTTTGATTCGTTAGGAAAGTCGAATCGGAGTAAATTCGTGCCTGAGATTATTCGTTTCAGGCGTGGGGATTCGTTTCAAAAAACTTGAGCAAACGAATGGTGTTTGGAAGCAGCATCGGCGCTTGTGGTGGAAGGCATGGATTCATGCGGAGAGGGTAGCAGAGTAGAGTAGAATTGGGCAATGGGGAGGTGTCAGTGGAGGGGAAGGAAGGGTCAGAAGGCGTGGGCTATGAACCGCCCGGTAAGGTAGTTGACCGGTGAGGAGTAAGGCCGCGAGAGGGGCCGCAGCACAGCCACCAGGGGCTTCAGATACCAGTGGATGGTGTTGCGAGCGCCGTAGAGGATGGTGGCTTGGCCCAGGCCCCGATAGTCGGTGAGGAACACCATACCGTGGGCGATGTCGTGGATCACCTGCTTCAGGGGGAATTTGAACTTCTTAGACCAAATGGGGGCCTTGGTCTGCCAGTCGGGGGCCATGTGGTGGCCCGGCATGATGAATTCGGCAACGGCGGACATGACTTCGCCCTTCCGCTCCGGCTGATGCTTGAGGATGGTCTTTGCGCCGGTGAGGTATACGTGGCGATGAAAGTTCTCCTGCTTGGCGATGTCCGCCAGTATCTTCAGCATCACCGGGTCGGCGGGCTCGTCTGGCGTCGCCTGGGAGCGCAGGTAGTCGCTCATGGAGTCGTAGAAGCGCCAGGTTATAAGCTCCTGGAGCCAGCCGTAGGTGGCGACCTCGAGGTCAGTGTACCCCGTGCCGTGGACGAATCCCCTGTCGATGACCTTAGCTATCTCTGCGTCTAGAAAGCCCTCGTCGTAGGCCCCGGAGCGGATGAGGTACTCCTTGAAGGGGGCGTTGTGCATTCCTTCTTCGGGCAGCCAGGTCTGGGTAATGAAGCGGCGCAGCCATGGGGCGTTGCTCCGATCCGCCGCGGCGATAATCTGGCCGCCGGGGTCCTTGGGATTGGATTCGACGAGGGTCACGAAGCCAACCGCCTCCAGAAATTCCCGGTCAACGGATTCGGGACGCATGAGTTCCCAGTCGTAGTCATCCACGGCCATGGGCCGGCGGCTGGGCAGATAGCGGTCCAAGATGGCCTGCATCTCGGCGTTAATCCGGGAGGTGGCGTTAGTTGAGGAAGCGTTGGCTACGGACATGACTGTTCGACCGATGGCATTTCGGTGAAATGGTACACGCCATAGGCGGATATGGCAAATTTACGCACACTAACTATAGTCTAGTTGGAATGTTGTCGCGCTCCTCTAAAGGTTTAGTATTAAAGAAGGGACATTGACACAAGAGGGGACGCATTTGCGTTGCCGCCAAGGGCGACGGAACCTATAATGGAATAAATGCCCTCGGAGGTTTAGCTCTGAACCCCACGGAAATTGCCCACCGGCTCGTAGACATAGCATCCGACCTGCAGTCGGAGGACATAGTGTTGCTTGACATAAGAGGTCAGGCGATCTTTGCCGACTACTTCGTCATAATGACTGCCGGCACAGACAGGCAGGCGAGGGCGCTTCGGGACGACATGGTGAAGCGGTTGAAGACGGAGGGGGTCATCCTAAACAACCGGGAGGGACGGGGCGATTCGGGCTGGGTGCTCCTGGACTTCGGCGACGTTATCGTGCACATCTTCGGCGCGGAGCAGCGGGAGTATTATCGGCTCGAGGAGTTGTGGAGCAAGGCGCCCCAGGTGGTCAGGATTCAGTAATTTTTTCCCTGCCGAAGTTTGTTTGTAGGATAGTTTCGCGTCCTGATTATTTGCGAATTTATCTTCTCTTTCCGCCCACAGAGTGATATAATGAGGGTGAGGTGAGAGGATGCAGAACGACAAAGTTCCGAGATGGTTTCACGAGTTTACTGAAAGATTCTCTGACCACGTAAGAGACAACGAGAAGGCTCATGGTGAACTCAGCAAGAATATAGAAAAAGTTAGGGGCGACCTCACCTTTCGGGTAGTTATCATTGTGGGCACCTTTGCAGGCCTCAGCACTGCCTTGGTGTTAGGAGTTCTACCTCTCTTGATAGATTAAGCAGGTTTCCACGCGGGAGACCGAAGTTAAAGATACGATTTTGCCGAGGTATCGTATCTTTACCCCTAAGGCTCGGTTATCCAGGGCCTTTTCCCTGCCAGCAGAGGTTAGTGGGACGGTTTAGGCTCCCAGGGTGGTTACGACTCCGTTATCCAGGGTTGGATGCTCCTCTCGTAGTTCACAACCTCATTTTCTGCGAAGAACAGCCGAATTTCTGTGGCCGCCGTTTCGGTAGAATCTGAGCCGTGTATGAGGTTGCGTCCGATGTCGACAGCCAGGTCGCCTCTGATGGTGCCGGGTTGGGATTCCAGTGGGTTCGTGGCTCCCATCGTTCGACGAACCAGTTCCACGGCGTTGGGGCCTTCCAGCACCAGTGCCACCAGCGGGCTGGAAGTGATGAAGTCCACCAACCCCTTAAAGAATGGTCGTTCGCGGTGTACGCCGTAGTGGTGTGAGGCCGTTTCCACGTCCAGCTGTGTCATCTTCATGGCGGCTATGCGCAGTCCTCTAGCCTCCAGACGGGAGATTATTTCGCCCACCAGCCCACGCTGGACGCCGTCGGGCTTGATGAGGACCAGGGTCTGCTGAATGTCTTCGGTCACGGTTACTCCTTTGGGTGTAGTTTGTCGGTTGCGTTTTCGTTAGGCCGGCGGCGCCAGGGGGAAATTCAACGCGGCACCTTTCTTGGCGGGTTGGGTGGCGTGATGCTGGGCCGCCGGAGGTAGAAGGGTTGTAGGGTCGCTGCGTCGTCCACCTCGCCCCGTTGTAGTCTTTCGGAGGCCAGGCGGGCCAAGGTCCAGAGGCGCAGGGACGGGCCAGGGTATTCCATTAGGTGGTCGAATTGCAACTCAGTGTCTCTAAGAAGCGGACCTGCAGTCAGGATTCCCTCGCCGCAGATGATGGCGTCTGTGGGAAGAACCCCTGCCAGATCTGTGTTGGGCGTTATTTCTTCGTTCCGAGTCTTTCGCCAGCCTTCGGCTTTGTTCTGATAGCACGTCCAGGCCATATCCCGGCGGCCGATGTTGAGCAGGGGGCATACGGGGCTGCCGGTTTCGGCGTAGGGGAAAGCCTCCGCCTCCAGGGTTCCAACGCCGATGAGGGGTGTACCCCAGGGGAGGGCCAGGCCCTTGGCTGCGCTTATGCCGACACGTAACGCGCTGAAGCCGCCGGGCCCCAGAGCCACCCCCACGGCTTCAAGCTCGCGAGCGCTTATGCCTAACTGTTGGAGGGACTGCCGGACGGCGGGCATGAGGAGGCTGGTGTGGTTGTACGCTGAACGCCAGGTGAGGGAGTAAACTGGCCGCCCGTCGTCCCAGAGAAGGACACCGGCGTAGGCTGTTGAGGTGTCGATGGCCAACAGCATTTAGCGGCGTTCCCTGGCCGACAGGGCGTCAAGGATGGGTTGGTATCGGCTGTGATCGGTTTGGAGGATGATGCTTCGTGTGTCGCTCTGGTTAGGATGGTGGTCCATTTCCACGCGAAGGGAGGGTTCGACGAAGAGTTCCGGGGCGCGGTCTGCCCATTCTATGATGCAAACGTCCTCGTCGTTCAGGCAGTCCTCCAACCCCAGGCTGAGGGCATCGGCGGTTCCCTCGATGCGGAAGAGGTCTGCGTGGTGGATGGTGAGGCGTCCCCTGTAGCGGGCCAGTAGTACGAAGGTGGGACTGCGGGGCCGTTCCTTCACGCCCAGGCCCCAGGCAATGCCCTGGGTGAGGCAGGTCTTGCCGGCGCCGAGAGGGCCGGTAAGGAGGAAGAGGTCGCCGGGTTGGGCGTGGGCGCCGATGGTGCGCCCTATGGACTGGGTGTCCTCGGCGCTGCCGCTGGTTATGCGAAGGCAAGCAGGCATCTAGCGGTAGTGGTCCCATCCCGATTGGCTGAGCGTAACGTTTTTGCCGTTTTCGTCCAACACGGTCACATGGCCGGGCTCGCCGGTCGTAACCCTTCCGATGACGGCGACCTCGGGAATGCGGTCGATGACCCGGTCCATGGTGTCCGGCGGCGCGGTGAAGAGAAGTACGTAGTCCTCGCCGCCGGAGAGGGCTTTTTGCCGGTGGGTTTCAGGGAAGTAATGGGGAAGCGCGGGGATCATGGGCAGCCGGTGGGTGGAAACCTGGGCGGCGACACCGCTGGCGTAGCATAGTTTGGCGAGGTCGGCCATTAGACCGTCGCTAACGTCCATGGCGCAAGACACGCCCTCTTCGGCGAGAATTTGGCCTTGGGCGAGGTGGGGTTGGGGGCGACGGTGGGCTTGGAGGAGGACTTCGGCGTCAACCTCGGCATCGGTTGTTCCCTGGAGCAGGGCCAGCCCTCCGGCGGAGGATCCCAGAGGTCCCGTCACGGCTACGAGATGCCCTGGACTGGCGGATTCTCGGGTCATGGGTGCGCCTCGGATGGTCCCGACCAGGGCAACGGTGACGAAGGCGGTGGGCGACTTGACCATATCGCCGCCTACGATAGAAAAGTGGGCCTCCTCGGCCATACTCAACGCTCCTTCGTATAGCATGTCCAGGGCGCTGAGGGGGAATTCCGCGGGCAGGCCGAGGGTTACCAACGCATAGAGGGGGTGCCCGCCCATGGCGGCCAAGTCGCTGGCGTTAACGGCCATTACCTTCCATCCCACGTCCTCCCATGAGAGAGTGGACTGGGTGAAGTGTACGCCTTCCACCATTGTGTCGGTGGTGAAGAGATACGAACCCGCGGTACTGCGCCACGCTGCGGCGTCGTCTCCCGTGTCCACCAGAAGCTCGCTGCCGGGTGGCGCCGGAGCGCGTTGGCGGCGCTCCAAAATGAGGCGGGTCAGGCGGTTGATGGCGCCAAACTCGCCCACGTTGGAGATTTTCATGGTGCAGGGTTTCATGGTTCAAGAATTGTAGATGCTGGGGCTTGGGCCTTTCAAGGTGTAAGATGGAGGCAGGATGCGCGCGCTCATTATTTCCGACGTACATTCCAACCTTGAAGCTCTGCAGAGGGTGCTGGAGGACGCTCAACGGCGGGGAGGGTTCGATGCGGTGTGGTGTCTGGGTGACGTGGTGGGATACGGGCCGGACCCCGGGCCGTGCATAGAGATGCTGGCGGAGCAGGAGTTAGTTTGCGTGGTGGGAAATCACGACTACGCCGCCCTCGGGCGGATGGGCGTGGAGACCTTCAACAGCTACGCCGCCGGGGCTGCTTTGTGGACGAGGGAGCAGCTGGAATCGGACCACGTTGCCTTTCTGGAGGGGCTGCCCAAGGTTACGTCGTCGGGGGAGTTCTCGCTGGCGCACGGCAGCCTGCGGGACCCTCTATGGGAGTATCTGGTAAGCGGCCCATCGGCCTTGGAAAACTTCCGTCGTATGACCACGCCCTTCTGCCTGGTGGGGCATTCGCACCTGCCATTCGTTTGTCTGGAGGTGGAGGGAATGCCCCGGTTCAGTGTGTTGAGAGACGGGCAGGAGGCGGTGTTGGATTTTGGTCGGATAATCGCCAATCCCGGCAGCGTGGGGCAACCGAGAGACGGTGACCCACGGGCCAGCTATCTATTCTACGACGATGACACGCGACGGTTGGCTCACCATCGCGTCGCCTACGACGTTTCAGTCACCCAGGAACGGATGCGACGGGTGGGTCTGCACCCGTATCTCATCGAGCGGTTGAGGTTCGGTAGGTAGCGCCTATAGCTTCGTGGTATAATCTCAAATTGGCGGCCCGCTAGCTCAATTTGGCAGAGCAACTGACTCTTAATCAGTAGGTTCTCGGTTCGAGTCCGAGGCGGGTCACTTTTCTGTGATTTTGCAAGGCTCTGCCAGTAAGCCCTGTATTCTTTGAGGGGGGCTTGTGTCCAGCCATTCCCCTGAAAGTGGCGTTACCCACGAAGAGTTAAGGCGTCAATGCTTGGAGAAGTGGGACAGCCTGCCGGACGCGCTACAGCTTCGCATACACCGTGCCTTGAGTTGGATTGGGCGAGCGGAGAGGGAAGATGACGACGACGACGCGGCCTTCATCTTCTATTGGATTGCGTTCAATGCCGTCTACGCCGAGGATAGTCAGGAAACTGAATGGGCGTCGGAGCGAAGGAGTTTTCGGGAGTATTTCGGCAAGATCGTAGGGCTGGATAAAGATAACGTCGTCTACGATGCCATTTGGGAAAGGTTCTCCCACGAGATTCGCGTTTTCCTGAATAATCGGTACGTGTTCGAGCCTTTCTGGAAATATCATAACGGGGCGCCGGAATACGACGAATGGGAAGATTCCTTTGATAGAAGCAAGAGGGCGGCGGGATTTGCCCTAGCCAGGCAGGATACGTCGGCGATACTAAGCATCCTATTTGATCGCCTCTACGTGCTGCGGAATCAGCTTATTCATGGCGGCGCAACATGGGCCGGGTCGGTGAACCGCGACCAGGTGCGTGACGGGCGGAGGATTGTCGCCTTCCTGGTTCCTCGCTTCGTACAGATAATGGTTGCCACCCCACGGGAGCCGTGGGGTGTGCCCTACTATCCGGTGGTGCAGGGAACTCCGTAAGCGGTCGCTCGCGTCCCTTGAGTTAGGGGCGACTCAACCCGTCGCGTTTTCGCGAACCCACTGGGCGGCCCGCTCGCCCATCATCATGGTGCTGGCGTTGGGGTTGGAGCGCACGACGTTGGGCATGATGGAGGCGTCCACCACTCGAAGGCCCTCCAGCCCGTGGACGGAGCAGAACTGGTCGACGACTGCGTTGGGGTCTGAGGCGGGGCCCATCTTGCAGGTGCCGGAGGTGTGCTGGGCGGCGCTCATATTTTGAAGGATCCATTCGTCCAACGCTTCGTCGTTAATCAGGTCTGTGCCGGTTGGAGCGACTCTGTCTCCCAAAACACTGCGGAAGGCGGGATCTTCCGCCAGCCGAATACTCAAGTGAACGCCTTCCCGCATCCTAAGCAGATCGCGTGGGTGGGAAATCTCGAAGTCGAGGGCCGGCGGGACATCCATGTCTGCCGAGGTCAGGTAGAGCCGGCCGGCGCTTTCGGGGATCTCCGGATGAACGTTGAATGCGACTTGGGGAACGCCGTCTTTTAGGAATCGATAGTTTGGTGTGATGGTCATGTCCCGTGCAGTGTGGGAATCGGCAGCGCTGTAGCGCAGGAGAATGGGGTTGGTCAGGTAGTCGCGCTCCAGCCCCGGCTGCTCTCGGTAGATGACGTTCACTGAGGGGTGGTTTCTCAGGTTCTGGCCCACGCCCGGTAGATCGTGTGCAACGGGGATGCCAAGGTCCTCCAGATCCTTTGAGGGGCCAATGCCGGAATGGAGGAGGAGGAAGGGGGAGCCGATGGCGCCGGCGCTGAGGACAGTCTGATTGGCGGTGACGGTAAAAGTCTCGCCGCCACTTTCCGCCTGAACTCCCACGCATCGTTGTCCCTCTAAGAGGAGCCTACGCACGTTGATGCCGCCTCTTATAGTCAGGTTCACCCTGTGCCTTACGGGGTTCAGGTAGGCCACGGCGGTGTTGATTCTCACGCCGCCCAGCTTGTTCAGGGGCAGCATCCCGACGCCGTGGGCCTCCGGGTGGTTCATGTCCGGGAAGTAGGGATAGCCGGCGGCAACGCAGGCCTTGTGGAAGGCCTGTACGCTGGGCAGGAGGGACTCTAGGGGGAGGCGGTGGATGGGTAGGGGGCCGCGCTTGCCGTGGAAGTCGCCACCGTAGTCGGAATCATTTTCCATTTTGAGGAAGTAGGGGAGCACGTTGACGAAGGCCCACTCGGAGTTGCCCAAGGCGGCCCATTCGTCGAAGTCCTCCGGCAGTCCCCGCAGAAAGAAGGCCCCGTTGACGGCGCTGGTGCCGCCGACCACGTGGCCCCGATGCATGAATTTGGTCCGCTCCTGGCTGCTGTTGATCCTCACTAGGAAGTCCCGCTTGTGCCGGGCCTCAATGCCGCGGCCGGACTCCATCTGATACCGCTGTACGTCCTCGGGGGTTTCGCTGAGGGTGCGATAGTCGGGACCTTCCTCAAGGAGGAGGACGGAAAGGTTGGGGTCTTCGGAGACGCGGGAGGCGAGGGTGGCCCCGGCGGAACCCGCGCCAACGATGATAACGTCGTACTGCATGGAGCCTGTGCTGGAACTGCTGGTCAAGGAAATCACCTCAACGGCTGGATATAGAGATGTGTTAAAGGGGGGAACACGGTGAAATTATCCACCATTTGCTTAAATCCTTCTAGGGGTTAGACTGAGAAGGTTCTTTTCCCTTTGCTATGGATGGCCTCCCTTGCATTGAATAAACCGACGAGAATACAATGGAGTTGTGTCCTGGGAGGTTGAGTATACAGATGAGTTTGGACGCTGGTTCATTGACCTACGACGAAGGCAACAGGCATCCGTTGCGGCAATCGTCGAGCAACTTGTGGAGAGCGGCCCGTTTCTGTCTTTCCCTCACTCCTCAGGGGTACGGGGATCGCGTCACAGGAGGATGCGTGAACTTCGCGTACAGAGTGGAGGCAGCCCACTGCGAGTCTTTTACGCCTTCGATCCCAGGCGGTCGGCCATACTGCTAATAGGGGGCGACAAGACAGGCAATGATAGGTTCTATCAGGAGTTCGTGCCGAGGGCGGACGCTCTGTATGACGAGCATCTGGAGGAACTTCGGAAGGAAGGATTGATTCCATGAGCGGACGCCATCGCTGGAGCGGATTGACTAAGAACTTCTCTCCTGACATGCGCCGACTCGTTGACGAAGCCAAGAGCGAGATACGAGCCGAAATGGCGCTACACGAGCTTCGTCGAGCCCGCGCTCTCGCCCAGCGCGACCTGGCGAAGCACCTGAACGTCAGACAACCCTTAGGGTCGACAATCGAGGAACGGGCAGACGCGTACGTGTCCAGCCTCCGCTCATACATTGAGGCTGTGGGGGGGAAGCTGAAGATCATAGCGGAGTTTCCTTCCGGGGAGGTCTCCATCAACAGCTTCTGCGACGTTGGAGACTTGGAAGACTTTTCGGCCAACGGCGACGAAAGCACGCGCACCTGACGGACTGTTTCCGCCGAACAGAAGGCTCCGCACCTAACGGTATGCTTCAACTACAGCCAGTCCACTGAAACGGGCGGCGATAAGAGCCCGACGGTTTGGCGGTTAGAAGCGTTTTCACACGTGGACCCATGAAACGGTGAATCGCTCAATCCCGCCGTGACATAGACATTGGAATCCTGGTCGTAGGTCATTGGATTCATTGGTGTTCAACTAAACATCCTGCCGGTCTCTACGGACGGGTTTGAAACCCGCCGCTACAGGTTCTACACTACCCTCACTATGTAGAGCGAATCTGGGCGGGGAGCCGTTTGAAACACCCTCCTAGAGACGCAACTATCGCAAACGAGGAGGCCGACATGACCGTTAGACCGCCCAACAGGGAGACGCTTCAGAAACTGGCTGAGTTGAACCACTTCTCTCTTTCGGGGAAAGAGCTGGAAGACTTCCACGAGATTATCAGTGATCTGTTCGATGGGTTCCATAAACTGGAGCAGATGCCTTCCAATCTGCCGGTGGCGAGGCACGGGGAACGTCGGACCGGAAACAGGCCGCCGGCTGCGGAAGACCCGTACAACGCTATAGTGCGTCGTTGCCGGGTGACGGGTGAGACTTCCGGCGTTCTCGCCGGCCGGAAGGTGGGCGTGAAGGACAACGTGGGCGTGGCCGGAATTCCCATGACCTGCGGCTCTCTGGTGATGAAGGGATTCGTCCCGGACATGGACGCAACGGTGGTTACCCGGCTGCTGGATGCCGGAGCGGAGATTATCGCCGTGCTGAACATGGACGATTTTGCCTTCTCCGGGGCGGGCGACACCAGCGCTTACGGGCCTACTCTGAACCCCTACAGCACCGGGCATCTGGCGGGCGGCTCGTCGGGCGGGTCCGCCGCCGCCCTCTTCTACGACGACATAAGCATGACGTTGGGCGGCGACCAGGGCGGCTCTATTCGGATACCGGCCGCCTGGTCCGGCGTGGTGGGCTTGAAGCCTACCTACGGGCTTGTTCCGTACACCGGCGTGGTGGGCATCGGGAGCACTTTCGACCACACAGGACCGATGACCCGCAACGTTGCAGATAACGCGTTAATGCTGGAAGTGATTGCCGGAAAGGACCCGATGGACCCGAGGCAGGGTGACGTGAAGACGTCGGCTTACACGGAGGCGCTGGTGGGGGGCGTGAAGGGTCTGCGGATAGGCGTGGTATCCGAGGGATTCATGCAGGAGGGGGCACAGGAGGACGTGAACGACAGCGTTCGGCGCGCGGTGGCGGAGTTGGAGCGGTTGGGCGCGACGGTGTCGGAGGTGTCCATACCGGAGCATCTGGACTATCAACCCGTCTTCTTCGGCATCAGCCTGGGGGAGGCCACGGCAACCTTCAACGCTAACGGTCTGGGTTTCGGCTGGCAGGGCTTGTACAACGAAGGCTTGGGGTCTGCCCTGGGGAAGTTTCGAGCTATTCAGGGGGATGATTTACCGCCGACGCTGAAAGTTACGCTGCTGACGGGGACGTACATGAACACGGTGTACCACGGCATGTTCTACGCCAAAGCGCAAAACCTGCGACGTCTCTGGAGGGCTGCCTACGACCGGGCCTTGGAGTCCTACGACGTGCTGGTCATGCCAACCACGCCTATGAAGGCCCATCCGGTGATTCAGGGCGCGGACAGCCGCGACTTGTTGGACCATGCCTGGGGCATGCTCACCAACACGGCGCCATTTAACGCGACGGGCCATCCCGCCCTGAGCATCCCGTGCGGGAAGTCGGATGGGCTGCCCGTGGGTCTCATGCTGGTGGGCAGGGCCTTCGACGAAGCGACTCTTTACCAAGCCGCCGCTGCCTTCGAGGGGAACGTCGACTGGGAATCTCTGAGTGGCTGAAGACGGCTGCCTTTGGACACAAATTCTTGCTTAGGGGAGGATGCGAAACTTGAGAGTAGACTTTGCCTTTCTATGCGATCACGCCGAGATATCGGGGAAGATAAACGCCCTCGGCATCGGCTTCGACACGATATACGCGAGAAAAGTTCCGGCCCGGCATCCCTACTTCTTTCTGGTTGCGCAATTTCGCGCCAGCATCGCCGAGGCGGGGGAGAAACAGTTAACCGTTCGGCTCATAGACGAGGACGGGAAGGACCTGACGCCGGAAATTAGGACCGTAATGTCCATAGGGAATCCTCGGCAGGGGCGACTGGAGAGCCTGGGACGCATCAGCATAGGCTTCAACAACGTTGCGTTTCCGCGTTACGCCAACTGCTCAATTCATGCCGTCATAGATGGGCATGAGATGATCCGCATTCCCCTGTCGATAGAGCCGCCGGAGGGTTAGGGGGTTGTTGCCATGAGTGGACGTATCCGTTTAGTGAGTTGACCAAGGGGTTTTCGTTGGAGCGCCGTCGGTGGATCGACAACATGAAGAAGGAACTGCTTGCCGGGATACCGCTGCACGACCTACGCCGGGCGCGGGAGTTGGCAAGAAAGTTCGGAAGGTTGAAGGCTGGTCAGGAGTGGGAGGGAGGCGACAGACTTTGTGTGGAGGAATGAAGGTTGGAGTCGAGAAACGCAGACATCATGTCGTTGATAGCCAAAGCTCGTTGGCGCGAGGCGGTTACGTACAGGGATACGTGGCCTCACGAGTACGTACTATCTGAGAAGGACGGTCAGCAGGAGTTGCTGGAGGCGGTCTGCCAAAGATTCCGTGCTGGGGAGGGCGTGGCTTGCCGCTTCTTCCGCATGAAGAACACCTATTTGTTCCTGGGCGAGCACAAATACTGGATGATGACTCACTGGAATGAGCTGGAGCCTGGCGTGAACTACGTGATCAACCGGGCGCTTCTGTACCGGGATCGCCGGGATTTTGTGATCCAGCCGGGGGACACTGGTAAGGCGGGGGATTATCCGACAAAGCCTGTTTATTGAACTTGACGTAGTAAAGGGAGGATTCCCATGCCCAACAACGATACTTTGTTGGCTTACCTGATTCCGAGACTTACTAGCCAAGTGGAGAATGCCGCCACTGAAGCACTTGGCTACATTCTGAATAGTTCTGTGGGGTCGATGCAGGCGTTGAACGATATGCTCAGGGAAGACGGTTTCGACATTGAACCGATTGCCAGAGTAGAGACCCAGGTGACGTACGAAGATGGTTCTCGACCCGATATGGCAGGTTACGACAAGAACGACGCGAAGCGCTTACTTGTTGAAGCTAAATTCTGGGCTGCACTTCTGAGAGGGCAGGCGAGCGGCTACGCTCAACAGTTTGAGCAACCTGGCCCGGCAGTGCTTCTGTTTATTTCACCTGAAGTCCGAATCCCGACGCTTTGGACTGAGATAAGGCGACAAATGAAAATGGAGAACGAATTGGAACTCTTGGACCCCTCACCAGGGGTTCGGAGGGCCAAGGTGGTTGGCACGGATCTGCAAGTGATGCTGATCAGTTGGGTTCGATTGCTCGACAGGATGAATACCATGGTCGGCGATGACAATGTCAAATCAGACATACAACAGCTTCGAGGACTGGCCCAGTCGCAGGACGCGCAGGCGTTCTTGCCAATTCACTCCGAAGAGTTGAGTCCCAGTCTGGGACGTCGTGTGGTTTGGTACAACCAACTAGTCGACCATGTTGTTGATTCCAGGGGCGTTCCAGAAGGGTGGATGTCTACTAAAGGTCTACGCGCAACAGCACAACGGCATGGCTACGGGCGGTATTTACGCTTTACCAGTGTGGAGGAGGACTTCTGGTTTGGAGTCAATCATCAACGTTGGGCTGAAAATGGAGACACTCCATTGTGGCTCTTGGCATATGACAGCAGCAGAGCAACTGTGGAAAGGATTGGGAGAGAATTAGGTGCGCCGGTTAGGGACCGTTGGATACCAATTTATCCCAAACTTGGCGTGGAGTATGGAGAAGTTCTTGAGAGTGTGGTGGCGCAGCTGAAGGAAATAGCGAATATCGCGGCACTCTAATGTCGGTAGAAGGATCGTCTTTAGCCGCTAGCTCCTAGGAAACGGGGGGGTGGAGGTGGGCCCAGGGGTGGGCCTCTTCGTAGGCCGCTGAGGCTTGGAGCACCAGCGATTCCTGTCCGGATGCGCCGATCATGTGGAGGCCGATGGGGAGTCCGCCTTCTGTGAAGCCGCAGGGGATGCTGGCGGCGGTCTGACCGCTCATATTGATCAGGAAGTTGAACGGATTGAAGCCCCAGAACGCGCTCTTGACAGGTTGGCCGTCGATGACTTGCGGAGGCTCTCCTATTGTGAAGGCGGGCGTGGCCATTACAGGGCTCAGCAGCAGGTCGTAGGTGTCGAAGATGCGGGCGAACCTGTAGCGGTGCCATTCGAATTGGCGGAGGGCGAAGGCAACCTTCCGGGCCGACCAGGTCATGGCTTCTTCAATCAGGGGGCGTAGGGTGTCATCCAGCAGGTCGGCGTGCTCTTCGAGGTGGACGCCATTGTTGGCGGCGCGGTCGCTGAACATGATGGTGTCCATCGTGTCGAAAGCGTCTTCGTAGTCGATGTTGATGTCGGACTCTTCGACGTGGGCGCCCAGGTCCTGGAAGGACATGGCGGCGGCTTCGCAGGCGGCTCGGACTTCGGGGTCTACCGGGGCGGAGCCGAAATCGGGCGTCCAGCCTATCCGCAGACCCTTGACGCCCTTGTACAGGTTGGCGGAGAAGTCGGGCGGCTGGGTGCGAATGCAGACGGGGTCTCTGTCGTCGGGGCCGGACAGGGCCTGGAGGAGGAGGGCCGAGTCTCTGACGTTGCTGGTGATGGGGCCGTTCTGCCCCAGTTGGCCCCAACCGCCGGGGCCGGTGGCGATGGAGGGCACGCGTCCTTGGGTTCCCTTGATGCCGTAGAGGCCGCAGTAGGAGGCGGGTATGCGGACGGAACCGCCGCCGTCGCTGCCCTGGGAGAGGGAGGAAAGGCCGGCCACCTGTCCGGCGGCGGCGCCTCCGCTGGAGCCGCCGGGGGTCCGGGTGGTGTCCCAGGGGTTGCGGCACGGGGGCCCCAACCGGTTCTCCGTGGAACCCTTGTGGCCCATCTCCGGCGTGTTGGTCTTGCCCAGGATGATGGCCCCGGACGCCCGGATTCGCTCCGTGACCATGTCGTCGGCCTCTGGTACGTTGTCTTTGAAGATGAGGGAGCCGTTGGTGGTGCGAATGCCCTTGGTGGCGTTCAGGTCCTTGATGGATATGGGAACGCCGTGCAGGGGGGCCAGACGGTCGCGGCGCATCACGGCTGCCTCGGCGTCTTTCGCCCAGCCCAGAGCCATGTCGCCGACGACGGTGAGGTAGGCGTTGAGCTGCGGGTTGAGGCTGTCGATGCGGCGCAGGTAGAGCTCGACAAGCTCGACGGGGGAGATCTGCCGGGTGGCTATCATCACCCTCTGCTTCCAAGCGGGGGTAAAGGCCAAGCTTATATCGTCCATCATTGTCCTCTCTGTTAACTGGCTGTAGTGGCGCGAAGGGCGTTGGCGATGATGCTCTCGCGCTCGGAGTCGTTATACTTGGGTCATGAGCTCCAGGAGGTGGCCGTCGGGGTCTTTGAAGTAGACGCCGCGACCGTCTCGGCGATGGTTGATGTCCATGTCTTCACTGCTGAAGGGGCCGCTGCCGTAGGTGATACCCTCCGACTTGACGCGACCGAAGATGTTGTCGAAGTCCTCTTCCGAGACGTGGAAGGCGTAGTGGTGGTTGTCGAACTTCTCTCGGTCATCGTAGTCGAGGGTAAGGGTGTCGTTGACCTGCACAGGGGCGAAGTGGCCGTGGGAACCTTCGTAGGTGAGGCCGAAGATTCTGGCGAAGAACTCGGCGGCGCGGACTTTGTCGTACGAGGGCACGATGGTGTGGTTCAGGGTGATGGGCATGGTTCACCTCCAGGGGGTTGGCATAGTGTGTAAGTCCAGCATATCTGAAGGTTGGGATATTGTCTATGTTGTCTTGGTGCCGGGGAGAGGGTTTGGCGTTGGGGTGAAGGCGGCTTGGCCGGAGTGTGTTCGGCTGCGCTCTCGCCAAAAGTTAGAGAGGTACGCCGCCAGGCTTGGGGCTGGTGAAGGGTAGCGGGGCCGGAGAGTGTTCAGCCGCGCCTGCCCCTGCTGTGTCGATGCATTGCCGAGGGTGTCGGCGGAGTAGTACCATAATTGGAGGTTGGACCGACGTGGGGAAGTGTCGGAATTGGTAGACGAGCATGATTTAGGATCATGTGCCCTAAAGGGCGTGGGAGTTCGAGTCTCCCCTTCCCCACATTTGACGCGTCTAAGCGATAACTGGGATCGAACTTTGCTCTGTAGGCCGACCCAGCAGAACCTGCTCCTTCTATGGGGCTGTACTGGAGGAGTGTCGTACCGGGGTCTATAGGCGGGATTCGACCAAGATCCGCCTATAGGGCATTGATGCTCCAACTTAGCTCTACTTGATTTCTATCGGAATAGACGGGTCCACTTCACGCCTTATTCTTGCTCGTTGCCAACACTTCGCCACATGTCCTAATGTTATCCCCCCAAGACTACTTGTGGTAGCTAGTTTTCGACGTCTAAGCTCGACAAGAGCGGTACTGCGGTCTTGGCCAGTTGAAAATATTCTTGGTCGTTCTCAATGCCAATGCTATATATGCCCAATCGAGATGCTGCCGCTATGATTGATCCAGAACCCATAAAGGGGTCTAGCAAGATTCCCTCTCCTAGCGGTAGAGAAGCTCGAACTAACTGACGAACAAACGCTTGTGGCTTTAGCGAAGGGTGAGGAGCCAACTTTCTTTCAGGCTTGCGAGCAGGATATGAGTGAATAAGATCTCTGAAAGGTGTATTGACTGCGGGACGACGAAGCCCGCCAGTCTTCCATTTGCGCAGATTGTCTTGAACGCGCCCTTCGCAAGGTTTTCTAAAAAGCAGCCATGGTTCCCAAGCTCCCCTGGGAATGACAGACACTTCAGGGAACTCGGAGTGTGCGTCCTTGGGTCTGTCACCTCCACGGAGAGTGTGCACTATTCTAACGATTTGGCCGCGTTTCTCAAATCCACCGCGTATAAATGCGAAGTCGACGAGATGAGCTACCAAAGAATTAGAGGCTGTGAATACATGTCCCCCTGGTACCATAACTCGGAAGAGTTCGCTACTGACTCTTTCGAAGAATGCTCGAATATGCGAGTGTTGTTTAGGGGTGAGTACGGTAAATCTAGGGACCGGTTGTCTTACGATTCCATCATGATTTTGGGGCAACCGCCATATGCCTCCGTTGCCACTGCGTCGTTTTGCAAGGTGCTTCGGGGAATATTCAACTAGGCCGAAAGGTGGGTCAGTCACAACTGCGTGAATGCTTTGGGATTCGGCTTGACTTAGCCATTCAAGAGAGTCCCCGAAATGTAGTTCATATCCGCTGAAGGCTGTCATTTCGAACGTTTCTTGTAGAAGGGAGAGATAACTTCAAGTAACGCCTGGTGCCTTACTCCTCTTCTATGTCTATCGGAGCTTCCCCTACGCATGGCTCCAACATATGATTTAACGTCTTCTCGGACATTGGCATCTTCGTCTTTTTGGAACTTGGCGATTTCGCATGCAAATTCATCTAGGGATCTTCGCATCTTGTCATATTGATCACCAGGGAGAATATGCTGTGACAACAAATGAGCCGTGGCTACGAAAAGACTGTAAAAGTCTGTTTTATTGGCCCAGCGCGTGGATCGGAGGTCAGGGAGAATCTCCTGTATCAATTCCAGGGTAGTAGAGAATCTTCTTCGGCAATCCCTCTGTCGTGGAAACTCACGTTCATGGTCTTCAAACATGGAATAGTAGTTATCCAAGGTCCTAGCATTTCCACTTTGTGGCCCATGCAAGATTCCAACAAGCAAATCGCTTACAAATTCGATGTCACGCATTCGTCGTATAGCGTCTGGCGTCGCTAGACGATTCTCTGACCAGAAGGTATCTTCAGCAAAATTCTCCGACAATCTCAGGAAAGGACCCCTGTAGGTCGCATTTCGCAATTCCTGTGCGTTTAAGGGTGTGAGATATTTGTTTAGTCTACGAAATAGATCCTTTATTTCTTCATTCCCCGCATTCTGAAGGTAGCGCACGGCCATTGTATGTCCATAAAAGGTCGTCTTCTCATCGTCCGTCAATTCGTTAAAGGTGTAACCCATCCATCGTGAGTCTGGGCCCAAGTACCGCAATTCGAAAGGCTCTCTACCGTTTACTCCAATGAACTCAAGAATTGCACTGATTCGTTGCTGACCGTCAACTACAATGTACTCACTTTTGCCGTCGGAATCCGTCTTGACCTGCATATAAATTTCAGGTACGGGTAACTCAAGAAGTATCGATTCAATAAGATTGGACTTTTGACGATTTGTCCACACACGACGCCGCTGAAAGGCCGGTTGAATGGTCAGATTGCCCTCGATGTCCCTTTCGGTAAACCAGGAAATCGGATGGTTAGTGGCCGAGTATCTCATACTTGCTCTCCTAAGGCTTGGCCGAACGTACAATGCGCTGCCGAATCTGTCTGAGTCCTCTCCTGTGGTACACCTTAACGTGATCCCATGTTCGATAAAGCCGACCATTTATATGCATGCTGGATAATTTAGGTATTCGAGATAGCCCGTTGAAGGTCGTGAGCCATTGTTCACCGATGTCCAAAGCTTCAGCGATCAAATGTGGGTATATCCAGCCATTGTAGATGTGGTGTTTCTCTTGGTGCTCTCTCATACGAAGCCTTGTTTCCTGCCTCAAGGTCGACCAAGGGGCCCGTCGGCTAGTGAGAATATCAACCCAACTTTGGTCGAATAATGTCGATGATACTACCACGAGATCGATATCAGAGTACTTGCTAAAAGGCGCCCCATAATTCAGTGGGGAGAGGCTAAATCCTATACTGGCGCTCCCTACTACGCAGATATCGTACTTATGGACACGGAGACCTCTAGTAAGCTCCCTGATCATTTTTCGGTATACGGAAGGATAGCCTGTGAACGAAAATGGTACGCCCGCAAACAGGAATTCTTCCAGAATGCTATCTAGGTTGCGACTTAATAGTATCTTGTCGAATTCTTCCTTAGTGGGATACATTAGAGCAGGAAATTCATGTCCTTAAAAGGAGACAGACCTCTCCTAGAACGTCGTGGCCAAACCTAGCTAGTTGTACCACACAGCTTCATACATCGACAAGAGTTGGGGTTCCTCTGATGCCATAACTATGGTATCGGTGTGGTGGAGCAACAAAGTTGAAGCAATGATGACAAGCTTTTTCCCTGTTCTTGGAATCAGATGGCGGAGAAGCCGCAGTGGGATGCTGTTATAAAATTGCTCAGCCGGACTTTCGGTGGCTTCTATTCCACTTGCGGGAGCGTGTCTTGCGGCTGATATGGTAGGGACGGCAAATTCTCTTCCCTGAGGGCCTATTCTGCAGGTTGATTCACGCCTGACCGTTGCTTAAGTGATTACTCGCTGCTAGCCTCTCCAACTGGGTGACATCCTCTCCTGGGAGCGTGGTTTATTCCAACGGAACTTCTCATCACGGGAGTTTCGTCCATGTTTTATGGCATAAGACGCGTCCCTGCTAGTATTGTTGACAATAATGACGTAACACGTTAGGGTGGTGACGGTTTCGTTCGTGAAACTGTACAGAAGGGTCGTGAGAATGCATGATTGATAGTGGGGATACAGCTTGGGTATTGACCTCATCGGCGCTGGTCTTTGTCATGGTGCCGGGATTGGCCTTCTTCTATGCTGGCCTTGTCCGCAGCAAGAACGCATTGGGCACCCTCATGCAGTCGTTCATCGCCATAGCTATCGTGGGCCTGACGTGGGTTTTGTGGGGATATAGTCTGGCTTTCGGCCCTGATATAGGGGGGTTTATAGGAAACCTGGAGTGGTTTGGGCTTGCCGGTGTATCCGCCACCCAGGCGGGCCCCTACGCCGCTACGATTCCGCACCAGGCTTTCATGGTGTTTCAAGCCAAGTTTGCCATTATCACACCTGCCCTGATTGCCGGCGCATTTGCTGAGCGCATCAAGTTCAGCACTTTCGTCGTGTTTATAGTCGCCTGGTCAACCATCGTATACGCGCCACTGGCGCACTGGATGTGGGGGATTGGCGGCTGGCTTGGGGAAGCCGGCGCTCTAGACTTTGCCGGAGGCGCCGTGGTTCATATCAGTTCGGGGGCTGCAGCTTTAGCTGCTGCCATCATATTTGGGAGGCGCCTGGGGTTCGGCAAGATAGATATTTCTCCCCATAACGTGCCTTTCGTAGTGTTGGGCGCTTCCCTCCTCTGGTTTGGATGGTTTGGCTTCAATGCCGGTAGCGACCTATCGTCGATAGGAAGAGCGACTTCGGCTTTCGTAGTGACTCATATCTCAGCATCAACTGCTGCAGTAGTGTGGGTCGCGCTGGACTGGATAATAAACCGAAGACCCAGCGTGGTAGGAGCGGCAACGGGAGCAGTCGCAGGGCTGGCTACAATCACTCCGGCATCAGGGTTTGTAGGCCCCATGCCGGCACTGCTCATAGGCCTGGGCGCCGGCGCACTATGCTACACCGCCGTCTGGATCAAGACCCGCGTGAGGCTGGACGATTCCCTTGACGTATGGGCAATCCACGGAGTAGGTGGTATCTGGGGTATGCTGGCTTTGGGCATCTTCATCGGGGTTGGCTTCCTTAGCATAGGTGAGCTTACCGACCTGAGTAGGGGTGAGCAGATCGTAAGGCAGCTAATGGCCATCGGTGCGACCTTAGGTTGGGCTTTCTTCGGAACATTGGCGATACTGTTCGTACTAAAGTGGACCATGGGTCTGAGGGTGGATGAGGCGGAGGAAGAAGAAGGGCTGGACATCTCGCAGCATGGTGAAGAAGCCTACGTTTCCAGACCCGGCTAACAGCCGAAGCTCCTCAAGGAAGCAGTTGAGGCGGATCCGGTTGGTTGGACGGAATTGAGGCATGGCTAAGGGAGGGCGAGATCACCCGAGGGGAGGTCACCAGAGTCTGACCTCCCTGGAGCTTATGGCTGCCTAAAGGACTACCAGCCACTGTAAAGTTCGCAATACATAAGAGGAAAACCCGCCCGCCCCGTTCCCCACCGGTCTCTCAGCACTGACGGCGACGCCGTGAAACCCTTCTGGGCGGTTATCTCAACAAGGCCCCGGAATGTTCCCTAACTGCGCCAGTCTCATAGCAATCACACGGGTGTTGTGGCGAGGATGACGAAGCAACGATGGCAAGCGTTTCTCCCCGCTTTTGGAATCAGATGTCGGAGAAGCCGCAGCGGTACGTTGTGATAGAATTTGCTCATCCGCTCGTGAGTCAGCTTGGAGCGGCGATTTGCCCGCCATCCCGGAGGGAAGCATGGATAGCTTTGAAGAAGCATTTGATAACGCCACAAAGGTTGCCGATCTGGCGCTCAAGGCGAACCAGGACTTGCTAAAGCAGTTGCGCCGTCTGAGGAAGGCCTCTCAGGACGGAAATATCACAGCGGTTAAGAGGGAGCAAGGCAGGCTTTCCGAGGCCTTGAGTAAAGTTTCCGAAGCCGTCAGCGACGCAAGCGTCGCATGGTCCTATGATGATGGGGAAGAGGTACAATACCTGAAAGACGCCGACGGCTACGCAGCCGAATTACGGCGCGTTGCTTCCGAGAAGGGCCTGCTAATCCGGGAGCGTGACGGGCATCTGATCTGTCATCCCTTCATAGTACGCGTCATCCCGTCGGATAGGGCAGTCCGAATCGACAAGAAGAAAGTTTCCACCATTCGGCCGTCCCACTTGGCAGACGTTCTAATCAAGGCTCAAAAGTCACCCCCGCGCTATCGGCCCCAGAGTTTCCTAGAGGCCCTGCACAAGGTCTATCAATCGTTGACGAAAGAGTCCTCAACGCGTCCCATTGGAGGAACCGGCGCCCTCGTTATTCTTCTGACCGACGTCTACAGACTTTTCACCTCGCTGCCCGGCAGCGGTAGAGACTATACCCCCACAGATTTTGCCAGGGATCTCTACGAACTGGATAGAAGCGGAGTGACCGAGACCAGGTCGGGCGCCACCGTATCATTCCCTGCCTCCACGGGCACTAGGAGCACTCGAAATTTGTACACCTTCGTTGGGCCGGACGGCCATGAGGTGAAGTTCTACGGCATACGCTTCATGGAGGGTTCGACAGATGAATAACACCATCGCTCTGAAAGACTGGTTTCACTTCATCGACAAAGAATATCTTTCGACCTACGTTAGGGATGGCGGCTCCTCCGTAAAGTTTGCCGTCACGCCGGAAGAGTTGAAGGCGGACCTGTACGCTACCGTGGAAGCCCGCTGCGAGGGCCTCGACTATCAGGTAATCAAGTTGGACGTGAAGAATAAGGACATGCGCGCCTATATGCCGCAAGACATATTTTTTGGGTTGGCGCGCCAACTTGATTGGCGAGCCTTGGCCCGTAGATTCATCCTTCGACTTGCCGCTCAACGGGGATTTCGGGTAGACGGGATTGACATAACTCCGCCCGGCGTGTTCGATAGAATCGCTGAATCCAACGGCATCGAACCAGCCGACGTGATTCAGGAAATCAGGCCGGAAATACAGAATTCCATTGCCAGAAATGGGTCCATGGCCAAGGATTTTCGGGTCTGCATGAGCCATCTGTGTTTGCTTGAATACATCCGCGAAGACTATAATGGCCTTCCTCTGCTGGAATGGCTGAAGGGATTGAACACTCGAATTAGCAACGTCCGACCCTTCTCGATCTATTCCAGCATCAACCGCGCTACCGCCAGATACTTCATTGAATCGGCCCTCTACTGGGTACGATATGCTGGATGCGCCGGGACCGTCATCTTGTTAGATAATTCTCGGGTGACCGTGGCCCGGAACCCCAAAGACGGGTTGAAATACTACACCAGGGCCATGACCTTGGAGCACTATCAGTTGCTGCGGGAGTTTGTCGATAGAGTCGATCAGCTCAATAGCGCCCTGCTCCTCGTGGTAACCAACCGTGAATTCCTGGACGAGAGCGCTGTCAGGAGTTCGCGGGGTTACGGGATCTATGATGCCCTGAGAACTCGTGTGATGGACGACGTCCGTGACCAGAACAGAGTGAATCCGTTGTCTTCCCTGGTCCGACTGACCTAAGGAGAAGTGAAACCTGTGCCAAGTCAAGCTGAGAATGGCGAAAGACTCTCCTCCCGGCTGGCGTTGGAGGCCCTGCGCAACGGGGTGCCGAACAGAGAGGCGGTAAAGACCCTTGGGTGCAACCAGCCCAAGGCCGAGCGACGGTTTGAGGAGATGCTGAAGAATGCCGCCGACGGAGACAACCCGACGCGCAGCTCGCTCGGAATGCTGGTGTCCGGCGATTTTGGAACGGGCAAGTCCCACCTTCTCACCCACTTGGAGCATCGTGCCCTTTCGGAAGGATTCGTCTGCAGTACGGTGGCTATCAGCAAGGAGACCCCCCTCTACGACTTGGGCAAGGTGTTCAAGTCTGCTATGGACAACGGCCTACTGCCTGACCGCAACGGCCGCTTGATAGAAGAATTGGGCCAGTCGCTTAGGCACGACACAGAGAAATATGCCAACTTCTTCGAGTGGGCCAACGACACGCGGTCCAACCGTCTCCATCCAATTTTCCCCGCTAGTCTGTTAGTCCACGAACGTTCCAACGACCTGGAGTTGAACAGTGAGATAGAAAACTTCTGGGCGGGTGACCGAATTCTCGTTTCAACGGTAAAGCGGGCGCTGCGGGCAATAGGCCAGAATAAGAGCTACACCTTCCGTGCCCCCAAGGTTAGGGACTTGCCGCCGCATCGACTGAGGTTCATCATCGAGCTTATAAAGGCGGCAGGATACAAAGGTTGGGTGGTTCTGCTGGACGAGATAGAACTTGTCGCTCAATATTCTCTCCTCCAGCGGGGCAGGTCTTACGCAGAGCTTTCGCGATGGATGGGGCACGCCGTGGGGGAGTCCTACCCCGGCCTTGTGGTAGTCGGCACAGTTACCGCCGACTTTGCTGCTGAAGTCATTCGTCCTGGCGGCTCAAAGATAGATCGTGACAAAGTGGGAGCAAAGTTGGAACAAGGATCCCACTATCGACATCTAGCCCCCCTTGCGGAAGAGGGAATGAAGATGCTCGAACTTAGTTGCATACCGTTGAACCCGCCAACGGAAGACGACGTTCGCGAGACCATGGAGAAGCTGCGGAGGGTGTATTCCGCCGCCTACGGCTGGGAGGCCCAAGCACTCTCCGCACAACCTAGAGGCGCCGGCTATCAGAACCGGATGCGTTACAGAGTCCGAGCCTCCATCAACGAATGGGATCTGCGCAGGCTTTACCCGGACTACAGTCCCGAAACGAACGTGCATGAATTTCGCCACACCTACGAAGAGAACCCCGACCTGGAGCGGACTTCCAAGGAAGATGCAAACGATTTCCGTCCAGGGTAGTCTACGAGTGGATTGAACGGACTTGCTTTGCCGATCCCCTTCGATGATCTAGAAGACCAAAGCACTAAACCCGGCATTGTGTCTTGGCTGCGCTTCGTTGAAGATGCGAATGGCACAGGGGTAGACGCCGCCCTATTTCAAACGTCCGAGGAAGGCCAGCCGGTTGGCTTCTGCTTCACCCGCGCCGCCCTCCGTGAGTTCAGCGGACATGGGAACGACGCCAAGGGGAGGGCCGTTTTTCACCTTCTCAAGAAGCTCCTTCGGGGGGTCGCTTCTTCGCCAACGCTGGTTCTCGGACTGGAGGACGAAATACCTGAATGGGTGTTGGACAAAGCCCTCCGGGTTAGGATTCCCTTTTGCCTGATTTCGGCATCTCCGGATTCTACGAAAGCATTCTCTAACCGCTCCGACGGTGATCGGTTGCCGGGTCTTTGGCGGAGTATGCCCCCGCCCGCTGGGTCTGAGGCCCAACGGCGCTTTGATGAGGTGATGTCTTGGGACGACCCGCTTGAACCTTTTCGCCGGGCCGCCAAGGCGCTGGCCGAAGCCTTCGCAGACGAACACGTGACGGCGCTAACATCGGTTTCGGGCCTCTCCACCGTGGTTACGCTGCATTCATTGGCAGATGGAGAAGACCTTCCGGGCAATCAGTCGGTTGCCGCTACTGGTTTGCCCCAACAGGCCAACCCTGCCCTGGACGTGCGTCTGACGCTGGCGCAGCGGCTCTGGGCTGTTCTCCGCGCCCCACCTACGCGTCTGCGCCAAGTGCAGCTGGAGAGGCGCGGAGAATTGATGTCCTTTCAGCGAGAAGGCGTTCAAGCGCTAGTGGAGAACCGCTGCCTGCTGTTGGCCGACGACATGGGCCTTGGCAAGACCATTCAGGCCATAGTAGCGTTGCGGCTTCTGAGGGCTCGTCGGGAGATTGCTTCGTGCCTCGTTGCGGCGCCGGCCAGCGTCCTGGACCAGTGGCGTCGTGAAATCGACAAGTGGGCGCCGGAGCTTTCGGCCATAATCATCAGAGGCTCAGTCAACGATAGATCATGGCAGTGGACGGCAGGTAGAGACGTGACCCTGGTCAGTTACGATACCCTCCGATCAGATTTCTCGAGCAGCAACGAAGCTGCGGTGCGTCTGAAAACCTGGGACGTGGTTGTCGCAGACGAGGCCCAGCGCGTCAAGAATCGCAACAGCACCAGCGATGCGCTGAAGGGGCTGCGAAGAAGGCGTTCTTGGGCCTTGACGGGTACGCCCGTAGAGAACGACGAGGAAGAGTTGGCCTCCATCATGGAGTTCGTCGACCAGGACGAAGCTGGAATGCCCAAGCGCTACCGGGCCGGATGGGAAATGCGGGAGCGGCACCGGGAAGTGCAGCTCCGACGCAAGAAGGCCGACGTGTTGGAAGACTTGCCGCCCAAGCAGGAAACCAAGATTTCTATTCAGCTGGGCCCGAAGCAGCGTCGCAGCTACGATAAGGCCGAACAGGAAGGAATCGTATACCTGAAGTCCCTGGGCGCAGAGATTGGCGTCCGGCACGTGCTTGAGCTTATCACTCGTCTGAAGCAGATCTGCAACGCCGACCCCAAGACCGGCGAGTCCAGCAAGCTGTCCGACATCAAGCAGCGGCTGGAACAGTTGGCGGCCCAAGGCCACAAGGCCCTGGTGTTTTCACAGTACACCAGCGACAACGCAGGCGTGGTTGCCGCAGCCAACTATCTGCAAGAGTTCTCACCACTGATTATCACGGGCGACGTGCCCCAGCAGGACCGGGATGGCATCATCCGGCAGTTTCGAGATCGGCCAGAGCACAAGGTATTGATTCTATCGCTGCGCGCCGGTGGACTGGGATTGAATCTTCAGGAGGCGTCCTACGTGTTCCACCTGGACAGGTGGTGGAACCCGGCCGTAGAACGGCAGGCAGAAGACCGTAGCCACCGTTTTGGTCAAACGGTCAAGGTTAATGCGATCAAATACTCCTGCGCCGGGACTATCGAGGAGAGCATCGACGGCATTCTGGAGAGCAAGCAGGAGGTGTTCGACCGGCTCGTGGATGACGTGTCTCTGGACCTTTCCGCCCAGATGAGCTCTCAAGAACTCTTCGGCCTATTCGGCTTGGAATGACACGCCGATCCGTCTGGTATGGCAGAAGCGGCTGCCGCTTCTGAAAGATGCGCTAACGCTTAGGGTTAGCGGCGTCGGTCTATCGTTTCCAGGGGGTAGCGGGCTGCCCAAGCGTCGACCCCACCCGAAAGGGTTGAAGCCGTGATTCCCCAGGCGCTCAGTTCCTGCACGGCGCGCAGGCTGCTGGACTCCCGATGCCAGCTGCAGTAGGCAACCACCATCCTGTCCACGTCCAGGTTGTGTTTCACCCACTCGTCCACCCGGTCGGGCTCCACCCGTACGCTGCCAGGTATGCGGCTGCGGGCCCTTTCGTAGCCGGCGACGGAGCGTACGTCCAGGATGATGGGTTGTTTAGGGCTCAACATCATCTGGTGCAACTGCTCAGGGGATATCAGCATCACACCGGAGTAGTCCTCGACTATCAGGTTGTCTGCGGTGGCGGTCCGTTCCTCGGCCAGGTTGTTCCTTGATGCACGCCGCTGATACCAGGCGCCGATGGGGGTGGAGCTTGCCCCGTGGATGCCTGTGGATGCAAGGACAACTATCCCCACGGTGGCCAAGAGCATCTCCGCTCCAGGCACGTCGGCCTGCACGGCCAAAAGGGCCAGCAGCAGTGAGTTAAGGCCCCGGGGTCCAAACCAGGCTATGAGGCCCTTGGCTCTGAAGCTCATCCGAGTGCGGGCCAGGACGATGCTCAAGACCGACGGGCGAATGACGAATATAACTGTGCCGGCGAGGACCAGGGACAGCATTACGTTCGTTGTATGCAGCATGGAGGATAGGGTGGCGCCAAAGAGGACGAAGGCAAAGAGCATGGCCATTTCCGAGGTAACCTCGCCGTACTGCATGAAGGAGTTGCAGAGGCGCCGGTTGCTCAAGGAGATGGCCAGCCCGGCGGCGAAGGCGGCAAGGAAGCCATCTCCTCCCACGGAGGTGGCGGCAGTGTAGGCGAGGAGCATGATCCCGATTCCCGATAGGGCTTGATGCTCCGTTCGAATGTTTAGACGGGCATCCATCCGCTTTACGAGCAGTGCCCCGAGGGCCCCTATGAGGCCGCCAACGGCGGGACCCGTGATGAGCAGTTGGACCAGGAACACGGCCCACTGACCTGTGTCTCTGCCCTCCGGCTGCCCCACGGCGATGAGTATCAGTATGATGGGCAGGACAATCAGGTCGTTGGTGCCGGCCTCTATCTTCAAGATCCGCTTGATGGAACGGGGAATGCGGCGGTCCCGCATCAGTTCTCGTAGTACGACGGGGTCCGTGGAGGCCAGGATGGCCCCGCCTAGAAAGGCCATTATCCAGCCAAAGCCCAGAAGAAGCGCCAGGGGTACCGCGCCAAGGGCGATGATTATGGCGGTGCCGGGGCCAAGGATCAGCGCTGGAATCAGCCACCGGCGTCCCAGTTGGTCTACTTGCAGGTTGATGGCGTCCAGAAAGAGCACGAGAGAGAGGGTAAAGGTTGCGACTACTTCCAGCGTAGGGCTGCGGACATCCATGTCGATGAAGCCCAAGAAATTTCCACCCAGCAGGATTCCCAGCCCCATGAACAGAATAGGGAAGGAAAGGGGGGTGCGGGCCACTATCCCGGAGGCGAGAGCGGGCACCAGCAGGATAATTGCTATAACGTCAAAGATGGCCAGAAAATCCGGCAAGAATCTGGCTCCTTAAGTTCGGGTTGGCTGTGCCCGCGCCTGCGCCGCAACCGTGGCAACTGCAATAGTTTCAAGGTGGGGCAATGCTTGTCAATAAGAGACCATGTTCCATTGAACAGGTTTTCGGGTCTGAAGGCGTTGGGCCGTCCGAAGGGTTACGCTTTGTGGCAGAGTCCAACAGGTCGATTGCTAAGGGCGGGGCTGCCGACGAAAGCTGTCATCGGCTAGCGACTCGCCCACAACCGGGCAGCCGGTTAGTCCCGTCACAACCACGAAGAGAGGGTTTATGAAGGCCCAAATCAGCAAGTTGGTATCGCTCTCGGCCCCGGACGAGGTGATGAACTCGTCTCCCCAGTTCCAGAAGAACCAGAGGGATAGAAAAACTGCGACGACAAAGCCGGCGTAGGTCTCCAGGTATCTGCGGGAGAGGCCGCCACCCGTATCCTCCCTGAATTGCAACTTGTCATGGTATTGCGCCACCAGGGTGATGATAATGGACGCAGCCATGAACCAGTTCATGACGTGCCAGATGTCTCCAACGTCCACCACGTTGCGATAGAAGGGTGAGAACACCAACTGAGCTACGATGACCGCGGCGGCGGCCAAGATGTATACGGCAGTCACTCTCTTTAAGAGTTACATGGTTTCGCCTCCTTTGACTGACAGGGAGACGGCATCAGTTCCTCGTTCCGGTCCGTCTCCCTAATGCTAGTATAAGCCGGGAAAGGGCAACGGAAAAGCTATCGAAAGCAGCTTGGGTTGGCGTAGAAGCGGGCCACCCACACTGCTATATTCCTTTTTTACTCTTGGCATAGGGAGGCCCTTAGATGAGGGAATGGCTGCAAGGCCGCGTTGGAAGGCTGCTATTGGCGACGCTGCTCTTGAGCGCAGCGGTTGCGTTGACGGGGGCCTGCGGGGGCGGGAGCGACGAGCCTTCGCCGACTGCTGCGGCAGTAGAAGCCCCGGCGTCTACACCGATCGCTATACCTGTGACGTCTGTCTCCACCGCGGCTCCGACGCCCACGCCCACGCCTACACCTGTACCTACTCCCACGCCTACCCGAACGCCCACGTCAATGCCGACGCCGGCGCCCACACCCGTTCCCACCCCTACGCCCACTCCTACGTTGGCGCCTACTCCTACACCTACGCCTGAGCCTGTGCCAACGCCCGATTCTACGCGGATCTCCTCGGATTCGTCCGGCGGTGATCTCCTCGACTTGGAGGAAGACACCACATGGCAGGACGTGTACGACGCCCTATCGTCCTCGGAACAATCGTGTATCCGCGACGCAATAGACGAAGATGCCTTGGAGTCCCTTCTGGAATTGAATGTCTTGAGAGCAGAAGCGGTGGCGGGTCAGGAGGAGATCGGGGCAATCATGTGTCTGGAGCCGGAGAAGGCTTCCATTCTGTACACCTCTGCCGTCATTGCCAGCATGGGAGATGCGAGCCCGGAGACGCAGGAATGCGTTAGGGAGTTGGTAACCGGCTTGGACTTGACCGCTTTGCTGGAGTTCATTCAGACGACTCCCCAGACTGAGGGAGAGCAGGTCGGAGAGCCGCCGGAGGAGATTTTCCAGTTCATGATGGGAATGCTGTCATGCGTAGCAGGAGAAATAGGGACGTTGGGGGACTCAGGCTCCTCGTAGCTTTTCCTTTCCCTACAACCAGCCGTGACGCACTCCTAGCCATGAATCTGAGGTGCGACGCGACGAAGGATCCATCGGTTGGGGGTTGGCGCGTTTACTATGGAAATGGAGCGTCCTACTTTTTGGCGCGGACTAACCATAGGATGTTGCCAACGGCTATGGCGGCTGCCAGTAGCCAGAGGAGGGTGCCAAGAATGGGATTGAACGCCAGTCCAATCCCCAGGCCGAGGTAGAAGACGAGGATGGCGACGACGAAGAGGAGGACATGGGCAACGATTTTCATGACGCTGTTATTGTAACGCCTTTTGAGGAGATGCGGGCGCCACGCGTCGAGGTGTTTGACCGGGTTCGTCCGTCAAGGGCTGCGTGGGTTGGCTGAACGGTTCGGCTGGTTGGGAAGCGCAAGAGCCGCCGTTGTCCCGGGAACCCGCGGGACGGGGTGCTTAGGGCACCGCTATCAGGCTCGGCTGGAGTGGGAAGCTGTGACGGATGTCCCCTTCGCCGGATCCCCGTCCGTAGCATCGCCACTTGGGGAAGTTGAAGTCGGAAGTTACTGAGCGAGGCTGCATCAGCACGGCCCGTAGGAACGCCTGCAGGTCAGGCACGTTGTAGATGTTCAACCCGAAGCCCCAGTCGTCCAGCAGGCCCAGAATACGTCGCATGGAGGGTGTGTCCCACTTTATGGAGAACCTGTTGATTCCCCAGGAGGCGAACTCGTCTAGAAGTGTCTTGGCCTGCTCCGGGAGGGTGTTCATCAGAGGAACCATGAAATCGATGGGGCATTGGAGGATGGCGGAGGGGAAGGCCTGGGCTAGCTGCCGGAATCCCAGGGGCTGAAGCGTCTCTATGTTGCCGTTTATCCACAGGCGAGAGTGTTCCAGACCGGAGGACTTGATGGCGAAGATGACCTCGTCTAAGGCTGCGTCGTTCTCCTTGAGGTCCATCTTCATCGACTTCCCGGCGTTTTTTAGCTTTCCGAGAACGTCCTCGAAAAGGAGCAGGTCTTGGATGCGGCAGGGTGGTTCTTCGAAATGATCGTGGTGTAGAACCAGCTGGCGCGTCTTTGGGTGGATTCGCACATCCATTTCGCCCCACTGGACGTTAGACTTCATGAACTCGTGCAGATTATCCATGTCGTTGATGCCGTGCCATACGAACTGGACGTGGCGGGGCAGCGAGGATTGAACGGCGAGATCCGTCAGATCAAAGACGTTGCCGGAGATGGATGCCTGAGGGAGATGCTGCCTCTGGGAGAGAAAGATCGTGTCGGCATGGAGGAGCATCACGTCCTGAGCGGTGGGCATGTGGGAGATGGCCTGCAGGTTCTCCGGCTCGTTGTCTATCATGGCGAAGACGCGATAGCCCTGGTTGCGGAAGTAGTTCACACCGTCGACTTTCACCTGGGGGATGGTGCGGTCGGAGAAGCCGCGGTTCATGTAGAGGAGGCGGTCCGAGAACTCGACCTTGTACTCGTTCCCCAGGAAGTTCAGGGAGCGTAGGGTGTCCTGGCGTAGAGCCTCGGTGCGTCCGGTGTTGAGGCCCACGAAGGTGTTGGGCTGCATCTGGAACCAGCGCATGACTTCCATGACGCCGTGGTAGGGCCGGTGAGATTCCAGAATGGCCTTGGAGGACCAACGGGTGCTTCTGTACCAGTTGGAGACCTGTTCGCGCACCGAGGGCGGGATGTCCAAGGCTGCAAGCAGGTCCTCGGCCTGGTCCTCGTGCATTGTGACGTGAGAAACGTCCAGTTCGTGAAAGTAGGAGGTTCCGTGAATCTGGTCGAAGGTGTTAAGGGCATGGAGGACCATGTATCGGGTGTCTACGATGGTGCCGTCGATGTCAAAGAGGATGATGAGCCTGTCGTCTGGGAAGAGTTGGCGCATCTTCTGATAGTGATAGGAGAGTTTGTTCATCCACCGGTTCATGTTTCGCATTAGCACCTTCGAAAGATTATTTGATTCGATGGTAGCAGGCGTGGCGCTACCGTAGGTTAAGGGGAGATTAAGACTTTGGGTCAGGGGGCGCTGCTTGAGGTCAACGCGATTCTTGGACGTCGTTCAGTCGAGGCCCAGATCCTCCCGGATGTGCCGCAGGTGGCCCAGATGGTCCCGCCAGTGGTTGAGGAAGAGGCCCTCCACCAGGTTCTGGGCGGTGCGGTCCTCCCGGTGGTTGCGGAGGGGGAACCAGCACGAAGTAGCTTTGCCGGCGATATCTTCATCGCTGGCGTCCGCTAGAACGCTTTCCATGGTCTGGAAATATTCTGACAGAGCGCCGCGTATCTGGTCCATGTCCATGGCCTGTCGCTCGTCGTTCAGGTGAGTCTCGTCGGCAATGATCGTTATCTCCGGTAGGGAACCGTCGAGGATGCCCTCGACGGTCTTGGGAATGCCGCCCTCCGGGTCTTCGAGGATGTGCCACAGGAGCTCCCGCGGCGACCATTCGTCGTCGTCCTGCTTCCAGTCCAGGCAGTAGTCCATTCCCTCCAGGAGGGTGTCGAGCTCTTGTTGAAGCTCCTTGGCAGAGTCCAGAATAGATTGTTTCAGGGTGGTCATGATTATCCTCCAGAAAACTAGGGATGGGTGTGGGCTGCGATGGCTTCCACAACAGCGCTTCGATATTTAGGCAGTGAATGGGCGCGGGCAAGGGAGGCCTTTAGCAGACCCATGGGTGTTCCTCCATCGTGGCGCTCCCCGTCGAACTTATAGGCAAATAGGTGGTGAGATTCCAGCAGAAGAGCCAAGCCGTCCGTTAGTTGAATCTCCCCCTTGGCGCCGGGCGTTGTCCGCTCCAGGGCGTGGAAGACGGCCGGGGGCAGGATGTATCGGCCCACGATGGCGAGATTGGAGGGCGCTTCCTCCGGCGGTGGCTTCTCCACCAGCCCCCGAATCCTGTACTCGCTCTCTGACAAGGATTCCGGGTCGATGACGCCGTAGCTGCTCACCCGCTCCGGCGGGACATCCTCAACGGCGATGACGCCGCCCCCCCTTTGATGGTACACGTCAAGCATCTGGGCCAGCGCAGGCGTCTCGTGGAAAACAACGTCGTCAGGGAGTATGACGGCAAAGGCCTCGTCGCCCACCAGCTCGCGGGCGGTGAGAACGGCGTGGCCCAGCCCCAAAGGCTGTTCCTGACGCACAAAGCTTACACGGGCCAGTTTTCCGAGTCGCTCCACCTCTTCCAGCATCTCTGGCGAAACCTTGCCTTGAAGAGATTCCTCTAGCTGTGGGTGGGGTTCGAAGTAGCGCTCAAGGGGTTCTTTGTCCTCGGATGTGACGAGGATTATCTCCTCGATGCCGGAGCGTACGGCCTCTTCCACCGCGTATTGAATGAGGGGCTTGTCGAAGAGGGGCAACAACTCCTTGGGCACAGCCTTGGTAACGGGAAGGAATCGGGTGCCCAGACCGGCGGCGGGAATTACGGCTTTTCTTACGGGCGGGAAGGCTACCATGGGCGCAATTCTAACACCGCTCCCAGATGCGGACAACGGAGGGGAGGGAACCATTCGATTGCAGCGTCCTCCATGGACATCTCCCACCCGTCAAGTCGACACCCATTTTTTGACATCTTCCCATTGCCGCTATGTTTCCTCATTTGCTACCCTCTACCCATGAACGAATTGCCGAGCACCACTGCTGCCCTTCAATTCAAGCAGGCCCGCCAAATATGGTATGCGCTATCAATAGATGCCTCTAAAGTACCCCAAGATGCAAAAAAAACGAGTAACCAGCCGAAAACGACCCAATTCACGCCTGAAATCCCCTTAAAATCCCAATACTCGTTTTTGAAATCGAGTCATCGCATAAAGCTAATGCTAAGGAAACGAGTACCCGGAAAATCGGCTCGTTTTCAATAGAAAGTCTCAATAGTATGCCTTAATTGACGTTACCGAGTGGTATCCGAAATCATCCGGGCGATTGACACCCGCCGTTTGGTGGGCCTAACATTAAATTAGGCTGTGCTAGGCGGGGAGCTAGCGGTGCCCTGAACCCGCAATCCGCTATAGCGGGGTTGAATTCCTTCCCGAGGCTAGATCAATGGACCTCTATTCTCTGAAAGGGTGCTGAGGGCTGGGTCCTACGCGTCGAAGACCTGTGAATTCCGCCAGGTCCGGAAGGAAGCAACGGTAAGCAGTCATTTTCGGGCGCCGTGGGGCAGCCTGGCCTGAGCCTAATCAGCCGGGTACGTTCATTGATTGTGTCGAAGGAAGGTGCACGGCCTATATCTCCAACATATACTTCCCGTAGGCCCAAGGGTTACAGAAAGGCCCTGGCCCAATATTTCCTAACCGACCAACGCGTTCTTTCCTACATCCTGGAAGCTGCCGACCTTTCGTCGCAGGACACGGTGGTAGAGGTAGGTCCGGGCAGGGGAATTCTCACCCGGCAGTTGGCGGAGCTGGCCCGCCGGGTGGTGGCCGTCGAGATAGACGCGGCCTTGGCGGCCGGTCTGGCAGCGAAGCTGGGCAATCCGCCCAACCTGACGGTCCTGGAGGCGGACGCTCGTACGGCGGACATCCAACCCGAAGGCCCTTACAAGCTGGTTGCCAACCTTCCTTACTATGCCGCCAACCCCATAATCCGGCGGTTTCTGGAAATGGAACGACAGCCCCTTCGCATGGTGGTTATGGTGCAGAAGGAGGTCGCCATGTCCATGACGGCGACCCCAGGCCGGATGACGCTCCTCTCCGTGGCTGTGCAGTTCTACGGTATGCCACGATTGGTGTGCGTCGTGCCCCCTTCGGCTTTTCGCCCTGCCCCCAAGGTGAATTCCGCGGTGGTATGCATCGACGTGAAGCCGGAAGCACGGGGGCGGGTGGACGACGAAGCGCGCTTCTTCCGACTGGCGCGAGCTGGATTCGCCGCGCCCCGAAAACAGCTTCGGAATTCTCTGGCCCTGGGGCTTGGCATCAACGGGGCTGAAGCGTCGAAACTCCTCCAACGGGCGGATATTGATTCACGGCGTAGACCGGGGACGCTGACCGTCTCGGAGTGGATTTCCCTCTACAAGAGTTTGCCAGAGGATGCCATGACGTCCTCAGACGACGAAGAGACTGGCGGACGCCAATAGTGGCGGAGGCCCCCCAAGACTCAACTCCCCTGACTGCGCTGGCTTACGTCAAGGTCAATCTCACCCTGGAGGTTTTGGGCCGTCGCGGCGACGGGTATCATGACGTGGCCACGGTGCTGCAGACGGTAAGTCTTTACGACCGATTGACCTTTGCCCTGGATTCCGGAATTCGGGTGGAGTGCTCCATCTCGGCCCTCTCCAATCCCGATAATCTGGCTTGGAGGGCTGCGGTGGCTCTCAAGGAGGCCACCGGGTATGCCGGCGGCGCGCGAATAACCATCGAGAAGGGGATACCGGAGGCTATGGGGTTGGGTGGGGGCAGCAGCGACGCCGCGGCTACGTTGGTAGCCCTCAATCGCCTGTGGGGGTTGGGTTTGACCGCGGCGGACCTGGAGGACGTGGGCCGGGGCCTGGGAGCCGACGTTCCCTTTCTCGTCGGTGGCGGAACGGCTATGGGCACGGGAAGGGGGGACTATCTGAAGAGGCTACGTCCCCTTCCGCGACAGTGGCTGGTTATGGTATGCCCGCTGGCTAATATAGAGGAAAAGACTCGCCGCATGTATGACCTGCTGGATAGGGAGTCTTACACCCGGGGGCAGGTGACCAAAGCCTTGGTCGACGCTATGGAGCAGGGGCGTTTCTCCTGGCAGATGCTTTACAATGTCTTCGAGTCGGTGGCCTTTGACGTCTTCCCCGGCCTCGACGGAGTAATGCGGGACATGGAGGCCGTCGGCGCCCGTCACGTTAGCCTTTCCGGAAGCGGGCCTGCCCTCTATACCCTGGCTGCCGATAAAGAGGAGGGGCGCCGAATTAGAGATGGGCTGGTCCGTCGCGGCCACCGGGTCTTCCTCGTCGAGACAACGAATGCCTCTCCTCACTTGACGCTGGGCACTGAAGATAACTAGACTAGTTGCGGTCTCTCACAGGTTTGACCAGAGAGGAACTCTAGAATGATAGGAATCTTGAACGCCATCCGGATAGACATGGATCCGGATATGCTTACTCTGGGGTCCTTCGTGCTGACGTGGCACGGGTTTTTCACCTTTGTCGGCGTTGCCATGGCGGTAGCCTTAGTGTCCTACTGGGCCAAGAAAGAAAATATCCCGCCGGACACGATTCTTTCCGTGTCCGTGTGGGCAATCTTGGGTGGCATCGTTGGCGCACGACTGGTCCACGTCGTGGACTTCTGGACCCGGGTGTACCAGAATGACCCTCTCAGCGTTTTTTACGTCTGGGAAGGAGGCATTGCCATCTACGGAGCTGTACTAGGAGGCTTCGCCGGAGGTGCCATATACGCATTGGTTCGCAATCGGGACGGGCTGATCAACTTCTGGAACCGGTTTCTCTTCTTCTTGGGCCGCATTGAGAAGATGCCCATGCCTTCCGTGGGCAAGCTGGCGGACCTCACCGCCCCCGCCCTCGTTCTCAGCATGGCCGTCGGCCGCATTGGCGATATCATCAACGGTGAGCACATCGCCCGCATTACCAGCCTGCCCTGGGGCTTCGTCTATTCTCATCCCAAGACCCAGGCGCTGTACAACAACATAGCCGAGGGGCGCTCCTCCCTGACGCCCTCTCATCCTGCGGTGATCTACGAGATGATATGGGATGTGGCGGTTCTGGGCTTTCTCTGGTTCGTCCTGCGAAACCGTCTGCGACCCGACGGCATGGTATTCGTGTCCTTCCTGGCTCTCTACTCTCTGGGTCGCTTCTTCATCAGCTTCATCAGGCAGGACAGGGTCTGGATAGTGGGACTGGACATGTCGCAGATAATCGCCCTGATTGTCCTGAGCATCACGGTAACGGTCCTGATATCCAAGGCCCAGGTGGCTAGAACAGGTCAGCGCCGCCGGGCCCGTGAGGCGGCTTAGATATGGGGGTACGGGCTGCTTAGACGCACCATTAACTTGAAGGTCGGAAGTCCTCCACCTTCATCTCGATACTGCGCCGTCCTTTCCAGGAGTTGATGGTGAGGGAGTAGGCCAGGTCCAGAAATCCGGCTTCAGGAAGCTGACGGTCTCCCTGCCGAAAGGCGAAAGCCGTCCAGGAAGCCCGCCCGTCCCATAGCTTGAGCCGTAGGTGCTGCCCTTCGCTACCGACTCTGGAGGCTTGCTGAATCTTCATGCGCCGGGCTAGAAAGACGGGTTTGGGGTTGCCGAAACCGAAGGGCTCGAGCGTGGTAAGGCTCCTGTAGGTCTCGCCCATGAGGTCTGTTGGTTGTGCCTTGGCGTCAATCTTCAGCACGCGGGCGGGTTGGGAGTCGCCCAGAATCTCGCGGGCTATGGACGTCAGCCTTGCTCGTAGTTCCTGCAGGTTGGTCCGGCTCATGACGAAACCGGCGGCCATGGAGTGCCCTCCGAATCGCTGGAACAGCGGACGGCACTTTTCGAAGGCGGCGATGACATTGAAGGCGGGGACGCTGCGGGCGCTGGCTCGCACCACGTCGCCTTCGAGGGCCATGACCACGGCGGGCTTGTTAAAAGCATCTACCATCCGACTGGCCACCAGCCCCGAGATTCCGGGCGCGAACTCTTCGTCGGCCAGGAGAATAATTGGCTCGTCCGTCTTCGCCATGGCCAGCGCCTTCCGGCATGCGGTCTCCGTGTTCCGCTGGCGTTCCTTATTGAAGCCTTCCACTGTTTCGGCCAAGCTGCGGGCTTCGCTGGCTGAGGCGCTGGTGAGCAGGCGGTAGCTGGAGATGGCGTGCTGAAGACGACCGGCGGCGTTGAGTCGGGGTGCAATTACGAATGCGATGGACCCGTTGTCGATGGCGTTGGGAGAGAGCCTGGCGCGGCGGTATAGGGCGTTCAGTCCGGGGCGGGGCGTTTTTCGTAGCTGTAGAAGGCCCGCTTTGACTATGGTCCTGTTTTCGCCTCGGAGAGGCCCCAAGTCGGCGACGGTGCCAATAGCGGCGAGGGCGAGAAGTTCTCGGGGCCACTCTTTACCCAGATGCCGGTAGAGGCCCTGCACCAGCTTGAAGGCCAGTCCAGCCCCCGTCAATTCCTCAAAGGGGTAGACGGAGCCGGGTATCTTGGGATCGATTATTGCCAGGGCCGGCGGCAGCTTGGCAGGTGGCGTGTGATGGTCGGTGATGATGACGTCCAGACCAAGGTCTGCGGCGAATTCGACCTCCCGGCCGGAGCTGACGCCGCAATCCACGGTGACTATGACGGACACTCCGGAAACCTTGAGGGCCTGGACGGCCTCCATGTTCAGGCCGTGCCCTTCCGAGACGCGATGGGGAATGTAGGGGGTGACCTGCCCGCCAAGGGCTTCCAGTCCTTGGGCCAGGATGGCTGTGGCCGTAACGCCGTCCGCGTCAAAGTCGCCGAAAACGCCGATAACTTCGCCGGATTCTATTGCTTGTGCAAGCCGCTTCACAGCCGGGGTCATTTGGGGCAGCAGATTTGGGTCGTGGAAGGGTTCCGCCGGGCCTTGCAGGAAGAAGTTGACTTCCTCCGGTGTGGAGACGCCGCGGTTGTAGAGCACCTGAGCAACCACAGGTGACAGTCCAATGGCACGGGCGAATTCCGGCGTTGCCGGCGGGAACAGCCGCCAAGTTTTATTCATGGATCGCTGGCGGACTGGTCGGATAGCGCTTTGACGGCGTGCGCCGATTTGGGGGCGGACGCGTATCGGCGTCCGTTCTTGGTCTAGCAGTGAGAGAAATGGCTAGAGGTTTTCGGCTTGGGTGAAAACCAGCACGGAGTTGTGGCCCCCGAAGCCAAAGGAGTTACTAACCACGGCTCGAATGGTCTTGGAGCGGGCCGACTCGGGCGTGTAATCCAAATCGCAGTCAACGTCGGGACTCTCCAGGTTGATGGTGGGCGGCACGACGTCTTCCCTCAAAGCCAGAACACAGATGCCTGCTTCCACGGCCCCGCCGGCACCGAGAAGGTGGCCCGTCATCGACTTGGTGGAGCTTATGGAGACCCGGTAGGCATCCTCTCCCAGGGCGAGCTTGATGGCCAGGGTCTCCTGCCTGTCGTTGAGAGGAGTGGAGGTGCCGTGGGCGTTGACGTAGTCCACCTCGGAAGGTTCCAATCCTGCCCGGCCGAGGGCCAGCTTTACCGCGCTGGCGGCACTTTTGCCAGTTTCGGAAGGCTCGGTGACGTGGAATGCGTCGGAGGTTGATGCGTAGCCTGCCAGTTCCGCCAGCGGTTGAACACCGCGCCGCAGGACACTGTCATGGCTCTCGAGCACCAGGATTCCAGCGCCTTCTCCGATTACGAAGCCGTCCCGCTCGGCGTCGAAGGGTCGGCTGGCCTTCTGCGGTTCGTCGTTACGCCTGGAAAGGGCGCGCATGTTTCCGAAACCTGCCACGGCGATGGGGCATATGGGGGCCTCGCTGCCGCCTGCCAACACTACGTCCATTTCGCCCCGGGCGATTAGGCCCGCGGCGGCGCCGATAGCGTCGGCCCCGCTGGAGCAGGATGATACGGTGCAGAAGTTGGGACCGAGGGCGCCTGTCATCATCGACAGGTGGGCTGCGGCCATGTCGCCAAGCATCATGGGAATCAGGAAGGGCGAAACTCGTCGAGGACCGCGGTTGGACAGGACGCTCTGTTGGCTAGAAAGGGTGAGAATTCCGCCGATGCCGCTGCCCACCAGGACGGACATGCGGTATCTATTCACATGGTTGTTGTTATTCAGGTCGGCTTGGGCCAGCGCCTCTTGGGCGGCGGCGGCGGCGAACTGGGTGAACCGGTCCGTGTGGCGGGCCTGCTTCCTGTCCATGTGGGCCTGTGGGTCGAACCCCTTAACCTCGGCGGCAATTTGGGTGCTGAAACCGGCAGTGTCGAAGGCGGAAATCCGGTCGACGCCGGACGTGCCCGACTTGATGCCTTGCCAGGTAGAGGGTGCGTCGAGGCCCTGTGGGCTGACGATCCCCAATCCGGTAACGAATACCCGGGTTAGTTCGCTAGCCATTTAACGCAGCAATCATAGTCGTAATGAGCGCCCCTTGTTCACGGGTCGGGACGGCGGAGTGCGTCGGGGTCCCTTGCCCGAGCTTACTCCTGGTTAGCCGCCTTCGGCTGGGTCATCTTTAAGGAGTTGCTAGTGAGAATGCGATTCTTGGAGGAGTCCAAGCGGTCCTTGATGGCCTCCCCGAACTCGTTAACCCGGGTGGAGATCGAACCCTTCAACTCCTTGCTGGTGGCAGCCAATTCTTTGCGGTGGTAGGTGAGCCTGCCGGAAAGCTCCTCACCCTTGGAGGCCAGCCGGATACGATACCTCTCTACGAGGCGGAAGAGCCGGGCGTAGAGATTGTCAACCGGGTTGAGCTTGGAGTGGAACTTGTTGAAGATGCGGCGGGACTCTTCCATGCCCCAGCGGTGGTCCTGGAACACGAACTGGCGGCCAGTGTAGAGGTGATAGGGACGCATCTCTCCTTCGCCGAGAACCTCTCCGTTGGCGTCTAATGGCACCAGGTCGGTCCAATTGGAGGTGGCGGGAAGGGGTGTTAGCAGATTGGCGGTCTGGTACCGGCTAATCTGGCTTACCCAGTCGGCCATCTCCATTATGCCCTCTTCCGTGTCGTAGGGGAGGCCGATGATTGTCATGGCGACGATGCTGAATCCCATCTCGTTCAGGTTGATGAGGTCCTTGTACACCTGACCCGGGTCCTGTCGCTTGTTAACCAGTTCGAGATTCTTGGCGTCTGAGGATTCCACGCCCACGTAGAGCATCTCCATGCCGATCTCTCGCAGAGCGTGGGAGAGCTCCGGGTCTTGGCCTATCTCCGCGCGGGTCTGGCAGATGAGGTACATATCGTCGGAGTAGCCCTTCCATCCCTTGATGCGCTCCAGTCGCTCGTTTCGGTACTTGACGGCCCGGAGGGGCGGCGGGTGAAGGTCGTCGGAAAGAAATACGCTGAATCTACCACCCCTGTTGGTGTGAATGAGCCCGTCGGCGGCCATCTCTTGGAGTTGGGCCAGCCGCTTCAGTTCGGTTTCCCGCTTGACCATACGGTAGCCCAGGAACTGCTGAATGACCTGGCAGTAGGTGCAATTCTCCGTGCAACCTCGCACGGTCTCCATTACGCCGCCTACCAGAGGTTTAGAGGAATTGAGGTCGCGAATGGAGTAGAAGTCTGGCAGTTCCACCAGGTCAGGGGGTATGACGCCGACGCGCCGGGTCTGAGCAGTATTGCCTTCCACCTGGTAGGTGATGCCGGGAATCTTGGCCAAGCACTTGTCTCGCTCGTCCCCTTCAAAAGTGAGGAGAACGTCCAGCAGTTGACCAATGATATCCTCCCCTTCCCGCTGTACGATGACGTCGAACTTGCCTTCGCGGAAAGCTTCGTCCGGGAGGGGGCCCATGTGGGGCCCGCCGCCTACGGTGATGATTTCGGGGTGGAACTCCTTGGCCATGCGGCCTATTTCGTAGCCGCGGGGAACCTCGTTGATGAGGGCGGAAATCAGGAGAACGTCTACACCCTCCAAGTCCTTATCGGGGTCGATCTTGCCGCTGCGGTCTTCGAACCAGATATCCCGCTCGTAAAGGTAGGGACCATCCCACTGGGCCAGGGCGCCAGAAAGGAAGAGCATACCCTGCCTGGGAATGGCAACGTACTCGAAGTTGCCGCCCGGGGACCTGGGTTGTACCAAGACTACTCTTTTAATTCGAGACACTGGAGGAACCTCCGGTTATCCTTGTGTGTTGTATTGGGAAGGGGATGTTTTCCCCATAGGCAAAGGCGACTTTTCGCCTAATGCTTGGCATATTATACAGATAGAAAAGGCTCAATGAAATAGGTGACCTTTGCTACTGGCTGATAGTTGAAAAGCCCATGTTCACGGCTTTATTGGCGATGGATTCCTTAGATGGTCTACGATATCATATTTCAAGAGAGGTTTCCACAAGTCAGTTTAGAGATTCGGCGCGCTAGACGCGCATACTGAGCGGCGCTGCTACGCAGTATGGACGAATCTGACGCATCTCTTCTCGACGGGCGAGTCCATTCTTTTATGAGGCGGTGATTTTGACCGGCGTATTAAATTGCGGCGCCGTGGCCATCGAAACCCACGGCTGCAAGCTGAACCAGGCTGATAGCCAGGCCCTGGCCCGCCGGTTCGTTTCAGCGGGCTATCGAATAGTTTCGCTTGCCGACGGGCCGGATATCTACGTGCTCAACTCCTGCACGGTTACCCACGTAGCCGACGCCAAGGCGAGACAGGCTCTCCGCGCCGCCCGCCGCAGGAACCCGGCCATGACGGTGGTGGCCACTGGTTGCTACGCTCAGAGGGCGCCGGAGCAGCTCAAGCGCATCGCCGGGGTGGATCTGGTCTTGGGCAACTTCGAAAAGTCGCAAATTGTGGCGCAGGTGCAGCGTATTCGGACCGTCAAGACCGTGTCTTGCGCTGAGGGTGCAGAGGATGCCGTTGCCCAGGAAAGCCTGGGACGAACCCGCGCTATGGTGAAGATTCAGGAGGGGTGCAACCAGGTTTGCGCCTACTGCATCGTGCCCAAGGTGAGGGGTCGGGAGCGCAGCATTCCGGTTGATGAGCTGGTTAAGGCGGTGGATCGGCGGGTGCAGGCAGGATTTAAGGAGGTGGCGCTCACGGGCACCCAGTTGGGTTCTTATGGCTTCGACCTTCCCAAGGACGGCGGGCTAAGGGACCTCGTCGAGAGGATTCTGGCGGAAACCAGCGTCGAGCGGCTGAGGGTGTCTTCTCTCCAGCCCCAGGAAATTACGCCCGCTCTACTTGACCTGTGGCAGGACTCGAGGCTTTGCTCTCATTTCCACATGCCTTTACAGAGTGGTAGCGACGCTGTATTGCGCCGCATGCGACGGCGATACACGGCCGAGGAGTACCGTCGAACGGCTTCAAGAATCTACGAGACCATTCCCCACGCCTCTGTTACGGCGGACGTCATTGTGGGGTTTCCGGGAGAGACGGAGGAGGACCACCGGCGGAGCTTGGAATTGTGCATGGGGGTGGACCTGGCCGGAATGCACGTATTCCCCTATTCGGTGCGGCCGGGCACCAGTGCGGCACACATGGACTCGATGACGCCGCCCCGTTTGAAACAGCGACGGAAGAACGAGATGTTGACTATGGCGCGCGAGAAGGCGTCGGATTATCGACGTAGGGCGCTGGGGAGTGTGCGTCCTGTTTTGTGGGAGCGGGAGGTCAGGCCGGACGTGCTTGGTGGATTAACGGACAACTACTTGAGGGTGGAGGCTCCGTTGGCTGCGTCAATGGTGAATGAAATAAGTAGGGTGCGCCTGATGGAGGTAAGGGGAGATGTGGTGATGGCGGAAGCGGTCTGAGCGCAGCGAAAAATCCTTTGTTCTGAGCCGTCGAAATTTGTTTGCTTTGGGCATACGTGTTGCGGGCTCGGCATCGAAGGACGCCGAGCCCGCAATTGTAGGCTAGCCGTGATTTAGGCGGAGGTCTACAACTCTACGGGTCTCAGGAAGATCTTTCCGTTGTAGTTTTCGAGGTAGCCGGCCTTACGGTCAGTGCCATGGGAGAAGATTATCAGCCAGCCTTCTTTCTCGGCTCGTCCCAGCATTTCTCTTTTCATCTCGAGGGTCTCCTCCGGGTACTGGTCGAAGGAAGGAATTGAGGCCAGGTCCAGGTGGTGGGCCGTTGGGACCAGGTCTCCAAGGAAAGCCACGCGTTCGCCCCCGTGGTTCAGGGTCACAATCTGATGTCCCCGGGCGGGCCCGTTGGTCATGGTGACGGAGAGACCTGGCATTATCTCGTGGTCGCCGTCCATGAGTTCCAACTGGTCCCACTCTGCGATTGGTTTGAAGTTGTTTTCGAAGTAAACGTTGCGAAACCTTTCGCTGGGACTACTGGCTTCATCCCAGCATGAGCGCTGGACGAAGTGGGTGGCTTTGGGGAAGGTGGGTATCAAATCTCCGGTGCGGTCCAGCTTGGTGCATCCCCCACAGTGGTCAAAATGAAGATTGGTAAGTATTACTATGTCTACCTGATTGGGGGCCACTCCCATGCTCTTGAGGCTCTTGGTGAGTTTGCTAGGCCCCAATCCGTACTGTCCTCTCATCCCATCCATCTCCTTGGATCCTACACCGGTGTCTACAACTATGTTCTTGCCCGCTAGCTGAATGAGCAGGCAGTTGAGGTTCAGGGTCATTCGGTTCTTTCTATCGATTGTAATCCGGTTCTCCCAAACAGTCTTGGGTAGATGACCAAACATACAACCGCCATCACGTTTGATGGTTCCATCGGTAAGCAGTTTTATGGATGTTGTCATCATGGCATTTAACGTCGACTCCTTTCATAGATGGCTTATTGGGCTAAGCCGCAATAAGTTAGAGGGTTCCAGCTGACGCCGTATTTCCCCAGTCCTCGTCAAAATTCATCCTCACCTCCTAAGCAGAAATTCCAGCGTCGTGGGTAGAAAAAATTGCTCTAGGGAATAGGTCCGCAACGAAAGAAATCCCCACGTAGTCGTTGGCTGCGCCGTTCGCAGATTCACCAGGCACCCTGTACGGAGTCGGTCTGCGCTGGTAAACTACTGATACCAAGAAACATAATTCTAGTTATCGATTTTGTCAAGTAAAAATCAAGAAAAATTTGAACCTAGTTTGAGATAATTTGTGTGTTTAGGAGGTTTTGATATGAAGATTGGCGGCTTCGACCACCTAGTGCTTCGAGTTAACGACCTGGATTCGGCTCTGTCCTTCTATACTGAGGCGTTGGGTTTGGAACCTCTTCGTGTTGATGAATTCCGTCGAGGTGAGGTCCCTTTTCCATCGGTGCGAATTTCTGCAGACTCTCTGATAGACTTGGTACCTAAAGCCCGTATGCCGGGATCCAATAACGTGGACCACTTCTGCCTGGTGGTGGAGGGGGACTTGGATGGTTTGGCGTCGGAGCTTCAGGCCCGTGGTGTGGAAGTGACTGGTGAGGCGGGCCGAAGGTGGGGCGCTCACGGTTGGGGAAACTCCATCTACGTGTCAGACCCGGAAGGAAATACTATCGAGCTGAAGAGCTACGCAGAGAACTAGTCTCACGCGTTCGAAGGTGGGCTAGCGCAGCTTGGGGGCTACCTTATCCGCCAACAGCGTGATGGAGTTTTCGATCCGGTCGCGGGGGATTAACCCACCGAATGTCACCTCGGCGATTACGGAGCTAAGCTGGAACTCCTCCTGAAGTTTCAGCAGCCTGTCTGCCACGAATTCAGGGGTGCCGTAAACTGTGTCCGTTTCCAGTATCTCCTCGTAGGAGATGCGCTTCATACGCTCGCCGCGATCCACCCGCTCCCTGTTCTCCTCGTCGGAGAGGCCGGGCACCGGCTCGTTTAGGGTGGCAACCACGCTCTTGAAGAAATTCAGGGTGCTTTCCTTAGGCTCTGACCTGGCCTTATCCATGGTCTCCGCTACATAGACGGGTATACGAAGGGAAACGTCCGGCTTGCCCGGATGACCCGATTCCCGCCACTCCCGGCGGTAGGTCTCCACCCGCCCCTTAACCAGGTCCGATCTGCCCCTGACGCCTATGAAGATAGGCATGCCCATCTTGGCGGAAATGGAGTAGGTGACGGCGGAGGTGGCGGCATTCCGAATGGGTGGGTGGGGCTTCTGCAGGGGCTTGGGCACCACGCAAACGTTGTCGTATTGGAAGAACTCGCCCTTGTGTGAGAAGCTCTCCTGGGTCCACGCTTTCCGGATGATTTCCAGCGTTTCGTAGAAGCGGGCGCGGCTTTCGGCGTAGGGGATGTTGTAGCCGACGTAGCCGGTGGGGGAGCCGCTTCGTCCGATGCCGAACTCGAACCGGCCGCCTGAGATGTGGTCGAGGGTGGCGACTTCCTCCGCAAGCCGTATGGGGTTGCCCAGGGGCAGGACTTCCACGGCGGTGCCCACGCGAACATGCTGAGTGCGGTTGGCCACTGCGTTGGCAATCATGAGGGGGGACGAGAGAACGGAACGGTTCGGAGAAAAGTGGTGTTCCGCGAGCCAGATGCTGTCCAAACCCAGCCGGTCGGCTAGCTCAATCTGGCTGAAGGCCTCCTCAAAGGCTTCAGCGTGGCTGGCGTCGGGGCGGAGATAGAATTCAAAGAACAGACCCAATTCCACCGGCGTCCTCCTGGAGGTAGGATGGTTAACGTCTTTGGCGATTCTACCACCGCAGGCCCATTGTAGCTACTGCCGCGTGTCAGGGCTGGAGGAGCCGTCGCTCAGGCCCTATACTTTGCCGTGGAGGTTGAGAAGATGCAATTTGCCCTTTCTGAAGAACAGCGTTTGGTGGTAGCCACAGCGAAGCGGGTGGCTTTGGAACATCTGGAGCCGAGGGCCGCCCACTACGACGAGAATGCCACTCATCCGGTGGAGAGTTGGCGGGCCCTGTGGGAAAACGGCCTACTGGCCATGGCGGTACCACGTACATACGGAGGATTGGGCCTGGACATGCTCACCTACGTTATGGTTGTGGAGGCGCTGGCCCAGGGCTGCACTAACACGGCCATGACGGTGCACATGCACTCGGTGGTGCAGCGTTACATAGATGCCCTTGCATCGCCGGAGGTGAAGGCGTGGCTCTATCCGGAAGTGGTGGAGGAGGGTAGGATGTTCGGCAGTTGGGGGAGCGAGCCGGGCCGCCGCGGGGGTTCCGGAGTGGTGCAGACGGGCATCTCACCTGAAGGCGACGGCTTCGTCATAAACGGGCAGAAGCACTTCTGCACGATGGCCGGCGGGGCCTACCGATATATGGTGCATTGCAGCATGGAGAGGCTGGAGGGTTCCGGCGGCGTGACAATGGCGATGGTCCCCCACGACGCCAATGGGTTGAAGATTACGGGGGAGTGGAACACCCTGGGTATGCGGGCTACGGTGAGCCCCAGCGTGTCCTTCGACGGGTGTTGGGTTCCGGCCAAGGCGGTGATGGGCCGACCGGGGCAGTCGGAAAGGGTGGGCGTCGGCCAAGGGTTCGGCTTGGGCTATGCCGCCGTGTATCTGGGCGCGGCTACGCGGGCCTTGGACTTCTTCATTGAACACAGCAAGACGAGCCGGTATACGCCGGACCCGGAGATGCTATCCAACAGCCTTGTAGTACAGCGGGGCGTGGCGGAGATGACGTTGGCCCTGGAATCTGCTCGGTGGGTGTTGTATAGCAGCGCCATCCGATGGGAGGAGGATGCAGACCCGATTCGGCGGGCTATTCTGGCGGCAAGGGCCAAGTACCTGGCCACGCAGGCGGCGCTGATGGTGACGTCGAAGACGCTGCAGCTAGCGGGCGGACGGGTGGCCCACCGGCGATATCCGCTGGAGCGCATCTATCGGGACGTGCGGACTTGTACGCTGATGCCTCCCAACGCCGATCGGAGCTTGGAGATTGTGGGGCGTTCGGAGTTGGGTCTAACTGACGACCTGTTGGTGCTGCGTCATTCTTCGTAGGGGGTAGATGATTGGAGAAGGGCGGTTCGCGAACCGCCCTACGAGAGAGGTAAAGACGTTTTGGATTAGGTGTGAGGGTGGGTTGCTGCGGAGGGTGTGGGTGAGGGAACGAAAGAAGGGCGCCCCCTACGATGGGGGCGCCCTTTTGATTCTGTCCGTATTCGGTTGTGGTTTGCTCTAGCCTACTGTTCAGGCCAGCCGTTGGGAGTGGTGCCGGCGGACAAAGCCGCACTGATGGATGTAGCAGCTTCGCTCGTGACCCAGGTGCTCCAGACACTCTTGTTGCCGGTGAGCCACCAGAGGGCGGCGTCGTTGACGGTGGCTTCCTCGTTTTCGCTCTGCCAAGCGGCCACGGCCTTGTATCGGTCGATGTTAAAGGTCCAGTTGCGAAGCATGGACACCACTTCCGGCGCTCGCTGCAATACGTCCGGAACAACGGCTATGAGGATGGTTGCGTCCTCATAAGCGCAGGCCTTGGTGGTAAACCAGCACTCGTCGCTGTAGGCGGGTTCCTCAAGGCGAACCAAGTCTTTCAGAAGGGGCGGGTCATTGGTGCCCCATTGGTATCCCAGCCAGGGTTCGTTCTTTTCGTAGGCGCCGTAGAGGTCGGCGCTGGCGGCGGCCCCGTCACCGGGATTAATGACGTGCACGTGGTCGTCCAGGCCGTAACCTGTTATCTGGGCGGCGTTTACTGCTTCGCAGGCCCAGCCTATGACACAGGAAACTAGACGGGCCTTGTCACCCGTTTCCGTCGTGGCGAAGAGCATCTTGTACTGGTCTTCTTTCAGGTCTTCAACGCTGTCCAGGTCCGGGTATTGCTCCTGAAGGTAAGCGGGGATGACGAAGGCGGACTGCCAGTCCTTGCCGAGGCTTTCGCCTATGGCAACCACCTGTCCCATGGATTGGGCTTCCGCCCATGCCTCGTCTTGGTTGGGGAGCCAGATCTCCATGGTTACGTGGGTGTCCCCGGCTCTGAGGCCTTGGAACAGAGGGAGAGTGGCGCCGAAGACGACTCCGGTGGGATATCCGTACCCAAGCTCCACAATGTACTGGGCAATGCGGTTCTGGACCTGTGCGCTGGTCCAGTTGAGGTCGCTGAAGACGATGGGGTCTTTTTCGACTATCATCATGGCATCCCGTTCTTCAAGGGCCTGGGCAACTATGGCGGCCACCTGCTCTTCAGTGAGGGCCTCTTGTGCGCCTGCGTCCAGGACTGACTTCACGTCCTCAGCCGTGAGTGCGCCCTCAGACATACTGGACATGGCGGCTTCTACCATGGCGCCGATCTGTTCCATTGAAACCTCCGGCGCGGGGGCAGGGGCAGGGGCGGCCTGTTGAGAACGCGCCACCTCTTCAGAGACTATCTGCCGCAGTTCTTCGGCGCTAACGCCGGTATCAGCGGGCGCAGGCGTTTCGTCGTCACCGCCACAGGCACCGACAACGATGGCGAACATGGCCACCATTACGCCGACTATAATGAGATACCTAGTGAATTTTGTACCTAACATGTATCCTCCTTTTTTGTGGGTTCCTTTGTTGTTTCTATATATTCTTCAATGTTTATGGGCAAGTTCGATTATCCGACACTCATGAACCTCTGTTGCTTTTGGGCGAGGGATTGGGTGAGCCGGTCTATGATGATGGCTAAGAAGACGATGGCAAGGCCGGCAATCAAGCCATTGCCGGACTGGTTTTTTTGCAAGGCTCGCAGCACATTGTCTCCCAGGCCGCCTGCCGCAACCATGCTGGCAATAGTTACCATGGCCAGGGCCATCATGGTCGTCTGGTTAATGCCGGCCATTATGGTTGGCAAGGCCATGGGTATCTGAACCTTGGTCAGCATCTGTAGGGGGGTTGTCCCGAAGGAGCGCGCAGCCTCCACGGTTTCACTTGAGACTTGCCGAATGCCGAGGTTGGTCAGTCGGATAACCGGCGGGGTCGCGTAGATTATGGTTGCGAAGATTCCGGCGGGTTTGCCTAGCCCAAAGAATAAGATTCCCGGGAGAAGATAGACAAAGCTGGGCATGGTCTGCATGCCGTCCAGGATGGGCCGCATGAGGGAATCCGCCCAGCGGCTGCGGGCCCCGAGGACGCCTAGGGGTAGGCCTATGGAGATTGAGATGACTACGGCTACAACCATAAGGGCAATGGTGTCGATGGTATTTTGCCATAGGCCCATAAATCCCATGTAAAGAAGGGCAATGGAAGTGAATGCGAGGAAGGCCCAACGCCCTACGACAAAAGAAAGGAGGCCAAGGCCCAGAATCACTACAGGCCAGGGGATCCATTTCAGCGCCCTTTCTATATAAAGCAGCGCATAGTCGACGGCGGTGCTGAGGCTGTCGAACAGCCAACTGGCTTCTACGGTTATCCAGTCTACGGCATCGTCTATGGCTGTGCCAGTTACCTGTCGCACCGTCTTCTTGAGGGTTATGGAAGAGTCACCGGTGCTTTCGACGGTGGAGACTGTGGTTGGGAATTCCATGTTCGGCCCCCACGAAATGAGGCTTACAACCAGGAGGGCGAGGACTGCCGTCATGCCGATGAACCAACGCCTGTAGCGAATAAGGAAGTCGGCCACAACTCCCAGTGAAGCGGGCGTTCTTCCGGGTTGTGTGCTACCCAATCTGGCCACGCTAGCTCTCCTCTTCCGTCGTGTCGGCGATGCCCGCCAGCAAGGCGCCCCGATGAACCTCGCCCATCAGGCGCCCCTTGGGTCCTACGACGGCGATGGGGTAGTGGGTTTGGGCGGCCAGAGGGATGACTTCTTCAATATAGTCGTCGGGGCCTGTTGTCATCACCTCGTCCAGCTCTACGTTATCCAGCCGCTCCACTTTTTGGCGGGCAAGGGAGGCGGCCCGGTCTTCGGTGAGAATGCCCTCTACGCCCCGTTCTCTGTTCAGGAGAAAGACGTGGTCCATGTCGTTGGTGCGCATGACGTGGAGGGCGGCGCGGGGGCCTTGCCACTGGTAGACCACGGCGTCGGGCTGCTGCATTATGGCGTTTACCTGGATGACCTTAGCCCTGGAGACGTCCTGCACAAACTCGGCCACGTAGTCGTCGGCGGGCAGAGTGACGATCTCTTCCGGTGTGCCGTTCTGGACTATCTTTCCGTCCCGCATGATGGCGATGCGGTCTCCGACTTTGAGGGCTTCGTTCAGGTCGTGGGTGATGAAGACAATGGTCTTGTTGAGTTGGGATTCCAGGGCGATTAGTTCGTCCTGCATTTCGCGGCGAATGAGGGGGTCAAGGCCGCTGAAGGGTTCGTCCATGAGCAGGATTTCCGGGTCGACAGCCAGAGCCCTGGCGAGGCCGATCCGCTGCTGCATGCCGCCGCTCATTTCCCTTGGGAAGTAGTTCTCCCAACCCTTTAGCCCCACGGTTTCAATGGCCTTGGAGGCGAGTTCGTACCGCTCCTCCCTCTCCATGCCTCTCACCTCCAGCCCGTAGGCTACGTTGTCCATGACGTGGCGGTGGGGAAGGAGGCCGTAATGTTGGAATACCATGGCAATTTTCTGGCGGCGGAAGTCGATTAACTGCTCTTGGGAATAGTCCAGGATATTATCCCCGTCGAAGTAGACCTGCCCGCTGGTGGGTTGGACGAGGCGGGTGAGGCAGCGCACCAGGGTGGACTTGCCGCTGCCGGAGAGGCCCATTACCACGAAGACTTGGCCTTCTTGAACCTGGAGATTAACGTCCCTAAGAGCCACGACGCAGCCGGTGGCTTCCTGGATTTCGGTTCGGGTCTTACCTTGCCACTCCGGTTGAAGAATGCGGTGGGGATTATTGCCAAAAACGTGCCAAAGGTCTTGGACGTTAATTTTTGCGTTGTTGTTTTGCATCAGCTATCCGACTGTGCGTGGCTCGGAGCTACACGAGCGTTAAGGATTGTTGGCCGAAAGGGGGTGGTGTTTCGAGGGCAATCGGCCCGTTCTGTTGAAGGGGCGGACGCCTAAGACGTAAAGCCTAATGGCGGCGGTGATTGAACGAGAGTTGCCCTAGAGCCAACATTCTATGCTCTTTTATAACAGCGTTCTTGGTTGCAGTCAACCCAAAGAGGCCTATGGCTATCGGACGTACATATTAGAACCGCAGGGAGACTGTTCCGAGTGGCCGAGCATGGGCACGGATGAGGCGGGGTTCTGTGATAAACTTTAATATAATACAACCTGAAATTACTTCGACGGAAAGAGGATTGCTCGAATGAAAAGCACCATAGAATTCAGTCCTTCCTACACCATGCTTACCCTGGAACTCGCGCCGGGGGAGAGTTTCAAGGCTGAACCGGGGGCGATGGTTGCGCAGCAGGGAGTGGAGATGCAGACGGGCATGGGGGGCGGCGGGTTGTTTGGAGGCTTAAAGAGGATGATGGGTGGAGAGTCTTTCTTCGTCAACACTTTCACCGCCGGAAGCGTGGGCGGATGGGTCAGTATATCCCCGCCTATTCCGGGAGATATTCACTCCCGGGACTTACAGCCAGGAGAGAACCTTTTTCTCCAGGGAAGTTCTTTTCTAGCCTGCACCGAGAATGTGGAGACGGACACGCAGTTTCAGGGGATGAAGGGGGTGTTCAGCGGGGAGAGCATCTTCTTCCTGCGGGCGTTTGCTCAGGGAGCCGGGGGCACCGTTTTCTTCGATTCCTACGGGGCCATCAAGCGGCTGGACCTGGAAAGCGGGGAGGAGTTGGTGGTGGATACGGGGCACGTGGTGGCCTTCACGGACGGCGTGGAGTACTCCATTGGCAAGGTGGGGGGCTTTCGCTCCCTGATAGCGGGCGGGGAAGGACTGGTGATGAAGTTCAGGGGTCGCGGCCAGGTGTGGATTCAGAGCAGGAACATGTTGGGTCTGGCTGAGAGGCTGATCCCGTTTTTGCCGAAGAAGGGGTAGGGGGGCGCTCTAGAGCGGGCTTAGCTTCCGTCAATGACGAGCGCAACGCACGAACACACCCTGAATATCGCATTAGGTGAAGCTCTGAACTCGCTGCGAGCGAGTTGGAGGGCAGCCAGCGAGCGGACGGGGCAGATTCTCGTAGGTGGCGGCCGTCCCGATATCCTCATTGAGGAAGCGAGCGGCTGGCCTGTCGTCATCGAGGGTGAACGCAGCAATCATACGGACGCTGAGAAAGACGCCCAGGCTAGGCTTGGGCGGGTGGTGTCCAAAACAGGCCGAGAGATAGAAACTGCGATTGCGCTGGTGTATCCGCCGCACATCTTGTCTCTTGACGGCCCCGCACTGCGGGACGCCATAGTGCGCGCCCAGGACTTGGAGTATGCGCTATACACCCGACGCGTCGGAAGTTCGCCCGATCGTCTCCCGTCGCGGGGGTGGATAAAGGGCGGCATTCGGGACTTGGCTATGTTGGTGCATCGGGCCGCCGTTCCCCCTCCAAGGATAGAGGCCCTTGCAACGGAACTTGAGAATGGCGTTAAGCTTGCCGCCGACGAGTTCACGCGTCGGCATAGATTCGGCAGCGAACTCGGTGAGCGGGTGGCAAATGTCCTCGGTCAATCGGATGACGACGAAGGGCAGACCCGGCGCATGGCCATGACCGTAATCGCCAACGCCCTCGTGTTCCACGAGTCCCTCGCTGAAGTCGAGTTCCAAGTACCGGATGCTGAGGGAGCACCGAAACGCGCAGTCCGGCCCGTTGAGTCTTTCCGTTCGGTTGGCGTTTTCGCACCGGGAGACATTTGCCGTGAGTGGGAACGCATTCTAACTGTCAACTATTGGCCAATCTTCTGGTCGGCCAAGGAGATGCTGCGACTCATGCCGACGGCCACGGCTCATGCTGTGCTTGAATGGCTCTGGCGCACCGGCCAGAAGTTGGTTGCCGGTGGCGTGACTCGGTCCCATGACCTAACCGGCGTCGTGTTCCAGAGGCTGATAGCCGATCGGAAATTTCTTGCGGCCAACTACACGCGGCCCGAGGCGGCGGCGCTGCTTGCCGCTCTCGCGCTCCCAGCCGTCAGGCCGCCCGGGGGTGCAGACTGGGGCGACGGTGAGACCCTCGCCGGCGCACAGATAGGCGACTTCGCCTGCGGCACCGGAACTCTGCTATCGACGGCATACCAGCGGATGTCGCTTCTGCACGAGTTACATGGGGGAGACCCGCGCCGACTGCACGGGCCGATGATGCGGCATGGACTGGTGGGGTTGGACGTGCTTAACATCGCCGTCCACCTGACGGCGGCGATGCTCGCCGGAAGCCACCCTGACACGCCCTTCGACGGCGACTGTCTTTTGACGATGCCCTACGGCAAACAGGAGGACGGCAACGTGGCGATAGGCTCCCTGGACCTGCTGGCCGAAACCATCCAAGCGTCGCTATTGAACACCGCCGCCGCCGTTTCCGCCGGTGGGCGGGCGCCGGAATTGGTCCGCGACATTGTATCCAGAGTTGGTCACGGCAAGTTCGACCTCGTGATTATGAACCCGCCCTTTGTGCGTTCGACGGGAATGGAGGGGCAAAAACTCGGAAAGGGAAACTCTGCATTCGCAGCCTTCGAAACCGATGGGCCAACCCGCAATCGTATGCAGAGTTCACTTATCAACGTCAGAGGGGCAACCCCGCTGGGAACAGGAAACAGCGGACTTGCCGCAGATTTCCTTGACCTAGCCATGCGAAAGGCCCGTGATGACGGCGTGATTGCTCTCGTGCTTCCGCTCAGCGGGGTCAGTGGGACGGGATGGGAGGGTGCACGTAAGATTCTTGCTCGAAAGTGTCAGGACATCACTGTCATAACCATCGCAGGCGCTGGTTCCTATGACTCCTCTTTCTCTGCCGATACCGGCATGGCTGAATGTTTGCTGATAGCAAGACGAGGCAAAATGTTGGCAGAAAAGAGGGCTACTTTCGTTATCCTTCATCGACAGCCCAGGTCTACGGTGGAGGCAGAACTATTGGCTGCGGAGATTTCACGCATTCGTGAGTCTGGTCAACTACGTACCATCGAGCATTTAGACGGTCTTAGCACTATTTCAATTGGAGAACAAGAATACGGGGGCATGCTTGATGCCCCGATTCCTGAATCGGGGCCTTGGCCCCTGGTAGGAATTCGGGATGTGGAGCTTGCTCAAGTCGCCTGGAACCTGGAACGAGGGATGTTTGTACCCTTAGGACTGCCAGGGACAGAGACTATAGAGATGTCAGTTGCTCCAATAGGAGAGATGGCCGGTAGGGGCCCATACCACGCGGATATCTATTGGGACCAGGCAGACGGAACGCCACGGGGTCCTCTTGAGTTGATTCGACCCGCGGTCAGCCCTGCGCCCACGTATCCAATGCTCTGGGCACACGATGCAAAGCGCGAACGGAAACTGGTGGTTGAGCCCGACTCTGAAGGTAGGATAAAGGCAGCGTCTGGGAAAGTAACCCAGGATCAACTGCTGGAAAAGGCGGCCCGCACCTGGGGTACGGCCACGCGCGCCCACTATAACCGCGACCTGCAGTTCAACTCGCAATCCCTCATTGTCGCCATGACAGAGCGTCCATGCGTCGGAGGGCGGGCTTGGCCGTCGGTCATCTTTCAGAATCCTGACCACGAATATCCCTTCTCGCTGTGGTGCAACTCGACGTTGGGTCTGCTGATGCACTGGTGGATTGCGAACAAGACCCAATCGGGGAGAGGAACTGTCACCGTCACAGGCATTCCCAATGTGCGAACGTTTGACGTGCGTACGCTGACCGCAAAGCAGGTCGTCGCAGCCAGGGCAGCGTTTGAAGAATTGCGTGAGCAGCGCTTTCTCCCCTTCGACCAGATTGACGAAGACCCGGCCCGTGCGGAACTGGACCGTCGGCTGCTCGTAGACGTGCTTGGCTTGCCGGAATCGCTGGTTGCGCCGGACGGCCCGTTGGACTTGCTTAGGCGCAAGCTGGCCCAGGAGCCGCAGATTCATGGCGGCAAGAAGACACGGGTAGTCTTCTACGATGTCGGCGAAGGGAAGGAGCGGCGGGGGGACCGGTAGCCATTGCCATGAGTTCCGGCGGGAGAAGGTTCAGAAACGTAAGAGCGCAAGCCGCTATCAGGGCATTCCGCCGTTTGGGATATAATACTGCACGCGTACGCGGAAGCCACCACGTGCTCAGGCATGCGAACGGAAGCATCATCGTATTGCCGGTGCACAGGGGCATATTGAAGGTGGGCATATTGCTGGACGCAATCAAGCGGGCGGGCGTGTCGTTTGAGGAATTTGAAGAACAGTTGTGAGGTAGATTCATGGAGTACACAGTCGTAGTCCACCAAGCCGACGAAGGGGGGTTCTGGGTGGAAGTTCCGGCGCTGCCGGGCTGTTACTCCCAAGGCGAATCCGTTGAGAGCGCCTTGGAAAACGTCATGGAAGCCATATCGTTGTACCTGGAGACGCTGCGGGACGAAGGTCGCAAGGCACCCCATGACGCTGATGTCGTCTATCAGGTGAAGGTGGCGATTTAGCGGATGGGGTACACTTGAGGTTATATTTGGCCTTTAGGTCTTGTTCAAGGGCATAGAGGATGTTGCCAATGTCATTCAGAATGATCTCGGCTGCATCAACGAAGTGAGTGTATTCGCCACCCTTAAATTTACTTCCCTGTAGTGGGTAAAACAACACATCATATGCGATTCGAGGAGTTTGACCGAGAGCGACAGCAGGCTCCCAATTCTGTTCGGTGGTCACTCCCCTCGACCAATTGTCATCAGTAGCGTGCACGTTACTGTTTCTTATCCTGCCTAAATGCTCGGGCATCTCTTTGTTTATGACCCTTCTGTAACGCTGGTACAATTTTTTTCTTGGCTTGTGGTCGTTAATGTAGGTTTCCACTGTTTTCTTGATGAGTTTGTTCGCCCATTCGCCCAACGTCTTTACGTGAATGGTAAACGAGCGAAAATGATAGACGAACAGCCGGCCTGCTATATTATTCGATGCTTGTCTGAGTTGGTCAGCCGTTAAGCAGGCTGCTACGATTCGCACGATATCCGCTTGGCTTGTTATTTCATTGCAGGTTTCGAAGAGTTTGTGCCATTCTTTGCTAAGAGGTTTTCTGGGGGTTACGTTGACCTCAAATGGTGGCATCGCTTCTGGACTGAGAACAATCAAATGACTTTTGGATTCATCCTCTCTAACCAGGTCTTCGACCTTGCTGACGTATTCCGAGTCTTGGTCTTTGAGGGCCTCCTTGGCGTCTACCCAGCGGTGGTTGACGAAGTCATCGATTGTAGCGATTGGAGCACCTTACCGCCGGTCACGCATTATTGGGGTTTCGCCGGTCTGGGGGGGTGGCACGCCTGACAGGATTCGAACCTGCAACCCCTGGGTCCGAAGCCCAGTGCTCTATCCGTTGAGCTACAGGCGCACGGCGAAGTGTCGTCTATGTTTGATGGGGTGAGCGATGGGATTCGAACCCACGATCTCCTGGGCCACAGCCAGGCGCCTTAGACCTCTTGGCTACGCTCACCGCAATGGCTTACCTGTGGCAATGAGGAATTATAAGCCCTTTGGGACTGTTACGCCAAGGTCAGAGTGGCCGAGGGCTGGATTCCCGCACCTGTCTTTACGGGGGCGGGATCTACGCGGGGTGAGGGGTGGGTCCCCGCATGCGCGAGGACACAGGAGGGGAGACGGGATGGGTTCCTGTCCCCGTTGTCTCGAGGGCTGGCTCTGCGCGGGAAAGAGGGATGGGGATGGGTCCCCGCATGCGTGAAGACAGGAGGGGAGGCGGGATGGACTTCCGCTCCTGTCTTCACGGGGGCGGGCTATTTGCGAGGACAGGGGAGGGTGCACCCCCATCCTAACCTTCCCCCCTGAAGGGGGAAGGGAAAGAGGGGGAGGGGATTCGTTCTTTTCTGTGGTGAAATGGAATGGGAGGGAGAGGAAGACGACGAGAATTCTCGGCTTCGCTTTGCTGCGCTCGGGATGACATGTGGGGGGAGTGGGGAAAGAGGGATGGGTCCCCGCATTCGCGAGGACACGGAAGGGGAGGCGGGATGGGTTCCTGTCCCCGTTGTCTCGAGGGCTGGCTCTGCGCGGGAAAGAGGGATGGGTCCCCGCATGCGCGAGGACACGGAAGGGGAGGCGGGATGGACTTCCGCTCCTGTCTTCACGGGGGCGGGCTATTTGCGAGGACAGGGGAGGGATCACCCCCATCCTAGCCTTCCCCCCTGAAGGGGGAAGGGAAAGAAGGGGAGGGTGGGTTAGGACTCGCCGGCCAGGGCCAGGTTGACGAGGGTTCGCACCGGGACGCCGGTTGCGCCCTTGACCAGGTAGCCCTTGTCGGCGGTGCTGCCGGCGGTTCCAGCGATGTCCAGGTGGGCCCAGGGGACACCATCGGCGAACTCGGAGAGGAACTTTGCGGCGGTGATGGAACCGGCGCCTCGGTCGCTGCCCACGTTCATCATGTCGGCGACGTTGCTCTTCAGAGTGTCCTTGTATTCGTCGAACATGGGGAGCTGCCAGATGCGCTCGCCGGTCTCTTCTCCAGCTTGGAGAACCTGGTCGATGAACTCCTGGTCGTTGCCCATGACGCCGCTGCATATCTTGCCCAGGGATACGACGATCGCGCCGGTTAGGGTGGCGATGTCGACCATGCGGTTTACGCCGAGCTCCCTGGCGTAGGTCATGGCGTCGGAGAGAACAAGGCGGCCTTCTGCGTCGGTGTTGATGACCTCAACGGTTATTCCGCTCATGGTCTGGACGATGTCGCCGGGGCGTTGGGCATCGCCGCCGGGCATATTCTCGGTGGCGGGGACAACGCCGGTAACGTTCACCTTGGGTCGAAGGCGACCAAGGGCCTGCATAGCGCCGATGACGGAAGCGCCGCCGGACATGTCGCCCTTCATTCGCTCCATGCCGCCGGCGGGCTTCAGGGAGATGCCGCCGGTGTCGAAGGTTATGCCTTTGCCGATGATGCCGAGGTTGTCCCCGGGGTTGTCGGGGTTGCCCTTGTATTTCAGGACGATTAGCTTGGGCGGTTGATGACTGCCGCGGGCTACGCCTACAAGAGCGCCCATGCCCTTTTCTTCCATGTCCTCCCGGTCGAGGATTTCAATCTCGAGACCTTCGGCGTCGGCAACTCTGCGGGCGATCTCCGACATCTGGGTGGGGGTCATGACGTTGGCGGGTTCGTTGGCCATGTCCCGGGCGAGGCATGAGGCTTCGGCGAGAATCGTGCCGACCCTTAGACCATTCTGCATCTCGGCGACTTTCGTCTCGTCCTGCTCAATGACTGTCAGCTCGTCCAACTCTCTGTCGTCGCCGTTGGTGGAGAGGTAGTGCTTGAAGCGGTAGAGGCCCAGGAGGGCGCCTTCGGCCATGGCCTGAGCCGCTGATTGAGGGTTGAGGCCGCCGATGCCGGCGCCGTGGGCGATGGTGCAGGCGCTGGAGACGTTACGGCTGCGGAGGAATCGACAGGCGTCGCCGGTGACGTTGCGGACGGTGTTGGCGGAGAAATTCTCCTGCTTGCCAAGGCCGGCCACGAGGACGCGGCTGGCTCCGATTCTGCCGAAGGTGTGGATGAGGGTCATTTCCGTGGTCTTGCCCCGAATTTCGCCGTCGTCGATAAGCTGGCTGATGGCTCCTCCAAGGGCTTGGTCAACGGCGCCCGTGGCTCCGCTGGGACTCTTGACTCCCTCAAAGAGGTTGACTATCAGTGCGGGTGTGCTGACCTTGGTCACGTCTTCTTGCAGGACTCGGATGTTCATGGCGTTCTCCTATGGGTTTGTGACGGCAATGATAATAGATTGGGAGTGGATTATCCAGAAAAGGGGATCTGGATTAGGCGGTGGACTCGTTTTGGGAAGGTTAGGCGTGAGAATGACTCGTTTGTGAAAACGAGTCAGAGTAAATTCGTGCCTGAGTTTATTCGTTTCAGGCGTGGGGACTCGTTTCAAAAAAGTTAGGCAAACGAGTCGGTATTTGGGTGAATTTTCGCGCTACTTTGTTAAGGTGCATGGGTCTTTCCAAGGGAAGGGTAGCAGGGTAGGGGGATTTACAGCAATGGGAAGATGTCAGTGGGAGCATGGGGGATGGCTGGAAGGCAACGAGAGCTGGATTCCGGCTTTTACCGGGAGGGCGGCTATACAAAGATCTCCCTTCGCGAGGGCAAGGGCTTCACCCCTATCCAAACCTTCCCTCATCGAGGGGGAAGGGATTAAGGGGGAGGGGTCCCCGCGTTCGGAGACCTTTGGATAACTACCGAATCGCATTTGGATGGGGGTGTGGGACCAATCTTGCCATAGCTAAATCCTGGGATTCTGGATTCCGGCTTTCGCCGGAATGACGGTTAAGAAAAGGACTCTGTTCGCGAGGACAAGGAATGGGGTGGGTTAGTTCTCCGTGTAGTAGGCGATTCCGATGAGTCCCGGGCCGGTGTGGGCGCCCATGACGGGGGTAAACTCGCTTATGAAAATCTCGCGGCAGTTCATGGATTGCTGAGCCTGTTCCTGAAGGACGCGGGCCCTCTCGAGGGCGTTCGCGTGCATGATGTTGACGTGGCAGGGTCTTTCAGCCGTGCGCTCCGAAACGATGCTAAGAAGCTGTTCCATGGCCTTGGCATTGCTGCGAGGCCGGGCGATGAGGGTCGCTTCCCCCTGACTCAGTTCCACCAGGGGCTTGAAGCCCAAGAGAGTCCCTGCCCACGCTTTGGCCTTGGTGATCTTGCCGCTGCGGCCCAGGTATTTGAGGGTGTCGAGGTAGGCTAGTAGCTGGAGGCGGGGCACCAGGTCTTCTATACGGGCCACCGTTTCCGATAAGTTCAACCCTTCTTGAGAGGCTCGATGGGCCTCGAGGGCGACGAAGCCTTGGGAACCTGCGACCGCGCGGCTGTCGAGCACGTGAATTTCCAAGTCCGGCCTTTCCTCCAAGACGAGGCGGGCGGCAATCTTGGCCGAGTCGTAGGTGACGGGACTGAAGCGGGGTGAAAGGGTGATGCATAGGATGCTCCGGGACTCTTTTGATGCTTGTCGGAAGGCTTCAAGGAACGCCTGAGGGTTGGGGCCGGAGGTGGTGATGACGGACTCATTGCGCGACTGCATCCGATAAAAGTCTGACGTGTTAAGGTCGATGCCGTCCTTATAGACCTTCCCATCGGCGATGAGTTGATGAGGAACGACGATGATGCCGGACTCCTTCAGCACTTGGGCCGGCAGACAGCAGCTGCTGTCCACCACTACGGCTAGCCTGGGACGGTGAACCAATGGGTCACCACTTGTTTGCCCGGATGGGCGACTCGGCGGGAGGACTTGCGCCTGGCCAATCGAGCTTCGAGGATGGCCGGGCTGAAGAGGAAGGCCACCGAGGAAAGGATGACCAGAATGACGGCCAGAATGCCGAATGTCAGGGGAATGGCCACCACGGTGTAGACTACCATCAAGGCTGTGGAGAGGGTAAGCAGAGCTATCTGCACCAGCCGGCGGCCGACTTTGAAGAAGATGGCGGTGGTGACGGCCAGGGCAAGGAAGACTACTACCCGGGCGCTGTCCGTCTCCTGAATCTTGGAGGAGCCGGACCAGAGGGACCCCTGCCAGTTCAGAAAGAGGAGCCAGGAGGTCAGGAAGGGAAAGGGAAGGGCGGTGAAAGAGGCCAAGAGCCAGTCGCGCTTGACGAGTCTCATAATTACGCCGGCCAGTATCCACAAACTGAGGGGCACGTAGATTATCAGGGCCAGCAGCAGGGGGATGCTGAAGGGCAGGCTACCCTTGGTCAGCAGAGTCCAACCGGCGTAGCCCAGGGCCATGAATGCCATAATCCAAGAAATGGTCGGGGCTGCCAGGCAGTAACCCAGCCAGGAGTAGGTCCACCTGGCCCCGCTCTTCTTCCATCCCCTATAGGCGATGAAAGTGAAGAGGGCCATGCCCACCATGAGGACGAGGATTTCCGTCCAGAGGTGAAGGGCAAAGAGGGCTGCCAAAAGCAGATGAGGCAGAGTGGCAAGGAGGATGTCTCGCCAGTTGCCACGGCTATGAATTGCGTAGAGGTCGTTAGCCACGGCATCGGGGTGGCCCATATGGGCGGCGGCCCTTCTTTGCGCCTCCGGAGGCGTCAGGCCCGCCTTTTCCATTTCGGCGGTGCGCTCCTCCAGATGGCCCTCCATCTCTCGAAGAATATCGTCCTTAGCATCCGGAGCAAGCCGTAGCTGCTTGGCCAAGTTCAGAAGGTATGAATCACCCCGGCGTGAGTTGTCCCTGGGTTTCATGGAGGTTCAGGCTCCCCAGGCGGGCATGAACCGGTTGATGGCGGTGGAGAAGCGGCGCCACTCTTCCAGCCGTTCTTCCAGCACTTGCAGCCCCTTGGCGGTGATGGAGTAGTATCTTCGGGGGGTGCCGGTAGAGCCGAGGCTCCAACGGCCCTTGATGAGGCCGGCCGCGGCCATCCGGTGCAAGGCCGGATACAGGGTGCCCTCCTTGAACTGGAAGTAGCCCAGGCTGCGCTGCTCGATCTCTTTGACGATGCGGTAGCCGTGCATGGGCTCGTTGGTCAGGAGGGAGAGGAGAAGGGTTTCGGTGTTGCCCTTCAGGAGTTCTTTCTGATACATGGCAAATCCAGAGGCCAGAGTTGGAGGCATTGTATCCGGGGCGGGGACAGGCAGTCAAGGAGGGGAGTGGGAACACTCCGTCGGAGGGAATGGCGTTTAAAAAGGAATGGACTAGCGCGTAGCTAGATCGTGCCGTTGGGGGGTGGTTCGGTGAAGTCTTCGCCGCGGGCTTCAGTTTCTTCCCAGCGAGCCAACCATTCTTCCCACAGCCTCTGATTTTGGGCGCGGCCTTTTTGGACCGCGGCTTCTAGTCGCCTCTTGCGACGGTCTTCCAGCCATTTTTGCAAGGAGTAGGCAAGCACCATTGTGTTCCTCCCTATTTCCGTTATGGTGAAGGCTGTAGCAGCCGACGCCATAGCGACCGCTCCAAGCGCAACGAAAACGCTGTAGCAGATTTCTATTATACCGACATTTGCTCCAATTTCTCTAGCTACGACGATTCCTATTCCGGTTACGTAGAGAAGGGCGAAGATGCCGAAGTACCAGTGTCTGGCCCCTACAACGAGGCTCCAGATGGACTCTTTTGGTTGTTCTGGTTCTGCGATGATATTTGTCCTTTTCCGTTTAGGGGACGATTATCCCGGGCTCGTTGGCGTAGACCCAGTAGGCTGAACCAACGTGCAGGACGGCTTCAGCCTCACTGTCCAGGGATAGGCGCGTCAACTGGTTTATGTCCGAGTCGTAGCCAAAGGCGACGTTCGCGTCGATGTTGGCGAAGTAGTCGGATGCGTTGGTGGGGGTTCCGGCGGGCCGCCGAGCTACGTCTGTTACGGGGACCAGATTCCAGCCTTTGAATACCCCAATGTGGGGCGGAGCATCAAAATAGCTTTCCCTTACGAGTATGACTTCTAGGTCCAGGGCGCTTTCCGACACCATGAAGTAGCCGTGGTGGCCGTCGATGGTCATCAGGTCACCTGTGAAGGTTCCGTCCTCTCCACGAGTGGCGGTCAACCACACCCCCGTGGCATTTTCGTAGGTTACCACGGTGACGATGTCCAGCTCTCCGGCGAATATGGCGGTCAAGCTGCCGTCCGCTGGGTCGGCAGGCAGGGACACGAGGTTCAAGCCGAGGTTGATAGGCAGCTTGTACGGCCGTCGCTCAATCACCGTGAAGTTCAGCGTGTCCGTCGACCAGTTGCCTGCGTTGTCCTTGGCTTCTAACTCTAGCCGGTAGTCGCCGAGGTCGAGATTGCCGGGGTGATAGTAGAAGAGCAGGTTATCTCTTGTGATTACGTCGCCGGTAACATCCTCGCCGTTGAACGTGGCGCTGATGAGTTCCACCGTGTTGTGGGTATCGAAGCTCACGTCCACCATGTTCGATTCGGCGGTGGCCTTGCGGGTCTTGGCCGGCGGGGGAAACTCGTTGTCCGTCTCTTTGGTGAGGCCGTATTCTGCGGCCTCGTTTTTGAAGTGTATCCTGATGAATACGTCTGGGTTGACCGTTGTACCGCCGTCCTCCGGCATAAGGGTGGGGGGACGCAGCTTGCTGTCTACTTCGAAAAGGATGGCGTTAGGGTCTTTTAGAGAGGCGGCGCTGAAGTCAGTCTCGTCCAGACCTACGGTTGCCTCAATTCTGCCTCCTTGATCCACGGCGGACACGCGCACGGCGTAGAGGCCGTCTCTGGGCAGGGCTGTCGTCAGGATCCATCGGTTAACGGTGCCCGTGGGTAACGCTTCTCCCTGGCTAAATCTAACCAGCGAATAGTCATCGCCTATCCTATTGATGGTCACCATGGGACTGCTGGAGAGTAATTCGTCCGAAGAAATGGTCACTGTGACGGCCCTTTTTGTTACCGCGCGGGTCCCGCCGTCGCCCGTTCCCGTTACGGTGACGGAGAGCTTGGCGGGGATGCTGTCTTCGGCGGTGACTGTACGGGCCTCGACGGGGTTGCCGGCCTTGTCCGAGACTGCGCCCTTGGTCACCTCTATCTTGGGGATGGCGTCAGAGACTAGTGGTTCAACATCATTGAAATGAAGACCATGATAGTCATTGTTCCTCTTGGGGGTTCAATCGTAACGTTGAACCGAGGAGGAACCATGATGTCTACCAAGAAGTACCGTATCAGACTGACTACCGACGAACAACAGGAACTCAACGCCTTGGTCTCACGCGGTCGGGCTGCGGCGTACAAACAGACCCATGCGCGCATTCTGCTGATGAGCGATGAGTCACGCTCGGACGGGGGAATGAAGGACGCGGACATCACCAACGCGCTCGGTGTAGGACAGTCAACGGTCGAGCGAATACGCAAGCGCTGTGTGGAGGAGGGGGTCGAGTCTGCGCTGAATCGCAAAAAGCAGCTGCGTCGGCGTCAAAAGAGACTGGACGGCGAAGGTGAAGCACGGTTGATAGCGATGGCCTGCGGGGAACCGCCGGAGGGGCGTGCCAGTTGGACCCTGAAGCTGTTGGCTGACCAGTTGGTCGAGTGTGAGATAGTCGAGACCATTAGCACCGAGACGGTTCGCCAGGCGCTTAAAAAAACGAACTGAAGCCGTGGCTGAAGCAGAGTTGGTGCATTCCGCCCAAACAGAGCGCGGAGTTTGTGTGCGCGATGGAAGATGTGCTGGAAGTCTACCAGCGCCCCTACGCTGAGAATGAAGTCCTTGTGTGCATGGATGAGACGAGCAAACAGCAAGTCAAGGAGACGCGAGTGCCGCGTCCCGCAGCGCCCGGCTTATCGGCGGCATACGACTACGAATACGAGCGCAATGGAGTGAGCAGCCTGTTCATGCTGTTTGCACCGTTGGACGGATGGCGCCGAGTCGAGGTCAGAGAGCGTCGCACGAAGGTGGACTGGGCGCATGTGATAAAGAAACTGGTCGACGAGGACTACCCTGACAGAGACCGGATCGTGCTGGTAATGGACAATCTCAACACTCACAAGCTGTCCTCGCTATACGAGGCATTCGAGCCTGCTGAGGCGAGGCTTATAGCTGAGCGACTGGAGATACACTACACTCCCAAACACGGGAGTTGGTTGAATATGGCGGAGATAGAGATCGGTGTGCTGGCTCGACAGTGCCTAGACCGACGGATTGCCAATCAAGACATCCTGCGCGGCGAGGTCAATGCTTGGCAGAATCAACGCAACCGGGATGTGATACGAGTGGATTGGCGCTTCACTACCGAGAATGCGCGCATCAAGCTAAAGTCACTCTACCCTTCAATACAAAAAAGTTGAACCACTAGTTCGTTGACGGCGAGGTAGACATTGGCGTCCTTGCAGGTCACGTCGTTGGGGGCGGATTCGTCTACTTTGAAATCGTCCGCTGTAACGGTGGCACAGTCCAGGGCCTCGTTGAAAATGGCGACGATGCTGGTGCGAATGGCGTCCGGTCCTTCCTTTTCCGTATCGTCGTCGAGCCAGGAGCCGGTGACGGCCCTTTCCAGCGAAGGGTCTGCGGTGTCTACGCGGATGACGTGGGGATCGCAGCCTGATTCGAAGTCTATGGTCTTCTCGAGGGCGGCGATGAGGGCGTCCGATTGGGCTTGGCTGCGTTCGGAGGGGAACTTGAAGATTTCTATGTCCTCGGAGGCTATGACGCAGTCGGTTTCGCTGTTCGAGTCGCTGATGCCAACGTTGCCGGCGTTGTCCGTGGCGACGGCCCACCAGCGGATCTCGTACTGGGTGTCGTCGGTCAACTTTTGGCTGTCAAGCGCATCCTTAGTGCCCTTTCCCTCGTTGATGGTTACGGAGGCGGAGTAGCCGTCGATTGCGCTGCTGAGATCGAGTTCGTCGCGTTCGAAGACTACGCTGTCGGCGGCTTGTTCCGCTTCCAGGTCGTGGAGGCCGGCGACGACGTAGATGTTGTCTATGTGATCGTCGTCGATGTTGAGGCCCGACTCGGCGTCCGTGACCTGGAAGGAGACGGTAGGTTCGTCCTCTCGTCCGGCGGAGCCACTGGCGGGGGAGAATAGGGCGAGGGTGGGGGCGTGCACGTCCAAGGGCAAGGTAGCTTCACGGTCGTTGGAGGGAGAGTCGTCCTCGTAGGTCACCAGGATTGAGTCACCTTCCTTGTTTACGGGAAGATTCACTGTTTTTCCTTGTGTCGCTATGCAGTCTTTCGAGCCGGCTTCGCAAATCACGATGGCTGTGACGAAGACGCCGGAAGCGGCGTGGGTTTCTTCCAGGATGACGCCGATGCCTTTGGGGGCAGCGTCGCTGCTTAGGGTAACTCTACCTGTGTCTTGAGGGGCGGCGTTCGACGGAAGGGATGCACGCTCGGGGTAAGCGCTGACGGGGCTACCCCAATACTCGTACTCAATGACAACGTTGGAGGGTTGTCCGCCCGGACCTACGCCAACTTCTGCCCCCGGCTGGAAGCCAGGTTCTCCCGGCTCGCCGATTGAAACAGCGTGGAAGACCTTGAAGGATACGCTGGCTGGAGGTTGGCCGTTGGTTCCCGCCGGGGTAAAGAAAGCGTCAATCACCAGGTCTGACTCTTCTTCGTTTGCGGGAGTTTGGTTGTAGGCCCTAATGCTGGCTTTCAGCATCATTTCGAGAATTGGAACTGTTTCTACATCCTGTGCTGCTTTGAGGCCGGGTGACTGCGCCTCCAACACGTCTATCCAGCCGTAATCCGTGGGCAGGAGCGAGTGTCCTGCGGGAACGGGAATGGTGGCGCCGTTGGTTAGGGAGTCGTAAACTTCTTGCCCCTGTCGTTCTCTGCCGGACTGTTGTGCAGCCGACCCGGAGCCGAGGGTGGTTCTTGTCTTGATCCAGTATTCCAGCTTGGCGGTGTTTTCGGGGACGTGCAGAACGCCGTTGGTTCCGTCGTACCAGATGGGTTCCGATTCTGTGACGACGCTATTTCCTGCGCTGTCGAGGGCGCGAATGTCCCGTCTATCGACCCTACCGTCGCCGTTCATGTCCTGCAGGTCGAACCATTCTTCGCCTGCTAAGGGCTGAACTTGGCCTGAAGATTGGCGAGTGGCATCGAGGACGTCGGCGTTGTCACCCTCTCTCTTGATGGTGACGTCTAGATCTTTGTCTTCAATGCGGAGCTGGATTCCAACGGTGGCCGCGGGCCCGTTGAGGCTGACGTAGGTGACTGGGCTGACGCCCTCGGCGTCCAGGAATTCGATGGTTCCGGCAAAGGAGTCGATGGGGGCCGTCGCCGCGGGGAGGGTGGTTAGGAGACCCAGCAACAAGGCTAGGAGGAGGGTGGGGGTGAATAGGGTAGGCCTTAGCCGCACTTCGCCGATTTTTTGCGGCGCCCACAGGGGGGCGACTGGACGCAGGAGATCGATAGAGAGCAGAACGTCCTAGTTGCATTTGATTCCGGATAAGGATGTCTTTCATCGATAATGAAGCGCATGTTCGTAGTGCAATTGTGCGAAACTAGAGGCATCCGTAGGATATTACCGAACAAGGGGACTATTTGCAAGTCGACCGGGTTGGTTAGGGGTGAGGTTCAGTGAACTTTTCACCCTGGGCCTCCGCATCCTTCCGGTGGGCATTCCACTCAGCCCACAACCGACGCCCCTCCGTCCGGAATCTGATACGGAATTTTTCGGCTCCCTCTCGCAACTTTTTGCTCGGCCATTTCTGGAGTGAATGGGCAAGCACCATTGAGGTTCTCCCAATTTCAGTTATGGCGAAGGCGGCCCCGGCGGCAATTGTCACTACGTCGTCAGGTGCTGAGAGTACAGCTCGGTGGTTATGTTTGGAATGTTTGAAATGGGCTTGGGGATGTCAACGGGAGTGTGGTTCCCGGACCGTGTCAACAGAAAAGCCGCTTTAGGTTAGAGTTGGGCACAAGACGCTGGAGAAAGAAGGGTGAAGCGGAAGGGAATCGATACTAGGACCTTTGGAGTATCTCCGCTGCGACAAAGAGAAAAATCATTACCAGCATCGGGGAGAAGTCGAACATGCCCACCCGGGGTATTACTTTTCTTATTGGGTCGAGGATGGGTTCCGTAATGCTGAAGAGTGCGTTGACTATGGGGTTGGTGGGAGACAACATCTGTGCCGCCACCAGCCACGAGATCATGACGCGACCGAATATGACGAAGCCCGCAAAGCGCAGGAGAATTCCAATGCCAATGAGGAATTCGTTGGAGGCCAAGTTCGCTACTCCTCAGACAACTCGACGGACCTACGGTGGGCGGCGACGACGGCCTTCATTACCGTGGCCCGGAATGATTCTTCCTCCAGGGCCATAAGGGCCGCAGCGGTGGTGCCTCCGGGGGACGTGACCATGTTCTTGAGATCCGCAGGGTGGCTCTTCGTCTCCTTCACAAGCCGCACGCTGCCCAACACCGTTTGGAGGGTCAGCCGGCTTGACATGGGCCTGGGCATCCCGAGATGTACGCCGGCGTCTATCAGCGACTCAATGAAGAGGAAGACGTAGGCGGGACCGCTGGCGCTAAGGGCCGTGGCCATGTCTATGTACGCCTCCCGGTCCACTCGCATCTGATCGCCCAGGGTTGCCAGAATCGCCTCGGCCTGGGTAGCGGCGTCGTCCGAGACGGACGGGGCGCATAACCAGAGAGTCATACCTTCGCCGATCTGGGCCGGCGTGTTAGGCATGACACGTATGGCTGCGGCGTGGTCGAGTTCGCCGGTGAGGGTGGACATGGGTAGACCGGCAATGATGGAGAGGACCGTTTGACTAGACGATAGGCAGCTTCGTAGATCGGGCGCAACGTCTTGGAAGTTCTGGGGTTTAACGGCGAGCACCACGAGTTCGCCTTTGGACGCGGCGGCGACGTTGCGGGGCGAGGCGTAGATTCGATAGGTGTCGCAGAGGTAGCGGCACCGCTCCTCGGAGATCTCGCCCACGTAGATGTTCTCCGGCTTGGCCAGAGATTGGGAAAGAACGCCGCGAATCATGGCTTCCGCCATGGCGCCGCCGCCTATGAATGAAAGGTTCATGGCACCGCCCTACTGAAAGTGTCGCCTATTATAGCATTGCAGGGGGGGTATCCCTATGGGACGGGGATGATTTTACGGGGTGGTCCCGCAGCTAGGGCTGAGGATTTCTAACCTGCGGCATATTTGAGGCCTTTTGACTTCGCTCCGCTCGGCGGGCATTGGTTCCGTACACGAATGCGCTAACCAACCCAACTATGGCAGTAGTTGCAAGGATGAGACCAGCCACGTTTTTATCGTTATAGATGAGAAAGACAGCACCGCCTAAAGCGGCCAAGGTGATGATGAACCCAAAAATGATTCCCAAGCGGCTCCTCTGAGAATCGCCCCCAATCACTAAAGCCTCAAGCGCCATGCGATGGGCAGCTTGTTTCTCCGCCATGCTTATGATGCGGTCCGCAGCGCCGGGAAGCGCCGCCTCGTACTCCTCTAGTATAGCCGGGGGAGGGATAGGCCCTTTCCATGCTGTGACCTCAATCGACTTGGACGAAACAACAGGAGCCTGCTGCTTGGCAGGCTCCTTCTTGGTGAGATTACGTGCTTTCTTGTTCTTCCGCTTAGGCATTTATCAAGCTATCAGGGCAATACTTCCATCACCTCATTTTCATAAGTCTTCATAGCCTCGTATATATCCTGGCCTGTCACGGCCCAATCCGACCATATTGCGATGGAATCTGCTGCTTCACCATCTGATGAGTAGTTATACTCATTGAGCGTACCGCCGAGATCAGCGAGACGCGCCATACCTTCGAAGAAGGACGGGCATGCAACAAGATAGTCAGTGCGAACTCCCACGGGCCACCTCCTGCATCTCAAGCTATTAGTTTAAGTATAAGCTTCAACTCGCGAGATTGTAAACATCATCTCCCGCGTGTGACACCCATTAATCAGCCGAGAGTCAACAGCCTCATACTATCAAGCATTGTTTATATCGTCAAGATGGAGACTGGCAGACGGTCTGACGCCTCCTCTAGTTGGGAAGAGGGCTATCGCGACGCTAGTGGCCTTGGTTGAGGCCTTGGCCGGTGCTTAGGAGGGAGGCCAAGCAGATGGTCTCTATCATGCTGGTATGGTCGGCGACGCCCTGGCCGGCGATGTCGAAGGCGGTGCCGTGATCCACGGAGGCGCGTACGAAGGGCAGTCCGAGGTTGACGCTGACGCTCTGTTCGAAGCCGTGCACTTTTATGGGAATGTGGCCCTGGTCGTGATACATGGCCAGCACAACGTCGTAAGCGCCGCGGATGGCCTGGTGGAAGACCACGTCGGCAGGGATGGGGCCTTGGGCGAGGATGCCCCGGTGTTGTGCGTCTTGCACTGCGGGGGCTATGGCTTCGGCCTCTTCGTCCCCCAGCAGGCCGCCGTCGCTGGCGTGGGGATTTAATGCAGCGGCGGCGATTCGGGGTGCGGTGAAGCCCCATCGACGGAAGCTCCCATGGGTCAACTCCAACATGGAGAGAACGCGCTCTCGGGTGACATAATCGCAGGCCACGCGAAGGGAGCGATGGGTGGTGAGGTGAACGACGCGCAGGCTGCCGGAGATTAGCATGGTTGCAACGGCGCTCACGCCCGTAATCTCCTGGAGCAGTTCCATGTGACCGATGGCCTTATAGCCGGCCAGGCTGGCGGCCTCCTTGTTCACCGGGGCGGTGGCCAGAGCATTGACGCTACCATTCAACGCCAGGTGCGCGGCGGCGGTGCCCCACTCCATGGCGGCGCGTCCACAGGGAGGCGAGATGCGGCCCACGGTAATTTGCCGGGAGTCCAGGTTCTGCGGGTCGATGATGTTGACCAGCGACAGGTCGTCTTCCGCCTGATCCGGCGCATCAATGCGCCGGATATTAAGGGGCGCATCGGTTAACTTAAGGGCGGCCTCCAGGGCGGGCACGCTGCCGACGACTATGGGCCGGCAGATGGCATGGACGTCAGGTTCCGACAGCGCCTTGACGATGACCTCCGGGCCGATGCCGCAGGGGTCTCCCATGGTGATGGCGATGACGGGTCTTTCCGTGTTTGCCATTGGGGGCCTCTCAGGACGACGCTATTCGCACCGGTTCCAGCCACAAGAGAGGCAAGCTTGGCAGCCCTCCTGGAAGATTGTCAAGCCGTTGCATTCGGGGCACCGTACGCCGGTGTCGTGAAGGTGCGTGCCGTTGCCGTTGGACTCCCTGGGTTGGGAGTATTCAGCAGTATCTAGCTGAAGCTGCTTGGCGTAGGACGGACGTCCCTGACCGCGAACGGAGCCGGGGATGTGGCGTTCCAGGGCCAGGGCCACGGCGTCGGCGGGGGAACCCACCAGAATGCCCTGGTCCCAAGCAGGGACGCAGGTTATGCCCTTGAGCTGGTCGATAATCTCCATTGGGTCTATACCGGAGCGAAGGGCCAGGGAGATCAGGCGGGCTATGGCCTCCATGCCGGCGGACTCGCAGCCGCCAGCCTTGCCAAGGGTGGAGGAGAAGACCTCGAAGGGACTCAGTTCCTCATCGAAGTTGACGGTCACGTACATGTTACCGTGGCCTGTGCGCACCCGCTCCGTTACGCCCTGCATAAGGCTGGGCCGAGGGCGCTTCGTGAGTGTGGGCAAGGCTTGGGTTGCCGTGTCCTGTTTGTCCTTGCTTGCTTGGACCTCCAGGACCTGGGTGGGCTTGGAGCCGTCCCGGTAGATGGTGATGCCGATGCAATGGGAGCCGTAGGCCATCTTGTAGGCCTGCTGAACGTCTTCCCGGTTGGCGTCGTTGGCCATGTTGATGGTCTTGCTTACGGCCAAGTTAGTGTGCTTCTGGTATACCCCCTGCATGTTGACGTGGGCCTTGTAGTCGATTTCCAGGGAGGTCTTGAAGAGTTCTTTCACGTGTGGCGGCACGGCGTCGACGTTCTGTACGGAGCCGGTGCGCGCCACCTCATCCATAAGCTCCTCGCTGTAGTAGCCGCCGGCCTTGGCCATTTCGACGAAGTAGGGGTTGACTTCCCGTAGCTGCTTGCCGTCCAGGACGTTCTTGATGAAAGCGACGGCGAAGATGGGCTCAATGCCGCTGGAAGCGCCGGCGATTACGCTGATGGTGCCCGTGGGGGCGATGCAGGTGCGGGTGGAGTTTCGGATGGGTACATCTTCCCGACAGGCGGGGTATGCGCCCCGCTCCCGGGCGAGTTCGATGGAGGTCTCCCGGGCTACCCGGTTGATGAGACCCATGACCTGGTCGGCCACGTCCAGCGCCTCGGGGGACTCGTAGGATATGCCCATTTTGATGAGGGCGTCGTGCCAACCCATGACGCCGAGGCCAATCTTGCGGGTCTTCTCCACGGCGTCCTTCACCTGCTGGATGGGAAAGTGATTTACGGTTACCACGTTGTCGAGGAAGCGGGTGGCGGTGCGGGTGGTCTCCGCTAGTCCGTCATAGTCGAATACGCCTTGATTTACGAACATAGCCAGGTTCAGAGAGCCGAGGTTGCAGGCTTCGAATCCCAGGAGGGGGACTTCGCCACAGGGGTTGGTGCTGTCCAGGCTGCCCAGGTGTGGCGTGGGGTTGTTGCGGTTGGCCTCGTCTATGAAATAGAGACCGGGGTCGCCCGTCTGCCAGGCGGAGTCGATTATCTCATCCCATATCTGCCGGGCGGGGATGGTACGGACCACTTCCTTGCTGGATGGGTCGACGAGGTCCCAATCCATGTCCCGCTCCAGGGCCTGCATGAAATCGTCGGTAATGGCCACTGACACGTTGAAGTTCTGAGCGTCGGTGTTTGCGTCCTTCATGTGGATGAAGTCGAAGATTTCCGGGTGACTGACATGGAGGATGCCCATGTTGGCGCCGTGGCGCTTGCCGCCCTGGGTAATCATGTCGCTGAGGGCGCTGAGCATCTTGAGGACGGCAACTGCGCCGCAGGCCTTGCCGTGGGTGGTGGAGATGGGGCTGCCACGAGGGCGCAACTTGGAGAATGCGTAGCCGATGCCGCCGCCGAACTTCTGGATCATGGCCGAAGTGGTGGCCGCCTGCATTATGCTCTCCATGGTGTCTTCCACGGGGATGACGAAGCAGGCGGAGAGGGTACCTTGGCCGGTGCCGGCGTTGAACAGGGTGGGGGAGTTGGGCATGAACCGGCATGAGGTCATCAGGTCGTAGAATTCCTGGGCCCAGTAGTCGCGGCCCTGGAAAGCGTGGAGACTGGGGTCTTCCGGCTCCGCAATGGCATGGGCCACGCGCCAAAACAGGTCTTCCGGCGTTTCGTCCCCCAGCAGGTAGCGGGTCTTGAGGACGATTTTAGCGTTCTGCGTTAGCTGCAAAGTTGTCATTTCAAATTACCAATTTTATAAATTTAGGGAATTTTGGATTCGGAGAATTTCGTAAAAATTCCAATTGTGATTTTTCTTTATGGAGGCAAGTTCGTCACGGCATCCTTTCTAAAAATTAGGAATAGTAAAAGTGTTTGGGAATGGACTCCTGGATTCCAACGGGCTAGTTGACGTGGATGGTACTGGTTATGCCGTTGGCGAGATGGTCCCTGCCTGCGGTGAGGCGATAGACGAACTGGGACTTGCGAATTCGACGGCTAAGGAGCCGATGACGCCGCATAAGCTCCAGGGAGCGGGTGGCCTGGGCATAGCTTATCTTGAGCACCTTGGCCAGTTGGCTGCGGGTAATGCCCTTCTCGGGAATCACCAATGGGATAAGCGCGTCGATGGCGGCTGCCTGTTTGTTGCTGCCTGTTTTCAAATAACTGCCCCTGTTTAGAATTGCTATGTTGTCCCGTTGGAGCGTCGGCGAGTTTTCGTCCTGGCTCGCCTCAGCTTGGCGGGTCCCTGGTCCATCAGGGTGAGTTGGATAGAGTCCTGGGGTTGACCCTCTCGCTTCCTGAGGTCTTCCACCACCTGCTCGAAGCTCTCCAAGTCTTGGAAGTCCCTGTATACGCTTGCCCAGCGCACGTAGGCGACCCAGTCCAGCCCGCGAAGATACTCCATGACCATCTCCCCGATGACAACGGTAGGAACCTCCGAGCGCCCCAGGGAATGAAGCTGTCTTTCCACGTCCTGCACTATGCGGTCGATGCTGCGGGAGGGGATTGGCCTCTTGGCACAGGCGATGGCGATGCTGGAGAGGAGCTTGCTCCTCTGAAATTCCTGTTTTTGCCCATCGCGCTTTATTACCTGGAGAGGGATGGATTCGATGCGTTCGTAGGTTGTGAATCGATGGCCGCAGTCGACGCATTCCCGGCGCCGACGAATGCTGTCCTCCGCAGAGCGAGAATCTGTGACTTTCGAATTTGCGCCGTTGCAGTATGGACATTGCACTGTGCGAGTCCGCTCGAACGCTCCTGATTGAGGTTGAATGCCGCAGCCGCACCCCCCAATTACGGCAACCGCTTTACACGCAACGGATTTTACGCTGCACGGTGCAGATACAATATCTATATAGAGTATAGAGGCGGCGTGAGAGCACAATATATAGTAGATAACTGAAACGTGCAAGCGTTGCATCCTGCGAGGTTGCGGGGGTTGACCACAATCAGAGGATGCATCCAGCCACGCGGTGAAGGCGCGCGGCTGGGTGCATGGAGGCAGGGATTTTGGGAAAAATTGAGAGGCCCCGACGCTTGCGTCGGGGCCTCAGTGGATTCCCAGGTGTCGTGGGTCTCCTCTACAAGTGGCTAGTAGTCCTTAGACCCTAGGAACATTACTCGGAATGCAAGGAGCTAGTGGCGTTGCCTACCCAAAGAAACCTCGGTTGCGGGAGACTGTCTCTTTGCGCAGGAAGCTGGGAACGTCCAGGTCGTCGCCGGTCTGGCTGACGCTCTGTCGGAGAAGATTCCGCAACTCTTCTTGACGCTGGACCATGTTCTCCTCGGGCATTGGGAAGGAAGCGGCCACCAGGGTTATCTTGACTTCATCGGTCAGCTTGGGGTCCTTGACGGTGCCGAAGATGACGTTGGCTTCGGCGTCGGCCAACTCTTCAATGACACTGGAGGCCTGCTGGATCTCGCGGAGGGAGAGGGAAGGCCCGCCGGTCATGACGAAGAGGATCCTCTTGGCGCCCTCGATGGCGATGTCGAGCAACGGACTCTTGGTAGCCATGCGAGCGGCGTCCAGGGCCCGGTTCTCGCCAGTGCCGTGACCGATGGCCAGCCAAGCGGGACCGGCGTTGAGCATGATTGCCCGCACGTCGGCGAAGTCCACGTTGATCTCGCCGGTCACCATGACCACTTCAGCGATGGCCTGGATGCCATGCTGGAGGACGGAGTCCGCGAGGCGGAGGGCGTCGTCCCAAGAAACGGTCTGGTTTTCCCGCTGACGCTCCATGTCCAGGAGCTTGTCATTGGGGATAGTGATGACGGTGTCCACGTGGTCCTGGAGTCTCAGGAGGCCTTCATCGGCGTTCTTGCGCCGGGTCCGGACCTCAAAAGAGAAGGGACGGCTGACTACAGCGACGGTTAGGGCACCGGATTCCTTGGCAATTTGGGCGACTATGGGGAGGGCTCCGGTGCCGGTGCCGCCACCCATGCCGCAAGCCAGGAAGACCATGTCTGCGCCTTGGGTTAGCTGTTCGAGCTTATCCCGGCTCTCCTCGGCGGCCTGACGGCCAATGTCAGGGTTTCCGCCGGCGCCCAGGCCTCGGGTGAGGGACTGGCCGATGGCGAGCTTGTTGGGCACGTCCAAAAGGGCGAGATGCTGGGCGTCCGTGTTGATGGCGAAGTATTCCACGCCTGACACCCGGTCACTGAACATGCGGTTAACGGCGTTACTCCCACCGCCGCCAACCCCGATGATTCGAATGACAGGGTTGCCGTAAGGTTTGCCTTCCGGTAGTGAAAAGACCGGGTTATGGTCCTCCACGTGATGGTCTTGCTGGTATTCCATGACTCCTCCTCTACTGTTATATTGGTTTCCCGTTGGTTTTAACTACTTGACTTTGACGGCCTTCTTAATGCGCTGAAAGAAGGCCTTGGACCCCTTGCTGGATCCGTATTCAGCCCGGCTCTTGCTGAAGACCCGCGAGCGGTTCTGGTTCTTGATGCCCCACAGCAGCAGCCCTATCACGGTGGAGAAGGCGTGCTGGTTGTGCTCCGGACTGAAGCCGCGGATACCTATGGGAGCGGCAACCCGAACGGGGCAAGCCAGAATCTCGGTGGCCATCTGCTGAAGGCCGGGAATCCTTGCGGTTCCGCCAGTGAGGACTACGCCCCCCGGGGGAAGCCGGCGCAAACCTGCCTGCTGGGCCCTAAGCATGATAAGACCCAGAGTTTCTTGTAAACGATCTATCAGAGGTTTGCACAAGGTGCCCCTTCGGATCAGCCTGCGGGATTGACCCTGGAAGCTGGGCAGCAGCACTTCCTCGCCGGCTTGTTCCATGTCCGGGGCGGCGTGTCCCCACTTGTCCTTGAGGTCCTCTGCGAAGTAGTACGGCATGCCCAGGGCCACGGAAAGGTCCCGGGTCAACTGATTGCCACCAACCGGAATGGAGGTGTCGAACCAGAGGCTACCGTCTTTAAAGATGGCCAAGTCTGTGGTGCCGGCGCCCATGTCTGCCAGCACGACCCCCATCTCCTTCTCATCCTGGAATAGGGTGGCCTCTGCGGAGGCCAAGGAAGACAGGACCACGTCGCGAACGGGCACGTTGCAGTCCTCCACGGCGTGGAGGGTCTGGCGAATGGCGTCTTTGTCTGCCATTACGACGTGGGACTCAACCTCTACCCGTCCAGCGTGGAGACCCAGAGGGCTGCGAACCCCTCGATAGCCATCCACCACGTAGTTGACGGGCATGACGTGGAGCAGTTGCTTATCTTCCGGAATTTGGGGATAGGAGGTCTGAACCAGCTGCTCTACGTTTTCGCCGGTAATGGGCCCTCCGTTGGTATCGGCGTGTATGACTCCGGTGGTGTTGAAGCAGGAGGTGGAGGCTCCGGCGATGCTAACGTAGGTCCACGGGATTCGGTATCCCATGTACCGCTGTGCCTCGTTAACGGATGTTTGAACGGCTTCCTGTGCCTCTGCTACGTTGACGATCTGGCCCTTGACCACGCCTTGAGAAGGAACCAAACCGGCGCCCACAATCTTGAGTTCTCCATCTGGTCCCACCTGGGCAACCACGGTGGCGACCTTGCTGGTACCAATGTCTAGAGCGGTATAAAAGATATCTTTTGCCATGAGCCTTCCTTTCAACCAGTCGCTAGGTTGACCTAGCCTTGAGATATTGTGCTGCCCGCATTCGAGCGCTTCTGCTGCGAGGATTCCTTACCTTTTCCTCTACCGTTGGTGTGATGGTCTTCCTATGAATAGTGCTTAACCGTGCTTGATGACTGCATACGCACTGGACGAATTCCGGCGGGCATACGCAGTCTTGGGATTCCCTCCTGAAGGTTTCCTTGACTATCCTGTCCTCCAGGCTGTGGTAGCTGATGACTACCAGCCTACCTCCGGGCTTGAGGGCGCTTACGGCCTGCTGCAGCCCAGTTCTTAGATTGTTCAACTCCCCGTTGACGGCTATGCGCAGAGCCTGGAAGGTGCGCGTGGCCGGGTGTATGCCGCCCCGGGAAGGACCTGTGTGGCGGGTAACTACCTGGGCCAAGTGTGCCGCGCTTCGGAATGGCCGGTTCGCAACCAAGGCCCTAGCTATAGCGCGGGAGCGGCGCTCTTCCCCGTAGCTACGGAGAAGGCGGACCAACTCTTGCTCACTGCTTCTGTCGATTATGGTTGCTGCCGTTGGGTTGGGGGCGGTCGTGTCGAACCTCATGTCGAGAGGTTCTTCCCGCCGGAAGCTGAATCCACGGCCTGAGGCCTCGAGCTGGAGGGAGGACAGGCCGAGGTCGAAGATGATTCCGTCCACAGGGCCAAATTCGTGCCGGTCCAGGATCTCTTCCAAGTCTGCGTAGCTGCCGTGAACCGGGGTAAAAGCGTCATGGAACCGGGCAAGCTTCGAGCGGGCGATTTCCAGGGCTTCCGTATCTGCGTCGATGCCCAGCAATCGACCGTGAGGAAGGCACCCTTGCAGAATCGCTTCCGCGTGGCCGCCGCCGCCGAGGGTGCAGTCGACGTATCTGCCGCCGGGTTGCACCGCCAAAGCTTCGATGGCTTCCTTCAGTAGTACCGGTTGATGGGCGAAGGAAACGTCATCCATGGGGTGTCTCAACCCTTCTAAGGCGGCCCCTGGCAGTGTTGCGGTTCTCACCTTGGTAGAGGTCACCTGGCCTCCTGCCCCTAAATTCTGTGCACTTGGATTGCCCACTCTTGTAGGAGTTTTCCTAAGAGTGGCGTTGCAGACCGTTGCTCTTCCAACATTTAAGGACTTCCCGCAGGGGAATCCCCATTTGCGTGACGCTATCCGAGTGGTAGGCGTCCTCGCTTATGTTAGATAGAGGCTCTAATGTTGGCCTGCCACCTGCATTACCCAAGCAATGTAGGTAAGTTAACATCGGTTCGAACAATGCTTCAAGTCTTTTTCAGATTAGTTTTATGTGAATTTAATGTAATTTTCAGATATTTGCAGAATTTTGTCCGTTATGCCCATTTTCCTGAGTCCGCCAACGTGGATATTTGTCCGTTAGTTAGCTTCAATGCGCCATGTTTTGCAGGTAGTATTAGGGACGCAATTTTTGGTCGATTCATCGAAATTGTCCTACGCTAAAGCGGCGTGCTACCATAGATAGAGGAGCGGCTTATGTTTACTTTGGGTATTCTTACAGTGAGCACCAGTGGCCATCAGGGCAAGAGAGAAGACGCCAGCGGCATGGCCATCCGGCGGATCCTGTCGTCCCCCTTATATAAGGAGGTTCGTTACGAGGTTATTGCCGACGTACAAGAGGTTATAGAGGACCGATTCAGGGCGTGGGCCGACAGGGACGGTTTGGACCTGATTGTCAGCACAGGAGGAACGGGGTTAAGTCCCAACGACGTGACTCCGGAAGCGTGCTTGGCAGTCATCGACCGGGAAGTCCCTGGCATGGCCGAGACCATGCGGGCCCAGACCCTGAGCAAGACTCCCATGGCAATGCTCAGCCGCTCGGTGGTGGGCGCCCGTGGACACACTTTAATAGTGACGCTGCCCGGCAGTCCCAAGGCGGTGGAGGAATGCCTGGAGGTGATTCTGCCCGTGCTGCCCCATGCCCTGGAGATTCTAAAGGATAGGGCGAAAGGTCACCCCACGGGCGGCTGACGAGCCCTCTCTTCCATGCAGATACACATTTTGACGCTGTTCCCGGAGATGTTCCAGGGGCCTTTCGACCAGAGTATCGTGAAGCGGGCGGTTGAAAAAGGGGCGGTGGATATTCGCCTCCACAATATTCGGGACTACACCCACGACCGGCATCGAACGGTGGACGACTACCAGTTTGGCGGAGATTCGGGGATGGTAATGAAGCCGGAGCCGATCTTCGAGGGCGTGGAGACGATTCTTTCGGGGATTACGCAGCTAGAGATGGCGACGACGCGGGTCATTCTGACTTCGCCTCAGGGCAAGCTATTGAACCAGAAGATGGTGGAGGAGTTTGCCCGGCAACGGTACCTGATTGTCTTATGCGGCCACTACGAGGGAGTCGACGAGCGGGTGCGGGAGCATCTGATTACCGACGACGTGAGCATTGGCGACTACGTTCTGTCGGGCGGGGAGCTGGCGGCCATGGTCCTGGCGGACGCGGTGGTCCGGCTGCTGCCCGGGGTGGTGGGTTCGCCCGAAAGCATTGGCCGCGACTCTATAACGTCGGGGTTGTTGGAGCACCCGGTTTACACTCGTCCGGCGCGATACGAGGGTTGGGACGTGCCGGAGATGCTGCTTTCCGGCAATCACGGAGAGATAAAGAAGTGGCGTCGGGAGCGGGCGTTGGAGCGAACGCTCCGGTGGCGGCCGGACTTGCTGGCGAAGGCGGAGCTTTCGGCGGAGGACTTGGGGTTTTTGGAGGGATTGGGGTATGGGGGGAAGGGTTAGATCCCCTCCGGCGAACTGCTATCGGCTGAAGCTGCGGAGTAAGAGGTGGGACGGACACCGTTCATTGTAAAGGCATCCGTCCCGAACTTGGCTATAGCGGGGATGTTAGAGGGGGCGTTCTTAATACTTGCGATTCCGATGCAAGTTTGTAACTCAGCTGTGTATGCCGAATGACTTTGTATATTACATTTTGGGTTTTGTGAGTCACAAACTTGGTTGACGTTAACAGATGAAACTCAAAATACATTCCGTCCTTCGGCGATGTTAAGCAAGTCTGTGAAGGCCAAGAGTGCCGGTCGCCGGCCTTTGGCAGGTATTAGAACTCGCAGCATACCGTTATCTCTGAAAATTCGTAAAATACGGCCGGCTGTTGGTTTGGGAATGTCAGCGTTTCCGACAAAGTCTGATGATTGAAATATAGGCTTGCTGAATATCCAATTGAGGGCGCGGCCTCCATACTGGGAGTGAGTTTTCTCAACTACCCACTCTGCACGCTCATTGTAGAGGTCAAGAATTGCTTTGACTCTAGCTTGGTTCATGCGGGCTTGTTCGGTTACGGCGCGAAGGAAAAAGGCGCACCACCCTGTCCAATCGTCATCTCGGGATACTACCGATAGACGTTCATAGTACTCATCGCGATTGATAGCGAGATATTCGCTGATATAAAAGTGAGGATGTGTGAGAAGGTTCTTTGAGACCATGAAGAGTGGAACTATCAACCGTCCGATGCGACCATTGCCATCCAAGAATGGGTGGATAGCTTCAAATTCCGCGTGGACGATTGCAAGCTGCACCAGGGGATCCGGTGCAGCTTCATGCATATAGAATTCCCAGGCATTCATGGCAATGGGCAAATCCTGTACCGCGCACGGGATGAAATCGGCATTTTCGATCGTGGAGCCTGGTGGTCCAATCCAACAAGTATCCGGAATTCGACGATACTCGCCTGGGGCTTTGTTGTATCCTCGCACGCCTTGTAGCAATTCCTTGTGCGCAGACCTAATCAGCCGTTGAGACAGTGGTATCTTGTTCATCATATCGATAGCGCTATAGAGCGCAATTCGGTAGTTCAGAACCTCTCTCATGTCTGCCCTAGCAGAGGTGCTTTCGTCGGACAGGTTGCCCTCAGCTTCGAACGTTAACACTTCAGTTAGCGTAGTCTGCGTGCCTTCTATCTGGTTGGACAGAACGGCCTCCCGGGTTGCCAGTGGAGAAAGAATCACATTCGAATTAGGGAATAGGTACAACATGCCTTCATAGGCTGCGACAGCGGCATGGGCCGGGCCTATAGCTGGCAACAGCTTTTCCCAGTGCAACGTCTTGGGTGGAAAGCGATCCATATGATAGAGAACCGGTTTCATCTTTGCTGCTTTCTGCGCAGGCTCTTTGGACAAGCCACCCGCACTTCCCCGCCTACCAGACGTGGCAGCAGCGCGTCCTGGAGGGCGGCAAGGCTATTAGATTCTTTTCGGTTCAACTCAATATTATCGAACACAAGTGTAACTTGTGAACTGAATTCACTCCAAACATTCGCTGGAGGATACGTCAACAGATAGGAGGCAAGGGCTTCTGTTCGAGGATGTTGCCGTCCCGAGGTTCCTGTCATGTTCTGAATAGCGTGTGCACGAAATGCCGAATCGCGGGCCAATAAATACGTGTATTCGGCAATAACTGGGTAGATTGCCCGCAAGACGATGAATTCAGTTGAATCCCATCCCACGGCACCTCCGGGAAACGATTGGACAAAGGCCGTTTTGCCGTTTTCCAAGCAGGGCGTTATACGGGCAAACAACGTATCGCGGTTGCGAAAACGCACGCCAGATTTGAACTCTCGCAGGATTGTATTTTCTGGGGAATGGCCCGCTGTTCGGGTAGGGGTGGTAGGGATAGAGTTAGCTGCTCCAAGTCGTTTGGTCTGATAGACGGATATGCGGACGTGCTGTTCTCCGCAATAGAATGAAGGTAATCGACAATGTGGTCCTGCGCCAAGAACCAATAGAGGAAGCCCGTGTCTGCAATACCATCCCTTCCCCTCAGCACAGCGAACCCCGTTGAGGCTAGGAACTTCTCAGGGAGTCTCTTGAGCAGTCCGAAGTGTTTTTGATTGGGGCGAATCGTGGAGTACACAATATCCCCTGCCTTAACCTTTCGGCGAGCACGGCTAGGTATCTTGTCCTTGCCAGTCTCGAGGTAGTTGATGAACGGCCACGCTTCCTTTGGCGAATAAGTTGCATCGTTGATGACGGTACACTCCCCCAGCGTCACCTTGCGCCACCCGCCACCCGTTGTTCGTTTGGGCCGCTCCTGAACCATCACGTAGTCCCGTTCGACCATTGACGTCATTCTCCTCAGTTCGCCAGCCGATGCGAGTATAGCACGAGTTCATTTCATGACTAGATTCCGTCCTTTGGTCGTAAGGAGGCTTCTACGAGGGACGCGCGTTTGGGGGAGGGATGGCATTGCGACGGGGACAAGGTGGGTCCCGAACCGCCCATACGGGATGGGCCGGTGTAACTGGACTATGGCAACCACAAGGGTTGCTCCTACGGGTAAAGGAACGGGTAGGGGGAGTCACATCAGCTTGCCCACAATAGTGGGGAGGCGGTAGAATATGCTTTTGTAGCGCAATTGGGAGAAGAGCGGTCATGGCGGTTAGTTCTGTAATAAACGTAAAGGCGAACCCCAAGATACAGGAGTTCGGCCCGGGAGATTCGGTGAAGGTCAACTATCGGGTCCGGGAGGGGGAGCGGGAGCGAATTCAGGCCTTCCAGGGTGTGGTCATCAAGCGACGAGGGGAAGGTCCCGGCGCGAACTTCACGGTTCGTCGAGTCACTCAGAACATTGGGGTGGAGCGAACTTTTCCCTTTTATTCACCCCGAATAGAGTCGGTGGAAGTGGTGCGACGTGGGAAAGTCCGTCGCGCCCGGCTCTACTACCTGCGGGGCCGCTTCGGACGGGCGGCGCGCATCAAGGAGCGGGGCCGCTACTAAACCTGGATGGGGTGGGCGGTTCGCGAACCGCCCCTACAGGGGATGGCCAGCGTAACGGAATCAGGGCGCCCACAAGGGACGCCCCTAAGGGATCTGATCCAAAGCGGTTTATTTTCATGGTCGAGGTGCGGATGCTTCGTGCGGATGGTGCTGCATGAAGTACGCTGAAGTTGCCGTAGACGTGCCGCTGGGGGTAAACCGGACTCTCACCTACAGCATCCCGCCGCGGATGGAAGTATTCCCCGGACAGCTTGTGTGGGTCCCTCTCGGCCCGCGCCCCGTTCAGGGAATGGTCTTTGAAGTTTCGGACCATACTGCGTTGGATACAACGCGTCCGGTCATCTCCGCGATTGCCCCCAGCGCGCTGCTGCCGTCGTGGGGGCTGGAGTTGGCTGGATGGTTGAGCCGCTACTATCTCTCGTCCCTCTTCGAGGCGGCTACCCTTATGCTGCCGCCAGGGTTCAGGACCCGCCTTCGCGCGCATGTCAAAACTGCACGGGAACGACCTTCCGGCCTGATTGAGGAAGAGGCAGCCGTTTATGAGTTCCTTGCCCAGGGAGGGCGAAAGCCAGAAAGCGTCGTCAAGAAAGCCTTGGGGCGAAGAGCAGGCTCGACCTTGAATCGGTTGACGCGAAGGGGAGTCCTGGCAAGAGAGTGGGAGATAGTCCGTCCGCGCACGGCGCCCCGGTACGAACGCTCGCTGCTGTCAAACGTCCGCGGCGAAGGCTTGAAGGAGGAGGCGCTGTCTCGTCTTAAGGGTGCGCCTAGACAGGCGGCGCTGCTTGCAGAATCGTTGGAACATCCCAGCGGCATTCCCTATAGCGTCGCCATGAAGGAGTTTGGTTCCTCGGCGGTAAGGGGTCTCGTCGAAAAGGGTCTTCTGGCCCAGGAGTGGATTCGCAGCGATGGTCGGCGAAGGTCTCTGGACTACCAGCTGGGGCTGCTGCCAACCCTCACGCCGGAGCAGCATCGCGTCGCGGCCTACATGCGTACTCTTCTCGATGACAAAAGAGCGTCGCCTCGCAGCGTACTGCTGCACGGGGTCACGGGCAGCGGCAAGACGGAGGTGTATCTGCGCGCGCTGGAGCGGTGCATCAGCCTGGGACGCCGCGGGATTCTGCTGGTGCCGGAGATTTCGATGACGCCGCAGATGGAAGACCGAATCAACGCTCGCTTTCCCGGGAGGGTGGCCCTGCTCCACAGCGGGCTGAGTCTGCAGCAACGGTTCGATGCCTGGTGGCGGATCCGTGGGGGAGCCTACGACGTGGTGGTGGGGCCAAGGAGCGCGCTGTTTTCGCCTCTGCCGGATTTGGGCCTCATCGTAATAGACGAGGAGCACGAGTGGAATTATAAGGAGGAGAACCAGCCGCCCCGATATCACGCCAGAGAGACGGCGTGGAAGATTTCTCAGATTTCGGGCGCGCCGTTGTTGATGGGCAGCGCCACTCCTGACGTGGCTACCTATTTTCATGCATCACCGGAAAGGCATGCATCGTGGGAAAGGCATGCATCACCGGAAAGGCGTGCCCGCCGTGGAAGGCGGCACCGCCTGTTTCAGTTACCATACCGGATAGTGGCGCAGGGGTCCTCGCCCAAGGACGAAGGGTCGCCGGGGGAAATTGAGGAGTCTCCGGCGGGGCCGTCTAGCGAGACTTCGCCCAAGCAGAAGATGCGGACGGGGTTGGCCAGGGTTGTAATAGAGGACATGCGCCAGGAACTGAGGGAGGGGAATCGCAGTCCATTCAGCCGCCGGCTGGTTCGCTCGCTGGCAGGATGCGTTGGTCGGGGAGAACAGGCCATCCTCTTTTTGAACCGGCGCGGTGCGGCGTCTGTGGTGCAGTGCAAGAACTGCGGCTTGGCCCTGGAGTGCCGCCGCTGCTCTGTGGCTGTCACCTACCATCGCAGCCGGGGGCTGCTGTGCCATCTCTGTGGCCGACGTCGCAGGCCCCCCTCCAGCTGCGAGGAGTGCGGTAGTCGCATGCTTCAATACCTGGGGGCAGGCACTCAGAGGGTGGTGGAGGAGTTGAAGCTGGCCCTCCCCGGAGTCGGGGTGGTGCGTTGGGACAGCGATACGGCAGGACGGAGTGGGGAACACGAGGCGCTGTTGAAGTCCTTCGTCGCGGGGGAAGCGCAGGTTCTGGTGGGAACCCAGATGGTGGCCAAGGGGCTTCACGTGCCGAATGTCAGCCTGGTGGGGGTGGTGCTGGCGGACGTGGGCCTGCATCGGCCCGACTTTCGCGCGGGGGAGAGAACCTTCCAGCTGTTGTGCCAGGTGGCGGGCCGGGCGGGCAGAGGCCAGACACCCGGCCTGGTCATCATTCAAACCTACAACCCGGAAAACTACGCGATACGCGCCGCGGGCCGCCAGGATTTTCTTAGCTTTTACAAGCGCGAGATAGACTACCGGCGTCAGTTGAGAAATCCGCCCTTCAGCCGGTTGATCAACCTCGCGTACCAGCATACAAGGGAGGAAGCGTGCGAGGAGGAGGCCAGGCGGATGGCCGAGATCCTCCGCTCCACGGCCTACGGGCGCGGTTTGGCCGGGGTCGACGTGGTGGGTCCGGCGCCGGCGCAGCCCTACCGGGTTCGTGGTCTATACCGCTGGCACCTGATTCTCCGGGGAGCCGGAGGCGTCCTTCACGCCCTCTTGGGGGCAGTATCCATTCCCAAGGGCTGGGCGGTGGACGTAGATCCAGTGACGGCGCTTTAACGTTTAGAATGGGGTTGCGCCTTTACACCCGTTGAGGCGAGTGTCTATAATCTTTGAGGCCTTTAATTCCCAGTGTTCTGGGAAGGACCCCGTAAAGAGGAGAAAAGAGTGTGGCTCTGAGGCCCCTGGTTTCCGCGCCCAGCACGGTGTTGAGTCGAAAGACCAGCCGGGTGAAGCGGGTTGACGCCGGCGTTCGCAGGCTCGTGGAGGATATGATAGAGACGATGCATGACGCCCACGGCGTTGGGCTGGCGGCAAATCAGATTGGCGTACCGCTGCGTATAGCTGTCATCCAGTTGCCCGACGAGGACGAAGCCGTGGTGCTTATCAATCCCGAGGTTGTTCTACGGGAGGGGTCTCGAGAGATCACGGAGGGCTGCCTGAGCATTCCGGGGTACTCCGGTCTGGCGCTCCGGTCGGAGAAAGTGCGCGTGAAGGCCAAGGGGCTGGACGGCAAGCCCTTCCGTATTGAGGCGGAGTGCGACCTGATGGCCCAGGCGTTGGAGCACGAGACGGACCATCTGGACGGGCATCTGTACGTGGAACGGCTGGTGAGCAAGGACCAGCTCTGGAAGAATGACGAGGACGAGGTGGAAGAGGACGCGGAGCGAGACGCAACGGAGGCTGCTTCATCCAGCAAGTAACGGTCTCGCCCGGGCCTCACCGGCTTCCACCTGTCGAATCGATTGCGCTACCTGTATCCATCGCCGCAGTGCTTGGAGAGTTCTTTAGCTCTCGCGGGGTGGAGGCTTACCTGGTGGGGGGATGCCTTAGAGACGCGCTAACCGGTCGGTCCAGTCACGACGTGGACGTTGCAGTTCGGGGTGACGCCCTGGTCTTGGGTCAGGAATTGGCCCAACTACTAGGGGGGACATTCGTGCCGCTGGACCCCCAGCGGGGCGTGGCGCGAGTTGTCTGCAGGGACGACGGCCCGACGGTTGACGTGGCCGCCATGAACGGTTCCGTGGAGGAAGACCTGGCCCGTCGGGACTTTACCATTGATGCTATGGCCCTTCCCATGGATGCTTCTGACAGCGACGAATGGACTCATGCCCTCATCGACCCCTTCGGCGGGCGGGAAGACCTGGAGCGGGGTCTGGTTCGGATGGTGAACGACCGGGTCTTATGGGAAGACCCCAGCCGCCTCCTACGGGGCATGCGTCTGGCCCGGAGCTTCGGCTTCCGCATCCACGAGGAAACCGCCGCTGCGATTGCAGACCACGCACATTTGATAGACACCATAGCCAAGGAGCGGGTCAGGGACGAATTTTTGACGCTTCTATCTCTCGACGCCCCGCAAGACACGCTGCACTGCCTGGATGACTTGGGGCTGTTGTGCCGCATTGTCCCGGAGTTGGAGCGCGCGCAGGGGGTAAGTCAGCCGAAGGAGCACTACTGGGATGTGTTCGAGCATACCGTCCAGGCGGTGGAGGCCGCCCACGCGGTGACGTCGCCGGCTTCCTGCCGAGACGTCTCTCTCTTCGCAACGCTGTGCTGGGACGAGGACATGGAGCGCCACTTCGAGGAGAAGGTGAGCGACGGTCACAGCCGCCGCACTATACTCAAGGTGGGAGCACTATTTCACGACATCGCCAAGCCTCAGACGAAGGCCGTGGACGCGACGGGCAGGACCAGGTTTTTGGGCCACCCGAAGCAGGGGGCGGTGGTGGCTGAAGAACGGCTGCGGGATCTTCGCATCAGCGCCCGTGGAATTCGGAGTGTCTCCGCCATGGTGGATGCACATCTGCGACCAACCCAGATGAGCCAGGAGATGGAACTCCCCAGTCAGCGGGCCATTTACCGGTTCTTCCGGGACCTGGGCGAATCGGCCTATTCGGTGCTGTATCTGAGCCTGGCCGACTATCTGGCGGCCCGGGGGCCGATGTTGGAGACTGAAGACTGGCTCCGCCGAGTAGACCTAGTCAACTACGTCATTGCCGAGAATCGCCGGGAGTCCACCGTAAGCACTGCCGAGAAGCGGCAGATCCTTTTGACGGGCCACGATTTGATTGAGGTATTCGGCCTTGAGCCAGGGCCCATCTTCCGCCGGCTTTTGGATGACCTGGAAGAGGCGAGGGCGGCGTCGGAAGTGGGTTCCAGAGAGGAAGCGCTGGCGTGGGTGCGGGCGCGTTTGGAAGAAGGGACATGGTAACGAACGCTCATGCGTAGAAATCTCAGAATCTTCCTGATAATTGGGGTAATGTTCACGCTGGCCGTGCTGGTGCTTTGGAACCAGGAAGTGGACCTGCCGGGAGACTCCTTCGACCGGGGCGGCACCGGGCCGCTGGGTCTGGTGTTGGGTCTGGACCTGCGAGGCGGCGCTCACCTGGTCTACCAGGCGGACAGGCCAGTGACGCTCAATACAACCTTTGCACAGCCCATTTCCGAGTCGGACTTGAAGGAGGGATTGGACAAAATCACATTCGGACAGCCCACCTCCGAGTCGGAAAAGAAGGAAGACTTGGACAAACGGAAACTGGGGCCGGCAACCATCACGACTTTCGAGCGAGAGGAATTCTCGCTGGACGTGCCAGGCATCGACGAGGAGGGCGTTGGCGACTTCATGGCGGAGCTGCAGGCAGAGGTGGGCGCGGCAACGAGTCATGAGTCCAGCATCGAAGACAGGACGCAGATCCACATCAGCCTAGTGGAGTTGCCCAGCCAAGGGTCTGTGGGGAACGCGATCCGGGGGCTGGGCTACCCAGACGTTCTGGTGGCGACCGTGTCGAGGCGGATATTCATCCTGAGCGAGCTTCCTTCTTCCATAGACGAGGAGGCGGAGGAGGCCATGAGGGTGGCGCTGAACGAGGTCTTCACCGTGGAGGAACTCCAGGTGGCACGGGACGAGGACGACGTGGTCCAGGCGGCTTACGTATTTTTCAATCCGGCTCCGAATGAAGGCGCGCTGCAGGTTGCGTTCAACGATTTGGAATACCCGGACGCCCGTATTGTTAACGTGGATGGCAAGAACTTCACCGCTACGCTGGACCCGCTGGAAGAAGAGGCTTTCGTCGCGCTGGTGGAGGGGTTGCGAGAGGAAGTTACCGGCATCGACCAGGTGAATTCCACTAACATCCAGTCGGCGCTAATCGACGTGACCCTGGCGATTGGCGTTGAGCAGGCGGTTATGGAGACGGCGATGATAGACCTGGGCTTCTCCGAAGCTGTGGTCGTCGAGTCCCGGGGGCGTCAGTACGTGCTTGAGCTTTCTTCGCTGGACGAGGAACGGGACCTGACGATTGAAGGGAAGGTGTCGGAGCAGGTGGGCGCGATTTCTGTCTTCGAGATGGTCCGAAATGACCCCGACACGGAACGCATGGAGGGAGTTATTGACACCATCCAACGGCGTGTGGATGCCTTCGGAATAACGGAGCCCAGTGTTCAGCTGTTCGGCGAGGACAGGGTGCTGGTGCAGCTTCCCGGCGTGGAGGATACGAATATACACATGGTGTTTAAGGGAAGGGTGTCGAGTCCCACTTTGGAGAACGCCATGGCGGAGTTGGGGTTTGAGGACGCGCTGGTCAGCGACGCTGAGATTGCTGACGTGCCCGGGGTTTTCGACATTCGGGTGCAGGAGGTTACGGAGGAGGAGCGGGATGAGATACGGACGGTGTTGGAAGAAGAGTTAGGGACGATAGAGCTATTTGAGTATGACGAGAGTTTGCAGGCGATGCAGGTTGTGTTCGCGGGCAGCATTGAGTCTTCGGAAGATTCGGACGTAGAGTCGCCGGAGGTTTTGGCCGTAGTGTCTTCGGAAGTTTCGGAGGTAGTAGTGGGGCTGGGGCATGAAGAGGAAGATGTGGAGGTATTGGCTACTCCGGGAGTGTCTTTCAGGGTGCGGGTGGAGACGCTGAGCGGCACGGAGCAGACCGAACTGCGACAGAATTTGGCCGCTGCGGTACTACCCATCCATTCCTTCATCGCCACGGGAGGCGTGGAGGAAGCGAAGAGGCTCATCGGCCAAACGGCTCAGCTGGTATTCGCGGAGCGGACCTGCCAGAATGCAGACTGTTCGCTATTCGAAGACCAGGAAGCAGTGGGGCGGAGCGGTGAAGCTCTTACTGGGGACAACCTGGTGCAGGCCTTTGCGGGTTCCCACCCAACCACGGGCCTTCCCATTGTGAACTTCGTCTTCGACGGGGACGGGACGCGCATCTTCCGGGACTTCACCACACGCATAGCGGGAGACCAGACCAAGTGCATAGCGCACTTGCTGGACAAAAAGAGTATCATCTGCCCGGTAGCGCGGCAGCCTATCATCAGCGGATCAGGGTTCATAGAAGGCCAGGACTTCACCTTCGACCGAGTACGGACCCTGTCCATTCAGTTTGAATCGGGAAGCTTGCCCGTATCGCTGGAACTGGTGCGGGAGAGCACCGTGGACTCCTTCCTGGGCGGCGAATCGCTGAGAGCCAGCCTTAAGGCGGCGCTGGTGGGTCTGGGGCTGATTATATTGTTCATGATGATCTACTACCGGGCCGCCGGCCTCGTAGCGGCCTTTGCCCTGATAGTCTACACCGCACTGTTGCTTGCCATATTTAAGATGACGCCGGTGACGCTCACGCTCTCCGGGCTGGCAGCAGTGATTCTTTCGATAGGCATGGCGGTGGACGCGAACATTCTGATATTCGAGCGGCTGAAAGAGGAGCTACGGGCGGGTCGTAGCCTGCTGTCGTCCATGGAAATTGGGTTCCGCCGGGCGTGGCCCGCCATTCGGGACAGCAACACGTCCACGTTCATTACATGCGGAATTCTATTCTTCTTCGGGCGGGAGTTGGGCGAGCCGAGGATCACAGGCTTCGCCATTACCCTGGCCATTGGCGTGGCGGTCAGCATGTTCACGGCACTGATGGTGAGCCGGAACTTCCTGCAACTGCTGGCGTTCACCAAGTTGGGAGAAAGGCTAAACCTGTTCACGCCGGAGGGTATGCGTAGGCGGGACGAGGAGTCCGGGGAAGGGGGGTGGCGATGAACATCGTAGGCAAACGCAGATGGTACTTCCTGATATCGGCTTTGATTCTGGTGCCGGGGATTATTTCGCTAATCATCCCACCAGCCGTCCGTGCTGGGATCGACTTCTCCAGCGGTTCCGCTTTCGAGGTGACGTTTGAGCAGGCGGTGGAAGAGGAGCCGGTGCGGGCGGCGATGGCCAAAGTGGACCATGCCGACGCGCGGATTCAGAAGCTCTCCGCCTCCACTGTATTCATTCGCACCAAGGAGCTTCGGGAGGGCGAGCGAGACAAGATTCAGGAAGTGCTGGAGGATAATGTTGCGCTGGTAAACGCCATATCCAAGGTGGAAACGGTGTCGCCGGAGGTGGCAGTGGAGACGGTGCGGAATGCCGTGATTGCGGTGCTGGTGGCGGCGGTGGGGATACTACTGTACATAACGTGGGCGTTCCGGCACATTCCCGGCTCCTTACGATACGGGGTGGCGGCGGTGCTGGCCCTGGTACACGACATGGTGATAATCATCGGCATCTTCTCCATTCTGGGGAAGTTATTCGGCCTGGAAGTCAACGTGATGTTTGTGGTGGGCCTGCTGGCCGTGGCAGGGTACAGTGTCAACGATACCATCGTGGTGTTCGACCGCATCCGGGAGAACGTGGCGCGGGACCTGGACCGCCCGCTGGCGGAGTCGGTGAACATAAGCATCATGGAGAGTATGGGCCGGTCGCTGGGCACCAGCTTGACGACAACGTTCGCCCTGTTGGCCCTGTTGCTGATTGGGGGCGCGACGCTGCGGGAGTTCCTGCTGGTGCTTCTCATCGGGACCGTGGCGGGAACTTATAGTTCCATATTCATAGCGAGCCAGTTCCTGGTAATGTGGGAATTGGGGGAGATTGGCAGCTTCTTCCGGATGGTGAATCCGATTCGGAGGCTGCGGGCGGCGAGGTCTTAGGGGGAGAAGGTGGGGAGGAGTCACCCCCAATCTCAACCTTCCTCCATCAAAGGGGGAAGGGGTGTTTTGGGGAGGGAAGATGGGTCCCCGCATCCGCGAGGACAAGACGGGGATCACCCCCATCCCAACCTTCCCCCGTCAAGGGGGAAGTCCTTAGAGCCAGGGGCCGCTTCTTTCGTAGCCACCGGTGATGTGTAGGGCTGTGCCAGTTACCCATCGAGAGGCCGGACTGACCAGGTAGAGAACGGCCTGGCCGATGTCTCTGGGGGCGCCAATGCCTAGGGGGTAGGGCTTGATCTGGGCGGCGCGTTCCTCCGCAGACCAACCGAAGTCTCTTGATTCCACGAGGGCGGGCATGATGGCGTTGACGCGCACGCCCTTGGCCGCAACCTGGGCCGACGAGGCGATGGTCAGGCCTATGAGGCCAGCCTTGCTTGCGTTATATGCGGGCGAGCCGTTGGGGTCGCCGGCTGCGCGGGCGGCCTGGGAACTGATGTTGACGATACAGCCGCTGCCCGCCGCCAGCATGGGCTTGAGGGCGGCGCGGGTGCAGTAGAAGACTCCGCTGAGATTGACGTCGATGGTACGCTGCCACTCTTCGTCGGTGAGGCCCCAGACGGTACCCCGGGGAGCGTCGATACCGGCGTTGTTGACGAGTACGTCCAGGGAACCGAACTTCTGCAGAGCTAATTCCACCAGGGCCTCGGCGTCGGACGGGCGGCTGGTGTCCATGAGCATGGCGACGGCGCGGCCGCCCTTCTGCTCGATCTGGCGCACGGTGTCGGAGGCGTCCTGAATGTCGCCGATTACTATGTTGGCGCCCGCTTCGCTGAGAACGAGCGCGATGCCCTGGCCGATACCCTGGGAGGCACCGGTGACGATGGCGGTCTGGCCGTCCAGCCGGTGATCTTCATTCATTTTTCTGCTCCTGGGGGACTGATATATTCGTTTTCGGGTTTCCAGGCGTGGATCGGACTCGTTTGTGAAATCGAGTCCGTGCCTGAGAGCATTCGTTTCAGGCGTGGGACTCGTTTCGAAAAAGTGAGGCAAACGAGTGGTGGATTTGGGCACACACCTTCACGGGGCAGGCTCTGCGTGGGGGATGGGTCCCCGCATGCGCGAGGACACGGGAGGGAGGGGGGATTCGGCGGTGAGATTCTTCGACTCCGCTTTGATGTGCTCGAAATGACATGTGAGTAGCGAGCATTGCGGGAAAGAGTGGGGCCGGCCAGGATGGGGGGATGGGTCCCCGCATTCGCGAGGACACGGAAGGGAGGGGGGATTCGGCGGTGAGATTCCTCGACGCCGCTTTGATGTGCTCGAAATGAGAAGTGGGTAGCGAGCATTGCGGGAAATGGTGGGGCCGGCCAGGATGGGGGGATGGGTCCCCGCATTCGCGAGGACACGGAGGTAGGGGGAAGGGAGTTTTTCATGGATGGAGGGTAGCAGGGGAGGGGGAGTTACGGCAACGGGGAGGATGTCACAACGGGGATGGGGAGTTGGGCGAGATGGGTCCCCGCATTCGCGAGGACACGGGGAGGGGTTAGAGCCTCCGTCTCCACTTCGCTGCGCTCAGGATAAAATTGCGGAGGACGTCCAAGTCAGGGGAATGCGAGGGTTGGGGAAGTCACCCCCATCCAATCCTTCCCCCATCGTAGGGGGAAGTGTGAAGAGGGGAAGGGGTGTGGGTCGCGCCCTTCACCGCAATCCAGGGTCCGACGCCGGCAACATGCTGGTCTACAACGACATCGGGGAGGTCCGGTCACCTGCGATCCGGTCTGCATGAACACCCGCGCCTATAGAAGCCGCCCCAACCACTGGCACAGCCGGTCAAGCAACCAGACCCAAAGCCACTCCGGCGCTAATCCCACCCACGCCGACGTCGCAAAACCCAACGCCCTAATAAGGAATGAAGTATCCCCACCGGCGCCGCATCCGATTGATTGAACCAACTCCCGCACTAGGCCAGATTCGGACGTGCCTGACTGCTGGGCCCTTCGTAACTCAGACCGCAGCCGATTCACCTCCGCCTACGCCGCTCTAAGCTGACTCTCGTTCGCCCCAGACCGGCCGACCTGCGACCGCAGTCGGTCCACCTCGGCCTGCGCTGCTCTCAAATCCCGGCTCAACCTGCCTACCTCCGCCTCCTCATTCACCAACGCTTGGCTCAATCTTCTTCCACCCCCTGCGCATTACTCAGTTCCTGGCTCAACCTGCCTACCTCCCACTCAGACACCCCCCGCGCCTCTTCAGACTTCCTCAGCTCCTCCACCTGGAGCGCCGTCTGGCTCTCCGCACGATCCGCCCGCTCCTCTGCATCCTCCGCCCTGAGCCACGTCACCACCAGGAACGCCGCCGCCGCCATTAACGCCAGCAGAACCAACACAAACAGCAACAGCTTCTTCATTTCCCGTTCACCTCCTTCCACGCCTCCACGTTCATACTTCCCTTCGCAAAAATAGACCACCCCTCGCTTCTGACGCTGCTATCACAAAAGCGGGGGTGGAAAGGAGACCCTCCCGACCGCTGGTGACAGGGGATTGCACCAGCCAGACCAGCTCTCGGAAACGGCGCATCCGTCGCCCCTACGGGAGTATTGTTGGTGGGGGTGGGGGAGTTGGGCATGGAATGGGGGCGAGATCCTTCGGCTGCGCTTCGCTGCGCTCAGAGCCTGTGAAGAAATACCCCCAAGGCGCCAGTTTGAGCACGTCTTTAAAGCTAATCTGAGCCTTAAATCGGGAGTTCTTTGAATAAACTCACAAGCTCTCAGGATGACATGTGGGGTGAGGGGGAAGGGAGGGGGGAGGAGGGGGATGGGTCCACGCATACGCGAGGACAAGAGGGCTTGGAATGACGGGGGGTGGCAATGTTGTTAAGATAGTGGGCTAGATAAACTTGCCCTTTGTTTGGTGCAAGGCGTCAATTCTGTAAGAGGCGATAGATGAACAAGTCAGAGATTCCCTTTCTCACCGCTACGGAGGTTTCGGGTCAGATTCAGAGCCGGAATGTTTCGCCGGTGGAGGTTACGGAGGCGTACCTGGAGCGCATTGAGGCGTTGAACCCCAAACTGAATTCCTATATTACCGTCATGGCTGACGAGGCCATTACGGCGGCGCAGGAAGCGGAGACGGCTATTGCATCGGGCGGATATCTTGGCCCGATGCACGGTGTGCCGGTGGCTATTAAGGACCAGTTTCTGACGAAGGGAATTCTCACTACCGCCGGTTCCAACATGCTGCGGGACTACATTCCCAAAGAAGACGCGACGGTGGTGACGCGGCTGAAAGATGCCGGGGCCGTCATCATTGGGAAGACGAATTTGACGGAGTTTGCAATCACGACCAATCATTATTATCCCCACGGGATGATGCACAATCCGTGGAACCTGGGCCATTTTGCCGGTTCTTCCAGCGGGGGGTCGGCGTCGGCTACTGCTGCCTTTATGTGCGCCACGTCGTTGGGCGAAGACACGGGTGGTTCCGTCCGCGGGCCGGCGGCAGCGTGCGGTCTGGCGGGCTTTCGCAGCACCTACGGACTGGTGAGTCGATACGGGCTTCTGGGGGCCTGTTGGTCAAAGGACGTGATTGGGCCCATCTCTCGCACAGTGGCCGACTGCGCCATTACGCTTCAGGCCATTGCGGGCTACGACTTGAAGGACAGGTACACCAGCCAAGATTCTGTGCCTGACTATACGGCGGCTCTTGAGGGGGACATTCGAGGGTTGAAGGTGGGCGTGGTGGTGGAACGGGTGCACACGGAGGACGTTTTGCCGGAGGTGCGCGAGGCAGTGTTGGAGGCGATTGAGGTGCTGCGGGAGCGGGGGGCTGAAGTGTCGGAGATATCCCTGCCCATGATTCCGCAGACGGCGGCCTTCTCGCTGGTGGGCGAACTGGTGGAAGCGGCGGCCATACATCATCGGTGGGTGCGCGAACGGCTGGACGAGTATCAGCACGAGCTTCGGTTGACGCTGCTGATGGCGAACCTGATACCGGCGCAGACTTACTACAAGGCCAATCAACTTCGGTCCTATTGGCGAGACCAGATGCTGGCGGCCTTTGATTCTGTGGACCTGATGGTGTACCCGACGTCGCCTTCCGTGGCTCCCACGGTGCCGCCGCCGTCGGGCCTGGCAAGCCGGGAGGATATGAAGGTGAACTTCTTTGGGCGGCGCAGCTTCACCCACCCGGCCAGCCTTGCCGGATGCCCGGCGCTATCGGTGAACTGCGGGTTCACGGAGGCGGGTCTGCCGATGGGCCTGCAGATTATCGGGCGGCCCTTCGATGACGGGACGGTGCTGCGGGCGGGGCATATGTATGAGCAGGCGACGCCGTGGCACAGGATGACACCGCCGGGGTTTGGGCCGGGGGACGGTGGGGAGGGGGGCGAGGGGAGGTTGGGGGGATCAGCTACCTAGTTGGCCTGATCCTATAGTTTATCGTCTGTCCCTCCTTTCTGAACGATGTTGTGAGTCCACCGTCGAAGGTCATCCACTTCCTTTGAGTGGAAACATCCGGAACCAAACAGATGATAGGTATGAATTTGTCACCCTCTGGACGTTTGACGGCCTTGTTGTCGCATAGGCTGTCATACAAGAAAAAAGCAGATTCAATGACTACGATATGGTGATAGCTGATCCCTGCGAATCGAAGACCGCCCAATATCTTGGTCTCAATGTTCTTGTGCACATGAGGCTCCTTGCTTGGGTCAGATGTCATCATTCGTGACATCTGAGGAGCGTGAACAGATTCTGTATTAGCTACCAGCCTGATGACCTCTCCAAGGGACACCCCTCTATTGTTTACCATAACGAGTTGTTGGCCAAGCCACCTGTCGCAATCGAGTATGGAAGCGCCTCGTGTGTTAAACAACTTTGAGGATCTAACTTGCCATGGATTAGATTCGGACGGCTTTCCAGTCCAACCCAGCGTCCCTGGAAGAGGCCACTCGATTGATACGGTGAGTCTCTGGGGTCCGAATGGCACGTGCCAAGGTCCCCCATGAGACTTTGCGACCTAATCAACTGGGACTATCTGCATGTACCCACCCTTTATGTCCAACACAATGATTTCGAAGGACTCTCCCGCTTCCTCAGTCCGTCGGAGCCTGCTGAACCTAAGTCCGATTGATTTGCATGAATCGTCGTCCAGCAATCGAGTCCTACTATCTCCCTTGTCGCCGATTACGGTCTTGCGAAGGAACAACCCACACGAACGGGCCAGAGATTCAACTGATTGAAGAAACTGGCTTGTATTGTTTGTGTCAGCGAGGCTAAAACCTCCAATACTGAGATGAAGGTCCGTCATTGCTGACTGGAGCCTTTCGAGCTTGTTCTTGTGTCTCAGTGAAACTGTGCTCCCCACGGTGTTGACGAATTGCATCCTACACTAAACTCCAAGTAGAAATAACCTCAATTATATCATGTGATAGAACGTGCGGTCACAAGATGTCGTCACCGGGGTTTGGGCCGGATGACGGTGGGGACTAGGGGGCGAGGGAGTCGCTTGAGCGCTCCGGGAATGAATTGTGGGGGTGGAGGAGTCACCCCCATCCAAACCTTCCCCCATCAAGGGTGGAGGGTGGGGAGGGGAGGGGGATGGGCGTAGGTTGGGGGGATGAAGAGTGGGTCCCCGCCTTCGCGAGGACACGGTAGGGGTGAAAGGAGGGCGTTTCGCGAAACGCCCCTACGGAAACGAGTGAATGTGGGAGGTAACTAGTCGCTGGTGGTTTTGGGCTTTGGTTGGGGGAAGAATGGGCCAACGTCCAGGGTGATGTCGGGGAATGCCTGGGGGGCGATGGTATCGTTTGGACCGGCGCGCCGGACGTTAGAGTATGTGCCCTCTGAGGGACTTGTGTAGGCTTCTATGCGGCGGTCCTGGCGGGAAACGATCCACACTTCCTGGATGCCGGCGCGAGCGTAGGCGGAGAGCTTGGTGTTACGGTCGTAGTCGAGGGTGGTGTCGGAGACTTCTATGAGGAGTAAGACATCAGACGGTTCCGGGTGTCCACCGCCATAGTAGTCGTCGCGCCGCCGAGCCAGCATAACGTCGGGTTGGGGCTCGCTGACGTCGCTCAGACGCGTGGGGTTCTGGATGATGACAACAGCCCGTCCTTGTAACGATGGAAGCATCAGGTGATTAAATCGATTAACGCTGGCTGCGTGCCAGTCTCCAATGGGTGGCATATGGATGATGTCTCCGTCAAGTAGTTCGACGCGGTCGTTTTCAGATAGGATGCTAGCATCGGCCAAAGCGTAATATTCGGCCACGGTGAAGCGGTGGCGGGTTGGTGTTTTCGTTAGAGCGGCGGTGGCAATGGTCATGACGACTGTGTCAACTTCCTTTAGGTAGTGTCTTTATGGCGCTTCTTTGTGTTTGCCATTCTACAGCCTCCAACGCTTTTGCGGCAACGGCAACTTGCGCCGCAAAAGACCGAGGCTGCGCAGAGTGAGACGGGCGGGCGGTTCTCGAACCGCCCCTACGGAATCAAGTATATGGGTGTGGGGAGGCACTATTCGTGACCGCCGGGGTCTCGAGGTTTAGGGATTTATGGGGAGCTCAAAGGGCAAATGGCAGTGTGTTAGTGGTTGGGGTTGGGCGTTATTTAGGTGGAAGGTGTCTTCCAGTCGGACGCCACCCACTCCGGGGACGGAAAGGACGGAATGGCCGACGGTAAGGGTCATCCCGTCGCGCAGCTTGAAGCTGAAGTCGGCGGGATGGATGGTGGGACGCGGCATCTCCTCGAAGTCCAAACCGATGCTGTGGCTGATGCCAGGGATGTAGAAGTCACCCAAGCCGGCGTCGACGAAGACCTTTCGGGCCGCCGCGTCGATATCTCCGTTCTTTGCGCCCGGCCTGGCGGTCGAGACGCCTGCCGCTTGCGCCCGCCGGTACACGTCGAACAGTTCTTGCTGTTTGGCGGTTGCTGGACCAACGACGAAAGTTCGTGTCAGGTTGGCGCAATAGCCCTGAAAACGTGGGACCACGTCGACTACCACCAGATCTCCGGCCTCCACCTGCTTGTCGGACGCAGTGCCGTGGAGCCAGCCCGAGCGAATGCCGGAGTTGACGAAAACGGGAGTGGCCACGCCCTGCCCGCCGGCCTTCCGCATGGCGTACTCTATCTCCGCCCCCACTTCGTTTTCTGAAATGCCGGGTCTTAGCCATGCGGCGGCGGTCTTCATGCCGACGGCGGCGATTCGGGCCGCCTCCCGCATTAGCCGGACTTCTTCGGCATCCTTTACCAATCGCAGTTCGTCCATGACGGGGGCGATGTCGACGACCTTGATCTTGGGGTTGGCGCGTTGAAACAGGTTGAGCAGGAAGGCTGGCGTGTTGAACCACATCTGAACGCCGACGGTCATGGACTCCCTGTCGCCCGCCATACCCCGCATTGTTCCCACCACGTCCTTTATCTGCTGGCCGACGGTGCCGAAAATCTTCACGTCGTCCACGCCGATGGACTCTCTGACCTCGGCCTCTTCGCCTTGGAAAGTGACGACGATGGGCGGGCCGGCGGCGGGAATGACGGCGCGAGGCTGGAAGCGGGCTTCGCCGAAAAAGTAGATATAATCGTCGTGGGTCAATATCAGGTAGGCGTCGATGCCCCGGTCCCTCATGCGTGCCTGTGCTTGGTGTAAACGGTCTCTGTTAAGCATCCTATTCTCCTTGCCGTCGCGATGGCGACGGTCTCCTGAATCTACTGGTAGGCTCTGCCGATTTAGGGGAGTGCGTTGGGATGGTTACCCGGATAATGGGTGGGCGTTTCGGGAACCGCCCCTACGGAATCAGGTGAGGGGTGTGGGGAGCCACCATTCGCGGCCGCGGGGTGTTTCGATGTATTCGGGCCAGCGGAGGTCTATGGGTGGGGGGAAGTCTTTGGGAAGGAGGGGGGCGGTCCAATTGTCCCCTCCAACGCCGCCTCCCGTCCGCTGTCGGAATTCTTCCTGGGCTTTGGCAAGCAATTCGGGTTGAGTGAGCAAGTCTACGAGGGTGGCGGCGATGGTCTTGGCGGCGACGAACATGCCCGGGTCGATGCAGCTTGAGACTCCGCCGAGGGCGTTTCGCGCCCAAGCCGGATAGAGATAGCCGGGGCGGGGAGGCTTAAGGGCCGGGCGGCTGGTGTGGAGGCGCACCGTGGGGGCGTGCCAGGTGTAGTCCACGTAATCATCGGAGGTGTAATTTGCCTGCCACGGGGGGAGTTGGCGCCTCACCTGTTCTTCGAAGGCGGCGGGGGAAATGAGCTGCTGGCATTCGTCGGTAAAGGGATTGTCCATTGGTTCCAACCCCAGGTTTCGCTGGGCGGCGCGTCCGAAGGTTCGGGCCTCTTCGTCGAGGACGGGCGGGCCGACTAGGGCGAGGTTATCGTAGGTTAGCTGGGCCATGGCGTGGTTGGGCAGGCCGACGCGAGTCTTCGTCACCCATCGTATTGACACGTCGCAACCGGTGACTTCGGCGGCGTGGCGGGCGTTGCTTTCCAGAACCTGGAAGATGCGCTGTTGGATGTCCAGGTTAGGGGAACGCCATGCGTACTGGATCTGGCTGAAGCGAGGAGGCAGGTTGTCGGAGGTGCACTGGCCGCCGGCCATGATGAACTCGTTGAGGGTCCAGGTGCCGGTGTGGGGATACATGGCCTCCTTGGTGTACTTGGTGTTGGTGTACATGAGGCAGAGGGCGTCGACGGCGCCGGGGCAACGGGGCGCGGAATGGGGATGGTTGGGGCCTGCCAGCAGATCAGGGTCCACCCAGGTCTCCGGGCTGTGGCATTCGAAGGTGAAGACGGCGCTCCAGTAGGAGCCGCAGTGGGTATCCCAGATGGTGGTGTTGGTGGCGTGGGGATGGTATGAGACGAAGGCGTCGAAGCCGTCGTAGTAGCCCTTGTCGGCGTGGACGGGTTTTGAGCCACAGACTTTTTCCGCAGGTTCGCCGAAGATGGCGAGGGTTCCTTTGAGGTTGTGGCGGTCTATGGCCGCCTTGGCCCCCAGGATGCCGGCGAGGGCGGCTACGCCGAGGGAGGAGTGGGGGTCGGTGTGGCCGGCGGCCCAGGGGTGCAGGCCTTCTCTCGGGGCTTGGTAGGGGACCGGCTGCTGGGAGTTTCCGGGTACGGCGTCGTACTCGGCGTAGGTGCCCAGAATGGGGCCGCCGGAGCCGTAGGTGGCGACGAAGGCAGTGGGCATTTCGCCGGACCCACGCTCCACCTGGAAGCCGTGGGACTCCAGCAGGTCGCAGAAGGCCTGGGCGGAGCGGTACTCCCTCCAGGCGGGTTCGGCGTAGTCCCAGATTTGGCGATGGAAGTCGGAGAGGGTTTTTCGATTTTGGTCGATCCATTGGAGGGCGTGTTGTTTTTCGGGGGAGGGGTTGGGCATGGGGGGCTCCTTTGGGGGGGTGGTTCGATTATACGGGAAGGGGGGGTTGAGGGAGGGGGCGGGGGAAGGGGAGACTGGTAGAGACATCCGAGCCGATACTATAGTAGACTACATCATGGTGTCTAGCTGCCAGAATTGAGCCATGACATCCCCGAGGAATACACCGTTTCCCAAGAGGCGTCTTACCTAAAAGTGCGTGGCTAGATAATAATCGCTGTCGACTTCATCCAAGATAGATGAAATCAACCGAACGTACAGATATAAGTGTTTTGCCTGGGATGGTTACAACCATCCCCCTTGGCGCATTCCCGGACGGGCTGAACATTCCCATGCCAGCCGCAGGTCAAAGCCCATTAGAGTACACCGAAGCCCTCGGAGAAGCTTACCTGTCATTCTCAAGACACAACCGTCGCAAGAATGGCGGTCACTATCTGACGCCTACCACTATAGCAAGATTTATGGCAGCCCACTCATCCTACTCTAAGCCGCACATGTGTGTCCTAGACCCTGGAAGTGGCACGGGTATCCTGTCCGCTGCCGTCTGTGAAGCAGCAAGCCGCAGTGGGACCGTGAAGAGCCTGCACATCGATGCCTACGAGATAGACCAATCGTTGGCCGATCTCAGCCGCCTCGTTCTCGCCTTCGCGCAGGACTGGTTAGACCAGCGTGGCGTGAGGCTGACGTTTAGCGTCACTCACAGAGACTTCGTATTGGAGCACGCAGACGCGCTCAGAGCCAGGTCGGAGAACAGCCTGTGGGGAAGGAATGAAGGCCCCGACGCCGAGTACGACTTGGTGATCTCCAACCCGCCCTACTTCAAGATATCGAAGGACGATCCTAGGGCGGTGGCATGGGCCTCCGTAGTACACGGACAGCCTAATATCTACGCCATTTTCATGGCGATCTCCGCCGAGCTCCTTTCTCTTAATGGAAGGCTGGTATATATCGTGCCACGGAGCTTTGCTTCCGGGCCATACTTTAGGAGATTCCGGGAGGTCTTCTTTCGGAAAGTCGCCCCCACTGCCATCCATCTCTTCGAATCCAGAAAGGATGTCTTTAAGAATCAGACCGTGCTCCAGGAGAATTTGGTATTCGGGGCCCGGCCCCGTATGGAAGGCGAGGCCTTTGATGAGGGCCAAGTGCTCGTGTCTCACAGTAAAGCAGCACACGACCTCGCTGAACGCCAGAGCCTTCTTGTTAACATCGACTCCGTGCTCGACTTGGCGAGTAAGAACAAAGAACTTTCCATTCCCCTTTGCCCGGAGGACTTGGAGTTAGTGGAGGCCATGCGAGCTTGGCCCAATACCCTCCACTCTCTCGGCTTGGAAGTATCCACAGGCCCTGTGGTCCCGTTCAGAGCCACTCAATTCTTGACCCACAGGCCACTTGGGAGTCGCACTGCTCCCTTACTGTGGATGCAGCACGTGCACCCTATGCGAACCGCTTGGCCCTCGCCGGCAGCAGAGAAACCTCAATGGATCAAGACGGCGCCGGAGTCGATGAAGCTGCTGGTGTCAGATGCTACCTATGTACTCATCCGTCGCTTTAGCGCGAAGGAGGAGAAACGACGGCTGGTGGCAGCTCCCTTGAGCCGGGGTGCTCTAAACGAAGACTTGATAGGACTGGAAAACCACCTGAACTATGTTCGCGGAGTGTTGACAGAGTTAGATGAAGAGTTGGCCTACGGGCTCTCGGCCCTCCTCAATTCGACATTCTTGGACCGGTTCTTCCGAATCTCAAATGGTAATACCCAGGTCAGCGCCACCGAACTACGAGCCATGCCGCTTCCGGCTGAACGGGACATTCGCACAATCGGTGAGGAGGCGCAGAGACGATTCGACTCAGCGCATGACCTCTCCGACCTCGATGCTCTCGTCGCCGGGACTCTCAATCTCTCCCCTGAACTTTCTATGAGGCCGGAGTTGGCGGCGAGTTGAGTAAAATTGATGAGGTGCGGGACATACTGGAGCAACTAGGGCTGCCACTGGCCCAGCGCAATGACATTTCCTGCCTAACCCTGCTGGCTCTCACTGGCCTATCCGAGAATGACGCTTGGAGCCAGGTCGCCAAGCCGTCCCGCACGATCCACGAAATCCTCGGCTTTATGAGGGATACGTATGGTAGGGGCTATGCTGAGAACACACGGGAAACGGTAAGGCGTCGAGTCATTCATCAGTTAGTGCAAGCGCGGATCATTGATCGCAATCCCGATGCTCCTGACCTCCCTACCAACAGTCCAAGGACGCATTATGGGATCACCGACGATGCATTGAGTGTGCTCCGACTCTACCAGAGCAGCAGTTGGGCATCCAAGTTGAGCAATTTCCGTGCCAGTCACGGCGTTCTGCTAGAGATGTATCAGCGGCGTCGCCGAATGCGGGAGATACCCATTCGCACCTCGACAGGTGAGGAAATCCGCTTGTCTCCGGGGAGGCACAACGAATTGCAGGTCTCGGTAGTGAACAACTTTGGACCGAAGTTCGCACCAGGGGCGATGCTGTTATATCTCGGAGACGCCGCCGACAAGCTCTTGCACTTGGAGAGTGAGAAGCTAGCCCAGCTTGGCGTTCCAATTACCGAGCATGACAAACTCCCAGATATTGTGCTCTATGACGAGGAGAGGAACTGGCTGTTCCTGGTTGAGGCCGTCACGTCTCATGGCCCGGTGAATCCCAAGCGGTTTGAGGAACTGGAAGCTACGCTGGAGGACTGCACGGCTGCTCGTGTTTACGTCAGTGCTTTCCCCGACTTCCGGCAATTCAAGCGCCATGCGGACGACATCGCCTGGGAGACCGAGGTCTGGTTGGCTGAGATCCCAGACCACCTCATCCACTTCAACGGGGAAAAGTTCCTTGGCCCGAGAGTAGGTATTTGAGGAAAGAGGTAGGCCATCACGATGCCATTGCAACGAGGATCTGGCCTTGTTAACCACGGGAGCGATATCGATTTCAATACAACTCCGCCATCGGCAATGCGGCGGCGAAGGGTCGTCCCTGCGGAGGATGTAGGGAGGTAGTGGGAGGGGGGTTAGATGGGGGGGCGGCGGTTGTGGAAGTCGGTGTCTTGCTGGTAGGCGTGGCCGGCGCGGAAGACTACGTCTTCTTCCATGGGTCTGCCGAGAATTTGGAGGCCGAGGGGGAGGCCGTCTTTGAAGGCGCAGGGCACCGAAAGGGCGGGAGCGCCGACCACGTTGGCCAGGGAGGTGAGGGTGCGGCGGGGGGAGAACATCTCTGACATGAACTCTTCTTTGGTGCCGAGGCCGGGTTTGTCCGTGAGGGGAGGGGCAACGTCGGCGGCGGTGGGAAAGATGAGGAGGTCGACGGTTTTCATCAGTTCCAGGAAGTCCTGCCGCATCATCTCCCGTAGCCGTTGGGCCTTGTAGTAGGTCTGGGCGGGGATGAGGCTGCCGAGGAGCAGGGTTATCCGCATGTTGTGGTCGTACTGGTGAAGCTCCGGGCCACGGACGCGCGCGTGATGGACGGTTGCTCCTTCCAGGTATGTGATGGGGCTGGAGATGGCTCGTCCGTTGAGAACGCCGGGGAAGGAGAGTTCCTGAACGGAAGCGCCCCGGTCCTGGAAGATCTCCCCTGCTTGTAGAACTGCGTCCCGCATCTCCGGGACGACGTGGTCGCTGTAGACCTTTTCTCTGACGATGCCGACGCGCAGGCCGCGCACGTCGCCGTCGAGCAAGTCGGCGTAAGGTGGCACGGGCGTCTTCCAGGTGTAGGCGTCCTTGGGGTCGTGTCCAGCGATGGCCTGCATGGTGATGGCGCAGTCGCGAACGGTGCGGGACATGGGGCCGATGGTGTCCATGGACCAGCAGGAACCGAGGAGGCCGTAGCGGCTGACCCGGCCCTGGCTGGGGCGGAGGCCGGCGAGGCCGCAGTAGGCGGCGGGGCCGCGAATGGAGCCGCCGGTGTCTTCGCCGAGGGAGGTGGCGCACATGAAGGCGGCGGTGGCGGAGCCGGAACCGGCGCTGGAACCACCGGGCATTCGGGTCTGGTCCCACGGATTGGTGGGCGTGCCGTAGGGGTAATGGTGGGTGTAAGCCATGGCGTATTCGGTGAGATTGGTGGTGCCTAAAAGGATAGCTCCCGCTTCTTTAAGGCGCGTCTGTACGGTGGCATCTTCGTCGGGGACAAAGTCGCGGAGGATGTTGGAGCCGGCGGTGGTGAGGACGCCCTTGGTCCACCACTGGTCCTTGACGGCTACGGGGATGCCGTGCATGGGGCCGCGATAAAGGCCCTGGGCAATTCGCCGCTCCGCGTTTTCGGCGTCGGCTCGAGCCTCGTCGGCGCAGACGGTGATGTAGGAGTTGAGGACGGGGTTGAGGGCTTCGATCCTTTCAAGGTAGGCCTCCACCACGTCTACGGGGGAGACCTCGCGGGATTTTATTTTTTCTGAGAGTTGTGCAAGGGTTAAGAAGGGAAGGTTATTGAGTTCCATGCTAGCCCTCCTTGGCAGGAAGAAGAATGGGCAGGGGTTCCACGGATTCGAGGCCTGGCGGGTTGATTACGTCGATGGACTCGATGATGGCGTTAAGGACGTGGGCGACCTCCGCCAAGTCCGCGTCACTGATGTCGAGGCCAACGGATTTGCCCATGGCGCGGACGTCGTCGGTGGTGAGGTCTGTGGGGGATAGTTCCGGGGGCGCTTCCTCTTCTTCGGCGGCGAGGCCAAGGAAGGCCAGGCAGGCTTCGATGAACTCCTGGGGCTTGTCGACGGTTACCACGTGGCCGGCGTCTTCTACGTCAACGGAGCTGAAATTCTCGCTGGCCTGCTTCATCCGCTCGATAATGTCGTCGGAAAGGAGGATGCTCTCCTTGCCGCGAACCTCCAGGACGGGGCAGGGGAGGTTGCGGTGGATGCGCCAGTAGTTGTCAATGTAGGCGGGGTCCTGGTTGTCGGCGAGGGTGTTGTTGAGAAGGGCGGGATCGGCCTTCCACTCCCACATGCCGGTGGACTTCTGGACCATCTTGTTGGCAACGTCTTTGCGGAGGCGGGTCTCCTTGGCCCAGGGGTTGCCCTCGCGGTGCCACTGGAAGGCTTCTTCGAAGTTGTAGAAGCGCATGGGAGTCGGGGGACGGGTTACCTGAACGCGGAGGGCTTCCTGGCTGCGCTCCGGGCCGATGTCTACGATGATGGCGCGGTCTACCATGTCGGGGTAGGCGTCGGCGTAGAGGAGGGCGTTCCAGCCGCCCATGGAGAGGCCGGCCAGGACGCATTTTTGGATGCCGAGGGCTTCGGTGAAGGCGGCGAGGTCTAAGACGAATCGATCGCGAGCGTAGCCGTCGACAGCCCAACCGCTGCCGCCGTGTCCCCGTTGGTCGAGGGTGTATACGTGGAAGTGGGGCGACATGGCTTCGGCGAACTCGTCCCAGATGTGGGCCTGTCCGGCGTGGCCGTGCATGCAGATGAGGGGCGTGTTGCCTTCGGCGCCCCAATCGAGGTAACGGAGTCGGACGCCGTTGAGGGTGATGAACTTTTCCTGATAGGCGACGGTCATTTTTCTTCCCCTTAGAGGTGTAGGTGTTGGGCCTATTGTAGCGTCAAATGGGGAGGTGCGCTATATCAGCTGGGAGGCTATGGGGAGTCTTGGAGGGTACAGCCGCGAATATCTATCGACAGATGCTTGTCGTTGACGCCCTCGACCCTGCCTTTCATCAAGAGTTTTCGGCCGGAGGATCCACCTACGGACAGTCCTCTACTGACGCGTTCTATGACATGGGCACTTTCAAGGGAATCCCAACGGTTGCGAATATTGTCTGCCTCTATTTCAGAAATGAAACACCGTACTGACCAGACATTGTTTCCCTGGAATCTCAGGTGATTGGCCCCATCGCTAACACCCAGCAACCTGCCCCTAACTATGCCCACTTGTCCGTTGTAGGTTGCCCGTGCGCTTTCCTCATCATCCGAATAGGTTTGCACAAGCTGGGAGTCAGCGAGGTTGAAGGCGGGAGGGACGTCTTTAATCTCTTCCGCTATGGCGGATTCGGGGTCGCTGCGGAGGCAGTTGCGGCCGACAAACAGGGCTATTACTAGCCCAGAGACGGCGAAGAAGGCCAGGGTTAGGGAGAGGAATCTGACGAGGTCGGACATTAATCAAATACCACCGGTCAAGTTGGCTATGGAGAATGTTGGAGGGTGCAGCCGCGCAGATCGATGGTGAGGAGTTTGTTGTTGATGCCTTCGACCTTGCCCGTGAGGGCAAAAACCGGTAACGAAGAAAATCCAACGGGCCACCCGGCACCGGTTCGAAATTCATAAGTGCCGCCTAGAGGAACTCGGTCGCTGGAATTATACAAGGTACGGACCCAATCCATCTGCTCATCGGACAAGAAGCATCGCACAGCCCAGACCTTGTCGATGAAGAATCTCAGGTAATTAGACTGTCCGACCAGGAGAGCCGGCCCTTGTACGATGCCGATGGTTCCATTGTAGGTTGATACGGCCGATTCTTCATCAGCCTGGTAGGCACGTATAAGCTGGGAGGCGGTTACGTTGAATGCGGGAGGGACGTCCCTTATCTGCTCGGCAATGTCTGCTTCGGTGGCACTTTGGAACCAGCTGCGGCCGAAGCTGAAGGCGATGACCAACCCGGCGACGGCGAAGAAGGCTAGGGCTAGGGAGAGGAATCTGACGAGGTCGGACATTGATTTCTACTCTAGCGTGGGTCTTGAGGCCATATTGTACATCGCGTCCTTTGGCATAATTAGCGTCGTATCGCCTAGGTGAAATCCAGGACTGCGCGGCCGACGTTGCGGCGCTGCTTCATTAGGTCAAGAGCGGTCTCGGCCTGGCTCCAGGGGAGGGTATGGGAGATTACGGGGTGGATTTTGCCTTCGGCAACGAGGCGGGCGGCTTCCTGGACGTGGCGGCGGGATGTGCCGACGGAGCCGAGTATCTGAAGCTCGCGGAAGATGATTTCTGGTAGGGGGAGGGTGATCTTGGCGCGATCGACTTCGCCGAGGAGGACGAGGCGACCATTGGGAGCGATTGAGCGTAGGGTTTGGGGGAAGAGGGGCGAGCCTACGGTGTCGAGGGCAACGTCGACGCCCCGGTCTTCGGTGAGGGCGAGTACGATTTCTGAGAAATCCAGTTCGCCGGTGGGGATGACGTCGGACGCGCCGAGGGCTTCGAGGGACGGGGCCTTTCGTTCGTTGGAGGTGACGGCGAGGACGCGGGCGTTTTTGAGGTTGGCGAGTTGGATTAGGTGGGCGCCCAATCCGCCGCTGGCGCCGGTGACGAGGACTGTTTCGCCGTCTTGAATTTGGGCCTTGTCGACGGCCTTAACGGCGACGCCGATGGGGCAGGCGAGGAGGCAGGCTTGGGGCCAGGGGATTCCGTCGGGAATTTTGACGAGGCTGCTCTCACGAACCGCTATCATCTCTGCCATGCCGCCCTTCATGCCGTGGCCGATGGCCTGGGCTTCCGGGCAGAGACGTTCCAGGCCTTGGGCGCACCAATGGCACCGTCCGCAGGCGTCGGTTAGGAGGCAGACGACGGGGTCTCCAGGTTGTAGTGTGGTGACGCGGCGACCAACCTTGGTTACGACGCCAGCGATCTCGTGGCCGGGAATTAGGGGCGTTTGGACGCCACGGCGGAGGGTCCCTTCCATTACCAGCAGGTCGTGATGGCAGAAGCCGCAGGCGTTGACTTGAACGAGGGCGTCGAAGTCGCCCACGGAGGGTGGGGGCAGGTCTGCGACGGTCAGTCGGGGGTTTGGGCCGGGCTGTTGTAAGACGAGGGCTTTCATGGGGCGGTTATTCGGCGAGGGCAGGTTTGAAACCTGACCCTACGTAAGAGGGATGGGTCCCCGCATCCGCGAGGACAAGGGAGGGGGAGGGGACGGGCGGTTCTCGAACCGCCCCTACGGGGACTGGTGGATTGAAGGAGGGATGGGTTCGCGCCTCCGCGGGAACAACAGAAGGGGGCGCGGGAATAACGGGTGAGTGTGGGAATGATGTGTTAAGGGATGGGAATGGCTGCGTAATCGCATTGCTACGGGAGACCACAAGGGTCGTCCCTACGGGAAATGGGATGCTACGACAACAAGATTCCTCGGCTCCGCTTCGCTGCGCTCGGAATGACAAGTTGGCAGGGGAACAGGGATGGGTCCCCGCATCCGCGAGGACAAGAGATGGGGAGGGGACGGGCGGTTCTCGAACCACCCCTGCGGGGACTGGTGGATTGAAGGTGGGATGGGTTCGCGCCTCCGCGGGAACAACGGAAGGGGGCGCGGGAATAACGGGTGAGTGTGGGAATGATGTGTTAAGGGATGGGAATGGCTGCGTAATCGCATTGCTACGGGAGACCACAAGGGTCGTCCCTACGGTAAATGGGATGCTACGACAACAAGATTCCTCGGCTCCGCTTCGCTGCGCTCGGAATGACATGTTGGCAGGGGTACGGGGATGGGTGCCTGCCCACGTCTTTACGGCAGGAGGCGCTGCGCGGGAAAAACGGAGGGAGGGATGGGTCCCCGCATCCGCGAGGACAAGAGATGGGAAAGGGAGTGCTGGTGGGGGTTGGGTTGCGGTGATGTGAAGGCTTGGTTGATAATTGCTCAAGAGGGAACTTCCAAGTGTTTAGGACAATCTTAGCAGAATGAGATTCTTCACTTCGTTCAGAATGACAGTAAAAGGAGCGGTCCAATGAAGCTCGGTGCGCACGTATCCACCTCCGGCGGTATCGAAACCTCCATCGGAAGGGGGGTGGACATCGGCTGCGAGGCCATTCAGATATTCGGCTCGGCGCCCCAGCGGTGGGCCTTCAAGCGCGCACCCGATGAGAAGATAGCCGCGTTCAAGGAGAAGCGGGAAGGGTCGGGCATCGACTCGGTGTTCTTCCACTGCATCTATCTCATCAATCTGGGCAATCCCAAGCCTCAGAACGTGAAGATGGGGATCAAGTCGTTGAAGAACTACATGGACCTGGCCCACGTGGTGGGCGCGGACGGGATTATCTTCCATCCGGGCAGTCACATGGGGAGGGGCTATGACGCCATTCTGAAGCAGACGGTGGAGAGCATCATCGACGTGCTGGAGGACTCACCGGAGGGCCCGTGGCTCACGCTGGAGAACACGGCGGGTATGGGGCGGCACATCGGCTCGAAGTTTGAGGAGTTGGGACAGATAATTCACACGGTGGGCAGTCCAAGGCTGAAGGTGTGCCTGGACACGGAGCACAGTTTTGCCGCCGGATACGACGTTGCGACAAAGGACGGTCTGGAGGCGGCGATGGACGAGTTCGACCGTGAGATTGGGCTTGACCGGCTGGTGGCCGTCCACGCCAACGACTCGAAGCAGCCGTTGGGATCGGGCATCGACAGGCACGAAAACATCGGGCAGGGACACATCGGCGTGGAGGGGTTCGAGAATATCATGGGGCATCCGGCGTTCAAGGACGTGCCCTTCTTCCTGGAGGTGCCGGGCATGGAGGGCGGTGGGCCGGACAGGGAGAATTTGGACATCTTGAAGGACATTCGCTCGCGGCTGGGGATTGCTCCTTGATTCGACTGAGCCCAGAGGAGTTCGAGGAGATGGTGGTCCAGTGCTACGAAGGGCTGCCGGAGGGGTTGCTGGGATACCTGGAGAATCTGGACATAGTGGTGGAGGAGTGGCCCAGCGACGAGGTGTTGTCGGACACTGAGGTGGGGAGCGCGGACGGCCTGTTGGGGTTGTACATGGGGGTTTCCCGGTTGGAACGAGGGGACTATCTGCCCTTTTTGCCCGACAAGATTGCGCTGTTCCAGCGTCCGATAGAGGAGATCTGCGGCTCCAGGGAGGAGGTAGCGGAGGAGGTGCGGAAGACGCTGCTGCACGAGGTGGGGCACTATCTGGGGATGGACGAGGATTATTTGGATCGGCTTGGGTATTCTTAGGGGGTGGGGGGATGGGTCTCTTCACGTGAGATCGAGAGAGCGATACGCGCTCAAGCAGCTATACTAACCCCATGTTGGTGGTTCAGCTAGCCTCGATCTTGTGGCTGCTGTCTTTAAGCCATAACGAGAGGTTACCGATTGGACTAGTTTCAGAAACCAGTCGTCGGCATAAGGGGCGACAATGACCTCTTGAACCAATAAGGCAAGATTCACGGTATAGTAGGTCCCAGTGGTATCAACCTTTTGAGATAGGTCAATTTTTCCGTCATGCGATGGAAGATCCTGAGTCATCGCTCTAACTTCCCTCTCATGCTCAAAGCTATGTCGCTTGTGGAGGTATGGAAAGAAAGTACTTGCTTCTGGGATAAAAGTCCTATCGTAGTCAACGTAGTTGACCTTTCCAATAAAGATGCTCTCGTTGCATGTGAAACTTCGGCTAAGCGATTTGAAATTAGTCTTAACGGCAATGCCGTCACGCTCCCTTGAGTAGAGCTTCCACATTGCGGCAGACTCGTGGTTGGCTTCGTGCCAACAATTGACTGTTGTGAATCGCCGCGTCTCTTTCACGAAAGCCGCGAACTGCTGTAGGGCGGTTGCAGGAATCTTTCCTTCGTAGAGAGTAGGACGAAGGGCTACATTCACCTTGGAAAAAGCGCCTTCGAAAGGGTCGCCCAGCTTATCTGCTCGAGCGAAGAAGAGACTTTGAGTCTCCAATAGTGAGACGAACTTAGTGAAGTCCATGTATCGCCACAGTATTGCGGCGTCTTCGGGAGGCTGAAAGTTCGAGTGCTCTTGGTACAATCTCAACTCCTAGGTTAAGCGTAGTCTTGAAGTTCGGGCTTTTTCATTGATGTGAAAGACGACGTTTGGGCCAAGTCCATCTGGCGGAGTTGTTCTTCGAGGTCGGAGTCGGGTAGGTCGGCAAAAAGTGGCAAAGATAGTAAAAGAGGCTATAATCATAGCATGGTGAGATTTGTGCATACGGCTGACTGGCAGCTTGGGATGACGAGGCATTTTCTGAGTGAGGAAGCGCAAGCACGCTTCAGCGCCGCACGGCTCGACGTCATTGGGGAGATGGGTAATCTTGCTATCAATGAAGGCTGCGAGTTTGTGGTAGTGTGCGGCGACGTATTCGATTCGAACCAGGTGGAGCGGCAGGTGCTCACGCGGGCTTTGGAAAAGATGGCCGAATATCCCCAGGTCACGTTTTATCTGCTGCCCGGCAACCACGACTCGCTCGACGCGTCGTCGATCTATAGGTCACCGACCTTCACCAAGCGCCGACCAGACAACGTGAAAGTGCTGGATGGTTCAGCGCCGGTGCAGGCAGTTCCCGGGGTAGAGTTAATTCCCGCACCCTGGCCGAATAAGCACCCGGTGACAGACCTGGTAGACGAAGCCTGCCGGGAGCTTGAGCCGACCTACGCCGTCCGCATCGTCGTGGGGCATGGGGCCGTCGATCACAACCATCCAAACCCCGATGACCCTCAACTCATTAGTCTGGAGAAGTTGGAGGGGAAAATAGGGGCGGGGATGATTCATTACGTCGCCCTTGGAGACCGGCACTCGACAACCGACGTGGGCGCCACCGGCAGGGTGTGGTATGCGGGCGCGCCGGAGCCAACGGCATATGTCGAAACGGAGCCGGGGAACGTGCTGCTGGTTGATGTGGACGCCAACAACGTGAGCGTGGAGCGCAGGCGGCTGGCTACCTGGGAGTTTGTGAGCCACGATTGTCAGCTTAGCAGCGACGAGGATATTGACGCTTTTGAGGAGTGGCTTTCGGGGTTAAAGGACAAAGACCGCGCCATCGTCGAACTTACGATGGTCGGCCAGGTATCTCTAGCCCAGAAGGCGCGGCTTGATGACATTCTGGAACACAACTCCGACCTGTTTGCTGCGTTGGAAACGTGGGAACGGCGCAGCGATCTCATCGTAATTCCCGATGAGATGGACCATGAGCGTCTTGGGTTATCCGGCTTTGCCAAAGAGGCCTTTCGAGACCTACGCGAGATGGCCGAATCAGGCGACAAGACCCAAGAGGCCCAGGACGCCTTGGGATTGTTGTATAGACTAGCGGGGTCTCGCGAATGAAGCTGCGTCGCATACGGCTGCGGAACTTCCGCGGGGTTACGGAGAGCGACGTGAGCTTCGCCGAGAGCGGCGTTACGATCGTCGAGGGGCCTAACGAGATAGGTAAGAGTTCCATCGCCGAAGCGCTTCAGATGGCCATCGAAGTGCCAGACTCGTCCAAGAAGGCTCAGGTCATATCCGTCAAACCCGTTGACGCTGATGTGGGGCCTGAGGTGGAGATTGAGTTGTCAACCGGTGGATACACGCTGGTTTACCAGAAGAGATGGCTTCGCAGCCCCACGACGACTCTCACGATCACGTCTCCACGGAGCGAGAATCACACCGGCCGCGAAGCGCACAACCGGTTGGAGGAGATCCTAGCTGAGACTATGGACGATAATCTTTGGCGCGCGCTGCAAATCGAACAGGGCATACAGTTAAATCTCCCGGCCTTTTCCATGCCGGCGATGCGCAGAGCCTTGGACCACGCCGCGGGCGGGGAGACCGCTCCCGACGATGACGACACCCTTTGGGAGCGTGTCAAGGAGGAGTACGAGAAGTACTGGACCCCTAAATCAGGTCAGCCGAAGGCGGGGCGGAAGGCGTCTGAAGGCCGCGTTAAAGAGGCTGAAGAAGAAGCCCTTATTTTGGAGGGGCAGATCAAGGAAGTCGAGAGGGATGCGGAGCAGATGGTCCGGCTGGCAGCCGAATCAGCTCGAATCAGCGCTACTCGAGACGAGTTGGAGAAGAGCGAGAGCGACCTCGCTGAGAAGTGGGACTCTCTTGAGCGGATACGGAGAGACGTTGAGCGTCTGGAAGACAGGTGTAAGGCGGCGGAATCGAAGCGGAATCAGGTGGCCGGCGAATGGAACCGACGCCAGGAGCTGATTGGAAGCCTGAACGACCGGACTAAGGATCTAGACGCCCTCGAAGCCGAAGTGGAGGCGGCGGCGCCGGCCCTTGCGGGAGCCATTCGCCGCGACGAGGAAACCGCCGATGCCCTCAAGAAGGCCGCCGATGTGCTTCGAGACGCCGAGGGCAGGCGCGCCAGAGCGGTTGCGGACCGCGACTTTTTGCGTCAACAGATTGAAGTGGCTCAAATCACCGAACGCTATGACCGGTATGTCAAGGCCGAGCAAACCCTCAAAGAAGCTGAAGATTACTTGGAATTCTCCAAAGTCGACGACAAAGTGCGCGACGGGATCGAACGGGCCTATCTTGAAGATCAGCGGGCGAAAGCGGCTACCGATAGCGCAGCCGCTTTCGTTGAAACAACGGCGTTCGCAGACATTACGATGCAGGTTGCAGGCAAGGACGTTCGGTTGGCTGCGGACGAAGTCGACAACACCCAGGTGGAGGACGAGGTTGAGTTCGTTATTCTCGGCATCGCGCGGATACGTGTGAGCGCGGGGCCCAAGGCGAAGGAGCTGGCCGAACGTCGCAGCCGCACCAATGCGGCCTACCGGCGCCTGTGCGACGAGGTTGGCGTGGCCGACTTCGACGAAGCGAGGAGGGCGGCGCAGGAGCGTCGGGACGCCTTGCGAAATCGTGAGGAAGCCCGCCAGTCGATTAAGAATGACCTCCGGGATCTCACTCCCGATATTCTGCTGGCGAAGATTGAGCAGCTAACGGAGAGGGTGACGGCTTATCCCGTGGAGCGACCTGAGGCCCCACCTCTCCCCTCCAATTACGATGAAGCCGAAAGCCTCGCTTCGAAGTTGGAAGGACTTGTCGGCGACTGTCAAAGCGAATTGCGTTCGCGCGAAGAGACGGCGGATAAGGCTAAAGACGAATTCAATAGTGCTCGGGTTAATGAGGCCGAACTTGAGGCGAAGAGGAAGATGGCGCTCAACAACAGGGAGGAAGTAGGGAGCCGCCTCGACGCAGCCAGGAAGAGCCAATCTGATGAAGACCTAGCGGGCACGCTTGCCGTGGCGCAACAGGAGTTCGACGACTCCCTCAAGTCTATGGAAGAGGTCGAAGCGAAGCTGCAAGCAACGGATCCGGATTCTCTGGAGGTCCGCCTAGAGAACACTCGAGAAGCCAAGAGACGTGCCGTTAATGATCTCCAATCCAATAGAGATCGCCAAAATGAGCTTCGCGTTAGCTTGGAAATACGGGGAGAAATGGGACTGCAAGGCTCCTACGACGAGGCGGTAAGCCAATGGGAGCTGTTGAAGCGGGAGCATGAACGGTCTGAAGCGCGCGCCAGGGCGACACGGCTTCTGCTTGAGACGTTTGAAAGACACCGCAGCCGGGCCCACCAGCGTTACGTTGAACCATTTAAGAAGCGCATCGACGAGTTTGGGCGCATTGTATTTGGCCAGACGTTTTCGGTTGAGCTAAACGAAGACCTTGAGGTGGTGAGTCGTGCGTTGGACGGCAAGACGCTGGATTTGGTCCAACTGAGTACAGGGACGAGGGAGCAGCTTGGCGTACTGAGTCGGCTGGCGTGTGCAAAACTGGTGAGCCTGGATGATGGGGGAGCGCCTGTGATGATTGATGACGCGCTGGGTTGGAGTGACCCGCAGCGTCTTCAGAGCATGGGGGCGGCCATAGCGACAGCGGGACAACAGTGTCAGGTGGTGATACTCACCTGTACGCCGGGGCGCTACTCCTACGTGGGGAACGCGAAGGTAGTCACCTTATAACCCTGGTGTAACGGAGTCTGTCAGTTGGTCATCTCGGCATGTTGTTACCTGAGCACGCGTTTGTCGCCGGTGCGGCGGGTGACGCGTTGCTGGTCCAGGTATTCCAACAGGGGTAGGACGTATTTGCGGCTGGAGTCCAGTAGGGTGCGGGCCTCGGCAACGGTGATGCTGCCGTGTTCTTCCACATGTAGGGTGACGGCTTGGATCATGCGGCGGTAGGCGTCGGCGCTGAACACTACGGAGCCGTCGACTTTCACCACCTGCTTGCGGTCGATGAGGAGGGCGAGAAGTTCGGGGCTGACGTCGCCGTCGGTGGGAGGGGAGAAGGGGTTGGCGTCCAGTTGGGCGACGTAGGTCTGGGCCGCTTTCTCCTGAGCTGGGGTCAGGGTAGCCTGATAGCCGGGGGAGCGAACGGCGGCTCCGTCTTCGTCCACCAACTTTTCGTCCACCAGGCGGGCCAGGAGGTGGGGGAAGCCGGCCGCGGATACGCCCAGGCGGTTCCTGAATTCCTCCTTGGGGATGCCCCGTCGAAGGGGATGGCGTCCGTGGTATTCCTTGAGGGTTGCGGAGCACTGGCGCTTGAGACGCTGCCAACCCCTGCGGGAGTAGACTTGGGAACCGGGGCCGGCCTTAGCCCCTCCCAGCAGGGTAATGCCACCCTGTTTCGCCAGGTCTTCGATGACGGGGCGGACGTCGTCCAGAGTAAGGTTGCTACGCTGAGACAGAGCGGTCAGGTCGCATGGGCCCCACTGCTCGATGGCCCCAAGGATGAGCTCCTCCAGGGTGCCCTCCTCCATGGCCTGCAGGCTCATCAGCACCGAGGCTGTGAAGGGCCGATGACGGCGGGGGAAGGGGTCAACGACTTTGCCGCCGCCGATGGTGGTCTCCGTGGAGCGTACGACGAAGAAGTCACCCTTGACGAGGGGCACCGGGTTAGTGAGGTGAATTTGCGCCCAGGCTTCGTGGCCGGGCAGAAGCTGCCGAGCATCGAGGAGTCGAACCCTGGCTCCCGTTTCGCTGACGTGGGAATGGAAAGAAACGCGGGCGTTGTGCTTCATGGGGCGAGGAGCGTCGGCGAGCAGCTTCACCTTGGCGTCGAGCATGGTGGTGGGTTGGAGCCAGCCAGAGGTGGTGACGGTCTCGCCACGCTCGGCCTTGTCGTAGGAGACGCCGGAGATGTTGACGGCGAGACGGCGTCCTGGGTCTGCCTCCGTCAGCTTTTGACGGTGGCTCTGCAGGCCACGGATGCGCCCCCGGCGTTGGGAAGGAACAAGTTCCACGTCCTGGCCCACGCGAAAGGTGCCGTCGATGAGAGTGCCGGTGACGACGGTGCCGAAGCCTGAAACGGTGAACGAACGGTCCACGGCCAGCCGGGGGCGGCCCAAGTCCGGCCGGGGCGAGGTAGCGGCGAGGATCTCGTCCATTTGGCGGAGGAGGTCGTCCAGCCCCTGGCCGGTGGTCGCGGAAAGGGTAATGATGGCAGCGTCTTCGAGCACGGTGCCCTCGAGGGCTTCGACGGTCTCCATTTCGGCTAACTCCAGGAGATCTTCGTCCACGAGGTCGGCCTTGGTCAGAGCCACCAGCCCCCTTCGGACGTTAAGCAGGTCGAGGATGGCGAGATGTTCGCGGGTCTGGGGCATGACGCCTTCGTCGGCGGCCACTACCAGCAGGGCCATGTCGATGCCGCCGACACCGGCGAGCATGTTGCGGACGAAGCGTTCATGGCCGGGAACGTCGATGATGCTGACTTCCTGCCCGGACGGAAGGGTTAGCCAGGCGAAGCCCAAGTCTATGGTCATGCCCCGTTCCTGCTCCTGGGGCAGACGGTCGGGGTTGATGCCCGTTAGAGCCTCGATGAGGGTGGACTTGCCGTGGTCCACGTGGCCTGCAGTGCCGACGACGTACATGATTGCTTCCGAAGTTAGATTGGGTGCAAGGATATCAGCATAGGCGGCTGGGGGGCAATTTTGGGGTGGACCGGTGGAAGGGGGGAGGGGCAGGGGCAAGAGGGGGTATGGGGCGATTTAAGCGGTGGAGTTGAGCGTAGGCGAGAGTGGGTTCCTGCCTTCGCAGGAACAAGAGTAGGGGAGGCGTTGGGCGTGTTGCGGAGGCGAGATCCTTCGTCGCGGGGCCTCCTCAGGATGACATGTGGGTAGAGGGGGAGCATTGTTGCGAAACTACGATGATTGTGGATGTTTGGTATGATGCAAGATGTGTAATGCCAAGGGATAGGGTTCAAACCCATGAGAGAGCCTGATGTGAAGAAGCCGCAACTGCAAGACTACGGGCTAACTCCTGAAGAGTACGGACGCTACAGGAAACTTAGACGAATATCTTCAGAAGTCCTGTGGGCACGTTTTGGACTACGCGTTTGGTTGACGGCCGGCGCTGTGGGAATCGTGACATGGATTACTACGGATCACTTTACTGATACAGCTTCATTTTACGGAATCGTAAGTTTCTGTGTGACTGCGGGATTGTTGTGGTTATCTCTTTCAGGGATTGCAAAATTCCACAACCTGCGTAATACGCGCATGTGGCAGAATTCCACTGGCATTCAGATTCAGCGATATCAATGGGATCTGGCGACATATTTGGAAGCCGAAAGAAAGACTGTGGAGGGTCGCATAGCCGCCGAGAGAGTGCGCCGGGAGGCCGAACGGCAGCGTAGGGAGGCTGAAAGAGCGGAACGCAGAAAACTCCTTGAATACTGGGAGTCCCTGCGCGACACTGAATTTGAAGAGGAATTAGCGGTCATATATCGACATAAGGGTTACCATGTGAAGACAACACCCACGACAGGTGACCAAGGAGTCGATCTAATTTTGAAGAAAGACGGCAAGACGAGCATCGTTCAGTGCAAAGGACAAAAAGCGCGCGCCGGTTCACCGATAGTGCTCTCGTTAATCGGGGCTCGAGAGAATAAAAGGGCTGACCGCGCTATCTTGGCTTGCACAGGTGGATTCACACAGGGCGCGATAAATGTTGCGAAGTCCAACTCGATAAAGCTTATCTCTGCCGTAGAGATAGCTCGAATGGCAGAGGGCGTAACGGTATCTCGGCCAGAGCAGTCGCCTCTCTCGACGCCAGCTTATTTCAGTATCCCCGACATCCAAAGTGGCTTCACAAGCCGACAACAGCAGCTCCTATTGGGTCAAAAGGCTCCAGCCTCAAGAGAATCAATAGCCCCAGGGTGTCCGATGTGCGGAAGCGAAATGACCCTTCGGAGCACCAAGTATGACAAATTCTGGAGATGTGGTAGATTCCCAAAATGCAAGGGTGTCAGAATTGTACATCAGGGCGGACATGGAAGCCTGACGTCAGTTGCAGAGTCTGCACAAATGGGAAAGCGCGTTAAACAACCAGAGCGGGCAACCCTAAAGCAACCAGCCACAAGCAAGACAATCAGCCCAAGAAGTCATATTGCATTTACCACTCAGGCGAGAGAAGGCGTCAAGCAAGCGAAGGGAATGGTCTCTAGGAAACCTGTCTCAAGACTGCCAACCGGTCCTCAATGTCCTAGTTGTTGAAGTGATATGGCCCTCATGGATCTATGGAGAGGTAGATACGGCAAGCTCTGGGGATGTCCCAGGTACCCTGAATGCAAAGGCGCAAGGGATAGAAATCGGCGTGTGCTTCGTTACTAGGGATTTGAGTTTTGACCAGAGTGGATTTGGTTATAGCCCACCCCCAAGGGTATGTGAAGAAGCTCTTTCTGCCAGCGAGATTCTTCGTCGCTTCGCTCCTCAGAATGACATTTATGTGTCGAATATGGGAAGGGGGTTAGACGTTGAAGAGGAAGGTGATGACGTCACCGTCCTGCACTCGATAGTGGCGGCCCTCGGCGCGGAGGACGCCCCGTCGGCGCGCTTCGGTTATGGAGGCGCAGGCAATCATGTCGTCGAAAGGTACGACCTCGGCGCGGATGAATCCCCGTTCCATGTCGGAATGGATGCCGCCCGCGGCGGCGGCGGCGTCCGCGCCGTCGGCAACGGTCCACGCCCGAACTTCCTGGGAGACATGGGTGAAGAAGGTGACCCTTTGCAGTAGAGCGAGGGTACGGTCAAGAAGAAGTTCCTTGCCCGACTGCTCGGCTCCCATGGACTGGCGGAATTCTTGCTCATCCTCCGGCGGGAGTTGTGCGAATTCCCACTCAAGGCTGGCGCATAGGGAAGTTTCGCCGCCGTTGGACGTCGTCTCCGTCAAGGAGTCCTCGCCCACGTTGTAGACGGTCATCATCGGCTTGGCGCTGAGGAGGTGGTAGTGGGCCAGGATGCCGGATTCGTCGGCGGTGAGGGATTGGGAAGCGAGGGTTTGACCAGCTTCCATCTGGCTGCCCACTCTCTGTAGTAGGGCGCTCTCCCTGATGAGCAGGTCGCGTTCACGACCCCGCGCACCCTTCATATTGTCGGCAACCCTACGGCTGCGTCGCTCAAGAATGGCGAGGTCAGCGAGGATCAACTCGTCGGACATGGCGTTGGCGTCTTGCTCCGGGGCGGGAGGGCCGGCGGCGTCGGGGACTGTGGGATTCTGGAAGGCCCGCACCACGTGAATGAAGGCGTCGGCTCCCTGAAGGGCGTTCAGTGTAGGCCCCTGGAAGTAGCCGAACTCCTGGTCAGACGCAGGCGGCGGGGGAAGATCCCAAAAGGTGATTTCGGCGGGCGTTATCTTCTTGGGATGAAAGAGTTGGGCGAGGTCGCACAGCCGAGGGTCGGAGAACTTGCTTATGCCCTTGACCACCCGTCCCAGTGAGTCGGGACGTCGGCTCTGAGCGCCGCCGGTTAGAACGTCGAATAGGGTGGTCTTGCCGCTGCTGCGCAGGCCTATGAGGGCTACTTCCATGGTGCGTCCAGAATACTTGGTAGAGGCAGTGATTGCCAGAGGATAGGAGGAATGGACATCGCATGGGCCTACGCGGGGCCGGCCATGCACAAGGTCAATTGGGGGGAGAAGATGGGTCCCCGCATCCGCGAGGACAAGGGAGGGTTTTGTGGCTACGAGGGGGGTGGTTGTGGGTTGGGGGAGGGGGAGAATTGGGCATGGAATGGGCGGCGAGATTCTTCGACTTCGCTTCGCTGCGCTCAGAATGACATGTGGGTGGAGGGGGAAGCGTAAAGAGGGGAGGGGGCGGGAATTGGGTCGCTCATTGAGATTAAGCAGCCAAAACGAGCTTACTCGTTTTGGCGATGACAGGCGTGGCTACGACTCGTTTTGAGAAACGACCAGGTATCAAGTTGTGCCTGAGCCGGAGAGATTCAGGCGTGGGGACTCGTTTCAAAAAAGTTTCGAGGGAAAGAGCCGGTATTGGTGATACGAGGTATTTGATACTGCCAGGGTGTGCATTCATGTAGTAATGATAGTAGAGGAGGATGTTCCGGGCAATGGGAAGATGTCACAAGTACAGCATGGGGGCTGTCGCTATGGGGAGTTATTTGGGTTAAAATTTCCGCAACACCTTCTCATGGAGGAAAACTTAGCGGTGCCCATTCTAGTGCTGCACGGCGATTCTTTTCTGGTCGCTGAGGAGTTGGCGCAGATCCGGCAAAAGCTGGGTCCGGAACATCTTCTGGAGAGCAACACGCACAAGCTGACGGGCAATTCGGTCACGCTGGAGCATCTTCGTGCCGTCAGCAGCGCCATGCCCTTTCTGGCTGAGTACCGGCTGGTGGTGGTGGAAGGGCTGCTGGGGTCCTTTGAAGCTCGAGCCCCTCGACGTCGGGGCGGCGGGTCGTCAAGAAACCGGCTGGCTCGATGGGAGGGGCTGGGTGACTATGCGGGAGAGGTCCCGCCCACGACCCACCTGGTGTTCGTGGACGAACTGCTTCGGGCCAACAATCCCTTGTTGAGAGCGATTGCCGCAAACGCCGAGGTGCAGCGGTTTTCAGTGCCCCGGGGGGAAGAACTTGCCCGGTGGATTCGCGATAAGGCCAAGTCCAAGGGGGCCAGCATTTCGCCCGGAGCGCTGCGGCTCCTGAACCAGTACGTGGGCGCAAACCTGCGTCTGCTGGACACGGAGTTGGAGAAGCTATCTCTCTACGCGGGGGACGAGCAGATCGACGAAGGCCACGTCAGGCGGATGGTGGCGCAGGTGCGGGAGGCGAGCATTTTCACCGCCGTGGACGCAATTGTCCAGGGGAATCCTTCGCTGGCGCTGCGGCTATTGCGGCAGCTTCGGAATGATGGCGCGGCTCTATCCTACATTCAGGCGATGATTGCACGCCAATTGCGGCTGGTGACGGTGGCAAAGGAGTTGGTGGAGACGGGCGTGCCCCGAGGGGAGATGGGCGCACGGCTGGAACTGAGGGCGGAATTTGCCGTGAGGAAGACCCTGGAGCAGGCGAGAAGGTTTTCGTGGCCCCGTTTGAAGGCGTTGTACGCCTGCCTCTTGGAGATGGACCTGGCCATCAAGCAGGGACGGCAGGACGAGGACCTGGCGTTGGAGCTTCTGGTGACACGGGCGGCAGTATTGCGGTAGTTCCCTTCACTTCCTGCGGGGAACGGACGGTTCGCGAACCGCCCTTGTATGATGTTTGGCGGGAGATTCACCCCCATCCCCCGTCTTCACGAGGGCAGGCTCTAACCTTCCACCATCAAGGGGGAAGGGATTTGTAGGCGAGGAATGGGCTATTTTCAAAGTGATGACAGGCGCCCCAGGGAGGCTACGAGTTGAGGGTGGCGGGGGTGCAGTCGCCTTGGCGCAGCGCGGAAATAAGGTCGTCTAGGTCGCAGATTTTTGCTTTGAAGCGGGTGGCGCAGACTCCGAGGTCGCCGGGGGCGTGGCTGTCGCTGCCAGCGACTGAAGGGAGATTTAATGCTTGGGCCAGCTTTTCGGAGAAGGCGTTTTCAAGCTTAGAGCCGCGTCCGTTGATGGTCTCCACGGCGTGGCATTGTCGGAAGGTTGGTTCCCCCGTGGCCTGTTGGACCTTTGAGGCAAGGTCGGTCGTGGGGGTGTTGACGATGCCGCGTCGTCGATACGGATGGGCCGCGAGGAGCGCGCCGCCGGATGACTGAATTCGCTGCCAGAGAAATGGCAGTTTGTGCATTCCGAAAACGTACTCCTTTAGTCCAAAGGCCAGGAAATGCCCCTCTTCCGTGTTTACCTCGCATCCGGGGAGGAGCAGGATGCCGTAACGACGTCCGAGGCTGGACAGGGCGTCGGCGTCCCAGAAGGCGTCGTGTTCGGTGAGGCAGAGGCCGTCAAGGCCGAGGGCCTTCGCCTCAAGGACCAGCTGCTCAGGGGTCTGGAGGGCGTCGTAGGAGTGGGGAGCGGTGTGGGAGTGCAGGTCTATGAGCATGAGGGGGATTATAGCCTAAGGGAGGTGGCTGGGGCCGCTGGGAGGCTGTCGGCATTGGGGGTGGCGATTGATCTTCAGTCACTTCCGCAACTCGTGCTCTTCCAGCAGATGTCGAAAGTTCAGTATGGTTGACTCCTCCGGCAACGGCCCTGACAGCCTTAGTCTCACGAATGGTATTACCAACCCGCATAAGAGAGCAGCTGCACCCAGCGTTTCTGCAGCATTGCCGACGATCCCGACCCGCTTTCGTGATACAGATCCCCAAAGGGCGGCTGACGCATAGTGGCTTCACCCCAACTATCTCTCTCTTATCTGATCGGGATTTTTACTATGCCATGGATGAGTGGGGCTTGTTCTGGGTTTTCCTAGCTCGATTGCCGATTTTAGCGTCTTCTTTATCAAAATCCCTGGACCCAGCTCAGTTATCTCACGTTGGATTCAGTTTTGATATGTCACACCTGCTACATTATTGGATGGTTGAATCGTATGAGAATGGAAAGAATCTTAAAAAATGTTATTATTATGATAATTATTATGATATTTTGATTACGGAATTCCGTGAGGAGGGGGAAATGGTAAGTCAAAACGCTGGAAAGAGCATGACTGGCCACCCTAACGCATTTCCATTCGAGACGGAGAACCCCAGTGGTGTACCGGGTGTTACCGAGATAGAGGGTGATGTCATCGCTGCAATCGCCGGACACGTGGCGAGTAGAGTGGATGGGGTGGAAAGGCTGGGCGCCGGAGGAATCATCAGGACCATAGTAGACACTGTCCGAAGTACGAGCGCCGCAAAGGCCGCAGGCGTCGGAGTAGAGTCGGGCAGAAAGGAAGCCATTCTAGACCTTGAAGTGACCATTACCTATGGGCACGTCATTCCCCGGGTGGTCCAGGATATCCGCGAAGCTGTAGCAAGAGACCTCTTCAATCTCGTGGGACTGGCGGCGAAGGAGATCAACGTAACAGTGGTGGGAATCGAGTTCTCCAGTCGTTAACGGCTGAACGAACGGTTATCCAAAGGGCAGAAACTAACAAAATATAGATTACCAAAGCTATTTGCTGGAAGGGAAGAAACATGGTAAGTCAAGACACTGAAATGAGCACGGCAGGACATCCCAACGCATTTCCATTCGAGACCCAGAACCCCAGTGGCGTACCCGGTATTACCGAGATAGAGGGTGATGTTATCGCTGCTATAGTCGGACACGTGGCGGGTAGAGTGGATGGGGTGGAAAGGCTGGGCGCCGGAGGGATCGTCAGAACTATGGTAGACACTCTACGAAGTACGGCCGCCTCCAAGGCCGCTGGCGTGGGAATAGAGGCTGGCAAGAAGGAAGCCATTCTAGACCTTGAAGTGACCGTTACCTATGGGCACGTCATCCCCCGGGTGGTCCAGGAGATCCGCGAAGTTGTAGCAGCAGATCTCTTCAATCTAGTGGGACTCGTAGCGAAGGAGATCAACGTAACGGTGGTGGGCATTGAGTTCTCCAGTCGTTAACGGCTGATGGAATCATGGAATGGCGAATCCAAATAAGGGATGGTGACCCTGCTTTATGAATGCCTTTAATGCCTTCATTGTTAGTCTGGTTGGAATGGCTTTCATTGCAGCCGGGGTTTTCATCCTCCTCATCGCCACGGGTATCCTGGCGCCCACGGTCGTCCCCTTCAGCGTCTTCGACACCCAAGCAGCCGCGATAGCTGCGAAGACGGGCTCTGATATTCTCGTGGATATCGGCGTAGCTGCGATCCTCATTGTGGTTGGTGCAATCCTCTTGGGCCTGGAACTGAGGAGACTGACCGTCGCTGTCACCCCAGGCATGCTGCTGCTAAGATCCGACTCCATTGGATCGGTGCGTATGGCCCTGGACAGCATACGAGAGTTGGCAGAGATGGCAGGCGCGGGCAGCAGAGAGGTCCGCAATATCCGTTGTGGGGTACGGGTGGTGAAGGGAGGGTTGAGACTCCGTTGCACTGTGGCCCTCCTGATGGGTTGTGACGTCTCCAGCGTGAGTGCAAAGGTGCAAAAAGATGTACTTGAAACGGTGGAGAGGCTTACCGGAGTAAACGTCATTGAGGTTCCGATACGGGCACACTACTTGCGCGATCGAGACCAAGCCGTATTAGTGAGGTGAAGGCATGTCGGGCGCAAGACTTGGTGTGATTGGCGGGTTGATCTTCGGTGTCGTGCTGATATGGCAGGGCATCGGGGCCGCCGGAATTGTACTTTTGTTCGCCCTGTTGGGCGCATTAGTAGGGCTTGGCGCCTGGTTGTGGTGGGGAATTATTAATGGTGATGTGGACACCGAAGCGATCAGAAAGCTTGTCGGCACGATATTCTCCAAAGAGTCCGACGAATAGAAGGCTGCTCTCAGCGCATACTTGGGTAAGGGCCGTATCTATCCCGGATGGGGTTGTTCAGCAGACCCCAACCTGTAGGGTGATGCGTCGATATGCCGATTGGTTCTTGCCCTTTCCAAATACCAGGCGTCAAGGGTGCCATTTCAGAGTGATTTTCACAGCTCGTACTACAATGTGAGTAGAGCACCACTGCTCTCCGCCCGGGTCCGCTTGCGCTGGCTTCAGTATTAGTTTTCTTGCTATGGGGGGTTGCGTATGCTATATTGCCTTATCCCCCTATCAGGTGGGCAATCCGTGCTTGAAGATTACTTTCGCCAGTACGGCCTCATAGCCATCTTTGTCGTGGTGGCGTTCATAGTTCCAACCAGTATGCTGGTGCTTTCTTTCCTGCTGTATCGCTTGGGCATTCGACCCCAGAAGCCCAGCGCGGTGAAGCAGGACATTTATGAGTGCGGCATGGAGACGATTGGTGGGCGGTGGGCGCAGTTCAACTTTCGCTACTACATGTACGCGCTGCTATTCGTCATCTTCGACGTGGCGGTCATCTTCGTCTACCCTTGGGCAGTGCGGTTCGGAAAGCTGGGCCTCTTTGCTCTCATTGAGATGGCGGCGTTCATCACCATACTAGGTTTTGGGTGGGTCTACGCGTGGCGGAAGCGCGACTTGGAGTGGAGGTAGGGTAATGGTGTCACAAGACGGTCTTTCGCTGCAGGCCCTGACGCGGAAGCTGGACGTTGAGGAAGGGGCCGTCATCGAAGAGATGCGGCACACTCACTCCAAGCCTTACCCCGAGCCGCTGATTCACGTACCCGACGACCTCCAGCGCAACCTGATGGTGACGTCCGTGGACGCTCTTTTGAATTGGGGACGGAAGTCGGCCCTGTGGCCAGTGGCCTTCGGGTTGGCCTGCTGCGCTTTCGAGATGATGGCGACTGCCATGTCCAGGTTTGACATTGCCCGCTTTGGGATGGAGGCGTTCCGGGCTACGCCCCGCCAGGCGGACCTGATGATTGTTGCAGGCACGGTTACGTGGAAGATGGCGCCTGCCATTCGGCGCATCTACGACCAGATGGGGGAGCCGAAGTGGGTTATCTCCATGGGCGTTTGCGCCACCAGCGGCGGCCCCTACTATTCCTGCTACAGCGTTGTCCCAGGCGTTAATCACATTGTACCGGTGGACGTGTACGTTCCGGGGTGTCCTCCCCGTCCCGACGCCCTCTTGTACGGGATTATGCAGCTGCATGAGAAGATCAAACGGTACAGCCTGAAGGGGAGGCCCGCAGGGCTGTAATGACAAGGGTCGTTCAGGGCGAGGAGATGGCCGGGTACGTGCGGCAGAGATTTCCCGACGCCGGCACCGAATGGGAGGCCGAGTGTCTGTGGGTCCCACCCTCCGACCTGCGGGAGGTGGCGCAGTTCCTGAAGGATGATCCGCGGCTGGCCTTTAATTTTCTGAACTCCGTGTCCGCCGTGGACTACGTTCACTATTTCGAATTGGTGTACCACCTGACGTCCTTTGAGTACAACCACAGCGCGGTGGTGAAGACGCGCCTCTACTCTCGGGAGGCTCCGACGGCTTCTTCGGTGGTGGAAGTGTGGCCCGGGGCGGATTTCCAGGAGCGGGAGATTTACGACCTGATGGGAGTCTCCTTCGAGGGGCATCCTAATCTGAAGCGGATTATGCTGTGGGAGGGCTTTCCCGGCCATCCACAACGCAGGGACTTTGAAGACGTGGTGAAGTACTGAGGCGTCCATGGCGATTCGCACCGAACCCGTAACTATCAACATTGGGCCGCAGCATCCGAGCACGCATGGCGTATTGCGTCTGCGTGTGACCTTCGACGGCGAGGTGATAGTGGACATAGAGCCGGTCTTCGGCTACTTGCACCGGGGGTCGGAGAAGCTGGCGGAGGAGCGGAACTACGTGCAGGTGCTGACGCTCACGGACCGGCTGGACTACGTGGCGTCCATGACCAACAACCAGGCTTACTGCCTGGCGGTGGAGAAGATGATGGGGGTGGAGGTACCGCTGCGGGGCCAGTATCTGCGGGTGCTGGCGGCAGAGCTTCAGAGGATGGCCAGTCACCTGGTGGCGGCGGGCTTCTTCCTTCAGGACCTGGGAGCGCTGGCGACGCCCCTCATGTACTGTTTCCGCTTTCGGGAGAAGATTCTCGACCTGTTCGAGATGCTGTGCGGGGCGCGAATCACCGTCAGCTACATGCGACCGGGCGGGGTGTTCAGCGACGCGCCGCCGGACTTCTGGCCCGCGTTGGACGAGCTGGTGCTGGAGGCTCCCCACCTGCTCCAGGAGTTGGAGCAGCTGATGATGAAGAACGAGATATTGTTGGTGCGGACGAAGAACGTGGGGGTGCTTTCGGCAGAATCGGCGATTGCCAACTCCGTCAGCGGGCCCGTGCTTCGGGCCAGCGGGGTGGCCTGGGACTGGCGGAAGATGGACCCCTACGACATTTATGACCGGTTGGAGTTCGACGTGCCGGTGGGAGAACGGGGAGACAACTACGACCGGTTTCGTGTCCGGATCGAGGAGGTGAAGCAGAGCCTTCGGATGGTGAAGCAGTGCGCCGAGGAGATTCGGCCTGGGCCGGTGCGAGCGGGTATTGATGTGCCGCCGGCGCGTCTGACCTTAGACCGGGGCGAGACTAAGAGGCCGCTTGCGGAAGGCCCGGTTCGCACGCAGCTGCCCTTCGTCCTGCGTCCCCCCGCCGGAGCGGAGGCCTACGGACGGGTGGAGGCACCCAAGGGGGAGCTGGCCTTCTACCTGGTGAGCGATGGCAGCATTGCCCCTTACCGGTGCAAGATACGCTCTCCTTCGCTGATAAATCTCACGGTCATACGCGAGTTGATGGTGGGATGGAAGCTGGCGGACATGATCGTGACCCTGGGCAGCATTGACATAAACATGGGAGAGGTGGACCGCTGATGACGCCTTTCCTTCAGGACAACGTGGTCTTCCGGGAGGTGTACTGCTTCCTGGGGGGCAATGAGGGGAATGCCGGTTGGTGCGGCGGCGACGGGATCTTGCCGGCGGGCTTCGAGTGGGCGGCGTATTTCGCGGCGGGCTTCGTCATCATGTTCATTCTGATCAATGCAGCTCTGCTGGGGGCTGCCGCCTTCGTGTGGTCGGAGCGGAGGCTGCTAGCGCGATTCCAGGCACGGCGGGGGCCGAATCGATGGGGGCCGTGGGGGATTCTCCAGCCCTTCGCAGACCTGTTGAAACTCATCATCAAGGAAGACATTATTCCCAACGCCGCGGACAAGCTGGCCTTCACGCTGGTGCCCATCATTATGCTGATGGCATTGCTGTTGAGCCTGGCGGTGATGCCCTTCGCACGAAACACGTACCTCGTAAACCTGAACGTGGGGATACTGTACATAATAGCGGTAAGCTCCATGAGTACCATTGCCATCTTCATGGCGGGGTGGTCTTCGGCCAACAAGTACGCGATGTTCGGCGCAATGCGGGGCGTGGCGATGCTGATAAGCTACGAGATTCCGCTGGTGCTCTCCCTGGTGGGGGTGGTGCTCATAGTAGGCTCCATGTCGCTGGTGTCCGTGGTGGAAGCGCAGACTGTGCCCTTCCTTCTGGTGCAGCCGCTGGGAGCGCTGGTGTTCATGCTGGGGATATCGGCGGAGTTGAACCGGACACCCTTTGACATTCTTGAGGCGGAATCCGAGATAGTAGCGGGGTATCATACGGAGTACAGCGGCATAAAATTTGCGCTGATTCAGGCGGCGGAGATGGCTGGGGTGCTGGCGGCGTCCGGATTCCTGGCGACGATATTCATGGGCGGATGGTCGGGGCCGTTCTGGTCTGGACAGCTGGGGGCACTGTGGTTTGTCGTGAAGCTGTCGGGCTTCGTGATGCTCTTCATCTGGATTCGGGCGACCTTCCCGCGCCTGCGCATCGACCAGATAATGGCCTTTGCCTGGAAGTTCCTGCTGCCGCTGGCTCTGATAAACTTCCTGGTGACGGCGGTGCAGGTATACTTCTTCGGGTTCTATCAGGCTGAGGTCCTCGGGGAGATAACCCGCAATGAATTGTGGATAATGGCCGCTATAAACATACCGGTGGCCCTGGTATCCATAGGGATCTTCGGACGGCTCAGCCGGGAGAAGGTGCGAGTGCCGGAGCCTATTTTTCAGAACGTAGCGACGGCGCCCCGGGCCGTGGAGGTGGACTAGATGTATGGTTTTGGACTGGCGAAGGGTATGCTGGTGACCCTAAAGAATTTCATCCGACCGCCCTTTACGATTCAGTATCCTGAAGAGCGGCTTCCCCAGCATCCCCGCTTTCGTGGCGAGGAGTTCGCCTGGTACGAGGAACGGTGCACGGGGTGCGCTGCCTGCGCCAAATACTGTCCCCTGGGGATAATCAAGATTGTTACGAGCGAGGGCGGCAGGTCGCCCCAGGAGGGGGGGCACTACGACATCGACGTTTTCGACATCGACATCGGGCGTTGTATGTTCTGCGGCCTCTGCGTGGAGGCGTGCCCCTACGACGCGCTGTTCATGGGCAGCGGCTTCGAGGAGGGCCAGTACGAGCGTAAAGACCTGGTTATTACCGTGGACGAACTGCGGCAGGCGGTGAAGAAGCCCAGCACCTGGTTTCGCCCACAGTTGGAGAGTTCCGGCTACGACCCGCAAAAGGACAACGAGTTGGACTGGCGGGCGGTGGGCCGGGAGAATTGGGCGTGGCATCAAAAGGAGAAGGCGGGGGCGCGGATTCAGTTCCGTCCCGGCCGGGTGGGGGCGCAGACCGACGCGGACACCGACGGAGAGTCGGAAAGCTAGCCGATGCTGTTCCAAGACCTGATTTTCTGGGCGCTGGCAATCGTTGCGGTGGCGGGGGCGCTTGGAGTTGTGCTGCTGCGGGACTTGTTCCGCTCCGCCCTGCTGCTGGTGTTGGTGTTCCTCACCGTGGCGGGCTTGTTCTTTCTGCTGGCGGCGGAGTTCCTGGGAGTGGTGCAGGTGCTCATCTACGCTGGGGCTATAAGCATACTGATCATATTTGCGATAATGCTGACCCAGAACGTGCAGCAGGGGAATCTACCTAATCGGCTTCAGTTTGCGGCGGTGCTGCTTCCGGCGCTGCTTCTCGTGGCGCTGGCGTTTGTGTTCTTCGATACGGAATGGAGGCTCATTTCCGACCTGCCAGCCGCGGGTGGGATGTCCGTGGAGGACGTAGCCTTTGGGGACAACACCTTCAAGCTGTCGACGCTGTTGTTGGAGGAGTATGCCCTGGCCTTCGCTGCCGTCGGGGCGTTGCTGCTGGCCTCGGTTATCGGCGCTCTATCCCTGGTGAGGGAGAGATAGCGTGGACCTTGAAAAGTTTCTGATTCTCTCCGCCATCATCTTTGCCATAGGGCTATACGGCGCGCTGGCGCGGCGCAACGTTATTACGGTGCTGATGTCCCTGGAGTTGATGTTCATCGCGGTAATGCTGGCTGCGGCGACTATGTCCCGGTACGTGGCCAGCCAGGCAGTGTTGGCCCAGCCGGGTGTGGCGACGGAGAGTGTACTACAGACGCTTCTGACGGGACAGGTATTTGCCCTGTTTATAATCGTGGTGGCGGCGGCGGAGATAGCTTTGGGGCTGGGCATTGTCATAGCCTTCTACCGGAGCCGGGAGACGGTGGACATTAGCCAAGCTAATCTGATGAACCGGTAGGCGACTATGTGGGTGGACTTTATGAAGGCTCCAAACCTGACGGTGGCAGAGATGTGGAAAGAGGTGATCGAGGCGGAGGGGTTGCCGGTGAGACTGCTGCCCGAAGGGGATATTTTAGATTGGGCAGAAAGTGTCCCATTCCGGGTAATGGTGCCACGGGGGAGAGAGCACGTGGCCGAGGAGATTCTGAGGAAGCTCTAGTATGGGAATTGCTTTTGAAAGCGGCAAGGGGCGGTTCGTCCCCATCCTAACCTTCCCCCATGAAAGGGGAAGGGAGAAGATGGATTCCGGCCTTCGCCGGAATGACGGGTTGGGGGTTAGAAGGGGAAGGGACATGGGGAGTGGGCTAAGTTGATCTCCGAAGCCGCCGTTTGGGCAATTTTCCTCCTGCCGGTGGGGGCGTTGGCGGTCAACGCCTTTGTCGTAAGGCCCCTTTTGAACCACCGGCCCGGCCTCGCGGCTTTAGTCATAGTCGCAGCCCTGGGCGCGGCGATGCTGCTTTCCGTATGGACGCTCATTTCCGTGGTGGAGAACGGGACTCACGTCTTCGACGAATATACGTGGTTGGCCGTCGGGGGGATGGAGCTTCGCATCGGGTTGATGGTGGACTCTCTGACTGCCATCATGCTGGTGGTGGTGACGGGGGTCAGCCTGATGGTGCAGGTGCACTCCCACGGGTACATGAAGGGCGATCCCGGATACGTGCGATATTTTGCCTTCATGTCGCTCTTCTCCGCGGCAATGATCGGGCTTGTCCTGGCGGGGAATATCATCCAACTCTACGTCATGTGGGAGCTGGTGGGCCTGGGTTCGTACCTGCTCATCGGATTCTGGCACAACCGGCCGGCCGCGGCCGCGGCGGCAAAGAAGGCGTTCCTGGTTACTCGCATCGGCGATTTTGGATTCCTGCTGGCGATTCTGTACCTGTTCTTCAACCGGGCGGCGTTTATGGAGCAGGGACTGGACCCCCTCAGCATTGCCGACATTCAGACCGCTGTGCCGTTGATAAAGACGGGGGCGATTGCGGCTCTTGGCGGATTGGGGCTAACGTGGGTTGCGCTGGGCATCTTTGCCGGCGCGGCGGGTAAGTCGGCCCAGTTCCCCCTGCACGTCTGGCTTCCCGACGCCATGGAAGGTCCCACGCCGGTGAGTGCGTTAATCCACGCCGCAACCATGGTGGCCGCCGGGGTGTTCCTGGTGGCGCGATTCTTCCCCGTGTTTGAAGCGTCGAATGAGGCTATGGCGGTGGTTGCACTGGTGGGGGCGTTCACGGCCCTTTTCGCCGCCAGCATGGGGCTGGTAATGAAGGACATCAAGCGGGTGCTGGCTTATTCGACCATCAGCCAGCTGGGGTACATGATGGCAGCCCTGGGCATTGGCGCTTACGGGGCGGCTATATTTCATCTGTTCACCCACGCCTTCTTCAAGGCGCTGCTGTTCCTGGGCTCGGGGAGCGTCAACCACGCCACGGGCACCTTCGACATGCGATACATGGGCGGCTTGCGGAAGATTATGCCGTGGACCTACGCGTTAATGATGGTAGGCTCGTTGAGCCTGGTGGGAATCTTCCCCCTGGCTGGGTTCTGGAGCAAGGACGAAATTATCGGGCACGCTTGGCACGGCGACTCCGTTATAGACATGGTCGTATTCTGGATGCTGGCGGTCAGCGTTGCGGCCACGGCCTTCTATACGTTCCGTATGATGTACATGACCTTCCACGGCAAGTTCCGGGGCGGCGTTGAGGCGGAGCAGAAGGAGCAACAGACGGACACGCAGGACTCCCACGGGGCGAAGGTGCATCTGGCGGAGTCGCCGCTGGTGATGGTTGCGCCTATGGTTATTCTGGGGGTAGGCGCAGTGGTTGGCGGATACCTGGTCAACCCGCAGGCCGGGCTGTTGGGCATACCGGTGCACTGGTTCAGCGAATTTGTCGTACCGCCGGTGGTGGAACACACCAAGGTCCTGCCGTTGAACAGTATGCTGGCTGCGGTCACTACCATCGGGGCACTTGGGTTTATCGGCTTGGCGACGGCAATATACGTGAAGGGGAAAAGGGCCGGCCCTGGGGTGGAGAAGGCCATGGAGCCCGTCCATAGGATGGTGGAGGGCAAGTATTATTTCGACGAGCTCTACGAGGACAAGCTAGTGGTCAAGGGTTTCTACGGCAAGCTGGGCGGGTTCCTGGAGTGGTTCGACCAGCAGGTCGTGGATAGTGTCGTCGACGCGATGGGCTGGTTCTCGCGGAACCTGGGCTGGGCCTTCGGGCGGCTCCAGAGCGGCCAGGTGCAGTTCTACGGCGTGGGTATATTGACGGGAATTGTGGTAATTCTGGTGGCGTATCTTGTTTGGGGTTAGGTTGAGTTGAGCACCTTCGACGGTATTTTGACGGCGGTAGTTTTCCTGCCCCTGGCGGGAGCTGTCGCGGTGCTTCTGTTCAGACAGGACCGGTTCGCGCGGCTGGCTGCCCTTGCAGTGGCGCTGGCGGACTTCGCGCTGGCCCTGCTGGTGTTCCTGCGCTTCGATGCCGACGGCAGCCAGAGGTTCCAGCTTCTCGACCGGTTCGAGTGGATATCCACCGAGGTATTTACTGCACAGTACCAGCTAGGTGTTGACGGACTGAGCGCGCCGCTGGTACTGCTTACCGGACTGCTGGGGCTGTGCGCCGTCCTCGCCTCCTGGAGCATCAAGACGCGGGTCAAGGAATACTTCTTCTGGCTTCTCGTCCTGCAAACGGCGGTCATGGGCGTATTCGTGTCGCTGGACTTCCTCCTGTTCTTCCTCTTCTGGGAGTTGGAACTGATTCCTATGTACTTCCTCATTTCGATATGGGGTTCGGGGCGGAAGGAATACTCGGCGATGAAGTTCCTGGTGTTCACCTTCCTGGGAAGCGCGTTCATGCTGGTGAGCATACTCGCGCTGTCCCTGGCCGACGGCGGTGCGCAGTTGGACATGATTCGGTGGGCGGAGAGCGGCGCGGACCTGGCGCTAACGGTGATACCAATCTCGGTGGTGTTCTGGTTCTTCTTCGTAGCCTTCGCCGTTAAGCTGCCACTGCTTCCCGTGCATACGTGGCTGCCCGACGCGCACACAGACGCGCCGACGGCGGTCAGCATGATGTTGGCCGGGGTGCTGCTGAAGATGGGCGGCTACGGGCTGCTGAGGATAACCGTCGGGATGTTCCCGAACATAACGGTCGACCATGGGCTGATTCTGACGGTGCTGGCCGTGATAACTATACTGTACGCCGCCGTTATCACCCTGCGGCAGACGGACTTGAAGCGGCTCATTGCCTATAGCAGCGTGAGTCACATGGGGTTGGTGGTCTTAGGCATCGGAGCGGTGGGAGTGTCCGGCGGGACATACGCCAACCTCGGACTTACCGGGGCCGCCATGCAGCTATTCACCCACGGAACCATCACGGGGCTTCTGTTCTTGGCCGTGGGCGTGCTATATGAACGAACGCATACCCGTTACATCCCGGACCTGGGCGGTCTGGCGCACCGGATGCCCTTCCTGGCGGTGGCGTTCATTATTGCCGGGCTTGCATCCCTGGGGCTGCCGGGACTGAGCGGCTTCGTTTCGGAGATTCTGGTGTTCCTGGGGGCGTTCAAGGCCCATCCGTGGCTTACGGGGTTCGGAGCCTTCGGGGTAGTCATCGCCGCCGGATATATTCTTTGGATGATGGAGCGGGCGCTCTTCGGGCCGGCCAGGGACAGGTTTGCCCACGTGGGCCCGAGCACCTTTGTGGAAAAGATTCCCATGGCCCTGCTGGTGGTGAGCATTGTGGTGGTAGGCGTCTATCCGGCCTTTTTAACCGACGTCTTCAGTGCGGGCTTGGAGCCGATCTCAGCCCTGATGGGCAGGTAGTGCATAATGACAGGACACGACGTATATCTGCTTTCTCCCGAGATCAGCCTGGTGGGGCTGGCGTTGCTGGTGATGGGGCTGGACCTGGTTGTGCGACGCAAGGGGCTGTTGACCCTGGTTGCCGTAGCGGGTCTGGCGCTGCCACTGGCGTTGAGCATAGTGTTGTGGGTGGACGTATCGTCGGAGACGGATGGGCGGATGGTTGGGGTCCTGGGGGCGCTGACGGTTGACAAGTTCGCCCTTTTCTTCAAGTTTCTGATTCTGGGAGTAACGGGCCTGCTGCTCGCTGCTTCGGTGGACTACGCGCGGCGGCTGCCGGGACTCCGGGGGGAGTTCATCGGACTGATTCTGCTTTCAGCAACGGGGATGACGCTTCTGGCCTCGGCGACGGAGCTGATAACCATCTACGTCGCATTGGAGCTGACGGCGCTGCCGCTGATAGCGCTGACAACCTTCCGGATGACGCGACGCTCGGGTGAGGCGGGACTGAAGTTCCTGGTGTTGAGCGGCGTAAGTTCGGCGTTGCTGCTGTACGGAATGGTGCTGGTCTACGGGTTTACGGGGACCACGTACCTGGAGGAGATAGGGCGGGCGGTGGCAACGCCCTTGGACGCCTCACTGCCCTTTGGCAGCATGGCCCTCCTCATGGGGGTCATACTGATAGTGGCGGGGTTTGGGTTCAAGATTGCGGCGGCGCCCTTCCACATGTGGGCGCCGGACGTGTACCAGGGCGCGCCGACGCCTGTGGTCGCTTTCCTCTCCGTGGCTAGCAAGGCGGCGGGGTTCGCCATTCTGATGCGGGTATTTTATACGGCATTTCCGGCCCTGGCCCTGGACTGGTCCATGTTGTTTGCCATCCTTGCGGTCGTGTCGATGACCCTGGGCAACCTTATGGCGATGGTGCAGAGCAACATCAAGCGGCTGCTGGCGTACAGCACGGTGGCCCATGCGGGGTATATGCTGGTGGGCCTGGCGGCGGTTGCGTCGAGGATTCAGGGGGATGGCATATCAGCAGGGCCGGGAAGTCTGCTTTTCTACCTAGCCGCGTACGCCGTTACGAACCTGGCGGCGTTCTTCGTGGTGATGGTCGTCGCGAACAAGCTGGACAGCCGAGAGATAGACGACTACGCGGGCTTGTCGCGACGGTCGCCGTTCCTAGCGGGAGCGTTGGCTTTTTCCCTTGTATCCCTGATTGGCATTCCGCCCACGGGTTTGTTCATCGGCAAGATATTCCTGTTTACGTCGGCGGTGCAGAGCGGGTTGGCGTGGTTGGCGGTGGCGGGCGTCATCAACAGCGTGCTTTCCGCCTACTACTACCTGCGGGTGGTACGGCTGATGTACATGGGCGAACCCAGCGACGAGAAGAAGATCAGCGTTTCGGTGTCATTTGGGCTGGCGCTGGCGATCAGTGCGGCGGCTGTGCTTGCGTTGGGGGTTGCGCCCAGGCTGATAACGTGGCTCACCGACGGGGCAGCGCGGCCGCTTATCGGCTAAAACTGCCGACGATACTTCTCTACGGGCTGCCGAATTTCTGAAACGCCGCCTCGTAGTCCTCCGGCGTATTCAGGTCTAGAAGCACCTCGTCACTGTCCACCTCCACGAGACTAATATCCTCGGCGTAGGTCCGCATGACGGCCTTCAGGCCCTGCCGCGCTTCGGAGACGGTCATCAGGTCGTCCATGAGCTTGAGGGAGATAACGACGGGGTGGCCCCGCTTGCCGTTGTGAGTGGGAATGGTGATGAGGGCTGAAACTCGGTTGTGGTGTTCGATGATTGTCGACAGGGTTTGAAGGGTGCGGGGCTGGTCCACGTTGAGAATGACCGCCGAGTCGGTAGTGTTGGGGTCCAACGCCCTAAGGCCGGTCTTGAGGGAGGTGGTCTTGCCCTTGCGGTAGAAGGGGTTGAGGAGCGCAGTTGCGCCAAGCTCGTAATCTACGCGGGGTCCAAGCTCGTCGGCGCGGTGGCCGAGGACTACCAGCACCGGGTTGAGACCGGCACGTCGGAGGGTCCTAATCTGGTAGTAAATCAGGGGGAAGCCCCGCCACGGCAAGAGGGCCTTGGGTCTTCCCATGCGTTGGGATAGGCCGGCGGCTAGGAGGATGGCGCCGACGTTGGCCAAGGGGACGCCTTTGCTTGCTCCAATGCGCGGTTGAAGTACCGGTCTTCCATCTGCATTGCGCCACCGTGACCGCCCCGACGCACCATGATTATCTCCGACATGATACTGACGGCTATCTCCTCAGGCGTCAGCGCACCGATGTCGAGCCCCATGGGGGAGCGAACCTTTCGGAGAATTTCGGGCGAGTGGCCCTTTTCGAGCAGATGCCTGTAGATGAGCAGGGTTTTTCGCTTGGAGCCTAGTAGGCCGACGTAGGTGGCGGGTGTGCCGATTGCTGCTTCCAGAGCGTAGTCGTCCTGTCGATGGCCCCGGGTGGCAACCACGATGTAGGTGTTGGCGTTGATGGGCACTTGGGCCAACCCTTCCGAATAGGGGGCTATGATGGTACCGGCAGCCTCCGGGAATCGGTCGGGGTTGGCGAACTCCGGCCGATCGTCCACCACGTAGGTGCGAAACCCGAGGGTGGCGGCGAGGGTGGACGTGGACTTGCCGATATGTCCACCGCCCATGAGGACGAGGGTCGGCGGCGTGGTGAAGCCTTCGACGAATAGCTCCGTGCCATCGGACGTGAGGACGGTGTCGTTCTTGCCGAGGCTGGAGACCTGCCGGATGGCGTTCAGGGCCAACTCTTCGACTTGGGGATCCCCCAGGCTGCCCTGGGTGGAGCCGTCTTCCCGCAGCATGAAGCGGGCGCCCAGAAGATCGGCGTTCGGGGAGCGCACGACGGTGGCGATGCCGACGATAGGGCCGCCGTCGTAGGCCCCGAGGGCCTCCTTGGCGAAGGGGAGGAAGTCGGTATTCTCCCAGAGGGGGTCAAGGAAGAAGTACATAGAGCCACCGCAGACCAGTCCGTCGCGGGCGGCGATTTCTTCGTTAAGGAAGTAGTCCTTGAACTCCGGGCCGCCCTTGAACCGCATAATCTCTTTGGCGGCGAACCAGATGTCTCCCTCAACGCAGCCGCCGCCGAGGGTGCCGACGCCGGAGCCGTCTTTCCTGACGAGTAATTTTGCGCCGGCCTTCTGAGGGGTGGAGCCGCGGGTCCTGACCACGGTGGCCAAGACGCAGGCTTCTCCCTTCTCCAGCAGGTTGACGGCTTCTTGGATGACTTCTTTCACGGCTATTCCTGAACGGGTGGGGTTATCTCTAGACTAGCACGGCGGGCGGGTTTGCACAATTGATTAGGGGGCGCGGCGGCGTACCCCTCGAGGTGTACTGGGGCGATGGTTCAGTCAAGGGGTTAGCCGTTTGCCTCTCTGTAGGCGTCGGCCATGGCTTCAATGAAGCCGTCGGGGAGCTCCCAAAGGGTATTTCGTGGAGCGAAGGGTGCGTTGAGAATCTTCTCCAACCGTTCCTTGGACTTGGATGCACGGCTTTCCAGCAGACGAAGACTGGCAAATTTCAAGTAGCCATATCCCGCCTTATTCTTGAACACGTTAAAGAAACCCCCGTCGCTGTCGGGTAACTGAACCCGAAGAACAGTGTTGGTGGACCCCGATCTTGTGAGAAGTTTCGCCAGCCCTTCTTGCTCCAGGGACACCGCTAAGTGAAGTAAAGAATTCAGTAGAGGTTTCATGTCTTCACGGGCCGTATCTATCGCTTGACGGAATTGTTCGGAACCCGAATGGGTTTCGATCCGTGACGCCTCTTTCTGTTGTTGGGCCTCTTCCTCACGGTTCCTCATTCGCACCATGTAATCTTCTGCCTCAGGGATGGGAATGACCTGACTACTTTCCAGGAATAGAGCGTCCCCCGTTTTCCACGGCTGCAACTTTATGCAGGTAATGTTCATGCCGACCTGATTGAGCCACAGTACACTGGTGGTTAGTTCCTTCGAGAAATTGGCCGAGACCAGAATGATTCGGGGATTACTGCTATTGATTTCGACACTTGCGGCATCGTCAGTCAGGTGTGCGCTAACGCTGGAGGCGGCTTCTTCTACATCTTTTTCGCGTTTTTGCGTATAGTCCCGGTGGGCGTCTACAGCTTGCTCTAAAGTCATGTCCGCTACCATGGCAGCATATCGAATAGCCTGTAAGTCCATCAGACTGTCCTCATCACTGCGCTTTAATTCAATGACGACTAGCCGGCCTTTTCTATCTAGGGCGAGAAGGTCGATGCGGCGGTTAGACTCTTTCCAATCGCTGTATTCTTCGGCAAGGATGAACAGCCCTTCCTCCAGGATTTCAGGCCGGTCTCGCAGCCGACGTTGGATATCTTCCCGTTCAAGGAGGTGTTCTGCCTCGAATGAGGATTTGTCCAGCGGTTCAAAGTCCTCATCGGTGACCCTATACACAGGCATGAATAAATTCCTAGTGTGCTTTCTCGATTCTATATGGAAAGGCGGGGTGGTACTCGGAGACCTTTAGGTGGATTGGCGGGGTTAGCTTTGGACCAAGTCTTCTTCTGAGACCTGGCCGTCCAGGATGCGAAAGGCTCGGACGACGGGGTTCTGCTTGTCCTGGAGGGAGACGATGACGTAGAAGGCTTCGGGCCAGCCAGCGAGCCGGACGTCGGTGTCAGAGGGGTATGCGGGGCTGTGGGTGTGGGAGTGGTAGACGGCGCGGTGCTCCCAGTCGTTGTCCTCCATCTCACGCCAAACCTGGAAGAGTTCCTTGTGGTCCCAGCTAAACCGATAGGGGCTGGCGTCCACGTTGGTCATGGGGAAACGCTTGAGGAATTTTCCTTTGGGGCCGGCAAGGACGCCGCAGCATTCGTTGGGGAACTCCTCGTGGGCTTGGGCTATCATCTCCTGGACGAAGGACTCCGGTATGCTGACCACGGGCAACGCTCCTTGGGTGAGTTTATTCGTTTCGGGGGGATTCGTTTTTTTCTGTGGGGGAAACGAAGGGCGGTTGTTAATGGTGTGGGGTGTCCTTTAGTTGAGGATGGTAGCAAGGGAGGAGGATTGTTGGCAAGGGAATGATGTCAATTGTGTTGGGGGGTGGGCGGTTCGCGAACCGCTTCTTACCGGGGAAATGTTGTTGGGAGTGGAGAGGGGATGGGTCCCCGCATGCGCGAGGACAAGAGGGGGGCAGCCCAGTCCAAACCCTTCCCCATCAAGTGGGAAGGGAATTGAAGGCGCTTATTGTTTTCATTGGGATGGGATGTGGGGGAATGAGGTGAAGCCTTTGACGGCGTAGTTTCGTATACTAGAATGGAACAGGGAGGGTTGATGGATACGCGGAGAGGAGGAATCTACCGTTGAAGACTCCACGCAGATTGTGGGTGGTTGGTCTTGTGTTGGCGCTGCTGCTGGGGAGCGCCGTTTTCGCCGTGGAGGGTTCCGGGGGCGGGCCTGAGGTGCTGTCCCAGAATGCCCGGGTGCGCTTCGCCGAAGGGGTGACTTTCAACGTGGAGGTGGAGGCGGAAGCGACGGTGGTGGAGGTAAAACTGAACTTTAGGAACGCCAACGACGGGCCGTGGAACTACGTCTACCTGGACGTCGAGCCGGATACGAGGATACAGGCAACGCACCTGCTGGACACCGACGGGCCGATTTACATTCCTCCTCAAGGCGCCCTGGAGTATTTCTACACGGTGCGGGATGCGGCGGGGAACGTGTCCAAGACCCCGCTCCAGAGCCTGCTCTACACGGACACCCGATTTCGCTGGGAGTCTGTCACTGCCGGACCCCTTACGCTGCTGTACCATGATCTGCCCGCCAGTCGGGTCGAGAAGATGAAGGGGTCTTTGGAGGAATCGTTGGTGTGGTTGGAGGACGTGCTGGGGGGCCGTCCGGAAAAACCAATGCTGGGCGTGATATACAACGACGGTGGGGAGGTGCGGGACGCCTTTCCCCGGTTGAGCAGGACCATTGATACGGGGCAGATCTTTCATGGCTTCGCCTTCGCGGATTGGAACCTGTTTACGGGCATTGGGCTGCGGGAATCGCTTATTGTCCACGAGGCGGCTCACCTGATGCTTCACGCGGTGGTGCACGATCCCGCGCCCCCAATTCCGGCATGGTTGAACGAAGGATTCGCCAGCTACGCCGAGCCGAGGTCGAATCCGCAGACTGCTGCTGACTTGGAGACCCGCAGTGAAGGGCCCATTTCTTTGCGGGGAATGCATGCCGTCCCGGGGAGGGTGTCGGACATCCGATACTTCTATCGGAAGGCGGAGAGTGTGGTGACTCACCTGCTGGAGCGGTACGGGGCGGAGAAGTTCAGGGACCTGTTGTACCGCTTCGGCCATGGCTCTTCCATCGATGATGCCCTGATGGAGACCTACGGGTTTGACCAGAACGGCTTGGAGCGGGAGTGGAGATTTTCTTCCGATTATGTCGCAGAAGGTGGATCCTCCACGGGTCGAAACGCGGGGGTTGACGGAGGGACGGGTGGCGCAACGGCCGGAGAAAGTCGCCCGCGAGGGAACAGTCGGGAGAGTGGGGGAGACCTGCTATTTTTACAGATGGAGAGTGTGCTGATAGGGGCGGTGGCGCTGCTGGCGGCGGCTGTGTTGGGTGTACGGTTCGTGTACGGACGGCTGTCGCCCCGACGCTCCGGTCGCAGGGACGAGAATGATTGGCGGGACGGCGGACCCTGGGAAGGTTAGGCGACGTCCTCCGGCTCCAGAGTGTCGGCCTCAAGGCCAAGGAGGGCCAGTAGGTTGCCGGTGGTGGTCTGCACGACCTCGTCGATGGGAAGTCCTTTCAGGTCCGCCAGCTTCTGGGCGATTTGGGTGAGATGGTGGGGCTCCGTCCAGTTGTGCCGGTACTTCTTGAAGGGCTGGGGGGCGGAGTCCGTCTCCAACACAATGGACTCCAGGGGCAGCGACTTGGCGACTTCCTGCAGTTCCGGGAGACGGAGCAGGGGCTTCGCCAGAGAGATGCGGAATCCCAGTTCGATGGCCTCGCGCGCCGTGGACTCATCTCCTTGAAAGTAGTGCATCACGCCGCCGACGGCGTCTGCGCCCTCCTCCCGGAGGGTCTGCAGCACCTCCGGGTGAGACTCACGGGAGTGAAAGACGATGGGCTTGCCGAGTTCCAGGGCCAAGCGAATCTGGGCGCGGAAGGCCTGGAATTGAATCTCCTTGCTGGGCGAGGTGGGGAGGAAGTCCAAGCCGATCTCGCTGACGCAGACAACCTTGGGGTTCTGCAGGGCCAGCGTCTTCAACTCTTCGTAGACGTCGTCGTCCAGCGGGCCCTGGAGGTCGGAAGGGTGGAGTCCCACGCCGGCATAGAGAGGGCGGTGTTCGTTGGCGAGGGCTACGCAGCGGTGAGAGGAGGCGAGGGTGGTCCCAGCGCAGACCATGAGGCGCACGTTGGCGGCTGCGGCCCGCTCCAGAACGTCGGGGATTTCCGAGGGTGGAAAGTGGTCCAGGTGGGTGTGAGTGTCTACTAGTGGCGGCATTTGGCCTTCCTGCGATGTGTTGAGTGTTCTCAATTATAGTATCTTTGGATTTACTGCGGGAGGGCGATTTGGAATCTATGACGTGTTCGATGGCTATAACAGAAGATGATTGAGATGAGACGGGCGGTTCTATGGTTGGTGGCCCTGGCGTCGGTTGTTGTGGCGCTGGTAACGGGATGCAGTCCGTCTCAAGAGACAGCCCCGTCTGCCACGCCCACCGAACCCACGGCAACTGCTATGCCCACCTCTGTGGCAACCGCCGGACCCACCGCTGCGCCAAGGGCATCTCCGCCGGCGGCGACGCTTCCCGCGGGGAAATACGGAGGGCACATCGTGGCCCTGGCGAGGGCGGACGTGGAGCACCTGGACGTTCATCAGGACGTTTCCGCCTCTCTTGCCGCACGGGGGCCGGGGGTCGCCTACAGCCGTATGCTGCGCCTCAGGACGGGCGTGGAGGTGGAACAGCCCAGCCTGCTGCTGGAGTGCGACTTGTGCGAAAGCTGGGAGTTGGTTAACCCCCTGACTTATGAGTTTCGGCTGAGGGATAACGTGCGATGGCAGGATTTGCCGCCGGTGAACGGACGGAAGCTATCAGCCCAGGACGTGGTGTTCAGCTACGAGCGTCAGAGAACGGCGGGTTGGCCAAACAGCCCGCTGCTGCTTGCTATGGACACGGTAGAAGCGACGGACGAGCTAACGGTGAAGGCAACGCTCAAGTTCTGGGACACGGATTTCCTGCTGGCGCTGGCGGACGGACGCAGCAAGGTGGTTGCGCCGGAGGTGGTGATAGCTTCGGGCACCCTGGAGCCGGGACCCGTGGTGGGGACGGGCCCCTGGGTGTGGCTGAGGACGCTGGAGGGTGATGGGAGCGAATTTGAGGCCAACGCCAATTATTTCGAGGAGGGGCTGCCCTTCGCCGACCTGTTGACTTTCAAGGTGATAAAGGACCCCGAAACCCGGGTGGCGGCCTTTATTACGGGGCAGTTGGACGTTTACGACGTTGAGGCCGAGGAGTGGGAACTTCTTCAGTCGAGAGGCTTCTCCAGTCGGACCGTAGTATCCAAGGAGGGCGGTCTGGGCATGGCGCTGGCCATGAATGTCGGAAGACCGCCATTTGACGATAGGGACGTGCGAAGGGCCGTCTTCCAGTCTCTCGAACCGTGGGCGTACCTGGAGGGGACGTTGACCGATGAGGAAATGGTTGGCGCCGGTGTGCCGGTGGTGGAGGGGTCCTGGCTTCTGGACCGCGGGGCGATGCAGACATTCTTCGAAGGAGAGCCCAGTGTCAACGTTCAGGGTAAGGCCGTGGAGCTTGTGGTGGCGGATTTCGGAAACGAGCAGGTTGCGTTGGGAAGGGTGGTGGAATCGGCCTTGAGGGAGGCTGGTTTCGTGTCGACGGTGACGGTGTTGAACCCGGTGGACTATAAGGAGCGGGTATGGCGTAAGCGGGACTATCAGATGTTCCTGGGGCCGACGCCTCCCGCTTCCGGCCCCAACGGTTTTCTTTTCCCTGCTCTGCATAGCGATGGTCGGTGGAATATTTTGCAGCATGAAGATTCAGAGATGGACCGGTTGATTGAATCGCAGCAGTTGTTAGGATTCGACAGCGCGGAGCGGGGGGAGGTTCTTCGTGAGATTCAGCGTCGCTTGTTGGGGGAGGCCTACGTGGTGAGTCTGGGCGGCGGGGGTACGCTGTGGGTGATGCAGGACGCCGTCAGCGGGTTTCATCCCAACACGGCTTTGGCGGAGTATATCTTCTGGGCGAAGACGTGGCTGGGCGGCGAAGCGGCCCTGGGAGGATGAGGGGGTAGCGACGGCGACGAGATTCCTCGACTCCGCTTCGCTGTACTCAGAATGACATATGGTGGGACCGAGGATGAGGGAGGGGAATGGCGTTCGAGAGGGACACCCTACGGGGGATGGTGGGTGTGTGGGGATAAGGGATGGGTCCCCGCATTCGGAGACGTTTGCGTAACTACCGAAACGCATTCAGATAGCGGTGTGGGACGACTCTTGCCGTAGCTGAATCATGCGATTCTGGATTCCGGCTTTCGCCGGAATGACGGTTATGCAAAGGTCTCCATGCGCGAGGACACGGGGGGATATCACCCCCATCCCCCGTCTTCACGAGGGCAGGCTCTAGCCTTACCCCCCTCAAGGGGGAAGGGAGGAGAGGGGACGGGGGTTAGGGGGAGGCGGGGGCTTTACTTCGATAGTCGGCGATGCCGTCGTCGAGGGTGGCCCAGGGGAGAAGGGCGCACTTGACGCGGATGGGAAACTGGCGGACGCCTTGCAGGGCCTCCATTTCGCCGATAAGGTCCAGTTCGTCGTCGGAAAGTTCCTTGCCCCGCAGCAGGCCCCGCAGCAGCTGAGATAGTTCTTCGGCCTGGGCCAAGGTCTTGTCCTTCACCAGCATGGTCATGATGGACGCGGAGGCCTGGCTGATGGAGCATCCCTGCCCACGGAAGGCGACGGACTCGACTTTGTGGTCGGCGTTAAGGTTCAAGCCGAGCACCACTTCGTCGCCGCAGAAGGGGTTGAAGCCGCGGGAAGAGACGTGAGGGTTGGGGATTTCGCCCTGGTTTCTGGGGTTGCGGTAGTGGTCAAGGATGACCTCTTGGTAGAGGTCGTCAAGCTGGTTGAAGGGAATTTCCTGCATGGCTGAGAGAGGTTAGGTAGGTTTAGCTGAGGGTCAGGCTCTTGCTGAAGTAGCGGAGCGCGTCTTTGAGGGTGGTCACCAGCAGGTCGACTTCATCCGTTGTGTTGTACACGTAGAAGCTGGCGCGGGCGGTGGCGGCTAAGCCCAGCCGATCTCGAACCAGGGGCATGGCGCAGTGATGGCCGGCGCGGATGGCGATGCCCGCCTGGTCGAGGATAGTGCCCAGGTCGTGGGGGTGAATATGGGGTGAGGAGAAGGAGATGATGCCGCCGCGCTGGGCCGGGTCCGTGGGCCCGTAGAAGGTGAACTCCTCGGCCAGCTCTTTTAGGGCTTCCAGGGCGTATTGGGTGATTTCGGTCTCGTGCCGGTGCACCTCGTCCATGCCGAGGGCTTCCAGATAGTCAACGGCTGCGCCCAAGCCAATGGAGCCGGCGATGTTGGGCGTTCCTGCCTCGAAGCGCATGGGCAGGTCGTTCCAAGTGGCGCTCTGGAAGGTCACTTCCTGGACCATCTCGCCGCCAGTCAGGAAGGGTTCCATCTGTTCCAGGATCGCAGACTTGACATAAAGGCCGCCGATTCCTGTCGGTCCCAGCATCTTGTGGCTGGAGAAGGCGAGAAAGTCGCAGTCCAGGTCGGTCACGTCTACGGGGAGGTGAGGGACGCTCTGGGCGGCATCGATGAGAACGTGGGCGCCGACGGCGTGGGCCTTCGCGGTGATGTCTTTGACGGGGTTGATGGTCCCCAGGACGTTGGACATGTGGGTTATAGCCACCAGCTTGGTCTGGTGGTTGATGAGGGAGTCCAGGTCGGAAAGGTCGAGAGTTCCCTCGTCGGTAACGGGTATGAATCGAAGCGTGGCGCCCTTGGCCTTGGCGAGCTGCTGCCAGGGAACCAGGTTGCTGTGGTGCTCCATTTCGGTGACGAGAATTTCGTCGCCGGCGTTCAGGTTGTCTGTGGCCCACGTGCCGGCCACCAGGTTTATGCCCTCGGTGGTGTTTCGGACGAAGATCAGGTTCTCGATAGAAGGGGCGCCGATGAATCGAGCGACCTTCTCGCGGGCCTCCTCGTAGCGCTGGGTGGACTCCATGCTGAGGGCGTGGACGCCACGATGCACGTTGGAGTTATAGCCTTCGTAGTAGTCCACGAGGGTTTGAATGACGGAGGACGGCTTCTGGGAGGTGGCGGCGTTATCCAGGTAGACGAGGGGCTTGCCGTAGACAAGCTTGGATAGAATGGGGAAATCCTGTCTGATTTTTGCTACGTCCAGCATCTTCGCTCCCTAAAGTTCCGGCAGCTTGGCTTCCACGAGGTTGTTGATGAGAGACTTCACGCTTGGGCAGGTCACGGTCTCTATGAGTTGATGGGCGAAGGCGTGTACGAGCAATCGGCGGGCCTCCTCTTGGCCGAGGCCGCGGCTCTGCAGATAGAAGAGACTGTTCTCGTCTATCTGCCCGCTGGCGGCTCCGTGGCCACACTTAACGTCGTCGGCGTAGATCCAGAAAGCGGGCTTCACGTTGACCTGGGCCTGGTCGGAAAGGAGGAGGTTCTTGTCTTCCTGCCTGGCGTCCACCTTCTGGGCGTCCTTTCGGACGGTTATGCTGCCGTGGAAGGCGGCCCGGGCGCGCCCGCCGAGAATGCCCTTGTAGAGTTCGCGGCTGGTGGTGTGAGGCTTGGCGTGGTCGATGACTACCTGGTTGTCCACCTTCTGGGCGCCGCCGGCGAGGTACAGCCCGTTGAGGGTACAACTGCTTTCGGGCGCGTCCATAAGGGCGGTCAGGTTGTTTCTTACCAGGTCGCCGCCCACGTCGAGGGTAGTCGACGAAAAGCGGGAGCCGGCCCCGAGAACGGCCTGAGTGGAGCCAACGTGGAAGCCCTTGTCACCGTGCCGTTGCAGCCGATAGTAGTCGAGGGAACTGTTGGCTTCCAGCACGAGTTCCGAGACGGCGTTGCACAGGTAAGGCATGCCGTCTGCTCCGGCGTAGGTCTCGACGACGGTCGCCTTGCTGCCGCGTCCGACTACGATAAGGGTGCGGGGCTGGGTGAGGGTGTGGCTTTCCCCGACGGCGGTGAGATATATCAGATGAAGGGGGTTCTCCAGGGATGTGTCCGGCGGCAGCCGGAGGAAGGCTCCCTGGTGGAGGAAGGCGGTGTTGAGAGCGGTGAAGGCGTGGCTGCGATAGGGGGCGTGGCGGGCTAGATGCTCCTGAATGAGGGGGCCGTGGGACTCCAGTCCGTGGGCCAGGTTCGTGATGGTTACGCCCTCGGGCAGCCCGGAGCAATCAGAAAGCTGGGGCATGAAGCGTCCATCTACAAAGACGAGGCGGTTCCAGGAAGGGTCTCCGAGGGAGTCTATGTGGGCAGCGACGTTTGAGTCGAGGTCCGGATGAAGGGTGGGAATTCTGAAGCCGGCCCGAGCGATGGGACGCACGTCCGTATATTTCCATTCTTCGTTGCCGCGCCGCGCAGTGGGGAAGCCAAGGGCCGTGAAGGCGTCCATGGCGTCCCTACTGAGGGATTGGAGCCACTGAGGATGTAGTCCGTATCCGTCTTGTTCGAGGGACTCCAGCGCCCGGAGATAGGGGGTTGCCTCAGGGGCGGCGATGGTGGTCATGGGCTGGCGGGCTGGGAAAGGGTGCTTTGCAACGAGCCTTCCGCGTCTTTCTCGTATCCGTCGTACCCGTTGGCTTCTATTTCCAGAGCTAGTTCCTTACCGCCCGACTTGACGATGCGGCCGTTGATCAGTACGTGGACTCTGTCGGGAACCACGTAGTTGAGAATTCTCTGGTAGTGAGTGACCAGAAGCAGGGAGTTTTCGGGAGTGCGAAGACCGTTTATGCTCTGGGCCACGGAGCGTAGGGCGTCCACGTCCAAGCCGGAGTCCGGCTCGTCCAGAATGGCGAGCTTGGGTTCCAGGACGGCCATCTGAAGGATTTCGTTGCGCTTCTTCTCGCCGCCTGAGAAGCCCTCGTTGACGGAGCGCCTGGTCATGAGCGGGTCCACGTTGACGGACTTGATGCGGCGGCGAAGGAGGCGGTCGAACTTCAGAGGGTCTAGCTCCTCCAATCCTCTGCTTTTGTTGACGGCGTTGTATCCGGCGCGGAGGAACTGGTCAAGGCGAACGCCCGGAACCTCGATCGGGTGTTGGAAGGAGAGGAAGACGCCGGCCCGCGCCCTATCTTCCGGCAGCATCTTCAGCAGGTCCTGCCCCATGTAGACGGCGGCGCCCTGGGTGACAACGTAGCCGGGCTTGCCTGCAAGCACGAATGCCAGGGTGCTCTTGCCGGAGCCGTTGGGTCCCATGACGGCGTGCACCTCGCCGGCTTGCACGGAGAGGTTGACTCCCCTCAGGATGGGCGTATCGTTAACGGAGGCGTGGAGGTCTCGAATTTCCAGCATTGGCTTCTACCCCACCGCTCCTTCCAGGTTCAACTCCAGCAATCGGGTGGCCTCGACGGCGAACTCGAAGGGGAGCTTCTGGAAGACCTCTTTACAGAATCCGTTGATGATGAGGGACTGGGCGTCTTCCATGGAGAGACCCCGCTGGTTGCAGTAGAAGAGCATGTCTTCGTCCACCCTTGAGGTGAAGGCCTCATGCTCCAGGTGGGCGGTGTTGTTGCGGACCTCCACGTAGGGGGTGGTGTGAGCGCCGCACTGGTCGCCGATGAGAAGGGAATCGCACTGGGTGAAGTTGCGGGAGTTGTCCGCCTTGGGCATTATGCGGACCAGGCCGCGGTAGGTGTTGCTGCCCTCGTTGGCGGAGATGCCCTTGGCGATTATCTTGCTTCGGGTGTTCTTGCCCACGTGGATCATCTTGGTGCCGGTGTCCGCCTGCTGGCGGCCCTTGGTCAAGGCGACGGAGTAGAATTCACCGATGGAGTTGTCTCCCTGAAGGATGACACTGGGGTACTTCCAGGTGATGGCGGAGCCAGTTTCAACCTGGGTCCAGGAGATCTTGGAGTTGGCGCCGGCGCACTTGCCGCGCTTGGTGACGAAGTTGTAGATGCCGCCCTTGCCGTTCTTGTCGCCGGGGTACCAGTTCTGAATGGTGGAATACTTAATCTCGGCGTCCTTGTGGGCTATGAGTTCCACGACGGCGGCGTGGAGCTGGTTTTCGTCCCGCATGGGGGCGCTGCACCCCTCCAGGTAGCTTACGTAGCTGCCTTCTTCGGCGATTATCAGGGTGCGTTCGAACTGGCCCGTTTCGGCGGTGTTGATGCGGAAGTATGTCGTTAGCTCCAAGGGGCAGCGGACGCCTTTGGGTATGTAGCAGAAGGAGCCGTCGGAGAACACGGCGGCGTTGAGGGCGGCGTAGAAGTTGTCGCTGTATGGAACCACGGAGCCCAGGTACTTTTGTATTAGATGGGGGTGCTCCTGCAGGGCCTCCGAGAAGGAGCAGAAGACTATCCCGTGCTTGGACAACTCCTTGCGGAAGGTGGTGGCGATGGAAACGCTGTCGAAGATGGCGTCAACGGCCACGCCGGCCAGACGCTTCTGCTCTTCCAACGGGATGCCCAGCTTCTCATAGGTGCGGAGAAGCTCCGGGTCCACCTCGTCCAGGCTCTCGAGTTTCACCTTGGACTTGGGAGCGGAGTAGTAGATAATGTTCTGGTAGTCGATGGGCGGGTAGTGGACCTTGGCCCAGGTGGGGGTCTGCTCTTGGTCTCGCAGCTTTACCCAGTGACGGAAGGCTTTGAGGCGCCATTGCAGCATGAACTCCGGCTCGTTTTTCTTGGCGGAGATCCATCGGACGATGTCCTCGTTGAGTCCCTTGGGAGCAACGTCCGCTTCGATGTCCGTAACGAAGCCGTACCGGTATTCCTGGGCGGCAATGGTGTTTAGTTCTCTGTTGGCGGTGGTCATCTTCAAGCTCTGGGGATGACGTAGGTCAGAATGTGTGCAAAAGGGCCTGAAAATCAGGATGGGAGGAGAGGGGCAGTTGCCCTTCATAAAGCTTGCGAATTAGCAATTGTCGATACATTGACTAGACAATTATTTATAGCCAAATGATTGCACATTTCGGGGATTCCGTCAAGGGGAAACGACTGCTGTAGTCGCTCGCCGTAACAAGACGTTGCTGGCTGCGAAGGCGGTGACCGCCTCCCGGGCCGTATAGCGGAATTTGTAGCCCGTTGCCCGCCTGAGTTTGCCGGTTGTCATGATTACAGGGTGGCGGACGAAATTCAGACCGTCGGAAGTGGATTCTTTCTGGACACCGAAGTTCCAGGCAGCGTCCACCACGGGGAAGGCGAGGGAGGATGGGAGGGCGACGAGGCGCTTCCCCATTATCCGGGCCAATTCGCTGTATCGGAGCACACCCTTGCCGGCCACGTTGAATATACCGGGCTGGGGATTGATGCTGAGAATGGCCAAGATACGGGCCAGGTCGACGCTGTGGATGATTTGCAGGGGAGGGTCAGAGCCGGCAATCTTCAGGAGGAGGGGTTTGTCGAATCCCTGGGTCACGCGGCTGTTGCCTTCGGGCCCCATGACCATGCAGCACCGTAGTATGGTGACGGTGATGCGGGGATTTTCCTCGGCGAAACTCAGCAGCAGCTTTTCGCTGAGAAACTTGGTTTGGCCGTACTGAAAGCGAAGTAACGGGCGTGGGGCGCTCTCTTCTGTGATGGGTATGGGGTTATCACTGTAGGCGCCATATACTGTATGGCTGCTGAGGTATATGATCCCCTTGACCCGGGCGCGGCGGCTCTCTCGCAGCAGGTTTTCCAGTCCTACGAGGTTCTCTTTCTGAATGGCCTCAGCTTCCGACGGATTGCGCCCTTCCTGAAGGTTGAAGGCGAGATGAACCACGGTATCCACAGAGTCCCTCTGGAATACCGGCGCCAGAGGTTGGCTCACGTCCAGCCGGTGGGCGCGGACGTTGTGGAGAGGTTTGGGGAGGGGCTTGAGGTCTATGGCTACCAGCTTGTCCAGGGTGTCCATTGCCTCCAATTCCTGCAAGAACCGGAAGCCGATGAAGCCGGAGGCTCCGGTGACGGCCACCACGGAAGCGGGGGCGCCGGTGGTCATGCTAGACCTTGTCTACGAAATCGAACTTGAGAACGCCAAGGCCGCCCACCTCAAAGGACATGCCGACGGTATGAGAACCTTCGCTCAGGGTCACGCCGTGGGCAGTTATGACGGTGGCCTTGTTGAGGGCCATGGCGAAGGGCTTGTCCTTGGTTACTTTTTGGAAGGAAACGACGTCACTTTCCAGGTGAAAGGCGCAGGACTCCAGGGGAAGTTCCTCGCCATCCACGGTGAGGGGAAGGAGGCGGCGGGCTTGGCCGGAGCCCAGCTTGTTGAGAATCTGAAACTCCATTCCGGTATCGGTGTTGCGAAGGCTGCCCTTTACGTAGAGGCGACGAAGTATGAAGCTGGGTATGGATACCATCAGTTTTTTTCTCCGATATACCGGACCAGAGTTTCGGTCGAACGAATGCCGCCATTATTTGCGATGCGACCCATAGGCTATTTCTCCGTGCTCTCTGCGGCTCTTTTCATCCGGTACAGTTCCTTTTCCAGTTCAACGGTTTCCTCAGGCAGTGGGTGGGCGGCTCCCAAGAGGCTAGTATACAGGAAAATTTGGGCCAAACGCTCCACCAGCAGGCTGTTTTCCAGGGCCTCCTGTGGGGTTCTGCCAACGGTTATCAATCCGTGGTGTCGGAGCAGGACGGCCATGCCATCATCGAGGGCAGTGAGGGCCTTTTCCGCCAGCTCTTCCGTGCCGGGGAAGCCGTATTCCGCCACAGGAATGGGGCCGCCAATCTTGATGACAACCTCATCTATGAGGGGGGGTATTTCCCGCCCGGCAACAGCGGCAACGGTGGAATAGATGGGGTGGGAGTGAACTACGCAGCCTACGTCGGGCCTGCCGCGATAGATGCCCAGGTGCAACGCCGATTCGGAGGAGGGGGGAAGTTCCTCCTCCACTGGTTCGCCGAACATGTCGATTATGGATAGGCCGTGGGGGCCGAGGTCATCGAGGTTGGCCCCTCTCGCCGTTATGAGGACCAGGTCATCGGGCCTGGCGTGCAGCCTGAGACTGACGTTGCCGCTGGAGCCGGAGACGAGTCCTGCTTCCACCAGCCGCCGGCAGACGCTCTGGAGGGATTCCCGCTGAGATTGCCAGCGTTCGGCGGTCACGTTGCCGGGACTGCCGATGGTGGGTTGTTGCGATTGGGCCGCATGTCGTCTTCTCCTATTGTGCGTATTTCAAACATCCTGGATTTTATGATAAATGTTTTTCCATTTTTGGTAGAATTCCTCGTACTCCAGGGCATCGGAATGGTCCGGTTCCACATCCACCCATTGAGGGGCCATGGCTTCTGAGGCTTCGGCCAAGTTGGGGTGGAAACCCGCGGCCACGGACGCCGCGGCGACGGCTCCCATAAGGCTGACGTGGGCCGTGGCGCTGCGGCGAACTGGTCGTCCTAACACGCTGGCTAGGATGCCAGCGAAGAGGGGGCTGCGAGCCACGCCGCCGCCGAGATGGAGAACCGGGGTTTCTTGGCCGGAGACCCGTTCCAGGTCGGACAGGTTGGCCTTGACGGAGTAGGCCAGGGACTCCCAGAAGGCGCGCAGGGCTTCGGCGGACGTGGGACTTCGATATAGCAAGGGGATGGGAAATAGAAGGCCGCCCCTTCGTAGGCCCGCCTCCGGTGCAGTGATAGGCGCGGGGCCCAGGTAGGACAGGTAGCCGTTGCTGCCCACGGGCGCGGATGCTGTCAGTGCGTCGGCCTGGGCAAAGGTGGCATCGGGGCCTAGCAGCAGGTCCTTCAACCAGCGATGGGCGTTTCCGGCGTCGCCAAGATTCACCTCGGAGACCCACCGGCCTGGGATGGGGAATAGGCTGAACCAGGTCTTGGCCTGAGGGTCAGGGCGTGGGGAATCTGTGACGGTTTGCATGGAGGCGCTCCATCCGGCCACGAGACCGGTGTCGCCGGGACGAGTTAGACCCATGCCCAGAAGCCCGCAGGAGGTGTCGGCGCCGGCCAGGGTGACGGGCGTGCCGGGGGCCAGGCCCCAGCTGCGGGCCGCATCGGGCTGCAGCCTCCCGACAACGGTCCCGGCTGCGGATGGGGGCGGAAGCTGAGATGGGGGCACGCCCATCTTGGAAAGCGTCGCGCTGTTGCGGTTGACGGAGCGGGGATCAAGCAGGCCGACGCCGGCGGCCAGGGAGGGTTCGCAGGCGGGGTTTCCCGTAAGTTTGAAGGCGAGCCAGCCCGCCACGGTGAGAATACGCGCCACCCTCTTGCGCGGGCCGGGCCGGTTGTTCTCCAGCCAACGGAGCTTGGCGGGGGCAAGAAGCATGGCGGGGAACTGGCCCGTGGTTTTGTAGAGGGCTGGGCCCATCTCCTCCTGAAGGGCTGCACCTTCGAAGGCGGCCCGCAGGTCTACGTTTGGGCTGATAAAGATCTCGCGGCCATCGTCGTCAAGGAACACCAGCCCGTGTCGCTGGCTGGTTATGCCTACGGCCGCCACGTCTGACGGCGCGACGTTGGCGTGGGCGAGGGCGCGAACGGTCAACCGAGCCGCCGTGTCGAGAACCTCTTGGGGGTCGAACTCGCGGGTTAATTCCGATTCGCCCTCGGGGGTGAAATAGCGGATGGGCGCGTGACAGTCCGCCAGGCAGCGGCCCTGGGCGTCGGCGATCATGCAGTGGAGGGCGCTGGTCCCGAAGTCCAGTCCGAGGAGGTTAGCGACCAAGGCTTTCCCACACTTTGGGGTTCGCGAGGTTGATGGGCTTTTCCCCTTGAAGATGGCGTTGTATATCCAGGAGCATCATCTCGGAATGCCGCTGGACTGTTCCCTCGGTGGCGCCGCCCACGTGGGGGGTGAGGATGACGTTAGGCAGCTTCATCAGGGGGCTTGCGGGAGAGATGGGGTGGGTCTCGTGAACGTCGAGGGCGGCGCCGGCCAGGGTTCCGGCGGTGAGGGCGTGAACCAGGGGGTCCTCTTGCACCATTTCGTAGAAGGCGGTGTTGACCAGGAATGCGCCGGCTGGAAGGGCGGCTATTTCGTCGCGTCCCAGCATACCGGCAGTTTCGTCGGTTGCGGGGGCGTGGAGGGAGAGGAAGTTTGACCGTTGAAGCAGCCGGTCCAAGGGAACGAGAAGGGCGCCGTTGCGTTGTCCCCCCATTGCGCCGGCGTAGGGGTCGTGAGCCAAGACGCTCATGCCGAAGGCGTTTGCCAGCTTGGAGACGAGGCTCCCAACGGCGCCCAGGCCGATGATGCCCAGTGTGCGGCCTTGAAGCTCTAAGCCTCGATGGTTTACGTAGGCGTCTACGGGGTCTTCCCAGCGGCCTGACTTGACGTAGCCGTCGAGATGGGGAATGCGGCGGGCGAGAGAGAGCATGAGACCAAGGGTGAGTTCCGCAACGGCGCGGGCGTTCCGGCCGGGGGTGTTGACCACCAGCACGCCGTGCTCCGTGGCAGCGTCCAGGTCGACGTGGTTGAGGGCGGCGCGGCAGATTCCCACGAAGCGAAGGTCGGCGGCGTTTTGGAAGGTCTCTTCGAAGACGAAGTCCGCTTCGATGATGAGGTAGGTAACGTGTTCTTTCTGCAAGCGGAGGCCCAACTTCTCCGGGTCTTGAAGGCGGCGAGTTTCCGTCCAGCTTTCGTAGTCCACGGGCATGAGCTGTGCCAGGGATGCCAGGGTCGGAGGGTGGAAGGGGGCCAGGACCAGAGCCCTCAATTGCGATGTTCCTTCAAGACGGCTTGGGCGGCGGTAACTCCGCTACGCACCGCTCCTTCCATGGTGGAGGGCCAGCCTGTGTCTGTCCAGTCGCCCGCCAGGAAGAGGTTCTGGACGGGGGTACGGGCGGGAGGTCGGAAGCGTTCGGAACCGGGGAGGCAGCGGAAGGTGGCCTTTTCTTGCTTGACCACCAGGGAGCGGGTCACGCGGGCGGATTTAGCCTTCGGGAAGGCGTCTGCCATGGCTTTCATGCACATTTCTTGGAGCGCCTGCTTTGGTTGGTTTACGTAATCAAAGGCGGCGCTGAGGGATATGGTGACGTACTGGCCTTGTGCTTCGCTGCGGTCGATGATGCTGCTCTTGTTGAAGACCCATTGCAGGGGCGAGTCCACGAGGGCGACGAAGTCCTGCTCCATTACGGGTCTGTCGTACCAGAGGTAGACGTTGACGATGGGGGCCGTTTGCAGATTATCAAGGGAGGCGAAGAAGGCATGTTCGGCGAGACGCGGGGGGAGCAGGGGCATTAGATTGACCAGGGGCAGGGCGCTTACGTAGGCGTCGGCGCGGAGGATGTCGCCACTGGACAGTTTGACGCCTGCGATGCGGTATTCGTCAGTTCCATCTTCTTCATACGACTGGAGTTCAGCGGCGGATTGGCCGGTTATGACGCGTCCGCCCCGGCTTTCCACGTACTTTTGGGCCGCTTCTCCCATGAGGGAAGACAGACCCTCCCGGGCGTAGCCGATGCGGGAGGACTGGGGGCTCTTGAGCAGCCCCTCCTGGAAGATCATGATGCCCATTGCAGCTGAAACGTCTTCAACGTCGTCGTTGACGCAGGGCTTGACGATGAGGTTCCAGAAGTTTTCGATGGTGCGTTTGGTCTGTCGGTGGCGACGGAGCCAACGGCCAAAGGTCTCTTCCTGGAGGGAGGGCTTGCTGCGGTCGGTGACGCTTAGACGCAGGAGGCAATAGATAGCGGTCAGCTTGTCCCAGATGCCGAGGTGCTTGTAGGACAAGAAGGACGGCAGCATGTGGAAGGGCTTGGGAAGCCGGCCCGCGGCTATGGAGCTGGAGGGCCCTGTGGGGCTGACCACATCAACCCTGGTGCGATCCTGGAGGTAGGCCCGCTGCAGGGTGCCGATCTTTTCGAGGAAGTCCATGTAGTAGGTACAGCAGCCCAGGAACACATGCTGGCCGTTATCGACGACTTGGCCGGTTTCCCGGTCGGTGAAGGAGAAGGCGCGCCCGCCCATGTAGGGCCGCTTTTCCACGAGGCTGACTTCCCAGCCTTCGTCCAGCAGATGACAGGCGGCGGACATGCCTGCCAGACCACCGCCCAGAATCACTGCTCGGGGTTTGGATGAGGGAGAGGCAGTAAGCTCTTTAGCCATGTCGTAGTCATAACGAGCAGCTTTTCACGGCTACTCAAGCTGATTCTACCACCAAAGACGTTATGGTCGTTAGACGAGATGCGACGGAGGATGCGCGTGTAGATGGCGGCCAGCACTGCAGGACAAGCGCGGCTGCGGATAGACAGGTACGGGAGGAGCTTGGCGCCGTTCTGAAAGAGGGCCTGTGCCCGTTGCACTTGGAAGGCGATGAGCCGGCGTTGGGCGTCGTTCCGCACCCCATTTCTGAGATACTCTTCCGAGTATCCGAAGCGATGGATTTCCTCCAGAGGCAGGTAGATGCGGTCTCGGGCCATGTCCTCCTGAACGTCTCTCAGAATGTTGGTCAGCTGCATGGCAAGGCCAAGGTCTACGGCGTATTCCACGGCCTCGGGATGCCGGTAGCCGAAGATCTGGAGGCAGATGAGTCCTACGACGGAGGCGACTCGGTAGCAGTAGAGGCGCAGTTCTTCATAGGTCTGGTAGCGGTTGTTGGCAAGGTCCATCTCTACGCCGCGGATGACGTCCTGAAAGTAGCGTTGGGGGATGTCATAGGTTTGGGCGGTGTGGGCCAGGGCGGTGAAGACGGGGCCTTCCGGCTGGCGTTGGTAGGCGTCATCGAGGCGGGTGGTCAGGCTGAGGAGGGCGGCTTGCTTGGCCTCGGGGGAGGCAACTTTGTCCACGGCGTCGTCGCAGTAACGGCAGAAGGCGTAGGCGGCGTAGATGGCGCGGCGCTTGGCCGCGGGAAGGGTGAGGAAGGCGTAGAAGAAGTTCTTGGCCTCTCGCTTGGTGATGAGGCGGCACTCCTCGTAAGCGTCCGTTATTGAAACCATAGGCTGAATGCAACAAACTCCCGTAACGAGCCGTCCTAGAACTTGGGGGTTTTGACCAGCTTCGGCATTGCACCCAACTTCAGGGCAGCCCAGGTTGAAACCAGGAGCCACCCTTTCTTGAAGCGGGAGAGGCTGGGCCGCCGCGCCAGTACGTCATAGCCCTGCTTTTCTATGGCGTCCAGCACGGCCATGCCGCCGCGAGTGAACAGAGCGACGTCTACCTTTGCGGCGCCCTCTATACGGGGCAGCAGTTGCGCGCCCTGGCGGAACATCCGACGAGTCCGCTCCACCTGGAAGGCCATGAGCCGTCGGAAGTTGTCGTCGAATGCGCGCATGGCAAGCTGCTCCTCGGTGACGCCGTGGGCTTTCATGTCCTCGAGGGGCAGGTAGACGCGGCCCATTTGCCAGTCGCGGTTAACGTCCTGCCAGAAGTTTGTCAACTGCAGGGCGGTGCAGGTGTAGTCGGATAGCTGCTGTCGTTCCTCGTCTCGGTAGTCGAAGACGTAGAGGAAGAGACGTCCGCAGGGGTTGGCGGAGTGGTCGCAGTAGTAGAGCAGGTCTTGAAAGGTGTCGTAGCGGGCAACTTCCTGGTCCATACGGTTGGCTTCTATGAGCTTGAGGAAGGGTTCCCGCGGGATGCGATAGCGCTGTATGGTGTCCTTGAGTGCGACCATGACCGGGTGCCTGGGAGCGCCGTTGTAGCAGCGTTCCAAGTCCTCCCCCCACTGCTCTAAGAGGGCGCGGCGGTCGCCCTTTGCCTCGTCCCCCAGGTCGTCAACTGTGCGGCAGTAGGCGTAGAGGTTGGACACGTGCTGACGCTTGGACTTGGGGAGAAGCAGGGACCCGACGGTGAAATTTTCGTAGTGGGTCTTGGTGAGGCTGCGACAGTAGGCAGCGGCCTCGTCGCGAGTCCACGTGCGGGAATTGGCGGTGAGGAGGGAGGCCACGATTTACCCGCCGTTGAGGAAGCGGCCCAGGGCGGTGAGGGGCCAGTAGTTGCGGTAGAGATGGTAGTTGATCATGAAACCGGCGCCCATGTCCAAGTCCTGGTATGAAGGGTCGCCAGGGTCGGGCAGCTTCGTTGGTCGATGTCCGACGCCGTAGCCGGGGAAGCCGGTGCCGGTGAAATAAGGCTCGTCCCATGAGCCGTCGGCCTGCTGGGTCCGGTGCAGGTATCGGATGCCCTTGAGCATTTCCGGGGAATGGGCCTCACCCGCGGCGATGAGGGCCAGGAGCGCCCATGCGGTCTGGGAGGCGGTGCTGGGGCCTTTGCCCCTCAATCCGGGGTCGACGTAGGAGCCGCAGCTTTCGCCCCAGCCGCCGTCGGCGTTCTGATGCCGCATGAGCCAGGCTACTGCCTTTTGTACGTAGGGTTGGCCCATGTCCTCGCCGATGGCTTGGAGGGCGGGCAGCACGGCGCCGACGCCGTAAATGTAGTTCACTCCCCACCGGCCGAACCAGGGGCCGTCCTCTTCCTGATCCGCGCGGATGTAGTCGTAGGCTCTCTGGATTGGTTCGAAGGTGCGGTCGTAGCCCAGCTTGCCGAAGGCTTCCACCACGTGGGCGGTAACGTCGACGCTTGGGGGGTCCAGGGATTCGCCGAAGTCGGCGAAGGGGATGCTGCTCAGGTAGGTACGGTCGTTATCCTTGTCGAAGGCGGCCCACCCGCCGTTGGCGCTCTGCACGCCCAGGAGCCAGGAGACGCCCCTTTCCACGGCGGCGACGCGACATTTGTCCTCATCGCCGGGGAGTCTGGCCATTTTCAGGGCAATGAGCACCTCCGACACGTCGTCTATGTCGGGGTAGTTGTTGTTGGCGAATTCGAAGGCCCACCCGCCGGGTGGAGTCTCCGGCGCCTTTACCTGCCAGTCGCCGCCGCGAAGGATCTGCTTGTCAATGAGCCATCGGGTGGCGGACTCCATTTCGGGGTTATCGGGTGGGATGCCCGATTCGAGCATGGCAATCAGCGCGAGGCAGGTATCCCAGACGGGGGAGATGCAGGCTTGCACCCGCCAGGTATCGTCCTCCTCTATGGCGAAGCCCTCGAAGCCCTGGAGGCCCATCTTCATGGCGGGGTGGTCCAGGGGGTAGCCCAGATGCTTGAGGCAGATGAGAGAGTAGACCCAGGGGGGTTGAATGCCTCCCCATGAGCCGTCGGCCTCCTGTCGAGCGAGGATCCACTGGGCGGCGAGGCCCTTGGCCCAGGCGCGGCCGGGCTTGATGGGGGCCTTTTCGTACAGACGCAGGACCTTATCTGCACCGTTGAACAGGGTGCGCCAGCTGGCTATGGGTCTGGACAGGCCATTGGAGGAGGGCTTGTGTCCGTTTTGCCGCGGGAAGAGTTCCGGGATGGCGGCGAATTCAGGGATGGGAGTCGTTGGCTTTTCCGTCAGGATTATGGTCATGGGAACGATGGTGGCCCGCGCCCAGCTGGAGAACTCGTAGATGTTGAGGGGGAACCAGGTAGGCAGGAACATCACTTCCGGCGGCATGGCGGGCAGGTTCTTCCACGGATACTGGCCGAGCATGGCCAGCCAGATTTTGGTAAACACGCGGGTGTTTGGAACGCCGCCCTTGGAGAGGATAAACTCCCTGGCCTTGGTCATGGCAGGCGAATTTGCGGGGATGCCCGCCATCTTCAGGGCCGTATAGCATTCAACGCAGGTGCTCAGGTTGCCCGGCGCACCGTAGTATTGGGCCCAGGAACCGTCTTCCTGTTGGCGGCCCAGAATGTAGTTGGCGATCTTTCGCCAACGTTCCGGGTCAGGCGCGCCCAGAATGTGGGTTAGCATGAGGTATTCGGCCTCTATTGTGGGGTTGGACTCCAACTCGCCCCACCAGTAGCCTTCCTCGTACTGGATGCTCAACATATAGCGCTGGGCCTTAGCAACGGTTTCCGTCGCTGCCTCCCGAACGTGCTCGTCAATTCTTGAAGTTGCCTGTGTCATCCACCTCTCCGTGTCCTCATGCTCCGCGGTGGTCTCGAAACCACCGCACCGCTTTTTCCAAGGCCTCCTCCACCGGGCTTTGAGGCAGCCCCAACTCGCGGACGGCCTTGGCGCTGCTGACGTACATGGGCTTCTTGGCGACCCGCATTCCTTCCAGAGGGATGCGGGGCTTTCGTTTAAGCAGCTTGCCTTCTATCAGATAATCAATTATCCCCAGGAGTATTATCAGGTTTATGGGAATTCGCACTCGCGGGGCCCTGACGCCGGTGATGGCCTCCAGGGTCAGCAGGACCTCCAGAAGGGTCATGTTGCGATGTCCAAGGATGTAGCGCTGGCCGGGTACGCCCTTTTCCATGGCGAGGACGTGGCCCATCGCTACGTCTTCCACGTCTATGACGTTCATGCCGGTGCCGATGTAGACGGGCAGCTTTCTGCGGAGGAAGTCCAGGACGATGCCGCCGGTGGGGGTGGGTTTCACGTCCCACGGGCCAATGGGCGCTGCGGGGTTGACTACCACCACGGGCAGACCGTTCCTTGAGGCCGCCAAAGCTTCCTGTTCCCCCAGATACTTGGATTTCTTATAGTGGCCCACCAAGTGTTTGGGTCGAAGCTGCGTGTCTTCCGTACCGAGGCCTTTCTTAGGCAAGCCTATGGTGGAGACGGTGCTGGTGTAGACGGCCCTCTCCACGCCGGCACGTTCGGCTTCCTCGAATATGACCTTCGTGCCTTCCACGTTGACTCTGTAGACCTCCGAGGGGTCCCGGCTCCAGAAGGTATACATGGCGGCGCAGTGGAATACACCCTGGCAACCCTTGAGGGCTTTGGCTATGGATACCCTATCCCGCAAGTCTCCGAGGGCCTCCTCAACGCCCAGATTTTCCAGTGCAAGGGTGTTGCTGTTCCGACGCACCAGCGCCCGTACGTCGTAGCCCCTATCGACAAGGGTCCTGACCAGGTTGCCGCCCACAAAGCCCGTCGCGCCCGTTACTAATACTCTCACGGCCAGTTACCTCTGGGCCGGTCGGGGAGTTCCCCGACGGATGGCCTGGTCGACAAAGGTCTTGGTGAATGTTTCCAGGCTTTTCTGGGCTTTTTTTGCACCTTTAGCCAGGGACATTAGCTTGGGCAAACGACCGGGCCTAGCAAGGGAGTTGAATATGACGCGCATCCCCTGACGGGCCTCCCGCTGGAGCATGATTTCTTCCACGTAGGGGGGAAGCTCCTGGCTGGTTGTGTCCGAGATTGCCCGTACGGAGACGAAGGGCACGCCGGCTTGCGAGGCGGCGCGGCATATCCAATAGTCTTCCAGACTGACGGCCTGGGCGTTGAATTCCCGGTGGAGCTTTTCCCGCTCGCTGCGGGTGCGTACCAGTCGGGAAGCGGTGAGGGTGTCGCGCCGGACGTAGGGGAGGGCGTTTTCGTGGATGGCGGCTTCCGCCAGCTGAAAGAGGCGCAGGTCGATCGTCAGGGGTGGAGAGCCGTCCGTTGACACAAGGCGGCGGGCGAGCACCAGGTCTCCCACGCTGAGGTCGTCGGACAGGGCGCCGGAGAAACCTATGGAGAGCACAAGGGAGGGCTTGGAGTCGCCGTCGAGCAGAGAAGAAGCGGCGGCAAGGGCCTTCTCCTTGCCCACGCCGGTGACGGTTAGGGAGGCGTGGCCCTTTGAGGTGCGCTTCAGGCTACCCAGCCTGCGAACCTCGTCTTTCATCGCTGCTACAATCGCAATCAAGCTTTTCTACATCCTGCCCTGTTCACTCTAGGCGGCGGTAATGCCGCTCTTGCTGATTGCCCCGGAGCGGATGAGGGTGAACCAGTCCTTGGGGCTGGTGACGGCTCCGAAGATGGTCGCCGACTCGAAGCCGCAGTGCATCATGCAGTTGGCGCATCTAGGGTCCTTCCCGACTCCGTACTTCTCCCAGACTTCCGGCTGCATCACCTCGCTCATTTTGCCGACGTGCTTGTCGGCGAGTGGGTAGCAGGGGAGCCGCCAGCCCATGATGGTGTAGGTGGGGTTGGACCAGGCGGTGCACTGGTAGTTACGCTCGCCCCGCAGGAAATCCAGGTAGAGGGGGTTGTTGTAGAAGCGGATGCCGTCGGAGCGATCGGGGTCCAGAATCTCCTGGAACACCTTTTCGGCTTCGGTCCGACGGAGGAACTGCTCCCGGTCGGGGACAGCTTCGTAGTCGAAACCGGGGGAGATCATGCAGCCTTCCACGCCCATGTCCGTCATGGTGCGGAAGAGTTCATGCAGGTCTTCCACGTCGCTGCCGCGGAAGATGGTCGTGTTTGTGCAGACGCGATAGCCCTGGGCGAGGGCGCTGGCGATGGCGGCCTTGGCCTTCGTGAAGACACCCTTGCGGTCTACTGATTCGTCGTGCTTCTCCTCCATGCCGTCCATGTGCACGACCCAGCAGAAGTACTTGGAGGGCTGGATCTTCTTCATGACCCGCTCCATCAGCAGGCCGTTGGAGCAGCAGTAGATGAAGTATTTACGCCGAATCAGCTCGTTGATGATGTCGCTTATCTGGGGGTGAATGGTAGGCTCTCCGCCGGCGATGGATACGATGGGCGCGCCCGACTCCTCTACGGCGGCGATGGCCTCATCGACGGGCATCATCTTGCTCATCATGGCCTTGTATTCGCGGATGCGGCCACAGCCGACGCAGGAGAGGTTGCACATCTCCAGCGGTTCCAGCATGGTCACCATCGGGAAGCGTTTCCGTCCCTTGATTTTCTGGGTCAGCATGTACTTGGCCAGCCGGAGCGAAAGCTCCATGGGCCGCTTGGATGGTTTGACCGGAGTGTTGGTCTCTTGGATTATCTCCGTTGTAGTAGTCAATAAATTGTTCCCTTCTAGTATTCTCTGGATGCCAGGAAGTCAACCAAACTTTGGGCCTCTTCTCTGGCCCAGCCGGAAATGGGCACGGGAGCGAGGGCGTCCATGGCCAAGGTGGCTTCCCGGTTGATCATGTATTGAGCGCTTTCCTGGGCGCCGACGGCTTCCAGGATGTCCAGCACCTGGTCCACGTCGTGCTGGTCGAGGGTCTGCTTGCGGTAGATTGCCTCCAGCCGGCGGCGATCGGTCCCGTCAGCGTTCTGTAGGGCGAGGACGATGGGGAACGACTTCTTCTTACGACGAATGTCGTTGTCGGAGGAGCGGCCGGCCTTGCCTGTGGTGTTCTCGTCGCCCCAGATGCCCAAGACATCGTCCCGAATCTGAAACATGCGGCCCAGGCGCTGGCCGTACTCGGTGAAGGCGTAAACGTGGTTGTCGCTCTCGGTGGCGAGGATGGCGCCCATCCGGAGGGCGCAGGTGATGAGGGCGCCGGTCTTGAGTTTGATCATGCCGAGGTAGGCGTCGATGCCGATGTCGAGGGAGTCTTCGAACTGCAGGTCCTGGACCTGGCCCTTGATCATTGACAGGCTGCTTTCCACAAGCAGTTGGGAGCAGCGGAGGGCCTTGGACTCGGGAGCGCCTGCCTGCATCAGCGCGAGGGCCGTTTGGTAGGCGGTGGCGTGCATGGCGTTTCCCACGGCCAGGGCCTTAGGCTGGCCCCAAACGTACCAGATGGTGGGTTTGTGCCGCCGCATCTCGTCCCCGTCCTGAATGTCATCGTGCACCAGGGAGAAGTTGTGGACGAGCTCGAGGGCCAGGGCTGCGGGCATGGCTCGCTCCCAAGAACCGCCTAGTGCTTGACAGGCGAAGAGGCATAGGGCCGGGCGCACGGCTTTGCCCGGGTCTTGGGGAACGTTCAAGAAACGGCCCTGCCGGTCTGCCCAGCCGAGATGATATCGGAAGGGGCCGGAAAGCCGGAGGCTACCGTTGGGAAGAGCGGCTCCCAGCGCCGATTGGATGCCGTGGCCGTATTGGGTAAGCGGTCCGGGAGGCTTGGGGCGTTGCTTTATGGAATGTACGCTTTGGGGCCCCGACGTCGTTTGCATGAAAACCCCTGGCGCTCCAAGAATACATAGTTACACGATGTACGAAATGCTAGCAAAGGGTGTTGGCAGTGTCAATAGAATTCTCGGATGGTGGGGCCGATGGGTGGTTAGTGAAGTGTTGCGAGGCGGGCGGGTTGGATTAAGTGATACTTATTATCTGAAACGAGTCGGAATACGAGGGTTTTTCGGGGACTCGTTTCAGGGGCGGCAGGCGTGGGATGGACTCGTTTTCGAAAACGAGTTTGGGGGAATTGGAGTGTTTCAGGCGTGGAAGAGGGGATTTTGGGACTCGTTACTCGTTTTTTTCTTTCAGAGGGGATGAATGGAGGGCTGTTGTGAGAAAGCATCGCATTGTGTAGGAGGCGGAGATGCTGGGAGATATGGTTCATGGGAGTAGGTTAGCAGTGGAGGGGGGATTGGGGCAATGGATGGATGTCAGTGGGAGAGGGGGAGGGATGGGTCCGCGCCCCCCGTCTTCACGGGGGCAGGATCTCGACGTGAGGACACGGGAAGGGAGAGGCGGGGTTGGTTGTGGGGGAGCGATAGATTCTTCACTTCGCTTCGCTACGTTCATAATGACATGGGGGGAGTGCTGAGGACGGAATGACATGTGGGGGGCGCTGCGCTTGGAATGACATGTGGTTAGAGGGGTGAGGACGGAATGACATGCGGAGTGGGGTGAGGACGGGCGGTTCGCGAACCGCTCCTACGAGGAGGGGTTGTGGAGAGGAAGAGGGGATGGGTCCCCGCCTTCGCGAGGACACGGAAGGGAGTACGCGAACAACGGGAAGGGGCGCGAGGACACGGGATGGGAGAGGCGGGGTTGGTTGTGGGGGATGGATGGATTCTTCACTTCGCTTCGCTACGTTCAGAATGACATGTGGGGGAGTGCTGCGCTCGGAATGACATGTGGGGCGTGCTGAGCTTAGAATGACATGTGGGGGGCGCTGAGGACGGACGGTTCGGGAACCGCCCCTACGAGGAGGGGTTGTGGGGGAGGAAGAGGGGATGGGTCCCCGCCTTCGCGAGGACACGGGATGGGAGTACGCGAACAACGGGAAGGGGCGCTAGGACACGGGAGGGGAGAGGCGAGGTTGGTTGTGGGGAGCGATAGATTCTTCACTTCGCTTCGCTACGTTCAGAATGACATGGGGGGAGTGCTGCGCTCGGAATGACATGTGGGGGGCGCTGAGCTTAGAATGACATGTGGAGTGCGCTACGCTTGGAATGACATGTGGGTGCGCTGAGGACGGGCGGTTCGCGAACCGCCCCTACGAGGAGGGGTTGTGGGGAGGAAGAGGGGATGGGTCCCCGCCTTCGGAGACCTTTGCATAACTACCGAAACGCATTCATATAGTGGTGTGGGACGACTCTTGCCGTAGCTAAATCATGGGATTCTGGATTCCGGCCTTCGCCGGAATGACGGTTATGCAAAGGTCTCCATTCGCGAGGACACGGGAAGGGAGAGGCGGGGTTGGTTGTGGGGGAGCGATAGATTCTTCACTCCGCTTCACTCCGCTTCGCTACGTTCGGAATGACATGTGGGGTGGGCTGCGCTCGGAATGACATGTGGGGTGCGCTGAGGACGGGCGGTTCGGGAACCGCTCCTACGAGGAGGGGTTGTGGGGGGTAGGAGAGGATGGGTCCCCGCCTTCGCGAGGACACGGGCTGCCGAGCTGCTCGGGATGGGTTCCCGCCTTCGGAGACCTTTGCATAACTACCGAAACGCATTCATATAGTGGTGTGGGATGACTCTTGCCGTAGCTAAATCATGGGATTCTGGATTCCGGCCTTCGCCGGAATGACGGTTATGCAAAGGTCTCCCTTCGCGAGGACACGGGAAGGGGCGGTGTGTGTGGGCGGGGGGATAGTGCTAAACTACCCTGAGCGTGGTCTGCTGCATATTCTGTTGAAGGAGGAGGGTGGATGGTCCCTCCCGAATCAATCTTTGGTGTCGTGCCCATCTGGGTGGGCGTATACGCTGCGTTGGCGGCAACCCTTGCAGTATCCGGCGCCCTTTTCTACAGGCGGGTGGTCCGGCTGGTGCTGCTGGGTCGGCGGGAAGCCCGGTTCGATAAGCCGTGGCGTCGACTGGCCAATTTTCTGCTCATCTTTCTAGGCCAGCGGAAGGTGATGCAGCGGGTCTCCCTGAAAGACATGGCGGGCATCGGCCACGCTCTTATCTTCTTCGGGTTCCTTTCGTTCCTGCTCAGCTATGGGATATTCATCTTCGGCGATTCGGCGTGGCGGCCCTTCTCCGAAACGATTCTCACGGAGGCGGGAGCACGGGCTTACGCGATGTACCTGGACGTAGTGGCGCTGGTGATTCTGTCTGCTCTGGTGTGGGCGGTGATTCGACGGTGGTGGGTGAAGCCTCATCGCCTGAGCTTCGACCTGACGCGCAGTCGAGACGCTATTATCATCGTTGCGCTCATCGGGGCGCTGATGGCGAGCACCCTTCTCACGGAAGCTTTCTACGTGGCGAAGGGCGGCGCCGGGCCGGAGTCGTCGGTAATCGTCGGCGGGGCCTTGGGCCGACTGATGCAGGACATCGGGCTGGGCGTAAATGGGGCGAACCTTCTTCACGGTCTCTTCTGGTGGGCGCACCTGCTGTTGATTCTGGGCTTTGCCGTGTACATACCATTCTCCAAGCACATGCACATGGTGGCGACGCCCTTCAATGCCTACTTCCACTCGTTGAAGCCTTCGGGGACCATGGATGCCATCGACCTGGAGACGGCGGAGCACTTCGGGGCCGGAAGTGTGGAGCAGTTCAGTTGGAAGCAGCTGCTGGACGGCTACGCCTGCGCCGTGTGCGGTCGCTGCACCGACGTCTGCCCAGCGAACTTGACCGGGAAGATTCTTTCGCCCATGCACGTGGTGGAGGATATAAAAGACCATCTGCTGGAGGTGGGTGACGGAATCCGGGAGGGTGTGGATTCGCCCGACGCTAAGTCGTTGATTGGCGGCGTGGTGGCGGAGGAGGCTATCTGGGACTGCGTGTCGTGCGGGGCGTGCATGGAGGAGTGCCCGGTGGAGGTGGAACACGTGCCGACGATTATGGACATGCGGCGGCACCTGGTGTTGGAAGAGTCGAAGATGCCAGAAACGGCAATGGACGCCCTGTTGAGCATGGAGCAGCGGGGCCATCCGTGGCGGGGCAGCGAGTTCTCTCGCACCCATTGGGCCGAAGGGTTGGGTGTTAAGACCATGGCGGAGCATCCAGAGGCAGAGGTGCTATTCTGGGTTGGCTGCACGTCGGCGTTGGAGCAAAAAAGCCAGCGCATTGCCCGGTCGATGGCGCGGGTGCTGCAGCGGGCGGGGGTGGACTTCGCCATTCTGGGGGAGGAGGAGCGGTGCACGGGGGACCCGGCCCGTCGGATGGGCAACGAGTACCTGTTCCAGATGATGGCGCAGCAGAACATCGAGACGCTGAACGGCTACGGCGTGAAGAAAGTCGTGGCCACGTGCCCCCACTGTTTCAACACCCTTCGTAACGAGTATCCCGAGCTGGGGGGCAGCTACGAGGTGATGCACTACAGCCAGATGGTGGACGCGCTAATCAAGGAGGGGCGTCTGCGTCCGGTGAATCGGGTTGCGGGAGAGGTGGCCTATCACGACTCGTGCTTCCTGGGGCGGCATAACGGCATATACGACGAGCCCCGTCGCATCGCTAAGGCGATTCCGGGGCTGCAGCTGGTGGAGATGGAGCCGAGGTGTCGAGAGCGGGGGTTCTGCTGCGGGGCCGGCGGCGGTCACATGTGGATAGAGGAGAGCCGGGGCAGCCGCATCAACCACGTGAGGACGGAGCACTTTCTGGAGACGGGCGCGGAGACGGTGGGGGTGTCGTGCCCCTTCTGCCTGCAGATGCTGGAGGAGGGGGTGGAGGCGAAGGGCGTGGCGTCGGAGAAGAAGGTGAAGGACCTGCTGGAACTTCTGGCGGAGAGCGTGGGGGAGGGGGAGGCGGGCTAGACGCCGGCCTCTACGGGGCGGGGGGTAGACTTGGGTGGTGGGGTTGAAGGCGGTCCAGGCGAACCAGAAGTGGTGGAGCTTGGGTTTGAATTCTACCTGCGAATCATAGAGCGGCGGCTGAGGGGCGAAGACGTCTCAATGGTGCAGAGTCTGCGCGACTACTTCCGGCGTGAGTTGAGAATAGATTTGAGAGAGACGCAGGCTAGGGGGTTGATGCACCGAGATTCGTCGGTTTTTCCAAACTACGCTAAGGCCGTCTCAGGCCAGGACTTCGTTCCTGGCATTCAGTACTGGGAGGAGGCGGGATTGGACGGTTTCTTGGAGTGGCGGCAAAGGTTCTTCCAAGCCAGAGACGTTGTGGCCGTAGACTATCATGTAGGGGATAATGAGGGCATAGAATATGGGACGGACGAAGAAGAAATAAAGCAGCGGATGCTTCGCGTCACAGGTGGCAGAAGTGTGGCTCCTCCAAGGCGGGTCAGTGAGGTACACCGAATAATTCGGGACTCGGCGTTGAGCCGCTTCTTGAAGATGCTCTACGACTTTCAGTGTCAGATTTGTCGATTATCGTTCAGGCTCCCGTCCGGTGCGCTTTATGCCGAGTCTCATCACGTGCGACCCTTAGGAGGCGGGCACGCCGGACTAGATATCGAGAGCAATATGTTGGTGCTCTGCCCCAATCATCATGCCATGATGGACTACGGCGTTATCGCAGTTCACCCATTAAGCTTGGCGATTGTTGCTATAGATGATCGAGTGTTGGAGGCAGGGAGGACTCTAGAAGTTGCCAAACATCCCGTTAGATCGGAGTTTTTGGAGTATCACCTTGCGAAGGTGTTCAACAGAGTTCGCTAGGGGGCTGTTGTAGGTCTTCCCCGAGGCTGTTGGTCTGGCGTTGGGTAGTAGGAGGGCTGGGGCCGTGCTAGACGAAATAGAATTTGCCGGCGAAGAGGATGGGTCAGAGGTGTTGATCACATCCTGAACCTTGGCTGGTGTAGCTGAACTGAAGCAATCGGGTTTTGGTTGCAGAATAGCTGATTGCATCGTTGGAAGTCCCGAATGTTGTCCTTCTATCGGACACTTTCTGCTTACTGGCATTGAACCGGGAAGGGCAACTGGATAGAACCCTCGATGACCCAGTTCTAGCTCTGAATTGAACCTCGGTGTCTCCCAAGTTGAAAGACTTTCTTGGATTAGGGCATTCCGTGCTGTTTCCATTACCAAGCTAGCGGTTCTTGTGAAACCATGTGCGCGCATTTGCGAAAATGCACTGTGGGACCTATAGGAACCCAACCACTTGCAATGCAGATGGGATTGCGCGATAGTCCCGCGACTCATTTGATATGTGGGAGGAATGATGCCTTTAGTAGGCGTTGAATGCTGGTTGTGTGGATTTTGTGAATGGCTTTGGATGGTTGAAGACCGCGACAATCAGCCAAGACAGTGCCCACATTGTGGGGAGACAGGGTGGGATGATCCTGAAATTTTCTTGGCTGACGTAGAGAAGTACGACGATTGATAAAGAAAAGACACTAAGAGTTCGCGAATGTTCACTAGTGGATATTCAGATCCTCTTAAGGATCACTTCGCCGAGTCAAGAACCTAGACCACAGCGACGCAGGTTAGGATGGAGTTGATTGTCCAGCTTGACCGAAGAAATCCGCAGATTTGGGTTTGTAAGTCAAGGTGGGTGATGTGAGAGCGGATATAGAGATGTAGATGGGAGGACATAATCATGGCAGGGCACCTCATCAAGGAAGGCGGTTTGGGAGACGACGGGCTAAGTTTCTTCAAGACGTGGTGCGGAATCCGTGAAGTACCGACGTTCTTTGAGGAGGAAGAGTTGCATGAATTCCTAGCTACGACCACTATATGCGGGCTGTGTCTAGTTATGTGGGGGTCCGACAATCGGGCGAAAAGGTGCAATCAAGCTCATGTTGGTTAAGTTGAAACCGTTCCAAAGGGCGTCGAGTTCAACAGACAAGCGTTACGGTATCTTATGAACGATAAACTTAATAGGAGCATCGCAATACGATGGCAGAGGTCACAGATAGATTATGATCCATATAAGCGGTGGGTCGATTATTGGGCGGAATGAAAATGGCATTTCGCCGGTTCTAGGGGGTGGGGGTGTAGGTTTGGGTGGTGGGGTGGAAGGCTAGCCAGGCGAACCAGAAGTGGTCGGCGTGGAGCATCGGTTCCAGCCGTTGACCTGTTAGAGGGCCTTCCACTGCCTGTCCGAGAAGGTTCCAGCGGCTTCCTGTTTCTTTGTCTACTATCGCTCCTTTAGCGAACTTGAAGGTGAGTTTTTGGCCGTTCAAGTGGGGCGAGAAGACTCCCGCAGCGCCCACTGACCTGACATCTGCGTCGGAATCGGGGTCTTGAAACGGTGTGAGGGTTTCCGGCTCGTAGAAGACCACCACGTCCGTTCCGTCAATGGCGTGGTTGACCACTCGCTCCCGGGCCAGGATTGAGTAGGGAAAGGCAACGCTAACTTCGTCTATGGTCACGCCGACGACCCTCTCCATGACGGGCAGGCTGACGCCTCCGGGGCCTTCCTGCGTGGGAGATTGTTCGTCGATGCGGTCGAGGGCGGGGTAGAGGCCCTCGTCGTAGGGTCTGCCAAAGCCGGTGTTCAGCGACAGGACCATTCCGTTGGGATGGGCCTGCTTGAAGTTCTTCCAGGGGCCGATGGAGGTTGGCAGCAACTCCAATTGTTTGCCAGTTAGCACTCCAACGATGGCCTCACCCGTGACCTGCTGCCACCAAGTCTCGGTCTGCCTATCCCACATAATGAGGTCGAAGTGGCGCAGATAGCCGGTGGTGCCAAAGTCGTAGACTGTGTCATCCAGGGTCCTATGGAATGCGACGGCGGAGTTGCAGAGGGGGCAGTAGGTTACGGCTACGGGGACGCCGTCTACTACGTCGTTGACTATTTCATGCCAGATGAGGAGTTTCAGCGGGTAGGCCCTTACATCGCCGTTGAGTTCCAGGATGAGAACGGGATCCGGTTCCTGGAGCCATGCGTCGGCTTCCGTAGTGGTTTCGAAATTGGGATTGTCGAGGGGTGGGATTCCGTCCCGTCCAGGCCCGCCGGGCCCTATTTCGTTATAAGGCACGGAGTGGAGGGAGAAGTCTGTCAGCCAGGGGTGGAGATCGTGGTTGGGGTCTATGCCCGCTTTGGCGAGGGCCCTGGGGAAGGCGGGGTCTCGCGCCACGGGAGGCGAATAGCGAGCTTCTACGGGCGGTTCGTGGGGGAGACCGCGAGCGCTCAGTTTGGTGACGGTATCGTTGATTCTATTGATCGTCCACAGGTTGTTGCCGTCGAAGGCGAGGGCTTGAGGCTCGATGCCGGCGTGGTAGGCGCCCAAGGCAAGGCCGTCCGTGGAAAGTTTGGAGAGGTTTGTGCCGGTGACGTTGAAGTCGCTCAGGGCGTTGGCCACCCAGATAGACCCGTCGGCGTAGAGAATGTCGCTGGGGTTGGAGCCGGTGCGGAAGACGCCGAGCTGCCGGCCGTTTGTGTCGAGCATTGTCACCGTGGAGCCGGGAATGACCGGGAAACCGGTGTTGGTCACCCACAGGTTGCGACCGTCGAAGGCCATGTCGCCGGGCTGCTCGACGGGAACGGTGAGGAGGACGCGGCCGTTGTCGTCCAGCTTCACTAAGGTGTCGTTGCCGATGTTGGCTACCCAGAGATGCTCCCCGTCGAAGAGGAGGTCTACCGGCTTGACTCCCACTTCGTAGACGCCCGCGACTGTACCGGTGGGGTGTATCTTGGTAACTTCGCCGCCGATGGTGTCGGCCACCCAGAGGTAACGTCCGCCGAATACGGCGGAGGTTAGGATTCCGCCCAAGTTGAGCCGTTGTAGAATCTCGCCGTCGGTGGAGAGCTTGAGCACCTCGCCTATGGCAGTAGTCACCCACAGGTCTCGGCCATCGAAGGCGAGGGCCTGGGGTAGGGAGCCGGCGGGGAACTCGCCAACAAGCCGGCCGTTCGGGGCGAGCTTGGAAACGGAGTCGGAGCCCATGTTGGCGACCCAGATATGCCGGCCGTCGAAGACAAGGTCTCTGGGAATGCGGCCTACGGAGAAGGACTCGACCACGGTGGGTGTGGACGCATCCTGCTGGGCGCAGGCGGGGGCGAGCCACAGAGCGAGGGCTAGGGCGAGGAGGAGTGGGAGGAGTTGCTGATGATGCTTGATCTGTTTGTTCCGGCGCCGGCGGTGAAGGGATGTGTCCGGGTGCATTGGAGGGGAGGAGCGCAAGTTTGACGCTCATTCTTACCCAATCTATAATTTCAGTCAAATCTCAAGGAGGAGGCGGTGGCCAATGATTAACGGCTACAAAGTAATTGACGCAGACGCCCACATGCAGGAACCTCTGGACCTGTGGGACAAGCACGTGGAGCCGGCATTTTACGACCGGCGGCCCATCATCAAGCAACATCGATACCGGCTGATGTTCGACTACGAGGACAGCGAATTGTATCCGGCCCAGCCCAAGGGCAAGGACCAGATGGGACGTTTGCGTCCTACGGAGATTCTGGAGCGGCAGCCGATCAAGTATGGCGAGGCCTACGAGGAGTGGTGGAGCCCGGAGAGCCGCTTGCGGGACATGGAGCGGTACGGCTGGGACAGGATGGTCTGCATCCCCGGCACGGGCGCGCAGCCGCTGAAGCTGGAGGACAAGGACCCGGCGTTGATGTGGGCCTTGACCCGCGCATATCACAACTGGTCTCGTGAATTCTGTTCCGCCGACCCGGACAAGCTGAAGATGGTGGCAACGGTTCCGCCCTACGATATGGAGAACACCCTAATCGAGTTTCGGCGGGCGGTGGAGGAACTGGGCGCGGTGACGGTGATGATGCCCAAGCCTAAGGATGGCGTCTTCTGGCACCACGACGAGTTCACTCCCTTCTGGGAATTGGCCATTGACTTGGACGTTCCCATCTCCTTCCACGGAGTCCAGAGCGGCTCCCCGCACACGGGCACCCGCTATCATGGCGTTCCTGGCACGCTGATTGCCCTTGAACACGCCATCGGGTTCCCCTTCGAGAATATGATCTCGTTGGGTCATCTGATATACACGGGCGTACTGGAGCGGTACCCCAACTTGAGGGTTTCGATGCTGGAGGGCAATGCCGGCTGGGTGCCCTTCTGGCTAGGTAGGCTGAACGACCACGCGGAGGGTCGGCAAGCGGTGTTTGTAGCGCCAAGCGAGAATCCCATGACGATGCCACCCAGCGAATACTTCAAGCGGCAGGTGTTCGTGGCATGCGACGGGGACGAGTTTGCCCTTCCGGGGGTGGTTAGCCTCGTCGGCGCAGACAACCTGCTGTGGAACACGGACTATCCGCACCCGGACGCTCCCGACCCGGAAAAGGCGCTTCCCGACTTCCTGGACCAGCCAATTTCGGAAGAGAGCAAGCGGAAGATTTTGTGGGACAACCCGGCTCGCCTCTACGGTGAAAGGGTTTCGGCCTAGAATCTACTGCTGGATAGATTAGGAACTGCTGAAGAAGCCCCGCTCGAGCGGGGCTTCTTCTTTTACGGCGTGGGGATAAAGGGAGGGGAGGGATGGGTCCGCTAAACTCACAAACAAAGTGCAACACCTTGTTAGGATGTTGTCATGGGAAAGCATTATGGACATGTCACCATTGAAGAGCGGTGTGAGATTGCCCGATTACGTGCCGAGGGGACCTCGATCCGGCAAATCGCTGCAGGCTTGGATCGCGTGGCATCGACGGTTGCTCGGGAGTTGAGGCGCAATGGGTCAAAGAGGGGAGGGTACCAGCCGGTGTATGCGGAGGAGCGAGCGCGGGCGCGTCGGTGGCGAGGGTCGCGGCTGGAGCGGGACGAGGCTCTGCGAGGGAAGGTGCTCTGTGGTCTCAAACAGGGCTGGTCGCCGGAGGAGGTTGCTGGTCGTCTTAAGCTGGAGACAGGCAGGACAGTCATATCCCACGAGAGCATATACCGGTTCGTATACGCCCAGATCTCGCGGAAGACGGAGTATTCGTGGCGTCATTATCTGCCTAGAGGGAAGTGGAAGCGGGGTTGGAGAGGGCGAAAAGGAGGTAGTCCTGCCTCCTTCATGGCTAAGCGACGCTCGATTGCCGAGCGCCCGACGAGGGCCGACGACCGCCGCACCCCGGGGCACTGGGAGATGGACCTGATGCTGTTCAGGAGATATGGGCAAGCGGTGCTGACGATGCATGAGCGTCACTCCCGCATTCTGATAGCCGCCAGGCCTGATGGCAAGAGATCCGGTCCCATCGCCGACATCATGAACCAGGTGTTGGGACAGCTGCCCCCACTGTGGCGACAGACGGTCACCTTCGACAATGGCACCGAGTTCGTACGCCACCATCAACTCCACGCCCTGGGAGTGGAGACCTTCTTCTGCGATACCTACTCGCCATGGCAGAAGGGGGGCGTGGAGAACGCTATCGGCCGCCTCAGACGGACTCTGCCGCGCAAGACCGACCTGGCGGCTTTGTCCGATGGTAGGTTTATCCGGTTGATTCAGGCCTATAACAATACGCCTCGTAAGTGTCTGGGCTACAGGACCCCGGCAGAAGTATTCTTGAATCAGGTGTTGCACTTGAAATGTGAATCCATCTCCCCGCATTCGCGAGGACAACGGGAGGTGGATGAAGATGGGTCCCCGCGTCCGCGAGGACAACGGGATGTGGACGAAGATAGGCCCCCGCCTCTGCGAGGACAACGGGAGGTGGATGAAGATGGGTCCCCGCGTCCGCGAGGACAACGGGATGTGGACGAAGTATGGGTCCCCGCGTCCGCGAGGACAAGGGAGGTGGATGAGGATGGGTCCCCGCGTCCGCGAGGACAGGGGAGGTGGACGAAGATGGGTCTCCGCGTCCGCGAGGACAGGGGAGGTGGACGAAGATGGGTCCCCGCCTTCGCGAGGACAACGGGAGGTGGACGAAGATGGGTCCCCGCGTCCAGAGACCTTTGCATAACTACCGAAACGCATTCATATAGTGGTGTGGGATGACTCTTGCCGTAGCTAAATCATGGGATTCTGGATTCCGGCCTTCGCCGGAATAACGGTTATGCAAAGGTCTCCCACCGCGAGGACAACGGGAGGTGGATGAAGATGGGTTCCCGCGTCCGCGAGGACAACGGGAGGTGGACGAAGATGGATTCCCGCGTCCGCGAGGACAACGGGAGGTGGACGAAGATGGGTCTCCGCCTCCGCGAGGACACGGGATGTGGACGAAGATGGATCCCCGCCTCCGTGAGGACACGGGATGTGGACGAAGATGGATTCCCGCGTCCATGAGGACAACGGGAGGTGGACGAAGATGGGCCCCCGCTTTCGCGAGGACACGGGATGTGGATGAAGATGGATTCCCGCGTCCGCGAGGACACGGGATGTGGATGAAGATGGGTCCCCGCTTTCGCGAGGACAACGGACAGGGGAGCGGGAAAAACGAGGGGGTGCGGGGGGTGTTGGTCTTGACGCGAAAAATGCGGCTGTGCTACAAGATTAGTACAACAAAGTAGATTTGGAAGTTTGCCATGCCTTTAATTGAATACGGCTGTTACGATTGCAAGAAGATAAGTGAAGCGCTTATTCGGGATAGGTACAACATCCCGGAATCCGCGCCCTGCGAGCACTGCGAGGGCGAGAATACGGTTAGGCTGATTTCTCGCGTGAATTACAAGCTGCAGAAGAAGGCGAAGTACGACGACGACTTTCTCGGCAAGGCCATGCCGGCGATGATGAAGAAGAAGGAGACGGCGGAGTACTTTGCCGAAGGGCCCCGCGCTTCCGACGAGGCGAAGATGTACGAGATGGGGGAGCAGATAGGGTCGCGCATCGACCGGATGATAGAGTCCAACTTCCCCAAGAAGTAGCGGGACGGGGGGGAGTCCGTAGGGAAGTTCTATCGGATTCTAGCCAAATCCTAACTCAAGTAAGATGAAGGCGAAGAGTAGGGTTATAACTGATCGCAAGACATATTGGGTTACAAATGGCGAGAAACAGTGAAACCTTATCAGAAAGACCCGTCGGATAAGGACTTTGAGCACCTGATGCTTCGGCTCTTCCGAATCGCAGGCTTTGCCGCGGAATATGAACCCCTCATCAATGGGAAGACGCCAGATATGCTCGTTAAGGCAGACGATGGTGTTGAATTTATTGTCGAGTGTACAACTGTTCATTGGGAAGGACGTCATAGCCTCAAGTGGGACAAAGACGGGGGAGGGCATATTTATGTAGATGATAGCGACCCTCTGGAGAGCAACAGGAAATTGTGGCACAGCATAAAGGACAAATTGCATTCATATGGAAGGAACACCTTCCCCACCTACGGCCTTGTTATTGCTATCTACAATTGGTCGCTATTCAACGATGACTCTCATGCGGTTGAAGTATGCTTTGGGCGATATAACCAATACCTCAATCTATCCCATGGCAGAGTAGTAAGCGGTGGTTGGAAGAGAGCATTAGACCCCAACGAATATCCAGCCATCTTTGAAGAGCCTGAAAGCAGGCATTGCTCGGCCATTATTCATTCAACGCATTTATTTAGACTGGATTGTGTGAATGGAGAATATCAGCACATCAACAATCCAAGTGCTCACCATCTCCTAATTCCTAATCCCAATGCTGATAGACCAGTGTCTGAGAGGCTCTTTCCCTTTTGTGATGTCCTGGATTTGCCTCAGTTGCGAAACAGTGATGGGAGTGTACCAATGCGCAAGGCATTGGCATGAGTTTGCATTTTCGTGCGGCTATGGTTCGATCTGGTTTTCCTTCGTAGGACAGTCTGGAGCGCCCGCTAGTCAGATTCGTGCACAAGTGACCCTGCTCGGGAGGAACGGATAGTCGGGTAGGACTACGAGATTCTTCGCCTCCGCTTCGATGCGCTCGGAATGAAACGTGGGGGGGAGCGCTGGGCGTGGGAGAGGGATGGGCCCCCGCATCCGGAGACCTTTGCATAACTGCCAAAACGCATCCACATAGCGTTGCGAGACGACACCCGACATAGCTAAATCATGGGATTCTGGATTCCGGCCTTCGCCGGAATGACGGTTAATCAAAGGTCTCCATGCGCGAGGACACCGGAAGGGGCGTGGGGAAGATGGACCCCCGCATGCGCGAGGACACGGAGGGGAGAGCACCCCCATTTCTTCGACGAACTGAGGGCAGGCTTAACCTTGCTGCGTCCGTAGGGGAAAGGGATTGGGGGGATGCTGGGTTCCTGCCTTTGCAGGAACAAGGATAGGGAGGGAGAGTTGGGCGTGGATGGGAGCGAGATTCTTCGCCGCGGGGCCTCCTCAGAATGACATGTGGGTGAAGAGGGAGGATCACCCCCATCCTAGCCTTCCCCCCTCAAGGGGGAAGGGAGGGGGAATAGGGGTACCGCATGCGCGAGGGCATGCGGGGGGTGGGGGTTATTCGTAGCGGAGGGCTTCGGCGGGGTGGATGCGTCCTGCTTGTCGGGCGGGCAGGTAGGTGGTGATCATGGCAAATACGTAGGCAATGCCTATGATGACGCCTATCTGCAACCAGGGCATGGAGAATTGAAGGCCCGGTATCTGGTCCTGGAAGCCCGCCACTAGATTGAAGGATAGGATGGCTCCGAGAGCTACCCCGATAGCCACACCCAGCAGCGATACGAAGGAGGCTTCTACCAGGAAGCTCAACTGAATCATACTCTGCCGGTAGCCGATGGCCCGCAGCACTCCGACGTGCTGACGCCGTTCCACCACCGCCCGCAGGCTGACGACGCCGAGGGCGGCGACCCCAACTATCAGGCCCATGCCCATGAAGCCGATTAGCAGGTTGTTGAAGGCGTTGTTTACAGCGACCTCTTCGTCGATGACCTCTTTGAGCGATACTGCCTCTGCCCCGTTCTCCAGGAAGGAGGACTCCAGGGTCCTGGAGGCTTCCTTTACGTCAACCCCTTGGGCCGTTCTGAACCGGTAGGTGGTGACGGGCACGGGGAAGGGCAGCGTCTTATCGATGCTTTCTTTGGGGACGATTATGCTGCCTTCGTTGTCTGCCACCAGATTCAGTATGCCTATGACGGTGTAGTTGACCTGGGTGTTGGTCTGAGGTTCCAGAATCTCCACGTCAACGGGTGACATGGTTTTGTCATCGACAGACACACCCTCGACCCTGAAGGAGCTGGTGGAGGCGGCGAACTCCTCCTGGCCGCTGTCGCCAACTGCGAAGTATCCCACCACGGCCAGATTGGGGTTGTCCCGGAGGGCTTGCCAAACTTCCTCTTTGGTTGGGCCGTAACCTTCAGCGATCAGATGCAAGTCGTATTGGGTGGCGTCCAGGAAGTCCGCGTCGGCCGCCTGAAGGGAGAAGCTCTTCCAGCGGGGGCTGTCGTCGCCGGGCTGTCTAGCCACCACTGGGGCAGTGACGAACCCGCCGATGGCGTCGAAGGTGGAGGGAGGAAGCTCGGCCACGCCGGCCAGAGATCCCTTAATGTCGTCAATGGGATTGCTGGGGTTCACCTGCATCTCGACGTCCCAGTGGCCCGTGACGGAATCAGTGTCGGCCAGGGTGTTGCCGAAGGCGTCGGTGAGGATGGACATGACGATGAGGGTGAAGATGACGAGGGCGAACATGGCGAGGGTCAGGCCGGTGCGGAACTTGGCGCTCATGGGATAGGCGACGGCGAGGACGAGGACGGGGCGCAGCTTGCCGATGCCTGCAGTGAGGAAGGTCAAAGTCTTTAGAAGCAGATCGGCGTTGTACATAAGAGACCAGACGGCGGCGGCTACCATCGCTATGCCGGTAACGAAGAACATTTCGCTGTCGAAATTCAGTGTGCCGGCGATGGGTTCCAGGGTGTCAAAGGGGAGGACCCACCAGGCCAGGGTGAGGACGCCGATGAATGTGAAGGCCAGCCGATCGATGAATTCCGGGCGCAGGTTTCCGCGATTGGTCCAGCCGGGAACCAGCATGGCCGCTCCGATGACGACAAGGGCGGCGGCGGTCAGGATGTCGGTGAGGGAACCGATGGCGATTCCATAGATGAGAAGGACGGCGCCGCCTACCAGGGTCAGAAGTCCGGGGACCGCAGACAGGTTGGGCCATCTGAAGATGGACAGACGAAGCATGAGCCCCACGCCGATGATGACGAAGGTTGCGCCAATGGCGAAGGGAGCGGCCTGATTCCAGGGGCCGGCTCCGCCGAGGATGAGAAGTGCGCCCAAGATGATGGTGAGCCAGCCGCGTAGGAAATATGGCCAGGCGAATCGCAAGAGGGCCACGGCAACGTCCGCCATCCAGGGGAGGATGAGCAGCCAAAAGGCGGCGCCGGCCAGGTAACGCAGGGCGGAGGCGAACCTTCTGTTGATAAGGGCCTTCAGGGCAGAAAATAGGAATAGGATGGGGCGAACGGCGGCTTTGACAACGTCCAGAAGCCGTTGGGAGAAAGTCCCCTCATCGCTCGACGTGACGGTTTCCGGCAGACCCCTCACGGCTTCCACGATGTTCATGCGGCTCACGCGATAGGCGGAAACGGCGACGGTGGCGAAGGTGATTATCATGCCGAGGCAGTAGGCCACGACCGCGCTGCGAAGTTCGAAGGTGTAGGCGAATTCGAACTCCTCGCTGGTCCCCCCAAGAATCTGATTGGTGGCGGCTACTATCAGGTATCCGACGCCCAGGCCGACTGTGACGCCCAAGGCCGCAGACACCAGGTTGTAGGCGGTGCCCTCGAAGATAAACATCTGGACGAGGTGGCTTCGCTTTGCGCCGATGGCGCGGGCCATGCCCATCTCGGTACGTCGTGCTGCCGCCAACATCACGAAGATGAGGAACACCAGCAGCACGCCGACGCCTACGGAGAAGAGACCCAGGAGGATGAATAGGGCGGTTGCGCCACTGGCTGCATCGTCGGAAAGGTCCAAGAGGAAGCGTTTGACTTCGAACACGGACATTTCCGACAGATTTCGGAAAAGGGTATCGGCTTCTTCCTCGATTTGGGTCAGTTCGCCGGAGGCCAGAGCATCCAGGACCCCTCCGCGCACGTCTTCGTCGGACAAGACACGGACGAGCTCTCCGGAAACCTGCGGTCGAACAAGCTCTTGGCGGAGAATCTCCATGTCTTCCTTGTGTTCTCCGCCCAGCCCGGCTTCATGGCCTTCGAGTTGGGTCAGGACCTCCGGCTTGTTCAGGAGGAGTTTAAGTTCCTCTACCACCTGGGGGTCTGCGAAGATTACGCGGAGCTTGTTGGTAACGTCATGGCTGAGGTCGGCGCCGCTGAGGGCCCCGCCGCGGTTGGAGATGGCAATGGTGTTTATCTGCCCCTCTTTGCTGAAGGCTTCCTGGGCGGCTTCCAGGGGCATCAGGATGGTAGTGTCTATGCCGGCGAGTCCGCCGTTTTCCACCACGCCGTCCACCCGAACATCTACGGATCCATCTGGCAGGAAGAGCCGCAGTGTGTCGCCGACTTTGGCGTCCAGGGTGTCTACGGCCTCCTCGTTCACCAGCACGCCGCCGGACGGCAGGGCGTCGAGGGGGAAGGGTTGGCCGGAGAGGAGGGTGAACTGGCCAAACCCTTCGAGGGCGCCGGGGTCCGGCGCCACGATGCGCGCTTGACCCTCGGAAAGGGAGGCTCGAAGGTTCAGCATGGGAGCGGTTTCGGAAATATAGGGGGTCATGCCGTCTATGTCGTCGAAACCGGCAAGCTGCTCCTGAAGCCGGTCGAAACGACTGCTGGAGACGTAGACGGGGCCGAAGTCCTCGGCGCCGCGAGCGGGCGTGAGGAATTCGTCGATGGTTCCAAGGCCCTCGATGCTGGCGTTGCGAATGGATGAGCTTATGGTGTCGCCGGTTGCGAAGGAAGCAGCGATGATGACGGCGCTGAGCATGGAGCCGACGATAATGAGGGCCGTTTGGGCAGGCCGGCGAGGGATGTTGCGGAGGCCAAGCCTCAGCATTATGCGGTGACGCCAGGCCAGGAAGCCCACGACGACCATAATTCCAAGGAAGATGGCCAGCAGAATGGCCATCAGCAGGTTCATGGAGAGGCCGAAGAGTTCTTGCACTTGACCTATGCCCGCCGGTTGCCGGGTTTACGGGTAGCGGCTCCGCCCAAGCCGTCGTCGATTACCTGACCGTCGCGCATTCGCACGATGCGGTGGGCCATTTCGCCCACTTCCAGGGAGTGGGTTACGAGGACGAAGGTCTGGCGGTTTTCCCGGTTTAGAGAGAGGAGCAGGTCCATGATGTCCTGGGTGGTCTCGCTGTCCAGGTCGCCCGTTGGCTCGTCGGCCCAGATGATGGCGGGGTTGTTGACGAGGGCGCGGGCAATGGTGACGCGCTGGCGCTGGCCGCCGGAGAGTTCGGCGGGGAGATGCTGGGCCCAGTCGACGAGGCCCACCTGATCCAGCATCTCCAGGGAGCGGCTGCGGGCTTCCCGGCTGCCTATGCCGGATACGAGGAGGGGCATCTCCACGTTTTCAACGGAGGTCAGAACGGGGAGCAGGTTGTAGAGCTGGAAGATGAAGCCCATGCGCTGGGCGCGGTAGTCGCTGCGCTCGTCGTCGGGCAGCAGGTGAAGCTGCATCTTCTCTACGTAAATCTCGCCGGAGTTGGTGGAATCCAGGCCTGAGAGGCAGTTGAGAAGGGTGGTCTTGCCGCAGCCGCTGGGGCCCATGATGGCCACCATTTCGCCCTCCTGCACGTGGAGGTCAACGCCCCGTAGAGCCTGTACGCTCACACGGCCCGTATTGTAGGTCTTGAATACGCTGCTGGCGGAGATAATGTAGTCGTTGCCGTTCATTGGTGTGTCATCCTACGTTTTGTTCCTAATCGCTGACAAATCGCGACCCGGTCCGAGCGGTAGAAACATTACCACATATGGGCTACTTTCGTATAGACTGCTGGGAGGGTCAAGGGGGAGAAGACGTGCTAAAATTGGGGGGTTGGAGGTTCTGGCTATGATTACGGAACGAGAGACTGGCGTTGAGGAATGCGTGGCGCAGGCTTGGGCGTTTCTAGCGCAGTCGGACGAGGAGTTTGCCTCGGGGGATACAAGGCAGGGCGCCGAAAAGCTGTATGGCGCCGCGTCGCAGGTCGTGATAGCCGTCGCAAAGCAGCGAGGCTGGCAGTATCGATCGCACCGGGCTAACAAGAACGCTGTCACGAGGCTGTCCGATGAGTACGGCGACCCGTTCATCGCTGCCGGATTTGGGATCGCTGAGAAATTCCACGTGCATTTCTTCCATGAGAACTTGGAGGACTACGAGATTGCTGCCGATCGGCCTATTGTTCATCGCTACCTGGAGCGGATGACGGCCTTGATCGAGGAATACGAGGTGGGGGAATAGCGGGTATGTGGAGAGTCTTCAATTCTCGGTTTTGGTGAAGAGGGGATGGGGATGAATTCCGGCGTTGGTGGGGATGGAAATGGGCGGCGGGATTTTTCGCAGCCTTCGAAATGACACGTGGGGATGGCATGGGGAGAGATATGGCTGAGTATGCTGAACTCTATTTCGACGTTATCGTTGTGGGGGGAGGAAATGCGGCCATGTGCGCCGCTCTCTCCGCCAGGGAGAAGGGCGCGCGGGTCCTTCTCATGGAGAAGGCTGCGCCGGAGGATAGGGGAGGCAACTGCCCATACACCGGCGGGGGGTTCCGGTTCACCCACAGTGGGGCGGAAGACCTGAAGCCGCTGCTGGCGGACCCGTCGTCGTTGGACGGGCTGGAGGGTCGGATAAGTCCCTACACCGCGGGGGACTACCGCCGGGAAATGTTGGAGAGGACCGCCGGGCGGACGGACCCGGACCTGCTGAGGACACTCATTGCCGAGTCCTACGCCACGGTGTTGTGGATGCGTGGCCAAGGGATTGAGTTTGAGTTGAGCGGTCGAGGCAGACGGGTGATACCGGGCGTTCGGGTGGGGGCCAGTGGGGTGGGTTCCGGCCCGGGGTTGATCGCCATGCATTATACGGCAGCACGGCGGCACGGGGTGGAGGTGGTGTACGAAACCAAGATGCTCCGTTTGCTGACGGATGATTCCGGCGGGGTGACGGGGGTGTTGGCGGAGGACTCAGAGGGAATACAGGAGATCCGCGCCGGTGGTGTGGTTCTGGCCTGCGGAGGCTTCGAGGCCAGTAGTGAGATGCGTTCGGAGCATTTGGGAGGTCATTGGGGACGAGCCAAGGTGCGGGGTTCCAAGCACAACACGGGAGACGGACACCGGGCGGCATTGGAGATTGGCGCGAATGCGGCTGGGCAGTGGACGGGCTACCACGGTACGCCCATCGACGCAGACGCTCCGGACACCGGCTCTCCCGATTCGGTGGACCGGCTTCCCCGCCGCTCGTATCCCTTCGGCATCATGCTAAACGCGGACGGGAAGAGGTTTGTGGACGAAGGGGCGGACTTCGCCCTGAACAACTTCGTCGAGATGGGCGCGTTGATTCTTAAGCAGCCCGGGGGGATCGCCTTCCAAGTGTTCGACGCAAAGGCGGAGTCGCTGCTGGAAGAGCGATACGGAAGTGCGTCGGTGGTTAGGGCGGAAACCGTTGGTGAGTTGGCGGAGAAGCTGGGCCTGGATTCACAGCAGGTGGAGCGGACTATAGGGGAGTTCAACGACGCTGTGCAGGACGGTGAGTTCGACCCGTCGAGGCTGGATGGCAAGGGGACGAGGGGAGTCGAGCCGCCCAAGAGCAACTGGGCCTTGGCCATAGACACGCCGCCCTTCTCGGCGTACCGGGTTACGGGAGGAATCACCTATACCTTTGGGGGCCTGAAAATTAACACGCGGGCGCAGGTGTTGGGCACGGAGGACGTGCCGATTCCCGGTCTATACGCCGCCGGTGAAATCGTCGGCGGGTTCTTCTATTTCGACAGCCTGCGGGCGTCGGGGCTGATGCACGGGGCGGTGTTCGGGAGGATTGGTGGGGCCAACGCTGCCGGCGGATAGGTGAGTCGGGGAGGGCGCCCACAAGGAGCCTGTTTCAAAAGTCCCCGTGCCTCTGTCCGCGGCAAAAGGGCGTGACGACAGGCGTAACCATATCCACAAATGCTGCGATATACGACTAGCAGATATGCTGTTTCCGCCTTATGCCGTTGTGAACGAGCGAGCTCAATGACTTGGTTGCTACTTCTGAAACAGGCTCCAAGGGACGCCCCTACGGAAGAGGGGAGAGGGCGGCAATGGAATGGGCGGATTGCGGGGGCCAACGCCGCCGGGTGAGCCGCGACTAGTCGGCCGGCACTCCCATCCGTCCTCGGATGAGGGATAGGACGGCCACCCCTGCCTGAAGTCCGGCCATAATCAGATATACCCGCTGCAGGCCGGTGGTAAAGGCGTCGCCGACCTCCACGCTGACACCCTCGGAGAAGCCTTCCAGGGTTGCGCTCAGGCCCACGGCGGACATGGCGGCGGTGATTATCAGGGTGGCGACGGCGATGCCCGTGACGGTGGAGCCGGTGCGGATGAGCTGCACGAAGCCGGAGACCACGCCGTAGGAACTCCGGGATACTCCGCTGAGGATGCTGCTGGCGTTAGGCGCGGTGAACATTCCCATCCCGCTGCTTTGCAACAGGATGCCCAGCATGATTATGGGAAGCGGTGTGTCCCGAGAGACCTGGGAGAGAATCAGCAGGCCGGACATGGAGATGAGGGCGCCGCCCACGGTGAAGGGTCGGGGGCCGTACTTGTCCGACAGCCGTCCGGCAATGGGGCCGACAACGACCATGCCGACGGCGATGCTGGTCATGATCATGCCCGTCTGCCCGGGTGAGTAGCCCGCAACCCCCTGAAGGAAGAAGGGCATGAGGAAGAGTATGGACGCCGCAGCGACAAAGGAGAGAGATCGCGCTGATACTCCAAGGGAAAAGATGCTGGCCTTGAAAAGCAACATGTCGAGCATGGGGTTGGCGGTCCTCGTTTCCCACAGGACGAAGACTCCCAAGACGAGGGCGCAGAGGATGAGAAGCATCGCCGCCATCTGGAAAGGCAGGCCAAAGGGGTTCGCCAGGCCCATCACCATCAACAACAGCACGGCGGAGGAAAGCAGAGACCCCATAAAGTCGAAGTTTCCAAACTTCGCCTTGACGCGGGACTGGGTGATGGTGCTTTCGTTGAGAATCAGGAAGGGCGCCAGGGTGCACAGGATGCCCAAGGGCACGTTAAGGAAGAATATGGAGCGCCAACCGAAAGCGTCTATCATCACGCCACCAATGGCAGGGCCGATGATGAGGGCGGCGCCGACCAGGGTCATGTGCATGCCGAGGGCTTTGCCGCGCTCTTCCGCCGGGAATATGGAGGTCATGATTGCCATCTGGTTGCCGTGGACCAGCCCAACGCCCATGCCCTGGAGGATTCTGCACATAATCAGCAACGAAAGGTTGGGGGCGAAGGCGGCCAGCAGGGAGCCGAGGGTGAAAATCATCAGTCCCCACAGATAGACCTTCTTGCGGCCAATCATGTCGGAGAGGCGGCCCATGGGCATAAGCAGGGCGCTGGTGGCGACCAGGTGGCCCGTGGCGAGCCACTGGACGGTGGAAAGGTTGCTACTGAACTGATCGGCAATGGTGGGCATGGCCACGTTGACCTCGCCCATGTCAGCCACGGTGACGAGGGTGCCGGTGGCTACGCTGGCCAAGGCCCACCACTTGTAGTTGCGGCCAATCTTGAACCCGCCGGGCTTTTCCGGCGGGGTTGGAGGCTGCTCGAGGCCCGGTTCGGGCGTCCGGGCCTCATTGGTTTCTGGGATTTTACTCAACTAGTCTCCAGGTTTGCGTTTGGAGGTGGTTCAGTTTATCACCAAGTGGCGGGCAACTCTAGCGTTGACATTGAAACAAATTAGCGTGTAATCTTATGGGAGGGGCATTGAGAGAGCAAAAGATGGTATCAGTAGAGGAAAGGGTCAGTTACCTGAAAGGGAAGATTGATTCTCTTGCCACGAAGGCGGACTTGGCCCGTCTGGAATCTCATTTGGAATCTCGGTTGGGTCAACTGGAGTCTCGGTTGATGTGGCGGCTTATCATGTCGCAAGTTCTGAGTCTTGGCGCCATGACAGGCATTGTAGCGGCATTCGTCACGGTATTGAATTAGATAGGGCTCGCTTTCTCTTTCCGAAACTGGAGCGCCCAGGACTTAATTTCCACCCTTAACCACCGTTAGAATTGGTGCATAAGGGGGATCCAGCGACCGATTATGGAAACAGCGTGCAGCAGGTGCGGAGAACGGGACGTCTTCTCTTTAGACGTTTTTGCATGTCGGCAATGCAGAAGCACCCTGGACTTGGCCGAGGGCACTTTTGAGCCGCCGGACGATCCCGTAACTTTGGGCGAAGGGAACACACCGGTGGTCCGGCTCTCCAACGTTGGTCAGATACTAGGGATGGACAACCTCTACGCCAAGCTGGAGTTTCTGAATCCCACCGGATCTTTCAAGGACCGGGGTTCGGCCGTGCTGGTGTCTGCCCTTCGAAGCAAGGGTGTCCTGAGGGCGGCGGAAGATTCGTCGGGCAACGCTGGGGCGTCGATAGCGGCCTACTGCGCGAAGGCGGGCATAGAGGCGACGATCTTCGCTCCGGAGTCGGCCCCTCCAATGAAGCTGCAGCAGATAAGCTTCTATGGGGCACGGGTGGTGAAAGTAGAGGGAGGACGGGCGGCGGTGGCGGCGGCGTGCCACCAGTACTGCATGGAGGAGGGGGTGGTCTACGCATCCCATAATCTCAGCCCGCTTTTCATAGAAGGAACAAAGAGCTTCGCGGCAGAGGCGGCGTCGCAGATGGGCCAAATGCCGGAGCACGTGCTCTTTCCCGTGGGCAACGGCTCGCTGCTGATAGGGGCGTGGAAGGGATTCAAGGGGCTGGCAAATTCGGATGCGCCGGCGACAAAGCCTGCGCTGCATTGCGTACAGTCGGAGGCGTGCATGCCCTTGGTAGCGGCCTTTGGCGGTCAGGATTGGGCGCCTCCAGAGGGGGGCGTTACTACAGTTGCGGGGGGCATCGCCGTGGAGCGCCCGCCACGGCTGGGTCAGGTCCTGGACGCGCTGGCAGACAGCGGCGGGGAGGCCGTGGCTGTTGCGGAGCATGACATAGTCCGATGGCAGCGTCGCCTGAGCGTGGATGAGGGGTTGTTCGTAGAGCCAACGTCGGCGTCGGCGCTGGCGGGGCTGGAGTCTCTGCTGGAGGCTGGGAAGATTGGGCCGGAGGAGACGACGCTGGTCGCTTTGACGGGGTTTGGGCTTAAAGACCGGATTCCGTAGGGTGGTGGCGGGGGCGAGATTCTTTGCCGCCGCCCAGAATGGCATAGGTGTGGGGCTATTGGCCGCGTAGTTGGCGGAGTTCTTCTTTCAGCCGGGCCGCCCGATCCTCCGCAGATGCGGCACGGGCCTCCGCCGCCAGCCGACCGTCGTGCTCTTCCTCGTGGCTCAAGAGCCACTCTCGCCTTATGGGGTCCCAGAACCGCAGATTTCCGTCTTGCCACCACAAGTCCAGGTTCAGGGCTTCGCTGTGCCCCCACACTGAGCCATTGTCTTCGTGACGGATTATCATCCGTTCGTACTCCTCGCCTGCCAGCCGTTCCCCCACCAGCGGCTCGCCGTAGAAGTCACCTCCCGTGGCGTCGTACCGCCAATACTCCCTTACTCCCATCCGCGCGTACACATCTCTCTTCTCCCCCAAGTCCCTTCTCCAAGTGCTGGGAGAGGCTATCTCCAGAATAAAGTCCGGCGCCTTTCCCACCTCCCACGCCAGATACGTGTTGTGGCGCACTATTGACTCGATAGCTTCGTCCGTTAGGCCAAGGGCCACGTAGCAGTCCGGCGCCACGGAGAGTTTGGGGTTGCCCTCCACATAGTAGAGAAAGTTGTCCCCGTTAACCCTTGAGCCAGGGACGTTCCTAAAAAAGGTTCTGAGGGCGCTGACGACTTTCACGTACAGGGGCGTTTGGTATTCTCCATCAGGTAATGGCATACCGTCCGAATCAGGATAGACGATGGCGGTTTTGGCGGATCGAGTGGTCATCGCTTCCTCCTTGCGTCGGCCAATTCTACCACGCTCTCAGCGAAATTCGCCTCGCCTCCGCCGGTTCAGAAGTCCTTGGGGATGGCTGGTTCCTGGCAGATTTGGTGGACCAGTGGATGACTTCATGGTGGAGGGGTATGCCGTTGCGTCGGCGCCGGCGCTGGCGGGCCTGGAGTCGCTGCTGGAGTCTGGAAAGATTGGGGCGGAGGAAACGACGCTGATTGCGTTAACGGGTTTCGGATTTAAGGACCGGATTCCGTAGACTAAAGGTCTTTCCACCTCAGCATCATTGTGCCCAAGGTCATGGACGCGAGGGCGGTTACCGCCAGGATCGCCATCTCCAGCGGTGACGGCGTCTGCCCGTTGAAGCCCTTCTCGATGGCGTCTGCCGCGTACCGCGGAATGGAGATATGAACCCCAGCCATTTGAATAGTCTGGGAGCGTCGTCGAAGGTGTAGAACACTGGCGAGAGCAAGACGAATACTATGCCCAGCATGCTGTTTGTGATCATGCCGACGTTAAGGTCTGGGGCCAAGCTGACGACGACAAGGGTGGCTCCCGTGATGGTGACGATTACGGCCAAAATGAACAGGGGCATCGTCCAGTGAATGGCGTAATCGGCGCCTGCCAGCTTGGCAAAGAGCAGAATTAGCGTCACTAGAACCACCGAATGAAGTACGCCGTAGCCCAATGTTCCCATGGCGTAGGAGGCCTTCGCTACCGGCATCGTTATCAGGAGGCGCAGCCTTCGCGTGAAGCGGTCCATAAGGGTCCACTGTCCCACGTTGGCGCCGACGGCTTGTCCGATACCGAGAATTAGGGAATTATATGCTTAGCTAGCCACGGGCGAACTAATCTAATCAGAGGTGGATTGTGAATGAAGCGAAAGTGAGATATCTGAAACCCGACGCCACGGAATTTGACAATGCCCTATCCCAACTTGCCGTTGCCTTGGCTGATGGCGTTCCCCATAAGCTGATTGAAGACCTTCTGGTGCTTGGTGAGGATATGGACAACCTCCGATACGTCGATAGCTACCCCACAAACGCAAGTGTAATCACGATTAGCATTAAATCATCTGAGCGTTTTCTGCACATCCTCGCCGCAATGCGAGCAAATAAGGTTGAAAACACGCCCCTCGTCAATTGACCCTTCCATAGTTCCTAAAATCTACCTTGCCGTTAGGGTATACGTCAACTGATCCGTTGCGCATATGTCCTAGTGTGGGGTAGACTGTCAAGTGCTCGTTACATGGAGGCACACATGAGAGATACGGATGTAAGGATTAGCGACCTTGCTACGAAGCAAGACTTGGAGCGGTATGCTACCAAGGAAAATCTGAACAAGCTCGAAGAGAGAATGAGTCACAAATTTGGGCAAGTGGTAGAGGAACTAGATACCCTTCACGGAAAGGTGGATGTGTTGGGGGACGATATGGCTATCATCAAGGGAAAACTGGACATCTTGCTCAACGGAAGCAAGCCTCAATGAGGCTTGAAGACCGTCCCGACAAGCCGTTGACGTTTGAGAACTTGCTTAAAGCCGTTCTCAGCCCTGTTTCAAGTCCCGGTACTGCAACCGCTTCCCAACCATCCCCCGCGCCATCGTCGCCATCTGATCAATCGTGTCCAGCGGACGATTGTTGTTCCGACCCGCAAACTCCGTAACGTACCGGTCTAGGTGCTTGGCAGACATCTGATGGTACACGCCCACGTATCCACGCTTTAGCATCGCCCATAGGCTCTCAATGCCGTTGGTGTGTGTTTGTCCGTGGACGTACTCGTGGACACTGTGCTTGGAGATGGACTCCGCCACCAGGGGCAGTGAAGCTTGGGTCGAGGCGTCGACGCATTCCGACACAAGGGAATCCTCCAAACTGGATAGGTACGTTCAAGAATGTACCAGCTAGGAGTTAAAGCATCAATGAAAGCGCGGTTCAGAAACCTCTGGGGATTTTTAGTTCCTGGCAGATCTCGTCGAACCAGTCGACGACCTCCCGGTGGAGGGGGATGCCGTTGCGTCGACGTTCCTGCTCGGTCTCCCATTCCAGCTGACCCGCCACAAGCACACGGTCGTGGCCCGGCGCGGGAGGCGTGTCTTTGAGGGTTCGCATGTAATCGTCCATCATGGCCTTGAACTCGCCGGTGTCGGCGAAGGCTTCCACGTCAAAGGCGGCGACGAAATGGGCGAAAGTTCCGCGTCCTCGTCCGGCGCCGAAGCCGCTGAGGGAGAGGACGCCGCAGAGGATGTCCACGATGCAGGCCAGGCTGTAGCCCTTGTGAGAGCCGGTTTCCCGCACGCTGCCCAGAGGCAACAGGCGGTGGGGCGAGGGGGCGGGGATTGGCTGCATTACGGGCCGGCCCTCGTCGTCGGCGAGCCAGCCGGGGAGCAGGTCAACCCCCAGGCGGCGGGCGATGTGGACCTTGTTGTCGGGGATGACGCTGGTCGCGGCGTCGAAGACGAAAGGCGGTTCCTTGTCGGCGGGAGCGGCGAGGGCGATGGGGTTGGTGCCGAGGCGGGGGATGCTGCCAAAGGTAGGGACCACGGTGGGCGGGCAGCTTGTCATGCACACGCCGATCATGTCGTGCTTGAGGGGAATCATGGCGTGGTAGGCGGCCATGCCCAGGTGTTTGCCGTTTGTCATGGTTACCATCCCGACACCGGTCTGTCGGGCCTTGGCTACGGCGATGTCCATGGCCTTGGGGGTAGTGATGATGCCCAGCCCATTGTCGGAGTCGACGGTGGCGGCGGAGAGGGATTCGCGAAGGACGCGGATTTGGGGACGTGGGTTGAGTGCGCCCTCCCGGTAGCGCTGGACGTACTGGCGCAACAGGTTAGAGACGCCGTGGGTATCGACGCCGCGCAGGTCGGCGGACACGAGCACGTCAGCGGCGATGCGGGAGTCTTCGTCGGGCACGGACATTTTGCGGAAAATGGCAGATACGGTTGAGCGGAGGGGTGCTTCTTCCACCCGCACAGTGTCCTGTTCCTTCAGCTTAAACTGTTCTAGCATGGGTTCCTCCGGTGTTGGGCTGTTAGGGATTGAGGAGTGTTATTGGGACGGGATTCTTCACTTCGCTGCGCTACGTTCAGAATGACATGTGGAGTGCTGGTGTGTGGATTCCCGCCCCCGTCTTCACGGGGGCAGGCTCTTCGCGGGAAAACGGAAGGGGGAGGGTAGTGGACACGGGGTTCACCCCCCCATCCCAACCTTCCCCCATCAAGGGGGAAGGGGTTTGCGGGCGGGGAAGGGGATGGGTCCCCGCATACGCGAGGACAAGGTTGGGATGGAACATTGGCTTAACGGCGGGGGCTGTCGAGGGTGACGCCGCCGTCGACGGGCAGGGCAACACCGGTGACCCAGCGGGCTTCGTCGCTGGCCAGGTAGAGGGCGGCGTAGGCTATGTCCCAGGAGTTGCCTTCAATTTGCAGGGGAGAAGCGTGGCGGCGAAGGTCCCGCATCTCTGCCGACATGCCGCCCGCCACCATGGACGTGTAGGCGGGCCCCGGCAGGATGCAATTTACGCGGATGCCGTCGGGGGCGTGGTCGATGGCCATGGCCTGGGTGAGGGGAATGATGGCGCCCTTGGACACGGTGTAGGGGGTCATGCCCCGGGGTCGGATTGCGGAAATGGAGGAGACGTTAACGATGGCTCCGCCGCCCGAGGCGACCATGACGGGTATGGCGTGCTTGCTAGAGAGAATCATGCTGGTCAGATTGACGGACATGACCCTGTCCCATTCGTCCTGGCTGACCTCTGTGACCCGTCCGGGGCCGTTGATGCCCACGTTGTTGTGGAGGACGTGGAGGGCGCCGTATCTGTCCAGGGCGGCTTGGACCATGGCGCGGCACTGATCTTCCTGGGTAACGTCTGCGACGAGGACGCTCGCCTGGCCGCCTTCCTGTTGGATTGCTTCGAGGGTCTTGGCGGCTCGTTCTTCGACGTTGTCGACCAGCAGCACCTTTGCGCCCTCGCGGGCGAAGAGGATGCTGACGGCCTTGCCGTTGCCCATGACGTCGCCGCGGGCGCCGGCGCCGGTGACGATGGCCACCTTGTTTTGTAGTCTAGCCTTATTGTGGTGCATTTCGTTTCCTTGGAAGACAGGAATGGCCTCTATTCTACTCTGTCTTCTTGTCCTGTACACGACGTCATTGCTGTAAAGGGTAGCAGGGATAGGTTACCGCCTTCGGAGACCTTTGCGAGGACAAGGGGGGGAAAGATGGGTCCCCGCATACGCGAGGACAAGAGGGGAGTTTCACCCCCATCCCAACCTTCCCCCGTCAAGGGGGAAGGGGTTTGCAGGCGGGGAAGGGGATGGGTCCCCGCATGCGCGAGGACAAGAGGGAAGTTTCACCCCCATCCCAACCTTCCCCCATCGAGGGGAAGGGGTTTATAGCTCCAGCAGGTCCATGTATTTGTAGCCGGAACCGGTGTTCATCAGGATTACGGTTTCAGAGCCGGTTAGGAAGTTCTGGTCGAGGAGCTTCTTGAGTCCAACAAGGGTGGCGGCGCCTTCGGGGGCGGCGAACACGCCTTCCGCCGTGCCCATCTCCGTCATGGCGTCGACCATCTCCCGGTCGGAGACGGCGATGGCGGTGCCGCCGGTTTCCCGCAGCACCTTCAGAATGATGTAGTCGGCGAAGACGGCGGGAACCCGCAGGCCGGCGGCGTCGGTGCTGGCGTCGGGCCAAACTTCGGCGGAATCCTTGCTGTCGTTGAAGGCTTTGACCAGGGGTTGACAGCCCTCCGCCTGAATGCAGACGAACTTGGGTTGGGGGCTGTCTATCCAACCGAGCTGTTGGAGTTCCTGGAAGGCTTTGTGCATGCCGACGATACCGGTGCCGCCGCCGGTGGGGTAGACGATGACGTCGGGAGCGCGCCAGCCCAGGTCCATGGCTAGCTCCAGGGCCATGGTCTTCTTGCCTTCTGCGCGGTAGGGTTCGCGAAGGGTTGAGAGGTCGAAGAGTTTTTCTTTCTCTGCCATTTCCTGAGATAAGCGACCAGCGTCGTTGATAAGACCTTCAATGAGGAAGAGGCGAGCGCCGAGGGCGCGGCATTCCAGCTGGTTGGCGAGCGGGGCGTCATTTGGCATGAACACGGTGGCTTCCAATCCGCCCTTAGCTGCGTAGGCGGCTAGAGCGCCGCCGGCGTTGCCCGCGGTGGGCATGGTGACCCGCATTTCGCCCACTTCCTTTGCCTTGGATACGGCGGCGGAGAGGCCGCGGGCCTTGAAGGAGCCGGTGGGGTTCAAGCCCTCGTCCTTGATATAGAGATTCTCCAGCCCAAGGGTTGCGCCCAAGTTCTTGGCGCGCATGAGGGGCGTGGCCCCTTCTCCCAGGGTCACCAGGTTGTCAATGTCGATGACGGGCATCATCTCGAAGAAGCGCCACATATTGCTGGGGCGGCCCTGAAAGACGTCTCGGGACGTGTTCTTACCCAAGGCTTCCAGGTCGTATCGTGCGTAGAGCACGCGGCCGCAGTCGGGGCAGGTGCGGATGGGCCGTTCGTGGGGATGCTCCTTGTGGCACCAGGTGCACTGGAGATGGGTAAAGTAGCTCTTCATGGACACGCTCCTTGAGGGCAAGTTGCCGATATTGTATCATTGACGCCCTACCGTTCCCCAAGCTGGGGCCACGCCATTTTGCTTTCCATGAGAGGAGCTGCCATGAGCGTCATTGACGAGAAATACCTTCTCAAGCATCCCAGGTCGGCGGAAATGTTCAGGCAGGCGTCGGACGTGTTTGCCGACGGCGTGACCCATGACACGCGCTACGTGATGCCTTTTCCCCTGGTGATGTCCCACGGGCGTGGGCCCCTGAAGTGGGATGTGGACGGGAACGAGTACGTGGACTACGTTTGCGGACACGGCTCCCTGATTCTGGGCCATTCGCATCCGGCCATCACGCTGGCCGTGGCAGAGCAGGTAAACCGGGGGACGCACCTGGGCGGCAACACGGAATTGGAGCTTCGGTGGGCCAGGGCCATTCGTGAGCTGGTGCCCTCGGTGGAGAAACTGCGGTTCCACAGTTCGGGCACGGAGGCCACGATGATGGCCATGCGGTTGGCCCGGGCGTACACGGGCCGGAACAAGATTGTGAAGTTTCAAGACCACTTTCACGGTTGGCACGATTACGCCAGCGCGGGTTCCGACGGCGGTACCGGTGGAATCCCTGCTTCCACCTGGGAGTCGATGATAGTTTTGCCTTCCGGCGACATCAACGCGGTGGAGGAGACCCTGGGGTCTGACGGCGACGTGGCGGCGGTTATTGCGGAACCTACAGGCGCTCACATGGGGCAGTATCCCCTTCGGCTGCCCGATTTTCTGCATCAACTGAGGGCCGTGACTGAGCGGTACGGGGTGTTAATGATTCTGGACGAGGTGGTGACGGGGTTCCGCGTGTCCAGCGGCGGCGCGCAGGCGCGTTACGGCGTGAAGCCGGACTTGACGACCATGGCGAAGATTGTGGCCGGTGGGCTTCCGGGGGGCGTGGTTGGAGGTCGGGCGGACGTTATCGACATGATTGCACACACGGGGGACCCGGAATGGGACAACAACCGCAGGGTCGCGCACCCGGGAACTTTCAACGCCAACCCCCTTTCGGCGGCGGCGGGGGCTGCATGCCTGGAGATGCTGGCCCGGGAGCCGATCAACGAGCGGGCCGACGAGATGGCGGACAGGCTGCGGAGAGGGTTGAACGAGGTTATGGGGAAGATGGAAGTCAGCGGCGTGGCCTACGGGGTCAGTTCTCTGGTGATGGTGGCCTTCGGGGTGGAGATAGAGCCGGAGGAGATGTGGAAGCTGTCGTCCGGGGAGATACACGCGGCGGCCAAGCCCGGCGCGGCCCAGGGGTTCAAGCGGGCGATGCTCAACGCGGGCGTGGACATCATGGGCGGTCGGGGCTTCATAGTTTCGGCGTCGCACACGGAGACGGGAGTTGATAGGACGTTGGGGGCATTCGAGGAGTGCCTGTCGGCGATGCGGGAGGACAACCTGGTTTAGCAGGTTGGCGCGGTTTTCGCGAGTCGGCGGATCCCTTGATTCGACCTGTGATTATTGACAATAGAGGTATGTCTCCATAATATACCGCTCAAGCAAACACGAACCTAGAACAGGTACGTTTGCGCTTTGCATTACACCCAAAAAGTAGAGATGAGGAGATATCTATGAGACTGCTAAATCGATCCTCTAGATGGTTGCCGGTGGGGCTGTTGACCCTGGCCGCCCTGCTGACCTTCTTTATCATTGCGTGCGGAGGGGACGACGATACGCCAGCTCCCACGGTCGCTCCCACAGCTGCGGCCCCGGCCCCGGCGCCGACAATGGCCGCGACGCCCCATCCTACCATGGCCGCGACGGCAGCGCCGACGATGGCCCCAACAGCGGCCCCTGCGCCTACAGCGGCGCCTACGATGGCCCCGACGATGGCGGCTACGATGGCTCCGACAGTGGCGCCCACGATGGCTCCAACGGCAGCGCCTACGCGGGCTCCGACGGCAGCGCCCACTCCAGAACCTACAATGGCGCCGAAGGTGCCCGTAGAGTCCCGGCTAAGAGTGGCGATTCCCACTCCAAGCTACCAGTACACCATGCAGCACCCCGCCAACCAGATAGATGCAAGGATAATGCCCATCTACTCCCATCTGGTTGGACATCATCCGAAGAGCAACGTGCAGGAGCCTCAGCTGGCTGAAAGTTGGGCAATGGAATCGGATGGTAAGACGTACACGTGGAATCTGCGCCAAGGCGTACCCTTCTATAAGAACGCTGAACCTACCGACATCATGTTCAGCGCCAAGGACGCCGTTCACTCCTTCGGCATCTTCGCTGGTGTCGAAAGCGAGTTGACCAGAAGTGGGCGTCCCGAGTTCGGGGGCATGGTGGACGCCGACATCGTAAACGACCATCAGGTAGTCCTTCGTCTGGCCCAGGTATCCCTGGACATGCCGTTCCTTCTTTCCGACGAGTGGTCAACGGGCATAAGCAGCAAGGACTGGTGGGACCAGAACGGCGAGGAAGGATACATGGACGACGCCATCGGCACCGGGCCCTGGAGCTTAATCGAGCTCGTGACTAACCAGCACGTGCTACACGAGCGGGTTCCAGATCACTGGAGAATCACCCCCGCCTTCCCGGAGGTGCAGTTCCTCTTTGTACCGGAGTCGGCCACTCGACTGGCTATGATCATAGGTGGAGAGGCCCACATCTCGGCGATTCCCAGGGATCTGCACAATCAGGCGGAAGAAAGGGGCATCGTAATAACCAAGAGCACCCTGCCCGCGGTACACACTCAAGTCCGGTACTCCTTCTTCAAGCCGGATAACTACGTGAATCCTGAGACGGGAGAGGGCGCAGGGGGGCAGGTTGCCCACGGACCAACTAAGGGCTATGACCCCAGTGACCCGCTGCGAAACGTGAAGGCGCGCGCGGCCCTCAACCACGCAATCAATTATGACGAGATAAACCAGGTCTTCTTCCGAGGAGAGGGCTTCCCGCTGGTGGACTACTTCCCCCCGTGGCGGGAAGACTTTAAGGACGAGTGGGCGCCTATCCCAGGAATCGACGGCAATACGGGAGCAGAGGGAGGTTGGCCCTACGCCTACGACCCGGCAAGGGCCAGGGAATTGCTGGTGGAGGCCGGATTCCCGGACGGCTTCGAGACAACCCTGGTGGCCGCCAGCGGGCAGTCCGTCATACAGGAGCAGGGCGAGATTGGCGAGGTAATCAGGTCTTACTGGGAGGCCATTGGAGTCAGAACCAATCTGGTGACCGTGCCTGTAGGGGATGTCCTAGGCATGTGGGCGGCCCGAGATAGGTCCAACACGTCCTATCTGGTGTCACCGTCTCTAGACCCGATCTGCGTGGCCATGAGCTTCTCCTACTACGAGCGCGGACGGACGGTTTGGGACCACCAGGAAATCTCCGATTACTACGCGGCGTGTACGCAATCCACGGACTTGGACGAGCGGTTGAAGTTGGCCCAGGGCCTGGGCGACTGGTGGGTTGAAAACCACGTAAGTGCGCCTATTACTTGGATCTTCGGCTATGCTGCCGTGAACCCCAACGTGGTCCAGGAGTACCAGGTGAACATGCTTCACATGGGACCTATCCGCTACCACGAGTACACGTTGCCCGTCTATCAGTAGGCGGCCCTACTGATACGAGAGCCAGGCAAGTTAGAAGAGGCCCGCAACGTTGCGGGCCTCTTCTTTTTGTTTGCCAGGTTTGATAGGCGTGAGAGGGACGGCCGCAGGCTTGTGACACAATCCGTTGGTGAACGCCCGTGGCCAACGGTGTATACTCCCTCAACAAAACGCACGGTGAGTTGACCAGATGAAGATGAGCGGTGGAGAAGCCCTTGCAAAATCCCTGGTACGGGAGGGAGTTGAGGTCGTCTTCGGCATACCCGGCATCCAGCTTTACGGCCTGGTGGCCGGTATGCGAGACGAACCTGGCCTGGAGATGCTCACCACCCGTCACGAGCAGGCCACCACCTATATGGCTGACGGCTACGCCCGTGCAGCGGGGCAACCCGGCGTCGCAATGGTGGTCCCAGGCGTAGGGATTTACAACGCCGCCTCCGGCCTCGCCACCGCCTACGCCCGCTCCTCCCCCGTCTTGCTTATCGCCGGCCAGATTCCCCGAGAGGCCATCGGAAAGGACCTGGGGGCCGTCCACGAAATTTCCAACCAGGGCGAGGTTGTCCGACCGGTGACAAAGTGGCAGCGAATGGTCAAGCGACCCAGGGAAGTCCCCGCCGCAGTCAACGAAGCCTTCCGAAAGATGCGTACAGGGAGACCCCGTCCCGTTCTTATCGAAATTCCCCCGGAGGTAGCAGTCGAGCGGGAGGAGGTGGAACTACTGGAGCCTGCCCCCATTTCGCCCATCGTTCCCAGCCCCTCCCTGCTGCGTATGGCGGCGGGCGTTATAGCTAAATCCAAGCGCCCGGTTATCTACGCCGGAGGTGGGGTCTACCGTGCAAGCGCCGAGAACGCCCTCGTGGGCTTTTCGGAAGCAACCAACATACCCGTCGTTAAGTCCAACGGAGGCAAGGGCGCGATGTCCGACCGGCATCCCTTCTGCTACGGCTCCTGCTTCAGTCCCCGCGGGGAGCGGCAGGAGATGAACCAGCTTTTTGAAGTCATGAAGGCGGCCGACGTGGTAATCGGCATAGGCGCCCGGTTCTCCCTTGGGAACCCAGCCGGAAACGCATCCACTCTCATTAACATCAACGTAGATGACAACGAACTCACCCGCGTTCAGACAAATACGATCCCCCTCCACGGCGACGCCAGGGCCACCCTGGAAGCCTTCCTTCCCATTCTGCTGGAGGTCAGCGAATCGGGACGCCCATCCCCCGCCGCAGACGTCGCGGCAGCCCGCAGGCTCATTCGATACGACAACATCAGTCTCATGGAGCCACAGTACCTCTTCATTGAAACCATCCAGAAGAGTGTGCCGGAGAATTCCTTCATCGTCTGGGATATCACCCAACTGGGCTACTACGCCCGCACCCACTACCAGGTGAACTATCCCAAGACCTACATTGATTCCGGTTACTCCTTTAACCTGGGCTACGGCTTCCCTACGGCCCTGGGAGCGAAGATTGCGCAACCCAACCGGCCCGTCCTCTGGATGGTTGGAGACGGGGGATTCATGTTCAACGCCTCCGAGCTATCGACGGCGGTGAACTACGGAATAAACGTGGTGACGGTGGTCTTCCGTAATGACTCCTACGGCAACGTGGCCCAGGACATGAACAGGGTGTTTGGCGGCACCTATCAGACCACTTTGCGGAACCCTGACTTTGTGCAATTCGCCCGGTCCTTTGGAGCCGTAGGCATCCGAGCCAACAACCCGCTTGAGCTGGAAACCCTCATTCCGGAGGCGTTGGAAAGACAAGCTCCGGTGATAATCGACGTGCCGATGGGAGACATTCCCATGCCCAGAGCGCCGCAGATTGCTCTCCCGTCTACTCCCTCCCCTGGACCATGCCTCAAGAAGGCCTCATACCCTCTTAGCGGCTCCCGTATGCCCCGGCGCTCCTTGCTTTCCTGCGGTAGAAGATTTTGGGGAACAGCACGACTCGGAGCCCTGGAATCCTCCGGTCCTTCGACGCATGCTGGATTGACGGAAGCTGCAAGAACAGGAAGCCTCCGTTTACCCGTTACCCGAAGGCCGTCTGCACAGAAGTTGTACAGGGTTGAAATCCCTATTACAATGCCAAGGTCAACCAATAGTGGGTTTCGTAAACTTCTTCAAGGGATACGACTTGGCAAAAACTTCCAAGAGTTTGGAAGAAGACCAGCACGAACATAGGCGGGGCGAACACGACCACGAAGGCCACGACCACGACGCCCATGATGAACATGGGCACGACGCGCATGACGACCACGCGGCCCATGACGAACACGGCCACTCCCAACACTTGCGGGAAACCAGCCGTCGCAGCCTAGTCATAGCCCTAGTGCTCATTGGCGGCTTCATGATCGTCGAGGTGATAGGCGGCATCCTGTCGGGCAGCCTCGCTCTCCTCGCCGACGCCGCCCACATGATCACCGATGCTGCCGCGATCGCCCTGGCCCTGCTCGCGTTTTGGGTCGCCGGGCGGCCCTCCTCTGTGGAACGCACTTTCGGCTACCACCGCACCCAAGTCATCGCCGCCATGCTGAACGCCCTCAGCATATGGCTCATTGCCGCTTACATACTCTTCGAGGCCTACCACCGTATTTTCGAGGACAGACCAGACATTGAGGGCGGCCTTATGCTGATAGTGGGCGCCATCGGTCTGGTGGTCAACATCGTTGCCGCCTTCGTTCTCCGCCGCTCGGCCCGGCACAGCCTGAACGTGCAGGGCGCCTTCCTCCACGTGATCGCAGACCTCATCGGGTCCGTAGGCGTCGTCATCTCCGGCGTCATTATCGTCACGACGGGCTGGGTCCTGGTTGACCCCATCCTTAGCATCCTCCTCGGACTTCTCATAATGGCCAGCGCCTGGCGGCTGGTGGTCAAGGTCTTCAACGTGTTGCTGGAGGGCGTGCCGGAACACATAGACGTATACGCTCTGTGCGCCGCCATGGAGGACCTGTCCGGGGTTACTGTCATCCACGACGTTCACGTCTGGACCATCTCCTCCGGCTACCACGTCATGACTGCCCATGTTCTGGTGGACCCCGAACATGCCGTAGAAGACCTGGACAGCCTGATGCGGCGTCTTCGAGAGATTGCCATGAAGAAGTACGGCATCCGCCACGTTACAATCCAGCTGGAGCAGAACGTGAAAGGCTGCACTGAGCTCGACCACGTCGACCACCTGATGGCCCTGAAACGAGGTCCGGTGAGGAAGCTTCTGCCCTTCTGACTCGGCCTCCGAATCCAGCCCGAGCGCGCAGAAACGATAAGGCGCGGGACTTTTGTCCCGCGCCTTCATATTTCCATGCAGAATCCGGGATTCCTCGAGAGTCTCTTATGACTACTCCGTAGAGCTAAAGCGCTCCGACTGCTATTGCCTTTGGGATACTCTCTACTTGTCAAATCAGTTCGCATTATTGCAGGTGAACGCTGGCAGTCGTCGACGATGCCCGGGAGATACGCCGAGGCTAGGAAACCTTAAGCGTGGCGCTCGTGGTCGTCGCACTCGTGGGCGTGGTGCTCATGTTCGTCGCATTCGTGGACGTCGTGGACGTGGGTTGTCGCCATACATCCTCCCTCCAGAATAATCTTACGCCGACGTTTGATTCCGCCGACACCTCCCTAACTATCCAATCTGATAGAACTTGCTATAAACCAGTAAAAAGGTCAACAAAAGTGAGAGCCAATGTCGGTTATTCTTCATACCACCATTTGATTTTCGCCCTGACCAAGGGCACAATGTCGGTACTGAGTCCTATGCATTAAGCTCCAATCAACAAGGAGGTCTTCAGCCAAATGCCTACTATTCTCGTTAATCGAATCATTCCGGTCTTTCTCTTTGTCATGGCCATAGCCGTTGCCCTTAACCTGATCCTGACGCCGGTGTACCACGACGGCTCAGATAATTACGCTATCTGGAAGATTATGAACTGGCCCATGGCCGTCGGCGTGGCCATAGCTCTGATTGCCGGCTACATACGGTATAGGGCGGCGAAGCGTGAGGATACTGATTCGATGAAGTCCCTGCGCGCTACTCTCGTATTCTACGGGGCCATCGTCCTTGCAATAATCTTCTATTGGAACTGGATATGGACCCTGAACCCGGACAGCGAGACCGGCTTAGCCGTGACCAGCCACATGGTCCACTTTCCGCTGGCGAACGCCCTCTATACCGTAATAGGCTTGTCCATGGCCAAGTATCTCTGGCACGAGGTTGAATAACCGCAGACGGAGAAGCTCCGCTCTTCCATCTTGGCAAATACACACCACTTAGATTTACCATGTCACCGGCTTGGTGATGGGGCCGATTTTGTCCGTAAGGACGGTAGGGAATTGGCTTCGTCTTAGGTGACTTTTTCTGAGCCGCCTAACGTACGTCGCGGCGTCAGACAAGCTTCGTGGGCTGTGATTCTTCCTGTCTGGATTTACCAATACTACCCTAAGTCCAATTTCATTGCGGACACATCGAATTGCGCTAGCTAGATCCGAGTCATTTGACAAGACAATCGCCTGCTCATATTTCCGTTGGAATCCGTCGGCCACTAGACGGGTGGCAAGGTTTACGTCCGTTCCTTTCTCTTCGACATCTCTAACCTCAACGTAGACAGGCAGTCCTGCTATTGGCGTTACTAATGGACGGCGTTTCGTGAGCGATCGGAAGGTACCATAAGTGATTTTCAGACCCGGTAATGTGGAAAGCGCTCTTAAGTATGCTTGTTGCCGCTGCTGTTGCTGAGCATAGTTTGGGCGGGGTATGACAACAGCAGTAAAGTACAAAATATGCCTAATGTTGTCTTCCGGAAAGAGAATTTGAGCAAGTTTTCTAAGGTCTAGCCATTTGAAATCGGTATCTCTGACAGCCCTGTAATACAGGTTAAAGCCATCAACATAAACGCTTGTAATCAACCACTCCTCCCGCAATAAAAAGACAGAGACCGCCTGGCCAGGCGGTCTCGACCCTGACACCGAAGCGACAGGGGGGGTATGCAGTGATGGTAACTTCTCCCCAAGTAATCGTCAACTACTTGTAACCGTCTCTTCAGTTCGGCAGCCTTCATCCTTCACCTGCCACATTAGCTGTGACTAATTCTCAAACGCCGTGCTATGATGGGCTGGTAGGTGCGTAGAAACCACGACTCAGTAGAATAAGCGCAGCGGTGAAGAGAGATGCAGCCCATAGCTGAAATTGGGGAGCGGATGGGACTCGAGCCTTCCCACGTCATACCCTACGGGAGATTCAAGGCCAAGGTCTCGCTGGAGGCCATAAAGACCGGAGGGCCGCGGGGCGCCCTGATTGTAGTCACGGGTATCACGCCGACCCCCGCCGGCGAGGGCAAGACCACCACCAGCGTGGGGCTGACCCAGGGCCTTGGGCGTCTGGGCAAGCGGGCCGTCGCCACCCTTCGCGAGCCTTCCCTCGGACCCATATTTGGCATCAAGGGCGGAGGGACTGGTGGCGGGGCTTCCCTGGTGGAGCCTGAAGACGAGGTGAATATCCACTTCACCGGTGACGCTCATGCCGTCGCCTCGGCCCACAACCTTCTGGCGGCTATGACGGACAACGCCGTCCAGCGCGGCCAGATCCCTGGCTTCTATCCCTCCGGCATCACCTGGCGGCGCGTCCTCGAAATGGAAGACCGCTCACTGAGAAGCATCGTCACCGGCATCGGAGGCCCAATCAACGCGCCGCTGCGGGAAACCGGCTTCGACATCGTAACTGCCTCGGAGATAATGGCTATTCTCGCCCTTGCCGGAAGCCTGGAAGACCTGCGGGCCCGGTTAAGCCGCATGGTGGTGGGTTTCAACTCGGTCAACAAGCCCGTTACCGCCAATGACGTAGGCGCCGTCGGCTCCATGATGGCCCTCCTCCGCTTCGCGATACAGCCGAACCTGGTGCAAACCACCGAAGGCCAGCCCGTAGTCGTGCACACCGGTCCCTTTGGAAACATAGCTCACGGCTGCAGCTCCGTCCTAGCGGACCGCTTGGCTCTGGGCTACGCTGACTACGTTGTCACCGAAGCGGGCTTTGGTTCGGACCTGGGCTTCGAAAAGTTCATGCACATCAAGGCCCGCTTCAACGACCTGGAACCCAGGGCCGCCGTGGTGGTGGCCTCCGTTCGCGCCCTCAAGTCCCACGGCGGCGTCCGTCTGCGGGATCTCTCCACCCCCAACGAAGACGCCGTCATGGCCGGCATACCCAACCTGGAGCACCACGTACAACTGGTGAAATCCTTCGGTGTGCCCGTGGTGGTGGCCGTGAACGTCTTTCCGCCGGATTCGCCGGAGGAGATTGCCCTGGTGAAGCAGGGGGCGATGGACGCAGGGGCTTTCGCCGTCGCCGAAAGCAGAGTTTTTGCCCAGGGTGGCGCGGGCGGCGTCGAACTCGCCGAGGCCGTGATGGAGGCGACGAAGCGGGAAAGCTCGGTTTCGTACCTCTACCCCCGGAACGCTGGCCTGCGGGAGAAGACGCTAGCCCTAGCGCAGAAGGTGTACAACGCGGCAGACGTAGCCTGGGATCCCGCAGCCCGGCGGCAGATGAACGCCTACGAAGCCCTGGGTTGGGGAAGCCTTCCCGTTTGTATGGCCAAGACCCACCGCTCCATCTCGCATGACGCCCGGCTGAAAGGCAGGCCCTCCGGCTACACCTTCCAAATTGCTAACGTCAGGGCCTCGGTGGGAGCCGGCTTCATCTACCCCATCGCGGGAAACATCGTCACCATGCCGGGACTGCCCCGTTCTCCGCGCACCCTGGACGTGGATGAAGACGGCCGGGTGCTTAACTTGTAAGGCCCTTCAAATGGAGTGCTGGTTCGTCTAGCCATTCTGGAATTCACTCAATTGTGTTGATTTAACACAAAGTATATGGTTATATGCCTATAAACGTTAATATTTCACGACAGGAGATGAACATGCGTAGATTCGTCAAATTCGGTCTAACCCTTGCAATTCTTTCCGTGCTCTTTCTCCTGGCCGCGGCGGCCTGCCAAACGGAATCTCAGGAAGAAGAAACGCCGCTGATAATTGGCAACCTGAACGCCTTTACCGGTTCTCTTGCCGAATTTGGCCCGCCCCTGCGCAACGCCATAGAGCTGGCCTCCGAGCATGTCAACCGCGCCGGCGGCGTTAACGGACAATCGGTGCTCATTGTCAGCCGCGACACCGCAGTCAACCCGGTACAGGGGGTAGACGCCGCCGGAGCTTTGGTAAACATTGAAAGGGTGGTGGCCATCGTTGGCGCCCTCTCCAGCGGCGTCACCGTTGCCGCCGCCAATGCTGTCACCATCCCCCAGGAAACTATCCTGATCTCCGGTGCATCCACTGCCCCCAGCATCACCATTCTCGAGGATAACGACTTCGTCTTCAGGACCACCCCCTCCGACGCCTCCCAGGGCGTGGTCCTGGCCCGCCTCGCCCGGGAGCAGGGTTTCAACCGCATTGGCATCATGTATCTTAACAACGCCTACGGCGAGGGTCTTGCCGACCAGTTTGAGGAGAGCTTCACCGCTCTGGGCGGCACCGTGACGGCCAAGGTGCCCCATGAAGATGTTCAGCCCACCTACGCTTCGGAACTGACCAAAGCCACCGCCGGCGGAATCGACGCCCTCGCTGCCTTAAGCTACACCGGCCAGGCGGCGGTGTACGTTCAGGAAGCCCTGGAAGGCAGTTACGCCAACCGTTTCCTTCTCGCCGACGGTACAAAGGGTTCCGAGTGGATTGACGAAATCAACGCCTGGACGGCGCTGGAAGGCACCATGGGGACGGCCCAGGGAAGCCCCGGAAGCCCCGCCAAGGACGCCTTTGAAACGTCTTACGTGGAAACCTACGGCGTCGAGGCTTCCCATCCCTTCATGGCGGAACACTACGACGCCACGGTTCTCGTCGCCCTCGCCGCTGCCAAGGCCGGAACGAACTCCGACTCCGCGGCCATTCGCGACGCACTGCGGGACGTGGCCAACGCCCCCGGCGAGGTCATTGGTCCGGGCCGTGCTGAAATCGCGCGGGCGTTGGAGTTGATTGCCAACGGTGAAGACATCAACTATAACGGGGCCGGCGGGGACATCGAGTTTGACGAGAACGGGGACGTTGTCGGCACCATCGAGATTTGGACCATATCCGGCGGGGAGATTAAGTCTACCGGACGGTTCGAACTCCCTTAGCGCACTCCCTTTCCGAAGGGGCTTGGCCCAAGAAAATCAGGATGCTGGCGTGTAAACTAGTCGCCAGCATCCTCTTCATTTGGTACCTCTTGACTCGCTCTGTTCAGGATGACGTGAACGCTTAAAAAGCGCACTAACCCTTCGGGTCTCCACCCCCGTTGTGGGCAGCCGCAGGAGTTCCGTTTGCAGGCTTTGACACTCTCCGCGTCTCGCCCAATATCCCCCCCGGGCGCAGCAGAATCACCCCAACTATCAAGACCCCAATCATGAAGAACCGGAAGTTGGGGTCTGCGAAGAACCACGGCAAAAACTGAGTGCCTGACCAGATGCCCCACACCACGAAGGCCCCAAGAAGAGCGCCCTTGTTGTTCCCAGACCCGCCAACCATGAGCATCGCCCAGATGACAAAAGTCGCCAGAAGTGGGTCGAAGGTGACCGGTGCAATGAACCGTATATGATGAGCGTACAGCGCCCCGCCGATGCCCATGATTATCGAACCCAGAATGAAGGCCTGCATCTTGAACGAGTAGACGTCTTTGCCGCTGGCCTGCGCCGCCACTTCATCCTCACGGACGGCTCGCAGCACTCTGCCCCAGGGCGAATTGACCGCCCGCTGTACAGCCAGATAGAGCAGAATCAAAACCACTGCCACCACAGCGAGGAATAGGTAGTCGTAGCTTTTGGGAGAAACCAGGTTTCCCAGAAACTCCGGTATCCGGTACAAGCCCTTTGATCCGTTGGCAATCCACTTCTCGTTGAGAAACATCAACCGCACCGCTTCCGCAATGCCCAGTGTCGCGATAGCCAGATAGTCGCCACTGAGCCGCAGCGTGAGCCGTCCCACCAGGTAAGCAACGGTCCCGCACACCAGCGCAACGGCCGCCAATGAAAGAATGAACCAAACGTCGATTCCCCAATCCAGGTAGGGGATCCCGGCCAGGTTGCCCCCGAAGACGAAGTCCTCCACCAGATTGGAGTCCGGCGCGGGCGTGGTCAACAGCGCCGACGTGTACGCTCCCAACGCAAAGAACCCTGCTATGCCGGCGTTGAACAGGCCGGTGAATCCCCACTGCAAATTCAAGCCCAACGAAAAAATTCCGTAGATGCCGACCATGATGAAGAATCCAACCAGGTAGTTCAGAACTCCGGCTAGCTCCACTTCACCGCCTCCATCCTCAACGCCCGGATCCCGCCATGGTGAATAGACCCTTGGGTCGTATCAGCAGCACCGCAATCATCATTGCGAAAGCTACTGCCGGCTTGTAGCTGGGGTTCATCCATTGGGTGGATACTTCCGACGTTACGCCGATGGAGAAGGCCGCCACCAATGCCCCGTAGGGGTTGCCGATGCCTCCCAGAATCACCGCAGAAAACACGGGTATCAGAAACTTCCACCCCATTATGGGAAGCAGCTGCCCCTGGAACACTGCGAGCAGCACCCCCGCCGTCGCTGCCAGCGCCGCGCCGATGCCCCAAGTCCACCAGGTGACCCCACGAACTCCGATGCCGCTCACCAAGGCCAGTTCCGGATTGTCCGCCGTAGCGCGCATGGCCTTGCCGATCCGCGTGCGGGTGAGTACCAGGTACACCGTCGCTACCAGGACTACGGCCATCAGCGCAATGAAAATGGCGTCCGGCGGTATCCGCACGTCCATGGGTAGATGAAAGACCTGCTTTGACTCCCGCGGGTAGGTCTCGATGTCCCCGCCCCAAATCATCTGAACCAAGCCTCTCAGGGCAATGGCAACTCCCATGGAAGCCATTGCAATCACTATGTCGTTGACTCCCCTGTCCCTGAGACGACGATAGACGAACTTGTCCAGTAGAATGGCCCCCGCCACCACCGCGAGGGCCGCCACCGGCAGGGCGATGAGCAGGGTGTATCCGAAGGTGAAGGGGCCGAATCCGTCGCTCTGCACGCCGAGCCAGGGAAAGAAGCTGGCCGTGACGAATAGCGCCACGTAGGCTCCCATGGTCATATAGTCGCCGTGGGCGAAGTTGGCGAAATGGAGAATTCCGTAGATGAGGGTCAGGCCCACGGCGCCCAGGGCTATGATGGCCCCCAGGAAGATCCCGTTCACGATGAGGCCCATCTGAACGAAAGGCAGCAGTCCAACTACCAGCGCCGTAAGAACGATGGCCGCCGTAGTATGGGCCGGCGTCCAGTGGCGACGAATGTGGCCGGCCAACCTGCCAAAGGGGGTCATCTTCACTCCCAACAACTTGGCCATGTCTCAGCCGCCCAGGTAGAGACGGGCCACTTCAGGGTTATCCAGGAGGGCGCTTCCGCTGTCTTCCAACCGATTCTCGCCTGACACGAGGATGTATCCCCTGTTGGATACGGACAGGGTTTGTCGGGCATTTTGCTCTACTAGAAGCACCGAAACTCCGCTTCGGTTTATTTCCAGTATTCTGTCGAGCACGAGGTCCACCATGGCCGGTGCAAGACCGGCGGAAGGTTCGTCGAGGAGTATTAGCTTGGGGTCCAGCATCAGCGCCCGGGCGATGGCCAGCATCTGCCGCTGGCCGCCGGACAGGCTGCCCGCCCGTCGTCCCGGATCCTCTGCCAAGTCGGGGAAGAAGTGGAACATCTCGTCGATGCGCCCGTTGAAGTCGTCCCTTCGCAAGAAGGCGCCCATCTCCAGGTTCTCGCGGATGCTGAGGGTGGGAAACACGTTTCTCGTCTGGGGCACGAAGCAAAGCCCTGTCTTCACTATCGACTCCGGCGGCATGGAGGAAATCTCGGCCCGACGGAAGTTCACGCTCCCCGCCCATGCCTTCACCAACCCCGCCACGGTCTTCATCAGGGTCGACTTGCCGCAGCCGTTGGGCCCGATAATCGTGACTATCTCTCCCTCCTCCACGGTCAGCGACACGCCGTGGAGGATCTCCGTTTGGCCGTAACCCGCCACTACCTTAGAAACTTCAAGGAGCGCCACGGGTTAACCCTCCGAGGTAGGCTTCCATCACCAACGGATTGCTCTGAATCTCCATGGGCGTCCCCTTGGCAATGGGCGCGCCGTTGGCCATGACGATGATGGGGTCGCACATGGCCATGACGAAGCCGATGTCGTGCTCGATAATGACAAAGGTGATGTTCCGCTCCGTACTGGCCAAGAGGATGCTCTTTGATATGCTCCTGAGCAGGGTACGGTTGACGCCTGCCCCGGGTTCGTCCAGCAGCACCATTTTGGGTTCGGCCATCAGGGTGCGGCCCAGCTCGAGGAGTTTTTTTTGGCCGCCGGAGAGATTGCCAGCGTATTCGTCAGCCAGGTGGGAAAGGGTCAGCATCTCCAGCACCTCCCGCGCCTGGGCCTCAATACGGCGCTCCTCCTGCGCAACCCTTCCGGGCCGGAACCACGACGCCCACAGCTTCTCTCCCATCTGCCGCGCCGGCACCAGCATGAGATTCTCCATGACCGTCATCCGCTGCATCTCCCGGGGAATCTGGAAGGTCCGCACCAGCCCCAGACCGAAAGTTTCGTGCATGCCCCTGCCCTCGATGCGCCGGCCCTCGAAGGCGATGTTTCCGCTGGTGGGGCGCATGAACCCGGAAACCACGTTGAACAGAGTTGTCTTTCCCGCCCCGTTGGGCCCGATTATGCCCGTTATGTGGCCGGGCTCGATCTCCAAGCTGCAATGGTCCAGCGCCCGCACGCCGCCGAAATCCTTCACCAGGTCGTGCACTTCCAGAATTGGCGCTGAATCTGCCAAGCCGCTGCCGCCATCCTTACAACTCGGGATTTTCCAAACTCTAACATACAGGGAATCAATGTCGTCAATCATGGCGTCGTGTCACGACCAGGTTTCATGAGAATCTTTTCGGCTTGACCGTAACTGTCAGGCAGATACATAATCCAATCGTCATTGTCATCTCATTGTATATTGGGAAACCTGCACAGAAGGGAAAGGAGCATTCATGAACATCACCGTTTACGGCGCGGGAGCCATCGGAGGCATCACCGGCGCAAAAGTGGCCTTGGCCGGCCATGACGTGACCTTCGTTGACAAGGTGCCGGAGCACGTGGACCTCATCAACCGGCAGGGCCTACTGGTGTCGGGCATTAGCGAGGAGCGAGTGCGCGCGCCCGCCATGCTGCCCGACGATATGCAAGGCCATCTGGAGACTGTGTTTCTCTGCGTCAAGGCCCAGGACACCGCCTCCTCCATGGAAACCCTGATGCCCCATATCGGCCCGGAAACGACAGTGGTGTCCCTGCAGAACGGCCTCAACGAAGAGCTAATCGCCAGCCTTATCGGCGCTCACCGGACGGTGGGATGCCTGGTCAATTGGGGCGGCGACTACATCGAGCCGGGTCATATCCTCTACGGCGGCGACGGCCCCATGCGCATCGGCGAGCTGGACGGTTCCACCACCGAAAGAATCGTCGAGCTTCAGAAAGTCCTGGACAACGTGGCCGAGACCACAATCACGCCCAACATCTTCGGGCATTTGTGGTCCAAGGTAATCTGGGGTTGCTTCTACATCGGCAACGCCCTTGGAACCTCCACCACGGTGGACATGCTACGGGCAGAAAGAAACCGGCCCGTCCTGCTTGCCCTGTTCAAGGAAGGCGTGGAGGTGGCCGAGGCGGACGGCGTGACCCTGGAAACCCTGACGGAGCACCACTTCAACCCGCCGGAGTTGGTGCGCTCCGACCCCGAGGTGGCCCTGCCCCACTTCGATCTGATGGCCGACTGCTTCGAAGGTCACGTGAAAGTCTACTCCGGCCCCTGGCGAGACGTGGCAGTGAGAAAGCGTCCCACGGAGGTCGACTACATCATCGGTCCCATCGTCCAGAAGGGTGCGGAACACGGCGTTCCCACCCCGTTGAACGACAAGCTGGTGGAGATAATCAAGGAGATCGAACGAGGCGAACGGGTGCAAGACGACGCCAATCTGCTGGAGTTGGAACCGCTGCTCGCCTGAGTCCCCGATGGGTTGGCGTGTCCATTATGGAGGCCCGTTCCTGTATAATGACATATTGGGTTGGACGCACCGAATGAGTCCATGTCGACAGGAGAATAGATTTGACCACCGGAACGGATTATAAGACGGCGGCGGCGCAGCTGCTGGAGCAAGCGCGCGCGGAACTGGACCGTGGGGATACCAGACAGGCATCGGAGAAGGGTTGGGGCGCGGCGGCTCAGGCGGTGAAAGCCGTAGCTCAAGGCAGGGGCTGGGAGCATAACACCCACGGAGACTTATTTCGTGCAGTGAGACTGCTGGGGGCAGAACCCGGCAACACTGAACTGACCGGTCTGTTTGGGAGCGCCAACACCCTGCATGTGAATTTCTATGAGAACTGGCTCACTTCGATGGACGTTGAAACACGTTTGTTAGACGTTTCCAGGTTCGTGGGGCTGATGGCTGAGGTGGAGACGCTGAACGAGTCCACGCCGACAGGAGGATCCCCTTGACCACTGGAACGGACTATAGAACTGCGGCGGTTCAGCTGCTGGAGCAGGCGCGGGCGGAACTTGACCGTGGGGATACCAGACAGGCATCGGAGAAGGGTTGGGGCGCGGCGGCTCAGGCGGTGAAAGCCGTAGCTCAAGGCAGGGGCTGGGAGCATAACACCCACGGGGCATTATTTCGGGCTGTTAGATTGCTGGCGGGAGAGCCAGGCAAGGACGACCTGGATCGGCTGTTTGGAGTGGCCAACACGTTGCACGTGAACTTCTACGAGAACTGGCTCAGGGCCAAGACTGTGAGAGCGCATTTGGATGACGCAGCCCGCTTCGTGGCGCTGATGGCTGAAGTGGACTAGCGCGGCGAGAGCCTTTTCTTTAAAGTGGCCCTGTTGCTCTAGCACCTGATGGACAGAAGTAGTCTTCTACAAGCCCTCATATGGGCCTCCACCTTCTTCGCGGTCTTAGTGGCCGCCATATCGATCAACATGTGGTTGACGGACGACGGATTTGGGGAGTCCGCTAGGACCTTCCAGGTAATTGTCACGGCTATCGCAATATTCATGGCTGCCGCCTTTGCTGTATTCAAACTGCAGATCTTTAGGGTTTTTGCACCGCATTTGACTATTTCACAGCGGGTTTCCCATAGACCGGTTGGGGAAAGCTATATCCACATTGATGTAGCCGCAACCCTTCGAAACAGTTCCAGGGTCAAGATAGGGTTGCTCAAGGGCTTTTTCACACTTCAGCTTATTGCACCCGCGGGCGACGAAGAAGTCGAAAACCTCTATTCCCAAGTATTTATGGACGCAGAAGCAAGGGAATTCCTTTGGCCGATTCTGGATGAGGTTCACCGCATTTGGGATAAAGATACCCTAGTTATCGAACCAGGTGAGTCTCATCAGGAAGTTTGCGAGTTCATGGTGGAATCCGGCGTCACATCTGTCCTCATATACGCTTACTTTTATAACCCTTACTCTTCGACGCCTGAAGGTTGGCACTCTACCACAATCTACGATGTGGCGTGATATAATCCAAGCATTGTTCGTAGGATTCAATGACTTGGAGGGTAACATTCATGTCGACCGAAAACATTATAGGTAGGGATGGAAAGAAGTCTCGTATGGACCCGAAAGCAAGACCTGCCAAGATACTGGCTTATGAAGGTCCATTGGAAAAAAGGGGTGGCCAACCAAAGCAAATGGGACCCAAAATCCCGAGGTTCCGGAAGCCTCCGGGACCCAAACCGTCCAAGAAAACCTAGATTTAGGAGACAAACATGGCTGACTATAAGCTAATTTCCGCTGACTCTCACGTCTTTGAGCCCCCCGAAATGTGGGTTGACTACATTGATCCGCAGTTCCGAGACCGCGCACCACGTATATTGACCAACCCCGATGGGCTGGAGGGCGACTTTTTCGTCATGCCCGGACAGGAGCCGGAGAAGGTGGGCGGCGGGTTTACTGCCGGAGCCACCCCGGAGGAACTGAAGAAGTTTCTGGAAACGGCCTCCGTGGAGGAAAGTTGTCCCCTGGGAGCCTACATCCCGGAGGAGCGTCTCAAGGAATTGGAGGTCGACGGCGTCGAGGCCGAGATTCTATACACAACCCTTGGCTTCCGTCTGTTCCGTCTCACGGACGCTCCCTTCCAGCAGGCCTTATTCCGCGCCTACAACACCTGGATTTCCGAATACTGCTCCTACGACCCGAAGACTATGATCGGCCTCGGTCTAATTTCCCTCCTTGACGTGAGCGAAGGGGTGAAGGAGCTTTACCGGTGCTCCGAGCTTGGGCTTCGGGGCGCCCTTATCATGGCCTCGCCTCCCGACCCCATCACCTATGCCGACCCCGAATTTGAACCCTTCTGGGCGGCGGCCGCTGAACTCGACTTGCCTATCAGCCTGCACATCCTCACCGGCCACGGTCCGGAAAGCCGCGTCGTCGGCAGGTTCAAGAAGAACCACTACCTTCGCGCCATCAGCATCATCCACGAAGTCCAGCGCTCCTTTGCTGAAATCATGTTCTCCGGCGCGCTGGTGAGACACCCAAAACTTCGCTTAGTCTCCGCCGAAAACGACATAGGCTGGGTGCCCCACTTCCTCTACCGGGCCGACCACTTCTACGAAAAGCACGGCTACAGCAACCCGACAGAGCTCAAAATGCCGCCCAGTGATTACGCCAGGCGCCAGCTCTTTGTCACCTACATGGACGATCCCATCGGCCTGCAACTGGCCGACTACTATGGCAAGGACAACTTCGCCTGGGCCAGCGACTATCCCCACGCCCTGTCCACCTTCCCCAACTCGCATAAAATTGTGGACGAAAACTTTACCGGCGTGTCGGATGATATAAAGAAGAAGGTCACTCGCGACAACGTCATCAAGCTCTACAACATGGAGCTAAGCTAAACTCAACGCCCAAAGAGGGAGGTACTTACCATGCGAAACGGTTTTAAGGTTATCGACGCTGACGCCCATTTTTACGAGCCCGGCGACATCTGGGACAGCTACGTGGAGCCCGCCTACCGGGACCGACGCCCCATCGTCACACAGGTCCACGGCAAGGCCATCCTGGAGTACGAGGGTGCGGAGACGATGAACGCCCTCAAATCCAAGGCCCTATTCTCTATGATGGACGACAAATTCGGCCACGCCTTCAGGGATAGCTGGAGCCTGGAGAGTCGTCTGATAGATATGGACACGGAGGGCTGGGACATTCAAGTCTGCCTGCCGACCAACGGCGCTGCTGCTCCATCCTACAAGGAGCCGGACCTCTCCGCTGCCCTGTGCCGCGCCTACAATAACTGGGCCTACGACTTTTGCAGGGGCGACCCCGGGCGCATCAAGTTTGCCGCCGTTGTCACCGGTCAGGACCCTCAGTTGATGCTGAACGAGACCCGCCGCGCCGTGACGGAACTTGGCGCAGTGTCCATATTCCTGCCCACCGCCATCCCGGAGAAGATGTGGCACCATCCGGACTATTCTCCTGTCTGGGAGGTTGCCCAGGATCTGGAAGTGCCCCTGGCCGTTCATGGCGAGAGCAGCGCCAGCGGATCGCCAAGCACCAACGCGCGCTATGCTCCCTTGGACGGGGCCTTTATCGCCCTCAGCGAGACCATCGGCTTCCCCTTTGAGAACATGATCAACCTGGGCCACTTCATGTACAGCGGCATCTTGGACAAGTTCCCCAACCTGAAGCTGCTTATCCTGGAGGCCAACTCCGGTTGGGTCCCCTTCTGGCTGAACCGGCTGGAGAAGTATTGCGAAGGACGCCAGTCCGTATTCTTTGACGAGCACCCGCTCAAGCTGACGCCCCAGGAGTACTTCCTGCGGCAGTGCGCCGTGGCGGCCGACGCCGACGAACCCTCCATCAAGTACGTGGTGGACTATATCGGCGACGACAACATCGTCTTCAACACGGACTATCCTCACCCCGACGCACCGGCGACGAACGAACCCCTTGCTAACATGATGGAACAGCCCCTTTCGGATGACACCAAACGTAAGATTCTCTGGGACAACTCATTGAAAATCTACGGGGAGCGGCTGGTCCAAGGGGCAACCGTCTAAGATCACACCCGCGGGAGTGGAATTATCTACTTAAAGGGCGTCCACGTGGGCGCCCTTTATCGTTGTCATCACACCGACGTCACCAGACCTCGACGTGGGTGAGGGGTTAGGTAGCCTGCATTAGGATGCCGTGGAGGTGGAGGAAGAGCTTGCGCAGCTCTTTGGCGGTGTCCCAGAGGCCCAGCCGTATCTCCGGCGTCACGTGGTCGAAGAGGCCGAATTCCGTGTAACGAACGTTGCCGCGGTCGGCGAGAGTATCCCGGAGCCGCCGGGACTCGAAGGCCGGAACAAGCTTATCCTCCCGGTCGTGCATGATGAGCAGTTCGGCTTTTAGGTCGTCAATGTACTGGCTGGGGGATATGCTGTCGCCCCGTTCCAGGGTTGCGGCGGGCATTCGGGAGCGGTAGGCATCCGCTTCCTCCCTCGGAACGCCCATCAGGAGGGTGTACACCGCTTTACCCTCGTCGGACAAGCTCTGGATGGCGTCTTCCGGAATGGCAGCGCCCTCGTTGAATCCCTCTTGGAGCAAGCGGCGCTCATTCTCTGGCAGGTCTTCGGTCATGTGCGTGACATAAACTTCGCGGGAGAGCTTATCCGGCGTCCAGGGTTGGACGTCGTCGCCGTAGATGCGGGTCTGGGAGGTGATGGCGGTCAGGAGGTCGGGCAGGTGGAAGTAGGGGCCGAAGGCGTTGACGAAAGCCACCTGCTCACGGATGGGTTCCTGAGCGGCTGCCATGATGCTGTAGCTGGCGCCCACGCAGAAGCCACCAATGCCCACCCGCGACGGGTCGATGAAGTCCTGGCTGGAGAGAAACTGGTAGGCGGCCACCAGGTTATGGATGTCTTCGGGTTCCATGCGGCCCTCGGCCATGATGGGGGACCAGTAGAACATGGTGGCCATGTTGGAGCGGGCGAGGGCTTCGCCAAGGCGGACGACGCGCGGGTCGTCCGCGCCGGCGGGAGAGACGCCGAGAAAGAGAACGACGGCGGCGAAGGGGCCATCGCCGGGCGGACGATAGAGGTCGCCGATGCCGGCGCCGTAGGGAATGGGGAAGGACACTCGCTCCCTGGTAGGGGTCGGCGTGAACCACTCCAGGGGTTTGATGGGCGCATCGAAGACGTGGGGGATGAACATGGCTGCCTTCATTGAGGCCCTGCCCTGGTGAGACGCGCCCAGGAAGATGATGAAGACGACCAGCAGGAGAAAAGCGGCTTGGGACGCCCGCTTAACGAAAAGGACGATTCGGTTTCTTTTCCCTGGCTTGCCTGCCGGGGTTGGGTTCGCTGCCGGGCCGGTTGATTTATTCATGGTCTAGCATCTCGTTGAGGATGTTGCGCAGGGCCTCGGGGCTCATGGGGCCGACGAAGCTGCGCTGCAGAGCGCCCGTTTTGTCGATGAAGAACTTCTCGGGGATGCCGGAAACGCCGTAGTCAAGGGCAACTCGCCCTTTGACGTCCACGACGACCGGATAGGGAACATCGAACTCTTCGGCGAAGGCGCGAATGGCGTCCTCGTCGTCCCAGATGGCGATGCCGATGAATTCTACGGGTTGGCCGGTGTACTCCCGGTAGACTTGGGAGAGCACGGGGGCTTCGACGCGGCAGGGAGGGCACCAGGAGCTCCAGAAGTCCAGCATGACCACCTTGCCGCGATAGTCTTCCAGGGAGAGGGTGGCGTTCCCGTCAAGGGTGAGAAGTGAGAAGAGGCCGGCTTGGCGGCTGGCCGTTGGCTTTTCGCCCAGTTGAGCGTTGACCCCGAGGCCGCCGGGATTGCCGCCGCTGCGAACGAGGGCCCAGCCCAGCAGGGCAAAGAGAGCGATGGCGGGAGTCGCGGCTAAGATCAGGATCCATTTCTGGCGGGTTGTCAGAAGACTTCTCCTAAGGTGGGGGTTCTTCGTATTCTATCGCACTTCGCAGTCTTTGCTTAAGCCCCTCCCGCCGTTGCCGGTACTCCGATTCGTCCAACCGGCCATCCTCGCGTAGATTGTCGAGACGGGCAATCGCTTCAATAAGTTCCTGTGGGTTAGAGGTTGATGCGGCGATTGGCGCGCGGCGGCGGAGGCTGTTGAAAAGAATGATTAACAGGGCGGCGGCGACTAGCGAGGGTATGCCGATGACCAGCAGGTGGTTTTCTTCGACGGCGTTGAGGCTGCGCTGCCAGAGGGAGGGTTGCGGCAGACCTGTTAGTTCGATGCTCAGGGACGTGCGGGAGGTCAGGTTTGGAACGCTCCACACCCGGTAGGTTTCGTCGCCGATGCTGGTAGTCTGCGCTTCGGTCAGCCCTGTGCCGGAGGCCTCTCCCAAACCCTCCGGGATGAGGATGCGGAAGATGGAAGCGCCCTGGAGGAAGGTTGGGGAGAAGGAGGCGCTGCCCCCTTCGTAGGGAAAGGTGTAGTTGAAGGAGACCTGGTGGGAGCCGGGTGGCACGGCGGCGGTGAGGCCGAAGCCGGTGCCCACGTCCATGATGTCGCCGCTTGGCAGGTCGGACTGTACCTGAAGACCTGAGGTTCCGGTCGGCACGGTAAATCGGAGGAAGTTCATTGCGGAGGCGGGCTGAAGGATGGGCTGGAAGGCGCGGTCTTCGGTGTTTGAAACAAGCACCACCTCTGCCGCCGAAACCAGGTTTTCCTTGGGGTCTGCATCACGGACTATCAGGATGTGAGAGTCGATGTTCAGGGCCGCCAGGTCGCTGGTGGTTTCATACACGCCCAGGACCACGGGCGCTTGAAGGTTCTCCGGCTCGACCCCGTAGGTGATTTCCCTGTAGGTTGCGGAGAGGGCGTAGCGGACGTTGGTCTCGGAAGGAACGTCTATGAAGGCGAAGGAACCATCGGCATCGGTGACGGCAGTCCTGGTATCGACGCCACCGCTGGGAGTGAAGACGTGGAGAATCACCTCCAGTCCAACGGGTGACTGCCCGTCGGCCGAGAGGTTAATGACGCGGCCGGTGAATTCGGTGGGATCCTGAGCGGCGGCGTAAGGCCAATACAGGATTGCGACCACCGTCAGAACCAGCAGGAAGGGAAGGGTGAGGCGCAGCTTGCTCACGAAGACTCGCTGTCTTGGCTACGTTGGGCGAGGCGGCGAATCCGGATGCGCTCTTCCAGCAGGGCATCCCGGTCTTTGAGAGTGGGCGCTCCGTCGATTCCTCCTTGGGCTTCCTCCTCGTAGGCATGAAGGCTTACGGCAGCGACGCGTCGGAGATCGTCCATCTGCTGCTGGTACTCCTGGCGTTCGATAACCCCCAACTCAAACTCCATCTGGAGCCGGTCGATGTCGTCGAAGGAGTCTTCGACCTTCCTGCCCAGACGTTCTTTGGCGTTCGATAAAGCCTTGGATTGGTCCTCGCGCTCTCGAGCTTTCAAGAGGGGATAGGAGACTGCCAGCAGGCTGAGGAAGGCCAGCATCAGGGCTATCAGGTAGTGCACTTGGATTGTCTCCTCAGAGAAATCATCGAGGCGTGGACCGGAAGAATGTGGAGCGGATTCATTGCCTTGGGGCCTTTGACTGAAAGGCGGAAGAACGGGCCGGGGGCGTTGGTGGTGGGGCGGAGCTGCGGGAGGGCCAGAGGGCCACGGCGGTCCCCGCAATCATTATGGGGCCAGCCAGCCACATCCACCACACCAGTGGGTTGACGAATATGCGGAACCCGATGCTGGGATCTCCTTCTCGCGCCTCGCTGGGGACCACGTAGAGGTCTTCCACCGGCGTTGAGCGGATGCCGGCGCGGGTGGCGCTGATGTTGAAGTCGGGGTAGAAGGTGCGCTCTGCTTCCAGTTCGCCCACGTACTTGTCCCCTCGTGATACGTCGAGGGTGTAGAAAGATTCGCGCCGGTCGGTCTGCTGGACAGTGCGGGAATCGAGGTAGGTGATGTCGTAGCCCTCAACGGTGACGGTCTGGCCCGGGGACAAGAGCACGTCCCGCTGGGTGCCGTAAAAAGATGAGCCGACGATGCCAACGCCCAATACGACTATGGCCAGATGCACCACGTAGCCGCCATAGCGGGGGCGGTTGGAGGCCATGAGCTTGAGGAAAGCCAGAGGATATGCTTCGCCCCGTGTGTGCCTCACTCTCGTGCCCCGGTACCATTCCTGGAATATGCCCGCCGCCACCAGGGCAAAGAGGGTGAAGGCGGCCAGGGCGTAGGGGTTTCGTACGCCCACAAGGGCGAGAACCACCAGGGTTGCCACCGCGGCCAGGGCGGGGTAAAGGAGGGTCCGCTTGAAGGCACGGCCTCCGGCGCGTCGCCAGGGCAGCAGCGGACCGACGCCCATGAGGAACATGAGGCCGAGGAAGATATGGCCGTTTACCTGGTTGTAGAAGGGTTCTCCAACGGTGACGGTGAAGCCTGAGAAGACCTCCGACACAAGGGGGTAGACGACGCCCCAGAGGGTGACGAAGGCCACGCCCAGGAGCAGCAGGTTGTTGACCAGGAAGGCCGCCTCTCTGGAGAGGCTGGACTCCAGGGGGCGGGCGCTCTTTATCAGGTTGTATCGGATGAAGAAGAGGGCGAAGGGGGCGAGGGTGCCGACTATCATGAAGGTGAGGAACACCCAGCCCAGGGAGGAGGCGGCGAAGGAGTGGACGGAGGGCACGGGGCCGCCCCGGTTGATGAACATGCCGAAGAGGGAGAGGCCGAAGGTGATGTTAATGAGGGCCAGGTTCCACATACGGAACATGCCCTGCCGCTTCTGCACCATGATGGAGTGGATGAAGGCGGTGAGGCCAAGCCAGGGCATGAGGCCGGCGTTTTCGACGGGGTCCCAGGCCCAGTAGCCGCCCCAACCCAGGATTGTGTAGGCCCACCAGGACCCGAGAAGCAGGCCGGCGCCTAGAGTTGCCCAGGCGAGGAGGCCCCAGACGCGGGCCACGTCGACCCACTGGTCGGCCACCTGCTTTGACAGGAGCGCGCCCACGGCGAAGGCGAAGGGGATGCTCACCATCACCAGTCCCGTCATGAGTATGGGCGGGTGAGCGAACATCCCCGGATGTACCAGCAGCGGGTTGATTCCTCGACCGTCGGCGGGCATGAAGTCGAGGGTCACGAAGGGGTTGGCCAGGGACGCCATGACGGAGAGGAAGAAGACCATGATGAGCATGAGGACGGCGTTGGCGTATGGGAGGCTGGGGCGGAATCGGCGAGGTGAGAAGGCTACAGCAAGGGCGGCCAGGATTGAGAACACGGTGGCTATGAAAAGAAGCGAGCCTTCGTTGCCGGCGTAGATGGCCACCCAGGTGTAGATGCGGGGCATGGCCAGGTTGCTGTGCTCAAAGACGTAGCGGATCTGGAAGTTGTTGGACAGGAAGGCGGCGACGAGGCTGAAGGAGGATATGAGCAGGATAAGCGCCACCAGGTAGCAGGCGTTGCGCCCACTCTGCGACAGGGCGGGTAGGTTTCGCATTCCCCCGATAATGGACGCCAGCATGGAGTAGACGGCGAGGGCCAGGGCCATCAGGATAGTTATAAGGCCAAGTTCAGCCATTTTTTTCTTTCCCTGCTGATTTGGGAGGGCTTTCAGGCTCTTGAGATTCGCCTCCACGAGGCGGAGACGAACTGCTACGGGCGGCTATCTCGGCGTCCACCCGTTGGAGGTAGCCGGCCATGTCTTCCCCGCCGGGCAGCGTGGTGCTTGCAGAGAGTGTATCGGATTCGGATGGAGGGTCTTTCTTCATGGAGCGGAGAACGAAGAAGAGAGCACCGCCAGCCAGCAGAAAAACAGCGGGGGGAAGAAGCCAGATTGTGAGGGTTGGGCCGGACTTGGGCGGCTCCGCAAGGACCCGCGTGCCGTAACGCTCCGGCGCGGAGAAGTAGTCAAGAATCTGCTGTTCCGTCCAGCCTTCGGCCAGCTTCTCACGCACAAAGGTGCGCATTTCTCTGGCCTGGGGCACCTGGGCCTGGTCGATGGTTTCCGCAGGACAGTAGGGGCATATCAGCCTTTTGTCGACGCTCTGGGCGCGTTCCTCAAGGGTCAGGGGCCGGTCTTCGGCACAGCTTGTGAGAAACAGGCTGAAAATAACAAGGCAGGCCAAGGCTAGAAGGAGTCTGCGAAGGCCGAAAGGCAGAGGGTGCATCAGAGGCCCAGCCGGTTGGGGCGTCCCTTAGGGCCCTCCAAGGGTCTTCAGGTAGTTGACCAGCATCCACCGCTCCTCGGAGGTGAGCAGCTTTTCGAACTGGGGCATCACGACGCTCGTACCGGGTTCCAGAGAGGCGATCTCCGGGCGAAGGTCCCGGTTGGTAATCGTCGCGTAGAGGAGTCCGTCGGTATATCCAAAGATGTTAACGAGGGTGAGGTTGACGTTGATCTTGGGCGTGTAGCCGTATTCCTCGGTCATGGTCTGGAGTACGTTGCCGTCCCCCAATCCCTCCATGCCGTGACACATGGAGCAGTTGATGGCGAAGAGTTTTGCGCCTTCGTCGACGCCCACCTCTGGCATGGGATTTTCGATGGTGTCTATGGCTTCAGGGTGCACCTGGGTGTTTAGGGGCACTTCCTTGCCGGTTACGGGCACTGCTCCGGCGGCGGGCATCAGGCGGGGCGGCTGTTGGGAATGGTGGGAGGGTTGGTAGTGCATCTCGTAGAAGATGTCCACGGGATAACTTCCGTTGGCGCAGCCAATGCCGAATAGGGCGGCAAGTACAAGCAACAGCCCGAACCGCACCGGCGTCGATGACAGCCGGCGACGTAGGCGTTCTCCAATGCCCAGTATGGGTCTCAGCATCATGCGGCTTCCCGTCGGACCTCTTCCGCCCCGGCCTGGGTGAGAATCTGCTCCGCCCGGTCCACGTTATCGTCGTCACAGTCGACGACGACCCCGATGAAGCCCTCCGTAATTCGGTCATCGTAGATGTGCTTCTTGACGGTGGGCAGCCTCGATTCGAAGATGATGCCGATAACGGTGAATAGAATGGCTCCAAGCATGGTGCCTTCGTAGCTGATGATGGCCATGGGAGGGATGGATAGGATGGGCTTGCCGCCAGTCACGAGAGGATAGGCAATCTGTGTTCCCGTGGTGAGGAGTATGGCGGCCGTGAGTCCGATGAGGGCTCCAACGAACGGGAAGACGTAGAGCCTGTGGCTGTTATGCCGCTCGCCGAGAGCGCCTTCAGGGTAGGGGGTATCGGTGAGGAAATCGTAGTCCTCGTTGGAGAACCCGGCCTTATCCAGCGCCTCGCCGGCTTCAGCGGCGAATTCGGCGTTGGAGTAGAGGGCCAGGACGGATTGCGTTGTCATTGCTGCACCTCGGGCAATTCTACTCTTCTCTGATTACGGCGGGGACGCGCTTGCGTCCAACCTTGATTTCGTCGGCGAGTATCTGCCCTTCCTTCACGTCAAATATGGGTATCAGCGGGAAGACCTTGGCGAATATCAGGAAGAGCATGAGCACCATCGCAAAGGTCCCCACCACGATCATTATCTCTATGGGGCTGGGGGCGTAGGTATACCAGGATTGGGTAAATAGCTGCTTTCGGGCCAGTCCCGGCACGATGATTATGAACCTCTCCAGCCACATGCCAATGTTGACGGAGATGGTGGTTATCGTCATCAGTAGGAAGCTGCGGCGGACGTTGCGGAACAGCCACAGGGGAACGGGGAAGAAGAATGCGGTGATTATGAATGTAAGGAAGAGCCAACCCCAGGGAGGGGTGAAGATCTGGAGGGTTCGGGTGGCTAGTTCGTCCCCTTCCTGTCCATAGATGCCGAAGAGGAACTCCATGGCAAAGAAGTAGAACCAGGCGATGGCGATGACGATGAGCAGCCGGCCCAAAGCGTCGATGTGTTCCCTGCGGACGTAGTCCTCCCATCCGAAGAGCCAGCGCATGAATATCATAACGGTTACAACGCCGGAGACGCCGGAGTGGACGGCGCCAATGACGAAGTAGGGCGCGAAAATAGTTGAGTGCCAGCTGTTGACTGACACGGCCATGCCGAAGTCCCAGGAGACTATGCTGTGGACGGAGACGAAGACAGGGAGAATGAGCGCCGAAAGCAGGATGCCGGCGATTGCTTGGAGCTTCCATTGGCGGGGGGTGCCGCGCCAGCCCAACGACAGGACGGAGTAGGCTATGCGTCGGATGCCGGAGCTCCGGTCTCTGATGACGGCCATATCCGGGACGAGGGCTATGAAGACGAAGAGGATGCTGGAAAGCAGGTAGGTGTTAACGGCGGAGGGGTCCCACACCAGGGGGGAGCGGATGTCGGGCCAGAGTCCGCGGGAGAAGTCGTAGGGGAAAACCCAGTACATGAGCCGCCATGGCCGTCCGGTGTGAATGAAGGGCATAAGCACGGCGGTCATAAGGGAAAAAATAGTGAGAACCTCGGCGGCCCGGGTGGCGGGGCGACGCCATTCAGCCTTTGATAGCCGCAGGATGGCGGAGAGCATGACTCCGGCGTGGCTTATGCCTATCCAGAAGACGAAGTTGGTGATGAAGAAGCCCCAGAATACGGGCCGGTTGAGGCCGGTGACGCCGATGCCGCGGTTGACCATGAATCCGGCGGCTATGACGGCGACAAAAACCACCAATCCGAGGAATAGGACGATTGCCCAGTACTTCACCGGGTTCTCGAAGAGGCCCCGGAGCAGGTCCCGGTTTATCCGCCTGTGGCCTAGGATTTTACCTTCTTGCAACTTGGCTCCTAATTCCTATTCAGGCTTGCCCAGCACCAGGTATCGGCTTCGCAGGAAGGGACGTACTCGCTGGTAGAGCAGGCCCTCCTTCACTTCCCAGATGGACAGGATGGGGAAAATCTTTGAGGCCAGCAGGTATATGAGGGCCGCTCCCGCCAGTCCGCCGAGCATAATGAATATGTCCAGTACGTCCGGGACGATGGGCAGCTGCACCGCTTCTAGGGCATGGCCGGTTACGTCTTCAATGCCGAAAGCGGGCACGTAGAGGCGGATAGTCATGAAGAATGCCCCGATGAGGACGGAGGCTCCTGCCAGGGTTGGGCCAAGAATGCTCTTTCTCACTGGATTCCAGATGAGCATCAGGAAGGGTATGAGGAAGCTGAAGAAGAAGTTCAGCAGGAAGGGTATTCGGTAGGACTCGAACATGAAGGTCCTGAGTATGTTCTGCTCGGTGGGGGTGCGCCCGTACCAGAAGGTTATGAAGGCGGCGAACCAGAAGTAGGCCCAGAGCAGGCACAGAGCCAGCAGAATCTTGCTGAAGGACCAGAAGGACTCCATTGGAATGAAGTCTTTGTATCTTCCGGTGGCCCGCAGAATGAAGGTGGTCACTAGCACCAGGCCAACGGCCGTCTGTATGCCGGTGAGGGCCTGGTGGGCTGGCATGATGGAGTCCTTCCAGCCCGGTACAAGAGACATAACGAAGTCTACGTTAATCATGGTCTGCACCATGATTAACAGCATGAAATAGAAGGCCCCCAGGGCGGTGAGTCCGATGCGGTGGTAGTTCCACTGGGCCTGAGTCCCGCGCCAGAAGCCTGTGAAGCTTCTCAGGAACCTGGTGCGGGGCCCGTCGTCGCCCTGGCGAGCGAGAACGGCCATGTCGGGAATGGCGGAGAGCACAAGGAGGCCGAGCCCGCAGACGACGAGTCCAAGGACGGCGAAAAAGTCCCACCAGAGAGGGACGCCAATGAACTTCTCTGAAACCCAGAGGCTCCTGCGGCCTTCCAATGATGGCAGTAGGGCCATGAGGGGCAGGAACCATAGGAGGGTGAAAAGACCCACCACGGCGTAGAGTTCCGAGACGCGGGAGAAGGGCCGGCGCCAGTGGTTCTTGGTCCAGCGCAGCCCAACGGCCACCAGCGGGGCAGAACCGGCTGTTATGAGCAGGAAGGCGAACATGGCGGAGTAGTAGCCCCACTGGTCCCGGTGGCTCACCCCGTAGCCGTCGATGAAGCGCAGTATTAGCGCAATGATGCCGATGGCGAAAAAGGAACCCAGAATGGCGATGACCATTTTGTAGCTCTTGGTCACGGAGAAGAAGTCACGGGACACCTGCTCCGTGACCATGCGCGAGTTGAGCTCGGGCCCGTCTACGGAAATCTGGACCCGGTCTCGTCCGTTATCTGCGGTAGCGCTGCTCAATGGGTCTCCTCCTGGGCGGAGGGATCAACTTTCTTGAGATAGATGACGTTGGGGGAGGTGCCGATATGTTCCAGAAGCTTGTAGTTGCGGGGGTCTTTGGCCCGACGGGAAACGTCGCTATTGGGGTCGTTGATGTCCCCGAATACGAGGGTGTCGGTGGGGCAGGCGTTGACGCAGGCAGGCATATAGTTGCCGGCCTTGAGGGTCTGGTCGTTGACCTGCTTGCCCTGCTGTCCCTCGATGGTCCGTTCGGCCCTGCGGATGCGCTGGATGCAGAAGGTGCACTTCTCCATGATTCCACGGCTGCGAACGGTAACGTCGGGGTTGAGCTGGTTCCAGAGGCTGCCGGGCCATTCCGGGTCGTGGAAGTTGAAGAAGCGCACCTGGTAGGGGCAGTTGTTGGCGCAGTACCGGGTGCCCACGCAACGGTTGTACACCTGAACGTTCAGGCCCTGGCTGTTGTGGTAGGTGGCGTAGACGGGGCAAACGGGCTCGCAGGGGGCGTTCTCGCAGTGCTGGCAAAGCACGGGGATGAACCGGGCTTTAACGTTGGGCCACGTGCCCTCCCAGACCCGATCGATGCGAATCCATTGCTTGGCGCGGCGGGAGAGGAAGTCCTTCTCCTCGTTGATAGGAATATTATTCTCCGCCTGGCACGCCACGACGCAGGCCTGGCAACCGGTGCACCGGTCCAGGTCTATAACCATTGCCCACTTTCTATCTTCGGCCATTTTCTACCGTATATCCCTTACTGTGTGCTTCTATCCTCTGGTTATCTTGACTATAGCTTCTTCTTGGGTGGGAACGAAGGCGGGAACTGTGCCTTCGAACTTGGGAATGGGGGAGTTCTCTCCCGTCGGAACAATTCTAATACGGGTACCGGCCCAGGCCAGCGACTGGGTCTGCTCTTCCAGGGGCAGCCCCAACAGGTGCAGGGGATTCTCGCCCCTTCCTCTGGAGTAACGGAGGGAGGCGGTATGCCCCTGTCCTACGGGAATGCCGATGACGTTGGGCGGCACTGCGGGATGATGATATATCTGGGCGATGAAAGACCGCCCGTTGGCCCCTTCCACACGAACGAAGTCGCCCTCACGGAGACCGATGGCGTCGGCTACGAGGGTGCTTATCTCAACCCAAGTGGTCCAGGCCACGGTGGTCAGTGGGTCGGAGCTGGACTGGAGCCAGGGGAGATGGGCGCCGCTGCCGTCGGTTAGGGAGACGGTTTGGAATGGGATCAGGTTGAAGGTGTTGCCACCCGTGGGGCCGGTTATGACGGGTTCTTTGGCGCGCCCGGCTATCTCTGCCAGGTTGGGCATGGAAGGGGAGGAGTCGGCCGTAGCGTCCCTGTCCCACCATCCGCCCTGTTGGAGGAGGCTGTTCCAGAAGGAGTTGAAGTCCGGTTCCCGCACGGAACCCCTGTCCAGAGCGTGGATTTTCCGGGCCTGGTCTTGCAGGAGATGGTGGTAGGTGGGCATGTTGAGGGGGGATGCGTCGTCAAGGCCCATCTCCCGGGACAGTTGCAGGAGAACGTCGCCGAAGCCCATGGGGTTCATGCCGGGGAGGGGATTTACCACGGGCTGCTGCATTCCGATTACTTCAAAACCGGGGCCTGGGGATGGAACGTCGTCGCCCCAATCTTCCAGGGGGGCTCTCTCGGGCAGAATCAGGTCGGCCATCTCTGCCGTTTCGTCGAGGAAGGAGGAGAAGCTGGCGACGAAAATATCGTCCCTGTTTAGCCTCTGGCGAAGACCGATTTCCGGGGGCATGTCGTTAACGGGGTTGACGCCGCGGAGCAGGACCATGCCGGTGCGTCCATTGTCGATGTCGGCCACTGTGCGATGCCAGTCGCCGGTGGAGGCGGCCTGGATTGTCTTCGCCAGTTCGGGCACGGGAGCCGGGGGGTTGAAGACGACGCCGCCCTCGGCGCCGACGCTGCCGACCAGGAAGTTGAGGGCGAAGATAGCGGATAGGTTGAAGGATCCGTTGGTGTGGGCCGCGGCGTTGGACCCGCCGATGGCGATGCTGCGGGAGCCGTTGTGGGCAAAGCTTCGCGCCAAGTCTCGGATCACCTCGTGGGGTTCCATGCCGTGTAGAGGTGGTACGTCCAGCCGCTGGGCGATTACGTTGGGCGCATAGGCGTCCAAAGCAGTCGCACCCTGGCCGCCGGTGAGTTGATTCACACGTTCTTGAGGGGCCAGTCCCTCGGAGATGATGACCTGGGCGATGCTCAGGGCGAGCATTCCCTCCATGCCTGGGGCGATGGGCACCCAGGTGTCGGCGCTGGCGGCGGTGAGGGAGAATCGTGGGTCTACCTGTACGAGCGTGCCCCGGTTGCGTCGCCCCAGACCCTGGCGGAACTCGCCGTAGCCCTTGGAGAACTGCACCGGAGCCTTCCAGGTGCCGAGGAAATCGGCCCCGAAGGAGAGGACGTAGCTGGCATTCTTGAAATCAAAGGTGGGCATTGTTTCCTGACCCAGCACGTCTCGCATCACCTGGTCGTAGGCGGCGTCCTCCATTGGCTGGAAGGCCATGTGCCGCGCCCCGTAGGCATCGGCGAAGCCGCCAACGAGGTGTGCAAGGCTTCCGCGCAGAGGTCCGGTTACTGTCAGGACGCGGCTGCGGTCCGGCTGGGTCGTTAGATGGCCGCGAAGCAGGTTCAGGGCTTCGTCCCAAGAGATGGAGGCATATTGTCCGCTGCCTCGCGCTCCCTGTCGAATCATAGGCCCGGCGATGCGGTCGGGGTGGTAGAGGGTCTGCAGGCCAGCCTCGCATCGGATGCTGTGTCCGCCCAGATTGGTGGGATAGACGGGGTTGCCCTGAACCTTCTTGGCCCGGCCCTCCATTATTCGGACCACCAGCCCCTCGGTTTCGGAGCACTGGCGGCAGATGGTTGCGTACCAGTTGTCCCTGCCGGTAACCAGATCTTCAGGAAGCTGAACGGGGCTTTGGGAGACGAACTCCCTCTCGTCAAAGAAGTTGCACGCCACCGCCCCCAGCGTGGAGAAGCTGGCCAGCCGAAGGAAATCTCTTCTTGTTATCTTCATTAGTGGGCTATTCCTAGTAGTGGCAGGTCGTGCAATCTGTGATTCCGGTGTTCTCGGTAAACTGTTCGTTGTCTCTGTGGCAGTCCACGCAGTCGCCCATCTTCAAGCTTCGCACCTGTTCCACCTCTACCATGTCGCGAACATCCCCATGACAGGTGGCGCAGGCCGACTCCAGAGGGAGTCCCTGTACTTCGGTGAGAAACCGAACGTGGGGTTCGTGAGAAAACTGAACGTGGTCTGGCAGACGATGGACTCGCTTCCAGTTGATGGGTTGGTTGTTGTTGTAGTGCTCAATGACCTTGGCCACCTCGGGAGGCGCTTGTTCTCCCTGAATGGTGGCGTGACAGAGCAGACAACCCTCCACGGGCAGAATCGTCGCGGCGTCTCCCTTTGTGACATTACGGTGGCAGAAGGCGCAGTTGATGCCCTCGATGTCCACGTGGGCGGTGTGCGGAAAGGCGATAGGCTGCTCCGGCGGCCCCGGGAATCCGAAGACCTGAATTGGCGTGGAAAACCAGGCGCGCATTAAGAAGATGACTACGAGGATAACGACGGCCGTTGTGAGCAGCCCGCCCAAGGCTATGGGGATGATCAGCATCTTGGGGGTGATGTATTTGGGGATCATGGGCCGTCCTCATCCGTCGATGGGGGCGAGCCGGCGTGTGTGGCGAATGGTTGGCGCTCCATGTTAGTACCAGAACCGGTCATAGAAGGTTTCAATCACGTAGGCCAGGTTGACGGCCATTGAGAGTACGGTTAGGGCGAAGGCCAAGAAGACGAGAGCAGTCACGGTGAGGGAAAAGCGAAGGAGTCCCGCGCTTTTGGGCAGGTGGCCGGTGGATATGAGGGAGGGGATGATGGCGTGGGCTGCGAGCATGGTAACGGCAAAGGAGACTATCAGGCACAGATAGAACCAGAGGTTGTGAAGCAATGTCCCAATCTCTCTCCACTCAAGGGAGCCGATAGCTATGGGATCCGGGAGCATTGAAGCGCTTACTCACTCACCTATAGAAGTCCCCTAAGGCACCCTTCGCGGGCAAGTGAAAACTATCACACAAGCTTTCGAGGTGTCAAGAGTAATCACGCTTGGGCAAGGCTGGGAGATGGGTTGGATTTAAGGGAGCCGGCTGGCGATTTATGAAAGGTTGGAAGCACGTCCCGGCCAAAGAGTTCCAGCTGTTCTTGAGCTTCTCCCGCCGCACACATCGGTCGGACGACGAATTTGCTGGCGCCGGCGTCGACGTAGTCATGGATTAGCTTTGCGATTGTTTCGGGTGGGCCAAGGGCGCAGTATTGCTGGAAGGGTACGTTGGGCCTCTGAGCGAAAACGTGCTCGCGGGCGACCTCTGCGGCCTTTTCGGGGCTGGAGGCCACGTAGAAGCCCAGCATGGTGCCGATGTGGTCTTCGTCGACGACACGATTGTGCTCCGCCGCGGTTTGGAATATCAGCTTGCGGCCTTCGTCCACCTCGGCGGGGGTGGCTTGGGATACCAGCCAGCCGTCGCCGAGTCGGCCGGTACGACGCTGGGCGGCCTTGCTTTTTCCGCCAATCCAGATGGGCGGCGAGGGTTTCTGGACCGGCTTGGGCACTATGGAGACGTCTTCGAGGGTGAAGAAGCGGCCGTGGTGGGTGATTCTTTCCTCTTCCCATAGGCGGCGGATTACCCTGATGGCTTCATCCGCCCTTTTGCCTCGCCCCGCCTTTTCGACGCCGCAGGCCTGGTACTCGACGGGGTCCTCTTGGCCGAGGCCGACTGCAGGGAGGAGCCGTCCTTTGGATAGGTAGTCGAGGGTAGCAAGCTCTTTGGCGAGCAGCACGGGATTGCGAAGGGGCAGGGCGAGGACGCTCGTGCCGAACTTGAGGGTGTCGGAGTAGGCGGCGATCATAGACAGGGCTACGATGGGTTCGAGGGGGAAGCGACCACCCACCACCCGGTCGCTGAGCCAGATAGAGTCATAGCCCCACTCTTCGCCTACGGTTACGAGGTCACGGATGAGGTCGTGGCCCTCGGCCCCCGACGGGAAGGGGCCTGGAGCGAATCCGATTCTGACCTTTAAGTTAGATGACATAAGCAAAAACCAAGAAGTGTGAAGCGTATGGAAAATTGCGTCGCTTTTGCCGACTCAGGCAAGTTTGCCGTTGACGAGGGTGTTGGGCACAATCTGAGTAAGCTCAGTGAACGCTGGTTCCGGGGCAGAGCCACGCGGGGTGGGAAGAAAAGAGTTAGCTGCGACTCTTGGGCTTGTCCTTGGGTTCAGGGGCGGTGCATCCGCAAGTCTGGCACATGGTTGACCTCATTTGTTGGAGTGTCCCTAGTATAGCAGGGGTCGGGGGGAATGGAAGAGGTCGATGTTCGGCGCGTCTGCGTACAGAAGGGGTCAGCCGCGTTTGAGGGGGACCAACCGTCGCAACGCCAATCGAATGAAGGGCCATCGAAGGGCGCCCCAGGACCATCGGAGGTTGTCGTAAGCGTCGTCCTCCAGATGCTTGTCTCGTCCGTAGATTGCTCTCTCGTATGCGACGACGATGGCGTCGATTAATTTAGCGTAGCGGTGCAGACGGGCGCCCAGCCTCGCGCCGTACTCGGCGGGCGTCTCGTTGTCTTTCCGGGGAAGTCCTGACAATCTTGCCATGAAGCTGATGCCGGCGAAGGCGAGGACGGGAAGGCCCAGCCGACGGGTGAGAAAACGCAAGTAGAGGTTGGCCGCCAGCACGACGAGGGCGATGGCCGCAAGAGCGGCAAGGGGCCATAGGACGAAGGGTCGGAAGAGAAAGTCGAGGGGGCCGCCACCCTGGGCAGCGACGGGTGCATTGTCCAGGGGGCTGAAGTCCAAGTCGTCCAGAGAGAATTCGTCTTCGCCGCCGGCGGGGTCCAAGTCTTCTTCGCATGCAAACACGTCGCCAAAGCACTCGTCCAAGAGGGCGGCGTTGGTCGAACCCGCGGCGGCGGTCTGGAAGCCCAGGTTCTCCAGGCTGGGCTGAACGCCGGAAGGCGTAGGCTCGAACTCCACCCAGCCGTATTCGGGAAAGTAGACCTCCGGCCAGGCGTGGTAGTCCTTTGTTCGGACTATCCAGGTGTTCCGACTTTCGTCCCATTCGCCGGGGGCGAAGCCCACAACCAGCCGCGCCGGGATATCCAGGGAGCGCAGCATGGTGATCATGGCCGAGGCGAAGTAGTTGCAGAAGCCGACGCGCTGGGTCGTCAGGAACCACTCCACGGCGTCCACGTTAGGGGGAGGCGGGATGACCTGCTCGCCGTAGGACAGCTTGTGCAGGTAACTCTGGATGCTCATGGCGACGTCGTAGGTGTTGTCGTGGCTCTCGGCAAGGTCCTGGGCCAGGTCTCTCACGGGTTGGGGGAAGTCCGGCGGCAGCTGAAGATATCGGTCCCTAATCCAGTGAGGGTAGACGATGCCTTCTTCGTCGTCGGCGCGGCTGGCGTTTCGCAGCAGCTGCGGCGTGGCGGTCGAGACGGAACCGAGGGTGGCGTAGCTGCGGGGCGGGTTCTGCCGGCCCGCAAACATGAGGGCGGTGGTGGGGTAGCTGCCCGCCTCCAGCCGGTGAACGATGAGGTTTGCCTCCAGCAGCGAGGCATCCTCAGGAGGCGGCACGGTGAAGGTCAGTCCCTGAGCCTCCAGCGCTGCTTCCAGCCCCGATATCGTGGAGTTTGGGGCTTCGAGAACACGACCCTTCAACTGGGAGATGTCTGAGGGCAGATAGAAGGTCTGCGGGTCGTCCAGGAAGAGGTTGAAGGCGGGTTGTGGAGAGAACTCCAGGAGGCCCGATACAGTGGATCGGAGGGGTAGGCCCGCGGTTGCCACGTGGGTGTTTGAGGAGAAGAGGCGGACTTCGATGCGTACGTCATCCCGACTGGCCCCGGGCTCGGGGGCCGGAATATCGGATGGTTGGTCCTCAGGAGTGCGGGGAGCGTTGGGAATGCTGACCCAGCCCTGGGGAGTGTAGACATCGTAGACCCGCATTCGCCATCGATGGGCCTCCGGCGAGGAGACGCGCATGATGACGCTCTCCCCCTGTTCCACCGGGCTGACGAAGGGCAGTACGGGTTGGAGGTCGAACTTGAGCCAGCCCTTCCGGCTGGGGATGTTCTTGAAGAGGCCCGCACCGGACTCCCAAAGTTCGAAGATTGGCTCTTCCAGCGTCGAAGCGGCGGCGGGTCGCACAGGAGCGTTGGGGGTGGGCGTCGGCCAACTGAAGGCAACCGCCCCCAGTGAGAGGACCAATCCGGCAGCCAGGGCTGCAGGCAGGAGAAATCTTTGTCCCAAGCCAGACTGCTTTTGAAGGTGGAAGAAAGCCACGGCGGGGGAGGCTGCAATGACGTATAGAGGAAGGTGGAAGAAGTAGTCTTCGTCCAGAAAAGCGAGGGCTACGATGATGAGCAGCAGGCCCGGCAAGGGTATGAGTATGGGCCTGCCGGAGCTGGCCATCCGGAGGGTCAGGTGGGTGACGAACCAGGCGGCGCCGAGGAAGAAGAGTCCGAAGATGGTGTGGGCGCCCCCGTCCAGGAACGGCAGGCCGAGACCGAATATGACGACTGCTCCGGCGGCTAACACCAGGGGATAGCCGATCAGACGGCTCTTGCCTGCGACGAAGCTGCCCAGGGCGAGGGCAGCGAGGATAGGAATTATCAGTGGCGGAAGGCCCCGCACCCAGTTGGCGTTTTCGATGATACTGAAGGCGGCGTAGAGACTGAGGGCCAGCAGAATGAGACCGAAGATTTCTTTAGGGCTTGGCAACTGCCCTTGGGGGTGGTTGTCAACCTCAGCGGCGTTACGGGGTTGGGAATACCAGTCAGGGGACGTCCCCGCGCGGCGGAGCCTTCGAAAGTCTGACGGGTTGGGGTGTGGGCCTTGCATCACAGGCTAGTAAACGAGGCGGTCCATGACGTTGGCCAGGGAGTGGGAAAGCCGGTCGCCGCTGCGGATGACGTAGCCGTCGTAGGGCGCTGCAGTTGCGGGCGGCGCGGGCGTTTCGCCGTTTGGGGAGTCCTGAAAGCTGGCGGCGTCCAGCAGCACAGGCAGAACGGTGACGCCACGGCGATACATGTCATGGAAGACGCCCGGACTTCCTTGAACCGGTCCCGGAGCTATGACCACGGCGAGGCTGCCCTGGGGCAGGATGCGTCCTGCTCTGGCCAGCAGCGTGGACAGCGGGACGTCGCCCTTGGCTTCGACAACGGAAAGGGTTTCCAGGATATCCCAGAGGTGGGCTGCTTCCCGTTGAGGGGCGATGGAGTGGAGCCGGTCTCCGTGGACCATGAGGCCCATGTTCTGGTGGGATTCGATGAGGCTCACAGCCAGGGAAGCGGCGATGGTTATGGCGTATTCTTCAGTGCTCTCCAGGCCAATGCCGTTTTGCCGCGAGGCCTGGAGGTCAACGATGAGCCAAACGGCCGTGTGGCCGCCGCTGTCGAATTCCTTGCTCATAAGCCGGTTCGTCTTGGCAGTGGAGGGCCAGTGAATCCGGTTGAGGCTGTCGCTGGGGCGGTATTCCCGCACCCGGGAGGCCGAGGCGCTGGTTCCCGGCATGAGGCTTGGCCGCCCCACGCCGCCAAAGGAGGCTGCTCCCACGGAGAGGCCGGCCACCAGGGGAATCACCTGGGGATAGACGGTGATGGTCTGCGGCTCTCCCACCACGCGTCGGATGGTGGTCAACCCCAGAGGGTCGGAAGCGGCTACCGCCGCCGCGCCGATGGTGTTGAGGCCCCGCCGGTTCTGATGGGCCATGACGGTATGCCGGGAAGCTTCCCTGGGCTTCAGGTTCAGCGTGAGGCTGCCCTCTCTGGTGGAGAGGTCTAACATGCTTAGTCGGAGGCCCAGACGGGGAATGCCCAGTTTCTCCTGAACGGTTATCCGCAGATGCAGGGGGGACCCCACCTGGGGCCTGGAACTGAGGCTCTCTACACTCACCTCCAGGCCGCGGGTCTGAATCCAGGACCAGAGGTAGCTGAGGGCTATGAGGAGCACGCTGAGATAGAGCAGGAAATATAGGGGCCGGTATGCTGTAACCAGGGCAAGGAACAGCAGGAGCAGGGCCGTTGGAAGGGCAATGGCCAGGGTTAGGAAAGAAGGTCGGTTCATCTGTTTGCCAATCATCGAAGCCCGTGGGGGCCGGTCGACGTGCCGGCTCGACCGCTAGCCGCCCTGGCTGCGAACGGTAGGGAAGGGGAATCGCTGCATACGGCCCGACCGTTCTACGGGCGTAGACTGGAGGATTTCCTCGATTGTCTGCTCCTCCGTAGACTCGGCCCGGCCCTCAGCCGTGAGCACGAGACGGTGGCTCAGGGCGGAAACTGCCACCGCCTTGACGTCGTCGGGTAGGGTGAAGTCGCGGCCCTCCAGTAGAGCGTGGGCCTGGGCAAGACCTACCAGTCCGAGAGAAGCCCGAGGGGACGCGCCAAGATGGATGGATGGGCTGTTGCGGGTGGCGTTTGCCAGGTCTACCACGTAGTCTGTTACCAGCCGGTCAATGAACACCTTTCGGACGGCCTGCTGCGATAGCACCATTTCTTCCAGGGATACCGCCTGGGTCAGGCTGTCGATGGGATGGGCGGGCATCTGGCGCTCTATGATGTCGGCCTCCTCCTCTGCCGTGGGATAGCCGAGGCGCAGGCGCAGTATGAACCGGTCCAGTTCGGTTTCAGGCAGGGGGAAGGTGCCGCCGTGCTCCGCCGGGTTGCGGGTAGCCAGCAGCAGGAAGGGGAGGGGGACGGCTTGGGTCACGCCATCCACGGTCACCTGTCGCTCCTCCATGGCTTCCAGGAAGGCCGACTGGGTTCGTGGCGAAGCCCGGTTCACTTCGTCTACCAGCACCATGTTGGCCATGATGGGACCGGGTCGGAAACGGAACTCCCGGTCCCGCTGGTCGAATATGTACGCGCCTGTGATGTCCGTGGGAAGAAGGTCGGAAGTGCACTGGATGCGCTTGAAGGCGCCTCCCAGGGAGAGGGCCATGCTCTTGGCGAAGATGGTTTTGCCGACGCCGGGTACGCCGTCGATGAGCACGTGGCCCTGGCAAAGAAGGGCCATGACGCCGAGGCGGAGAGCCTCTTCGTTGCCGACGATGACTTTGCGAAGATTGGCTAGTAGCGAATCGGCAACTTCCCGGGCGTCGCTGAGGGTGAATTCTTCCATGGAGGCGTTTTATCCTCGTGCTTTCGTGGGGTCTCGAACAAGCGGTTGATTCAACTTTAACTCAAGCGAGGGAGGCGGGCAACCTGTGATGCTAGCGGCGGTTGCCATCGGCAGGCGGCAGGGTTATTCTAACGGCGAGAAGTTGTCATAATCTTAGTGTCATGTCGCAGCAATTTTCAACGGAGCTAAGCATAGTGAATAATCATGTTCTCCAGAGGGTCTAGCGTGGCTAGAACCAAGCGGCGTTCCTGGCTTCTGGTCCCTCCTTTCGAGGATGCGGTGAAAGAGGCTCTGGGGCACGGCCCCGACGTGTTGGTGTTGGACATGGTAGAGCTCATTTCCCCCGAGGCCAGGACGCAGGCCGTGAAAGGGCTTGCGGGGGTCGTCGAGCAGGCGGTGGCGTCGGGGAGTGTTGAGGTTTTCCTGCAGGTGAACGTGAGCCGGATGTCGGAGGAGTTGGAAGCGGGCATCCGGCCCGGGGTCAGCGGGGTGGTGATGCCGCGTCTGGAGTGGAAAGCGTATGTCCGGCAGGTGAACGCCGTCTTGAGCAGGTTGGAAGAACAACGCGGCATTTCCGTGGGTAGTCTACAAGTGGTGGTGTCGCTGGACACGGCCTTGGGGAATCACCGGGCTATGGAGTTGATCCAGGCCAGCCCAAGGGTCTGGGGCGTCAGCCTGGGCCGGGCGGACCTGGCGATGGACTTACGCCCTGCCCCCGATGGGGAGTTTCACCTGCTGCCCTATCTGATGCAGCGGCTGATAATCGTGGCGGGGGCTGCCGGAGTGACGCCTCTGGGCGCGTGGTGGCGCACTCCGGCCAGAGGGCTGATGGCCCCGCCCAGGGATACTTTCGAGGCGGCGATTAGAGGGAAGGCCCTTGGGTTTCGGGGGTCCTTCTGCGTTGCGGGGGAGCAGGCGCAGGCCCTCAATCGGGGCTTCGACGGAGAAAATTGGGAGGAGACGGCATGAGTCATCACGCCGTGCGTCGCTCCGGTCTTACCATGCCGGTGAACAACCCCCGATTCGTGCAGAAGGCGTGGACCCGGGGATGCGACTTCATCATCCTGGACCTGGAAGACTCGGTGCCGCCGGCGGAGAAGGCCCACGCCCGCACCCTCGTCAGGGAAGCCATCGCCGTCGTCGCCAAGGGTGGGGCGGAGGTGTTCGTCCGCATCAATCACCACACGGTTTTGGAGGACCTGGAGGCTTCCGTGTGGCCGGGCCTCAAGCGGATAAACTACCCCAAGGCGGAGACGGCCCAGGAAATCTGGTTGGTGGACCGGATAATTTCGCGCCTTGAATCGGAGCGGGGCATTCCGGCTGGACACGTGGAGATTGGCGCCAACGTGGAGACGGCCCTGGGCGTAGCAAACGCTCTGGAGATAGCCGCTGCCAGTCGCCGCATAAAGGACTTCGGTGGCGGTGGGGGCTACGACATGTCTCGCGACCTTGGCGTGGAGATGTTTGTGGACTTCGACCAGTTCGTCTACGGCAGCGGAGAGTTGGAACTGGCGGCGCGGGTGGCTGGGCTTGAGGTGCATTCGTCGCCTTACATGCCCAACCCTTCCGGGAGCGTCAGCGACGGCGACCACGCTTTCAAGGTGGCGGAGGCGACGCGCCGGTTGGGGTTCCGAATGGGGGGCGGGCTTCATCCCAACGTGGTGGAGCCGCAAAACCGGGGCTATACGCCCACGGCTGTGGAAGTGGAGGCGGCCCGGAAGGTGTTGGAGCTATACGAGGATACGCGCGCTTTAGGTAAGGCGTGGGCCGAGATTGACGGCGTGGCGGTGGATTGGTCCGAGGCCCGCCGGGCGCGAGAATTGTTGGACTGGGCCGCCCTTTGCGCCCGTCGGAATCGTGGGAAGGAAGAGGCCGTCGCCAAAGCCATGAAGGACGCCGATGACTCATAGGCGAGTTGATGCCATCGGTGCTCTCCGAACTGGAACAAGCCGTGATTGACCTGGTGCGTCGGACGAACCTGCTGGTCTCGCTGAAGTCGGTCGAGGGGGTGGACCGGGTCTGGCGTCTGGGAGCTGATGCGGTGACGTTGGACCTTCGAGATGTGACAACGGCAGCGCTGAGCCAGCAGGCGCGCAAGTGGATTCGCATAAGCATCGGCTTTGCCGCTTACGGCGGCGCGGAGGTCTTCATCGCTCTGGGCAAGGACGACGTGGAGCGTCATCTGGAGGCTGCGGTGTGGCCGGGGATTGCCGGCATTGTCCTGTACGACGTCGCCTCGGCTGACGACTTGGCCCAATTGCTGCCGCTTCTGGAGTCGATGGAAGCAAATCGGGGCGTGAGCAAAGGCTCGCTGGAGCTGATTCCCGTCCTGGAAACAGCGGCCGGGGTCTGGAACGTGGGCGAGATAGTCAAGGAAAGCGGGCGTGTGAAGCAGGTAGCGTTGGACGAACGCGCCTTGTGCGAAGACTTGGGCATCGTCCCTCAGGAGGAATGCGATCCGCTAGTGTACGCTAGGGGGCGGGTGGTCGTTGAGGCTATAGCCGCCGGCGTCCAGCCCTTGGATCTGCCTCATCCCGTGAGCACCCTTTCGCCCCGTTTGTCGGAAGCTCAGGCATTGGAGGAGGGCATCCGGGCCAGGAATCTGGGATTCAAGGGCGCTTTGTTTTCCGAGCAGGACTGGGTGGCGCCACTCAACGCCGCCTTCAGCCCGTCTGACGAGCAGGTGGACTATTATGGCGAGGTGCGGCGGGTGTTTGCCGAAGGGGTGGCCCGGGGCACGGCGGCCGTGCCTTTTCAGGGGCGGATGATAGACGTTCCCGTGGACGAGTGGGCCAAGGTTGTGCTCCAGAGGGCTGGATACTGCCGTGAGCGAGACCGTCAGAAGCGGGAGGCCATCGACCGGGCAGGCCGTTAGATAGTTGCGACCAGTCCTACACAGGAACGACTGGGCAAGCCGCTAGTCAGTGTTCAGGAAAGGGTCAGAAGGGCGTCTACTGCCTTCACGCCTTGGCCTTTGGGCAGAACCATTAGCGGGTTAACGTCCAGTTCCGGCCTGCGGTGGTCCAGGTCAACGGCCATCTGCGAAAGGGACATGAGGCTGCCAACCAGAGCGTCCACGTCCGCTTCCGGCGCGCCTCGAAAGCCCTGCAGGAGCCGATGCCCGCGCACCCCTGCAATCATCTCCCGCGCGTCGGCCTCCGTGATGGGGCAGGAACGCATGGCCACGTCCCTGTAGAGTTCCACGAAGACGCCGCCTATGCCAAAAAGCAAAATGGGGCCGAATTGCGGGTCTTGGGAGATGCCCGCTATGACCTCGACGCCGCCCTCGACCATCTCCTGCACCAGCACCGGAGCGCCCTTCGCTTGAGGGGCGAAGGTCAGGCTGTTGGCGACGATTTCCCCGTAGGCCTGACGCAGTTCGCTCGGTGTTTGGACGTTGAGGCGCACGACTCCTGCATCGGTCTTGTGGGGCACGTGGGGCGACTCCAGCTTGAGGGCTACAGGGAAGCCGATAGTCTTGGCGGCTTCGATGGCATCTTCCAGACTCCAGGCTTGCGCCTCTTTCGTTGTCGGGATGCCCCAACGGGACAAAAGAGTTTTGGCGGCGTGTTCCGTGAGCGTCGTTGGTCCGTCGGGCAGCGACGGTTGGGGGACGGCGTTGGCTGTGGACCCGGTAGAAGATGCGCCTTTCGCGTCCAGGAACTTCCGTCGGCGTTGATGGTATCGAAAAAGACTCGCCAGGGATTTGGCGGCCCGGCTTGGGGAGGTGAAAACGGGCACGTGGGCTTCTCTCAACATGGCCAGCCCCTCGTCGACGTTGTCTCCGCCCGTTGAAAGGAAGACCATAGGCTTTGACGTTTGCGCCTTCAAGTCTAGCACAATCTCGGCTTGGGATGGTGTCCCGGCGGTGGCTATGAGCAACGCCCCCGCCTGCGGCTCCCGTTCCAGCAGTGCGAGTACATCGGCAAACTCCTTCCGGCTGGCCACGCCGGTGATGTCGGCGGGATTGGCTGCCCAGCCAAAGCCGGAGAGAATATCGTTCAGCCCCGCCTCGGCATTTTCGCTCAAAGGAGGAAGAATAATTCCGGCGTGGCCAAGGTGGTCGGCTATCAGGGAGCTTATGCCGCCGGAGTGGGAAACCACGACGACGCCGGCGGCGGTTGGGGGTGGTGCGTAGGCGAGGAGGTGGGCCGTCTGGATGAGGTCATCGTAGTCTTCGCACCGAGTTACTCCAAACTGGCGGAAGAGGGCGTCTTGGACATCGTCGGAGCCTGTGAGAGCCGCCGTGTGGGAGCGGGCGGCGTTTGCGCCCACGGGGGAGCGGCCTACCTTGATCAGGGCAATGCTCTTTCCCAGGCGGAGGGCTTTCTTCGCCGCGGCCAAAAACTTTCGTCCGTTCTTCAGGCCTTCGATGAAGCAGGCGACCACCCGGACGTGGGGTTCGTCCAGCAGGAAGTCAATGAAGTCGGAGGACTCCAGGTCGGCTTCGTTGCCGGTGGAGATGACGTGGGAATAGCCCAGGCCGAGGTCGACGGCGCGGGTCGTGAGGGGGCCGAAGGCGGTGGCCCCGCTCTGGGACACGAGGGCCACCGGGCCGGATTGCAGGCGCAGGTCCGGGGCGTGGGAGCTGGGCCAGACCCCTTGCAAAACGTTGGCCGATCCCAGGCAGTTGGGGCCGGAGACCCGAAGTCCGGAGGCAGCGGCGAAGTCGCCAATCTCATCCTGTAGAACGTTTCCTTCCTGGCTGCCCCGCTCGGCGAAACCGGCGGAGATGACGATGGCCGCCCCCGCCCCCACGTCGGCGCTCTGCTTCAAGACCGGCAGCACCTGGTGGTAGGGTACGATGATGCCCACCAAGTCGGGGCTTTCAGGCAGGTCGGCAAGGGAGGGGTAGCACGGCACGCCCAGGATATCCTGGTATCGCGGATTGACGGGATAGATCCTGACCCTGTCCTGGGATTCGAGAACGGAGCGGAGGAAACGCCCACCGTATTGGGGACGGGGTGTCGCGCCCACCACGGCGATTGAGGCTGGTTCGAGCATTCGCCGGATGGACTGGCGCTTGCGGGATTCTTCGGATGGCATGGGGCGTTGGGGTTCCTTCTTGCCAAGATTGAAGTCGCGCCAATGTTAAGGCTTGAGATGGGCTAATGCCAGAGGAGACCCTGATTGGTGGCGCGTAAACGCGCTGGCTGGTAGAATGGGCGCTGGAATATGCGGACGGCGCATAATTGCCTTTAGGCGTTCAAAAGGGCGTCCGCATCCCACAAGGGAAAAGAAATTGGAGGTGACCGATGGCAGACGGGGTGGATCCCAATAGGGTGATACTGACGGGGGAAAATCCATACGTTCGACTGGCGCTGAGCCCGGACGGCGAGTTGACGAGTCTTACCAGTCTATGGAAGGTGATCATGTCCCCGGAGGGCCCGGGCAACGCCCTGTTTATCGTCAGCGATCTAACGAAAGATCAGCCGCGAATCTATTCGGATAATATTGCCATGGCCCGCTGGTTCCAGCGCGAAATAGTGTACCGCCAGTACGAGCCATTCGGCGACTTGACCCTGGACGTCATCGAGGCAGAATTCGACAAGAACGGGGATGTCCGGTCTTTCTGGACCGAGAGGGTTCTCACGGATGACGAGGAGATTACCCTCACCTGGTACGACATTCAGGAGCCGAGCATGATAAATCCGCAGCCGAACAGTCGGCCTGGGCGGCCCCACGGCGTCTACGCGTGCATGATTGCGTCGGCAGGAGCGCGTCTCGCCCTCAACGGAGTGCCAGCCCAAGGCAAGACTTTCCTGGCCAGCGAGCACCCGGGAACGCAGGCAGTGTCTTCCCTGGCTTTCTCCGAAACGTGGCTTCTGGAGCGATAGCCAGGTCGTTTCCTAACCTCGGGAAATGACTCCGAAACGCAAACGTGGATACGGAGGTGAACGTTGAAGATATATTGGCAGCATAAACGGAAGGGCCAGGAGTTGGTCTTGGACGCTCTTAACGGCCAGAAGGCGGCCTTGGGAGCGGTGCGGGAGACGAAGAGAGGGTTTGACGCCTTCGCCACCACCACGGGCTACGACCCGGGAAGGGCCACGAAGGGCCTGCCCTCTATGGAAGAGGCCAAGTCCTTCGTGGAGTCCTTTGAACCGTGGAGCCTCTATGAAGGAGGCGATGAAGCCCTCCCCATCGAACCGGAGGTTCGGGACAGAGAGACGGCCTAAACTACTGGGTATATTGAATCGGACGAGGTTGGACGCGCAATGTCAGTAAGGCAGATATTCTTGGTTGGAATCGCAGCGTTGGCGTTGGGATTGTCGGCGGCTTGCGGCGGTGACGACGAGCCTCAGCCGACTCCCCAAGCGACGCGCGTGTCGACGCCAGCGCCAACGCCGGTTCCAATACCTCAAGCGACGCCGGCTCCGACCCCGGTTACGACTCCCCAAGCGACGCCCGTCTCGACGCCGGCGCCTACACCGGCTCCAACACAAACTATGCAGCAAACGGAGGAACGCCCCCAAGTTATGAGCAAGAGCTACAGCAGCTACCCCGATATGGTCATAGACACGGACAAGCAGTATTCGGCCACAATGAAGACCAACAAGGGCACCGTGGTTTTCGAGCTATTCGCAGAGGAAGCGCCTAAATCGGTCAACAACTTCGTTTTCCTGGCCAGGGAGGGATATTACGACGGGGTGATTTTCCACCGCATCGTGAAGAACTTCATGCTTCAGGGGGGCGACCCCACGGGAAGCGGCATGGGCGGCCCGGGCTATAAGTTCGCGGATGAGCCGGTGACCAGGGACTACCTGCCGGGGACGCTGGCCATGGCCAACGCCGGCCCCAACACCAACGGAAGCCAGTTCTTCATCATGCATGGGAAGCTCGACTTGCCCAAGAGCTACAACATCTTTGGCATGGTAACGGAGGGGTTGGAAGTGGTGGACGCCATTGCCGACACGCCGGTGGGTCGCAGCGCAAGTGGAGAGCCATCCAAGCCGTTGGAGGAGGTCTACATCATCAGCGTGTCCATCGAGGAAACGGACGGGTAGATCAAGAGACTGGGCTAACGCCTATATCGCCACCCATTACGTAGGGGCGGGTTCCAAACCCGCCCCTCTGATTCTAGGTTCTTAGGCGGAAGAAAAGCCGCTATTCTTTGGGGGGAACTACGAAGGGGTATTCCTTCTTCCAGCCGCTGAAGCCGGGTTCCATGTAGGCCACGTTGGTGTAGCCCATCTCGATAAGTGTCTGCCCTGCCAGGGCAGCTCTACCGGAGCCCCCTCAATGGGCTATGATGCAGGCGCTCTTGTCCGGCGCCAGTTCCTCGATGCGGCCTTCCATGCGCCCGCGGGCGAGGAGGGTTGCGCCTTCGATGTGACCCTGGGTCCATTCGTCCGGCTCTCGGACGTCGAGAATGATAATTTCTTCGCCGGCAGCGAGCCGGTCGTGGGCGTCTTTCAGGGGCACGGCGGGGACGGCCTTCTGGGCGGCCTCCACCATCTTCTTTCCTGCTTTTTCCAAGTTCTCTCTCCTTCTAGCTAGTGGCGTTGACTGGAGCAATCCCAACAAGAAATAGCACAAAGGGCGGCGGGTAGTCAATCGTGGGGGCGGTGGAGAGTTGGCGGTTCTCCGACTGCCCGTGTCTCCCCCTTAACCTCCGCAACTGACATCCCCCCATTGTTGTAATTCCCCCTCCTCTGATAACCTGCTCCTATGAACAAACCGTCGCACCCATCCTACCTTCCGGCGCTCACCTGCAGAAAAAAACGAATCATCCCTGAAATATCAATTAGATCCACGCCTGAACCGTCCTAAACACCCAGACAAACCGCCATATTCGAAATTGTGATCGAATATACTCCACGCCTGAGATTCCCGAAACGAGTCCTCAAAAACCTATTTGACACTCATAAACGAATCTACAGAACCCATTTGTATCCCACGGACGAATCGCCTATCGGCACTCTCCGCTGCTGCCTCACCCTTCACGGCTATCGAAATTCCTTGGGCCGATAGGTGCATAAATCGTCGGAGGGTTGATATACTATTAGGTGGCTAGACAGAGTTTATTTGTGGTGTGAGTTGGCATGAATCGAATGAAGAGCGCCTTTGAGCGGGCAATGGAGCGGGCGATGCAGTTGGAGGAGCCTGACGAAGAGCAGCGGCTGGAGTGGGAGTTTGCTCCCAAGGGCCGGCGATTAGCCGGGTCCTACCTCAAGGGGCAAGGAGCGCCCTTCACCACCATCGAACAAGAGCAGCCCCATCGTCGCCCCTACCTGGTCAAGGGAATGATGGAGGCGCTGGTCTCCAACTTGCAGCTCCCGAAGAACGACGCCGCGAATTACACCAACACAAAGGTCATCGAAGGAATTCAGAGGCTGCTTGCGGGCAATACGGGAGTCAAGGAACTGTTGGAGCGGGTCAAGTACGTGACGGAACAGTACCGGCAGTTCGGCATCCCCCAGCGGGAGCAGACCTACGCCCAGTTGAAAGCGCAGTTCGAAGCCCAGGTGATGGCGTCGATGGGCCGGCAGGCGGGCCAGCCGGCGGGCGGCATGCAGGTTAACGTGGAGACCATGCCGGAGTTTCAACAGCAGTGGCTGTCCATCTCAAGCCAGATGGACTTGCAGTATGAGCAGCACCTGGAAGATTCCAGGAAGCAGCTGATGGAGCTTGTCTGAGATGCGCGACTACGACGGTGAAATACGGCGTCTGATGGACGCGGCGGCGCGCACCGAGGTTATCCGGTCGCCGCGGCAGCTTCTCCTCACCTTTGGCGTCACGACGCTGGACTACTACGTCATCACGGAGCCGTCCTATAGCGAGGTGATTCCGGGGCCGCCGGAGGCGGTGGTGAGGGAAGGAAGGGTGGCCGCCCAGCGGCCCGCGGTGGTGACGCCCGGCTACATGAGCCGGCTGAATGGCTTTGGCGATGACGCCTACCGCTACTTTGGCGACCTGGCCCGCCAGTTCGGGCCCAACTCCCCCGGACTTCTGTACAGCTACTCCAACGAACCGGGAGAGATGAACATCGTTGAGGGGACCTCGAGAGACGTGGCGGAGCGTATCAACAGCCGGCTGACCAGCGACGACAAGACTCTTTCCGCCGTCATTCGGGGCGTGGACGAGCTATGGGACGTTTCTCTGCTGAAGTTCATCTTTGAATACACTATGGCGTCCATTTCCGCCAACGTGGACGAGTTGGGGAGTCGAGGGCTGATGAGTCCCGACCAACGTCACGGCGTTCCACGGGCCGCAATTCATCATATAGAAACCCTGTTCCTCCAGGCAGAGCACGGCGCTGACCCGTCGGAGTTGAAACGGGAGCTGGACCGTTGGGACCTGTTCGACCGCTACCAGGACCGTTTTTTCGGGTTGTTCAAGAGGAGAGCGGGCTAGGGATTACGCGGTTGGGTTCCAACCTCCCCTTTCCTTGAACGGATGTTGTGGTAGAATGTCAGACTGTGTCCACAATGCGCGCTAATGTGCGGGAGTAGGCGCAAAGACAATCCGTTTCTTCGCCATGCTCAGGATGACGGGGCCTAGCTGTGGATTCGGGTCGGAAAGAATTGGAAAGGTCGGAATTCATTAGGGAAGTTAAAAGGCGCCCAAGAGAGGCGCCCATTCGGGAGAAAAAGTTTTGGTGAACAGCAACGGCATTATACAGGTAGAAGACCTGGTCAAGGTCTATCCGGGTGGAACCCGGGCCGTGAACGACGTGAGTTTTTCCGTGAATCAGGGGGAGTTTTTCGGCTTCCTCGGCCCCAACGGGGCGGGAAAGAGCACAACCATGAAGATTCTGGGGACTCTGTTGGGTCGGACCTCCGGCCGGGCCATAGTTGGTGGTTACGACGTGGCGCGGGACCCCAAGGAGGTGCGCCGCATCATCGGGTTCGCCATGCAGGAGGTGGGGTTGGACGACCTCGCCACGGGGTGGGACTTTCTGGTGATGCAGGGGCTTCTCTACGGGTTGAGCCGCCGGGAGTCTAAAGCGAGAACCGAGGAACTCTTGGAACTGGTAGCCCTTACGGACGTGGCCAAGCGAAAAGTCGGCGCGTATTCCGGTGGTATGCGCCGACGCATCGACCTGGCGGCGGCGTTGGTGCACCGGCCATCAATCCTGTTCTTGGACGAACCAACCACGGGCCTGGACCCTCAGAGCCGCTTGGCCATCTGGGAGCATCTGGAGCAGTTGAATCAAGAGGGCATAACAATCTTTCTCACCACCCAGATGATGGAGGAAGCGGACCACCTGTGTGAGCGCATAGCCATAATTGACAGGGGAGAGATTGTGGCGGAAGGAGCGCCGGCGGAGCTCAAGACCGGGGTGGGCGACGACCTGGTAGTTCTTTCTGTGGCGGGTGAGGACGACGCAGACCGACATCGTCAAGCCGAACGGGCACAGCAGATGCTCAGCCCCCTGGAGTACGTGGACGACGTTTTCGCTACCGATGGCAGCGTGTCTGTGAACGTGAAGGACGGCGGGGCTGCCATTCCGAACCTTCTGCGGACGCTGGCCAATGAGGACATTGCCATCGTGAACCTGTCTCTTACCAGTCCTACGTTGGACGACGTATTTCTGAAGCACACGGGCCGCACCATTCGCCACGACGAGGCTGGGGGCGACGAATTCAACCGGGTGATGGGCCAGTGGATGGGCCTTAGCAGGAGGTAGCGATGGCTGTTTTTCGGGAGACCTACTATATCTATCTGCGGAACCTGAAGGTCTGGTTCATGCCGGCGACCTTCCTGCCGCCTCTGTTCATTTCGGGAGTCCTCTACGTGCTCTTTGCGGCCACTTTTACGGAGGTGACCCAGTTGAGCGGGTTCGCCACGGGGGACTACGAAGCCTTCCTGGTGGCATGGATCATCGTACAGGCGGTGGTTTTCAGCGGCGGCGATTCCGGCTTTGCCCTGCTGACGGACGTGATGTCCGGCTATTTCGACAAGCTTCTTCTGGCACCCATCAACCGGTTTTCCATCCTGTTCGGCAGCCTGCTGGTTTCCGGGACCAGGGCAATTTTTCAGGGTGTGGTGATAGTGGTAATTGCCCTAGTCCTGGGGGTTTCCTTCAAGACGGGGGTGCTGGGCGTACTGGTCCTCCTTGCCTTCGCCGGGGTGTTCGGTCTCGCGTGGGCGTGTCTGAGCATCATCATTGCGTTGAAGACGAAGAACGCCCAGGCAACCCAGTCGTCTTTCGTTCTGTTCTTCCCCTTCGTGTTCCTGACCACGGCCTTCATGCCGGAGGAGCTTCTCAGCGGTTGGTTCAGGATAGCGGTTAAGGCAAACCCGGTGACCTACGTCACGGAGGCCATGCGGGCACTAGTAGTGGAGGGTTGGGAGATGGGGACGATATTGACGGGCCTCTGGGTAACGCTGGCTACGGTGGGAGTGTTGATGCTCGTGACTACGTGGCTGTATAGAAGGGTTACGGTCTAAGGGGTCACGCTCGCTCAGAAAGACACGTATACCGGAATGGTCTTGAAAGGGCAGGTTTCAAACCTGCCCCTACGGTTACGGCGCCTCAGTGGGAGTGGGTGGAGAAAATTAGTCGGGACGGACTAGCAGTACGGGGGCGGTAGAGGTGGTAACCACCCGGTCTGCAACGCTTCCCAGAATGGCACGTCCCAAGCCGGCTCTGCCCCGGCTGGTCATGATAATCATGCTGTTGGGGTTCTGCTCCGCCGTCTCCACGATGTTGGCGGCGGCGTCGCCCACCAGCACCAGGGATTCAATGTTCTGTAGGCCCTGATGCTTCAGTTCTTCGACTTTGAGCATCAGGTAGGCTTTGGAAGCGTCCTCTACGGCAGTAAGGATGTCCGGGTAGCCGGCGGGCCATTCGCTGGCCATGGACATCTGCATGGTGGAGGAGGCCACGCGAATGAGGAGAAGTTTCGCTTCGAGCCGCTTGGCCAGATCTATCGCCGTGTCGAGGGACTTCTCGGATGTTTCCGAGCCGTCGAGAGGCACAACCAGGGTCTGTATGTCCGCCAAGCCTTCGAAGTCTTGGGTCGGGATGTCGGGGCGTTCCAGGTGAATGGAGAAGGCCTCTCCCTGTCTCCAGCCTTCCCGTTCCAGCTGGTCTTCATCGACATCCGGGCGGACGACGAGCATGGGGTTGGAGGAGCCGTGCAAGACCTTGTCGGTGACGCTGCCGACGATGAGGCGGCCTATGCCCGTGCGGCCGTGGGTGGACATGGCCACCAGGGTCTTGAGAAAGTCCTTGCTGGATTCGCTGGTAATGGCTGCGACGGGATCGTCTATTGAGACAATCTGGTCTACCTCAACCCCGTCGAAGGTCTCTTCGATGCCAGTGAGGTAGCCTTGAGCGCGTTCTCGCAGCTTCTGGCGGGCTTCGTTGGCCTTAATCTCGACCATTGCGCCTACGTATTCGATCGGGAGGGTGCTTTCGTCGAATTCGACGGCACGGAGCAGGGAAACTTCCGACTCGTAGGTGGAGGCCAAGCGCCTAACGTAGGGCAGGACTGCTTCTGCACGTTTGGAACCGTCGAAGGGAACGATAATGCGAGTAAACACTGAACCCCCTTTTGAGACAAGGTAGCTTTATAAGAAAGTATATGCGCCGTTGGGAGTCAGGTCAAATTTGGAGACTGATTCTGATGGGGCAAGGCTGTGCTATGATGGGGGCTCCAGGGCCGTAAGATGTCCTGAGCGTTGGAGGTGAATGATGATGGACTTGCTTATCAAGGGCGGACTGGTTATCGACGGAACGGGAAGCCCCGGATACTTCGCCGCCGTGGGGGTGGAGGGGGATACGCTTAGAATAATTCGGAGCGATGCTTCCGAAGTGGAGGCAGCTGAGACCATCGACGCGACGGGCAAGGTGGTCTGTCCCGGGTTCATAGACCTCCACGCCCATACGGGGCTGACGATTCTTGGCGAACCGCGGCACGAGCCGAAGGTCCGCCAGGGAGTTACTACGGAGCTGGTGGGCATTGACGGCATTTCCCACGCCCCTTTCAAGACTCAGGAAGAACTGCACCGCTACATATGGCTGGACGCTGGGTTGAACGGCTACCCGCCTCTTCCGGCGGACTGGCTCACGGTGGCAGAGCAGCTTGGGAAGTACGATAACCGGGTTTCGGTGAACGTGGCCTTCATTCTGGGGAACTCGCCAGTGAGGATCTGGGGAGTGGGCTGGAACGATAGGCCGGCGACGGGGTCGGAGTTGGAGGAGATGAAGTCGGTGACGCGGGAGGCGATGGAAGAGGGAGCCTGGGGACTCTCCACCGGGCTGGACTATCCCCCGGGGGCCTATGCCGACACGGACGAGCTGTCGGCCCTTTCGGAAACCGTAGCCCGCTTTGGAGGGTTCTATCACACCCATACCCGTACCGGTCTTCGGTCGGTAAGTTTGCTGGCGCCCTGGGACGAGGCGCTGGAGATTGGCCGCAGAAGCGGCGCCGCGGTTCATTTGACCCACTACCGGCAGAGCACCCAGGGAGTGGGTAGTCACTGGGACTATCTGGACCTGGTGGACGACGCTCGGGAGCAGGGGATGGACGTGACCTTCGATTGCTATACGTATCCTTACTCCGGCACCAGCGCGACCATCGCCATACCAAATTGGGCCAAGGACGGTGGGCCGGAGGTGTTGATGGCGGCGCTGCAAGACCCGGATGCCCGAGCCAGGATGAAGGGAGAGATATCGCCGGAGCGGCTGGAGGAGAGTTGGTTTACGAATTTCGTCCAGCCCGAGAACAAAGTCTACGAGGGACATCGCCCGGTGGATATCGGCGAGTTGCGTGGACAGGACCCGTTAGATGCCTTCTTTGACCTGCTGGTGGAGGAGCGGTTGGGGATTTCCATTGTGGGTCTGGGTACCAACCCCCAGACGCTGCCGGATTTTGTGTCCCACCCCTGCGGCATGATCGCCAGCGACGCCATCCTGTTGGGCGAGTATCCGAGCCCTCGCAGCTACGGCTGCTTCCCGGTGGTTCTGGCTGAGTTTGTGCGGGCGGAGCGGCACCTGAGGCTGCCGGAGGCCATACGTAAGATGACGTCCTTCCCGGCACAGCGAATGGGCATTCCCGACCGGGGTTTGCTGATAGACGGAATGCGGGCGGACATCGTCGTGTTCGACCCGAAGACAGTGAAGGCCCCAGCGACGAAGCTGCACCCGAAGCAGTTTCCGGTGGGCATAGACTACGTAATTGTGAACGGGCAGGTGGTGGTGCGGGAGTCGGCGCACACGGGAGCGCTTCCTGGCAGGGGGATCCGACGGGGTAGGGCTACGACATAGGAGAGAGGCTGGCTAGTCTACCGGGACTCTTGCTTCTTCCATGAGTCGGGGCCGGCGCCGGAAATACTCCTGCTCTAGTAGTCCCATTATCATGGAGTCGTACCACTTGCCGTCCTTGGGGTGCGTGCTGCGAAGGTGGCCTTCAAGGAGAAAACCCAACCGCTCACACATGTGCATGGCGTGAATGTTGTAGTCGGGCACGTCCACCCAGGCACGATGGAGCTTGTATGTCGAGAAGGCCATGTCCAGGAGTTGGAGGAGGGCGGCGGAGCCGAAGTGGTGTAGCCAGAGGTCTTGCCGTCCGATGATGAGGAAGAGCTGGGCCTCGTGCAAGGGGGCCTCGATGACCATCTGGGCCTCGCCCACGTGACCCTCGTTGGCGTCGTATACCGAGAAGATCTTCCTGTCCGGGTCGCTGAAGATCTGCTGCCATTCTTCGTCGCTGGCCTGCAATACGGCCTTTGGTGAGTAGCCGATGTGGAGAGGATCGCCATCTTCGTCGGCGCCGTACCACATGGTTATGACCTCCGGGTTTTCAAGCCAGGCGGCCATTCGCTCCACGTCTTCGCGAGACACGTCGGTAAGTCTTACGTCTGGTACCATGGCGTCCTCCTTCCGCGTGTGAAACTGCGTCTTGATTGAATGGCTGGCTTGTTTTCAGGTTAAGCGGAAAACGAGTTTTAGTCAACCACAGCGTGGACTTGCGGCCTCGTTTGGACTCCGCCGTTCGTCCTGGGGAAGGCCGTAGTGAGAATTTCTGCGGTTTGAGATAGGATAGAAACAGCAGAGGGAGGTTGAAGGCAATGGAGTTGTACTACGACGTTTTCCCGACGGAGTTCGGATGGTACGCCGCCGTGGTTTCGGAGAAGGGCCTGCGGTATGGGGCCATGAGGTCGTCGCCGGGGGAAGCGGTAGAGAGCTTGTCGCGCCAGTTGAACGGGGCGTCGCAGGATTCGACGGCGGTTGAGGGCGTCAGGGAAGGACTGCTGGCCTTCTTTGAGGGAGATGGTGGGGCATTGGGAGGGATTGCGCTGGATTTGGAAGGAGCGCCGCCCTTTTATCGCGCCGCCTGGGAGGCCTGCCGGCAAATTCCTCTGGGAGAAACGCGAAGCTACGCATGGCTTGCGGCGGCGGCGGGAAGCCCTCTGGCGTCGCGGGCGGCAGGGCAGGCCATGGCGAGAAATTGGGTGCCGGTGGTCGTGCCCTGCCATCGGGTAATTGGCAGCAGTGGGGGGCTGCACGGCTACGGCGCGGGAGGGCTGGTGGTAAAGGAGCGGCTGCTGCGGGCGGAGGCGGGTATGACTCGCCGAACGTCCAATGGGGAAGTTTAGACGTCGGTGGATTCCAGCTGGTCTCTGAGGATCTCCAGCGCTTCGTCCTTTTGGGGTTCCTGCACCAGCAGCCGGACGGGGAAGGGGGAGGAGCCAAGGAAGGGGTTAACGTCGCCGCCACGAACAATTACCGTTATGCCGGACTCGTTGAGGATGCCCTGCCAGATGTGGGCGGTCCATTCGTTGGGGGCGGTGGTTAGGACTACCCACTTCATGGCTCTAGACTCCTGTGAAATTCGGCTTGAGATTCGTTAACGGGGCGATGCTGGCTTTTCGGATTGCGCGCTGCCGGAATGCCGGGGTCGACGCGGCTTCAGGGTGCGGCGGGTTCTACGTTTATGCTTTCCGGACCCAGAAGCTCTTCCAACCGCTGCTGAAGCTCCGGACAGAACTTCACCGAAAAGGGCATGTCTATGCACACCTGCTTGCTGTTGGAGAGTATGTTCAGAAGCACCCGGTCTTCCCCGGGAAACTCCAGCATAGCCTCTACGGTATTTTGAAGAAGGCTGGTGTCCTGTTCCTGATTGGCGGACTCTTCCATGGTGAGTTGGAGGGTGCGGTTTCGGGCCGGCTCAGGCGCACCATTAGCAGGTGCTGAGGCGCCATTGCCGGAGGTCGTTCTGGCAGATGCGGCAGGCCGATTTGGCCTGGATGCGCCGTTAGCAGGGGATGTCTTTTTGGACGCGGCGGGCCGGCTGGTTTTGGAGGCGCCGTTGCTGGCGGAGCGGCCGCTTTTGGTCGCGTCGTATTCTCTAACGTTACTGCAATAGATGGAGACGTCTTCACTCCGAACCACCACCTTGCCTTCTACCTGAAGCAAACTGCCCTCCTGCCAGAGGCTCTGGGTACGCTCAAACACTCCGGGCCAGGCGATAACCTCCAGCTCGCCCCCCAGAAGCTCGAGGGAGGCGTTCAAGAAGGGGCGCTGGTCTCGGGTGAGCCGCTGCTGGGCCGATGAGAGTTGGCCTAGCACGGTTACTTGCCTGCCCTCCATCTCGGTGCTCATCTGGTCCAGAGAGGCGATAAACCCGGAGGGGACGTTCGCCAACAGTCGCTTTAGGGGATTGGAGGTGATGGCAACGCCGAGAAGCTCTTTCTCCCAGGCGACTTTTTCGAAAGTCTCCGCGTCGGTCCCGCTTAGGTTGAAGGACACAAGGGAATCTTCTTTCTGGTCGCTCATGCCGCCAAAGAGGCTGGTTTGGCCGGTGAGGCGACTTCTGGCCTCCACCTGAGATTGGGAGAGTATGGATGCGGCGGCGTTAAGGATGGGACCGCGCCGCCCCAGGCTGTCAAAGGCGCCGGCCTGTATCAAACTCTCCAGGGAGCGCCGGTTTAGTCCGCTCAGATCCACCCTTCTAACGAAGTCGGCGAGAGAGCTAAAGGGACCTTTGCCGGTCAGTTCCTGAACGATGGGCCCTACGGCGGATTCGCCCAGGTTCTTGATGGCGGAAAGGCCGAAGCGGATGCCTTCCTGCTCGTCGCCGTTCCGGTCTATGGTGAACTCCACGCCGCTCCTGTTGACGTCCGGCGGCAGAACTGGAATGCTCATTCGTAGGCATTCGTTCACAGCGCTGGTCATCCTTTCGGGGTGGCCACGACGGCAGTTCAGCACGGAGGCCATGTACTCCAGGCTGTAGTTGGCTTTGAAGTAAGCGGTCCAGTAGGAGATCTGAGCGTAGCTGACGCTGTGAGCCTTGTTAAAGGCGTAACCGGCGAAGGGCTCGATGAGGTTGAAGACGGCCTGGGCCTGGGCCTGGCTGAACCCCTGTCCCATGGCGCCCTTGATGAATCGTTCCTCCTCCTGTCGCATGAGTTCGGGTATCTTCTTGCCCATCGCCTTTCTGACGATGTCCGCCTCACCGAGGGAATATCCGGCGAAGGTCTGGAGAAGGCGTAGCACCTGGTCCTGGAAGACGATGACGCCGTAGGAATCTTTCAGTATCTCGTCAAGACTCGGATGGGGGGACTTGACGGGGGAGCGGCCATGCTTGGCCTCGATGAACGTGGGTATCTGCTCCATGGGGCCGGGACGGTAGAGGGCAATCATGGCGGCAACGTCGCTGAGAGAAGAGGGTTTGAGTTCGCGGATGTTGCGCTGCATGCCAGTGCTTTCCAGCTGGAACACCTCGTTGGTCTTGCCGGAGGCGAGGAGATGGAAGGTCTTTTCGTCGTCCCAGGGTATCTGCTCAAGTTCCATATCAAGGTTGCGGGTCTGCTTGAGCATCTTGAGGGTTCTGTCCAGGATGGTGAGGTTGGTCAGGCCCAGGAAGTCCATCTTGAGCAGGCCCAGCTTGGCTATAGGGTCCATGGCAAACTGGGTCATTGCGATTTCGGACTCTTCGCTGCTGCGGGTGGGACGCTGCAGGGGCACGTACTCGGTGAGGGGTTCTTCGGAGATGACGACGCCGGCTGCGTGGGTGCTGACGTGATGGGCGATTCCCTCCAGACCGACGGCCTTATCCACCAGATCGGTGACGGCGGGATCCTGTTCGTACATCTCCTTGAGTTGGGGCGTGATATGAACGGCCTCACTGAGGTTGCGGACCTTGAAGGGGATGAGTCGGGCAATTCGGTCGGTGTCGGCGTAACTCATGCCGAGGGCGCGGCCCACGTCGCGAATGGCGGCCTTGGGGCCGAGGGTGCCGAAGGTGATGATCTGCGCCACCTTGTCGTGACCGTAACGGCGGGTGACGTAGTTTAGGATTTCCTCCCGCCGGTCGTCCTGGAAGTCCATGTCTATGTCCGGCATCTCCTTGCGTTCCACGTTCAGGAATCGCTCAAAGACCAGGGTATGTTCGAGGGGGTCAACGTCGGTAACGCCGAGGCAGTAGAGGGCAAGACTGGCGGCGGCGCTGCCACGGACGGCCAGCAGGATACGGCGCTCGCGGGCAAAGGAGACGATTTCCCACACCACCAGGAAGTAGTTGGCGAAACGGGTCTGACGGATGACCTCCAGCTCATATTCGAGGCGCTGAACAACCTCGGGCGTCCGGTTGGGATAGAGGCGGTCCAGGCCCTCCCAACAGAGCTTGATGAGAAACTCGTCGGCGTCCCCGCCGTCGGGCACAGGGTATTTGGGTAGGTGGAGGTTGTCGAACTCCAGCGTAACGTGACACGACTCGGCAATGCGCTGGGTGTTGGAGACGGCTTCCGGAAAGTCTTTGAAGAGGACGGCCATTTCCTGGGGACTTTTAAGATAGAAAGAATCGTCCTCCATCTTGAGGCGCGATTCATCGTGAACCGTGGTGTTGGTGTGTATGCAGATGCGCAGGTCCTGGAGGCCGGCGTCCTCCTGGTGGGTGTAGTGGCTGTCGTTCGTGGCCACGAGAGGGATGTTCATATCACGGTTCATGGAAACCAGGGCACGGTTGATGTCCTCCAGGCCCGGGATATTCCGGTGCTGCTGGACTTCCAGATAGAAGCGGTCTTGGAAAACTTCCCTATACCATTGGGCGCGGGCGGCGGCGTCTTGAACTCGACCCTCGGTGATTAGACGGGGAATCTTGGCGCTGGGGCAGCCGGAAAGGGCTATCAGGCCCTTGCTGTGCTGCTGAAGCAGTTCATCGTCCACTCGCGGGCGGTAGTAGAATCCCTCCAAGTGGGCCTTGCTGACCAGTTGGATGAGGTTCTTGTAGCCCGTGTTGTCTTGGGCCAGCAGCGTCAAGTGGTTGGGGCTCTTCTCCGAAGAGTCTTTGGTATTGCGGCTGCCCTTTGCCTCGTAGATCTCGCAGCCTATGATCGGCTTTATTCCGGCTTTATGGGCGGCGGAGTAGAAGTCCACGACTCCATAGAGGGACCCGTGGTCGGTGATGGCCAGGGCGTCCATGCCGAGTTTGGAGGTTTGCTCCACTAGTTGAGGAATGCGGCTTATGCCGTCGAGGAGGCTATATTCGGTATGGACGTGGAGATGTGTGAACATAGTGGGGGGACAGCAAACATATTATAAAGGCAGGGATGGGTCAAGACGGAATGGGAGCCAATTTACCAGGTGGGGCAGTGGAAAGCAGGGGGATTTACAAGGGATTGTAGCTCCAGGGTTGGTGGTTTACACTGGATTTATACGTTAAATCTGCAGGTTGGGGTCTTTCTATGACCGTTATGGTGACGGGCGCAACGGGGTTTCTGGGCCGACGGGTGGTGCAAGCTCTGTTGGATCGGGGCAAGGACGTTCGCTGCCTGATTCGTTCGCCCGGGGCCGAGGCGATGTTCGACCAGGACCGGGTGGACGTTCACTACGGCAGCGTGACGGACCCGGCGTCGCTGCGGGCGGCCTTCTACGACCTTGACGAGGTGGTTCACCTGGTGGCGGTGATTCAGGAGAGGGGAGGCGCGACCTTCTTTCGGGTCAACGTGGAAGGAACACGGAATGTGTTGAAGGCGGCAGAGGAGGCGGGTGTACAGCGTTTTGTGCATCTTAGCGCTATCGGGGCCCAGGAGGACCCCGGGATGCGATATCTGTACAGCAAGTGGGTGGCGGAGCAGCTGGTTTTCAGCAGCGGCGTACCCTGCACGATTCTGCGGCCCTCGCTGCTATTTGGCGAGGGGGACGAGTTCATGAACGCCCTTGCGGGTCTGATAAGGACCACGCCTCTGGTGCCGGTGATAGGCAACGGTAAGAACGAGTTCCAGCCCGTTTCGGTGGAAGACGTAGCCCGTTGCGTGGCGAACGCCATCGATAACCCGCGCCTGCGGAATCAAAGGGTGGAAATTGGCGGGCCTCAACGGCTGACCTACGACCAGATTGTGGACGCGGTAGCATTCACGATGGGCGCCAAGCGCCTGAAGCTGCATATACCCGTGGCTTTAATGAGGTTTCCCGTTTGGCTAACGGAGAAGTTGTTTTCGAAGCCGCCGGTGACCCAGGACCAGTTGGACATGCTGCAAGTGCCTAACTACCCGGAGTCGGACACGATTCAGAGTGTGTTCAGGTTCAGCCCGAAGCCGGTGCGAGGCAATATAACCTACGTGCGCCGGGTGACTTGGGGGGACGGGTTCAAGATGCTGTTGGGACGTATGCCTCGGCATATTCGAGACCACTGATGAGCGACGAGTTCAGGCGATGCGCCGTTGACAGCGTTGGCGAGGCGTCCATAGACTAGCTGCGTTGGGGCGTCGGTCGCCTCTTTGATCAGAAGCATATAAGTAGATATCGGAAGGTGTTGCGTCATGGCCTGGAATGGCTGGAAAGTTGTAGACATGGACTCCCACATTATGGAGCGTCCCCACGAGATGTACGATGGGTATGTGGACCCTTCGTATCAGGCGGACTTCGAGCGGCTGAAAATGGCCATCGAGGAGAATATCCGTCAGGGCGGCAAGGGGGCCTTGGCGGCCAGCCGTCATGCCATTCTTGCGCCCGTCATTTCGGATAACGCCCTGGGGCAGGCCGACTCCTTCGGGCTGGCGCCCAGGGAGTTCATCCTGCAGCCGGGGGCGGGCGGGCGGCCCAACTTCGGACGGCCTGACCGAGGGAATCTGCCGCATATCCGTCCTGAGGTAAATTGGGACGTGAAGACGCGATTGGAGGACATGGATGCTGCCCACGTGGACGTGGGTGTGCTCTATCCCACCCATGTTTCGAGTTATTGCGCCCTCCACGACGTGGGGTTCGAGAATGCGATGTACATGGCGTATCACCGTTGGGTTAGCGACTTCTGTTCCCAAGCCCCGGAGAGGCTCAAGTGGACGCTTGTGGCGAATCTCACGGATGCACGAACGGCCGCATCGGAGATTCGGCGGTGGGCCAGGGAGGACGACAATCTTGTGGGCATCTACTTTTCGCCCCAAGGACCAGACAACCTTTTACTGGACAGCGGCAGTCTCTATCCCATCTACGAGGCTGCGGAAGAGACGGACCTGCCCGTGCTGATTCACGGCGGGACGGCAAGACCGCCATTTGGGCCAGGCACCTTCGACCTGCGTGGCGCGTGGTTCCTACAGCACGCCCTGGGCAACCCGTGGGCGGGAATGGCGGCCATGGGTGCGCTCATAGGCGGGGGCATCATGGAACGATTTCCTACTCTGAGAGCCGCAATTGTGGAGACGGCGGCAGGGTGGCTGCCGGCCATTCTGGACAGGTACGACAGCCACTTTGTTCTTTCGCCGCATCACGTGCCCTATCTGAAGCGGTCACCAACCGAGATGGTGAAGAGTGGGCGGTATTTCCACGGTATAGACACGTGGGAGACCACACTGGAGTCGGTAGTGGACGTGGTGGGGGAGGACGTTCTGCTGTTCGCGACGGACTGGCCCCACGGGGATACGGCATGGCCTACGGGCGTGGACCAGGTAGTTGAGTGGCCGGGGCTTTCGGACAGCGCCAAGCGGAAGATCTTGGGTGAGAACGCCATGCGCCTCTGCCCCCGCATACAGGGCTAACCTGGTAAAATAGAAATCGACCAAGAACCAAACAAAGGCTCGATTTATGAACGTAAATGAACACGTGCAGACCGCGCGGGAGTTTTTGAAGGCTTCTGACCGGGAGTTCGAGGCAGGCGACAAATTTCAGGCGTCTGAGAAGCTATGGGGCGCAGCCACCCACGCGCTGATGGCTGTTATGCAAGAAGATGGGCAAGTCGGCAAGAATCATCGGGAGTTGCGGAGGGCCGTAAGGCGGCTGGCGGAAGAACGCAGTGACCCGTTCATACGAATTGGCTTTGAAGTGGCCGAAAAATTCCACGCCAATTTCTATCATGGGTTCATGGAAGACTTTCAAATCTCCGAAGGTAGGGAAGATGTGCACGAATTTGTGCAGCGTCTCTTGCCCGCCCCTTCGCCGGAGCCGGCTCGTACGTAGCTTGGATAGATTTTTCGCCGCACACGAAATGACAGGAAGGCGGGGCTAAACCGCCTTCGGCGACGGAATCGCCGACCTCGACTAATGACGTGCAAGCCTCAGGTGGGGGATGGTGCGGTATAATTGCCGTGCTCCTCTATGGGCGCGGTAGGTGACGTTGGATTACAGATCTTCCCTGGGTCTTTTGCTTGGTTTAGTGGACTTCGAGCGGTTTCGCGGGCCACGAGGGCCCCGCGTCAAGTTCGATCTTAGTCGCATGGAGGCTCTGCTAAGCCGGTTGGATGACCCGCATCTCGCAATTCCCGCGGTGCACGTGGCGGGGACAAAGGGCAAGGGCAGCACGACGGCAATGGTCTCCTCGGGGCTCACCCAACAGGGATACAAGACCGGGGCGTTCACTTCGCCCCACCTTCACACCTTTAGAGAGCGGATTAGTGTCGATGGGGAGCCGGTTTCGGAGGGGGAGTTTGCGTCGCTGGTGGAGAAAGTTTGGCCTCATGTGTGCAATGTTGGCGATGACGGGCGTTTTGGGCGGGTTACCCTCTTCGAAACTCTGACGGCCATGGCGTTCATGCACTTCCGGGATATTGGGGTCGATTTCCAGGTATTGGAGGTGGGTTTGGGGGGCCGTCTGGATTCCACGAATCTACTGCAGCCCCAAGCGTGTGCTATAACGTCTATCAGCCTGGACCACACGGCCATTTTAGGTGACTCGGTGGAGCTCATCGCGCGGGAGAAGGCGGGCATCGTGAAGCCCGGCGTGCCGGTAGTGTCGTCGCCGCAACAGCCGACGGCTATGGAGGAGATCCGGCGGGTGTGCCGAAGCATGGACGCGCCTCTCTGGGAGGCGGGCCGGGACATTACCTGGGAGGCGGACGGCGAAAGTCTTTCGGGCCAATCCTTCTCCATCCGAGGAAGACTGGGCGAATACGCGCTGACGATGCCCCTCCTCGGTTCGCATCAACTGGAGAACGCCGCCGTCGCGGTGGGTGTGCTGGAGTGTCTCAAGGAGCGGGAGGTGGAGATTAGCATCGGCGCAATCCGACGGGGATTTGAGAAAGTGCGGTGGCCATGTCGTTTGGAAGTCTTAGAACGGGAGCCGCCCCTATTGTGCGACGGTGCTCACAACCCCGATTCCATGATGCGGCTGCGGGAGTTTCTGGAGGCATTCTTTGTAGGTAGGCGGCCCGTGGTCATCTTTGGGGCCTCGAGGGACAAGAACTTAGGCCAGATGATGGACGCGTTGGCGTCCCTAAATCCGGTGGTGGTGGTCACCCGGTCGAGACACCCTCGATCTGCATCACTCGCTGAACTTGTCAGGGGATTCTCCATGCGCGGGATTGAAGTGCACCAGTCTTTGGACGCCTGGCACGCGGTGCAAAGGGCAAGAAGTCTGATGCCAAAGGGGGGCTATATGCTGGCTACCGGGTCGCTATTCTTGGCTGCAGAGGTTAGGGAAGTGGCGCTAGGCATTGAACCGGAGCTTTACACGGAGATTGACATGGCATCTTCAGTGCTTGAGACAAGGGGCAGCGGGATATGAAGAGACGGCGCGTGGTGGTCACGGGAATGGGGGCGTTTACCCCGTTGGGCCTTTGTGCGGAGGAATCCTGGAAGGGGTTGATTTCAGGAAGGTCTGGTATTGGGCCAATGACCCTGTGCGACCCTTCAGACTTTCCGTGCCGCATTGCGGGGGAGGTCAAGGGGTTCGATCCAGTCCAGTACATTCCGGGAAGGCAGTCGCGACGGATGGCTCGATTCTCGCAACTGGCGGTGTCGGCGGCAATGCAGGCGGTGGAGAATGCCCGGCTGGAGATAGACGCCGCCAAAGCCCATCGGTACGGGGTGTTGCTGGGAAACGGCAACGGTGGGTTTCCCACCACGGAGGAGGGTTGCCGCGTGATGATGCAGAGAGGTGGTATGCGAGTTTCTCCTTTTTTCTTCCCTATGACGTTGCCCAATATGGCGGCCTCCAACATCAGCCGCATTTTGGGTCTGAAGGGGTACAACTCAACGGTCATCACCGCCTGCGCCGCATCCAACCAGGCCATCGGGGAGGCCACGGAGACGCTGAGGCGAGGCGCCGCCGACGTGATGCTAACCGGGGGCGCCGAGGCGGGTATCAGCCAACTGGGGCTGGCGGGCTTTTGTACTATGCGGGCGCTGAGCACCAGAAACGACGAACCCCAGAGGGCCAGCCGTCCCTTTGACGCTCAGCGGGACGGTTTCGTTCCGGCGGAGGGCGCGTCGGTTCTTGTGTTGGAGACGGAAGAGCACGCCCTGAGCCGGGGTGCGGACATTCTGTGCGAGGTGGCGGGTTTCGGGTGTACGTCGGACGCCTTTCATCCGGTGCAGCCGGAGGAATCGGGGGATGGGGCAATTCGGGCAATGCGGATGGCGCTGGAAGATGCGGGAGTATCGAAGGAGGAGGTGGCCTACATCAACGCTCACGGCACCTCAACGCCTTTGAACGACGCGGTGGAAACAACGGCCATCAAAGGGCTATTTGGGGATCGGGCCTACGGGGTGCCCATCAGCTCCACCAAGTCGATGGTGGGGCATTCCTTGGGCGCATCAGGCGGGTTGGAAGCCGTGGCTTGCGTCCGTTCCATCACGGACGGGGTTATACATCCGACGGTGAACTACGAGTACGCTGATCCCCTGTGCGACTTGGATTACGTGCCCAACGAAGCTAGGCGGGCAGACGTGAGGGTGGCGCTATCCAACGCCTTTGGATTTGGGGGTCAGAATGCCTGCTTGGTTTTCAGGCGCTATGAGGGAGTGTGATGAAGGGGTCGCTAGTATTATGGCGCCGCAGGCTTTAATCGTGCGGAAACGCCGTCCAAGGCGGGAGGGTTGGATTCCAGTTAATTCCTGGGCGCGTCTAGACGCGCATGACCGGCGGGTACCCGAGGGGCGGGAAGCTATCGGCTGGAAAGCATCGGATCTAGGATTCGTTCCAGGGCCATGGTGTGGCTGCACGTTCCGTAGCCGGAGAAGAAGGCGCATGAGCAGGACCACTTGCCCTCGTTGAAAGTAACGTGATGATCGCTGTGATTGCCGTGGAAGGTGGTCTTGATAGAGCTTATGGCCACCCTCTCCTTTTGCTCTGCGTACCGACGTGCCTTTTCCATTTTCCTGATAACGCTTGACTGCATCCTGCCTCCTGATCCGTCCTTTAGTCAATTCTAATTCATGGGGGGTTTGGGGTCAATTAAAGGCGTGGCCTCTTGTCCTGTCATTGGCTGCCGACTACACTGGATGGAAAGCTTGAACACGCAGGGTTTGCAATGACAGGCGACGATATCCGGGAGCTATTTCTGAGCTACTTTGAGGGCAAGGGGCATTTGAGGATGCCCAGCGCCTCGCTGGTGCCGTCGGGGGACCCGACGCTGCTATTTACCAGCGCGGGCATGGTCCCATTCAAGCCCTTCTTTCAAGGGGAACAGCGCCCGCCTTCCCGTCGGCTGACGTCCAGCCAGAAGAGCTTCCGGACCACGGACATCGACGAGGTGGGAGATCACACCCACTTGACCATGTTCGAGATGCTGGGGAACTTCAGCATCGGTGACTATTTCAAGAAGCAGGCGGTGGCATTGGCGTGGGAATTTGTAACGTCTAGCTCCCAGGGTTTTGGTCTGGAGCCGGAGCGGTTCTATGCCACGGTTCATTACAGCGACGACGAAGCCTACGAGCTTTGGCACGAGGACGTGGGTTTGCCGCCGGAGCGGATATACCGCTACGGCGACGCGGATAACTGGTGGGGGCCGGCGGGTCTAGAGGGCCCCTGCGGTCCCTGCAGCGAGCTGCACTACGATTTTGGCGCTGAGTTTGGATGCGGCAAACCGATGGCTGACCCTTCGGGAGACCTTGGTGAGGGGTGCCACCCCAACCACGAATGCGAGCGAATCGTAGAGCTGTGGAACCTGGTTTTCATGCAGTTTTACCAGGACTTGAACAGATGCCGCACGCCGCTTCCCGCGCCAAGCGTCGACACGGGTATGGGGTTGGAGCGGGCGGCTGTGGTAATGCAGCGGCATATGAGCATCTACGATACGGACTTGTTCCAGCCACTGGTGGCAAAGGCGTCGGAGCTTTCCGGGAGAGTATATGGACGGGAACCGTCGATGGACTACGCCTTGCGGGTGGTGGCGGAACACGCAAGGGCCGCATCCTTCCTGATTTCCGATGGGGTGGTGCCCAGCAACGAGGGTCGAGGGTATGTGCTCCGCCGGATTATCCGACGGGCGGTGAGGTATGGACGTCGGTTGGGGCTGGAGAGGGCGTTCATAGCGGAGATGGCGTCCGCTGCCATAGATAACTTCTGCAAGGCGTACCCGGACTTGGGGACCAACCGGGGGTTCATCCTCAGGGTATTGAATCTGGAAGAGGAGCGTTTCAACCAGACCATCCAGGTGGGGATGCCCATGCTGGAGGATGGGCTGATTCCACTGCATCTGGGCCTGCGTCAAATTTTCCAAGTTGAGCGGCCGATGACTGAAATGACCAAGGCTGGAATGCTTAGGCAGATTGATGAATTGGCAGAAGAGGCGGGTGGCTTCGTTCGACCCCAAAGCGTCCTACAGGACGTATTGCAAGAAGCCAAGGGAGATATCGAGAAGGCCACCGAATTTCCCGTAGAGAGCCGGTTGACGAAAATGCTTACGGGAAGGGAGGTGTTTGTTCTTCACGACACCTTCGGATTCCCGCGGGAGCTGACGGAGGAGATTGCGCGAGAGAGGGGTTTGGGGGTGGATGAGGAGGGGTTCCAACAGGAGGTGGATGCCCAGCGGGCGCGGGCACGGGCGGCCCACGTTTCCACAGGCGGCATGGAGATTCAGAGCCATTACGAGGAGTTGGGATCGGAGTCGGTGGAATTCGTGGGGTACGGTTCACTGGAGCGAGGGACGGAGGTGACAGCCCTTCTGGTCGGTGGGGAGCAGGTGGGCCACGCCACCCAGGGCCAGGTGGTGGAGGTGGTGTTGGGGGAGACGCCTTTCTACGCTGAGGGGGGTGGTCAGGTTGGGGACGCGGGCAGCATCGTCGGACCCAACGGGGTGGTCGAGGTGACGGACACGCAGAATCCAGCGGCGGGGCTAGTCGTGCATCGAGGCGTTGTGTCCGAGGGAGATATTTCGCTGGGGGACCCGGTGTCGGCGCGGGTGGACGCAAGTCGTAGGCAGTCGGCGGCGCGAAACCATAGCGGCACCCACATTCTTCACGCATCCCTCCGCGCCGTACTTGGCCCACACGTCAAGCAGGCGGGGTCCCTGGTGACGCCGGAGCGGCTGCGATTCGACTTCTCTCACGTGGGAGCCGTGGAGAGCGAGGAGATGCGAGAAATTCAGGGGCTGGCCAATGAGAAGGTGCGGGAGGACATGGGCGTTTCCACCCACGTTACGACCTACGCCGACGCTGTTCGGGCCGGGGCGTTGGCCTTCTTTGGCGACAAGTACGGCGATCGGGTTCGGGTGGTTACCATGTCGAGCGGCAACGAGGACAAGCCCTTCAGTGTCGAGCTCTGCGGGGGTACTCACGTGGATGCTACGGGGGAGGTCGGTCCCCTGTTCATTCTGGGGGAATCCAGCATCGGCGGAGGAATGCGGAGGGTGGAAGCCGTGACGGGGCAGAGTTCTGTCGAGTTGTTTCAACAGCGGTCGGAGCTTCTGCAACGAATATCCGGTCGCTTGGAGACTCCCGTGGCGGACTTGGAAGACAGGCTGGAAGGGTTTATTTCAGATATGCGGGCCTTGAGGAGGCAAGTGGCGCAGCTGGAACGGAAGAATTTGCGGATGGAAGCCCAGGGGTTGTTGGGACAGGTTCGGGAGGCTAAAGGGGTGAAGGTGCTGGCGGCCAGAACGTCGGCGGGCAGCGTCGAAGCTTTGCGAGATATGGGGGATTGGCTGAAGGCGAAGCTTGGCAGCGGGGTTCTGGTTCTGGCTATGGCGCAGAATGGCAGGCCGCTGCTGGTGTCCATGGTAACGCCGGACCTGGTAAAGCGGGGCCTGCACGCGGGGAACATCGTTCGAGAGACGGCGCGGCAGTTGGGTGGCGGTGGCGGCGGTCGTCCCGAATCGGCACAGGCGGGCGGCAGGCGGCTGGATTTGCTCCCGCAAGCTCTTGAAGGCGTCGTAGATCTGGTGGAGCGGGAGGTTAAGTCCTGAGACTTCTTGCGCTGGACGTAGGGACGCGTCGCATTGGGATGGCGGTCAGCGATCCGATGGGGATACTGGCTTCCCCTCGGGGTTATATCGAAAGGCGGGGCATGGTCGCCGACGTGGAGGCCGTTACGCGTAAGGCCCGCGAGTTGGAAGCGGAGGCGGTACTGGTGGGAATGCCGTTCACCCTCAAGGGAAGGAGGGGCGTTCAGGCACGACAGGTGGAGGAGTTCTGTAAGCGTTTGGAGGAGGACGGGGGGGTGCGGGTGTCCACCTGGGACGAACGGTTTTCGACCTTTGAAGCGGAAAGCCGACTGCGCGCCGCCGGAAGAAAGCCTTCGCGAGAGAAAGGCAGATCCGACGCGGCTGCGGCTGCGGTGATTCTCCAATCTTACCTGGACAGTAGGCGAGGGCAATGAGCAGGCGTCTGGGCATCATCGGGTACCCCATCGGCCATTCCATGTCGCCGGTAATGTTCCGTGCGGCCCTGGCACAGTGCGGCTTGGACATTACCTACGATGCGTGGGAGGTCGCACCGGAGAACCTGGAAGAGTTTCTGGCCGGGGTGCGCAACTCGGAGGGGAAGATTCTGGGGTTCAACGCCACAGTGCCTCACAAGGAGGCGGTGATGGCGGCGATGGACGAAGTGTCGGCAGAAGCGCAGAGGGCGGGGGCGGTCAACACGGTGGTCAACGATGATGGGCGACTCTTTGGCCAGAATACCGACGGAGCGGGGTTAGTGCGGGCACTGCGTGAGGAGGTGGGGTTCTCATTCGAGGGCAGCCGGGTCCTGATAATCGGCGCGGGGGGCGCCGCCAGGGGGGTGGTCATGGCCCTGGACGAGGAGTGCGTGGAGGATATCACCATCGCCAATCGCACGCCGGAGCGGGCGCAACGGCTTGCCGACGACCTAGCGCGTCACTTCGGGGGCGGCGTTCAGGCCATTTCTTTAGAGTCCAGTGATTTGAGGCAGGCGGCTGCTTCGTCCGATCTCATAGTCCAGTGCACCACTATGGGGATGCTCCATACCCCCGCTGCGGCTGCTTCGCCCTTGGCGTCGGCAGATATCCCCGCCGCCGCGCTGGTGTATGACCTGGTGTATAATCCACCGCAGACGCCGCTGATGCGGGAGGCTGCACGGGCGGGCTCGAGGGTGTATGGGGGCCTCTCCATGCTGGTATACCAGGGGGCTATAGGCTTCGAGTTGTGGACGGGCCGGCAGGCTCCGGTGGAGGCAATGTTCGAGGCGGCTCGGGCGGCGTTGGACAAGCAGCAAGGCAGAATCAAGGGGAAGCTATGATTAGATTTCTTACCGCCGGCGAATCACATGGTCAGGGTTTGGTGGTCATTGTCGAAGGGATGCCGGCCGGTCTTTCGATAGACGAGGATTATATCGGGACGCAGATGGTGCGCCGTCAACAGGGCCACGGGCGGGGCGGTCGAATGTTGATTGAGCAGGACTGGGCCCACGTGGTTTCCGGAATCAGGCACGGGCGGACCCTGGGAAGTCCCATCGCCATGACCATCGAGAACCGGGACTGGGTAAACTGGACCACGGTTATGAGCGTGGAGCCTGTTGAGGAAGCTGTGGACAGGGTTACGCGGATAAGGCCGGGCCACGCCGACCTGCCTGGCACGATGAAGTATGGATACGATGACGTTCGGGACGTATTGGAACGCTCAAGCGCCCGGGAAACGGCGGCACGAGTGGCGGCGGGGGCGGTAACCCGCCGGCTGTTGGAAGAGTTCGGCATGGAGATTCGCAGCCATTCTCTTATTATTGGAGGTGTGCGGGCGGAGGTGAATGGTGACGTGGACTGGGAGAGGGTGGAAGCTTCATCCGTGCGGTGCGCAGACCCTGGGGCGGAGCCGCGCATGGTAGAGGCCATCGATTCGGCCAAGGAGGCCGGAGATACGGTGGGAGGCGTAGTGGAAGTTATCGTCTATGGAGTGCCCATCGGCCTGGGGTCTCACGTCCAGTGGGACCGTAAGCTGGACGGGCGCATTGCTCAGGCCTTGATGTCCATCAACGCCTGCAAGGCCGTTTCCATCGGCGACGGTTGGGAGTCCGTCAACCATAGGGGTTCCCAGGTACACGACGTCATTGAGCCGGTGACGGACCCCGACCAACCCTGGCAGCGTAAGACCAACCGGTCCGGCGGTACTGAGGGTGGAATGACGAGTGGAATGCCCCTGGTGGCCCGCTTCGCAATCAAGCCTATATCTACCTTGGTCAACCCACTGCCATCCGTGGACCTGGACACAGGCGGACTGGTGCAGGCCCACTACGAGCGTTCGGACGTTTGCCAGGTGCCTCCCGCCGGGGTTATCGGCGAGGCAATGGTGGCCCTTGTGCTAGCGGACGCCTTCATGGAGAAGTTCGGGGGTGACAACGTGTCGGAGACGCGCCGGAACTACCAGGCATATCTGGAGACGGTGAGGCCCAGGAAATGGAGTTCTGGGGCCAACATCGATTAGGGCAGTTCCAATGGCTCAGGCGCAAAACGTTATCGCCGTCGTCTACGACTACGACCGGACTCTGAGCCCGCAGTCCATGCATCAGGACGTGATATTCCCGCAAATTGGCGTGGAGGCTAACGCCTTTTGGGAGGAATCGGACAGGTTGCGGGACGAACGGGCCTACGAAGACGAGTTGGCGTGGATACGGCTACTGCTGGATAACCCTACATTTCGGCGGCTTTCCAACGCAGACTTGCAGGCGTTTGGGCAGCAGCTGAAGTTTTTTCCCGGCGTCCCGCAGGTATTCGATCAGCTGGGCAGTTTCTTGAAGGACGAGAGATATATTCGCCACGGGGTAACTCTGGAGCACTACATCGTAACCTCCGGGCTAAAGGCGGTGCCGGCGGGAAGCGTTCTCAACGAGGGCGTTGAGGCCATCTTCGGCTGTGAGTTGGACGAAGATGGGGAAGGCCGAGTCTTCTGGCCCAAACGCGTCGTGAGTCACACGTCCAAGACCCAGTACCTGTTTCGAATAACCAAGGGCCCCGAGTACGTTGACCTGTCTCACGACGTGAATGACCACATGCCGGAGAAGGAGCGGCGAATTCCCTTCCGCAACATGATTTACATTGGGGATGGGCCGACGGACGTGCCTTGTTTTGCGGTGTTGACGGAAAGGGGAGGTGTGGCCCTGGCGGTGTACAACCCTCAAATTGAGAAGTCTTTTGAAACTTGCATGAGGCTGCAGGAGGCGAAGCGGGTAGACGGGATAGCGCCAGCTGATTACCGGAATGGGACCCATCTGAGGCTTACCATGGAATACCACATACGGCGGATGGCCGAGCGGATTGTGGTTGACCAGGAAGAGGCGCACCAGCGCAGTGTTATTGAGGCCGTGAAACCTTACTAGGGGTATAATGACTGATACGTCTGTGGAAGGTGGGTTGGTCCATGGGTAGACTGCGGAACATCATTCTCACCGGCTTTTCCGGCACGGGCAAGTCGAAGGTTGCTGCCGAGGTAGCCCGCATTCTCGGCTGGCAGCTCGTGGACACGGACGAGGATATCGTTAGCCGTCGGGGGAAAGAGGTTGCGGACATCTTCGCTGACGAAGGGGAGGGAACCTTTCGTCGCTTGGAGCGGGAAGCGCTGGCTCGGGCCTGCGCCGGAGACGGCAAGATTGTCGCTACCGGGGGCGGCGTTCTCATGGACGCGGAAAACCGCTGTCTGCTGTTCGAGAGCGGTCTGGTGGTGGGGCTGGAAGCCCGCCCGGAGACGATATATAAGCGTTTAGTTCAGCAGAATCAAGGTAGGTCGCCCGAGGAACGCCCGATGCTGGCTGGCTCGGACCCCCTGACTAGAATTCGGAGCCTGAAGGCGGAACGTCAATCCTTCTACTCGTTGGCGCAGTGGGTTGTGCAGACGGACAGCCTGTCAGAGTCACAGGTGGCGGCTGAGGTAGTGCGGGCGTGGCAGATGTTGGGTGGACGCATGGATTCGGCCGGCGACGGCGACCCCGAACTGGCGGCGGTGGTTACCCATTCCAGGGGCAGCTGTCCCATTCGGGTAGGGTGGGGACTGCTGGACCAGATAGGTGAGCAGTTTCGGAAAGCGGGAATCAGCGGGCCGGTCTACATCATCAGCGACGATAACGTCTTTCCCCTCTACGGCAGACAGGTACAGCGTTCCCTTCAACGAGCGGAGATAGAGGCCCACTGTTTCATTATTCCGGCGGGAGAGGAGAGCAAGTCTTGGGCGATGGCGGATGCCATGTATCACTGGCTCGCCAGCCGGCGAGCGGAGCGCCGACATACGATTCTGGCCGTGGGTGGCGGTGTGGTGGGAGACCTGGCCGGCTTTGTGGCGGCAACTTATCTTAGGGGAATGCCCTTCGTTCAAGCGCCCACAAGCATGGCGGCTATGGTGGACGCATCAATTGGTGGCAAGACGGCGGTGAATCTGCCGGAGGCCAAGAACCTTGTCGGGGCCTTCTACCAACCACAGATGGTGTTGGCCGACCCGCACACGCTGACGACTCTCGGCAGCCGGGAGCTTTCCGAGGGATGGGCGGAGGCTATCAAGCACGGGTTCATCATGGACGCGGACCTGGTGTCCGTCTTCGAGAACCACGCCTCTGAGCTTATGGGGTTGGAGCCGGAGCTATCCACCGGGGTTATCAGGAGAAGCATCGCCATCAAGGCAGGAGTTGTCTCGGAGGACGAACGGGAGACCCTGGGCAAACGGGTGCTGCTGAACTACGGACATACCATCGGCCACGCCATTGAGGCTACCACCGGATACGGCGAGTGGATGCACGGCGAGGGTGTGTCAGTGGGGATGATGGGAGCGGCGGAGTTGAGCCGGCGGATGGGGATGATTGGGAGAGACGTGGTGAAGCGTCAGGAGGAGTTGTTGGAGCGGTTCAATCTGCCTCTAAGGGCGGAAGGTCTGGACGTGGAGCAGATCTTTTCGGCGATGGCGTTGGACAAGAAGTCGACGAGGGGTGCGATCAGATGGGTGCTCCTGGAGGAGGTGGGGAAGGCGACGACCAGTCGGGACGTGCCGTTGGAGCAGGTGCGAGAGGTAGTGGAAGGGCTGCTGTAGCGACAGATAGCCGTAGAGGGTTAAGACGGGCTATCCGGTGATCTTTTCGATGAGGTAATGGATGGCGCCCTTAGGGACGATGACCTGAACCTCCTCGCCTGCCTGCCGGTTCATGAGGGCTTTGCCAACGGGAGACTCACTGGAAATCTTGCCGTCAACGGGATTTGCCTCACTAGGATGAACGACGAGGTAAGAGAACTTGCGGCCGTTGCCCGTGGTTCTCAGGACGACCTTCTTGCCGATGGCCACGCGCTGGGCGATCTTATTGGAGTCCGAGCTGGTGATTACGGCGGCGCTGAGGGTGTGCTCCAACTCGCGGATGCGAGATTCCACTAGGCCCTGCCGCTCTTTGGCTGCGTCCAAGGGGGCGTTCTCTCGGAAGTCCTTGTCGGCCATGGCACGGCCAATGTCGCCAACGACACTGGTGCGCTCGGCTTTAAGGTCTTCCAGTTGATGGGTGAGCTTCTCGAAGCCTTCCTGGGTTAGTTGGGCGATTTCCGGGGCGGCTCTCTGGCTCCTGGCAATCCTGGCCAGAGCCTTGTTCTTGGGCACTCTGGCGTGGGTTGCCAGGCTAACTTTAACCAGTTCTTCGTTCTTCAGGTAGGTGAGGAATTTCTTGACGGGGTCCAACTTCTTGGCAACGTCGCCGCCGCTGCGGCCGAGCCATTCGCAGTAGGAAGCAACGGTCTGTGGGGTGAGGGCGCTAATTGGGCCGGAACTGCCGCACCAGCGTACGAATCTATTGAGGTCTTGGGAGATTCCCTTCTTCCTGTTGTCCTTGAGTCCGCTTACGTACTGGCTATAAGCCTTATTGAGGGGCAGGTCCGTCATTTGTGCCACGTAGTTTCTGGCTCCTTAAAGCGAATTCGCTATCGTCGGGCTATGGAGTGCATTTTGTTCTCTGCGTTTCTGTCGGGTTGAGGCAGCGTATTGAGACTAGCATACCAAGTATTGAGGTTGTTAGCAAAGGGTGATTTGGAGGCGCGATTGGTAAAGCAATTCCAGATTTAGTATAATTACATAACATGGTTATCGTTGTCTTGAGGCCCTCCCGTGAAGGAAAATCGCGCTCTGCGTTGGTTATTCCCCACGAGAGCGGCATGGACGTTGGATTGATGGAGACATCATCGGACGCCGGTCCCTCCGTTCTGGAAGAGACCGGGGTGGGCGGCCTGTACGTTCTTGGGGACGGTGGGGCGGGGGATGCACAGGAAGGCGCTTCCAATGGCGCCCTGAACTGCAAGCCATATCCCCGTTGGACTGAGGGGCATCGAGAAATCCTTGCCCGTTCCTTGGAGTTGGACATGCCGGTCCTGGCGGTGGGCGACGGTCTTTTCCTGCTTAACGAAGTCTTTGGCGGGAAAGCCCCTGAGGCAAAGGCGTCGACTTGGACGCAGACCGAGTCCAGCGCTGACGAACCTGCCCGCCGTACGATATACGTCTCGCCTGGGAGCAAGACGGCGGCCATTCTGGGCGCGGGTGGTTTCTTCCGACTTGGAGGCGTAAGGGTCACACCCAGCCTCATCGACAGCCATCGGGCGCCCCGTCTGTTGGCTTCGGCCTATGAAGTAGAGGAGGGGACTGTGGAGGGCCTGGAGAGCGCCGAGCATAACTGGATTCTCGGCTTCCGGGCGAACCTGAGCGGGGAAGAAAAGCTGCCTCGGGGTTTTGGCGGCATCTTCCAAGCCTTTGTTGAAAGGGCTCAAGGTTTTCTGTTGGCTCGCACCGCTCCCTAGTTCTGTCGAACGCCGCCGGAAGGTTTCCGCCGGGCCGTATGGAGTGAAATCCGTTTACCATGCTATGGAGAGCGCCCGGGGGGCGATTGATAGAATCGGCGGAAGGGCTTGTATACATAACCACGCTGGCGCTGAATTCGGGTTTCGGCCCAGTGAGGGAGAGGTGAAGAAGTAGATGGTAATCACTCCTGGAGAGAGAATTCGACCCATTCGCATCCATGACGAGATGCGGACGTCCTATCTGAACTACGCCATGAGCGTCATTGTGTCGCGGGCGCTGCCGGACATACGAGATGGGTTGAAGCCGGTGCAGCGGCGCATTCTGTACGCCATGAACGAAATCAGCCTGGCGCCTACCAATCCCCATAAGAAGTGTGCGCGGATTGTGGGTGAGGTGCTGGGTAAGTTTCATCCCCACGGTGACGGGCCGGTCTACGACGCCCTGGTGCGGATGGCTCAGGATTTCTCCCTTCGCCACCCGCTGGTAGACGGCCAGGGAAACTTTGGGAGCATTGACGACGACCCGCCGGCAGCTATGCGGTATACCGAGGCCAGGCTGACCCGCATTGCCCAAGAGATGCTGGCGGACATTCAACTGGATACGGTGGACTTCGCGCTCAACTTCGACGATTCCATTAAGGAGCCTGTAGTATTGCCTGCCCGCCTGCCGAATTTGCTGGTGAATGGCGCTGCCGGTATTGCGGTTGGGATGGCCACCAGTATTCCGCCCCACAACCTGGGAGAGATTTGCAGCGCCATCTGCTATCTCGTAGATAATCCGGACGCCTACGTGGAAGACCTGCTGAAGATAGTCAAGGGGCCGGACTTTCCGACCAGCGCTATGGCGTTGGTAGGAAGAGACCGGGAATTCATCAAGCAGATGTACTCCACGGGCCGGGGCAGGGTGGTGATGCGGGCTGAGGTGGAGATCAACGAGTTGAAGAACGGCCGCTCCCAGATAGTGGTCTCGGAGCTTCCCTATCAGGTGAACAAGGCCAGCCTGGTGGCGCGCATCGCCCAGATGACGCGGGACAAGAAGATAGATGGGATTTCGGATATTCGGGACGAGTCGGACAGGAAGGGCCTCCGCGTCGTACTGGACCTGAAGCGAGCGGCCCAGGCGCAGATGGTCCTGAACAACCTGTACAAGCACACGCCGATGCAATCGTCATTCAACGCCATCATGTTGGCGCTGGTGGACGGTCAACCTCAGGTGTTGAACCTGAAGAGAATGCTCCAACTCTTCATTGAACATCGGCGGGTGGTGATAATCCGCCGGACGGAGTTTCTACTCAAGCGGGCCAACGAGCGGGCGCACATCCTGGAGGGTTTGCGCATCGCCATAAAGTTCCTGGACATGGTAATCAAGCTCATACGCGGGTCGGAGAACGTGGAAGCGGCCAGGAACAGCCTGATGGTGGAGTTAGGACTGACTGAGGTGCAGGCGCAGGCTATTCTCGACATGCAGTTGCGCCGGCTGGCCGCCTTGGAGCGGCAGAAGCTGGAGGACGAATACGAGGCGCTGCTGCAGACCATCGGCGAGTTGGAGGAGCTTCTGGCGGACCCGGCCAAGGTGCTTAGTGTCATCAAGGAGGAGACCCTTGATCTCAAGAAACGCTACGCCAACCCGCGTAGGACGCGGATAATCCGGGACGAGCCGACGCAGATTTCGTTGAAGGACCTGACCCAGCACGAGGAGGTGGTAATCACCATCAGCCGGCGGGGTTACATCAAGCGAATGCCGGCGGCGACCTATCGGTCCCAGCTTCGAGGAGGGAAGGGCAAACGGGGGATGTCCACCCGTGAAAGGGACGCGGTGCAGCATCTGTTGATCTCCGATACCCACGACATGTTGCTTTTCTTCACAAATAGGGGCAGGGTTTACCGGCTGGACTGCTTTGAGATTGTGGGGGATACGTCGCGTACGACCCGGGGCACGCCGCTGGTGAATCTGATTAATCTAACGCCCGGTGAACGGGTGACAGAGGTAGTTTCGACTTCGGAACTGGACCTAGGAAGCAAGTATGTATTGGGCACACGGAAGGGGAAAGTCAAGGGGCTGGAGTTGAAGAATCTAGCGAACCTTCGGAGCAACGGACTGATAATAATGCGACTGGACACAGGGGATGAACTGATATCGGTAAGAGAACTTGAGGAAGGGGAGGAGGTTATTCTATTCACCGCTACGGGCAAGTCAATCCGCTTTCCAGCAACCGAGCAACTGATCCGATCCCGTACTTCGGGTGGGCTAAAGGGGATTCAGCTTTTGGGAGCCGACGAAGTTGTGGGAATGGAAACTATCATGCCCAAGGATAAGATTCTTATAATCAGCGCCAATGGGATCGGCAAGATGATGACTGTGATTAGGAATAGAACACAACAGAGGGGCGGACAGGGGGTTATTTCTTTCCGGGTAACGGAGAAGACGGGGCCGGTTGTGGATGCCAGGGTGGTGCGAGACGGGGTGGAGGACGAAGTGTTGCTGGTTTCGGAGCGGTCGCAAGTATACCGGACGAACCTGGAGGGGATATCAACCCAGGGCAGAACCGCCGGCGGGGTGATTATCTGGCGGCCGGGTGAGGACGACCATGTCGCGTCTATAGCTTGCTTCAGGAACGGCCACGAGGGTTCGTAGCGCTGTAGAGTCGGGGATGGGTGGTTTGCGAGCTACGCCCCCTACGTAAGAGGGGCAGGAAGATTCTCAAGCTTGGCCCAGCTGGGTGAAGCGGCTTTCGTAGTAGAGCAGCGGATTCGCCTTGTCTCCCAGAGCCATTTCGTCAACGGAGCCAATGTATATGGTGTGGTCGCCGTGGACGTGGGCATCAACCACCCGGCAGCCGAAGAAGGCCATGGAACCTTCTATGATGGGCAGGCCGATCTCGCTCATGCGGTGCTGAAAGGGCGTGCCGAGCCGGTCTTGGGGCTTGCGGGCGAAGTAGGCGCCTATCTCCTTCTGTTCCTGGCTCAGGATGTTGACGCCGAAAGCTCCCATGGACTTGATGAATTCATGGGTGTGGGTGCGGAAATCCACGCAGACGAGGGCCAGTGGAGGCGTGAGGGAAATGGATGTGAAGGAGTTTGCGGTCATGCCGTGGAGACTGCCCTGGTGGTCCAGGGTGGTCACGATGGTTACGCCTGTGGCGAACCGGGCCATGCCACCCCGGAAATCATCTTTACTCACCATGACGGCCCCCATTTGGCGCTAAGGATACCTATTTTTGTACTAATGTTGGGCGGATGTCAACGCCGGACGGGCACGGGTTTAGGCAGGTCTTTACAGGGTCATTCCCTTTTCGAAGCGACGTAGACCGTCGCAAGTAGGCTTCTCGTTTGCCAGTGGGAGGTCCGACGGCCCTTGTCCTGGTTCCCAGGGCCGTCATGTTTGTGGCTCGTTGGCTGGGTGCTATACTTGGCTGGACGGCGATGACGCTGTGCTGCGGGGCTGTCTGGGAAGGCTGGTCGTTCACTAGGAGGTCGTTTATTGGAGTTGCTGAGGAGCTTGCAGTTTGTGCCGGGAAACCGGCGGAATATGCTGGAGAAGGCCAGGGGATTTCAGGCTGACGTGTTGGTGGCGGACCTTGAGGATTCCGTGCCGCCGGAAGAGAAGTCGGCGGCCAGGGGCCTGGTTGCCGAGTTAGTTCCTACGCTTTCACAGCGTGGGCAGAAAGTGATGGTCCGAGTCAACTCGTTGGACACGGGGAGGACTGCGGAAGAACTGCAGGCCGTTGTTTCCCCTCAGCTATACGGCGTGAGCTTGGGCAAGGTGGATTCTCCGTGGCACGTTACGGAGTGTCACCGGCTGCTGAGCGTGGAGGAGGCTCGCCGGGGAATGCCCGTGGGCACGGTGAAGATCATACCGTGGATTGAGAGCGCGGCGGGAGTTCTGTCTGCCTCTGCCATCTCTGCCGCGTCTCGCCGCGTGGTGGCCCTGGCCTTTGGGGCCGAAGACTTTACGAACGACATGGGTTTGCAGCGAACGGAGAGCGGGGAGGAGGTGGCTTTCCCGCGCGCTCTCGTGCCCATCGCCGCTCGCGCCGCCGGTATAGTAGCCCTGGATACCCCCTACGTCCGGTTTCGAGACGCGGAAGGGCTGCGAAGAGAGGTGGAATCGGCCGCCATCCTGGGATACAAGGGGAAGTTTGCGATTCATCCCGCCCAGTTGGAGACCATCAACGCCGTGTTTACGCCAAGGGAGGAGGACCTGGAGTACGCCCGGCGGGTGGTCGCGGCGTGGGAAGAGTCCACGGCCCAGGGTAGGGGTGCGCTGGCCCTGGACGGGAACATGGTGGACGTTCCGGTTGTAAAGCGGGCCTATAATTTGCTGGAACTGGCTAAGGAGATTTCCAGGATGGAGAACGGTTGATGATTACGGTAACGACGGAGACCATTAAAGGGCAACGCATCGTCAAGGTTCTCGGGATGGTAGGGGGCAGCACGGTAAGGGCTCGAAATCTGGGTCGCGATATCGTCGCCATCATCAAGAGCCTCTTCGGGGGCGAAATTAGCGAATACTCCGAGCTTCTGGCGGAAGCCCGCGCCGTGGCCACGGCGCGGATGATCGAGCAGGCGGAGCGCATGGGGGCCAACGGGGTGGTGAACGTGCGCCTGGCCACGTCGGTGATAATGTCAGGGGCTATGGAGTTGTTCGCCTACGGCACTGCGGTGGTCTTGGAAGATGAGTGAAGCATCGGGCGATAGAATCATACTGGAGGGGATGCAGTTCTACGGCTATCACGGACGGAACGACGAGGAGCGGGTGTTGGGCCAGCCCTTCGAGGTAGACCTTGAGGCGGAGTTGGACCTGACCGCCGCGGGGGTGTCCGACGATATTGCGGACAGCGTCAGCTATACGGACCTCTACCGGGTGGCGAAACGTCACTTGGAGGGGCCTGGGCAAAATCTGGTGGAGGCAGTGGCCCACGCCATAGCCAGCGAGATTCTGGGTGCCTATCCGGTCCAGAGCGTGCGTGTGCGCGTGATGAAGGTCCGTCCGCCCATAAAGGGTGGTGTCTTAGCGGGCGCGGGAGTAGAGGTATTCCGACGTCAGGCAGGGGAAGAGCAGGTCCGGTAGTCGATGATTGAATTCACCACAGACTTGGCATTGTGGCAGCTAGCGCTGCTTTCGCTTCTCTCGTTAGCGGTGGGGGTACTAGGCGGCTTTGTGGGCCTGGCCCTGGGAACGATGCGGCTGCCGGCGCTGCTCTTGATGGGCGTGAATCCCCAGTTCGCCGCAGGCACTAACATTCTGGTGAGCGCCCTTTCCGCCATGGCTGGAGGTTACCGACACGTGGCGGAGGGACGCATTGATTGGGGAGTTGTCCTCTGGTTGGGGGTTCCGTCGATAATTGGAGGCTTTGCTGGGGGATTCTTTGGCGGCAATTTCCCTGCGGGCTTGTTGATTGCGGTGGCGGGGGTGCTGGTCCTGTGGCAGGGTGTGGAGTTTTTTGGCCTGAGCCGTCGACTCGCCTCCGAAGGTGAGGATGGGAAGTCCGGAGAGCCTTCCGAGGATGAGGCCGGTTTGACTAAGGCGAGTGGCAGTTTAGCGGGAGTGGGTGGCGCGGCCATCGGCCTGTTGGGTGGGGGTGTGGGGCTGATTCTCGGCAGCCTACGGCTTCCCCTGATGATCAGGATATTGAAGATAGACCCTCGCCGGGCGGCAGGCTCCAACCTTGTGGTGGGCGCAGTGTTGGGAATTTTCGGATTCATCGGGCATGGAATTCACGGTGAGGTAGACTTGCCGCTGCTGCTGGCAATGGGCCTGACAGGGATGATAGGTTCCAACCTCGGGGCGCGATACACGGGGCGGGTGAGTGTTCGGAGCCTGGTGATGGTGCTGGCCTGGGTGCTTCTGGTGGTGGGGGTGATCCTTGTTGTGCGCGGGGGCCGGGATATTTTTGGGTAGGAGTTAGATTCTAGGAATCAACGCCGGTTCAGAATGTCATCGCGCTTGTTTTGGCGGTTCCAGTACCGGACTGTGGGAATCAGTATATCCTCCAATTCTTTTGCTTTATCAGACATTGGAAATAGAGCGAACCATATTTCGCCTATTCCGTGTTTGGCGAAGTCTCTACCATGTCTCACTGCCAGCGGTGGTGGATAATGGTCTTTGATGTGCCTAACGATGTCGCCTCGGTTCTGCTTGCTTTTGATTTTGGATATAACCACTGCCTTTTTGGGGCCATAGTTTTTATAATGCTTAAAATGAGATTGTCGAATTCGTTGGGAAGTGTTTTCCATCCTCCACGAACGCCCGCTAGTCCGTTTTCGGTAAGCCAAGTGACTATTGCGCACTGCTTGATTTTGCTGTCTGCTGGATTAAGGTTGAAACCCTTAGTTGGTAAATATCTATTTCTAAGTCTTCCTTTCAGGGTGTTTTTGCCCGTTTGGCCAACGTATCGTGGTACGACCTTGTCGAATCCTGATCCCCAGCCGAACAGGTAGCAACCTGCCGAGTGCATCTGCGCTTTCTTGCTGGGGTGGTAAGAGGCATCCTCGAAGGATTTCCAATGGATACGTTGTCCTTGAGGGTTACTTTCGGACCAAATCCTCGTGTTTGCCGCCTCTCGCAGCCACTCGTCAAACACTTTGTACAGTTCGGCTTCGCTGCATTTATTGAGCCATTTGTCGCCTAACTTGATGGCTTTACCTCTCTAATTTGGTTTGGGTTAGACTACTGCATCCCGGTGGGGGTTGACTGCCGACCCCAACGAGATTCTTCGCTGCGCTCAGAATGACATCGTGGGGGTATTGAATGACATTGGGGGTGGGCTGAGGGCCATTGAAGGGGTCATTTCTTTCTGATGACGTGGGTGGGATTGGCTGGCGTGTATCGGGCGGTAAGATTATTGAGATGGGATATCGAAAACGAGTGGGGAAACGAGTGACTCGTTTCAGGATTGTCAGGCGTGGGGTTAACTCGTTTTGGAAAACGAGAGATGAGTGGATGGAGGGTGAAGTAGGCGTGGATTCGGCTGATTTGGTCTCGTTTCTCGTTTTTTTTTCTATTAGACGGGTATGAGTGGAGTTGACTTGGTAAAGAGTATCATCTTGGACATGCGTAGGGCTTTTGGATGCCAATGAAGTTTGTGGCGGCATTGGGAGAGGGTAGCAGGGGGTGGGGATTTAGGACAAGGGGAAGGTGGCAGTATGGTTGGGGGGTGTGGAGGAGGGATTTTGGATTCCGGCTCGGGGGCCGGAATGACGGAGAGAAGAGAATGACGTGTGGATGGGCAATGGGTTAGATCACCGCGTCACGGAGGAGTTCGATGAGGTGGCGGGGGCGGCGGTTGGTCCCGTGTTCCACCTGCTGGCGGCAGGAGATGCCCATGACGGCAATTTCCCAATCTTCGCCCATCGATTCCACTTTCGGGAAGAGCTTCTGTCCGCCGATGGCCATTGACATATCGTAGTGTTCCTTTTCGAAGCCGAAGGATCCCGCCATGCCACAGCAGCCCGTCTCAGCCTCCTCCACCTGGAAATTGGTCGGCAGGCCCAGAGCGCTCGTGGCGTCGGCGGTCCCGGTGAGGGCTTTCTGGTGGCAATGGCCATGGAATAGAATTTTCTTCCCCTTATCGGAGAATTGGAGGTCTAGTTCTCCCTTTCTATGTAGATTCATCAGAAACTCGTCGATGAGGAAGGAGTTGGCGGCGACAGCCTTCGATTTGTCGTCTCCAAGCAGGTCCGGGTATTCATCCCGTAGCGTCAGCAGGCAGCTGGGTTCGCAGCCGACAATGGGGATGTCCTGGGCGGCATACGGGGCTAGAAGGTCCACGTTGAAGCGGGCGCTGGCCTTCGCTTCTCGTAGGAGCCCCTTGGAAATCATTGGTCGGGCGCAGCAACGGGCGTTGGCGAGGAGCACCTGAAATCCGGCCCGCTCCAGAAGCTCCACGGCGGATATGCCGATAGATGGGACGTTGTAGTTCATAAAGGTGTCGTTGAAGAGTACGACCGGGCCGCGGGGGGCATTGCTGGGCGGTGTCCGGCTCTGGAACCAGCTTGGGAACGTCTGGCTGGCGAAGGAGGGGAGGGGGCGGTCCTTATGGATGCCCAGGAATCGGTGGAGCAGCCATCGCAGGCCCGGCGTGCGGGAGACTACGTTTGCCAGGGGCGCGAAACGGCTGCCCAGCCGGTTCAGCCGATTGATGTTGGCGAAGAGCTTGGCCCTTAATGGCGTGCCATGGGCACTGTTGTAGCGGTAGAGAAACTCGTACTTGAGCTTGGCCATGTCCACGTTGGAGGGACATTCACCCTTGCAGCCCTTGCACTCCAGGCAGAGGTCCAGAGCTTCGTAGAGGCGGCGGCTTCGGATGGTCTGGGGAGGGAGGGCGCCGGAGATGGCGGCCCTAAGGAGATTGGCGCGGCCTCTGGTCGAGTGCTCCTCCTCTCGGGTAACCATGAAGGAGGGGCACATGGTGCCGTCTACCTTACGGCAAGCGCCCATGCCGTTGCACAAATCTAAAGCGCCGTCTAAGCCGTCGTTATTGGAGAAGTCCAGCTGGGTGGGAAAGTATAGGGTTTTGTAGCCGGGGCCGTATCGCAGGTTATCCGTCATGGGCGGCGTGTCGATAATCTTGCCGGGGTTCATGATGCCATCAGGGTCGAAGGCGTCCTTGACCTGCCGGAAGGCGTTGTAGATTTTGGAGCCGAACATTTTCTCCGTCCAGACCCCGCGCACGATGCCGTCGCCGTGTTCGCCGCTGAGGGATCCGCCGAACTCCTGGACCAGGTCGCCGATTTCTGAGGCGATGGAGGTCATGGTGTCCAGTCCCTCTTGAGTTTTGAGGCTGACCAGAGGGCGGATATGGAGGCATCCGACGCTGGCATGACCGTAGTATCCGGCGGTGGTGCCGTGGTCCCCGACGATTTCGTCGAAGCGGCGGACGAATTCGCCCAGATGCTCCGGCGAAACGGCTGTATCTTCGACGAAGGGGATGGGCTTGGCGTCGCCCCGAACACTCATGAGCAGCCCAAGGCCGGCCTTTCTAACAGCCCATACGTTGGCTTGTCCGGCGCTGTCGAGGATTGTCACGCAATCGTAGCCGAGGCGACGACGGGCCAGGTCATCTTTCAGTTTCTGGGCCTTATCTGCGGCCTCGGCTGAGGTCTCTCCGGTGAATTCCACAACCAGTATCGCACCGGGGCGTCCGTTGACGAAATTCATTCGGCGGGAGAAGCTGGGAGAGTTGCGGGTGCGCTCCAGCAGCATCTCACCCACCAGTTCGACGGCGGCTGGGGAGTGTTCCAGTATGGTGGGAGTGGCGTCGCAGGCCTCGTCGAGGCGGTCAAAGTGGGCGATGGCGAGGGCCGTTGCCTTGGGGAGGGGCACGAGGTTTATCTTGGCTTCAGTGATGACGCCGAGGGTTCCCTCGGAGCCGACGATCATTTGGCTGAGGTTCACGTCGTCGCCGTTCAAGAACCGGTCCAGGTTGTATCCGCTGACCCGCCGCATGATGTTGGGGTAGCGGTCGTTTATCTCCTGGCTGTGTTCCTGGGCGATTTCAAGGACGTTGCGGTAGATACGGGATTCCAGCCCGTCGCCGCCCAGTTTGGTTTCCAGTTTCTGTGGGTTTAGGCCGGAGAATTGGGCCTCTCCGCCGTCGGCAAGGACCACCTTAAGCTCCAAGATGTGGTCGCTGGTCTTGCCGTAGATGACGGAATGGGAGCCGCAGGAGTTGTTGCCGATGCCGCCGCCCACGGAGGCGCGGTTAGATGTGGAAGGGTCCGGAGCGTATTTCAGGCCGTGGGGCGTCAGCAGACCGTTCAGGGTATCGAGGACTATGCCGGGCTGCACCCGTGCCCAACCTTCGTCCGGGTTAACCTCCAAGAGGGAGTCCATGTACTTGGAGAAGTCGAGAACTATGGCGTGGTTGACGGTTTGACCGGCCAGGCTGGTTCCGCCGCCCCGAGGCAATATGGGGACGCCGCTTCGACGTGCTACGTCAACGGTTGCGAGCACGTCGTCCCTGCTCCGAGGAATGACAACGCCCACGGGTTCCATCTGGTAAATGCTGGCGTCGGTGCTGTAGAGCACCTTGGAGAAGGCATCGAACCGCACTTCGCCTTCGACCAGCTTGCGCAGCTCTTGCTCCAGGGCTTGGGTTTGGGACGGGGCACTTTTCATATTGGAGTTACTTTCAGCTTCACGGAGACGGCTTTCATCGTAAACGAGACGGATCGCGACAGGGCGTTTCTCATTCCTGGGTACTTTAGACTAGAAGGACGTGGGGGGCAACTACGCAGGTACGTGTGGTATCTTTTTGAGGATGACGTTTGACGACAAGTATTGTCCCGGGTGCGCCGCTCCCCTGAAGGGCAGGATGGTGGATGGCGTAAGGCGGCCCGTGTGTTCCCGGTGTGGTCGCATAGTTTACTATGACCCGAAGCTGGCGACGGCGATGATTTTAACTAAGGGTGATAGGGTCTTGCTGGTCCGCCGCGACACGGAGCCAGGGAGGGGCCTCTGGAGCCTGCCGGGGGGTTACGTGGACCGGGGGGAGAAAGTGGAGGACGCGGCAGCGCGGGAGGTATGGGAGGAGGTGGGGCTTCGGGTGCGGGTGACGCGTCTGGTGGGGGTCTTCTCGGAGAAGCTATTCCCGGTTGTGTTGGTGGTCTACGCTGGGGAGATTCTGACAGGTGATCCCAGTGCGGGAGACGAGGTTATGGACGTGGACTTCTTCTCCGTGAAAGATTTACCGCCTTTGGCCTTCGAGCGCGATAGAGATATTGTGGCCGGGTGGCTGGAGAGGCTGAGGGAGGGGGAATAGGGGGACTGATTCTTAGCCGAAATGCAATCAGGATAGTGGTTCTGCGAGCAGCGTTGCTCCTTCCATCCGGGCAAGCTTGCGATCGAAGGTGTAGAGGGGCTTTGCTCCCACGCGTTCAGCTGCGGCGAGAATCATGAGGTCGGAGAAGTCGTCGTTTGTCTGTGCGTACAGTTCGGCGGCATTGGCTATGTCATCCGTGGTCTCCACAACGAAGCCAGCGGTTGACGTGAGTCCGAATACCAATTCGGCAATCTGCTCACGAGGGAACTTGTAAGTTCTCTCCAGTACCCAAACGAACTCTTGGATGACTTCGCGGCAGATGAAGCCGGGTTGCTGGGGAGTTAACTTATCGAGAAAACGTCGTGCCGATTCTGCCTGTTCCTGATTATCCTTGACGATATACCGCAGCAGTATGTTGGAATCAACGGAGGGCACGTTCAGTAAATGCCTGGGTGATGTCTTCGTCCATTTCTTCCAACGACTTGGGTGGACCGTCGTAGGGGAGGGCGCCGTGAAGCCAACTCACGGGTCGCACGGCTAGAATTCGGACTTTGTTTCCGTAGATGAAGAACCGCAACTTGTCGCCGGGCTTTACGGAGAGGGCTTCCAAGACGGCTTTGGGCAGGGTGATTTTGCCGTCGAGGGAAATGGCGGCATCTCGCATGGTTGCTCCGTTTTGTGCGCTTTGGAATTGTTTCTATATTGTAGAGGATGCTGTGTGTTGGGGCAATGGCGGGGTTTGGCGAAAGGTTAGAGCATCGTTGTCTGGCTGCCGTGAACCGTGACGTTGGCCATATCTTCCAGCCCCTTGACGTAAGACTGAGTGCCTTCCTCGCCCAGTCCCTTCTGGGCCAGCAGGTAGAAGAACTGCCGGGCCACGGCGGACACGGGCATGGGCAGCTCCATCTCCTGGGCGGCCTGGTTGACGAGCCGCTGGTCCTTCAACATCAGCTTCACAGAGAAGCCGGGGTTGAAGTCGCGCTGGAGGATGCGGGAGCCGAGGTTTTCCAGCTGCCAGGAGTTGGCGGCTCCGCCGGTGACGGCTTGGAAAACTTTGTCTAGGTCTACGCCGGCTTTTGCGCCCAGAAGCAGGCCTTCGCAGACGGCGGCGAGGGTTCCGGCGACCATGACCTGGTTGACCAGCTTGGCAACCTGCCCCATGCCGCCTGGTCCTATGTGGATGATGCGAGATCCCATTGCCTGTAGAACGGGTAGGGAACGCTGGAAGACGTCCGGTTCGCCGCCTACCATGATAGAAAGAGTGCCGTCGACGGCGGCCCAGGAGCTTCCGCTGACGGGAGCGTCCAGCATGTGGGCGCCCTTTTCGGCGAGCAGGCCGCCGATTTGGCGGGTGACGGAGGGGGCGATGGTGCTCATGTCGATGATGACCGCGTTTTCCCGTACGCCTTCTATAATGCCGTTCTTGCCTAGAACCACCTCTTCCACGTCGGGGGAATCGCTGACCATTACTATGACGACGGAAGAGTGTTGGGCGACTTCCTTGGGGGAGTCTGCCACGGCGGCCCCCTTGGCTGCGAGTTCCTGGGTCTTGCTGCGGGTGCGGTTGTATACCACCAGGGGGTATCCGGCCTTGATGAGGTTCAGGCTCATGGGCAAGCCCATTATGCCCAGTCCAACGAATCCAACGGTTTCCTTGACAGTCATAGCTTCTCCTTTCGGTGGGAAGAGGGGATCCTGGCCAATGTACCCAAGATGACAGTTTGCGTCAATGCGGCGCGCGGGCTGAGCGGGGTTTCGGGGGTTGTGCTAGAATAGGCGCTGAAATTTTGGGTGGGAGGTTTCGTCATCAAGATCCACGAATACCAGTCCAAGGAGTTGTTGTCTAGCTGCGGCGTGCCGGTCCCGCAAGGACGAGTGGCTGAGACGCCCGAAGAGGTTGCGGAGATATGTCGGGAGTTGGGCGGGAAGGCGGTGGTGAAGGCCCAGGTGTACGCCGGAGGCAGGGGCAAGGCGGGTGGAGTGAAGCTGGTGAACTCTCCTGAGGAGGGTCGTGAGTTTGCCGCAGGACTTCTCGGGACGCGCCTGGTGACGGTGCAGACGGGACCGGAGGGCGCGCCGGTGCGTAGGGTCTTGGTGGAGGAACCGGCCCAGGTTGACCGGGAGTTGTATCTGGCCGTGACGGTGGATCGAACGGCCCAAGGGCCGGTGTTCATCGCCAGCGCCGCTGGGGGTATGGAGATAGAGGAGGTGGCCGAGACCCAACCCGACGCCATTTCTCGTGAAGGTGTGGACATTGCCGTAGGGCTGCAGCCCTTCCAGGCTCGCCGCATTGCCCAGGGGCTGGGTCTGGATGCAAGGCAGCAACGCAGCGCCACTCAGATTATGACGTCGATATACAGGCTCTTCATGGAGCGGGACCTAACGTTAATTGAGATCAACCCCCTGGTCGTGGCCAAGGATGGCAGCCTGGTGGCGGTGGACGCAAAGATTAGCGTGGAAGACGACGCTCTATTCAGGCAGAAGGATCTGGCTTCTTGGGGCGACCCTGAGCAGGAGACGCCCTTGGAGGTGGAGGCCGCCGAGTACGGCATATCTTACGTGAAGCTGGATGGTTCCGTGGGATGTCTGGTCAACGGGGCCGGACTGGCCATGGCCACCATGGACCTGGTGCGTGGCGCCGGGGCTACGCCCGCCAACTTTCTGGACGTGGGCGGCGACGCCGACGAGGCGAAGGTGGCGAAGGCTGTAAACATCATGCTTTCGGACCCGGACGTTGAGAGCATCTTGGTGAATATCTTCGGAGGGATTCTCCGGAGCGACGTCGTGGCCAGAGGTGTCGTCCAAGCCTATCAAGAAACGGGATCTGAGATTCCGTTGACAATTCGGCTCCAGGGGGTCCAGGTGGAGGAAGCCAGGGCGGTCCTGGAGGAGTCGGGGCTGAAGGTGTCCTTCGCCGAGACTCTGGTAGACGTGGAAGCGCGGCTGTCGGAGGCTCGGTCCTAAGGTCTCGCATACTGTGAAAATCGATGGAAAAGGAGCGAAATGAGCATACTGGTAGATGAGAATTCGCGGGTGCTGGTGCAGGGGATAACTGGGCGTGAGGGGAGTTTCCACGCCATCCGCTGCGTGGAGTATGGCACCAACGTGGTGGCGGGGGTGACGCCGGGTAGAGGGGGCGCTGTATTTAACGATTCTGCGCCGGTCTTTGATTCGGTGGAGGAGGCCGTGAAGGAGACAGGGGCCAACGTGTCGCTTCTTTTCGTGCCGGCGCCATTCGCGCAGGATGCCATGATTGAGGCGGCAGATGCCGGCATAGCGTTGATTGTATGCATTGCCGAGGGGGTGCCTGTGCTGGATTCCGCCCGTGTTCTGAGGTATCTGGAAGGACGCGGCAGCCGACTCCTTGGTCCCAACTGTCCGGGGCTGATATCGCCGGTGGGCCGATGCAAGGTGGGCATCATGCCCGGGCACATTCACAAGCCCGGTCGGGTGGGCGTGGTCTCGCGGAGCGGCACCCTGACCTACGAGGCGGTGAGCCAGTTGAGCGCGTTGGGTCTGGGCCAATCCACCTGCGTGGGCATCGGCGGGGACCCGTTGATAGGGACGAATTTCGTGGACGTGTTGGAGTTGTTCAACGAGGACTCAGATACGGAGGCCGTGGTACTCATTGGGGAAATTGGCGGCAGCATGGAGCAGGAGGCGGCCCAGTACATCAAGGAGAGCTTTAAGAAGACTGTAGTGTCTTTCATAGCCGGGGCGACGGCACCGTCGGGGAAGCGGATGGGTCACGCAGGGGCGATTATTACGGGTGCGGCTGCGACGGCTGAGGCGAAGAATGCGGCCTTGCGAGATGCCGGCGCCCACGTCGTGCCTTCACCGGGGCTTATCGGTGCGGTGATGAAGGAAGCGTTGGGCTAGCTTGCCTTCGGTAATCCAACGTCTATACCAACTGGGATAGGGCACATGGTTAAAGGCGCGCTTATTGGCTTCGGACTGAGCATTCTCTTGCTGCTGATTCCCATAGTGCACTTCATAACCGGTCCCCTTGGTCCTCTCATTGGCGGATACGTGGGCGGCGGGGTGGCGCGAGCTACCTCGGCTCAGGCCCTTGGCATCGGTTTGCTTATGGCGCTCTTCATGGCAACTCCCGTTATCCTCCTCGTTCTGGTCCTCCAGTACCTGGCAATATGGGAGTCTGCGCAAGGCGTCCTGACCTCTGCGTCTGCCATCCTTGCCGTCTGGGCGGGTCTGCTTGGAACGGTGGGGGCCTACTTCGGTGGGCGGGCCAGCGCCAGCAGCCGCGTCATCATCATCCGAAGAAGAATAGGAGGCGGCGCTCCCTAGCTTTCTAATTCCCTCAAAAAATCCTCCCTTGCCACGACCCGCTGCTGTTTCGTCGACATTTCCCTAACGGCGACCGTGCCAGCCTTCACCTCGTCCTCTCCAATGATAATTACCGTCGATGCCTTGAGGGCATTGGCGTTTCGCATCTGTCCCCGGAGGCTTCGGCTCCAGGCGCCCTGAATCGCTCCCACGCCTGCCTTACGCATCCCAGCCCCCAACTCAAGCGCTGACTCCAATGCCTCCTCACCCAGTGCCGCAATATAGTAGTGTGGCCTCTCCTCCTCTGCTACTCCCACGCCCTGACTCTGTATGTTTAGAATCAGCCTCTCCATACCTGTGGCAAACCCTACCCCGGGCGTAGGACGGCCTCCCAACTGCTCAATCAGCCCGTCGTAGCGGCCTCCTCCCAGGATCGTACCTTGCGAACCCGCTCCTGGCGGCACTATCTCGAACACCGTCCGGGTGTAGTAATCGAGCCCTCGCACCAGCCGGTGGTCAACCGTGTACGGAATCTCCAGGGCGCTCAGATACCGTCGTAGACGCTCCCAGTGATCCCCGCACTCATCACACAGATGCTCAGTCGATTTGGGGGCGCCCTCCTGGAGGGGACGGCAGGAATCCCGCTTGCAGTCCAGCAATCGAAGCGGGTTATGTTCCCACCGCTGACGACAGTCCGAGCAAAGGTTGTCCCTAACTCCCTCGTAGTACCCACGCAGCGACTCGATATACCCAGGCCTGCATTTTGCATCGCCGATGCTATTGATAAACATGCGCAGCCCGTTCAACCCCAAGTCGGAAGTCAACGTCCAACCCATCTCCACAATCTCTGCGTCGGCCAAGGGTGAACCATCCCCCAGAATCTCCACGCCGTATTGGTGGTGCTGGCGATAGCGCCCTGCCTGAGGTCTATCGTATCGAAACACCGGGCAGAAGTAGTAGAGGCGCACCGGTTGGGGCAAGCTGTGCATTCCCGCCTCCAAGTATGCCCGGCACACCGGCGCCGTACCCTCCGGTCGCAGCGTAAGCGAATCCCCTCCCCTGTCCAGGAAAGTGTATGTTTCCTTGTCCATTATGTCTGTGCCCGCCCCAACGGAACGGTGAAAGAGTTCCGAGCTTTCGAAGACGGGGGTGTCCAAGCGACCGAAGCCGTGCCGGCGGGCCAGCGCCGCCGCCTTATCTTCCACGTACCGCCAATACTTCTGATCGGCGGGTCCTATGTCTTTTGTGCCGCGAGATGCCCTATACAACTAAGTTCCACCTCCTCGCCGCCTATGGGCGGCGTTCATCAGCATAGCTATACGGCCCCATCCTGTAAAGCGGCCATTTCTTGCCATTTCCTCGCATCGCCTATAGACGAAAACCATGCCGGCTAATATGATAGAGACATGGCACTAAAAGCGGCAACGGCCCCAAGCATCAGCCACCTGATTGGCCTGACAAAGAAATATCTGCCCGGGGACAAGAGCAACCTGGTAGAGTCCGCTTATCAATTCGCAGAGCAGTCCCACCGCGGTCAGTTCCGCGCCTCCGGTGGGCCTTATATAGAACACCCTCTCAGCATCGCGCTATTTCTGGCGGACCTCCAACTGGACGCGACCACTCTTTCTGCCGCACTCCTCCACGACGTGGTGGAGGACTGCGACGTTACTTCCCAGGACATCAGCCGTCGCTTCGGCCCAGAAGTGTCCAAGCTGGTGGACGGGGTAACCAAGCTCACCCGCATGGAATTGGTTGACTTGGCAGACGTCTCCAACCAGCCGCCGGAAGACCGCCTCAAGGCCGAAACCCTGCGCAAGATGCTCGTCGCTATGGCGGAAGACGTTCGCGTTGTCCTCATTAAGCTGGCCGACCGGCTTCACAACATGCTTACCCTGGACGCCTTGTCGCCGGACAGGCAGCGGGCCATGGCCCAGGAAACCATGGATATCTACGCCCCCCTGGCCCATCGTCTCGGGATCTGGGACATCAAGTGGCGCCTGGAAGACCGCTCCTTCCACTACTTGGAGCCGGACAGATACAAACAAATCTCAGAGATGCTAGCCACTCGACGGGAAGAGCGGGAGCGGTACATAGAAGAGCAGCTACAGATTGTGTCCGACGCCCTGGACAGTCATGACCTGAAGGCCCAGGTCATCGGGCGGCCCAAGCACATCTACAGCATCTACCAGAAGAGCAAGAAGTACGAAAGCGAGGGCAAGAGCACCCGGGACATCTACGATCTCTATGCCCTCAGAGTCCTAGTAAAGTCCAAGGCCGACTGCTACAACGCCCTGGGGGTCGTTCATAACCTCTGGCGGCCCATTCCCGGCCAGTTCGACGACTACGTGGCCAACCCCAAGGAGAACCTCTACCAGGCCCTTCACACAACCGTAATGTGCAAGGGCGCCACACCTTTGGAAGTCCAGATCCGCACCCACGACATGCACCAGCTGGCCGAATACGGCGTTGCCGCCCATTGGCACTATAAAGAAGGCAACAGTAGCGACTTAAAGTTTGAGCAGAAGATGACCTGGATGCGCCAGCTGCTCGAATGGCAGCGGGACGTGACGGCCACGGACGAATTTCTGGAGTCCGTCAAGACGGACATCTTCCAGGACCAGGTGTTTGTCTTCACACCCCAGGGCGACATCGTGGAGCTTCCGTCCGGCGCCACTCCTATAGACTTCGCGTACCGGATCCACACGGAACTGGGCCACCGGTGCATTGGCGGCAAGGTCAACGGGCGTCTTATGGCCTTGGACTACCAACTCCAGAATGGGGATACGGTAGAAATTTTAACCACCAAAGTCGCTCGCGGACCCAGCCTCGACTGGCTCAACTCAAACCTGGGATATATCCGCACCGCCAGCGCACGCAGCAGTATCCGTCAATGGTTCCGGCGCCAGTCTCGCACTGCCAACATTCAACTGGGTCGGGAGCTTCTCAAGAAGGAAGCCAAGCGTCTCAACATGAAGATTGACGAGCAGGCCCTGGCCGCAACCTTCAAGATGGACAACGTGGAAGAGTTCCTCATCTCACTCGCCTCCGGCGGCACGACCATAAACCAGGTCATCAACCGGCTCACTGCCGACGAGCGCAAGGCTCAAGAACAGCTCACCAGCAGCGTGCCCCTCACCAGCCCCGGGTCGGGTATCAAGGTGCTGGGCGTTGGCGATCTGCTGACACGTATTGGCCAATGCTGCAGCCCATTGCCCGGCGACCGGATAATTGGCTTTATCACCCGTTCCAGAGGTATCACCGTCCACAAAACCATCTGCCACAGCGTACGCAACGAGGACGAGCAGGAACGTCTTGTGGAAGTGGAATGGGGAGCGGAGAAGAAGCTCTATCCCGTGCGGATCGAAATGAAGGCTCGCGATAGGGTGGGCCTCTTGCGAGATATCACCGCCCGCGTGTCCGAGGAGAAGGTCAACATTGCCGAAGTTCTCACCAGCGAGAGTTCCGACGGCACGGTAACGATCTTACTAACCCTCCACACCACGGGTCTGGAACAGCTGGGCAGAATCTTCGCCAAGCTGGACGGCATAAAGGGGATGTTAAGCGCAGGCCGCATCGTCACGGACCCCTTCAGGGTTTCTACTAAATAGCCCCTTTCAATGGGGGTTAACAGCCTTTATAATCAATCGTATATTCCCAACTTCCCGGAGGTACCATTGCCCTCTGAAAAATCCAAGCGGTCTTCCCTGCGGAAGCAGCAGAGAAACCGTAGTGTAAGGTCAGCCACCAGAACCTACGTAGCCAAGGCGGTCAGAGCCATTGGCGAGTTGGACGAGCCCGAGCGGGAAGACGCCGTTAAGCGTGCCCTGAAGGCGCTGGACCAAACGGCCAAGCGCGGTATTATTCATCCCAACAACGCCGCCCGCAGGAAATCCCGCCTAATGAAGCGTCTCAACGCCGCACCTGAAGGCCAATAAGTCCCTCTTGATTCATTCCTCGCCTTGACGACCATGCTATATCTGTGTTATTTTAACACGAACTCCCGTTCAGAGGTGGCTTATGAGGAAGAGAAACAAGAAGACTTCAGAGAAGCAGCAGCGCATGCTCCTGTTCATCCGGGAATTCATGTCCGACAACGGGTTCCCGCCCACTGTTAGGGATATCCAATTCGCCTGCGAAATCAGTTCCACATCCGTGGTGGACTACAACCTGAGGCTGATGCAGCGAGATGGGTTGATTAGACGGCGGCCGGAAATGGCCAGGGGCATAGAATTACTGGACGAAAAGGGGCGGGCCGCCGGATTTCTTCCCCAGATCCCGGTGATGGGCTACATAGCTGCGGGAGAACCCCTCCCAGGGCCCTCCAGCGAAGGTTGGGCTCAAGAACCCCTGGAAACTATTGAGATGCCGCGCTACATGGCCGAATCCTACAAGAACCTTTACGCCCTCCGCGTCAAGGGCACTTCGATGATAGACGCCCTCATTGACGATGGGGACCTGGTTCTCATTGATCCCAATCACCAGGTACAAAATGGCGACATGACCGTGGCTTGGCTCAAGCTGGAACAGGAAGCCACCCTGAAGCGTTTCTACAAGGAAGGCAGAAAGGTGAGGCTCCAGCCCGCGAACTCCCGCATGAAGCCTATCTACACTAAGTCCGCCAACGTGGAGACCAGGGGCAAGGTAGTAGCCGTACTACGCACCCTCTAACCCCGCCCTGGCTCTCGCAGGATCATCACGCTCGTAGGCGTGGGGTCGCCCCAAATACCGCGTTTGTTAAACCCTTGTTAAGAGTGCGCCTCTTGCCCACCCCCTTTACGCCGTTTCCACGGCGAACATTATGTGGATGGACTTAGCGCGTCTCCAAGAGGCGTCTAGGGCAAGGTTCTTCGTTGTGGTCAGATTGCTGGTGAGATAGTCGCTAGTTTTTAGTTCCGGTTTCTTGTGAGTCTTGTACTGTCAGACGGAGCTGGCGGTTATTGTGGGGGTGGGCGTCACGCTGTTATCATCAATGAAATTTGGGAGCGGGTGGGGTCTAGTCTGACGGGAGGCGCTTTTGGGCCTATTAGCCAACTACCGGGAGGTCTTGAACACTCCGGCGCGTAGGCAGGTGATGCTGGCCCTCTGTTCCACCTTCCTGTTGGTGCAGGTGGCCAGCTTCCCGGTAGCCCTCGCCCTGCCCAGCATTGCTGAAGATTTTCTCATAGACGTGGAGACGGCGGCGTGGGTGCTGGTAGCAGAGCTCCTGGCCCTGGGGGCAACGGTCTATCTGGCTGCTAAGCTGGGAGACCGGTACGGGCACAATCGGATTTTCTTTTTCGGGATAGTGATAACCACGCTGGGGGCGGTGGCGGCGGGTTTCGCCATGGACTTTACCCAACTGCTGATATTCAGGGGGGTGCAGGGGCTGGGGGCGGCGCTGGTCACAGGGAACGCCAATACTATCTTGGCGAGTAATTTTGCGGCTGAGGAGCGAGGGCGTGCCTTCGCCGTGCCGATAACGGCAGCTCGATTTGGCACCTTCGTCGGACTTATTGTCTTTGCCATATTCTTGCAGTGGATTGGCTGGCGGTTTATTTTCTTCTCTTTCATTCCGCTGGGGGTAGTGGCTGTCTTGTCCGGTCTGCCGCTGCTTAGACAGAAGGAAGAGCCCGTCGTGGACAGGGAAGGGCCGGTGGACTTCGGGGGCGCCTTTTTGTTCATTGGAATGATTGGAGCCCTGATCCTGTCCGGGCTGCATCTTCACTCGGGGGAGGAATCGTTCACCAGCGACGACGCCGTTTCTTATCACGTGCCCATGCACGTGTTGACCGTCATATTGCTGGTGGCGTTCATTCTTTTTGAGCGGAGAGTGAAGCAGCCCTTTGTGGACCTCAGACAGTTCAAGAACCGGCATTTTTCGCTAGCGCTGTTTTCCAACACCACGTTTCACCTTTCCATGCTTGCCATAATGACGCTGGTTCCCATTCTGGTGGAGAGAGGGTTCGGCTACGGGCCGCTGTTCGTCATATATGTTTTGCTGCCGCATCAGAGTATGGGGTTATTCATTCCGATGTTGGCGGGTTGGTACTACGACAGGCATCATCCCAGGCTATTGCGACCTATCTCCATGTCTTTTATTGCGTTAGGAATCTTTCTAGTGGGGATGTTCGCTCTGAAGGTGCCCTTCTGGTTCATGCCGCTACTGCTTTTTCCCGCGTCGGTGGGCACATCTATTTTCAACACCATAAACAACGCGGTGATAATGAACTCGGTGGGGCAGGAACAGCGGGGGTTCGCATCCGGCATGATAGAGACGACGCGGCAGGTGGGGCATACGCTGGGGGCGACGGTGGCGGCTTCGGCCTTGGGGCTGGTGCTTCCGGCGGGGATTGCTCTGCTCAGCGAGGCGGAGGCGCGAGAGTTCTACTTTCGCGGGCTGCAGACTTCGGCCATGGTAGTGGTGTGGATAATCCTTGCAGGGGCGCTTGTGGCCTTCAACCACAGGATATTGCCAATAGCGCCGAAGGCAAAGGCGGCTCAATCGCCCGGCGATGGGCGAGGTTAAACGAGGACTGGATAAATTGTTAGCTTATTTCATTTCGGATAGAATAGCTCGGAGAGTTGGTGGATTGGAGGATTGGTTATGAAAGCAGGACAGTTAACGGGGCCCCGCAGGATGGATCTGGTGGATGTTGAGGAGCCTTCACCCAGGGAAGGGGAAGCGCTGGTGCGACTGGAGAAGATATCTATTTGCGGCAGCGACATCCGGCCTTTTGCCGCGGTGTTGGATGAAGCCCGATATCCGATGCACCCCGGCCGGCCCACTCACGAATGTGCGGGGGTGGTGGAGGAGAGCTATTGCGATGAGTATAACGTGGGGCAGAGAGTCATCGTCTTTCCCTACGCGGAGGGGGGATTTCGGGAGTATCTAGCGGTCCCGCCACAGAACCTTGTTGCCCTGCCAGACGAGGGTTCCCTGGACACGTGGATCATGTGCCAGCCCATGGGAACGGTGCTCTATTCGGTGAGCCGGATAGGAGACGTCATCGATAAGAACGTGGTGGTGCTGGGGCAGGGGGCCATAGGGTTGAGCTTTACGACCTTTCTCAGCGGCATGCACTGCAGAGAGTTGATAACGGTCGATCTGGAAGACTACCGGCTCGATATGTCCAAGTCCCTAGGGGCGACTCGCACCCTCAACCCGCGATATGAGAACGTGTTGGACGCCATACAGGACCTTACGGGGGGCGAGGGGGCAGACGTGGTGATTGAGGCAGCCGGGGAGCACGAGACGGTACGGCAGTCGGTGGTAATGGCGAAGAAGTTCGGCACGGTAATCTGGTTCGGGATGACTCACAACGAGTATTTCGCCATTGATTTCCAGCAGATCAGGAACAAGGACCTGACCATGATTGGGACGTCAAGCGCCCGGGCGGGGACGATGCCGAGGTACGTAAAGCAGGTAGTGCACATGGTGGAGCAGGGGCGGATGGATCCCTCTATGTTGGTGACTCATCGCATGAACGTGGAGGACGCTCAGAAGGCTCTCGTGATGTACGAGGAGCGCGCCGACGGGATTATCAAGGTGGTTCTGGACATGTAGGGAGGGCATATTCCGCTCGTCGTCTACGGGGGGCGGGTTTGAAACCCGCGGCTACGGGAGAGGACGGTGTCGGATGCGGAGTCACCCCAATCCAAATCTTCTCCCACCGGAGGGGGAAGGGGAAAGATGGGTCCCCGCCTTCGCGAGGACAAGGGGAGGTATTCGTTTCGGGGTCATTCGTTATTTTCTGTGGTGGAAACGAATGGTATTTTCATCCGGAGATGTATGGCTTGGGGTTGTCATGGGTTTGGTGTAGGAACTGACGGCGTGTAGGGGGAGTTCAAAGGAACCCTTGGTGGGTTCATTCGAACCTGAAGGTCTCTTGAGGAAGTCCTGTATTGCATTGTGAAGTCCGTTCATTTGTTTCATAGAAGGGAGAATAGCAGGGTATGGGGGTTTTGAGCAAGGAAAAGTTGTCACTTTTGGGGAGTGGGGTGGAAAGGGGGGATGGGTCCCCGCATGCGCGAGGACAAGAGAGGTCACCCCCATCCCTTCGAGAAGCTCAGGGCAGGCTTCTCCCTTCCCCATTGAGAAGGAAGGGAGAAGAGCGGACGGGGTTTTGAGATGGGGTGCTATGGGGGCGAGATTCTTCGTCGTGGAACCTCCTCAGAATGACATTTGGATGGAGGGAGAAGGGGGAAGATGGGTTCCCGCCTGCGCGAGGAGAAGATGGGGGTAGAGTCTTTTGCAATCATCCGCCTTGCTGAAGTTTTTCAGTGACTTCGAAAGACGCGAAGAGGCCAAGGGATCTGAGGTCGGACGAATGGTAGCCTTCCCAGTTGCCCGTCTCGTCTGTCAGGTGAATCCATTTGATGTTCCAGGTCCCGGATTCGCTTCCTTGTGGCACTGTTAAATTACCCATATAGAGACCGTCTTCATAGGACTCCCAACCTGCATCCAGAACCCCGCCCAGAGTTAATTCCGTATCCCTTGACGGGCTTTCAAAGTCGAGTTGTACCCTGGCGACCCCTGATAGATCGTCCGTCACCCTCACAGAAACTCTAATCTGTCCGGGCCCGTCAGTAACGTCTACTTCTTCAGTGTGAATGGTAAACTCAACGGGCAAAGGCGGCTCAAGGTCCTGTTGGGAAGTTTCTACTTCGAAGGTAGCTGAGATCCCGAGGGATATTAACTCTTCTTCATTGTACGTTCGTTGGTTTCTAAGCTTGTCGGATAGATAGGCCCTTACGAGCTTCCAAGTCCCGGCTTCACTGTATTGGAGCACGCTGGCCGAACCCTTACGCACTGCATCTCTTGGCGAACCGTTGAGGGACTGCACATGGTTAAACAGAGTGGCTCCGTGTTTTCCGGATGGGCTTTCAAATTCTAACTGTACGGTCTCAACGCCAGATTCATCATCGGTTGCCCGTACCGAAATATCACAGCCGCGAAACTGTCACTAACATCCACCACAGGGCTAAGGATGGTCACTTCAATCAGCTCCGGGGGTGTATTGTCCTCCTTCACCCACGGTAGAATTTCGAATGAAGCGGCCAGACCAAGTTCCTCTAGCAAATCCGTCGAATATTCTCTCATATTTCCAGCTTTGTCCCGTATCCACGCATCCAAAAGATGTCGTGTCTGGGAAGGAAAGAACTGATGATACAGAAGGTTGTACTCAAGTTCCGCATAGTTGGAATCACCGGTGGTTGGAGGGATGATTAGTCTAGTTCCGCCACTTATGCCGGGCACGCTATCGAATAGGAATTCTCCTCTGCTGATGCCGGACAAATCATCATCCACCTTAATTGTGATAGTCACAGTCGCGGGTCCGTCACTAACGTCTATCTGAGCGGGATGGATGCTCACTTCAAGAATTTCGGGGGGCGTTACGTCCTCTGTAACCACCGTAGGGGTAGGCGTTGGTTCAGGCGTAGGGGTAGGCGTTGGTTCAGGCGTGGGGGTAGGCGTTGGTTCAGGCGTGGGGGACGGTAATTCAGACTCGCACACGGTTAGACCCAGGACCATCCCGGCCATCAACAGACCGAATCCTAACAGCTTCTATTTGTGGCGCAATCTCATAGTACATCTACTGCTTTGGAATACTCTCATTGACTCGCAGCACCGGTGCGAAAAGTTAGGGAACCTCTGAACAAGCTGCGTCATTGGGGCGTAAGAGGAAATCCAGGCTGGTCTCTCCAAGTCAGCAGCTAGGGATCCGGCCCTTTCACCCCCATCCTAACCTTCCCCCATCAAGGGTGAAGGAGAAGATGGGTCCCCGCATCCGCGAGGACAAGAGGGGGAGCGGGATTCACCCCCATCCTAACCTTCCCCCATCAAGGGGGAAGGGATTTGGTCTAGGAGAGGGCGGAGGCGGGTCCAAATCTTCTCTGCGATGGTCTCTTTCGGCAACATTCCGTCGATTGTAAGCCAGGTCTTGGGGTTGCGAGCGGCCATGTCCTGGTAGCTCTGGCGGACTCTCTGGTGAAATTCCTGCTTCTGACTCTCGAAGTTGTCCAGGGCGCCGGCGTCCTTGCGGGAATGGGCTGCTTCAACGGGCAGATCGAGGAAGACAGTCAGGGAGGGCTGCAACCCACCGGTGGCAAGCCGGTTTAGCTCCCCCACTATCTTGGCGTCCAGTCCTCGGCCATAGGCTTGGTAGGCCAGGGTTGACGCGGTGAACCGATCGCAGAGGACGATACGGCCTGTGTCCAGGGCCGGTTGGATGACTTTTTCTACGTGCTCGGCGCGGGCGGCCTCGAAGAGGAGGAGCTCGGTGATAGGGGAGAGGTTGGGGTAGCCTCTGAGCCAACGGCCGGCGGCTTCACCCAAGGGGGTGCCGTCGGGTTCTACGGTGACGAGGGGGTTGTGGCCGTTGGATAGGAGGGTGCGGCGCAGGATTTGGATCTGGGTTGTTTTTCCTGAACCGTCGATGCCTTCGAAGACTACGAACGGGGCCACGGCGGGCCTCCTATTTGCGGAGGAGTCGCACGTGGCGGCGGGGGTCGACGCCGACACTGAGGGAGCTAAGGTTGTACTTCTGCGCCAGTATGTGCTGGAGTCGCCGGACGTAGGCGCGCTGGTGAGCGAGGTCCACATACTCCTTGCCGTCGAGGATGCTCTGAGCGGCCTCGTGGGCCTCCTGCAGTGCACTGTTGAGGGTACGGTCGTCGTCGTTGTTGCGGCTCTGCCGGCCACGGAGGAACTGCTGCACCTGGACGGCGGTATTCTTGCGCACCACGTGGACCGGCGTACCGGACTCCTCAGCGATTCGGACCACACGAGAACCCCGCTTATAGTGGGACTTGGTGGTCAGGATGAGGTCTGCGCGTCGAAGGTCAGTGACCAGTTCCACTTCAACGCCGGAGTCGTCAGCGGCCTGCTCCAGCTTGTCGCGGCCCACACCGAAGAGAAAGATACGGGGAATCGGGGAATCTCCGGCGAAGGGGGAAGACTTGGAGGTGGGTGGCATGGTCTCTGCATCAAGGGAAGCGCCGGGTTTGGATGGCCCGTCCATGACCAGCTGGCCGGCGTCGTCGAGGCGGCGGACTTCAGGGACCAGCGGGTAACCCCTAAGCCAGGAATCGACGACTTTGGCCACGTTGTCGTGCACGGCGACGGTGTCCCAGCTCTGAATTTCGACTACAACGTTGAAGGTGGGTGGGGCCTTCCGCTCCAACACGCTCTTCTGGGTGCCACGGTAGCGGGCTTCGTCGTCGCCAAGGGTGACGGTTTGGATGCCGCCGACGAGGTCCGAGAGAGTGGGGTTGAGGATGAGGTTGTCGAGGGTGTTGCCGTGGGCAGTGGCGATGAGCTGGACGCCCCGTTCAGCGATTGTGCGGGCGGCGGCGGCTTCAAGCTCTGTGCCCATTTCGTCAATGACTATGACCTGGGGCATGTGGTTTTCGACGGCTTCTATCATCACTGCGTGCTGGAGGTGGGAGGAGGCTACTTGCATGCGGCGGGCGTGGCCGATAGCGGGATGCGGTATGTCGCCGTCGCCGGCGATTTCGTTGGAGGTATCGACGACGATGACGCGCTTTTTGGCGATGTCGGCGAGGACGCGGCTGACTTCCCGGAGCATGGTGGTCTTACCGACGCCAGGCCTTCCGAGGAGGAGGATGTTCTTGCCGGAGAAGGCCAGGTCTTCGATGGTCTTGATGGTACCGAATACGGCCCTTCCCACGCGGCAGGTTAGGCCGAGGATTCTGCCTTTGCGGTTTCTGATGGCGGAGATGCGGTGCAGGGTGCGCTCTATGCCGGAACGGTTATCATCGCCGAACTCGCCGACGTGGGAAATTACGTAGTCCAGGTCAGCCGGGGAAACCTCGTCGGTGTCCAAGACGAAGTCGCCGTCGGGGAACCGGGCCTCCGGCGGGCGGGCAAGATCCAAGACAACCTCCAGGAGTTGGCTGAGGTCGAACATGTTTCTGAGCGGCCCAATGACCCGGGGAGGCAGGCAATGGAGAAGAAGGTCGAGATCGTCTTGTATTTGACGTTCAAGCTGCTGGGTCTGCTGTTCCATCAGCGGCGTATCACCTACACGGAAGGCTCAAGGAGACTAAGGAAGTATTGATGGAAGCGGGTGTCCTTGGTGAGTTCGGGGTGGAAGGAGGTCACAAGGAGATTACCCTGGCGAAGAGCTACTGGGGAACCGTCGGAGAGGGTGCCGAGGATCTCGACGTCGGGGCCGATGCGAGTGGCTGCAGGGGCGCGGATGAAGACGGCGTGGAATGGTTCTTCCCCAAGGGGCGGGAAGGTCAGTTCGGCGTGGAAGCTGTCTACCTGGCGCCCATAGGCGTTGCGGCTGACGGTGACGTCCATGATGCCCAGGGGTTTGGGGCGGTGGTCTACAAGTTCCGAGGCCATCATGATCATGCCGGCGCAGGTGCCCCAGGTGGGGACGCCTGACGCGGCCAGGGCGGTGATGGGATCGGAGAGCTCGTAGAGGTCGAAGAGGTGACGCAGGGTGGTGCTTTCCCCGCCGGGGATGATGAGGGCGTCCAGACCTTTCAGGTCCTTGGGGAGGCGAACCTCGCGGGTGGTTACGTTCAAGTCTTTGAGCAGGGCGATATGCTCAGCAAAATCGCCCTGAACGGCAACCACGCCCACAGTGAGCATGGGTTCTTGCATTCTTACGGCGGCCAGAAGCCCCTTACCAACCCCTGGTGGCGAGGAGTTCCTCCTCCTTCATGTCTCGGACGGCAAGACCGGGCATGGCGTCTCCCAGCCCCCTGGAGACCCTCGCGATGATATCGGGGTCCTGGTAGTGGGTGACGGCCTGGACAATGGCCTTGGCCATTAGGGGAGGGTTAGAGGACTTGAAGATACCGGAACCCACGAACACGCCGTCGGATCCGAGCTGCATCATCAGGGCAGCGTCTGCGGGGGTGGCGACGCCGCCGGCGGAGAAGTTGACCACTGGCATACGGCCTTGCTGCTTGACGGCCTGGACCAGTTCCAGCGGCGCGCCGAGGAGCTTGGCCTCGGTGGGAAGTTCGTCGTCAGACATGTTCATGATTTTGCGGATTTCGCCCTGAACGGTGCGGTTGTGGCGGACGGCCTCAACGATGTCGCCGGTGCCGGCCTCGCCCTTGGTGCGAATCATGGCGGCGCCTTCGCTGATGCGCCGGAGGGCCTCGCCGAGGTTACGGCAGCCGCAGACGAAGGGGACTTTGAAGTCGTGCTTCCAGACGTGGTGGTCTTCGTCGGCAGGGGTGAGGACTTCCGATTCGTCGATATAGTCGACGCCGAGGGCTTGGAGGACCTGGGCTTCGACGAAGTGACCGATGCGGCACTTGGCCATGACGGGTATGGTGACAGCTTCCTGGATTTCGATAATCTTGGTGGGGTCGGACATGCGGGCGACGCCGCCGTCCTTGCGGATGTCGGCGGGGACGCGTTCGAGGGCCATAACGGCGCAGGCGCCGGCATCTTCGGCGATTTTAGCCTCATCGGCGGTCACCACGTCCATGATGACTCCGCCCTTGAGCATCTGGGCCAAGCCCACCTTGAGCTCCCAAGTTCCGGTCTGAGCATTTTCCGAACCGTTAAGTCTATCCTTGCCAGTTGCCATGTCTGCTCCTCTTTAACAGCAGTAGAACTCTGAGTATGGCCATTATACGATAGGGTCTATGAATTGGCAATTGAGAAGGCAATAGCCGCAAGGGTTAGAGGGGCGAGGTTGTTGGGTTCGCCAAGGATGACATGTGGGTGGAGGGGGATCACTCCAATCCCCCGTCTTCACGAGGGCAGGCTCGAACCTTCCCCCCTCATGGGGGTAGGGAAAGAGGGGAGGGTAAAGGGACTGGTTTTGACTCGTTTTGATAATCGACTCGGTATCAATTTGTGCCTGAGATGATTCGTTTCAGGCGTGGGATTCGTTTCAAAAAAGTAGGGCAAACGAGTGGGTTTTGGTGTGGGCGAGGGGGATGGGAGAGGAGGGATGTGGGTCCCCGCCTTCGCGAGGACACGGGAGGGGGAAGAGAGCTTTTCATGGGGGGATGCTAGCAGGGGGAGGGAGGTTTCGGCAACGGGGAGATGGCAGAGAGGAAAGAGGGGTTGAACCCGGTGGCGAGATTCCTCGGGGGGACTCGGAATGGCATTTGGGTTGAGGGGGATGGGTCCCCGCATCCGCGAGGACACGAGAGGAGGGGGAAGGGAGCTTTTCATGAGGGGATGCTAGCAGGGGAGGGGGAGTTGGGGCAATGGGATGATGGCAGAGAGGAAAGAGGGGTTGAACCCGGTGGCGAGATTCCTCGAGGGACTTGGAATGAGATTTGGGGTGAGGGGGAGGATCACCCCCATCCTAACCTTCCCCCCTCAAGGGGGAAGGGAGGGAGAGGGGCGGGGAGTTTCGGCAATGGGAGGATGGCAGTGGGGGATGGTCTGAACCCGGTGGCGAGATTCCTCGGGGGGACTCGGAGTGACATGTGGGGGAGGAAGAAGGGCGGTGATCAGTGGTGGATTTTTCTGCGCGGAAATAGCGGAGGAGGCGTTGGCGAAGCGGTAGGTGTGAAACAGCGACGGGCGCGATGGCTACGAGATTCCTCGAGGGACTCGGAATGACATTTGGGTTGAGGGGGATGGGTCCCCGCCTTCGCGAGGACACGGGAGGGGGAAGAGAGCTTTTCATGGGGGGATGCTAGCAGGGGAGGGGGAGTTGGGGCAATGGGATGATGGCAGAGAGGAGGGCTTATGCTGGTAACGAGATTCCTCGGGGGGACTTGGAATGAGATTTGGGGTGAGGGGGAGGATCACCCCCATCCTAACCTTCCCCCCTCAAGGGGGAAGGGAAAGTGAGGGAGGGGTGGGTGGTCTTGTGTTTTTTGGGGACTGTGGTAGACTTTGCGTCGGATTCCCTAGAGGGACTAACCTTTAATTCAGCCCAGTGAGGTTGGCAAGGAAGGCCCTGCGTGATGAGTTTACGTATGCGCCCCTTGTCTACCCGGCAAGGGGGTTTTTTGTGGCCCGATTCACCGCTGAGTTAGGCTGTCTAGAGGCGGGGGAGAAGACGATTCTGAACGGCGAGGCGCTGGACAGGATTCTCTGGCGCATGGCTCACCAGATACTGGAGCGCAACGGGGGCGTCGACGGGTTGTCGCTGGTAGGCATTTTGACCCGCGGGCTGCCCCTGGCGCGGCGGTTGGCGTCGAAGATCCGGGAGGTGGAGGGAGTGGAGCCGCCGTTGGCCGAATTGGACGTCCGGCCCTTTAGAGACGACGGGGCGGGTGAGTTCAACCGGCGTCCTTCTTCATCGTTGGACGTGGACCGTCGTAGGATTGTGGTGGTGGACGACGTGTTGTACACGGGCCGCACCGCCCGATGCGCGCTGGATGCCCTAATGCAGGCGGGCAGGCCCCGGCTGGTGCAGTTGGCTATTCTGGTGGACCGAGGGCACCGCGAGCTGCCCATACGAGCAGATTACGTGGGCAAGAACCTTCCGACATCCCGAAGCGAAAGGGTGCAGGTGCGTCTGAAGGAAGTGGATGGACGGGATGAGGTGGCGTTACTGAGGCGAGGGGGCGGGTAGAGATGTACCGGGGCGGGCTGATTTCCATCGAAGACCTGTCCAACGAGGAGATTGAGGACGTGTTGGACCTGGCGCGGGAGATGTCCGAGGACATCCGAGGGCATTCTTCGCTGGCCCAGGGGCATATAATGGCCAGTCTATTCTTCGAGCCCAGCACCCGCACTCGCGGTTCTTTCGAGTCGGCGATGAACCGGCTGGGCGGACGTGTGATATCCACAGTGGGCACAGGATCCTCTTCCATGGAGAAGGGGGAGACGCTGGTGGATACCATCAGGATATGGAGCAAGTATTCCGACGTGATTGTGCTGAGACATCCGTGGGAGGGTTCGGCCCGGCTGGCGGCGGACTATGCTTCGGTGCCGGTAATCAACGGCGGAGACGGCGGCCACGAGCATCCCACGCAGACCCTCTGCGACCTGTTTACGCTGGTTGCAGAAAAGGGATCCCTCCAAGGGCTGCGGGTGGCCCTATGCGGCGACCTGAAGCACGGCAGAACGGTGCACTCGCTGATTTTTGGGTTGCTTCGCTTCGGGGCGGAATTGTTCTTCGTGCCAGGGGAGGGGCTGGGGCTGCCGGAGCACGTGAGGGCAAAGATTCAGATTCAGTACGGGCGGCAGATCGAGAGGGTGCCGGCGGGGGATTTCGAGGCCCTCTATGGAGGCGGCGATCCAGGAGTTGATGAAGACTCTTCGCTGGACGCCATCTATATGACGCCCAGCAAACCCCATCAGAGGGCGCTTCTGGAGGACGAGCCGAACTTCAGGCTACAGCTTGCCGCCGGGTCGGAGTTGGTCTTCTACGTCACTCGGAAGCAGGTGGAGAGGGACGCGGCATTGAAGGGCGCCGGGGAGGACGAGCGAAGGTATCCGCGTATCACCAAGGACACTATGAAGAATCGGTTCACCAGTTCCATTGTGCTTCACCCGCTGCCTCGGGTAGACGAAATATCCTACGAAATGGACAACGATCACCGTAGCAGGTATTTCGAGCAGGCAGGCAACGGCGTTCCGGTACGCATGGCCCTGCTGAGTCTGGCGCTTGGTCTGAAGCCGTGGAAGAAGGCCGCGGCGTCAGGCGCGGGTTGTGACGTGGACGACGGGATGGTGATGGCCCAAGGGATTGCGTGTGAGAATCCAACGTGTGTAATAAACCAGGAACCACAGGGCTGCCAGCCCGGATTCACTGTTCTGCGGAGTGAAGAAATAAGCCCAACCTTCGCGTGCAAATACTGCGGTTGGCAGAACGCCCCCGCTTTCTACGGGATGCAGCAGAGCGGGCGGTTTATATACAAGCCTATCCGCCAGCTCAGGTATATTTCACAGCATCAGCTGCACCAGTTCCGGTTCTTTTCCAACGAGGAAGAAGCTCTCAAGCAGGGGTACATTCTTTCGGCCCACGGGTCGGATGGGACAATGCCAATCTACGAAGTGGAGAGATGATGAGTCGTCGAGCCTTTCTGGTACTGGAGGATGGTACCGTGTATTCCGGCCAGTCTTTCGGTGCGGAGCGGGACTCCTACGGGGAGCTGGTCTTCAGCACCAGTATGACGGGCTATCAGGAGGCACTGACTGACCCTTCGTTCGCCGGACAGCTGGTGGTACTGACGTATCCGCTGGTGGGCAACTATGGGATAAACGACGAAGACAACGAGTCGGTGAAGGTGCAGGTGGCAGGCCTCGTGGTCCGGGAGCATTGCCTTACGCCCAGCAACGGCGACAACGCCTCAACGCTGCACCAGTTCCTGGCGGCGCAGAACGTGCCTGGCATCTTCGGCGTGGATACGAGGGCCGTTACCCGTCGACTTCGTAATCGCGGGGTAATGATGGGCGTCATAGTATTGGACTCGCCTGACAGGGCGGAAAGGCTATGGGGTTCCACCACGCGCTACGACGACGTGGACTACGTGGCGCGGGTGACCACGCCAGCGGTGTACCGCTGGCGTGGTCGGAAGGTGGAGGACGTAGGGCGAGGGCCGCGGATAGTGGTGACGGACTACGGCGTGAAGAACAACGTGCTGCGGTGCCTGCACGACCGGGGGTGCGAGGTGGTCACCGCTCCGGCCAGAGCGTCGGCGGAAGAGGTAATGGCGTTGAAGCCGGACGGGCTGCTGCTTTCGCCGGGCCCGGGGGACCCGGCGCTACTGGACTACGCGGTGGAGGCAGCGTCCGAGCTTCTGGGGCGGGTACCGACGCTGGGGATTTGCCTGGGGCATCAGGTGGTAGCGCGGGCCTTGGGTGCGGGGACCTTCAAGCTGCCCTTCGGTCACCGGGGCGCCAATCATCCGGTCAAGGACCTGGCCACGGGTCGGGTGTACATCACGGCCCAGAACCACGGCTATGCAGTGGACGCCGACACGCTGCCCAGGGGATTGACGGCCAGCCACGTCAATCTCAACGACGACACCATAGAGGGGTTGACTCATCGGGACATGCCAATCATGACAATCCAGTACCATTCAGAGGCGTCTCCCGGGCCTCGGGACAACGAGTATATTTTCGACAGATTTTTAGAGATGGTAGAGGCGAGGAGGTAGAAACGGGGGGAAAGAGGCAGTCTGATACCTTGGCGCACTCAGAGAGAAAGTATCAGAATAAAGCATAGCCTACGGTTTGCGTGGGTCGCAGTATAAAGGTTAAGGCGGGCTGCAAAGCGCGGTTCGGTCTGGAGCCATATTGATGGAGGTAGAGTCTTGTACAAGCATTTTCTTGCAGAGCAGGGTCTTGAGATGGATGTAGAATCGGAAATGTACGACTTGGTGGATTTCATTGACGACTGCGTTTCTTCGTTCCAGTACGGGGACTACGGGTTCAGCGTAAGTTCGGGGAGGGGCGTCATCGGCGAGGAGTGGAAGCTTCTAGTCAGGCCCAAGCTGCTGGCGAATCCCTTTGCGAAACCGGATCCCATCGGATTCATCCTCGTGGAGAAGATAGACGGATACTCGACCCGGCTCACCGTTCCACCTCATCGCGAGATCCAGAGGGAAAGCGGTAACTGGACGGAACTGGAAGGCAAGCTTTTCTTGAACCTCATCTGCCAGATGTTGAACGGGATGCAGGAGAGGGGATTCGTCAAGCTGCCGGGGCTTCTACCCGTCGAGTGAAGAACCCGATCAGACCAGCGGAACTAACCCTCGCCGGACGACCGCCGGCGGGGGTTTAGTTTAGAATAGGGCTTCGGGGAGGTGGAGGAGGAATTGGGGGAGCATGGAGGACTAAAGGGGGAATGGACAGGGATATATGAGTGAAAAGCCCAAAAAGGTGCTGGTAATTGGCTCAGGACCAATAGTCATCGGACAGGCGGCGGAGTTCGACTACGCCGGGACCCAGGCCTGCAAGTCTTTGCGGGAGGAGGGGGTCTACACGGTGTTGGTGAACTCCAATCCGGCGACGATAATGACGGACCGGGGAATCGCCGACGCCGTTTACATAGAGCCGCTGACGGTGGACGTGGTGGACCGGATAATCGCCAAGGAGAAGCCGGATGGGATTCTCCCGACTCTTGGAGGCCAGACGGGGTTGAACCTGGCGGTAGACTTGGCGGCGGCCGGGTCGCTGGAGCGTCACGGCGTCCGGCTCTTGGGCACGTCGTTGAACACTATCCGAACGGCGGAGGACAGGGAGGAGTTCCGGAAGCTGCTGGTGGAACTGGGGGAACCTTCGCCTCCGAGCATCTCTGTGTCTTCGGAGGAGGAGGCGTGGAACGCCTACGAGAGCTTGGGTCTGCCACTGGTAATCCGCCCCGCTTACACGCTCGGAGGCACCGGCGGCGGCATGGTTTATAGCGAGGATCAGTTTCGCATCGTGGTGAAGGAGGGGATGGACGCAAGCCCAATTGGGCAGGTGCTGCTGGAGCGTTCTCTGGAGGGATGGCGGGAGATAGAGTACGAGGTGATGAGGGATGGGGCCGACAACTGCATCACGATTTGCAACATGGAGAACCTAGACCCCATGGGGGTGCACACGGGGGACAGCATCGTCGTGGCCCCCAGCCAAACGCTGACGGACAAGGAACATCAGATGCTCCGTTCCGCCAGCCTCCGCATCATACGAGCCTTGGGCATTCAGGGGGGCTGCAACATCCAGTTCGCCCTGCGGCCCCACCCCCTGGTCAATCAGGCCTTTCAAAACGAATGGGAGCCGGACTCTGCCTATTACGTCATCGAGGTGAATCCGAGGCTCAGCAGGAGTTCGGCGCTGGCAAGCAAGGCGACGGGCTACCCCATCGCCCGAGTGGCGGCCAAGATAGCCGTGGGCAAGCGGCTGGACGAGATACCCAATGCGGTGACGCAGAAGACGATGGCGGCCTTTGAGCCGGCCCTGGACTACTGTGTGGTGAAGATTCCGCGGTGGCCCTTTGACAAGTTTGCCGGTGGAGACCGGAGGCTTTCGACGCAGATGAAGGCTACGGGAGAGGTGATGGCCATAGACCGGTCCTTCGAAGGGGCCTTCCAGAAGGCGGTGCGCTCGTTGGAGGTGGGAGGGCGGACGTTGTTGTGGGAAGACCCGGAATGGAGCCAAGGCGCGGAGTTCACGGCGAAGGACCGCCTCCGGGAGGCTACGGACTACCGCCTCTGGGCGGTAATGGCGGCGCTACGCCGTGGCATGACCTGGGAGGAGATTTCGAAGCTGAGCGGCATCGACCCATGGTTCGTCAACTCCCTTGGTCGCATCGTGGGCATGGAGCGGCGGCTCCTCGCGGAAGACCTGGGGCCGGAATTGCTCTGGGAGGCGAAGCGGCTGGGCTTCTCCGACGAGCAAATTGGCGTTCTGGCGGACCTGCTGCCACCCCGGGTCCGGGAACTGCGCCGGCAGTGGGGCATCCGTCCGGTATATAAGATGATGGACACTTGCGCTGCTGAGTTCGAGGCCGTCACTTCGTATTTCTACGGCACCTACGAGGAGGAGAATGAGGCTCTGCCATTGGAGGGATCCAAGGCAGTGGTGATAGGCAGCGGCCCAATTAGAATAGGTCAGGGCATAGAGTTCGACTATTGCAGCGTCCACGCTGCCTGGGCCCTTCAGGAGGAGGGCGTGAAGAGCATCATGGTCAACTCCAACCCGGAGACGGTCTCGACGGACTTCGACACCAGCAGCCGGCTATATTTCGAGCCGCTGGACGGGGAGAGCCTGCAGGACATAATCGAGAACGAGACGCTGGACGATGGCCCACCGCCTTCCGTGGTGCAGTTCGGGGGCCAGACGGCCATTGACCTCTCCCAGGTGTTGGACCAGGCGGCACTGCCCATACTGGGTTCCAGCGCCGACGCCATAGACATCGCTTCAGACCGACATAGATTCGACGAATTTCTGGCAAGGTTGGGGATTCCGCAGCCACCGGGGGCAGCGGTGACCACGGCGGAGAGCGCCCTAAGGGTGGCCCAGAACATCGGATATCCGGTGGTGGTGCGGCCCAGCTACGTGCTGGGCGGACGGGCTATGGAAATCGTCCGCAACGCGGGAGAGCTGATCCGGTATCTGAACGAGGCGGTGGCGCTGGAGAGTGGACGTCCGGTGCTCATCGACCGGTACATGGAGGGGAAGGAATGCGAGGTAGACGCCGTCTGCGACGGGGAGGAGGTGCTGATTCCCGGAATCATGGAACACATCGAGCGGGCGGGGGTGCACAGCGGAGACTCCATGGCCATCTATCCGGCCCTGAACCTTACGGAGCAGGAAACGGAGGCCATGGTGGACTACACCACCCGTATTGGGCGGGCGCTTAACATAAAAGGTCTGATGAACGTCCAGTTCGTCATCGTTGGCGGTCGTCCCTATCGCAGTCCCAGCTACCCGGCGGAGGAGTCGACGGATACCACGGTTTACGTGCTGGAGGTGAATCCCCGCTCCAGTCGTACGGTCCCCTTCATCTCAAAGGTGACCGACGTGCCGATGGTGCACCTGGCGACACGGGTAATCTTGGGCAAGAGCTTGCGGCAGATGGGGTATCGGGGTGGGTTGTGTCCCCGTCGAAATATGGTCGCGGTGAAGGCGCCGGTGTTCTCAATGTCCAAGCTCACCGGCGTGGACTGGCACTTGGGGCCGGAGATGAAGTCAACGGGGGAGGTAATGGGCATCGACTACGGTTTCGGCCCGGCATTGACCAAGGCCCTGGCGGCGGCCAATCTGACGTTGGCCCGAGGGCAGTCGATCCTGTTGAGCATAGCCGATAGGGATAAGGCGGAATCGCTGGCGCTGATCAGGGACTTAGTGAAGGTCAACTGTAAGTTGTACGCTACGGAGGGCACGGCGGCCATGCTGCAAGCCGTTGGCGCAACGGTTACGATGATCCCGGACAAGCTGGGTAAGGGGCATCCCAACGTGGTGGACGTCATCAGCGACGGCACGGTGCAGGCGGTGATAAACACGGTGTCCGACGTGGGGACGACGCTGAGGGACGGGTTCTACATCCGAAGGGCGGCAGCGGAAAACAACATTCCCTGCTATACCAGCCTGGATACGGCGCGAGTGGCGGTTGAGAGCCTGCTTATGGGTTCCACGGGATATAGCGTGGAGCGTATAGACCGCTACGTGGGCGGCGCCGACATGCGGCGGATGTAATGGCATTGGCGAGGTCTATCTAGCCCGCGAAGGGCGAAAATGGGTTCCCAAAATCCTTTAACATAGCCGAAATCTTCGTATACAATTACAATGAAGAAGTATGGCATCCTCCGTAGACATAGTAATTCCCGTACTCAACGAGGAAGAGCGCCTTCCCCGGGGCATTGTGATTTTGCACAACTTCCTGCGTCAGGAGATGGCGAATAATCCGTGGCGCATCGTCATTGCGGACAATGGCTCTACGGACAGGACGCGCTCCGTGTGCGAGATGCTGGTCCAGCGATATCCCGGCGTGGCCTACCTGTACATTCCCCAACGCGGTAGAGGCCGGGCGCTGAGGGCGGCATGGATGGAGAGCACGGCGGACATTGTTAGCTACATGGACGTGGACATCTCCACCAGCCTTGTCCACTTCCCCAGACTCATCCGAGCTATCGAGAGAGGGTACGACGTGGCTATAGGCAGCCGCCACGTGAAGGGGGCCCGCGTCCAGCGCTCTTTACGGCGGGACTTCCTTTCCAGGACTTACAATCTGATGATCAGGGCATTGTTCTTCGTGCCCTTCAAGGATGCCCAGTGCGGTTACAAGGTACTGAGCCGGCGCGCGGCCCGAGCCCTGGTTCCAATGGTTAAGGACAACCACTGGTTCTTTGATACAGAGCTGCTGATAATTGCTTCCAAGTGGGACTACCGCATTCGCGAGGTGCCGGTGGAGTGGGTGGAAGACAGAAACAGCAGGGTGAAGGTGTTCAGCACCGCGTGGGAAGATATCAAGGGTCTGCTGCGGCTGCGCTTCGGGGGCATTCCTGCCGTAGGGCAAGACACAGTGCCGGGACAAAGAAGGGGCTAGGGAACGCGTTCCCACCGGACGAGCAGCCTTCGACGGGTGCTCTCGTCAACTTTGGATAGCTCTGACACGCGATAGGGGAATACCCATAGAACGCCCTTTTCCGAGACGAGCAGGGGCGTTGAAGGACGGAGTTCCCGGGGAACCTTCAGGTCTATGAGCAGATCCTTAAGCTTCTTCCGTCCCGACATTCCCAGAGGGTGCAGGTAGTCGCCGGGCCTTCTGTTCCTGACGACAAGTCGGGTCCCCATTCGGCAGGCGTCGAAGAGGGCGGCGGTGGGATCGAGGGTCTTTGGGTCCAGGTTGGGTTGCGCCGGTTCGACGGTGATGCGCCAGCCCGGAATTCGGGTTGTCCCCGGAACCTTCAGGGGGTGTTCGAAGTCCGGGGTTGGGACGGTGTTCTTACGGCGTTTAAAGGGACCGATAATTAGGCGGTCTTGTGTCGATCGCATAGTCAGGCCGCCGGGCAGGTGGACGCGCTTGCCAGCCGGACCTTGAGAGAGCGCCAACATGGATTTCACGTGGGTTTCCGACAGGCGCCTCAGACTGCCGCTAGCCTCAGCGAAAGCTCGACGGAGAGCCATGCCGCGCACGTAGGGGTGAAGATTTTTGAGGGCTGCAGCGTCTACGAAGACGGTCCGGCCCTCTTTGGAGAACATATTCGGCCATAGGACATTGAGTTCTTCGTCCAGGAACTCGAGGCTTTCGGAAGCGGCCCGGCCTGTCCTGAGGAGGGCCTCTCGGATCCGCGGGTTGTACTCTTCCAACGCCGGGAATAGCTTGTGGCGGATGCGGTTGCGGGTGAAACGCAGGGAGCTGTTGGTGGAGTCCACCCGGAAAGGGATGCCCAGCTCCAGGCAGTAGGCCCGGGTGTCGTTTCTTTCGGCCTCCAAGAGAGGCCGAAAGAGGACGGCGCTTTGGCCCTTCGGGTCGTTGTGCCAGTGGGAGACTTCCCGCATTCCGCTGAGGCCGGGCAGCCCCGCGCCCCGGATCAGGTGCATGAGGATGGTCTCGGCCTGGTCGTCGGCAGTGTGGCCCAGGGCTATAGCATCGGCGTTGATACGATGGGCTAGTCCGGTTAAAAAGCGATAGCGTACCTCGCGGGCAGCTTCCTCAAAGGAGGAGATGCCCATTTCCCGCTGGTAGGCCATAGGGTCGGCCTCAGCGACGGTGGAATCCAGGCCCAGCCCTTTTGCCATTTGGGCGGCGAAGCGGGCGTCATCCTCCGCCTCCTGCCCGCGGAAGTCGTGATTAAGATGGGCCACGTGTAGCTTGAGGTGGGCTGTGGGTTGGAGGGCAACCAGGGCGTGGAGGAGAGCGGTGGAGTCGGGGCCGCCGGAGCAGGCGACCACCAGGGTTGCGGCCTGGAGGAAGCCGGACCGTTGGAGGGATCTCCGCAGGATGATTTCCAGTTTGCGGGGCGCTTTCACGGCCTGATTATCCGCCGTGCTGGTGGAGGGTTTCGTTGAGGGAGACGATACGCCATTGGTCGCCGTCGTGCTCCAGGGTGGTCAGGGAACCCAACTCGACCCTTATGCGTTGGAAGCCGGACAGTGGCAGCCCCAGAACGCGCAAGATAATGACGCCGATGACGAAGTTGTGGGAAACGGCAGCGGCGTGTCCATTGGGGCGGCGGCGGCGTATGCTCTCGAGTGTCTGCCACGCGCGTTTTTGAACGTCCTTCAAGGACTCTCCGCCGGGCATCTGCACCGAAGAAGGATCTCTCCTCCACCGGTCGGTGATGTCGGGGTAGCACCGTTGCATCTCGATGTTGGTAAGACCGTCAAGTTGGCCGAGGTCCATCTCCATGAGGCCCTCCTCTGGAATTACGGAAAGGGAGAGGGTTTGGCCGATGATCTCCGACGTTTGCATGGCCCGGCGGAGGGGGCTGGAGTAGAGGGCGCGGACGGGAAATAGGCGGAGGGCTTGGGCAACTTTCTGGGCCTGCCGGATGCCCTGAGCGTTCAGTTCCGTGGGGTTCTGGCCCTGGTTGCGGCGTTCCCGGTTCCACGACGTTTCGCCGTGGCGCGCCAGGATGAGTCTCACTGTGCGTCCGGCTCCTGCACGGGTGCGAGTCGAAGGACTTCCACCTCTTCTATCTTGACGCCATCCATGCGCTGCACGGTGAATCGGAGGGCGTTGAAGTTCATGTACTCCCCCGCTTCCGGCACGTGGCCCAGCCGCTCCAGCAGGAAGCCCGCCAGAGTCTGGTATTCGCCCAGGGGAAGACCCAGTCCCAACTGGCTGTTCAACTGGTTTATGGCTATGCCGCCATCCAAGAGGAGGGTGTTCTCGTCCACGGAGGCGTAGGGGGTCTCCAGGGGTTGGCCCTCCTCGCCCACGGGTCCCACGATGACGGAGATCAGCTGCTTGAGGGTGGCCAGTCCGGCGATGCCGCCGTATTCGTCGACAATCATGGCCATGGACTGTCCCTGGGCCTGGAGTTCCGAAAAGAGGCTGCCGACGGTCTTGGTCTCAGGCACGAAGTGGGCCGGTCTGAGAAGGTTCGTAACGTCGTCTCCCATTTGCAGGCCTCCATCACCCTGGGCCTTGAGCACGTCCTTTATCGAAAGGATCCCGATTACGTTGTCCACAGTGTCCACGAAAACGGGGAAGCGGGTGTGGTAATGCTCGGCATATATGCCAAGAAAGTGGCGTAGGGTGGTGTGCTGCTCGATAGATACGATTTCCGGCCGTGGGGTCATGATTTCCGAGACGTGGTGGTCTCCGAAGTGGAACACCTTCTCCAGCATCTCCGCTTCGGAAGACTCCACGGCGCCGGCCTCTTTACCGATGGAGATGAGGCTTCGGATCTCCTGTTCCGTGACCAGGGAGCGATTGGTAGCGGCGCCCGTGAGCCGACCGAAGAGGGAGGATAGGATGCGTAGGGCCTGGACCAGGGGGAAGAGGGCCCACTCGATTATCTGCAAGGGGCGGACGACGGCGAAGGCGAACCCCTCGGCGTGGCGGGCGGCGAAGGTCTTGGGGACGATTTCTCCGAAGATGAGGAGCAGCAGGGTCACGCCGCCAGTGGCGATGAGAATGGAAGAGGTTACGTTGCCGAGGAGTGAGATTACAATTGCAGTGCCTATGGCGGCGGCGGCGGTGTTTACCAGGTTGTTGCCCAGAAGCACCGTGGAAAGAAAGCGTTCCGGGTTTTCTGCCAGGCGAGATACTCGTTTGGCGCGGGGAACGCCGGAGCGCACCAAGTGCATGAGACGCACCCTTTGAAGGGCAAGGAAGGCGGTTTCCGAGCCGGAGAAAAAGGCGGAAACGGCGAGAAAAAGGACCAGGAGTCCAAGTTTTAGATAGTCGCTGCCCTCAAGCATCTAGTCCACGCTCAAAGGGAGGGTTCAGCCGTGTGTTTCACTGTTCCGTGATAATAGCAGAGGAGAAATCGCACTGTAAAGGCGGGTTTAATGGGAGGGGTGGCGGTCCGCGGACTGTCGTAGCAGACGTTCGTGGAAGGTCTTTTTGCCGTCGGGGTTAGAGGGTTATACTGGTGGGGTGAAGATTCTAGGCATAGAAACATCCTGCGACGAGACGGCGGTGGCGGTGGTGGAAGACGGCCGTAACCTGCTGTCCAACGTCATCTCCTCCCAGGTAGCCATACATCGACCCTACGGCGGCGTGGTGCCGGAACTGGCCTCCCGTCAGCACGTGGTCGCGATAGGGACCATCGTCAACCAGGCCCTGGAGGAGGCGGGAGCGGATTGGGACGACGTGGACGCGGTGTCGGTCACCCACGGGCCGGGCCTGGCGGGGGCGCTGGTGGTGGGGGTGAACGCGGCGAAGGCGCTGGCATTGACCCTGGAACTGCCCCTGGTGGGGGTTAATCACTTGGAGGGGCACGTGTACGCCGCCTGGCTGGAGGAGGACCCGCCGGACAGGGAGTTGGGATTCCCCCTGCTGTGCCTCATTGCGTCCGGTGGACATACGGACCTGGTCCTCATGGCCGGGCATGGCGAGTACCGGCTGCTGGGCCGAACCAGGGACGACGCGGCGGGGGAGGCCTTCGACAAGGCGGCGCGAGTGCTGGGGCTGGGATTTCCCGGCGGGCCGGAGATTCAGCGGGTGTCCGAGGCTGCGGTGGGGCGGGAGCGGCTGCCCCGGGCGTGGCTGAGGGGCACGCTGGACTTCAGCTTCAGCGGGTTGAAGACTGCGCTTCTACACAAGGCCCAAGCAGCCTGTATCTATCCGCCTGGCGACCTGGAGGAAGAGGAGGCTGCGGAGATTGTGATGGAGCTGGCGGCGGCTTTCCAGGAGTCGGTGGTGGACGTGCTGACGAAGAAGACCCTGCGGGCAGCGTCGGAGTTTGGGGCCAAGGGGGTGATTCTGGGGGGAGGGGTGACGGCCAACCGGCTGCTGAGAGAGAGAATTCGCGCCAAGGCGGAGCTTCCGGTACTGATTCCGGAGCCGATTCTGTGTACGGACAACGGGGCCATGGTGGCGGCCTGCGCGTACTACCAGTTGAGCCGGGGAGCGGAGGGAGACATGGACATGGAAGTTGATCCCTCCCTTAGCCTGGGTTAGGGCGTTCGAACCCGGAGGGGTGGTGATGTGTGTCGGCGAGCCTCGGCCCAGGGACTTTAGTCAAAAAGCTATCTACTAACTATCTGACACTCCGCCTGCGGCGAGAAACCTTCAGGCGACCAGGCCGGAGGCCGTTTCGGCCGAGGGCCGGCATCGAGTTATGGCGATGCCCCGAAAGCTGACGAAAGACGCTTGGGCGGGAACGGGTTTTTCGCGAGATTGGCCGGGATGCCCGGGCGGGCCTTCGCCGAATTTGTACCAGACGTAGGAGCCGTGAGGGTCTTGCGCGACGCGTGGCAGTCGATGCATTGGCGTGGCGGAATACTCGGGGCGTAGGCGACCGGAAGCGCTTTCTCGAGGTTCGCCGGTTTCGTGTGGGAGGGAGGATAGTCTTCGTTGGAACGGCAGGAGCTTCTTCTGGGGACGGCGGGATCGGTTCCGCCGGCATCCTCAGTAGGTGCGGCCAGTTGGGATCTGTCGTATGGGGGTAGAGAGGTTCGACGGCCATCCCGGACTGCAGATGGAAGAACCGGCGCAGAAGTTCGTGAACGGGGACGATAGTCTTTTGGGACCGGTAGGGGAAAACAAGCTCCAGTCCTCCGGTCTGGAAGACTATCTCGCCTCCCTGTTCCCAGAACAGGTACCGGAGGACGAAGAGGAGGCCCAGGAGGGCCACGGCGCCACCCAGCAGGGCGCTGATGGTTATGCCGGCGTTGACGGGTATGCCGGTGCTGAAGGTCCCCACAACCAGGTAGACAATGATGCCGGCGAGGATCAGGAGTACGCCTTGGAGGAGGGGCTTGAGGGACCTCCGGTTTAAGCGCATGGAGACCCCCTGGATCTTGTCTATGGAGGCCACGTGGGTCTCCTGCCGGTCCTCGTCGTCCAGCAGGGTCAGGACTCTCCGCTCGGTCAGGGCAAGGAGAGCGCCCCGTCGGGTGGGGACCTCCACCAGACCCTTGGAGCCGTCCAGAAGCCCCACCACCGTCTCCCCCTCAAGGAGATGCACCCGTCGGATTTTCTTTCCCATATTCTGGTTTCTTGGTGCTTTGCCACCGGGTGTTTCGTGCATGCTGCCTATGGTATCACAAGGGGACTAACCCTCTCCCTGAATCAGGCGGTGAAAATGGATGAGGCCCTGCTGGCGGGGAGCGGCGGCGGCCATGGGACGCCAGCCCTTGGGGAAGAGGACTTCTTCCATCTCTCTGGTTATCCGGTTGGGTTGGAGACGAGGACCCGCCATGAAGAGGTCAAGGGCGGTGTGGGCCAATTCTTCGTCTCTCCGGTGGAGGCCGTGGGCGTGGAGGAAGGGCAGGACCATGTTGACGGCCATGTCCAGGGCGCGTGCTCGGCCAATCAGGGCGGGTCCGCCCGCCGGGTCGGCTACGGTGAGGTCTTGAAGGATGGTCTTGAAGGAGCCGCCCCGAACCCAACGGACGGCGGATTCCACCGGGCCTGCCGCAGCCAGACGGTGGAACAGGGTGGCAGCGCCGGCTATCCGGCGGCGGGGGTGGTTGGAGGGGCGGATCCTGAATAGGCGCCAACGACGGCGGTCCATGACGGCAGCTGACTGGGGGGCGTCTGCGGGTTTGTCGAGGCCTGCGGATTCCAGCAGGATTTTTTGGATCAGGCGGGGCCGCTCTTGCTGAAGGGTCCGGGACGTGGCTTTCGTGAGGGATTCGTAGGAAACGCGCTGGGCCAACTCCAGAAAGCCTGCCCGGTTCTCGCTGTAGCCCAGGGATTCCATGAGGGCCTGGTATAGCGCTTCCTGGGGAGGTATCTCTTTCATGAAGGCGGCGAAGGCCCCGGACTTGCCGAGAAAGCGCGCCCTTCCCGCCCGTTCCAGGAGTTGAAGGGCTTCGGTCTTGCTGGATGGTTTGGGGTATCCATTTGATTCCAGGACGGACCAGAGGACAGCGCGGTTTTTGTGGTTTCCGAAAGAGGAGTTGGGTGTAGGTTCCAGCAGGGATTTTAGGCCCACCGCGGGGGCGGACCCGCCACTGGGGAGGGGTTGAGGGGAGGCCGGGGTTGCGAGGACGCCGTGGAGGACTACGCCGTTGTAGCGGTGGTCTGTTGTGTGGCCGTGCCGTGCCCAGTCCTGGGGAGTGAGGTGGAGTTCCACGTCACCCCGCACCAACCCCGTTCCTTCCCTGTATATGAGGGCGTCCCGGAAGTCGGGCCCCGCCTCGGTCCCTCTGCGGCCGGGGTAGAGGATTCTGACGTGGCGTCCTTCGGTGGTCTTCAGATTTAGCTGGCGTGCCGCCCTTTCCTTCCAGAGGCGGGCGAGGAGGGACTCCGGGATTTTTCGCCCAAAAGTTTTTCCCCTTCTGGTTTTGGAGGGATGGGTTGGGGCGCTCATGGAGAGCATTATACACGTTTGCGTGTAAAGGCGGAAAGAGACTATTAGGCCGGAGGCGAGGGAGATGGTGGAAAGCGGCTGGGAAGGGCGCCCACGAGGGACGCCCCTACAGGGAATGGCGCTACGGAGTTATCCGGCCTTGCCGTCTTCGTTTGCGTCGGGGGCTTTCCTCGGGGATGCGTTGTACTGGAAGTCAGCCCGCTCCGCTACTATGCTCAGCACTGTTTTGGAGGCACCCCGCGGTCTATAGAGGCCACGTTCCCACTCGCTGATGGTTTGCTGGCGGGTGCCCAACTTCCTGGCCATCTGGTCCTGGGTCAGGGAGAGATGCTTTCGCAAGGCCCTCACCCGCTGCTTGTCCCACTCCGCTCTTTTTTTGCTCTCTTCAGCCATTTATTGACCTCAGTTCGTCGTGCGCTACCTTTCAGTGTTGGAAACCAGCAAATCTTTGCGGTTGCCCCAGCGCTTGAAGAAGTGGCGGAAGTTCCTGCGGCTCAGCTGGTCCCGCTCCTCCTCGCCCAGGCTGGCCCACTGGCGATGCTCATGGCGAAGGAGGGGCAGGTCTCCGTTGGCCAGAATCCGGTAGCCCAGATTACGGAACTGGAAGCTGAAGTCCAGGTCCAGGTTGCGGTAGAAGCGGAAGCACTCCCGGAGGAGGCCCACCTCCCGCAGCAGCTCCCGCCGGAAGGCGAAGCAGTAGCCCTGCATGGCGTCTGCGTCTCCCGTCGACACTTCTTCGTGGAAGTGGTGTAGATTCTCGGAGATGATTCCCCACGGCCCCGTGACGCCCACGCGCGCATCCTGCAGGCTCTCGCCGATCTGTGGAAGAAAATCCCCCACCGCTTCTACGGAGGTGTCCATCATTACCACGACGCGGCCCCGGCTAAGAGCCAAGCCGATATTCTTGGCCTGGGCCTCTCCAAGCTGGTGGTCGCAGTGGAGGACCCTCATGTGTTTGTGGCGATGCTGGGCTTCTTCCAGCCATTCGGCCGTGCCGTCGGTGGAGCCGTTGTCCACAACTATGGCCTCGGCGTCGACATTGTCGCTCCAACGCAGAAGGCTGTTGACGCAGCGTTTCACGTCCTCCAGATAGTCGCTGGCGGAGATGACTACGGAGAAATCCCTGGTGGAGGGTGAATTCACGTAGGAAGGCGCCTCCCTGGGCGATGAAACCGAGGGCCAACGTTCTTCCACCAGCTCGAAGGAGGTCTTTGGGCGTGCCAAGGGGCCCTGTCGGGTGTCCCGTACCTGGTAGCCCTGCTCGCCGAGGTGGGCGCGAATTCGGTCGGAACGCTCGTAGCTGAGGCGGGTGCGATAGCTCTCCCGGTCCATTATGGTGTTCAGGGTCTCCTGGGGAAGGGTGTAAGAGTGGGGGACCTGGGCCAGATCGAGGCCCAGAATCCGGTCCATCTCCAGGAGCAGTTCCAACTTGCGCCGGTGGGGCAGGTCAGACTGGGCCATGCCCCAGGCCACGGACAGGGCGCGTGGCATGTTGAGGTCGTCCTCCACGGCGTCCCAGAATTCGCGCAGCCAGCGTTGGCCCTCGGAGCCGGGCGAACCGTTGGCTTGGGAGTCGGCGCGCTGCCAGGTCCAGACCCTGTCGCGCAGGCGGATGAGTCCCCTCTGGGCGGCCTTTAGCGCGGAGAAGGTGAAATTCAGCCGCCGCCTATACTTGACGGTTAGGCAGAGGTAGCGGAAGGCCAGGGGTTCGAAGCCCCGGCCTTCCAGGTCGGCAAGGATGAACTCGTTGCCGGCGGACTTGGCCATCTTCACCCCGTCGGCCAAAAGGTGCTGACCGTGGACCCAGTGGCGGACGTAGCGGGAGCCGAAGGCGGCTTCACTCTGGGCAATTTCGCCCTCGTGATGGGGGAAGATGTTGTCCACGCCGCCGGTGTGCACGTCCTGCTCTCTGCCCAGATAGCGGGTGGACATGGCTGAGCATTCGATGTGCCAGCCCGGAAAGCCTTCGCCCCAGGGAGAGTCCCACTTCACGTCCCGTCCCGGCTCGGCGGCCTTCCAGAGGGTGAAGTCCCTCGGGTCGTGCTTCAGGGGGTCTGCCTCCACGCGAACGCCTTCCATGAGATCGTGACCCAGATTGCCGGAGAGTTGACCGTAGGGTTCGTAGCTGGAGACGTTGAAGTAGACGTTGCCCTGCGCTTCGTAGGCGTAGCCGTTCTCGACCAGCCGCCGGATGACGTCCAGCATCTCCGGCACGTGGTCCGTGGCGCGGGGAAATTCGTCGGCGGGAAGGATGTTCATCTTGGTTTCGTCGGCGTGGAAGGCCTCGGTGTAGAAGTCGGCAATCTGCCGGGGAGTCTTTCCCTCGGCAAGGGCGGCGAGAATCACCTTGTCGCCGCCCCTCTCCAACTGTTCCTGCCGCATGTGGCCCACGTCGGTGATGTTCTTGACGTGGATGACCTTCGTGCCTCGTTCGGCAAGGGCGCGTCTTATCCAGTCGGCCATGAGGTAGGAGCGCAGGTTGCCCACGTGGGCGTAGCGGTAAACGGTGGGGCCGCAAGTGTAGATGCGGGCTACGCCCGGCTCGACGGTGGATATGGTTTCCACCCGCTTGTTGAGGGTGTTGTATATGCGAAGCAACGGAATCCCCCCTTGCGATACGCTGGAATTGTAACACTTTCACCGCACTGCTGCCCACGTGGTGGGGGTGGGTTGAACGGCAAAGGCGGCGTTGACACCAGTTTCAGCGATACCTACAATCCGACTACACTGGGGGAGTGGGGGAATATGGTCGTATCCAGGATATTGTTCGACTTGCAGAATCTTGACCTTCAATTGCACGAGGCCCAAGGGCGGGTCGCGGTTGTAGAGGAAAGTCTGGGAAACCGGGATGAGTTGAAGATCCGAGAGGAGGCCCTGGAGGAGCTACGAGGCCGAATGCGCGACCTAGACAGGCAGCAGCGCAGCCTGGACCTGACCTCCAAATCGGCGAGGGACAAGATCGCATCCGTGGAGGCCAAGCTCTACGGCGGTGCGGTGGGGAGCCCGAGGGAGCTTCAGGACCTGAGCAAGGAATTGGTCAACGTGAAGAAGAACTTGCACGAGATTGACGAGGAGGTCCTGGAGAACTTGATGAGCTTGGAGGAGACGGAGCAGCGGGTGTCTCAGGGAGAGGAGGCGCTGCTGCGGGAGGAGGAAGCCTGGTCCGAGAACCAGCACGGGATGGAGCTGGAGAGGCGCAGGCTGAGCGCACGCATCGGTGGTCTGGAACAGCATCGTCGACAGATCGCCAAAGGGCTGGACGACCGGGCCCTGGAGGTGTACGAGCGGGTGAGGCGCTCGCGGGTGGGGCGGGCGGTGGTGCTTGTTGAGCGGGGGTTGTGCCGGGCCTGTGGGGTGACGCTGCCCACTCACTCGGTCCAGCGGGCCCGCTCCGGGTCTGAGCCGGTGCAGTGCGGCAGCTGCGGCAGCATCCTCTACTCCGGATAATTTTTCTCAACCAACGTTTGACGCGCGCGGCTCTTTCCCGAGGCCACTTCCCTTTAACTCCTTGCGTTTCCCTCTTTCTCACCCGACTGCGTAAGACTTCTCAATGGACGACTGCGTTCAAGCAGCGAAGTTCTCTCGCAGCGCTGGCGATTGGGCGGCGAGGCGTGGTACATTGGCGGTGGAAGAGTTGGAGGGCTGGGCGGCCGCTGCGCTTCGGCGGAGAGGAAAGTCCGGGCTCCATCGGGCAGGGTGCTGGGTAACGCCCAGGGTTCGCCGTCCAACCGGGCGGCGAAAACGGAAAGTGACACAGAAACACACCGTCCCACCCCGTGGGATAAGGTTGAAATCGTGAGGTAAGAGCTCACGGCCGAACCGCGGTAACGCGGCGGCGGTCAAACCCCACCCGGAGCAAGGCCAAATAGGGGGACTATGGGCGTCCGGCCCTTCCCCGGGTAGGCCGCTTGACTCCGACGGTAACGTCGTCACCGGTCAGCCGGTGATTCCGACCCTGATGGGTCGGAAGAGCTAGATAGATGGTCGCCATCCCTTTGGGATACAGAACCCGGCTTACAGGCCCTCCGCCCTTCCGCATTCCAAATTCCCCTGCTTACGCTGCGTCGCTTCCCTTGCTATACTGAGGCTGCACATTCTGCATTGCTAAGGAGAAACATGGCCTCCTCCATCATCAGGGGCAAGCACGTTATAACGCGGGTCATAGACGATAACGCGAGTGAGGTCATCGACGACGGGGCCGTTTACCAGGAGGACGGCGTCATCGTGGAGGTGGGCAGCTTCCAGGACCTGAATTCGCGCTACTCGCCCGACGAGGTGGTGGGAGACGGTACGCAGTTGGCTATGCCGGGACTGGTGAATGCCCACCACCACGTGGGATTGACGCCCTTCCAACTGGGCAGCCCGGATCTGGCCCTGGAGCCGTGGATTGTAGTCCGCACAATGAACCGGGACGTGGACAACTATCTGGACACCCTCTACTGCGCTATTCAGATGATAGAGGCCGGCATCACAACGGTGATGCACAACCATGCCACCTGGCGCAAGACGGAGGGCGGCGGCTTTCACAAATCCGGCGCTCACGTGATGCAGGCCTACCAGGACGCCGGAATGCGGGTGGCCTTTTCCTTTTCCCACCGAGACCAGAACCGGGTGGCGTATGAGGATGACGAACGATTCCTGGCCACGCTGCCTCCGGACCTGGCCGCACGGATTAGCCGGCGTCTTGTGGAGTCTCAGATGTCCACTGAGGAGTACGTCGGACTTTTTGAGGACCTGAGCGGGGACTTTGGAGACGACCCACGGATTCAGGTTTTTCTGAGTCCGGGGAACGTGCAGTGGTGCTCCGATGCCTTCCTGGAGGCGGTGAAAGAGGCGGCGGCGCGGCACGGCACGGGGATTCACATTCATCTCCAGGAGAGCTTCTATCAGAAGTTGTACGGTTTCCGTACCTGGGGGAAGACACCGTTGGCTCACCTGCGAGACCTAGGGTTCACTGGGCCGGAGGTTTCCTGCGCCCATGGCGTCTGGCTCACGGAGTCGGACATACGGACCATGGCGGAGACGGGGACCATGGTGTGCCACAACGCCAGCTCCAACCTGCGGCTGAAGAGCGGCATCGCTCCGCTGAACCCGATGCTTGCCCACGGGGTGGGCGTGGCGCTAGGCATAGACGAGGCGGGCATCAACGACGACAACGACATGATTCAGGAGATGCGGCTGGTCCATAAGATTCACCGGGAGCCGGGGGTCTATAGTCCCGCTCCGACGTCCCACCAGGTTCTTCGCATGGCCACGGTCAACGGCGCAAGGGCTACGTTCTTCGGTGATCAGGTGGGGACGCTGGAGCCGGGCCAGCGCGCCGACGTGGTCCTTGTAGACATGGACCACATCAATGAGCCGTACCTGGACTCCGGCGTCAACGTGGTGGATGCGCTCCTGTATCGAGGCCGAGGCCTGGACGTGAACACGGTGATTGTGGACGGGGAGGTCCTGATGCGGGGTCGTGTGATGACGAGGGTGAACAAGAGCGAGGTATGGCGAGCGTTGAAGGACTATTTGTCCAGGGAACTCAGCGCGGCGGAATTGGAACGTATTGAGACCTCGCAGGAACTTCTGCCCCACGTGCAGAAGTTCTACGGTCAGTGGCATCGAGGACAGGCAGCGCCTCACTATCGATACAACCAGGCGGCGTGAGGGGGTATCGCGTACTTTTGAGGGCGCGAATGCAGCGCTCGCTTTGGCAAGATAGGGTAAGAACGAAATAGGAGGCACCAACGGTAATGGGTACTGAAGCAGTTACTTATTCAGTGGAGGATTTTGTAGGCTTCGTTAATGAGACTATCCAGCGAGTCGGGACGGGGCCGGAGGCCCTCAATGCCATCGGGGCCAACCTGAGAAGGCTGGTCATGGAGGGCGGCGACTTGACCGTCCAGGGTGTGCCAGCTGAGAGCAACAACGATTTGCCAGGTCGGTGGCTTCACCGTGCGCCCGGGGGAGACTTTCAGCTTTCCGTCACCTATTTTCCCGCCGGCCATCCCACTCCGGTCCACAGCCACTACCGTTGGGGCGTAGAGTGCGTCATTGGCGGAGAGGAGCGGTTCACGGTGTGGGAGCGGCACGACGACGACGATAAGCCGGGGCACGCTCAACTAAACGTAGTGTCGGACGGCATCATGCACAGGGGCGAAGTCCGGGCCTGGTTCGACCCGCCCAAGAACGTCCATCGCCAGTGGGCCCAGGGAGATAAGCCCGTCTGTCTGGCGTTGTTAATGGGTGGCGACGGGGCCCGGGAGCATGTTTTTGACTTGGAGAGCGGCGCCTACGAGGACGCGGTAGCCCGGAACACTTAGAGAGGCTCTGGAATACGGCGCAGCGCTCCTAGCCGTGACGACTAGCAGAATCTTTGGGGGGTGATCATGGATACCTTTGCGCTTTGCAACGCTAACATCGTGGACTGCACCGGCAGAGACCCAATTCCAGGGGGGACGCTGGTGGTGAGCGGCGGACGGATTCAGGACGTGGGGCCTGCCGACCGGGTGGCGATTCCTCGAGACGCCAGGATGGTGGACGTGGGTGGCAGGACGGTTATGCCCGGCCTAATGGATGCTCACGCCCACGTGGCCCTTTTGGAAGCGAAGATAAGCGAGTACGAGGACAAGCACCCTGGGGCCGTTTTCGCCTACTCGGTAGCCCGAAACATTGAGAATACGCTGATGCAGGGATACACGACCATTCGCGACACGGGCGGATGCGATTGGAGCTTCAAGGAATCGGTGTCGCGAGGACTGATACCGGGGCCGCGGATGTTCGTGAGCAACGGGGTTATTTCGCAGACGGGGGGACACGGGGACCATCGCCCCCGGCACGACCGGCGGAGCGAGCACCACGAGCATCCGCTTATGTGTGGCTCATCCATTGCCGACGGCGCGGACCAGGTGAGGTTCGCCGCCCGGTGGCAGCTGCGAACAGGCGCGGACCAGATAAAGATAATGGCCGGCGGCGGCGCGGCGTCTCCCACGGACGCGGTGGAGGACCCGCAGTACACGGTTGCAGAGTTGTCGGCGGCGGTGTACGAGGCGCGGGCGGTCCGGAAGTATGTATGCGCCCACGTCTACGTGCCTCAGGGGATCATCAACTGTGTGCAGGCCGGAGTTCGCTCCATAGAGCATGGGAACTTCATGGACGAAGAATCGGCGTCCCTTATGAAGGAGAACGACGTTTTCCTGGTGCCGACGCTGGCCATCTTTGAGATCGCGAGCAGGTATGGGCGGCAGAACGGCGCGCCGGAATCGATGCTCGAGAAGATAAACGCGGTGCGGGACGTGGGATCGCAGAGCCTGGAGATTGCGAAGTCCGTGGGGTTGAAGATAGGCTCCGGCTCCGACGTATCCGGGCCTTATGTCGAAGGCAGGGCCCTCTCGCTGGAACTGCAGGCGGAGGTCCTGGGGGCCATGGAAAGCTTGATTTGCGCCACCAGGAACAACGCGGAACTAATGGGAATCGCCGACGAGGTGGGCACCCTGGAGGCCGGCAAGCTGGCGGACGTGATTGTGGTGGACGGAGACCCGCTGCAGGACATAAGCATCTTACAGGACCAGGCGAACGTGAAGGTGGTCCTGCAGTCGGGCAGGGTGGTTAAGGGGGAGATTTAGGGGGAGGTTCACCCCCATCCCAGCCTTCCCCCATCCCAGCCTTCCCCCATCCAAGGGGGAAGGGGTTTGCAAGTTGGACGGGCGCCCACAAGGGATGGACCTTGTAGGGAGCGGGGAACGGGCGGTTCGCGAACCGCCCGTTCCAGAGGGATTTGTTAGAGGCCCTTGGACAGCTGTTCCTTCTGCCAGTCGTAGTCCACGTCTCCGACATAGAACTTGTCGGGGTGCTCTACAGCCCAAATCTGCTTGCGGATGACGTAGTTGTCCGGCTCCAGAGCAACGCCCTGCCGCCAGAGGCTGAGGGCTTCCTCGAGTTGGCCTCGGCCGTATAGTTTCATGCCCCTGTCGAAGAGGCGTACGGCCTCGCTGTGGCTGGTTTCCGAGTCGGTGATGTTGACCTTCTGCGGGGAATCCTCTGTCAGGGCTTTCCCGGTGCCGACCCATGTCGCGGCAGCCTGCTTGAACTCGGGCTTGATGATGTCGAAGCCGCTGTACTTCAGATATTGGATGCTCCCGGCCTCGTCTATGAAGAGGGCGTTGGGGATGGCCTTGAAGCCGTATATGCGGCTGAGGAGGTTATTGCGGTCTACGACTGTCGGGAAGGTGGCTCCGGCGCCTTCCACGAAGGGCCGCGCCATCTCCGCGCCCTGAGCGTCGATGGCCACGGAAAGAATCTCCAAACCCTTGGACCGGTGCTCTCGATAGAACTGCTGCCAAACTGGCAGCTGGCCGCGGCATCCTCACCAGGAGGCCCACATGAAGACGATGATTTTTCTTCCCCTGAAAGAGGAAAGGGATATTGGTTCGCCGTCTAAGGATGGCAGGGTGAAGTCGGGGGCTTGGTCTCCAATTTTGGGGTAGCTCTGCGAGACGGTGGTCATGGATGCCTCCTATGATTGTATTCACCCCCATCCTAACCTTCCCCCATCAAGGGGGAAGGGACAAGTGGGGAGGGGCTAGGGATGGCCGGGGAGGCCCGGTTGGTTGGTTCGCAACATGTAGAGGGAGGTGCGGGCGGTAAAGAAGAGGTCGCGCCGGTCAGGGCCGCCGAAGGCCAGGTTAGCGGGAACTTCCGGCAATTTGATTGTGCCCAGATGGTTGCCCTGGGGGTCGAAGATCCAACAGCCACCTGCACCGGTGCAGAAGATACGGCCCTCCACGTCGACCTTCATACCGTCGGGCACGCCATCTTCGGCTGAGGACATATCGGCGAAGATGCGGTTGTTGGACAGGGAGCCGTCGGGCTGAACGTCGAAGGCGCGTATATACTGGTGTGGGCAGACTTCGCCGCGTTCTTTCTCGGCGATGCAGCCTTCGTCGAGGCGGCTGATGGCCACGTACATGGTCTTCTCGTCGGGGGAGAAAGCCAGGCCGTTGGGGTACTCGCACTCGTCGGTGGCAACGGAGATGCGACCGTCTTTGGAAATCATCATAACGCCGGCGAAATCCAACTCGCGCTCTTCAATCGACAGCCGACCGGCGGGGTCGGTGAAATAGATGAGGCCGTCGGAGCGGCAGAGGACGTCGTTGGGGCGGTTGAGGCGTTTCCCGTCGAAACTGCTGGCGATATCTACCCACGTGCCGTTGTGTTCTTTTCGAGTGACACGGCGGCGACTACCCTCGCACATGATCATGCGACCTTCTGCGTCGAAGGTTGTGCCGTTGCCCTCGCCCGTGTCCCGGCGGACAATCTGGCTGCCGGTGGAGCGGCTCCAACGAAGCTGAAGATCACGGCGAATGTCTACGAAGTAGATGAACTCGTCCGGGCCCCACAGGGGGCCTTCGGTGAACCGGAATCCGGTGGCGGCCATCTCCGGATAGGTGACTTCGAGAATGTGGGAAAGTTCTTCGTTCAAAAGGTCTCCTGATGGTGTTCTAACGTGATTCAAGGATAGGGCGAAGGTAACGCCGTCGTCAACAACTTTGGATTCTGTTAGGATAGGGCGATGTTGGGGCCGATTGCGTTAGTGGGGGGCGACGAGTTTCGTCCCGGTTGCCGAGTTATGGATAGGAGACTGCTGGAACTGGCGGCCTCCGAACAGCCCTCGGTGCTGGTTGTTCCCACCGCAGCAATCGAGGGCAGGCCGGATTTGGCTGCTGCCAATGGCGTCGCCCATTTCTCGAGCCTGGGGGCGCGGGCCTTGAAGCTGATGGTGCTTGATAGCCAGGATGCCAATGTCCCTGAGTTGGCGGTAGCCCTGGAGGGTTTCTCGCACGTCTACTTTAGCGGCGGTAGTCCGGACTATCTGCTCGGCGTATTAAAGGGTTCTCTGCTGCTGGAACGGGTCTTGGAGTGGAGGCGAGAGGGCGGCGTTCTGGCGGGGTCCAGCGCAGGCGCAATGGTGATGGGGGAGTTCATGCGCTCACCGAAAAGCGGTCGTTGGGTTGTGGGGTTGGGTGTTTGCCCCGGCATCGCTGTGCTTCCGCATCACGAGAATCGAGACCCGGCTGAGGTTTCTGAGAGTCTCAAGGGCGCGCTGCCGGAGGGGGCCGACGTTCTGGGCATCGATGCTCAGAGCTGCTGCCTTTTGAAGGAAGGCCGTTGGGAGGTGTTGGGAGAGGGTGGGGTTACGCTTTACCGGCAGGGTGGTTGGCATCGATATGGCTCTGGCGAATTTTTCCCCGTTAGTCCCGCGGTTTGAAGCTCGCCCATACCCGCAGAAATCGTAGAAACACATCATCATTTGAGGAGGTGTCCGATGTCCCAGCTTGACGCGCTGTTGACCCAGGTGGACCAGAACTTTGACGAGATCCTTAGCCTTCATAGAGACCTGGTGCGGATACCTTCCGTCAACACCGGCTTCATGCCTACCGGAAACGAGACAGAGGCGGCGGACTACGCCCGTCAATGGCTCGGACAGCGGGGAATCATGTCGGAAATCCTGGAGTCGGACAAGGACCGGGGGAACCTCATCGCTGAGATGCCAGGCGCGTCGGGGGAGAACAAGCTGCTGCTGATGTCGCATCTGGACGTGGTGCCGGTTGAAGACGAAGCCAAGTGGAACTATGCGCCTTTCGGGGCGGAAGTGGATGATGGGCGGGTCTATGGTCGGGGAGCGTCGGACTGCAAGGGGCTGCTGGCCTGCCAGATGATGGCCATGAGTTTGCTGCAACGCAACGGCGTTGAGCTTTCGGACAACTTAATTCTAGCCTCGGGGGCCGACGAGGAGAGTGGGGGGCGGTACGGGTTCGGCTGGCTGGCGGAGAACCATCCAGAGAAGATTCGCGCTCCCCTGGCTGTCAACGAAGGGGGAGGGACCCACCTGAACGTGGCCGGAACCACGACCTACCTGTTGGGGGTAGGGGAGAAGGGCCGGCTGGAGGTGAAGCTGGACATTCGAGGCACCAGCGCCCACGCCTCCACGCCCTGGCTGGGTGACAACGCGAACTTCAAGGTGGCGGAGATTTTGAAACGGCTGGAGGCTTACGAGGCGGAGCGGGACACTTCTTCGTCCATCTTCAACTACCTGTCGAGCATGGCCATCGAAGACGTGCCAACGCCCGAAAACGTGGACGCGATCATTGAAGAGGTCGGCAGCCGAAATCGCCAGTTGGGTTCCATTTTGAGGGCGTTGTCGCGCATGACGCTGACGCCAACTATGATTGAGGGCGGGATCAAGTCGAACAGCGTGCCGGAATTTTGCCGGATTACGTGCGACGTGCGGACGCTTCCTCACCAGGACGACGCTTATACCAGGAGCGAGTTGGAGGGGATTCTGGAGGGAATCAAAGGGGTGGACGTGGATATCGACTATATGGCGGTGCCGAACAGTTCCGACTACGAGACGGATTTTGCGCGGCGCATCAGGGAGGCCACAAGTCTGAGCCTGGACAGGCAAGACCTGAACTGGATACCGTCGATTTCGACGGGGTTCACAGACTCCCGGTTCCTACGTCCGCTAGGAACGGTCACATACGGGTTCAGCGGCTCTCACCCTGAGGACGACTCCCTGTTGGACCACGTTCATGGCACCGACGAATCCATAGGGGTCAAGAGTCTGGTAAGCGGGACGAAGATAATGCTAGCGTTGGCGTATGACTTGCTGGCGGTGAAGTAGAGGGGCGAGGGGGTCGTTTCGGCGTAGTGTTGACTACTCATTAGGTTGACAGAAGTTCTGTTGACTGCTACTGTAATTGGACTTCCTCCCCGTCCGTTCGGCTATGATGTCAATCGTAGCCCCGGGCGGGTGTATTTTTGTGCGCACTATAGTATTCATAGACGGACAAAACCTTTACCACCTGGCCAAGAAGGCTTGGGGGTCTGCAGCACCGTCTTCATACAGTTGGCCAAGCTATGATGTTGAGAAGTTATCACGTGCCCTCGTCAACGATAGAGATGGTCGAACCCTTTCAGAGACTCGCTTCTATACGGGTGTGCCCGATCCAAAGGCCGGTTCTAAGCAAGAGTTCTGGTACGGCTTCTGGTCAAACAAGATAAGGCATCTGCGAAGACAGGGAATTTATGTCTACAGGGGAAGGGTGAATGTTGGGGGGCAGGAGAAGGGCGTGGACGTGAGCCTAGCCATCGACTTGATTCGAGCAACTTATGATTTTCGGTATGATTCTGCCATCATCGTGAGCCAAGATTGGGACTTCGGGCCTGCCGTGGGGCTGGCGAGAGATATCGCTGAGGGACAGGGGAGAAGTCTATTTTTCGAGTCTTGTTTTCCCGTCAAGTCTAGGAGCCGTTCACGGAGAGGGGTTCCGGGCACTACTTGGCGTCCCATAGACAAAGAGACCTATGACGCTTGCCAGGATCCCAGGGACTACCGCCCCAAGGAAGTTCCCCTAGCCTAGCGCCGGTTTCGTTAGGTTAGGCGGGTGCTACCTGCTGTAGCTGGTCGCCGACGTGGGCTTGGATGAGGTCCAGGGTGTCGAAGTCCCACTCGGAGACGAAGATGATGGCAGTGCCTGTTCGTCCCATGCGGGCGGTGCGGCCAATGCGGTGCACGTACTCCTCAAGGTTGTCGGGCATGTCGTAGTTGAATACGTGAGACACGGCGGGGATGTCCAGTCCCCTAGAGGCCACGTTGGTGGCCACCATGATGCGGAGATCCTTGGCGCGAAACCGATTCATGACGGCGTTGCGCTGGGCCTGGGTCATGTCGCCGTGGATGGCCTGTGCGTCGAATCCGCTCCGTTGCAGGTTGCGCTCCAGCTTGTCTACGCCAACCTTGGTACGACGGAAGATTAGAGCTTGAGTGATGACATTGGCGTCGCGGAGGAGGTCTTGGAGGAGCCTCGTCCGGTCCCGTTCAGCCACCTCGTAGTAGACCTGGCGAACTTCTTTCACCGGCTCCGCCTCGCCGCCCATTCGTACCCAGGAGGGGTTGCGCAGGTAGCGGTTGGCCAGCCTGTGGATAGGGCCGGGCATGGTGGCGGAAAAGAGCATGGTCTGTCGAGAGCGGGGGGTGCGCCGCAGGATGTAGGCGATGTCCGGGGCGAAGCCGATGTCCAACATCTGGTCAGCTTCGTCTAGGACGGCGGTCTTTATCTGATCGAGGCGGACGGTGCCGCGTTCCATGTGGTCCATGAGCCGGCCGGGAGTGGCTACGACTATGTGCGAACTTCGGCTAAGGGCCGTCAACTGTTTGCTCATGGCCTGACCGCCGTAGACGGCGACTGTCTTGACGCCACGGTATTCTCCGAGGCGAACGAGCTCGTTCCTGACCTGCATGGCAAGCTCCCTGGTGGGGGTCAGCACAAGGGCTTGAATGTCCGGGGATTTTGTGTCAACCATCTCCACGAGAGGGATGCCGAAGGAGGCCGTCTTGCCGGTGCCCGTTTGGGCCTGACCGACGACGTCTCGGCCTGATTGGACCAGGGGAATGACTTCCGCCTGGATGGGGGTCGGCTCGCGGTAGCCCATGGCGGCGAGGGAGCGGGCTACGGGCTGGGAGACGGGAATTTCGCCGAAGTTTAGGGAGATGGGTACGTCCTCAACTTCGTGCTGTACGATGCCGTTAGTGGAGACAGTAGAGGTAATGGGGGCGGCGGATGGCTTGCGCTTTCCTCTGCGGCGACGTCGACGGCGGGGCTTATGTCCGTTGGTCGGAGGTTCAGGGTCGGTGGCGGTTAGCGTCGCCTGGGGACGGGTAATGGTACGGGCTTCAAGCGCGGGGGCTGTGGCGGACTCGGGGACAGCGGTGTTGGGGGTGGTTTCCGTTAGGTCGGATTCCGGCGGTTGAGACTTGGGCTTTTCTTTAGCGAATAGGGTGGTGAACTTGCGAATTACTGGTCGAAGAATGAAAAGGGCCTCCGGTGTAGTGAAATGACGGATGGTCGGCACATAAAGAAGGGGCGCTCCACCCAGAGGTGTGCGCCCGGCTACGAATCCTATATGTTTGTGTTAGCATCGACTCCGCTCAAGAACCAAGTTAACACAGCCTGTCCGTCCGTGTCAAAAGCAGGGGGCATAGCGTTGGGGGGGATGCTCCCGGTGCGCGGTGGGTTGCATGTCTTGGCCTTCGTCCAGTGTATAAGCGCCCTCCCTTGACGGGGAATAGGTTCGTCTCTACACTCCCAACAACGGATGCAGCGGTTGATAGTTAAGAGACGCTGGGACGTAGGTTATGCGGTACGGAAGGGAGACGCCATGATAGACCAGGTTCACATGATGGAGGTAATTCAGAAACATAGGGGGGATGCGGTAATTGTGACGGTGGAGAGGGCCAGTGTGGCCTGGCCGAAGGTAAGCACCATGCCCACTCGAGACGTGTCGCCTACGGTTATGGGCAAGGGTTCCTCTTTTGCATTGGGGGTCAGCCTGGCCCAGCCGGACACCAAGGTCATTGTCCTGGACGGCGACGGCAGTCTTCTAATGAACCTGGGGACGCTGACTACGGTTGGCAACATGCAGCCCCGGAATCTGTACCACTTCGTGCTGGAGAATGGCATGTACGCGACGACCGGCGGGCAGCCCATTCCTGGCCAGAACGTGATTTCCTTTGCTGGCATGGCCAAAGATGCGGGCTATGCGAAAGTCTATAACTTCGACGATCTGGAGGACTTAGACGGCCGGGCCGGTGAGGTGTTCAGCGAGGAGGGCCCGGCGCTGATATGTGTGAAGACGGTGCCGAATCCCCGCCTGCCGGGACAACGACCTCAGGAAAAGTCGGGAAGCCGTCGAACCATTCGGGAAGCGGTGTCGGACCTTCAGAAGGACTTGGCGGGAGAGTAGTCCACCCGCATCCCGGCCTTCCCCCATATTGATGGGTGGGTGGCGGAAGATGGGTCCCCGCATTCGCGAGGACAAGAGGGAGAGTGGGTCACCGTCCGTTCTAGTCTTCTCTATCGAGGGGGGAGTCCAAGAGGTGGACGGTTCGCGAGCCGCCCCTACTCGGTCTAATCGGCGAGGGTTGCCTGCACGCTGAGTTCGACGTTGCCCTTGAGGGCTTGGGAGATGGGGCAGCCGTCTTTGGCGGCTTCGGCGGCCTCTGCGAAACCGGCAGCGTCGATGCCATCCACCCATCCCTTAACCGTGAGGGAGCTGGACACGACCTTGGGACCGCCATCCACGATACCGAAGACTACTTCTGCGCTGACCTCAAGCTTCTGCGGGGTGGCGCCTCCCTCGTTCAGCCCGTGGGAGAAGGCCATGGCGTAGCAGCTTGCATGGGCGGCGGCAACCAGTTCCTCGGGGCTGGTGCGACCGTCGGGTCTTTCGGTTCGGGAAGCCCAGGTGACGGGCAATGCGGTGAATGCAACGCTGGAGGTAGCGTCGACGGCTCCCTTGCCCTTTATCAGATTGCCTTCCCAGGTGACTTCCGCCCTTCGAATGGCCTTCATTGCTCCTCCTTTGTAATTGGTGTGCCTACATACTACTATAGTTCAGGCTGGGGGGCGAATTCATTCACGAAGCTCGTCCTGGGTCTCTAGCAGCGTTGTCACTTTTGAATGACGCAGGATAGACAAAACCACCGGGGAGGTTTCCGATGATTACTCACTTCGATAGCTTGTTTGCCGGACACGTGGACGTGGAGAACGTGGGGTACCGCGGTACGCCGGTGAATGACCGCTCCTACTCCGACGAGTACCTGGCGACAGCTTTTGACAAGTCGTTGGCCATTGCCCAGTTGATGGACCGGACGGGGTACGACACCCTCTGGCTGGCGGAGCACCACTTCCAGCCGGAGGGGTTTGAGTGCATTCCCAACGTGCTGATGCTCAGCGTGCATCTGGCCCACCAGACGGAGCGGATAAACTTTGGGTGCGGGTTCAACATTACGCCGATGTGGCATCCGCTGCGGTTGGCGGAGGACTACGCCGCTGCCGATATCTTCACCAAGGGGCGGGTGATTTTCGGCGTAGGGCGGGGGTATCACACCCGAGAAGTAGAGACCTTCGGCGCGCCACTGTTGGACCAGGGGGCTAACCGGGACCTGTTCGAGGAGCAGGTGGACATCGTCTTCAAGGCCCTCACGGAGCGGCCTTTCTCCCATCGTGGGAGCTACTATCAACTGCCGCCAGAGGTGCCATATCGGGGCTACGATCTGAAGGAGCTGACGCTGGTGCCGCGGCCGATAAACCGGCCATTGGAGTGCTGGCAGCCCGTCCAGAGCGCCACGCCGCGAGGACTGGACTTCATGGTGAAGCACGGGATCAAAGGACTAATTGGCGGTGGCGTTGCGGAGGGCGGCGTCATGGATAATACGCTTCGCGCGTGGCAGCAGGCCCACGCCAGGGCAGGGAATCAGAAGGCGTTGGGAGAAGATCTCAGCATTGGGTTCCACTTCTTTCTGTCGGACACGGTGGAGGAGGGGATAGAGCGGTACTCCAAGTATTACGAGGAGAACATCAAGATGTTCGGTCCGCTGCGGCTGGTGCGGGCCCTCAGTGACGAACAGATAGAGGAGATGGGGGACCCGGAACGGGCGCCAGGGGCAGGACTACCGACGATGGCCGAGGCTATCGAGGCCGGGGCCGTGCTATGCGGGCCGCCGAGTAGAGTGATTGACCAGCTTCGGAGTTTGGAGGAGCGGCTGCCGGGCTTGGAGAGAGTGAGCATGAGCCATCCCGTCGGCACACCTCAGGCAGTGATACTGGAGCAGCTGGAGTGGCTTTCCGAGGACGTGATGCCCCACTTTGCGGGGCGGTAAGTTCGATGGGTGGTTAGGGGGGAAGGGCAGGCGCATTCGGGCGGACCCGATGTATTCGTTTCCGGTGTTTCGTGCGTAGGAGGGATTCGTCGGGGAAATCGAATCCGCGCCTGAGAGGGCGGGAAATAGGCGTGGGATTCGTTTCAAAAAATTTCGGGGTGACGAATCGTGGGAGTGGGTTGAGATAGGGTGGCTGGATTCTACGCTGAGTTCAGAATGATATTCAACGATAGTAGGTCGGTTGGCATGCATTGTTTTGTTGAGGGAAGATAGCAGGGGAGGATGCTGAGGGGCAATGGGGAGATGTCACAGGGAGGCTGGGGAGTGGATGGTTGGGAGTGGGCGTTTGCCGAAAGTTGGTTGTGAGCTTAGACTAGGGCCAAACTGACACCGGACTAGGAGGCGAACTATGCGTGGAAATACTGCTCTGGCCAACGTGCTCAAGATGGAGGGCACCGAGTATCTCTTCTGCTATCCAGCGAATCCTCTAATCGAAGCTGCGGCCATTGCTGGAATCAGGCCGATAATGTCGCGCACCGAGAGGACCACGGTGAACATGGCCGACGGCTTTACCCGGGTGTCCAACGGTCGGCGCACCGGCGTGGTAGTCACGCAATCGGGGCCGGGTATCGAAAACGCCTACGGAGGAGTGGCCCACGCATACGCCGAGTCAGTGCCCATTCTTGTCATCCCTGGAGGGCCGCCGCGGGACAGGATGGCCCAATTTCCTAATTTCCCCGCCGTGGAGGCCTACGGCAGTGTGCTCAAGTGGGGGGCGCAGGCGAACCAAGCAGCGCGTATTCCTGAGATGATGCGCCGCGCCTATACCTCCTTACGTTCCGGCCGTCCGGGGCCGGTGATGGTAGAGGTGCCCGCCGACGTGGGGGAGGAGGAGATTTCCGAGGAGGTATTCGACTATCGACCGGTGGGGCATATTCGCAGCGGTGGGGACCCGGCGGACGTTCGAGCGGCGGCGCAGGCCCTTCTCAGAGCCAAGAGGCCCGTCATATATGCCGGGCAGGGAGTCTTGTGGGCGGAGGCATCGTCGGAGTTGGTGGAACTGGCGGAACTGGCCAACGCGCCGGTGATGACCACGAACATCGGCAAGAGCGCATTCCCGGAGAACCACTCCCTGGCCCTGGGCACAGGGGCGAATACGCTGACCAAGCAGGTGCGCCACTTTCTCGACCGGGCGGACTTGGTTTTCGGCGTGGGGTGCAGCTTCACGACCAACCTGGCATCCATCGGCGTTCCGCCGGGCAAAACGATGGTGCAGTGCACTGTGGACGCCAGGGACATCAACAAGGAGCATCGCATCGATCACGCCGTAATAGGCGACGCCAAGCTGGTGTTGGGCCAACTCATCGAGGAGGTTCGCAAGCAGGCGGGACAGGTTGGACGTCGGGGAGAGGCGGAGCCGACGGGCGAGATAGCGCGGGTCAAGGGAGAGTGGTTGGAGGAGTGGATGCCAAGGTTGACCTCTGACGAAGTCCCGATCAATCCCTACCGGATTATCTGGGACCTGATGCACACCCTAGACAGAACCCAGACCATTGTTACACACGACTCGGGACACCCGCGAGACCAGACTATCCCCTTCTACGAGGCTATAACGCCGCGGGGATACCTGGGCTGGGGCAACTCCAGCCAGCTAGGATATTCGGTGGGGTTGAGCATGGGGGCTAAGCTGGCGGCGCCGGAGAAGACGGTGGTGACCATCTTGGGAGACGCGGCGATAGGCATGGCGGGGATGGACATAGAGACGGCGGCGCGGCTGGAGATTCCGATTTTGCTGGTGGTGTTCAACAATCACGTACTGAGCGGATACTCCGTGAACTACCCGGTGGCGACGGAGCGGTTCGGCTTCACGAACCTGTACGGTAACTACGCCGACCTTTCGCAGACCCTTGGGGGCTACGGCGAGCGAGTTTCAGACCCCTCGGAGATTATTCCGGCGCTGGGCAGGGCACAGGAGGCGATGGCGGGCGGGCGTCCCGCGCTGCTGGAGTTCATGACCAAGGAGGAGAATGCGCTGTCCCGGTACTAGACGGGGTTGGGCATTTGTATGAAGAGGAGGGGAATGGATGCCTAACGGAGGGTCCGACTGCTGCGGGACGTGCTGGTTCAATCGCAGGAACCAGGGGGAGAGGGACTGGTTAAGGCACGCAGATGATTCGGTAGATCCCTACTGCGACATTCGGGACAGGGCCATTCAAAACCCTTTTTATACCTACTGCGCCAACCATCCGCATCGGAGGCCTGATCGGGACAGGATACCCATAGGGCCGATTCTGCGCTATGCGGGAGACGGGATGAGCAATGACCGGGAAGTGTGGGTGGAGTCGCCGGACACCGAGGGGATACGGTTGCACCTGTTGGAGCTGATGGATGAATTGTTGGCGGGCGACGTGCAGGAATGGTACCCGATAGGGCCCGGTGTTGGGGAGGTGGTAATTTGGCAGTTGGGGGAGTTTCGGGAAGAGAGGGCGTTGGAAGGGCTGCGTCGGATAGAGGAGAAGTTTTCGGGGGGGTTGGGGAGGATGGCGCGGGCGACGGTGGAGCGGATAGAGGGGGGATAGGGTTGGGAAACGCTATGCATTTAATTGGTCAGGGATTGCCGATAGCGGTTGTAGAGGCTGTCGGCCATTGACGTAATTTCCATCACCATTGTAAGCAGCTTGCGCCATTCAGATGGGATTGCCGTTGCTCCGTAGTGGGCGCCGGCGATTTGTCCGTAGATTGCTGCCGTGGTGTCGGCGTCGTCTCCCAGGTTGGCTGCAAGAAGTGTTCCTTCTCGGAAGTTCTGGGACTTGTAGAAGGCCCAAAGGGCTGCTTCCAATGAATCTACAACGTATCCGGTTCCCCTGATTTCGGGTGGTTCGCGATGCTGGAAGGATCCGGCCGCGACTTTGGCGACCTTTTCTGCCAATGGGCTTCTTTCCCAGAGACCTTGCACCGGTGAAAACGATGCGGAAAGGAGCGTCTCTTTGTTCACCCCATTCAAAGCAGAAACAAGCAGCCCTCCGAAGTAGCGGCAGGCATCGACCGCTTCCCTGGCACCGTGGGTGGTCCGGGAGCTATCCGCACTTTTACCGATGGCTTCTTCGGCATCGCCGGCGTAATACATGGGCACCGGAGCCAGACGCATGAGCGAACCGTTCCCAGCGGAGAAAGGGTCAATAGAGCCAGCGTAGGGAACGCCTGCATCCATGAAACGCCAAATAGCGTCCGAGATGGTGTTTCCAATGTCAAAGCATGTCCCTGTGGATGACATGTAGCCCTCTTCCCACCAGCGAACGTAGCGCTGCATCTGGTCCTTGGGGTCAAAGCTACCTGTTTCTATCAAACTTGCGGCCAGACACAGGGCCATGGACGTGTCATCGGTCCACTGGCCGGGATCCAGATGGAACGGCCCACCTCCAATCATGTCGTCTATGGGCTGGAAAGAACCCGGGGGCCTAAATTCCAGGGTTGTACCTACAGCGTCGCCTGCCGCGAGTCCCAATAGGCAACCTCGGAAACGGTCTCTGTTGTTAATCTGATTCATATTTTTGTTTGCTCACGTATTATTCGTGCCAGTTGCGGACGTATTCCCGCTGCTCATAGGTCTCCGGGGAATTGGGGGTGCGCCAAACCTTCTCTACACCCTGCCACAACTGGGCAACTCGTGCCAAGGCCTCGTCCCCGGTGAGGCCGTGCCTAACAAGCCAGCAGCCTATCACAGTTCCGGTGCGTCCCACCCCGCCCCAACAGTGGACATAAACGGCACTGTCCTCGTCAATGGCGCGGTCGATTGCGTCCAGTATCTTCGTCATCTCTTTGGAACGGTGGGGAATTGACAAGTCGGTTATGGGGAATCGCTCATGGGAGACGGTTTTGCCAAGGCGTTGTGCTTCCTGTCGTGCAATCTGATTGTAGGGTTCCAATTCGTAGGAATGGGTCAGGTCGATGAAGTAGTCGATGCCGGCTTCCAGCAAGGTTCGTATTTTCGGCACAGCATCGCTGGGGTCTTTGGCGCCGGGGTATTCACCGGCGGCCAGCCGACCCGGCCTTACCCAATAGCTGTTAGAGATGGGTTTCTTCATGGGTTGGGGTCAGGTCAGGTGAGGATGCGGGGGCCGAAGAGGCGGACGGGGTGGGCTAGGGGTTTTCGGCTACCCACTGGTCTATGTCATCGTCGTTGAGCCATTTGCTTTTTCGTGCGATGAGGAGCATGAGGCCGATGGTTTGGCGGTGGAATCTGTCCATGCTCTCCTGATTCTGCCTTAAAAGTTCTATCTGCAACTGTTGGTCGGATGGAGGCTGGATATCTTCTTCGTTGAATTCGACTTCCTGCCTGGCGATCTCGGCTTCAATTTCTGCTACCCGTTGTTTGATATCCGTCCGATTTTTCAATTCCGGCGACATCTCCATTAACCGGCTGGTCTGTTTGGCGAGTCTGAGCAGGCTGGCCCAGATGGATGCGTGTCGCTCCTTATACGTTGTCAATATCGTACCTCAATAAGGTATTTGCGGGTTCATTGGATGGGTGGGGTTAGGTGAGGATGCGGGAGCCGTAGAGGCGGGCGGGGTTGTCCCAGAGGATTCTTTGTTTGCTCTCGTCGGAGATGGGTTGGTGGAGAAGCTCGGGGAGGGCCACGTTGGGCGCGGGGGCGTCGGTGTGGGGGTAGTCGGTGTTCCAGATGAGGTTGCCATCGCCGATGATGCTGATGACGGCGGGAAGGGGCTCTTCGTCGGCGTCGCAGGCCACGAAGATCTGGCGCTTGAAGAATTCGGTGGGGGTCATTTCCAGGTTGTTGTCGTCCCAGAAGACGGACTGGCGACCGACGGAGTGGTCGTCGAGGCGTACCAGCCAGAAGGGGAGCCAGCCGGCGTTGCCCTCGAGGAAGCTGGCGCGGAGGGTGGGGTATTTCTGCAGTATGCCGGTATAGATGAGGTGGCCCATGGAGATCATGTTTTCCATGGGGAAGCCGATGGCGTGATTCAAGGCGAAGAGGGCGCCGGTTTCGCCCCTATAGCGGGCGCCGGCGTGGGGATAGCCGCTGCCAGCGCCGTGGAAGACTATGGGGACGTCGAGTTCGGTGACGAGATTCCAGAAGGCGTCGTACTCAGGGTAGTGCCAGAACTGGCCTTCCTGGGGTCGGGGCATCATTACGGTGATAGCTCCCAATTCGGTGACGGCGCGTCGGGTCTCTTCGACGGCCCGTTCGAGGTCGTAGGGAGGGAGCTCGACGACCATTTTAAGGCGGGATGGGTCGGCGCTGCAGAAGTCGTGGGCCCAGTTGTGGTAGGCACGGGCCAATGCCCACATCAGGTCGGGGTCTTTGTCCGTCTGCCGCAGGGGTGCGGAGCCGTGACCGGGGATGCAGATCATCTTGTCCCAGCCGAAGCGGTCCATGTCTACGAGACGGCTCTCGGCGCTCCACCAGTGGTCGTAGGCCTGTCCGTACTTCTGGCGCAGCCCCTGGTAGAGCTGGTCGGGACGGCGCTTCCAGACAGAGGTGGGGAGACCCTCGGAGTCGCCGGGAAAGAGTTCTCCGGCTTCGTAACGGAAAATGACGCGATTTTGGACGTGCTCAACAACGGGCCGTCGGTCATAGAATTCGGCCTCCACGTAGTTGTCCCAGATGTATGGGGGTTCCTGCATGTGAGCGTCGGCGTCGATTACCTTGAATCCGTTTCGCATTGGTCTTTCCTCCTGCTTGGTTCGGCAATAATACCAATCTTGAACAGGGATGGGAAACCTAAGGGGGTTGGGGCAAGTTGCCGCCGCAAAGGTGGGGTGTTAAGGTTCCATTATTCCAGCGGTGGTACGGGGAGCGGGGTAGTTGCGTGAGTGGACTCCGTTGCGCTGAAAATTCAGGAGTGTGTTGATGGTTGATGCGTTGAGCGGGAAGGTTGACCTTGTCATCGACGGGGGCGTGGTGATTTCCATGGACGACCAGCGGCGGATATTCAATCCTGGCTTGGTGGCCGTCGACAAGGGCAAGATAGTCGCGGTTGGGCCTTCGAGCCAGGGTTCACATGAAGGCCGGGAACGGTTGGACGCTTCCGAAATGGTGGTTATGCCCGGCATAGTCAACGCCCACGACCATCTGGACCAGTCGGTCTATCGCAGCCTGCTGGACCACAAGCGGGTTTCGAGGGATAACCTGCTGAACCTGGCGCGGGGTCTCACACGGGAACGGGCGCACGCCGCCGCTGCTTCGAGCCTGCTGGAACTGCTTCAGTACGGCGTCACGACGACGCAGGAGAACCATTGGACCCACTATCATCAGGATTCCACGGACGGGATTTGCGAGGCGATCCAACAGTCGGGGATGCGGGCCGTGGTCTCCCGGGGAATCAGCGATGAAGAGGAATTCACTCCCGCCGACTTCGTCGAGCGGACGGAGGACGTGCTGGAAGACCTTGATCGACTGGAGGCGGCCTTCGATTCGGACCTGATAATGATAACGTCGGAGCCGACGACCATCATCCGGTGCAAGCCGGAAACGGTGCGGGCGATGCGGGACTGGGCGTTGAAGCGCGGGAAGATGTGGCACATTCATCTGGCGCAGACCAGCGACGAGCTGGCGGAGGCTATGGCAAAGGTGGGCATGGGGAGCGTTCAGTATGCCGAGAAGCTGGGGGTTTTGGGGCCGGAGATGCTGGCCATCCATTGCAGCGGGCTGCTGGACGAGGAGGTGGAGCTTTTCGGGAAGTACCGGGTCAACGTGGCCCACTGCCCGCTGACGGTGATGAGGGGCGGCAATCGGGTCCCGCCCATTTGGGAGATGACGCGGCTGGGGGCTATGGTGGCTGTGGGGACGGACGGTTCCGCGACGAACAACGGCCAGAATCCGTGGGAGGCGATGAAGATGGCCATCTATATGCAGAGAGTCCGATATCATGATAGGTATCTGGGCACGGCGGAGGAGGCCCTGGAGTTGACGACGATTAAGGCCGCCGCCGTTCTGGACATGGCCGACCGGGTGGGTTCTCTTGAGCCGGGCAAGGAGGCCGACGTGGCCATGTTCCGGCTGGACCAGCCGCATCTGCTGCCGGGGGCGCGCCTGGTCAACAACCTGGTGTATTCGGGACTCAACAATATGGCGGACACGGTGCTGGTGGGAGGGAAGGTGGTGCTGCGGGAAGGCCGCGCGGTTCTTGTGGACGAGAAGGAAATAGTTGCGCGCGTACGCGCGGCGCAGAGGGGGATGATCAGGGAGGCGGGAATGGAGGGCGACGTGGGCAGGCTTTCTACGTGGCCTGAAATCAGCGGCTAGTGAGGAATCAGAAGGGGGAGGGCGTCCACAAGGGACGCCCCTATGGGAGAGAAAGTAGTTGGGAAGGGAGTTCACCCCCATCCTAACCTTCCCCCCCTCAAGGGGGAAGGGAGGGAAGGCACGGAGGGATGGGTCCCCGCAGGCGCGAGGACAACGGGGGGCGATGGGGTTTCGGGCAGGACTACGCTGGTTGTGGATATTTTGAGGGGAGAAGAATGGGCTCATGAGTAGAGAATCGAGGGTTGCCGTCGTTACGGGCGGCGGAACGGGAATAGGCAGGCTCACCGCCTTGGCGCTGTGGCGCGAGGGTTTTTCGGTGGCGGTGTGCGGACGCCGGTTGGAACTGCTGCGGTCAGTGGTTGAGGAATCGGGCGAGCCGACGTCCAAGGCTTTGGCGGTGCAGGCGGACGTGGGCAAACCCGACGACGTTGAGGCCCTATTCGCCCAGGTTGTGGAGCGGTTTGGACGGGTTGACCTGCTGTTTAATAATGCGGGCATGGGGGCGGCGCCCCTTTCGCTGGAAGATCTCAGCTTTGAGCAGTGGAAGCAGGTTGTGGATGTGAACTTGAACGGCGCTTTTCTGTGCACCCGGGCAGCTATGCGGATAATGAAGAGTCAGGAGCCAATGGGTGGTCGCATCATCAACAACGGGTCTATTTCGGCCCAAACACCCAGGCCGAACTCCGCGCCGTATACGGCCACCAAGCACGCCGTGACAGGGCTGACGAAATCGACGTCACTGGACGGGAGGAAGTACAACATCGCCTGCGGGCAGATAGACGTGGGGAACGCCGATACGCGAATGGTGACCCGAATGCAGGAGGGGATAGAGCAAGCGGACGGGTCGGTGCGAGTGGAGCCGGTCATGGCGACGGAGCAAGTGGCGGAGGCGGTGGTGCACATGGCGAATTTGCCGTTGGACACCAACATATTGTTCATGACCATTATGGCGACAAAAATGCCGTACACGGGGCGCGGTTGATTTTTCCCTAGTTCAGGAACGGGGCGTGGGTAGCACTTGTCTGCAGTGATCTGTAGAGGCGGACTCTGCGCTTGAGGCGCGTCTGAAATCCATGCGGGAGCAGGCGGAAATTCTGCGGATATCCTCGCAGAATGGCAGTGTTGGGGGCGATTGTTAGCATCAACTAGGTTACATAAATTATTGACAACTAGAAATTGCCAAACCTAGAATCAAGTTAAGCTCTAAAGCTATCCGTGGCAGACGGGAGAATTATCCCGTCACGCTAAGCCCGCGACGAGTAGATGATGCGGGCTGGCGGGTTGCGCCGAACGTTGACGAAAAGGCAGGTCTAAGAGGGACATGTTACATATTCTAGTTGGCATTGTTGCGTTAATGGTCATAATCGGCTCTATATGTAGAGGTGGAGAGGAGCCTGTGGTAGTGGCTCCAGATCCAACTCCTACGCCCGTAGTCCAGAGGGCAACGCCTGCGCCTGCGCCTGCCCCGACGCCAACGGCGGCGCCAGCGGCTACGCCGGTGGCTACCATGGTTCCCCAACCCATTCCCGTGGCAACTGCAGTTGCCATTCCCACGGCGCCCCCTGCGGAGACTCCCACGGCGACGCCGGAACCCACGGCAAGGATCCGTTTCACAGCGGAGCCGACTCGAACCGTGCCTCCTACGGCGGTTGTGCCACCTGAGATTGTGGCTTCCCGCTTGAAAGTAAGCATGACGCCTCCGGCCCATCAGATGACGGTCTTTTGGAATGGGTTCCAGAGTTCGGGCGGCCCGTTGACTCCCATGTACGAGACGCTTCTTGGCAGCGACCGGGTAACGCAGGAGCTGTACCCGATGCTGGCGGAAGAGTGGTCCATGGCCCCGGACGGGATGTCCTGGAGCTTCAAGCTCCGGCAGGGCATTCCCTTCTACCAGAACAAGCAGCCGACGGCTTACCAGGTGACCGCCAAGGACATAGTCTTCACCTTCGAACAGGACCAAATGGAAGGGCGACCGTGGGGTTCTCCCTGCTGTAAGTCTATGACGGTGGACGACTTCGACATCAACGGCGACTACGATATTACGTTCAACCAGGGCAAGGTGGACGTGACCACGGATTACCAGATGGGCGGCCAGAACATTTTCATGATTAGCAGCCGCGATCACTTCGATCAGGTTGGCGAGGAGGGCTACGAGGCCAGTCCCATCGGTACTGGACCCTTCACCTTTGTGGAATTCAGAACCAACCAATACATCCTCTACGAGCGGGTGGAGAATCACTGGCGGAAGACGCCGGAATTTCCCGAGGTGCAGATCTTCTACGTTCTCGAGGATGCCACCCGAATGGCGATGCTGCTGACGAATGAGGCGCACATCGCCGCCGTCGCACAGTCGCTGATGCCGACGGTGGTGGAGCGGGGCTACCTGAGGGTGCCCAGCACCAACCCCAGCTTCGCGCTGGTAACGATCATCGGTGGACTTTACTATGAAGATGAGAGAGACCCAAGCGAGCCGATGACGGACGTACGGGTGAGACAGGCCATGAACCTGGCCATCGACCGGGATACCATCAACCAGGTGTTCTACGAGGGCAAGTCGCTGCCCATGCCTGTGCCAGGCATCAAGCCCTTCCAGGACATCTACAAGTGGGACGCTTACCCCTACGACCCGGACAGGGCCAAGGCATTGCTGGCGGAGGCGGGATATCCGGAGGGCTTCGACTTCGAATTCATCTTGGCGAAGATGCCGGGCATACCGGAAGCGCCGGAAATTGGCGAAGCAATGGCGCCCTACTTCCAGGAAATTGGGTTGCGCCCGCATATACGGGAGACCAACTTCGGTGACCTGGCTACTACCTATAGGACCAAGGACGCAAGGAACAAGATACTGCTGTTCCGCGGCTCGGCGGTGGCGGACTTCCAGTGGATACGGGCCATCCAGGGCGCGCCTTACGGAAGCATTAACGCTCCCGCCGACGAGGAGTTGGTGGCACTGACGGATGCTTGGGAGATGCTTGTGGACGCGGACGCCAGGAAGCAGGCGACGCAGGCGATTGGCGACTGGTTCTACAACTACTACTGGGCCATACCGCTCTTCTGGGTAAGGGCGGAGGTGGCGATCAACCCCAATGTGGTTGCTGACTATACCTCGGACCAGATTCACTTCGGCCCGAGCAGGCATCACGAGTTTACGGTGCCGGTGTACCAGTAGGGGTTAGCTCGTAAAGATCGGAAACACCTAAGGGGCCTCGCCTGACGAAAAGGCGAGGCCCCTTTCTATTGGGCCGGTGTTGGTCGAGTGAGGCTGGGCGGTTCGCGAACCGCCCCTACGTTAGACTCGCTTGAGGGTTATAATGGCGCCACGAATAGCTGCTATGACTACTCTAGCTGTGACATATCGTGAGGCGAGCCGCCGCCTGCTGGCCCAGGCCCATACAGAGCTTGAGGCTGGCGACTTGCGTCAGGCGTCGGAAAAGGCTTGGGGGGCGGCCGCACAGATGGTCAAGGCTGCCGCGGAGTTACGGGGATGGGAGCACGACGGGCATCGATACCTATGGATCGCCGCGAGGGAACTTTCCAACGAAGCCGACGACCAGGAAATACATGATCTGTTCGTCATTGCCAATGGACTGCACGTCAACTTCTACGAAAACACCTACGACGCAAACAGGGTTGCCCTAAACATTTCCCGAGTCGAGCGGTTTATGGGCAAAATCGAGGTCTTGCTCGATGGTAAAGGCGCTCGGGCACACTAGGCTGAAGGACGAGAAGGTTCTTCGCTTAGAATGACGCGGGCCGATTCCAAATAGGGGCTGGTTTGAAACCAGCCCCTACGGGGAAATGGGTCCCCGCATCCGGAGACCTTTGAATAACTTCAGAAACGCATTCAGATGGCGGTGTGGTACGACTCTTGCCATAGCAAAATCATTTGATTCTGGATTCCGGCCTTCGCCGGAATGACGGTTATTCAAAGGTCTGCATCCGCGAGGACAATGGGGGTTGGGGTTAGGCTTGGGGGATCTTGTCGCCGTAGAGGCGGACGGAGTTGTCCCAGAGAATCTTCTGCATGTGCTCCCTGGAGATGGGCTGGTCGAGGAAGGCGTCCACGGCGCCGGGGAAGGGAGCGTCGGGATGGGGGTAGTCGGTGTTGAAGATGATGTTCTCTCCGTCCATATACTCCACGGCCTGCTTGAGAGCGCCCTCGTCGGCGTCGCAGGCGATGAAGCACTGTCGCTTGAAGTATTCGGTGGGCATCAATCCGACACTGCCGTTGGATTCTGCGTGGGCACGGAGGAAGACGCCCTGGCGTCCTTCCGTGTGATCGTCCAGACGGGCGAGCCAGAAGGGGAGCCAGCCGGCGTTGGACTCGTAGAAGGCGGCCTTGAGGTTGGGGTACTTTTCAAGGACGCCGCCGTAGATCATGCCGCCGAGGGCTAGCATTGCGCCGACGGGGTGCATGAGGGCGTGGTTGAGGGCGCCGTACTTCTTCCTGATGGGATCGAAGGATTGGGCCAGGGGGTGGGAGGCGCTGCCGTGCCAGCAGACGGGAATGCCGGTTTCCTCGATGGCCTGCCAGAAGGGTTCGTAGTCCTCGTCGCCCCAGGAGTTGTCAATCTCCATGGAGGGATGGAAGATGCCCGCGATGTGGGGGGATTCGGCCATGCGGTAGATCTCCGCCACGCCGACTTCTACGTCTCTGGAGGTGGCGTGGGCGATGGCCTTGACACGCCCGCCGGATTCGCTGCAGTAGTCGATTGCCCAGTTGTTGTAGGCGGTCACGAGGGCGGCGTGAAGCTCCGGGTCTTTGGCCCAGACATTGGAGCCGAGGAGCTGGCAATTAGTGGGGAAGGCTACGGCCATGTCGATGCCCTCCTTGTCCATGTCCTTTAGCCGTTCCGGCATGGACCACCAGGACCGATATGCCTCGCCGTAGCGCTCTTCCATGTGGCTGAAGGTGGACTCATCGGAGGCGATGACCTTGCCCTTCGGATAGATCTCGCAGGGGCCGTACTTGTGGATAATCTTTCCTGTGTGGCCGATGATGTTCGGGGCGCGGTGGGCGAAGGCCTGGGGCATGTAGTTCTCCCACATGTCCATGGGTTCTTGCAGATGACCGTCGCCGTCAATGACTTTCAATCCCTGTCGCATGGATATCTCCTTATCGTCTAGAGGGTATTTTGATTAGGTTGAGGAGGCTCACCCCCATCCTAACCTTCCCCCATCAAGGGGGAAGGGAGAAGATGGTAGGATGCCGCTGTTTTTGTCTAGTTGCGACCGCTGAGGAGGCGGGAGCCGTAGAGGCCGACGGAGTTGTCCCAGAGGATCTTCCGCTTCGACTCTTCGGAAATGGGCTGCTCCAGCATGTTGGGGACCGGCTCTTCGGGAGCGGGAGCGTCGGGATGGGGGTAGTCGGTGTTGAAGATTATGTTGTCGTCGCCAACGTAGTTGATGACGAACCCTATGGAAGGCTCGTCCGCGTCGGCGGCTACGTAGCACTGACGGGCGAAGTATTCTTGGGGAGTGGCCTGTAGTTGCTTCTCGTCGAAGAAGACGGACTGGCGTCCCTCGCAGCACTTCTCCAGACGGTTGAGCCAGAAGGGTACCCAGCCGGCGTTGCCCTCCAGGATGGAGATTCGCATATTGGGGAAGCGGTCAAGGATGCCGCCGTACATGAAATGTCCGATGGATATCATGTTTTCAAATGGGAATCCGATGGCCTGGGAGAGGGCGCGGAAGGCCCCGTCCAGCTGGTTGTAGCGGTCGGAGGACTGAGGGCCGCCGGGGCCGCCGCCGTGGAGGGAGAGGGGGAAGTCCAGCTCTTCGGCGGCTTCCCAGAGGGGGTCGTACTCGGGCTGGTGCCACCAGGTCCCGTCGACGGGCTTGGGCATCTGTAGGGAAACGGCGCCGAGTTCTCCGACGGCGCGTCGGGACTCCTTCACGAATTCGTCGATGTTGCCACCGGGGACGATGGCGACGAACTTAAGTCTGTCGGGGTTGGTGGCGCAGAATTCATAGGCCCAGTTGTTGTAGGCACGGGAGAGGGCGGCGCCGAGGGGGGCGTTGGTGAACGATACGGTCATGGCTACCTGGGCGTTGGTGGCCAGACAGACCTGAAGGTCCCAGCCGACGCGGTCCATATCCTCGATGCGGCTCTCGACGCTCCACCAGTTGTTGTAGCCGTGGGTAAAGCGGATGGGAATGTCCTGAGTGAGGGTCTTGGCGCGGAGCGCGCCTGCGAACTGGTTGCCCGGGATATGCTCGGTGCTCTTGTAGGTGAGGAGGGACCGCTCCCAAACACGGTCGATTAAGGGACGATGGGCGTGGAATTCCGGTTCCACGTACCGGTCCCACATGTCGACAGGCTCGTACATGTGGCCGTCTCCGTCGATGACTTTGAATCCTTTATACATAGTTGTAACTCCTTGCAGATGAGATGATAGGTTATTGGCCCATACGGTACCGGTCGACGGCGTTCTGGCAGGTGATTTTTCGGATGGCGTCCTTGCCCAGCTGGCCCATGGTGTCTTGTATGACCTGACGGGAGTCGGGCCAAACGCCATCGGGGTGTGGGTAGTCGGAGCCCCAGATGAGGTTGTCGACGCCGATGTAGTCGGCCATGTGGCCAACGCAGGGGTCCTGCTGGAAGGTGGTGGCGCCCTGTCGGTACCAGTATTGGCTGGGTTTAAGATCGAGGGGCGGGTCGAATTTTTCGTCGAGCATCCCGTCGGTGTACTTGATGTCCATGCGCTCGATTACGAAGGGCACCCAGCCGGCGCCGCATTCGCCGAGGACGAATTGGAAGTCGGGGAATCGCTGGCAGGCGCCGCTCATGATGATGCTGACGAGCCATTCGGAGCCGGCAAGCTGGCCGAGGGGGGCGCTTGTGCCCTGGAAGGCCAGCTGGTTTTGGGAAGGTGTGTCTGAGAGGTAGGCCGCGGAGAAGTCAGCGGCTTCCTCCGGAGGCTGGACTTTGAGTCCGCCGCCTCCGCCGATGTGGAAAGATATGGGCATTTGGGTTTCGGCGGCGGCTTCCCAGAGGGGGTCCCAGTAGCCGTCCCGGACGTAGATGGGCTTGACGGTGCCGCCGACGTAGAGATCGGAGCCGCGGAGACCGAGGGCGGCGACGCGGCGGAGTTCTTCGGCGGCCACGGTCGGGTCGTGGACGGGGACGCAGGCGAGGGCGTACCAGCGGCCGGGGCGTTGATTGCAGAAGTCGGCAACCCAGTCGTTGTAGGCGCGGAAGGTGGCGCCGACTATTTCCGGGTCCTTGATGCGAATGCCGGCGGAGGTCATGCCGTAGAGGACTTCGGCGTCGACGCCGTCGAGGGCCATGTCCTTGGTGCGGAGATCAGGGTCGGTGGGGTGGTATTTGCCCTGTTCCATGCCGTCTAGGAAGCCCATTTCAATCATGCGGTCCATGCGGCGGAAGCGGTTCTTGAGGGTAGGGAGGAAGCTGAAGCCTGCGCCGCCTGCGACGCCGAGGACCTGGTCGCCGACGACCCAACGCTCGCCTTCGTCGGTTTCGGTCACGTGGGGCATACGGTCTTTGAGGGATTGGGGGGCGTTATCGATGAAGAGGTTGCCGGGGAGCCAGCTCATGTCTACGTGGGAGTCGCCGGAAACGAGGTTGTATTCCATAGGGCCTCCGATGGAGGGATTTTCACCAATATACTACATTTTGGGTATTGAAGCATCCATTGTTTAGAAGAGGATGGTGGATAGTGGGCAATTTAGATTTAGTATTGAGAACGAGTGGGAAATTGGAGGACTCGTTTCAGGGTTGTCAGGCGTGGGAGGGACTCGTTTTGGAAATCGAGTTCGTGCCTGAGAGAGTGGAAATCAGGCGTGGGACTCGTTTCAAAAAAAGTCGGGCAAACGAGTGGGGATTGGGGCATGGTTGTAGGTGGACGGGGTGGGAATGGAGGTTGTTAGCGCCAGAGGTTGTCTGTTGATTCTGGATTCCGGCTTTCGCCGGAATGACGGGGCGGAATGGGGGAAGGGTAGCAGGGGGTGGGGAATTTGGGCAATGGGGAGGTGGCAGTTTGGGTGGAACAAGGGATGCCGATACGGGGGTAGGGGGTTATTACACCATTTCGTTGGGGGGCAGCTCGGTGAATATCTCGCCGCGGGTGGCGGCGGCCTCCCGGCGGGCGTTCCATTGGGCCCACAACCGCCGTTCTTCTTCACGGCCTTTCGACAGACCTTCTTGGCGAGCAGCTTCCAAGCGCTTCTTTCGACGGTCTTCCAGCCACATTTCCAGGGACTTGGCTAATACCACTGCGTTCCTCCCCAATTCGGTTAGGGCGTAGGCGGCGCCGGCGGAGGCTGCCATCACGTCGGCGGAGGGGCCCAGGGCGGCGCGCCACGTTTCCATTATACCTTGATGCTGCCCTATCTCTCCACTGATGACCACGGCTTCGCTGGAGATTGAAAGGACGGTGAAGATTCCCAGGTACCAATGTTTGGTTTCCGCCAAGGCGGTCCAGATGGATTCCCTGGGTTCCGGTTCTCTGATGATGTTTCCCTTCTTTTGGGCCTGTTTTCGGAATTTACGTTTGGAATGTAGGGGAGGAAGGCGATTCTGTCAATGGGGGGGACGAGAAGGGGATGCGTGGTGGGGGCGGGCGTATGGATTCCCGCCCCATTTTCACGGGGCGGGCTGTGTGGGGGGATGACGGGTTATTGGTGGGAGTGCGGCGTGCAGGGGTGGAGGAAGGGTGGAGTTGGGGGAAGGGCGTTAATCGGCGCTCAAAATGGTTTGCGAGCCAGAAAGCAGTACAAGGGAGTGAAGATCCCGGCTTTACCGCCTGCGACACAAGCATTGGCGGTCCGGTCCATGAGCCGGATGACGTCTGCGGAGCCTTTCGGAAACACCCGTAGCATTTCGGCCAGCTTCGATGCTCCAATGAAGGCTTTGCGGCCCAGCGGAATTCTGCGCAAGGCGTTGTCCAACGACCCGGTCCGGGTTTCCATCGGTTGATACCACGGCGTTGTCGACCCCCCCTTGACGTTTCGGTCCATTCCCTCAATGACCTGGAATCCCGCCGTTTCCAGAGCTCGGTTCACTTCGTCCATCGTCGCGATATCCTTGAGTGCAATGCCATGCATTAGATTTCCCTTGAGGGCCAAGTGGCGACTGTCGTTCGGGTCGAACTTGTCGGTCATACACATTTCCTGACCCCAGAAAAGGGCTCCGGGTTTCAACACGCGAAATATCTCGGCGAACGCGCCGGCCTTGTCGGGCGCATGGCACGTCGATTCGATAGCGTAACCCCTGTCGAATGTGTCGTCTTCGAAGATACTCATATCCATGAAGTTGCACAGGACACAGTGGACAACATGGTCAAGCTCGGCTTGGGCGTTCAACGACTTTGCCCTTCGCAACTGAAGTTCGTTGTTGTTGACCCCGACTACTCGGACACCAGCCTCGCGAGCGAACCGACGCATGGGGCCGCCGACTCCACAACCGACATCGATCACCGTCATGCCCTTTTGCAATTCCAGCTTGGCGATCATCAACCGCTGATGCCGAATTTTGGAGTCCTCCAGACTCTCCTCAGGCGTTAGGGGGGCGAAGTGGAGGGATTCGCCCCAGCCGAACATCATGAACTCACTGCAAAGGTCGTAGTATTCTTTAACGGTTTCCGTATGGTCGTACCCGTTGGCGTTGATATCCTCAGAGGCTGCTCTGTCGATCCACCCGTCAAAGCGTTCCACGCGATGGGCGACGTTCGACCCACGGTAGGCGGCTTTCAGCCGGTGAGGTAGTTTGCCGAATTCCATGCCGTGGTTTCTCCTTTTAGCTCAGGGTACAGTTGTGGGCCAAGAAAATTCCCCAAGCTGACGCACTGCCGCGTGGGATAGGATGATTGGTTCTTCTACGACGTGGGGTTGCCGATGTCGGCGACAAGAGCGGAGAGGCAAAGGCGTAAGCCATTATCCGCTCTGGCGAACTCGGCATCGGAATAGTTCCCCCCTGAATGGCAGAATTGTAGAATCTACACTAATGTCTGTCAACAAGATGGGTGCGTTACGTGGCTTTATGGGGGGATTATTGGGGGAGGTTGCAGACGTCCAGGGCGGTGAGGGTTAGGACTTTGGCTACCTGCTCCATGTCGCTGATGCGGATGTATTCGTCCGGGATGGTGTCGGACTCGGAGCCGCCGCCGGGGCCAAAGAGAAGGCAGGGAACGCCTGCCTGCCAGAGATGGCAGGTGTCGTCGCCGGTGTAGGAGTAGGGCAGGACGGCTCCAAGGCCCTGGGGTTCACCGCCTGTGACGGTCCTGTACTGTCGGAGGACAGAGTCGAGGATGTACTCGTCCCTGGGGAGGTCGAAGGGTTCCATTACGACGCGAAAGACCTTGTGCTTGGGGTCGGGGGGCATTTCGATTTCGTAGTGGAAGTTGGGGTCGCTGTCTGCTATCTTGTCCAAGGTTCTCTGGATGTCGGCCTTGACGGACTTGGAGGACATGCCGGGGAGGTATCGAACGTCGACGATGACGGTGCAGAAGTCGGAGACGAAGTTGGGGCCGCGTAGGTCGTAGTCGCGTCCGCGCCCTCCAATGATGGCGCCCACGTTGATTCTGGGGAGGCCGGGCAGGTCCGCGCGAGGTGTGTAGGTGAAGTCCACGTTGCCGATGGCGGGGACGGCCTTGCACATATTGGCGATGGCGTCGACGGCCTCCTCCTTGCGGCTGATGTGGCGGGAATTGCCGAGGACGTGGACGGCCATTTCGAGGACCCCGGCGTGGACGGTGACGACGTTTTCTGCTCCGAAGGGCTCGGGGACGACGGCCATGTCTGCGAGGGGGCCGGTCTTGCAGAGGTGGGTGGTGCCGACGCCTCCCTGGAGCTCGCCGACGACGCAGGCGAGGATGAGGTCGCCCTTGAGTTTCGTGTCGGAGAGTCGGATGGCTTCGGCGGCTTCAATCATGGAGGCGACGCCGGCCTTCATGTTGCGGATGCCGCCGCCGAATATGCGGTTGCCTTCGACGGAGGGAGTCCAGGGATCACGGTTCCAGCCCATTGCCAGAGGGTCCATGTCTATGTGACCGTTGAACATGAGGGACTTGCCGCCGCCGCTGCCTTTGAGGGTGGCGATGGTCTGGAATCTGCCGGGGTCTACTTCCTGTAGCTCTACCTGGTAGCCGCGGGGCTCCAGGAACTCGGCCAGGAAGCGGGCCAGGTCTGATTCTTCCGTCTTGAAGCTGGGAATTCTGACCATGTTCTGGGCCAAATCCAGCATGGTGGAGGTGTCTACTGCGTTAACTAGGGTTTGGGCGGCGTTGTTGGGCATGGCGTTTCCTTTTGGGAAGATTGGGGGCTTGGAGGCGAGATTCTTCGTCACGGAGCTTCCTCAGAATGACATGTGATGGCGAGGCTTCCTCAGAATGACATGTGGGGAAAGGGCCAGGAATGGTATCGGGGGAAGATCACCCCCATCCTAACCTTCCCCCATCAAGGGGGAAGGGATAAGGGAGGCGGGTTTCCAGTAGCGTTTGCCGTTTTCCCGAACGACGTGGCCGAAGCCGGGGAGGGGGAAGTGGCAGGCGACGACGGTTATGTTTTCGTCTTCGACGGTTTTGAGGAGGGCGCGGCGGGTCTCGTTGGAGAGGGGCCAGTCATAGTCGAAGTGGCAGTTCCAATGGTCTTCGGTGACCTGGGCGGGATGGACGAGAACGTCGCCCTCGATGAGGGCCTGCTGCCCTTGGGACGAGACGAGGACGCTCATGTGGCCCGGGGTGTGGCCGGGGGTGTGGATGGCGCGGACTTCCGGGGTTAGGTCGGTGTCTTCGGTGAGGGTGTCGAGGAGGTTTAATTCTACGAGTCGCTCGACGGAGGGGCCCATGAAGGGGATGGACTGTTTGGCCTGGATTTCAGGCTTTCGGAAATGGTCGAGGTCTTCCTGGTGAACTACGTAGCGGGCGTTGGGAAAGGCGGGTACGAATTGTCCCTCTTGTTCGATGGTGTTCCAGCCGACGTGGTCGCTGTGCAGATGGGAGAGGAAGACGGTGTCCACTTCGTGGGGCTGGACGTTTTGGGCGAGGAGGTTGTCCATTAGCTTGCCTTCGAGTCCGCCGATGGATTCTATAGGGCCGGGGCCGTAGCCAGTGTCGATGAGGATGGTCTGCTCGGGGGTGCGGAGGAGGTAGCAGCCGATTTCGATGAGCATGAGGTCGTTATGGAAGGTGTCGGGGTAGCGCCGGCGGAAGGGTTCCCAGGCTTCGGCGGGGACTTCGGGCCAGAGCTCGTCGAGGGGCATAGGGAACGGGAAGCTCATGTCGGTGAGGGCGATGATTTGGATGTTGCCGACGGTCATGGCGAGGTGGGACGGCATGGGACCTCCGTGGGCGGGGGATGGTTGGGAGCGGGTTTGTCGGCGATTATAGGAGGGGAGGGCTTGGATGGTCAACGTGGGGGTTTACAGGAGGGGAGAAGATGGGTCCCCGCATGCGCGAGGACAAGAGGTTTTTTATGGTTTTTTATGGTTTTCGGCATCCTGGGTCCCCGCATGCGCGAGGACAAGAGGGGGAGTGACGCCGGGAGGGCAGCTAATATTATCCTTATGAACTTTGTCCTAATCATTGGGCTAGCCTGAGTTCAAGTCCGTCATCAGATTCGACGCCCTCAACCAGAACTCGAGGGTTGGAACCATCTCGGTTCATGACGTACAGTCGTCCGGAAGGTCTTTCCCAACCTGGAGCATACCCGGAAAACACGGTGATCCTGGTACCGTCAGGGGACCAGCTTGCAAGAATCGGAGTGGATTCGATACGCTTGAGGTGTTCTCTGTTCCTTTCTTGAATCACTTGGGTAGGCGCTCCTTCAAACCTTTGTGAGCCTGCCGTATTTCGCACCAAGAATGCAAACCCATCGAACAATATCTGGGCGTCGTCCAGATTTACGACCAATGCCAATTGGTCGAACAGTATGGAGGAGCCGTCAGGGGACCAGGACAGATTGCCCATCCAGGGATTTTTGGGGTACTCCCAGGGATCCGGTAGACTAGGGCTGATCAGTATGGGACGGGGTAAGGTAGGCCGCCGGCGAGTTACCCCGTGTTACCGGAGCACTTTTCCGTCGGCCCCCTTCCGAACCGGACGTGCGGCTTTCACCGCATCCGGCTCTCCAGTGTCTTCAGAGGTCGGTAGTGTCTACCGCTACTGCCGTGGGTGTCAGTCCGTTTTGGGGTCCACGAAGGGGGCGGGCTATCCGAGCTTGGACGCCCGTATGACGGCCTTGAGCGCGAGCCTGGCCAGACCAGTGCCGATGCCTCCGGCGAGTGCGATAGGGCAGGCAACGTAGGCGAATACCGCCGTGTAGCGGAGCCCCGTGAGCACTATGCCGTCGTAGGAGTCGCGAAACACCAGCCAACCGGGTAGCCAACCACACAGCAACAGCAACCCCATCATGACACCGAAGGTCACTAGGAAGATGCCAGTCCTAACCAAAGTGCGGCTAAGCTGCTGCATGTTGGCCCCGCGTTATGTGTGGGAACTCGTGTCCATAACGGTTCTAGTTTACCACGCTTGAGACACTACCTACTTGTGCTTGCGCGGATTCCAACTGCCGTCGTGGGCGTTCAGGTGGCAGGGACGACAGACCACAATGGTCTTGCGCCGTCGCGCCGCCATGACCTGTACCCACTTGGGCTTTTCCCGTCGGCCTTTCACGTTCAGGTCGCGAAGCGCGCGGATGTGGTGGACTTCAACACCCACCGTGGAGCCGCACATCTCGCATTCGTCCGCTAGGAGCCGTTCAATTTCTCTTGCAAGCCCTCTTCAGGAGTGGGCGTGGAGATAGTGGTCGGCGTCGGGGTGGCGGTGGGCGTTGGAGTGGGTGGGGGAGGGAGGACAGCTGTTGGTGTCGGCGTTGTACTGATGGCGCTGTCGCCAGGTCTGGCCGGCGTTGTTCCTTCTGGGGTTCCAACGTCGGAGCCGCCGCAGGCAGCTATGCCCACAAGGACGAGGAGGGCTAGAAGGAGGAGAGGTGATTTCAGCATCACCGCGTCACCTCGATTGGTACATGGTGTAGATGGCCAGGATGTCGAAGGGAATTCGTTTGGTGCTTGCGGCGATTATAGGAAGGGTGAGGTTGGGTGGTCAACGTTAGGAGAAGATGGGTCCCCGCATTCGCGAGGACACGGAGGGGGATGGGGACGGGCGGTTCGCGAACCGCCCCTGCAAGGAAGTGATGGGAGGAAGAGGCGGCACTTGCTAACGAGATTCTTCGACTCCGCTGCGCTACGCTCAGAATGACATGTGGTAGGAGGGATGGGGGGTTAGGAGACGGGTGGGCGCTTGTCGATCCAGGGGCGGGCCTTTTCGAAGGCGGCGGAGGCGGCGATGACGGTCTCTTCGTCGTACATCTTGCCCACTATGTGGAGGCCGACAGGGAGGCCGTTGGAGGCGAAGCCGGCGGGGATGCTGGCGGCGGGGTGGCCGACGACGTTGATAGGGTAGGTGAAGGGGTGGAAGCTGAAGAACTTGTGAGGGTAGGAGGGCTTGCCGGCTATCTGTTCAGGGAACTGGCCTACGGGGACGCCGGGTACGGCGAGGGTGGGGGAGACGATGAGATCGAATTGCTCGAAGACATCGGCTACCTGAGCTTTGAGTTGGTCTCGCCTGCCGAGGGCGCTGGAGTAGTCGGCGACGGTTACTTTTGATCCCATATCCAGAAATTCTCTTGCGTAGTGGGTCATCATGTGGCCGTGGGTGTGACGCATGTAACCGTAGTTGAGGAAGGCGGCGGACTCGTAGATGGGGCCAAAGGCACGGTATGGGTCGTCCATCTTGAGTTTGGCCTCGCCGATATGGGCTCCCAGAACCTGGAAGACCCTAGCAGCGTCGGAGGTGATGTGGAGGACTTCGTCTTCGACGGACGCGAAGCCGTAGTTGGGGCTCCACGCAATGCGGAGTCCCTTAATGCCACGGTTGAGGGCAGCGAGGAAGTCGGGCGTTTTGTGACGGAGGGAGTTGGGGTCGCGGGAATCGTGCCCGGCGAGAACCTGCAGGAGTAGGGCTGAGTCCCGGACGGTGCGACTCAAGGGCCCCTGCTGTCCGAATAAGTTGGGGGAGGGAGGGCCTTGGGCGCCGGAGTAGCCGGACACGCGGCCCTGGGTGGGTTTGATGCCGTAGAGGCCGCAGAGGCTGGCGGGAATGCGAATGGAGCCGCCGCCGTCGCCTCCGGTAGCAAAGGGGCAGAGGAAGGCGGCGGTGGCTGCCGCTGCGCCGCCGCTGGAACCGCCAGGGGTGTAGTCGGGGTTCCAGGGGTTACGGCCGTGGTCGCCGAGGCGGTTTTCGCACATGCCGACGAGGGCGAACTCGGAGGTATTGGTCTTTCCAAGGATGATGGCGCCCGCATCTTTCACCCGTTCGATGACGGCGGCGTCCTTTTGGGGTATGCGGTCTTTGAACAGGAGGGAGCCGGTGGTGGTGGGTATGCCCTTGGTCATCTGGGTGTCTTTGACGGAGATTGGGAGGCCGTGGAGAGGGCCGAGGTCGTCGCCTCGCATTATGGCGTCCTCGGCAGCTTTGGCGGCGGCGAGGGCCTGGTCGTAGGTGACGAGAAGGTAGGAGTTGAGCTGGGGATCCAGGCGGTCGATACGTTCGAGGAAGAGTTTGGTGAGTTCTACGGGAGACACCTGCTTGGAGGAGATGAGTTGGAGCAGGTGTGCGGCGGAGGAGTATGCGAGTTCTTGGTTAGGCATGGCGAGGGGCTCCTAAAGAAGGGTGTGGGAGCTGTGGGTAGAAGGTTCTTTCATTCGAGGAGCTTTAGGAGGGTGACTACGACGGCTGAAGCGGCCACAATGAGTGCACCGAGTCGGATAGTGATGCGTATTTCCATTTGGGCCATTTCTGCCCTGACTTCCGCGATGGCTGTTTTTGTGTCTGCAATGTCGGCTTTGGTGGCTACGTGTTCGTAGCCGCCTTCCAAGCGGCTGACCCGTTCGCCCAAGTCTTCAGTGGATGTAGTCATGGGACTCCTCAGCAGGATAGTCTTAATATACAGGATTTGATGGGGGCATACCATAACAAGGCGGATGGCTAGCACACTTGTTGGACGTTGAGTATACTGGCGAGAGGATGGGTATATTACTTTGGTGCAGGAGGCTACTATGAACGCAGAAAATGTAGGGCTTGGAGGGTTTTTGGAGAGGGCGAAATCACTGCACCGCGGGACGCCCCTTATAGACGGGCATAACGACTTGCCCTGGCAGTACCGGATGCGGGCGCAGAGGGCGATTTCCAAGATTGACATCGCCGGGCGTCAGGAAGAGATGGGGCTTCACACGGACATACCGCGGCTGAGGGAGGGGGGCGTTGGAGGGCAGTTCTGGTCCGTCTACGTGGACACGGGTCTGACGGGCGCGGATGCGGTGCAGGCGACGATGGAGCAGATAGACGTGGTTTACAACATGATTCGCGCTTATCCGAGCACCTTTGGGCTGGCGCTTACGGCGGATGGGGTGGAAGAGGCTTTCAGAAGCGGGAAAGTGGCGTCGCTAATCGGCATGGAGGGCGGGCATTCTATGGGCGGTTCCATTGGGGCGCTCAGGATGTTCTACAGGCTCGGCGCCCGATATATGACGCTTACCCACAACACGAACGTGCCTTGGGCAGACTCGTGCACGGACGCACCCTCGGCTCATGGTCTGACGGATTTCGGCCGGGAGGTGGTGCGAGAGATGAACCGGCTGGGGATGATGGTGGACCTGTCCCACGTATCTGCGGAGACTATGCACGACGCCCTGGACACGTCAGAGACTCCGGTGATTTTCAGCCATTCTTCAGCGAGGGCCATTGCGTCGCATCCAAGGAACGTGCCTGACGACGTGTTGTCGAGGATGCCGCAGAACGGTGGGGTGGTGATGGTGACGTTTGTGTCGGGGTTCGTTTCGGATAGGGTTTTCGCGTATGAGAAGGCGATGGAGGTGGAGCGGCAGCGGCTGATGCTGGAGGACATGGGAGGGGATGGGAAGGCGGTTGAGGCGGGATTGGCATGTTGGAAGGAGGAGAATCCGAGGCCGCAAGCGACGCTGGCCGACGTGGCCGACCACATAGACCACATCCGAGAGGTGGCGGGGATTGACCACGTAGGAATCGGGGGAGATTTCGATGGGACGGCATCGCTGCCGGAGGGGTTGAAGGACGTGTCGATGTATCACCTGTTGACGGCGGAGTTGATTCGGCGGGAGTACCAGGATGATGAGATACGGAAGATACTTGGGGAGAACGTGCTGCGGGTGATGCGGGCCGTGGAGTCGGCGTCGGAGGGCATGGAGCGCGGGCCTTCTGAGGCGTTGTTAGAGAAAGGAGGCTAGGAATTATGGCCGGATCTATCCCGATAGTAACTATAGAGGAAATACGAGAGGCAGCGGATTTTCTGCAAGGCCTGATTCACCGTACGCCGATGATGGGGTCAGAGTATCTGAGTGAGCGGGTGGGGGCGCGGGTGGTGCTGAAGCTGGAGTTATTTCAGAAGACGGGGTCCTTCAAGGTGCGGGGAGTGCTGAACAAGTTGAATGCGTTGTCCGATAAGGAAAAAGCAAGGGGGGTCATATCCCTTTCGGCGGGCAACCACGCCCAATCTTTGGCGTATGGGGCGACGCAGCAGGGGATTGCTTCGCTGATAGTGATGCCGGCGGGGGCGAGTCGGACGAAAATCGCAGCCACCGAGGGTTACGGCGGCAAGGTGCATCTGGCGGAGGGGGACCTGCAGGAGGCGACGGATGCGGTCCAACGGGAAGGCGGTCAGACGATGGTGCATTCCTTCGACGACCTGAAGATAATTGCCGGCGCGGGAACGGTGGGGCTGGAGATATTGGAGGATGAGCCGGAGGTGGACGTGGTGGTGGCGGGTATTGGTGGTGGTGGGCTGATTTCCGGCGTTGCGGCTGCAATGAAGACGGAAAAGCCGTCGGTTAGGGTGGTGGGAGTTGAGCCTGAGGGAGCGGACGGCATGAGCCGCAGCCTGCAGTCCGGACGACCGGAGACGCTAGACAAGCGGGATACGGTGGCGGACGGGTTGGCGGCGCCCTTTGCGGGCGAGTACACCCTGGCACACGTGCAGAAGTTGGTGGACGAGGTGGTCAAGATTTCGGACAAAGAGATATTGGAGGCGATGGTTATCCTTATGGAGAGGTGCAAGCTGGTGGTGGAGCCTGCCGCGGCGGCGTGCGTGGCGGTGCTCTTGTCCGGGAAGGTGTCGGTGCCGCCGGGGAGCACGGTGGCGTGCATTATCAGCGGTGGCAACGTGGGCGTGAGAGAGCTTAGGGGCCTGCTGTCTCAGGTCGAATAGGGGACGCTACCAAGCATTTGAAATTAGCGAGGATGGCTGGGTCCGCAGAGAGGGTCGTTAGGCATTAGCAATGGGTAACGAAGCTGAAGCGCTTCTCTCCATTGGCCTCTTGATCATAGTGGCCAAGGTTGCGGAAGGTGTATTTCGTCGATTTGGATTGAACTCGATAATCGCCTATGCGGCGACGGGCATTTTACTGGGGCCGGTGTTGGGAGTGGTGGAGGTGACTAACGAGCTAAGCGTCCTGCTGGGCATAGGCATCTTTGTATTCTTCTTCCTGATTGGCTTGGACGAAATAGATATTTCGGCCTTTGTGGCTACCATACAGGGGCGCTTCTTCGTAGCGGCAATAATCTCGTTGGCGATATCGCTTATGGGAGCCTTAGCGGTAACGACGGACTTGATATTCGACTTTGACCTGGGGTTGAGCTTCACCGCGGCGTTGGCGCTGTCCGGGGTGCTGGCGCTTTCCAGCCTGGGACTGGTGGCCAAGGTGCTATCGGACGGCGGGCACTTGAGGAAACCCGTAGGGATACAGATCTTCACTACGGTTATCATTGCGGAATTGGTGGCGCTGCTGGTGGTGGGGTTCACCATTGGGGGGGAGCAGCAAGGAGATACCGCCATGAACACGGCGGCCAAGGTGGCCATTCTGCTGGGCCAGATTGCGGGGTTCACCATTGTGACGTGGGTCCTATCGCGAAAGATTGTGCCCCTTCTGATAGTGTTCCTGCAGAAGCATTTCAACGTTCCGCAGCTATCCTTTGGTCTGCTGCTGGGCGGGCTGTTTCTGATGGTGATACTTGCGGAGCGGATTGGCCTCCACAGCACCATCGGAGCGCTGCTCTTCGGGGCGGCTCTATCCGGTCTGCCGCACCAGTTGAAGGTTGACATCATGCCGGGAATGCGGAGCGTGGCCGGGGGGCTGTTCGTGCCGCTGTTTTTTGCGTCGGCGGGGCTGCACTTCAGTTTGGCGTTTACCAATCTGCCGCCGTGGACGATTGTGGCGCTGGTGCTCGTTCCCCTGGCGGCGAAGGTGGCTGGGGCCCTAATAGGCTCCTACCTGGCCCGCTTGGAGATGGCTCTGCCGATGGCGGCGGGTCTAATGGCCAAGGGTGTGGCGGAGGTTGCCCTGCTGCTGGTCCTGTTCCAGCACGGCGACATATCGCGCGAAGTGTTTTCGCTGATGGTGCTGGTGATGCTCTGCTACATATTTATAGTCCCCATGGTCATCAACTTCGCAATCAAGAAAACGAAGACCCCTGAGAACATGAAATTGCCGAATGTGGTGCTGTCTTCACTGGTAGGCTTCGCCCTGGACGGTGTGAAGGTGAGGGAAATTCTGGATAGGTCGCGTTCTTATGCGGGGCCGGGAATAACGGTGAGGAGATTTGTTGACACGTGGGTAACGTCGTATCAAGATGACTATGTGGTTGTGGATAGGGGAATCTTTGTGGGCATAGTGTCGCTGAGCAAGCTCAGATATCTGCCGAGGGATGAGTGGGCTACCGTGCCGCTGAGAAACGTACTGAGACACGAGCTTCTTACGGCGAGTCCCGAGGACCTGATTGAAGACGTGCTGCAGAGGATGACGGAGCGGGGTTTTTCTGTAATGCCTGTGATAGAGGATAAGAGCCGGCAGTTCTTGGGATCGGTAACGAGCCATGACGTGTTGGACCACATGCTTTCGGCGGCAAAGGGGGAGCACGTATCCTAGTGGCTCAAGGCTGAGACGGGGTTCTCCGGCAGAGTTTGTATAGGAGTAGTTGAGCATGGAAAGGGTGGAAGAAGTTCTTTCCGTTCTGGACGTGGCGTACCAGTTCCCGCGGAATTACATGAGACAGGTGACCGGAGAGGCTCTGCAATTCCGGGACCAAGTGTCCCAGGGCGCTCGAGATTCTCTCAACGCGGCAATCAATAACAGTGGCATCAGATTAGACGGGTTCCGTGATGTCAGCAAGGCGGACGCGGACACACTGGCGGGACCGGCTATTGGGGAGATTGCGGAGGGCAACGAGAAACTGCTGAGGTCCGTTCTAAGGACGTGGATGGAGTCCCGAGAGGTGCTGCGGGCGCAGGTGGCGGAAGGATTGAGCAGGTTGGGGGTTCCAACGGACGGGCTGTGGGGAAGGGGTGATGGGGCAATAAGTATCTGGGAAGAATCGGAATGGTCTGAGAAGCTGCGGATCCTCCTGTCGGAGGTGAAGGGCGCGGATGAGCTTGACGTGAAGCTGATGATGACTTGCGTGTCCGGGTTGGCTCCTGAGCCGCCGGAGGAGGAGAGGCAACCGGAGTCGGAAATGTTCAGCCGTTGGCTGGAGGAGTTGAGAGGACTTCCGGCCGAAGCCTCCGACTGGGATGAGTTGCAGGCCTTCGTACGGGAAACCGAAGGCATTGCCCAGGAGAAGGTGGTAGAGCGGGCGCGGGGCCAGATAAATGAGCTGGAGCAGCTTATCGGGGAGTCGGAGAAGGAGTTTGACGACGAACTGGAGTATCTGGAGATTGACTTGAAGGACTGGGTGAACGAGGCCCAGGAATATCCTGCCGTTTTCCCTCAGGCTGTGTTGGTGGCCAAGGCACTGTGGGACAGCCTCTCGGACTACGTCAAGCTGTGGGCCATAGGCAGGACCAGGAGCGAGGAGGCTGAACGGAGGGTGGTACGGGAACTGCGCGAGGACTTCATCTTTGGATTGGTGTCGGATTGGCGGGAGCTGGTGAGTGTTGCGAGGTCGATCAAAGAGGAGATTGGACAGACGGTTGGTGTGGAAGAAGAGACGGAAGTTGGCGTAGGGGCGGAGGAGGGAGGAGAGTCCGAGGCTGCAGTTGTAAAACCGAAAGGTGTAGGAGAACTGGCGGGGGGAGCGGAAGTTGGGGAGGTGGAAATGCCGTTGGCCGCGGCGGTAGCGGAGGAATTAGAAGAGGCGCGGCGGGAAAGTGGGAGGCTTCGGGAGGAGAGGGCGGCGTTGGATGTGGAGAAGAGTGGGCTTGAGGTTCAGGTGTCGGATTTGGAGGGGGAGGTGGACCGGTTTCGGCAGGACTTATATGAAAGCCAGCAGAACGAGAAGGTCTGGCGGGAGCAGTTTGTTTCGGTCAGCAAGTCGGTAGGAGGGGGGAAGGGGGAGGACCCCGGCGGGATTGCGGACGTGGAGGATGCGGTGGAGAGGGCACGTCGGGCGTTTCCGAATGAGCTGGTGGTTGTGTTGAACTCCAAGTCGGACGTTGCGACGCCGTTCAAGAGGCCGGACGAGGTCTACAGCGTGCTTGCCTGGCTGAGTACGGAGTACCACCGGGCGCGGACGCGGGAGGTGGGCCGGGACCCACAGTTCGATAAGCTGCTGAAAGAGGCGTGTTCAGGGTGGTTCTACAAGCCCAAGCAGACGGACGAGACGAAGGACCAGTACCCGGAATGGTATCGGACGAGGGTGGAAGACCGGGAGTACGAGTTGGACATGCACGTTGGGAAGGGGACGAGCTTTGACCCGCAGAACACTATTCGGATAGCGTTCGACTGGGACGAGGAGGAACAGCGGGTGGTGGTGGGGTATATCGGGCGGCACCAGAAGAACCGGAGGTCTTAGGGGGAAGGGGGAGGAGGTTCTGTGGGGGTGGGGCGGTGACGAGACGGGTGACCACAAGGAGCCTGTTTCAAAAGTCTCCGCGCCTCTGTCGGCGGTGAAACGTTGCGACGCCAAGCGTAACCATGCCCAATAATACTACGACATACGACAAGCAGAGACATCGTTTCCGCCCTATGTCGTTTTGGTCGAACGAGGTCAAAGCCTGGCGTGCTATTTCTGAAACAGGCTCCAAGGGTCGCCCCTACGGAGAAGGGGCTTAGGAGAAGGGGCTTAAGGGTAAGACAATTCTTCGCTGGGCCCAGAATCGGATTGGCCCAGGATAGGCCAAGAAAGAGAATAGAATTGGTTTGGGCGTCGGACCCAATGCCCAACCAGGCCTACGGAGCACGGGAGGGGAAGAGGCGCGAGGATGGAAGGTGGGGGAAGGGGATGGGTCCCCGCATCCGCGAGGACAACGGATGGGGAGGAGATGGATTTCCGCCCGGTCTTCATTGGGGCAGGGTCTGCGCGGGAATAACGGGTGGGGGCGCGAGGACGGGAGGTGGGGGAAGGGGATGGGTCCCCGCATCCGCGAGGACAACGGATGGGGAGGAGATGGATTTCCGCCCGGTCTTCATTGGGGCAGGGTCTGCGCGGGAATAACGGGTGGGGGCGCGAGGACGGGAGGTGGGGGAAGGGGATGGGTCCCCGCATCCGCGAGGACAACGGATGGGGGAGGGATGGATTGCCGTACCCGTCGTCACGGGGCAAGGCTCTACGCGGGAATTGCGGGAGTGGGTGCGGGAATGACGGGTTGGGGCGCGAGAATGGGAGGTGGGGGAAGGGGATGGGTCCCCGCATCCGCGAGGACAACGGATGGGGGAGGGATGGATTGCCGTACCCGTCGTCACGGGGGCAGGCTCTACTTGGGAATTGCGGGAGTGGGTGCGGGAATGACGGGTGGGGGCGCGAGGATGGGAGGTGGGGGAAGGGGATGGGTCCCCGCATCCGCGAGGACAACGGATTGGGAAGGGATGGATTGTCGCCTCCCGTCTTCGTGGGGCAGGCTCTACTTGGGAATTGCGGGAGTGGGTGCGGGAATGACGGGTGGGGGCGCGAGGATGGGAGGTGGGGGAAGGGGATGGGTCCCCGCATCCGCGAGGACAACGGATGGGGGAGGGATGGATTGCCGTACCCGTCGTCACGGGGCAAGGCTCTACGCGGGAATTGCGGGAGTGGGTGCGGGAATGACGGGTGGGTGTGCGAGGATGGGAGGTGGGGGAAGGGGAATTATATACCTGTGTACCACCAGGTGGTGATTTATGCAAGACCTTGCGACGCTATTAGCCATAAAGCGCAAAACTGCCGAAAAACTTGAGGCTAGCTTGGCAGAAATGCAAAGGGATATTGAGGCACTAATACGGGTTCAAAGTATGAGTTGCAATGGCATTGGCCCAACGCCAACGTTGGTAACATCTGCACTTAGCACTATGCCTAATCAGAAAGAGGCTCTACATTTTATTGCCACACAAAATGGGGGCAAAGTGAACATTACGGAAGCGCGGGATTTGCTGATCGAAGCTGGGAAAATTACTGGCCTGAAGAAGTATGCCTATGGACATCTGTACAGTATTCTTGAAGCGGACGACCGCTTTGAGCAGGTTGGAAAAGGCCAGTTTCGATTAGTTGAACAGATTGACACCCCTACCCTATTGCTTCCCCAAAGACCATAGTGTGACAACAGAGAAGGTTGACAAGAAAACCAAGACGGGCGGAAGCGGCACATTTTGGATTTGGCTTGCGCTAATTGCCATCGGCGTTTGGATTTTATTCGAATCCATCCAGTTCGATAATACGGTAGTGGAATCGTCCAAGCAGTTCGTTGGCACTGGCTCTTTTCATGCCGACAAACCCCAAGACCTTACCCTTAAGAAAGGCGCGTATATAATAGAGACTTCCACCGCGCCCAACACCGGTCGTATTATTGCCGTGTCATTGCTGAGAAAAGCGAATGGTGCCCGTTGGACGTGGAGGGATGAGACCATTGGGGGTAGAATCAACGTGGGCTGGAGTTCTACCAACAACCTATTCCCAGGGGATTATCTGTTGCGGGTTGTTGCAGATCGAGATGCGAGTTGGACGGTCACGGTCACCAAGGTTCAGTAGATAATCCTCGCCCGTGGTACACAAATATATAATTCCCAAAGGAGGGGCGGTTCCCGGAGCCTGTTTCATAAGTAGCAACCAAGTCATTGAGCTTATTCGTTCACAACGTCATAAGGCAATAATAGCATATCTGCTAGTCGTATGTCGTAGTATTTGTGGATATGGTTACGCTTGTCGTCGCACCGTTTTGCCGTGGACAGAGGCGCGGAGACTTATGAAACAGGCTCTAAGGGTCGCCCCTACGGGGGACGGGAGGGGGAAAGGACGGGCGGTTCCCGAACCGCCCCTAGGAGATGGTCGCTGGCCGGTTTAGCGGGTTAGGGGTGTGAGGTGGATTCGGCGGCTTGGGCGGCGCGGGCGCCCTCTTCCACGTTGACGCGGCGGAGGAGCAGGGCGCCGGCGACAATGAGGAGGAGAATTGCTGTCACGGCGGCTCGCGTGTCGAGCAGGGACGTGGCGAGGATGTAGAGGATTGGGCCGAGGACGGATGAGGCGCGGCTCATGAATCCGAAGAAGGCGAAGAATTCTCCGCTGCGGGTGGACGGGGTTATCTGGGCGAAGAGGCTTCTGGCAAGGGCCTGGCTTCCGCCGATGATGAGCCCTACCAGTACGCCAAGGATGAGCCACTGGAATCCAACATCGATGCCGAGGGGCTTCCAAAGGATGCTTCGCATGAAGGACGGCCACCAGTCCATTGGGCCGGAGCCGATGATTGACGGATGGTCGGGGCCGAGGGCGGTCTGACCATTCATGGGGCCGTCACGAAAAGATAGGCTGTATTTGAACTCCGGCGATTCGCTGAAGGCTTGAGGCAGATCGCGGGCTTCCTGGGACCTTAGGGTGTTGTCCGGCTGCAAGGGCCAAGCGCCGCCTTGCCATTGAAGCCGGTCATCATCGTCCCATCCTCCCGGAACAGCAGCTATGAGGTATTCGCTAGATTGGCTGTCGTATTCCAGCTGGAAGTCGTGGTCGGAGTGGTTGGTGGGAGTCAGGGGAACCAGGGCGACGCCGAAAAGGACGATGACTATCCATGCTAGTAAGGAGACGCCGAGGGCGGACTTCGTTGACGTGCGGTAGGCAAGCCGGCTGAAGGCCATGGCGCTGGGGACGGCTACGAATTGTATGATGGCTATGGTGGCCATGTTGAAGGCGAGGCCGATTCCAAGGGTGTCGGCGGCGAACGCTCCGGCGATGACGAGCACCGTTTGGATGCCGTCGTTGAAGAGGAGATAGGAGGCCAGGTAGTTGATGACTACCTTGAACTGCTTGACCTGTCGGGCGGTGTTTCGGAGCTCGCTGAAGGATAGAGAGATGGCGGAGAAGAAGTTGAGTCCGCGGGTGGGCTTGTGGGTAGGGGGTTCAGGGACGGTGAGAAGGGTCCAGAGGGCCCAGGCGAACCACCAGAGACCGATGGAGGCGATGGCGGCCCGGGCGGCAAGGTCTTCGTAGTCGGTGTCCTGGGTGGCGAGGATGAGGACCAGGTGGACGACGAGGAGGATGCCGCCGCCGGCGTATCCGTAGGCAAAGCCTCTGCTGCTGACATCGTCCCAGAGACGTCGGGGGGCGACGTGGGGGAGGAAGGCGTTGTAGAAGACGAGGCTGCCGGTGAAGCCGACGTTGGCCAGGATGAATGCTCCCAGGAGCCACGCCCAGGGATGGCCGGTGTATGCTGAGAAGAACATCAGGAAGGAGGAGAGGCTCCCGACTATGGTGAAGATCCAGAGGAGGGTCTTTTTGATGGGCAACCGGTCGGAGAGGATGCCAAGCATGGGTGAGGTTAATGCAACAGCTAGAACGGAGACGACTATGGCGAGGCTCCAGACGGAGCTGCCGGTGAAGGTGAGGCCGAGAAGGGTGGTTTCCTCTCCGAGTGACTCCTTGAAGAGGAAGACGAAGTAGACGGGAATGATTGCGGCCACGCCGCTGGTGGCGTAGGCAGAGTTGGCCCAGTCGTACATGCACCAGGCGCGTATGATGCGTCGCTGGGGGCTGGGGAGGTCCCGGAGGGAGGGCTGGGAGTTTTGTGGCTGGGTGCTGTTCATGGATGGCGATATGATACAGGAAATCAGGAGGAGTTGGGGAAGGAGTGAGGTGAGGGCTTGACGTGTAGGGGGCGAGATTCTTCGACTCCGCTGCGCTGCGCTCAGAATGACGTCAGGGGGTGGCGCTGCGATGCGGAAAGACTGAGGGTTATGGAAGGCATCGTTGGAGGATGGCATTGGGTGCGGGAGGAAGGTTTCTATTGTAATGGGAAAGACGAATCCATTAAACTCCATTGATTCGCTGGCTACCCTATTGTGGTGGAGGATGAGATGAGGACGATACGGTTGGCGCTGCTCCTTTCATTGATTGTCGTGGCTACGGCGGCATGCGTTCGTTTGGAGGTCGGGTTCATTGTAAGCGACGACGGGTCAGGGGTTTTCAACTACCAGATCGCCGTGAAAGACGAAGTTAGTGCGATGGCGGATATGGCCGGGGAAGGCTCCAGCATGGCAGACGAATTGGGAGAGCTGCCGCTAGGGGCTGAGGTACAGGACTACGAGGAGGATGGCTATACGGGCGTGATTGTTACGGTGCCGATCTCTGATTTCTCTGACGCGGAGGCTGTAGGGGCAGTCTTCAGCGGGTTGGGTGATTCGACCGAGAGCGATTCCCAACCATTCGACGTTCCCTCTATAAGTAAGGATGAGGATGGCGCATGGCAGTTTTCCATGCTAATTCCCAGTGGTGAGGATTCCGGGGATCTGATGGGCCTCGGCGGGTCAGAGGATGGAATGGAAGAGCTTGCGGGTATGCTTCTTGGTGATGCGTGGTTCCGAGTGCGCCTCAAGCTTCCGGGAGAACTTGCCGAGCACAACGCGGACCGCATTGAGGATGGCGAACTGGTCTGGGAATTGGACATCTTTTCCACCGAATCGCGTCAGTTAACGGCTCGCTCCGTCCCGGGGAATGGGCTTCCGATAGTTCCCATCGTCGCCGGGGTTGCAGGAGTTGTTGTATTGGTTGCGCTTGTTTCCCTGGCATACGTCCGGCGGCGGCGGTAACTTCAAATGGTGGTTGGGTGGGGACGGATTCCCACCTACGTATCCATAAGGACAGGCTCCCCAAGGAAAAAAGCGAAAGTGGGTTGGGTGAGTGGACGGCTTATATGCGAGGGAGGACAGGGCTAAGAGCGTGTCTAATAAATCCCTTTGTTACCCCGAGCGCTCCATGTCACCTTGAGTGAAGCCGAAGGATCTGGAGTTGGAGGGGCGGACTTCGTTGCCTAACAGACGTTTATGCTTCGCTCCACCGACGCCCTTTTTAGACACCCTCTAAGAGATTCTTCGCTACGGTTGGAATGACATGTGGGAAGGGGATGAAGATGGGTTTCCGCATGCGCGAGGACACGGAATGGAGGTGGGGGGTGGTTTGCCAACTGTCCCTACGGGAGATGGGGACTGGATGGGGTTTAGGCCGCCGTCGAAATGGGGGTAGGATTCTAACGGGAAGGAGGGAAGGATGGGTTTTCGCATTCGCGAGGACAACGGAGACGGAGCAAGGGGGGTGGTTCGCGAACTGTTCCTACGGGAGATTGGGATTGGGTAGGATGGGTCCCCGCATCTGGAGACCTTTGCATAACTACCGAAACGCGTTCATATAGCCGTGTGGAACGACTCTTGCCATAGCTAAATCATACGATTCTGGATTCCGGCTTTCGCCGGAATGACGGTTATGCAAAGGTCTCCAGATGCGAGGACACGGGATGGAGAAGGGGGTGGTTTGCCAACTGTCCCTAAGGGAGATGGGGACTGGATGGGGTTTAGGCCGCCGTCGAAATGGGGGTAGGATTCTAACGGGAAGGAGGGAAGGATGGGTCCCCGCATTCGCGAGGACAACGGAGACGGAGCAAGGGGGGTTAGCTGCCTTTTGCGCCGGTGATGTCCCGGCGGAGGAAGAGCCAGAAGGCGGCGGCGGTGAATACGACTATGTAGGCCAGTATCACGAGGAACCCCTGGAGAGTGTCGGGGCTTCTAGCGGACCCCAAGGCCTCCGCTGCTTCGGTGTTGCCGGCGAACATCCACTCGATGACGTTTCTGTTGAGGAGACCTTCGTTGATCTTTTCAAAGGAGTCGTTGATGGCCAGGATGGGAGGAAGGACTATCCACTCCACTATCAGGTAGCCGAGGGAAAGGCCGATGCCGGCGGCGCTGGACTGGGTGAGGATGGTGAGGAAGGTGGCGATGGCGACGAAGGGGATGATGGCGTAGATGGTCTTGCCGAGGAATACGAAGGCGTCGCGCCACCCGTCGGAGAAGACGATACTTCCGTGTTCAGCGGGCGGGATGAACTGGGCAAGAATGCTCGTAAGGGCGGTGACCAGGACTATGACCAGGATGGCTCCGACGCCGATGAGGACCATGGCAAGCATTTTCGATGCCAGGAACTGGGCGCGGCCCGGCCCGCTTGCGATGGAGGCCCGCAGGGTGCCCCATCCGTATTCGGACCCAATGGCCGAGGCGGTGAGTATGAGCAGCAGGATTATTCCGAAGGCGCCGGCTTCGAAGCTGAAGAGCATGAAGAGGGATAGGAGTGCGCTAATGGGGAGAGTGAAGAAGGCTCGGCTTTCATCAGTTGTGGTGTAGCCTTCGCAGGCTGGCGTCCAGTCTTGAAGCCCTGTAAAGAAGGCGTCCTGTTCTTGGGGCGACAGGCCGGAGGCTTTCTGCTCTACTACGTCGCCTTGCAGGAGTTCAGCGCAGGTGACTTCGATGACGCCTTGGTTGCTGGCGTATTCGTAGGAGGGGATGAGGGAGCCGATTGAGCCGTCGGTGAGGTGGAATGCGGCGTAGAATCCCCAGAGGAGGGTCTGAGCGATGAGGATGGCGACGGCCAGAAGAATCCAGGGGAGCCAGCGCCTTCTGATTTTGAACCATTCCCAGCGGACGAGGCCAAGAACGTGGGCTATCATCAGGCCTGTTCTTTGTCGCCTGTGACCTGCAGGAAGTAGTCTTCCAGGGAAATCTGGATGGGTGCGGTCTCGACCACGTAGACTTCCGCGCGGCTGAGGGCGGCGGTCATCTCCGCGGTGCGCTCGAGGGGTGCGCTGACGATGAGGGCGTCTTCATCGGCGGTGATTTCCTCGACCCAATCGAGGGCTGCGAGGATGCTGCGGGCCCTGGTGTTGTCGGTGGTCTTCATGCGGACCTGCTCGCGGCCTATGGAGTGGAGGAGTTCGGACACGGAGCCTTGGGCGATGAGCTTGCCCTTGGAGAGGATGGTCACGCTGTCGCAGACCTGTTCGACCTCGTGGAGAAGGTGGCTGGAGAGGAGGACGGTGCGGTGTCCGTCGCCGAGGCTGCGGATAAGCTCTCGGACTTCGATCATGCCCTCCGGGTCGAGGCCGTTGGTGGGTTCGTCGAGGAAGACCAGGTCAGGATCTCCGAGAAGGGAGTAGGCGAGGCCGAGTCGCTGCTTCATGCCCATGGAGTAGGTATGGAAGCGGGAGTTGGCGCGGTCTGCGAGGCCGACCTTGTCCAGGAGGCCATCCAGTTCGTCGGGGGAGCCGCGTTGGGAGATGCCCTGGAAGTAGGCGAGGTTCTGGCGTCCGGAGAGGTAGGGATAGAAGGAGGGGGTCTCGATGACGGCGCCGATGCGTCTAAGGGATGCCTCCAAGTTGTCGGAGTCACCGAAGAGGGAGAATGTGCCGGCGGTGGGTTTGAGGAGGCCGAGGAGCAGGCCCATTGTCGTGGTCTTGCCGGAGCCGTTGGGCCCGAGGAGCCCGTAAACGCGGCCGCGTCGGACCTGAATGGAGAGTCCGTCGACGGCGAGGATATTGCCGTAACGCTTGGTGAGGCCGTCGGTTTGGATGACGTATTCGGTCATGCGGGGGTAACCGTCAAGGTTCTTGAGACGACCGACTTCATTCTAAGAGTCGCAGTGCGGCAAAGAGTGCGCCTGAAATAGCAATGAAGAGGGCACCGAGTCTAAGGGTGATGCGGTTCTCCATTTGGGCAATCTTGACGTCCATCTCTGCAAATCTGGAATTTACTTCCCCGCGGAGTTGTGCGACGTCGGCTTTTACTTCTGCAACCTCGACTCTTACGTCCGAGATGGCTACTTTGGTTTCGACAACGTCGGCTTTGGTGGCTACGTGTTCGTAACCGCCTTCCAGCCGGCTGGCCCGTTCGCCAAGGTGCTCTGTTGCCACGGAAACTCCTGAAGAGGTGAAATTACCTTCCTACTATACAGGAAAGCGGACAGGGATTCTACATTAGGGAGTGGACAACCATCGCCACTGCTATACGATGTTTGTTTTGGATGTGGCATCGCATTATTCATTTGTGCTAGAATACTGCAATCAAAGGAGAAGTAATGGTAACACCAGTTGTCACATACAGAGAGGCGAGTCGTCGTCTGCTGACCCAGGCTCGCTTAGAGCTTGAGGCAGGCGACGTGCGTCAGGCATCCGAGAAGGGTTGGGGAGCAGCGGCTCAGGCCGTAAAGGCTGCCGCACAGCAGCGGGGCTGGACTCACAACTATCATCGCGCCCTGTTCATGGTTGTAACGGATCTGTCCAACGAGACAGCAGACCCTGAGCTTGACGTATTGTTTGCCAGCGCTAACTACCTCCACATCAACTTTTACGAGGATGCTCTAGATGCAGCCAAAGTACGGCGGCACCTAGTGCGCACCGAGGAGTTTATAGGCAAGATTGAGAGCATCCTGGATGGGTCGATCCAGTACGGGGAATAGAGGACGGATAGAGAGACAAGTCCTATAGCTCCGCATTTGATGAGCAAAGGACTGGAGCGTTAGGGGTAGACTTGGGGGTTGGCGCAGCGGGGGAGGGGGCGTCCTTCCAGGCCGGCGATGAGGTTGCGGGCGGCGAGGACGGCCATGCGGGTGCGGGTTCTTACGGTAGAGCTACCCAGGTGGGGGGCGACGACCAGGTTTTCCAGGGTCAGCAGAGGGTCGTTGGGGTTAATCGGCTCAGGCTCGGTGACGTCGAGAGCGGCGGCGGCGATGATCTTGGAGTTGAGGGCGTGGTAGAGGGCCGTCGGGTCGACGACGGGGCCGCGGGCGGCGTTTATGAGAATGGCGGTGGGCTTCATCTGGGCCAGTTCGTCGGCGCCGATGAAGTGGTGGGTTTCCGGGGTGAGAGGAACGTGGAGGCTCACGTAGTCGGACTCGGCCAGCAGAGTGGGTATATTCACGTACTGCATCTCGTAGAGGGCTTCGGCTTCGGGCTTGCGGGTGCGACTGTAGTAGATGATGCGCATGTCGAAACCGCGGGCGCGCTTGGCCATTTCCAGGCCGATGCTGCCCATTCCGACGATGCCGATGGTGGCGTTGTGGACTTCCGATCCCAGCCAGAATAGGGGATGAAAGGCGATTTCCCAGTTGCCCTTTCGCACCCAACGTTCGGCTTCGGTGAGGCGGCGAGCGGCGGCCAATAGAAGGGCGAAGGCCTGGTCTGCGGTGGCGTTGGAGACGACGCCGGGGGTGTAGCCCACGGGAATGCGACGCCGGGTAGCTTCCGCCACGTCAATGTTGTCGAGACCGACGGCCATCTGGCTAACGACCTTGAGGTTGGGGGAGGCGTCGAAGAGGGGAGCGTCGATGCGGTCCATGATGTTGGTCAAGATACCTTGGACGTTGGCGGCCTTCTGGCGGAGGATGATTGGGTCCGGCGGCTCATCGTGGGGCCAGACTTCCATTTCGGCGTGGGCGGCGACGAGGTCTAGGGCTTCCTGAGGGATGGCCCGGGTTACGAAGACTTTCGGCTGAGTCATGGCGTAGCCTGAGGCGGTAAGGGGTGGGATTCGCCGGCGGAGAAGTGGGGAAGAAGGGAGCGGCTCACTGGTTGTAGACCTCTGGGTTGACGCAATTGGGCATGGGCCGGCCGTTGAGTCCGGCGAGGAGGTTCTCGGCGGCCATGGTGGACATTTTGAGGCGGGTAGGAACGCTGGCGCTGGCGACGTGGGGCACGATGATGCAGTTGTTGAGGGTGAGGAGCGGGTCTTCCATGGCGATTGGCTCGGGTTCGGTGACGTCGAGAGCGGCGGCGCCAATCTGACCGTCCTTGAGGGCATGATAGAGGGCGCTGGGGTCGATGACGGGGCCGCGGGCGGCGTTGACGAGGACGGCGTTGGATTTCATGAGTTCCAGTTCGCGGGTGCTGATTAGGTGATAGGTGTCGGGGGTGAGGTTGACGTGGACGCTGACGAAGTCGGAGTCCTTGAGGACGGTGTCTAGGGGGGCGAAGGTCATGTTGTACTGTTGCTCAAGGGCTTCGGGCCGACGGAAGACGTCGTAGTAGAGGATGGGCATGTCGAAGCCTTGGGCGCGCTTGGCCATTTCGAGGCCTATGCGGCCCATGCCGAGGATTCCGAGGGTGCCGCCAAAGACGTCGGGGCCGAGGTAGTGGAGGGGATGCCAGGTCTTCCACCGGCCGGCTTTGACGGCCTCGGCGCCCTCGACGAGTCGGCGGGCGGCGGCCATGAGGAGGGCGAAGGCCATGTCCGCGGTGGTGCCGGTGAGGACGTCCGGGGTGTAGCCGACTGGGATGCCGCGGCGAGTCGCTTCGGCCACGTCAATGTTTTCAAAGCCGACGGCGATCTGGCTGATGGCGCGCAGGTTGGGGGCGGCGTCCATGAGCTTGGCGTCCACCTTGTCGGTGAGGAGGCAGAGGAGGCCGTCGACGTCGACGACCTTCTGGAGGAGGGTCTCGCGAGGAGGGGGGAGTTCGTCGGGCCAGAGGTCTACGTCGGCCTCGGCGGCGATCATGTCGATGGCCTCCTGGAAGATGCGGCGGGCGATGAAGACTTTGGGTTTGGGCATGTCGGCTCCTGGCTAAGATTTTGGGCCATTATATATGAAGGACTGGGCGATGGGTATGTTGGGGGATCCGGCAACGAGATTCCTCGACTACGCTACGCTTCGCTCGGAAGGACGTGTGGGGCGTTGGGGGACGGGCGGTTCGCGAACCGCCCCTACCAGATGAGTCTGAGAGGAGGGATGGGTCCCCGCATGCGCGAGGACACGAACGCGCCGCACGGCTCAAACGAACACTTTTAAGATGGGTCCCCGCATGCGCGAGGACACGGGGGAGAGGACGTGGGTATGGCGTGTGTGGGTGCGGGATGGGTTCCCGCCCACGTGAAGACGGGAGCAGGCTCTCCACGGGAACAACGGGGGGAGTTAGTCGGCCAGTCTAATGTAACGGGCGACCACTCTGAGGATGAGTGGGTTGTCGGTGACGTTTACACCATATCCTCAGAGGGCGTTTGGTGCCTCTTCAAGCGTTCGCTGGTAGGCGCATTTCACAAGGGCAGCCGCAAGCACCTGGGGCGGTACTTGGAGGAGTTGGAGTGGCGGTTTGCCAACCGGAATAACAACCATATCTTCCGTGATGCCCTCCAGGGCATCGTTAATGCTAAGCATCTGACTTACCAGAGCTTGGTGCCCTAGGCGGCCTCTTTAAAACCACTGCTGAACCGCTTGCTCCGCCCTTCGCACCAGTTTCTGGTAGAATCCGGCAGTCACAAAGATATAACACCATACGGTCGACTTCCGTGACCTGCCCCTCAGCCCTGATTCGGTCGCCGACTGCTAAGGTTTCAAGGAATGGCTGCCACTCAGATTTGTCAAATACCAACACAACTGGGGGGGTAAATTTCTTCCCCACAATGACACTGATTATGCCTGTATCATCTGACACGTTTCTAACAACATCGTTCACTTTGACCCATTTCCCAACGTAACGCTGTACCAATAGGTCGGCTTGCATATCCGTCCTATTCTGAAACTCCGCAAAAATCTCCTTCGTAGTCCTGTGGGTATACACCCTTGGTTCAGTTATATGGTTCACAGGTGAACTGCGTCTATTTGCCCTCTTTCCACGCTTAACTGGCAACTTCCAGCCCATGACCTCGGTAAACAGCAAGCCAATACCCTGAAGAGCGGCCGACATTAGTCTTGAGAATCTCCTTGAAAATCTGCTCTTGCTAACGGGAGGTAGAGCGCGCGCAGCCTTTATGTTTCCCGACTTAACCAAGGGCAACAACTTGGTCAGGTAGCTAGACTAATATGTAAGTTGCTCTTCATTGGGTGGGTTGAGTCCTAACTGCCTTAGCTTAGTTGATAGGTTCCGTACTTTGCCCTCCAGCTCATCGCGCAATTGATCCTGTGCCTTATAGTCCTCACGAGATGCAGGTGGAGGACTATAAAATTGAGTCATATATGAGCGGGCTGCCCTTTGGACAGGCTCAACGGCAGACAACATGGCCTTAAGTTCACGCTCATAATAACTAATATTACGGTTGAATCGGAAAACGGACCACCAATAGAACGCAGCCAGAACTCCAGATAATGCCATCACTAGAAGAATTGCAATGTCAAATATCGTCCCTACGCCCACGGTAATAGCCCACGACTTCCACGTTGAATAATCGTCGAAATATCCTGGAAGTTGGAACAGATTGAATAAGACCGTGGCAATAAAAAGCACAGTAGTGGGCAATCCGAAACGCTGAACCATCCACCCATCCTAATTCACCGCCCAACTTGTGTCGAGTATATGATTACCGATGATTCTGAGTCTGAGAGGAGGGAATGGATTCCCGCATTCGCGAGGACAAGGGTGGAAAACAGGAATGGTGGGAGGGTGGGCGTCGTTGTTTCGTTTTCGGCTGTTGCCTATAATTGCGCCAGTTGTTGAATAGGAGAACAGGCATGAGCGGAAACGGCAAAGTGAACATGAGATATCGCAGCAGCGTGATAATGGACGGGCCGGACAGGGCGCCGGCGCGGGCGATGTTGAGGGCAGTGGGGCTGGGTGACAAGGAGTTGGGGCAGCCCTTTGTGGGCGTGTCGAACCTGGCCAGCGACGTTACGCCCTGCAACGTGCACCTGTACCGGGTGGTGCAGGCCGTCAGACGGGGCATTGGCGAGGCGGGAGGCACGCCTTTCGAGTTTGGCACGTTGACCGTCAGCGACGCGGTTTCGATGGGTACCCAGGGCATGAAGGCTTCGCTGGTGAGCCGGGAAGTTATCGCCGACTCCATCGAGCTGGTGTCCTTTGCGGAAGGGTTCGACGGGCTGGTGACGGTGGCGGGGTGCGACAAGAATATGCCGGGAACGATGATGGCGGCGGCGCGGCTGAACATCCCGTGCATCCACGTCTATGGTGGCACCATAATGCCTGGCCGGCACAGGGGCCGAGACGTGAACATTCAGGACGTTTTCGAGGCGGTGGGGGCCTACTCCAAGGGAAGCATCAGCGGGGAGGAGCTTCGGGAGGTGGAGTGCGCAGCGTGTCCGGGGGCGGGTTCCTGCGCGGGGCTGTTCACGGCCAACACCATGTCGTCAGCCATTGAAGCCCTTGGGATGAGCCTGCCCGGGGATGCTTCCATTCCGGCGGAAGACCCCCGAAAGGACGAGGCGGCGGTGGAGGCGGGGCAGGCTCTCCTGAATCTGATGGCGAAGGGGATTCGGCCCCGGGACATAATGACGAGGGAGGCCTTCGAGAATGCGATAACGCTGGTCATGGCGATGGGTGGGTCCACAAACGCTGTCTTGCATCTTCTGGCCATTGCGCGAGAGGCGCAGGTGTCGCTGTCAATCGACGATTTCGATGAGATCAGCCAGAAGACGCCGTACATCACGGACATGAAGCCGGGGGGACGGTACGTGATGGCCGACCTGGATCGGGTTGGAGGGGTGTCGCTGGTGATGAAGCGGCTGCTGGACGCGGGGCTTCTGCACGGCGACGCGCTGACGGCAACGGGCCGGACGCTGGCGGAGAATCTGGAGGGTGTGGATGCCGGCGGAGAGCAGCTCGTGGTTGCGTCGGTAGAGTCTCCCCTGGGAGCGACGGGGGGACTGGCGATTCTGAGAGGCAATCTGGCGTCGGAGGGGGCGGTGGTGAAGGTTGCCGGCAAGCAGCACCTGTATCAGCGGGTCCGGCGCGGGTGTTCGATAGAGAAGAAGATGCTTTCGCGGCGGTGCAGGCTCAGGACATCAAGGCCGGGGACGTTGTGGTCATCCGGTACGAGGGGCCGAAGGGAGGGCCGGGGATGCGGGAGATGCTGACAGTGACGGGGGCGCTGATGGGCCAGGGGTTGGGGGAGCAGGTGGCGCTGATGACGGACGGGCGGTTTTCCGGGGCGACGCACGGGCTGATGGTGGGTCACGTGGCGCCGGAGGCGGCGGTGGGTGGGACGATTGCGCTGGTGGAGGACGGGGATACGGTGGTGGTGGACGTGCCGAACCGCCGGCTGGACGTTGAGCTTTCAGAGGTCGAACTGGAGCGTCGGCGGTCGGCGTGGAGGCCGCGGGCGACGGGGTATCCGACGGGGGCGTTGGCGAAGTACGCGAAGCTGGTATCGTCGGCTTCGGAGGGGGCGGTAACGGGGTGAGGGGAGACCGGACTGCATTCTTGGCGTTGAAGGGATGAAAGGGCGACTTTTATGAATGGAGAGCAGCGTGCTATAGCACTTCTTATCGACGGTGATAACGCTCAGCCAAAGTTGATTGACGGTGTTCTGGCGGAATCAGCCAAGTATGGGGAGATAACGACCCGTCGTATATATGGGGATTGGACCACGCCTCAGATGTCCTCGTGGAAGGGCTGTCTTCATTCCTATGCCATTCAACCGATCCAGCAGTTCCGCTACACCACAGGTAAGAACGCCACGGACAGCGCCTTGATTATTGATGCTATGGACCTGCTACACCAGGGAACGGTCGGCGGTTTCTGCATTGTCTCCAGTGACAGCGACTATACGCGGCTGGCCATGAGAATTCGAGAGCAGGGTCTGTTCGTCATGGGGATTGGGAGATCAGACACGCCGAAAGCCTTCACCAATGCTTGCCAGGTCTTCGTGCATACGGAGAATTTATCAATCAAGGATGATTCAAAGAACAAGTCTGCTGAGTGGACCCTGCCGACTTGGGGGGCTGAGGCGGCACGAGCGGTGGAGATGGCGGCTCAGGAAGATGGGTGGGCCTTCCTAGGGGCCGTAGGGAATAATCTGCGCAAGCTCGATCCCACTTTCGATGTGCGCAGTTACGGGTACAATCAGTTGTCGGCGTTGTTCAGGGCGTGTCCAGCATTGTTCGACATGCGAGAATCAGGAAGCGGCCAAGGGTCATCGCAGGTGTATGTGCGATTGAAGTCTTGAGATGTGATCTGCGATAGACAGTCTTGACTGTAATGGCGTTGAACTGAGGGGGTGTAATGGAGATTCTGGTTGGGGTTTTGGCAGCGGCGGTGATAGTTCTCGTGGTGGCTGTCGCGGTTATGGTGAGTCGGATGAATCCCAAGGGTTTGGACGATAGGCTGAAGCTGGAGTTTCAGAGCCTGACGCAGTCTGCGTTGAAGGAGTCCCGGGAGGAGTTGGAGCGGGAACTCTCCAGGTACGCCTCGGCGGGTTCGCAGGAGTTGGAGGGGAAGAAGGCGCTCATCGACCAGCAGCTTTATAACATCAAGGCGGAGCTTGCGAGAGTCACGGATCTGGTGAGGGTTCTTGAGAGGGACAGGGAGGCCAAGTTTGGGCAGTTGACGGAGCAGATCAGGAACGTGGGCGAGCAGGCTGCGGCCCTGACTGCGTCCACGGGCACGCTCCGGGAAGCCCTGGCCAACAGCCGGGCACGGGGGCAGTGGGGTGAGCGGATGGCAGAGGATATCTTCCGGTTGATGGGTTTGAAGGAGGGGGTGAACTACCGGAAGCAGGAAACCATGGGGGCGAACGGATCGCGACCGGACTTCAGCTTTATGCTGCCGGGGGATATGAAGCTAAACATGGACGTGAAGTTTCCGCTTGACAACTACCTCCGTTACCTGGAATCCAGAGACGATTCGGACCGTTCCGCGTTCCTGCGGGACGTGAGGCAGAAGGTGAAGGAAGTCAGCAGCCGGGGTTACATCGACACTTCCCAAGGGACGGTGGACTACGTGCTGCTGTTCATTCCCAACGAGAGCGTGTACTCCTTCATCCACGAGAATGACCCCACGGCTTTGGATAAGGCACTGGAGCAAAAGGTTATCTGGTGCTCTCCGTCCACTTTATACTGCGTGTTGGCAGTGGTAAGGCAGGCGGTGGACAACTTTGCGTTGGAGCAGACCTCCAAGGAGATAATTTCACTGATGGGCAGCTTCAAGGACCAGTGGGAGAAGTATCAGGGGAGCGTTGTGGTTTTGGGCAATCGGCTGGAGTCCACCCAGAAGGCCTTTGAGCAGGTGAGGGGAACGCGCAAACGCGCACTGGACCGGCCGCTGGACAAGATTGACGAGTTGAGGAGAAGGGAAGGATTGCCGGTGGCGGCGTTGGAGGAGGTTGACGATGTCGCGCCGGTTGACTCAGAGGACGGCTCGTCCGCAGACAATTAGGTAAGGGCGGTGGTGAGCCGCCATGCAGGAGCAAGTCTCGGCCCGTAGTTGTGGTGGCGTTTTAGTGGTTTGGCCCTAAGGCAATATGGGGTTTCAAGACGCCCGTGCAGTGCGAAACGAAGCCTTGGTTGAGAGATATTATGTATTAAGAATGTTTAATTATAGGAAAGAAATCTAGTGGTATAATGCTAGACTTGTTATCACTGATTGCTCGCTAGGCGATGGTTTGTAGGCACGAAATACCGTAGGCAGGTTGGGGTGCGGTTCGTGCCTATACTCGTGAGATATTTGAATTAGGGGGGCTGTCTTGCCAAACGTTTCGGACACGGTTTCTAGGGGCATTACTGTTGCGCTGCATAGGGTAGGATTGCGTACGCTTCTGATCAGCGCTTGCCGTTGCCGCACTATTGGCGGTGGCGCTTACCTTGGGGAGCGTCGGGGCGGTATCGGCCCAGGATGCCTCAGAATGCGAAGTGACCGACCTTGGAACCCTTGGCGCTGAGGCAAACAGCCGGTTGGAGGCCACCGGACAATGGACCACCGAGGACTGCGATTCGCGCTTTCGTGCAGGCAGCGATGCTCACACCTACCGCTTTGAGGTGGTGGAGAGTGGCCGTGTCAGGGTAGATCTGACGTCCACAGAGGGCGATTCTTACCTCTATCTGCTGTCGGAAGACGGCAGACGCATAATGGACAATGACGACGGTGGCGCGGGAATTGACGCGAGGGTGGAGCGAGACCTCACGCCTGGCGTATATCTGGCGGAAGCGACGACGGTGGGCGGACGCTGATGCGGGCAGGCAGGCTTCACGCTCGCCGTCAGCCGCGTTGAGGGTTGTGAGACGGTCCATCTGGGCACACTTGGTTCAGATGCCGATCTGGTCGGAACCGGCTTCTGGGCATTAGACACTTGCGGATCGACTTTCGTTGTAGAACACCCTGCCCACCGCTACTCATTCAACTTGCCGCAGGACGGACGCGTACTTATCGACCTCACATCTGAGAATGGCGACCCCGTGCTTTCCCTGTGGTCATCGACCGCCGGCCTGATTTCCGCCAACGACGACGGTGGAGAGGGTCGGAACTCACGCATCAAGCGATATCTTGAGGCCGGTGTGTACCTGATTGAGGCTACTACTTATCTGGAGAGAGACTTCCAACCCCTTCTAGCCGACTTCACGCTTACAATCAGCCTGGTGGATGAGGACGCCGACCTGCAAGGCTTCCTGCTCAAGGTCGAGGAGACCCATGCACCTGACGTGGTCGTCGCAGGCGTGCCATTCCCGGTCCACTACCGCATCGGCAATCTGGGCCTTGGGGACCTCGCTGAGGTGGGCGGTAGTGCATGGGTGTATGTGGTAGCTGCCCACTTCTATCAGCCTGGCCCTTCAATTAGCGCAACGGACGGACAATGGGAGTCTGGGGTCTCCTACCATACCGGAGATAAAACGGCCAGTGTAACAAGCAATTCAATGAGGGGAGTAAAACCCTTCCAGGTAACGCTCAACGAACCCGGTCCATTGTGGGTATTCGTGGGAATGGTTACTTACAACGAGGACGAAGAGGAGATTGGATTTCACGGCAACTGGCGGAACCTGATGGTATTGAGCGGTTTCGCCTTTGATCCGGTTACGGTGAATGTGGACGGTCTGGGATATGAAGTCTCGGCCGTGGCTGATGAGGAAGGGGAGGTAACCACGATCGTTACTTCCTCCATCACCCCGGACTCTGAGGCCCCTGAGTCCGTGCGGGCGAAGGCTCTCTATACTGCCGGAGTGCTCACGCAGAGGCTGGAGGGAATATTCGACAGGCCTGCCGTAGCCGGTCTGCCGACCACGGGCGAGGGTCAAGCGTCCAGCGTGGCGGATCCCTCGTCTAGGAACTTGCTGAAGCTCTATGGACGGCAGTACTCAGGGTCCCTGCGAGATTCGGGGATGAGGACGTCTCTGCGGGAAGGCGAGTCGGTGAATCCGGTTGCGGTGGAGGACATTCTTCTGGGCATGGCGGAAACGGCGTCTGCCCGGGCCGTGTCAATCGTCGCGACATGGAAAGGTCTGCAGGCACGTGTCGGAGACGCGTCGCCCATCTCCTTCAATGACGCGTTTGCCGTACATTCGCAGCTTTTCTACGCCGAGAAGGTCCTTGCGCCGATGGTTGCCGCGGGAACTATCATTGAAGCGGCGCGGGACGCCGAAATGGGTTGGGAGGACGAGGATGTCCAGGAGATGGTTGGGGAGTACGAGGACACCTACTCGTGTCGCGCCCCGGCATCTATAGCGGCCGCTCTCCGGAGGGCCGACGTGCTGGACCTCACTTGGATGCTTTCCGCAGATACGGAGATGCGAGCTGCGTCACCTATCTATGAGCTAGCGGTAGACGGAGTCCTCTGCGCTGACGGCGCCGATGACGAAAACATGCAGTTCTTCGAGAGCCTGTCCATTAGTGACAGTGCCAGTTTCTTGAAGATGTTCGACATAACTCCGCCCCCGACGCCTGCGGCTCCGCCTTACAGGCTGTGGGTTGTCTCCAGGCTCGGCGATGACGGTCGGGTTGAGCACGGGGTGGAGTTGAGCAGTGGGGAGCAGATTCTACCGGAGACAAGACACCTTCCCGCTGATGCGGAGGTAGACGAGTGGACCAAAAGCAGCGACGTGATTGTGGACGAGGAGGCCATAGGCAAGATTCAATCGCGCCGTCTGGAAGACGGGCGGGTTGAGGTGGCCTACATAACGGCGAGTGGCAGGACAGTAACGCCGAAGGTCCGGTATCTGCCGTCGGAGATGTCGGAGGGTGTGTGGTTCAGAAGCGGCAGCGTGACGGCACCGGGGCCGGATGATTCGTAGCGATGCGTGTGGTGAGTTAGACGTCGTAGGGGCCGGTTTCAAACCGGCCCCTATCCTTGCATTGGCCTACCGCGCTTCGGCGCGGCGCGTGCTGTGTCCGCTAGGGGTTAATGAAGCATTCCAGGTTGACGTTCAGCCCTTCCAACTGATTAGGGTTGATGAAGACAATCTCGTGGCGGCCCGTGACCTCTGCCACCACGTCCACCGAATTGTCCGCCGACTCTTCCGCCGTTATAAGCTGCTCCTGATTGGGGTCTAGCACCACCAGATGCACTCCGCGCTCCTGGTGTCCTGTGCCACCGAGCCCGGGACTGATGCTCACAGCGGAGGTGTAGACGACGCGCAGCAGGTCGCCGGCGGTGAGTTCCACCTCTACTTCGTCGAACTGGTCGGCGCTCAGGAATAGCTTTTTCTGCTCGGAAGTTGAAACCCTGGCCGGCGCGGGCGTCTCGGCGGCCGGCTGCGCGGTTGGCGCTGCCTGGTTCTCCGACGGCGGTTGTGTCGGAACCGCGCCTTCGTCAGGCGTAGAACCGCCGCAGGCGGACAGAATGCCCCCGCCAAGAATCGCCAGCGCTAAGGCAGCACCCAAAATCATGCGCGAAAACGTCGTGAATCCAAGTCCATAGCCGTTCCGAACCTTCATCGATCATTAACCCTCAATTACAAGTTTGTCCAAAGTATATTTCAAGTTTGCCGCTTGACAAAGCCTTAGCGCAAGTCTAGCCTTTGCCGATATCGCCGTTTCACCCCAATTCCTGGGGTGAAATAGGCTATTGCACATTAGAATTGGAGAAAATGACTTGCAGATTCTGCCTAAACGTATCAAATCCAAACTTAGAATACCCGGTATTCTTGTCTCTGTATCACTGCTTCTGCTGCTGGCGTTGGCGATAGCCGCCTGCGGTGGCGACGACGAGCCCGCTGCAACGGCGGCTCCGGTCGCTACAGCCACAGCAACGCCTGCGCCCACTATGGCAGCGATGGTCCCGGTTAAGACCCGGCTCGTAACCGCCAATCCTGTGGACGGCGAGCAGTTCACCATCCCCTACCCCGGCAGCCAGGTTTCCTGGGCAAAGATGCCGGAGTACGAGCACCTCATTGGCCACGACATTCGCAGCAACGAGGAGCTGCCGGAGCTGGCGATCGCCTGGGACTCCGGCACGGACGGCAAGACGTGGACTTTCGAGCTGAGAGAGGACGTTCCCTTCTATAAGGGCGGCGAGCCTTACGGGAACTTCACCTTCAGCGCCAAGGACCTGACCATGACCTGGGACCTGCTGATTGGCGACATTGGCAACTTCCCGACCACGTTGACCAGAAGCCCCGGTCGCTGGCACGGCCTTCTCGGCGACCCCGATGACTGGGAAGTGATTAACGACTACAAGGTCACCGCTCACACGCCAAACGTGAACCTGGAACTCCCCTTCAACGTATCGGACGTTTGGGAATCCGGCATTTTGAGCCGCGACCACTGGGACGCAGTAGGCGGCGAAGAAGGCTACCAGACGGACCCCGTCGGCACCGGACCGTGGTCCTACGTCAGCCACGAGATCGACCAGTCGTACCTGCACGAACGGGTGGAAGATCACTGGAGGAAGACACCTGAGTTCCACGAGTTGGAGTTCCTGCAGATCCAGGAGCCTGCCACGCGCCTAGCCATGTTCTTCACCGGCGAGGCGGACATCATTCCCCTGGTGGCTGACCAGCGGGAGCAGATTGAAAGTGGCGGCTACTCCATCAGCAAGGCCACCCTTCCCAGCGTGAACCAGTCCATCGCCTTCGTCTACTATCGTGAGATGAACTACGTGGACCCGGAGACGGGCGAGCCGCCCTCCGGTGGCCGTCCCAAGGGTTCGCCGGAGGCCTACGACCCGGACGATCCGATAAGGAACCCCCAAGTTCGGCTGGCCCTCAACTACGCCGTGGACCGCGACGAGCTCAACGACGTCTTCTACAACGGCGAGGCCTTCCCGCTGATTGACGAGTACCCCACCTGGCGCTCCGACTGGCAGGACCGGTGGGCGCCTGTTCCCGGGCCTGACGGTAAGACCGGCAAGGACGGCGGCTGGCCCTATCCCTACGATCCCGAGGCCGCCAAGCAGATGTTGGCCGACGCGGGATTCCCCGACGGCTTCGAAACCCGCATAAACTGTCTGCGCACCCACCGGGTCGTACCGGACTGGCCCTCCATGTGCGAGCAGATAATCCAATACTTTGCCGCCGTGGGCGTCACTACCAAGCTGGAGATAGACCAGAACTTCGGTGAATTCCGCGCGAAGGCGCAGTCCGGCAAGGACTCCAGTTGGATGTACGGCGCTTCCCCCGGGTACAGCCCGATATGCAACCGCATCCAGTTCGGGTTCCCTTACGACAGTGGAGTTGGATACCGAGAGTTCGAAGAGGTAGACACCCTACAGGAAGTATGCCGCTCCGCCACCAGCGTGGAGGAGAGAGACGCGGGCGCAATTGTCTTTGGCGACGCGTGGCACGACAAGGCATTCACCATACCCCTGGTTTGGGTCTTCTCCCAGGTTGCGTACAATCCCGACGTTGTGGAAGACTACACGGTGAACTTCTCCAACTTCGGAACGTACCGATACCACGAATACACCGTCCCCGTGTACCAATAAGCTCACAGGGACAAGAATTTCCGTTGCGTTAAGCGCGACAAAAGGCCCCGCCGTTTCACCCCCAGAACGGCGGGGCCTTTCCTATTGTGGGGTGGGGGGGTGGGGTGTCTGGTGGTGGTGGGGAGGGACAGTATCTTCTGGAACGGCTTCCAGGCTTGGGCGGGGGTTAATTTAATCTGAACCGTTACTGCCCAGATGAACTATTTCCACGTTGCCCCAATGTCGATTGAGATACTCGGCAACCAGCCGGCGGTGGCAACGATCCGGCCCGTCTTCGCTGCAGAGGAGGCAAGCATTGGCGATCTTCCGCTTTATTCCCATTTTCCAGACCCGTCGTTCATCCATCAGGGCAAGAAAGTCACGCTCGTAAATTTCCCAGTCTTTGCGCCCTTGTCGATAGTCCTTCAACATCTCGGGGGTGGGGGCTAGCTCTGGCATGTGTATATATTGCATGCGGCATAGCTTTTGTAGGAAGTACGCCAGGTCATCTCTCTTGGCGAAGCCCGATAGCTGGGAGACATTGTTGAGACGAACGTCTAACAGCCGCTTTGCCCCCGACTGTCGAAGCAGTTCAAAGAAATCGCTTGCGGATTTTTTGGTAAATCCGATGGTGTAGACTCTCAAATCAGTGACTCCAGTTGGTGGTGGACATCTTTTCGTCTATAAACGCTAATTTTTTTGTGCGGCGATTTAGCGCTTCCGCAATGACGTCGCTGCGTGAGCGGAACAGATCCCCATTTCGAGGCAGTTTGAAACCATCCATCAGTCGGTTCATCGTGTCACCGTGCTTTTCGATGCTGCCGTCGGCAAGGATATGTTGCACGTCGACGCTGCGCTCCTCAAGGACTTTGGCAATCAACAGCGCGCGGTGGCAATTCAACGGCTCCTTTTCGCTGCACATCAGGGCAAGGCGGCGTTCGTTGGCAGCCCACAAAATTCGCCTTATACCGTCATCGAACAGGTCCGTGTTCGCCAGGCGTTCGTACTGAACCCGACCATTCTCATCGTAGCACGACCGGTCCAAAGGCCGACCGCCTAACTCTTGGCCAAGGAAGACATAATCTATTGCAGCTTCGTCCAATAGGGCGTTCAGCGTCGTGTGGTTGAAGTGGGGATTGTAGCGGCTATAGGGTGACGAACGAACGTCCGCAACAGCATCCACGCAATGCTCACGCAACAAGTCCAAGAAGGCCTTGGGCGGATGGTTGGAGTGACCTATGGTGAAGACTGAATGTTGAGGCGTGCTCATCTGAATCTTATCGTCATGGTTTGATAATGGCTGCGATGACCTTGTAGCATTTGCCGTCAATGTAGACTCCTGTGAGGCTGACGGTAATATAGCATTCTCCGATATGATAGGTTCCATTGGGACGCTTGAGATAAGCCTGCTTGTAGTCTGGGTCTGTGACCGAAAGCCAGTAATTTGCGTCATTATGCCAAAATCGTCCCTGCACTCGGCGCTTGTTGAAATGCTCGAAGACTCTCAATTCCAAATCTGCTTGGATGAAATACAAAGAGCCTTGCAACGATTTGGCAACCGTGAGAATTACTCTATCATTTCGCCCAGCGGTACTGCTATCTCCGTTGGTCCAGAGCGTGAACGTGGATTCAGACCATTCAGGTAAGAATGAGGGGGCGAGCACATCGACTCTGTTCCAGCGGCGGTTCGGATCTATCAACCAGTTTTCTGCTTGGTGATGGCTAGTGGTTCAACATCATTGAAATGAAGACCATGATAGTCATTGTTCCTCTTGGGGGTTCAATCGTAACGTTGAACCGAGGAGGAACCATGATGTCTACCAAGAAGTACCGTATCAGACTGACTACCGACGAACAACAGGAACTCAACGCCTTGGTCTCACGCGGTCGGGCTGCGGCGTACAAACAGACCCATGCGCGCATTCTGCTGATGAGCGATGAGTCACGCTCGGACGGGGGAATGAAGGACGCGGACATCACCAACGCGCTCGGTGTAGGACAGTCAACGGTCGAGCGAATACGCAAGCGCTGTGTGGAGGAGGGGGTCGAGTCTGCGCTGAATCGCAAAAAGCAGCTGCGTCGGCGTCAAAAGAGACTGGACGGCGAAGGTGAAGCACGGTTGATAGCGATGGCCTGCGGGGAACCGCCGGAGGGGCGTGCCAGTTGGACCCTGAAGCTGTTGGCTGACCAGTTGGTCGAGTGTGAGATAGTCGAGACCATTAGCACCGAGACGGTTCGCCAGGCGCTTAAAAAAACGAACTGAAGCCGTGGCTGAAGCAGAGTTGGTGCATTCCGCCCAAACAGAGCGCGGAGTTTGTGTGCGCGATGGAAGATGTGCTGGAAGTCTACCAGCGCCCCTACGCTGAGAATGAAGTCCTTGTGTGCATGGATGAGACGAGCAAACAGCAAGTCAAGGAGACGCGAGTGCCGCGTCCCGCAGCGCCCGGCTTATCGGCGGCATACGACTACGAATACGAGCGCAATGGAGTGAGCAGCCTGTTCATGCTGTTTGCACCGTTGGACGGATGGCGCCGAGTCGAGGTCAGAGAGCGTCGCACGAAGGTGGACTGGGCGCATGTGATAAAGAAACTGGTCGACGAGGACTACCCTGACAGAGACCGGATCGTGCTGGTAATGGACAATCTCAACACTCACAAGCTGTCCTCGCTATACGAGGCATTCGAGCCTGCTGAGGCGAGGCTTATAGCTGAGCGACTGGAGATACACTACACTCCCAAACACGGGAGTTGGTTGAATATGGCGGAGATAGAGATCGGTGTGCTGGCTCGACAGTGCCTAGACCGACGGATTGCCAATCAAGACATCCTGCGCGGCGAGGTCAATGCTTGGCAGAATCAACGCAACCGGGATGTGATACGAGTGGATTGGCGCTTCACTACCGAGAATGCGCGCATCAAGCTAAAGTCACTCTACCCTTCAATACAAAAAAGTTGAACCACTAGGTTCCGGTCGAAGAACGGGAACGTCCATGATATCCAGAAGGCGTGGAAGAACACCGTCTCTATACTAGGTTTGAGATAGTGAAACCCCTTCTCCATCGTGGCCGCTTACGGGGCGGATCCAACCACCGGGCCGACTGTTCCCTTGCAGTTCCCTTCCTGCGACGCATCGTCCCCCGGGCATTTCCGAATAGGCTAGGCAAACGATGCGCTTTACGAGTTGAGACGCCAAGAGTTTCGCTCCAATAAGCTATGTCACTTTAGCATTGTATGAGTGTTTGGGCGGTTCGGCAACCTATCAACGAGAACCATGGTCATCGTTGCTCGCTCCTGTGCTTGCTTTCCGGGATTCTTGATTCTATGCTGAGGGGAAAGTCAGCTAGGAGCGCGTTATGGTGTTTTCACCGCATGGGATTCGGTATTCGGCGCATCGTCCGGTGGTTATGGGGCGGAAGGGGATGGTCTGCGCCAGTCATCCTCTCGCATCCCAGGCGGGAGTGCGGATTCTGCAGAAGGGCGGCAACGCCGTCGACGCGTCGGTGGCGGTGGCAGCCGCGCTGAACGTGGTCGAACCGCTGATGTCGGGCATTGGCGGCGACGGGTTCATCATGGTCTACACTCGCGCCGACGACACCGTGAAGGTGGTGAACGCCACCGGGCCGGCTCCGTACGCCGCCACTCGCGACCGATACCTGCCGGAAGGAATCCCGCTGAAGGGGATTCTATCGATGTCCGTGCCGGGCCTCTTGAGAGGATGGACGGAAGCCCACGAACGGTACGGCGTTCTGTCTCTTTCGGAGGTGCTTGAACCCGCCGTGGAATTGGCCGAAGAGGGATTCCCCGTTAGTCATACCGTCGCCAACGCTATCGCCGCTGACGAGTTGCTGTGCGAGTTTCCGACGTCCGCAGCGATATTTACCAGGGATGGGCGGCCTCTGCGAGCGGGCGAGATTCTCTATCAGAAGGACCTGGCTGGCACCTTCCAGAAGATCGCGCAGGAGGGTTCGGGTGTCTTCTATGAAGGGGAAATTGCCCAGGCCGTCGCCCGATTCGTCGAGGAACAGGGTGGGCTTCTCACGATGAAGGACCTGTCGGACTTTCGGGTGCGGTGGCAGGACTCCATCTCGACAGGATATCGTGACTACTCGGTGCACGAGGCGCCGCCCAACTCCAGCGGCCACGTGCTTCTGCAGGAGTTGAACCTGGTTGAACGCTTTGACCTGAAGTCGATGGGATGCAACACCCCCGAGAGCGTGCACCTGATGGCGGAGGCGAAGAAGCTGGCGTTTGCGGACAGGGAGGCGTACCTGGCGGACCCGGAATACGTGGACGTACCCATCCCCGGTCTGCTGTCCAAGGAATACGCTCGTCACCGGGCGGAGTCGATAGACCTGGATCGCGCCGCCCTGGAAGTTGGGGCGGGAGACCCCTGGCGATACCAGAATCCGCCGGGGTCTGCTCCTCGTTCCGTCAATAACGTCGGCAGGCCGGTGGAAGACACCACCTGCTTCGTGATTGTCGACCGTTGGGGGAACGCGGTGTCGCAGCTACAGAGCCTGCAGAGCGCCTTTGGCTCCAGCATCGTAGCGGCGGGCACGGGCGTGCTTCTCAACAACCGGATGAGCTACTGGCACCTGGAGGAAGACCACGTGGACTGCCTGCAGCCCGGCAAGCGGGTGCGGCATACGATGAATCCGGTGATGGTGTTCCGCGAGAGCGACGAGGGCCGGCAGCTGGCGTTGGTCTGCGGCACTCCCGGTGCGGACACGCAGGTGCAGACGAACATGCAGGTGATTACGCACGTTTTGGACTTCGGCATGACCGTTGCGGAGGCGGTGGAGGCTCCACGGTGGAGGCATCTTCAGAACCCCACGGAATCCACATATCCGCACACTTGCGACGACGAGTTGTGGCTGGAGGGGCGGTTCTCTCCACACGTTCGGCGGAAGTTGGAGAAGCGCGGGCATGAACTTAACATAATTGGCGACTGGGAAGGGACGGGCAGCGAGATGATGATTCAGGTGGATACCGAACAGGGCGCGCTGCACGGGGGGGCGGACCCTCGTCGGGATGGCTACGCGTTGGGGTGGTAGCGGGGGAGTCTATTCCTATCCCCAAGGGCGGTTCGCGAACCGCCCATACGGGGGGGAATTTTGTTGGGTACGGGATTCACCCCCATCCCCCCGTCTTCACGAGGGCAGGCTCTAACCTTCCCCCATCAAGGGGGGAGGGATTTGCAGGCGTGGAAGGGGCTGGGTTCCCGCCTTCCCTGGAACACCGCGAGGGGGACGGGCGACCACAAGGGTCGCCCCCACGATGGTGCGGTGGGGCGTCATGATGGGGAGCGAGTGGGGGATGACGGTCTTGCCGTGGCGGGGCCGATTACGTATTATCTGAAAGCCATTTCAGCACAGGAGACGCTTCTATGAACAAGGCGCCCCGTTCCGTTCTTCTAGTGACACCCCATCAGGATGATGCCGAGGGGGGCTGCGGCGGCTCCGTTGGCCTGTGGACGAAACAGGGCGCGAAGGCCGTCTACGTGCTGTGCACCAACGGCGACAAGGGATCCAGCGACCCGGTCATGACGTCGCCCGCTCTGGCGGCCATTCGGGAGAAAGAGCAGCTGAACGCAGCTAAGGTCCTCGGCGTCGAAAGCGTGGTCTTCTTGCGGCATCCCGACGGCGAGTTGGAGGATACGCTGGAGCTTCGTGCCCAGGTGGTCCGAGAAATCCGGCGTCACAAGCCGGAGGCGGTCATGTGCATCGACCCCTTCCGCACCACCTCTCACACTCACCGGGACCACCGGGTGAGCGGCATGGTGGCGCTGGACGCGGTGTTCACCTACGCCTGGAGTCCTCACCAGTTCCCGGAGCAGATTACGGAGGAGGGGTTGGAGCCTCACCAGGTTAGCGAAATCTATATGTGGGGCAGCGAGCGGCCGGATACCTACGTGGATATTTCCGACACGGTGGACGCCAAGGCGCTTTCATTGAGCAGGCACGTGAGCCAGATGAGGGAGCCGGAGCGTCTACGGGAGCGGACGCGTCGGCGGGCGGAGAATATCGGGAAGCGGGTTGGTTTGCCGTTCGCCGAGGCTTTCCGGCATATTGAGCGGAACACCAAGACGCTGCACTGGGCCGAATTCTAATCAACGAATGACGTCACCCCTTAGAAATCTTCCCAGCGTCGAACGGGTGCTTGCCTCTGAATGCCTGAAGGCGCTTCATTGCGAGTATGGTCATGATTGGCTGGTAGACGCCGTTCGGGAGTGTATCCAGCAGGCGCGAGTCCAAGCCCTGAACGGACAAGCTGCACCTTCGCTCCAAGAGATAGCTAACCAAGCCGTTCAGCGTGTGCGAAGTATGGGCCGGATTCAGCCGACGCCGGTCATCAACGCCACGGGGGTCGTCATTCACACGAACCTGGGCCGGGCGCCGCTCAGCATGGAAGCATCAGCCGCTATGAACGCTGCTGCCACGGGGTACAGCAACCTGGAAATCGACCTGGAGTCGGGCCGACGGGGTTCGAGGCAAGCCCATCTTCAACGGCTGTTGAACCATCTGACGGGCGCGGAGGCATCGCTTCTGGTGAATAACAATGCCGCCGCCGTACTTCTGGGCCTCTCGGCGGTTGCCGCCGGGAAAGAGGTCATCGTGTCCCGTGGGGAAGCGGTGGAGATAGGTGGCGGCTTCCGAATACCCGACGTGCTGGAGCAGAGCGGCGCAACCCTGGTGGAAGTTGGGACGACCAATCGGACCTACGCCCGCGACTACGAGGCGGCGATCACCGAGAACACCGGGGCCTTGCTAAAGGTGCACGCCAGCAACTTCAAGATAGTGGGATTCACCCACGCGCCCGACGTTGGGGAGTTGGTGGAGGTGGGTCGAAGACACAACGTTCCCGTGATTCACGACGTTGGCAGCGGATGTCTTCTCGACACGAGACCCTTCGCCCTGTCCTACGAACCGAGACCGCAGGACAGCGTCAAGGCGGGGGCCGACCTGGTCTTCTTCTCAGGGGACAAGCTGTTGGGGGGGCCGCAGGGTGGGATAATCGTTGGGGCAAAGGATATGGTGGACTTGCTGGCTAAACACCCCTTGGCACGGGCCTTTAGAATAGATAAGATGAGTCTCGCGGCCACCACCGCAACCCTGCTGCACTATATGAAAGAAGAGGCGCTGCAAGTCATTCCCGTCTGGCGCATGATTTCTGAATCCAGCGAAGACATCCGCGAAAGAGCAACATCGTGGGCCGCGACCCTCGGCGCGGGTTCAACCGTTCAGCCGGCAAAGTCGACCATCGGCGGCGGGAGCCTTCCTGGCGAGTCCCTTGATTCCTGGGCCCTGTGCATCCCGTGTGGCAACGTGCCGGGCGGAGCGTCGGCACTTGCCACCCGGCTGCGGGAGCAATCCACGCCCGTGGTGGCCCGCATTGAAAACGAGCAGGTCTTGATGGACCCGCGCACTGTTCTGCCGAACCAGGACAGCCAACTCCTGACCGCAACCCAAGCAGCTTTGCGAGAGATATGACCAACTTTCTACTAGTTCACGGCCAGTGGCACAACGCATCCATGTGGGACGACGTTACGCGTTATCTCAGGAACTCCGACGATGGTACCAACGTGGGCGACATAACCGCCGTGGACCTGCCGGGCCACGGGTCCCGGCGCTCTTTCGACATCAGCCGCATCACCGTCGACTACTACGTCAACGCCGTGGTGACGCCACCGCGAGTCAACCTGCGGGAGAACGTGACGCTGGTGGTCCACTCCTTTGCCGCGACTTTCACGCCACAGGTGGCAAAGGCCCTTGGGAGTACACTGAGCAGGATAGTCTTCATCGGCGGCATGCTGCCCAAGGAAGGGGCGCAGCCCATTGGAGAGCTTTCGTTCCTGACTCGGAAGTCTGCCATACCATTCAGATTGTCGGAGAAGGGATTCAAGCCTCTCGAACCGCTTCTGGCGAGGAGCTTGTACAACGACGTTGGAGGGGAAGAGGCGTCGATACGGTCGGGAAGGCTCGTGCCGGACCCGTACGAGCCCTGGGTGACGCCGATGACCGCGCTTGAATTCCCCGAGCACGTTGAGTTGACCTACGTTGTCCTGACTAACGACAAGTTTTTGTCTGCTAAACGACAGCGAGAGTACGCTTCGGGGTTGGTCAAGGCGCGGGTCGTGGAGATAGGGTCGGGGCACATGGCGCCCGTGGCCCAGCCGAGGCGGGTGGCGGAGATTTTGCTAGAGGGTACTGCTTGAGGGCAGCCTCGCCAGCTTCGGGTATCTCCAAGGGCGGAGAGTAGGGCGGGTATCGTGGCGGAAGGTGGGCGCCGGTGAGGGACCCCCCCAATGAGGACGGAGACGATGCAGGGTGTGGGCGAAGTGACAGGGTTGGCGGATTAACGAGTAACCCCCTGTGCTATAATCGTTTCTTGACCCAAGTATCTCCTGAAACCCCTTAGAGGGTGTCTAAAAATGCGCCGGTCGAGCGAAGCATAAACATCTGTTAGGCAGCGAAGTCCGCCCCTCCAACTCCAGATCCTTCGGCTTCACTCAAGGTGACATGGAGCGCTCGAGGTAACAAAGGGATTTATTAGACTCGCTCTTAGACAAGTGACATGGAAGACAAAGAGTTCCTACAGAAGATGAAAGCCAAGATTGAGACCATGGTTGGTAAACCGGTCTCTTTGGTTATCGACCACAAGAATACCGACCGGCTCGAGGTGGACCCCGATGAATTCGAGCCAAAGGTGGTCGTGGGATCTGCTGTCTTGAAGTATCCCGGATTCGCGCGGATGTGCATCGAATATGCCGTGGCATCCATTCGACGGGGGCGGCGAATCAGCGCGTTGGAATTTCACATGGTGCTGGGGCGGAATTAGGCCGGATTCACCCCCATCCAAACCTTCCCCCATCGAAGGGGAAAGGCGCTGGCATTCGTTTCGGGCCCATTCGTTATTTTCTGTGGTGGAAACGAATGCTATTTTTGTGCGCGATCATCTCGCCTTTTCGTCAGCATAATTCCGGTGCGTGGGTGAAGGCGCTTTCAGATGGTTTGCGAGCGTATGTTTCACATTGAGAATAGTAACGGATGATTCGGTTCTTGGCAAGGAAGAGTTGTCACTGATGGGGAAATAGGGCGTGGCTGAAGAGTTAGATGCTTCGACTGCGCCTAGGATGATGGGGAGGATGGGGTCTCCATCTGCGAGGACACGGGAGAGGGGGATGGGGCCCTGCACCCGCGAGGACAACGAGATTCTTCACTCCGCTCCGCTTCGTTCAGAATGACATGTGGGTGAAGGGTGAAGAGGGGAGGGATGGGCGTTGCGGTTGGGGTGGTATGCAGGGGAAGGGGATGGGTCCCCGCATTCGCGAGGACACAGGACGGGGAAGGGCAGGGTTAGAGGGCCTCTACCTCGGCCATGAGGGCGGAGATCATCTCTGACTCCGGGACAACTTTGACCTTCTGGCCTTTTCGGAAGATTACGGCGCGCCCGGCACCGGCGGCAATGCCCACGTCGGCGTCCTTGGCTTCTCCAGGGCCGTTCACCTCGCAGCCCATGACGGCAACCTTTATCTTCTTGTCGATCTTCTGTAGCAGCGCGTCCACGGTGTTGGAAAGGCGGATGACGTCCACGTCGGCCCGGCCGCAGCCGGGGCAGGCTATCAGGGTGGCGCCCTTCTGTCGAAGGTTCACCGACTTGAGGATTTCGTAGCCGGCGATTACCTCCTCGCGGGGGTCGCCGCTTAGGGATACCCGGATGGTATCTCCGAGGCCGTTGTACAGCAGATATCCCAGTCCTATTGCGCTGCGGATGGAACCGGCCCTGACGGTGCCCGCTTCGGTGATGCCAAGATGGAGCGGATAGGGCACCAGCTTGGCCAGGCGCTGGTACGCCTGAATGGTGGTGGGAACGTCGAATGCCTTCAGGGATATCTTTATCAGGTCGAAGTCCAGGGACTCCAAAAGGCCAATCTCCCAGAGGGCGGTGGCAACCATGTGGTCTACCACGTTGTACTGGCCCTTGACGGCCTCTCCCGCCTTGGGCAGCTGGTTCACCATGTCCATGATGCGGGAGAAGCCCCTGGACTTGCCGATGCCTCCCACGGGGGGCAGGCTGCCGAAATTCACGCCTATGCGGATGGGAATGCTGCGTTCCTTTGCCGCTCGGACAACCTGCTTGACCTTCTCCGGGTCGCGGATGTTGCCAGGATTGAGCCTTAGACCGTCCACGCCGCCGTTAATGGCTTCGAGGGCCAGCTGATGGTGAAAGTGGATGTCCGCTATTAAGGGGATGTTTATCTGGGAGCGGATGGCGGGGATGGCCTTGGCCGCTTCCATGTCCGGGACAGCGCATCGGATGACGTCGCAGCCGGCTTCTTCGACCTCGTGGATCTGCGCCACGGTGGCTGCGACGTCCCGCGTGTCCGTCTTGGTCATGGACTGGACGGCAATCTCGGCGTCGCCGCCAATCTTCACGCCGCCTACGTAGATTGCCTTGGTAACCCTTCTTTTATTCATAGTTAACAACTTGCTCGTCACTTAGCATGTACGATATAAAAAACTGGAGAGTTATTGGCTAATTCCTGACGTTGTTTTCATCATAGACTCCAAGACACTAGGGTCGAGATCTGCTATTAGTGCAATAAAGGAGTGACACTCTTTGAAAAATGCCGCGAGATTCTTGGGGTCTTCCAAGTCTGGATCATCTGCCATGGTTTCTCCCATCCACTCGAAGCATGCAGATAAGTCCTGAGCCAGACTGCCATCGGGGCCAGGAGGACCCTGTTCACCCTGTAGCCCACGATCTCCTTGCGAACCACGGTCTCCCTGTGGGCCTCGTTCGCCCTGAGAGCCTCGTTCCCCTTGCGGGCCTTGCTCTCCTTGTAGGCCCTGTCCTTGTAGGCCTTGCTCACCTTGTGGTCCAGGGGGACCTGTGGGACCAGTGCAAGCAAATAGAGTTAATGCCAAGGCGGATGCGAGAGTTACGACTGCAAGATGCTTCAACTGTTGGTCAACCTATAAAGCTCTCGCCTCTCACGAGGCGGGCAATGTCATTGTAGCTTACCATCAGAACGAGGGTGATTAAAAGGGCAAAGCCCAACATGTGGACCAGCCTCTCCTTCTCCGCGGGTATCTTCTTGCCGCCGCGAATCATTTCGATGATGACGAAGAGTAAGCGGCCGCCGTCGAGGGCGGGAATGGGGAGGATGTTGAAGATGGCCAGGCTGATGCTGAGAAGGGCGGCGAGCGGAATGAGGGTGTCAAGGCCCCCGATGTCTACGGCCTCTTTGGAGCCGCTGACGATGCCGACGGGGCCGGAGAAGGGAGCGGGTGCGTCTCTGAACAGCCATTGGGTAATGGAACGCCAGGTGAGGGTTACCACTTCTACAACCTGGGTGGCGCCCTTGCCGACTGCTTCCCAAGGGTAGTAGGAGAGTCTCTCCACGCGTTCGTTTTCCAGGCCCAGAAGCACTCCAACATTGCCTTCGCCCTCCGGCGGATGCCACCGGGGGATTAGGAAAATCTCCCGGGCCTGCCCGCCGCTTTCGAGTGTGAGGGACAGGTCGGAACCGAGATTGCGGGTTATGCCGGCGGACACCTGGTTGGTGCTCTCGACGGGTTGGCCGCCTACGGCGATGATTCTATCGCCGGGGCCGATGCCGGCTTCTGCCGCGGGGGAGTTCGGGCTCACGTCTCGCACGACCACGTCGCCGACGGTTACGTCTCTGGGAACCATGAACAGTGCGGCGAATATTGCCACGGCCAGCACGGCGTTCATGAAGGAGCCCGCCACCAGGATGGCAGCCCGGACGCCAGGGGACTTGGACGCGAGGCTGCGGGGATCGGTGGGGTCTTCCTCACCCTCCAGCCGGACGAAGCCGCCGAGGGGCACGGCGTTGAAGGTGTATTCCGTTTCGCCTTTTCGCCATCCGAAAAGCTTGGGTGGGAAGCCAACACCGAACTCGTTGACCCTCACGCCGAAGAATTTGGCCACGGCGAAATGGCCAAGCTCGTGGATGACCACAAGGGCCACGACCATGGCTATCATGGCCAGGACGAAGATCATTCTTTTGCCCCCGGCGGATTCATTGGGGTGAGGTTTTGTGGCAAGCCGGTACTATGCTCGACTACGGAGTTCATTGCAGAGATGCCGCCATCTCTCTAGCTGCCGTCCGTGCCCATTGGTCTGCTTCCAGGATGTCCTCCAAGTTGTCCGCGGACGCACCTTCGTGTCGTTCCAAGACTCCCTCCACGACCTTAGGGATTTGGGTGAAGGCCAGACGGCCTTCCAGGAAATGTTCGACGGCCACCTCATCTGAGGCGCAGAGGACGGCGGGATAGGTGCCGCCCCTTCGTCCCGCCTCCAGGGCGAGTGGGAAGCAGGGATACAGGGCGGGATCCATAGGTTCGAAGGTCATGGCCATGGCCTGGGAGATATCCAGTCGGGGAATTCCCTCGTTGGCTTGTCGCTCAGGGTAGAGCATGGCGTACTGGATGGGAAGCTTCATGTCGGGCGGGCCGATCTGCGCCTTCACCGAGCCGTCCTCGAATTCCACCATGGAATGAATGAGACTCTGGGGATGGACGACAACCTCGATGCGCTCCCACGGGACGTCGAATAGCCAGCGGGCCTCGATGACCTCGAAACCCTTGTTCATCAGTGTAGACGAATCTATGGTGATGCGGCGGCCCATCTTCCAGGTGGGGTGGTTGAGGGCCTGCTGGGGGGTAACGTCGGATAGGTCTTCGTGGAGCCTTGTGCGGAAGGGGCCGCCGGAGGCGGTGATGATGAGACGACGGACGTCTTTAGGTTCTCCCTGAAGGCACTGCCAGATGGCGCTGGGCTCGCTGTCGACGGGCAGGAGTTCGCCCTGACCGTTGCGGGCGAACTCGCTAACAAGCTCGCCGGCCATGATGATGACCTCTTTGTTGGCAAGACAGACCCTGCGTCCTTGCTGAAGGGCGCGGATGGTGGGGAGAAGGCCTACGCGGCCCACGGTGCCGACCATGACGATGTCAGCGTCGGGGTGGCAGACCATGTCTTCCATTGAAGCAAACTCTGCCTGGTCCAGCATGTCTTTGGCGAACTCCGGCGACGGGCTGTAGAGCATATGGGGGTTGAACTCCGCCGCTTGGGTACGCAACAGGTCCACGTTACTGCCTGCGGCCAGCCCCACAACGCGGAATCTGTCCGGGAAGGCCCGGACCACGTCGAGGGTCTGCCTTCCTATGGAACCCGTGGAGCCTAAGACAACCAGGCCTCTTGCAGTCAAGTAACTCTCCTAACAAGGTTCGGTAGATTCCGTGGAACCATTCAGGTAATTATATAAGCAGCAACGTAGAACGTCACGGGAATGGTGACCAGCAGCGAGTCCATTCTATCGAGGATGCCTCCGTGGCCCGGTACGATGACGCCGGAGTCTTTGATGCCCGCCCGTCTCTTCATAAAGGACTCGGCCAGGTCTCCCAGGACTGCGGTCAGTCCGAGGAGAAGGCCGAGAAGAAGCTGGCCCAGGATGGAAGCGGGCAGGCCCAGCAGGGACGAAAGACCAACGGACGCACCGAGGGCGAAGGTGAGACCGCCAACGAACCCCTCCCATGTCTTGCCAGGGCTGACTGTTGGGGCCATCCGGTGGCGGCCCAAGAGTTTGCCGACGAAGAACGCGCCCGTATCGGCGGCAAAGGTCATGAGCAGGGCATAAAGGAGCCAGCTGCGCCCGTCCTCCAGCCCGGCGGCTCCCTCTCGCAGGAGCAGGGCGTGGGATAAGAGGAATCCTACGTGCAGGGGCCCGATGGCGGTATGCAGGCAGCTTTTGAAGGTGGAACGGGTCCTTCTCGCCAAGGCGAAAATAATAAGCGGCGCTAGACCCCCGGCAATCAGGTAAACTGAAAAATTGCCGTGTTGGGCGGCCAATTGTCCGTGAACCACGAACAGCGTCGTCCAAAGGAAGGCGTAGGGCCAGAAGGCGTCCGCGCCCCACGCCTTGGCCATCCGGTTGAACTCCCATAGGCCCACGAGGGCGGCCACACCGACTACGATGGTGAGGGCGGGGAAGCCCACCCAAACGGCGCCAAGAAGGACGGGAACGCCGATGATGCCAACGAGGATGCGGGCCTTCATAGGGTTAGCTGCTGCGCCCCTCTAGATGCTGCATTGCGCCCTGCGACGTTCGGAATTGTAAGTGTAAGGTAGTTCGATGACAGCATCAGAGGGATTGCAGGGTGAGTGAGGTGGATTCCCGTCCCCGTCTTCACGGGGCCAAGCTCTTCGCGGGAATAACGAAGGGGGTGCGGGAATGACGGGTGGTGTGGAGCGAGACTGTGGGTGGGCGACGGGCGGGCGGTTCCCGAACCGCCCCTACGGGGGAAAATGTCGTCGGGCACGGGGTTCACCCCCATCCCCCGTCTTCACGAGGGCAGGCTCTAACCTTCCCCCATCATGGGGGAAGGGATTTGTAGGCGCGGCGCGGGAATGACGGTTATGCAAGGGTCTCCCTTCGGGGGAACAACGGAAAGGGGTCCGTCCGGGCAGCATTTCAGGCGTCAGGGTTTAGGGCGCCGAACTTCCGCTTTCGCCGTCCGTAGGCGCGTATGGCTTCTTCCACCTGTTCGGGGCCTAGTTCCGGCCAGGGAACGGGGGTAGTGTAGAACTCGCTGTAGGCTGACTGCCAGAGTAGGAAATTGCTCATGCGGTACTCGCCGCCCGTTCTGATTATCAGGTCCGGGTCGGGGATACCCCTGGTGTAGAGGTACCGGCTCAGCATCTCTTCGTCGACATCTTCAGCCTGGACTCCGCTACGAATGATCTCCCGCACGGCTTCGACGATTTCGCTGCGTCCGCCGTAGTCGAAGGCGACGCTTAGGGTTACGCCGCCGTTGTCCTGAGTCAACTCCTGGACGTGGGAAACTGCTTCCTGGAGGTCCGGGAGCAGGCGGTCGCGGCGGCCAAGATGCACCAGACGAACTCCCTGCTCGTGCAGTCCCGGGGTTTCATCTTGAATGACCTGGCGGAGGATGGCCATGATGCCGGCGACTTCGTCGTCGGGGCGGCTCCAGTTCTCCGTGGAGAAGGCGTAAAGGGTGACGAACTTGACGCCGTAACGGGCAAGAACATCCAGAACTGAGCGGATCTTCTCCACACCGGCGCGGTGGCCTTCAATTCGGGGAAGGCCGCGGTCTTCCGCCCATCGACCGTTGCCGTCCATGATGATGGCCACGTGTCTGGGAAATTCGCCTGTGCCTACGCCATTGTCAATCATGGAAAATGTTGGACCCGGCTTTCCAGCCACTGGACGATTGATCCCGCCGTTCATGAGACGATCTAGACCGTCATCATCTCGTCTGTCTTGGACTTCCAGAACCGATCAATCTCCTCTACGTGGCTATTGGTGGTCTTCTGGAGCTGCCCTTGGGCGCGCTGATTCTCGTCTTTGGAGATTTCCTTATTTCGTTCCAGAGAACGGAGCTTGTCTTGGGCGTCGCGACGCACGTTGCGGACAGCGACCTTCCCGTCTTCGACTTTCTGCCCGAGGGACTTGACGAGTTGCTGGCGTCGTTCCTGGCTGAGAGGCGGGATGGGAACTCGGATGATTACCCCGTCGTTGGAGGGATTGAGGCCGGTGGGGGATTGCTGGATTGCCCTTTCGATAGCGCGCAGCGCCGTGCGGTCATAAGGCTGGATGGTTAGCAGTTGGGCGTCCGGCGCTGAAATAGTTGCCATTTGGCCCAGGGGGGTGGGGACGCCGTAGTAGTCCGCCGCCAGATTTTCCACGAGGGCGGGGCTGGCCCGACCCGTCCGAACCGACTGGAGGTCCCGTCTGAGAAACTCGATTGCCATGTCCATGCGGCGGGAGGCGTCCTTTAGAATTTCCTCAGGGGTTGGGCTGTCGGTGATGTTAGATGCGGACATTTTGCGCTGCCTCCGAAATGGTGGTGCCCACCCGGTCTCCCTGCAGAATCGAAACCATGTTGCTGGGCTTGAAGATGTCAAAAACTATGATAGGGAGGTTGTTGGTCATGCAGAGGGAGAGGGCGGTGTTGTCCATGACCTGGAGCCGGAGGTTAATTGCCTGCAGATAGTCGAGGTTTTCGTACCGTTTGGCTCCGGCGTCCTTGTTGGGGTCGGCGTCGTACACGCCGTCCACGTTGTTCTTGGCCATAATGAGCACTTCGGCGCCAATCTCAATGGCGCGGAGGGCCGCCGCCGTATCGGTGGTCATGTAGGGATTTCCGGTCCCCGCGGCGAAGATGACCACGCGCCCCTTCTCCATGTGTCGGATGGCACGACGGCGAATGTACGGCTCTGCGATAGACTGCATTTCGATGGCAACCTGTATGCGGGTTTCCAGTCCCTGCCGTTCCAGGGCGTCTTGGAGGGCCAGCGAGTTTATGACCGTGGCGAGCATACCGGCGTAGTCGGCGGTAGACCGGTCCATGCCATGGGCGGCGGCTTCGGCTCCTCGCCAGATGTTCCCCCCGCCGATGACTACGGCCATTTGCACATCTCGGTCCTGGGCGACCTTTATCTGGCCGGCGACGTAGTTGGCTGATTCCGGATCAATGCCGTACTCTGACTTGCCGATGATGGACCGGCCGCTCAGCTTGAGCATGGCCCTGCTATACACGGAACCCGCCATCCCGATGGTTACTCGCCCAGGGCGAAGCGGGAAAACCGGTTGATGCGGATGTTCTCCCCTACTTTGCTGATGGCTTCCTGGACCAGCTCTTCGACCCTCCGGCTGGGGTCCTTGATGAAGGTTTGCTTCAAGAGGCAGATTTCTTCAGGTGGTCGGGTCTCTCCCGGCTCCACGTCTTCGTCCGTGATGTACCGGGGAGACATGGCGGCCACCTGCATGGCCAGGTCGTGAGCCAGGGATCTAATTTCTTCGGTGCGAGCCACGAAGTCCGTTTCGCAGCCAATCTCGACGATGGCGCCCAAACGGGCGCCGGGGTGTATGTAGGCCTCTACCAGCCCCTCGCGAGTCTCGCGGTCGGCCCGCTTCTCGGCGGCGGCCAGCCCGGAGGCCTTTAAGATATTCTCTGCCTTGTCCAAGTCCCCCCCGGCCTCTTCCAGCGCACGCTTGCAATCCATGATGCCGGCGCTGGTTCTGGAGCGGAGGGCTTTGATTTGCTCTACGCTAACCTCCAAGGTCAACTCCTAAAACTCTGAAATTATTTCTACTTAGTTCCCGGCGCGGCGGTGGGGGCCGCTTTCATTGCCGCTTCCAGCTCCGCAATGTTAACGTCAATCTCGACGTCGACGGTTTCCTCGCCGTCGGCCAGTTCCTGTTCCTCCCGCAGCCGCTCTTCCTCCAGGGCGCGTCTCATGGCGAGGCCTTCGACAACGCCGTCGGCCATTCGGGTAGTAATGAGCCGTATGGACCTGATGGCGTCGTCGTTACCCGGGATACGATAGTCGATGAGTTCCGGGTCGCAGTCCGAGTCGATTATCGACACAAGGGTTATGCCGAGCTTACGGGCCTCCGCTATGCAGATGTTTTCCTTGGGCATGTCCACCACGAAGAGGGCGTCGGGCAGCTTGGTCAAGTTTCGGACGCCGCCGAAATACTTCTGTAGGCGCCTGAGCTTCTCTTCCAGCTTGAGCCCCTCCTTCTTGATCATGTTGTCGAAGTAGCCCTGTTCCTTCTTGGCTTCCAGTTCAAGCATGAAGTCGATACGCTTGCGGATGGTGACGAAGTTGGTCATGGTTCCGCCCAGCCAGCGCTGGTTTACGTAGGGCATCTCGCAGCGTGTGGCCTGTTCGGCGATGGACTCCTGAGCCTGCTTCTTGGTGCCGACGAACAGAACCTCGCCGCCATCGGCCACGATGTCGCGCACGGCGTTCATGGCCCTTTCCATGTATCGCAGGCTCTTCTGGAGGTCGATGATATGGATGCCGTTGCGCTGGGTGAAAATGAAGGGCTTCATACGGGGGTTCCAGCGTCGGGTCTGATGCCCGAAGTGGACCCCTGCCTCCAAGAGAGACTTCATAGTAACGGGCGGGCGCTGCTGCATCGTCTGATTCTGCACTTGTTGAACCATGAACGCTATCCTTGTTCCTTCTATAGAGTGTAATGGCGACGTAAAGAGAGAGGAAAACTTAGCAATGGAGTATAGCACAACGCCCAAGGGCGGGCAAAGGGGAGGAGTTGAGGGGGCGGAGCATGGTGATATAATCGCTGTTGACAAAGTGAAACCGATTTGAATTTGGAAGGGACACAACGATTTGTGGAAGACGCGGGAAAGTTAATTCGCCAAGCCTTCCAGAGGGCGAAACATGCAGGCAAAGCCGACTGGTACGAAATGACGTCTGCTGTATTGAAGAGCCGCATGCTTAACATCACCGGCAACAATTTCAGCGAGGTTGATTACGGCTACTCCAACTTCACAGAGTTCCTATTTGCGCATGCCGACCTAATTTCTATCGACACCTCAAGATTGCCGCCCATAGTTAGATTCCTAGAAGCTGATTCGCACGCCGATGCTACCGGCGAAGAGAATTCGACGGAATTTCGAGGGAGAATTAGAAGAGACCTTTGGATGGCGACACTAGACTATTCCAGTGGCTCCCAATACGTTTGGGATGTGGCTGAGGGTAAAGCCAGGCCCGGCGAACCTGGCGAAGACGTCCCTAGCATACCAACGATCAACCAGGACGTAATTCGACAATGGCGACAGGAGTTGGTAGAAAGCGTCAGCGAGGCAAAAGCTGATGATGCGGATCAATCAAATCAACTTGACGCCTGGGCACAAATTAAGCTTTCCACGCATAAATTACCGAATGCGTTTAGGTACAAATGGTATGAGATTCTCAAGAAAAAGATTCATCAGCGTTTGACTGGTTGGTTCGACGAGTTAGGTCTAGAACGCCCGAAAGACTTCAATACTAGGATTCCCGTCCCGAAGAGAGAAACCACCGATGTCGAAGGACTACGGCGTGTGGTTTTGCGTGTTGTTGAAGTAATGACCGAACGCGAGTTAGAACAACTCAGTCTGCCGCCCAGAGCTGTTCTGAAGGCGACCAGACTTTCCAAGTAATGACTCAACCCGGTGTGGAAATATGGCTATTTGGACCTAAAGACCGCAGGGTGAGGGATCATGTCAAGTTCATAAGGGAAGAATGCCACAAAAGAGGATGGGAGTTAAATCAACGAAACACCACAATGGTGCGTTCACCTGAGGGAAGGCCCTTTATGGTGGTGCGCGATCAGGACGCATCCAATTTGTACCAAAGAGTGCATCGGGCCTTCGTAGGAGTGTGGCAAATTGGGAAAGCGCACGTTTCCATAAGGCCGGAAGGGATTAGTCCCGCTAAAAACTACGTCACTCTGAGAAGATTTGTAGTTCATAAAGCTTTTCACAACACGATTTCCGAGAAGAATTCCCAGTTCGCCTGGCGCATGTTCTGCGATGGATTCCAAGCGTGGATGAGACAGGTAGGGTGTGATGGTGAGGCAGATCCTAGGTGTCTGCCGTTGCACGTCTTCAAGACTGAACTTGATTTGGATGCCTTGGCGACAGAAGAAGGGCGTTCGCTTTTTGGTCAAACTCACGGGCCGCAGTCTAGTCGGGTGGATTCCAACGAATTACACTGGAGAAGACCAAGAGGCCCGTACCACGGGAGAGACTCCTTGTATGTTGCAGGCCGCAATCTCGCTAAAGGTTTTCATTGGGATGTTTCAACCCAAGGAACGACTAGACGAATCGCTACCACTTCTGAAATATGGGAGATTCGGCGAAACGGCTATGTTAACGTGTATCCCGACCAATACGTGCGCGGGGGAAAGTTATCCAAGAGAAAAAGAAAAGCCCGCTAATACAGCGAGCTTTTTCGTTCATAGGGTTCGAGCTCTTCTACCATCGGTGGCTAATGCAGAGGTGATATGGTCCGCGGCAGAGCATTTTCGCTCCGGGCTCGACATATTGCGGCATATCAGCCTGAGCCACGCCTCCTTATGGCTGAGGCAGACACTGATCAGGGACCTGCCTCCCCCACATACACAGAGATTACCGCCTCTAGGGGCGTATGACCACTGCGTCTATGGATCCCCTACATCGTACAAGTCTCGTCAACCTAGCGTCAAGTTGCCCTGACAGTATCGTCTGTGCTTGGGGCGGGCAATTCCGCTAGCCCCGGTGGGGGTGGGGTGATATACTTGCGGCGTTGTTTTAGCACTTTTCTGGAGGGTCCATGACTGCCAACACCTTCGACTTTTCGGACCGTATTGCCCGTGGGATTCCGCCTGCGCCCAAGGCCGCACCAGGCGGGGGACGCGTCGCTTTCGACTTCACTACGGCGTTTCCGGACCCGGACTCGTTTCCCGCCGACGGCCTCTTGGAGGCGCTGGGCCGCGCCCTGAAGGATGAAGGCAAGGACCTGGTCTATTACCCGCATCCCCAGGGGCATCCCGCGATGCGGGAGTTCATCGCCCAGAAGCTGGAACGGGAGCGGGGGATGAACGTTTCGCCCGACCAGATTTTGCTCACCACCGGCTCCGGCCAGGCCGTGGCGCGATACGTGGAGCTTCTCACGGACCCCGGCGACATCATCCTCACGGAGAAGTTCAGCTACTCCGGCACCATGGGAATCATGCGACGCCACGGCGCCCGGCTTGTGGGCGTCGACGTGGACGGAGAGGGGATAATCCCCAGCGCATTGGACGACATCCTCACCAGCCTGCGAGACCGGGGTCAGAGGGCGAAGTTTCTATACACGATTCCCACCTTCCAGAATCCCACCGGCACCGACATGAGCCTTGGACGACGACAGGACGTGCTGGACGTTGCCCAACGCCACCGCCTCCCGATCTTCGAGGACGACTGCTACGCGGACCTGCGCTTCGCCGGAGAAAACACTCCCTCCATCCAGTCGCTGGACCAGGAAGGGTCGGTGCTCTACTGCGGGTCATTCTCCAAGATAGTCGCGCCCGGCATGAGGTTGGGATACATGGCCGCGCCTCCGTCTGTCATCGATGCGGTGAAGGCCATACACCTCGGAGCTACGCCCAGCCAATTTTCGGCCCTCGCCACCCTTTACTATTTGCAGGACCATCTGGACGAACACGTTCAGGAGCTGCGAGAAATCTTCCGTTCCAAGAAAGACACCGCCGTTGCCGCCGTGGGCGAATACTTCGGTTCCAGGGCGGAATTCATCGACCCGGACGGCGGTCTGTATCTCTGGCTGAAGCTGCCGGAGGGCGCCAACACCGCCGCCGTTCTGGCCAAGGCGAGGGAGCGACAGATTGGCTACGGCCCCGGCACGAACTTCTCTCCCGGACAGGACGCCTACAACTACCTGAGGCTGTGCTATGGCCACCTGACCCACGATACCATTCGACAGGGCATTGCGAACCTGGCGGCATTCCTGGAAGAGGAGGGGATGCTGGAGTGAACCTTGGGAGGTCTTCCTTCGTGGAGCAGCTTGTCGGGCGGAAGGACATATCCTAGAATTCTATGAATCTGACTGGTATGATAGGGCGTAGATAGGTTAGTAATGCACTTGAATGTCCGCAGCATAAGCACGATTCTGCTGGGAGCCGTCCTTCTGATGGCTGTTTTCGTTGCGGCTTGTGGAGGCGGCGAAGAGGACACCGTCGCGCCAACCACAGCACCGCCTGTTCCGACTGTCGCTCCAGCAGCAGCTGAGGCGCCCACGCCTGAATCTGCGGGCGTGGAGATTGGGCACATGGTCGGGCAAGAGGGGGCGGACTTCACGTTGACATCAATGGATGGGGAGGAGATCACTCTGTCCAGTTTGCGGGGCAGTCCGGTAGTGCTGTACTACTTCGCCACCTGGTGACCCTCATGCCGCTCCGCGTTGCGGAGCCTCACAGAAGTATATCCCGAGTACGACAACCGTATCCATGTTGTTGGCATTGACGTTGATGCAGGCGAAAACGCTGAAAAGATACGCTCCTGGAACAGTTCCAACGGCTTCACCTGGCCCATGACTGAGGCCGATCGTGGCGTCTTGAACGACTATAAGATAACCCATCAGGCACAAGCCGTGATCCTGGACTCCAACGGGACCATCGTTGAACGTGGGAGTTACAGCGGGGCCGACAAGTGGCGGGGCCTTTTCGATACTCTCTTGGCCAATTAACCCCAGTCATTGCGGGTCAGGTTCTTCGTAGTTAGTCCAACCCCTTATTTCGGGGTGCATATGACTCACAAGACGATTCGTGAGGGCGTTGAGAACCTAATAGCCTTTCTGAATAAGGAAGGGGTGCTGAAGTGAACTTCGGGAAGATTCGCGTTGTTGACCAGTTCGTCGGTCGGAAAAACTCTCTTGGATTCCATGAATCCGGCTGGTATTATGGGGCGTAAGTAGGTTAGTAATGCACGTGAGCGCTCGCAGCCTAAGTTTGTTTCTGTTGACAACCGTCTTGCTGACGGTCGTTTTCGTCGCGTCTTGCGGCGGTGACGTTACTGTCATCGACACTGACGCTACCACTGAGCCAACCGCCGCGCCTGCGCCCTCCACACCGACACCCGCAGCCCCGGCGCCTACCCGGTCCCCTGCTACGGCCCCACCGACTGTTCCACCAGCAAGGGGCACCGCGGCCCCCAGGACCAGCGCGCCCACGCCTTCGCAATCGACTCAAACGGCTCCTACAGCAGCAGCGCCAACTTCTACATCTGTGCCGGCGGCAACGGCTGTTGTGTCGGCATCCCGACCAACGCCCGCTCCGGTTGGAAGCTCGACCGCTGCGCCGGCGCCGCCTGCGGTCACTCCTGCGCCTCCCGCTCCGACGGCGACGGCACCGCCGCCCCAGACGACTGCCACCGCGCCTCCGCCAACAGCCGCGGCGACGGCTGCGGCCACGCCTGAATCCACTCCACCTCCTCCCACCCCGACGCCCGAGCCACCCACTCCTGCGCCGACCCCGGAGCCTACTCCAACGCCAACTCCGGCCCCCACGCCGGAACCTGTGGCAGTGGAGGTGGGTTCCAGGGTGGGACAGCAGGGAGCGGACTTCACGTTGACCTCGGTGGACGGTGAGGAGATCAACCTATACGGTTTACGTGGCAGCCCGGTTATCCTGTACTACTTCGCCACCTGGTGACCCAAATGTCGCTCCGCGTTGCGGAGCCTCACACAGGTATACGGGCAGTATGAAGACCGCATCCATTTCATTGGTATTGACGTAGACGGGGGCGAAAGCGAGGGGCAGATCCGCTCTTGGAACAGTTCCAACGGCTTCACTTGGCCCATGATCCCTGCCGATGGACAGGTCCTGAACGATTACCGGATAACCGTGCAGGCATCAGCCGTGGTCCTGGACGCTAACGGCATCATCGTTTCTCGTTCCAGCTATAGCGGCTCCGACAGGTGGCAAGAACTGTTTGATTCCCTTTTGGATGGCTGAACCCGGGTTACGACCACGAGCCGCCCCTAGACGGCAGTCACGCATAGGGATTTGCCGCCGTCCCAGGTAGTCTAGCCCCCCACTTCTCCGGTACACTTGGCGTTGTTCTCCTCTGACCGCATGGGCGGCTGCGGACGAACAAATCGTGTCGGAGGCGCAAGCACCCTGACGGCGAACACTTCATCACAGGCCTTGACGAACGGGGAATCGCCCAATAGATGGCGCACCCTAGCCCTGATGTCGCTGGCGACGCTGTTGAGCCTCAGCGTGTGGTTCAGCGCCAATGCCATCGCGCCCGCGCTGGAGTCGGAGAGGGGCTATTCTCAAGACCATCTGGCGTGGCTCACCATGGCGGTGCAGTTGGGTTTTGTGGCGGGGACTCTTATCATCGCCTTTACCAACCTGGCGGATCTGGTCAATACGCGCACCCTGTTTGCCGTCTGTTCCATCATGGCGGGCGTCGTCAACGTGGCGCTGGTATTTGTGCCGCAAGACTTTGCTTATGCCCTAGTCCTGCGGATTCTCGCGGGCGCTTTCCTTGGCGGGGTATACCCGCCGGGGATGAAGATAATTGCGGGTTGGTTCAAGTCCGGTCGGGGTATTGCCATAGGCGCTATGGTCGGCGCTTTGACGCTGGGCTCCGGCTCGCCCCACCTTCTAAGCGCTATTTTTACTGCCCAGTGGGAAACGACGCTCTTTGTGAGCTCGGCCCTAGCGGTCGTTTCCGGGGGGGTGGTCTATTTTCTGGTGGCCGACGGGCCCTTTGACGTTCCGGCGCCCAAATTCAACCCGCGGTTTGTGGTTCACGTGATGAAGAATCGGGCCTCCAGGCTGGTACTCATAGGCTACCTGGGGCATATGTGGGAGCTGTACGCCATGTGGGCCTGGATTCCGACCTACCTGCTTGCGGTGTTCGGCGGGCGGAGTTTGGCGGGCGGCTCGTTGGGACTGGCCGGACTGATTGCCTTCCTGGTCTTTGTGGCCGGCGGGGTTGGGAGCTTCGCCGCGGGCTGGTTTGCCGAAAGGTGGGGGCGATGCCTGGTTACCAGCGCGGCCATGGTCCTGAGCGGGGGGATTGCGCTGTTCATCGGATTCATCGATGCGGACTTGAGGTGGTTGATTGCCGTGGCTGCGTTGGCTTGGGGGGTGTTTGTGATAGCCGACTCGGCGCAGTTCTCCACGGGTATGACGGAGCTTTCCGATGAGGCCTACCGGGGCACGGCGTTGACCTTCCAGACGGGGGTGGGTTTTTTGTTGACGATATTGACGATCCGGCTGGTGCCCCTCATAGCCGACGGCGCCGGTTGGGGGTGGGCATTCGCCTTCCTCGCTATCGGGCCGGTGGTGGGCATAGCCGCGATGATGAGGCTTCGTGGACTGCCGGAATCGCGACAGATGGCTATGGGCAGGAGATGAGAGTACGGGTGTTTTGGTCGATGGAGGTTAGGAGGTATGCTTCGATAGGGGATTGGCGGCCCCTCGACGGGTCTGGGCCATCTCGTAGTTGGCCTGCCGGCGCGTCCAGAAATCCGCGTTAGACCAGCCGATGCGCTCTAGGGCGAGAGCGACGGATGGCGTTATTCCACAATGTCCGTTGAGCAGTCGCGAGGCGGTGCTGCGGCTCACTCCTAACTGGGTAGCGAAGTGGACTACGCTCCAGCCTTCAGCCTCAAGGCTGCGACGGAGGCTCACGGATGGATGTGAAGGGTTGCGTAAGGTCATGGATCCTCCGAGTGGTGGTCCTCCAAGTCCACATCTACGGTTTGGGCGCATTGGTTTCCCCAACGGAGGCTAGGAGGTAGGCCTTTAGAAAATCGTCGATGTCGCCATCGAGTACAGCGGTGGCATCGGATACCTGGTGCTGGCTGCGGTGGTCTTTCACCATACGGTAGGGGTGGAGCACGTAGCTCCTAATCTGGCTCCCCCATTCTGCGGACACCCTGTCGCCGCGAAGCTCCGCCATCTTCTTGGCTCTCTCCTCCAAACGCAGCTGGAGTAGGTGGGCTTTAAGGAGGGTGGTGGCGTATTCCCTGTTCTGGTGCTGGGAGCGCTCCGTCTGGCAGCTCACGACCAATCCGGTGGGCAGGTGGGTCAACCGAACGGCTGAGGCGACCTTCTGGACGTTCTGGCCTCCCGGTCCGCTGGAGCGGAAGAAGTCTATTTTGAGGTCTTCGGGCCGGATTTCAACCTCGGTGTCCTCCTCATCGGCGGCGGGAAGCACGACCACCTGGGCGAAGGATGTGTGGCGGAGGTGGTCGCTGTTGAAGGGGGAGAGGCGCACCAGCCGGTGAACGCCCTTTTCCGCCTTGAGGTAGCCGAAGGCCAGGGGGCCGGAAATCTCCAACGCCGCGCTCTTGATTCCCCCGCCGTCTGCATCGGACAGGTTAAGCATTTGCACCTTATAGCCACGGCGTTCCGCCCATCGAAGGTACATGCGGAGGAGCATCTGACTCCAGTCCTGGGAGTCAACGCCGCCGGCGCCGGATTGGATGGACAGGATGGCGGGCCGTCGGTCGTAGGGGCCGGAGAGGGTGAGTTCCATCTCCTTTTCGCGCAGGTCGTCCAGGAAGGACTCCGATTCCTTGGTTATCTGCGGCTCCAGAGAGTCGTCCCCTTCTTCCAGAGACATTTCCACCAGTTCCAGTAGATAGGCGCCCTGGTCGCGAAGGCCATGCCAAGTCTGCACAGTGTCCTTCAAGTGGGTGAGCCGCTGCATTTGCGACTGGGCCTTGGGTGGGTCCTGCCAGAAGTCCTGGTTATAGGACTCCTTCTCTATACGCGCAATTTCGGTCTCTTTGTCGGGAACGTCAAAGATGCTCCAGGATCTGGTCCACCCTCCGGTTCGTCTCCTGCAGCTTGTGTCTCAACTCTTGCACTTGCGCTTCTCCAGTGTTTGCCGTTGCGGTATTGAAGGGATTGGCGAAGGTATCAGCAGCTAGGCTGACGCGCCGTTGGGCGTCGCATAGGTCAGGCGACCGGCGGCGGCCTGATGGGCCAGGCGGGTGGGTTCCGGCAAGCGAAAGCCGCGACAGCAGGAAAGGACCCACTTAACGGCGGTATCCAGGTCTATCTTGTGGCCCACTGATACGTATACGGGGGCGACGTTGGTACGGGTGCGCAGGGCCATGCCGAGGTGATCCTGCCTGTCCATGAGGGGGACTTGCGCGCCCCGATGTTCGTCCAGAGACTCGTGCTTGCCGGTAAGGATGGACTTGCCGCAGCCGATGGCGGGGAGGTCCATGATCAGCCCCAGGTGGCTGGCGATGCCGAATCGACGGGGGTGGGCGATGCCCTGTCCGTCCACCATGATGAGGTCAGGGATGGTGGTCAGGGTCTCCAGGGCTTGAACCAGCACGGGGACCTCCCGGAATGATAAGAGGCCGGGGACGTATTTCATGGGAGGCTCGGCTTGAACGGTGCGTACCTCACGAATGGTGAAGGTGGGTACGTCTAGGACAACTACGGCGCCGGTGGCCAAACCCCGCTTGTTAACTCCGGAGATGTCGACGCCGGCTATGAGCCGGGCGCCCACTGGAACGTGGTTCTCCCGCAAGACCTGCTGGGCCAGCTGCTGTTGTATGCCCCTTGCTTCCTGAGGCGGGACGTTCCAAGGGTGCAACTCTTTCAGCTTCATAGAGGCATTATACCATTTTGGGGCCGATTCTGGAATTGGGGGTGGTTGGTGGGCGGCGAGATTTCTCGTGGGACTCGGAGTGATAGGTGGGGGGAGAGAGTCATGGCTTGGTTGGTGGCGGTCATGTATAGTAGCCGCCTACTCCTCCCAAAAAGACAACGGAGACCGGCGGACATTGGATGAGCTAACGATTCTTGCCGCCCTGGGGCTGGTGGCTCTGGGGTTTTTTGCCAGCGGCTACGGGGTGCTCATCGGCTCCGGCGGAGGCTTCATTGTTGCGCCGCTTCTCATCATCCTGTTCGGCATGGACCACAACTTGGCCGTGGGCACCAGCCTGTTCACCGTAGCGCTGGCTTCCATATCCGGATCGGTTTCCTATCTGTACTTGAAGCGGGTGGACTTGCGGTCGGCGCTTCTATTCAGCATGGCCGCCATACCCGGCTCGCTGCTGGGGATTCTGGGTCTGAAGGCGGTAACGGAGGGCCCCTTCGAGGTGATATTCGGCTCTTTTCTCAGCCTGTTGGGACTTTACGTAATGTTTCGTCCGGAATACAAGCCGAAGCCGCGACCTCCGGGGGAAGTCCGTGGCATCCGCATGCCGCCCCGGGCTCGCGCCTTTGGCTCCAAAATCCGGCGAATAAAGACATCCGATCAGGGCACGTTCCGATATATGTACAACGAACCCGGGGCGGTAGCCACCAACGGACTTTTTGGGTTTCTCTCCAGCTTCTTCGGTATGGGGGGCGGCCCTGTTCGGACGCCGATGCTGGTGTACCTGTTCCGCTTTCCCGTAATCATCGCCACGGCCACGTCCGTATTCACCCAGGCCATCTACACCAGCATCGGGACGGTGGGGCATGTTATATACGGCAACGTTGACATTGTGCCGGCCCTGCTCATAGGTGTGGGAGTGGTGTCGGGGGCGCAGATGGGGGTCTACGTGTCCAAGTTCTTCCGAGGCGGCTGGATTCTGAAGCTGCTTGCGCTGGCGCTGCTGGTAATTGGCATTCAGCTGATCCTGAAGGGATTGTAGTTGGCGTGATGGCCGAGAGATTCGGTTTCACGCTGAACGCCGTTTGTGGGAAGGCCCGCGCCGGCGTCATTGAAACGCCTCACGGGGTTGTTGACACGCCGGCCTTCATGCCCGTGGCCACCCAGGGCAGTGTGAAGGGGGTGACGCCGCAGGAGCTTCGAGATCTGGGAGCGGGCATCATCCTTGGGAACACATACCACCTCTATCTCCGGCCGGGTATAGAGGTCATCGAGGCGGCGGGAGGGCTTCACGAGTTCATGGGTTGGAAGGGGCCGATCCTGACGGACAGCGGCGGGTTTCAGGCGTTCAGTCTGAGGTCGATGGCAAAGCTGACGGACGAGGCGGTGGTCTTCCGATCTCACCTGGACGGCAGCCTGCACCGGTTCACGCCGGCGGCGGCGGTAGCCTACCAGGAGCGGTTGGGGGTAGACGTGATGATGTGCCTGGACCAGTGCGTGGCCGCCGACGGTTCGGAGGAAGCGGTTCGGGGAGCCATGGAGCGGACGCACCGGTGGGCCGTACGTTGCCGTACAGCGTGGAAGAGTCATCGACAGGCCCTTTTCGGCATTGTTCAGGGCGGGATTTCGAAGGAGATGCGGCGGGAGTCGGCGGAGTTCATCGTCGGCTTGGACTTTCCAGGCTACGCCGTGGGCGGGCTGGCAGTGGGGGAGACGAAGAACCAGATGTATGAGATGGTGTCCTTCACGGAAGAGTTACTTCCGCCGGACAGGCCCCGATATCTGATGGGCGTCGGGTCGCCGGAAGACCTGGTGGAGGGCGTGGCGCGGGGCATGGATATGTTTGATTGCGCCCTACCCACGAGGGTGGCGCGCAACGGGGCGCTGTTCACTCCCGAGGGACGGATAAACATAACCACGGCACGCTTTCGAAGGGACCAGGGGCCGGTGCAGGAGGGGTGCGACTGCCTGGCGTGCGCCGGCTTCTCCAGGGCGTACCTGAACCACCTGTTTCGGACGAAGGAACTGCTGGGTCTGCGCCTGGCATCCATCCACAATCTGCGGTTTGTGCAGAGGCTGATGGAAGAGATGCGGCATCGGATTCTGGGGGGTGACTTCGCGGCGTTCGCCGAGGATTTCCTAGAACGTTACCGTCCTACGGACGAGGCGGCGAGGATGGCGCAAAAGCGGCGGTGGATGCGGGAGCGGGCCGGGGGTTAGGGTTACGGATTGAGGAAGGATTGGCTATCATATATTTGAGGAAGGCGGTAGTGGGGGAAGGAATGAGGAAAAAGTTCATGAAAGAAGATGGACTGGCGCTGTCGGACAACGCGCGAAGCGACCTTGCTGAAATCGTTAGGCGAATCGTAGAGGCGGCGGAACCGGAAAAGGTCATTCTCTTCGGTTCCACGGCCCGCGGCGAGGCGGGGCCGCACAGCGACATGGACTTTCTCATTATCAAGTCGGCGTCCAATAAGCGGGAGCTCAGTGCGAGGGTACGTCGCGCGCTGTATGGCGTCAAAGCCGCCGTTGATCTGGTGGTGGCGAGTCCCGAAGACGTAGAGAGGTACAAGGACAGCCATGCCTTAGTAATCAAGCCCGCGCTGAAGGATGGAATTGTAGTGTATGACGTTGCCTGAACGATTTCCCCCTGACGACCCGCGAGAGTGGGTGAACCGTGCCTAGATCTTGCCGTTGGGCGGGGGTTCGGAGAAGTCCTCCCCTTGCGCCCTGGCCTCTTTCCACCGGGCGTACCAACTCTCCCACGCCTGCCGTTCTTCGGCGCGGCCCTTGGCCTCGCCTTCCTTATGAGCAACTTCGCGAGCGGCTTCAATGCGTCTCTTGCGCCAATCGTCCAATGCTTTCGCGATTACCACTGACATCCTCCCTGCCTCGGTTAAGGCGTACGCTCCGCCCAAGCTGAACGCCATCGCGTCGGAGGAAGGGCCGAGCAACGCGAGGCACGTTTCAATTATACCCTGACCCGTTCCAATTTCTCTAGCTATGATTAGGATTTCCCAACCGATGAATAAGAGGGTGAAAATCCCGAAATACCAGTGCCTGGCTTCCGATAGGGCGGTCCAGACAGTTTCCTTGGGCGGGGCCTGGTTTTCGATGGCTCGTCTCCTTCGCTCTAACGTTGCATTTAGAGGGTATAGAAGAAGAGCATTTGAGTCAATGGGCGCGTAGAAGACGCCGATCACACCCTACTGAGGGGCTGTTGTTTGGTTAGAGCTTCACCCTCATTCCTCGCTTTAGTAGGGAAGGATTGACCTTCGCTCATCAAGGAAGGGGGGGTTGGGTTTGGTGGTTTCCGCCGTCGAAGGAGAGGAGGGTTAGCCGCCGGCTACTGCGGGGACAATGCTTATCTCGTCGCCGGACTGGGTGGCGGTGTCCACTCCCTGGAGGAACCGGACGTCCTCGCCGTTGAGGTAGATGTTGACGAAATAGCGCAGCTGGCCTGATTCGTCCATGAGTCGTTCCTTGATGCCGGGGTAGGCAGTCTCCATGCCGTCGATGAACTCGGCGATGGTGGAAGCTTCCACCTCCACCTTGTCCTGATTGTTTGTAAGCCGCCGAAGGGGTGTGGGAACCCTCACCATAACTCCCATTAGCCGGTAACCTCCTTAGAACCAAAAGGGTGAATTATTTTACTATGTTGATGGCGAGTGATGGGGACTTCAGCCCTCCACCACGTCGCCCGCGATGGGGTCTACTCGAACGCCCAGGGAACTGACCCAGGCCACGCCTCGTTGAATTTCGTCCTGGGGCCCCTCAAGCTCCAGAATTACCCAACCCATCTCGTCTCGAACGTCGGCGCGTCGGATGTTGGTAATCACGTCGAACTTCTGCCCCAGGTTGTAGATGATGGGCTGGGTAACGAGGGCAGTGGGGAATGTAAATTTTGTGCGCTGCTTTTCCAAGTCGTTCACCTCACCATCGGGGTGTGGCCGTTCAGGGCCGCTTCAAAGTCTCTCATTGTGGGTTTGATGGTCAAGGGACGGGCAACGTCGCTGACCACTTCTTGGGTCTTGAGGCCGTTGCCGGTGATGAAGGCCACCGTCAACTCGTCCCGTCCGATGAGGCCCCGCTTAACCAGATTCTTCAGGGCTGATATTACCACGCCGCCGGCGGTTTCGGTAAAGATGCCTTCGGTTTCCGCGAGGAGCTTCATGCCTTCGGCCACCTCTTCCTCTTGCACGCCGTGGGCGGCGCCTCCGGAGCGCTTCATGGTGCGAATGGCGTAGATGCCGTCGGCGGGGTTGCCGATGGCCAAGGACTTGGCGATGGACTTGGGACGGACGGGCATGACCATCTCCTCGCCGGCGTTGAAGGCATCGACGACGGGGGAGCAGCCCACGGCTTGGGCGGCGTACATTCGGGAGGGCACGGGACCTTCCATGAGACCGACTTCGACCATCTCGCCGAACCCTCTCCAAATCTTTGAAAGCAAGGCGCCGGAGGCTACGGGAACGACGCAATGGGCGGGGAAGCGCCATCCAAGCTGTTCGGCGACTTCCAGGCCAAGGGTCTTGCTGCCCTCGGCGTAGAAGGGGCGCATGTTGATGTTGACGAAGGCCCAATGATAGCTGTCGGCGATTTCGCTGCAGAGACGGTTTACCTCGTCGTAGCCTCCGTCGATGGCCATAATGGTGGGGCCGTAGATGGCTGCGCCGATGACTTTTCCGGCTTCCAGGTCGGAGGGGATGAAGACGATGGAGCGCATCCCCGCGCGAGCGGCATGGGCGGCCACGGAGCAGGCCAGGTTGCCGGTGGAGGCGCAGCTTAGGGTGTCGAAGCCGAACTCCAAGGCTTTGGTGGCGGCTACTGAGACCACCCGGTCTTTGAAGGAGAAGGAGGGGTTGACGCTGTCGTTCTTTAGATAGAGGTTATCGAGACCCAAGATCTTGCCGAGGTTGTTGGCCTTGATAAGAGGGGTGTATCCGGCGTGAATGTCCACGGCGTTATCTGCGTCGACGGGTAGCAGGTCCTTGTAGCGCCAGATGGTGAGGGGGCCGTTTTCGATGCGGCGTCGGCTGGTGGCCCTGGCGACGGCGCGGTAGTCGTAGGCGACCTCAAGGGGGCCGAAGCAGAAGTCGCAGACGTTTAGAGGCTCCACAGGGTATTCCCGGGCGCACTCTCGACATCTCAGGGCGGTAACAAAAGACACTTGTTGCTCTTTTCGAAGGGCGGGGCTACGCCTCTTTTAGAGGCGGCCAACGGTTGAGGATGGTATCAGTCGCCCCGCATTCTGTCAACGACGGCGCGGTAAATATGATGGGGATGGGGATACCCCAGACGGCGAATTCTGATGATATGAAGGGCGACCACGAGTATCGCCCCTGCGGGAGACGAAAAGAGGAGGCGGGTTCTACAAAAACCCGCCTCCCATAGAGCGTCGGCGGAGGCGTCCCCCGCTTCGGCTTCGACGGCCTTAGGACTTGATGGCGATCTTGTGGACCTCGGCCTTGGTCTCCTCGCTCTTGGGAATGGTGATGGTGAGGATGCCGTCCTCGAAGGACGCTTCGGCCTTCTCCGACTGCAGGCCCTTGGGCAGACGCATGGTCCGGTGGAAGGCGTCGAAGCCACGCTCCCTCATCACGTACTGCTTCTCCTCCGCCTCCTTGCAGCCCTTCAGGACGAGCCAGTTGCCGCTGATGTTGAGGTCTACGTCGTCGGCCTTGAAGCCGGGAGCGGCTGCCCGCAGAACCAGGGACTCGTCCGTGTAGAAGGCGTCCATAGGGAGGGCGCCGTTGTGGGAGCGGTGGGGCGTCATGACGCCGAAGTTGTGGGGAAACATCCTGGACATGCCATGCTCCATCCCGCGAAGGTTATTAAAAGGGTTCCAGCGCTGAATTGCCATTGATTATGCCTCCTAGCATTGTTCTTGTTCGTTTCGGGAGTCCTGTTGGAACCTCCCTAAACTGACAATAGTGAGTATATATAGTTGATAGATAGATGTCAAGTATAGTTATCATTAGTGTGACAAGTAAGATGTCAAGAATAATCTAACTTAGTTGACGAAAGATTGTATTGACAGTAAAATGCTGAGTAAGGGTCCGGTATTACAGACTGGCAGAAGCCGGTGTCCTGAAAGGGTCGTCATGGCCAGCTACTATGACATTCTAGGCGTTCCAAAGGCAGCATCGGAGGCCGACATACGGAAGGCCTACCGCCGCCTGGCTCGCCAGTACCATCCGGACGTGAACCCCAACAGCGACAGCGCGGAGGAGAAGTTCAAGGAGGTCAACGAGGCGTACCAGGTGCTCTCCGACCCAGAGATCCGCAAGAAGTACGACGTTTACGGCGAGAAGTGGAAGTACGCCGACCACTTCCAGCAGGGGGAGGCCTCCCAAGGGAACTTCGTGTGGAGGTCGACTTGGGGAGGCGAGCGTCCCTTCTTCGACGGCATGGGCGGTGACCGCTTTGACGGTCTGTTTGGCCATGGTGTGCGCGGATTCTCTCGGGCCGTGGTGGAGCAGCCGGTGTCCGTCACGCTCGAGGAGGCCTACGTCGGCACGACCCGGTTGTTGAACGTTCCGACTACTTCGCCTTCGGAACCTACCCGGAGGCTGGAGGTGACAATTCCTTCCGGCGTGGACACCGGCTCACGGGTCAACGTTGGCTATCGGAACGGACGGGGCGGGGGCATCAGATTGAGGGTGACGGTCCTTTCTCACGCGCGTTTCCAGAGAGAGGGCGCCAGCCTGCGGACGGAAGTGGAAGTGCCCCTGTTGGACGCGGTCCTGGGCGGCAGCATTTCCATAGAAACCCTCAAGGGCCGCGTTGAGCTGACGATTCCGCCGGAGACCCAGAACGGCCAGACCTTCCGGCTCAGTGGCCGGGGGATGCCCCATTTGAACGAACCAACGAGGTTTGGGGACTTATTCGTGAAGGTCCGTGTCGTGGTGCCCAGGGGCCTCAACGAGGAGGAGCGGCGGCTGTTCCGGCAGCTTCGCGACCTGAGATCGGGAAGGAGTTAGACAATGGCATTCGAACAAGGCCACAGCACGGAACCGTGCTATGTCATCAGCATTGCATCCAGAATGGTAGGATTGCATGCCCAGACTCTGAGATACTATGAACGAGCGGGGCTGCTTTCTCCCTCCCGCTCTATGGGCCGACAACGCCTGTATTCGCCGTTGGACGTGCAGAGGATTCTCCGTATCAAGGCCCTGACGGAAGATATGGGCGTCAACCTGGCCGGGGCTGAGGTGGCGCTGAGGCTCATGGCGCAGATCAAGGAGCTTCAGGCGGAGAACGAAGGCTTGAAGAGAGAGTTAAGGCGGTTGAAATCCAGGGCTGCTTCTACAAAAAGGACGGCCCAGAGGAGGGTTTCTTAAGATGGTACTGAGGCGTAATAGATTTACAGAAAAGGCCCGCGAGGCCCTTGAAGATGCCGAAATTCTTCTGGGGCAGTACCGGCATAGCCAATTGGACGTAATGCATATGTTGCTAAGCTTGTTGCTTCAGAAAGGGGGAGTGACGGAGCAGATCCTCCAGCATCTTGGAGCGTCCGTGGATGAACTGAAAGCGCGGGTGGAATCGGCGTTGGATGCCACTCCGAAAACCGTGCACCCCCCGAACCAGGTGTATCCTACGCCCGGCTACGCGCGGCTGTTGGAGTACGCCGCAAACGAGTCCAGCCGATTGAAGGACGAGTTAATAAGCGTGGAGCATCTTCTGATAGCGGTCACTACGGTGGAGGAGGAACAGGTCGCCGGGGCCAGAATTCTTGCTGCGGCCGGAGTGACAAAGAACAGCGTATACGCAGCCCTACAGCAGATCCGGGGCTCCCATCGGGTCACGGACGAGCGGGCGGAGAGCAAGTACCGCTCTCTGGAAAAGTACAGCGTGGACCTGACGGACCTGGCGGCGGCTGGCAGGCTGGACCCGGTGGTGGGTCGGGAGGATGAGATCCGGCGGGTGATGCAGACCCTCATGCGCCGAAAGAAGAACAATCCGGTGATTATTGGCGAGGCCGGGGTGGGTAAGACGGCAATCGCCGAAGGGCTTGCCCAGCGCATTTATGACGGCGACGTGCCGGACAGCCTGAAGGACCGCATCGTCAAGGCCCTGGACATGGGCAGGCTGGTGGCGGGCAGTAAGTTCCGCGGCGAGTTTGAGGAGCGCCTGAAGGCGGTTATCGACGAGGTAAAGGACGCAAAGGGCAAGATATATCTATTCATCGACGAGATTCATTCCATGGTAGGCGCGGGGGGCGCCGATGGGGCCATCGACGCCAGCAACTTGCTGAAGCCGGCCTTGGCCCGGGGGGAGTTTCAGACCATCGGGGCAACTACCATGAGCGAGTACCGGAAGTACATCGAGAAGGACGCGGCCCTGGAGCGGCGCTTCCAGCCCATTTACCTGGAGGAGCCATCCGTTGAGGAAACGGTGGAGATACTCAAGAGCCAGCGGCCCAGGTATGAGGAGCACCATAAGGTGAGGATAGAGGACGAAGCGTTGGAATCGGCGGCGAGCCTGAGCCACCGCTACCTCACGGAACGTCATCTGCCGGACAAGGCCATAGACCTGCTTGACGAGGCGTCGAGCAAGCTGCGGCTAGACGCGGACAGCCCCCCCGCTCATCTGAAAGCGCAGGAGGAAATGGTAAAGAGACTGGGCGAACGGGAGGATGCGGCGGCCCAGGAGGGTGACTACGAGATGGCAGCCCAGCTAAAGATGGAAAGGCTGCAGTGCGAGACTGAGTACGAGGGCGCGCGCGTAGTCTGGGAGGCGGAGAACAGCGATCAGCCCGTGGTGAGCGCGGATGACATCGCCCAGTTGATCACTAACTGGACCGGCATACCCGTTTCACGACTGCTGGAGGGCGAGGCGGAGCGGCTCTTGAACATGGAAGACCGCCTACACGAAAGAATTATTGGCCAGGACGAGGCGGTGCAGGCGATCTCGGAGGCCATACGCCGATCTCGCTCCAAGCTCAAGGACCCCAAGCGTCCCATAGGCAGCTTCATATTCCTCGGCCCCACGGGGGTGGGCAAGACGGAGTTGGCCCGGGCCTTGGCCCAGTATCTCTTCGACGACGAGGAGGCCATGGTGCGGATAGACATGTCGGAGTACATGGAGCGGCATACGGCATCACGTCTCGTGGGCGCTCCGCCGGGATACGTGGGGTACGAAGAAGGCGGGCAGCTTGCCGAAGCGGTGCGTGCCCGGCCCTTCCGCGTGGTGTTGTTCGACGAGATCGAAAAAGCGCACCCGGAGGTGTTCAACATCCTTCTCCAGATTCTGGAGGATGGGCGGTTGACGGACGGTCATGGCCGGACGGTAGACTTCCGCAACACCGTTATCATCATGACCAGCAACCTGGGCACCGGCATGGCTAACAGGGCCGCCGTGGGTTTCCGGTCCGACGGCAACGGCGTTCTGGACGAAGAGCGCCTCAAGTCCACGGTGCAGGACGCGTTGAAGCGTGCATTCCGGCCGGAGTTTCTGAATCGTGTCGACGAAATCATCGTCTTTAACGGCCTGACCCAGGAGCAGATCCGGGAGATAGTGAAGCTGATGGCCAAGGAGATTCAGGACCGGCTGTCGGAGCAGCGGATAAGCCTGAAGTTGACGGAGAACGCCCTCGGCTGGCTGGTGAAGGAAGGGTACGACCCGGTGTACGGGGCGAGGCCGCTTCGCCGGGCGTTGCAGAGGTTCGTGGAGAACCCTCTGGCCAAGATGCTTTTGTCGGGGGAGTTGGAAGAGGGTGATGCGGTGACGGTGGACCTGGAGGACGGGTCCCTTAGTTTCCGCAAGGCGGAGGCCGCTTCTATGGTGGCGGTCGTCGATGCCGGAGTGGGCGCCTAAGAATCGGCGGGCTATTCATAAATCAGCCCGCCTGTGATATTCTAGTGGGAGCACTATTTTTGACTCTCACCACGCTCAGGCACGAGAGAAAATCGGCTCTGCCAATGCACTATTCATTTTTCTCAGGATTTCCCTCAGGAGCCAAGCGGTGGACGGGAGGAGTAGTTAGGTAGCTAGTTAGTTGGCTGTAAGGTTGGCATCCCTGGTCGTCTTTGCCGTCATAGGCTGGCGGGTTAGCGTCGCCTTGTCTCTGGCCTCCAACGAAGTTGCGGACTACCTACCCTGGGGCCTCGCATTCACCGCCGTTGGCGGCCTGGTCGGCGGCCTGCTGGGGCCCGGCTTGGTCGACACCCTCAAGCGGCTGGTTGACGAAGCGAATCGGGTATCCCTGAGCACCATCGTTTCCGGCACACTGGGGCTAATCGTGGGCTTGATAGTGGCGGCCCTCGTCTCCATTCCCTTCTTCCAGTTGACGGAGGGGTTGAACTGGATAATACCCTTCATCATCATGGGCACCTTCGCCTTCGTGGGCCTGTCCATCGGACTGCACCGTGAGCAGGACCTACATCTGATACTTCCGGGGGCGGGCGGCGGTTCAAGGGCGGCGAGCGGCGCCAAGGTTCGCATACTTATGGATACCAGCGCTATCATAGACGGTCGCATCGGAGACCTCAGCGAAACGGGCTTTGTCCAGGGCACCCTCATCGTTCCCCAGTTCGTGCTGGACGAACTACGCCACATCGCCGACTCAAGCGACTCAATAAGGAGAACGCGCGGCCGGCGGGGTCTCGAGGTCCTCTCTCATCTACGCCGGAATAGTGACCTGCCCATCCAGTTTACCGACGCGCAGGTGCCCATGGGCGGCGAGGTGGACACGGAGTTGGTGCGTATGGCCAAGGAGATCAAGGCCTACATTCTTACTACGGACTACAATCTCAATCGGGTGGCGGAGCTAAGCGGGGTGAACGTGCTCAACGTGAACCAGCTGGCCAACGCCCTCAAGCCCGTGGTGCTTCCGGGGGAAAACCTGGCCGTGAATATCATTCAGGAGGGGAAGGAGGTGGGCCAAGGGGTGGCATTCTTAGACGACGGCACTATGGTTGTGGTGGAGGGCGGACGTCGCTTCATCAACTCCATACAGGAAGTGACAGTGACGCGGGTACTCCAGACGGCAGCGGGGCGAATCATCTTTGCCCAGACCCGAGGCATGTATAGATGACGCCAGCCGAAGCCTCCTCTGCCGGAACGGTGGGAGCGGTGATTCTGGGCGCGGGCAAGGGCTCGCGCATGGACGGCCTGGACAAGATTTTCACGCGTGTCGGCGGAGGTCCGCTCATTTCTTACTCCCTTAGAACGTTCGCCACGCTGCCGGCTGTTAGTCGCATCGCGTTGGTCCTGTCGGAGGAGCGTTTGAAGGACGGGCGGCGGCTGGCGACGGCGTTCGGGATGGGAAAGGTTGCGGGGCTGTGTGTGGGCGGGGAGCGGCGTCAAGACTCGGTGCGGGCGGGGCTGGAGGCGCTTGGGGGCTGCGACTGGGTGGCCGTGCATGACGGCGCCCGTCCGCTCGTGGACAGGGCGATGGTCCTGCGAGGCCTGAAGGCCGCCGCAGAAACGGGAGCAGCCGTCTGTGCCGTGCCCGCGAAGGACACAATCAAGGTTGTTTCGGAGGACGGCGCGGTGCAAGAAACGCCTCCCCGGGAGAGGCTGTGGCAGGTGCAGACGCCCCAAATTTTCCGCTATGAGCTGCTTCTGCAGGCCCACGAAGAATGTCGCGGCGACTTTACAGACGATGCGTCCATGGTTGAAAGCCTGGGCGCTGCGGTGAAGGTGTTCATGGGTTCCTATCGCAACGTCAAGGTGACCACGCCGGAAGATCTGTTGGTTGTGCAGGCGCTGATGAGGGCGCCTAAAGGAGGCGTAGCCCGGTGAGTATGCGGGTTGGCTTGGGTTTCGACGCTCATCCCCTGGTAAGCGGGCGGTCCCTGATTCTGGGTGGGGTTGAGATTCCCTTCGACAAGGGGCTTTCCGGTCACAGCGACGGCGACGTGGTGGTTCACGCACTGATGGACGCACTCTTAGGGGCCGCCGCCTTGGGTGACAAGGGCGTGCACTTTCCGTCCAGCGACCCCTCGCTTAAAGGCATCTCCAGCCTTCTCCTGTTGAAGCGGACGGCTTCGCTGGTCTCGGCCCGTCGGTGGCGGGTGGTCAACGTGGATGCTACAATACTGGCGCAACAGCCCCGACTGGGGCCCTTCATTGACGGAATGCGAGATAATTTGGCACAAGCCCTGGGAGCGGATCAGGCGGACGTGAGCATCAAGGCTACCACCACCGACCACATGGGGTTCGCCGGCCGAGGCGAAGGTCTGGCGGCCTATGCTGTCGCGCTGTTAGAGGCCAAGACATGAGACTATACAGCACCCTTTCCGGCGTGGAGGAAGACTTCGCACCCTCCGGACAGTCGGTGAAGATGTACGTATGTGGCATCACGCCCTATTCCTCCAGCCACGTGGGTCACGCCTTTAGCTCCGTGGTCTTCGACGTTCTCCGCAGATACCTGGAGTTCAAGGGACACAAGGTCCGCCACGTGCAGAACTTCACCGACATTGACGACAAGATTATCGCCCGTTCCACTGAAGAAGGGGTCAGCTATCGGGAGCTTTCGGACAGGTACATTGAGGAGTACGCCGGGGAGATGGAGCGCCTGCGGGTTATGCCCGCCCACGTCTACCCCCTGGCTACGGAGGCCATTCCCAGAATGCAGGAGATAATCCGCAGGCTGGTGGAGAAGGGCCACGCTTACGAGTCGGGCGGCGACGTGTATTTCCGGGTCAGCGGCTGCGAAGGATACGGCAAGCTCAGCCACCGCTCCATCGACAGCATGATTGCCGGGGCGCGGGTAGTGGCATTGCAGGGGAAGGAGCACCCCATGGACTTCACTCTCTGGAAGGCGGCTAAACCTGGCGAGCCCGCCTGGGAGAGTCCGTGGGGGCCAGGCCGGCCGGGCTGGCACATCGAGTGCAGCGCCATCGCCCTGGAACACTTGGGGGAAACCCTGGACATTCACGGCGGAGGCCAGGACCTGGTATTCCCCCATCACGAGAACGAGATTGCCCAGAGCGAATGCTATACCGGCGTCTCGCCCTTCTCCCGATTTTGGGTCCATAACGGATTGCTGAATATGGGCGAGAGCAAGATGAGCAAGTCTCTGGGCAACCTGATCGGCGTGTCGCAGGCGTTGGAGGGCCACAGCGTGGACGCCCTCCGGCTGTATTTCCTGAGCTCCCACTATCGCAGTCCGCTGAATTACAGCGATGATGGTTTGGACGCGATGGAGCGCGCTGCCGCTCGCCTTCGGAATGCCCTTCGTCCAGGCGCGGACAGTTCCGACAACGGGAGGTTGGACGCATCCCCCTTTGAAGACCGGTTCACCGATGCCATGGACTCGGACCTGAATACACCCCAGGCCATGGGCGCGCTGTTTGACCTGGCCAGGGAGATAAATCGGGCCAGGGAGCGGAGGGAGGCGGTAGATGCCGCCCAGTCCCGACTTCGACGGCTGGGGAGCGTGCTAGGGCTGGCTTTCTTGGATGACGGACAGGGACAAGAGCTGCCGCTTGCGCCGCTGATGGAACTCTTTCGAGGGACGGGATCGCAGCTCAACGCATCGGGGCAGCACAAGCTGGCGGGCTGGGTGGAGGCCCACGCACAGGATGAGGACGGGGCAACAATCGTTGAGACACTGCTGGCCATTCGCAGGGAGCTTCGTCAGGCCCGCGAATATCAGATGGCGGACGCAATCCGCGCTGGCCTGGGCGAAATGGGCGTCACCTTAGAGGACACCGCCGATGGCACGGTTTGGCGGCTGCGGCAGTCTTCGTAGTCCTGAGCTTGAACCAGGGTCCGGGGTGCGTATCGCGGGTCTCACCGGCCTTTGTCTCCTCCTCAATAGGAAGGTTGCGGAGTTCGGTGTCATTCTCACACAAGACTCACCAGCTACGGCTGGCGCATTGGGTTTGAAGTGCTTTATTGGGACTTGATAGATAGGCTAAAGGGGCTGCTCGAACCCTCCCGGGTTGTGACGGACGAGGAGGAGGTGCGCCGCTACTCGCAGGACGCCTTGAGTCCTAGCCGGGCATTCGACGCCGCTCCTCTGCTCGAACGCAGAGCCGACGTGTTGGTGAGACCCAGGTCTACGGAGGAGGTGGCGTGGATTGTGAGGGTGGCCAAGGACTTCGGCGCTCCCGTAATTCCCTATGGCGGCGGCACTGGCGTCATGGGCGGGCTGACGCCTCTGCGGGGAGGCATCATCGTAGACCTGGGCCTGATGAACGGTATTCTGGAAGTCAGCCCGTCTAATATGACGGCCACGGTGGAGGCAGGAGTAATCCTTGAGGACCTGGCGTCGGCCCTGACGGAGCAGGGCTTGATGTTGGGTCACGACCCTTGGAGCGTACCCATCGCCACTGTCGGTGGGGCCATATCTACCAACGGCGTGGGCTACCGGGCCGCCGCCGTGGGGCCAATCGGGGCGCAGGTGCTGGGCCTGGAGGTTGTGATGCCTTCCGGCGGCGTGATAACGACCAGAAACGTTCCGAAGACTTCCAGCGGCCCCAATCTCAACCACCTGTTCATTGGTTCGGAGGGGGTCTTCGGCATTATCACGAAGGCCACGCTGAAGGTCTACCGTCAGCCGGAGGAGCGGGTGTTCTCCACATTCCGGTTTCAGACCTTTGAGGATGGATTCGATGCAGTAACGGAGATGTTCGCCCTGGGGCTGCGTCCCGCCGTGGTGGACTTGGCCGACGACTTCGAGGGGATTCATCTGTACATGGTCTTTGAAGGTTACAGGGAGTTGGTGGAGGCCCAGAGGCGTCGGTCCGCCGAAATCTGCGTCAATATGAAGGGACGGGACATGGGCCCCACGGAGGCCGTCATCTATTGGGACACCCGCTATCAGGTCGCAGAAGCCTATCGAGACAGCCTGGCCGAATCGACTGGAGGCGATGCGTCGAGACCCCAGGGTCGTTCCTTCGACTATCTTCACGTGGCCTTGCCGGTGTCGAAAGTCCTGGAGTACCGGCTGAAATGCGAGGCTATCTTCAAGGAATACGACGTTCGGGCGACGGAGTTCGCCATCTGGACGGAGCCGGAGCTGTTTTCAATGGTGCTGGTGCCGGGGACGGCTACGCAGCCTGAGGACATGCCCAAGGCAGTGGACGAGGCGTTGATGTTGGCCCAGGACATGGGCGGGATAATGGAGTATTGCCACGGCGTGGGAGTGAAGCTGGCGCACCTGCTGCCTAGGGAGATGGGCGCCGGCTTGGATGTGGTCCGGGTGATGAAGATGGCCCTGGACCCGCAGAAGATCATGAATCCCGGCAAGCTAGCGCTGTAGGGGAGCGGTGATAGGCTTTCTGACAAGTCCAATAGCTGAAACCGGCTTAATGAGAACCCGCAGCAGGAAGGATGTCTGATGTTTAAACTGATCGCCCCGCGGGACCTTGCCCCAATCCCCGCCATCGCGACGGTTGCTTTCGTGGCCCTGGCCATTTTTGCCTGGACCGAGAGGACCATCGTCGTTGATCCGGAAGGGCTGTCCGTTTCCTACTGGCCCTGGAAGATGTGGCAAATCGTCCCTTTGCTGATGGGGTTCGGTGGGGTCTGGTGGGTCTGGATGAGCACGCGACGCGTTCCCTGGGTACGGAGCCTGGCGTTGGGCACGTTGGCCCTGGTGGTGCTTGCCAACGGTTACAGCGGCCTATTCGGCGACCATGGGGGCAATGTGTGGCGCACCGTTAATCCGCTGTTCATCGGTTCCTCCAGTGTGGCGGCGGTGGTTCTGTGGCGCTGCGGATGCGTTGCGGGACGCGTGGGCGCGGTGGTTTCGTTGACGCTGGGCGCCCTGGTATTTGCCAATGCGTACTTCGTCAACAATGGAATTCTTTGGCAGGTGTTGGACCCGGTTCGGATGCTTACGGAGCTGGCTTGGGCCGCCGCCGCCAGCCAGGTCAACGTAGGCACTACCGAAAGCGGTGAGTCGCTGGGTGACGGCTGAGGCCACCGTTCTTAGGGTGTATGGCGGATGGTGACGGGGTCGGCTGGGGCCAGGGACAGCTTGGAGGCGGCGCTGCCGTTCTTGAGCGCAATCTCCAGGGTGTCGAAGCTGCCGACGATGGCCAGCAGACCGTTGGCCTCGGCGTAGCTGTCGCTCAGCCCTTCTATAACTGCGCCGCCTACTTCTATTTGAACATTGAGGGGAGAAGGGCGTCCACGAGGGACGTCCCTACGAGGGTCACCGGGGGCGTCATCGACTGTCAGGAGGTCGGCGGGGATATCCGTGACCAGGTTGCCGAACCTGTCAACGTGGACGACCCTTCCGCGGAGGACGTTGTCATTCCAGCGGGGCGTCGACATAGGCAGGCAGTGCAGACTTCCGACCTCGTCGCCCAACTCCGAGGGCGGCACGCCGTTGGAGAGATTGGCCGCGACGGGGGCAAAGAGGTCCCGCCCGTGGAAGGTACGGCTCAGGGGTTGGAGCCAGTAGGCGGGGTTGGTCAGGTGATGGGCCCTCCAGTTGACGGGAAGCTCCACCGGCCCTCCTTTCGTCGACGGCCGGCCCAGGCCGTGCAGGAGGACGTGGGTGAGCAGGCCGTTGTCGGGGGCCAGGAAGCGGCCCTGTAGAGTTTCCAGCAAGACGGCGCGCCGATTCGTCCCAACGCCCGGGTCCACGACTGCGACGTGAATGGCGTCCTTGGGGAAGTATCGCCGGCTGTGATGAAGCAGGAAAGATCCCTGCAGAACGTTTTGGGGCGTAATCCCGTGGGTTACGTCTACAATCCCGGCGTCGGGATTGATGCTGAGGATGACGCCTTTCATCAGGCCCACGTAGGGGTCCTGAATGCCGAAGTCCGTCGCAAGGGTGATGACGGGCTTGGGGGAAGGCAAGGCTCTGTCCTTAGATCAACCTCACCCTGATGATGGAGACGATGATGAAGATAAGTACGATGGCGATGGTCGACCGAAATAGAACCAACTCAACACCACGTCGGACCCGGAAGGTGGTGTTGGCGCTGCCGAACAGGCCGCTGCCGAGGTCGCGTACCTGGAAGAGAATGACCAGCACCAGCGTCACGGATATGAGAATCTGAATGAAGTTGAGAATGGTTTCCAACTAACTGCTCCCGTCGGTGTTTTGAAGGTTGTTGAGTTCTTGCTGCATCAGGGTGTTGACCACGGCGGGGTTGGCCTTGCCGCGGGTAATTCGCATCACTTGGCCTACGAGGAACTTGGAGGCGGTCTCTCGGCCGCTGAGGTAGTCCTGAACGGCCTTGGGGTTCTGGTCGATGGCCTGCCGCACCGCCTGCTCCACCACTGAGGAATCACTGATCTGCACGTAGCCTTCCTCTTTCACGATGCGCTTCGGGGAATTGCCGCTCTCGAAGGCCCTCTGCAGGACGGTTTTGGCCAAGGAATTGCTGAGTTCGCCGGTTTCCACCAGGTCTGAAAGTTGTCCGAGATGTACGGGCTTCAAGGGGGACTCGCCTATGCTGGCCAAGCCGTCGTCGAGCAGGCGGGAAACCTCACCCAGCATCCAGTTGCTGACCCGCTTCGCCCTGAGTTGAATGGCGGCGTCCTTGTCGTTTTTGCCGTTCACGGCCTGCTCGAAAAACTCCGCAGCGGGCCGGTTGGCGGTGAGAAGTCCGGCATCGTAAAGCGGCAGGTCGTACTGGCTGACGAACCTGTCCCGACGCTGGGCCGGCAATTCCGGCAGCGACGCCCGAATCTCCTCCACCCATGTAGGGTCAGGGAGAAGCTCCGGCAGGTCCGGCTCCGGGAAGTAGCGATAGTCGTGGGCGTGTTCCTTTGAACGCTGGCTCACGGTAACGCCGCGGTCCTCCACCCAACCGCGGGTCTCCTGGACGACGCGTCCTCCGTCTTCCACCACCCGACGCTGACGCTCCACCTCGTACTCCAAGGCGCTGAACACTGAGCGGAAGCTGTTCATGTTCTTGACTTCGGTGCGGGTCGCCAGTTCCGTGTTGCCCATGGGACGGATGCTCACATTGGCGTCGCACCGGAAGTTACCCTCTTCCATGCTGCCGGTGGTAACGCCGACATAACGGAGTATGGTCCGGAGGATGGTGAGATACTGGCGGGCCTCCTCGGGGGAGCGCATGTCCGGTTCGCTGACAATTTCCATGAGAGGCACGCCGGAACGGTTGACGTCCACCAGGCTGAAGGTCTCGCCGGTGGAGGTGCGGACGTGCTGGAGCTTGGCCACGTCCTCTTCCATGTGCACACGAGTAATGCCGATGGTGCGCTTCTTGCCGTCGGCCTCCACGTCGAGATTTCCGCCGACGGCGATGGGCATGTCGTACTGGGAAATCTGGTAGCCCTTCATCAGGTCGGGGTAGGCGTAGTTTTTACGGTCGAACTTGGTGCGGGTGGCGATGGAGCAGTTGAGGGCCAGACCGGTGGCAATGGCGTATTCGACGGCCTTCTTGTTGATGACGGGAAGGACGCCGGGCATCCCCAGGCAAACGGGGCAGACAAGGGAGTTGGGCTTTGCGCCCTGGTAGTCCGCCCGGCAGGAGCAGAACATCTTGCTCCTGGTCTTAAGCTGGACGTGGACTTCCAGTCCGATGACGGTCTCGTATTTTACGGGGGCTGAGGTGGTCACGCTGCCTCGTCGAATGGAGTAGGGATGTGGAAACGCCTATGCAAGTATATCAATCTGCAGGGAGATGCTTCAATGGATGCGTGATTGCGAAATCGAAGGGCAGGTTGGCGCTTTGCGCGAGCGGGCGCCCACGGATGACGCCGCTAAGTTGAAGTAGGCCAGGCTTCCTTTCCTAGCAGGAGGACGAACCGGCAATGACCTTTGTACTTGATGGATACGCCCTCGCTGGTTTTCATGGCTAGCACGAGTTCCTGGGAGTCGCGGCTGCCTACGGGGATTACCAGCCTCCCGCCCACGGCCAGCTGGCTCAGTAGGGATTGGGGCAGTTGGGGCGCGGCGGCGGTGACGAGAATGGCGTCGAAGGGCGCTTTTTCCGGACAGCCGAGGGTGGCGCCTGCGGGCACCACCTGGACGTTGGTCAAGCCGAGGAAGCGGAGCAATTCGTCGGCGTGGCGCGCCAGGGTGGGGACTCGTTCCACCGTCACGACAGAGCCACGATGGGCAAGCAATCCTAGAATAGCCGCCTGGTAGCCGCTGCCTGTTCCCACTTCCAGCACCCTGTCCGTGGGCGTCGGCTGTAGGACGCTGGTCATGTGGGCTGTCATCAGGGGCTGGGAGATGGTCTGGCCGTAGCCGATGGGCAATGGCTCGTTGCTGTAGGCCTGGTCGCGGAGTTCTGGTGGGACGAACAGTTCCCTGGGCACGCGGGCCATGGCTGAAAGGACGCGACTGTCTTGAACCTGACCGCTCAGCCTGAGAAAAAGGGCGTCCTTGGCGTCTGATATTCGGCGGGTCATGGCTCTCGACTCAGTTTTGGGTAGGTTCCTGTCCCTCCAGTATACACGGCTTTGGTTACATCCCGCCGAGTGGCGTCCATGATTCTGAACGCGGCTAGGTATTGTTTGGTACAATTAAGTCATTGAATTCAACACGGAGGTCTATGGCAAACTTGAATCCATCCAGCGCCAAGGCGGGCACAGCCGCCACCCCCAGCAAACCCCCGTCGGACATGGACATCCTTGACCGGAAGCTGCTCAACATCATCCAATCGGGATTTCCTCTGATGGACGAGCCCTACGTCCAGATAGGCGAGCAGTTGGGCATAGACGAAGCGTCGGTTTTGGAGCGCCTTGCCCGCCTGCGAAGGACAAACGTGGTGCGCCAGATAAGCGCCATATTCGACACGCGTCGTCTTGGCTACAAGACTACGCTGGTGGCGATGGCGTTCCCCCCGGATGCCCTGCACGACGCCGCTTTAATCATCAACGAGCACCCAGGGGTGAGTCACAACTACGCCCGCGAGGGTTCCTACTACAACCTCTGGTTCACCTTGGCGGTCGCGCCCGACGACAATTTGGAGGAGACGGTGAATGGGATGGCGGCCCGTACCGGCTCCCTCCAACATCGATTGATGCCGACTATCCGGTTCTTCAAGATTGGCGTCAACTTCGACATGGTAAATCGACGCAGCGCCGCCTTTAACTACAGTCCTGACGGTTACAACAAGCAGGTGTCGAAGGACTGGAACCGAGCGGTCTCCCTCTCCGAATTTGATATTCGCGTCATTCGTGAGTTGCAGGAAGACCTGCCAATGATTTCGCGTCCCTTTGACGATATGGCGGAGCGGTTGGGACTTTCCAACGACGAGCTGTATCAAACGGCCGCCGAATTCCAGAAGCGGGGATTCATGCGCAGGTACAGCGCTGTACTGCATCATAGACGGGCGGGCTTCAGGGCCAATGCGATGGCTGTCTGGATAGTCGACGAGGAGCGGGCCGAGGAGGTTGGGCAGATTATGGCCTCCCATCCCACCGTGACCCACTGCTACCAGCGTCCTACCTTCCCCGACTGGCCGTACTCCCACTTCTCCATGATTCACGCCACTACGCCCGAGGGCTGCGAGGAGTCTGTGGCTGAGATTGCCGAGGCCACGGGCCTGGACAAGTATCTCGTTCTCTACAGCAGCCGGGAGTACAAGAAGACCCGTGTCCGGTACTTTGTTTGATTCTTCATTCCCCAGCTACTACCCGGTATACCTCAGTCTGAAGGGAAGACGATGTGTGGTGGTGGGCGGCGGGCCAATCGCCGAAGGCAAGGTGAGGAATCTGATGAAGCACCCGTGCGAGGTTGTACTAATCAGCCCCGAGATTACGGACGCGCTGTCGCAGTGGGCCGGGGAAGAACGCATCAAATGGCAGAGACGGACCTACCGTGAGGGTGACCTGAAAGGGGCGTTTCTAGCCATCGGCGCAACGGGCGTCCCCGAGGTAGATCGGCTGATGGCGGAGGAAGCGGAACAGGAGAGGGTGCTGTTGAACATTGTGGACTACGTGCCCCTGTGTATGTTTATCGCGCCGTCCATAGTTGAGCGGGGGCCGATCACATTTGCCATATCCACATCGGGGGCGAGCCCTGCTTTGGCCCGCAAGCTCAGGGAGTCCATGGAAAAGAGCGAATTGCTGGACTTCGCCGAGATTGCCGGCCTACTGTCTAAGGCGCGGGCGGAAGTCAAGCGGCGCGGGTTGAAAATACCGCCGGACCGTTGGCAGGAAGTCATCGACAGGAAGCTCGTAGAAGCGGTGCGGGAGGGTCGAGAGGGGGAGGCGTTGGAGGGTATCCTGCAAAAACTGGCCGCTTTTGAGGAACCGTAGTGAAGCGGGTGGTTGTAGGGACTCGAGGCACGCCGTTGGCGCTGATTCAAACCCAGGAAGTTGTGGACAAGCTGAGGGGGAAGCGCCCGGACGTCGAGTTCGAGGTGAAGATTCTCCGCACGGCTGGCGACCGGGCGGCTGAAGCTCCCCTACGCAGCCTGGGGGTGGGGATTTTCGTCAAGGAGATTGAGGAAGCGCTGCTGAGGGGTGAGATTGATATGGCGGTGCACAGCCACAAGGACCTGCCGCCGCTTCTTGCGCCGGGTCTGACCGTGGGCGCAGTTGCGGAGCGGCTGGATCCCCGCGACGCGCTGGTCAACCGTTGGAACGCCAGCCTGGAAGACCTGCCCGCCGGATCCAGAATCGGCACTAGCAGCCCTAGACGGGCCGCCCAGCTAAAGAGATGGGCGCCCCATGTCAACGTTCTGCCCGTGCGGGGCAGCGTGGGCACCCGCATTGAAAAGGCTACTAGCGACGACTACGACGGGGTGGTGCTGGCGGCGGCGGGGATCCTCCGGCTGGGCCTAGAGGGGAAGATATCCCAGTATCTCCCCGCAGATAAGTTCGTGCCAGCGCCGGGCCAGGGAGCGCTGGCGGTGGAGATACGGTCCGATGACCATGCAACGTCGTGGATGCTGCGAAGCATCGACCATACGCCGACACGCCGCGTGGTTATGGCGGAGATGGCTTTTCTGGAGCGGCTGGGCAGCGGCTGCCAGGAACCGGCGGCGGCCTACGCGCGAGTGTCCGGCGAAACTATGGTGATGCAGGTATTCTTGGCCTCTGATGACGGTGAGGAGTCCTACTACACGAAGGCGCGGGGTCGGGCTTCCAATCCCCACGAATTGGCGATGGAGGCTCTCCAGCAGCTCATCGAGAAGGGAGCCGGGGCGCTCGTACCGGGGAGTGGGGGGTGAAGATGCGTCCGAGAATCGCGACTACTCCAGTTGCCATGAGGGTCATTGGCTCATGGTAGAGATCCTTGGCGTCGTGTCGCTGGTAGGGGCCGGCCCTGGAGACCCGGGGCTGATAACCGTCAAGGGCCTGCAGCGTCTCCGCGAGGCCGACGTGGTGGCCTACGATAGGCTGGTGGACCGCCGCTTGCTGGAGGAGGCGCGGGAGGGCGCAGAGCTCATCGACGTGGGGAAGCAGGCGGGTCAGGGTAGCGCGAGGCAGAGGAGCATCTTTCCCATCCTCATCGACCGCGCGCACGAGGGCAAACGGGTGGTGCGGCTGAAGGGAGGGGACCCCTTTGTATTTGGCAGGGGCGGCGAGGAAGCGCAGGTGCTGGCAATGGCGGGTATTCCCTTTGAGGTTGTACCCGGTGTTACCTCCGCCGTGGCCGCGCCCGCATACGCCGGAATCCCCCTCACCCATCGCGATGCCGCAACATCCTTCACCGTGGTCAGCGCCGTCGAGGACGCAGAGAAGAGGGAATCCGCCATCCCCTGGGGTGTGCTAGCCCGGACGCGGGGAACATTGGTGGTAATGATGGGCTGGGGCGCATTGCCGCGGGTGGTGGAGAAATTGCTGGAGGAAGGGATGTCGCCCATGATGCCCGCGGCGGTGGTGCAGTGGGGCACGGAACCGTACCAGAAGACTGTCGTGGGGGTGCTTCGGAATATCGTCGAAAGGGCGCGGGACGCGGACTTCGGCCCGCCGGTGGTGGTGGTCATCGGGCGGGTGGTGGAGCTTCGTCGGGAAATACGGTGGTTCGAGGACAAACCCCTCTTTGGCAAGCGTGTGCTGGTGACACGTTCCAGGACCCAGGCGTCCGTGCTGAGCCGAATGCTCACGGAGGAAGGTGCGGAAGCCATAGAGGTACCGACCATAGAAATTGCGCCTCCGTCGGACTTTGCGGCGCTGGATGAAGCACTGAAGGACCTTCGGAGCTTTGGGTGGGTGGTCTTCACCAGCGTCAACGGAGTGGATGCGTTCTTCCGCCGGATGAACGAGCTGGGTATGGACGCCCGCGCGCTGGGAAGCAGCCGTGTATGCGCCATCGGGCCGATCACCGCCGCCGCCCTGGAGCAGCGAGGCGTCCGTCCCGACTGCACTCCGCCCAGGTACACGACGGAGCGGTTGGTGCAGGGGCTGTCGGAGCATGGGGTAGCGGGCGTCCAAGTGTTGATGCCACGCACAAACATTGCGCCGGGGGACGCGGCCCGGGCGTTGGAGAAATTAGGGGCGCAAGTGCTCCAGCCCGTCGCCTATCGCACGCTGAAGCCTGCAGGTTCGGCGGAGAAGGCCAAGGGCCTGCTGGCCCGTGGTAAAATTGACATAGCAACCTTCACCAGTTCCTCCACCGTTCAGAACTTGTTGGAGCTTCTCGACGGAGATCCCGCGCCTCTACAGGATATATTTATTGCCTGCATAGGTCCGGTGACGGCGCGAAGGGCACGGGAGTTGGGCTTGAAAGTGGATGTCGTGGCCCGTCGTCACACGGTGGCGGGGTTGGTGCAGGCCCTGAAAAATCACATGCAATCTTCCTTGGAGGCATAGCCCAGAATGTCCCCCTCCCCAATAACACGGCTGCGTAGGCTGAGAGAGACGGACGCTATCCGTTCGATGGTGCGGGAGACGAGTTTGGCCGTCTCGGACCTCATCTATCCCATCTTCGTCACCCACGGCCGGGACCGCCGGGAGCCGGTGGCCCCCATGCCAGGCTCCTATCATCTCTCGCTGGACAAGCTATTGGACGAGGTGGACGAAGTCGCTCAACTTGGCATCCCCGGCGTCATCATCTTCGGGCTGCCGGCCCGCAAGGATATGCTGGGTTCCGAGGCCTACGACAGAAACGGCATCATCCAAGAGGCCATCCGCGTCATAAAGAAAACCATCCCGCACCTTCTGGTGATAACGGACGTGTGTCTCTGCCAGTACACCAGCCACGGCCATTGCGGGGTGGTCGACGATGGACGGATAGATAACGACGCTACCCTGGAGCTTTATACGAAAACGGCCCTTTCTCACGCCGAGGCGGGGGCCGACGTGGTGGCCCCTTCCGGCATGATGGACGGGCAGGTGGCGGCTATACGCGCCGGGCTGGACGGCGGCGGATTCGGACATCTGCCCATCATGGCCTACGCCGCCAAGCATGCATCGGCCTTCTACGGCCCCTTCCGGGTGGCGGCAGATTCCGCACCACAGTACGGCGATAGACGCAGCTACCAGACGGACCCCGCCAACGGACGAATGGCCCTGCGGGAGATTCAGGCGGACATCGACGAGGGTGCGGACATCGTGATGATCAAGCCCGCCCTGCCCTACCTCGACGTAATCGCCCGCGCCCGCGACAGGTTCGACCATCCCATCGCCGCCTACAACGTGAGCGGGGAGTATTCCCTGGTGAAGGCCGCCGCCGCCAACGAGTGGATCGACGAGGAGCAGGTGACGTTGGAGCTGCTGACGGGCATTCGAAGGGCGGGCGCCGACATAATTATCACCTACCACGCCAAGGACGCCGCCCGCTGGCTGCGTCGATAGGGCTAGCGCCCCGCCGAAATTGCGTTCCCGTAGGGGCGTCCCTTGGAGCCTGTTTCATAAGTCCTCACCCATAATTCGTGCCAAGTATGCCAAGACGATTGCCGACGATTTCCCGGGCGAGAATATGGAATATGGCCCCAAGGTCCGTCATTCCTGCGAAAGCAGGAATCCAGAAGGCCCAGTTCTCGGAGGTATCCGACTTCTGAAACAGGCTCCTTGTGGGCGCCCTTCCCCGGCCAATGCCAATCTTCCGTAGAGGCGGGTTTCATACCCGCCCTCGCCCTGGGCTACTCCGGCCGGATTCCCGCCAGCGTCGAGACCGTTCGCTCCCACGAGGCATTGGCGTCGGGACCGGTTAGGACGGGCGACGCGATGATTTCCGTTATCCCGTAGGAGAGCAGCCTCTCAACGCCCTCGGCCACCTGTTCGGGGCTGCCGTGTATGGCCACGGAGTCTATCATTCCGTCGCTCCACTCGCCAGTCTGAGCCTCTGGAAAACCGGCGTCGACGAACATCTGGGCATAGAAGGGCAGCCGCACGTACATGGCCATCTGCTCCCGAACGGCCCTTCGCACTGCGTCGGCGTCCTTATCGACGGCTACGATCGCGTGGGCGATCAGGGGAGGGGTGGGCCGTCCCGCTTGCTGGGCCGCACTGGCCATGGCAGGCAGGGCCGAATCGCGGAGGTAGGCGGAAGGGCACACCCAGCTTATTGCGCCGTCGGCTTCCTCCCCGCAAAGCTGGTAGGAGCGTCGGCGGAGGGCTGAAGCCATGACGGGCACGTCAATGGGCGCGTCGATTTCACCTCGCGCGGTGTAGAAGCGTCCTTTAAAGTCCACCTGTCCTTGTTGCAGCAGGGCCTTGAGGATGCGTAGGTATTCTCGCAGATGGCTCAAGGGGGCGCGGAAGTTCACCCCGAAACTCTGAATCATGCCGTCTCGGTGACTGGGGCCCATCCCCAGCCGGAAACGACCGCCGCTGAGTTGGTCGAGAACCTGGACCTGCTGGGCCACGGCGATGGGATGACGAGGCCAGGTGGGAACGATGGACGTGCCGAGGAGGATGCGACTCGTCTTGACGGCGGCGGCTGCAAAAATTGTCAGCCCGTCGGGCCGGGCGCCTCCGGTGGTAAGCCAGGCTGCGGAAACGCCCAACTCTTCCGCCCGTTCGATCATCGCAACAGCCTCGCCGGAGGAGCCTGCGGAAATGGCAAGGCCTATTCTTTTTTTGGTGGTCATGGTTAGCGGATCCTCCGTGTAATGCTTGTATTTCACATACTATACCTAAAAAAGTTCTAAGCTTGAAAGGGCACTATTGCGTCGAGTAAACTCTGACCATCGCAACATCCATTCTGAGGTTACATCGGGCAAATAATGTTGAAGCAACAATATAGACTATCCGTGCAAGTACATGATTGGCCAATTTCCACTGAGCCGGATAAGTGGATGGCTGAGATTCCCGCTTTGCCCGGATGTAGAGCTTGGGGTGATACTCCAGAAGAGGCGCTAGACATCATTTCCGACTTGGCGGTTGGCTTCATCAGGGACGGGATTACGGAAAACACTCTGTCTCCTATGGAAAACCCCGTTGAACCAACGGAATCTAATGATGGAAATATCTTCCCGTCGTGTAACCACCCAAGAATCCTGCAACAACGCCAATGATCGGGATAATCATATCTCGATTATCGGACACGGTGAAGAAAACAATAAGGCCAACTATTACACCAACTCCCAATATGAAATACCAAAATTGATATCGCATTCGGGATTTGTCAGCGTTATCTTCTCTAACCCTATCATTCTCTATATTGTCAATGATGCGGCTGACGTGGTCCGAAGTAATTCGTTGAAAAATTGGATTGAGTACCGGCGCTGCAAACTGTGTTACGGAACTGAAGGCGCGTACGATAGCTTGATGGTGTTCCTTTGGAACACCGGCCAGAATCTCCGCTGGCACCTCGACGCTAGGTTCGCCGTCCTGACCACCATCAGTTTGACTGGATGGTTCTTCTACCGGCGAAGGATTCTTAGGAGTATGTTCGATCCCATCGTCACGATCGTTCGCCAATGGACTCCCACCTCTCTACCTGCTCCTCTAGCAAATATGTCAAGCTACCTTCGAGATAGCCCCCTACCCTCTGGCTAATTAACTCGCTGGTATAGGTAGTGATGAGGACCTTAATTAGGTCACCAGCCATTTCTTCAGAAAGTGCTCCGCTGTTCCTAGCGTCGACGATGGACTTAATACCTGATACAACTGCATTGAGTGACAGTTGCCTTGTGTGGGGGTCAGCATGGATATCGTACGGAGACCGACGCTTTGAGCCAAGGTGTTTCGGAGACTGTCTGTGTGCTGGAGGGCGATGTTTCAGCATTCTAGCTATCTATCCCCTGTGGCGTAATTATCAATTCTGTGCCGTTGCAGATACCCTATAGTAAGTGTTGCGTACTGTCCACACCCTGTCAAGGATTGGACTGTCACTGTCCGGTTAGTTTAAGGTAAACGTGATGCATGTCAAGCTTTTGGGCGGGGTTCGGCTGGAAGAACAGCGCACGTTTCTATAAGTGCTTTAATCCCGGCTCTTCTCATCGCAAATTACTAATGGCTGTGTTTTAGGCAATTGCAACGCAGCGTTTGAACCCTGCCGCGCTTTCCCTAGTCCACCGGCGCTACTGCCTCTGGACGGCGGGCCGGGGTCAGAGCCTTCTTCAGGTAGTGGCCGGTGTGGGAGGCCTCCACGGTGGTGATGTACTCAGGGGTGCCCTCCGCCACCACCTGTCCGCCCTTGTCGGCGGGGCCGGGGCCCATGTCTATTATCCAGTCCGCGTTTTTGATCATGTCCAGGTGGTGCTCGATGAGAATTATCGAGTTGCCCGCGTCCACCAGCCGGTGCAGCACGTTCAGCAGCGAGGCGCAATCGGAGAAAGAAAGCCCGGTGGTCGGCTCGTCCAGCAGATAGAGGGTCTTGCCGGTGGCCCGCTTGGAAAGCTCGGTAGAGAGTTTCACTCGCTGGGCTTCGCCGCCGGATAGGGTGGTGGCTGGCTGGCCCAACCGGATGTAGCCCAAGCCTACGTCCCGCATGGTCTCCAGCTTGTTGCGGATTTTCGGAATGTTCTGGAAGAACTCCAGGGCGGTGTAGACCGTCATGCCCAGAACTTCGGCGATGCTCTTCTCCTTGTAGAGAATTTCGAGGGCCTCGCGGTTGTAGCGTCGACCCTTGCAGACCTCGCAGGGCACGGTCACGTCGGGGAGGAACTGCATCTCCACGTGGGTATATCCCTCTCCCTTGCAGGCCTCGCAGCGCCCTCCCTTGACGTTGAAAGAGAAGCGTCCGGGCTTGTAGCCTCGCACCTTGGATTCGGGAAGGCTGGCGAAAAGGTCACGGATGGGGGTGAAGGCGCCCGTGTAGGTGGCCGGATTGCTGCGGGGAGTGCGGCCAATGGGGGACTGGTCGATGTTTATCACCTTGTCCAGGTAGTCAATGCCCTCGATTGCGTCGTGCTTGCCGGGGCGGTCCTTGGCGCGGCTGATGGTCTGGGCCAGACGCTTGTACAGGATTTCGTAGACCAGGGTGCTCTTGCCGGAGCCGGAAACGCCGGTGACGCAGACCAGCCGGCCCAGGGGGAATTTGACGTCGACGCTTTTCAGGTTGTTTTCGCGAGCGCCCTTGACCTGCAGGGCTGCGCCGTTGCCGTCTCGTCGAGCCTCCGGCACCGGGATGGTCTTGCGTCCACTGAGGTAGAGGCCCGTCAGGGACTTGTCGGAGGACATGACGTCTTCGATAGTGCCGGTGACGACCACGTTGCCGCCGTGCTCGCCGGCGCCGGGCCCGAGGTCTACGATGAAGTTGGCGGCGCGCATGACCGCTTCGTCGTGTTCTACCACGATCACGGTGTTGCCCAGGTCTCGCAGATGGTTGAGGGTGCCGATGAGCCGATTATCGTCGAAGGGGTGCAGGCCGATGGTGGGTTCGTCGCAGACGTAGAGGACTCCCGTAAGGCCGGAGCCTATCTGGGTGGCCAGACGGATGCGCTGTGCCTCGCCGCCGGAGAGGGTGCGCGCCGACCGGTCCACGGTTAGATAGCCCAATCCGATGTTTTCCAGGAACTGGAGGCGGGTGAAAATCTCCTTGAGGATGGGCTGAGCGATAGCCTTCTCCCGGGCGGAGAGGGGGAGAATAGCGCCGTTGGAGGACCTCTCCGACGCGAGCCCGTTGGCCCATAGGAGGGCCTGGGTTACGGGGAGGGCGCATACGTCCATGATTCCCTGTCCGTCTACCTTCACCGAAAGGGCCTCCGGCCGCAGGCGGCGGCCTTTGCAGGACTGGCAGGGGCGGGCCGCCATGTAACGCTCGATTTCGCGCCGAATGTAGTCGGAGTCCGTGTCCCGGAAGCGGCGCTCCAGATTCGGAATCACCCCTTCAAAGTTGGTCTTCCAGCTGTAGACACGGCCCCGCTGTGTGGTGTGCTTGATGGTGACGGACTCGCCCTCGTTGCCGTACAGAATGAGGTTGATGGCCTGCTCCGACAGCTTCCGTATGGGTTCCCTGGTAGAGAAGCCATAGCTGCGGGCGATAGACTCCAGCATACTGCCGTACCAGGGGCTGGAGGAACCCGCCCTCGACCAGGGCAGTACGCCGCCTTCCCGCAGCGACAAGTCTTTGTTGGCGAGCACCAGTTCCGGGTCCACCTCCAGCTTATAGCCCAAGCCGGTGCAGGCGGAGCAGGCCCCGTGGGGGCTGTTGAAGCTGAAGGTGCGCGGTTCTATTTCCGGCAGGCCGGTGCCGCAGCTGACGCAGGCAAACTGCTCGGAGAACTCCCGCTCGTCGCCGCCCTCGACGGCGATTTGGACCACTCCCCCGCCCTCGCGGAGGGCCGTCTCGACAGAATCGGTGACGCGGACCAACTCCAGGTTTTCATCGATAACTAGGCGGTCGACGGCCAGCTCTACGTAGTGCCATCGGCGCTTGTCCAGGTTTAGGCCCTCCGCGTCCTCGACGCGCATGACCTCTCCGTTGACGCGCACACGGGCGAACCCCTCCTTGCGGGCCTCGCTGAACACATCCTTGTGCTCGCCCTTGCGGCGTCTGACCTTGGGGGCCAGCACCATTATGCGGGCGCCGTTGGGGAGGCTGAGGATGGAGTCAACAATCTGCTGCACCGTCTGGCGCGCCACGGGCTGTCCGCAGCCGGGGCAGTGGGGCCGACCCGCGCGAGCGAAGAGGAGACGAAGATAGTCGTAGATTTCCGTGACGGTGCCCACGGTGGAGCGGGGGTTGTGGGACACGCCCTTCTGGTCGATGGAGATTGCGGGCGAAAGCCCTTCGATATACTCCACCTCTGGCTTTTCCATGCGCCCCAGAAACTGGCGGGCGTAGGCGGAGAGAGACTCCACGTAGCGACGCTGTCCCTCGGCGTAGATGGTGTCGAAGGCCAGGGAGCTCTTGCCGGAGCCCGAAACGCCCGTGATGACCACCAGCTTGTCCCGAGGTATGGTCACGCTGACGTTCTTCAGGTTGTGCTGGGTTGCCCCGCGAATGACGATGTTTTCCTGCGGCATCTGCACCTTTTCCAGACGTGATTCAGTCCCCATTTTAGCACTACCAGCCCATAAACAGTACCTCCTGCCCTCGTCATTCCGCCGGCCCGACATGGCATTCTAAGCGAAGCAAAGGATCTCGTCCTTGGACGCACTCCCTCGCCCCTTGACTCTGAACTACGCTTCACTGCGCGCAGAGAGGACCGCTTTGCGACAACGTGCGGTTGACACAAACAGCGTGCTCTAATACCTTGGCTGAAACTCGGGTGCTTTCGAAAGGGGCAGACCATCTGGGCTAGGGGGACGGATTATGCTAGATATTATTGGAATTCAGCGAAGAGAGTACGAGGAGAAGGGGACCCTATCTTCCCGGAACTTCGACCATCCTTCCCTTTTCGATCGGGTGGTCTTGAAGCTGACAGACGAGGAGCTGGAGGTGAGCTTTCACGCGGCGGACCGGCCACGTCAGGTGGGATTGAGGATGCCGCGTGAGACGGCGGTGGCGGTGGCCAACCTGATTCTAGCCGCAACGGAGGGAGACCTGACTTCAGTGTCGGCGGAGTTGTAGGGCCAGGCTGCTGTAGAGGCTAGCACCCGAGAGTAGCAAGGTAGTCAATGCTAAAGCAAATGTGCTAAACTTTCGCACTAATGCTTTCAGTTCCAAAATCGAGGGCACTGTGGTTTGTATTTCTGTTCATACTCCAATCTTTGGGTTGCATGGGAATAGTGACCTACCAGGAGATTGTGGGCAACACAACCGATACAGCCTTGGAAACTGCCATTGCCGTCGGGAAGGGATTTGAGCCATTTGTTATAATCATAATTGCAACAAGTGTGATTACAGTCGAAGGTGTAGCGATGTTGTATGACCTGTACAAGCGAGAAGTGGAAAGACAGACTGAGGAAAGGACTGCCAGACGAACCTGGGAGGAAGCCGAGAGGCTCACGCAAGAGTGGGAGAAGCTCAGTCCAGAAGAACAGAATCGACAAGGCGTTACGGAATACGTGCGCAGCAAACGGTCCGTATCCGACGAGGAAAAGTAGGGTGGGGCGATGTTGTTTGGGTCGTTCAAACGAGAAATAGAGGAAAGAGCCAAACAGGAAACCCTTAGGCTTGCTAGAGAATGGGACAAACTAAGTCCTGAGGAAAAGAGCAAGCAGTCTATTGCGGACTTCCTTAGTCGCAGGTGGAGGGAATTGGACGAGGAGCGGGGGGCGTGTTATGAGCAACAGGAAGCGCGTCGCAGTGAGTGGCATGGATTTCGCTATCTGTATCTCGCATTTGGGTGTATAGCCACTTTCGGTTGTGAGTAGCTGGTTCTTTGGTGAAAGGGCGGGCTACCAGCCGACGCGGCTGAGGGGACGGCTCAGATGTCCCCGGTCTTCCAGCTTGCAGGTGGCCTCAAGGGCGGGTCTTTGCCGCGGTTTGTCGGCGTGGCGATACCTGCGGGCCCGCTTCTGCTTCTTCATCTCCTCTTCCACCATGTTGAAATCGAACTTGGAGATGAGATGCAGGCTGCCCTGGAAGGCCAGGAACCATAATTCAGGGGTCCATCGCCGGGTAAAATCCATGCGAGGGGCTATCTGGTAGGCGTCTATGTACTGGGACGGCTGTAATACCACGTCGGGCTGAATGCCTACCCGGTAGGGAAAATCACTCCCGCCCTCCACATTCCACAGGGGCGAATGGTCTATGACCAGAGTCTTGGTCACCGACGCCGAGGCCGCAAAGTACCTGTCCTGGGAGATGTACAGCAGCACCCGGTCGCCCGGAGCCATGCGTTGAACCTTGCGCCGGTGTTGGGCTATGAGCCCCACCATGTCGAAATTTCGGTTTTTGGCAATTTCGTAGTTTGATGGACTCTTTACAACCATCCAAAAGCTTTTAGGCATAGCGAATCAAAACCCCATAGTAGCTTGTGTTTACGTTTCCATTATTGCACATCGTCGCGTCTTTGTTAAAGGTGGGGCCTGCCCTTGTGCCTTGCTGGATTCTCCCCTTACTATTGATGCTGAATATCAAATCCCCCGTGCCTCGCGAACAAGGGCCGGGTTCAAGAATAGGAACAAAGGGTGAAATCCTCCGAACATAAGAAGCGTCTCATGGATCTGTTGAGGCGGCGAATTCTGATAGCGGGCGACGCCAACGGCACTCGGATACAGGCGTTGGACCTCTCTGAGGAAGACTTCGGCGGGCCTGAGTACGAGGGCTGCAACGAGTACCTGAACGTTCTCCGTCCGCAGATAGTGCAGGACATCCACCGCTCCTACCTGGAAGCGGGGGTGGACATCGTTATCACCAATTCCTTCGGAAGCACGCCCCTGGTGCTGGACGAGTATGGCCTGGGCCACCGGGCGCGGGAGATTAGCGAAGCGGCGGCCCGGAACGCCCGGCAAGCCGCGGACGAATTTTCGACGCCAGAGCGCCCTCGCCTGGTCGCCGGATCCATGGGCCCCACTACGCGGTCGATCTCGGTCACGGGCGGCGTCACTTGGGACGAGCTGCGGGAGCACTACTTCGTGCAGGCGTCGGGGCTCTGGGAAGGGGGCGCAGACCTGCTTCTGGTGGAGACTTCCCAAGATACGCTGAACGTTAAAGCTGCCCTGGCAGCCATCGACGATCTGTCCCACAAGCTGGGAGTGGAAGTCCCCGTAGCTGTCCAGTGCACAATCGAAACTATGGGGACCACCCTGGGAGGGCAGGACGTAGAAGCCTTCTACTCCTCCGTGAGCCACCGCAATCTATTGTGGGTGGGTATGAACTGCTCCACAGGGCCGGAATTCATGCGGGACCACCTTCGGACGCTGGCTTCCATCTCCCGGTTCCCGGTGTCGGTGATTCCCAATGCCGGCCTGCCCGACGAGGACGGCAACTACAACGAAACGCCGGGGAAATTTTCGCAGACGCTTCTTTCCTTCGTGCGGGAAGGTTGGGTCAACGTCCTTGGGGGTTGCTGCGGAACGACGCCGGAACACCTGAGGCCGCTGGTGGAGGCCGTGGCGAACACTTCCCCTAGAGAGGCTTCGAGCCGTCAAGCCGTGGTCTTCTCCGGCCTGGAGGCGTTGACCGTCGACGAGGACGTCCGTCCGGTGTTGGTGGGCGAACGTACTAACGTATTGGGCAGTCGTCGGTTCAAGCGGCTCATCCGCCAGGGCAAATTCGATGAGGCATCGGAGATAGGCCGGCGTCAGGTACGCCGTGGCGCTCAGGTAGTGGACGTTTGCCTCCAGGACCCGGACCGGGATGAGATGACGGACGTGGTGACCTTCCTCAAGGGCCTGGTGCGTAAGGTAAAGGCGCCCATTATGCTGGACTCCACCGACACCGCCGTTCTTGGAGAAGCGCTGAAGCACACCCCCGGCAAAAGCATAATCAACTCCATAAACCTGGAAGACGGGGAAGAGCGGTTCGAATCGGTGACCCCCCTGGCCCGGAGCTTTGGGGCGGGTCTGGTGGTGGGGTGCATCGACGACGACAAGGAGCAGGCCCAGGCCATCACTCGGGAGCGGAAGCTGGAAATCGCCCAGCGTTCCTACCGTCTGCTGACAGAGAAGTACGGCATCCCGCCGGAAGATATTATCTTCGACCCCCTGGTCTTTCCCATAGGCACGGGCGACAAGAACTATGTGGGAGCCGGTGTGGAGACGGTGGAGGGTGTTCGTTTAATCAAGGAGCATTTGCCCCGGGCGCGGACGGTGTTGGGCATCTCAAACGTGTCCTTCGGCCTGCCTCCCGCAGGCCGGGAGGTGCTGAACTCTGTGATGTTGTACCACTGCGTTCAGGCCGGTTTGGACATGGCCATCGTCAACACGGAAGGGCTGGTGCGCTACGCAACCATCCCGGAGGACGAGCGGCGGCTGGCGGAGGACCTTATCTGGTGGCGTGGCGACGATCCCATCGCCGCATTCGCCGATCGATTCCGGGAGCGGCGGGTTCAGAGGCCCGAATCGGAACGAAAGAAGATGCCCTTGGACCAGCGTCTCTCTTCTGCCATTGTGGAGGGCATCAAGGAGGGGCTGGTGGGAGACCTGAAAGAGGCGCTGACGGGCCGTTCTCCCCTGGAGATAATCAACGGGCCGCTAATGGACGGGATGAACGAGGTGGGACGGCTCTTCGGCCTGAACCAGCTTATCGTCGCCGAGGTGCTAGGCTCGGCGGAGGTGATGAAGGCTGCGGTCTCGTACCTGGAGCCGCTGATGGAGAGCGGAGAGGTTGCAACCCGCGGCACCATTGTCCTGGCCACGGTTAAGGGAGACGTGCACGACATCGGCAAGAATTTGGTAGACATTATTCTCTCAAACAACGGCTATCGGATCATCAATCTTGGCATCAAGGTGCCTCCTCAGGATTTGATACAGGCCTACCGGGAGCACCGGCCAGACATGATTGGACTCTCCGGGCTGCTGGTCAAGTCGGCCCAGATGATGGTGGAGACGGTGCGGGACTTCAGCGAGGCAGGCATAGATTGTCCGGTGCTCGTGGGCGGCGCAGCCCTGACGAACCGGTTTACCCGCTTGCGGATAGCCCCAGGCCACCGGGGGGCGGTGGTATACGCTCGAGACGCGATGTCCGGCCTCAATTTGGCCCATCGGCTGGCCGACGCGGACGAACGGCAGCGTATGGCGTCGGAATTAGTCATGGAGACGCGAAACATGGAAAGGGAGGAAGCGTCACGAGAGCAAAGGCCCCGTGCGCTCCGGCCCCGTTCTGCTGGGTCAACCGTCGTGCCGGTGCAAGGGGCGCCCGCGCCACCGGATCTGAGGCGGCACACGCTGAAAGACTTCGACCTTTCGGAGATTTTTCGATACGTGAATCCCGTGATGCTCTACGTTCGGCACCTGGGTTATCGCGGTCGTTTTGTGGAAGCCCTTGAGGCAGGCGACGAGAAGGCGTTGGAGCTTAGAGAGCGGGTGCAGCAGGTGGAGGACGTGATGATTGAGCGGGGGGACATCACAGCCAACGCCGTGTACCAGTTCTACAGGGCTGCATCGGAGGGAGACAACCTGCTAATTCTCTCCGGCGACGGCGAGAGTATCCTGGAGCGGTTCCGCTTCGGACGACAGTCAGGCGGGGACGGTCTGTGCCTATCGGACTACGTGTTGCCCAGAACCTCCGGCGTTCCCGACTACGTGGCCACCTTCGTCACTACCGTCGGCCCCGGCGTGAGGGAGTTGGCATCACGGTGGCAGGAGAAGGGGGACTATCTTTCGTCCTACGTACTTCAGGTCTTAGCCTTGGAAGGCGCGGAGGCTTTTGCCGAACTGCTGCACAAACGGCTGCGGGCTGCCTGGGGTTTCTCGGACCCCGATGGTTTGACGAACATGGACCTGTTCAAGACCAACTACCGGGGTCGCCGTTATTCCTTCGGCTATCCCGCTTGCCCCAGGCTTGAGGACCAGGAGCAGCTTTGGAGGCTGTTGGAGCCGGAGAAGACCGTTGGGGTTTCGCTCACAGAGGGGTCTATGATGGACCCGGAGGGTTCCGTGAGCGCCCTCGTGATGCATCATCCCCAGGCCAGGTACTTCAACCTGAGTAGGGAAGACGTGGAGCGGCTGGAGTCGGAATTACGGTAGTTAGGGCGGGGAATCCGGCGGGCTAGACCAGCATTCCCCGGCGGTAGCAGGGAAGCTCTCGTTTCGTGGTCAACCGCACCTGTACGCTTGTACCCTCCGGGTAGAACTCCAGGGTTGGCTTCATGCAGTACACAATCTCGCCGTTGTCCATGATGATGGTGTAGAGGGTATACGCCCCGTAATAGGCGGAAGATATCAGCCTGCCCTGGCCGTCTTCGCTTGGCTCAAAGGTCAGGTCTTCGGGGCGCGCCATCACCTCCAACTCATTCGAGTAACGGGGCGGCGACTTACGCTCGACGGGGCCTGCTGCGGTATGAAGGCGCCCGTCGGAGAAGGTGGCGGCTAGGAAGCCGGCCGTCCCCACGAATCTAGCCACGAAGGTTGTGGCGGGGCGCTGATAGACATTCTGGGGCGTGTCCACCTGCTCCAGACGCCCCTCGTTCATCACTGCCACCCTGTCGGCCATGGTAAGGGCCTCCTCCTGATTGTGGGTTACTAGGAGGGTCGTCACCTTAGTCAGGGAGAGGATGCGCTTCACGTCCTCCCGCACCTGCTCGCGGAGCTTGGCGTCCAGGTTGGAGAAGGGTTCGTCCATCAGTAATACAAGGGGGCGAGGGGCCAAGGCCCGGGCAAGGGCCGCACGCTGCTGCTCGCCGCCGGAGAGCTCGTGGGGCATGCGCTTTGATAGGTGGGTGATCCCAACCAATCCCAGGACTTCCGACACCCGGACCGACAATCGCAACTGCTCCATCTGGCGGTTGGGGTCCTTGGAGAACCCCGCTCGACGCACGGAAGGAAGTCCGTAGCCGATGTTCTTCTCCAGGGTCAGGTGGGGAAAGAGGGCGTATTCCTGGAACACCATGCCGATCTTGCGCCGCTCCGGCGGGACGAAAGTCCGCGGGCCGGCCACGGTGCTTCCGCTGAGTTCGATGGCCCCGGAGTCGGGTGTTTCGAACCCGGCCAGCAGGCGGAGGGTGGTGGTCTTGCCGCACCCGCTGGGGCCGAGGACTACGAGCAGTTCGCCCTTTGAAACCTCCAAGCTCAGGTCTTTAACGGCGGCAACGCCACCATAGGACTTGGAGAGACCTGAGCAGCGTAGGACGGTATCGTTCATCGTCCCTGCCAATGCTGTCTGATGATAATGAGGCCCATGGGCACCGATGATACCAGTATCAGCGCCAGGGCGTGGGAAGCGGCCTGAGTGAAGAAGGCTTCCGACGAGGCAGACCAGATGGACGTGGCCAGAGTCTTGAATCCGGCGGGCCCAAGTATAAGAGTCGCCGGCAGCTCCTTCATGATTAGGAGGAAGGTGAGGCTGCCTCCGGCGATCAGTCCAGGCCGCATGAGGGGCAGGTCTATGGTGCGAATTACCGATAGGGGACCTCTGCCCAGACTGCGTCCCGCTTCTTCCCACCGGGGGCTTATCTGGAGCAGGGAGGTCCGCAGAGCGCCAACGCCGGCGGGCAGGAAGAGGACCAGGTAGGCGAAGACCAGCAGGGCCGTTGTCTGGTAGAGGGCAGGGGCGTACTGGGAGCCGAAATAGACCAGGGAGAGGGCCACCGCGATGCCCGGGAGGGCGAATCCAACGTGGGAAGCGCGCTCCAACAGGGCGCTGGCCCGGCTGGGGAAGCGGACGGAGAGGAGCGCCACGGGGAGGGAAGCCGCCAAGACCACCGCTACTGCGACGGCTGAGACGACCACCGAGTTTGTGGCGGCGCTCCACAGGTGCGGAACGGCCTCGCCGGCGGAGACGCCCCGGGCAACCCACCAGCCAAGGACGGACATGGGCAGCGCGAGAGCGAATAGAACGATTGCGGCGCAGAATCCCAAGGCGGGCCATCGCCAGGCGCCCAGATTGAGCGGTTGGGCCGGACGGGGCGCGCCGGAGGAGCTTCGATGGTAGGCGGCCCGGGTCCGCGTTCTGGACTCTGCAAGAAGGACGCCGGCGGCAAAGAGGGCAAGGACGAGGCAGAGGCCCGCCGCCAACACTCTGTCTAACGAGGAGTTGTACTGGAGGTAAATGGCCCAGGTGAAGGTCTCGTAGCGCATGAGGGATACTGCCCCGAAGTCGCTGAGGGTGTAGAGGGCGGTGAGGAGCGCGCCGGAAGCAATTGCGGGCCGGAGGAGTGGCAGGGTGATCCGGCGGAAGGTGCTCCATGCAGAGTGCCCCAGGCTGCGAGAGGCTTCCTCCAGGGAGGGGTCCATCCGGCTGAGGGCGGCCTGAGCGGGAAGAAGCACGTAGGGAAAACTGAGAAGTGTCAGGGTTATCATCGCCCCTGGAAAGCCGTATATCTCCGGCAGGCGCTCGATGCCTAAGGGTCCTTCCAATGCTCGTTGAAGCATGCCTCTGGGGCCAAGGGCCACTATGACCAGAAATGCCCCGATGTAGCTGGGTATTACCAGGGGGAGGGCGGTAAGCACGGCCCAAACTCTGCGAAAGGGGAGGTTCGTGCGGGTGATGAGCCAGGCAAGGGGGACGGCTATGAGGATGCAGGCCGCCGTAACTGCGGCTACCAGAAGGGCGGAGCGAAGGACAATCTGCAGGGTGCGAAGTCGGAAGAGCAGCTCCCAGAACTCCGCGCCGGAGCCGATTCCCCGGATGAAGAGATAGAGAAGGGGGAGGGCAATGGCGACGGCCACAACTGCGGCGGCGCCCACCAGGACGGGGTGGGGCCCCGCTCGACGGGTTATCTTTGAACGGGCCAAGGCAGCACCTTGGCCTGTCCCGGGTTCGTTAACGGACGCCATTGCGATGGGTCAACGTTGCGGCCTCAAGCTGGCGAAGATTGGGCGGATTATAGCACGCAGTTTTAGTTGGGCGGAGTTGGACGGCTTACTGCTGAGGTCGATGGCTGGAAGCGATGCCGCTGCGGGGGGTGGTGACGGGCAACCCCGCAGCGGCTTTTCGGGATTGTCTTGGCTTCTCAGGGCAGGATGCCGACGCTTCGCAGCATTTCCTGCGTCCCCTTCAGGTCGGCCAGATTCCCCATCGGTATGGAGGGGTTGTTTATCTCACCCAGGGGAGTCAGGAGACGGTTCACATTTACGTCCTCCACGAGAGGATACTCGTAGGTCTGGCCGGCGAAGTATTGCTGGGCCACGGGTGAAAGCAGGAACTCCAGTAATTTGGCGGCGGCCTCGGTGTTGTCGGAGGCGGAGAGAATGCCCGCCCCGGCCACCATTATCAAGGAGCCCGGCCCTCCCGCCGCCAGGTGGTGGTTTCTGGCGCCGAATCTTTCCCCTTCCTCGGCCAGGAAGCGGTAGAGGTAGTAGTGGTTGACGAAACCAACGTCAATCTCGCCCGTCCCCGCCGCAGCGACGGTGGGGGTGTTCTTCTCGTATACCTTGGGATCGTTGGCTTGAATAGCCTCCAGCCACTGGCGAGTACGCTCGTCACCCCAGAGGTCGCGCATGGCGGTGACCATGGTCTGGAAAGAGGCGTTTGTGGGGGGCCAGCCAATGCGGCCCTTCCACTTGGGGTCGGTGAATCCCCACAAATCGGTGGGTATATCCTCGGGCGAGACGTTCTCCGTGTTGTAGACGATGACTCGTGCGCGGCCGGATATGCCTACCCAACGGCCTTCCGGAGAGCGGGCCCAGGCTGGCGTCTTGTCCAGAATCTCCTGGGGTATGGTCTGCAGCATGTGCTCTATTGATCCCAGGCCGCCGGGGTCCTGGGCGAAGAAAACGTCGGCGCGGGTGTTGTCGCCCTCCTCGGCCAGGGTTGCGGCCATCTGAGAGGTGCTGGCGTACTTTACGCTCACGTCTATGCCGGTAGCGTTGGCGAACTGTTCGATTATGGGCCCGACGAGAGACTCGCTGCGCCCGGAGTAGATTGTCAGAGATTCTGCCTCATCGTCGCCGCCGCAGGCCGCGACGATTCCCACAAGAAGAGGTAACAGCAGAGCGATGAACAGGATTGCCCGAACAGTCGCTCGGCTGAGTCTAAGAGTTGCGGTTGCGCTGGTTAGGTGGAATATCCAAGCCATGGGCATCTTCTCCTTTACGGATAGTTCTTGTTGGTGCAGGGCTTATCCTTCGAAAGTAAGGCTATACATTAAGATAAGTAAGTCTGCACTAACTAATGCGGTTATATACACTAACAACATCTCCTTGTCAATACCTAGACTGAAGATGTATTGCAGGCCATGATGGCAGCGTTCTGCGGTTTGAGCGTCCCAACCGACCAAAGAAGCAACGTAGATTTCTGTTAGCCTTCCTTGACGCTGTTTTGGGGCGGTGCTAGATTTTGTCTTATTTCTAAGCCAGCCACTCTACAAGACGCCGGACTCTTAATGCATCCACTCTCTGAACATCTACTAAAAGGAAACAAGCGGGCCCTTTCGAGGGCCATTTCCATGTTGGAGCGAGACGATCCTCTCGCCCCGCAGATTATGGGGGACGTTCATCCCCACGTGGGCAATGGGTATGTCGTAGGCATAGCGGGCCCGCCGGGGGCGGGAAAGAGCACCCTCATCACCCGGCTTACCCAAGAGTACCGGAGTCAGGGTCGTTCCGTAGGAATCTTAGCTGTAGATCCTTCAAGCCCCTACTCCGGTGGCGCGCTTTTGGGAGACCGCATCCGCATGGAGGGCCACTACCTGGACCCTGGGGTGTTCATACGCAGCATGTCCACCCGTGGCGCCCACGGAGGCGTGCCCAGAATTGTCAAGGGAGTGGTACGGCTGCTGGACGCTGCGGGCAAGGACGTTTCCCTGGTGGAGACGGTGGGAGTGGGTCAGACGGAGCTGGACGTGATGGGAGTGGCCGACACGGTGGTGGTGGCGCTGGTTCCGGAGGCGGGCGACGCCATTCAAACCCTGAAGGCGGGACTGATGGAGATTGCCGATGTTTTCGTCGTCAACAAGGCGGACCGGCCCGGCGCCCAGCATATGACCGCCAACGTCCGCTCGCTAGTGGCCATGTCGCCTGCGGGGAGCGGCTGGAGGCCGCCGGTGGTGGAAACGCAGGCCGTCAAAGGTGTGGGAGTCGATGAGCTCGTAAATGCAATTGAGGAGCACCGGAACTACGTGACAGCATCAAACCTGCTGGAAGAGCGGCGACGCAAGCGGCGGTCTACGGAGCTAACGGAGACGCTGCGGGATAGGCTGGCAAAACGGGTTGAGGGGCAGATTGCCCAAAGCCCTGCACTACAGTCGATGGTTGAGAGGGTGGAAGAGGGGGAATTGGAGCCATACTCGGCAGCCCTGGAACTGCTGGATGAGTTTCTTCTTCCGGGAGATGGGGTGGGACGTTAGCGGCTAGAACCAGGAAAAGGGGCGGGTCTTGGGGGGGTTCCGACAAGCATCGGGGGCGGCTTTATTGCCGCCCCCGATGTTTGTAAGCCTATATTTTATTCCAGCGAAAGACTAGTGGTTCAACATCATTGAAATGAAGACCATGATAGTCATTGTTCCTCTTGGGGGTTCAATCGTAACGTTGAACCGAGGAGGAACCATGATGTCTACCAAGAAGTACCGTATCAGACTGACTACCGACGAACAACAGGAACTCAACGCCTTGGTCTCACGCGGTCGGGCTGCGGCGTACAAACAGACCCATGCGCGCATTCTGCTGATGAGCGATGAGTCACGCTCGGACGGGGGAATGAAGGACGCGGACATCACCAACGCGCTCGGTGTAGGACAGTCAACGGTCGAGCGAATACGCAAGCGCTGTGTGGAGGAGGGGGTCGAGTCTGCGCTGAATCGCAAAAAGCAGCTGCGTCGGCGTCAAAAGAGACTGGACGGCGAAGGTGAAGCACGGTTGATAGCGATGGCCTGCGGGGAACCGCCGGAGGGGCGTGCCAGTTGGACCCTGAAGCTGTTGGCTGACCAGTTGGTCGAGTGTGAGATAGTCGAGACCATTAGCACCGAGACGGTTCGCCAGGCGCTTAAAAAAACGAACTGAAGCCGTGGCTGAAGCAGAGTTGGTGCATTCCGCCCAAACAGAGCGCGGAGTTTGTGTGCGCGATGGAAGATGTGCTGGAAGTCTACCAGCGCCCCTACGCTGAGAATGAAGTCCTTGTGTGCATGGATGAGACGAGCAAACAGCAAGTCAAGGAGACGCGAGTGCCGCGTCCCGCAGCGCCCGGCTTATCGGCGGCATACGACTACGAATACGAGCGCAATGGAGTGAGCAGCCTGTTCATGCTGTTTGCACCGTTGGACGGATGGCGCCGAGTCGAGGTCAGAGAGCGTCGCACGAAGGTGGACTGGGCGCATGTGATAAAGAAACTGGTCGACGAGGACTACCCTGACAGAGACCGGATCGTGCTGGTAATGGACAATCTCAACACTCACAAGCTGTCCTCGCTATACGAGGCATTCGAGCCTGCTGAGGCGAGGCTTATAGCTGAGCGACTGGAGATACACTACACTCCCAAACACGGGAGTTGGTTGAATATGGCGGAGATAGAGATCGGTGTGCTGGCTCGACAGTGCCTAGACCGACGGATTGCCAATCAAGACATCCTGCGCGGCGAGGTCAATGCTTGGCAGAATCAACGCAACCGGGATGTGATACGAGTGGATTGGCGCTTCACTACCGAGAATGCGCGCATCAAGCTAAAGTCACTCTACCCTTCAATACAAAAAAGTTGAACCACTAGGAGGTCTTGTCCTTGCCGTTATCCGGCCCGCCTCCGCCGCCCAGGTTCAGGAAGGGCTGCAGCATGGATGTGAACTCCATGGGGAATATGAACTTGGTGGAGGGGCTGGAACCCATCTCCTTGAGCACCTCGAAATACTGCAAGCTCATGGTCTTGTTGTCCACCTTGGAGGCCACCTCGTAGATGCGGTCGAGGGCGGTGCTGAAACCCTCGGCTCGCAGGATGGCGGCTTGGCGGTCGCCTTCGGCCTCCAGAATCTCCGATTCGCGTCCACCCTCGGCCTCCAGGATTGCAGACCGCTTCTCGCCTTCGGCCCGGTTGATGGCGGCCTGCCTCTTGCCTTCGGACTCGGTAATGTCCGCCGTCTTGATGGCAGCGGCAGACTTCTCCCGCTCCATGGCAGCCTTGACGCCCGGGGGCGGGTCTATCTCGTTTATCTCCACCTGGCTCACCTTGACGCCCCAACGCCCAGTCACCTCGTCCAACCGAATCTGAAGGGCGTCCCGCACCTTTTCCCGCTCCGCCAGGGCGGATGCCAGACTGGTTGAGCCGATGACGGCCCTGAGGGTGGAGAGGGACAGATTCACAACGGCGGCCTCGAAATTCTGCACGTTGAGCACCGACTGTTCCGCGCTCTCTTCTATCACCCGGTAGTAGATTACAAAGTCCATGTCCACCACCACGTTGTCGCTGGTGATGTACTTCTGGGTGGGCACCCGCTGTACCCGTTCGCGAATGTCTACCTTTCGCCCGTCCTCCATGAACGGCACTACGAAGCGTAGGCCGGGGTTGGAAACCCGCTGTAAGCGTCCCCACCGGAGCACTACCATCTTCTCGAACTGCCTTACAATCGTTAGTCCAAAGGGCATGTTGTCCTCCCTATTCTCCCTGCTCAGATAATGAAGAGTTGTCCGTATCTTCGATAGGGGCCACTTGTAAGACGGCGCCCTCTATGGCGACCACTCGCACCCGTTGACCCTCTGGAATCATTGTGCCATAGATGCAGTAGGCTGTCCATATTTCCGTATTTGCCCGCACGGTACCCCTGGGGTCCAACGCCGACGTGACCACCGCTTCGGAGTTTATGAGAGGTGAAAGGTTAAGTCCTTTCTCCATCTTGTGCTGACGAACTATGGTCATCAGCACCCAGGCGGCTACGATGGCGATGACGGCTACGGTTGGCCATAATACCAAGGGGCTGATACCGAGAGAAGGCGCAGTTGGCGATGGCGTGCCGAAATGCGCGAACAATAGCAAACTTCCAAGGATGAAGCTTATGATGCCGCCTATGCCCAACACGCCGAAGCCGGCCACGAATACCTCCAGGGCAATGAGCGCCAAGCCGACGAGGATCAGGGCTGCACCGCCCCAATTGACGGGAAGATTTCCGAGGCTGATGAAGGCCACTACAAGGAAAACTACGCCGGTCAGGCCTGGAATAACGAGGCCGGGGCTCCAGATCTCTACGACGAGGCCCAGCCCGCCAAGAGTGAGGAGGATGAAGGAGATGTTGGGGTCCGCCAGAATGAAGAGCACACGGTTAATTAGGCCCATGTCGAGCCGCTCAACTTGGACGTTCCTGGTTGAGAGGGTGCGTGTCTCCTCGCCGACGGCTACAGTCCGGCCATCCAGCTTCAGGAGGAGGTCGTTGAAGTCTTCAGCTATGAAATCCACCACGTTGAGGTTGACGGCTTCTTCGGATGAGAAGGACTTGGCGGAAATTACGGTGCTCTCAAGCTCTTCCACGTTGCGTCCCCGCTCGGTGGCGATGGCCCGCATGTCGGCGGCGGCGGCGTTGGTGGCCTTGTCGGACAGGGTTTCCGGCAGGTCTTCGCCGCCGCTGCCCACCGGGGTAGCGGCGCCAATGCTGGTGCCCGGCGCCATCACGGCCACGTGCGCTGCCGCGGTGATGAAGGTCCCCGCCGAGGCCGCCTGCGCCCCCCGAGGCGAAACGAAGACTACCGTCGGAACGGTGGTGTTGAGCAGAGATTCGGAGATCTTGCGGGTGGAGGAAAGAAGGCCGCCGGGGGTGTTCAGCAGTATGATTACAACCTCGGCCTGTTCATCTTCGCCCTTCTCCACGGTACGCGTGATGTAACGTTGGGATATCGGGTTGATGATGCCGTCCACGTCTGCGACGAGGGCTGTATGGCTCTGTTGTCCCTGGGCGAGCGCCAGCCCGGCTAAACCCAGGAGAAAAGAGGCGACGAAGACAAGCAGTAGAAGGACTCTTGCCAGGCTCCGAGGGCGGGCTTTTAACATTCGCACCCTCCCAAATCTGCTTCTACAACTGGCGGCCTAAGCGTGTCCCGTCTATAAGTCAATGATGATGTGGAAGGGGGATTGTGTCAACAAGATTCTTTCATATTGTCTCCGGGCGTGCTTTGCGACTGCAAATCTTCGCGGAGAATCTTGTCGTATTATACTTAAGGGCACCCGCCGAAGGGGCTTCGTTGACAGGCAAATGCGGCCCCACTTAGACTAACGGACATATTTGCGGGCGCCGGAGAAGGGGGACAATGACGGAAGTTCGAAGAGTCGATGCGGTCGTGGCCGATATCATCGAGAGAGAGAATCGGCGACAGAGGACCAACATCGTCCTCATTGCGTCGGAGAACTACGCCAGCCGCGCGGTCTTGGAAGCCCAGGCGAGCCTGATGAGCAACAAGTACGCTGAGGGCTATCCCGGCCGTCGCTACTATGCCGGCTGCCGTTTCGTCGACGAGGTGGAGGACCTGGCTCGAGAACGGGCAAAGGCGCTATTTGGGGCAGAGCACGCCAACGTGCAGCCCCACAGTGGCGCCCAGGCCAACATGGCGGTCTACTTTGCCCTGCTTAAGCCCGGCGACACGGTTATGGGGCTGCGTCTTGACCAGGGGGGGCATCTTACCCACGGCAGCCCGGTAAACTTTTCCGGCAAGCTGTACAACTTCGTGGGATACGAGTTGGAGCGTGAGACCGAGACCATCGACTACGATGCGGTGGAGCGGCTGGCTAAGGAACACCGGCCCAAGCTCATCGTGGCGGGCTACACTGCCTACCCGCGGACCATCGACTTCCAGCGGTTCCGGCAGATATCGGACATGGTTGGCGCAAGGCTAATGGTGGACATGGCCCACGTTTCAGGGCTAATTGCCGGTGGAGCCTATCCTTCGCCCTTCCCCTACGCCCACGTGGTGACCTCCACCACCCAAAAGACCCTGCGCGGCCCCAGGGGCGGCATCATCCTGTGCGAGTCAAAGCTTGCTCGCCGGATAGATCGGGCGGTGTTCCCCAACACGCAGGGAGGCCCCTTCATGCAAGTAATCGCCGCCAAGGCCGTGTGCTTTGGCGAAGCCATGAAGCCCGAATTTCAACAATACGCCCATGCGGTGGTGAAGAATTCCCGCACGCTGGCGGCCACGCTGGCGGAAGAGGGGCTGCGAATCGTGTCCGGTGGCACGGACAATCATCTGTCCCTGGTGGACTTGCGGCCACTGCGAGTGAAGGGGAACGAGGCGGAGGCTACGCTGGAGCGGGCGTCCATCATCACGAACAAGAACGGGATTCCCTACGACCCTGAGCCGCCCCGGGTAACCAGCGGTCTGAGAGTCGGATCCGCTGCCGTCACCAGCCGGGGCTTCGGCCCGGAGGAGATGAAGCAGACGGCCCGTTTGATAGTACGCGCTCTTGCCGCCAAGGAGGACGATGACGCTATCGCCGCCATCCGGAAGGAAGCAGAGACGTTGGCTTCGGGCTTTCCGGTGCCGGGCATCGACGACTAGCGCTAACCCCAGGCGTGTAACTCAAGGGCACGAAAAGAGAGGATGCCATGACGGGCGTAACGGAACTGCAGAAGGCCATTCTGGACCTATCCGAGACCGAATACACCGAGCTTCGCCGCTGGTTGCGAGACCAAGACTGGGAATGTTGGGAGCGCGAGTTCGACGAGGACGTCAGGGCTGGCAGACTCGACGCACTGGCTGCTGACGCCCTGAACGCCAAGGCAAAGGGGGATGTCCGAGCCCTTTAGATGCACTGGACAGAGCCTCGTTTTTGGCGGTGTTTCGACGAGCTGCCCGCATCGGTTCAAGAAACGGCTCGTCAAAGCTTTGCGATCTTGAAAGCGAATCCAAGATACCCCTCGTTGCGGTTCAGAAACGTAGGATGCTACTGGTCTGCACGAGTGAGCGCCTCCTACAGAGCAGTGGCAGTCCAAGATAGCGAAGACTTCATCTGGTTCTGAATTGGTGACCACGACGAGTACCTGCGGGTTATTGGCCGATAGAATTCGAGACTTCGAAAAAATGAAAAACTGTTATGACGGTTGTGATTGCATTAGCAACCCTCACTATCGTCAAGCTAGCCATGTTGAGGGCATGGCGTTGAAAATGCTATAATCGGCGCCGACTTGTAGGAGGATGCATTGAAACAGGACTATGAGCTAATGCTGGTGTTGAATCCCGCCCTCAGCCGTGAGGATGACGCCACCGCCCGGGAGCGGGTACGGGAGTTAATTACCTCCAACGGTGGGACCATCGCCAAGGAGGATGTTTGGGGAACCCGTCGTCTGGCCTACACCATCAAGAAGGCGGGCCAGGACTACATGGAGGGGGTCTACTCCCTGTACAGGTTCGACCTTGAGCCGGACCTGGTTGCCAGCATACAACGCCCCCTGTCGCTCTCAGAACAGGTGCTGAGGCACATGGTAGTTCGGACCGAACCTTCAGCGAAGATTGAAGGGTCTGCGAAGGTTGAAGAGGTTGAAGAGCAGGAAGCCCCGAAGCCTGAAAGCGGGCCGAGTCCCGCACAAGAAAGCCCTCTGCAGCGTTAGTTTTGGGAGCTAGAAGAGGAGGCGCAGGCAAGCATGGTACGCGGTCTTAGTAAGATAACGATAATCGGGAATCTGGGCGGTGACCCGGAGATGCGGTATACAACCAATGGAGATCCGGTGACTAGTTTTAGCGTGGCGTCAAATCGCAGCTATCGCACTCGGGGCGGAGAAGACAGAGACGAGACGGAATGGTTCCGAGTTTCAGCCTGGGGTCGCCTTGCGGAGGTTGCGAACCAATATCTCACTAAGGGAAGCCCGGTATACGTGGAGGGCCGCTTCAGCACGAGCCGATGGACGGGGCGAGACGGCGATGAGCGGACAACGAGCGAAATCAACGCGACCGAGGTTGTGTTCCTGTCTGTGCGAGATGCAGACGGCGGCGGTGGTTACACGGGCGATCGGGCACGGAACGATTCTGGCGGAGGCGTGGACCCGGACGATTTGCCCTTCTAACATACAAGGCGGCTTATATCGAGGAGACGATTGACAGATGACAAGACCCCCATTTAGAGCAGGCGGAAGACCAGGCGGCAGGCCAAGACGCCGTTACATTCCCAGGCGAAAGGTCTGCGCCTTCTGCGTGGACAAGGTTCAGGATATCGACTACAAGGACGTGGGCCGGTTGAGGAGATATCTCTCCGACAGGTTCAAGATTGATCCCCGCCGCAAGACGGGCAACTGCGCCCGGCATCAGCGGGCCCTTTCCCGGGCCATTAAGCGGGCGCGCATCGTTGCGCTCCTGCCCCTCAGCCCCGACCATGGCCGCCTGATGGCCTAGAAAACCTTTCTTGCCGCAGCAGCGTATTCCAAGCATCACCTGGCCGCCGGCTCCTTGCGAGCGGCCTCAAGGGGTTGCGTAGATGGCATCACCCCAGCGGGGAGGCCGCCCCCCACGGACCGGCGGGCGTGGCGGACCCCCGGAGTCCGACGATAGGCGGATAAGGCGTGTCCGGGGACAGAGCAGTCCGGCGAAGAAGCGTGTAGCTTTCATCTTTCTCGGCTTTGGTCTTCTGGCCATTGCCGGCGTAGCGATCGCCTACTGGTATACCCAGCTTTACAAACCCCCGAACGTGGAGGCCGCCGTCGTAAACGACGCCCGGTTCAGCCAGGGGGACCTGGTGAAGCGCGTGAGGATGATACAGGCCACTCAAAGCTGGAACCCCGGCTCCTTCGTGGATTTAACCTCTATCCTCCGAGTTTTATACAATCCGGACATTGAAATCACTTCCGGTCCCTTCACTCTCGGTTGGGTACAGATGGAGCTCCTGAAGCAGGCCGCGCCTGAGTTTGGCGTGGAGGTTACGGAAGATGACTTAGACCAGACCATACGCGCGATATTCACTCCCGCTCCTGCGCCTGGCGAGATTTCCACTGAGGACCAGCAAGAGCGGGAATACAAAGAGCAGTATGAACAATATCTGAACTTCAATCGAATCTCTGAAGCCGATTTTCGTCGGCTGATAGATGAGCAGCTCTACTTCTACGACATGAGGGAGGCCATTGGAGCCAACGTGCCTACCGAGGAGGAGCATCTGGAGGTCTACTGGCTCCGCACGCCCGTCCGACCCGACCCTGCCCTTGGCGAGCCTGCCAAGTGGCAGGACCTACAGGCCATTGTCGACCGCCTCGAGGAGGAAGAATTCGAGGAGGTGGCCTACGAATACAGCCCCGCGTTCGACCCTAGATATACCGAAGCCAACGGCTACGTAGGTTGGCTTCCCAAAGGCGCCTTCCCCAGGCTGGACCCGCATCTCTTCGGCGACGATGAGTTCGAACATCTGCCAATCGGCGAAATCAGCGATCCTTGGGAAAGCAGCGGCTACATGTACTTCATGAAGGTGGCGGATGGGCCGGAGGTGCGGGAAGTGGAGCCTAAATGGAACGAAAGGCTTAAGGATATAGCCCTCCAAACCTGGCTCGAAGACAGGTTCGAGGTGGGCACCAGCGAAGAGTGGGTGAGGGTGAAGTATGACAGCAAGATCTACGCTTGGGCGGCGGAACAGCTGCGTCAGACGGCCGAGCAAAAGAGGGGAGTCACTCAGGGGAACGAAGGGAGTTGAACCCTTCCCAATCCATCGGCGTGGGACTCCTGGGCCTGGGAGTTGTGGGCGGGGCTACAGCCCAGGCGCTTCGACTTAGACGGGTTGCGCTGGCTAATGCCATTGGCGCTCCCATCCGACTAGTCAGGGCGCTGGTTAAAGATCCGACGAAGCCGCGCTATCTTAATCTGTTTCCCAGTGTACTGACTACGAACGCGTCCCAGGTCCTGGAAGACCCCCATATTCAAATCGTCGTGGAACTAATGGGCGGCGAGGAGCCGGCGGGGGCATACGTACGCAGGGCCCTGCTCCAGGGCAAGCACGTAGTCACGGCCAACAAGGACCTCATGTCGCAGCAGGGATCGGCCCTGCTGGACTTGGCAGACGAACGAGGTCTGAATCTCCGATTCGAAGGAGCCGTTGGGGGGGCAATACCCATAATAGGCTCCCTGACTGAAGACCTGCTGGGAAACGACATAAGCTCCATCCACGCCATCATAAACGGGACGACAAACTTCATCCTGACTAGCATGGCGGACGATGGCATGGGACCCGAGGATGCCCTGGGTCGCGCCCAGCAGTTGGGCTATGCCGAGGCTGACCCTTCCAAGGACGTTTCGGGCTTGGACGCCGCCTACAAGCTGGCCATTCTGGCCTCCCTGGCCTTCCACACGAGGGTAGATCCCCGCCAGGTGTTCCGGCAGGGAATCGCCGGCCTTTCCGCCAAGGACTTTAGGTACGCTCGTGAACTGGGCTACGCCATCAAGCTGCTGGCAATAGCCAAGGCGCAGCGGTCGGGCGTCGAGGTCCGGGTACATCCGGCGTTGATACCGGAAGGGCATATTCTGGCCAAGGTTGGGGGCGTATTCAACGCTGTGGAAGTGGCAGGCGAGCCGGTGGGGCGAGCATTCTTCCATGGTTTGGGCGCAGGGGCGGACCCTACCACCAGCGCCGTTCTCGGAGATATGGTGCACGTCGGCCGTATGTTGGTCGCCGGCGTGCGGCCATTGAAGAGGGTCCCCGACGATGCAGCCCTTCCCGTGAAGGAGATGGCGGAAGTTGAAACCCGCTACTACTTTCGCTTGAACGTACCTGACCGGGCGGGCGTTCTGAGCCAGATTACGCGAGTGCTGGGTGACCAGGACATCAGCATCGCGTCCATAATCCAGAAGGACTCTGACGCGCTGACCGGGACCGCGGAGATTGTCATTACCACCCATCCCGCCAGGGAAGCGGCAGTGCAGCGCTCTTTGGCTTTGCTTGAGGGACTGGATGTGGTAAAAGAAGTTAGTAACATGATCAGGTTGGAGGAGTTGCCGGTTTAAGGGCCGGGCGTTATGAGTTGGGGAGTTCTTGAGAAGTACAGGGAGTATCTACCCATAGGCGTCGATACGCCCATGATAACCTTGGGGGAAGGCAATACGCCCCTGGTGCGCTCCTACAGGCTGGCTGAGGAGATTGGCTGCCCGGAACTCTACTTTAAGCTGGAAGGCTGCAACCCCACGGGGTCCTTCAAGGACAGGGGCATGGTGGTGGCGGTGGCCAAGGCCTTGGAGGCGGGAAGCCAGGGAATTATCTGCGCCTCTACGGGGAACACCAGCGCGTCCGCCGCCGCCTACGGTGCGCGAGTGGGCGTGCCGGCCACGGTGCTGGTGCCCCAGGGGGACGTGGCCTTTGGCAAGCTGGCCCAGGCCCAGGCTCATGGAGCGCGCATCCTTGCCATCAACGGAAATTTCGACAAAGCCCTCTCACTGGTGAGAACCATCACAGAACGGCACCCGCTGACCCTTGTCAACTCGGTCAATCTGTTGCGGCTAGAGGGGCAGAAGACCGCCGCCTTCGAGATAGTCGACCGGCTGGGGGATGCCCCGGACCTGCTGTGCATACCGGTCGGGAACGCGGGCAACATCACGTCGTACTGGAAGGGGTTCTTGGAATATCAGGCGCGTGGCAAGTCCCAGTCGCTTCCGAGGATGATGGGATTTCAGGCCCAGGGGGCGGCGCCCCTGGTGGAAGGTCGGCCCGTGGCAAACCCCGCTACAGTCGCTTCGGCCATCCGCATCGGCAGGCCGGCTTCATGGCAGGGAGCCATAAACGCTCGGGACGAATCCGGCGGGGTCATCGACTCGGTGACGGACCGGGAGATTCTGGACGCCTACCGCCTGCTTTCCAAGGGGGAGGGCATCTTCTGCGAGCCGGCGTCTGCGGCCAGCGTGGCCGGAATCATCAAGCTGCACAACCAGGGTCTGGATCTCCAGAACTTACGGGTGGTGTGCATTATTACCGGTTCCGGCCTCAAGGACCCGGAGTTGGCCGTGCGATTCATCAGCACAGGGGTGAAGGAAGTCTCCTCGGACCTGGAAGAGGTGGAGGCTGCCTTGCTGGAGTTCTCCGCTTAGGGCCGGGCGATGAACGCGGACGAAATGATGCGATCCAGCGTGACGGACATCCTGCGGGCGGTGGGGGAAGACCCGGAGCGGGAGGGTCTTAGAGACACGCCCAAACGAGTTGCCGCCCTCTACCGGGAAATCTTCGACGGAGTGGGCGTAGACCCGGTGAAGGCCATCGATACGGTATTCGAAGAGGAACACCAAGGCGCAGTAATACTCAAGGACGTAGGTTTCTTCTCCACTTGTGAGCATCATCTGCTGCCCTTCTTCGGCGTGGCTCAGATGGGATATGTGCCCAAGGGTAAAGTGGCGGGAGCCAGTAAGCTCGTCCGCGCCCTGGACGTGGTGTCGAGGCGGCCTCAATTGCAGGAGCGTATGACCTCCCAGCTGGCCGACGCGATATGCGGGGCGTTGAACCCGGCGGCTGTGGTCGTTGTAGTGGAAGCGGAGCACCTGTGCATGGTCATGCGGGGAGTACGAAGGCCGGGTAGCAAGGTTGTCACCACCGCCCTCCGTGGGCCTTTCGCCGACGCTGACGCCTGCCCGAAAGAACTGCTGTCGATGATGCAAAGGGGCTAGGATGGCTGAAGTCCAATACATCGGATCCTTTGACGCTGCCAGCGAATGGGGGCGTCTTCTTTCACAGAGCGTGGTGAATACCCCCTTCCAAACCCTGGAATGGCAACGGGTTTGGATGAGGGAGGTGGGCGGTGACGCAGCCCCGCAGTTTCTGAAGATTGTTCACGAGGAGCAGACGCTGGGAATGGCCTCCCTGCGACGGGACGGTGGGGCGATCACTTTCGTGGGCGACGAGGACTTGTGCGACTACAACGACTTTCTGATTCTCCCCGGCCATGAGCGGCTGTTCTTCGAGGCGCTCTTGGACTACCTGGAGCCGATGGAATGGGACGCGCTGAGTCTCTTTTCCCTGGCTGAAGATTCCCCGACCCTGGCGTTGCTGCCGGAAGCGGCGCGCTCCAAGGGCTATGTCGTAGAAATCGTCCAGCAGGAGGTGTGCCCGGGCCGGGACCTTCCCGAGGACTGGGAGGAGTACGTGGCCGGGCTGACCAAGAAGCACCGCCACGAGCTGCGCCGCAAGCTGCGAAGGCTGAACACGGCCGAGGGCGCGCGCTGGTACTCCCTTACGGACCCGCTTGAGGTCGAAGATGCTATGGGAGACTTCCTGGAACTTCTCGCCATGAGCCGCCACGATAAAGCCAAATTTCTGACTCCACAGAGGGAAAAATTCTTCCGTGCGCTGGCTTCGACCCTGAGTCGGGAAGGGCTGTTGAGCCTCTTTTTCATGGAGATTGAAGGGTCCCGGGTGGCGTCTGCCATGACCTTCGACTACGGCGGCTCCCGTCTACTCTACAACAGCGGCTACAACCCGGCCTTCGGCTACTACAGCGTGGGATTGCTGCTGAAGGCGCTCAGCGTAAAGAACGCTATTGAGGATGGCAAGAGCTACTACGACTTCCTCCGGGGCAACGAGAGATACAAGTACCACCTGGGTGGCATAGACAAGCCAATCTACAACATGGTGATCAGTCGACCTTGACGCAATCCAGGGTAGCCTTGATCAGCTATCACTCCTGCCCGGTAATGGCCCCCGGCGCAGGCAAGGTTGGCGGCATGAACGTCTACGTTAGAGAGCTGGCCAACCGGTTGGGCGACTTGGGCGTTGGTGTGGACGTGTTCACCCGCAAGCACACTGGCGAAGACTCAGACGAGACAGTCGCGAACGAAAACGTGCGGGTGATTCATCTGGCGGGCGGGCCGCCGGACGCGCCTCTGAAAGACCTGCTTATGCACGTACAGCCCTTTGCTGGCGAAATACTGGACTTTCAGAAGAAAAACGGGACGCGCTACGACGTGGTGCATTCCCACTACTGGCTTTCGGCCTTGGCGGGGCGCTGCGTAGTTCAGAGCAGCGGGGCCAGACACGTGGCGACCTTTCACACCTTGGCGGAGTTGAAACGTCGCGCCCGGGCCGGCGAGGACGAGCCGGGCTTCAGGAGTCGCGCAGAGGGCGACATTATGCGCTCTGCCGACTGTATTACCGCCTCTACCCCCCATGAAGCAGAGGCAATGGTGGAGCTTTACGGCGCTCCCAGTGAACGACTGAAGATAGTGCATTGCGGCGTGGACACGTCTTTGTTTCGGCCTCTGGACGCGGCAGAATCTAGGCGCAGGCTGGGACTGAACGGCGAAAAAGTCGCGCTGTACGTGGGCCGCATCGAGCCGCTGAAGGGGGTGGAGTTCCTGCTTCGCATAGCCGCCTGCGTGGATGGGGACGTACCATTCAAGCTGCTGATTGTCGGGGGAGACCCGGCGTCGGAGCCGGAACCGCGGCGGCTGGCCGAAATGGCAGCGCGGTTGGGGCTGGACGACGTGGTGGAATTCGTGGGCCGCGCGCCACGGGAAACTTTGGCTACATACTTCTCCGCCGCCGACGTTTGTGTGGTGCCCTCCTATTATGAGAGCTTCGGCCTCGTCGCCCTGGAGGCCATGGCCTGTGGCGCCCCGGTTATCGCAACCCGCGTGGGCGGGCTGCCCTGGGTGGTGAAGCATGGACGCAACGGCTATCTTCTGCCGTGGCGGTGCCCGGAGCGGTTCGCCGACACCCTCGCCATGATTTTCTATAACGAAAGCCTTCGGAATTCCCTCAGCCGGGCCGCTCTGGAGACCGCGGACGCCATGAGTTGGGACAGGGCGGCGGGGAAGTTCCTCGAACTTTACGGGTTAACGTAGAGTTAACATAAATCCCGTAAAGTAATATAATACTCGGTATCGTTGCCGACTCGTTGCTAAAATTGGGAGGATGTCATGCCCCGTCCAGCGGGCATTTTGAAATTCGTTGGGGGCCATATTCGTGGCCGCATAATAGCCGGCCTGCTTATCCTGCTGCCCCTGGGGGCCACCTACCTGATCATCAAGTTTGTCTTCGATCTAATCGATCCGCCCCTGGTGCAGTTGATTGACGGGATTACTGGCAGGCACATCCCGGGAGTGGGCCTTGTCACCTTCCTGATAGTGCTGTATCTGATGGGCATGGTGGGAAGCTTCGTAATCGGGAGAAAGCTCATCCTCTTCGGGCATTGGCTCGCCGACCTAATCCCCATATTTCGCTCCATCTACAGTGCGGCCAAGCAGACCGTCGACGCCCTGGGATCGTCGAACATGGGCATCGAGCACAACCGGGTGGTGCTGTTGGATTTTCCTTCCAAGGGGATAAAGTCCATTGGGTTCGCCACATCCACGTTCCGGGATCCGGATGGCACGAAAATGGTGGCAGTTTACATTCCGACGACGCCTCTGCCCACCTCCGGTTACTTGGCGCTAGTGCCCGAGGAAGAAGTGGTGTCCACCACTCTATCCGTGGACGAGGCGATGAGGATTGTGATTTCCGGCGGGGTGCTGACGCCGCAGGATATTGCAGAGAGGGTCGTTCCGCCGGATGGGGAAGGTCTCGGGCTGAAGGACGCCAAGGGCAAGGATTAGGCGGGACCGGGTGCGGCCTCGAACCAGTGACTTTCGGAAACCTTGGTGAAGCCCAAAGAGAAGTATAGCCTGGTTGCCGGAGTGTTTGCCCCGTCGACCTCTAACTCCACGTGGTCTACCCCAAGAGAGGCGAGGTATTTCAGCCCAGCCGTCAGCAGCGGCTTGCCCAGCCGGCGCCGTCGGTAGATGGGATGAATCCCAATCATGAAAATAATCCCCACACGCTTATCGGCATCCCCCGCTAGGTAGGTCCAGCAGTAGCCATAGACGGTTTCACCCTCGCAGAGGAAGATTATCCCGTCGTGGCTGGTGACGCTCATTTCTGCGCGATAGGCAATTTCCTGGGAGGTGTTGGGAGCAAATCCCCAGCTGCCGCCAAAGGCGGCGTTCTGGATGTCTGTGAGCGCCTCTGCGTCGCCTTCCCGGCCATAACTCCGAAAGGAGCAGCCCTCCGGGGGTTCGGCTGGGGGTAGGTCTTGAATCTCCCAACCCATGGTCCAGTATGTGCGGATGTGTTGGAAGCCCCGCCGCAGGAGCAGGTCGCTCTGGGGGGAGTTGGGCTTTGCCTGAACGTGGAGCACGTTGGCCCCCAACTGGCCGGCGCGCCGCAAGGCCGTATCCAGCAGTGCCTCCTCGACGGCGGAGGCGTCCGCGTCGGGATGGGTCTTCGACATGAGAACGGTCCGGCTAATGGCAGGCTCATGGAAGATGAGGCCGTAGCCCTGCAGGATCCCTTCCGATTCGTAGAGGAAGAGGTCTTCCTCGGGGTTCAGGTTCGGCTGGCCCAAAAACTCGGTGACGAACCGTTCCTTGGGGGCTGTGGAGGCATGGGGAGATTGCAACAGCCGATTCTCTAACTCTGCCAGGCTGGGTGCGTCTTCCCACCGGAAATTGCGTATGGTCAAAGGTCTGCTTTCTCGCTAGGCGGGTGGGGACCTAGTCCCCCTCGGTTTGCCGGAAATGCGGGGCGCGGGGCCCCTTCCATCCGCCGCAAGAAAGGGGCAGCGCTGCCCCTTTCTGCTGTGAAAATCTCGTCTTGACACCGAATTGAGATTGTAGCAGAGTAACTTGTCACTAACAACCTAACGTATGGAGGCGGCCCGTGGAAGAGGTTCCCCAGTCTGCATTGGTGGTTACTCCCCATCCTGACGACGCTGAGATTTCCTGCGGCGGCGTGGTGGCCAACTGGATTCGGCAGGGGGCAAGTGTCTATTACGTGCTTTGCAGCGACGGCAGCAAGGGTACGGACGATCCCGACATGACGCCGGATAGGCTTGCGAAGATCCGCTACCAGGAGCAGCTGGAGGCGGCGAAGACCCTCGGCGTCAAGGAGGTGGTGGCCCTGGGCTATCCAGATGGAGAGTTGGAGGACACCCGGGAGTTCCGCGGCCATCTTGTGCGTGCGGTGCGCCGCTTCCGGCCCGAGGTGGTAATCTGTCCCGACCCGTATAGAAGGTCCTTCTATTTTCATCGCGATCACCGCATCGTGGGACAGGTGACCCAGGATGCGGTCTTTCCCTACGCCAGGGACCGTCTGCACTTCCCGGAGTTGGAAGCGGAGGGGCTGGTTCCCCACAAGACGGGTACGCTGATGCTGTGGGGTCCGGAGGAGATAGACACCTACGTCGACATTTCCGATAGCATGGATATCAAGGTGGACGCCCTGAGATGTCACCGTAGCCAGATTGGGGGCTTGTCGGAGGACGAAAGCATTGGCTGGCTTCGCCAATGGTCCGCCGAGATGGGAAAGAAGGCGGGCTTCGAGTACGCCGAGGGCTATCGAGTGGTCCGGTTCCGCACCTAGGGGCTTATGAGAACCGGATTGTTGGGGATGGCGGGCAAGGCTGCGCTGGACTTTCTTCTTCCTCTGTACTGCGTTGAGTGTCGAAGGGAAGGCCGCGGCGTCTGTAAGGAATGCCTGGCCGGAATGATGGAACTGCGGGCCTACTGCGAGATATGCGCTCAGCCCGGTTCCGCCCGCCGGTGCCGACGCTGCGTCGTGACGCCGCTGCCCATCAGCGGCATCCGGGCGGTCTATCCCTTCGAGGGTGTCATCCGCTCCGCCGTCCACGCCCTCAAGTATCGAAACTACCGCGCCCTGGCGCCGGAGCTTGCCGACATCCTGGCTCGCCGCCTTGACGACGCCGAGATTCACGCCACTCTGTTGGTCCCCGTGCCAATGCACCCCCGGCGAGAGAGGAGTCGCGGCTACAATCAGGCCGAATTGCTGGCCAGGGAACTTGGCAGATTGATAGGCGTTCCGATGGCGAAGGGGGTTCTGGAACGGCTTGTCGATTCTCCGCCGCAAGTTCAGCGTGGAACGCGGGCGGCTCGTATGGAGATAGACGAGGGAACTTTCTCGACTACGACAACCGTTGAGGGAGAGGCCGTTTTGCTGATCGACGACGTGGTGACCACTGGCAGCACCATGGCAGCCTGCGCCAAGGCCCTCTGGAAAGTGTCGGCCGTTTCGGTATACGGCTTAGCCCTGGCTCGCGAGGCTTGACGAAGGGATGTCACCGAGCATCATATCCACGCCTTCCTGTAGGGAAAGGACAATGCAGTAGCCCATGATTAAAGCTGTCTTCTTCGATTTCTACAACACTTTGGCCTACTTCTGGCCGCCGGTGCAGGAGATACAAGCGTCGGCCTGCCGGGAGGTTGGGCTGTTCGTAGAGGAAGAAGGGATACTGCGAGGGTATGCGGTGGCGGACGAACTCTTCAGCCGCGAGAATCACGATCGTCCGCTGTATCTGCGGTCGGAGGAGGAACGCAACCGCTTCTTCTCACACTACGAGCAGCTGATTTTGCGGGGGGCGGGCTTGGACGTGAGCGCGGCCCTTGCCGAAAGCGTCTGGCTCGTGTGCGCGACGGTGCCCAAGAGTTTCGCGCTTTTCGCCGACGTTGCGCCGGCGTTAGCCAAGCTCAAAGAGATGGGATTAGCCACCGGCGTACTTTCGAACTTGCACGAAGATCTGGCGCCCATAGTGGCTGAATTTGGCCTGGCTCCCTACCTGGACGTGTTGGTTACCTCGAAGGAGGTGGGTGCGGAGAAGCCCGACCCCCGAATGTTCGACGCAGCGCTCCAGAAGGTTGGAGTTCTACCCGGGGAGGCGGTGCACGTGGGGGACCAATACCACTCCGACGTTGCAGGGGCGAGGGCCGTCGGCATGAACGCTGTGCTGCTGGACAGGGGCGGCTGGCATCCAGACAAAACCGACTGTCCGCGAGTGACCAGCCTAACGGAGCTGGCGGACCTGCTTAACGAGGATGCCTTCGGCTAAACCCCGCGGGAGAACGGCGTCTACAAGCTTCCGACGGGCAGGCGCGAGAACCGCTCCTGGAACTCCTTGAGGCGCTGCAAGGTGAGATCCAAAACCGCCCGCCATTTCGACCCCATTAATCGGCGATTGAGCTTTATCTGACGGTTGCCCACGGAGGCCCAACCGCCCAGAGACCGCTCCATTATCAGGCGAGCGCCGCCTACGCTGTCCTTCAGCGTAAGGGTAATGTCTGTGTCGGACGACGCTATGGATTGAACGCCTATCTGCCGGGCCATGATCTTGAGAGACACCATGTAGAGTAGGTTGTCCACGTCCCTGGGCAGGCGACCAAAGCGGTCTCGAAGCTCCTCCCGCATATCCTCAATCTGCTCGTGGCTTCGCAGGTCCATTAGCCTCTGGTAAACGTTCAACCTGATGGGTAGATGGCCAATGAAGTCTTGCGGGATGTGGGCAGACAGGGGTAGGTCTACCCGCAGATCACTCTGGGCTTCGCTTTCCGGGGCGGCTTCTTCGGCTCTTTCCGCGCGCAGATCTTGGACAGCCTGGTTAAGAAGCTTGGTGTAAAGTTCGAAACCGATGGCGTGAATGTGTCCGCTCTGCTCCGCGCCCAGGATATTGCCGGCGCCCCGAATCTCCAGGTCTCGCATGGCGATGCGGAAGCCGGATCCAAGCTCCGAAGCCTCCAGTATGGCCTGAAGGCGCTTTTCCGCACCTGGCGTTATGCGCTTGCCCTTGGGTACCAGCAGGTAGGAGTAGGCGCGGCTGCTGCTGCGTCCGATGCGCCCCCGCAGCTGGTAAAGCTGGGATAGCCCGAACCGGTCCGCCCTATCGATAATAAGGGTGTTTGCGTTGGGAATGTCCAACCCGGACTCGATTATGGTGGTGCATACCAGTAAGTTAATTTCCCCTTCGCTGAAGGAGAGCATTGCTTCTTCCAGCCGGGATTCTTCCATCCGACCATGGGCGACGGCGATGCGGGCTTGCGGCGCCAGCTCGCCCAGATGGGCAGCAACCCGGTGGATGGAACGGATGCGGTTGTGCAGGAAGAAGACCTGCCCTCCCCGGTCCAACTCCCGCTTGACCGCCTCCTGGATGATTTGGTCGCTGTACTCCCCCACGTAGGTCTTCACCGGGTACCGTTCCTCCGGCGGCGTGTCCATGGCGCTCATGTCCCGCACCCCGGATAGTGCCATGTAGAGGGTGCGTGGAATGGGCGTGGCGCTGAGAGTGAGGAAGTCCACCTCGCGGCGCAGTCTCTTGAGCCGTTCTTTATGGGAGACGCCGAAACGCTGCTCTTCGTCCACGATGACCAGCCCCAGGTTGCGGAATCTCACGTCCTTTTGGATGAGCCGGTGGGTGCCGATAACGATGTCTATGGCGCCCTTGCCGAGGTCTTGGACTATCCGGCGCTGCTCCTTTGGGGTGCGGAAGCGGCTCAGGACCTCCACCCGAATGGGGTAGGGGCCAAGCCGGTCGACGAATGTAGCGTAGTGCTGCTGGGCCAGAATAGTCGTGGGCACCAGCAGCGCCACCTGCAAGCCGTCGTTTATGGCCTTGAAGGCGGCGCGGAGGGCCACCTCCGTCTTGCCGTAGCCCACGTCGCCGCAAACCAGCCGGTCCATGGGCCGCAGGTCCTCCATATCGGCCTTCACCTCGTCAATTACGCGGGCCTGGTCGGGGGTTTCCTCGTAAGGGAAGGCGTCCTCCATTTCCCGCTGCCATACCACGTCGGCTGAGAAGGCGTGACCCCTGGCCACCCGCCGGTCGGCGTAGAGGTCAAGAAGCTCCTTGGCAAGCTCCCGTGTAGAGGCCTTGACGCGCTCCTTGGCCCGGGCCCATTCAGAGCTGCTGAGGCGGGTCAGAGTCGGGGGGAGGTCGCTTGTTCCCACGTAGGGATAGATGCGGTCCAGATGGTCAGTGGGCAGATATAGTTTGTCCGACTCGGCATATTCGAGAACCAGGTACTCCCGGCTTTCACCGTTGGCGTCCATGCTGGTGGTCCCGGCGAAGCGGGCGACGCCGTGGTCTTCGTGGACGACGAATGTCCCCGGTTCCAGCTGGGAGAGAAACAACGCCTTCTTGACGGGTCTTTTGGTGCGGCTGCGGCGTTCCTTGGCAGTGCCGAAGATTTCCAGGTCCGTGAGCAGCAGAACCTCTCCCTCCGGCAGCGTCAGCCGCCAACCCTGCTCCAGGGAGCCGGGGGCGATTGCGACACGGCCGGGTTGAAGGCTTGGGTTTGCGTCGTCGGCGAGGACGGAGCCTATTTCCGCATCCGCTAGTATTTGGGCTAGCCTGCGGGCGTGACGGCTCGCCAGGACCACAATGCGGCCGCTTCGCATTTCCTCTCGAATCTCCGTTGTGAACTGTTCCATCCGGCCGTAGTAGGAAGGCGCGCTGCGGAACTCGAACCCCAATCCCTCTGTGTTCCACGGGGTAATGTCCAGGACCGGCCTTCGATCAATTCCCTCGGTGAATTCAGCCCAATCCAGTGTGGCCTTGGGAAAATTGTCCGGAAGCTCGCCGCGGTCCACCCGGTCTCGCCGCATCCTCTCAACGTGTTCCTGAAGGGACTCGGCTTCCTGCTCCACAAGGCTTCGTTGGAGAAAGATGACGATGGCGCCGTCCCCCAGATGCTCCAATATGGACGATTGGTTGATTAGGCCGTGATAGAAGTCCATCTCATCCCAATTTGCCCCGGCGAATATGTTTGCCAGGTCCTCCTGAAACCTCCCTTGCACGCCATCGGTGCACCGTCCGAAGTCCATCTCCGCCACCAGCCGGTCTATGTCCCCCCGCTCAACGTGGAGAGGGAGAGACTCCTGGGCGGGAATTATTCGCGCGCTTTCCACGGGCTTCACGGAGCGCTGGGTTACAGGATCAAAGAGGTGCAGGCTTTCGATTTCGTCCCCGAACAGGTCGAGGCGGAGGGGCAGTTCTGAGTTGGGAGAGAAGACGTCGACGATGCCGCCCCTGATGCTGAAGGAACCTGGAATCTCCACGGAGTGCTCCCGCCGGTAGCCCATCTTCACCCAGGCCTTGGTTAGTTCACCCAATGGGACTCTCTGACCCACCGTCAGCGTGATGGCGCTTTGCTCGAAAGTGGACTGGGTCAGAGTCTTCCGCAGGGCGGCTACCAGAGACGCCACGACTATTGGCGGATTGGCGCCGGAAGGTTGGCCCAGGGCGTCCAAGGCCATGAGCCGTCGATTGCTGGTGGAGGCGTCCACCGTTATCCGTTCGAAGGGGAGAACGTCGGGCTCGGGAAGGGGTAGAGCGGATTCGTCGGCGCCCAGGTATAGAGATAGCTGGTCCAGAAGACGCCGGGCGTCGTCCTGCCGCGGCGTCACGACCAGTATCGGGCGTTTCAGGTGGCGTCGGAGCGCGCCGAGAAGCAGAGCGGTCCCGCCGGCAGATACGGAGGCGGTGGCGCTTCCGCCGTCTGCCAGCCTTTCGGACAGCCCCTCGAATGCGGGATGGCTGCCCAGAAGGGGCAGCAGGGCTTTCAGGGACACGTGGGCTTTCTTCGCCTAACAGATATCTGGTCTGGCTAGGCAGCCAGACCTGCCGCCTATTGTATTCCCTGGAGGCAGGCGGTTCAATGGGCAGCCGGGGCGGCGAGAGGCCCGCCGTACTGGTACGTAAAGTTGAATTTTTAAATTACGCAGCATAGAATCTCAAGCGTAGGTACGATGCGAAAAATTGCTCTTCAAAGTTGTCTGTGTATATGAAACTTCTGAAACTCACCGCAAAAAATTACCGGAGTCTTAAAGACGTTAGCATTGAATTTGGCGAACTTAATTTCTTCATTGGCCCAAACGCCTCAGGGAAGAGCACAATTCTTGACGCACTTCGGTTTCTCCACGAGGGAGTCCGAGGTCGGGATTTCCGCAGTGCCGTTTTTTCTCGAGGGGGGTTCCTCAACCTTGCTTGGAAAGGAGAGTATGCAAGTGAGATTGAGTTGGTCGTTGAATTCGAAGGGGAGAGTGCCAGATTTGAATGGGCGGTTCGTCTGACAAGAGAACCTGTCGACTTTAGAGTTACTGAGAGTGTCAAGAGGTTTCCACCTTCTGCTCCACCCCAAGAACTTCTAAAGGCTGAAAAAGGCGAAGGAGAATGGTGGTCTGGAGAAAAGAAGGCAGGAGTGATCCTAAAACAGGATCCAACTACTTGCGCGCTGGCCGCAGCCGCGGCTGACGCGTCTTTTCCTGGCAGGGAACTTGCTGGATTCGTTGCAAATTGGGGCTTCTTTGACCCCAGTCCCTTTTTATTGCGACGCGACTGGCTAGGCGGGTCGGATTCTCCTCGGTTCGATGCATACGGAAGAAATCTTGCAGAGAGATTGTATGTCTTGAAGGAGTCGTCTCCCAAGGCATTGGAACGAATAGTAACAGCGACTCGCGATGTCGTCGGCCTTCCCAGCAAGATTGAACCTAAAGAGTCAGAAGATCGTTTTTATTTTGTGCAGGAAGAACCGGGCCTTAAATTTACTGTCCATCAGATGGGGGCATCCAGCGGGACGTTGCGAATGCTGGCGCTGATGACAACTCTTTACGGGGATACGGAAATCAACCTGGTTGGAGTAGAAGAGCCGGAGAACTACATCCACCCGGCCGCTCTGTCTTCCTTTGTTTTGCACTTGCTGGATGCGTTGGATCGCGTCCAATTCATTGTTACAACCCATTCGCCACTACTGCTTGATTTTCTCGACGATCCCGGAGCAGTTATTGTTGTAAATCGGAACGCCCAAGGTGGAACAGAGGTAACTAAGGAAGGGAATGTTGACAAAGTGAGGAAAGCTCTTGAGCAGTCCGGCTTCGGACTAGGCGAATACTACCAAACTAAGGGATTTGGAGCCTAGGCAAGTGTCCAAACGCGTTTTTATAGTTGCCTCTGGAGAAACTGAACGACGGGCCCTTCCCCATCTAGTCCGGCATCTACAGAACCAGGGTATTGACGTTAACATCGGGGTCCCACCGAGAAACCGGCAAATAACCGTATCAACCGCCGTAAAACTGATCAAATCAAGGCTGTATACCAGTTTTCCACCAGATAAAGTAGTCATCCTCATTGATGCAGATGGCAAGGACCCGAACCAAGAAATGAGGTATTTCAAAGAAGATATCCAGAATCGTCTGCCCGATAATCCAAAGGTCAGTATTCAATATGCCTACGCGCAGTGGCACCTTGAGGCGTGGTTCTTTGGCGACGCCGGGCGCTTGAGGGAGCGCCTAGGAGGCCAAGCGCTGGGGAATGTGGATACTTCGTTGCCCGACCAAATCGAAAATCCTAAGCATCACTTGAGAAATTTACTCGTTAATCGAACTTATACCGCCCGGGTTGCTGAAGATATCGCAATGAGTCTATGTCCTCAAACGATAGCCAGCCGCAGCCCCAGCTTTAAGGGTTTCCTTGAGGCCGTTCAGAACGGGACATTAACGTAGGGAAAACAAGCGGTGGTGTGGACCGTCGCGCAATGCCTCGCAGTACGGTACACCCTGGCTCACCAACGCCTAAATCTCTTCCGGGCTGCTCGTTCTTGTTGGCCATTAGGGCCCCTGATATAATGAGTTGTCCCAACGCTATCAGGAAGCCGCCTCATGGTTGACGTTCCCCGGTCCCCCGCCCCCGCACAGGGCGGACCATGCCAGGTAAGCCCGTGGCGGCTTCCGGCTGATCCAACGAAATGAGACTGGGCTAAAATATTGGAAAACTCCGACCAGCCAACTGATACATATTCGACCGGCCGCCGTCGCGGATGTCTGCCGTGCGGTTTCTTTTTGAACATTCTCCTCATAGCGCTTGTATACGGCGGCTTTTGGATATATCAACAGGGATTCGTACGGTTCAACGATGACGGCGGCTTTGTCCAATTCGGCCGTGACGAAGAGGTCAATGAGCGGGAAACATACTCCCCGGACGATAGCCTTCCCGTCACCGATGCTCCTTCCCGGCGTACACGAACCCCTCAAGCTGCCAAGACCTCCACCCCACGCCCTCCCCGCCCCACGGACAGACCCGAAATCACGCCCACGCCCGCCACCCCTGAGCCGCCGCCCAGCCTCTTTAAGAAAGAAGACGCCGACGGTGACGGCCTCATTGAGGTCTCCTACCTGGAGCAGTTGAACGCCATCCGCTACGACCTCAACGGAGATGGTGAGCCAAACGATAGACGATATATCCAAGGCTACGAATTAGCCTTCCCGGCCAACTCAGAGGAATCGGTCTGCGATGGAGGCTGCAAAGGCTACGAGCTGACCCGGTCGTTGGACTTCAGCGAGGCTGAAAGCTACGCTTCCGGCGCCGTCAATTACAGGTTAACCGGAGGCAGCGGATGGCGCCCCTTTGGAGACCGCCGGAACTATTTTCACGCCACCTTCCACGGCAATGGATACACCATCTCCAACCTCTACATCTCCTCCAAGAAAGGCCCCGTTGCTCTTTTCCGCTACACCGGCACCTCAAGCGTCATTCGTGACATCGGGCTCGTCGGCGTCGAGGTGCATGGCTCCGACAATACAGGCTCCCTCGTCGGCGTGAATCACGGCGTCGTGCTCTCCAGCTATGCTACCGGCAGCGTCTCCGGCGGAGCTGTCGTCGGCGGCTTGGTCGCCCTGAATATTGGCCCGGACAAGGAATTCCTTGGCCAATCGGCTGTCCAGACTCGCGGCATAATCAGTTCCTGCTACGCGGCGGTGAACGTGTCCGGCGGATCAGCCGTTGGCGGGCTGGTCGGAAGGGTTCAAGAGTTTGGACTCGTCGTCACCAGCTATGCTACCGGTGACGTCTCAGCCGCCGCAATTGCCGGGGGCCTGGCCGGTGCCCAAAAAGACGGCATAGTCAGCGCCAGCTACGCCACCGGCAGCGTGTGGGGCGGCGGCCGCGCCGGGGGACTCATTGGAAGCAATAGCGATAGCACGGTTGTCGCAAGCTACGCCACCGGCAAAGTATCCGGCTTGAAGACTGTCGGGGGGATCATTGGGACTGGCAGTAACAGAACCGTGACCGCCAGCTACTGGGACATCGAAGCTTCTGGCCTGGACATCCCCGACACCTCCGAGACCCTCCCGTACATTCAGGGCAAGACCACTGCCGAGCTGCAGTCGCCCACCGGATACACCGGCATTTACCAGACCTGGAATGCCGACCTGGATGACGCCGACGCCGACGGCAACGTGGCCACCGGGGCTGATGACTTTTGGTATTTCGGCACAAGCAGCCAGTACCCCGTCCTGAAGGTTGACTTCGATGGTGACGGCGCTGCAACCTGGGAGGAGTTCGGTCCCCAGCATACCGCCGCTGCCCCTCCAACCTCTCCCGATGTGGGCCGTGCGTCACCCAACGGCAAATACGACGCTGACGGAGACCGGCTCATTGAGATTTCCACCCTGGAGCAGCTGGACGTCATTCGCTACGACCTCGGCGGCGCCGGGATGCCAGACGACGACGACAACATAGACGTCTACGCCGCCGCCTTCCCCACAGCCGAAGAGGAATTCATCTGTGATCGACGCTGCAACGGTTACGAACTTACCCGGTCGCTGGACTTCCAAGAGATCGAAAGCTACTCGTCCGGCGAGATAAATGACGGGTGGACCTCCGGCGGCGGATGGCTGCCCATTGGAATTAAACAGGATTGGTTCAGCGCCGTCTTCCACGGCAACGGACACACAATCAGCAATCTGTACATCAGCCGTCGTACCGAACGTGTGGACCCTGGCGTAGCCGGCCTCTTCGGCAAAGTCGAATCCTCAAGTGTCATCCGTGGTTTGGCCCTGATCGATGTTGAGGTAACCGGAGTTGACGATGTCGGCAGTCTGGTTGGCCGGAACAGAGGCACAATCAGCGCCAGCTACGCCACCGGCGCCGTTTCTGGCAACAGCACCGTGGGTGGACTCATAGGGGATAATGCCGGCAGCATTAGATCTAGCTACGCCGCCGCCAACGTGTCGGCCGTGGGAATCGTCGGCGGCCTGGCCGGCGCCAACTCAGGCGATATCATCGCCAGCTACGCCACCGGTAGCGTCTCGGGCGGCCCAATCGTCGGCGGGCTAATCGGCCTAAATTCCGGTAACCTTAGAATTGCCTATGCCATCGGAAAGGTTGAAGGGGATGAGCGCCTTGGCGGCCTGATTGGATGGCATACTTCTGGTGCATATTCCGACACCTATTGGGACACTCAAACCTCCGGCCAAACAAACGCTTTCGAGCGAGGGGACGCGGAGAATGTCCAGGGCAAGACCACGGCCGAGATGCAGTCGCCGACCGGATACACCGGCATTTACCAAACCTGGAATGCCGACCTGGATGACGCGGACGCCGACGATAACGCCGCCACCGGGGTTGATGACCCTTGGCATTTCGGCACAAGCAGCCAGTACCCCGTCCTGAAAGTCGACTTCGATGGTGACGGCGCCGCAACCTGGGAGGAGTTCGGACATCAGCGCACCACCACCCCGTGAACCGGATAGCTCACTGTCCCTCTACGTCAACCCTTTTTGGCGTAATGGACAGCGGCAGCGGAGCCGATAACGACTGCTCGTTCTTGTTGGCCAATATTGCCCCTGATATAATGAGTTGTCCCAACGCCCACAGGAAGCTGCCACAGGTAATGACTAGAAACACCGCCCCCGAAGCCCTCAAGCAGAGTCTCCCCGGTTCTTCGCGTCGATATCAGCGTATCGTCGTGAAGGCGGGCACCGGCGTGCTGACGGGCGGCAGCGACACCCTGCACGCACCCACCATGGAATCGCTGGTGGCCCAGATAGGCGATCTCTACGGACAAGGCAAAGAGATTCTGCTGGTCACGTCCGGGGCCATCGCCGCCGGCATGAAGTCCCTGGGTGTCGCGGAGCAGGCCCGCCACGTCCCCTTCCGCCAGGTGCTTGCCGCCGTGGGCCAAACCCATCTGATGCATGCCTACAGTTCTCTGTTCGAGCCGCTGGAAATCCCCGTGGCACAGGTGCTCCTCACACGCCGTGACCTGGAGGACAGGCAGGGATATCTGAACGTGCGAAACACGATCCTTTCCTTGCTGAAGCGTCGCGTGATACCCATCATCAACGAGAACGACGTGGTGGCGGTGGACGAAATTGGCCCGGTCTTTGGGGACAACGACACGCTCTCCGCCCTGGTTGCCAATCTGGTTGACGCGGACCTGCTGCTGGTGCTGACGGATATGGACGGCCTGTTTACCGCCGACCCCCGTCGGAACCCCAACGCAACGTTGATTCCGAGGGTGGAGCGTATCGACTCCTATATCGAATCCCTCGCCGGGAAGCACGTCAGCACCTGGTCAAGGGGCGGGATGGTATCCAAACTGGAGGCATGCAAGGTGGCGACCCGCTCCGGCGTGCCGGCGATAATTTGCAATGGGCGTCTGTCCAACGTGGTATGCCGGGTCGCGGGCGGCGAGGACGTCGGCACCTACTTCGCCACGTCGGTGAGCAAGATGGAGAGCCGCAAGCGGTGGATGCTGAGCGGACTGACGCTTCACGGCGACATCATCGTGGACGAAGGGGCGGAAGCCTCCCTGCGACGGCGGCACGGTAGCCTGCTGCCGGTGGGGGTGAAGGAAGTAAACGGCCCGTTCCAGCGGGGCGACGTAGTTTACATAAGCAACTTAGAAAAGGAGCGATTCGCCTGCGGGTTGGTCAATTACAGTTCCGACCAGGTGGACGCGATAAAGGGACGCCGGTCGGACGGCATCCTGGAACTGATAGAGTGCAGCTACGGTCAAGAGGTGGTGCACCGGAATAACCTGACGCTGATTTAGGGACAGGTTCGGGAGTGGGAGCGAGATTCCCGGGACTGCTAATATCCACTAGTTTTAGGCAAAGGAGAGGAGCATGGAAATATCTACGGTAATATCTCTAGTGGGAGTGGCTGTAACCGTAATTCTTGCTTGGGTGGCTATATGGTATAGCTATCAAGCTGAGCGTAAAAGCTTACGTAATTATGAGAGAACTCGTGACGCTCTTGCTGAAATAACTACAAAGGCAGCAGTAATTGAAACTACAGTATCCGGAACTCAAGAGAAATTAGTTGATACTATTACATCTATTGCTAAACCTAAAGAAGAATCCGAAAATGAAATGTTGATGAAACTCTTAATTCCTATGATGGCGCAAAACCCGGAAATGTTGAATACGTTAATTGGATTAGGGGAAAAGCAAAAAGGAAAGAATTAAGTAATTACTGGTGTTTGGTAACACCGTATATAATCCCCGATTTTTAGGCAGAGTACAGAGCATGATTACAGCAACGGAAAGCATAGTTTCTCAGGGAAAGCGGGCACGACGAGCCTCCAAGGAGTTGGCTCGCTGCTCCACGGAGCGGAAAGACCGGGCCCTCCGCAATATCGCGGATGCCCTTATTGATAACCAGCCTGCTATTCTGGCGGCCAACGAGCTTGACATCCAGGCAAGCAGGGAAATGGGCCTCTCCGACTCCCTGCTGGACCGTATCCTCCTCACCGGCGCACGATTGGAGTCAATGGCCGGCGACCTTCGCTCCATTGCCGGGCTCCCCGATCCGGTGGGGCAGGTCTTCGACATGCATACCCGCCCCAATGGCCTGCAGGTCGGCAAGAAGCGGGTGCCCCTGGGAGTGGTGGGTTCCATCTACGAGAACCGTCCCAACGTGACCATAGACATCTCCGCCCTCTGTCTCAAGTCGGGCAACGCCTGCATCCTGCGTGGCGGCAAAGAAGCCGTCAACTCCAACAGACTGCTGGCCCGGCTGGTGCAGGATGCTATCGAAGCTGCTGGGATTCCCCGGGACGCCGTGCAGCTGGTGGGCGATACGGACCGCCGGTTGGTCGCAGCTATGCTTCGTATGGACGAATACATCGACTTGATGATTCCCAGGGGCGGCGCCGAATTCATCCGCTTCGTGTCGGAGAACGCCGCCATGCCCGTGGTGGCCGGAGGCGTCGGCGTGTGTCACACCTACCTGGACCGCACCGCTTCGCTGGACAAGGCGGTGGCCATCGCCAACAACGCCAAGACCCAGCGGCCCACGGTATGCAACGCCCTCGATACCCTGCTGGTCCATGCAGCGGTTGCCGGTACACATCTGCCCGCCGTAGCTCGCCAGTGGGCCGAATCGGGGGTGGAGATGCGGTGCGACGCGCGGGCTTTGAGCATTCTCGCCCCAATGGAAGGCCTGAAGGTAAAGCCAGCCGAGCCGCAAGATTATGGCACCGAATTTCTCTCCCTGGTGGCTGGCGTCAAAGTGGTGGACTCCCTTGACGAGGCGTTGGAGCACGTTGACACCCACGGCTCGGGCCACTCGGAAGCCATCGTGACGGAGGACTACTCCGCAGCGTCCCGGTTCCTGGATGAGGTAGATGCCGCGGCGGTCTTCGTCAACGCCAGCACCTACTTCTGCGACGGGGCGCAGTTCGGCCTGGGCGCCGAGGTAGGCATCAGCACCCAGAAGTTCCACGCCCGCGGGCCTATGGGCCTGCAAGAGTTGACTACGTACAAGTGGATCATCCTCGGGAGCGGCCAGATTCGCACCTGAAAGGACGGAGCGCCTTGGAAGACTTCACCTTCGAGAGAGATTGCCGCACCCCCTATTCCGAGTCATACCTCATAGTCGAGAATGACCGGCCTGTGGGTAGGATTGAGCTTCACTTCACCTCGACTATCGTCCACGGCACCCTCTGCATCACCGAGGACGCCGGCCAGGAGGGGATCCGGGAGGTAATCCGCGCCATTGACCAGGAACTGGTGGACGTGGCGGGAGTTCGTCGTGAAGAGCTTATCATCCACGTCTTCGAGGGCAGGGAGGTGGGGATCTACGGCGATCACAACTTCGAGCAGAACGGCAACGGCTTGGAGAGGATATGAACGGAAACATTCCTGCGCCGCCCCCGGTGGTCCGCCTGATACAAGAGCTTCACCGGCTGCCCGGCATAGGCCCAAAGAGCGCCCAGAGGCTAGCCTACTTCATCATCCGACAGCCGGAGGAAGAAGCCCAGGAGCTGGCCGAAGCCATTCTCGGCGTCAAGGAGCGCATTATCTTCTGTTCGGTGTGCCAGAACCTGACGGAGATAGACCCCTGCGATCTGTGCAGCGGCTCCCGACGGGACAGAAGCCAGGTCTGTGTGGTCGAGGAGCCGCTGGACGTTCTTGCCCTCGAACGGGCAGGGTTCTACAAGGGTCTCTACCACATTCTTCACGGCGTAATCTCTCCAATGAACGGCGTCGGGCCCGACGATATTCGGATCCGCGAACTCCTGCCCCGGCTGGAGGATGGCGCCGTGAAGGAGGTTATCATTGGCGTCAACCCCACCCTGGAGGGCGACGCCACGGCCATGTACCTGCACGGTCTAATAAAACCGTTGGGCATCAAGGTATCGAATCTGGCGAGAGGGCTGCCCGTAGGCGGTCATCTTGAATACGCCGACGACATTACTTTGAGCCGTGCCTTCCAGGGGCGGCAGGAGCTTTAATGGTTGCGCCGCGGCTCTTTAAGACGGAAGGCGTCGTGCTGAAGACCTCCGTCATGGGGGAGGCGGACCTGCTGGTTACCCTCATATCACAAGACGGCTCCAAGCTGCGTGCCATCGCCTGGGGCGCTCGGAAGATGAACAGCCGTAAAATGGGCCACCTGGACTCTCTCACCCGGGTAGACCTGGCCCTCTATCGTAGCCCACGCATGTCCAGCATCAGGCAGGTTGTGACTTTGGAGGCTTTCGCCGCCCTGAAGGGCCGGTTGGACGCCACTGCCAGGGCCTTCTATCTCGCGGAGTTGGTGGACGGGTTCGCCGTAGAAGGCAGCCCCAACCCACACCTGTACAGCCTGTTTCTGGACACCCTGAGGGTCGTGCAGGAAGCGCCGGAGGACAACGAGCCAATGCTAAGGTTTCAGCTGGACCTGCTGCGGGTTAACGGATTCATGCCGGAACTTTACCGGTGCGTTGAATGCCGCAAGGCAGTCGAGGCGGGACGACATCGTTTCGTCGTAAGCCTGGGCGGGGTGATCTGCGCCGAATGCGCTTCGAAGCGCGAGGGGACGGCGCCCTTGTCCCTGCCGGCGCTCAAAGTCCTTCGGCACTTCCACCGGAACGGCGAAGAAGATGCGCCCCGTATTCGCATATCACCCCCCCTCTACGAGGAGGTCCGGGCGATTCTCGACGGCGCCATCCGGTACTGGCTGGACAGGGACGTTCGCTCCAGGAGATTCGTGGTGCAGGTACAGCGTCAAAAGGAATGGGCTGCGGCAAGCCCTGAAGCCAAAAGTGTATAATTGCCGGAGTAGCCATGTTTAACAAGGTTCTTGTAGCCAACAGGGGAGAGATTGCCTGCCGGGTCATCCGCAGTTGCCAGCGGTTGGGGGTGCGGACGGTGGCCGTTTACTCGGAGGCGGATGCGGACGCCCTGCACGTGCGGATGGCCGACGAAGCCTATCTTCTGGGCCCTCCCCCCGCTTCGGAAAGCTATCTGAACATCGTCAAGATAGTGGAGGCGGCGGAGACTTCCGGCGCGGATGCCATTCATCCCGGCTACGGGTTCCTTTCGGAAAATGCGGCCTTTGCCGTTGCGTGCCGGAAGGCTGGTATAAAGTTCATCGGCCCGTCGCCGGACGTCATGGAGAAGATGGGCGACAAGGTAATGGCCCGCAAGCTGGCAAAAAAGGCCGGCATTCCCGTCATTCCGGGCACGAACACCGCCGTTGGAGACCGCAACGCCCTGAAGCAGGCGAAAAAGCTGGGGTTTCCGGTCATGGTCAAGGCCGCGGCCGGTGGCGGCGGCATCGGTATGCAGATCGTCTTTTCCGAGGACGAGCTTTCGCCCATCATTGCACGAGCCCGCCATCAGGCCCAGAATTCCTTCGGCAGCCGCCGCTTGTACTTTGAAAGGTATCTGGATCACGCCTCCCACATCGAGGTCCAGATTCTGGCGGACGAGCGCAAGAAGACCATTCATCTACTGGAACGGGACTGCTCCGTGCAGCGTCGCAACCAGAAGATTCTGGAGATAGCGCCGTCCATCAAGATGACCCAGAAGCTTCGGCGTCTTCTAACCAAGTACGCCCTGAAGCTGGCCAAGCACGTCGGCTACACCAACGCCGGCACCGTGGAGTTCCTGGTTACGCCCAAGGGAGAGATCTTCTTCCTGGAGATGAACATGAGGCTCCAGGTGGAGCACGGCATTACGGAGATGATTACCGGTGTAGACCTGGTGGAGATGCAGCTACGCATCGCTTCCGGTGAGAAAATGCCCTACCGGCAGAAGGATATCGCCAGCCACGGCTTCGCCATGGAAGCGCGGATCTACGCGGAAGATCCGGAGCTGTTCCTCCCCTCCTCCGGCACCATTTCGGCGTTGCAAGAGCCCCCGACCCACGAGCACGTGCGCATTGACGGGAGTATTCACCTCGGCTACAAGGTGGACATCTACTACGACCCGCTGCTGGCCAAGCTCATGTGTTGGGGTGAGACCAGGGAGGAAGCCCGTGCCAGGCTGGCCGAGTCTCTATCCAGGTATCGCGTGGAAGGGGTGAAGACCAACATCCCGTTCCTGCGACGGATAGTTGACAGCGAAGAGTTCATGTCCGGGGTGTACGACACCTGGCTGGTGCACAACCTGACGAAGCCGGATGCGGATTCTAAGAACGGCGCCGGGGGGCTGCAAACGGAATCGGCGCGACGGGAGTTGGCCGCAGCCACCGCCGTGGCGCTGGTGGCCGCCTCCGAGGAGGCCGACGAAAGGCTGCGCCAGGGCAACGGGCATCTTTCGAGTCCGTGGAGAATGGCCGGACGGATGGCCCAGGTGTCCCCCTGGCGGGCTGGCGGCCGAGGCTGGCGTTGAAGCAGGTCAGGGTCAAAATTGGGGAGAAGTGGTACACCGTAGAGGTGGAGGAACCCCTAGGCTCCCCGGCGCGGGTTACCGTGGAGGGAGAGAGCTTTCTGGTGGAGGTGGATAGGGGCAGCATCCGCCGTCCCCATTCCCGGACATTCCGTCCTCCCGTGGGCCCTCCCGCGTCCCGCAGCGGCGCCGCCGTTCGGAGCGCCGCCGACGATGGCATCATAAAGTCGCCCATGTCGGGCAAGGTGCTGGCCATCCGGGTGAAGCCCGGCGACAAGGTGGCCTCCGGCGACGAGGTAAGCGTGGTGGAAGCAATGAAGATGGAACAGAGCATCAGGGCGCCGAGGGCTGGCACGGTGAAGAAGGTTCACGTGAAACCCCTACAACAGGTGAACATCCACGCCCCCCTCGTAGAACTCGACTAACCCTTCCAATTGCTCTGATGCGGATTGTTCGCGCGTTAACTCCTAGCTTGTTGTGTGGAGCTTAATCCCCGGCAGGGCAGATAGGGGCCTGTGCGACGAACTGTATCCATTCGCCGTCAAAGTGATTACGGACTTCCATCCTGCTCCTCACCTAATCGAATCGGCCAGGTGATCGAATGGGGTGCCATGTTGAACATTCTCTATTCTGACGAGCTTGTAGGGCTAGGCAATTGCTAGTGCAAGAGCGCTTTCAACTTCTGACAGCGAGCAAAGACTAACTCGCTCGCCGTCTGCGAATTCCTTGACACTCTTTGGGATACTTGAAAAAATGTCGTCAGGTACGCAAAGAATCACCCCAACATTGAAATAGTTCGCATATTGGCGAGCTTGCATGACACCCCCCAATAGGACGGGCCGCGTCTTGACTTCCACAATTGCAAATCTGCCGTTATTTTCAACCAGAATGTCCGGCCTATATCTGGGCCCACGAACCAAAGAAGCCAAGTCATTTTGCCATAGTCTACGATTTGGAATGCCAGAGGGTTCCCGTGCAACCTTATAGCCTAACCTGCTGATCGCTTCCGATACTTGGCTAATGAAGCTTTTTTCAAGCGTCCTAGTCATTCCTATAGTCCTCCCGAGAGCCACCATTGCAATAATGCGCCTGAGACAGCGCTTAATGCAATAGTTACCACATACTTGATGGCATTGACAATGCGCTCTTTTCGTTCTTGCCTCTTGAGAAGAAGGTGTAATGACTCGCCATTTCCGCTTTCGTAGGTCAAGAGATCAACTGCAACTGGTGAATTTAGTTTTTCCGTTATCGAGTTTATGAGCACAGACATGGCGGAGACGCAGTTGATCAGCTTTCTCCCGCGAATTGAGACCACCCAGTCCTCGGTAATCAAGACTCCAGAATCCTGTATTTGAGCAGTCATGAAACTACTGGGGAATACCTGACCAAACATCCTCAGTTGCACGCTGTGGGGCATTGGGTTGAATGCATCTCCCGCCCAAAGGGATTCTCTGGTTTTAGGGTCAACTGTTTGGTGGCCGGACACCCTTAACTGCAGGTCCAAAAATTCCATGCATCAAGTACTATGCCAGAGTCGCTGGGGAGGACACTGTCAAGAAGACTTGCGTGAAACGCCCCCACTCCGACAAGTCGCCGTTAGCCCTTACGCACCAGCTTCTGAAGGCTCCGCATCTCCCGCGGCGGCTCCAGCGTCCGTCCCATCATCGTCCAGGACACCTCTCCCACGTATACGTCTCCGTGAGAGTCCAGGCATATCCCGTGGGGGCTGACGAACTGTCCCGCCGCCTCGCCGGCGTAGTCGTCTCCTAGCACGGCTACCCGATTCCCTGACTGGTCGTAGACGGTTACCCGGTGGCCGAAGTTCGGAGCGTCGTTATAGTAAGCGTCGGCGATTAGCTCCGCGACGTACACGTTTCCGTCCGCTCCAACCCGAATGCCCGACGGCTTCCAGATGTTGTTCCACATAGCCTGGAGCTTGCCGTTGGTGTCGAACACCTGCACCCGGTGGCACTCCCTGTCCGCCACGTACACGTTGTCGTCGTTGTCCGTGGCAATGTTGTGAGGAATCACGAACTGGCCCGGACCTATGCCAGGGGAACCCCATGACATGATGTGCTCGCCGTCGGCGCTGTACTTGTGAATCCTGGCGTTGCCGTAGCCGTCGGAGATGAGCAGGTCTCCCGTCTTGTTGGAAACCGCCAGACCTGTCGGCAGGTTGAACGAATCGCCGCTGAAACGGGGCGAAGGCTTGTCCGCGGTGCCCAGCGTCATGAGCAGCTCCCCATCCGTGGAGAACTTTCGCACCGTATGGTCGCCGTTGTCCACACAGTAGACAGCGTCGTCGGGGCCTATACAGATGCCGTGGGCATTGCCGAACACCTCAGCGCCCCACGCCTTGAGGAAATTCCCTTCCCTGTCGAAGACCACTACGCCGTGGTCGCCCCGGGAGAAGGCGTACACCCGGTCTTGGCTGTCCACCGCCACGTCTGGCGTTTCCTTCAAAGACATCCCATCCGGTAAACTGCCCCATCCTTCCGCCACCTCAAAGCTCAAAGCGCCGCTGCCCACTACTGTAGTCATGGAGTTCCTCCTCTGGTATATTCGTGCCAATGCTATGACTGGTACGCATACTTGTCAATGCGGCGTGCCGCTGGCAAGCAAGGAGGAGCGAATATGGATTTAGGACTAACTGGAAAGAAAGCCTTGGTGGCCGGTGGAGGACGGGGCATCGGCAAGGCCATCGCAATGGAACTGGCGAGGGAGGGCGCCGACGTGGTGGTTGCCTCCCGGAGCCATGACGAGCTGGAACGAACGGCCCAGGAGATAGCTGACGCCACTGGACGATCGGCATACCCTCTCGTCTTCGACGTGACAAACACGGAGCAGGTGAACTGGGGCGTCAAACAGGCGGCTGCCCTACTGGGCGGACTACATATTCTGGTGAACAGCGCCGCCCTCCCCGGCGGCTCGCCGGAGGCCATCGGCCCCGTCGAAACGGTGGACGAGGAGATATTGAAGTGGGACTTCGACGTGAAGTTTGTGGGCGCGCTCCGGTGCGCCAAGGCCGCAATCCCCTTCCTTAAAGAGGCTGGGTGGGGCCGTATCATTAACATAAGCGGCGGCAACGCCCGCGTCGCCGGAAACCTCAGCGGAGGCGCCCGCAACGTTTCCATGGTGCACTTCACCAAGTCCCTCTCCATCCAGCTGGGACGCCACGGCATAACCGTAAACTGTATTCACCCTGGGACCACCCGCACGGAGCGCACCCCGGTAATGTTCGCCGAACGAGGCGAACAGTTGGGAGTGGACGCCGCCGAAATCGAGCGGCAAGACTTTGCCGCCGGCTCTCCCGCCGCCAACGCCATCGGCCGCATGGTGGACGCTCAGGAGGTTGGCTACGTGGCGGCTTATCTTGCCTCCGACAAGGCCTGGGCCGTCACCGGCGAGGTGCTGGCTGCCGGCGGCGGCGTGGGCAACGCCGTCTACTACTAATGCGCGGCAGATTCCCTGTAGGGGCGGTTCGCGAACCGCCCGATCCCATTCGGAGAAACGGCGTATCCGCCCGAGAATATGTGGCGTCTGACTGAAGACCACCTGGAATCCATCGCCATTGGGGCCGGCATCCTCGGCACCGGTGGTGGCGGCAATCCCTACGTGGGCATGCTCCGCGCCCGTGAAGCCCTCCGCCGTTATTCTCCCGTAGACGTGCTAACCCCCGAGGAGTTGGACGAAGACGCCCGCGTAGTTTGCGTCGGCGGCATCGGTGCGCCGACGGTGGGCATCGAGAAGATGCGGGATATTCAGGCCTACCATGCCCTCCGTGCCCTGGAAGACTATGTGGGCGAGAAGGCAACGGCCCTGATTTCAAACGAAATGGGAGGCAGCAACTCCCTGGAGCCGATCATCCCCGCCTCCATCGCCGGCCTGCCCATCGTCGACGGCGACGCCATGGGGCGCGCCTTCCCTGAGCTTCAGATGAAGACCTTCTTCATCTATGGCGTTCCCTGGTTTCCCTTGTCCCTGGCTGACGAAAAGGGAAACTCGGCCATCTTCCCCAAGGCCATCAGCGCCAAGTGGATGGAGCGAATGGCTCGCGCCGTCACCATCCAGATGGGATGCATCGCCTGCTACGCCCTCGCCCCCATGTCGGCGGAGCAGATTCGACGCACCGCCGTGCCGCACACCCTCTCACTGGCCTTGGAGCTGGGCAACGCCGTCAAAGATGCCCAGGCGCGCCACGAAGACCCCATTGAAGCAATCATGTCGGTGTATCCCGGCCGAGTGCTCTTCCAGGGCAAAATCGTCGACCTGGAGCGGCGGACTACCACGGGATTCGCCCGCGGCAAGGTCGTCATCGACGGCGTCGGAAACTACGCCCCAGGGCAGATGTCTATCGAGTTTCAAAACGAGAACCTCATCGCCTCCATCGACGGGCAGGTGGTCTGCCTCGTGCCGGACCTTATCTGCCTGGTGGATTCGGAGCGCGGCGAGCCCATAACCACGGAACTTCTGCGCTACGGCTTTCGAGTCACCGTCTTCGGCTTTCCCGCCCATCCATTGTTGAAGACACCGCAGGCCTTGGAAGTGGTGGGGCCGGAAGCCTTTGGCTACCCCCACGAATTCGTGCCGATGGAGGTATGAATGGGCCGGAGTGGACTGACTGGACTCTCTCACGCCTTCACCAACATTGGAAGGAACGTCCCCGATGCTGGTTAGAATTGGCGTAGACGTTGGCGGGACAAACACCGACGCCGTTCTCATGGAGGGCGACACGCTTCTCGCCCAGGCCAAAGTCCCCACCAGCCCCGACGTAACCTCCGGCATCGAAGCGTCTATCGGGGCCGTCATGCGCGATGCAGGCAGTGACGCGCAACCGTCGGCCGTGATGCTGGGCACGACCCACTTCACCAACGCCCTACTGGAGCAGCGGGGGCTGGCCAAGACCGCCGTGCTGCGTCTATGCCTTCCCGCCACCACCCTCCTGCCGCCCCTCTGCGACTGGCCGGATCCGCTAAAGCACGCCATCGGAGGTCTCAGCTACATGGCCCACGGCGGCCACGAGTTCGACGGCAGGGAGATTTCTCCCCTCGACCCGGAAGAGATTCGGAAGGCCACGCTCAAGATGCAGGCTGAAGGCGTGCAGGCCGTCGCCGTCAGCGGGGTATTTTCACCCATCGAACCTGGTCACGAAGAGCGGGCCGCCGCCGTCATCCGCGAAACGGCCCCCGAACTTCGCGTGACGCTCTCCCATCGCATTGGTCGGGTTGGAATTCTGGAGCGCGAAAATGCCGCCGCCCTCAACGCCGCCCTTTCCGCCGCCGCCGAGCGGATAATCCCCCGAATCCACGAGTCTATGGGCAAGCTCGGCCTGGACGTTCCCCTCTATCTGAGCCAGAACGATGGCACGCTCATGGACGCCGACTTTGCCACCCGCTATCCCGTGTTCACCATCGCCTCCGGCCCCACCAACAGCATGAGGGGCGCCGCATTCCTCTCCGGCATCCGCAACGGCATCGTCATGGATGTGGGCGGCACGTCCACCGACGGTGGCGCGCTGGTCAACGGGTTCCCCAGAGAAGCATCCGTGTGGGTGGAGATGGCCGGTGTCCGCACCAACTTCCGAATGCCCGACGTAGTCAGCATAGCTCTCGGTGGCGGCAGCATCATTGAGACGACGCCTCTGCGGGTCGGTCCCACCAGCGTCGGCCATCGTCTTACCCAAGAGGCGCGAGTCTTCGGTGGGATGACGTTGACCGCCAGCGACTTGGCCGTGGCCGGCGGTCTCGCTAAGATGGGCGACCCCGACGTCGTCCGAGACTTGGACCGCAGCCTCGTAGAGGAAGGGCTGAGCCATATTCGAAGGATGCTGGAAGACGTGATGGACAGGGTAAAGCTGAGTCGCGGCGACGTCCCCCTGGTGCTGGTTGGCGGCGGCAGCGTCCTCGCCCCCAACCCTCTGACGGGAGCGTCGGAGATAGTGAGGCCGCGCCATGCCGAAGTGGCCAACGCCATCGGGGCCGCCATCGCCCAGGTGGGCGGTCAGGTGGAGAAGGTCTACGCCCTCGAGCAGATGGGCCGGGAAGAAGCCCTCGCCAACGCCCGAACCCTGGCCGTCGAAAGAGCAGTCGCGGCAGGCGGACAGCGCGACACGGTGGAAGTGGTCGAGGTGGAGGAAATCCCCCTAACCTACATCCCAAGCAACGCCGTCCGCATCCGCATCAAAGCCGTCGGAGACCTGGGGGTTGGGGATAGGGGGTAACGCCAAATAATAGGGAATGGGTTGGGAACTATTCCTAGAATTGAGGCGTAACTACCGCGAGTCGAGGAGAAGCGATTATTGAGATGGTTCCAAGTTTTTGACTTCCTCGGCGCACTCATATGCACCGTTGCTTTTCTGCTCAATGGCCCCGGTCAAGGAAGGTATCTCGGTTTGTAGATCGACCACTTCCCTCAGAATAGCAAATACCAATTCGAAAGCTTCAAAGTCCTCTCTATTTCCATTCTCGCAGATCCAATTGCAAAGATTAGTTTTCTCATTTTCGTTGATGGTCCACTTCTCGGGTACCAGAATCTCCACTCCCCGTTTTGTTGATGGATGTTCCCGCTCAATGTCCACAAATGCTTGCTTATGTGCAATAGCCTCTTGCAATGTTGTTTCATTGAATAGGTTCTCAATGCCTACCTTAATTGGGTTTTCACGTTGGAATGGCAGGACACGCTGAAACAGATTCCCATGTTCTTCGTCTGTCTTTCCCGTGTCACAGTCATAAAGGAGGACAGTTTTCTGGTTGATAACGTCAATATGTTTCGACGTTTTCCAGATCTTCTTTAGATTGTCCGCTCCATCACCATCTCGTATTTCGATTGCATCGATTATCGCCTCAAAACCGAGCAGTTCAGAAGCTTTCCTTATGTACTTGATGTCGGTAGTACCTTCCACAAATACAATGGGCTTCTGTGAATTCTCAATTGCCGCCCGAACATCATCGCTGAATTTTCGTGTCTCAGTAAACGCGCTGTAGGCAACTTCAAACTCACTGAACTCTTCTGGACTCACCTGTCGGCCCTGTGGTAAACGATAGAGGGCGATACCGTCTTCTCCAAAGACCTTCTTCATGCCTAACACAAAGAGGGGAGAATTAGTGGTTACAATAAACTGTACCTTTGGAAACATCTTCATCAACATCGGCAAGACTTCATGCTGGTGGACCGCATGTAGGTGCAGGTCAATCTCATCTATAACTACAATACCTCGAATATCTGCAGCATTGGAAAATGGGGTGCCACATAAGTCGAAGTCGCGCAAAATGGATAGGAATAGATTAAGGAGAGAAGTCTCTCCGCTGGACAATTGAAAGATATTTGGGACTATCGGCTTTGTAATCGATCCTGTTTCTGAAAGCACCGATATCACTCTATTCTTTCGCGTTCCTATGCCAAATCTGACATTGGGGTCGCTAACAATCCCTCGAACGATCTGAAGTGCAACCTCGTATGTCGCAGACGCTGTACCTGAGTATCCCAAGAACACTGGTAGGGGTACCGTAGCGACACTATTCGCGACTGGGAGATTCATATTCCGCGTCTGGATCTCCAGAACGGCTCTATCGTAAAGTAGGTCAAATAGCCAATTCTTATTGTCATGAAGAGGAGACAGGGCGATTATTGGGCGCTCCGAATGTCCCTGCATATGTTTCAGATCCATGTATTCCGCCTGGGCCTTCAAGTTATCCTCATTCAACCAGGCCGGTTCTTCAAAGCGATTGTGTGGGAGATACAGCACACAGTTTTTGCCAAACACTGTTTCGATCTCTTTTGGGGTGTTGCCGCGTCGTTTGATGTTCGTATCATATCTGTCGTTCTCATGGGGACTTAGCTTTTCCCACAAGGGTTGGGCAGCAGATCCTGTCATGCCTACAGGAGCGTCGGAATACTCTTGTTTATCCTTCTGCGTTCTTATTTCGCTCACAAAGAAAGAGCCTTCGAAATCAACTCTTCCGAAGTAGTACTCATATCCGGATTTGATGTAAGAACTACTGCGGAGTTTGTAAACTTTGCCGACATCCACTTCTGGGGTTTCTGGATATGCAACACCTTTAGCCGTGAGCAGCCCGTTCACAATATGCGATAGCAGGATGCTCTTACCTGAGCCGTTTTCACCAACTAGAACGACCGGTTTAGGCGTCTCATCGTGAAATGGAAACTCGATATCGAGTTTCTCAATTGGTCCGTAGTTTAGCAGTTGGATTCGCTTTGTATACATAGACACTCTCCAAGTTCGACTGAAGCCTTAGTTATACGCACACCATCCTAGGTAGCAGGACTTCATGTAAGACTGGGCAGCTGCCCCAATCTCCTCTCCACCATCCTCCCACCTTCCTTCAGCACAGCCACGAACTTCACTTCCCCAAGCGCTCCCCCAATTCCCCCTGCGTGAACAAGCCCTTTCCCTTAGTGCGACACTCGCGCCAATACCACAGCCTTCACTACTTCCGCGTTTTTGTCCCCAGAACTCATCAGACCAACCCCAACCCCATGCTTCCCCTCCCACCTGTTCTTGCCAGTGTTCAAAGCTATCTTCGCCAAAACAACCTGCTCGGTTGTCAAGTCGTCATAGCCGTCTTCATAGCCATTCACGACAACGCGAAGGTTGGGAGGGTATTTCGATAAAACCCGAATCAATTCATCAACAGTCATAAGCTCGCCTTCCACAGAAAAGCCACGATCGAGCCGAATGGGAACGGTTACCCCCTAGAGCGAAAAAACCTTCCGAAACCTCTTATCGCTCCGAAAGGGGCCTACTATGGCCAGGTTCAGCCGCTTCTCATCCACTAGCTCGCGCGCCACGCGGTTCACGTCCTCTAGGGTTACACCTTCGATGGCGCTCACCACTTCGTCCACGGTCGAGACCTGGTTCAGGAGAAGCTCCTGGCCGCCCTGCCACATGGCCACGCTGCGGGTGTCTTCCATCCGCAGCATGATGCGCCCCTTGGAATACTCCCGCGCCTTTTCCAACTCCCGCTCGGAGAATCCCTCCCGCATGGCCGAAAGCTGGCCCATTATGGCAGCCAGCGACTTCTGGCTGCGGGATGGGTCCGACCCGCAGTAGACCACCAGGGAGCCACAGTCGAGGTACTGACTCAGGGAGCTATGAACGTCGTAGGCGAGGCCCAGCTTCTCGCGGATCTCCAGGAACAGGCGGCTGCTCATTCCCTCCCCCAGCATGATGTTGACCAGGCTCTGGGCGAACCTATCCGGATGGTCCAAGGGAAGGGCGGGCATTGCGACGCAGATGTGCGCCTGTTCTGTCTTCTTGTATTCCATCCGCAGGGCGGCTTCCTGCTGATCAACCTTTACAGGCTCCCACAGGCGGGGTTGGCGCGGCTCCCACGAAGCGGACGTTTCTTCGATCTCTCCCAACACTTCCTCGTGAGAAACGCCGCCGGCCACGGAAATCACCACGTTGCTGGGACCGTACTGATTCTGCATCAGCTCCAGTAGGTCATCCCTCGTGATGGCGTTTACCGATTCAGGCGTGCCCCCCACGTCGCGACCCATGGGCTGGTCGGGCCACAGCATCTCGTCAATGAGCAGGTCCACCCGGTGGGTAGGGTAGTCGTTGCTCATCCGCAACTCTTCCTGGATAACCTGGCGCTCCTTCTCCATCTCCTCGCCGTCGAGCAGAGGATTCAACACCATGTCTAGCAGCACCGCCAAGGACCGTTTGAAGTGAGGCTTGGCAACCTTGCACCAGTAGATAGTAATCTCCCGGTCGGTGCTGGCGTTCATCACGCCACCCACCCCTTCAATGGCCTCGCTGATGTCCTGGGCCTTGGGCCAATTCTTGCTGCCCTTGAACAACAGGTGCTCAAGGAAATGGGTGGAACCCGCCGTTTCGTTGGGCTCGTAGCGAGACCCCACGCCCACGAAAAGGGCGATGGTCACGGAATAGGTGTGAGGCATGGTTGCGGTGAGGACACGCAGTCCGTTGTCCAACACCGTGCTGTTGTGGTTCAGGCTCATGGGGGGTTCAGCCGAGCCTAAACGCTAGCTGCGAAGCCAAGCTATTTCGCCGTGGAGGTCGTCCGGATGGGGTTTGGAAGCGAAGACTGCGTATTCTTCTTTGGCCGCGCCGATAGTCGTGTCGTCGCCGTGGCCGGGATAGACGTTGGTATCCTCCGGCAGGACCAGAAGACGGGAAGTGATGCTTTCCACCAGCTGCCGAAAGGCCTCCGGTGAGCGGCTGGCGCCGGGCCCGCCGGGAAAGAGGGTGTCCCCGGAAAAGAGGTGCTTGCCCGTGAGCAGGCAGACGGCCCCGGGGGTGTGACCCGGCGTAAACATCACCTGGAGGGTTATATCCCCCACCTGAATGGTATCTCCGTCCTTGAGGAAGAAGTCGGCGTCATTCGCCGAAAGATTGGGCGCGTCCTCCTGGTGGATGCCCAAATCCTTGCCAGTTCCGTCCTTTATCACACGCACCCCTGCAATGTGGTCTCCGTGGCCGTGGGTAATGAGAATGGCCTTGATTTTGGCGTCGCCAACTTCGTTCAGCAGCTTCTCCGGCTCCCCGGGGGTGTCGATGATAACAGCCTCGCCGGTGTTGGGACACCGCACGATGTACCCGTTGTTGTTCATGGCGCTCATGTGGGGAACCTTGTAGATCTGGACCTCGCCATCATAGTGCAGGGGCATGCTTCCTCCCGAAACAAATATCAGGTCAATGGTAGCAAATCAGGGCACGGATTGAAACTGCGGCATCCCTAACCACCCAACGCAACCACACTGACATATCACCCTTGTCCTTGCTTCCGTTCCTAGGCTACCCTACCCCCATGAAGAACAGCCCCGCACCCCCCATATCTTCCGAATCGGTTCCCCCGGAAAAAACGAAACGAGTCGAGTCACCAATTGCCATTAGATCCACGCCTAATGCGCCCACAAATACCCGGAAATCCCCCAATACTCGTTTTTAGATCGAGTCAATCCCACGCCTGGCATCCCTGAAACGAGTCCCCCTAAACCCCCTCGTTTCGCAAGAACGAGTCCCTCGCTTGACACCCGCAAATTCCCCTACCTAAGATTAGTGCACCATTCAGGAGGATTGTCCATGTTTCCCCGGAACGTCTTTCCCATTACTTCCGAAGTTAACGACGCAGGGCATCTGGTCATTGGCGGCTGTGACGCTGTAGACCTAGCCGCGGAGTTCGGCACCCCTCTCTACATCTTCGACGAAGCGACCCTTAGAGGCCGGTGCAGAAGCTTCGTCCAAGAGTTCACCAAGCGTCATCCCAACACCACCGTGGCCTACGCCAGCAAGGCATACGTCAACCCCGCCGTCGCCCAAATCTTCGTATCAGAGGGGTTGGGACTGGACGTGGTTTCCGGCGGCGAACTGGCTGTGGCCCAGATGGTGGACTTCCCCAAGGAACGGGTCTACTTCCACGGCAGCAACAAGACGGCGGAAGAGTTGGAGCAGGCCGTGGAGTGGCGCATAGGCCGCATCGTCATCGACAGTTTCCACGAGCTTGCCCTGCTGGAAGAAGTGGCCGCTGCCGCGGGCGTTTCCCAGGAAGTGCTGCTGAGGGTGTCCCCTAGCATCGACCCCCACACTCACGAAAAGACCACCACCGGCGTCCTCGACAGCAAGTTCGGCTTCGCCATAGAAACGGGCCACGCCGCGGAGGCCGTTCGCCAAGCCGTGGCCGCCCCGCATCTCGACCTGAAGGGGCTGCATTTTCATCTAGGTTCCCCCATCTTCGAGCTGCAACCCTATCGCGACGGCGTGGAAGTGGTGCTGGAATTCGCCGCCAGCATGAGGGAGGAAGGATTGAATCTCCAGGAGTTCAGCCCGGGTGGAGGGTTCGCCATCGCATATACCGGCGACCAGAATCCCCCTGAAGTCGCCGACTACGCCGAAGCCATCATCGGCACTATGACCGCCGAATGCGAGCGGCTGGGCTTAGACCTTCCGCATCTAACTGTGGAGCCGGGCCGTGCCATCGCCGGCCCCGCTGGCGTGGCCCTCTACCGGGTTGGAGCGGTTAAGGAGATTCCGGGCGTCCGCCGGTACGTGTCCGTGGATGGCGGCATGGGAGACAACATCCGCCCCGCCCTCTACGACGCTGCTTACGAAGCCGTCGTCGCCAACCGCATGAACGACAGGGGCACCCAGGTTGCCACCATCGCCGGCAAATACTGTGAGTCGGGGGACGTTCTGGTGAAGGACGTTCTGCTGCCCGCCATAGACGGAAAGGGCAAGGACCTGATCGCCATTCCCGCCTCCGGCGCATACTGCATCCCTATGGCGAGCAACTACAACCTGAATCCCAAGCCGCCCATAGTGCTGGTCAACGACGGCCAGGCCAGGGTCATTCGACGACGGGAGACCTTCCAAGACCAGATGCTCCTCGACGTTGCCTAGAACAGCCGTCGCCAACCATAAGGATTGCGTCTACAAGGCGATCCGTCCCGAACCCGTAGGGGCGTCCTTTGTGGGCGCCCGTCCTACACGTCTGTAGGCAGGCCAAACCCATGTGGCAGGTCATAGGGCAAAATAACGCCCTACATATTTTGGAGACCAGCCTCGCAACGGGGCGGCTCTCTCACGCCTACATGTTCGCCGGCCCGCCCCACGTGGGCAAGACCACCCTGGCCTTGGACCTGGCCCGGGCCGTGAATTGCGTCTCCACAGTGATCGCCCCTCCGTGTCAAGACTGTATCCAGTGTCGCCGCATTGCCGGCGGTCATCACGCCGACGTTCGGCTCATCGGGATTAAAAGACAGGAGGCAGGGGCTTCCCGGCGTAGGGAGTTGGGTATTGCCGAGGTCCGTTCCGTCACCAACCAGTCGCATCTCAAGCCCTACGAAGGAGCCTACCGCGTGTTCATCTTCGAAGACGCGGAAACCATGAGCGAGGAGGCGGCCAACGCCCTGCTGAAAACCCTGGAGGAACCGCCGCCCCAAACCCTCCTCATCCTCCTCACCTCCCAGGAAGATCGATTGCTGCCGACTATCCGGTCACGATGCAGCCGCATCGAGCTTAGCCCGATGGCCGAAGAACCACTGGCCCACCACCTGGAGGAAAACCACAAGGTTGAAAGCCAAGAGGCTCGTCTGCTTGCCCGGCTGTCGAAGGGTTGCCTGGGCTGGGCGCTGACGGCCCTCGAGGACCCCCTGTCGCTGGAACGCCGCTCCACCGAATTGGACCGGCTAATTGGCTTGCTGGGAGCCACCGTGGAGCAGCGCTTTCACGCCGCATCAGATGTCGCCAACCTCTACTATCGAGACCGGGAGGAAGCCCTTGAGACCCTTGATATCTGGCTAAGCTGGTGGAGGGACTTGCTCGTGCTGCGAGAGGCAGGCCCCGAATGGGTCTACAACCAGGACTACGCCGAGAAGCTGCAAGAGTGGAAAGACGCCTACACCCCCGGTCAGATAGTCGGATTCATCGGCGCTATGGCCAAGACCCTAGACGCGCTTAACAGCAACGTCAACGCCCGCTTGGGGTTGGAAGCGCTGATGCTGGCCGTCCCGGTCCCGTCGAGCCGCTGATAAGCCCCGGCTTTATCCGGCCTCAGTCCATCTCCCAGGGAATGAACTTCTTCCACTCATCCAGAATGGTGCGCCCGTAAAGCACGTAGTAGGGGCTGGGGTATGGGGCCTTGGGCAGCTTCAGCAGCATCATTCCCGCCTCCCTGGGCGTTCGTCCTGCCTTCCGGTGGTTGCAAGGTATGCATGCGCTAACGATGTTCTCCCACGTCTGCTGCCCGCCCTGCCGCCGCGGCCTCACGTGGTCCATCGTGAGATCCCCGCTCCTTAGGCCGCAATACTGGCAAGTGTGACGGTCCCTCAGCAGCACTTCCTTCTTTGAGAGCTTGCGTTTCACAAAGGGCCGCTTAACCATGTATACCAGCCGGATGATGCCGGGGAGGGCAAAGACCTGCCTGGTAGTCCTAACCTGCCCCGGTCCGTTCTCCAGCATCTCCGCCTTTCCTCTAAAGATGAGCAGCAGAGCACGACGAGCGTTGCAGACGTTTATCGGCTCATAGTTGAGGTTTAGGACGAGTACGGGAGAGTTCAGCATTTGAGGCCATTATAGATGCGAAAAGTCCGCTTTTCCACCGCCAGCCCTTCCCGTTTGCCCTGCCGCCGACCTGTAAAGTAACGGTAGGCCAACGGTCGCAATGACCCAGAGAAAGAACCCACCATAAAGCCAACCGCCAAGGACGTCCGTGGGCCAGTGAACGCCCAGATAGACTCGCGAATAGCTTGCGACCGCAATAATCAGGACCAACAAAGCCTGCAGGGCGAGACGTAGCTTCCGAGGCCGCACGTAGACATGGCAAAGATACGCGATGAACCCGAAAAATAGCACGGCGTGGAGCGTCGTGCCGCTGGGAAAGGCAGGACTTTCCGGCATGGAAGTTAACGCAGGCAGCGAAGGACGCGGCCTGTCGATTATCTCCCTCAGGCCCAGTGTCATCAGTTCCATCGGTATCATCAGTAGGCAGGCCATTGTCTCCCATCGGCGTCCCCGTACCCAGAGCACGGCGGTCAAGGCCAAGAGGGACGCGACTATTACCCATGGGCTGCCTAGACAATCCAAGGACCGCAGCGCTTCGTTGAGCAGCGGCTGTTCTGTCTGGCGCATTGCCACCAGGATGGCCTCTTCCCCCGGAAGCGTGTGCACGACGGATACCAGGGCCGAAAGCCCAGCCGCTGCGACCGCCAGTCCTACGGGAAGTAACAACCTGGCTCTTGGCATTGCTCGTGACGCCATCGCTTCTCTAACCCAGCGCAAGATAGTTGAAAGATCACCTGCCATCCGATGCCGGTGCAGTTAACCAGATGCTATAATAATCGTGACAGTCCTTGCTAGTCTTTGCTAGTTCATCGAACGACGACACTATTGTCCAAATCTACCCTGATAGCCATTGATGGCGCTGTGGCAACAGGTAAAAGCGTAGTTGGGCGTTTGCTGGCCCGGAGACTGGGCTACCGATTCCTGGACACAGGCGCCATGTACCGAGCCGTCACGTGGCTGGCAATGGAGCGTGGGGTGGACCCCGAAGACGAGGCGGCCCTGACTGATTTGGCCACCACCGCCTGCTTCCGGATGTCCGACCAGGGCGACCAAGTTCTTGTCGACGGAGCGGTCGTCCCCCTTGAACAGCACCGAACCCGCATTGATAGGCTGGTGTCCGTCGTAAGCAAGGCCCCCGGCGTTCGAGAGGCCCTTGTCCGCAAGCAGCGGCAGATAGCCTCGGAGGGCAGCATAGTGGTGGCAGGACGGGACATTGGCACCGTGGTCGCGCCCGAAGCCCCGGTGAAGCTCTTCTTTCAAGCCTCCGGCAGGGAGCGGGCCAAGAGGCGATACAAGGAGCTTGTGGAGAATGGAAAGCGCATCGAATTCGCCCAGGTGCTGAATGATTTGGAAGCCAGAGACAAGCTGGACTCGGAACGGGCCGACTCTCCCCTTCGCCTCGCACTCGACGCCCACGTCATCGACACGGACTGTCTCACGGTCGAGCAGGTGACGGCTAGGGCCTTGGCAATAATCGAGGAGGGGTAGGGGAATGCTCTACGAAATAGGGACGGCATTTGCAAGGGTTCAGTTCACCCTCTTCTCGCGCTGGATTGTAGAAGGAAGAGAGGCCGTCCCTCCCCGGGGGCCGTTGATAGTGGTTGCCAACCACCTCAGCAATGCCGACCCTCCCGTGGTGTTGGCTGGCTTCAAAAGAAAAATGAACTTTCTAGCCAAGGAGGGGCTATTCGCACACCCCATAGGGTCCTGGTTCTTTACCCGATGTGGCGTCCATCCCGTGCGGGAAGGGCGGGAGGACCGGACTGCCCTCCGGTGGGCGCTGAAAGTACTGGACCGGGGTGGAACGTTGCTGATGTTTCCCGAAGGATCGAGAAGCCGAACGGGGGGGCTTCAGGCTGCCAAGCCTGGCATAGGATACCTGGCCTTCAAGTCGCAAGCTCCGGTGTTGCCCGTAGCCGTAACTGGCACGGAGAACGTACCGGGCTTCTGGCGAATCGCTTTTCCCCTCTGCGAAATGCGTGTGAGAATTGGCGAGCCTTTCACTTTGCCCGCCATAGAAGGCAGGCTCAGCCGCGAGATACTCCAACAGGGGACAGACATGATCATGGGGCGAATTGCCCAGCTCCTACCCCCCGAATACCGGGGCCACTATTCCACGTCGGCCACGTCGTCATCAGACTAGACAACAGCTAATACGGACAGGACGTTTGCAGCCATAAGGGGCTTGCCAAGGAGAGTTGAATGAGGATCTACCTGGCGGGAAACATGCACACCGATTGGCGGAACAGGGTCGCCTCCGCCATCAGCGGCTGCGAGTTTCTGTGGCCCCACAAATATCCCAAGGACGGAGGATCCAGGGGCAAGGGGGCTGACGTATTCTTTCCGAGGGACGTGACGCTGCTTAAGTCCGCAGACCTGGTTTTCTGCGTCATCCAGAACGAGGGAAGAAACATCGGCACGGCGGCGGAAATCGGAATGTCCTACGCATGGAACAAACCCGTGGTGTTGGTAAATCTGTGCCCGGAGATACCCAGCTTCAACTTCCTGGAGAAGGCCTCTACCACCGTGTGCTACACCCTGGAAGATGGACTCGAAATTCTACGGTTCCTCACCGTCGCCGGACCCGTTCACACCCCCTGAACCCCACCCGACTCTTCTTGAATTCACTGGTTCTTGGGCAGAGGTATACAATAGAATGTACATAACGTAATGTTACCAACATCTTTCATTGCAGGCAGGTTGAATCCAACCCCATGACTGTGGTCGACGACATAAAAGCCAAGCTCGACGTTGCAGACCTGATTTCTGGCTACGTGTCCCTTCAGAAGTCGGGCGCCAGCTTCAAGGGTCGCTGTCCCTTCCACACGGAGAAAACGCCGTCCTTCTTCGTCTTCCCCAACCGCCAAAGTTGGCGATGCTTTGGAGCCTGCGCCACGGGCGGCGATGTCTTCTCCTTCTACATGCAGCGGGAGAACGTGGACTTTCGTCAGGCGCTGCAAGACCTGGCCAGAATGACAGGGACTGAGATTCCCTCCAAGCAAAGGCGGAAGAGCGAAGACCCCCTCTTCAAGCTCACCGAATCCGCCAGCCGCTTCTTCACTCGCAACCTGGCCTCCTCCCAGGGTGTCGAAGCCCGCGCCTACGTGGAGGGACGAGGGATCACCTCGGAAACCGTCACCAAGTTCCAGCTTGGTCTCAGCCCCAATGACGGTTCGGCCCTGCGGAGCCATCTCCTCTCCCTGGGGTACACGGAGAGCCAGCTTTCCCTCGCCGGTCTGGTTTCCCAACCCGAGGAAGGCGCGGGACAAGACCTGTTTCGCCGTCGCCTCATCTTCCCCATCTGGGACTCGGAAGGGCGTATGGTAGGCTTCGGTGGTCGCGCCCTCGACGATGTCATGCCCAAGTACCTGAACTCCCGCCAGGGGCCGATCTTCGACAAGAGCAAGATCCTCTTCGGTTTCCACCTAGCCAAGGACTCCATCAAGAGCACCGGCTCGGCAGTGGTGGTAGAGGGCTACATGGACGCCATCATGGCCCACCAGAACGGCTTCGGCAACGTGGTCGCCTCCATGGGCACTGCCCTCACCAGCTACCAGACGGACCTACTCCGTTCGACCAAGGAAGTCGTCATGGCTCTGGACCCCGACGACGCCGGACAGGAGGCCACCCTGCGCAGCATGGAAACCTCCTGGCAGGTGATGCAGAAGCAGGAAGTCTCCCGCTCCCAGCGGGGTTCCGTCTACCGCAGACCCAGCGGCCCCACGCTGAAGATTGCCCCGCTTCCCGCGGGAAGAGACCCGGACGACATCATCCGGGAGGAACCGGCCCAGTGGGAGCGGCTGACGAGGGAAACTCTTCCCGTATTTGAGTTTCTCTTGAAGGTTTACGCTCGCCGGTTCGATCTCTCCACAGCCCAGGGAAAATCTGACATGGCCGGAGCCGTCTCTCACCTGGTGTATGCGGAGGACGACCCATTCGAGCAGGACCGGCACTTCCGCACCCTGGCGGAACTTCTGCGCGTCCCCGAATCCACCCTGAAAGCCAGAATGGACCGGCCCCGGCCCCAGAGAGCGCCCCGTCGGCTGCGCCGGACGGATGCGGCGGCGGCCACGCCCTTCCAACGGCTGGAGCACGATGCCCTGGAGGAGCAATGCCTGGCCCTGCTGCTGCAAAACCCCGAAATGGCGGACATGGCCAACGGCCTACGCTCGGAGATGTTTCAGCGAGTTGAAAACCGAGAACTGTTTACAAACTGGCTGCAAGGCATCACAATAGACCTATTGGATCAAGGAATTCGCAGCCACCTCGATTATCTGTCTGGCAAGCCGCTCCCACCCGCCGACCCCAAAGAGAAAGAGTCGGACCTTTCACAGTGCATTCACCGACTGCAGGAGCGTCGGCTTCGCCAGTTAAAGACGGAGGAGGGTTTGCGTCTTTCTGACGTTAACCTGGAGGAGTTCAGCCAATTCGAGGAGGAAATTCTGAAAATTAACAGTGACATGGAAGCTCTCTTTAGAGCCAGGAGCGTGTGATTATATGGTAAGCACAAGAAAGACCCGGGGGACTCGCAAGGCAGACGAGGAGTACCTGGAATCCTTGGCCAATGGTCAGGAGGCCGGCGAAACCGTAAACCTGCTCGGTGTGGGCAGCGCCGCAGCCAAGGCCCTGGAGGTGATACCCACCGCCATAACCACCGCCAACGCGGATGCCGGCGAGGATTCCCTTGAAGATGGCGCTCGGCCCCTCAGAGTAGTCGTTCCCCCTTATGCTGTCCAGATTCGCACCGAAGACCCCGACTGGGAGCCGGACTTGGAGGGCGCTGAGGTCCTTGACGACCCGGTCCGCATGTACCTGCGGGAAATCGGTCGAGTTCAGTTGCTTACCTCTCAGGACGAGCGGGTACTGGCCCGCAGTATGGAGGGCGGAAAGCAGTTGGACGTCCTTGAGGAGCAGCTGCGGGATGGCTCCGGCCGGCCCGTTCCGGCTTGGGAGATGAGCATCGCCCTGTTGAAAAGGCTGGTTAACGCTGAACCGCTCGTCATGTCTCTGGGCCGGCGCCTCGGTATCTGCGAAGAGCTCACCCTTTTCACAATAATCACTAATAAGGAAGTGCGGGACGCTATCGACGTCCTACTTGACCCAGAGCTCATGGAGAGGGTGGCCGGCGACTTGGACCTGGAGATGGCCGAGATTGGGAAGGCTATCATCCAACTCTCCCTGGACAGCTGGGTGTTGCCTCCGGAGAGCGCCAACGTTTTTGGAGACTGCAGCCTGAGTGAACTACGGGTAAAGTTGGAAGAGGGCAACGGGCCTGACATGCTCCGGCCCGTGGAACCCCGACTCCGGTACCACATCGTGCGCATCAGGTCGGAAGCCTTCAAGTCTCAGCAACACTTAACGGAAGCCAACCTACGGCTGGTGGTCAGCGTTGCCAAGAAGTACATCGGCCGGGGCATGTCCCTTCTGGACCTGATTCAGGAGGGGAACATTGGCCTCATACGCGCCGTGGAGAAGTTCGACTACCGCAAGGGGTACAAGTTCAGCACCTACGCTACCTGGTGGATTCGCCAGGCCATTACGAGGGCCATCGCCGACCAGGCCAGGACCATCCGCATCCCCGTTCACATGGTGGAGACCATCAACAAGCTCATGCGCCACAATCGCCGTCTGCTTCAGGACTTCGGACGGGAGCCCAGCCCTGAGGAGATTGGCCGGGAGATGGACCTGACGCCGGAACGGGTGGAGGAGATAATCAAGATCTCCCAGGAGCCCGTTTCCCTTCAGACCCCCATCGGCGAGGAGGAAGACAGCCACCTGGGAGATTTCATCGAGGACCAGAGCGCGCCAGCCCCCTCCGACGCCGCGTCCTTCCAGCTGCTGAAAGAGCAGATCAGCGACGTTCTGCACACGCTGACGGACCGTGAGCGGCGCGTGCTCCAACTGCGCTTCGGTCTGGAAGACGGGCGGAGCCGCACCCTGGAAGAGGTTGGGCGTGAGTTTGGTGTAACCCGCGAGCGCATTCGCCAGATTGAAGCCAAGGCCCTGCGCAAGCTGCGGCACCCGACCAGGTCAAGGCGGCTCAAGGACTTCCTGGAGTAAGGTCCTGAAGGGCTAGTTCACGCCCTCTACGGTAACGACGTAACGGGCCGGTTGCCGGCTGCTTTCGGCCAGGCTGCCAACCACCAACACCGCCTCGTCTACATCGTCCAAGTTTTCCACCGACAGGCTTGCCCGGTTATTCTCATCCAGCATCACCGGTGTCACGGTTGCGTCGTCGCCGCGAATCTCTATCAGGTGGATAGCAAAGTCCTGCGGCATCCGATTGTCGGTCCTGTAGAACCCCTGGGAGACCCAACCCTGATTGACGGACGCGTCGTCGTAGAACCCTAACTCGGGTATTGCCACGGAATCCAGGCATATGCCCGGGCCGGTGATGCCGTCGTCGGTGACGTAGTGAAATCGCACCAGCGCTGGTCCTCCCGCGTAGGCGGTCAGGTCCACGGAGTCGGAAACCCAGCTCTCGCTCTCGCCGGTATAGCCCGGCCCGTAGGCGTTGAGAGAGGGGTTGTCGGTGCTGGCAAGAGACCCCCGTAGGATGTCCCAGGTGGAGCCTCCATCGGTAGAAACCTGCACGTAGGCGTAGTCCCAATCTTCTTCGATGGAGTACCAGGCCGTGAAGCTTAGGGTGGCCTGCTGCAGGCTGGAGAAGTCGAACTCCCTGGTCAGGGTTGTGCTGATGGTATCGCCGTAGTTCCCCCACCAGCAATGACCGCCCGTAGGCGGGTCCTCCGGCAGCAAGCCCACGCTGACGTCGGCGGAAAAGCTCACTTCGGCGCTTTCGGCATCTAAGTCTATGAGCAGATAGCGGGCTGAAAACTGGGGCTGGCTGAACTCGTTGGACCCGTCGCTGCTCAAGACGTCGGTGGCCTCTACGGAGGGCCACCGGTCAGCGTAGCCGTAGGGTCCGCCTTCTCCTTCTTCAGAAAGATAGCCGGCAACGGTCCATCGGCCAAAGATAGACTCAAAGGACTCGCCCTTCTCCAAGGACTCCAGATACGCATCCACGGCGGGTATACCCCGATAGTCGATTCTCAGCAGAGGCTCCAGGCTTTCGGGAGAGCCAGCCTGCTCCTTCAAGAACTGGCTGAACAGGAAAGAGCTCCCGTAGTAGGGCCCGGATTCCAGGAAGCTCAGAGGCCAGTAAACTAGGGAAGTAGGCACGGAATGGACGTAGGCGTTGGGCGACCTGGGCCTCCAACCCAACCGGTGCTCGGCCACCTGGGAGAGACCCTCGTTCAGCCAGGTGGTCTGGCCGCCGTTGAGATTCCAGTTGATGGCGTGCTGGAGCTCGTGAGCAAGAACGGAGAGGTGGATTTGATTGCCTATACGACTGCCCCCGGGGTCTATGTAGATCATCTTTCGCTGATTGCTGTTCTCGTGCACCTGCACCGGATATTCGTCGGCGGAACTGTAGTAACCGGCCAGGCCCTGGCTTGGTGCGTGGAGGATGGTCAGACGCTGCCCTGTAGGGACGTCAGGACTCCACAGAGGGCCGAAGGATGCTAGAAGACCGGGTAGTATGCGCTCTTCGAAGTCCGCTGCCGCTTCCACTAGGTCGTCGACGTCGAATCGCATGTCCTCCTGAACGTACCAGTAGGCGTTGTCGGAAACGTGCTCTAGTTTGGCCGAAATCTCGTGGAACTCCACCGGCTCCGCCGTCGCGAGGACCTTGAAGGTATCCACGTGCCCAACCTGCAAGTTGGCTGGCGTTTGGTAGCGTAGGTATGGAATGGGGTCTTGCGACTTGTGACGAAGGGAGCGGGCCAGCTCGTAGAGGTCCCTGCGTGGCGGCACGGGTACACCGATCGTGGCCGAAGGGATTGCCGTTGGCGAGATTGGGCGGGGCGCAGCCGTGGGCGTAGACGTGGCCGACGAGATAGGGTCAGCGGTAGGCGACGCGGGTTTCTCAGAGGGGACGGGTTGCGCCGTGGTGGCCGAAGCACGGGTGGCAGCGGGGGTAGTAGTAGGTGAACCGTCGTCCGGGGTTGCAGTGGCGGGGTCATGGGCGGGAGCTGTAGTGGGCGGTCCGGTCGTTGACGTAGCCGCGGGAGAGTCGCCCTCAGGCGTTGGAGGGGTATCGACAGTACAGGCGACCAGCAGAAGCAACCCTGCCAACAGCGTGAGCAGGCCGCCCGCCCAGGCCACGAGGAAGACCGACGATTTCCTAGTTATGATGTTTCGTCCTATCTGCCATCATGGGCCTGATACTATAGGTATCGACGGGAGAGTTGTACATCTTTGCATGTGCATTCATCGAACTGCGGCCTTTTCAGGGGCGATGCAGAGCTTTGGCGTTCGCCCCAACTTCAACGAATTATACGGCAGTGACGGGCTGTCAGATTGCCCCGCGCTGCGGTCTAAACGGGACCGGCAAACCGTTGCAGTTCTACATAGCCCGAAATGTTGCTGAACCCCAGGCACTCTTGTATCTTTCGGTGGAAACGTTAAACTAGTTGGCGACTGGTTCAATCCACAATCGACAAAGAAACGCTTCAACGAATGAGGGCTAATGAGCAAGGAAGGTAAGGAACAACAACCCACCGGAATGACTCGCCGCGGCTTTCTAGGCCGCGTATCCTTGGGGCTGGCGGCGGCGGCGGCCCTTTCCATGCCTATTCGCAATCTTCTCAACGGAGAATCCTCCACCACTGACCCCGCGGACGGACTGCCTGAGGATTCCATCTACCGCCCCAAGGATAACTCGCGGGGCGACGGCTCACTTAACGCCTAGCCTCTCTCTTTATCCAGTGTCGCTCTCCACCCCACTCAAGGCATCAGCGACGCCCAAACTGCCGCTCCAGATTCTGCGAGCTCAGGTGCAACATTGTGGGTCGACCATGGGGGCAGGTATGTGGGTTCTCAGCCTTCTCCAATAGGCTGATTATTTCTCCCATCTCCTGATGGCTCAAGCTCATTCCTCCTCGAACCGAACCGTGACATGCAATGGATGCCGCCAGGGTCTCCCGGCGTCCCCCCAGGGATGCCCCGTCCCGCCGCGTCATCACCAGCACCTCGAGCAGCGCCTCCACCGGATCCCCACCGCTAAACACCGCCGGCACTGCCCGCAGGACGTAAGATTGGCCGTCGAAGGATTCCAGCGCAAATCCGTAGGCCTTCATCTCCTCTGCGCCGTCCTTCACCAATTCCTGATGCTCGGGAGACAGCTCCACGGGCACTGGTTCCAGCAGGGCCTGTACCGACGGGCTGCCTTGCCTCATTTCCGCGACGATCTTTTCGTATAACACCCGCTCGTGGGCAGCGTGCTGGTCCATGAGAAATATGCCGTTGGGCCCCTCAGCGACTATGTAGGTATTGCTTGCCTGTCCCAGCACCCGCAGGGCGGGCGACTCAACGGCGGAAACCTGGACGTGGGTAGGTGGAGGAGGTAGAGAAGTAGAGGGGCGGGTTGCCAGGGGCGAGGAGACGAAGGATGGTTGGAAAGATGTGGCGCTCTCCGTTGGGCTGATGTGAATCTGTGGCACAGGCGTGGATGCCATCAGCACCCGTCGGACCGCCCTCTGGACAGCGGAAAAGACCTGGGCGCCCTTTCGGAACCGCACTTCCGCCTTGGTAGGGTGCACGTTAACGTCTACGTCTTCGTAAGGCAGGCGGACGTTTATCACGGCCATCGGGTATCTTCTCTGGGGCAGCAGCCCGTGATAGGACTCCTCCAGGGCCACGTTTAGCATCCGGCTCGTTACCCAGCGTCCATTGACGAAGAAGGTGATGTGCTGACGATTAGAGCGGTGGAGGGAAGGTGGGCCAACGAAACCGTTGACCTTCAGTTCACCGGTAGAGTCCTCCCATTCCACGGCCAGCGCGTCCTTGGCCACCTGCGGCCCGTAGACAGAAGCCAGCGCGTCTTTCGCACGCCCGCTGCCGACGAAGTTTAGAGCCTCCCGTCCCTCCACCGTAAGGTGGATCGCAACTTGCGGATATGCAAGGGCAAGGCGCGATACCAGCGTCCGAATGCGGCCCGCCTCGGCGGAGTTTGAGCGAAGGAATTTGCGGCGGGCGGGTACGTTCTCGAACAGACCCTCGACGGTTACCATGGTGCCGGGGGCGCAGCCAATTGGCCCATGCCGCTCTATCCGCCCCCACTTCAACGCTACCTCCCAGCCGTTGGGCGACGACTCCCGTCGGCTCACCAGTCTCACCTGGGCAACGGAGGCAATGCTGGGAAGGGCTTCGCCACGAAACCCCAGGGTGCCGATGCTGTCCAAGCCTAACGCGTCGGTGAGCTTGCTGGTGGCGTGGCGCTGGAAGGCCAGGGGAATTTCATCCGCCTCCATGCCGGAGCCGTTGTCGACAACGCGGATGAGGTCCACGCCGCCGCCCTTCACGTCCATCTGCACGCGGGTTGCGCCCGCGTCCAGGGAGTTCTCGATAAGCTCCTTGGCCACGGAGGCGGGCCGCTCGACGACCTCGCCGGCGGCAATTTTCGCGGCCAACTGCTCGGAAAGAAGCCTTATTGCCATGATACCGATGTTTTCACATTCGAACGCACAAGACAACCCCTAATCATTTACGGAAGGATATCAAGACCCCATGAGGGGCCGGAAGTCGCCCCTGGCCCGAAAATGAGCGTCCGAGGAACGGCCGGTTTCGGCAAACTCCGTTGCCGCTGTCAAAACGCGCGCCATTGCCCCGTCGTCTTCAGCCTGCGCATAGTAGGGGGGAACCCACAGCCCACCGAAGGCCGACACCACCTGCGGGTCGTCGTCGGTAACGAAGTCGGGCATAATCGGAACGCCCAACTCCTCCAGTCGTTCTAGGTAGTCATAGAGGGGCTTTTGGTATAGCCCGGAAACAAGGTTCTCCAGCCTGTGACGTTGGACCGTCGCCCGCCTAATTCCCATGCCGGACCACACGTAGACCTGATGCCCCATTTCCGTCAGAGCGACCATGGCCTCCCTAACGCCGGGGCGAAGGGAGTTGTCCATGCCCAGGATAGTCTGGTCTACGTCGAAGAAGATGTTCAAAATGTCGTAGCGGGCTATGCCCCAGTCAGAACGCTGTCGATGGCCTTCTTTCCGCCTCCCACAACCAGCCTATCGCCGATCCGAAACATTGGCCGGCGTATGAGCCGCGGCTCCTGGGCCATGAGTCGGACGAGGTCTTGAGGCTCCAGGGTGGCCTTATCCAAGTTCATCTTGCGGAAGCTGGGACTTCTCCATGAAAAGAGTTCCGAGGGCGGCGCCAGGGTCATAAGCTCCTCCAGTTCAGCCTCCGAGAAGGGATCCTTGAAGAAGTCGCGCTCCTCGATTTCCACGCCCTGCTGCGAGAGCAACTCTCTCGCCTTTCGACAGGAGCTTCAACGTGCCCACCAGTAGAGAGTAATCTGCTGTGCCATTCTTTCTCCTTTTACGGTAATTGCTTTGCATATCCAGGAATGTTCAACTAGCCCGCTTCCCTGGCCATGGACTGAAGCTCGTACAGCTTGTTGATGGCCTCCAGGGGCGTCATGTTGGTAACGTCCAGCCGCAGCAACTCTTCCACCAGCGGCGGTGTCAGAGAGAATAGGGGAATCTGCTGGGATCTTCGCATCGCCGGCCCGCCGCCATTAAGGGGCTTCGATTGAGGCAGTGATTCCAGGGCCTCCAGAATCTCCCACGCCCGATGTACCACCGTTTGGGGCAGGCCCGCCAGTTGGGCCACGTGGACTCCGTAGCTCCGGTCGGCGCCGCCAGGAACGATGCGGTGGAGAAATACCAGCTGCCCCCCGCTTTCGCTGACGGCCACCGTGTGATTCTGGACGCGGGGTAAGCTCTCCGCCAGCTGTGTAAGTTCATGGTAGTGGGTGGCGAAGAGAGTCCGGCACCCCAGCTGAGGGTCGTTGTGAATATGCTCGGCGACCGCCCTGGCGATGGACAATCCATCGTAGGTGCTTGTGCCCCTTCCTATTTCGTCCAGAATAACCAGGGAGCGGCGGGTGGCCTGGTTGAGGATAGCCGCCGTCTCCACCATCTCCACCATGAAGGTCGATTGACCTGCTGAAAGGTCGTCCTGTAGGCCCACCCGCGTGAAGATGCGGTCCGCCAGGCCCACGGTGGCGGCGTCGGCGGGGACGAAGCTGCCAATCTGCGCCATGAGGGTGATGAGGGCGGCCTGCCGAATGAAGGTGGATTTGCCGGACATGTTCGGGCCGGTAATGAGGAGGAGCTGGGAGTCCTGGCACGAGAGATATAGGTCGTTGGGCACAAAGGCTCCGGGAGGGAGGATTCTCTCCGCCATGGGATGCCGTCCACCCCTTACGTCCAGGACCGGTTCTTCCACGAGGGACGGCTTAACGTAGCCGTAGTTGTCGGCCGCCTCCGCAAAGGATGCCAGGACGTCCAGCAGCGCGATGGCGTGGGCGAGCTCAAGTATGCCCCGCGCCTCCTGTCCCACCTGGGCGCAAATCCGGGCGTAGAGATCCTGCTCCAGGCGCTGAATCCGCTCCTGGGCGTCCAGTATCCGGGCCTCGTATCCCTTAAGCTCCGGAATGATGAACCGCTCCCCGTTGGTGAGGGTCTGACGCCGCTCGTAACTGCTGGGCACCTGGTGAATGTTGGCCTTTCTGACCTCGATATAGTAACCGAATACCCGGTTGTAACCCACCTTGAGGGAGCGAATACCCGTTGCCTCTTTCTCACGACGCTCCAGTCGGGCAATGAACCGGCGGGCCTCGCGCACAGAGGAGCGCAGTTCATCTAATTCCGGGGAGAACCCCTCCTTTATCACCTCGCCGCCGCCCGGGCTGCCGGTGGCTTCCTCCTTCAGCGCTCTCTCCAACAGGTCTTCATGTTCGTTGAAGGAGCGAATTCGCTTTCTCAGCCAATCCGCGGACTTGGCGTCGTCCCCTTCCAGCAAAGGCCTGATGGCCGCCGCCGCCCGTAGGCTTTCTTTGAGGGCGAGCAGGTCCCGTGGCGATGCCGTTCCCAGCTGCACCCGGCTCATTATCCGCTCCAGGTCCGACACCCGGGAGAGTATGGAGCGTATCTCCTGCCTCCGAAGCAGATTAGAATGAAGATAAGCCGTGCCATCCAACCGCCGGTCCAGGTCGTCCATGTTCAACAGCGGCTGGCCAATCCAGCGGCGCAGGAGCCGGGCTCCCATGGCCGTGCGGGTGAAGTCGAGGGTTGAAAGCAGTGAAGGCCCACCTTCTCCCCACCGTCCGCCATCGAAGAGTTCCAGGTTCCGCCGACTCTGGGGATCCAGCGTCATGAATTCTGAGACGGAGTAGGTCCTGAGGGAGGTTACCTGGCTTACTATCTGGGGCTGAGTGACGGCCAGATATCCCAGAATGGCTCCTGCGCTGCTCACGGCCAGGGGCAGCTTTTCACAGCCGTAGGCTTCCAGGGTGAGCGCTCCAAAGTGGGCCAGCAGGGCCTCGCGCGCCCTGGAAGTGTGAAACTCCTTGGGGGGCAGGGGCACGGAGACATCCACGTTCAGTTCGTTGAACGCATCTTCGTCCTGGGGTACCAGGATCTCGGCTGGCGAGAGTCGATTCACCTCGGCGGGCAGATGGCTTAGGGGAATCTGGGTCACGGCAAATTCACCGGTGGTGATGTCGATGTACGCCAAACCTGCCTCGGTACCCTCCACGAGCAGGGCCGCCAGGTAGTTATTGGACTGCTGGTCGAGCATGGAAGGCTCAACAATGGTGCCGGGGGTGACCACCCGCACCACGTTTCTATCCACCAGCCCCTTGGAGGCGGCGGGATCGCTCAGCTGCTCGCAGATGGCGACCCGGTGGCCCGCTTCGATAAGCTTGGCGAGGTAAGACTCCACCGAGTGGGCGGGAATGCCGGCCATGGGTACTTTGACGCCCTTGCCCATACTGCGGGAAGTGAGAACGATGTCCAACACCCGGGACGCCAGTTTGGCGTCTTCATCAAAAGTCTCGTAGAAATCTCCCAGACGAAAGAGAAGGATAGCGTTGGGATAACGCTGCTTGATGCTGAGGTACTGCCGGCGAATGGGAGTCAAGGCATTTTTCCTGTTTACATTGGCATTGTACCCCAAAGAGAAGGGCGGGGAAACGTCGTCTCCACCCCTCCTTGCAAAATTGACTTTCAAAGAAATCCGTACATATAATGCAGCATCCCCAAAAGCCAGTGAGTCTTCCGTCTGCTGCCGTATTTTGCGACTTAGCTTTTGGGAAGTTGAAGTGAGTACGAGTTTCAGATAGGAGGTAAGCAATGGAAATAGTCTTTTTGATGGTCTTGCCCGCAACTCTTTGGGCCCAGTCCTGGTACTTCTTGGACCTTTACAACAACACCAAAACCCTTGGAGTGATGGCTGCGACTGCGGCGATTATGCTGGGGGGCATGGTGATTTTCACGGGAGGTGGCTTCACTTCCCTGGTGGGAGGCCCCCCGGAGGTGGCGGACGTAGGCGCTGTTCTGTCAACCTTCATACTTCTTTGGGCCATCTACTTGGCCCTTCTGGCGGGGGTTCACCTGGGAGGGTTTGACGAGCGTACCTTGGGGATCTACTCCCTCTTCCTTTCGGTGGTCTCGATTCTCTACACCATCTACTTCTTCGCTGGAGGGGAAATTCTAGGGGGTGCTCAGGTTGGTTACTTGATGCATTGGCCATTGGCCATAGTGTCCGCCCTTCTGGCCGGCTTCGCCCTGCTGGTGTTCTTTCACCTGGCCCCGCCCTACCCGAGGCTCCGGTACGTTACCGGCTGGTACACCGTGGTAATCTCGATAGTGTCCACCATCCTGGCCGGCCTGATCCTCCTCGGAGTTGCCGTCAACTAACAAACCGCTCCTAAGACATAGGCAGCGAAACGGCAGCAGTTTGACATAAGTAAAGGGGCCTCCAACATTGGAGGCCCCTTTCTTCCTTGACGAAAGTTACGCTACTGCTTCCAGAACCGCTCTTCTTTAACATTGAACCCTCTTGGAACCAGGCGCTCCTTTACATCCTCTATCATACCGGGGTGACCGCAGGCGTAGACTAGAGTTGACGAAGGTTCCAGTCCTAACTTCTCTATCTGTTCTTCCACAATATCGTTGGCGCGGCCCGAGGCCCCTGTCCAGCCGTCATTCCTCGACTCGTTGGGCCGGCTCACGGTAGGAATGAACTTCACGGTGTCCGGATAACTGGCCTCCATCTCCTCGAGCTCTTTATCATAGACGAATTCGTCCAGGTAGCTGGCCCCTTCCAGCACGTAGAAGCGGTGGCCCTGGCCTTCGTGGTGGAAGTAGCTCCTCAGTATGCTCACGAAGGGCGCCACGCCGGTTACGGTGGCTAACATCAGGTGCGAGTTGTACTTTTCGTCCAAGGTGAAGATGCCCTTGCACCTGGGCCGGATGGTCATGGTGTCCCCTTCTTGCATCTTCCACATTAGTGGGGTCAATGCGCCGTCCGGTTCCGGCACCAGCTCCACGAAGATTTCCAGGTCATCCTCGTGAGGAGCTGAAACTATGGAGTAGGCCCGTTCGATACCCTCCAGGCCAAGGGTGCAATACTGGCCGGGTTTGAAGGTCATGGCCGTTTCCGGCCTCATCTTTATAATCATCAGGTCTTCCGTAATTTCCTTCCGCTCCACCAGAGCGGCCTTGGGCAGAGTGATCTGTCTGCGGGCCATAGCGTCCCCTTCGGTTCTAGATTCCCCCTCAAGCTCTGGGAGCCTACGATTCCATCTTGACCAGCCGGGCGCCTGCGATATTTAATCCGGCTATCTTCGACATTGGGTCCGGTGACTGACTGGCTTCCACTTCCACCATCAACTGGCCGAATAGCTGGGTGGAAGACACCACTCCCCGTTGCAGGCCCTCCTTGAAGGCCACCCTACCCGTGAGGCTGGAGCCGTTGGTCTGGACCTCCACGAGGTCTCCCTCTCGAAGCCCCAAGACCTCCCCGTCGTCCCGATGCAGTTCGATTATCTCCTCTCGCTCAATGCGGTTGGAGAGGCCCTTGACTACAGTCATCTTTCTTTCGGACTGTAAGAGGACCCGGCCTGGGGTGAAGAGCAGGGGGAAAGCTGCGTCTTCGGCAAGGTCGGCCCCTCTAAAGTCGGGAATGCGAATCTGGGGCTTGCCTTCTTTGAAGCCGTCTGCGAAGAGAATCTCCACACCCGAGCTTTCAGCATTGGGGCACGGCCATTGGATGCCGTGATACTCCTTGTCAGAGTAGAGCACCTGGGTGGGCAGCGGATTGCCCACGTCAGGCCGGAAAACCAGCCGCCCCTCGTTCTCCAGTCTGCGGTGGCTCACTCCACCGTAGATGGTGGAGACCCTGGCGATTTCGTCCATTACCCCGGCGGTGTCGGGGAAGTCGAAACCCTCTGCGCCCATGCGCTGGGCCAGTTGGCACAAGGCCCAAGACTCAGGCTTGGCGGAGGTGTTCTTGGGAGATATTACGGGTCTGACGGACTGGATGCGGCGTTCCAGGTTGGTATAAGTGCCGGTCTTCTCTGCAAAGGAGCTGCGGGGCAGAACTACGTGGGCACGCTGAGCGGCGGCTCCCAAGAAGCTGTCTTGCACTACGAGGAAGTCCAGGCCGTTGAGCGTGGCCATAGCCTCGGCGCTTGGGTCCGACAAGTCGCCTATCATGAAGAGGGCCTTCACGCGCCCGGGTCGCAGGATGTCCTGACAGCCCAAACCCGTAGTCTGCGGAAGGTCGCTGGACCAGTCTTGCTCTAACCGTGCCCGCACTTCGTCGTCCTCCAGGGATGCGAATCCGGGAAGGTGGGTGGGGACGCAACCGACGTCCCAAGCTCCTTGGCTGTTGGTCCCCGCCTTCAACGGGTATATGCCTGAGGCGGGCTTGCCCAAGCTACCCGTCAACAGCGAAAGGGTTGAAAGGGCATAAACGCAATCCCGATGCAACTCTTCCGGCACGTTGTCCATGCCATAGACGATGGAGGAAGGCTCAGCCGGCCCGTAGACCCGCATTGCTGCGTCTATCATGTCCTTAGAAATGCCTGTCTTCGCCGATATTTCCGCCATTTCCAAAGACGCCATAGCCTCTCGCAGCGGGTCCAGGCCGGAGCAGTTTTCATACAGCCAATCGCGCCGCTCCAATCCCTGATGCAGCAGCGACTTTACGAGGCCGTTTAGCAGCAGAAGCTCCGTGCCGGGCTTGGGTCGCAGCCACAAATGGGCGTAGCGGGTTAGCTCTACCTCGCGCGGGTCGATGACAATGAGTTTTGCGCCCTCTTTGACGGCCCGCTTTATTGGCACTGCCGCCACGTTGTGCTCTTCCGTAACGTTGGCGTTGAAAACCAGAATGCAGTCGGCGCCTTCCAGGTTCCAGATAGGGTTGGTGGCCGCTCCGAATCCCAGGACTTCATGCAGGGCCTTTACCGCCTCCGGCTGGTTGTTGGACGCGTAGTCGACGTTGTTGCTGCCCATGACCGCCCGCGTGAACTTCTGGGCCAGGTAGTGTTCTTCGTTGGTGCTGTCCGATGCCGAGAGCATGGCGAAGGAGGGGCCATGGTATTCGCCCAGCCGCTCTGCAACGTAGTCCAAGGCCTCTTCCCAGGTAGCTTTCTCTAGCATTCCGTTGCGCCTAATGAGCGGCGTCTTCAGCCTATTCTTGCTGTTCACGAAGTCCAGGCCGAACTTGCCCTTGAAGCAGCCCTGACCTCGGTTGGCCGGGGAGCTGATCTCTGGTATGGAGCGCACCACTTTACCGAGCCCGTTTACCTCCAGATTCAGCTGGCAGCCCACGGGGCAGTGGGGGCAAATGGTCCTTTCAACCTGCTTCGCCTTTTCCCACTTGTGGTCGCTCTCCACCAGCGCCCCGACAGGGCAGACGTCCAGGCAAGCGCCGCAAAACTCGCAGCCCGACTCCAGGAGGGAGGTTCCGAAGGAAGTTCCTACCAGTGCCTGGCCCGCTCGCTCGGTAAAGGTGATGGCGTTGTCGCCGCGTACCTCCTCGCAGACGCGTACGCAGCGTCCGCACACGATGCAAAGGTTGTAGTCTCGATCGTAGAACGGGTCTCCCGTCTCCACGGGTAGGTCCCGGTACTTGTACTCCAGGGGCGACTCCATCTCCATGCCCAGGTAGCGCACCGTATCTTTAAGCTCGCACCGCTCGTTCTTGGGGCAGGTGACGCACCTGTCGTTGACGGACACGTGCCGCAGGCAAACGTCGTTGGGACCGCACAAGTCCACCCGGTGGCAGGTCAGGCATCCGTGGGGGTGGTCGGCAATGAGGAGTTCCATGACGTTTCTGCGGAGCTCATGGACCTGGCTGTTGTTGTTTCGAACCACCATTCCGTCGGCGACGGGAAGGGTGCAGGACGCCGGATAGCCGCGTCCGTTTTCAACCTCCACGACGCACATGCGGCAGGCGGCGAAGGGCTTCATGCCGGGGTGATAACAGAGGTATGGAATGTAGATGCCCGCCTCTATGGCGGCCTCCAGCACGGTCTGATCGTGGCGCGCCTTGACCTTCACGCCGTCGATGGTGATGGTTATGCGGTCTTCAGTCATGAGGCTACCTCCGTACCCGAGTGGGGGAATGCCAGGGACCTGGGCAGGTTCCCGTGGCGCAGGTCTTCTCTCTCAAATGCTGTTCGAACTCCTCCCGGAAGTAGCGCACCGCGGAAGACACCGGATTGAAGCCCAGCTGTCCGTGACCGCACAGGGAGCCGGCTTGCATGCTCCGGCCTACCCGCCCCATGAGATCCAGGTCTTGCGGCGTGCTCTCCATTCGGCAGATGCGTTCCAGCACCTCCAGGAGGTGGGTCATACCCGTTCGGCAGGGGAAGCACTTGCCGCAGGACTCATACTGGCAGAAGGCGATGAGGGCGCGGGTGAGGTCCACCACGCAGGCGTCCTCGCTGGCGGCTATTAGGCCGCCGGAACCTAGGATGGCCCCTGCCTTCGACATGGCGTCGAAGTCCAAGGGAATGTCCAAGTCAACGGCGCTAAGAACTCCGCCAAGGGGCCCGCCTGTCTGGAGCAGCTTCAAGCCTTTGCCGTTGGGAACTCCTCCGCCAACCTGGTCCACCACTTCCCGAAGAGTCATCCCCATGGGGACCTCGGCCATGCCGGTGTAGGCCAGGTCTCCGGATAGGCAGAGAATGGCCGTGCCGGTGCTGCGGTCCTGGCCGATGCCAGCGAACCATTGGCCGCCGTTAAGAACTATCTGAGGCACGTAGGCAAGGGTCTTTACGTTGTTAATGTTGCTGGGTTTGCCGAACAGTCCAATCTGGGCCGGGAAAGGCGGACGAAAGCGGGGCATGGCCCTCTTCCCTTCTATGGATTCCATGAGGGCGGTTTCCTCGCCAGCCACGTAGGAATCCCCGGTCAGCGAGACTTCCATGTCAAAGCAGAAGTTGGAGCCGAAGATGTTTCTTCCCAGGATGCCCAACTGCCTCGCCTGTTCTATGGCCCGCCACGTTCGGTCGATGGGCCCGTCGTGGCCATGACGGATGAAGACATAGCCCATAGTTGCGCCGGTGGCGTAGGCTGCAAGGATCACACCTTCTACAAGGCTATGGGGGTCGCTTTCCAGGATACCTTTGTCGTTGAAGGCTCCTGGGTCGCCCTCCTCGCAGTTGACCAGTATATACTTGACAGGGCTTCTGGCTCCGGCTAGAAAGTTCCACTTCGTTGCCGTGGGAAATGCGGCGCCTCCCCGACCTCTAAGACCAGAGTCGCTGACGGCCTGCCGAACCTCGTCCGGCGTCATCTCCGTCAACGCCCGGTGGAGGGCGGCGTAGCCGTCGTTTGCCACGTACTGGTGGATGTCCATGGGGTCCACCTGACCGGCGTTGCGAAGGGCAATCCGACGTTGAGGCTTCATCATGGGGTGTTCCCACAGTGGCGGTATGCCGTTCGGTGAGGGGGCGCCGACGGAACCCAGGGCTGCGTCGGCCAGTGGTTGATCGTCTAAAAGGTGGGTATCGACGATGCGGGCGGCGAGTTCCGGCGTTACGTTGCGGTAGACGACTCGGGAGCCATCGGGCATCGAAACATCCACCAGAGGTTCGGCAAAGCAGGGGCCGAGACACCCCACCTCGCTGACCATGGCGTTGACATTCTGCTGGTCCAGCCGCTCTACGAGGGAGGCGATCACCTCGTCGGCGCCGGCGGCCTTGCCGCAAAGAGCGGTCCCTATTCTAATCCAGGGCCGGGTCCCTTGGGTAAGCGCTCGCCAGCGCTCCAGGCCCTGGGACCTGATATCTTCAAACCTAGGGGGCACCGCCGGCCTCCTCAGACAGTCCATTCCTGATTTCTTCGAGAACACTGCCCGCCTTTTCCGGCGTCATTCTGCCCATGAGGTGATGATCCACGCTGATTACGGGTGCGTTGGCGCAGGCCCCCAGACAGGTATTGAACCGGAGGGTCACGTTGCCGTCCTCCGTGGAGCCTTCCTCCCGGACCCCGAGCGACTTCATGACCTGACGGATGACGGGCATTACGCCCTTCACGTGGCAGGTGGGACCCCAGCACACTTCTACCCAATGACGGCCGGGAGGGTCGAATTGGAAGTTGGTATAGAAGGATGCCACGCCCCAAACGTCGTTGATGGTGGAGCCGGTGACGCGGGCCACTTCTTCGGCGGCCTCCGCAGGAATGTAACCCATCTCATCCTCCACCGCTAAAAGGCAGGATAGAACGGTGACAGTCTCCGGCTTCTGGTCCCTGATGGCCCGAGCGGCGCGCTGTCTCAGGGTTCCGGGGTTAGAGGTCACAACACCTCCGGACTAATGGAATTGGGGGCTGCTGAAGAGGTCACGCGACCTCCGGTATTGCAAACTGATAGGTTGCTGGAATGGTAGCACAGCCCTTGAAAAGGTTCAATTGCGCGCACTTTCCCAAGGCATGTCCGGCCCCCTCGCCTCCTTGGGAGGAATCCCCGAGCTTTGTTACTGATGTCCGTGGTCTTTCATCACCAGCCGCGCCACCTTCCGACCCAGCTTCACACTGTAGTTGGTGCCCCTGTCCTCCGGGTAGATCTGGGTTGTGTTGGCCAGGTAAAGCCCAGATATGGGCGTCCGAAGCTTGGGTATCTGACCTCCGTAGTTGACGCCGATTATGGGCTGGGCCGCATCGACCTTGTGATGATGGTAGTCAACAATCCAGGACCGGTCGAAGTTGGGATTAACCCGGGATAGGTGAGGCAGATACTCCTCCAGAAGCTCGTCCGGGGTCATCTGATAGATCGGTTCGTCCGTGGCCGGATAGTTGGTGAGATAGACCACGTGATTTCCGCCGTAGAGATCGGGCGACACGAAGTTGGTCTGCTCGATGATGCCGACGAAGGGGATGGAGCGGTCCGCTATGTTCAGCCAGTATTTATCGGTGAGGGGCCGGTCCAAAACCAGAATGGCCAGCACTGCCGAGAGATAGGTAACGTTGCTCAGGCTCTGCTTGTAGGCTTCCGGCAGCATGGGGGCGAGGCGGGTGAACACGTACGAGGGCGTTGTTGCGATTATAGCGTCGTAGCGCTTTGACTCCGGCTGCCCGCCGCGAGTCTGAACCTCCAGCCCCACGGCCTTCCCGTCTTCGACTATTACGCGTCTGACGCCGGTGGAGAGGCACACGTCGCCGCCCATGCGCTTAATCTCTCTGTCCAGGGCGTCGAAAATCTCAGCGAAGCTGCCCATGGGATAGCCCAGCTTCTCCTTCTCCCATATACGCTCCCTGGAGGCTACCCGCAGGTATATCTTGCCCCAGAGCCAAGCCATGCTTATCTTTTCATAGTGCCGCCCGAACTTGCCGCGCAGCATCGGTTCCCAGATTACCTCGTAGGGTCGGCGGCCCACCCGCTTCTGAAGCCACTCCAGGGCCGTGACCCCCTCGAAGCGCTGCCAATTCTTGGTCTTCTGCAGGTACAGCGTCACTAACCCCAATCGAATCCTGTCCATCAGGCTAAGGGGCGTGAAGGTCAAGAGGTCCTTGGGAGAGGCGAAGTTCCATATCCTGTCGCCATGGAAGAGGCCGACTTTTGACTCTATCCATCGCAGCTTGGGTCCCAACCCCAGCTGGTGAATGAGGTCCACAATGTCCGTGTCGCTCTTGAACAGGTGATGATAGCCCTTTTCCAGCAAACCTCCACCGACCTCAAAGGTGGACGCCTGGCCTCCAAGGAAGGGGGCAACTTCGAACACTTCGGGCTTGTGTCCTTTGAGGCAAAGGTCGTAGGCGGCGGCCAAGCCCAGCGCCCCGCCGCCGATGATGGCTACGTCCACCGTTTCTCCTGACTAGGGGCCTGCGGTCCAGATTTCTTCATGGGTTAGGCGGGATATCCCTTCTCTTCCCGTCTTAGAAGTCGCGAGAGGGAAAGGTTGCCGAACCAGAGGTAGAGCAATCCCAGGACCGTCACGGGGAGCAGGGCAGTCACATGGACCAGGATGGCGTATGCGCCGGCCACTCCTTCGCCCCCGCTTGTCCCAGCTCCGAGGCCCACGAGGGCAAGGGCCGCGACGGCCGGAGCCTCGAAGGTGCCCAGCGAGCCAGGGGAGGAGGGTATGGACGTGGCCAGGTTGGATACTGCCGTTACGAGAATGACCACGGGTATGACCATGGCGGCAGGTTCAAAATAGCTTGGCAGGTCGAAGGATAGGGCCACGATGAGATACATGCTTCCCTCCAGAAGCCAAACGGGGAGAGAGAGGAGGAACAACCCCAGGTGACGCCGGGGTTCTCGCAGCACCGACAATCCTTCTATGAACAACGAAATTAGTTCTCGAGCCTTGGGCCTCAAGGGTTTGGGCAGCAGATTTGCCAGCCTTTCGATGAACCCGCCGAAACCCGGCTTGAGGGCAATTAGGGTCAATACCACGATCGCGGCGATGAACACGAGGGCTGTTATTCCGCCCACAATGGCCCAAGTTATCTCGGAAGTCGTCCCGGAACCATCCACCAGCCCGCCAAAGATTAGGAAAGGCACGGCCAAGGCCACGAGGAACAGTAGGGTCAGACCGTCGTAGATCCTCTCAACTACGACCGTTGCCAAGCCGGTGCTGGTGCTCAAGCCCTCGCGCCGCTCCAGGTAGTAAGCCCTGGCGATCTCGCCCAGGCGGGCGGGCAGCAGGTTGTTGGCCATATATCCCACGGTCACCACGGGAAAGAGGCGGGCGACGGGAATGCGGCTCACGGGGGTGAGAAGGAACTGCCAGCGGATGGACCTGAAGAAGAGCGCGACGAAGTAGAGGGCAATGGCGGGGAGGATGAACCGGTATTTGGCGGTGGCCAACGCCTGACTCATCTCTCCCACGTCTACAATGAGGAAGAAGAGGAGCAGAAAGGCGAGGCTGACGCCCATTCCCAGAAGAAAGCGGGGGCTGACTAACAACTTTTTCCTCCCGTGGTCAATCTTCTCTCACACATACAATCCCATGAAAGTATAGCCTGCGTTGGGCCTTCTGTCTTTAAGTTGGGCTACGCGGTCGCGAGATTCATGATTCCCTGGGCTGGTAAGTGTAGAACTTGGAGTCCCACCACTCTTCATCGATGCGACGATACAGGATGTAGTCCAAAGCGTCTTTCCAGGTAGAACGACGGGGAGCCATGTCGGCGGCGAACTGTACGTCCTGCCACAACTCATGAATGATGCTCTCTTCCTTCCTCCGCTCCCCCGGTCGTCGGTACACCTCGGGGAACCAGAGAAGCTCTTTATACGAGCCACCTCTTTTATATGCCGTAAGGTGGTCATTGAATTTGAATCCGTTGGAGTCCAGGAGCAACAGGGCTTCCGCCGTCGGCGGGGCCGATATGGTCTGGCAGCCCTGCTTGTCCTCGTAGCACTGGTATTGGATGAACTCGTCCTTTCGCACGTACCAGTTCAAGGGATACCATAGCTCGTAGTCCACATGGACTTGCGCCTCGAGGTCTTCGAGGTAGGGCTGGTCACGAATATCGTTAGCTACCTGGCGGATCTCCGCGCTGGCGCCGGCGTACACAATCATCTCCACCGTTTCGTCGTCGCTTACCCACGCCGTCCGCAGACCGACGAAGGCGGTGAATACCAGGAGCAGGGCCACCACGCCCAAGCCGCCCAGGGTCAGACCCCGCCGGACGCCCAGCTTATCAACCAGTGCACTGAAGCCGAGAGCTAGGATAACAACTGTGGCCAGGCTTAGCCAGCCTCCAAGAGTATTGACGCTGCTTGCTTCTAACAGTCGCAGGGTGAGATTCACTAGCGCCGCCAGCAGCAGGGGCCCGACGAGGATTATTGCACCGTTGAGGCTGGGCACGAGCCTTCGCCAAGGCAGCCCCTCCAGAGTTTCGCCCAGGAACTTGGCCGAGAGGATGATGAAGGGCAGTGTGATGTTCACAAGCAGCCAAGGCATCTTTTCGCTGGCCACGGTGTAGGCTCCGAAGGTGGTCACGGACCAGAAGACCAGAAACAGGGACAGGGGGCTTCTCTTTCTTAGGTAGTAGATAATGGCAACCACGCCAACAAGGAGAGGCAGAAATTCGTAGACTGAGCCGATGAGCAGGTAGTAGTACCAGGGCTGGTTCCCGCGGGCTACATCCTGTTGGGCCAGCCAGTAGCCCAGGCCCTGCCAAACCCCGGTGAAGGCCCCGCCGAATCGGGAGCACGCCGATTCCACGGCGTCGTTGAGAGCCGATGGGCATTCCGTAAAGGGGCGGCCAAATGCGCCGAATACGGCGGTGTAGAAAGTCAGCCAGATGGTGTAGAAGATTCCGGCGCAGAGGAGCCAAATCCGCCACTGCCACATCAAGCCCACAACCACCGATACCGCCGTTACGAACCCCAACACGCCACCGGCGATGAGGTAATTTCTGGCAATCTCCAACTCTGCCAGCGACATGGCAGCGTACAGCAATGCGAGGGCGGCCACTGTCAGGAAGGCGCCCATGGCGTACCTGACGCTGTAGCGGGCGAGGTAGAGGGATACGAGCGCTAGGGCGGCTATCCCGCCTCGGACTATGTGGTGGAAGAACCCTAGATTGGCGAAGACGCCCACGTTGACGAAGGGTTCTCCCCAAAGTGGCAGCCCCGTTGGATTCGACGTGTCGTCGCCGGAATATGCCAGAACCACGCTCTCACCGAAGATTCCCTGGAGGGCGGAGGCAAGCGCCGCCCACTGAGGCAGAGTCAGCGTAACCAACAGCAGGAGGAACACCCCTGGTCGGGTCAGGTTCGAAAGACGAAATCGTCCCATGGCCCCGGCCCTCACGTCGTTTACGGCAAGTACCAGCAGGAATAGGCCGAAGATTGCTACTATGATGTATGCCGTCTCTTTGGAGGCGAAGGCCAAGGCCAGCACTGCCGACGCCATATACAGGTAGCGGTCTTTTCCCTCTTTGATGTATCGCCACATGAGAATGGCCAAGCCCAGGGCGAAAACAGCCATGTAGATGTCATTGCGGGAGTAGCGGCTGAAGTAGAAGAGGGCGGGGGAAAAGGCCAGCATCACCGCCGCCAGAAGGGCCCCGGTCCGGCCAATGTAGTCGCGCAAGAAATAGGGGAGTCCGACCAAGACGACACCGAAGAAGACGTATGTAAGGCGGACAGTGTAGTCGCTGTCCCAGAAGATGCCGAACACGGCGGAATTGAGGAAGAATTGCAGGGGGCCGTGAATCCAGGGTTCGTGACGATATCCGTCACCGGCGAAAAGCTGCCAGCTGTAGAAGGCGTGAAGTCCTTCGTCGTAGTAGACTGGCCGCCCGCCAAGGTCCCAGAGGCGCAGGGCCAAGGCCAGGAGCATGACGACGCCGAAGGCTGCCAAATATGGAGAAATGCCTATTTTTGCCAGGGGATCCAGGTATAGCCAGTAACGGCGGGTTGGCGATTCGACAGCGGCGTTGTTCAAGGTTCAGACGTCCTCTCGAATACAACTACGTCGCCGCTTCTAAAATAGACCTGCATAGAGTGCAGAAACTTCTCCTCGTCCACGGGGCCATACTTGGCCCGTTCTCTGGCCCCAAGGTATACGTAGCGAGCGTCATATTTGTCAAGGAGGGCTGCGAGTTCCGTCGGGTCGTCGGATTGGTAGATGGTGGCCACGTCCTCCTCCCGTCCGGCCAGGGGCAGGTGAGAACCGCGCCACTGGGCCTCGTGGCCTGGCCAGTTGAGTATGGAAGGAAGGCCGGTGCTGGAGGCTACACGTCCGAATTCGGAGTAGGACAACCCTACGGCCTCCACCAATACTCCCCTGGGAGCCCGGTCTCGCAGTTGGAGGATAGCGTCGTACTCCCCGGATTCGCTCTTTTTTACGAACGCCAACCCGTCTAGCGTTGAAGGCTCCGATGAGCCTTGCACCCTATCGAGGGCGGCTCCCAGAGGGTAGTAGAGGGAGCAGAGGACCAGCGCCGACACCAGCCCAACCCAGGCGTAATCCCCAAGCCGCAGGACTGCAATCTTCGGCAGGGGCCGGGTGAACCAGTAGTAGATGCCAAAGGCGGAAGCGACAGCCAGCAGCAGCCAGGCCTGGTAGTAGAGCTTGAAGACGGTGTTCATACGCAAGGGGAAGAAATCTTCCACGTAGAAAAGCTCTGTTCCCATGAGTAGATAGAACCCGAGGGCGGTGAGGGCGAGGCAGAACACCAGGGGCGTTGGGCTTGTGCGGGCCCTGGCCAACGCGCTGTAGATTGCAAGTCCCACGATGGCCATTAGGGGCAGTAGCTTTGCCAGTCTGGATCCTACCAGGGTCAACGCCGAAAGTAGGCTGTCGTCGAAGGTCTCAAGCGGTAAGACCACCACCGCCCAAATCAGGAAGGGGAGAACTGTGACTGCCAGGGCGAGGGACAGAAAGCTGTCGGACTTTCGTCCGACAGCTGGCAGGCTCCATAGTTGCCGGACGAGCACGGAGGCGGTGACGGCCAGGAATAGACCCCAGATGAGCAGGAAGTGGATGGGTCGGGTGCTCACTTCCCGGAGGGGAATGATTCCGGCGGCCTGGCTTTCCAGGTTGAGGTAGAAGGGGAGAAACAGGAACACAGATGCGGCTAGGACCGGAAGGCCCACGACGGCAACGCCGAGCAAGGCAGGACCAAGACCGGCTTCTTGACGTCGCAGTCCTGCCAACAGCAGGGCTGCCAGGAAGAGCACGCCAAAGGTCGGAACGTCCCACGTGTTGACGAATCCCAGCGCGCCCAGGGAAAGCGCTAAGATCGCATACTCCCACGGGTTGTGCCTCAGCCACGCCAATCCGGGCGGCTCTTTTGAGAGAAGCAGGTTCAGAAGCAACCCCAGAGCCAACGCAAGGAAGGGCAGGGCCATTACGTGGGCGTGAAGGTCTCCCAGAAGGAAGCTGAAAAAGGGAAACTCAGTGATGGTGTAGTCCAAGCTTCGACCATCCACCACGGTGTCTATGACCCGTGTGTCGAGCCACCACCAGTTGAACTGGTCCGGGAAGAATCCGTCTCCTCCCCCACTCGCCCGCAGATTCTTGACGCCCACCCAATCCCAGAAAGCGGGCCCGCCCCAACCTCTTGCCTGCGCCAAGTGCAGAATTCCCACCAGGTTGCTAACCAGTCCAACGAACAGCGGCGCGGCCAGCGAGAAGAAGACGGCCTTTAGTCGAGAAGCTCCGGTCAGCCGAATGAGGTTGTACAGCAGCCCGTAGACGGCCGTCGACACTAGCGCGGGAATGAGGGCCATCGCCAGGTTGTAGGTCACGTTGGAGGGAAGGCCGGCCAGCTTCGTCAACCCGCTCATGGCCAGGTGCCCGAAGTGGTAGTAGTTGACAGGATGGCCGGCAAGCCAGAAATCCTCCGGCGGGTAGCTGGAAGCGCCCATAAGGGCGTTGAGAAATCCGAAATCCATGGGCTTCTCGGTATGGTTGATGGCCGGAACCTGCGATGCTATAAGCACCCAGCCGAGAAGGAATACCAGGAATATGATTTCGCCTGCCAGAAGATGCCAGCGTTCGCGCTTTAGAAACTCCCATAATTCTGGCCACCACCGCCATGCCAGCCAGCCAGAGGCCAGGGCAAGGACTAGAACCAGCCCCCAAACGGTGAAGTTAGATTGCGGCGCCAGCTCCGCCAGACCCATCAGCCACAGGGCATAGCTGACGAGCAGTACGCCCAAGATCTTGCTCAGCGTTGCGCCCCTGTCGGGTAGCCGCTTGAGCAGCCCGTAGGCCAACGGGAAGGCAATGAGGCCCAGAAGCTCCACTACCAGGAGCCAAGTCAGGAAACTGCTCACCGGATATTCTGCCGGGGCCCCATGGGCATGCTAGTCGGCGGGGGCCAACAGGGCCTCTACGAACTCCTTGGGATTGAAGGGGGCCATGTCTTCCATGCCCTCGCCGGTGCCGATGTAGTCGATGGGAATTCCAAGTTCCCGGCTTACCGCAAGGACGATGCCGCCTCGGGCGGTGCCGTCCAACTTGGCGAGGAAGATACCGGTACACCCGAGAGCGTTTGTGAAAGCCCGTGCCTGGCTCAACCCGTTGTGTCCCGTGGTAGCGTCCAGCGCCAGCAGGACTTCGTGGGGGGCGGAAGGCTCCAGCCTCTTAACGACGGAATGGATCTTCTTGGCCTCCGCCATCAGGTTGGTCTTGGTGTGAAGACGGCCTGCCGTATCGATAATCAGGGTATCGGCGCCGCGGGCGCGGGCCGCCTGGAAGGAATCGTAGGCGACGGCCCCCGGGTCCGCGCCCTGGGAGTGAGCCACCACGTCGACTCCCACACGCCGCCCCCAAATTTGCAGCTGGTCGATAGCGGCGGCGCGGAAAGTATCGGCGGCAGCCAGAAGGACACTGCTTCCGGCCTCTTTGTAGGCGTAGGCCAGCTTTGCGATGCTGGTTGTCTTACCCACGCCATTGACCCCTATAACCAAAATCACGTGGGGAGGCTTTTCGGTGGTAGTCGGCTTGCCGTCGGAGTTGTTGCTTACGGACGTGAGGAGGGCCACGAGCTCTTCTTTAAGAGCGGAGAAGACCTGTTCCGGCTCCTGTAGGGAATCTCTTCGAGTCCGCTCTTTGAGGTCTGCGACGAGGTCAAGGGAAGTCTCTACGCCAACGTCGCCGGAAATGAGAATCTCCTCCAAGTCCTCCCAGAGACTATCGTCCAGGCGGGAACGGTGCAGAAGGCCCCGAATGCGCCCGAACAAGCCACGGCGGCTGCGATTCACTGCCGATTCCGTCTTGGCCTTGTGATCTCCGTCTCCCCTGCGTAAGAACCTGAGCATGGCGGCTATTCCTTGCAGGCTGCGGTCGAAGCCGCAAGCGCCTTCAGAGCCTTTACCGCCGCCTTCCGCTCCGCATCGACCCTCCGGCGGGCGACGCCTACGCCGGCCACCTGGTCTTCCAGCACCACTTCCACGGTGAAGGTGCGTTGGTGGTCCGGCCCCCGCTCGTCCACCACACGGTAATGCGGCAGTGGCTCGTGGCGGGCCTGGACCACTTCTTGGAGGTGAGACTTGGGATCCATCGGCGCGTGCCCCCTCAGCTCGGCTCGCTCGATCTCCGGGGCCAGTAGCTTCAAAATCATCTTTCTGGCTGCCTCGGGGCCCTGGTCCAGGTAGACAGCGCCGATAACGGCTTCCACAACCGCCGCCAAGTTGGAACTGCGACGCCTTCCTCCGTTGGCCTCCTCGCCCCGACCCATGAACAGCTGATCGCCCAAGCCAAGGGACTCCCCTGCGGCGGCTAAAGAGCGCTCCTGGACGAGATGGGCGCGCAGCTTAGTCAACTCGCCCTCCGGAAGGGAGGGAAACCGCCGGAAAAGTTCCGACGCTACCACATACCCCAAGACGGCGTCGCCGAGGAACTCCAGGCGCTGGTAGGATGCCCTGACCGCTTCAGGATATTCGTTGAGAAAGGAAGGGTGGGTAAGCGCTTCAACCAGAAGAGTGGGACTGTCGAAAGACAGCCCCAGCTTCTCTGTCGCCCACTCTGCTTCGGACAACCCGCTCTCGTTTGCTACGATGCGGGGGTGACTCCCGCCGGCCACGGGGGCTGCGGGCGCTTGATCTCGCCGATGTTGACCCACTGGGACATCATCTTCACCAGGCCGTCGTACATCTCACCCGCCTCTTCTTTGGACGGATAGAACATCTTGAGGAACACGGAGCCTCCGTTGTCGAAGGCGAAAGTCGGTACGCCAAAGGCGCCGTACTTCTGTGTAGCCTCCATATGACTCTCCCCGATCGTGGTGAGAATGGAGGGGTCCTTCATATCCTCTTGCAAGCGACCCACGTCCAAACCTGAATCCTTGGCGATGTCAAACAGCACATCCGGGTCGTCCAGATTCTTTCTCTCCACGTGGCGGGCTTGGAGTAGTCCATCGTGGAAGGCGTCGTACGAGACTTCGCCCTGGCGCATGGCGGCGACGCCGGCTATGTGGGCCAGCATGCCCCTAACTTTTTCCTCCGCCGGGCGCTCCCAGGCCTTCCAATCCGCCCCCGCCTTGCTGTTGGCTTGGGCCAGAACGAAGGGCCGCCACCGGATGTTTGGCCTCTCGCCCTTATCCTCCTCGACTCGTCGCAACCAGACCGTTGCGTTGTAGACGAAGGGTCAAGTGTAGTCGTAAAAAACCGTAATCTTTTCCTTTTCCATAACGCCCTCCTTTTGCTGGAATTTTAGCCAGAGGAAGGCTGAAAGTCAAAGAATTCCCGCGCAAACTCTGTGGTTCAATCACCCCGTGATATAATGCAATGGAGATGAACACTGCGCCCCTTTCCGCACTTGCATACAGCATGGTCGACGACTTTCGAGAATCCTTGGACGATGGCTCTGCAGGCCTCTTAGAAGCGACCCGGTCTGAAGCCGGACGACTAGATGCGCCCCTCTATTTGGTGGGAGGACCGGTTCGGGACCTGTTGCTGCGTCGTCCCTCCACGGATCTGGACCTTGTTACGGAGGGCAACGTGGAAGTATTGGCCCGTCGGGTTGCTGAGGCTGTCGGCTCGAAGGCCCTCCTCCACCGCCGATTCGGCACTGCCACGGTAAAGTCGAATGGGGTGCGGTTGGACCTGGCGATGGCCCGCAAGGAGGCGTACGCTCGCCCCGGCGCGTTGCCGTCAGTGACGGCGGGTACCATTGAGGGAGACCTTCAGCGCCGGGACTTTACCATCAACGCCATGGCACTGGGCCTTGCGGGACGCCACGCAGGCCGGCTGCTGGACCCTGCCGGTGGATTTGCAGACTTGACCCAAGGCGTGGTGAGGATTCTGCATCGGCGTAGCTTTGAGGACGACGCCACACGCATTTTCCGCGCCATACGGTACGAGCAACGGCTCGGCTTCCGGCTGGACCCTGGTACGCGCAAGCAGCTTGCTGATGCCCTTAGCGCCGGGATGTTGGCGACGGTCAGCGCCGACCGGATGCGCCGGGAGGTGGCGTTGATTCTGAAGGAAGAACGGCCTGTGCAGACCTTGCTGCGCGGCGGGGAGTTGGGCGTGTTGTGTAGTCTCTACGTGCCCTTGCGGCAGTGCCAGTGGCTCCGGGCCTTTCTCAAAGAGCCTGACCGGACGGAAACTCTGACCCTTGTGGCTGCCCTGGCTTACCCGATGAGCTTTGAAGAGGGACAGGGATTTATTGCCCGCTTGAATATGCCATCGGCATGGGCCAAGGCGGTAACGGGCATGACCCGATTGGTCGCCGTCGCGCCTGCGTTGGAAGACCCAAGCCTATCCCCTTCGATGCTCTACCGAACGTTGGAAGATTGTCCCGTGGCCAGCATCCGCGCTCTCATGCAACTGACGGAAAGTTCCGCTGTGAAGCAGAGATTAACGCACTTCCTGGAATGTCAGCGTCACGTGCGGCCGCTCTTGGGCGGCGGCGATCTGATCGCTTTGGGGGTACCCCAGGGACCGCAGGTAGGCGATGTCCTGCGTCGGATTCAGGACGCCCGTCTGGAGGGTGAGGTTATGACAAAGAACGACGCGCGTGCGTTGGCCCTACGGTGCTTGGCAGGCCTGCAGGCCTGAGATTGTTGGGTGATGGAGGGCGGTGACGCCATGTTCCGTGTAACTGAAGGAAACGCAGAGGTAAGATTGTGAAACCATCCAGGGGGAATAGAAAAGCATGAGAGCGGTTTATATCGAAAGCCACGGCGGGCCGGAGGTGCTGCAATATGGGGAGCGTCCTGAACCTTCTCCCAGAGCGGGAGAAGTGAAGGTGAGGGTGCGGGCGGCGGCCTTGAACCGGTTAGATACCTACGTCAGAACCGGCCGACGGGGCCAGCGTCGAAACTTCCCGTCGTTTCATATCCTGGGCGGAGACTCGGCCGGAGTGATAGCCAAAGCAGGCTCCGACGCCCATTCCCACATGGTAGGACGGAGAGTCGTCATCAACCCACGAATTCCCTGTGGGGCCTGCGACTTCTGTATAGATGGTAGCGACGACCTTTGCCCTAGATTCCGCTTCTTGGGCAGTAACTGTGAGGGCAGTTACGCCGAGTTTGTCTGCGTACCCGTCTCCAACGTGCATCCCATCGCTGATGGCGTGACCTTCGAGACGGCCGCCGCAACGCCGACGGTGTATCTGCCGACCTGGAACATACTCATTCGCAAGGCCCAATTGAAGCCCTGGGAAACGGCGCTGGTTCTCTCGGCATCGGCAGGCGTGGGCACCGCGGCCATCCAGGTGGCCAAGTCCGTCGTGGGAGCCAGCGTGATAACCACCACCAGCAGCCCGGAGAAAGCGGCCATGGCCAGGGAACTCGGTGCGGACCACGTAATTGACTATACCAAGGAGAGCATCCCCGATAGGGTTAAGGAGCTTACCCACGGGCGTGGGGTGGACGTGGTGGTGGACCACGTGGGTGCGAAGTTCTTCGAGGATGCCTACAATTCGCTGAAACGCGGAGGGCGTTACGGACTTTGTGGAGTAACCTCCGGCTATGTGGCAAACCTGCAACTGGGCACTCTCTTCACCAAGCAGTTGCAGGTATTCGGCGTGTTCATGGGTTCCCGGGCCGACATGTCACAGGTGACGCAGATGCTGAACGAGGGCCGAATACAGCCCGTCATCCACAGAACGTTTCCCCTAGAGCAGGCCTCTGCAGCCCACGAGGTCATGGAGGAACGGAACTTCTTCGGGAAGCTGGTCCTCCAAGTTTAGTATCCCGTAGGCCTAGTTGTATGTGGTTTCGGGGTCCTGGAGGTTAGCGGAGAACCCGCTCGACCAACTGCTGGATCCGTAGAGCGGCCTCGAAGTTGGGGAGTTCGTGATGTTCGCCCCTGATCATTGAAGCTACTGAGTCGAGCTGGGTTGGCGCGTCGGCCCAGTAGTCTAGGGAAACGGGTTCCCAATGTCCACCCACTTTTGTCTCCAGCGTAGTCCAGTTGAGGATGCGGAAGGTTTTTCGACTGCCGTGGAGAGTCCACGTCAGAACGTCGTCCTTGACTTCCCCAACGCGGCCTTCCAGGATGACAGGGATGTTGCCGGTGCTCATCTGGGCGTATACCTGGGATTCAGCCAGGGAAGGGTCGTCGGGATAGACAACCGCGGAACTGTTCACGACAGGAACGCCTAACAGCCTGCTGGTAAGGTAGGCGAAGTGAGAGAAGACCTCCCGTACGAAGCCACCTTCCTTTCTGTAGGCGAGCCATCCGGCGGCGTTTCGCTGCCAGCTGCGAGGCCATTCGGCGAACTGGAACAGCATCTCCACCTTCACGGGGTCGCCAACCAGACCGGTGGCGAGGGCGTTTCTAAGGGCGCTGTATATGGACCCCGTGGCGTAGCTAAAGTTTACAGTGTTGGGCAGGCCTGAAAGCTTGGCGTCCTCCACTAGACCGCGGGCTTCCTCTAAGCTGACGGCCAGAGGCTTTTCGCAGAAGACGGGCTTACCCATCTCTAAAGCCAACTCGGAGTACTCCACGTGGCTGGACGGGGGTGTGGCGATATACACCAGGTTTACGTCTTCGAAGGACACCAGCTCTTCAGCGGTTTGGGCAATCTGGATTTTGGGGTAGGCGTTCCAAACCGTCTGGCACTGGACTACGTTCATGTCCCAGGCGTATCGAACGTCGAACTCAGTATGGCCGTTCATCGACTCCAGCATCCGCCGCCCCATGGTTCCCAAGCCGATGATCCCCACCTTTAGGGACATATCGTGCTTGAAGACGGTGCGGACCATCCGCCATCTGCTGGATTGGGGTAGTGTCACGGCTAGCGAGACCTACGCCATTCTTCATATCTTGCCTGCAGGTCCGGCGGCAAGTCGCCGTGGACCTGGTTGACGGAGTAGCCTTCCTCCAGCAGCGTACGGGTGAAGGTCTCCTCCACCTCCTGGGCGATGGCGCCCTCTATGACCTCTTCGGCGATGGCCTGAGGGCAGACTACCACGCCGTCGTCGTCTCCAACGAGCAGGTCGCCTGGATAGACGGTGACGTTGCCGCAATCCACGGGCAGCTGGACATCCGCAGCCCAATGCTCGGACATGTGGCCGTAGCCATGGGGGGCGCGGACAAACACCGGAAAGTCCTGGTCTCTCAGGTAGGGCACATCGCGAATCGCTCCGTCGGTGACCAATCCGACGGAGCCCAGATATTGCATTCGAGCCACGAGCCTATCGCCGAAGATGCCGGCGTGTACGTTGCCTCGGGCGCTGACTACAAGGACATCCCCCGGTCCGACGGATTCCACGGCCACGTGCTCTGGGTAGAGGTGGCGCGCTTCAATGGGGATTGGGAACATGGGGTGGTCTTCCCTGCGTGGCAGGTAGCGGAGGGTGTAGGCGCGGCCGGCAAAGACGGAGCCGGCTTTGAGAGGAAGCACGCCGGCCATATAAACGAACCGGAACCCACGCTTGTTGAGTTCCCAAGAAATGGTGGCGGAACTGGCCTGCTTTGCCTTCTCCAGAAACTCAAGGGAAAGGAACTTATTGGGCGGCTTTAAGGGTGAAGGGTCTGAACCTTGGGAGTGATTGTGGGTTTCCATGTTCTACCTACTTCCCTAGTCTTGGCTGCCGTCGCGTCGGCCCCAGCCATCCCAGAAAGTTACTTCCGCCACGGGGCGGCGGCTGGTGGGGCCGTAACCGTCGCCCTCAGCGATATAGCCTACGGGTAGGAGGGCTGCCGTTTCCACGTTTTCCGGGATGTCGAGGAGGGCCTTAATTTCGTCTTCAAAACCCTTGTGCAGGGTAGTTAGAGCGCTGCCAAGGCCTAGGCCGCGGGCGGCCAGTAGAATGTTCTGTACGGCGGGGTATATGGAAGCGCCTCGGCCCATGGATGTGGGGCTGCCGTTGTGCTCTATGCAAGCCAGGATAAGGGCGGGGGCTCGGTGCATGTTCTCCGCTAGGTAAGTGGCGGACCGTCGAACCCGCGGCGCCAGTGAGGGCGGGGAGGAGGCTTTGGCGCCGTAGACCCTCTCCCAGGACTCTCGGTAGTAACGGCCGATGCGTTCCTTTAATCCCTCGTCACGGATGATGAGGAACTTCCAGGGTTGGCTGTTGCCGCCGCTGGGAGCCTTCACGGCGGTCTCAATCAGACGCTGGAGGATCGCCTCAGGCACTGGATCCGGTTTCAGGTAGCGGACGGCCCGCTGGCTGTTGATAGCTTCAAATAGGCCTATGTCTTCGCTCATGTTATCACTTAGCCCGTAGCATTAGCGGTTGATGTTATCCAGCCTCCATTTAGGCGCTTCGGGCTCACGTTGATGGGAGACCGAGGCCATAATCGTTGGTGACGTCTAGCGTATTCATAGTTTCGTGAACCAGGCGGCCCGTGTCAACGATAAACTGACGCTGTTCCAATGCGTCTGTCATGCCGTGCTTGGTCATAATGGCAACGACGTAAGGCTTACGGGGAAGATAGACTATGCCGGCGTCGCATTGAACTCTGTCCATGCCGCCGGGCTTGTTGGCCAAAGGGACGTCTGTGGGAACAACCTTGTTCAATGGGGCATCCTTGGGCTTCTTAAGTATATCAAGACATTTTCTCGCTACGTAGGGAGAGGGCCGGCCCTGCTGAAGTGCCATCAGCATGGCCACGCATTCATCGGGGGTGGCTACGTTTTCCCGGCTCTGGGCAATGGCGTCGGGGTCCTGCATCTTGCGGCGGAGGGTGGTTGTGGTAAGACCCAAGCTGCGGAGGAGCTTGTTGGTTTCTTCGATACCTGCCGCGTCGATGCATAGGTTGGTGGCAGTGTTGTCGGAGAGGGCAATCATGAGGACGGCAAGGTTGTACATGGTAAGCTGCACGTTGCCTTCAAGGTGGCTGAGAATGCCGCTTCCGGGGACGCGCATCTCCGGTGTAACTACCACTCTGCGCTCCATATCCAATTCACTTCGCTCAGCCTTAGCGAAGAGTTGGGCGAGCACGTGAATCTTGATGGTGGAGGCGGTGGGAAAGGGCTCGCCGCCATTTAGGGAGATGCGGTTCGGGCCGCCGACCTCACGGACGCAGACCCCTGCAACACCGGGAAAGCTTTCCACCATTTCGTGGAGTTTCGATTCCAGCTTCTGCCACATGAGTTGTTGGGGCATGAACGCAACCTTCCGTGGGCAGGGCGATGGGTTCGCCAGCCATAATACAAGATGTTAGCATAAATCGACGGTAGAGGGTGAAATCTGGTGGGGCTAATGTTGGTATAATGCCTGCATTCACTCTATTTTCGGAGGATGCGTCATGGTAACGGCGGTTAGCGGCGGTACGGGCTTCGTGGGATCCAATATCGTAAGGATGTTGGCCGAAAGGGGGCATCGCGTGGTCTCCCTGGACATTGCCCCTCCGAACAATATGGTGCTCAAGTACCTGAAGCCGTGGGCAGATCAGATAGACTTCGTGGAGGTGGACATTCTGGACACAGATGCGTTGAATTCCGTGGCGGATAGTCGTGCCATGGCCGGGGTGGACAAGATTATTCATGCTGCCGTCTATACATCCACATTGCCGGAGACGGAGCGGGACGATAGCAAGCGGATTATCGACGTTAACGTAGGATGCACCATTAACCTGCTGGAGATGGCGCGTCGAATTTCGGCAAAGCGGTTTCTCTACGTGAGTTCCGGCGGCGTTTATCGGGGACAGGGTGGGCCTGGAATGGCTTTGACGGAGGACTTACCTCTATTGCCAGAGTCCTTCTATGGCGTTACGAAATTCGCATCGGAAGGTATCACGAAGCGTTACGGGGAGCTTCACGACCTGGAGACAGTATCGGTGCGGCTGTCTTCGCCCTACGGCCCGATGGAGCGAGCCACGGACTACCGCATCAAGATGGGAATGTTGTACGACTGGACGAGGAGCGTTGTGCGCGGGGAGCCGATACACGTCCCTACTGAAGTGGGTGGAGGCGACTGGATGTTTGTTACGGACAAGGCGGAGGCGATAGCAACGGTGTCGGATGCGCCTACTATAGAGCACAGCATGTACAACATTACCCAAGGCGATCCGACTTCTCTCGAGGGGCTGATGGACGCGTTTCGGCGGGCAGAGCCCTCGGTGGAATTCACGGGCCCCGGCGCCGACGGTGAGATTGCTCTGCGGGACCAGGGGCACATGGATGTCAGCCGTCTGCATGCCCTGGGGTTCCGGCCCAAGTACAACATCGCCAGTGGAGTGGCCGAGTACATTGACTGGCGGCGGAGTTTTCCGTTCTTGGCCTGAAGGCTTCGCCTTCGGGAATGACGAGCAGGTAAGGGATGTTCCCGCTTACTAACCCTCCAGGTTGTACATTTCTAGGGCGTTGTCTCGTAAGATGGCCTTCTTGTCCACCTCTGAAATGTCCGTGCGGTTCCAGATGCTGTAGAGGCTTTCCGGGTATTCGTGGTCCCAATGGGGCCAATCGGAGGCGTAGAAGAGGCGGTTGCTGCCCATTAGACGTATAACGTCGGGAATCAGCTTTTCGCTAGGTTCGGCGTGGATGAACACTTTGCCGCTTTTGATGTATTCGCTGGGTTCCTTCTTACAGTTGGGGGTTTCGAACCAGCCCCGCTTTTCCCACTCCTCGTCCATGCGGTCGAGCATTCCCGGAACCCAGCTGCAGCCGCCTTCAAGATAACCAACTTTAAGGTTGGGGAACTTTTCGAAGACGCCCTCGTAGGTCATGTGCATCATCTGAATCATGTTGGAAACGGGGAAGCCGATGGTGTGGCTCTGGATGAACTTGGTGTAGTTGTTGTACTCGGCGGTGGCGTGGCCGCCGTGAACGGCTATGGTCGTGCCCAGCCGTTCAGCCTCGGCGTAGAGAGGGTCGAAGCGGCGGTCGCCCAAGAGTCCGGCGCCAGTGGCTCCGACGAAGATGCCGGAATAGCCTAATTCTTCTACACAGCGTCGCATCTCTTTAACTGACTCTTCGATATCCTTGAGAGGCACCATGGCTACGGACTTCAAGCGCGGGCTGAACTGGAGCCACTCTTCGTAGACGTAGTTGTTGTAGCCCTTGCCCAGAGCTACCTGATAGTCGGGGTCTCGGATGCCGGAATAGCCGAGGAGGACGGTGGGGAAGAGGAAGACGGTCTCCATGCCGCCTTCGTCGGCGTTGTCGAGCCAGTCTTGAGGGGTGGGGAAATCGGGCCCACCATGGGTGCCAAGTCTGCCGCCCAGGGTAGAGTCCATGTAGGACTTGGTGGCGATGACGCTGGCGCTGGTGCCGACAATGCCGTCCTTGTTGGGGATGTAGCAGTGAATCTGCTTCATCTCACCGTAGGGGCCTTCGATGTATTCCCGAAGTCGATGCTCAGGTTCAAGGATATGCCCGTCTCCGTCTACGACCCCAAAGGGCGTTTTCATGGTCAACCTCCCTGTATGTGCGGCTATTCTAGGTGGTTATTCTACTACTTTTCGGCTGCCCAGACGTGGAAGGAGGCCGCCAGGGGGCGGCCTCCTTCGGTTTCAGGCCACGATTGTCTACTTGTACACCGGTACGGCAAACTCCATATGTCGCACCGGCCCGAAGTTGCCCATGTTGGCTTCGTATTCGGCCACCACTTCTGGGTCTACGGCCGCTTCCGGCAGTATCCAGAACATGGGGACGGTGCCGAAGTTTTCGTACATCCTCTGGCCGTAGATTAGCTCCAGCTCGTCCAGCCTATCGGCGTCGACGGTCTGCTCGTACTCCTTATAGTGCTCAAGGAGCACCGTGTCTTGCCAGATGGGAACGCCGGAGAAGAGGCCGTTGCTCCAGGTGCCGGAGATGTAGCCGGGACCAACTCCGAACCTGTAGCCCACTAGGGTGTGTCCGTACTGGTAAGTCTGGGTATTGCTGATTACGAGGCCGTAGTCAAGGGTGGTGAAGTTGGTCTTGACGCCTATGGCGTTCCAATAGGGAAGGGTGGCCTCCGTGATGTCCGGGGCCTCCGGGAACCCCGACATGTTGGGGGCAACGACCACGTTGAGTTCAAGGCCGTCGGGGTAGCCTGCTTCTGCTAGGAGGACCTTGGCTCGGTCCGGGTCGTAGGGGTAGGGGGTCCATTCGGGATTAAAGGCTCTGCGGGTGGGCATCATGCCATGTACGGCCTGGATGAAGGCGCGGTCCCCCAGGAAGACCTCTCGGAGCTCCTCCCTGTTGATGGCGATGTTCAGGGCTTCCCGCACCCTAACGTCATTGAGGGGGTCGTCGGGGTCGTAGTTCTCCCCGTAGTCCGAGTTCCGGTACGTGATAGGTTCGGGGAAGAAGAGGGGGAAGACGAAGAAGTAGGACATGCCGGGGAGGGTGCTGCGGACGCGCTTGAAGCCCGCGGCGGTGGCGCCTTGCATGAGCAGGGCGGGGATGCTGGCGATGTGGGTCTCTCGGGCGATCAGCATAGCCTGTCGAGTGGCAGGTTCCGGCACGTAGAGGAAGTTGATCTCGGCGAACTCCGGTATCTGCCACCAGTGGTCGTCGTCGGGATTCTTGAAGCGCTCGACGAGGAGACCTACGCCCACGCCGAACTCGGCGAAGGTGAAGGGGCCGGTGCCGATGGGATTATCGGAGTAGCCTTCCGCGCCTTCGCTGTCCCAATGGTCGGCGCTAAGAATGGGAAAGACGGACGCTTCGGACACGTCCTGGATCAGGAAGGGAGTGGGAGCCTGGAGGTTGAACACTACTTTGTACGGGTCGGACGTATCGATGTTGGTGGAGTCGCCCACCCAGTTGACCCAGGTTGTGCGGCGATAGCTGAGGCTGGACTCCAGGGTGGTAACGTCGTAGGAGCGGCGGACATCCTTGGAGGTGAACTCCGTGCCGTCGTGGAACATGACGCCCTCGCGAAGGTCGAAGGTCCACGTCCTGCCGTCGGGGGACATAGACCACTCGGTGGCCAGCATGGGCTCATAGGCTTCGGTGTGACGGTCCATCCAGATGAGCTGGTCGTAGATGGTGCGCAGCACGCCGGTGGAGCTGCCGCTGTTCTGAGTGTGGTACATGGTGGTCTGCGAGCCGGGGGGCGAGATGGCAAGTATGAGTCGGGAGGAAACGGGAACCTTGGGCTCTGGAGTCATTGCCGCCGTGGGTGTGGGTGTGGGACGTGGCGTAGCGGTAGGCGTAGGGGCTGCAGTGGCTCTGGGGGTGGCTGTCGGCCGCGGCGCTGCGGTAGGGGCTGCCGTGGGCGCTGGGGCTGCCATGGTGGGGGCAGTGGTGGGGGCCATGGTTGCCGGAGGCGCGGCTGTGGGGGCCGGCGCAGGAGCGGCGGTGGCCTCCGGTTCGTCATCGCCTCCGCAAGCAACTATGAACAGCAGAAGGGTTGCGGCCAGCAGGGCGAGAATGGCGTGTTTCAGGGACAGAAGGGGTTGTGAAGTCATAGCAACCTCCTAGGGGCTGATGGCGGCAAGGCTAGCATTGCGGATTCGGCCTGTCAAGATGACAATACGATTATGAATTATTGAATTGTGTCTAGTGCGCTACTTTCTATTGGGTAAGCAATTAGAAGTACGTAAAGGTACATTGAATAGTGCGAATATATCGCTAATTCATCAACCGTTTTGCCTTAGTACGGCCTTCGTAACGAGCATGTTCGCTATCGTGGATTTGTGCGGTGTAGGCAGAAAGAGAAGAGGCCGACCCAGAATGGGCCGGCCTCTTCTTGGCGTTCTTTCGGAACTTGGGGGTAGAGGGTTACTTGTAGACGGGCTTGGTGAACTCGTGGTGGCGCACCGGACCCATGTGAAGCATGTTAGCTTCGTATCCCTGCAGGACATCCGGGTTGTAGCCCACCTGCGGGAAGAGGAAGAAGAGGGGGATGATGAGGTGGTTGGCGTACATCCAGTCTCCAACCCTGTGGATGCGCACCAAGACCTCGTCGGGCAGAACCCTAGTCTTCAGGTCCACGTAGAGCTCGTCCAACTCCGGGTACTCCCAAGCGGAGGAGCCGCAGCCGCCGGCAACGTTGCTCATGGGGAAGCACCAGCCGAGGGGGGCCGGGCCGGTGGCGTAGCGCATCATGAAGACGGTGCGACCCAGGTTGCGCTCCCGATTGAGACGCAGGACTTCGGCGAACTCCACCTCGATGATGTCGGCGGAGAGGCCAATGGCTCCCCAGTCGGAGTGGATGGCCTGGCCAACGTCGGGGCCTTCGGGCACACCGGCCATGTTGGGAGCCATCATGAGATTGAACTTAAAGCCGTCAGGATAGCCGGCCTCGGCTAGAAGCTCCTTAGCCCGGTCTGGGTCGTAGGAGTAGGGGTAGCCCCGGCCTTCGCAGCCAGTGCCGCCGTCGGGACCGGGATGGGGGAACCACTCGTCCTTGCAGTCGTAGCGGTAGGGCGGGACGTTATGGATAGCCTGAGGAATGGCGGCGTCGCCCCAGAAGGCTTGCCGGATGGCGTCCCGGTTGATGGCTACGTTCAGGGCCTCACGAACCCGTACGTCTCGCAAGGGGTCGTCGGCGGAGTAACCGGGGGCGACGGGTTCGATGCCAGTTTCGGGGTCGTCCTTGCGGGCTCCAGCCAAGATCGGAGTGGGCTCGTCGTAGTACTGACCGCCGATGAAGGCGTATATGTAGAAGCCGGGCAGAGTACTGGTGGCGATTTGCAGGCCCCTTTGGGTGGCTTCGGGAAGCTGAGTCCTGGGAACGTCCGCGATAGCAACTTCCTTGGCCAGAAGCTGGGCCAGACGGGTAGAATCCTCCTTGACAAAGAAGAACTGGAGCTCGTGGAACTCAGGGGTCTTGCGCCAGTGGTCTTCCACCCTTTCGTGGAGGATGTGGGAGTCGATGACTATTTCGACGAACTGGAAGGGACCAGTGCCGATGGGATGGTCATGGTAGCCGTCGGGGCCACGGTCGTCCCAGTAGTCCTTGCTGATTATGCCGGCGACCCACTCTTCCGCCACCCAGAAATCCATAAGCGGCTCCGGCTTGTCGGCGTTCCAGGTTATCTGGTAGTCGTTGTGGATTACAAAGTTGCTGTCGTCGACACCAAGGTCGCGCCAGATGGAGGCGCTAGCCAGTGAGTCATCGCGTGCCAGCGTCTGAACAGTCTGGACAACGTCTTTTGCGGTGAACTCCCCTCCGGTCCATGAATCGGTTGAGTGGAAGGGAACGCCCTCGCGGAGGGTGAAGTGCCAGGTTGTACCGTCGGGCTCCATGGTCCACTCCGTGGAAAGCTGTTCGTTGGTGAACTCGCCACTGTAGCGGTCCTTATATATGAGGTGCTCGTACATGGCCTTCTGCGGGCCGGTGGAGCTCTGGAAGGTCCTGTACATCATGGTCACCTGGTGACCGGGGGGTACCATGGCGACCTGGAGCCGCGGGTTGACGGGCTCCGGCGCGGCGGGCGCGGGAGTCGGGGTTGGCATAGCCGTAGGCGCTGCCGTTGGGGCCATGGTGGGTGCGGGCGCTGCCGTAGCTGCCGGGGTAGGTGCGGCAGTAGGCGCGGGCGTTGAGACCTCATCGTCGTCGCCGCAGGCCAGTATCAACAGCGACAATACCGCCAGCGCCGCTATGGCCAGATAGATTGTTTTCATGCTTTTCATCATAGGTTTCGTTCCTCCCTTATACAGAAATTATTGAAGCTGGGGGCCGAAACCCCTTTCGGGACGGCGTATTGACATACATAGTCCCAAGTAGGAAAATCAGCGCACTTTGCGGTCAAGCTAGCACCCCCCATTGAGTTTGTCAAGGCAGATTGTCAGGCTCTGTATCGCCGAGGATTCAGTTGGGATGGAAGTTGCCGAAAAGGGGATATATCATCGCCGCTTTTGGTTTATTAGGAGGATAGTATGACGGCTTCACGACCTGACAAGAAAGCGTTCTTTAACGAGGCCCGGTTTCGCGGGCTGATGGATGAATCGGACCTGGCTGCCGTAATCGCAACCAGCCCCGCAAACATTACATATACGTCCGGCTATCACAACGTAGACATGAAGCTGCTTCCAGAGCGGATGAAGGCCGTGATTCTGCCGCGGGATGGCGACCCCACTCTGATGCTGAACGGCAACAAGAATACGGTGGACACGTTTATTGAGGACGTGCGGCGATATCCGCTCTATGAAGGCGTCATGGATCCCGGGCTGTGGAGCTTGGTGGATGTTCTCCGCACTATGGAACTGGTGGATGAGAAGATCGGCGTCGAGATGCGGTACGTCACCGGTCACACTTTGGGGGTGCTTCAGAAGGAGTTCCCGCGTGTGCGCTGGGTGGGGGCGGACGACATTCTGGAGCGCACACGCCAGGTGAAGACGGAGGCGGAGATAGAGTTGATGCGTCATGCAGCGCGGGTGACGGACCGGGCGATAGCGATGGCGTACCGTTCTGCCACGCCCACGGATACGGAGAAGTCGGTGGGGGACGCCATGAGCTACAACGTGATGCGGTTCGGGGCGGACATAGTGGCCTTCAATATACTGGCCTCGGGGAAGCGGATGACTGCCGGCCACCACACAGGCGCGTCGGTGCCGCTGGAGCGGGGCGGGCTCATGCGGTGCGACTTCGGAGCAAGCTTCCAAGGCTATTACAGCGACTTGGCCCGATTGGCGGTGGTGGGTAAGCCCGACTCCCGGCAGCAAGACACTTACGCGCGCTACCTGGACATTCACCATAGGACCCTGGACTTCGTGAAGCCCGGCGTAACGGGGGAAGAGATTTTCGACTTTGCCTGCGGCCTTTACCGGGAGCATGGGTTGAGCCTCCCGATGATGGGCGGGCACAGCATTGGGCTGGTAATTCACGAACGCCCAGTTATTATTCCCGGGGATGATTGGGAAGTGGAGGAGGGGATGACGATGTGCATCGAAACGGTGAGTTCCGTGGAGGAGCATAACGAGCACTACCACCTTGAGGACATGATTGTCGTCAGGGACAAAGGCGTTGAAGTGCTTTCGGACTACACGCCTTTAGACGCGCCTATAGAGATATTGTAGAAAAGATGGCAAGGCGGCTTTGGGCCGCATTCGCCTAGAAGGAAAGCATGCTCAAGCAGTTTCAGATTCCACAAGAGAATGTGGTGCGGGTTGACCATAACCGGCTCCGGGAGACAACCAAGGCACTATTCGTGAGCCACGGGGTACCTTCCGGTGACGCGGACATTGGGGCCGACGTGTTGGTGAGGGCGGACCTCCGCGGGGTGGATACCCACGGCGTTTCCAACATGCTCAGCCACTATCTGAGCGACTTCCGGAACGGGGTCATAAACCCCAAACCGGAAATTTGCGTCCTGCGGGAAACGGCGGCCACCGCGAACCTGCACTCGGACGACGGGCTTGGTGTAATCGTTGCGCCCAAGGCCATGGAGATAGCGGTGAGGAAGGCTAAGGACGCGGGCGTTGGCATGGTAACGGTAGCCTTTGGGCGGCACCTTGGAATGGCGTCCTATCATGCCATGATGGCCATGGAGCATGACATGATTGGCGTTTGCGTGACGAACGCAGGCCCACGGGTGGTCCCGACTTTCGGGGCGGTGCCGAGGTTGGGTACGAATCCCATCGCGGTGGCGGCTCCGGCGGGTTCGGAGCCGCCCTTCGTGTTCGACGTGGCCACCAGCGTAGTCGCAGGGAATAAGATTACTATTGCGCAGCGGCTGGGTACGAAGCTTGTCGGTGGCTGGACGGCGGAATCAGACGGCACGCCTGTTATGGAGGAAAGCGATCCGCCGTCGGTGGACGTGGCGGCCCTGCTGCCACTGGGCAGCACCCGAGAGATGGGTTCCCACAAGGGTTTCGGACTGGGGTGCGTGGTGGATATCCTCAGTGGCATACTCTCGGGCGGAGGCTACGGCATGTTCCCCGGACGGCCGTACAATCATCACATGGTGGCCGCCTATCGCATTGACGCCTTTACCGACGTTGACGACTTTAAGGCCATGATGGACGAGTTTTTGCAAACCCTGAAGGCTACGCCGCCCGCCCCGGGACACGAACGGGTGATTGTGCCCGGGGAGCCGGAGTGGGAGACGGAGCAAGACCGGCTGGCCAACGGCATTCCCCTTCACGAAGAGGTAATTGGCTGGTTCCGCGCCACCTGCGGAGAGATGGGCATCCCGTATACTCTGGAGTAACTTTTTCCTTGGGGAAACAACCATTTGCGTTCATGAGTGCCGTTTTCTGCGCGGCCTACGTCTGAGGGGGACTGCCCTTGGTTCAAAAGGAATCATTTCCGAAGATAACCGACCGGGAGTTGGACCGGCTTCGACGGGTGATGAATGTGGAACTGGAGGCGCGGGAGCCTTTTAACCGGTACGCTTCTCCCGATACCATTCGCCACTTCGCTCACGCCTTCGGAGACGACAATCCCCTGTTCACCGACGAAGACTACGCCGCGTCTACTGGCTGGGGCTGCCCGGTGGCGCCTCCAACTTTTCTGTTCAGCTGCTTCGGGCGGGGCGCACCCCAGGGTCTGCGGGGGATTCATAGTATGTGGGGCGGCGCTTCCTTCGAGATGCATGCGCCAATTACGTCGGGGACACGTATTCATGGAACGGTGGCGCTTACAGGTCTGACGCCCAAGGACAGCCGGTTCGCCGGTAAGACCATACTCCAGGAGCACATGTACACCTTCACCGACGGTGATGGGGAACTGCTGGCCAAGGTCAAGGAATGGCACTTGCGAACGGAGCGGGACACGGCGCGTCGGCGCGGCAAACATAGGCGGTTGGAGCCTGCCAGCTATTCGCCTGAGGAGATTGAGCGGATATTTCAGGACTGTGAGAAGGAAGAGGTCCGTGGGTCAAAGCCCAGGTTCTGGGAGGATACGTTGATAGGGGATAAGCTTGCCCCGGTAGTTAAAGGTCCGCTAAGGGTGACGGACAACGTGGCGTGGAAGGTGGGATGGGGCTTTCGTCCCTTCGCCTACGCGCACAAACTGGGTGTGGACTACTATCGGAGGCACCCGATGGCCTTCATTCCCAACGACCAAGGGGTGCCCGACGTGCCGGAGAGGGTTCACTGGGATGAAGATTTTGCCCGGAGGGTGGGTGTACCCACGTCTTACGACTTCGGCCCCCAACGGGTGGCCTGGCTGGCGCAGGTGGTGACTAATTGGATGGGCGATGATGGGTTCATAGTGAGCTTCCGGGGAGAGGTGCGGCGGTTTAACCTGGTGGGAGATACGCACTGGCTGCAGGGAGAAGTGACGGGCAAGAGCGAAAGAGAAGGGCGGCGGTTTGTGACGGTGGCACTGTCGGGGGTGGATCAGAGGGGAGAGGAGACCATCCGCGGGGGAGCGGAAGTGATGCTTCCATCCCGCGAGGGATCGTAGGGCGTTTTCGGACGATGCCGCCAGAGAGAGCGAAGTCCGGGTCAAGAGCCTTCGGGAAGGCCGAGGGTGGAACAAATGGGCCCCCGTTGGCAGGTTTACGGATTCTCGACCTCTGTGAGCCAGAGGGTCAATTCTGCGGGCGGCTGTTGGCGGACCTGGGTGCGGAGGTGATTAAGGTGGAGCCGCCCGAGGGAGACCCGGGCCGTCGATTAGGACCTTTCGCTGGGAAAGCGTTGGATCCGGAGGCTAGCCTTTCTTTCTTCTACTTCAATGCCAACAAGAAAGGTATCGTGTTGGATTTGACGGCGAAGGAGGGACGGGAGCGGCTGAAGGCATTAGCTAAGGACATTGACGTTATCTTGGAAACTTCCCCGCCGGGGGACATGCAGAATTGGGGCTTGGGCCATTCCCAGCTTTCCAAGGAGAATCCGGGGTTGGTGACGGCTTCCATAACCGGCTTCGGGCTGTCAGGCCCTCACAGCGGGTACAAGGCTCCAAGCATTCTATGCTCGGCTATGGGGGGCGTTATGTACCTGTGCGGGTCGGAAGACCAGCCGCCCCTGGCCGAGCCGATGAACCAGCCTTATCATCTGGCGTCCGCCTTCGCTGCGGCTGGGGTATTGCTGGCCCTGCGACATCGGGAGTCGACGGGTCGCGGACAGATGGTAGAAGTCTCCTGCCAGGAAGTGCAAGCCGCCCAGCAGCACGTGTTGGTGAACTACAGCGCCAACGCCAACGTGCTGAAGCGGGCAGGCAGTCGGACCCCAGTGGGCGGCGGAATGCCCTACGGGATATACCCAACCAGCGACGGCTTCTGCCACATTGTTGTCATTGCCACATCCCACTGGCGGAGCTTCGTTGATTGGATGGGCAAGCCCGACGCACTCACGGACGCCGTCTGGGACAATCGGCACGTTCGAATAGCCAACCCGGACCTCATCGAACACCTCACCGCAGAATTCACCAGGGGGTTTACGAAGGGAGAGTTCTTTCTTCAGGGGCAGTCTCGCAGGGTGACTACTGCGCCCGTGAATACGCCGGAGGAATTCTTGAGAGATCCACACGTGCGGCACATCGGATTGTTCGAGGAGGTGGGGCACCCTGTGTTGGGTCCAACCAAGCTGGTTAGGCCGCCATTCCGTCTGAGCGCATCGCCGGCGGTCATCGGGAGAGGGGCGCCGCTATTGGGAGAGCATACTGAGGAGGTTCTTGGCGGAATTGCTGCCGGTGAGACTGGCAGCAATAGACGAACGTTGGAGAGTCGAGACAAGCCTTGTGGCAAAGTTGAGGTAGGGAAAGGACCGCTTTCGGGCATTCGGGTTTTGGACTTCAGCCAGGCGGTAGCGGGGCCGGTCTTGACGCAATTGCTAGCCGCATTTGGGGCGGAAGTGATAAAGGTGGAGTCAGAGGCGCACCAGCAGCGAGGGAGGACACGCGAGGGCATGGACCCGCGGATAGTTCTACAGCAAAGGGTCACGTTCGCCGACATGAATCGTAACAAGCGCTCCATCACCGTCGACATGGGCACACAGAAGGGTCGGGAGTTGGTTAGACGACTGATTCCTCATTGTGACGTAGTGGTGGAGAATTTTAGCCCTCGAGTGATGGACAGGTGGGGATTGGGATACGAAGACCTTCGGGAGCTGCGGGAAGACATAATAATGGTAAGGCTGCCGGGGTTTGGGCTTTCGGGCCCATACCGAGACTACGTGGGATTGGCCGCTGTCGCCATGGCGGTGACAGGGATGTACCATCTCTGGTCGTACCCCGATGTGGAGGAGCCGGCCGGACCTCCCGTCTGGGCGCCGGACTACCTGAGTGCGGCGTTTGGCGCGGTGGCACTGTTTGCTGCTCTGAGACATCGACGGCTTACGGGCGAAGGTCAGGTAGTAGAAATGAGCCAGATGGACGCCACGGCCTTTGTCATGGGCACATCCTATCTCGATTACTTCGTCAACGGACGAGGGCAGCAGCCATCAGGCAACGGGCATCCTCAGTTTGCGCCCCACGGGGTCTATCCGTGCCTCGGCGAAGACCGGTGGTGCGCCATCGCCGTCACGAGCGATGAGGAATGGCAGGCCATGGTGGAGGCGATGGGCAGTCCGGCATGGGGAAGAGACCCGGATTTCGCCACAGCTGAGGGTCGATTACGGAATTGTGATCGGCTGGACGAGGGCATTGGAGAGTGGACGCGTAGACAGACATCCGGACGTGTTATGGAACTTCTGCAGCGGGCGGGCGTTCCCGCAACGGCGGTGCAGGACGGCGCAGACCTGTTCGCTGACCCACATCTGAGAGCGAGAAGCTTTCTTCAGGTTGTCGACCACCCTCTGACAGGGGCAATAGAGTACCCCGAGGTTCCCATGCGACTGTGGGAGACTCCAGGGTGTCTGGAGTGGTGGCGCACCATGGGCCAGGACAACGGATACGTGTTCGGGGAGATTCTGGGCATGAGCGAGATGGAGATTGCTGCCCTCCAAGAGGCCGGAGTCCTGAAGTGAGAGCCAAGAGATGAACGTACCAGGCGTCCCGGCGGGTTCTCTCCAGGGTGTTCGCGTCCTGGACCTGACGCGAGTGCTGGCGGGGCCATTCTGTACCCGGCTTATGGCGGACATGGGCGCACATGTTGTAAAGGTGGAGCCGCCTGGTGGCGACGCGGCGCGGCAGTTCGAATACATAACGCCGGAGGGCGTCAGCGGATACTTCATGCAGCAGAACTGCGGTAAGGAGGATATCTGTCTGGATCTGGCGAATCCGGGGGCGAGGGAGGTGATGCGGCGACTGGTGCGGGTGTCGGACGTGGTGGTGGAGAATTTTCGGCCTGGGGTTATGAAACGTCTTGGCCTCGATTATGAGAGTCTGAGGCGGCTCAATCCTTCCGTTATCTTGTGCAGCATCAGCGCCTTCGGGCAGAACAGTCCCTACGCGAACCGTCCTGCCGGCGACATGGTGGTTCAGGCGATGACGGGCATAGCGTCGCTGACGGGAGACCCGGACGGCCCGCCGCAGACGGTGGGGATGTCGCTGAGCGACACCAGCGGCGGGGTGCACGCCTTTGGGGCGATATGCGCGGCCTTATATCATCGGAGCGTGACGGGCCGTGGACAGTTCATCGACCTGGCGTTGGCGGACTGTATTCTGTGGCAGAACGAATGGGCAAGTCAGTACCTGTTTCTCAGCGGCGGACGTGAGGTCCCCGTCCGCTACGGCAATCGCCGGCCCATCTTGATACCCGGTAATCTTTTTCGAGGGAAGGACGGTTGGGTGGCTATCGTTGCATCCACGGATCCGGGCTGGCGAAACCTGACGGAAGCCATGGGCTTGCCCCACCTGGCGAGGGACAGCCGATTTGCGGATCGGGTGGCCCGCATGGCCCATCGGGATGAGTTGGAGAATATAGTGGAAGAGTGGGTAGATTCCTTTGAGTCGGTACAGGAAGTGGAGGAGCTGCTGGGGGATAGGGGAGGAGTCCAGTGCGGCCGGGTACGCTCCTGGAAGGAGATGCTGGAGGACCCTCACGTGGAAGGCAGGAGGCTGGTGGCGTCGGTGGACGACCCGCTTATGGGGCCGACGCCGGTGATGAATTCGCCGTTCAGAATCGAGGGCGTGGGATCTGAGGCGCGGGGGCCGGCGCCACTTCTGGGTCAGCACACCTACGGGGTCCTGGGGGAGCTGCTGGGCTGCTCCGACGGGGAGATTCTGGAGATGATAAACGACAATGCCGTTCACGCAGATCCGGTGGTGATGACGGAACTGGTTGAGCGTTTGATGGAGGGATAACGGGGTGGTTTCTTTCGGTTGATCTGGGGTGGTACGTGGCGACGAGATTCTTCGACTCCGCTGCGCTGCGCTCAGAATGACATGAGGGGGGCGCTGGGCCGTCAGAATGACATTTGAGGAGTGGGTTGACTCTTAGAGCCTATCCTAAAAACAAAATCATTGATAACCCGTAAGAGTAGCTCTAGGGAAGAAGCCGGAGTTGAAGCTAAATTTCAGGCATGACAAAAGCAAAAGAACCCAAGTCACCCCGGCCCCGCCGCGCAGGCCCAACCAGGCCAGCCAACCCCACCACTAGTTCCTTTCAGGTATCCGACGCCCTGTGGGAGGTACTGGCCCCACTGATTCCCAAGCGGGTGAATACCCACCCTTTGGGCGGAGGACGGCCCCGGGTTCCAGACCGGACCTGCGCCAACGGTATCTTCTACGTGCTGCGCACCGGTTGCCAATGGAAGGCGTTGGACGCCACGGGCATTTGCTCCGGCTCGACGGCCCATCTGCGCTTTCAGGAATGGGCCGCCGCCGGGGTCTTCTTGCGGCTTTGGCAGGTGGGACTGGAACGGTATGACGAATTGAAGGGTCTGGACTGGAACTGGTTGAGCATGGATGGAGCCATAACCAAGTCCCCCCTGGGCGGGGGGAAAAACCGGTCCCAACCCCACGGACCGGGGTAAAACCGGCGTCAAACGCAGTCTGTTGACCGAAGCTCTGGGTATTCCGGTGGGGCTGGCGGTGGACGGGGCCAACCGCCACGACATGAAGTTGGCGCGTGCTACGCTGGACAGCCTCCCCGTACAACGCCCGGCTCCCACCCCAGAGCGTCCCCAGGGACTGTGTCTGGATAAGGGCTACGACTTCGACGAGGTGCGTAAGACTTTGCACGAGTTTCGCTTCACGGCCCACATTCGCGGCCGGGGCGAAGAAGCTCGGGCCATCAAAAATGAAGCCGGTTTCAAAGCCCGGCGCTGGGTGGTGGAACGCACTCACAGCTGGATGAACCGCTTTCGACGCATTCTGGTCCGCTGGGACAAGTCTCCAGGCAACTACATCGCCTTTCTTCATTTTAGCTGCGCCCTTATCGCCCTCAGAGCCGCAGGGTTATTAGGATAGGCTCTTAGCCATCCTCGGCGTAGATGGCGGGCGTCTCCATCAGTATTCCCTGTTCCCCCATGGGGGGCCGGATGCGTTGGGCCGACTGATACGCCGATGGGACGGGGGGAAGGTCGAAGCCAGGGCCCTGGAGCATCTGCGCGATAGTCCTTATCTGGATCTTGGGGTAGTCACGATTCCAGATGTGGGAGTGAAACAGACCGCCACTAGCGGCTTCGGTTAGCATGGCCTTGGTCGGCTCCTCCAGCGTGATGAACAGGCCCATGGCGGCCTTCTCTCGCTCCACTACTCCCTTGAGGTCTCGGATGACAGGGGAGGAAACCTTGCCGCCCTTGACTTGAATGACCACCTTCTGAGGGCTGCGACGGGGACCGTCGATGAAGTAGAGGATGCCGTCTATGCCACGGTCGGGGCCGCGGGGGGCGTGCTCCTGGGGCTGCGCCTCCAGAAGGGATACGGCCCAGAACTGGAACTGGAAGGGGTCCTGCTGCCAGAGGGCGCGAGCGCTGCCCGCATCCACGGGTTCGCCGAAGACCTGGTAGTCTCTGCCGGGGAGGTGGTTGAAGGCGGTCTTGAGGCGGGACTTCATGAGGGCAACGGCCAGGTGGGTAACGTCGATGCCCAGCCAACGGCGTTCGAGCTTTTCGGCGGCGGCCACGGCTGTGCCGCAGCCGCAGAAGGGGTCGAGGACAACGTCGCCGGGGTTGGAGGAAGAGAGGATGATCCGTTCCAGCAAGGACTGGGGCTTCTGGGTTGGATAGCCAAGGCGCTCCTTGGCGCGAGAGCCTATAGGGTTGATATCCGTCCATAAGTCCTGCAGGGGTACGCCCGGCATCTCGTCAAGGTAGCGCTTGTATGCAGGAACGGAACCAGGTCGTGCTTGAACCACTCGACCTTCATCAATTAGCTGCTGCATGCTCTCTTTACTATATCGCCAATATCGCGTGACTCCCATGACTTCGTAGGAGGGGTTGCCTTTCCTAGCACCTCCGGGACCCGTTAGGTTATCCAATCGATAGCGTCTTCCCGTTTCCTCTTCTGTATGGCGGTAGGACTGATCGATGTAGTCCTTGTCGTACTCAGTGTATAAGGGGTTCCAAGTCCAGCTATCGCCCTTGGTGTAGAAGAGGATTAAGTCGCAAATGCGGCCATGCTGCTTCCGACCCTGCCGGGTGTCGCTGTGGGCGCTGGTACGCTTCCAAACAATCTGACTTTTGAAGCGCTCTTTACCGAAAGTTGCGTCCATTAGGAGTCTAAGAGGGTGTCTAAAAAGCGTTGAAGTGTGCTAATCGTCGTAGCATCAGGCCGGTCATGGCGGCGTAGACCCACGCTTCTGTAGTCTGAGGCAATTCCTCATAGTCCTTGCTCAGACGGCGATACCGGCCCAACCAGGCAAAGGTGCGCTCTACAACCCAACGGCGTGGAAGTATCTCGAAGGTGTGTTGCCCGGGTGGACGCCGCACCAGTTCCAAGTCCCATCCACCCATGTTTCGCGCCCACTCCACCAGCTTGCCTGCGTAGGCCCCATCAGCCCAGATCCGCTTCAACCGGGGAAACCGGCCTACCAAACGCATCAGCGCCAACTTAGCCCCGTCTCGATCCTGAATATTGGCCGGATGCACCACCACTGTCAACAGCAATCCTGTCGTGTCTACCACGATGTGTCGCTTTCTTCCACAGACCTTCTTACCAGCATCATAGCCACGAGGCCCCCTTTTTCCGTGGTCTTGACCGATTGGCTGTCTATGATGGCCCCGCTGGGACTGGCAGCTCGCCCCCCAGCCAAGCGTAACCGGTCTCGCAGCGCTTCATGAATCCGCTCCATGGTCCCATCTCGACGCCAAGTGCGGAAGTAGTGGAACGTGATGCGCCACGGAGGCAGGTCGTGAGGGAGCATTCGCCATGCGCATCCGGTGCGCAACACATAACGAATACCGTTCACCACCTCCCTGCGCGGGTATTTGATCGGCCGGCCTGCTGGTTTGGGAGCAGGCAGCAACGGTCCCAAGAGTTGCCATTCTTTGTCGCTCAGATCGCTTGGATATCTCTCTCTGCTCATGGAACACCACTTTAGGCGCTCCCATATCTACATTACTACCACTACCAAGGACGCTTTTTAGACACTTTCTAAGATAGTGGCCGGCGGTGGGATCGCAGTGGAGGTATATGCTTCCAGTGGGCTTGAGCACTCGGTGAAGCTCCACCAGGCGGGGGGCCATCATTACCAGGTAGGCGGTCATGGCGTTGGTGCCGACGAACTGGCGCAGGGCCGCAACCATCTCCTTCACCTGCAAGGGCGTGGCCGGATTTTGGATGATGTCCAACTCGTAGGTCCGCTCCGTCTCCTGAGTCCACTGCCAGGTGTCGGTGAAGGCCTTGATCTGGGCGGGGGAATCCTCGCCAGATTTCTCGCGGAAGAGGACGTTGTAGGAGGCGTTGGAGTTGAAGGGCGGGTCCAGGTAGATCAGGTCGACGGACTCGTCTGAAATGTATTCCCGCAGAACGGCTAGGTTGTCGCCGTAGTAGAGGGCGTTGGGAGAGGTGACGTTATCGGGCTGCGTAGCTATGGGGTGGCTCCTTCCATCTGGCGGCTCTAATCAGCATGGGGAGGATAGCACAAATAGGCTGGCTTGGCACTGATTGGATGTCAATGGGGGATAGACGGAAAGGCAGAGGAGGGCATCCGAGAGGGACGCCTCAATGAAGGAGGGGATGGGTCCCCGCATCCGCGAGGACAAGAGGGGAAGAGGAAGATGGGTCCCCGCATACGGAGACCTTTGCAAGACTACCAAAACGCATTCAGATAGCGGTGTGGGACGACTCTTATCATAGCCAAATCATGGGATTCTGGATTCCGGCTTCCGCCGGAATGACGGTTATGCAAAGGCCTCCATCCGCGAGGACAAGAGGGGGGCGTGTTGCATATTGGGGACAATGGCTCTATCATTTTGTGGACTGGTTGGCCAGTCCACTCTCCAGAATTCGAGGAGGAAAATCAATGGTAAAATCTGCCGAAACCTTGGAACGGCTTTTCGTTGAGAGCCGCCCCAAATCAGCCGCCCTTTACGAGAGCGGTATGGACGTTATGCCCGGCGGTGGCATGAAGGGCTTGGGCTATTCGCCGCCCCTGTACATTGAGCGGGCCGAAGATTGCTATCTGTACGACATCGACGGCTTCCGGTACGTCGATTGGATCAACAACGCCTGCACGCTGGTCCTGGGCCACAGTCCCACGGGCGTGGTGAATGCCTTGACCAACATCGTAAATAACGGCATTGTTTTCGGTGCCCCCAACGCATTCGAGAAGCCGATTGCCGAGCATATATGTAAGCGAATCCCGTCCATCGACAAGGTGCGCTTCACCAACTCCGGCACGGAGGCGGTAATGAACGCTCTCCGCCTCGCCCGCGCCTATACGGGCAAGCCTAAGATAGCCAAGTTCGAGGGCGGCTTTCATGGCACCACCGACGACGCCGAGATCAGCATTTCGCCTTCCCTAGACGAGGCCGGCGCTGACGAGTCTCCCAACGCCGTTGCGCAGTACAAGGGCATAAACCAGGGTATCATCGACAACATCGTCGTCATGCCCTACAACGACCCGGAGGCGGTTGATCTGATTCTCACTGAAAACAAGGAAGACGTAGCTGCAGTAATCTACGACCCGAAGTCCGGCAACTACGACATTCCCCACGAGTTCCTGCGCTTCGTCGCCGACAAGTGCAAGGAGTTGGGGATACTTTTCATAATGGACGAGGTAAAGAGCCTGCGTGTTTCCTACGGCGGTTTTCAGGAGTTGGCGGGCGTGGACCCGGACATCACCACGCTGGGCAAGCTGGTGGGCGGGGGAATGCCAGTAGGCGCTTTTGGTGGTAAGGCCCACATCATGGACATGATGAGCGGCGACGGGGGCATCAGCTCCGGCGGCACCTACTCGGGCAATCCGATGACGCTGGCCGCTGGACTGGCGCACATGGAGGGGGCGACCCCGGAGATTTACGTGCACTTGAAGCAGCTGGCCGAGAGGCTGCGGCAGGGGTTGGAGGACGTGTTTGCCCGTGCCAACGTGCCGGCTCGCGTCGTCTGCATGGAGAACATCATGAGCGCGCACATGACGTCGGACCCAGTGCGCAACTATCGCGATGTTGTGAAGTTCGACAGGGACATGCGGCGTCGGTTGATGCTGGGGATGTTCCTAGAGGGGCACTACGCCCGGGAGCTTCAGGAGATGACCACCTCCGCTCCTATGACCAACGAGACCGTCGACGACTTCTTGGCGTCGTTGGAGAAGGTGCTCAACGAAAAGGAATAGTCGAAGCTAGAAGCAACTTTGGAGGGGGCGGCGCACATGCACCGCCCCTTTCTTATTGCTGTGGGGCCTCCGGCGGGAAGGGGTCATGCTGGCTTGCAAAGGCCTGGGACTCGCTGATGAACAGGCCCCGGCTCATCTTGCCTTCCCAATGGCTCTTCACGTAGGTGAGCACGGCGATTATTTCCTCGTGGCTGAGTCTTTCACCGAAGGCGGGCATGACGCTCTTTAATCCCGGGGCCTCCAGGGCCGCGCCGCCTTCACTGACTATGCGGTAGAGGAGACCGTCGCCATGATGCCAAGTGTGGCCGTCGCCGTTCAGTGGCGGCGCAGGCAAGGAGCCGTCCGCTTTGCGGATGTGCCAGTTGGATTGGCCTACCCCTCCGGCGCCGTGGCAGGCGGCGCAGTTGGAGGCGAAGAGCTTTTGGCCGGTGGCGATGGGATCGGTAGGGACCTCAGCCGCCTTATCGGCACTTTCCGAAGATGATGAGCATGCCATTAGGGTCGCCGCCGCGACTGCCAGGATGACGAGGATTGCGACGGCTGAGGGTGGTCGGGTGGAGCCGATGCCTAAGAGGAAACGGTTGAGATTTGTCATGGTATCCGAGGGTGGGGGTTAGGCGGGGTGGATGCGTTCGTGGAGGCCGAGGCGGACGTCGGTGGTGAATTCGTGGACAGCGTTGGCCCATTCGGTGCTGTTGGCGGCCTTCACGTCGGGGTGTTGGACTGCTTCGATGTCGTCGATTTCCCAAATGGAGATCCACTCAGGGTCGAGGCAGGGGGTCCTGGGGTGGAGGCCCGCTCTTCGGCAGAGGCGTGCGCTTCGGAATCCAGGGACTTTCAGAAGCATGGGGATATGCTCCTCTTCGTGCCACTTTACGAGCTCGTCGGCCTTCTCCGGCGGAACGTCCATCCGCACTGCTAGAAGGTAATTGCTCTGGACGGCGCCCATAGACTTGGCGGGGTCCCGCGGCTCCTCGAAGTTGCGGGGCGTGTCCGCAATGTTCACCGTGACCAGCTGGCTGTAGAGGGAAGCGGAGTGGTTGGAGAAGCCGTGGCTGAGTTTCGGCCCCCAGTCGTCGTGCTTGCGGACATTTTTGTAGGCTTCGGTGCTCAGGAGCTCGATGTTGGGAAGCTCGTAGAGGTGGAGATACTCGGGTTCGCCCTTGAGGGAGCGGAAGCGGACGGCGCTTAGGAAGCCGGACCCGAGGAGGTCAGAGATGTGCCTGGTGTTGTTCCAGAGGTTGGCTTCCTCTGTTACGTCTTCCTGCATGTCTAAGCGGATGGTGTAGATGATAGGGAGGTCTGGCATTAGAGGGCTTCCTTTCTATTTTGGGTTGAGGGGCTTCACCCCCATCCTAGCCTTCCCCCATCGAGGGGGAAGGGATGGTTGAAGGGGCTAGTCCGTCTGACGGGCCCCGTCGGTGGAGCGCATGCCCTGCCGGTATCCGGCAATGATGCCGTCGGCGTTCCAACGCTGGGTCTTGTCCCAAGCGCGCTGGATGCTGGCGTTGGTTCCCTGGAGGGCGGGCATGACGTAGCGGGCGAAGAGTTCCATGCTGCGGTACATCTTCTCCGTGGAGGCCCATTCGTTGATGGTTATCAGGAATCCGCCGGCGCCTCCGGCTTCGTCGAAGAGGGCGCGGAGTTGGGCTGTGACATCGTCGGGGTCGCCGACAATCCAGCCTCGATTTCGGACCACCTGCTCCGCCGTAACGTCTTCGAAAGGCTGGTCGGCGTAGTCCTGAAACTGCCGCTGGCTGCCGTTGCCGAAGTTGTAGCTGACGGAACTTAGGATGCCGTCGTTGACGTCGGCCATGGCCTGCTGACGGGTCTCGCCTACGTGGACGTAGTGGACCAGACGCCAGTCGTCCCGGTTGACGGTCTTGCCTGCTTCCTGGGCCGCCGCCTCGACGACGCCCCACTGCTGGGAGAGGGGGGTGGAGCCGGCGATGGGGGAGTTGACGAGGGACCAGACGGGGAGGCCGTGCCTGCCTGCCTGGGTAAGGCTGTTGACGCTGCCGGAACTGGCCATGGCGATAGGGAGCCGGGGCTTCTGGTAGGACTTGACCATGAGCTCCATTTCGTTGAGCTGCCAGTAATCGCCGTTGTAGGTAATGGGACCGTCGGTCTCCAGCAGCTTGATGATGATTTCCAGAGACTCGTTGGACATGGGGCGAACCTGGTCGACGGAGAGGCCGAAGAGCATAAGGTCGGTGGCGAGAACGCCGGGACCGACGCCCATGACCAGGCGGCCTCTGGTGAGGTGGTCAAGGAAGGCCATGCGTTCGGCCACGTGGAAGGGGTGATGATAGGGCAGGTTGATGACGCCGGTGCCGAGGGTGATTCGCTTGGTCTTGGCGGCGGCCATTGCGATGAAGATGTCGGGGGCGGGGATGGTCTCCCATCCGGCGGAGTGGTGCTCGCCGATGAAGCATTCGTCGAAGCCGAGGTGGTCGACATATTCTATGAAGTCCAGGTCACGCTCGAAGGCGAGGGTGGGATTTTCGCTTGGATGATGCAGGGGCATCATGAAGAATCCAAATTTCATGCAGTTCTCCTAGAGAGTTGGGGTTCCGGATGATTATAGCAGAGGGCCGAACTGAGGCCAATTAAGGGGATGTTAATTGTTGGGAGTCGACGAAGGTCGGAAAGAGGGGTGAGGGTATGGTGGTGATGACATTGCGTATCGGGAACGAGTGGGGTTGTGGCACTCGTTTTGTGTAAACGGGTGGGGATTCTATGGACTCGTTTCAGTCAATTTAGCTTTGGCGAGGACTCGTTTGGGGAAACGAGTACGGCTGAAAGTTGGGTGTTTCAGGCGTGAATTGGGGCGTTTGGACGGTTCGTATTTGTTTTTTGTCGCGGCATTGATGGTGTTTGTGATATAAAGTATCGTATGGGAGTGGTGAGAAAAGGCCCGTATAGGTGGGAGCGTAGTATTCCGGTAGGAGTTGTGGATTCCCGACACCGCGGGAATGACGGGAAGGTTCTGGCGAGGTTGGAAGTTGGGTAGTGGATTCTTCATCGGGGTAGGGTAGCAGGGGATGGGGAATTTGGGCAATGAGAGGATGGCAGTGGGGGAAGCGCGAGGGCGACGAGATTCCTAGACTCCACTTCGCTGCGCTCGGAATGACATGTGGTGGGTTGGATGATGGGGGAGAGAGGGTCTGTGACAGGCACGAGATTCCTCGGCTCCGCTGCGCTGGGCCTGGAATGACATTTAGCTAAAGAGTGGGAGGAGGGGGATGGGTTCCCGCATGCGCGAGGACAACGGAGGGGGATGGGGTTTCATTGTGGAATGACGGGTGATACAGGGACGGACGGTTCGCGAACCGCCCTTACGGGTTGTAAACAACGAGGGTTTGAGCAGTATGGGGGCAATTTATTTTCATAGCAATCACGGGAGAGGGCGCCCACAAGGAGCCTGTTTCAGAAGTCGGACCGCGCCCACAAGGAGCCTGTTTCAGAAGTCGGACCTCTCCGAGAATTGGGCCTTCTGGATTCCTGCTTTCGCAGGAATGACGGACCTTGGGGCCATATTCCATATTCTCGCCCGGGAGGTCGTCGGAAATCGTCTTGGCATACTTGGCATAAATCATAGGTGAGGACTTATGAAACAGGCTCCAAGGGACGTCCCTACGGGGATGGGGAAGATTCGTAAGTGGGAGGGATGGGTCACCGCATGGGCGAGGACAACGGAGGGGGAGGGGATTTCTGCCGGTGCCTCCACGGGAATAGGTTGTGCGTGAGAACAACGGGAGGAGACGGGCGGTTCGCGAACCGCCCCTACGGGAGAAGGAGCGGGCACATGGGGAGAGATACCTTGACTCCGCTTCGCTCGGAATGACATGTGGGGGGAGGGATGGGTCCCCACATGCGCGGGGAGAACGGAGGGGGAAGGGATGATGATGGAGGGATGGGTCACGTCCGCGTCTTCACGGGGGGGCAGGCTCTCCGTGGGAACAACGGGGGGGGGTCATTGTGGAATGACGGGTGATACGGGGATGGACGGTTCGCGAACCGTCCCTACGGGGGAAGGAGCGGTTGCATGGGGACGAGATACCTCGACTCTGCTTCGCTGCGCTCGGAATGACGTGTGGGGGAGGGGGATGGATCCCCGCATGCGCGAGGACAACGGAGGGGGAGGGGCGGTTCGCGAACCGTCCCTACGGGGGAAGGAGCGGTTGCATGGGGACGAGATTCCTCGACTCCACTTCGCTGCGCTCGGAATGACGTGGGGGGTGGGGGATGGGTCCCCGCATGCGCGAGGACAACGGATGGGAGGGGGAGCGATGGGTCGAGGCGCGACGTGATGGCGGGGGGAAGGCTCTCTGTGGGAACAACGGGAGTAATTTGGCTGCGATTAGGCGTCGGGAAGAGAGTTTTCTAAAGGAAGATGCTAGCAGGGAAAGGAAATCTACGTTACAAAAACGAATGTTGCCGTGGTTTGGGTTGAACGCCAGTAGGACGAACATACTCCTCTATGACAAACTGCGACCACGGGTCGAATTGATTGCGCCTTTCGCCTAGCCATGACGCGTCCATAAACTCACCGGTGAATTTCGAGCGACTGCTGAATTCCTCCGGCGCCCTTGTCGAAACCTCTTCCGCAACCATCTCGTGCAGAAAAGCCACGTGCCGTGAAGCAACTATCGATGAACCGTCTATGATCACCCCTACAGGCTGTGGGGGTTGCTCTGGGTTAATGCCAATCTCCTCGTCAATTTCCCGCATTAAATTACTAGATACAGCAGCAATGAAGCCTTCTGCATTTGGCGCTTCGTCAATGTGTCCGCCTATAATCAAGCTCAACTTTTTACTCATGTCTGGGCGGTCTTCCATCACCCGGCGGAAAACGCAGTACCTGTTTTCCTTGTCCTTGATTAGCACGCACGGAATTGCTTGCACCACGTCGGCCGACTCCTCTGCCTCCGGCCTACGTAGCCATGAGAAGGATTCCTCAATCTCTTCAAGGTTAGGCTGAATAGACTCCCAAGGCATAAGTGAATAGGCGGAACCAAATATCGCTCTGGGAAAAACCAAGATTTCAGGTGCTTGCATTGCCTTTACCGATCAATCTGAATTAGATGATAGCCGATCTACTATGGTTTTCGCCACGTCAAAAGCCGTGCCCTGTGAAGTTGACGATGATTCCTTACCGGTATCAATAGTATGAAAGCTGTTGAATTTATCGGAGAATCTCTGCTTGGTTTCATCATACGCCCCATTTAGTTTCTCAAGAAACTTTGGGTTCATTGCCCGCCCTGGTTCCTGGATGAGTTTGTTGGAATTCTCTCGTTTGAGAGAGGTGCCTGGGTCCGTTCGAAATAGAAAAATCATGTCTACTAGCTCACGCCAGTGGTCGATAAGCAAGAATTCCTGTATTGACAAACAGTCTCTTGAAGTAATGTCTTTATTCTGCTTAAGAAGCTCAAACCACGCAAGGGCGTCAAATATGCCTCGATCCATAATCACGAGTTGATATTTATCCGTACCAAATCGCCCTTCGAGAATATGGGTCAGAGCGTAGGTGGCAGACGAGGCGTTGAAGGAGACCAAGTCATCCTTCAGATAGTAAGGAGTTCTCTTGGAAGCTCCCTCAGTAGGCGCGAGGATAGCGGCAAAGACGGAGGGGACTAAGATGGGTCCCCGCATCCGCGAGGACAGCGGGAGGGGAGGGCAAGGCGGTGCGCGTTGGCATGAACATGGGGTTAAATCCTAAATGCCACCCCTGGATTCCGGCTCGTGGGCCGGAATGACGGTTATGCAATGGTCTCCCTTCGCGAGGACAAGGGGAGGGGGACGGGCGACCACAAGGAGCCCGTTTCAGAAGTAGCAACCAAGTCATTGAGCTCGTTCGTTCACAACGGCATAAGGAGGAAATAGCATATCTACTAGTCGTATATCGCAGCATTTGTGGATATGGTTACGCTTGTCGTCACGCCCTTTTGCCGCCGACAGAGGCGCGGAGACTTTTGAAACAGGCTCCAAGGGTCGCCCCTACGAAGAGGGAGGGGACGAGCGTAGGCATGGGTTCCTGCATTCGTGAGGATAAGGGAAGGGAAACGGGCGGTTCCTGAACCGCCCGTACCGTTTCAGAGAGTAAAACTTAATTTTGACCCTCAGCTATTGGTTCGCACACTCATTCACGTCGAGCCGGCTTCGTTGCTACCAAGCGGCGAGTAGGATGCCGATGACGGCATAGGAGATCAGGGGGTAGCCGATGTTGATGAGGAAGAGGCGGAGGCTGCGACCTTCAAAGCTGTAGGTTGTTGCGAATGCCGTCGCGATGAATCCGACGGCCACCAGCAGGCCGAGGATGAGTCCGTCGACGGCGCTGTTTGCTTCCATGCCTTGAATTAGCAGGGCTAGGACGAAGGTGAAGATTAGGGCGCTCGCAATAGCGACGACGAATGGCAACCATTGCTGAGACGTCCCTTTCATCGCCTCGACGTCCTCCATGGTGATGCCGACATCGGCCATCCACGGTTTGCCCCAAGTGCGGTACCATGCCGCGCCGAGAATCTGATTTATGATGACACCAACGATGATGGCCAGGTAGTTCAGGCTCCCAAGATCGAGGTTGTCCATGTTTTTTCTCCTTTTGGTTGGCGGAGGCCGGAACGTATCGTCCTGCCGCGTTCCAAGGTTTGGGCACAGAGGCTATAGGAAAGGCATGGGCAATGCAATTCTGTCGAGGGGGAGGAGTGGGAAGAGGGGATGGGTTACCGCCTGGGCGAGGACAAGGGTGGGAGGGCGCCTCTGCGGAGATGGTTGGTTTTGAGGGGATGTTGGAAGAGAGGAGGTTTGTTAACGGCAACGAGATTCCTCGGCTTCGCTACGCTGCGCTCGGAATGACACTTGGGGGGAGGAAGTAAGATGGGTTCCCGCATGCGGAGACCTTTGCATAACTACCGAAACGCATTCATATAGTGGTGTGGGACGACTCTTGTCGAAGCTAAATCATGGGATTCTGGATTCCGGCTTCTGCCGGAATGACGGTTATGCAAAGGTCTCCATCCGCGAGGACAGGGGAGGGAGGGGACGGGGATGGGTAGGAGGCGAACCGCAAGTACGGGGGAGAAAGTAGTCGGGGATGGGATTCACCCCCATCCCAACCTTCCCCCCTGAAGGGGGAAGGGGTTTACAGGGGACAGCGAAGATGGGTCCCCGCCCCCGTCTTCACGAGGGCAGGCTATGCGCGAGGATAACGGAGGGAGGGATGGGTGGGTGTAGGGCGGACGCTTGCTTGAAGTTAGGTATGGGGGTAGAATCCCAACGGTAACCGCAGTAGAGAGGCGCCGCACAATGTTCTTCAACCGTAGGCTGTTCAGATTCACCGAGGGAGTTAGGCTCAGGCTTGTTCTGGCCTTGATCTTCGGCCTACTGACTGCCGCAACCGGCGTCAGCCGTTTAGCCCTTTCCGGCTACGCCATTGCGCTGGTGATTCGTGGCGCACCCTCTAATGAGATCATCCTGGTCGTTGTAGGAGTGGTGGCTTCCGCGATACTCCGGGGTCTGTTCCAGTACCTGAAGGAGATAACGGGGCATCTGGCATCCGTTCGCGTGCAGGCGAAGATGCGGCGAGAACTCTACCAGCGGGCGTTGATTCTGGGTCCCGGCGCGCTCGACCAGAAACGGGCCGGGGACGTGCTGGTCTCACTGGTGGAAGGTGTGGACCAGTTGGAGACCTACTATGGGGAGTATCTGCCGCAGATGGGGGTGGCGGCGCTCACACCCATCGGGATATTCATATTCATGGCCTTCCTGGACGTACCCACCGCCGCGATATACCTGGTCTTTGCCCTGTTTACCCTGTTTGCTCCCCTAATGTTCCACCATTGGAACGCGGTCAGCAGCGCGAAGCGGCGCGAAGTCTACGGTGACCTGAGCGCCGAGTTCCTTGACAGCGTTCAGGGGTTGGCGACATTAAAGGCCTTCGGCCAGAGCCGCGCCCGGGGCGAAATGCTGGCGACCAAGGCGCGGGAAGTCTATCACCGGACCATGCGGATTCTGTTCATGAACGTGGGCACCACGGGCGCAACCTGGTTCGGGATAACTGCCGGTGCGGCGGTTGCTCTCGGCTTCGGCGCGGTGCGGGTGGCCGACGGTTCCATGGGCTTGGCAACGCTGCTGGTGGTCCTGATGCTGGGAGTGGAGGTCTTCCGGCCCCTGAGGGAGCTAACCATGCTCTATCACAAGGGAATGCTGGGGATGTCCGCCGCCACAGCAGTCTTTGATCTGATGGACGCCAAGCCGCAGGTGGAAGACGTGGAGCCGGAGTCTACGACGGACCCCGCTCCTACGCTGCAACCGACGTTGAAATTTGAAGACGTTACCTTCGCCTATCCCACGGGCCGGGCCGACGCGCTAACTAATCTTTCCTTTGAGCTTCGCGCCGGGGAGACCCTTGGAGTGGTGGGACGGAGCGGGGCGGGCAAGAGCACACTGGTCTGGCTGGCGCTGCGCTTCTTCGACCCGACCCAGGGACGGATACTCCTGGGAGGGCGGGACATTCGCATGATGCCGCTTTCGACGCTGCGAGAGCACGTGGCGGTGGTGGCCCAAGACACATATCTGTTCCATGGCACGGTGGCCGATAATCTGCGGCTAGGGAATCCCGACGCTACTCAGGAGGAGATGCAGGAGGCGGCCAGGGCGGCCAACGCCCACGAGTTCATCGCGGGCCTGCCCAACGGGTATGACACGGTTATCGGCGAGCGGGGCATCCGAGTGTCCGGCGGCCAGCGGCAGCGTATTGCCATTGCGAGGGCGTTGTTGAAGGACGCGCCGATTCTGCTTCTGGACGAAGCGCTTTCCAACGTGGACACGGAGAACGAATCGATAATTCAGCAGGCGTTGAACCGGCTGATGAAGGGTCGAACGACGCTGGTGATAGCGCACCGGCTTTCCAGCGTTATATCCGCAGACCGAATTATGGTGTTGGATGAAGGACGGTTGGCGGAGGAGGGAGTCCATCGCCAGTTGATGAGCGGGGGCGGGGTGTATCGAAGCCTCATGGAGGCACAGATGGAAACGGAGGCGGTGGAGATTTCGCCGCTTCTGGCCACGGCGACGGAGGCCGTTCCGACGGAAACGGACACCTACCACGGGGAATGGACGGGCCGGGGTTCCCAGGAGTACCTGCAGGAGCCGAGCATCATCAGCGCGACGGCGTCCGACATGAGCTGGTTCCAGATCTTTGGCCGGCTTCTCCAGTTGGTTATGCCGTGGAAGAAGGCGCTAACCTTCGCATTTATTTTGGGCATACTTCGGGTCTTCGTGCTGATTGGAATAGGAGTCACCGGCGCGCTCATAGTGCGGCAGGTGGCCCTTGGAGAAGAATTTGGATCTCTGCTCGTGGTGCTTGGCGTAATGGCGGTGCTGACGCCGATTCTGCATTGGGCAGAGTCATGGGTGTCCCACGACATGGCTTTCCGGTTGCTGGCTGAGATGCGCATCTCGATGTACGAAAAGCTGGACCCCCTTTCGCCGGCGTACCTGGTGCGCCGAAGGTCAGGGGACATAGTAGGGTTGGTGACCAGCGACATAGAAACGGTCGAGTACTTCTTTGCTCATACGATAGCACCTGCCTTCGTGGCCGTAACGGTGCCGGGCGCGGTGCTCGTAACCCTGGCGATTTTCCAGTGGCCCTTGGCCATCATTCTACTGCCGTTCCTGTTTTTGGTGGCGTTGACGCCCTTCTACGCCAACAAGACGCTGGACCGGGTGGCGTCGCGATCCCGCCAGCAGCTGGGCGAAATCAATGCTCACATGGTGGACAGCGTTCAGGGAATGCGGGAGATAGTTGCCTTCGGTCATGAGGAGCAGCGGTTGGCGGAGGTGCAGGAGAATCAACGGAAGTTTGCCGCCTACCGGATAACCTTCTTCAAGCACCTGACGCTGCAGAAGGTAGCAATAGAAGTCTGCATTGGGCTGGGGGGCATTGCCGTCCTCGGCGGTGGGGCATACTTCGCCACCCAGGGGAATCTGACGGGGAATCTTCTGCCGCTGTTGAGCCTGATTGCGTTGTCCTCCTTCATTCCCGTGTCGGAGCTGGCGCAGGTGGGCAAGCAGCTGGCCGACACGCTGGGCAGTTCACGGAGGGTCTTTGCGGTTCACGACGAGCCGGTGCCGGTTCAGGACGGCAAGGGAGTGCACGAGCCACGAGACGCGGCCCAGGGTTCCGCCGTAGCGTTTAGCGACGTGGAGTTCGCCTACGGGCGGGATCTACCGCAGGCGCTGAAGAGTGTCGAGTTTTCAATCGAGCCTGGCCAAACGGTGGCCCTGGTGGGACGTTCCGGGGCGGGCAAGACCACCTCCGCCCATCTACTGCTGCGCTTCTGGGACCCCACGGAGGGGACCATCAATATGGACGCGCACAATCTGAAGGAATTCGAGCTTGACGAACTTCGCCACTCGATTGCCCTGGTGTCCCAGGACACGTACCTATTCAATACGACGATCAAGGAGAACCTGAAGGTTGCCAAGCCCGACGCAACCGACGAGGAGATTGTGGCGGCGGCCAAGCAGGCCAACGCGGACGAGTTCGTTGCCGCCATGCCCGACGGGTACGACACCAACGTCGGAGAACGAGGGGTGCAACTTTCCGGCGGTCAGCGCCAACGCATCGCCATTGCGAGGGCGGTGCTCAAGGGCGCGCCGGTGCTGGTGCTGGACGAGGCTACGTCGCACCTGGACGCCGTTAACGAACGGTTGGTGCGCCAGGCCCTCTCACGACTGATGAAGGGCCGCACGACGCTGGTCATCGCCCACCGTCTGTCGACGGTGCGGGACGCCGACAAGATTCTGGTGTTGGAGGAGGGGCAGCTGGTGGAGCAGGGCACACACGATGAGTTGCTTGCCAAGGGCGGCCTCTACTCCCATCTGGTTTCGGCGCAGGTACTGCCCCACGAGGCCTCCGCCGACTGAGCGGCTTCCTTTCGGCCCACACTTCGGCTAGTTTAGCTTTGGAGTGGCTGGTATAATCGTGTCGGACGCCCGCTAATGCAGGACTGCGCGCATTCTAGAGGTTGTGTGGAACGCTAGCCGTAGGTTTGACATACGGAGTCAGTTGTGCGTTCGACTATCGAGGGAGGAATGAGAAGTGGGGCAGGAGGCGAGTGAAGCAGAACGAGGGATGTGCGCCTTGCGAAGGGAGATTAAGGCCCTCAAGACCACTATATTGGCGAGTTGCGTCGTCGTGGGGTCGTTCGTTGCCGCGGTGGACATCATACTGTACTTCGTGGCATAGGAGGGCTGGCTCTGGATTATCTTCACATACATAGAAAGGACGCTTGCAATTTTCGATGATTTCTATATTCGTGACAATTAACATTAAGCCCGGGTTCAAGGATGCCTTCATTGATTCGCTCATGGGGGACGCCCAAGGCTCCGTGAGGGACGAGGCCGGATGCTACCGATTCGACGTGCTTCAGAGCGATGAGGAACCTAATCGGCTGCACCTCTATGAGGTCTACGCCGATCAGGACGCTCTGGCGGCTCACAGAGAAGCGCCCCACTACGTCAAGTGGCGCTCCACCGTTGCGGAGTGGTTTGACGGGGATCCGGAGCGCATAGCTACAACTACAATCTTTCCCTCAGACGACGGCTGGCGGGAGCAGAAGCCGGGTCTTGTGAACTGGTGAGCCTCGGTCATCACAGAGGGCGACGGTTCGCCCGGGATTCCAATTAACATAATGCAAGGTGAGATATGAGTCAGCGTGAAGCGGCGCATCAACACGTGGTTGAGAATCAGGCCCGGCATCTGGAGCGGGTGCGGGAGTTCATGGCCCAGCCCAGTGTGAGCCAGGAGAACCAGGGAATGGAGGAGTGCGCCGAGTTGCTGCTTCGCTACTACCAGGAGTTGGGCTGCAAGGAGGCGGAGATAGCGGAGACGCCGGTCTTCCCCGCGGTGTGGGCGTACTACGATGCGGGCGCGCCGAAGACGCTGGCGGTGTACAGCTACTTTGATACCAACGTGGTGGGAAGTGGATGGGACAACCCGCCCTACGACGCGGTTGTGGCTCCTCACGGCGCCTTCAAGAAGGTGCTATACGGTAGGGGCGCGGGCAACAAAGGCGCATTCATGGGCTTTCTGAACGCATTGGAATCGATCAAAGCGGCGGCGGGGGAGTTGCCCGTTAACCTGATGTTCGTGTCGGAAGGGGAGGAGTTTGTGGGGAGCGACCACATTCCGCTGCTGATAGACAGATACCGGCATCATCTATCCAAAGCCGATGCCGCAATAGTGGCCGGGGCCTGTCAGACGGCATCGGGAGACATTTCGTTGTTCCTCGGCAACAAGGGAAACCTGCACATCGAGTTGGAATGCTCCGGCGACCGGTGGGGAAAGGGGCCTGCGGGAGGGCCCGTCCATTCGTCGGCGCAGCCCGTTGTCGACCACCCGGTTTGGCGGATGGTGAGGGCACTTGCTACCCTTTACGACCCGGAGGAGAACAGGGTGCTGGTGGACGGGTTCTATGATGACCTGGAAGCGCCGACGGCGGAAGACCTGGAGTTGATCGACGGGCTGGCTGAGCGATACAAGGGCCAGGAAGGGAGCGCCATTCCCAGCCTTGCGCCGGGCAATGTGGGGCGTTTTCTTGACGACCTTTCCGGGCGGGACTTGTTTCTTCGGTATTGCTTCCAGCCGACGATGAACATCAACGGGCTGAGGGCCGGATACACGGGGCCGGGGACGCTGCTTTGGACGCTGCCAAATGCTGCCTATTGCACCATTGACCACCGGCTGCCGCCGGACATGGACCCGAATGACATCTGCCAGAAGATTCGAGACCACCTGGATAAGCACGGGTTTAGCGACGTGGGAATAAAGGTGCTGATGGCTGTGCCTGCGCAGAAGCTGAGCGTGGCGGACGATATTGCCAAGGCGGGGCTGCGGGTGTTCGACGGTTGGGGGATAGAGCCGACGGTCTGGCCTCGCCGAGGCGCGAGCGGACCTATGGGGTTCTTCAGCAAGATGCTGGGGGTGAAGTTGTTGGGAGCGACGGGAATGGGCTACGCCAGCGGGCATTCGGCGCCAAACGAGTTTCTGGTTATCGAGGGGGACGGCAAGGTGGGCGGACTTTCGGAGCTGGAGCGGTCTTTCGTGGACCTACTTTATAGCTATGCGGCGTATCCGGAGGAGTTTTAGGGGTAGAATCCAGTCTAGCAGTCGCGCCAGCTGCGCCTCAGTCCGTTCTGCCCAAGGAATGGTACAATCAAAGTACGGAAACGAAGTACTTAGGACTGTAAAGAGAGACAGATGAGAGACGCTGAGACGCCGATGCACATGCCCGAAGAATACACACACAAACGGCCCCTGCGCCAAGCCCGTGAGACTGCCCGACTGGGCAGGGATATATATAAGCGGGAGATTCGTTGCAGGGTAGAACCAGGCCACATCGGGGAGTTTGTGGCTATTGACGTGGACAGCGGGTGTTGGGCACTTGGCGACAGCATTACAGAAGCACGAGAACGTCTAGATTTGGCTCGTCCTGAGGCTGTTGACGTTCTTTTGGAGCGGATCGGATATAGGGCGGCAATCAGTATTGGAGGTGGTGCTCCGCGGAGAAAAGAGTGGTCCGAGGAGTAGTCAACGCCCGCCTAGAAGCTATTGTCAATCTTACCGTAAGAGGTCCGTTGGGGCAGACTCGAGAAATTGAGGTCGTGGTCGACACTGGTTTCACGGACTTCCTTACCTTGCCACGCAAAATTGTGTCTGCGTTGGGGCTAACATTTTTCGGTGTGCTCACAGGCGTATTGGCCAACGGGATGGAAGAGGACTTTCAGTTCTTCAACGTTGAAGTGATGTGGGACGGCAGAGCGAGGCAAGTCCGGGCGCTTGCGTCCGACGCTAGGCCGCTGGTGGGGATGGCCATGCTGAATGGGTACAGCCTGTATGTGGAGGTGGTGGAGGGTGGTCAGGTTGAGATTCTACGCCGAGAATAGGCTTATCTACAGATGTACTGTACAGTTGCATGGCTCATCCGGGGGGAATTTTAGGGGGGCGGGACTGCCAGTCACGAGTTGCTTTAATTGGACAGTTGTTCTTTCCCGGTGATAGAATCTAAGGAGAGCAACGCAGGACTCAGGATTGACAGGAAGAGCAGATGAAGGACGCTGGAACGCAGACGCACACTCGGGACGAAGATTCTCATGGAGAGCCTCGTCGTGATCTCGACGAAACGGTCCGCCTGGGCTTAGAAATCTACGAGCGTGACATCCGTCACAAGGTGGAAAAAGACCACGTAGGAAAAATAGTGGCGATAGACGTGGACAGCGGCTGTTGGGCTTTGGGCGATGATGCTGTTATCTCTGACGAGGATGTAGCGGTAGAGCGGCTTCGGGAGCAGAGGCCGGAAGCCACTGACATCCTGCTTGAGCGAGTTGGATACCGGGCTCTCCGCAGCTTTGGAGCGGGGTCTCTCCGGATAGCGGAGTGATTGAGGGCGTAGTAAACTCTGCATTCGATGCATTGGTGAACCTCGTCCTCCGTGGATCGTCTGGACGGGCGCGAGAAATAGAGGCGGTTATAGATACTGGGTTTAACGGTTTTCTGACGCTACCGCCCGAGCTAATCGCGGAATTGAGACTTCCCTTTGTCACTACAGGCACGGCCTTTTGGGCTGATGGTGAAGAGGTGCGGTTTAATCGGAAAGGGTGATGATTAGGCCTATGGCAGTTGTTGCGGCGGTAATTCCGCCGAGCATAGCTACTATGGTCCACCTGAATTCGCTGGTTATATCAGATTTAAGATCCGATTTTAGGTTGGCAAGATCTGCCTTTAGTTCGGCGAGATCGGTCTTTGTTGCATAGTAAGTCCGCAACTCATCCTTTGTCGCCAAATCGGCTACGGCAGGGGCCGGTTGCGAGGGGATAGGTTGATTCATTGTTATATCTTCCTTTGAAGATAACGGTCCGATTCTGAGTCCTTCGCAAGCGCAACCTGCGACCATTCTTGCAAATAGTAAGACAAACTCGTCCAGGCCCTCCGGCGGGAGGAGAACGGGCATTGAAATTGCTATGTTGCCTGGAAGCAAGGAAAATTCCACTGAGGCTTGAGTTTCATCAAACCGTACAGCTGTCACGTTTATCATTACTCTCTGCTGTGTTTGCGTCATTTGCGACTCCTTGCCTTCCGTTGGCCTAAGTTTAGCGAATATATGCTCTTGGTTCTAGTCTGTCTTGAAGCGTTATAGGGTCGCCATAGAAAGCAGTGCGTTATTGAATTTGTTGATGCACCGTCTGCGCGGCAGAGAAAATGGTCGTTGGAGCCTAACGGCCGGTGATGCTCAGGGCGTGTTGCAGGGTGGGGTTTTGGGGTTGGGATGAGGTTATGAAGAATTGGTAGCCCTGCTCCATCTGACGGTCTAATTCGTCGGGGGTTGATGCCACGGCGCCGCAGGGTACGCCGAATTGCTTGCAGGTGTTGAGGATGGATAAAAGGGCTTGCTGAACGTCGGGGTCCTGGGGATTCCCGGCGGCGCCCATCGTCACGGATAGGTCGCCCGGGCCCGCCAGAACGCCACCGATGCCCTTCACCTCGCGTAGAATGTCTGGCAGGTTCTGAACGCCCTTGGCGGATTCGCAGATAGCCATGAGGAAAACCTCGCCGTCGGGGTCCAGGGGCCATAGGCCGGCTGCTTCGTAGTATTCGGGTACGGTAAGGCCCCAATAGCGGGACGCCGTGCCGGGACTCCAGCCCCGTTCGCCCCACGGATGCTCTGCGCCTCGCTTCTGGGGGTAGCGACATGCGAGCATCGCGGCCCTAGCGGCTTCCACCGACTCCACCTTTGGGAGCAGCGCGCCGTAGACGCCATGATCAAGAGTCTGCTTCAAGACCCACTGGTTCATTTCCTCGGTGTTTGGGGCGACGCGGACGAGGGGCGTTGGGTTAGCCTGTAGGCTGCCCTGTTCATGGATATTTTTTCGATTTAGAAAGAATTGCAGCGATACCCGTAGTTGACTGAAGTCCATGCCCACGTGCTCGTTTTCGATGAACACGAAGTCGTAGCCTGCGGTGGCGGCGAGAGCAATTTCGTCCAGGTTTCCGTTGGACACGTGGGTGCCAAAGGCGGGTTTTTCTTGCTCGAGAAGTTCAATGAGTCGGTTTAATCTGGGTTTGTGTGGCATGTTGAGCGGCCTTCTCTTTGAGATTGGATGGTTGTGTCATCATACGTTGGGCGGGAATGGCAGTCAAAGGACGGTTTGGATGCTATGGGGGGCTGTGATAGGATTGGGGAGTTGGTGAGTCGGAGGGATTAAGTCGTTGAGAGGTGATGGTTATGGCTATGTCCAGAGGCGCTTTGGACGGGATCCGAGTACTGGACCTGGGTCGATATCAGGCTGGGCCGCGGGCTAGTCTTGTAATGGCCCGATTGGGCGCGGAAGTCATCAAAGTAGAGGGTGTGGGGGGCGACGAAAGCCGCGACCACGGGCCTTTTGTGCGGGGCCAGAGCGCCTACTGGGTGCAGTACAACAGCGGCAAGAAGAGCCTGGGCCTGAACCTTCGCACCGAGGAGGGGAAGGAAGTTTTGCGCGGCCTGGTGAAGGTCTCAGACATTCTGGTGCAGAACTTTCGCCCGGGGACTATTGCCAAGATGGGGTTCTCCTACGAGAACCTTCGCAAGCTGAACAAGGGCATCATAATGGTCAACGTTTCCGCCTATGGGCAGTACGGGCCGTACAGCAGCCGTATCGGATTCGACCCTATCGGACAGGCCATCAGCGGAATGATGATGCTGACGGGCTTTCCGGGGATGCCTCCTATAACCACGGCCAACCCCATCATAGACCGGATAACTTCGCTTCATGCCTGCATCGGCGCGCTGGCCGCCCTGCACGAACGGCAGCTTTCCGGCGAGGGCCAGTGCGTGGACGTTTGTCTGGCGGATACGGGGTATACGATGACGGAGATTCAGTGCAGCGCTTTCCTGGGGTCCGGCGAGGATACGCCGCGGAAAGGCAACGGACGGGGCACCAGCAACATATACCGGGCCGCCGACGGGTGGGTGCTTCTTGCGGCCCAGAGCAACAAGATTTGGCCGAGGTTCTGTGTCGTCATAGGCAAACCTGGATGGGTGGACGATCCCCGGTTTGCCACTCGCTCAGCGAGGGATGAGAACGCCGACGCTATCGAGGAGGAGTTGGAGGAGTGGTTCCAGCGTCGTACAGTTGCGGAGGCGGTGGGTGTCATCGCCGACGAGGGGATACCGTGCCAGGCGGTGAATCCTATCCCGGCGGCGGCGACGGACCCGCACTTGCACGAGCGGGAGATACTGAAGGAAGTCCCGGACCCGGTGGCGGGGACCATCCATGTTTCGGGCAAGAACATCAAGCTGAGCCGTAGTGAGGTTGTTGTCGGCTCCGCACCAACAGCGGGCCAGCACACACGAGAGCTTCTGACGTCACTATTGGGCTATTCCGACCAGGAAATTGATGGATTGGAGTCGGCGGGCGCTCTGTACACCGGCTTGGAGACGCGAGAGGCGGTAGCTCCCCAGGACGACTAGGGGCTGAGGTTTCTTGGGTATCAAGATTCCTCTTTGCGGCCGGGATGACAAATGGGTGAGGGGGATGGGTCCCCGCATTCGCGAGGACAAGGGAGGGGAGTGCGCTTTGGCGGCGAGATTCTTCGGCTCCGCTTCGCTGCGCTCAGAATGGCATGTAGGTGGGGCGCTGGGCTGCGTTCGGGATGGCATGTGGGGGAGGAAGGGCGTCTATTAGGGACGCCCCTATGGGGATGAGGTTCGTTTAGTGTCGACTTCTTTTAGGAAGTCGAGCACTGCTTGGTTGAAAGCCTCCGGCTGGTCGAGGTTGGAGAGGTGGCCAGCGTTGGGGATTATTTTCAACTGAGAACCGGCTATCTTGCTGTGGATGAGCTTGCAGGCCTCCAGGGCTGGGTCTTCGTCGCCGGAAAGCACGAGGGTTGGGGCGCGGATGGCCGACAGCAGGTTGGGGTCGAATTCGGGGTGGACGGTGGCCAGAGTGCTGTGGGCGTACCCCACCGGATCCAGGGCGGCGTACATTTCGCGGACGGCTCGTTCGCCTTCCGGCCCCGAATTGGCAGTGCGGCTAATGTTTGGGTTGTGCCGAATGGAGTAGTCGGCGACGGCGTCCATGCCTTCCGAAAGGGCCAGTTCAACGATGTGGTGTCGCATTCGCAGGGCGGCCGGAGGGGTTGGCAGACCGGAGGCGGAGGCGGAGTCTATGACGATTAGGGCGGCGATGCGTTGAGGAAATATGAGGGCGAAGCGTGTGGATATGCCGCCACCCATTGACAGACCGCCGACGTAGGCCCGTCGGATGCCGAGGTGGTCTAGAAGGGCGAGCAGGTCGTAGGCGGAGTTGCCGCTGCCATACTGGTCCAGGTTGGGCGGGCTGTCCGATTGGCCGTGGCCGCGGGGGTCCCAGACGATGAAGCGGTATTTCTCTGAGAAGGCGGGAATCTGGCCGGCCCACTCGGTGGTGTTGCCGCCAAGGCCGTATGCAAAGACGAGGGGGAAGCCCTGGCCGTAGCTTTCGTAGTGGATGCGGACTCCGTTGAGAAGGGCTGTGGGCATGGGACGCTCCTTAGGTGATGGTGTGGCGGTTTCCAGTATAGCATCGTGGGAAGCCTGCGTGGAACGTGGGAGATATGTGAGCCTTCAGGCGAGATTGAGGGTGGGAGATTGAGGGTTTTGAGGGGCAACAAAAAAGAAGCCTCGCGGCTTCTCTTCTGTCAACGTTATCGGGTCCGAACCTCCGGTTGAGTACCAATTAGGTCCTAAGTTGGACCCTGCACAGGGCGATGGTAGGCATTTGCCCGAACCCGACGGTTGATTGTTAGTTGATTTTGTTTAGGGCGCTATTAAAGCGTCGAATCCAGACAGATGCCTACCATCACCCTCTTAGTTAAACTATGTTCCATTCGTCACCTCCTTCGGATTCTGGAGCCCCTCTGAAATTCCGCGCGAGCGGTAGCATCATGGTAATGGTAAAAAGCGGGGCGTGTCAAGGGTCTGGAGGCGGCCGGAAGGTCGAAATGGTAGGAGGGCGCATTATGGAGGTTGCAGCCCTGTAGTTGGGCAAGGTTTGGGAATCTGGAGAGTTTACTTGGAAAGCAAGATGGCTAAGGCTACGAGGGCTAGTACGATGGCTGCGAAGGTCAAGGGTAGTGCTATAGGCTTGACATAACGCTGCCATGCACTTCCCGAGTGTTTGACAGATTTCCGGGATCGGGCATAGCCTTTCCTCAATGAATTACAGGACCGACAGTTGCAATTGGCGCCGTGGACCTCTCGCTCGGACTTCGGTCTAGTGCGGGAAGATTCCTGCCGTTCTTCTTCGACGTCCAGCCCTTCCAGCCAGTCCGACCGGGGCTGAGGTGGGGTTGTTGTTTCTTCCGATGCAGCCTTCTTGCTTTCTAACGGCGCTTCCACCCATCCGTTTCTGAAGCAGCGAGGACACCTTGTGGTCTTGCCGCCCAGTTCTGACTGCATTCTCCCAATGATCTCCCCATTGCCGTTGCAAGTGGGGCACACTTCCCATCGGTGGCCCGGCTTGGGGATTCTATTCGGAGGCGGCTTCATGGATTATTCTCTATCTAGCAGTCGGCTGGTTGAGTTACTGCAACACGGGCGAGAGATTTCTGAAGGAATGCGTATTGTTGAAAATGTTGCGCCGAATCAATTTGCAAAAAGGCTTGGATGCCTACACACAGATTTATACCACCCAGTATGCTGTATGGACAAGAAGCATGAATGCTCGGATGGCGCTGACGGAGGGGTTGTTGGTTAAGAGTTCAGGTTCAACCACGGCATTGACGTCAGCGTGGAGGATGTGTAAATGCCATACACATTACTATGATGAAAAGGTTGCAGCATGGCAAGAGTACAGTTGATAATTCCAGATGAAGACAGGGACCGGCTCATTCGACAGGCACGGAGGGAGGGGTTGACGTTCAGCGCTTGGCTGAGGGCAGCGGCCAGACAACGGCTGGAAGCAGGGCAGCGGGTGGAACGGTTTGAATCGCTGGAAGATGTGAATCGGTTCTTTGAGGAATGTGACGCCAAGCGCGGCGCCGGCGTTGAACCAGATTGGGAAGAGCATAAGCGCGCAATCGAAGAGTCTCGCTTACAGGGTTTGCCCAACACATGGTCTTTGTCGACACCAATGTCTTTATGTGCGCTGTTGGGAGACCGAATCCTCTGCGTTCTCGCGCTCGTGATTTTTTCAACGAGGCTGTCCTGAATTCTCAACCGCTTTGCACGTCTGCTGAGGTGTTGCAGGAGTTGATGCACGCTTACTTGCCCGTTCGTAGAACGGAGGCACTCGCAGATGCTTTTGCTCTGATCCGTCGAGCGGGCGTTGAGGTGTGGCCTCTTGAGGAAGGGGATGTGACGTTGGCGCGCGAACTATATGAACAGCATCCGACGCTGGGGGCGAGGGACTTGTGTCATCTGGCGAGCTGTTGGAGGCGGGGCGTTCGGGAGATTATGACGTTTGACGAGGGGCTTAGGGCTGTGGTGGGGAGGGTTAGGGGTGGTGGGTGAGAAGGTGGGGTTGGGGAGAGGGGGAAGGAGGGGTTTGGGGGCATGACAGAGATAAAGGCTGTTGCCAAAACGCACACATAAAGCGACAATCAGTGTATGCGAATTGCTTTCGACTGGAACACGGAGAAGAACCAGCAGCTCATTGATGAGCGAGGCGTCTCCTTCGAGAGGGTGGTGTCTGCGATAGAGCAGGGAGGTTTGGTGGACGTGTTGGACCATCCGAACCAAGACCGTTATCCGGGGCAGTTGATATACGTTGTGGAAATGGGTGAATATCTTTACCTCGTGCCGTTGGTTGTTGAGTCAGACGGCACTCGTTTTTTGAAAACGATAATTCCAAGTCGGAAGGCAACTAGAGACTGTGGGAGGAGAAGACATGGCCGACAATGATATGAGCGCTGAGGAGCGCGATATACTCGGCAGGTTCGAGAGAGGCGAACTGCGGGCGTCGGCTGGTGCTGAACAGGAGATGAAGGCTGCTAGAGAAGCGGCTCGGAATACCTTTAACAAGAGTATGCGAGTGAATTTGCGGATGACGGAGCGTGATTTCAACCTGGCCCACTCGCGAGCCAGAGAGGAAGGGGTGCCATACCAAACGTTGTTATCAAGCGTGATTCACAAGTACCTGTCTGGGCGATTGACGGAGAAGAGGTAGCGGGGGGGATGGCTTTGGAGAGAGATGGGTTGTCGCAAGGTGCGGCTATGCTCCGTCGTGTTCAACGGTTACGTGCATGCAGGTGTATGAGATTAGCGTTGTGGAGTGGACATTATGGCTTCTTTGAACATTTTCGTTAGCTTCGAGTTCGACAAGGACAATGACCTCAAGAACAACTTCTATAGCCAAGCCAAGAACTGTACCAACCATAAGATTCGCAATTGTTCGCTTAACGAGTCATACCCTGATGAGGTCTGGAAGAATAAGGCGCGAGCGGCAATCAGGGAATGCGACGCCGTGATCATTCTAATCGGCCCGGACACCCATAACGCACAGGGTGTTATAGTGGAGACTGACATGGCCCGAAGCCTGAATAAGCCAATCATCCAGGTTAAGCCGAAAGGAAGGCCATACAAAGGTCTAACACGTCTCGAAGATCCAATCACATGGAAGTGGAAATCCATAAACGCCAAGCTGGATGCCATCGTGGCCCAACGTCGATGAGCATAGTTGGTAAGTATGGTGGGGATGCGTAGTGGAAGGACGACCGAAGATGGACCTCAATTCCCCCGCCGTTCAGAAGCACGTGGAAATTTTGCAAGGCGTCATAACGCGGATGGCGGACAACAGCCGCGCATGCAAGTTCTGGTGTGTGACCCTTGTCTCCGCTGTTCTGGTGCTGGTTGCCCGGGTGGATGAACCGAAGTACGCTTTCATAGCACTTGTCCCTGCCGTACTGTTTCTGATACTTGATACCTATTACCTGGCCCAAGAGCGGGCGTTTCGTAATTCCTACAATGCGTTTATCGGCAGGCTGCACGATGGCGGTCTGGAAGTTGAGGAAATTTATCGCGTAAAACGATCGGACATTGGATTGAAGCTGGTCTACAAGTGCTTAGGGTCGTTTTCGGTATGGCCGTTCTACCTGCTGCTGGTGGTCACTATTGTGTTTGCTTGCCTGCTGATGTGCATTTAAGAAGCTATTTCGAAGTGAGTGGCGATGACGATGGTCAAGGTTCCGCGGCACAAGGTATTTATCAGCTTCCACGAGCAGGACCGCAGATTTAAGGAAGCCTTTGTTCGCATGATGGGCAGCCGGATTGTGGATAGGTCTGTCGACACAGGAAATATAGATGACGCCGGCTTGAAAACCGCAACGGTGCGACAGAAGATTCGTGATGATTACATAAGAGACGCAACAGTTACTATCGTCTTGATTGGGCCTCATGCCTGGCAAAGGAAGCACGTGGACTGGGAAATCGGTTCGAGCATCAGGAGGACCAAGAAGAATTCCAGATGTGGGCTGTTAGGAATCTGGTTGCCAAACCATTCTGAGTATAGGCAAGATAAGTACGATCCACACTTGATGCCTCCTAGGTTGGCCGATAACTGTCAAGAAAACGACCCATACGCTCTCTTGTATGATTGGCCGAAACCTTGGACCCCTGCTCAAATCGCCAAATGGATTCACAGGGCATTTTTGCGTCGGTCTGGGACTCCTCCTATGACTTCGCGGGGGCCCTTTGCGCGCAACAGGACCAGAGATTATCGAAAAGGCTGGCAGTGAATCACGTGAAATCTTTACCTGTTTGTCTCTACCCATTCCAATCCTAAAACTTCTCCTAAGTGTTGTTGATTGGTGATGTGAGGCGTAGGAGGTGTGGTGGTGGGTGGTGTTGGGTTGGGTTGCGTTGAAGGGTGGGTTGGGCGGTGATATAGTGGGCTGAACTCGTTGCAATAGGACTGAAGTTTTGGCAGCCAATTTCGGGTTGGAGGCCTTGTTTGTGTTTCCGACGGTCATGAGGATGCATCGATGAAGTTTCTATCTACGGGACATTGGGCCCGCGTTTGCTCTCGGAAGCCGTTCCTGGTACTGGCAATTTGGGGTGTGCTAGTGCTCATTGCCGGCGCCTTGTCGGTGGACGGCGAGTTGGGACCGGGCAAGCAGTTGGCGGACTTTCTGAAGCCGGCAACCACTACGGAACTCAGTCTGAGCAGTAGCGCCGAGTCGTCCCGCGCAGAGAGTCTGCTGGTGGAACGGGGCGGCCAGACCATTCCGTTAAGGGAAATAGTCATTGTCCAGTCGGAAGTTCAGACTGTCGACACCCCGGAATTCCGTGCGAAGGTCGAGGCGCTTCAACACGAGATAGCTTCCCTGGGGCCTGGGGTCGCGATACCGGAGCGGAGCTACTACACAACCAATCCTCCTGACGAGAAACTGGTGTCCGCCGACCGCATGACCACCTTTATGACCGTAGTAATGGCAGGGGACTACGTGGAGGCGGTGAAGAATGTAGAGCACGTTCTGGAGGTGGTGGAGGAAGCCAACGGCGTGGATGGCTTCCGAGCGCTCACTATTGGCGACGCCAGCATAGCTTTCGAGCAGAACGAACTGTCGGAGAAGGACTTGCGGCAGGGAGAGCGGATAGGCATTCCCGTTGCGCTGGTGATTCTGGTGGTCCTCTTTGGCACTTTGGCGGCGGTGCTGATGCCGATAGGACTGTCCATCGTAGGCATCATCGTCGCCCTGGGCATAACGGCGCTCATCGGACAGACCTTTGACCTGGTCTTCTTTGTGACGCTAATGATAGTCATGATTGGGCTGGCGGTGGGAATCGACTACTCCATATTGATAATTTCCCGGTTCAGGGGCGAGAGGGCGCGGGGACGGGACAAGCTTGAGGCCATCGAGCGGGCGGGGGCAACGGCGGGCCGCACGGTGCTGTTCAGCGGACTCACGGTGGTCATTGCTCTGGTTGGGATGCTGATAGTTCCGTTCTCTTTCTTCCAATCACTGGGTATCGGGGCAATACTGGTGGTGCTGGTTGCGCTTACGGCAACGTTCACATTCCTGCCGGCCAGCCTGGCGGTGTTTGGAGACCATTTGGACAAGCTGCCTATTCCCTTCTTCGGTAGGAAGGCGACGCAGGTTTCTAATGGCACCGACGGCTCCGGGGATGGGTTTTGGGAAATGATGACCAGGATGGTCATGCGCTACCCGCTCATCAGCATCATCGTGGTTGGCGTACCCATGGTTTTCGTCACTCTATTCTACTTCCAGTGGCCCGGTATAAACACGGGGCTCAACGGTGTGTCGGCGTTCCCGGAAGGGGCTGAGACTCGCGAGGCTTTCTTCGTCATGGAGGAGGAGTTCTCCTTCGGGGTGGTTAACCCCACGGACGTGGTCATAGACGGAGAGATCGGCAGCCCAGAGGTACAGGCGGCTATCGCGGAGCTGCAAACTACACTGGAGAACCTAGATGGAGTGTCGGTGTTCCGCTTCCCGATTGTGAACGAGGCCGGGGACTTGGCCCACCTTTCTGTATTCATAGACGGCGATTCCCTCAGCCAGGATGCCGTCGACGTGGTGACCGACATCCGCGAACGCTACGTTCCGGAGGCTTTCGAAGGCGTTGACGCCGAGGTATTGGTGGGTGGGGTTTCGGCGGAGGTAGCCGACATTTTCTCCATCGTCGACAGGTACACGCCCATTGTGTTCGCCTTCGTGCTTGGGTGCAGCTTCCTGATTCTGATGGTGGTTTTCCGATCCATTGTGATTCCAATCAAAGCCGTGTTCATGAATCTGCTCTCGGTAGGCGCCGCATACGGTCTGATAGTGCTGGTGTTCCAGAAGGGCATTGGGGCGGACCTGCTGGGGTTCCAACACGCAGAGGTCATCGACGCATGGATACCGCTGTTCCTGTTCTCTATTTTGTTCGGGCTGTCGATGGACTACCACGTGTTCCTTCTGAGCCGCATCCGGGAGCGGTACGACCAGACGGGGGACAACCGGGAGGCGGTGGCGTACGGGCTGCGGTCGACGGCGGGCATCATCACCGGCTGCGCTCTCATTATGGTGGCGGTGTTCGGGGCCTTCGCTTCCGGCGACACCATCATCAATCAGCAGGTGGGATTCGGCCTGGCGGTGGCGGTCTTGTTAGATGCCACCTTGGTGAGGTCGGTGCTGGTCCCGGCCAGCATGGAGTTTCTGGGCCACCGAAACTGGTACTTGCCTTCGTTCCTAAGATGGCTGCCGGACGTGCGGGTGGAACCGGAGGAAGAATAAAGTTTACAATGTTGAAACCCGAATTGGTGCTAGGTAAGCAATGAGCGCAGAAGTGATGTTCGTACCGACAGACTGCAGGCAGGGTTATGAGAAAGCCCGCGCTGTCGCGCCCGCCATCGCGGACAATTACGTCGCACACACACTCATAGGAGACCCGCTGGGCGAAGCGATGGCAAAAGATCTTCGAGCGTTTAGCCTGGCAAAGTCAAGGCGATTGATTGAGGCAGCCATGAATCAGGAAGGTGAGGAGGCACTGAGGAACGCGCCAGCCTCGCTCCGAGAATTCTTTAGAGACGCGGAGACTACACCGGAATGGCTCGACTATGCGGCATTCGCTCCAAGCGTCCGTATGTTTCACAGGAATTCGCCATTGATATTGGCTGCATTCGTCGCTGGCGTTTTGATTGAAGGATTCACGACAAATATAGCAAAGTCCTTCCACATTACGGGGCGGGTACGCGACCAGGGCGTCAGACGTTTGGGACAGAATAACCGTCACATGACGGAGATATTCCTTCCCAATGGCATGTACAGGTATGGAGACGGCTGGAAACTTTCGGTCCGCATTAGAATCGTTCACGCACGGGTAAGGAACCTGCTAAGCAATTCGGAAGATGATTGGGATACCGAAGCCTGGGGTTTGCCAATTAGCGCGGCGCATTTGGGTTACGCTGTTTCCGCTTTCTCGGCGAGGCTACTGAAACACATGAAAACCTTGGGCGCCAAGTACGATGACGAAGAGTACGCGAGCTTCATGGCGGTTTGGCGCTACTCCGGTTACTTGATGGGCATTCCTGAGACCATCCTGTTCCACGAGGCCGATGACGCTTTGGAACTGTATGACATCGGCCACATGTGCAAGCCCGATTGCCCAATGGAATCGGTTTCGATGGCACACTCCTTGATCAATTCGGCCCCGTTGATTGCTGGTATAACAGACCCGGAAGGCCGCCAGAACTTGGCCCGCTATGTGTACCGTATTTCCCGCGGTCTCATCGGAAATGAGGCGGCTGACGCACTGCAGTATCCGCCGCTTTCCTCATTTGGAGCTGTCTGGTGGTTCAGGATGCAGCAGCGTTATGGCGACATCCTTGGAAAGGTGCTGCCGGGTCGTCGCGAGGACAGCAGTTTCACCCAGTTCACATCCCTGCTCGAGACCTCGCTGTTCGACGAATATGGCATCCGGTACTCGTTGCCCGACCACGTGTATGCGGAGGAGTCGAGGAAGTGGTGAGGGGTGGGGGGGAGTGGGGGTGACGCTTAAGCCTCCTTGAGTAATCGCTGCTCCGATGGCTTTAGGTATCTCCATGAACGCGGAACTACGAAGTTATCCAACATGGCCCTCAGAGTAGACAACGCGAAAGGTTTCTCATATTGCCACACAGCCGTGATTCTTAGGGCGTAGGCCGTGTGGCTGCCAGAGTAGTACGCGTCAAATTCCCGCTTGTTGATTCCGGCTTCGGCGGACACTGAACTCCACACTTCCTTTGGCGGTCCTTTCTGTACAACCTCAACATGGAAGCCGCCCCTAAGTTGTCGTACGGGACTGGTGACGTAAACAAGAACGTCCCGGTTCTGCATGTTTTGTCCGATGCGTTTTCTCAACTCAGCCGTCTTTTCGCCGTTGAAGACCAACTCGGCATAACAGGGCTTCATGGATAGAAGAACAGTTGGCTCCTTCTCCAAATCTACACCTCGAACCCAAATCGGTAGATCTCTTCAAAAATTGGCGGGGGAATTCTAGATGGAGATTGTAGCACCAAATTTGTGTTCCTTTCACTATAGATTCGGCGCAGATGATTAAGGATTATTGGCCTCTTGAATGAAAACGTGTGCGAGAATTCGATACCCATGATCGTTTTGTTGAGATCGCCTTTACACAATTCCATTATCTGGTCCCATTCGAAGATCCCCTTGTGCCGATGCTTCTGAAATAGCTGCTTAGGGTAACCGAGTTCGACTGAATCAAGGTGTGAAATGGCCACAACCTTTCCTTGAAGGCGTGTTTTGCGCTTGCGGAGGCTATTAGATGAAACATACCAGAGGATCCGTCCTGGAAGCCTAAGCATTTTATGGCGAGTATTGCTCCGGTAATAAATGTGATTCCATCGCAATAACACGCTCTCCTGACCGCCAAAAAGTTCATCGGCAGATTGCTTCCAATCAACAAGACTAATGGCAAAGCCTGGACGTATGGGAATTAGAAAATAGTTGGTGATGGCGGGGATAGCTAGCGGAGAACAATGACGTTCGATGTCACGTTCTGACATATTGTTGTAGAAGGGAAACGCTTCAGGATACGACTTTGAAATTTCGCTTAGCATAGCCTTGAGAGGCCGAATGCCACAAAAGCAAAATCGGATGTAATTATCGTTGGAACCAATGAAACCCAGGTCAAGCAAGCAAGGTCCTAGTCTTGAAAACGTCCCTGAATCCCTAAACTCGACGACACTGAAATTGGATGCAACGGCTTCCCTGATGGTGTCTGCAACCAAATGCGTTTCAAACAGTTGGCGATTCCTAGTTGACTTCGCCCTTGCTAAGTGAATACGTATGGCAGTTTTGCCGACGTATTCTTGGAGTCGAATCGCTACGATGACACCCGCGGACTCGAAGACATCGCACTTATTGTTTTTTGGCTCCGCGAGGTAATAATTCAGCTTCCCTTCGAGTTCTCCCTTACCTTCTTGTTCGGCCAAGAATGTGTCAAAATTTAATGCCGGGAGGTCTGAAGAACGTAATCTTCTCCGCTGAAGGGTGAGGCCTAAGACACCTTTTGGTTCGTATTCTGCGCTATCAGAAAGTTCATGGACTTGTACGATTAACTCTGTTGGAGAAAGTACTTGGAGGGCTACCAATTCGGCGATGTCGCGCCGCTTGTTTAGCAGTCTCTTATCACGGCTAACAAAATACTTGGTCTCTGATGCAGCGGTCTTAGCCAAATGCCGTATATCAGAAAGCGCCCGTTTTGAATTGGTGGGAAGAATTGTTTTCAGGCAGGCTTCATACGACTCTGCCAAATTCACGTCATACCTGACCTGAGGAAAGTTCCTGGCCCGTTCCCGATGTGACTTGCGAAGAGTGGTATCTATATTCCGATCGATTTCTACCAAAAGTTCGTCGGTTACACGAAGATTAACTAGATCCGCCATGAAGTCTGAAGCCAAGGCAAAAGACTCGGTCGCTCGGTCAGTGGCGCAGCTCACCAAGTCAAAAAATATCTGTGCATCAATTGCGACATCTATCGTGGTAGTGGACGAATCTGCCTCAAATAGGCTTGGCTGATCGTTAGGACCAAGTGTGAGACACCATTGGGTCAAGACACGTCCTGCGCCGGATCTTGCAGGTTTCTCGCCTCTTGGAATGAAACGTAGTTTCGGCCAAAGTTGGTTTGCGGAAAAATCTCTTCTACAGTTTAGAGTGATCAAATACTGGGAGGTTGCTCGACTCTTTAGTTCCTCTACAAGTCTTGTAGCGATGCCCCGTTGCCGTAAAGAATCTGAGATGCAGAGATGAGTAATTCGATAGTGCTTATGAGTAACCCCGTAGAGAAGGTAGCCGACAAGCCCGTAGTCCTCAAGCAGGGATCCGATTACATTGCCCTTGGATAGGTAATCCTTAAGAGCGGCTTTAGGTAAGAAGCCAAGTGTGGCACTGTTGCTTCTCATGAGGCGGTCGACATCTTCTATGTCATGCACCGTGAGAGTTGTGATTTTGATTTCCAAATCAGCCTGCATCAAGTAATTTATATCATTATTGGCCCGACCTCTCAATCGGATAGGGCTGAAATTTCACAACTGGGACTCGTCATTCTCGGCAGGTGCTCAGGGAAAGACAATGGTAATGTGGGTGCTATAATGCGGGACTTGCTATGGAGTCTTGGAGGAGCTTGTTTCGAGTACGTTCGAGATGATAGGTAAAGCCGGGTTCTGATGGAGGTCAAGCCTAGCATTGGGTCTGACGCGAAGGGTGGGGCAAGTCCAAACGTTGGTGGTTTGACGTAATAGGTAATAGTGATTTCGGTCACTAATTAGGATTGATGTGGGAAGGGGTTTTGTGAGTAGGTTTTTGCGTTATTCCTCAACGTTTGCGGTTGGGGTTGTGGTGGCGGTTTTGGTGGGGTGCTCGGGGATGGGGGAGACGCCTGCGTCGGAAGAGAGTGTTCCGACGGCTGCACCGACGCAGATGGCGACGGTTGCGCCGGCTTCGACTGAGACGGTTGAGGCTACGGCTGCGCCCACGTCGAGCCAGCCTGCATTGACGGCAACGCCGACCCCGACAGCAACGCCGCTATCGACGCCGGTGGCCACTCCTAGCGAGCCGACGCCGACATCGACTATCACGCCCAGCAGTCCGACTCCGGGAGCGATGCTGGAGCCGATGCCGGGGACGGACTACGACTCCAGCTTGAATATGTACCGGCTATTTTCGGGGCAGAACCACAACCCAGAAGACTCGCTTGAGGCCATCGCACTTTCCATTGTCAACAAGGACAAGTCGATGGTCCCGGTGTTGATTGAGATGCTCCGCTTTTTTGAGGACTATGTCCCGCGAATAGAGTCCAGGAAGGCCCTCATAGCGATAACGGGTAGGGAGGTTAAGGGCAACGAGGGCTTATGGAAAAATTGGATGGAGTGGCTGGTCGAGAACGCGGATGAGTACCAACCACCCGCAGGATACCTGGAATGGAAGATCGCGCTCATGAGCCTGATTGACCCCAGATTCCGTGAGTTCCTGGCCCCCGCGGCTGAGGGATCTGGCATCAATGTGTTTGAGATTGCGTGGGGAGGAGTTCGGCCCGACGGGATTCCAGACCTTCAGAACGCCTCGGTGGTTTCGGCGCAGGAGCAGGACTACCTTCAGCCTAGCGATAGAGTCTTCGGCGTGTCCATCAACGGCGAGCACAGGGCGTACCCGCTTCGCATCGTGAACGCCCACGAGATGGCCAATGACGTGTTGGGGGGCGAGCCTATCGCGTTAGCGTATTGAACGCTATGCGGCAGCGGAATCGTGTATTCCGCGAAGATAAACGGAGAGCCAACCACCTTCGGCACGTCGGGGATGCTGTATCGCAGTAACAAGGTGATGTACGATCGGCTGACCAATTCGCTTTGGAACCAGTTCACGGGAGAGCCGGTCATCGGGCCGTTGTGGGACTCGGGGATCAGGCTGGACTTCTTCCCAGTGCTTGTGACGACGTGGGAGGAGTGGGTGGAGCTTCATCCCGACACGACGGTACTGGACAGGGATACGGGGTTCTATCCTGCGTCATACTACAATCCAGAGTCCCACCGCGAGTCGATCTATTATGACTATTTCAACTCGCCTGACACGATGTTCGCGGTCCCCGACCGGGATGGTCGGCTTGAAACAAAGGACGTGGTGCTTGGCGTCCAGTTGAACGACAGCTACAAGGCCTACCCTGTAGCAGCGCTGCAGGAGCATCGGATTGTGAACGACGTGGTGGGAGATGAGGGGGTGTTGGTACTGGGGTCAGCCGCGAGCCAGGGGGCGAGGGCCTATTACCGGGGCGACAGGGTGTTTGAGTTATCGGCGGACGACAGTGGAGGTGATCGCGGAATTGCAGCCGTGATATCGGACGCTGATGGGGGAACGTGGCAGGTGACGGAGGAGTTTCTGGTCAACACGGCGGATGAGTCAGAAAAGCTAGCTCGGATACCCACGCACATGTCGTTCTGGTTCGGGTGGTTCCAGTTTCACTCGGACACGGAGCTTTACACGGGGCCCTGACGCGACATATTCCTGGACGATTCCGGGTCTGTGTCAAAGGATGGTGCAGCGACTGCTGGTGGGTTGCAAAAGTCATTCCTCGCTCGTAACTTTAGTTTTCAGCAATGGTCTTGATGGGCAACGTAAATGACCGTAGGAGAGGGGGATATGGTTGGGTTTGATTCAACTAAAGAATACAAGAGGCGAAGATTCAATCCATGCTCGACGTATGCGGGCTGTATGGAAGAACTCAAGAAGAGAGTGTCGTTCGTCAACGGATTCCTCACTGGAAAGTGCAGTGCCATGTATGTGCAGACAAAATCTGAGTCCGTATGTCTTCAGATTAGGAAGATTCTGGAGATCATCGCATTGGGATCTGTATGTGTCAACAGGACTGAGTACGAGAAGTATCGAAAGAACTTCCATCGAGATTGGCATGGAAGGCGCATCCTCGAAACTCTTGAAAAAGCAAATCCGAAGTTCTATCCGCAACCATGTATACAGATATTGGACCAAGCAACCGGCAAGGTTTTGTCGGTCGAGCACATTGAGTCGGGGTTTCTTACGAAAAAGGATTACATGAGACTACATGACATATGTGGGGGGATACTTCATGCGGACAATCCGTTCTCTCCGAAACGCGATCCCCAAGCTTTTCTGAATAGCGTGACAGCATGGATTCGAAAGATTATGCAATTGTTGAACCATCATATTATCCAGTTGATAGATGATGACCAACAACTTTGGGTGCTGATGCAGGCCGACAGCGATGGAAAGGTGCATGTGTACGAATTTGAAAGAGAGAGGAACTCGTGAACGGTTAGAATCAGCAATGGTCTTTCGAGACAGCGCAAATGGCCGTAGGAGACGGGGATATGGATGAGAAACCGACGTTTGGGGACTTTATCATGGGTGTGGAAGGGCTTGCGATTCTGCGTTCCTGGTTGGAAGACCCGTTGAGGGTGAAGGAGAGGGCGCAAGAGATTGTTGAGATAGTTGCACAACGTGAAGAGGAGCCTTGGTCAGAGGCGATTGTTGGAGTCGAACGGTCAGTAACAGCCGGGTATGGTGAATCGGCGTCCACCTACGACGATGACGAAAGTCCTTTGATACGCGCAGAGGAGTCCGTTGTGCGCGAGCTTATCGCAAATTATCCAGCAGGTAAGGCGTTGGATGCAGCGTGTGGTACGGGGAGGCATGCGGAGTACATGGCCTTATTGGGCCATCAAGTGACTGGCATAGACGCAACTACGGAGATGTTGACCGTGGCGAAATCCAAGGTTCCTTCGGCCCAGTTCGAGACTGGATCCCTAGAGTCTCTGCCGTTACCGGACAATTCAATGGACCTAGTTGTCTGTTCACTTGGGTTGGCCCATTGCGCCGACCTGGGGCCGCCCATAAGAGAATTGGGGAGGGTTGTTCGAAGTGGTAGACCTGTAATCCTCTCCGACCTGCATCCTTTCACGGTAATGTTGGGTGGTCACGCGTACTATCCCATAAGCCGAACGGAGACCGGATTCGTTCGCAACTACGTGCATCTCCCTTCGGAGTATCTTGCCGCGTTCCGGGAGTCGGGACTCAACGTCGTCCAATGTATAGAGAGGCTCTGTGGGGATGAGGAAATCGACGCTATGGGATTCGATGAACAGATGGAGGACCTGATGATCGCCGCCTTTAAGGGTGTCCCGATCGCGATGATATGGGAACTGGTGAAGGGTTAGTGACTAGCGATGGTGTTCACGGAAGACTCGAAGAGGGGGAATCGGCCGTCTGGCCTAATTCAGCCCGTTAGCACTTGTGCAAGGAACCTAACTGGTGGTACAAGTATTGGAGACAGTGTGTCTATTCAGCGCCGTTATGTGGAGGCAGCGGGTTTGATGGTTGGTATGCAGTGCAGGATTTGTGAAAACAAGATGCTCCCACAGAAGAACATCAAGGTTTGGGTGGTGGTTCTCTGGGCCATCTTCTTCTGGCCTGGAGCCATTATCTACATCCTAACGAAACAGCCGGACACCTGCCCGTTTTGCAAGGCTGAAGTTTACAAGGTGGGGATGTAGGTTAATGGAAGTGGCGTCGTCGCCTGCTTCCTGTGCCTCGATATCAGCGATGGGGTTGTACGTACCCATAGCTGCTTCATTATGCATTGACGCAGTGACGTTGGGAACACGAAATTGACTACACCCGTGACCCAGAACCCCCGCTACGAGGCGGACGAGAATCCGCCCCCTTGGCATTCATTGGGATTCAGCGCTCAGTTCAGCCTGATTGCATCGGCCACGCTGTTAGTGACCCCCGTAGTAGTGGCCAAAGCGTCAGGACGGGACAACGAGTACCTGGTCTGGATGGTATTCGCTTCTCTGGTTGTAGCAGGGCTATCGACGTTGATTCAGGTGCGCAGAATTGGGCTGGTGGGGTCGAGGTCGATGCTCCCAATGTTCACCGCCGCCTTCTCCATACCCTTCTGTATTACAGCGGTGTCGGACGGCGGGCCGGCCACACTGGCAGCGCTTGTGCTTGTCTGCGGAATTGGCCAGCTTGCGATTGCCAGATGGCTTTTCGTACTGCGCCGGATAGTTACACCCGTAGTGGGTGGAACGGTGTTGATGATACTGTCAATCACGCTGGCGTCGGTGGTGCCCCGCCTGCTGCCGGACGCGTCGGACGAAAACTCGTTGGGGGCGCATCTGGCCGCGTTAACGGCGCTTGGGGTCGTGTCGGCACTCATCCTGCGCGGCTCCGCGACGATACGCCTTTGGGGGCCGATAATCGGCATAGTCGCCGGATGCGCAGTGGCGGCAGGCTTCGGTCTTTATAGCGCCGAGGCTGTGATGGATGCCGCCTGGGTAGGAATACCGGGGCAGTGGCCCGGGCTGGGTCTGCCCCCGATATTATCCGGCTTCGGCGTATCGTTCTGGACACTATTGCCGGCGTTCTTGTTCCTAAGCATTGTTATTTCCATACAGGCCAACGGAGAGTGTATAGCCCAACAGCGGGCTGCACGGCGCGACAACCGGGCCGTGGACTTTCGGGAGGTGCAGGGGGCGATGGCCGGGACCGGGGCAACCAACCTGATGGCGGGCGCCGCCGGTACGGTCCCGTTCATCATCAATCCGGGGATTGTATCCTACACCCAGACCACCGGCGTCGCTTCACGCAGAGTTGGATATTTCATCGGCGCCATGCTTATTTCGCTGGCCTTTCTGCCAAAGGTATCGGCGGTGCTCAGCTCTATTCCGGGCCCCGTCATGGCGGGATATCTGATTGTGTTGAGCGCGTACTTGTTTATCGACGGGGCCCGGATAGTCATGCAGAGCGAGGAGAACCGGCAGAAGATTACGGTGGCGGGAGTCTGCTTCTGGATTGGGGCTGCGTTCCAGTTTGGGCTGTTCTCGCTGCCGAACGTCGGGCCTGTGTGGGCAACTCTTTTGCAGAGCGGCATCACCACGGGAGGGGTCGCCGCGATAGTGATGATCCTGTACCTGGAGTTTACCAACCCTCGACGGATGCGGTTTCAGTCCAAGCTGGATATCGAAGTCTTGCCTGAACTCAACGAGTTCCTCGCGCGATTTGCCGACCGTCGAGGTTGGGACGCAGCGATGAAAGAGCGGCTGAGCGCCGTTGGGGAAGAGACCCTACTGACGCTCTCGCCGCTGGACCTGGAAAGTCTCATGGCAGACGTAGACGACTCCGAACAGGAAGAAGAGGAAACGGGCCGTCAACTGGTGGTGCTGGCCTCCAGCGAGGGACCGGTAGCAACCCTTGAGTTTATTGGAGGGGCCGGCGACGAGGAGAATATGGAGGACCGGCTGCGTCAACTCCAACAGTATGACGAGGAAACGCCGGTAGATCAGGAGCTTTCGCTGCGTATGCTGCGGGCCTACGCCACGTCGGTGCGGCATCAGCAGTTTCACGGAACGGACATCATCACAGTGCGTGTCGTCCCGTAAAAGCGAGAGCGCCTTCGATTGTAGGCGCATACTTGAACTTCCCCCTGGTAGATTTGTGTTAATGACGGGCGTATTTTTGAGACAGGCCTAATATATCTGCTATACTAAGTATCATTTTACAATGGGGGAATGAAGATGGCGAAATTTTTGTTTCAGGCAGACTATACTCCTGAGGGCGTTGCGGGCCTGCGGCAAGAGGGCGGCACGGGGCGTCGTGCGATGTTCGAGCGCATGTTTTCCGAAATGGGTGGGTCCATCGAATCCTTCTACTATGCCTTTGGCGTTGACGACCTTTATATGATTGTGGACTTGCCCGACGATGCAGCGGCCGTGGCGGCGTCAATGGCGGCGTCGGCCGCCGGCGCGATCAGCTTCAAGGCGATAGTCTTGATCACGCCTGAGACGGTCGACGAAGCTGCCCGGCGCACGGTTAACTACACGCCACCGGCGGTGTAGAAAACCTCTTTACCTTCGCATAGGCTCCAGTCTCGCACTTGCTGCCCTTTCTTCTGTCAGGACGACCGACGGGACGTTGCCGGACCCTTACGAAGTGACGAGAGAGATAAGACTTGGAGTCATGGAGATTCCGGGGTCAAGTCGGCATCTTCATCTGTGTAAGCCTCTCAGCACAAGGCATCAGATGTGCGTTGGCGCTGTATCCGATTTGTAGAACTATGACGTATACTCGGCTGCATGGATAAAAGGCCGACGAACCGCATCTACTTCTTGACTCTGCTGGCTATTGCCTTGGCCATCTTGGTTGTGGGATGTCGCAGGCCGCTGGAAGAACCTGACGCAACGACTTCAGGCACCGAGGCTATATCAACGGTTACGTCGCCGCCTGCGGCTGTGACTGCCGTCCCTTCCACTGCTGTGACGGCGGCGCCCGTACCCACGACTTCAGCTACGGAACCAACTTCCTCGCCGACGGGTACAGCGTTGCCAACGGCTGCGACTGACGTCCCTTCCCCGTCACCTACAAGGCGGGCTATTCCGCGACCGATACCGACGGAAGGGAGAACTGCGACACCCACTCCTGAACCGGAGGGGTTCGTCTACGACCCTAACCAGAACATGTACCTGATGATATCGGGCTTCGACCACCCTCGCGAGCAGACGTTGCTGGCGTTTGAGAGGGCGAGTCGGGAGGGCGATACTTCTCAGGTGCAGGTTATCCTGGAGGCGCTGCCTTTCTTCGCCCGGGGTCTTGCAGTATCCGGCATAGATGCCGTGGCTGATCTAACGGGAGAGGACTTCGGTTTCAGCATGCGTGGGTGGCGAGAGTGGCTCGGCCCAAGGCTGGACGAATACGCGCCGCCTTCCGATTATCCGAAGTGGAAGGCCCAACTCTTGAACCTAATTGACCCAGAGATGGGCGATCTAATCGAGCAGGCTATAGACGGTGGGTCCAGGGCCAACCTTACCGAGATAGTGTGGGGGGGTGTCCGCGTAGACGGCATTCCACCTCTGGAATACCCGCCGCACGTGAAGCCAGAAGAGGCGTTATACATGGAGCCGGACGATAGGGTGTTTGGGGTGTCGATCAACGGCGAGAATAGAGCGTACCCACTACGGGTAATGAATGCGCATGAACTGGCCAACGACGAGCTCGGTGGAGAGCCAATCTCGTTAGTGTATTGAACGCTTTGCGGCACCGGAATCGTGTATTCCGGCATAGTAAACGGGGAGAAGACCACGTTCGGGACTTCCGGGATGTTGTACCGCAGCAACAAGGTGATGTACGACCGCGCCACCCGGTCGTTGTGGCACCAGTACACCGGGGAGCCGATTATCGGCCCGCTTGCAGATTCCGGCATAAAGCAGCCTTTCTTCCCGGCGGTTGTTACAACGTGGGAGGAGTGGCTGGCAGAGCACCCCGACACGACCGTACTGTCGAATCAGACGGGGTACTATAGGGCTGAGTTCTACGTGCCTGAAGACGACCCGCAGGCCATCTACTACGATTACTTCACGGCGGACGAGGTAATGTTCCCGGTCTGGCTCCGCGACCCGAGCATAGAGCCCAAGAGGGTGGTTGTGGGTGTTTTGGCGGGCGAGGGGAAGAAGGCATATGTCATTGACGACCTGCGAGAGGCCCGCGTGGTTAACGATACGGTGGGAGGGATAGACGTTGTGATTGCGGCATCCGGCGAGTCGCGCTCGGCCCGCGCCTACGTAAGGGAGGGGGAGACGTTTTCCTTGGAGGAAGGCGAGGATTCAGGGGCCACTCCTCGGTTCCTGGTTGACTCCAGCGGCTCCAGATGGGAGGTCACCGAGGAGGCGCTCGTCAAGGAAGACGACCCTTCCATGACGCTGTCACGCATTCCGACGCTCACGTCGTTCTGGTTTGGCTGGTACCAGTACAACCCCGACACGGAGATATACAGGCCGGGCGGTTAGGCTGGATCCGTCGCCATTTCCTCTTCAGGGAGGAGGACCACCCGAACGTAACGTTCGGGGGTGAAGTAGAGTTGGGCGGCGGCAACAACCTGTTCCAGGGTCAACGCATTCAACCTTTCGTCGAAGCTGGCGGGATCCGCGAAGGACTCACCGTTCTGCGATGCGGTCTGGATTTGGCTGAGCCAGAAACCGTTTTGGCGCAACTGTTCCTCACGAGTCGTACGCAACTGTTCCTTGACCGTGTCGAGGTATTCCTGCTCACCACCCTCATGAAGCCAATTCACGACCTGCAAAACCTCTCCGAATAGTTCTTCGGTGCGGGTGGGATCGCTGCCGAATATGATTGAGGCCAAGTACTCTTGATCCGGGAGTCTGGAGCCGCGAGCGTTGACGAAGACGCCATAGGTGCCGCCCAACTGCTCACGCACTCGCTCGTGAAGACGATTCCCCAGCACGTCGCCTGCAACTGTGAGCGCCAAAGCTTCGTCCGGGCTCCATTCCATGTCGCCAGCAAACACCAGGATGGTGTTGCTTCGTGGTTCTGTGCCGGCATTGACCACTTCGTCAATCAGGGTCATGGGCGGGTCGATTTCTACGTCGATCCACTGCTCGGCGCGTCCGGTGGTTGGGAGAGCAGCCAAGTAGGTTGCCGCTAGCGAACGCAGGTCATCCCAGTCAAAGGCGCCGACGAAGACAAAATTTGCGTCGCCGAGGTCGGCGAACCGGTCGGCGTAGACGGCTTCAGCTCGCTCCATGTTGAGTTCTTCGACAAGCTCAACGGAAAGGGGCCTGTCGCGGAAGTGATTCTGGCCCAGAATGGTGTTAACAGTGTCGTAGAGAATGGAGTCGGGCTCAGCGGCGTAGTACTCAGCGACGCTTTGGAGTTGGGCCACGTATCTAGAGAAGACGGCGGGATCCAGCTTGGATTCGGTGGCATAGAGCCAGATTAGCTGGAAGAGGGTCTCCATGTCTTCGGGAGAGGCGTTGCCTCGGAAGCCTTCGAAAAGTTCACCGATGAAGGGAGAAACGGATACAAGCTGGCCGGCCAGCAACTTCTCCAGGGTGACGTTGTCGTGGGGACCAACGCCACTTTCGGAGACCATGGAGGCGGCGTATCGGGCAGATACAAAGTCCTCGTCTGATACCAGGGAGTGTCCGCCGGGGCTGAACGCGCCAAATATCACTTCGTCATCTTTGAAGTCGGTCTGTTTTGCGATAACGGTGATGCCGTTGGACAGGGTCCAAATCTGCGCGTCGATAGACTCGATGTGTTCTTCGCTGGCGATGGCGCCCGGGGTGGGGAGCGCGGCGAGGAGCGGGACATCGCCGATATCGTCGGCGTAGGGTTCTACCGCAAGCGCATTGGCGGTTTCGAGTTGCAGCTGCACCGCCGCGGACAGGTCCGAATCGGAGCTGTCCATGGTCTCTTCGGGACGGACTATCAGGAGCCCTGTGTCTTCTGACGCAGACCAGGATTCCGCTATTTCGTTGAATTCAGAGAGAGAGATTTGGGGCAAGAGTTCTTGATACAACTCCCACTCGGCTTCGATGCCGATAACAGGTGTGTTCTGGGTGAAGTGGTCGACGTATGAGTTGGCAATACTGGGCGAGGGAGTTTGGTCTCGCTGCTTGTAGGAGCTCTCAACAAGGCTTAACAGGTTGACCTTTTCTCGCTCGAGTTCGCTTTCGGTGAAGCCGTGCTGGCGAATGCGCTGGATTTCCTCCAGAATAGCCGCCAAACCCTGTTCAACACCTCCCTCTTCGACCCAGGCTGCGAACTCCAAGATGTCCAAGGTTTCCACGTAGGAGTAACGTGCTGCTCCAGCGTTCAGATATGGTGGGTCAGCGGATTGGCCCCGCTCGGAGAGGCGGGCGTTTAGCATCATAAAGGCCAGTGTTTCCAATGCGTTACGCCGGAATCCAGCCAGGTCACTTCCCTCTTCCGGTCTTAACTTGCGGATGAGGAGGAACTGAGTAGCCGGTGATTCTGGATCTGTGAACACGTCGATGAGTGGTTCCTGATGGTTTGGGATGTCGAAAGTTGGCCTTGCGGTGGAGGCAGCGACTGAAGCGCTTTCCTGGTTAGCCTCACCCTCGGGCGGTGGGGAAAAGTACTGCTTGACCTTGCTCTCAATGGACTCGGTATCGAAGTCGCCGACGGCGATGACGGCCATCAGATCAGGCTTGTACCAGCGCTTGTAGAAATCCTTCAGGCGTTGGGTGGGGGCGTTCTCGACTACTTCCGGCAGGCCAATGGGACTCCGTTTGGAGTATTGCGAGTCGCCAAGAATTACCCGGAACAAGTTGGCACGGAAGCGGGAGTTGAAGCCTTGTCCCAGACGCCATTCCTCCAAGACAACGCCTCGCTCCAGCTCCACCTCATCGGGTTCGAAGGCTATGGCGTAGGCCCAGTCGCTGAGGATCTGAAATGCCTTCTCGGTGATCTCAGGGTCGTCGGTTGGAATCTCTATAAAGTAAACAGTGAGATCGAAGCTTGTATAAGCGTTTACGTGGGGGCCGAAGGTGCTGCCAATGGACTCCAGGTATTCGACGATCTCCTGCTTGGGGAAGCGTTCGGTTCCATTAAAAGCCATGTGCTCTACGAAGTGGGCGAGGCCTTGCTGATCCTCCTCCTCGTGGACTGAACCGGCTCTTACGACGAGGGTTAGTTGGGCGCGGTCACGGGGTTCCTCGTTGTGCCTGATGTAGTAGCTCAGGCCGTTGGAAAGGTTGCCGCGGGTGACAGAGGGATCGAAGGGCAGAGGGACCTCGGGTTCTGGGGGTGGCTCGGGAGTGGGTTCTGGGGTTGGTGTGGGTGTGGGGGCTGGTGTCGGTGCGGGAGTAGGTTCAGGCGTAGGCTCCGGGGTTGGTGTGGGTTCTGGGGTCGGTTCAGGCGTAGGCTCCGGGGTTGGTGTGGGCGAAGGTGTAGGCTCAGGCGTGGATTCCGGGGTTGGCGCAGGTGTGGATGCAGGAGTAGGCGCAGGCGTGGGCAAGGGTACAGTTGTAGGTGGGGGTGCGGGAGCGGGAGCAGGCGTGGGGGTGGGAGCTGGTGTAGGCGCCGGTGTTGCGGCGGACGTGGGTTCTGTGGGCGCGACAGTGGGCGTGGGCTCCCGACCGCATGCTATTAACGCTAATAGTAATAGCGTCAAACCGATGATGGCTAATGCTGGCTTCATGCTTGCTCCCGTAATGCTCATCTCTGGCTCATCTCCGGCTGCTTATCCTAGTGTCGAGGAAGAGGTGCGTCAACGGATGTCTGAACGACATAAGGCGTATGCCTTTAGTCGTCTGAAGCGTAGTTGGTCTAATTGGAGTTGGCCAGTCCACTTCGACAATACTACGGAGTATGGTGATGATTCGGTTTCATTAGACGGGGACAGTGAGTAAGCACTATTTCAGCAGGTACAAAGGAGACCTTCGAAAACTGAGTTGCCTTTTCACGCGACCGGTACGATTCTTGCGGGTGTCAGAAACACTCCCTGGGGCTACATGATGGCGTCCTCATTCGTAGCCTAGCGGTTTACGGACGTGAGCGCCGATGCTGCTTCGACGTCGTACCACCTTCAGTCGGATGTTGCATCCTCCTGCTCTTCGGATTTTGGCATTCGGTATCCGACGCGAGGTTCGGTAAGGATGTACCTTGGGTTGTTGGCGTAGTCTGACAGCTTGCGCCGAAGGTTCTTTACGACGGTTCGAATCGGTCCCGAATGGCCGAGCTGTCCCGGGCCCCAGACACGTTGCAGCAGCTGATCATGGGTGAGCAGACGCCCGGCGTTGACTGAAAGCTCGTAGAGAAGCCGGTACTCTCTATCTGTCAGCCTGATGGCACGCCCCGCCAATGAGACAATGCGCTCGGTGTAATTGATGGTCAGTGCGCCGAATCGATAAGGTTCTGACGGCGCTGTCCAGACGGCCGTATGCTGTCGGCGCAGAGCGGTTTGAATTCTCGCAACCAACTCCGTTGGGGAGAAGGGCTTGACGATGTAATCCACGGCTCCGGCCTGGAGGGCTCTTGCAATGATCTGGTCCCTACCGTAGGCAGACAGGAAGATTACCGGCGCCTCCCCGAGCTCGGGGACACTTTCCATGAGCTCGATGCCATCGACTCCCGGCAGTATCAGGTCGAGCAGGACCAGGTGGGGCTTCTCCTTTTTTATGAGGCTACTGACCTGCTCCGGGTTGCCCGTGACCATTGACTCATAGCCTGCATTAGAGAGGGTATCCCGCACGAATCTGAGCGTCTGGGGGTCATCGTCCACCACGAGGACGCGCGTACGCTCACGTCCGGCCCGATGGAAACGGTCGTTAGGCCTCGGGGGTCTCGCCATGGCGACGTAGTCGGCCTGGGTGGCCATGGGAAGCGTGAAGGTGAACCGGGCGCCCAGGCCGGAGTCACCGCTCTCAGCCCAGATGCGGCCCCCGTGAGCCTCCACTATTCCCTTGCAGATGGCGAGCTCCAAGCCAGATCCTTCGAGGTTCTGTCCCCTGTCATCGCCGTCGATCCGGGAGAACTTTCTAAAAAGCGTCGGAAGCAGGTCGGGGGACAGGCCCCTGCCATGGTCGGTTACGGAGAAAGCAACGTGCATGGCCTCCCAGGTGACGGCCATCTGGATAGGCGAGGACTCCGGCGAATGCTTAGCCGCGTTGGACAGGAGGTTGATCAATACTTGAACGATGCGTCTTCTGTCCGCCATAACGAGAGGGAGATCGGGTTCCAGGTCGATGTGGATATTGTTTCTGTCAGCGCCGCTCAGGAAGGAGTTCCTAGCCTGGTCCACGAGTCCAGCCGCTTCTGTCGCTTCCGGAGCCACCGACAGTGCACCAGTATCGATGCGGGCCAGGTTGAGCAGATCGGTGATCAGGCTGCTCATGTGGTCGGACTGATGTTCGATAATTCGAAAAAACAGTTCCATCTCCGCCGGATCCAGCGTGTTGGCTGATTCCTTCAGGGTGGTTGCAGATCCCTTGATTGAACTGAGGGGAGCCCGGAGCTCGTGGCTTACCATACCCAGGAACTCGGCACGCTGGCGGTCCAGTTCCTCCAGCGCCGTCATGTCCTGCATCGTGATTACAAAGGACTCTACCTGGCCCTGCGTTGAGAGGATGGGTGTGGCGTTCATAAGCGCAGTGACCGAACGGCCGTCGGACAGTTTGATGACGACCTCTTCGGCTCGCACTGTCTCTACGGCGCTCAGGGCCTGGGCCAAAGAGAGTTCCTGCAGTGAGAACTCGCTGCCGTCGGCGCGTTTGATAGTCACCAGGCGGAGGAGTTCTTCCGCGGGTTGGTCTTGGTCCAGCAGCCCGCTGACCATCCGTGCCGCCTCGCGGTTGAATGACACGGGTTCTCCCGTCTTTGCGTTGAGGACGGCGACACCCACGGGGCAGGTCTCTATCAGGGTCTCCATGTAGGTTCGGGCGCGGCGCTCTTCCCGGTGTGTCCGGGCGTTGGAGATGACCAGAGCGGCCTGAGAGGCGAACAGTACCAGGGTCTCCTCGTCCTCGCGGGTGAACTCTCCTCCGCCTTCTTTCTCTGCGAGATATACGTTGCCTACGCGCTCGGCGCGGTGGAGCACAGGCGAGGCAAGGAAGGAGACTGCCGGACTCACCTCCATCGGCGGGCGCAGCTCAGGAAGGCCCATGCACCTGACGTGGCTGAGCAGGTCGGGGAGCCGCAGCGGCTCTGCAATGCTGCGGAGGTAACTAAAGAGACGCATGCCGCCCGCCAGGTTCCAGAGTTGCTTGGTTTCCTCCGCGGTCATTCCGGAGGAGAGGGAGTCTTGTATACCTCCGTAATCGTCGAGAAGCGTCATCACGCCGTAGCGGGCATTCGTCAGTGACCGTGCGGAATCCAGGACTCCTTGCAGCACGGTGTCGAAGTCGAGGCTTTCGTTGATGCGTAGAGTAGCCGCGCAGAGCTTCGTCATTCGGTCCCGCAGCGCTTGAATCTCCTGACTGAGCCTGTATGACTCGTCCATATGTTTGCTCTCTATCCTGGCCACCAAGGCCCTGTTACTTCTTCTCGTTTGGAGCCGACGGGATGTGCTTCCATTAAGGTTCCGTCGCTCGTGTTGCCTAGAATTTACCCAATTTACTCTAAAAGACACGAATATAACACGATAAAGAGATATAAAACACAGTAAGCACATATTAAATTCTATGACTAAGAGGATTCCAAAGATTGAGTAGACTCCTCTCCTTTCTTGCCATCATTGCCGTAACGGTGGCTGCCTGTCCGTGGCCCATGCCCAGACCGCCACCCCCACCGTGTCGACGGTTGCCGTGACCTTCTACGCTGCGACGTGCATGGAAGACGAGGAGATTCGAACCTCTTGGCAACGTGAGAGGGAGATAAGCGTGAGACCAAACTTTTAAGGCGAAGTAGCCATGGTGTTGCCGGTTGCCACGGACTGCGAGGCCTACGGCGTCGCGTCAGTCCGGAAAACGGCAGGATGCTGTGCAGTGGGCTGGATTCGACCGTGTCAAGGCTGAGGTGGTAGAAGATCCTGAGATATTCTGCTGAGTCGACTTGCCGCTGCTGCTCAGACGTAAGCGCTCACTTGAATAGCGGCAGTGTTGAGGGTTTGGATTTGGGTCTACGGCGACTCGGATTAGGCGGCTCAGTAGAATCGGCCCCGTCCAATAGCTAAACGACTACTGTGACTTGGGAGTCTCTGGCGTCGGCCGCTGGGACTAACGCTGATCATGCATTGAGGCCAGTCCAATCATAGTGACGCCCTTGGCCTTTTTGGCCCTATCGAGGTTGCTTGATAGACTTGGGGGAGGATGATATCTGGGGGTGGCAGACGTTGAGACTCCGCCTTGCCTTGACAATCTGAGCACAGCATATATACAGTGAAAACGCCAAGCAAAGGGAACAGCAATGGCTATAAAGGTAAGGAGGGTAAGGGACCGTCCAGTCACAGAGAGAATGTCAATTAGGGTGCCAGCCACACCGGAGAATGTAACTCTTACGTGTGTGCATGGTTCACCCAGAATGGACTGGAGGTATCCCAAGAAGCATGCTTAACCGGCCAGATTTGGAGGAAATGTCCAACTACCGGATCTGTTGGTTTGGGCCGAACAAGAGGGCCGTTATACACAGAGAGAGTTGTTGGCATTGGGAAAATGCACATAATACACCTGGAGCTGAGCATCCCTTAGAGGCTCCGCTGGATGCTCCGGTGGTGTACGCTGAATCACCCAAGGGTGCGCCTACCGGATATTTTTCGACATTATCAGTAGTCCGTGAAATAATCTGGAGTTTTGGGTGGGAGGCTATCGATGATGGGTGTGTGTATTTCAGGGGTTAAAGAATCCCCGAAACATAGATGAATGAGGTCGTGAGGCTTCAGTAGTCTTCGCTCTGAACCCTATAGGGTACATGCCATCCCAACGGTGAACGCCGTATGTATCGTAGGGTGAGTGGTGAAAAGAAGGTGCAGGCGCTCAGTACCTTGGCCTTGTCACCTTCGCCAAAATGCAGGCTGCTGTGCCGCCGGGTGTCTTTGAGGACACCTATTGAAGGTGGCTGAGGCGGAAGGTAGAACGGGGAAATGAGGACGACGTGTCAGGGTCGGGAGAGTATGACTTATTCGACCTAGAAGGCGATACACCCAAGCTTCCAGAGAGTTGAGGGAGCGCCAGGTGCATTTCTGCTCCTTCGGCTCTTCAAGGGACCCAATTTGCTGGTTGCCAACGCTCAAATCTTCCAATGGCAAAGACGGCAGAGCAGATATCACAGGAAGATTGCCTTGTCTTAAACAATCACCCAACCCTTAGGTTGTGTAGCTGGCTGGCACGATTGCGCGCTATGGCGGGTACAGCTAGAATAAGTCTTGATCTCAGGCTTGACGAACAAAGCCCAACAGGAGGTGGCGGGCGAGCGTGCGTTTCAAATCGAAGCGATTCATCCTCATATTGATATTGATTGCTGCCGCCCTCGCGGCCATAGTCTATACCGGTGATTTTGGTTTTCAAGGGGAGCAGGGCGCTGAAGGGCCGCCTGGACCTCAGGGCCCCGAGGGTTTTCTGGGACCGACTGGAGATACCGGCCCAAAGGGTGATGCCGGACCGCAAGGGCCGCAGGGCGCCCAGGGACTCCAGGGGGGAGCAGGGCCACAAGGACTAACTGGGCAACAAGGTCCGGAAGGCGCCGAAGGGCGAATAGGGCCACTGGGACCGAAGGGGGATAAGGGAGACGCAGGTGAGAATGGAGACCAGGGGCCGACTGGACCTTCAGGGCCTAAGGGTGACGCCGGAGGGCCGCAAGGACTGCAGGGCCAACAGGGACCCGTAGGTCTGCAGGGACCGATTGGGGACACTGGGCCTAAGGGTGATACCGGCTCCCAGGGTACACAAGGCGTTAGGGGTGAAAGAGGCCCGCAGGGCCCTTCGGGCGTACAAGGAGTGCAGGGTACTACAGGTCAGCGCGGGGTTCCAGGCCCGAGGGGTGAAGCCGGCCCGCATGGTCCGCAAGGTGAAAAGGGCGACCCGGGTGTAAGCGGGGCTGAGATCAGAATCCAGACGAGCAATCCCAGCAGTTCTGATAAGACGCTGACTGTGAGATGCGACGGAGGCAAAATCGCTATAGGAGGCGGGGCGCGAGTTCTAGGAGCCGTAGGGTCGGGCGATGCCGATATTCCGGCTGGAGTGGCCATTGTGGCCTCGTATCCAAACGGTGTGACAGGGGAGAAGTCCCCCTCGTGGACTGCAACGGCCAAGGAGGTAAGCGCCGTGTCCGTTGATTGGCGACTTAGCGTTCACGCCGTGTGTGTATTTGCCACAGACTAGACGAGGTCACATTCAGAGGCACTCCGCCAGCTAACTATACCAACTCTTGTCGATTCGGCAAGTGTTGGTATGCACACCTGTAAGTGGTACAACCGGGACGTTTTTTGTGGGAAGTGGATTTGCCCCAGTCTTTGATTCCACCCGCGACGTTAGTCTTGGGGTTCACGTTATCTGGGGCAAATCCACATATTGTTGAGGGCGCCCGGGGGTGGACTACCTGCTATACCCCGAAGGACTGTGTGTTACCTCCCGTGAGTTTCTTGTGACGTGCTCCAGCAGGAAGGCCAGGTCCCGATAGGCTCCCAAGTCACCCAGGCTGACTTGCAGCAACTGGAGTTCTTTTATCTGCAGGTTCAGCAAGTCGTCCAGAATGGACCGGCTGGAAGAGTCGGCGTAGGGTAGGCTGCTGTACCTGTCCGCAAATAGGGCAACTATTGCACCCATCCGCAGCAGAGGGTCGGCGTAGTTGAAGTCGAAGTTGTGGCTGGTGACGCTCTCATGCTGCCGGTTGGACTCCTCAGTGGCCGGGGTAACCCAGCGCAGCTCCACGTCTCCCAGGGTCAGGGGGCCGGAGAACCAGGGGTCTTTCAGTTCTAGCTCGTAGAAGACCGTGGTTGCCGCGCCGGCGGGTATCTCCGCGAACTCCTTACGGGCCTGGGTAAAGGACTCGTCCGATGTCACTCGGTTCTCGTATCCGACTATCCGCCACCAGTTCACCACGTTGGGGTCCCAGGTAACCTGGGCGCGGGTCTGGTCGGCGAAGGGTATCGACAGTGCAAGCCAGTTCTCCCGGCTGAAGGTGGCCCTGGCCTGCTCTACGTCCGACAGGTATCGGTACCAGCCGTTGCCGTGCTGGGCCAACTGCTCCAGCAGAAAGTCGTTGAAGTTCTCTATGCCCACGCCGATGGTGATGAGGCGGATGGGGTTGGAGCTGTCGTAGTCGCCGGCGCTTTCCAAAATTACGAAGGGGTCGGTGGCGTCCACGTTGGCAACTCCGTCGGACATGAGGATGACGTAGTTGTAGGCGTTGGGGTTCTGCCGCCGGGCCTGGTCGGCGAGCCATACCGCCTCGTCCAACCCTGCCTGCACGTTGGTGGAATTGCTGGGCTGAAGGCTCATGATGGAGTCCCACACACTCCTGTCGTCCGCGTACGTGTGCTCAACGGTGTACTGGTGGAGGACGTTCTCGCTGAAGTGGACCACGGCAATTCGGTCGTGGTCTCTGAGGCTGAGTCTGATGCTCTCGGCTGCTTCGCGGGCAATGTCCACCCGGTTTCCGTCGGCCATGGAGCCTGAGGCGTCCAGCACCAGGGTGACGTTGACGGGGGTGGCGTCGTAGTCCACATCCGGGGCCTGGAAGGCTATGCGGGCGAGGTGCATGCGGCTGTCCAGAGGATGGGTGACGACATCAGTGGATATGGCGAAGCTATCGTCGCGTCGGGGCTGTTCGTAGCCGTAGTTGAAGGCGTTGACCCACTCCTCGGCCCTTACGGAGTCGGGGTCCACCTCGTAGCCGTTTCTGGCCCAGTTGAGGGCGAGGAAGTAGGAGGTGCGGTCCGTATCCAGGCTGAAAGTAGAGACGTTGTCTACGGCTGCGGAGACGAACCGCTCCCTGGCATAGTCTCGGAAAGTGGTTGCGGGAGCCGTGGTTGCCGACCCGGTGGGAGCCGAGGTGGGGGCGGGCGCGGGTATAAAGCGCTGGCGCGTGGGTTCAGGTTGAGCTGTGGCGGTGGAGGCCGTCATGGCAGCCATGATCGGCGCCGCGGTTGCTGGGGCTGCCGCTGCCGCGGCTGCTACGACCACAGCTCTGAGTAGTTCATCGGAACTGATAGTGATAGTCTCTGTGGGAGCGGTGTATTCGCCCGACTCGGATGCGAAATTGGCCGTGATGGTAGGGGTTGGCGTAGGTGCGGCTGTGGGAGCTGGTGCGGCGGTGGCGGCGACTCTCACGCTCCTGCCAGCGCGCTCGAAGTCTTCTGGTACTGCTTCTATAGGAAGCATGAGGTCCAACTGATTCCCTGGGCCGCCGTCGATGAGGACGTTCAAGGTGACGAAGATGGCCACCAACACAACGGCTGCCGCACCGGCGGCGGAGAAGACCGGGCCCGGTCTCAATTTCCACATATTGCTGAATCTATTCATTATTCGGGACGGCAGAGACGGCTTTTCAGGTTCGTCCATACGGTCCTGAAGCCAGTCCCACGGGTCCTTGGACATGCGGAGATCGGAACTTTCGGTTTCGAAGTGCTCCCTCAGGACGCGCTCCATCTCCCGGTCAGACGCTCCGCTATTGTTTCCTCTCGATGAGTTGTCACGGGCCATTGAGCTAACCTCTCTTTTCCGCTGAGGCGTTGGACGTGTTTTGGTCTTCATCGTCCAGCTGGCGTCGTAGATTTTTGAGGGCGCGACTGAGGCGTGACTTGACCGTGCCCTGTCTGAGACCCAGGGTTCGCGCCACTTCCGGCACCGTCAGGCAGGCGAAGAATCTCAATGCCACTACTTGACGATGGTCCGGGCTGAGGTTGGCGATGGCCCTTCTGACCGACAGACGTCTTTCCAGAGCATCCAGGGTCTCGGCGGGATCGCCCTCCGAGGATTCCGGGTCTTGGTTACCTTGTCCTGTGAGGTACACTGTGGGCACCGTTCGTTTACGTCGCCAGGACAGGACTGTGTTGACCAGGATTCGCAGGAACCAGGGTTTCACGGGCCTGCCTTGGTGGAACCCTCGTATGCCGCGCCAGGCGGAGAGAAACGCTTCCTGCACCTGTTCCTCGGCGGTGGCCCGATTGCCGGTCATCAGCATAGCCGTGCCGAAGAGCAGGTCCTTATATTCCTCCACCAGGTGTCGGAAGGCGTCCCGGTCCCCGTTCTGGCAGCGTGCTATGGCCTCAGACTCGGTCATGCTTTCCCCTCATGCCTCGCATTGCTTAGGGGCTTCTAATAGATAATATGCAACTTAACGGCAAATCGTTCCCTTTTGGAGGGAGAATTCAGAAATTCCCCCAATTGTGCCTGATATGGGAGGCTGGCATCGGCAGCTGAGGTTCAGAGTTGGGTGTCTTTTCCGGTGTTCTCGGAATACGACCTCAGCGTTACGTAAATACCGCTGCACAAAGTGGTGATAAACCACCATTGTCACTCTACGACGGTAGTTCCACCAGGTTGGTATACTCGGAAATCAGTTCTTAACAGTCGTTTCTTGATCGTCAATTTAGACCTCTTGGAAGTTGTGCTCAGGTAGAGTGCTGAAGTGGATACTATAGGATGCATTGGGTTGTTGGGGCTTGTGGTGGCTGCAATAGTCATGGCCGTAATAGCGACCGGCGGGGATAGAGACGAGCCTGAGATTAGTGTAGTCGACAACGAGTCGACGGGGAATTCATCCGACGTGGATGAAGTGTCCGATGGCAGGGAGAGAACGAATCCTTTGCCCAGAGGCCATTCAATAACGCACGATGCCCTGAAGTTAACGGTTTTGGACGTTGCTTATTCTCCCGACGAGAACGGCTCATATTCCCCTCTTGAAGACAATCACGTGTGGGCTGTTGTAAAGCTGCGGCTCGAAGCGGTAGGCGACCCCAACAAGTCCTACAGCTATAACACTATAGATTTCCGATTGGTGGGGGACAGGGGCGTTATTTATAACGACTGGGTGGAGGCGCCTAAAAGGGATTTGGGTTCTGGAGAGTTTTTTGGTGGGGCCAATGTTGAGGCTGACGTGGTTCGCCAAGTCCATGAAGATGACGATAACATCGTGCTCATCTATTCGCCGGCCTTCCAAGAATCTCGATTTTTGGCTCTTGGGTCCGATCCGTAAGCGAATACGTACTGCCTACCAATTGCCATAGTTTACGCCGTCCTCGCAGCGGTTACTCTGAGGTGGGCGCGTTTTTTGGGACGGAACTGACGTGAAGTCAAGGGAGGGTGGAAATACTCCCTAGGCGGGTCTCGGGATCTTCATTGCGGCTAGACGAGTGTTGACGTACAAGATGTTCCTTATTGCTTCTCTATAACACTATGTAAGGCGGCGGGTGGTCCGGTTTTCAACCGCCTTCTACTGGCTGTCGTGCCCGCCTTCGTGGTTAATTATCTCTCTACCCTTACAGCCAGAGAGAGTACCTGTAGCGCTGCTGAATGTATCCCACCGCCTTTGGGGTATCATCGGCGGTTAGGAAGAATTCGGCATCGTCGCTAATCAGCAACTTCTTGAGGTTTTCTCTGAGAGTCCCGTCATCTGGATGATTGCGGCCCAAAACCTCTCGGAAGCTAGAGACCAGCCTAAATACATCATCCATGTCTGAGAGGGTGGCCACACGGATGTTCATTTTGGTCCTACTTCCCGGCTCAGCATCATATGGGCATGTCATCGAAACCGCGGGCGGCGGGCGCCAGGGCGTGGCGGAGGCCGTCTTCATCGGGGACGATGCCCTGGGTGCTGACTCTACCGTTAATCGTAACTACGGGCGGGTGCCATCCGCCACGGCGTAGGGCGTCGAAGATGTGGTTGAACCAGGGCTTAATGCGAACTTCGACGTGGGGAAGGTCAGAGGCAACGCGCTTAACGAGGCGAACGGTGAGGTCGCACTCCTCGCAGACGGCGTGAGGGACGTTGAAGAAGAGTTGCCGTCCGGTCATTGGATAAACGGTTACTATGGTCGGGGCTTGGGAGTCTGTAGATGAGTCAGTCATGCAGTCGAGGGTACGGGAACGGGCGGTGGTGTGGCAAGTCTGCCCAGCCATCTCATACGAGGCCACAGATTGCAGCCCTCAAGGTGTGAATATGCTTCGGCTACCCGGTAATAGCCATCCCCAACTATATTCCTTGGTTCTCCCGACACGCTGCCCTCTATGTATCTGCCTCAAGTCGCTTGCTCATGCTTACGACGACGTCCACCGAATATCCAAGGGCACGGTAGAATGCAACCACATCAGAGTTCGACTCTCTGACTTACAAGTTAATCTTGGGACAACCCATCTGTCTCAGCCGTATTTCAGCCTCGTCCATCATACGGCGCCCGAATCCGCTTTCTCGACTCCCGACGGCCACCGCCAGGTAGTTGATCCAGCCACGATGCCCTTCGTATCCAGCCATGACAGTCGCTACTAACTTAGTACCGACTAATCCGACCAGGAACATGTCCCGCTGGACGCTCAGCTTACGGCGGATGTCCTTCTTAGGATCGTTCCAAGGCACCACCAGACCGCACTCTCGCCATAGCACTACTACGGCGTCCTGATCAGATTCCCTGTATGCTCGAACCACTAGCTGCGTCATGTCGGCTTCACCTGCTCGCTATGTATCAGTTGCTACATCATGTAACGAGTGATGCTGTAAGGGCAATTGTTGGGTGCAGTTAAACGCCTACGCTAACGCCGTTGAGGCTCTAATGGAAGATGGAGCCTACGTCTGGCGCTACAACATTTTTAGGCTTGCCTCTGCTTTCGATGATGCAGCGCCAGGCTATCGGGGTCCTTCATTGTCACGCTCTGAGTCCTCTTCCGAACCATCAGGTTTGGCGATGAATACATCGGTGATGGCTTGCTCCAGTATCCATTGGATTCGAAAGCTGAAGATACCCACCACCAAAGCCGGAAACAGCAGCAAGAGCAATGACAGTGGAATTGACAAACTGTTCAACGTGAATAATCCAATGACGAGGGGAAGAGTCAACAGGAATAACAGGGCAAGAAGTACGGTGGCCAGTCCATATTCAACCATGGTCCTAAAGATGCGTCCCTGCTCTCCAGTCGCATGTGCAGATTTCATATCGCCGGAGTCGATGGTGGTAAGAAGGGCCAAGGTGCCCAGCGAACGCCAGATAACGATAGCGGATGGAATGCTCAAACCTGCCACCACACCGACCGTGATCAGACCGGCTACTCCTGAGGGCACAGATAGCAGGTTGCCCACAGCCTCAGGGGCTATGTACACGACTCCTGTGCCAGCGGCACTGAGAAATCCTATGATAGCCGCGTTTATGAAAATCCGCTGTCTCACATGACGGAAACGTTCCCCGCTTTTCTCCTTCGGGGACAATGCCGACCAGAAAGCGTCGACACCCAATTGAACCGAGAGTACGAGCGAGGGGAGCGGGGTTGGTGTGTACCGGTCCACCAACCTGGACAAATATGACGCGCTCCTGCTGGCTAAGGGAGCCAAGATCGACGTGATGGCGGTGGCAATCGAAAGCACGGATCCCAGAGGGGAAACTCCGGCCACACCTCCGGGACTAAGACGCCCAATAGCGAGGGAGAATTCGCCCATCTGAGGCATGGTCATTCCCACCTGTAGGGCATCATTGAATCTGCGTCCGGCAAGTATTGAGCCGAGGGTGTTGGCCGCAATTTTCCCTAGCATGAACACAGCGACGATAATCAGGGCCGGCACAATGTAGTCATCCAATGTGCGGTAGTCGATGAGCATCCCGATGGATAGGAAGAACAGTGCTCCGAACATGTCTCTTACAGGGGCAATCATACGGGTGACCCGTCCGGAGGCTTCAGTATCGCCGATGATCACACCGACGAGGAAGGCGCCGGCGGCTGGGGAAAGTCCAAGAAGAGTGGCACTGAGAGCTAGCAGGAAGCAGGAACCGAGACAGGAAAGCAGCAGTGTTTCGTCAGACTGGGACCGCGAAAGAACTCGCATTAACCTATTGCCAAGCATGGCTCCAATCACCAGGCTTACTACGCTAAAGATTCCAAGTTTGGCGGCCAGGATTCCCGCGTCTGAGAAACTCGCCGTTCCTGTAGTGGCCAAACCTGCCAAAACCGTCAGGAATATCACGGCGGCGAAGTCTTCTATCACGAGGATGCCGACGATTGTTTGTCCCCAGCCAGTGTTGAGGTTGCCTTCATCCCGCAGACTCTTCAAGAGAATCGCAGAGCTGCTTATTGCGATGGCGCCGCCCAGGTAAAGTCCGTGGCTCGGATTGACACCGGGCAGGATGCTGGCAATCCAGACTCCAAACAAAGTAAGCACGCTGATTTCGACGACGCCGATGACCAGTACGCGCCCTCCAATGTTTCGAATTCGCCTCCAACCCAGCTCCAAGCCAATGCTGAACAACAGCAAAATCAGCCCAAGTTCGGCCAATAGCCCGATGGTATCCAGATTGCTGATAAGCGGTGTTGGCAGTGTGAACGGACCTATCAGCATGCCGGCTAGCAGGTAGCCCAGTACCGGGGGCTGCCAGACAAGTCTTGCCAGCGCCAAGCCGGCAGCAGCGACGACCATGGCGACCGCAAAGTCCTTCAGGAGTGTAGCGGTACCCTCCGAAAGACCGGCAGCGAAGATTGATAGCAGAAAGTCTATGGGGTTTCTCCTAAGTGTCGCAGGAACGGCGAGGGCGAGTGAGAAATATCAGCTGGATTATTACCTGCCATTTTAAGATGGATGTGGCGGCAAGCCAGTCATCCAACTATAGGATGCTAGCGAAAAGGCAGTCAATTGATTTTGGGCCAAAATCAAGGGAACGTTCTAATGGAGCATTTATGGGTTGTGTTGGTTGGCCCGCATCCTGCAATGGTGTGGATTACGAAACTTTCAACAATGAAAGTCTGGATGCGCGACTGGGACCTCACTTAACTCTACACCCGTTCTGTTCAACTTGCCGGGTTTACGTCAGATTTGGGATTGGTTCACACACGGTACGATGGGGAACAATTTGTGGTTGTCTAGGCAGTTACCACTTTAGACGACTCTTCCGACTGCTGCCGTTACCGTGTTAGGCAGGTCGCGTTCCACCTCAGTTTACAGCAGGCAACGAGGTGAAGCATCGCTTTGCCCGCGTTTCCCGATATTCAGAAATCTCAACGCACTGACGGTGCAAGGAGCGGGGGTTATTCTTCTACGGCTTCGGCTGCGGGAAGGAAGTCGACGTCATCGATATCTGCGAAGCGGTCGGGAAGGAATTGACTCATGTCGGAGACGACCCGGGTCGAACCATGGGAGATATAGTCGGTGATTATGCGGCCAGTGATGGGCCCCAGGTGGATGCCCTTGGTGGCATGGCCGGTAGCCAGGAGGACGCTTTCCAGGCCGGGGACCGGGCCGATTATGGGTTTGCCGTCAGGGCTCAAGGGGCGGGAACCGGCAAGCTGCTGAACCAACTCGGCACGTTCCAGGTCCGGGAAGACGTCTATGGCCCGCTGGAGGAGCTCCAACCGGGCTGTTTCGGTGGGTCGACGGTCAAACTCCTCGCCCAAGAAAAGCTCCTTCCGATCATAGTCTCGACCGCCGGTGCTGCCGACGCTGATGAAGCCGTCCATCCGGCTAATCATGTGACCGCGCTTGGGAGAGCTGATAAGCACGGGAAGGGGTTCGCCGGGGTGGTTGAGCAAAAGGCGTTCTCCCTTCATAGGGAGGATAGGAACAGGAAAGCCTAGCCAAGGAGCAAAAGCCCGGCTCCAGGCGCCGGCGGCAATAACTACAGTGCCGCAGTTTATGTCTCCAGAGGCGGTCTTGACGCCGGAAATTGTGGGGCCACTAGAAATAAGGCCGGTTACTTCCCGATAAAGAATGTTGGCGCCCTTGAGTTCGGCGGCTTGGGCCAGAGCCAGGTTAAGGCGGTAGCTGTCCAACTGGGCGGACTCGTCCTCATAAACGGCGCCGATGATGGAGGGAGAAAGGCGGGGTTCGATGGAGTGGACTTCCTGAGCGTCAATCCAATGCATCTTGACGTGAGGCTGTTGCCAGACCATCAAGTTTCTGATTAGATCGGCTTCGTCGTCGTCCAGAGCCAACCGGAGAGAAGGACGACGTTGGTAGAGCAGGTCCATGCCCGTGGCGGATTCCAGCTCGGGGACGATCTGTTGAAACTCGGAGTAGGAGGCCCGGGCAATCTGGAAAGACGCCCCGGGGGAGAACTCGGCGCCCAGCAGGCTGAGGGAGCCGGTGGCGTGAGCGGAGGCCCCACTGCTGATGGATTCCTGCTCCAGGAGGGTCACGTTGATGCCTTCCCGGGCCAGGTAAAAGGCGACCGAGCAACCGACCACACCGGCGCCTATTACAACTATATCGGGACTCTTGGGCAAACCCTCGCTCTCCAATTAGTGTTCTTGGGATTATCGCCGTGGGCTAGGCGGGCGTCAATTGGGGTCTGTGATGCACGTGGGTTGAGTAGGACGTGCAGTCCATGCTAGCCCTTAACCTGCCACATTGGTCATTCTTCGTCCTCTGCAAGCCGGCGCAGGGCATCGCCCTGGATGCGGAAGAGGCGCCATTCTGTAAGCATCTCCGCACCCAGGCTCTTATAGAACCGGTGGGCATCTGTGTTCCAGTCCAAGACTGCCCATTCGAAGCGACCGCAGCCGCGCTCTACGGCGATGGTCGCTACGCGCCGAAGCAACAACGTGCCCAATCCAAGGCGCCGATATTCAGGTGACACGTACAGGTCCTCCAGATGCATGCCTCGCCGGGCTAGGAACGTGGAATACGTATGAAAGTAGACGGCGAACCCTGCTGGCTCGTCATCCGAAAACGCCAGAAGGGCTTCGGCAGCGGGTGGTTTGCCGAATAGCGTTTCAAGGAGGGCCTTCTCGGTGGCCGTCACCTGATGTGTCAGATTTTCGTACGCAGCTATCCCTTGTATAAATTCCAGCAGAATGGGTACATCGTTCACCGTAGCTGGGCGCACCGTTAACCGCGTGATATGCGTCAATGCCGTCGCCATCCTCTTGGGTTGTAGGGATTCATCGCCTCTATGATTTTGTCACCTGGAAGGCGTAATCATAAGGAGATTATATACAACGTTTACAAGACGATGAAGAAGCTATAGCAGTGGCGAGTCCGCTATTCTTGGGCTGCGAACTTCGGTACAGATGCGTATAGAGTTGATTGACGTAACCCCTGACACTGTTACGCAAAGTGCAGTGCAACGGGGTCGAAGCATATCGTGACCTTAAGTGGCGGTTAGCCTGAAGATGCTTCGACTACTCTACAGGATGACATCTTCCCCCATTCTACCAACCAGCTTACGACAGTCTCAGATGTATTCCCGTGTTCGCACGAACGCCGGAGATAGGGGGATTCGTGACAGCCTTAAGGGGTGCGCTTGTCGTAGAGAAAGATCACGTTCTCTGTCGCGAATTTGGGAGCCTTTATGATGTGCCCAGTGAAGAGCAGGCCCCTGTTCAAGGTCATCAGATTCTCATAGTTGGCGGACGCCAGCTGCGGACTAGAAAGGACGGACGGATTGAATATGCATATCCGGTTGACTTCATCGCTGCCGAACCTGCCCCGCTTTGATACGTATCGCATCGCCGAAGAATCCTCGGTTTCGACGCCAAATTTCTTGAGCAGCTCCTGGTGCAACTCTTTTGTAAGCTCTTGAACCTGTTTGCCGAATGGCCAAAGTTTCATTATCTTTTTCTTCTTCCTGCAGTTTGATTTTTCGAGGAGAGCCCATGGCTCGCCTCGTTACTCGGGATCTTAATGTCTCGTCCTGTCGTCCGAAGCAGTCTCTGCAGAAGCAGAGCTGTCGACGCTAGGCCGGAATGCCGCGGAGGTGTCCTTGCCGCGATTGGCGAAAACTAACGGGTGCATTTCCCGCTGGCCTCTATCATATGAGATGACGAAGTCGTCGAGTTAAGTGCGCCTCGCATAACGAGAGGCCGGGCAGCGCTTGGGGTTATTTCCCTAGCCCTTGCCGGCGTGGGAAGCCTAAACATCAGCGTTATGGGTCAACGACCGATCACACTCCATATGGTAGAGGGTCCTGTCCTCGCAACTCATCTGTGACTTCCCTTCAGTAGAGAGTTGACGAGCAGACCTAGCCTCCATGAAAAATGCGCAAAGGAGCCAGGGAGACCCAAAGGGAGGCTAACAAGGAACCAAGTGGCTAGTCAGGTAGCCAGGGAGCGACCAAGGGGGACTCAGAGTCCTGCTGTCGCCAGCAGTGTACCACATTACCGATAGAAGCGTCATGTCAAGCGGTGCAGACCCTGAAAGAAGGTGGACCGGGAAATTTGGACCGTAGTAAGTATGGGTTACTCTGCTCCGCCGTGCCAGAGGCATTCCTGATGCCACCTTGACTGGAGTCGGCAGATCAGAATAAAGGCATGCCGCCAGTCCAAATTGGGGGCAGACCCGAACGGTGGTGTTCCGCTAGACATCATCGGAGTCCAAATGGACGGAGAGGTCTCAGTGTGTCGAAAGGGTATGCGACCTTGTGGATTCTGACATGTGGGACTACAATATAGAAGCACGCTTGAGTAACGCACCAAGGTTTGACACAAGAACGGACCGCAACCATAGCAACCCTCTTCTTGTAAGCTCCTAGCTGATTCGCATGTGTTGCTATTCTTAATTAGGGAGTCCGTTCTTACATGCCGTCTATATCTTCGTCTTCGCCCGCCCGCGTGCGTTCAACCAACCATAGGCAACACCGAGTAATCTGCAATGGCTGTGGCGTATCCGCCATCCTGTCCTTCCGTCCAAGGAAGGGTAAGCCGGTGTATTGCAACCCATGCTTCAGCGCCCAACGTCAGGAGCTTGCTTCGATGGAGGGTGCAACCGCAAGCAAGTCGTCCATTTCAAACGGGCAAGCAGTTTGCAGCACCCCAGCCCATGATGCCGTGTTTGCTGGAATGCCTTTGATGAGCAGCACAAGGGCGGCTATCTTCCACATGAACATTACGGATCCAACACCTATTCAGGAGAAGGCTATTCCGCCCCTCATGGCGGGACGAGACTTGATTGGCCAGGCTCGTACTGGATCCGGAAAGACCCTCGCGTTCGCGATACCGCTGATAGAGCGGTGCGATCCGTCGTTACGGCGTGTCCAAGGGCTTGTGCTGGTACCCACACGTGAGCTAGCCATTCAGGTGGCCAAAGTTGTGGAGGCACTGGCTTCTTCTCGAAAAATTCGCGTTACGCTGCTGTATGGGGGTCGGTCTCTGAGACCTGAATACGCAGCGTTGAGGAGAGGAACCCAGGTGATCATTGGCACTCCGGGCCGTACGTTAGATCATCTACGCCAGGGGACGCTGGACCTGGGTTCAGTCCGATTTCTTGTACTGGACGAGGCCGATGAAATGCTTGATAGGGGGTTTACCCATGACGTCGAAGCGATCATGGGCAGAACGCCCAACAAGCGGCAGACGGCGCTCTTCTCCGCAACGATGCCTGGGTGGGTAGCCCAAACTGCCGCCAAACATCTTCGTAAGGCAGTAAAGGCAGAAGTGGACGCAGGGGTTTCTTCGCTCCCCAACGTGGAACACCTGGTGTGCACAATTCAGAAAAACGACAAGCTGGAGGCCCTGCGAACACTATTGGACCATCGGGGCGATTCGCCGGTTATCGTCTTCGGCAAGACCAAGCACGGCGTCAAAAAACTGGCAAGCAAGCTCGACTCGTTGGATTACCCCGTAGGAGCGCTCCAAGGGAATCTAAGCCAAGGCGCACGTGAACGGGTGATGACGGCATTCCGTTCCGGCTCGGTGTCGATCTTGGTGGCAACTAACGTGGCCGCGAGAGGTCTGGACATTGAGGGTGTTGGCCAGATTATCAACTATGACATGCCGGACTCGGATCTGTTGTTCACTCACCGCGCCGGAAGGACTGGTCGCATGGGCCGATCGGGTGCAGCGATAACGTTCATTACGTCAGAAGACGACCGGAAATGGCGTCAAATAGAGCGGGGCCTCGGCCGCCACTTCACCAAGAAGCCTTGGCATGCTGTACGGAAGACAATGGCACTTCGATGATGAGCCTTGCAGCGAGGCAAACCCCGGAAGTTGGGTAGGGAAGAGCATGGTGGTCGCTTCCCAATGTCGGGTGCAGGTGAGAGGCGCTCTTAGAAAAATCACCACAGCACCGTGGCGATAGACACTCCCATGTAGTTCATTGAGACCGACTTGGCCATCCCACGAGACTCGAACCGCCTTTAGGGTTGCGATGCCGAAGGGGGAGGACCGCCGCAAGGACGATAGCACCCGGCACGAATGGTGTCGTCCGACCAGGTGCTGGCGTCAAGTCAACCGCGCACGTGAGGCCAAGGTGTACAGGAACCGGTTGAGTCTCAGCCTTCTTGGCTCACGTGTCCATGATACCATCCTGAGCCGAAGATCAGCCGTCGTGGTGTCGTACACCCCGGAGCAGCGGCGAATGTTCCGCAACGGGCTGCGCATCTGGGCCAGGGTCGCCATTCGCTCCTACATGCGCAAGCACGGGACCGCGTTGTCCCTGCCCGAGGCTGCACCGGATGGCGGCGAGGAGGAGAGCCAATGAGCGCCCCTCCAACGCTCATCGTCATCAACCTAGGCGAGGATCCTGCGAGGTTTGAGGACAGATTCTTGTCGTCGAATGCCTTTTCTCGGTATACTTTTCGGTACGGTATCCGGTGATGGAGACCGGCGGGCGGCGTTTCATCGACGAGCGGTTCCGGCACATCCTGCGAAGGCACTCTGAAATGGCCCTCCAGATGCACCGGTTCGCCGAGACCCTCGCCAGCCCGGACGCGGTGAGTCCCTCCAGGGCCAACCCGGCGGTCCAGCTCTACTATCGGCTCTACCCGGACCTACGGGGCAGGAACCGCTACATCTGCCTCGTGGTGAAGCAGGGTACGGAATATTCCTCCATCCTGACCGGCTACCTGGGTCGAAGCATCAAAGGAGACTGAGCATGACGAGCAGAAAGGTGTTCATCTCGTACGACCACGAAGGAGACATGCTTGAGGTGCTGTGGGCGTTCAGGGAGGGGTACTTCACCCCCACCGACGACGATCGCATCCTCAAGCGGCTGGACGACGACGGAGAGGTCATCGGCTTCCTGATCCACGAGATGAGCACGCTCAAGGAGCCGTGCCCTCTAGAATTCGAGCTTGCGTCCGAGGCCCCCGCCATAGATGTCGCTAACGTCACTGTGCGAGAAGCGGCTAATCGGTTAGGCGTCTCGGAACGAAGGGTGCGGAAGCTGGCCCGTGACGGCCGGCTACGTGGAGCGCTAAAGACCGGAGCGGAATGGCTGATTCCCACGCCGGTTGAGATGATTCCAGGACGGCGAGGGCCTATGGGCGTGGCAGGACGTGTCGGGGAAGCAGAAGCCAATCGCTAGGCCAGCTATGCAGCATCGAAGAAACTCCCGAGGTTATTTGCGCCATGAGCACCCAAAATTCAGAGTTAGTCCGCATAATCACAACCATAAGCAACACAGTCCAACAGTTCGTAGACATCGTTACCCCCTACTTGGAGCCTGTGGCACGCGGTTTGGTAGCGATATCCGAATGGCACCAAATAACCAACGTGCTGAATGCCGCTGGTTGGTTACCTCACTATACTACCCCTCTCAGCCTAGTCGAGGACTGCTCCGGCGATGCCTACGCCGTTCGCAGTAAACTCAACGAATACTACGAGCAAAATTGGTCCAGCGTACGTAGGACCATTGAATCCCATCTCGCTGAGTACAATGTTGATGAAGAAGCAAAGGCGACGTTTCGCGAGGCACTTGACGCCCATGGCTATGGGCTCCACCGGAGCGTGTGCCGTGTATTATTTCCGGAAATAGATCGAGTGCTACGCACCGAACTGTTTGGGCGCAAAACCGGGAATGAGAAGTATAAGAAGGTTGTCGAAACACTGGTCAATGACAAAGTGTTGGAAGATTTCTTGCCCGGAGGATGGTTCGACTTCGATTACTTTGGGCACCTAACTGCAGCGATCAGGGAGCGCTCCGATGATGCGTTGGACGAAAGGATATTTGGCCTGTTTAGCAGGGTAGACGAAGACGACTTACAGAGGGTTGGGCAGGATCCGGTGCCTAATCGCCACGCCGCGATGCACGGCCTAGTCTCTTACTCGTCGCCGCAAAATAGTCTCAACGCAATATTCGTTGCCGATTATATGTTCAGGTTAATTAGCTCATTTAGAAACGCTCAGACTGAAGGAGAGTAGGCAAACAAAGGCCCCCAGCGTGACTTTTGCTAACTACGAAAGCGCTCAAAACAACCCTATATTGAGCCTTGGAGTCCCCCGACGCAGTTGTACGTTGAGTTGATCCCACAGGGCTGATTCCTCGCGGCTGATTCCTAGCATCGTCCTCGATGGTGCCATCGTCGAGGTCTATCTTGTTCTCGCCGATGGCGATGCCATCGGCGGCGGCGGCGGCCGCAGCCACCGTATAGCTGAACACTACCTCTGCGCCATCGGCGCTGCTGTAGGAGGCGTTCTTGGCCGTGCCTCCCACATCCAACTCCAGTTGAAGTGTGCCGGACACGTCTAACTTCACGTCCTTACTGAAGGTCACTGTGACCTCGATGCTGTCCCCGACGCCATAGATGTCGTCATCGCCGGGGTCTGACATAAAGGCTACCGAGGAGATAGTGGGAGCCGTCACGTCGGGGGCGTCCACCTTGTGGTTGTCATCGTTGGCGACGGTGTCGTGGGTTAGTGTGGCCGTGTTGCCGTGGGCATCATTGATGATCCCACCGTTCAGGGTTAGCTTGTTGGCGCCTATGGCAATGCCGTCAATATCAGCGTCACCCACTGCAACAGTGTAGCTGAACACCAGCGTTGCGCCGCTGGCGCTGTCAGAGTCTCCTTCTTGAACCGTGTAGCCAAACACTACCGTGGGATTGGCCACTCCCGCGACCTTCGGATCGATTGCTCTACCGCTGGAAAGGTGCCCGTACTGCGCCATACGGGAAGTTCCGCCTATGTTCAACTCTACCTGTGGCGTTCCGATGGCGACCACGCTCTCGCTGAAGGTCACATGTACACTCACCCAGTCGCCGGCGCCGTAGGTATTGTCATCATCAGGGCCCGGACTGTCGGCAAAGGACACGGACGAAATTGTGGGTGACGTGGTATCGGCGGTCACCAGGGAACCGTCTACCTTGTGGTTGGGGTCTTCGCCCATTTGCGGCGTCACGTCGCCGGGGTCTGGCTCGTAAGCAACGTCGGTCCCAGTGGCCTTGATGTCCTAGCCGTGGGGCACAAAGGTGTTCACCCCGTTGTTATCGTTGTCGTCTTCCAGAACAGTGTATTCAAACACCAAAGTGTCGGTGCCGTTACCCGACGTGTACGCTGCGTGTCCCTGGGTCCAGACGGAGCCGATCTGCAGGACAGCTATTGCATCGTCGCCAGCGGTCACGTTCTGGCCAAAGTTGACGCTAGCCTGAATAACCTCGTCCCGCCCGTAGGTGTCCGACTCGGAAATGGGCGTGGATGTGATGGAGATGGTCTTGGGGTATGGCTGGCCGTTCAGCTTATGGTCGGACTGGTTCGACAGGCCGGTGAAGGTAGGTGTCACTTCAGTATCCGTGCCCTTTACCTTGATTGTCCCGCCGCCGCCGATGCCATGCACGACACCGTCTTCAGTCCAGGTCCCCAACAGGGGTACGCCATCGGCATCAAGGTCACCGGATTGCACGGTGCAGCCAAACACCAGCGTCTTTGTGCCAGAGACGCACTTATACGTTGCGCCTCTCCATCCGCTGCTGTCGTCGGACCCGACCCTGAGACTCAGGTGACGACTGCCTTCCACATCCAGAGCAGCGCTGAAGGTAATGGAGAATTCGATGGTCTCCCCGTACCGGTAGGTATCCCCGCTGGCAGGGCTGGAGATGATCTTCGTTTCCACACCCACTGGGGTGATGCTACCGTCCACCTTGTGACCGGACTGGTCGTCTATGCCGTCGCTGTCTTCCGACTTTACCGTGTAGCCGAATACCTGGGTGTCGGCGCCGGATCCCCGCATGTAGCCAGCTGATCGCCAGTTGCTCCCTACCCAAAGGCCAAGCCCGGGGTTTCCGTCCACTTCCACGTCGGTGCTAAAGGTGGCGGAGATTTCGATGGTCTCTCCCACACCTTAGGTGTCTCCCGTAGCCGGAGAGGAGGTTGACTCGACGTCCGTGATGTTCGGGTCGTCATCGATGATGGTTATCTCGCACTTCTCGTCCCGTTCGGGGTCGTTCCGGTCCACCACGTTGTCTACGGGGCTGAAGTGCGCCGTGAAGGTCTCATTCCCCTCTATCAGGTTGTCTTCCCTCGTCCTAAAGGTGCGCTTGTCACGATTGGCCAGCCGCTCCGAGTCGTTGCCCCAAACGGCCCCCGTGTCCTGGTGCACGTAGTCAGAGGTGCCCGCCGTGCCCGCATCGGTGTGCCAGTATGCGCCGAAGGTTACGCCGTGCTGGTGGTTGTTCACCCTAACAAGGAAGACGTCAACGTCTTCTCCTTCTCTGACTTCTGTGGTGGGACAGTCCAAATAGAACTTGGCCTGGTCCGCAGAGACTAGGGCCGCATACCTGATAGTTATTACCAAGCCAATCACGCGCCGCCACTGCCAGGGCCGCTATAAACCGTGTCGTCCATCCAAACATCCATAAGGTAGTCCATATTTCGTACATCTTCTGGGTCTATATTGCCGCAAAAGCGATACTGAATATCGCAATTGATAGCTAAATACAGGATTTTGGCGTGGTGTTGTCAACCCAAATGGTTTGCGTCTTTGGATGGAAAAGACACATTGCATTGATGGCTATTTCGCCAAGATTCAGAGCATCTCCATTCACGAGGGTGAACCCATTCGGTTGGACATCAATAGGAAATGGAATGGATCTAAGTGAGAGTGCCGATGCTCTCCAGACGGGTCTTGGTCGAACAACTCAGCTGACCTCGGGTATGTCACCTCCGGAGTGAGGCCTCATAGAGGGCCAGCACTGCTGAGGTGGCCTTCAGACTAGAGTTCGAGTCGCGTAAGCCTTCAAGGGTAAACTGTGGGCCTCCTTGTAGCGAGACCAGAGGCGTGACCAATGCCACGCCCCGGCTGTGCCACCTTAGGGACGCGGGCGTCTCAATTCGCGCTCTGCAAGGGGACAAAGGGCGTCTGAAACTTCTTCTGCAATCCCTTGCGGACCGTGATGTGCAACCTCTGCCGCGTTGTTCAGGGGATCCATGGCTTGCCCGTCCTCAACTATTCGAAAGTTGGGAAGCTTAAGAGAGAATCTCCGTTTACGAGGACTCGATGAATTACATGAAATGAGTTGTGCAACTAGCTCTGACATCACAATTTCCGAGAACACGGGGGGCATTGGGAGAAGGGAAGGGAACGACCCCAGGTTCACCCAAAACTCATACCATTGGGCAACGCGGTCTGGAAAGGACCAAAAAGCCGTACGAACGCATCGAGCAGGGCAACCTGGAGCCCAGGATTCTTGGGGATCATTGCTATGAACAAGGTTGCAGCTCTAGCAATTGCAAAAATCGGAACCATAATAAGGTTGCAGGAGTCCGCGCCAAAATCACCAGGGCTAATTCGTAGAAGGACAAGGACGAAATTCGGTGAAGCCAGTTATGAAGATAGAGAAAGGGTAGGGCAAAGTAAGAGGGCCAATGCTCCTTGGGCGGGTCTTTTTCGAGAAAGGCGGATGGCGCCGCATTTTGACTGCCGACCTCCGGAAAGGGGCAGATTATGGACTCACCGAGGCCATGTTTGACTAAAAAGCGGGGTTCGGGCCCAGTACGGCTTTGTGTGGGGGATGGTGGGCGCCAGAGTATATCGTACTGCGAACTTTTCGGTGGGAGGTCTCGCTGTAGACAATACACGTACTGGCAAGCAAGGTCCCGGCTAGGAATCTACGTGATCCCCGGCTTGACCGCGAGCGTAGCCCACCTGGCAATCAGCTCCGAGTGCTACTCTCAGCGTTGCTAAGCGATTATTGGATTTCCGGCAATCGAAGGGGGTGTGCCGCCGATGGCTGAGATGAGATCGTCAATAGCAGGGCGACCACGGCCGGGAGCTAGCTATGCTAGCCAGTGGAACCGCTCGTGGCATGGTCTCAGGCATCGGGGAGGCGCTCGGGTCCAGGTTCTCCACAGGATGTGGTGGTGTGCCTCAAAGACAGGTTGGAGACGGGCGCAAGGTCCTCCTCCCTGCGTGTGGCCGCTGCCGCGATAGCCCGCAATCACAAGGTCGCCGGTTTCGACCTAACTTTCGGTACGGTACTGCCCGCCCCGTACTGGACAAGCTGACACGGGAAGATGTCCCCGATCCAAGCAGGGTGCTGCCGCTGGATCTGAACGGCTATCTCGCCATACGGAAGACGGCGCAAGAGCGGCGACCGGGTAGGGAGGTCGGCTTGAGCGCGCTGCCAGCGTTCGCAACCGTGGCGCAGTGGACATCGCCATGACAGGCATGATGCGGGACGCCAGGCTGCGGATGAGCGAGTCTGCTGACCTGACCTGGGGAGACGTCTGGCGCATGCGCGGCGGCTCCGGCCGGGTGAGTGTTGGTGGAGAGGTGAGACGGAATATCGTGAGGTGAGTGCAGACACCATGAGGCTGATCCTGGGCATGAGAACGAACCAGATGGCGATACGGATATGCGCGGCGGCGAGACAGGCGGGCCTGGGCTCGGCTACTCGGGGGAATACCCCAGGCTAGGCCCATCGGAACCATGAGGCGCTCGGCTTGCTTCTTCCGTCCACCTACGCCGCCGTCATGTAGAAGATGGGGGGAGGGTGCTTGCCGCCATCTTCCTAGATGATCTCGGGCTCGTTCCGCCAGGACCCATGCCTAGTCGGCACTTGCTTCCACCCTCAACCCCACGTGTCCCACATCTTTTGAAGTGCCCTGACGAACGCCCGCGCCTTCTTCACGGACCATTGTTCCGGCTGTGGTCCGAACAGAGGCACCAGTCCGTTTTGGTACTGGAAGTCCTTGATCCCCGCGGTCTTCAGGCAGGTCAGGATGCCGAGGTACGTCGGCGCCGGCTTCGCTGCGAAGAGATCGTCGGGAACGTTGTAGAGCAGACACTCGATGAGGTAGGAGGGAGCGTCCTCTTTGGTGAGCGCCCGCTTGCTGACCAGCTGGTTCCGGGCCGCCTTGAACATGCGGATGGTCCTTTTGAACCGCTTGTCCGCGGCCTTCTCCTTCTTTGAGCCTCGCTGGTGGTGCTGCTGTGGATAGCTTACCGCCCAACGTCTCTCATCGGGGAGATAGAACCCTATCCCCTGCTTGTAACTCAGCGTGACCACGAGGTCTGCGTCCGACGGAATCTTGCCCTTGGGCAGCTTTAGGGTCTTGCGCCCGCTCTTCACGGCCTTCCCGCATCTGGCCCTCATCGCCTGCATTGAATGGTCTCGAAACGACTGCCAGCGTTCCAGCGCAAACCTGTGGGAACCGTCTTCCTGAAGCTGTTCGCCGGAAAGGACGACCACGCGAGGATTGAGCTTGGACGTCAAACGTACGACCACATCGACGTCGCTGTCCCCGCCGAGATTGGTGTCGTTCTTGTAGGCGTCCAAGGCTTCACGGATAGGCACGTGAGCCTGCTTGAAGGCCGTCCCAGCCTGGTGATGGCTCCACCTGGAGAGCGTGGATTAAGGCATTGGCATATCTCTCGCCTGCTAAGGAGCTTCCTTTCGTTCGCTTGGCGTCCCAACCCCTCGAATCAGATGGTCGCGGGTCATTGCCCCCCCGATTCCGGCTGGGGAGCATTGCCCACCACCACGTCGTCCACGAGGCCGTTCCGCACCGCCCAGACCACGAGTTCCAGTTTCGTCCCGATGCCCGGCTTGTCCTGTATGAGGTAGAGGGTATTGCGAACGGTCACGGCGCTGTTGCCCCTCGCCTCGGTGATCTCGGTGTACGACCTGCCGCCGGTGAATAACGCCAGGGTCTCCCGCTCCAGCGCCGTCAGCTTGCCCGGGGCCTGGCGGGAGGCGAACTCACGGTCGCCGCGGACTATAGCGAAGACCTCCCGCACCACCTTGCCGGGTATTCGCAGCCGGCCTTCGGCCACGTCCAGGACGGCTTCCACCAGTTCCTCCGGCCGTGAGCACTTCTGAAGGTAGCCCGTTGCGCCGGCGGAGACCGCCTCTATCACCGCATCCTCCTCAGTCGATGCCGTCCTTGTTCGGCATGATCACATCCATGACTATGACCTGCGGGTCGATCCCTTCGACGGTCCTCACCGCCGCCTCTCCGTCCTTGGCCTGTCCCACCACCTCGAAGCGGCCCGATGCTTCCAGCGTTTCCCGCAAGCCGTCCCGCATAATCGGATTATCGTCCACCACCATAACCCGTATCCGAGCTGCCGTTGACATTTCAGCCTCCTCCTGGGTCTGCCTCATAGGGGACAACGCAAGCAATGGTCGTTCCGCCTCCCCCTCGCCGCTCTCCACGATGAGCACTCCTCCCAGCTGCTCGACGTCCGTCCGCATGCCGTCGAAGCCACGGCCGCGCTTGGCGTAATCGTCAGGAAGGCCCGCGCCGTCGTCCGACACGGACAGCCGGATGTGGTCGGCCTCGAAGTCGAACCTGGCCTATACCCTGCCGGGTCGGGCGTGCAGGGATGCATTGGTCAGGGCGTTGTGCGCTATGGAGAAGAGACGGGCTCGTGTCTCCGTGGCGAGCGGGGGCTCGGTCCCAAATTGCGACATCTTGGCAGGGACGGCGGTGATCTTCTCAAATGTCGCACTGTGCGACCACAACACCCGTCCCAACTCCCTGCCCTCGAAGATGTGGCCCCCGTCGATGGGGCGTCTCAGCTCCCACATGGCCGACCTTGACAGCGCCGCGGTCGCGTCCAGAGCGGCCACCAGCTCCTCGTTTGACTTGCCAACCAGCTCTCTGGCCCGGTTAGTCCCCAGGGAAATCAGGTAGGTGGTCTGCGCGGTCGTGTCGTGAATCGCCTGGGAGAACTCGATGCGTTCCTGTTGCACCTTCCGCTCCCCGTCCACCGCAGTCTGCCTTCGCATGCGTTCGAACCGGGTGATGAGACTGACGCACAGGACAAGGGCGTACATCGCCGCCAACCTGGCCAGCAGCGTCTTCTCATCGCCCGCATCGATGTCGAGACCGGCGCCAGCCGTCAGGGATACAAAGGTATAGGCGACGGCGGTCAACGTCGTCCAGGCCATTGAACGCCACCAGCGGGACCATCAGGAGCACCTACCCCCAGCCGTCGGGATACCAGAGGTCTGGCCGGTAGGCTATCTCGAAGGCCTAGACCAATGCAATGAACCAGCGACCCCAGACCGAAACCCTCGCGGCATAGGGCACGACAACGGGATCGGCCCATATCGCCGGCGAAAACCGCTTCGCTATGGCTCCCAGCTCAGCCTTGGGCAAATCGAGGTTCCCAGTCCGCAGTGACAGGCTTGGATTCACTTTCACCATCGTGCATTGAATACATCCGCCTATACCCGCGCATTGATAGTTGGGTTTACCGCCAACAATGTACATCAATTGCTCAGATGCTAGTAGAGCACTTTGTACCAATGTGACTAGTCAAAGTGCTCTATGAAGAATGGGTAAAAGAAAAAAGGACATCCTTTCGATGTTCATCTTTCGCAACACCGGAGGCAAATGCAACAATTTCTGGCAATCTGGCCATGAGGGAGGCGACATTCGTTTGGCATACAACAGACGCATAAGCGTCGCGCAGTAAGTGGTACTGGCCTCTGCATCAACACCGAGAGGCCGGGGAGGCACCGTAACGAGAGAAATTTGGGGACGCCCACGGGGGTGGGCGTCGCGCTATCTCACGAAGCCGATCACAGCGCCGGTGGGGAAGCCGGCTCCCGCGGCGTTACGCACGCCCGGGCCGCCCCCACCGCCGGCACCATGCACTGAGGAGAAAGCCGATCATCGCCCTGGGCGAGTTCGACGCCAACCAGACCTACCGGCTCAGATTCGACGGCATGTCCGACCGGGTATCCGCCGGGAGTCCGGCAACAGCGACGATCACAGTAAATGCCAACACCTGAAACGAATAGGTCCAGCCACGCTGTTGCGGGCCCTTCAGCCTTTCGCAGCGGCATGGCTGCATCATACACCCAAGCGCCTGAGGTAGACCGCGGCGCCCTGAGCGCCCGGCTGCGGCCCTCGCCGAAACACGCGCACGGCGCACGGACACGCAGGCTTCGCCAAGCAGCAGGAAAGACTTTGAATTCACATGGAGGACATGAGCCTTGATCAGACTGCTGCCACTACTGGCAATCATGGCCCTGTTTCTGGCCTCGGTGTCCGTGGTCCATGCGCAGACCACCACCCCGACCGTCTCTACCGTCGCCGTCACCTCGGACCCGGGCACGGACTACACCCACGCCCTGGGCAACACCATAGAGGTCGACCTGACCTTCAGCGAGGCGGTCACGGTGACCGGCGAGCCCTATCTCCTCATCGACGTGGGTGGGACCAACCGCCAGGCGAGCTACCACAGTGGCAGCGGCGTCACGCAGCTCCTCTTCCGCTACACCGTGCTGGCCGGTGACGATGATGACGACGGCATCGCGGTGGTGGCGAACAGCCTGACGCTGAACGGGGGGACCATCGGCGCCACCGACGACTCAACCGCCGCCACCCTTACTCATGCGGAGAATCAAGCTAACGATCACTTGGTAGATGGCATCGCTCCCAAGGTGACGATTGCCCGAGATGGTGAAGGATACGTATACCCGGACAGCACCTTGACTCTGATTCTTACCTTCACCGAGCAAGTCTACAACCTAACCGCCGCAGGATTGATGGTCACAAACGGCGCTGCCGAATCCGTGAGCTCCATTTCGGCAGTGATGGATACGCCTCCTCAGTACGATGGGAGGCAACGATTCTACCCTCCTCTGAGGGGCAGGTTACGGTGAAGGTTACAGCCGACGCTGCTGCCGATGCTTACGGAAATGGCAATGTCGAGTCGGAGAGCACTACGGTCACTGCAGCAAACCCTGTTTCGGTCAGCATTGTCGCAGTGCGAACCGGGTTCTTCGAGGGTACTTCTGCGGTGTTTCGTTTGACCCGTTCGAGGGACAACGGAGCAGCAACCAGTAACTCTCAGTCTGGACCAAACCGGGGACTATCTCAGCGGGACAGTCAAGATTGACCGCGCCTCAGACCCCGCCAATCCGGAAGAGGTATCGTTCGAGTCAACGCCAGCCCAAATCGAGGTCACCTTCGAAGTCGGGGAGACCCAGAAGCGCCTTAGGTTGCCGACCCAAAACGACGAGATTGACGAACCTGTAGGGTCGATCTCTATGGAGGTAGTCGAGAAGGCTGATCAGTACAAGTACATTCCGGGCAGCAGTCCCTCGGCCTCTGCCAATGTCCAGGACGATGATGTGGCGTCCACGGTAAGTGTGTTCTGGTCGGTTTCCCTCCAGTCCCAATCCAAGGTACAGGAGGGCGAACGAGCATTGTTCTACCTGCTTCGCACCGGGCTGCGCGAAGCATACTCCGTTTATGCAGACGTAACCGGGACCGGGGGTTACCTGGATCTCGACGGCGCCGATGCCCTTAGGTTTGAATATGAAGGAGAAGGGCGAATCCGGGTGGATTTTACGGCCGAAGAGACCATTAAGTTTATAGGCATACCGACGAGGGGAGATACTGTTTCAGAAGCGGACGGGACCATTACAGTCGACATTGTGTCAGGCACCGGGTATGAACCTCACCTGGTAACCGGTAGCGCCACTGCCGTTGTTGTCGACAACGACGATCCACCTACTGTGACTATTTTCGCCAATAGCTCTTCCATTACCGAGGGCAAACCCGCAGTTTTCACCCTCAACCGAACCTTCGAGCAAGGCCAGAATCGCCTTACAATGCTAGTTGACGTTAACGTGACGCAAACCGGCAGCTACTTGGCGACTTCCGGCTCCTTGGGTCCGGACACTACGGGGCCTGTGTCTGTAGCCTTCCCGGAGGGAAGCCGCACCACGACGCTGCGCCTGGAAACACTGGACGACGATGCCTCCGAAAACGCAGGATCCGTGAGCGCCAGCGTCGCCGCAACCGATGCTGGCACTTACCTGGTAGGGAGTTCCAATAGCGCGAGCGTAACCATCGACGATAACGACCGTCCCACGGTCGCCATAACCGCGGTTGATAGTGAGGTGACCGAAGGACAGGATGCCGTCTTTAAATTTATCCGCATTGGCTCAATGTCCGCTAGTCTGACCGTGTACGCATACCTTGAAGGGCACGACAAGATAATGACGACTGAAACCGAGGCCAAGATTGGCAGTCGTTTCACGGTTACCATCGAGCAAGGGAACCAAGAAGCCGAATTGCGTCTGACAACCCAAGGTGACAGTGTCAATGAAGGGGACGGTCTGCTGACGGTTAGGCTCGCAAGGACACCCGGCTTGGTCTACAGAGTGTCTGACGTGGACGAGGCGGAATTGCTAGTGAAAGACGATGACATCCCCACAATTTCCATTGCCATGCCGACACTTCCCAGCGGGTTGACCCTTTCTGATGCGGGGGATACCTGGGAAGGCACGATGAGGGAGGCAGGAGAGATAAGTTTCAAGATAGAGTGCACAGGCAGCTATGACTATGACTCATCGAACGATGAACTGCGCCACTTTGTGACGTGGATTCAGGAGATGGACGACCCGGCCTATTTCAACTTGGCCGCAAACGGAAACCGCCCCCTGGGAAATAACGTCGCCGGGTACGCTAGCGTTGCCAATTGCGCTGACGTGTCGGTTCCTGACTACTATAAGAACACTCGGTATGTTGGGATCGAAGCAGGAGAAGTAAGGATAGATTTGGTGGCGAGTGGGGTTGTAAGCTCTCAGGTGTTCACCGAATTGCGAAGTGAATATGACGAGGCGGACCCCAAGGACCAAGAAGGGCTGTTCTCAAACGTGCCCGTAGGTCTTCAGCCCCAATGCGACGACGAGCTCAGATTCTGCCACAAGCATACGGTCGGCACTCCCAACTCCATCAGGGTCACGGTGGAGAATAATGACCCTGTGGTACTGATCAAGGCTGAGAAGTCAACAGTCAACGAAGGCCAGCCGGCGCGCTTCATTGTGGAGCGCGAATGGAGCAGGGAGTACGACGAAGACGAGCCGACCCTCTCGGAAACCGTTGTGGCACTGAGGACAACCATTGACGGCGAGTACGTCTCCACCGAGCTCCCCACTATAGTCACGCTTCAGCGAGATGAGACTAGAAAGGTCATAGAACTAGCGACCGCGCATGACTCTGTCTTGATTGAGAACGAGTCGGTGACCATCGAACTGCTCCCAGACACCACTGGGGAAGACAAGAACGCCAGAGGCAAGCACTCGACATATCCATATTGGAAGGGTCACACTCCGGCCGGAAAGCGCTCCGACCAGGCAACGGTCACCATTTCCAACATCGATACCTTCCCCGGCGTGTTCATCTCGGACACTCGCGTGGCGGAAGACGCTGGCACGGTGACTCTCAGTGTGAAGCTCACCAGCGCCTACTCAGAGGACGCGCGTGTGAGTTGGCGAACCGAGGACGGTACCGCCACGGCTGGCGAGGACTACGTTGGCATTTGGGGGGTTGTCGCTTTCTCTCCAGACCAGACCGAGAACACCATCAGCATAACCATTACCGACGACACCTTGACCAGCATTTACGAGGGGGACGAAACATTACAGATAGTCCTCTCAGGACCAGTGAAGGCGGCCTTCCGCGGAGGCGCCGATTCGATGCAGGCTATGGTGACAATTGAGGACAACGACCTTCCCAAGGTGACCGTAGCCGCCAAAGAGGATGGGGTGGAAGAAGTCAAGCCTGCCGTATTCGTTTTGACTCGAAATGGACACTTGGGCGAAGTCCTAGACGTCAGCGTCCTCCATAGCACCCCAGATAGCCAGTCGCAAGTTGACGCCAGCTTTGGAGCAGGCAATGCTACCACCGAAGTCTCCTTCTCGACAACCGACGACGAAATAGTCAATGGCTCCTTCGTGACGTGGCACGATGTAGCGCTCCATGGAGACGGCGGACTCGGGCCGGAAGATGATGTGGTCTGGACTTCCGGCGACCCCTCCGAAGCGCGCGTGACGGTAGTCGATAACGACAGGTTGCAGTTGATAAGTGTGCGGGCCAAGAACCCGCGTGTGGAGGAGGGACAGCCTGCCGTCTTTGTCCTGACCCGGTACGGATTAGCCATCAGCAAAGAATTGGAGATCTCCTTCCAGCACGATGACCCAGATACGAACGAAAGCCGCTCCGCAACCTTCACTGCGGGCAGTGATACTGTCGAGGTTTCCTACACAACCTCGGATGAAGACAAGATCAACACCGCCACTGAGGACCGGACATGGGCAATAAACCTTTACGGCGACGGCGGTGAAGGCGGCACTCATGAGCTTTGGTAAGCCCCCTACCCCGATTCGGCCTCTGTGGTCGTCTACGACAATGACGCGGACCATGCCATGAGCCTGGTAGCTTCAGCCCCGCTCACTGCCGAGACAGGAGAAACGGTTACGGTGACGTTCAATGTCACCAACTCCGGGAAAATGGCGACTGGAGGCAAGATATCGGTCGGAACAGACAGGGCGGGGTTTACCGGATGCGATATTTACGGCCCCTTGTCTCTCGGAAGCAGCGCAGAATGTTCGGACTCTTTTGTGGTCACGACAGCGGATAAGCAAGCAAGTCCGATAGTCATTTCCGCCACCGCAAATGACGGGGCCACGACATCCAACTCATTTGCGATACGGATCAAAATTGTTGAGACACCCACTGTGGGCATTGAGGGCGAGGGGCCCTGTCCCCGTAGCAGAGGCAGAGGACGCCACGGCCGTTCTGAAGGTCAAGCTCAGCAAGGCTACCGATGAGCCAGTTGAGGTGGACTATATCCTGTTGCCCTTCGGCAGAAATCCGGCTACGCCAAATGAGGACTACCAGAATGTCTCGGGGAGACTGAGAATCACTCCCCAGGAGACCGAGTACACCATCAGTGTCCCCATCAATACGGACATGCTAGACGAGCCTGCCGAGCTGTTCAGGGTCCATCTGTCCAACCCGGTAAACGCCCGGTTGGACTCGGACAAGGACACCATTGCCGTACGAATACAGGACCAGTACAGGGGAGGAACCACCGACCCGTATACCCCCAAGGCTTCGCTCCACCTTCTACAGGAAGGGCCCGTTGGGGAAGATGCCGAAACGGTATGGATAGAAGTCCGGCTGGACGGGGTGTCGGGGCAGGACATCACGTTGGGACTGTCCATAGATGAGACCATGGGCACGGCCACCGCTGGGGCCGACTATGAGGACATTGCCACTCTGACGCTCGGCATGCCATTCAGGCAAACGCCGGTTCTTATTCCCATAGCCATAATGGACGATGAGGAGAATGAGGAAGACGAGACTTTTGAAGTCGTCTTGACGTATTTCGACGGTGCGGCTGCCGGTACATCCAGCACCCTAACGATGACGATCGATGACGACGATGACGTACTGTCCACGGAAGTCACACTGAGTGCAGTGCCCGGCTCGTTACCTGAAGAAGATGGAGCTCAGGATGTGGTCGTGACGGCTACCTTGAATGAGGACCCCTTTGATACTGACACCACCATCCGGGTTGAACCGCCTCGTCCGGAGGAAGTGACGAAGCAATTTCTGGTGTTGACTACATGTCATTCAATCCCTTCGACATCGTCATTGAGGCTGGCGAAACCAGCGGGAGCCATACACTCAATCTCCAAGTTCAGGACGACGACGTGGACGAAGGAACTGAGAAGATTCAACTAAGAGGGTGTCTAAAAAGGGCGTCGGTGAAGCGAAGCATAAACGTCTGTTAGGCAATGAAGTCCGCCCCTCCAACTCCAGACCCTTCGACTTCACTCATGGTGACATGGAGCGCTCGGGGTAACAAAGGGATTTATTAGACACGCTCTAAGAGGCGCCGTCGGCAGTGGCGACGGGAGCGACGGGAATGCTGAAGCACTGCAGGTAATCTCCACGTTGGTGGCCATTTCGGATGAAATCGACGTCCGGGGGTAACTGTTTCAGCCAAGTTGCTCGGGGCTATTTCGGAAAACGGAGAAGGACGCACATATACCGTCGTCCTGGACTCGCAGCCGACGGAGACAGTGACCATTGAAGTGGACGGAGAAGGCTTTCTTGTAGTGAGTCCGTCCACGTTGACATTTATAAAGAGGACCTGGAACGTAACACAGGAGGTCACGGTCTCTGCTCAAGACGATGGCGATACCAATATTGGCACCAATAATTCCGCTTTCGTACATCATATTGTAACAGGAGGCGACTACGAGGAAATAACTGCTGACAGCGTCTGGGCTTTCCACATTGTAGACACAACCGTGCCGGTGCTCTCTCTTAGTGGCGCACGGGCGAATGAAGGTTCAGAGGTGAAATTCGCGGCGAGCTTGGATATCCCGATCTATTTTGATAATGCCCGATTTACATTCTCTACTGGAGACGGCACGGCTACGGCGGGAAGCGACTATGTTGCAGAGACTCAGGGAGTGGTGATATTTGGACTCTCAGAAACTGAAAGGACCTTTAGCGTTACAACGATAAATGACGACAAGGATGAAGCGGATGAAGAGACCTTTACCATAACTCTGATGAACATAAGGAACGTAGTGCTTGCCGACGGGGCGGACACCCTCACAGTCGATGGCGTGATCCTAGACGATGACCCGACACCGCTACTATCCATCTCCGGACTAAACGGCGAGTCGTCCCTCGTTCCCGAATCGGTCGGCTCCGTATCCTTTACCATCACACTAACAGGCAACAGCAGCGAAGTTGTATACGTGGACTATGCCACTGATTCTACAACAAGTGGAGTTATCGGGAGCCGGTCAAGTACGTTCACGGCTGCCACCGAAGACGCGGATTACACCAAGTCCGTGGGGACACTCGAGTTTGAGCCTGAGGAAACAGTAAAGACTGTAATTGTCCCAGTGACGACGATCTGGTTAGCGAAGGCGCCGAGTTCTTTGGACTGCGGATAAGCAACCCCCGAAATGCACTATTGAAGGGTCTATTTGATCAGCAAGGGGCCGGAGTAGTTATCCAGGACGACGACGTTAAGGGCGTGGAGAGCAGTCCGAAGAACCTGACCATTGCCGAAGGAGAGACAGGCGGGGCCACATACACGGTGGTCCTCGGCTCCGAGCCCACCAGTGCCGTGACGGTCACCATTTCGGGCCACGCAGGCACCGACCTGACCCTCGACAAGACCACCCTCACCTTCACAGTCGACGACTGGGACACCCCACAGACGGTGACGGTCACCGCTGCCCACGACTACGATGCTGTGGACGACCCGGAGACGCTGTTCCATGCCCTTGCAGGCGGTGACTACGAGGATGTTACAGCCGACAGTGTGACCCTGACCATAACGGACGACGACACCTCGGGTGTGACGATCGAGCCGACTGAGATAGGTGTGGTGTCGGGACTGAGCAACGAATACACGGTAGTTCTCGACTCCGAGCCCACCGGCGCGGTGACGCTCACGATTAGGGGCCACGCGGGGACGGACCTGAGCCTGGACAAGACCGTGTTGACCTTCACCGCTGACGACTGGGATACTCCACAGACGGTAAAGGTGACGGCTGACGACGACGCTGTGGACGACCCGGAGACGCTGACCCACACAGCCTTGGGAGGCGACTACGCCTCCCTGTCCAAGGACCTGCCGGTGACCATCACGGACGATGCGCCGGACGACGTGATGGTGAGCTTCGGGGCCGGGACCTACACGGTGGCGGAGGGGGCAGCGTCACCGTGGGGCTGGACGTGGACCCGGAGCGGACCGTCTCCATCCTCCTCACGGCCACGAACGAGAACGACGCCGACTACTCCGGCGTGCCCAGCTCGGTCACCTTCAACAGCAGGGAGACCTCGAAGGCGTTCAGCTTCACCGCTACCGACGATAGCGAGGACGACGACGTGGAGCGGGTGAGGCTGGGCTTTGGGACGACGGGGGGAGCGGGGTAAGCGCGGGGGCGATCACGGAGACGGTAGTAAGCATCACGGATGACGACCTGCCCGCATCCCTGACCGTATACTTTGGTGCGGACAGGTACAGCGCTACCGAGGATGGCGACGACGCAGTCGTTACCGTTATTTTGGGTTCCCCAGCGGAGCGCCAAGTGGAAATCCCATTGACTGCCAACAGTCATGATGGGGCGACGGAAGACGACTGGTCGGGTGTGCCCGAGACCGTATCTTTCAATACGGGGGATACCTCCAAATCGTTCACCGTCACGGCATTCGATGACAACGTAGAAGACAATGGCGAGATGGTAGAGCTGGGATTCGGGACTTTGCCGGCGGGATTTGTACCGGGTTCTCCCAGCACAGCTAGGATCACTCTAATGAACGACGACGGTATGGTGGTGGGAGAAACGACGGGCCAGAGTCGGGTCTGCACCAAGGGAGAAATCACAGTCAGGGGACAAACGGACCGGTGGGTCTGGAGGATTACCGGCTCCTCCTATTGGGACGAGTACACAATAGATTTAATGGGATTGCATTCGAACAAGGGCACATTGCGTGACCCACATATTGTCTATGTCGTCACAACATATACCCGCGAGGGGTTCTACCCTCCGGGGCATTCCTATGGGACTTTCCCAACTTACGGGAGTAACGACCGTGGTGTTGGGTGGGATAGCTCCAGCCGGTTCAGGTTTCGCAATAGAACAGGCTCCTATTCTTATTTCCCAGGTAAGGAGCCAGAGTAGGATACGGGCTACTATACGGTGCTTGTTGGCGCGAACCCGTTCGGAGATGGAGCCAATGGTCTGGGTATCTACACTCTCTGTATAGAAGGGCCAGGCAGCATTTTGGCTGTTGACCGGCCTGAACGGAGGATAGTAGTCAGCGTGGCTCACGTAGATATGTCCGATGGTGAGCCAGCGCAGTTCAGCATCAACTTGGGCGCCCGTCCCACCGGACCCGTCGAGGTCTTCATGACAAAGCTCGAACCTGCAAGCGACTCGCAGTACGTTGTGGAACCTCTGATGCACAGCTTCACCGTGGAAAACTCGGACATTCCACAAGTGGTAACCGTCCGGCGAAAGGCGGACTACGTGATTCCAAAGGACGATAGTTTTGGCATACATTATTGGGGTAAGGGCGTCGGTTACGACAAAGAGTTTGAGTTCCTTGATTTGGCTGACCGGGTTCCCAGGTGGATGACGCTGCGTTCAACTCATGACCGGGAACCGGCTCTGACCGACCAGGTTCCAGAATCCCAGAAGCAGAACAGCCCGGCAACGGGCGGTCCCGGCATCCAGGGCGTCGCACGAGCCGGCGAGACGCTCACTGCCACCACGTCCGGTATCCGGTACGAAGACGGGCTGGACAACGAGGTCTTCGCCTACCAGTGGGTCCGGGGTCGGAGCTGGGAGCCAAATCCGGGACGGATATAGTGGGCGCAACCGGATCGAGCTACGTGGTGACAGCCGAGGACGAGGGTAAAGCCATCACGGTGCGGGTCACCTTCACCGACGACGCCGGGAACGAGGAGTCATTGCCCAGCTTCGCAGTAATTGCCGCCCTGGCCGTTCCGGTGCAGAAATCCCCTGACGCCAAGGACAAGTCCGCAAAGATCCCCGGGGCGCCCGGCATTCCGGATGTTTCGCCCCACGACAGCACCTCCCTGCTGGCATCATGGACCGCCTCTGCATCCGATGGCGGCTCGACCATCACCGGGTACAAGGTACAGTGGAAGGAAGCTGTGGACAGTTGGGACACGCCTGCGGATGTATCGGAAGCAACGGTGACCAGGACCAGCCACACGATCACCGGGCTGACGGACGGCACGGCATACTCGGTGCGCGTCCTGGCCATCAACGATGTCGGCGAAGGTCTTCCGTCTGATGACGGCAGTGGAACGCCATGTGAGACCGTGCCGCCGGAGCTGTCCGCGGCGTCCGTGGACGGAGCTGCGTTGACCATCGCCTTCAACGAGGCCCTCGACGAGAACTCGGAGCCGGCCACGGCGGCCTTCACGGTGACGGTGAGCGGGAATGTACGCGCGGTCGACTCCGTAGATGTGACCGGCAGCTCAGTCACTCTGACGCTGGTATCGGCGGTCACATCCCAGGACACGGTGACGGTAAGCTACGCGGCTCCCGTCAGCAGATCGGCGGCTCGTCTGCGGGACGCGGTGGGCAACGCGGCGGTCTCTTTCACCGACCGAAGTGTGACGAACGACACCGCACATGCGGCGCCGCTGACCGCCAGCATCCACGACGCCCCCGAGTCTCACAACTGCACAGACGCCTTCATATTCGAGCTGCGTCTCAGCGAGGAACCCAGATCAGGCTTCAGCTAGAAGACCCTTTGGGACCATGCCTTCACGGTGACCGGGGGCGACGTGGTCAGGGCGCGTCGGCTGGAGCAGGGCAAGAACGTCAGGTGGGAAATCACCGTCAGACCGGACTCGAACAACGCGGTAACCATCGTGCTCCCCGCCACCTGAACTGCGAGGTCGACGGCGCCATCTGCACGGGGGACGGCAGGACGCTGTCCGAACGGGTGGAACTCATCGTCAGCGGTCCCGGCGGATAGAGGAAAGGAAAAGAGCAGGCATACATGGATGAACGGTTGAGTCAGGCGCACCGAACCCGAAACTGGAGGGCCAAGGACTGAGGCGGACGGGAAAGAGGATGCCTGCGCCAGGGAAAATGACGAGTACACGCACGAAAAGATATGTGACCCTGTTGAGCGTTGTCCTTACGCTGGCCCTTACGGCGGCGCTCGCGGCCTGCGGCTCTGATGATCCCTCCGGCGTGACAGCCCCCGACCGTACCGCGCCCACCCCAACGGAGACGCCTGCCTCCCCCACACGGACGCTTTCCACGCCAGGGTCAGGGGACGCGCCTACCGCCACCGCGATGCGCCCGCCCGCGGCCTCCGGCTTTGCAGAAACGGATCGGGAAGCGCTGGCTGCCCTCTACAATGCAACAGACAGTGAGAACTGGAATGGAAGCGACAACTGGCTGAGCGACGCTCCCTCAGGCGAATGGCACGGCGTCTACACTAACGACGACGGGCGCGTTATACGGCCGGACCTCTCCATCAACTTCTTGAGCGGGGAGATACCGGCGGAGCTGGGCAGCCTCTCCAGCCTGGGAGATCTGTACCTCTACGGCAACGACTTGAGCGGGTGCGTGCCAGGCAGCTTGGAAGACCAGTTGAGCAGCTCTTCTGACCTTGCCATTCTGCTGAAGACGCGCGCCCTCAGCCGGGGGCGGACGGCATATCGCCCGGAAGGCGCTCCCAGCGCGTGTTGGCTATGGCGCATGGCGTCTCCGAGAAACGGGTGTCAGCCTCTCCTTCCGTCGGGCCTCCCGGTCGACGGCGGTTTGACCGCTCCGGCGCATGCTGACGCCCTTGACCGCCAGACCTTCAGCCAACGTTGAAAGGTGGAGGCCAGGTCCAGAGTGAGTCTCCTCTTATTGGCTTCCATGCCTGCCGCTTCCCCAGATGGACCATCTGATGCAGAAGAGGGCGAACGAAGAAGAGGCATCAATGCCCCACCGGAAAATGGGCAACAGAAAAGGGCCACACACATGGACGTGGAGGGTGGCCTAGCGCCCCGCGCCGACCGGCTCCGCTTTCCGCTCCAGATCCTGCCTGCTCAAGGGCGAGCGCCCACTCGAACAGGGACGCGGCTGCGGGCTGGGGCTTGCGGCCCCGGCCCTTGGGTGTCGCCGGCTCCTCGGCCATGAAATCCGCCCAGGAGAAAGCGATTTTTGCGGCCACGGGCGAGTGCAGGTTGCTCCGGACAACCTAGAGACCGCCTACCCGATGCCGATGGCCTCACGATGTCCGTAGGTCCCGTTCTTATTGACCGGAACGGCCTTCGCCTCCAGTTCGACCAGCCAGTCCACACGCAGTTTTTGGGGCAACCAACTTCACGCCGACCACTGACCATTTACATAGACCTCTCAACTGCTAGTAGAGCGCTTTGTACCAATATGACTAGGCAAAACGCTCTATCAAGAAAGGGTAAAAGACAAAGGCCATTCTTTCCATATTCATCTTGTACAACACCGGGGGCAAATACAACACTCATCAGTAACCTGTCCATGGGGTAGGGCGCGTTTGTTTGGCATCCAACAGACGCATACATGTTCCGGAGCAAGCGGGTGGACCTGTCATCTACATCAACGCCGAGAGGCGGGGGGGCATCAGTACGAGGGGTCTTTGGCGACGGCCACCGAGGTGGTCGCCTTGCTGTTCCGCGAAGACATGAACCCAGGAACAGGTGAGATCAAGCACAGCACTGGTTCGTTCCAGGACCGGAGGGATAGGTCTGACCGGCACTTCCGTGTAATGAAAGAGGCCCGACACTTGCAATTGCGGCCTTGCTGAAACGCAAGAGAGCTACACACACCAGAGCACGTCAAGTGAGATAGGAGAAGTGAAGTGAGCATAAATACTGGTATCGCAGCCAAATCAGGGAATACGTTGTAATGGCCACTGCATTGGACACTCATGTTTGGAGTGCTTGCGGCCCTGGTCGGGCTGTTTGGCTCGGTGGTCCGCCTTCGGTCTCCGCTCAGACCGATACAACCGCGCCAACTGTCTCGTCGATTGCCATTACCGGCGACCCCGACTATGACGCCCATATCGGGGTGTTCTACACTGGCGTCTACGGGATCGACGACAGCATCAAAGTAACGGTGACGTTCAGCGAGGACGTTACCGTTACGGGCGAGCCTCAGCTGAAACTGGACATCGGAGGTACCACCAAGACGGCGGCGTACGATAGCACCGAAGGAAGCGCAGTGGTCTTTAACTATACGGTGGCAGAAGAGAACTCAGACACTGACGGCATCTCCATAGCAGCCAACAAGCTGACGCTGAACGGCGGCACCATTAAAGATGTGGCGGGAAACGCTGCCGACCTCACCCACGAGGCCCTGCCAGCACAGACCAGCCACGAGGTGGACGGAATCCGCCCGAGGATGTCTCGTTTCGCTTTCATTTCCTCAACCGACGGCTCCAATGGCTTTTACACTGCCGGGGAAAAACTCTACATCGACGCCGAATGGAGCAAACGCATACGTTTGAGCTACGACACCGCTCCAACCATGTCGGTTGACTTCGACGGAACCACCAAGACGTTCACATTAGCAAGCAGGTTCGACAGTACCTCTTACGCGTACACGATCAAATCAGGCGACTACGATGCTGACGGTCCAATCGTAGCCGCTGGCGCCATCCAAGTCGGCACCGGCTGGCTTCGAGACACCGCGGGTAATCCAGCTAAGCTAACCGATGGAGCACTCGCAGCCAACTCCGAATTCAAGGTCGATGCCATTCTGTCGTACGTCACCGGCATCTAGATCACGTCGTCACCAGCTTCCAGCAACGGGTATACGGCCGGTGAGGCCATCGAGATCACCGTCACTTTCAGCGAGACCGTCACTGTGCCCCGCATCGGTCGCTCCGACGTTTCCGGCTACCCCAAACCCAAGATGACGATCGACGTAGGAGGTGAAGCGCGGACAGCCGACTTCCACTCCACCAATGCCAACTCCGTCCTGTTCACCTACAACGTAACCGCCGGAGACGAGGACAGCGACGGTGTGTCCATCGACGCCAACAAGCTCAGCCTGAACAGGGGCGTAATCTTGGACCAGGCCAGAAATACTCCCTTTAGCTCTGAGCAAGACGGCCTTTACGCATTCGACCGTGACGCAGCAGTCACGCACCCAGCCCTGGACGACGACTCGATCCACAAGGTTTCCGGCGGCGATTCGTCGCCAGTCACTCTCTCTGGAGACACGACGATCAACTACGGGGAGAACGGCAAGCTGGCGGTAGCGACCTACACGCTACCCGGGTCGGACAACGTCATCACTTGGTCACTGTCCGGCGATGACGGTGACGATTTCTCCATCGCAGGAAGCAGTGCCACTAGTAGGCAATTTAAATTCACATCATCGCCCAACTACGAAGATCCCACGGATGCGGACACCGACAACCAGTACGACGTGACGTTACAGGCATCCGACGGCACCAACACAAGCATGTTGCAGGTAACCGTATTCGTCACCAATGTGTTGCGCGACGCTGACGAACTGCCAGTCATAGTCGGAACGGCCCAAGTGGGAAAGACGCTGACGGTAGACACTTCTCCCATACAGAACGTGGACAGAATCGCCGGCTATGCGTGGATAAGAACCGACGGGGACACGGACACGTTTATTGACGGAGCCACGGGAAGAGACAGAGCCTTTTCCAGCTACACCCTGACCGACGACGACGCGGGCGAGACTATCAAGGCGCAGGTGGCCTTCTGGTCAACGGATGGACAATTTTTTATCTGAGGAGCGCTCCCACAGAGACGGTGGTAATGGGCGGGCTGTAAAGGACTGGCATGATGAGCAGAGGAGCGTTCTATTCGGGGGTAAGGGCGATCCTTTTCCTACTCGCACCACTGCTATCCATCGCCTGCGGAGACGGCGATGGGAGGCTATTCCGCCCCGAGGTTGAGGAGATCGTGCGTGAGGAGTTGGCCGACGCCCCCGCCCCGGTCCAAAGGGAGCCGGGACTCACCTCCGCCGATGTAGAGGAGGCAATCCGCAGGGCGATGGCGGAGACGCCCCGGCCAGACGCGGGGCTGTCCCAAGAGGAAGTCGAGCGGATAGTCGAAGCCGCCATCGTCTCGACCCCCACGTCGCAACCCGGACTCACCTCCGCCGAGGCCGAGCGGATAGCGCGCGGCGTGGTTGCCTCCATCCCGCCAAAGTCCGCCCCGCCGACTACACCAGGTTCTTCATCAACAACGCCATCAGCCGCTACGAGACCCAGGGACTCGACGCCACCCTCGCCTACTACAACCGGGAGGGGAGCATCGACGGCCAGTGGTACGTCTTCATCATCGACGAGAACGACCTGGTCATCGGGCATCCCGACCCTCACCGCCTTGGGCTGGACCTGAAGGGCTGGGTGGGCACTGACGCCAACGGCTACAACTTTGGGCCGGACATGCTGTCGGCCACGGAGGACGGCAAGTGGGTGTCCTACATCTACAGGAACCCGGAGAGCGGCGGCATCGTGGACGACCATACCGGCGCGCTGGAGTACAAGCACGTCTGGGTGGTGAGGTACAACGGGCTGCTGTACGCCTCCGGCTGGCACATCTCAGCCGACGAGCACACCAAGTTCGTCGTGGACGAGGCCATCGCCCGCTACCACGCCGACGGGCTGGACTCCACCCTGGCCTCACCGGAGAGCGCCGCCGTCAGGACCAGAAATCGGAAGCAAAACTTGGCTGGTATCGAGGCTTGTGATGCTTCAACGATTTCGAGCGCCGACTCAACTTCCTGATCAGGAAGTGCCCTGAAGTGTGCCTTCACCTTCGGCATGGGGGGCAACGCGCCGTCGATGGCTTCACCCGCCGGGTTGGACTCCATGAAGTCGTGGGCCATTCCCCACCGGAAGACCGTACGTATCCGTTGACGCACACGTCGTGCTGTCTCCGGCCGGGTTGACCATATCGGGGTGAGGACTCGCAGTACCCCATGGCGGTCTATACGGTCCAGAGGTGTATTGCCCATTGTAGGCATGGCGTGACGATCGAGAGTCTGTATCCAGCTTGCTATGTGCCTGGCGTTGCGCCAACGGAGTATGTTCGCCTCATGTAGGACATGGGCGGCTTCCCTGAACGTCGGTATTTGGGGCGCTTTCTTCTCGGCCAGAGGATCGCGACCCTCCGCAACCGCGGCCCGATTGTCCAACGCCTTCTCGCGAGCTCGGGCGAGGCTTACGGACGGAAATCCACCCGGGCCGATATCGCGACGGCGTCCGTTGATGGTGGTCCGCTGGAACCAAGACTTGCGTCCCGCCTTGCTGATGAACGGGTGCAGACCACCGCCGTCGGAGTATCGCTCCGGTTCCTTGAGTGTCCTGACGCGAGTCGCCGATAGTGCCATACAGGTATACCCATCGCGATTTATTCCCACATTTGTTACCATAGATTGGCTTGAATCAGCAAGAGCGCTACGCCTACTCCGGGTCCCCTGATGACGAGTTCGAGTCCTTTGTAGGGAGTGATTCTGTACGATAGACAGTACCATCTTTGAGATGTGGTTGGCTGATCTCCGACAGTTTGATGCCGAACACAGTTGGACCAAGGCACGCCAGGTATGGGTACTCGATTCCTCTTCTCCCTAGAAATGCTAGACCTTCAGGAGACAACTACTCTGGCGGTTCCATTCTTCATGTGGCCATCGCTCCATTAACTCCACTTCACTTCTGTCAAAATTGCCGGGTCCATCTCAGTCTGTCTCTTACTCCGTCGTAGTTCATAGCCCTGACGAGCATGAATGACTCGATTTGGACAACGTCTCCCAGCAACAATGCCTCTCATCCTGCAACAATTTCCTTGAGACACCGCAGTCAGGTATAGCCTTCGCGGCTCAGGTCCGTAAGGAACGATCTCAACTGCTGAAATCTCCTCATCTTGCTATCATCTTAGGGCAGGATTCCGAACCCTAGCGGGCGTTCAACCATCGAACGAGCAGGGAGTGTTGGACCTGTCACCCATCTCAGCCTTGCCTCTGTCCAACTAACCGGATCTACATTAGTTGGACTCTTGCAACAGCCTTATCACTCTGCCCTCGACACCTTACCGAGTCCTTGGAATTGAGGGTCAAACTGAGATGCTAACACAAGCCCTGCCTGAGGTAGATAAGGAGGATAATTGTAGTTCTTATTTCGTAACTGCCAGGCCATTTATATATGTAAAACGTCTTAATGAAACTTTAGAAAACCATTACTTGACTGAAGCTTTCCCAACGGTTACGCTACGCCCTTAAGCAGTGGGGCCGACGTACAACGGCCCACATAATATAGGAGGTGTTGTGGACATGGGTCAGCAGTGGTCAAGGCTCTTGAAAATACCCTACATATTGAGCGGATTGGTCATCCTAATGCTGTTCATAATGGCCTGCGGAGACGACGCAACGCCTGAGCCGACGCCAGCTCCCACTGCAGCGCCAGCCGCTGCTACAGCTGCGCCCACGCCGGCTCCTACGCCAACGCCAGCCCCTCCCACGGCCACGCCTACCCCCACCCCCACTATGGCTCCGGAGCCGCAACCGGTAGTGAGCAAGGTTATAGTGGCCATAACCCCACCCTCTCCCCAGAACACGCTGTTTCACAAGGTTTGGGTTGAGGGGAGCGGACCACTGCGAGGAATGTACGAGACCTTAATTGGCTTCAACCGGTTCACTCGCGAATACGAGGGTACTAGACTGGCTACCGACTGGAGTGTGTCTCCCGACGGGACCAAGTGGACCTACATACTGCGACAAGACATCCCCTTCCACAACGGTACCGAATTCACCGCCCAGGACGTGGTGTTCACCTGGGAACAATACGCAAACAGTATGCTCTCAGGCTCGGCTCTGATGATGGAGGTCATCGACGGCGAGAGCAGTTTCGACATACCCAACCCTCACGAAATCACCTGGAACCTGAACAGACCGGAAGCCACCATTGGCATCTGGACCTCCGACATGTTCCAGTGGCTCAACTACAGCAAGGATCATTGGGACGCGGTAGGTGAGGAGGGGTACGCCGCCGACCCCATTGGGACGGGGCCGTTCCGCTTTGTAAGTTTTGGAGAAAACAGCCACATCGCCTTTGAGCGGGTGGAGGATCATTGGCGACAGACGCCAGAGATGAATGAAATCGAATTCCTCTATATGAAGGAAGACGCTACGCGCGTAGCGGCGCTATTGGCCAAAGAGGTCCACATGTCCGACATTCCGAGGAATCTATTGCCTCAGATCAGGGAGAAGGGATACTCGGAGGTCTTCAGCACCGTGCCCGGCTTCATAGTCTTCATGATGTTTGGAGGGCAGTATTACTACCAGCCGCCCGGTTGGGAGGACAAGTTTGACCCTACCTCTCCTCTCACTAAAGCCGAAGTTAGAGAAGCGCTTAGCCTTGCGATTGATCGGGAGGAACTCAACGAGGTCTTTTTCGAAGGAAAAGCGGACTATGCGACGGGCTTCAAAATTCACCCGACGGATGGAGCATTCAACGATAGATGGACGGTGGACCCCTTCGACCCCGAGCAGGCCAAACAGCTGCTGGTAGAAGCGGGATATCCCAATGGCTTCGAATTAGAGGTGGTGGCCAGCAAGAAACCCGGCCTCTCCGAGGGACCGGAAATCTCTGAGACCATCGCCCAGTACTGGAGGGACATCGGAGTCAACGTAGAACTTCGAGAGATTGAATACGCTGAGATGCTCAGTATGGGGCGTACGTGGGACCTTCAGCGGCATGCCCGCCTGGAGATGCACGGTTTCTTCTCCTACGAGATGTCCTTGACCAATAACCTGAAGGTCTCCGCGACAGAGGATAGGGCCCGCGGCGGCATGTTTGCCCACGAGGTAACAGACGGCCTGGTGCGAGAAATTGAAGACACCGTAGACCCGGCCGAAAGGCTGCGGCTGTTCCGCGAACTCGGTGATTTCCTCTACGACCAGCACGCCCTTCTGCCCCTCTACTGGGTCTTGCCAGTCGCCGCCTACGACGGCGGGGTTATTGCAAAATACGAGTCGGACTTCTCTAACCAGGGTCCCACTCGACACTGGGAATACGCCGAACTGGTTAAAAATTAGACCACAATAAAGAGGTGCAGAGATGCGTAACGGATTTAAGATAATTGATGCTGACGGTCACTTCTACGAGCCGCCGGACATCTGGGACAAGTATATGGTTGGCGAGGAGTGCTACGACCAGCGGCCCAGGGTAGCGAAGGTTCACGGAAGGGCGATCCTCCAGTACACCGACGGCCAGATAGCCGTAGGGGGCAACAGGGAGCGAAGCTCTCAGATACTAACCCAGAAATTTGCCAACGGTTACAACAACTGGTGGAGTGCGGAAAGCCGCCTACAAGACATGGATGAACAGGGCTGGGATATCCAGGTCATGCTGGCCACTAATGCCGCCGTATCCGCCGCCTACAACCGGGAGCCCCACGTCTACGCCGCTATGTGCCGCGCCTACAATAACTGGGCAAACGAGTACTGCAGCGCGGCCCCTGAACGCCTCAAGTTCTGCGCCCAGGTGCCCGGTGAGCTTCTGGGTGAGATGGTTGTGGAGATGAGGCGCGCCGTTTTGGAGAAGGGGGCGGTGTCCATTTTTCTTCCGCAGGCCATTGCCGACAAGATGTGGCACCACCCCGACTACGACCCTGTGTGGCAGGCGGCGGTGGAATTGGAAGTGCCCCTGGCCATCCACGGCATGGACAGCGCCACGGGCAAGCCCCTTTTGGGCGTCCGCTATAACGATGTGAAGGGAGGCGCTCGGTCCGTGGGAACCCTGATAGGCTTCCCCTTCGAGAACATGCTGGCCCTGGCCCACTTCATGCTCAGCGGCATCCTGGACCGGTTCCCCACACTGCGCCTGCTCGTCTTGGAGTCCAACTCGGGGTGGCTGCCCTTCTTCCTGAACCGGCTGGAAAAAGCCACGGAGGGACGCCAGGGCTTGGCTTTCCACGACGACCCCTTGGACGCCTCTGCCCGGGACTACTTCCTGCGCCAGTGCGCCATTGCCGCCGACGCCGATGAGACAACCATAAAATACGTGGTGGACGACATTGGCAACGACAACATCGTCTTCAACACCGACTACCCTCACGCCGATGCGCCGGCCCCGCACGAGCCCCTGGAGGAAATGATGGCGCAGCCGCTGTCCCATGAGAGTAAGGAGAAGATCCTTTGGGACAACTCCGTGAAGATTTACGGGGATAGGCTGATAGCAGGCCATCCTCTGGCTACGGCATAGACGGAAGGAACCAGACTACTACAATCTAAAGGCCTGAGGCTTTGTCTCAGGCCTTTGGCTTTAAATAGCGTCCCTCTGCCAACGCAGTCGCCCACGACCTTCGCACGCAGTCTCACTGTCTTGCTGAGAATGTAAGTAGAGGGAGAAGGGCTTAACGAGTCTGCCTAGAGCCGTATCTCAAAGGTAATGCCGAACTCGTGCTGGAAGTCGACAAGGCGGTTCAGCTTCCACCCACCTCTCCGGTCAATGGGATCAGACATGCTGCCATGCTCCTGAAGATCCTGATTGGTCTCGTCGTCCGTGATGATAACCATCTTGGACCCCGGTTCGTACAGGGGCAGCCGGTCTGAGTGCCAGGTACCCTTATGGAGCATATAGCCCCTGGTCCCGTCGATTAGGAAAGCACGCACGTCCTGGGGCTCAGGTATGGCGTTGGGGTCTTGCTGGGGAGTGGGAGCGGCCACAGCTACCACAGCTGGAGAGCCTGTTATGGGTATGAAGGCCTGGGTTACGTGAAAATGCTGCTCCAGACCGGTAAGCCTGAGTCCTTTGTAGGGGAGCAAGGCAGTGCCAATTCGCACTTTTCCACACTGGAAGCCTACATGAGAGGAGGTTGGGGGACTTACGGGCATCGCCTCTACGTCCAGAAGCTCCCCAAAGGGGCTAAAAGCCTCTTTGGTCAGGGGCTCGGCCTTTATGAAATGAATAGTTCCCATTGTTTGCTCCTTTGTTTGGCGCTAGAAATTAATTGCTCCGCTGGGCTAATCCAGGCTGATCCGACGGCCGGTGGCGGAGGAGCGCTCTATGGCGGTCAGTAACCGGTGGTTCGCAACAGCATCGTCAAAGTTGGGATGGGCCGTTGTGCCTTGATTGATGGATTCGGCAAAGCGTCGAAACATTTGGCCTGTGTTAAAAGGCTCCACGTCTGCCAGTTCAGGAGAACCCCAGCGCAGCCGGCGAGGTATCTCCAGGGGAGCCAGCGCCTTTTCATCGCATCTTGCTCCTTCCAGCCGGATGGATGAAGCGAGTTGAGGCAGAGTGGAGGAGGATGCCACTAGTGTCCCCTTGGCGCCGTAGACCTCCAGGGTCCACCCAGTTCCATGCCATATACCTCTTGCCACGTGGGCAGATACCGCTGCCCCATTGGTGAGGGTACCCGACACCAGCACGGTGTCCGGAGCCATGACGTCAAGCACTTCGTCAGTGCCTTCCACCTTTCTCCTTGTCAACTGGGTAGTTACCTGTCCCGAAAGCTGGGCGAATTTCGCCACACAATGGGAAATGACGTCAAGGGTGTGTCCCCCAGGGATAGAGAGAACGTGGGCCCCCTTTTCACCATCCACTTCCCAGGCTAGGCGGGGATGGACATAGGTGCTGCTGGATACGCAAGCTTCCATTCTTACGCTCAACATCTCACCCACGTACCCTTCCTCTATAAGCTCCTTTAGACGAAGAAGCACGGGGTTGTTGCGGAGCTGCAAGCCCACCATGTGGGAGATTCCCTTCTGCCGGGCCCTGGAAGCCATCTCCTCCGCTTGGGCCAAAGTCACCCCCAGGGGCCATTCACAATACACGTGTTTCCCGGCTTCAATAGCATCCAAGACCATCTGGTGATGCAGGGGCACGCGAACACATACCGATACCGCTTCTACGTCGGGGTGGGCAATCATGTCCTGGTGGTTGTGGAAGGCCATAGGGACATTGAAGTGTTCCGCAGCTTCCTCGGCCGTTTCCTTTCGACTGGTGCAAACAGCAATAACCTGGTACTCAGGCAGCTTGAGGAGGGCCGGAAGATGGACCCCACCACCCCATCCCATATGTATGTTGGCGCCTATAACGGCTATGTTTATCTTCTTGGCGTCCATGACTTTCCTCCCGGCCCAACTGTTCGGTACGGTCGAGTTGATTATAGGTGAAATAGAGGGCCACTAACCAGCTTGGGCGTAGGGTTGATGAGATTGGGAAAAGTCTGACGGATCGTGTCTATCTTGACTGTATGTCGCTTCCAAGATTAGAATCGCCTCAGATTTCCGGGCAGACGTGGGAGTAGAAATGAACTTACTCGTAAGAAACGTGCGACTGATAGACGGAACCGGCGCGGACCCTGTGCCATCGGTAAACGTGGCAGTAGAGAATGGACGCATCATCTGGATAGGGGAGGGCGCCACCTCACCGTTGAACCATCCACATTTTGAGGACATCAACGGCGAAGATTTAACGATGGTTCCCGGCACCTTCGATTGCCACGAGCATTTCGCCGGCGACGGGGGTCAACACGGCGTTGCGGCGATGAACAGCGACCCTCCGGAACTGCTGCTTGCAAAGGCGGCGGGAAACGCTCATCGGGCCATTATGACGGGGCAGACATCGGCGAGGGACGTGGGTTCGCCCCGCGGCATAAGCATCACATTGGCCCGCGCCGTCGCCGCGGGCGCGCTGCCGGGCCCACGGATCGTTGCCTCCGGAGAATGGCTCCAATATCCGACAACGTGGGGGCAGTCCAAGATTGAGACGGTCAACACCCCGGAGGACATGCGTAGAGCCATCCTGGCCAGAATTGCCCAGGGCGCCGGGGTAATCAAGATAGGAGCTACCGGCTCTAGCACGGACGGCAGCGATCCCGGGACCATGGGAGCGGAGGTAGCCCAGATGGTAATGGACTTCGTCCACGGCAAGGGGCTAAAGGTTGCCGCTCACTGCACCGGCTTCATGGGCACGAGGGAAGTGGTGGAGGCGGGCATCGACTCAGTCGAGCACGGCACCCACATCGACCAGGAGACAGCGCAGCTGATGGCGAAAAAGGGCACTATACTGGTACCCACCCTTTCCTGGAGGGACTTTCTATTCAGAGCGTCGAAGAGGCATGGCATGGCCAAGGAAAGGATCGACGCGTCCGAGGCCGTCCGGGAGTGGCACAAGGCCAGCTACCAGCGGTGCATCGCCGCCGGGGTAAAGATTGCCGCCGGCACCGACGCCGGGGGAGGCGACCCCATGCGTCACGGCAACATCGTGAGGGAGTTGGAAGTTATGGTCGATTGGGGCCTGAGCCCCATGGAGGCCCTGAAGGCCGCCACCTCTACGGCGGCAGAACTGGTGGGAACCTCCAATGACGTCGGCACTATCGAGGTTGGGAAACTCGCTGACTTCGCTCTAGTCGACGGAGATCCCCTATCAAATATAGGAGAGATGCGGAACCTGTGGGCCGTCTATCAGGGCGGCAGACAGGTACGCTAGGGCTTCCGACCGTCTGCTACTCGCTGGCGGCTGCCAGGGCCTTGGTTTGGTCGACGATATCCAGCCCCACCAGCTCGCTCCAGGCCGCCAGGAGCCGCCTCACCATCGGACCCGGCATCTCATCGCCAATGGGACGCCAGTCTATCCTGGAGATGGGCAGCATTGAGTGGCTGGTACCAGTCATAAAAGCCTCGTCCGCGGTATAGGCGTCAAAGGGCTGAATATCCTCCTCGATACAGGGAATATCCAGGTCTTTGGCCAACATCATCACCGTGTCTCGGGAGAGGCCTTGGAGGATGCTTGTGTCCGTGGGAGTACGTATAACGCCATCCGTTACTATGAAGAAATTGGAACCCGTTCCCTCAGAGATGTTCCCATAGTGGTCCAGCAATAGAGGCCACGCCTCCGGATCAGCTTCCACCACTTCCAACTGAGCCATGGTGAGGTTCAAACGGCTGCGGTGTTTGGCCTTGTTGTCGATGGTGTCGGGGTGGTAGTTCCGGGTTTTCGGAATTATGGCGTGGATGCCAACCTCGTGTAAATGAGCGTAACGCCTGAAGGGCGGCGGATACACGTTTATGAATACGGTAGGCGGCACGTCATCAATAACAGAGGTGGTGCGACCTGTAGTGTTGCCCAGGGCCACGCCTCTGGTTATGGTTTGGGCAACAGACCAATCGGCGTTGCCCCGTAGGTGCTCATTGCGCCTCATAACCTCAAGGGTAATTTCAGCTATCTCCTTCTTGGTCATGCGTGGGTTAATCCGCACATATTTTAAGGATCTCCAGAGGCGGTCTAGGTGAGCGCTTAACCTAAAAATCTTCCCGTTGAAGGTGCGCTCCACGTCATAGACCGAGTCGCCGCCAAAACCTCGATCGCTGATGGAGACCATACATTGGCTGGTAGGCATAAATTCGCCGTTTAGATATGCAATCAATTCCTGCGCCATATCATCCTCCTCTAATCACCTGAAGTATGGATTATAGTCGATTGGCCGTATAGTCTGTCAAATTACCTTCGTAATACGTCGAATCAGAGTATCGCGCCAACTGTATTGTATCTGGCCGTTACCAGCCGGCCAGCGAGGCAATGTCTGTCCTAAGAGAGGATAGTGACATACATCGCACCTCTTATCCATCCGTCATGCAAAAGTTCTTCTTCCGTGAATCGTGGACACGATTCGAACAAAGCAAACGGGAATGGAAGAACTCCGTCGAGGTCATTCAACTTGAAGGATATCCGTCCATCGGCAAAGACGTCTCTATTCGAGATGGAAACACCCAATGTTTGTGAGCAGTCATCACGCTTAGAAGGGAACTCTTGCCTCGTAGCAACTCCTACAAAATAGATGGCGATCTTGCAATTGGTTCCTACTTTTCAAGACAGTAATCATTCGCATTAATCTCCCACTCGTTCACATCCAACGCATGTTCAGAGTATTGCGTCTAGATTCTGATCCACCCGGCGAAGTCAAGAGTTAGATTCTCTGAACAACAGAGTATGTTTCGTATAGGATAGACATCAGGAGTTGTAGGAAACCACTGATCCCCTCATTGTGCCCTTAGGATGTGCATAGAGAAACGCCTTTGGCCCTAAGGGAGATCAGACTGGACGAGGCAGTGGGCACGCCTCCGTTTTGAGTACATTAAGGTCCACCCATAATGATTCTATCGAGGACCTAACTCAAGACCACGGCGGTAAGAACCACCGGCTGATCATCCACAGGTATGCCACGATGTCCTTTGCCCGTCAGGTCCTCTTCCAGAACCATATCTCCGGGTCCGAGTCGTCGGACTGTGCCATCCTCCACTTCAACTTCTACGTTCCCGGTTCTTACTATGAGGATCTGACGCAGGGGCGCATTGTGCCAGGGTGAGGGCAGGTCCAGCGGAGCGGGTCGTATGATCACCTCAGAGGCGGGAAACCGCATGTCTATAGGCTCCACGTCCTCTAGATGAGTAACTCCATCGTCTCCGGTGTACATTCTGATCATCTGCATATCCTAAAGACTTCCTTCCTCCTGCGAGCCTTTTCACATATCAAGTAGGTTTAAACTAGCGCAGGGACATCTTGTGAGTCTCGAGAAAGCTGGTTGTTGCATCTATTGTATGCTGAATATCTCTATCGTTATGGGCGCCGTAGATATAGGCTCTTGTGGGCCTACCCGGCTGCAGAAAGATGCCGTTGTTCAGCATATGTCTTGCGTATGCCCTATACTTCTCCATTCCGCCTGACTCCTCATACCTAAGCATATCCCGATAGTTGGAAGGCGGAGCACTTTCAAAGTATAGACCCCAGGTGGACCCATACCCGTAACAGATGGCATTCAGTCCCAAGCGCTTAATAACGGCGTTGATGCTGTCGCGAAGATTGTCCCCCATCTGGTAGAGCCGATCGTAGAAACCAGGCCTACCCAGTATCTCTATGGTCTTGAGTGAGGCGGCGGTAGATACAGGATTGCCGTTGTAAGTACCAGAAAGGAAGGCGGGCCCGTTGGGTGTCAGGGTATCCATAAACTCGTCTTTGCCACAGACCGCCGATATTACATAGCCGTTTGCCATGGACTTACCGTAGACCGCTATATCTGCATCGATGTTCCACTTTTTCTGTAATCCGCCAAGGTCATGCCTGAAACCGGTGATGATCTCGTCCAGCACCAGCGGAATATCGCACGACTTGCAAAGGTCTTGAAGTCCTTGTAGGAAGCCGGGCTTTGGCAGTATGCCGTGTCCGTGAATAATGGGCTCTACGATTACGCAGGCGATCTCGCCCCTCTCCTTTTCAAGTCGTTCAGTGGCCGCGTCAAGGTTGTTGTAGGGCAAGACTATGGTGTTCTCCAGGATGGCCGGCAGGGTTCCCGACGTGTCAGCTACGGCATTCGGGTTGGAGTCCGCCCCCATAAGCTCCCGGGGCGAGTTCGTGCTGATCGCCAGTCCATCGGCCCAGCCGTGGTAGCCGCCTTCAAACTTCACAATCTTGGGCCGGTCCGTGTAGGTCCGTGCCATGCGCACGGCAAACTGAAGCGTGTCGGTGCCGGCATTGCAGAAGGCAGTCTGCTGGGCACAGGGGATGATTTCCTGCAGTTTCTTGGTCAACTCCACTTCTAGTGTATGGGGCTGGGCGAACTGCACCCCTCGGTTCTTGATAGTGTCTATGACTGCATTGTCAAGTTCCGCTTCCGAATGCCCCAAGATAATGGGGCCGGCGGCGGCATGGTAGTCAATGAACTCGTTACCGTCCAGGTCCCACAATCGGTTTCCCTGTGCCCGATCTATGTAGAAAAGATCTCCGTCCCAACCTTTGGCATCGGGGGCTCCTCCGGGTGAGTACCGGCGCGCCTCCTTATAGTAGGCCTGGGATTTTGAAAGATCCAACTTCAATTCAACGTCTATCACGACTTCTACCTCTCATTGACTTTCCTGAGATTATTGTGCTGCTGAGGAAAACCTACCAACCCATTTCCTAGCCGCCCCTACGAAGGCCGGCGCCGCCTCTGAAAACTCCGCTGACTCAGACAATCGTTGTAGCCTACGCGCCGCCCACTCCTCTAGACCAAGGTTCCAGCACTACTATATCGTGTCCTCGTGTGGCGAGCTGCGCAATCCCATGACCTCCCGGTGCTCCGATGCTTTAGAAGAAGTTACCGTTCTTGAGCACGTGGGCTGTCGTGTGACGCCATTCCAAAAGACTTCTTGCTTACTATATCCGGACTCTATCCGGGGCAGCACCAGATCAAACCAATTCGACACGTTGTTCAGGAATATGCCCGTACTCCCAATTGCTATGCCGGATCCGAAATCGGAACCCAGACTTCGGGTAAGGGTAACAATAACTTGCTCCCCATAGTTGTACCACCTACTACGGCATATCGACAAGGGCAGGAACCGGCACGGTGGGCATGAAGGCCCCTGGGGTCGCAGACGCACACAGGAGCCATCATTCAGCCACAGCCGTCCTCTCCTGGGCTGTCTCGCAGGCACCTTCAACTCCTCCTGTCGCTATATCTTCTCCACCCTCTTGTGTTTCACCTCTGATCCAGATAGCTTCAACAACGCTGTCATACGCCGATGGACGTACCGGCTGTATTGACTTGCCAGCCTTACTATCTCGCCCCCAACGAGACCTCGTCTCCTGTAAGCCCGGTCACCTACCGCCTCGTAGACCTCGGATAGCACAATTTCCTACAGACTCAACGTCCGACAGCTCCAACTTCTCCCTCACCTGCTCCATACATCTACGACGATGGGAAGAGCTTAGAAGTTTCCCGCCGCCGCCCCCTCAGCATCTCATAATCCAATGCGAGGTCCCCCGCGGCCCTCCTCAACGGGCCGTTCTCCGACTCCAGTCGCTTCAACCGCCTAGCATGGTCCATCCCAATCCGCCTGTACTCCATTCGGCACTGGGAGAGGGTCTGCTACGTCACCCCTATCCGTCGAGATGCCTCAGCCGCCGTGCTGTCTTTTGCTATTAACACCCCCGCCCCTCAACTTGTTGATAACCTGTTCCAGTGTTTGTCTCCTCTTCGTCCAAGACTAGGAACACTCTGAACAAGCCCCAGTCGTCCATGCCATAGTAGAATGGCAAACAGAATAGAGAGAAATACCTGGGGTGAAGCCACGATGCACCAGCCGACCTTTGGAGACCTGGAATACGAAAGCAAGAAGCGTAAGACCCGTCGGGAGATATTCCTTGAGCGGATGGATGGTCTGATCCCGTGGGGTCTGCTGGAAGAGCGGATCCGGCCGTATTATCCCAAGGCGGGCCGAGGCCGTCGGCCTTACGAGTTGTGAACGATGCTGCGGATACACTGCAGCTGTTCTACAACCCCCGCTTTCGCGAGGGCAGGCTCTTAGCGACCCTGGCATGGAGGATCTGCTCTACGAGGCGGAGTCGGTGAGACGGTTCGTGGGACTGAAGCTGTCAGGCCCGTTGCCGGACGAGACAACGATACTGAACTTCCGACATCTGCTGGAGGAGATCAACCGCCACCTGGCATCCCAAGGGCTGCGACTGCGGGAGGGAGCGATAGTGGACGCCAGCATCATAGAGGCACCGTCGTCGACAAAGAATGGCGCTGGCGAGCGAGACCCACAGATGCGTCAGACGAAGAAGGGAAACGAGTGGCGCTTTGGTATAAAAGTGCATGTCCGGGTGGACTCAGAGACGGGAGTGGTGCATAGCATGAGCACCACATCGGCCAACGTGCATGACGTGACGGAGGCGCACAGGCTGTTGCATGGAGTGGAGGCGCAGGTGTGGGGAGATGCGGGGTACCAGGGAGTAGCGGGTGACCATGAGACCCAGTAGGATACGACAATTGGAGCCTGGGAGTGAATCAGCGGTGGAGGAGAGACGGAAGGCGTCCATTCGGGCCAAGGCGGAGCATCCGTTCCTGTGGGTGAAGTGACGCTTCGGATACGCCAAGGTTCGATACCGGGGATTGGCCAAGACCACGCAACGGCTGGCGTTGCTGTTGGGGCTTACCAACCTGATAACGGCGGAGCGTCACCTGGTCGGTTGATACGGCCTGCGTGCGCCACAAACAGAGGCGTGAGAAGCCACAACCGGCCTAGCGCCGGAGCCGATTGGGGTCTCACCGGCTTCTGCCTGCACACAATAAAAAGCCTTGAGAGGCTCCTACGTCTCCTACAACTTCCACGGACTATTATATGTAACCTGTACCACGTTGTTCAGAGGTTTCCTAGTTAACAGTCCGGTAGGGAGAGACTAAAATCCTTTGATTCATGTGGAGCACTTTTCTCTCAAACGCTGGTCAGTTCCCGGGGGTAGTCCGTCAAGACTTCATGCCCGTCTTTAGTTACAAGCACCATGTCAACGGTCATCAGCCCGCCAAGTTCGGGGAAATATAGTGAAGGCTCCACCGATAGGATCATGCCCTCTTCCATGGGCGTGTGGTTATATATTCTCAGTTCTCCTAGCTCCTCCCTCCCCCAGAAGGGGCCAAAGAGCCCGAAGGAATGGCCCGTTCCAAATCCCTTAAAATCAACGTAGCCTGCCTTTTCGAATACCCTGTAGGCAATCCGGTCGACTTCGGAGCAGAGCACCCCGGGTTTGATGGCATCTATCGCCGTAAGGGCCGCCTCGAGCCTTACGTCAAACCGTTGTTTCACATCGTCAGGTACCGGTCCGATGGTTCGCTGTCTGTGCAACGTGTGATGGTATCCCAAGGCATAGTGGTTCGTCCCAAACTGGATGACCTCTCCTCGTACGAGCTTTTTCCCGCTGGCCGGCGTGTGTCCCATCAGACTTCTGCTGCCGGACTTACAGCGCGCCTGCCCGCTAGCGAACTCAATATCTGGAAACATCCTCACGTGTTCTTCCGCCGCCTTTAACTCCGCCGCGATGGCAACATCAACCTCCGTCGCACCTTCGGCTATGGCGTCCTCACCGGCCCTCACGGCAACTCGGCATATTTCTGCACCCTTACGCGCCACAGCTATTTCTTCATGGGACTTGATCAAGCGTTGTTTCATCATTGTTGTGGAGATGTCCTCAAAGGAAGTCGTGGGAAATGTTTCCTTTAGACGTTTGTAGAGCCCAAACGGGATAACGTCCTCTTCTATACCAATCTTTCCACGGCCCAAACCTATCTCGTCACACACTTTTTTCGTTTCGCACACTAGTTGGACAGTGGTAGGCCGTTCGTCCGAATAGGCACGCACGTCCTGCACCCATGAGAATGCGCGTGCTCTCCGACTTTCCATATGAGGCGCCACCAGGATAGGTTCTCCCCTTTGGGGGATTATGGCGGCAGCATATCTTCCGTAAGGGTATCCAAACCAGAACCCCGTGTAATAGAAAGAAGTATGGACTGATGTCGCAATCGCACCATCGATCCCCCTCTCTTCCATCACATTCTGTAGATGAGAAACCCTTTTCTGCATTTCGTGGACACTAAACAAACCAGGCATTTCATATCTCCCTCTGTTTGAAACTAGACTATACCAGTAACAGGGTCTAATCACGTTATGGGAATCAATGGCATTGGGCCGGTTGTGACACGAAAATATTGTAACATTGCAACTTTACAGCATCGAAAAGCGGTATAGAATGGGGTCTAAAAGGAGGGATGCGTTTTTGCTCTTCACCAGGCAAAAGCTACGTGGCTTTAAATTCGCATTTCGCAATATTCTTTGACAATAGTTCAAGATTTGCTGAAATTCTCCAAAAGTCTCTTTTCATGTGGGCATATATTTCTGAGAAATTGACACTAAATAAACAATTAATGTACGCTCTGTGTTGTAGTGACTTATCCCCCGCCAACTCTCGGTCTTGGCCCCAATTGACAGAACAAACAGGGAGGCGTGTTTCTGATGAAACTGCTCATGTCAAAGCAATGGAAGGTTTATGGTCTCATAGCCGGATTGTTAATTCTAACTCTATTCATCTTGGCCTGCGGCGATGCAGAAGAAACGCCTATTCCTACACCCGCACCTACACCGATAGATATTGCTGGGATCACCTCCGAGTTCGAGAAGATTGTTCAACGGGAAGTAGAAAAAATTCAGCCGCCTCTTTCAGAGGCAGAGATTCGCAACCTCATCGAAACGGCCATCGGTACCGCTGTGCATGGAGATCCATCCTTTGCAGAACTCGAGGCGTTGGTGGACAACGCGGTTGCGGCGACAGCCGCCGAGGCTGTGACGGAGGCAGAAGTTGCCGAGGCCATCGGCAGAGCCATAGCCGAGGCCGCTGCCACTGCCCCGGAACCTCTAACAAAGAGCGATATAGAGGGTATCGTGAAGGCTGCAATACCGGCGCCTGCTCCGGAACCTCTGACAAAGAGTGAAATAGAGAGCATCGTGAAGGCCGCAATTCCGGCGCCGACCCCAACCGCTACTCCCGTACCGGCCACCCCGGCACCGCCAAGGGTGCCGGTAAATTCTCGGTTGACATTGGCAGTCAGCCCTCCGGCAACCCAGAAGATGATGGCCCATTTGGGTGCTCGCAGCGTAATGCCGACCCTCTTTCCCCTCTACGACTTCCCAATTCACAGGGACTTCGTTACGGCAGATTACACTAAGAAGGGCTTGGCGGAAGACTGGACTCTCTCTCCCGACGGGAGACAATGGAACTTCAAGCTGAGACAGGGAGTGAATTTTCACAAAGGGTTTGGAGAGCTAACTGTTCAAGATATTGTCACCACCCACACGGTGTACCTGGGACCCACGTCACGGGCGGGCAGTGGTCCCATGAGAGACACTACTGCCGACGACTTTGAGATCATCAACGACCATGAGTTCAACTTCAGCACACCAAAACCTTCGCCCGATCTTCTAGAGTGGTGGAGCGACGCCCGGCAGTTCGCCGTAATAAGTGATGCCTATCTAAACGCCGTTGGAGAAGAGGCCTACAACCAGTCCCCCATCGGTACCGGACCATGGAAATTCGTCAGCCTTGAGATAAACGTCGGTGCAGTATTCGAACGAAACGAAGACCATTTCCGCAAGGTACCTGAGTTCTCCGAGCTGGAAGCGAAGTATATGTCGGAGGACGCTGTTCGCTTGGCGAGTTTGCTCACCGGAGAATCCCACATCGCCCAGGTGGCCCGAGCAACGCACACTCAAGTGAAGTCAAAAGGGCTTCAGATCGCTACGGCGTCTATCCCCTTTGTTCAGGTCTGGACGCAAATCGGGGGTCTCTACTTCCCGGACGCCCCCACGTATGACGCTGACTCGGCCCTACTTGACCCCAATGTCCGACTGGCACTTAACCTAGCAGTGGACAAGCAGGCCATAGTCGACAGCTTCCTGAACGACCTGTCTACAATAGGGTCCGTCCTCAGTATTCCTCCTGGACATCAGCATTTTGACCCAAGGTGGGGCCCCCATCCCTATGACCCGGACAGGGCACGGCAGCTGATAGCCGATGCCGGCGCAGAAGGGTACTCTTTCAACGTCACTACGGCCCCGTCTGGCAAGGTTCCTGAAGTCGTTGACATCGCAGAGACCTACGTGGGGTATTGGCGCAGCATTGGCTTGAACCCAACTCTAGAAATCGCTGAGCCGGCGGAAATCACCTTCCGGGGCCGCAACAGAGGGCATGGAAACAGCGTCCTAGTCAACGCTCACTCGGCCACACCGCTGCACGTTGGGTGGCTTCCATTCGGCCTGAGCACTAAAATCGGTATGCGAGGGTCTTACTGGGAGTTTGATGACCTGGATGCCCTTTGGCTCGAGTTTATTGAGCTGGCGGGTGATGAAGAACGGGGCGCCAAGCTTGGGGAGATAGGAGGCTACATTTACGACAATTCCTTGGTGGGACCGATCATTTTCGTTCCTTCCCAGGTGGCCTTCAATCCCGGAGTGATAGAGGACTACACCGTTAACTACATGGGTTACGGTCCTATCGTGCACCACGAATACACAATGCCCATCTACAAGTAAGCCTCCTAAAGGATCCTTTCGAAGCCGGCAATAGGGCGCGGATCTTATTCCAAAAAGGTCCGCGCCCTATGCATACGCAAGATCTGGCTTGGTGCAGTCAAACCACGAGATTCGCGACATCACCTGCTACGATCGCTTTCTGGCAACCTCGCTGGTTTGAGATGCATTGAGCCGGCGAGGAAGTATTGAACATCTCCTTTCACTATGCGAGGGATGTCCGTTGAGTTGCCCATTGCCTGGACACAGTGAGATAGTACCGTAGCGGTTCAGGTTGGCGGAGGCGGTATACAAGTGAGACGATGCAGGTACTGATACGGGTCTCAAACCAGTTGTCGGGTACGTAATCATGTATCTGTCTATTGAAAGTGAGGAAGAAAATGGGAAGGCTGGATAACAAAGTGGCTCTCATTAGCGGTGGTTCCCGCGGACAGGGCGCCGTTGAAGCCAAGCTGTTCACGCGAGAAGGGGCCAAGGTTGTATTCGGAGATATTCTTGATGAGGAGGGAAAGCGAGTCGAGAGGGAAATAGAAGAGATGGGATGTGAAGCCATCTATGTTCATCTGGATGTGACCAGGGAAGAGGACTGGATGAGAGCAGTAGCCTTAACCGAAACTAAATTTGGGAAACTTGACATATTAGTGAATAACGCAGGTGTCTCCATCGGTAAACGAGGCATAGAGGACACTTCCGTCCAGGATTGGGATCACATTATGGACGTGAACGTCAAGGGCGTGTTCTTGGGTACCAAACATGCAATTCCTGCCATGCGAAGGGCGGGCGGAGGCTCCATTGTGAACATCTCCTCCACCGCGGGCATTGTGGCCATAGGCCGCTCCGCTGCATACAACGCCACCAAGGGTGCTGTTCGAATCTTTACTAAGGCAACGGCAATTCAGCATGCCAACGACAAGATAAGGTGCAACTCGGTCCATCCCGGTCCCATCGACACTCCTTTTCTGCAGGACCTCATCGACAATCCCGTGCTTCTTCAGGAGCGACTCAGGCGTGTTCCCCTGGGCCGAATAGGGACTCCCGAGGATGTCGCTTACGGGGTTCTTTATCTGGCATCCGATGAGGCTTCTTACGTCACCGGATCCGAACTGGTGATTGATGGAGGCTCAACGGCGGAATAATTCTACCTGCAACCCTGAAGGTCTTGGTTTTTCTTCGAGACTTGCTAGAGTTCTAGTCTTGAGTGGTTCGCAGGATGATTCTGGACGTGGTGAACACGGTCTAAGGAGTCCCGTTCATCTGGAAAGAAATAAGGTGGAGCAAAGTGAGAGTTCCAATGCTCTTTTGGCGGGTTTTGGCTGCACGTCTTGCCTAGTATACGGTATGCTACTCCTGTAGTAGATCCCCATCAAGGGAGCCAGCGCAATTGGGGTTGGCACACAGCGAGCGAGTTCGAGTCCCCTTAGGCCTTAGGCGTCAAGTGCCGGCCGTTCCGTACTAAATTGCGAACTTTCCGCTGGGAGGTTGTACTATGAAGGGTCGGTCAACCGACCCGGTTGGCCTCACGAGCCTCCGACCTCTCAGGTATGGACGCACCTCCGCGCCAGTTGAACCCTTCGTCTATTCACTTCGCCGCCAAACGGTGGGGTCGCAGAATACGAGGCGCCACAGCGCAGAATCGGAGCCGTACCCGAGGCTGCCGTCAGCCTCCTCCACGGTCCAGCGGCACTCGAAGGTTCCTGGCTAGTCGTTCACGGTCGCCTTACCCCTCGACAGCCAGATGGCCGGCGCGGTGTTTTTCAGCTCGGTCACACGAAATTCTGATAGGACGAAGCCATCAAAAGCCTCACGCAGTTGTCCCGCTATTTGTCCGAGCGTTGTCTCCCGTTTTCCGAACTGCCTACTCGGGAAGCGCGCTAGGGCACCGAAGTTGCGCTCACGCCAGCCGGTCAGGAACTCAACGGTTAGTGCGTGGATATCATGGTCTTCGAAGCGAGCATCGGAAACTGAAAGACGGCTCGGTTTCCAGGCCTCCAACATCTTCTTCGTTCTCGCGGTTGTGGTCATCTGTCGAAGGACCCCTCGGAGCGTTGGGTTAGGAGCCTCCGGCTGGCTGGCCTTCCTGGTTGCCGCCGCCCAATCGACAACTGCGAACAGCATGTTCCAGGCTTTTGTGGCGACGACCACATTGTCGAATCGCGTGATCGTGCCGTGCACTATCCCGTGGCGGTGCAACTCGTAGACCTCCTCATCGACCCGCTTCTTGATCGTCTTGTCGTATGACTTGAGGGCGTTCGTTAGCCCCAAGTGATGACCAACCACGCTGTCCCAGGCGATCATGGAATCCGGGTCTCGAGAGGCAAGGCCGCGCCTCCGGTCCGGTTCGAAGTCGTTGACGAAACCGTCCATCACCGCGATCAGATGGAGGGCAACGCTGTCAAACTGATCGGCGCAATAGTGCTCGCGAGCTCGCTCGATCTGGTGGGCGCGCTCTCGGAGGCCGTCGACACTGTACAGCCGGCGAGTCCAGAAGGCCAAATAGTCCTCATCCCGATAGATCTCAATGAATCTCTGCTCAGCCTCTTCGCAGTTGGTCGTCTGGTCGAGAATCGCCTCAACCGCCGAGACGTTGAGCGACTCGTGGAATATCCAGTTCCGTGGTCCGAGCCGGTCGTAGAAGCGGTCGACAACATCCACAAGGTGATTCAGTTGGTGTTCGATCTGGAGAAGCCGAGAGCGCTGATTCCGTGCGATGAATCCGGTCAGCAGTTTGCCGCCCTGAATCTGACGGGCCATTTCATGGTAGGACGGCAGGTCACTCGCCGAACCGTAGGGTGACTGTCGTCGTTCGCATGGTGTCGGCATTCGATAATTCTACGAGAGGTCAGGATCCCAGTACAGAAGGCCACGACGGGGACGGCACCCTGGCATCGTGTGTGGCCGGCTCCTTGGACATGAGAGAAGTGCTTGATAGAGGCTAGGGAGTTATGAATTCAGCCTCATTAGGTCGGAAAATGTGAGCGGTTCTGCCCCGAACTGCGAACTTTCCTTTGGGTTGTTTCTCCGCAGGCCCCCAGGTAAATCCCCAATATAGCTCCCGTTACGACCACAACCGACTTGGCTGCAGACTTAGAGCCTATCCTAAAAACAAAATCATTGATAACCCGTAAGAGTAGCTCTAGGGAAGAAGCCGGAGTTGAAGCTAAATTTCAGGGATGACCAAAGCAAAAGAACCCAAGTCACCCCGGCCCCGCCGCGCAGGCCCAACCAGGCCAGCCAACCCCACCACCAGTTCCTTTCAGGTATCCGACGCCCTGTGGGAGGTGCTGGCCCCACTGATTCCCAAGCGGGTGAATACCCACCCTTTGGGCGGAGGACGGCCCCGGGTTCCAGACCGGACCTGCGCCAACGGTATCTTCTACGTGCTGCGTACCGGTTGCCAATGGAAGGCGTTGGACGCCACGGGCATTTGCTCCGGCTCGACGGCCCATCTGCGCTTTCAGGAATGGGCCGCCGCCGGGGTCTTCTTGCGGCTTTGGCAGGTGGGACTGGAACGTTATGACGAATTGAAGGGTCTGGACTGGAACTGGTTGAGCATGGACGGAGCCATAACCAAGTCCCCCCTAGGCGGGGGAAAAAACCGGTCCCAACCCCACGGACCGGGGTAAAACCGGCGTCAAACGCAGTCTGTTGACCGAAGCTCGGGGTATTCCGGTGGGGCTGGCGGTAGACGGGGCCAACCGCCACGACATGAAGTTGGCGCGTGCTACGCTGGACAGCCTCCCCGTACAACGCCCGGCTCCCACCCCGGAGCGTCCCCAGGGACTGTGCCTGGATAAGGGCTACGACTTCGACGAGGTGCGTAAGACTTTGCGCGAGTTTCGCTTCACGGCCCACATTCGCGGCCGGGGCGAAGAAGCTCGGGCCATCAAAAATGAAGCCGGTTTCAAAGCCCGGCGCTGGGTGGTGGAACGCACTCACAGCTGGATGAACCGCTTTCGACGCATTCTGGTTCGCTGGGACAAGTCTCCAGGCAACTACATCGCCTTTCTTCACTTTAGCTGCGCCCTTATCGCCCTCAGGGCCGCAGGGTTATTAGGATAGGCTCTTAGAAGCTCAGCAGCGATAGAATCCGCTGGGTAGAGTTCGTGCCTCCTTATGTTCCTTCCTACGGTTGCCCATGCTGAGGAAGAGTTTATGTTGTTGTGAAGAGCGAAGCGGATTAGAATGACAATAGCTTGGGATGAAAGTCGAATACTGTGATTCTCGCTTCCCATTATGGGCAAACGAGAAATTGCAAGCGCTTTCAGTTCATTACTGGAGACCAGATTTGTTTGGAAAGCCCATCAGAATTACCGACGGCGTTTACCAGTTGCGGGCAATTGGGGCCCGGGTAACCGTTCTCGCCGAGCCCGGCGTCGCCATTCTCATTGACTCGGGATTGCCTGGGAGTTTCCGTGCCATTACCCGCGGCCTCTTGGGTTGTGGCCTCACTCTTGATCATATCAGCCGGGTCGTCATTACCCACGCCCATCCTGACCACTACGGCGGCCTCGCAGAGCTTGTCGACAAGACCGGAATCGCCGTTGCTGTCCATGAGTCGGAGGCGGATATCGTCGAGGGCCGCGTACCCGCTCCCAGCCCCTTCCGCTCTCGCTTCCTCGCCGCTCTAGCCCGTCCCGCCATATCACGGCTGACCGGAGCCCCAGTTCCCATAAGCCAACGTCTCAAGGATGGAGACCTCATCCCCTTCCCCACCGAGGTCCGGGTTGTGCATCTGCCAGGTCACACCCCCGGCAGCATTGCCCTCTATCTGCCGGAGAAGGGAACAGTTATAGTAGGCGACGCCCTGCAGTACAAGTTTGGATGGCGGCTCTACCCTCCGGCCCCCGGCGTTACCCAATGTTCCCGCACGGCTATGCGCTCCCTGGAGAAGCTGTTGTCCCTAGACTTCCACACTATCTGCTTTAGCCATTTTCCTCCCCTGCGAAATAATGCGAGAGACGCCCTACGGCAATTTGTCGAACGCCATTCCGACTACAGAATGTCCCAGAGGAGATAGCCATGCCTCCCGTGCGAGTCCCCGACACGATAGTCGATTTCCTGCATGAAGCCACAACCCAACATGGGTCGCGGAACGCCCTTCTCATCAAGCCCGCCTTCCGGTATATCCGATGGAGCTACGACCAACTCTGGGAGGATTCAGGCCGGGTGGCCACCCTTATCCAGCGCAGAGGTCTCGTCAAGGGAGACCAGGTACTCCTGTGGGGCCCCAACTCCCCTCACTGGGTCCTCGCCTTCTTCGGCTGCCTCAGGGCGGGTGTCGTACTCATCCCCCTGGACCTTCGCAGCGCTCCTGATTACGTCTCCAGGGTCATATCTCGAACCGCCCCCAAGCTTGCATTCGTCTCTCGCCTCACCCCCAAGGAAGACGTGGAACTCGGTATCCCAGAGCTCTATCTTGAAGAGCTTGAATCCGCCATTTCCGGCCTTCCAGACCCCACTCCTGTCACCATCCACAAGGATGACCTCGCCGAGATCATGTTCACCTCCGGCACAACCGGGGATCCCAAGGGAGTGATGCTGACCAACCGCAACCTCACGGCCAACATTGAGGGCATCACCCAGTACATTTCCGTGGCCCGTTCCAGCAGGCTCCTATCCATTCTGCCCCTAAGCCACATGTACGAACAGATGGGGGGTCTCTTTATGGCCCTTCACTCCGGCGCCAGCGTGACCTATCCCACCAGCCGGCAGCCCACCATCCTGGCGCGCACCATGCAAGAACGCAAGGTCACGACCATGCTGATGGTGCCTCAGGCCCTTGAACTGCTGATGAACGGCATTGAAAGGGAGGTGCGCCGTCAAGGCAAAGAGCGGCTCTGGAGAGTGCTGCTCAAGGTTGCGAAGCACACTCCCTTCGCCCTGCGGCGGCATCTCTTTCGCACGGTCCACAAGAAGTTCGGCGGGAAGCTGGACCTAATCGTGTCCGGAGGCGCTTCCCTGGACCTCGACTTGGGTCGCAAGTGGGAACTCCTGGGCGTAAAGGTCCTGCAGGGCTACGGTACCACTGAGGCCTCGCCCGTCATCAGTAATCACACAATGGACGAACGACGCCCCGACTCCACGGGTCGCCCCCTCCCAAATGTCCAGGTCAAGATCAGTGACCAGGGTGAAATCCTGGCCAAGGGGGAGAACATCACGCCGGGCTACTACAACGCTCCCGAGGAGACCGCCAAGGCTTTCGAGAACGGCTGGTACAAGACAGGAGACCTTGGCTATTTCGACGAAGACGGTTTTCTTCATATACAGGGTCGCGTCAAGGATATGATAGTCCTTTCCAGTGGTCAGAACGTCTTTCCCCAGGACATCCAAAACATTCTCGTTAAGCACCCGAGCGTCACTGACGCTGTTGTTGTCGGCCTTCCAAAGGGCACCTCGGTAGAGGTCCACGCTGCCCTCATCCTCGAGGACCCTGATGCCGCCCGACAGGTCGTCGACTGGGCTAACTCCCAGCTTGCCGAATTTCAGCGGGTGCGTGGCTTCACCGTCTGGCCTGACGAGGACTTCCCCCGCACTCACACTCTCAAGGTAAAGAACCCGATTGTCATCGAAACTATTCTCCGTGGAGCCGAGCAGTCACAACTATCAACTCCTCGACCCGGCAGCACTTCCCCCACGGGACCCAGAGGTCTAGTTCACATCATCGCCGAGATCAGCCGCCGGCACACAGAAGAGATCATCTCAACATCCAGCCTTGGAAACGACCTAGACCTCGATTCCCTCGGGAGGATCGAGTTGCTTTCTGCCATAGAATCGGAGCTTGGCGTCTACCTGGACGAGTCCCAGATAACACCGGAGACCACCGTCGATCAACTAACCTTCCTGGTCGAAGAGGGTTCCAATCATCCACCCATGGTCAAATTTCCTAACTGGGGAATGCGGCTATGGGCGCGCATGGCCAGAGGATTTCTCCAGCAGGGCTTAGTCTTTCCTTTGATGACCCTCGCCTACGGCCTGAGAGTTTCAGGCAGGGATAACCTCGCCGGACTCAGCGGGCCTGTGCTGTTTGCTTGCAACCACCATCTGGGACTGGACAACCCCCTTATTCTCAGGGCCATCAACCGTCGGTGGAGACGCCGTCTGGCCGTGGCTGCCGCATCTGAACTGTGGCGTAACCCCGTTTGGTGGGTCTTGAACCCGCTTTTGGGCAACGGTTTTCCCATCGCCAGAGAGGGTCCAATTAGACCTTCACTGGAGAACCTGGGCCGTATCATCGATCGTGGATGGTCGGTCCTCATCTACCCGGAAGGCGTTCTCACTGTCGGAGGCCCCATGAAACCATTCATGCAGGGTGTGGGTCTGGTGGCGGTTGAGGGCAGGATCCCAGTAGTGCCGTTGCGGCTGGACGTCACCCGGGCCGGTGCGCCTTCTTGGTTTCCTCTATTTCGTCGAGGTAGGGTGGATATCCGCTTTGGGCCACCCCTTACCTTCGCTCCCGGCTCCGACTACCAGCAAGCAACAGCGGCCATTGAGCAGGCCGTCAAGTCACTCTGACTGTCAAGGGCGGGGCCAAAGTGGGCCAGAGCGGCGGAGCGATGGTGTACAAGATTCTATCCCGGCGATTTGGAGATGCCACCCGGGGCAGCAAAGCGCTCTCTTCGGCTAATTGGCTGGAGAAAGGGCCGAGGAGAAACGTAGATGGCATGCTACGCAAGCGGGTATTGGTTGAACGCCGCCGACGTTGCCCTAGAATGCGGAATCCTCATGAGCACGAACAAAGAGGAGTGGGGGATTCGTATTCGGGAGACGAAAGGGCATTCGAATAGCGGTTTCAGGCGTGGGACCGATTCGATTCCAAAATCGGATATTGGGTGTTTTGGGGGCATTTCAGGCGTGAATTTTGCTGTTTGGGGATTCGTATTTGTTTTTTTAATTCTCACGGAAATGATTAGTGTTTTTTGTGCGTAGATGTATTGGCGATTGGCGATGGATGGTCATTGGCTTGGTGAAGGCGACGCGGGAAGGGTAGCAGGGGATGAGGATTTGAGGCAATGGGCGGATGGCACAGATAGATTAGGGTGGCAGGGCGATCAGGGCTGGACTGACGGAGTTGGTTGAACCTCGGGTGCTTCGGGGGCATAGCCCACCATTTCCACGAAACCTCGACCCGCTATGGGCGCTCCATTCCTAGTCCCCGTCGCCACGACTGACCCCTCCCAATAGACCATGGGGATGAAAGTGCTCAGATCGAATTCGGCCTCCTCCATCGAAGCAGTCAGCGTCAGGTCTAGCCCCAGCGAGTCGACTCGCAGCTTCCAATTCATGGGGTACACTGCCGCAGTGACGGAGCTGGTCCAAGTTCCAGTGGCGTCCAGAGAGATATCATTGCCGGGTAGATGTATCGGGGCGGAGTCGGCCGGGATGTAGGTGCCGTAGGTGCTGATTGGCTTGTGCCCGGCCCGCTCCCATACCACCGAGACCGTGAGGTCGGAGCCATCGTCCAAATTGAGGCTGAGCCAATCCCAACCGATGTCCCTAGTGGTAAAGTCACCCCACTGGTGATCCATCCAGGATACTCCCGTGACAGGGAGAGAGACGCCGGAAACAGACACTGTGCCGGAGGTTTCCAGGCGAGTGCGGGAGTAGTAGTAAGTCTTGCCCGCTACGCCCAAGTCCACCAGACCGGCGCCGTGGTGAAGCACGGCGGGTTTTTGCGAAACTGCTTCAAGCTCTACCGTATAGTCCCCAGCCCCGAAGTTGAGATGATACAGATCGCCGTCGCCACTCATCCGCCAATCGGCTATGGGCAAGTCGAACTCACCCGACACCGGCTCTAGAAGGGGAACGGCGGCCTCTTCCTCAGTCAAGTGCAGCCCATTGTCGTGGTCGGCCCAACTTAGCTGTGCCAACCGCGGTGCCAGGCCGGAGGGCAGCAGAGATTGGAAGGTGACAAAGTGATAACTGAATTCCTGTCCATTCTCCGTTGTCAGGTGGCCGTTGAAGTACCACCACTCCAGGCCCGAGAGATGGGCGCCCTCGTCGTGAGGCAACCGCACCATTTCCTCCGGTGCAGGGGTCACTGTGGAAGGGAGGGCCGCGGCTGTGGCTTCCGGATCGGGAGACGGCCGAGATGAAGGTGGCGGAGCGAGGGTAGCGGTGGGTGCGGCGGTTACCAGAGGGGGCGCTTCCGGCGAGTCATTGGCGGCGCCAGAACACGCCGCCGTAACAATGATTAGGAAGATTGGCACGCATAGGGACGAAACGACTAGTGCCAGCTTGGGGATAAGCATCACCTGTCTAAAACCATACCACAGTTTCGCCCGCCAAGGGGTGTCGTCAAGGGCGGAGAGAAGTTAGGACAGAGGGTGTCGTTCCTGCTTAGGTGGTCAATTTTCTCTCCGCCCCTTAAACCACAACGATATCTGGCAGCGAACCGGACAATCGCCACTTAGTCTCGACATCGTAGAGGGTTAATATGTATGAAAAGGAAGCCGACACCATTATTTTTACCTACGCCTTCCGACCGCCGACATTCAAGATAGCCGATGAAGTGTCGACGCGGCAACTGGCGATGGACATCCACATCAACGGCAAGGTTGAGAATTTCCTGTTTGGCTATGAGGAATTCTTTGGGTCGTTGACCCGAACCTACGGAGACGATGCCCTCGTGTCCTTAGAGCGGCTGAAGGAACAGGTCAACTCGACAGCCGAAGCTGTACGGTAAAGGGCCTTGTAGTCAGTCAACCATGGAATCAAAAGGGTAAAGGCGGTGAAGTTTGGTCCGGGCGTCCTGAGTGTTGAACATCCAGTTGATAGTGGCTTGGGCGGCGCTACGTTCCTTAACCAGAGCCTGGACTTCCCGCCGGAGCGTCTCGTACAGGGACGCCGGACAGTGTGTGTTCTGGTTGTCCATGACCACCCGCATCACGGGGGTTCCGGGTGAGCTCCGTCCACCAGCCAACGCATCTGATGGGCAAAGTCCTCCATCGTGCGTCGCCGCGTCACCGCCACGTGACGCCAGCCCTCCAGCGGCTCACAGGCAAAGAACAGGTTGCGGCTGCCCTCCCTCCGGTACTCGTAGTCCTGCCGTAGCGGAATTCCGGGCCGGGGCGGCAGAGATGGACGCGTCTCAGCCAACAACTGGGTCGAGGTCTCGTCAAACCCGGACGTAGTCCAAAGAAGAAGCAGAATGGGGAGATAGGACTATGGAAGCAAGTAAGCAGATAGAGGACTCTTACCCGGAGCTCTTCCCGAAAGATTTCGGTGAGCGACTGGAGCGACTCAGTGATCTCGCCGGCCTGTAGTGGGAGGAATTCGCCGAGCGACTCAGCGCCGATGATGACCGTGTGATGGAGTGGCGCAAGGGTTCGGTTCCCTCCGATGGAGCGGTGTGGCACATCATGCATCTGGCATCGACGGTTCCCGGGGAGGTCGATGTAATGCTCACTGAGGCCACCGAGGACTACCGAATGGCGGAGTAGCTACGCGGTCCGCTGGCGGGGACATCAGCCCTCCGGCCTGAGCGGGTCCTCAAGTGTTGTCACTGTCAGTCTTCTCTATAGGTCACTGCCCATGAGTACCGTACGTTTCGGTAGCTATCGAGTCCAGAGAGTGAAGGATCTCGGTTACGTCCAGATTGGCGGCAGGCACCTGCGACAAGCCTACGGCGATCTCGGCGTAACTGCCATAGGTGCATGTCGTGCCTCCGGTTGTCGATCGCCAGGGTCATTAGACCAGTCATCGCCACAGACATTAATTCACACTAGGCATGACTGAAAAATACTATAATCAGTTTTTAGCCAAGGGGGCAATCACCTCCCTTGGGCTGAGGAGCATCCTATGGGGAGAAAGCCTTTCGCGATAGCTGACTACCTCGATAACTATCTGGTAGCTGGCGTTGGCCAACCGGTTCAGGGCACTGTTGAGGAGGATGGGGTCGTCGGAGAGACTGAGCCATTCCTCCACGGCCTTGTTGCTGGTGATGACGAAGCTGGAGACTGGGTGGCGATTGATTGTGAGTTGGCAGGAGGACATCCGCAGCTACTTCCGCCTCATGGAGGAACTGGTACGGCGATGGGGGATACGGTTGGCCCTATACAGCGACTGCCACAGGGTGTTCAAGTTTGCTGGAGACGTGAGCGGCAAGGAGGCCTTGCCGACCCAGTTTGACCAGGCCATGCAGGAGTTGGGGATACGACAGATCTTCGCCCGTTCACCTCAGGTCAAGGGTCGGGTGGAACGCGCCGCGGGGACCTTCCAGGACCGGCTGGTGACGGAACTGAGGCTGGATGGAGTTAGCACAATCGGAGAAGCCAACCTGGTGAATAAGGAGTTCCTGATACCCGCTTCAACGAGAAATTCGGGTTGCCTGCAGAGCAACCGAAATTGCCTAGCACCCACTGGAGTTGCCGGTGTACCTGGGACATATCCTCTGCTGCAAGCATCGCCGTAAGGTGGCCAGGGACAACACCGTGAAGCATAAGTTGCGTACCCTACAGCTGCTGCCCGGAAGAGATCGCCCCAGCTATGCCGGGACCCATGTGGAGGTGCTGGAATAGAGCGAAGGTCAGCTCTTCGTGCAGTATAGGGAGTGACCATCCCTACTCAGGAGGCGCCGCCTCACCCCGGCGTCCTCCTCGCTTACGATGGCCCTCTCCCATACCGTCCCTACCAGGAGTGGGCCGCCAACGGCGCGGACAATCACCAGCAACAGGGGCTTGCATCTCTGGAGACTGTGGATGTTGACGCCCAGGAGTCCTATCGCGCCAGACGTAATGGCAACGGCAGGGTACATAAATCCACCGGATCGCCGCGCAGGAAGCCCACCCAACTGCGGGTTGCCAAGTGGAAAGCCGTACAGAAGACGAAGTGTAGGGACCTCTCCCTTCTCGCCATGGCCAGAGAGCTGGGCATTCACAGGGACACCGCCAAGAGGTATGCTGAAGCTAAGAGTCCCCCCTGTATGTCCACCTGCTTGCGCTAGCTTTGGGGCATAGGATGTATCATATCGGGACTAAATCTGAGGTGATGAAGATATTGGGGGTATAAGCTCATGGCTGAGAACAAAACGCAGAGGATCTGCACCAGGGGCGGGGAGTTTCTCACGTCCATTGAGAACATTCACCGTCGTGAGGATGGAGTCACGACTCTGCAGATAATGAAAGAGGTTACCGAATTGGAGCCTAAGATGTGGGGCCAAGTACCATATGTCTCGGCAGTTACAATTACAAGCATGAATTCGGTAGAGAAGGAGATATATTTTTGACCGACTTCTCGCGGAGTAAGCAGAGTCTGTCGCTTTACATAATGGACGGATTCGATGGGTGCGACGACCTGCTGACCAGGCTAGGAAAGCATCGCAAGAGCGCGTCGTGCCTGTACATTAGCAAGCTAGCAGACATGAACATGAATGTGCTTCGTGGACTGGTCCGGGGCTCACTTGAGCGCTTGAATTCTAACTCGCAGTCCTGACACCCGCCCCCCACCCCCGAGTTGGTCGCAAACTTGTCTAAGCCCTAACTCCCGTCTACCACCTTGTCGGCGACGTATCCCTCTGAAATTTCAAGAGTCACTCCAACCTCACCTGAAGTGTTATCGGATTTACTTCTCTCATCCGCTTCGCAGTATGAGGCGGTTGACACTACCTCGATGTCCTGTTCGTAATACTTGGGGTATTGGCAGCTTCTGCAATTGGCGCCCCGGGCGGAAAAGTATCCATGTATCGGCACTGGCAGTCGAGGCATTCATGTTAGGCGACAACTTCCGGCGGTAAGACAGACCGCCGGCTGCGGAGTGTGAAGTTCCTTGACCACATGCGATGTACATGTGGTACTACACGAATGGGTTAGGCCTCGTCCATGGTTATCATTCGATAATGATGTAGTATTCTTGGGACCCGTGGTCCATCGTAGCCTGAAAGTCGGGGAACCATTGCCTGAATTCTTCAGAGTTAACCAGATTGTTGTGGGCTTCTAGGAACTGGTCAAAGCTATCGAAGTCCCTTTCAAAGACGTACGTGAGCTGGCGGCCTGAGATGTTTTGAAGGATGCATGCTTTGGGCAGACCCTGGCGTACGGAAATCTCGTTAACCTTCTTTAGGAGTTCGGCCGTCTCTCCGCCCGAACCGTAGGTTGTGTTCAAGATAATTCGTTCCCGATACATGGAAGAACCTCTTTATCTAAAAGTGCGTTGTCGACAACCAAGAAACTGTTTAGAAACTCTTCTAACCACATTTCCAACGTAGGCGATGCTATAGGGAGTCTAGAAGGATGTCAAACACCGGTGGAGTTGAAGGATTTGATTGGAGGCCAGAGGCGCAAAAGGAGCCGACTGTGCATATGTTTGCGTAACAAGCAAAATGAATTAAGCTACGTTCGTAAATAGTGCGTCAAAATGGATTGGATTTGAAAGAAACAAGTCATAGACAAGATAATCAGCCCCATTTGGAAGTTCGCGACTTGCGAACCCATCTCTTTACGCGGAGGGGGTAGTAGAGGCAGTGGATGGGGTGGGCTTTCAACTCATGCCGGGAGAGACCCTGGGGCTTGTGGGGGAATCTGGGTCAGGCAAGACTATGACGTGCCTTTCAATTCTAAAGCTATTGGCCAGAGGCGCTGAGATTGTTAGAGGACAGATCCTGTTTGACGGTGAGGATATTACAGAGAGTAGCGAGCGGGAGATGGAAGAGCTGCGCGGTAAGAGTATTGGAATGATCCTACAGAACTCCATGGCCGCCCTGGACCCGGTGTTCACTATAGGGACGCAGATTGGCGAGCCTTTGGTAGTGCACCAGCGGCTGGGGAGGAGGACGGCGTTGGAAAAGTCAGTGGAACTGCTCCGCCGGGTGAAGACTATGGATCGCCACTTTAGGATAAGAAACCAGGGAACCTCTGAGCAACGTGGTACTGGATACATATAATAGTCCGTGGAAGTTGTAGGAGACGTAGGAGCCTCTCAAGGCTTTTTATTGTGTGCAGGCAGAAGCTGGTGAGACCCAATCGGTTCCGGCGCAAGGCCGGTTGTGGCTTCTAACGCCTCTGTTTGGGGGGGCACGTAGGTCGTATCAAGACACCAGGTGACGCTCTGCCGTTATCAGGTTGGTAAGCCCCAACAGCAACGCCAGCCGTCGCGCGGTCTTGGCCAATCCCCGGTATCGAACCTCGGCGTATCCGAAGCGTCACTTCACCCACAGGAACGGATGCTCCACCTTGGCCCGGATGGACGCCTTCCGTCTCTCCTCCACCGCTGCTTCTCTCCCAGGCTCCAATTGCCGCCGTCTCCCGGGCCTCATGGCCACCCGCCACTCCACGTCCAACCCCCCATCCTCATCCCTCTTGGCCACTCCCTGATACCCCCATCTCCCCACACCCGCTTCTCTCCTCCGTGCAACAGCCGGTGCGCCTCTGTCACGTCATGCACGTTGGCGGACGTGGCGCTCATGTTATGCACCACTCCCGTCTCGGCGTCCACCCCGACGTGCACTTTTATACCAAAGCGCCACTCCTTCCCCTTCTTCGCCTGACGCATCTGTGGGTCTCGCTCGCCAGCGCCATTCGTCGTCGACGACGGCGCCTCTATTAGGTCGATCGCCAGGGTCATTAGACCATCAACAGTCGGCCGCCCAGGGTTACTAGACCATCAACAAGTCATAGCCATAGACATTTGTCCACCCTGGAGATGACTGATGAAGAATTGAATCAAGTTTCAGTTATGGGGTCAATCACATCACCACGGCCCTGTGTGCGCCTAGGAGTTTACGATGGGGAGATAACCTTTCCCTGTAGCTAGTGCTCTCGATAACTATCTGGTGGCCGGCGTTGGCCAACCGGCCAAGGGCACTGTTGTCGAGGATGGGGTGTCGAAGAGGCCGAGCCATTCCTCCTCGGCCCGGTTGCTGGTAATGACGAAGCTGGAGACCCGCTGGCGGCTAAATCTTAGCTGGAAGAGGCGCTTAGGACTTTGGTGGAAGTAGATGACCCTGTGTGCGGAATGGCCATCATTCCCAGGGCGCCAGTCAACATCTTGATCTGCCGACTCAGTCTGACATTGAATTGATGTGCCAGCACCCACCAACGGCACCCGTGAAGCATGGACCTCACAGAGGGAGGGATTTGCCTTCTTCTCGTAGACTTCTCCTCCGCTGTTGAGCGTCCGGCATCACCCCGGACATCAGGTCCCAGAATTCAGAGGAATGGTTCATGTGGGTCAGATGGGCCAGTTCATGGACGACCACGTATTCGACAAGGGCTGGCCTCAACATCATGGTGCGCCAGTTGAAACGAAGAGTACCGTCGGGAGCGCAGCTTCCCCACCGTTGCCTCTGATCGCGTATAAGTACCTTGGACTTCTCCCCGCGCCCAAGGGCCGGCCACCAACGCTCTACGACTTTGGGCAGTCGCTCAGCGGCGCGATATCGATACCACCCAACGAGGACACGGCGAATCGCCTCGTAGCGTTCGTTTCCGCTTAAGGCGTTCGGTACGATAAAACGGAACCTCCAGTGGTCGAAACGGACATGAGGCGATGGCACATCCTTCGACTTGACTATCATGAGGACGTTGCGACCGAGATAGGGTAGCGTTTCGCCACTGATGAATCGCTTGGGCGCGGCCTCAAGCATAGACTCCGACGCATGTTTCAGAATCCACGGCGCCCGCTTACGCACAATTGACCTGAGTTGGCCCTTTGGGGTGGAAACTGGCGCGGCAACCTGAACTCCGCCGCCATCTACCGTAATCTCCACGGTCTTTCTTCGTCTCTTGCTGCGACGGACTTCGTAGTTGATGGTCGTATCGCCGAAGCGGACGCTGCTCCGTTCACTCACTGGCCAATCCTGCGTTCTACCAGTTCAACTATTCTTATCGCCAGCTCGTCACGGCGGTTTAAGGTGAATTTCTTTCTGCGTGTGAGTTCACGCTTGATGTCCCGACGCATGAGCCGCTTGATCTCATCGTTGGACTGCCAGTCCACAATTCCAGTATGGGGGGCAATCAACGACTCCAGCTTCCGAGCCACAACCTTGGTCTGCTCATCGAACTGAGTGCGGTACGGAGCTGACCCTTCTCGCACCACCTCAACGGAGACTTCCGTCGGACGATCGTCAAGGAGCTCATATATGGCAAAGGACACCGGAGAAAGTCCGTGCTCTGCGGCGATTTCGGCCTCGCTGCGAATCAGCTGCCGAATCACGCTGAAACGTTTGCACGCCTCTGCCGAGTCGATTAGCCGGTTGCGAAGGTCCTCGATGATACGAGATAGCTGCTCGGACAGCTTCTCGAAGAACGCGGGATTGGTGGCCAGGCCCTCATGTAGCTGCGCGCGTATGGCGTGTTCCGTAACTGACGCTCGCGCCTCATCGTGGGGAAGCGCTGCGATCTTCTGCTCAAAGTCCTGGTCCAGGATGGACACGGGCCTCATCAGCTCCCGCACGCTGGCGCTGATGCGCTCGTCCACCAGCCGCTTCACCTTGGCGCCTATCTCGGTCCAGTTCACGCTGGCATCCTCGCCCAGGAAATGGGCCCGGACATAGGCCCGTATCTCCGTAAGTCGCGCGAGCCTATCCGTGTAGTCCAAAGCGCGTGGGTCTGGCAGAAACCGGTCCATCAATCTTGAGAACTGCCGATAGTCGGCGTTGAACCGCTCGAACAGGTCGGTCTTGAAGTCGCCTTCCGTATGGGCGTCTGGTGCAAAGATGCCAACGCACTCCCACGTATCGGACAGGTCACGGCCCCCGAAGTGGGACTCCGCTTGCACCGCCACCGCCTCGATGACCAGTGCTGGGTCCTCATCCAACTCTTGCATTGTATTCTGAACATCAGGCCAGTCGAAGGTTGATAGCGCCTCTTCCAGGTCTCGCGATACGCCATGATAGTCGACTACCAGTCCGTGTAGCTTTTCGGTAAGCACCCCGCCCCGCTCGTGGGCGAAGCGGCGGTTTACGCGAGCTATTGCCTGGAGCAACCCATGCTCTCGCAGCGCCCTGTCCAGGTACAGCACCTGCTCCACCGGCGCATCGAAGCCGGTCAGAAGCATGTCGACAACCACCAGCGCCTCCGGTTCTCCTTCCGGGTCGACGAAGGCGCTGGTGATCTGCTCCTGGTTCAGGCCCCGGGCCACGTTGAACTCGGGACCGTCGTTGGGACTTGCCGTGATGATGGGATAGGCGGCCAGGCCGAAGTTGTTCAGGAACTCAGAGTACCGCAGGGCGGCCGCTCGGCTTGAGGCAACGACCTGCGCCTTGAAACCGTTGGGGCGAACGCTCTCCTTGAAGTGGTCGGCGATGTCGAGGGCAACCATCTCAATGCGGCGCTGCGCTTCGGCGACAGTTTCCTTATTTGCGTACCGACGGCGCAGTTGGGCCTTAACTTCTGGTGGTTCTTTGCTGAACATGGCGTCGAACAGCCTGTCCAGGGTCTCCGGGCCCTCGATGGCCAGCTCCGGCAGACGCGCTTCGTAGAATATGGGCACCGTCGCGCCGTCGGCCACGGATTGCGGGATGGTGTAGGAGTCGATCAGGCTACCGAACCGGGCCATAGTGCTGTGCTTGAACCCCTTGTCTATGGGGGTGCCGGTGAACCCAACGAGGACGGCGTTGGGCAATGCCCTGGACATGCGCCCGCCCAGAATGCCGTACTGGGTGCGGTGCGCCTCGTCCACCATGACTATGACGTTTTCCGAAGGATTGAGCACGTCGAGGTCGCCTCCGGGTACGGTCAACGCCTGCTCGAACTTCTGGATGGTTGTCATAATGGTGCGGCCGGCGCCGGTGGTAAGAAGGCGGCGTAGGTCTCGGCTAGAGTCCGCCTGCTCCGGGGCTGGGAATCCGCACCGCTTGAAGGTTTCGGAAATCTGGCGGTCCAGCTGCCGGCGGTCCGTGACCACCACGATGGTCGGGTTGCCAAGACGCGGCTCCCGTCGCAGCTTGGTGGCGAGCCAAAGCATGGTCAGCGACTTGCCCGACCCCTGGGTGTGCCAGACCACACCGCCCCGCTCATCGGGTTTGCGACCCGTCAGCATTCGGCCCACCGCCGCGCGCACGGCCCTGTACTGCTGGTAGCGCGGCAGCTTCTTGACCAGACGACCCTGCTCCGGCTCGTAGATTACGTAGTCACGAAGGACATCCAGCAGTGTGGCGGGCGACAGTAGGCCGACGATTAGCTGGGCCTGGCCTTTGGGTTCGACGCCGAAGCTGTTCCGCACTTCATTCTCGGTATAGGGGAGGACGGACTTCCATTCGAAGTAGGCGGTCTCAGGCGCTCCCTGGGCGGCGTAGACCGCCCCCGCGCCGCAGTGGGCGACGCATAACAGGTTGTAGTAGAAGAGCTCCGGCGCGCCGCTGCCGTGCCACTCTGGCCCCGCCTCCTGGTAGCGGCGAAGCTGCCGCACCGCCTTGGACTTCCACACGTCCAGCAGCGAAGGGGACTTGGCTTCCATTACGACCAACGGTATGCCGTTGACGAACAGCACAAGGTCGGGTATGACCATGCGCTCGTCGTTCTCCGGGCCGCCCCGCTCGTTGCCGCGGCGGACACGGAACTGGGTGGTGACGACGAACTCGTTGAGGACGCCTTCCGGGTGGTCGAAGTCGAAGAAGCGGACGGTGCGAGTCCGTTGGCTTCCAGAACGGTCAACGGTCAGGGGCATGCCGTAGGTGAGGTACTCGTGGACTCGCCGGTTGCGGGACATGCCCAGCTCGTCGATGTGTTCAAGCTCGAATATGACACGGTCGGCCTGCGGCTCCGACATCCACTCGTTGAGGCGGAGAAGGGCTGCTTTGAGCCGATTCTTGAGCAGCACCTGACGCTCATCCCCGCGCTCCGCAGCTAGCGCATCGCGCGGCACGTAGGTCCAGCCCAACTGCTCCAGCAGATCGAGGGCGGGCTTTTCGGCGTGGTTGTATTCGTTGAGTTTGGCGGGGGAGGTCATCAAACGTCTGCAGCTCGCCTCTCAGATTCAAGTCCTCCGCACAAATGGCGCCCTGATGAGCGACAGATTGGGAATATCCTCGAAATCCCGGTCATGGGAAGCTAAGGGACAATTAAGCAAGATAGCCGCTGCGGCAATCCAAGCATCTGAATTCTTTAATTCTCGTCCTGCCGCCTTGCGTTCACTACGCAAACGGGCGCATACGTCGACCAACGGCGGGCTGGGCCAATTTATCTCATACCGTTCCAGATAACGCCTGAGCTCCTCTCGTCTTTTTGCGCCCCAGCTGTTGGAAAACGCGCCGAACCAGATTTCTTCTAGGGTCTGAAATGATATCAGAGTCCGGCGTCCTTCAATCTGATCTTCATAGAACTTAGCCCGCCAATCTCCATTGTAGATAAAAGAAACGACATTGGTGTCCAACACAACCAGAGAATTCTCCGCCATCAAACGTCTCTACCTTCGTGAATGATGCGGATGAACTCGTCAACGTCGAAGGGTTCGCTGGCTCTGAGAACCTCGTCGCCGCGGAATATCTTGGGGTTTGGATCGTTGAGAAAGGCTTCGACATCGAAGGGTTTGCCGCAATCGTCGGCCCTGCTGATGTGTTCAACCTGGACATATTTCCATTCGTCGTTCTTATTAAATCTGCCGCGTCCCCTTACCTCGACGTACTGCGTCGCGAAACGAACCATGTCCTTGTCTAAACCTGGGCCAAAGCGCAGTTGAACAGGGCCATCGCAGTAGGGATGCAGCTGGGCTTTTTGCCGTGCCCAGTCTACCGCTTTGAGCCAGCCGTAGAGGAGGGCTTCTTCGGGGATTCCCGCCCGTTCCCTGATTTTGACCAGCCGTTTGACCCGCACTCTGCGGGGACGTTCTTCGTTTCCCAACCAGAGATGCACGTTCTCAGGGAGCTTTTGAGGTATAGCGAAAATTCTATCGGTGACTTCACGCGGCAGGGTGGAATTCTCGCCGCCATCCCAGTCTCGAAGCGACTCAAAGGCTCGTTCTCCGTATGTGCCGGTTGTTCTTCCATTAAGAGGCGGCGAGTCCAACACTAATTCAGCTACAAGGGAGCTGCGACGATTGCCGACGACTCTCAATGCGCTCTCTTTTCTGATCCAGTTTGGTCGACGTCCCGGCCGCTTCTCTTGGCCGGCCAGATATTCAACCATAAGTCGCATGGCGTCCTGGACGCCCTTCAGAGCCGCGACAAACCCGTCGACTGGCACGCCGTTCTCGCTGACTTGTTCACCCTCGAGGGTGACGTGTAGTTGATTCACGGACATGACCTCCCCGGCGCGAGCGCGCCGACGCATCACTCATTGCGATATATTGATTATATCATCACCCGCACCCGCCCCGTCAGCAGCGCGTCTGCGGCGGATGCTTTCAGCGATTGTAGCATTTCTGTTTCTTGTCTACCGTGCACTATTGCCGCGTCAATCGTTGTCAACACAGTGATGATCCTACTTTGCTCTGTTAGACCGGGTAGAGGGACAGGCATTTCTTTTAGCTGGGTCGAATTCATTGAAGCCAAATTCGTAGTTTGCTTCGCTGCGTTTAGAAAGTATCGTTTTCCTCTGGTGCTAGCAGCGTATGACGCGAGAAATTTTGGATGCAACACACCTTGGCGGGGTCGCACAGCAAATACGTGGTTTTGGTGTAAACATGGTGAAATCTCACTCATCCAGACAGTGCCGCGTCCTAATTTGTCTGCGTCGCCACCCTCTGTGAATAGCACGTCCCCGGCCCGTAATTTATATCGGCTAACCTCCCTTTCTGAGACAAGCATAGTCTTGACCACCCCCAGATCGAGGTAGCCATCCTTAACGTTTGCCACACTTAGATAGGGGATTTCTACTCCTGTCTTGTGTCTTGCTTTCCGGCTCACTGCCCTACCTGTCTGTATTTCTGCCACTTCCCCCAGGCGAACTACGTTCCAGGAGGCGGTGGAGCAGGGCGTCGCGGAGCTGTTCCGTGGCGGAGATGACGGCCTCGTTGCGCTCAATTGTCTCGTCTATAGAATCCAGCATCTCGGCGATGGCTCGTTGCTCTAGCAGAGGGGGAATGTGCTTTCTCAGTGCGTACACGTCATCGCGATTGAGGCCCGGCACACCTGTTGCCCGGTTCAATCTAGGCAAGTTCTCGCGAGCTAGAAGATGATACAGCCAAAGCAAGTCCGTTCTACTGTCAATGGGAACTACGAAGTAGGTCGTGTCTATTGGAACGAAGTCTTCAGACATCCATGTGACTGTGCCAATGCTACCCTTACGTCCAACAACAATGCTTGGGCCTCTGGTCGTAGCTTGGTTGTGGAGGCCTACTTGGCCAGCGGATCCAATTACAGGAACATGGCCGGGTAATCGTTTACGCTCTGGAAGAGATACGCCATATTCTAGTCTCAGCACATCCCCCAGGCGGACGAGCCGCCAGCCATTGGGGATTGGATTGCCATGTGGACTGGTTGCCGGCCGACTAGCCATTGCTCTTTGACGCTATTACAAGCATAAGTGCCCCAACTATCGCCATGGAAACGCCAACCCCCAATTGAATCCAAGAGAAGGCGCCGGCCACCCCAATTACGCCTACCAATAGTCCACCAAGAAAAAGCCCGATCCCAACTGCCAATTCTGCACGCACCTATATGTTCTCCCTGGTCTGCTCGTATGCCGTAAGTTCATACAACGTTACTCCCAGTCCTTCCTCCTTAGCCTCAAGCCACTGTTGGAAGGATTGGTGGCTTTCGCCGGATTTCCGACCCGCCAGCAGCATCTCGACGCTGATGTCCTCGTCCAGATCAGGCCAGTGGATCCCCTGACCGCCGCCAATCAGCTCCCAGTTGCTCCTCTCTTCGGGGCTTGCGCGCCCCAGGCGGGGATACCAGGCCAACGGCGTCGAGATGGTCCTGCGGTCTGAGAGTTCGGCAGTGAGGGTGTCCTCCGTCACCGCAATCGTCATGGCCTCAGGCACACTGACTTCAGTCGTTAAAACGTACATTGCATTATCCTAATAACGAGTCTTGATGTTCTTGGATGATGCGCTCAACCCTACTCCTCGGCGTTCATCCGGTTCAGGGGACCGGGCCAGTTGAGGATGCGTCCGTCGGCCGTTACCAGCCTATGGCCCTCCATGGCTGTGGCGACTATTATCCGGTCCGCCGGATCGCCGTGCAGGTCTTCCAGCAATCCGGCCCTCGTCGCAATGCCGCCATCCACGGGAATCTCAATCAAACCGGCTTCGAAAAGGGCCTTGCGCCAGGCGTGGAGGGGCAAGCCCACATTGATCTGCCCCTTTTGTAATCTCATACCAACCTCCCAGAAGGATATGGCGGATACTGCGGCTATATTCTGCCCAAGGGCAAGGGAAATTTCTTGTTTAGTCTGCTGACTCAAGCGCCGGTCGTCAGACCAAAACCAGGCTACGACGTGAGTGTCCAGCAGTATCAAAACAGTTCCTTCTTAGAGTCGTCAGAGTCCTCAAACCACTCGGCGGGCATGGGAGATACGATGTCGCCGATGATCTTCATCCGTCCTTTGCCCGCGCCGAGGAATGACTTGGGGCGTTGCTTGTACGGAATGAGCTTGGAAACGGGTTTGCCGTACTTGGTGATGACAATCTCCTCGCCGCTCTCCGCCACCTCATCCATGAGTTTGAGGCACTTGGCCTTGAACTCCGACGCTTTCATAGTTCTGACGCCAGTGGTCTTGTGGTCTGTCGCCATGGCATTCTCCCTTCCCATTAAAATGTGACCACTATCATAGCATTCTTATGACCATAGTCACCAATTTGGTCAATCGGTAAATCCCAACTCCGCGAGGAGGCCGTTCATCTTCGCCACGGCCTCGTCGCGCTTGCGCTCGGCCTGACGAAGCTGCGTCAGGGCGTCCTCAACGCTCATTACTTCTATCGGCTCGGTGGTGTCCACGTAGCGGCTGATGTTGAGGTTGAAATCGTTCTCTTCTATCTCCTCCATGTCCGCCACGTGGGCGAAGTGGTCCACGTCCTCGAAGGCTTCGTAAGTCTGAACTATCTTGTCGATATGCTCACGGTCGATGAAGTTTCGGGCCTTACCCTGACGGTAGTAGTCCTCCTGGGCGGCGTCTACGAACAGCACCCTGCCCCGTCGCTCGGGAGGCTTGGCCTTGTTGAGGACGCAGATGGCGACGGGAATGCTGGCGCCGGAGAAGAGGTTGGGGGCCAGGCCGATGATGGCCTCGAACAGGTCCCCTTCTACGATGCCTTTGCGAATCTTGCCCTCTGCGCCGCCGCGGAACAGGATGCCGTGGGGCATGACCACGCCCACCATGCCCTGGGAGTTGGTGACGCCTAGCATGTGCATCAGAAAGGCCAGGTCTCCCTTGGTCTTGGGAGGAATGGCGTTATAGCGGTCGAAGCGGTGGTGAGGGTCGTTGGGCGCGAAGTCGTGGCCCCAGTTCTTCAGGCTGAAAGGCGGATTGGCGATGACGCGGTCGTAGGAAAGGAGGCGACCCGACGGGTCCACGAGGCCTGGTTCGGCAATGACGTCGCCGGGTTCAAGGCGGGCTGCCCGGAGACCGTGAATCAGGAGGTTGAGCTTGCCGATGGCCAGGGTGCCCAGGTTGCGCTCCTGGCCATGGAGGGAAAGATTGCGGGAGCGTCCGCCCTGCTCCCTCACGTACTGGGCTGCGTAGATGAGCATTCCCCCAGAGCCGGCGGTGGGGTCGCAGATTCGCATGCCCTCTCGCGGCTGAAGCAGTTCAATGATTAGCCGCACTACGGGGCGAGGGGTGTAGAACTCGCCGCCCTTCTTGCCAGCGTCGTCGGCGAACCTGTTTATGAGGTACTCATAGGCGTCGCCCAGGACGTTGCCCACGCCGGATGAGTCTACTCTAAGGTTCTCATTTCTCAGGTCCAGATCGCCGAAGTGGTTGAGGAGGCTACGGATGATGCGCTCCCGATTGGCGGGGCTGCCGAGCTTGGACTCGTCGTTCCAGTTGGTGGAGGACAGCACGCCGTCGAGTCTTGGAGTGTTTGCTTCCTCGACGGCGTGGCCGGCCACGTTGAGAGCCTCGCCAAGGTTCATGGATGCGCCGACAATGACGGACCAGCGGGCTTGCTCTGGGACGAAGAACTCGTGCTCGTCCACATCGGTGAGAGCTATTTTTAGCGGGACACCCGCGTTTACCGCGTTCTGCACCTCCTCGTCGAAGCGGTCTGAGAGCCGCTTCAGGAAGAGTATGGAGAAGATGTAGTTCTTATAGTCGGCGGAATCTATCTGGCCTCGCAGGATGTCTGCGGCCTGCCAAAGCTTGGACTCCAGTTCCTGGGTGGTCAGAGGCATGGTTGTCTCCTCCTGGGTTATGATCCTGCTCTTGAGCCGATTTGTTGGATTATAGAGTCTCGGAGGGTTTCGCGTCTCAGCTGGGCAGCTTCCAACGACGCCGTGTAGGTCGCCTCTGAAGCTTCCACGAGACGCGCTATCGTGTCTAACTCGCGGGCCGACGGTAATGGGATCTGAACCTCTCCCAAGTTCTTGGCGGAAAGGGACGTGATGGTTGCGGTGACATTCATACGCTTGGGCGTCCCTATCGGCACTCTCTTGACTTCTGCGTTCAGACTAGATGACGATAGGTTAATCGCTCGCCTCCTCTACGAGAATGTCCGGGCGTCCTCCTCCTTCGAGAATCTGCCCAATCGGTTCGCTTCGGACTTGCCAGCTTTGGCGGATTCAATGTTCCGGTAGAGATCAAGCGAAGCTGCCACCCTGATGTCTGGACGGCGGATCGAAGTCAGATCATCGCCAAGTACACTCGGGATGCTGGGACCGAAGGGTACGGAATCTACCTCGTGTCGTGGTTCGGCGACACCGAGGAATGCCGCCCCACGAAACACGAGGGCTGGACTCCGGGGACGGTGGATGACGTCAGGCTCAGGATTCAGCAATCGCTCGACGATCGGGGAGGGTACGCCGTTTGCTGGGGCGAAAACGGCCGGGAACAGGCGTCACCACCTGAGGGTGAGAGATTCGAAACCATCAGCAGGGGCGAAGACCACAGCTGCGCGCTTCGCCCGGACGGCAGACCGGTTTGCTGGGGCAATGACGCGCAGCCCGAGGCCTCGCCGCCAGATGGGTTAGGATTGGTATCCATCAGCAGTGGACAGTTTGAGACCTGTGGTATTCGGGCAGACGGAACTTTCGTGTGCCGGGGTCGTCCACTGGATGAAGTTCCTTCGTCGCCGGCAGGCGAGAAGTTCACGTCTATCGTCCTGGGTGAGAATCACACGTGTGCCCTCCGTAAAGACGGCACTGCCTTCTGTTGGGGTTCCAACGTACTCTCTACCAGCGACATTTACACGGGACAGGCAACACCCCATTATGGGGATCGGTTTATGGCGATTACCGCCGGCAATATATTCACCTGTGGATTCCGATTGGATGGTACTCCGTAATGTTGGGGAGGGAGATTTCCAAGAACGAAGAAAACTACGTTGTCTTTCAGGATGTCAGAGGCGACTTCTTTAGAGCAATCAGCAGCGGTACAGATCATGTTTGCGCACTGCGTGAAGACGGGACGGCAGTGTGTTGGGGCGACAACCAGGATGGGAGAGCTTCTCCTCCATCAGAAACATTTACCGCCATTAGCGCGTGCTCGGACCACACTTGCGCCCTTCGGCAGGACGGCACACCCGTTTGTTGGGGTCAGCCGGACCCCAAGTAGACTACGGTCAAGTCGCCCCGCCGGAGGGTGAAGGGTTTTTGGCCATAAGCTCCGGTACATGCCATACCTGTGCCCTTAGCCAAAATGGCACGCTAGTCTGTTGGGGCGCCTCCCGCAGAGATGGCGTGACCTATAGCTCGAGCCGCATTCACCAATCAGGCTCTGGAATAGCGGATGCGCCAGAGGAGGAACGGTTCCTGACCATCAGTGCCGGCGGTGCACATTCCTGTGCCTTGAGAGTCGACGGTTCGCCTGTTTGCCGGGGTAGCGGGTATCCGGATCAGTAACTGGTACTGCAATCAATCTTCAGAGAAGTTCATTGGGGCCCGATCCGAAATGGCAACCCATGTCTGGTGCAAGAATTCTGTGCATTCACGGCTAGCACTCTACGGGGGACTTGCATTCCCTGCTTGTGGAGCCGCGCAACTGAACCAATTTCCGATAAGGAAGTCGGAGGTCTGGAATGGCCCAGCTACAAAATGGTGAAGGAATCCAGGGGTGCATCGGGACGGCAACGCGTGGCGCTCGCTCCGCGCTCAACGGGTCAGCAATGACCCTCAATGTTCCCGAAATCCACCTTGTCACTGACTCTAATGCCAACCCTATCGGCTTCTCCAGCATTAACTTCAAGGGTATAGGCGGCGCTTGGGTAGGATCTATATCTCCGCAAGCTGTCGTCCGACATTCCGTAGTCTGGGACGCTGACGTAAGCGCTAACGTATACGACGCGACAGTTGCTGCCAATCCAAACGAAATCAAGGGTAAACAGCATTCCCCTCACCCAGAAGGGACCTATTTCGGGACTGTCGGGGATAAAGAGTATGTCCCTACGCTCCTCCAAATACGCTCGGCCGGACAATTCCCTGTCACGGAGCTGGGGGGAATCTTATTTAGCTTTAAATTGGCGACTAAAATCTAAACATTCCCACATTTGTTACCATAATTTAACTTGCATCAGCAAGAGCGCCAAACCGATGTTGGGGCACCTCAGAAAAGTTCGAGCCTCGTACGGTGGGCCGAGGCGCACTGAATTGCGAATGTTTTGCTGGCAGATTGCGATGTAGCTAGGCATTGGATGAAGGGCATTCAGATTCTAGTGATCTCTCGTGGTGCAAAGTCACCCTTACTTATTCCCACGTAGCTTCTGTCCAACTAACGGAATGCACGTCAGTGCGTTTCACGTGTTCGTAACTATATTATAATTTGTAAATATAATCCGTCTAAATCTGAGGTTATGACCACTAATACTTGATATTAATGCCACTTTCACCTACCATACATAACGATTTAACTAAGCATAGGCTCGGACATTACTTTAGGCCGAAGGTGGAGAGGTACTTAGATGAAATTCAAATGGTCCAAGAACTGGACGCTATTCATCCCCTTGGGTGCACTGTTGGTTCTAACCCTGGTTACACTGGCCTGTGGTGACGATGCCACCGCCTCTCCTGCCCCAGTACCCCCAGCCACGGCAACACCATCAGCCCCGCCTCCTGCACCCACGGCCACGGCGGTGGCAGCAACGCCAACCGCAGTTCCCCCTGCTACGGCAACACGAACGTCCCCGCCCCCGGCGCCCACAGCCACCCCTCAGCCTACGGTACCTGCAAGGGAAACTCCCCGCCCTACGCCTACCGCTACAGCTAGTCCCAGACCAACCGAAACACCTACGCCAACGGTTGAGGCGATGATGGAACCGGTTTCGCCGCGGCTAGTGGTAAGCATTCCATCCCCTGGACACCAAGTGACAATGTATCACAAAACATTCTTCAGCTCGGGTGGCGTACTCAGACCCATGTATGACTTTCTCATCTGGAACGACCTGAAGACGGATGAAGAAAAACCTATGCTAGCCAGTGATTGGAGCATTTCTTCCGATGCCATGATATGGACGTTTGCGCTCCGAGAAGACGTAACCTTTCATGATGGCACTGAGTTCACTTCGGAAGATGTAAGACGTTCTTGGGAGATCATCACTTCTGAAAGTAGTATCGCTACAGGCGCCAGTGACTTTCGTAACCTCGTGGGTCAAGCGGAAAATATCGATGTTTCTGACCCCTATAGAGTTGTATTCAATCTCACCCAGCCCTGGGTTGAGTTTGGCTTTAACGTATCAGAGGCCTACACCCTTGCGGTGTATAGCGCCGGTCACTGGGACAATGTTGGGGAAGATGGATACCTCACCAACCCCATTGGCACAGGCCCCTTCAGGTTTGCGGAACTCAAGGTAAACGAATATCTTCTCTACGAGAGGTTCAAAGACAGAGGGGAGGACCACTGGTGGAAGATTCCCGAATTCGACGAACTCCAGTTTTTGATCGTGCCCGAGGCTGTCTCACGATTGGCGACACTACTGGCCGGGGAAGCCCACATAGCCGACGTACCTAGAACGTTGCTCCCTCAAGCTGCGGAAAGAGGCTTTAAGGTGGCTACATCCAGCCTGCCCGGTCTTGAGTTTCGTGGAGTAATCGGAGGCCAGTATTTTGATGAGCCCAAGGAGATAAAATCGGGGCTTAAGGCAGGAGAGACCCACCCTGTGGCACCCACGTATGACCCGGACGATCCCTTCCGGGACGTCAGAGTACGAAAAGCGTTGAACCTGGCTATAAACCGAGAGGAGATTCAGCAAGTCTACTTCGGAGACGGGGGCATAATTGCAGCCGTTCAGGGTATCCCACCCTACCGTTTCGACCACAAGGATTCCTGGACTCCCTACCCTTACGATCCTGAGCAAGCTAAGGACCTTCTGGCCGATGCGGGATATTCCGACGGATTCAGCTTTGACTTACGCGTTGGTTCATGGACGGGCCTGAGCGAAGCGCCGGAGATTGCAGAAGTCGTTGCCGGATATTGGCGGGCCGTGGGACTGATGCCAAATCTAATAGAGGAAGAGATAAGTGAGCATATCGGGAGGACACGGGCAAGAGAGATGGGGCAGTCAATTACATTCTGGCAAGGATCCATCAATCTTTACAGGCAGCATATGCAATATCTGGTGAGCAAAGTCACGGGCGCTCCCGGATATGTTTGGGAATATGACACTCTCGACAATCTTTACATTGAACTCGTTCAAAGCGTCGACCCGGATGAACGGCTAGACATCATTCACGAGATGGGAGATTTTGTATACAACAACTACTTGAGCCTTCCCCTATTCCTCGTAGTGCCTCAAGCGGCTATTGACCCAGAAGTTGTTTTGGACTACAGCGTCAATATGCGCAACTTTGGACCCGTGAATCACCATGAGTTTACTGAGCCTGTGTATAAATAAACGAGATCTCAATAGAATCATAGAGTCAACTTGAGGAAGGCACTGCTAGGTAAGGCTACCCTGTCCGATTGGTGAAGTAGGTGAGCCCACGGCGGTCCGCCACCGCGATGCTGTTGGAAAATGCCGCTACAAAAACAGGCGTTATTGGATGCGGCCCATCATTACGCGTCAACAAAGCAACGGCCACATAGTATCAATACTGTGCCACCTCTCGGATGGGGGTGGCGCGTCCATTGTGTTGCATAGGGATCTGACGGTCTTAGGCCTTCAAGCAGACTCATGTCCATATCCACATCTCAAATATGATGTTGCCTACCGTGAAGTCAGTCCGACTTTTGTGATGAAGCGCCAGCCGTGTGTCGCTACTTCTTTGGCGCTCCCCTGTCATCTTCCAGTATCCGGTCTATGACTCCTGTGTACGGCTCCAGCTTAGGTCGTCGAACAGGCTTGCTCCGGCTGTACCCAGGCGGTATCGAATACTTGAGCATCTTCCTTACTATGTCCCGGTGAAGCTCAAACTTTCGCGCCGCTTCCCGGATACTTATCTCTTCCACCATGCTGGCCCGCCTCACCCTCGCGTACATCTCCACCTTGTACATCCTCTGCACCTCCCATAGTGGTTCTCTTGAACACTATGGGAGGTGTCGGGTGGTCCGGTTTTCAACTGCCTTCTATTGGCCGTCGTTCCCGCCTTCCAAGTACATTATGTCTCCGCCGATTACAATTCTGCGGATAACCCAGTACGAGTATTGAATGGATTTGTGTGTAGATGGGTGGGCCAAAGAGTCCTGTACTTCGAATTTTTTGATGTGCAGTCACACTATAGGACGGTCACTCGGCTAGTATGGAAAGCATATCGATATCGGTGTTTTCTGTACTCTTTATCTCCTAGGGGCCTTGGGTATCATCGTCCGGGAGTTTGAGTTTGGGCTTTAAGAACCCTACTGGCCCATCTTGTGTAAGACGATAGGCTCCGGAAATTGTCAAGAGTCCGTGGTATTTCCGCGGGTCAATACCGCCAACAACCAATTTCTCTCCCAAAACAACCCAACAGAGCGCTAAACCCTTCTCCCTAAGGTATTTTTCGACGTGGACCTTGCTCAGCAGCAGGGCAGTCGGGCCGTTTTCATGGGCTGTGGGATCATACGCCACTTAGAGCCTATCCTAATAACCCTGCGGCTCTGAGGGCGATAAGGGCGCAGCTAATTGGTTATGGCTCCATCCATGCTCAACCAGTTCCAGTCCAGACCCTTCAATTCGTCATACCGTTCCAGTCCCACCTGCCAAAGCCGCAAGAAGACCCCGGCGGCGGCCCATTCCTGAAAGCGCAGATGGGCCGTCGAGCCGGAGCAAATGCCCGTGGCGTCCAACGCCTTCCATTGGCAACCGGTACGCAGCACGTAGAAGATACCGTTGGCGCAGGTCCGGTCTGGAACCCGGGGCCGCCCTCCGCCCAAAGGGTGGGTATTCACCCGCTTGGGAATCAGTGGGGCCAGTACCTCCCACAGGGCGTCGGATACCTGAAAGGAACTAGTGGTGGGGTTGGCTGGCCTGGTTGGGCCTGCGCGGCGGGGCCGGGGTGACTTGGGTTCTTTTGCTTTTGTCATGCCTGAAATTTAGCTTCAACTCCGGCTTCTTCCCTAGAGCTACTCTTACGGGTTATCAACAATTTGTCCGAATTTCGTGGTGTATAACTAAATTCAGGACGTAAGACGGCATATTTAGAGTATATGAACTCAGGGTTTGACATATAATCCCAATTAATCTACTATGAATCCGTCTTTTGTTACAGTCTTTGCAAAATATTGGAATTGAACCCATGGGGTTAGGAGGTGGACTCTGATGAAGCTGCAATGGTCTATGCACCGAAGCGCATCCTATCTATTAGGTGCTCTGATAATTCTAACCGTGCTCGTTGTGGCGTGCGCCGACGATGCTGTCCCTACCCCTACGGTTGGCCCGGAGGCAACTGCCACCCCTACGCCAACTCCAACATCACAACCTGCTAAATTGGAGCTTCAACGTCTGAAGTTAGCTTCAGCGCCCTTGAGCTATGACACCAACTTCACCTGGCTCCAGGGCCGCAGCGGTCAGGTGGATAAAAGGCCGGCCCAGGAATTCCTTATTGGCACCGATCCAAGCACCAGCGCCTATATCCCCGAGCTTGCCGTGGCGTGGGAGAGCTCTCCCGATGCCAAGAACTGGACCGTAACCCTCCGTAAAGGAATCCCATACCACGAGGATCAGTGGGGTACTTTCAGAGCTGCGGATGTACGCCACGCCGTCTTCCTTCTTACCCAGCCTGAGGCTATTCAAAGTAGTTCCGGTAAGTGGCGCACACAGATGGGCATAGATAAGGAAACGGATACGATAGAATCGGTAGAAGCCATAGTGGAAGATAAGATTGAGATTGTAGACGATCATAAAGTCATATTCCATCTGGAGGTAGCGGTCCCGGAATTTTTTGACACCATCTCCGGGACATCAGACCTGGTGATGGAGAGCAAAGCTCGGTGGGACGCCGGAGGCAAAGAGTTGTATGGGACCAGGGTGATAGGGACAGGCGCCTTTGAGTTCATCGAACGAAAGCCAAGTGAACACGTCCTCTACAGACGCCTAGAGAGCCACTGGCGTAAGACCCCGGAGTACAAGGAGCTACAGTTTATCTGGGTACCTGAAAACGCGACTCGATTGGCCATGTTGGTAAATGAAGAGGTGCACATAGCAGGAGTGCCCCGTGTGGTCCAGAAGGAGGCCGAGGACAGGGGTATGAAGGTTGTTTCCAGTACCCTGCCAGCCTTTCAACTCATGTGGATGTTTGGTGGGCTATACTTCGGTGGGGATGGCAAACTCGATCCTGAAGTGCCCTTCGTCAATAAAGATGTCAGGCGGGCCATGAGTATGGCTATTAACCGCCAAGAGATCACGGACAAATTCCTGTCCGGGAGAACAAATCCACTCAGGGTGGTGGGGTACCATCCCGTCCTTGACGAAAATTACTGGCCTGGAATATATAACCCCGAATGGGATAGCCGCTTCGATGAGCAATACGGGTACAACCCCACCAAGGCTAAAGAATTGCTTGCTCAGGCAGGATACGCCGACGGATTCGAGTTTCCCATGTTCATCTTCAAATCGGGTGTGCTCCCGTCGTTCCCAGATATATCGGAGGCTGTGGCCCAATACTGGCAGGCTATTGGTTTAAAGCCAATAATAGAGGAGGTGGAATTCTCCAGGATTCGCCAGGGATACAAGGCAAAAGAGATGCACGGTATCTCTTGGGGGATGACCGGCGGTCGGATAGATACATTGTTCCACCTGCAGGTATACAACAAAACCGAGAAGTCCGTAGTGCATGTCTACGAGCATACTTTCATAGATGGAAACCTTGAGCAGATGGACACCGTTGTGGACAGTGGGGAAAGGGCCATACTTTTGAGGGAGATTGGTGACCATAAGTTCGCCGAATTCGCTGAAATCCCGATGTACTGGATGCGAGCTGAAATAATGGTCAATCCCAAGTATATAGCCGAATACGTGTTCCCTGGTACTGTTACCGGTATCTACTCACACCTGGAGTTCATAAAAATAACACCACAATAGACCCTTACCTGCGGTTAGAAAACTTTGCGATGGCTCGGCATAGGGACACGTTCCCCGTTGACGGATTTGACTGAGTCGGATTAGCGGGCTTTTGTAATGGACTTCTCTGTCAGCCTGTGACTTAGACCATATGGCTATGGCGAGGATTATGTAAGAGGGTATCTAAAAAGCATTGGAGTGAGCTAGGCGTCGTAGCATCAGGCCAGTCATGGCGGCGTAGACCCACGCTTCCGTAGTCTGAGGCAATTCCTCATAGTCCTTGCTCAGCCGACGATATCGACCCAACCAGGCAAAGGTGCGCTCTACAATCCAACGGCGTTGAAGAACCTCGAAGGTGTGTTGACCGGATGGACGCCGCACCAGTTCCAAGTCCCATCCACATATGTTTCGCGCCCACTCCACCAGCTTGCCTGCGTAGGCCCCATCAGCCCAGATCCGTTTCAACCGGGGAAACCGGCCTACCAAACGCATCAGCGCCAACTTAGCCCCGTCTCTATCCTGAATATTGGCCGGATGCACCACCACTGTCAACAGCAATCCTGTCGTGTCTACCACTATGTGTCGCTTTCTTCCACAGACCTTCTTACCAGCATCATAGCCACGAGGCCCCCTTTTTCCGTGGTCTTGACCGATTGGCTGTCTATGATGGCCCCGCTGGGACTGGCAGCTCGCCCCCCAGCCAAGCGTAACCGGTCTCGCAGCGCTTCATGAATCCGCTCCATGGTCCCATCTCCACGCCATGTGCGGAAGTAGTGGAATGTGATGCGCCACGGAGGCAGGTCGTGAGGGAGCATTCGCCATGCGCATCCGGTGCGCAACACATAACGAATACCGTTCACCACCTCCCTGCGCGGGTATTTGATCGGCCGGCCTGCTGGTTTGGGAGCAGGCAGCAACGGTCCCAAGAGTTGCCATTCTTTGTCGCTCAGGTCGCTTGGATATCTCTCTCTGCTCATGGAACACTACTTTAGGCGCTCCCATATCTACATTACTACCACTACCAAGGACGCTTTTTAGACACTTTCTAAGTCTGACCCGGAGGGTATGGGAGCCGTCGCATTCGTGTCTGCTCAAACAATGGCAATGCTCAGGCTGGTACGAAATGGGAAGGGCAATGCCGACAGTGTGTTCGGACTGCGCCCCAACCAGATCTCGCGGCGCATCAAGCTGGCGGCGAAGGTTGCGGGTCTCGGGGAGGGCTTCAGTGGTCACTCGCCCAGGGTAGGGATGGCGCGTGACCTGGCAAGGACGGGAATTGAGCTTCCCAGCTTGATGAACGCGGGGCGCTGGCGTTCGCCCACAATGCCGGCACACTACACACGCAACGAGACTGCCGGTAGGGGAGCTGTGGCCCAATTTCACGGCTACTTCCGTCAACGAGGATGAAGCAAGGGCCAAACGATTGGAAAGGGACAGACAGAATTGCTTGACGTAGACTTATGGCTAGTGATATTTTTCTTTCCACACAGGGGGATAAAGCGTGTATAACTGTATTTATACACGCTTTATCTTTGCAGCCTGTCTCTATTGCGGGACCCTAGTTAATCCTCCCTCCTGATCTCGCCAAAGTTGCTCCCTAGATTTCGTCTGCGAATTTGTGTCGCTCTCTAATGTCGTCGACTTTGTGATACCGGCTATCACTAATAATACGACTTAGAAGGTAGAACGGATGCAAATTACGGGGCAAACGTGCACCATGAATACGGCAGCGAATTCTGGATAAGATCGGTTGAACCCCTAACCTACCGCCGAAAGTTGCGAGCCATCTCGGAGATGTAACTTCGTCCCAGGTTGTTCGCATTGTCCTTTAGCCAGTCGCTGAGCCTGGTCGTTCCAGTTGGAGGAGCGTCAGATGTCAGTATTCCTGCCATAAGCCCGTCTATCTCATCTCGGGTTAACGCCATGTCGCACATGAAGAGGCCAACAAGTCTGGTCAGGACAAGACCTGTCGACGGCGGTGTGTGGATCAACCACCGGCGGACACCAATCGAGGTAGCCAGCAAGCGAAGGAGATCCTCGAAGGTGAAGGTGTCCGGTCCGGCTGCGTCGGCGACGGTGCTCCCACTCCGCGACCCGGCTTCCACTGCCTGAGTCGCAAGATCCCCAACGTATACCGGTTGAACCGTGTAATCGCCACTCCCATAAACCGGAAAGAACGGGAAACGCCTGAGGGCCCATGCCATGTTGTTGAGCAGCAGGTCTCCGACCCCGAAGACCAGCGTGGGCCTGATGATGGCGTAGGGTATTCCGAGATCCTTCAACGCTTCTTCGACCTGCCACTTGCCCCTGAAATAGGACAGCTCGGATTCCGGCGAGGGGTTGGTAACGGAGAAGTGAACTATCCTTTCGACGCCAGCCCTCTTCGCTGCATTGAACAGAGTCTTCGTGTTCTCGACCACGTGGTCGAAGGTGATTCGGCCATGTTCGTACCGCATCCAGTAGGTGTTGTAGAAGATGCCTGCTCCCTGCATGGAACGGCATAGCCCGTCGGGGTCTGAGAATTGCAGATGGTCCGCTTCCACAGAGTCGCCAAATGGGTTGGGCTGGTCCGGATGACGTGTGAGGGTCCTCACGCACACGCCCTGTTCGATCAGGCGCTGCGTTACATATTTGCCCGTGTAGCTGAAGGCGCCGGTCACGACGGCAGAGTCGGGATGTGGCATCCAGTCCCCCCTTTCCGTCGACCTTATCTGATCAGCTTCCAACAGTATTACCCACCCTCTATGTTACACCGGCAACCTACTATTCAGTTCGGGAGATTGGGTAAGTCGGAGACTTTTGTACTGACTTCAGACAACGGGATCTAGGAGCTTGTATTCGCAGCCTTGGTAGACGAATTTGTTGGACAACTCAACCCTTATTCAAACCGCTGACAAAAGAACGACAGTTCCCTATCCTTCTGTTCCCACTATCCCAGAACATAGAACATCTGACAGAAGGACTTATGAAACTGGCTTGCGTACTCATACCCCACCTGAGGGCCTTGGTGGAGTTGCGTCGTCGCCCTCATCTGAGGAAGAGGCCCATCGTCATAGTGGACCGCTCCAGCGGCCGTTCCCTGGTGGCGGACTTCCTGCCTGAAGGCTCGGTCGTGAGACAAGGGATGTCCCTGGAGCAGGCCATGTCCCTCCACGGCGGCGCCGCAATCCTGGAGGCCGACGAACCCTACTGCCGAGAGGTGTTTAACGGGGTTCTAGCCGACCTGCAGGGAGTCAGCGACAGGGTGGAGACGGCGGAGTTGGGAATCGCCTACGTGGGCCTCGGCGGGCTGAAAGACATGTACGGCGGTGAGGCGCGACTGGCCCGTGCCCTGCTGAACGCCGTATCCCCGGACTTGCAGCCGAGTGTGGGTCTCGCCCACGGCAAGTTCCCAGCCTACGTGGCAGCAAGGGTTAGCGGGCCCCACGGGGCCGTCCGGGTTCCGGCCAATGTGGGCGCGTTCCTTGCCCCCCACTCCATCAACCTGCTGCCGGTCTCCTCCCGGCTGAAGCAAGAGCTGCACCGACTCGGTCTCCACCGCATGGGAGACGTAGCTTCCTTGGATAGCCACATCCTTGCCAACAAGTTCGGACCCGAGGGTAAGAAAACCTGGGAGCTGTGCAACGGCATCGACCGCAGCCCTCTCATCCCCCTGGCACTGGAGGAAAAGCTGGTGGAGCGCACCTCCCTGCCCTTCCACACCTCCTCCATGGAAGCCCTGCTGGTAGCAACAGACACCCTCCTCAGGAGAGCCTACGCTAGGCCCGACATGAAAGGCCGATACGTCAGCGCCGCAGACCTCCTCTGCATTGCGCCGGGCTGGCCTCCCTGGGAAAAAGCCATCAGGTTCAAGACCCCTGCCGGCTCGTGGAAGAGTGCCTCTTTTGCCCTGAGAAGCAAACTGGAGGTAGACCCGCCAACCCACCCCGTGGAGGAGGTTGCCCTCACCCTGTCCGACTTCGTCGGAGAGCCGGCCGCCCAGCTGGGACTACTGAAGGACGCCCGGGAGGACAGTCACCGCCGGCTGGTAGAGGTGGATATGAAGTTGAGGCCCCTCATGGGAGGACGCCACGCCCTTCATCGGATAGCCCAGGTGGCCCCTTGGCACCCGGCGCCGGAGATGCGGGCCCTGCAGGTCCCCGTGGACCCGTCTGGCAGAGACGCCATCAAGCCCCTGCAAACGCCCCAGCCCGTGGAAGTGAGGACGGAACGGAACGGGCAGCCGGCGGCGGTGCGCGTGGGCAGGCGCTGGCGCCTGGTGGCCCGCATCGACGACCGGTGGACCTTCGACCTCTGGTGGCTTCCTGAACCCGTCACCCGCTCCTACTACCGCGTGGACCCCGGCGACGGCAGGCGTATGACCCTGTTCCGTGACGGAAGGAACGACTTCTGGTACCGGCAGGGGGTCGGATGATGACGGGATACGCGGAGCTCCACGCCAAAAGTTTCTACTCCTTTGGCCAGGGAGCGTCCCACGTCCACGAGCTTCTGTCCAAGGCGAAGGATCACGGATATCCCGCTCTGGCCCTTACGGACACCAACCTGTGCAGCGCCCTGGAGTTCGCCCGGCTAGCCAACGACCTGGGCATTCAACCCATCACCGGCGGAGAACTGACTCTCACCGACGGCTCCCGCCTCACGCTGCTCGCGCAGACACGGGCAGGATATTCCAACATCTCCCGCCTCTTCACCCTCGCCAACGCCGCCGACCGCAGGAATCCCAGGTTGGACCCGGCGTACCTACCTCACCACTCGGAGGGTGTCACCCTTCTGACGGGAGGCCGCGACGGTCCCATCGCCCGCCTCGCCGTGGAAGACCGACTCGGTGCCGCTTCCGGGCTGCTCAAGCAATACCTGGACTGGTTCGGTTCCCGCTCTGTATACGTGGAACTCCAGCAGAACCTCCTGCAGGGAGACACCGACCGCAACAGGAGGCTGGCGGGAATCGCAAGAGAGATCGGCGTTCCGTTGGTGGCCACCAACGACGTCCACTACCACTCCCCGGGGCGTTCCTGTCTACAGGACGCCCTTGTCGCCTCCAGTCTCAACGTCACCGTCGACCAGGCTCTGCCTCATCTGAAGCCCAACCACCATCTCTACCTGAAGTCCCCGGCCCAGATGAAGCGGCTCTTCAGCGAGATGCCAGAGGCCGTCTCCAACACTCTGCACGTCGCGAAGCAATGTACCTTCAACCTCAGCACGGACCTGGGCTACACCCTGCCGGATCCCGCCGTACCCCAGGGATACACGGCCGAGAGCTATCTCCAAAGGCTCTGCTACGAGGCCGCTGCGCGCCGCTACGGCGGCTTCGTGTCCCAGCGAGTGGATGATCGCCTCCAGGAGGAGTTCCGCCTCATCAACCGCCTCAACCTCGCGGGTTTCTTGCTGCTGTACAGGGAGATATCCCTCCTCGCCCAACGAATCATGGAGGAGCGGGGACTGGTGGACCCGGAGACGCCCATGGAGGAGAGGCCTCCGGGACGGGGACGCGGCTCATCGGTGGCCCTTCTGGTGGGATACCTCATCGGCATCAGCCACGTGGACCCCCTCAGGTGGGACCTCACCCTTGAGCGGTTCATCTCAGAGGAGATGACGACCCTGCCGGACATCGACCTCGACTTCCCCAGGGGCCTCAGAGACGAACTCATACAGCGGGTGCACCGGCACTTCGGGCCGGAGTACGCCGTCCTCACCGGAGCCATCACCACCTACAAGGTGAAGGGCATCATCCAGGACCTGGGAAAGGCCCTCGGGCTTCCCCGAGAACACCTGTCGATGCTCTCCAAGAAGCTCCACTCCCACCACGCAAACGACCTACGCGAGGAGATGCTGCGGCTTCCGGACTTCAGGGACAGGGAGGACAGCCCAGGCTGGAGAGACCTCCTGAATCTGGCCCCACAGCTGATGGACGCTCCCAGGGGGTTGAGCCAGCACGTAGGCGGCATGGTCCTCAGCAGCTCCCCCATGCCGGAGATGGTCCCCATGCGCGCCGGAGCCACGGAGGGCCGGTTCATCATGGACTGGAACAAGGACAGCGTGGCCGACGCTGGCTTCGCCAAGATAGACCTCCTCTCCCTGCCGGTGCTGGACCAGCTGGAGGAGGCTCTCGACCTTGTGGAAAAAAGGGAGGGGAAAAGACCCGACCTGAGCCGGATAGACCCCAAAGACTCTAACGTCTATGACATGATCAACCAGGGTAGGGCGAAGGGGGTATTCCTGCTCCAGTCCCCCGCCCAGCTGAATATGGCCCAGCGGCTCCGCTCCCGCAATCTGCTGGACCTGGCCTACCAGGTGGCCCTCATCCGCCCCGGCGTGGGAGTCCAGGGCAGCGCCGTCTCCCAGTTCGTCGAGCGCTACCGTCACGGTGCGCAGTGGGACTACGACCACCCCCTGGAAAAGCGCGCCCTGGAGCGAGGTTCCGGCATCATCGTCTGGCAGGAACAGGTCGTGCAGCTCATCCAGGACGTGGCGGGAATGACCGCGGCGGAGGCCGACCAGGTCAGAAGATCCTTCGCACGCCCCAACAACGACCATCTCATCGCCGCGTACCAGGGGAGATTCCTGGAGGGGGCGCGTCGCAACGGCGTGCCGGAGGACGTGGCCTTGAAGATCTTCGGCAAGATCAATGGTCACTACATGTTCCCCGAGTCCCACTCCCACGCCTTCGCCATAACAGCCTACCAGGCCGCCTGGCTCAAGCGGTACCACCCTCTGGAGTTCTTCGTCACTCTGATGAACAACCAGCCCATGGGTTTTTACCCAATTGAGACCCTTAAGCAGGACGCCAGGCGCTTCGGCATGCCCTTCCTCAATCCCTGCGTGAACCGCAGTGGTGTGAGGTGCATCCCCCACCGTGGCGCGGTCCTCGTCGGCCTGCGGATGGTGAAGGATGTGGGAGAGGCGGCGGCAAGCCTCCTGGTGGAGGAGAGAGAGCGGCACGGCCCCTACGCCACCGCGGGCGACCTCGTGCGGCGGACGGGGCTGAAACCCCAAGCCATGCTCTCACTGGTCATGGCCGGGGCCTTCGACGGTATTACGTCCAACCGCCGGGAGACCCTCTGGGAGGCTGGCCTCTATGCCCGGCCCCCGCGAAACGGCCAGGTCACCCTTCCCGTCTCCATGGAGGACAGCGTACCCCGGCTGGATGACTTCACTCCTTACGAGAAGATGATAGGCGAATACCGGGTCATGGGCATCTATCCCAGGGGGCACCTCATGAAGTTCGTCAGGCCAAGCCTTGACGCCGATGTGCTCCCCACGGAAGATGTGGAGGGGCTGAAGGACGGCGAAAGGGTCAGGGTGGCCGGCTGGCCCGTGGCCAGGCAGCACCCCAAAGGGCGCAACGGCACGGTCTTTGTCACCATCGAGGACGAAACGGGCGACGTACAGATCATCGTCTGGCATGACCTCTTCGTCCGCCGGGGCCGGGAGTTGGGAAGCCAAGTCGTGGAGGTGACAGGCCGGCTGTCCAGGTGGGACGGTACTACAAACGTGATTGCCACCAACCTCCGCGCCATCCCCACCGGCGTATCAATGCCCCCATCCCACGACTGGCACTGACCTACTCGCCGTAGCATAAGGATTGCGAAACGATGTCCAAAGATACATCATGGTGGTACCACGTAAGAAATAATCAACCCGGCTACGGGACCGGAGGGAACTGGCTCGACGATTCGAGTTGGACGGCTGTTGGTAGAAACCGGAACCCAACCACAACGTGGTTCCACACCGATCACTCTTGCGCTGGGAGCGAATCTACGACACTCTTCGACCCCACCGCACCCTGGATAGACGCACTCCCGCCCAGTATCTTGTCCAGTGCAACCCTACCTTGGCCCCTCCCTTCTGTCTCGCATGTACTGAACGAGTACAAGATGTTGACTTTCAACTCAACATGCGTGTATCCTCAATAGGGAGGTGCCAGCATGGGGTTCCCAGAGCATCTACGGTCATTACGTAAGGAGGCTCGGTTGAGCCAACGTGAACTAGCAGAGCGGGTCGGTGTCGATTTTACGTATCTCAGCAAGATTGAGAACAGGCGGGTCGAGCCTCCCAGCGAGACCGTGCTCAAGAAAATATCGAAGGAGTTGGCAGGAGAGTTGGGCCAAGATGAAACGACGCTCGCCGATGAACTCATAACCCTAGCAGGGAAGATTCCATCGGATCTCGCCAAGACCTTGGCCCGGAATCCACAGGCTGTTCAGTTTCTGCGATCCATCGGAGATGACGTTCGATCGCCTGCTGAATGGCAGCGTCTCATTCGGAGCAAGCCGAAGGCGGGGGAATGACCACGAAGTTCCTAACTGATCCCCAGCTTGAAGACATGGCGGTCCGTTTACTCATCCGCTACGATTCCCTGTATGGAACCATCTCAAGTCCGCCGGTGCCGGTGGAACGCATTCTGGAAGACGTTCTGGACCTCAATATTCTGTGGGAGGATATATCGGAGCCTCCGTCTCAGTTTATCCTAGCTGCACTTGACCCTGTCTCAAAGACCGTAGTCTTCAACGAATCCAGGCGCACTGTCATTACAGACACCCCGGGCCTTTACCAAACAGTCCTGGCTCACGAAGCGGGACATTGGGAGGTACATGTCGACCAAGGGCGCTTGGCACAGCGCCTCCTACCCAACCTTGGGCGGGACTACAGCTGTCTCTATCGTAAATCTGGGCCTGGCCAAGACCTTCGGGAAGTCCAAGCCCATAGGTTCATGGGATTCCTATTGATGCCTTCAAAGCTGCTGATGGAAGTGATCGAAGGTGTTAACCTGCTCAATTGGCCCACACTCTACGGACTACGGGACAGATTCCAGGTGACTATATCGGCCCTTACGATCAGGTTGGCAAGACTAGGCATCTTGTATGTGACGGAGGACGGAGATCTGTATCCGTCTCGACAGGAATATGAAGGACAAATACGGCTAGGGGGCTAGGGTTGTTTGTAGCACTATATGTTGAGTTGTAATCCAACACAAATTTTAACTCGAATTACATTGGGCTAAGACACGAATGCAAAACGTTATGACGCAAGGTAGCACATTCCACATTCTCGCCCTAGATGGTGGAGGCACCAGGGGAGTTTACTCGGCTCAAGTCCTCGCTCGTATCGAACAAGAGACCAACGTGCCGATAAGGAATCACTTCGATCTGTTGGCTGGCACCAGCACAGGCTCTATTATCGCGGGGGCTGCTGCCGTGGGCATTCCTATGTCCCGCGTGGTCAAACTCTTCGAGAAGGAGTCGCCGAGTATTTTCAAAAAGCGACGGTTGGGCTCATTCCAAATTCGCAGCAAGTATTCGAGACGGTATCTTGAGCAAGTGGTCCGAAGCTACGTTTCCGACTTGAGCTTGGGAGAAATCACTACGCCTCTGATGATTATGAGTTCCGACCTATCTACCGGTGGTGTACATGTCTTCAAGTCCCGATACTTGAAGGACCTCGGCTATCCATACGTCAGAGATGCAGATGTAGTGTTGTGCGATGCCATATTGGCGTCTTGCGCTGCTCCCACCTATTTTGACCCAGTGCTGGTGGGTGACTTTCGTTTAGCAGACGGCGGCCTGTGGGCTAACAATCCATCAATGATAGCGTTGACCGAGGCCATTTCTAAGTTTGGGCAGCCGGTAGAGCAGCTGCGTATCCTATCCATCGGTACCGGCCACTCCGTCAATTTCTATTCTACGAATAGAAATTGGGGCTTCATCACGGGCTGGGGCCGCGAGAAACTGGTGTCGTATGTCCTCAGGCTCCAATCTGACGCCTCCGCAAATATGGCCAAGCTGTTGCTTGCAGACAGGTATCTACGGCTTGACCCTGAGATTGAGGATTGGGATTTGGACGATACCGTGCATCTCGACAATCTCAAGGCCCTGGCTGGCAGAGACTTTGTCCTGATGTGGGAGAAGATTGCCAAGAACATGAAGGGGTCACAGTGACTTAACACCAGCAAGTCCAACGATCTAGTGAGCGAACAGGCCCCGCTCTGACTATGAATTAGTGCATCCAAAGGAGATGAAGATGACCAAGAACAATCAGGACTTCAAGGACTTTCTCAGAGATGAGGTGAACCTCAACCAAAGCCGACTCGACCGACTGAATAAAGGTGTGAGAGCCGTGGACAGCTACCTCAAGGACAACCTGAGCGGATATCAGAAGATGGAGCGGCAGGGTTCATACGCTCTTGGCACCCTCATCAAGCCCGTCGATAACAACGACGAGTACGACGCTGACATCCAGATCGTTATGAACCCTAACCCAAAGTGGCAGCCTAAAGAGTACGTCAACGAAGTCCACAGAACTCTCAAACAGAATCAAAACTACGCCGACAAGCTCAGGCTCAAGACTAGATGCGTCACCATCGACTATGCCGGCGACTTCCATCTCGATGTTGTCCCCCGAGTTACAATAGACGACAGACACTACGTCTGCAATCGTGCTGATAATAGCTTCGAGGAAACTGACGGAGCCGGCTATCGAGACTGGTTCAACGAAAAGAATCGGATAACAGCCGGCAATCTGAAGCGTGTCGTCAGACTGCTCAAGTACCTGAGGGACCACAAGAACAACTACACGGCCAAGTCGATCTTGCTGACCACACTCGCTGGCAACACCATAAGGCCGTCCGATGAGGGGACAGAAGCCGTTAGCACGGTCGCAGACACTTTGGTCACCGTGTTGACACGTATGGATGACTATCTGCAGCGACACCCCTACATGCCGGAGATCAGGAACCCCGTGCTGCCAACGGAGAACTTCAACCGCCACTGGGACCAGACAAAATATGCCAACTTCAGGAAGCGAGTTAACTCACACGCCCAGACCCCGGATAAGGCGAAGTCGGAATCGTCGAGTGAAGATGCCATCAAGATTTGGCGTAAGCTGTTCGGCGAGAGTTTCGGCAAGAGATCCAAAAGCTGCAAAGGCGGGAGAAGTAGGTCGTCCAGCACATCCTATCGCAAGGCTAAGAATCTTTTTCCGCCTGCGACCGGCATACCGATCGTGCGACGACGGAATGAAGCCCGTAGGTTTGGGTAGCGATGATCACGGATCAACACTTCCACCTAGAATCGCTAGAGGCGTTTATCTCAGAGCTAAAATCTGCCGGGTTCCGGCAGGCCACTGAATCTGACCCGTCACGATGGACGGGAGAAGTTCATCCCGCCTTCGAACCGTTAACCGATGCAAGGACGATGGACATAGTCATTGCCCCAGGATGGCCGTTCCGCCCACCTGCTGTGTTCGTGCAGAGCCTCAACACGAATCATTCGATGCGCTCGGGCTTGGTATGCATGTGGCGTGAGGGAGACCCAAGTCTGGAATGGACAACCTTCGATGGTCTAAATGCGAGGATCGAGAAATGGTGCGATGATGCCATCAATGGATGGGAGGACGACCGTCTCGATCAGGATGCTTGGTTGAATTTCTGGCCCAAGAACGCGCTCATAGCGACCTTTGACCTCGGATCCCTTGGCATTCACTACCACGGCTGGGGTGAGTTTCATGGTGTTGTGAACCGGGACCCGTTCCGTCTACAAATCGAACCTGGGCGCCCATCGGCGGGCAATCTGCTTAAAGGGCTGTGGTTCCATGCGGGAGAGTTGACGGCGCCACCGCCCCGTCAACTCTCCGAGGTTCCGGCCCATCTACCGAGAGGTCAACGTAGGGGACTGCAGAGAGCGCTGAAGGACCGACGCAGACCCGAACCGCTGGTTTCCAGTGGCGGAGTAGACCTCATCCTGTTCTGCTGGGAACGTAAAGGCCGGCTTGACCTACTCGTGATGGTGTGCAAGGGAATAGAAGACAAAGTGGAGGCAATAGCAGTGCAACCAGGACCGAAGGATGACCATAGCCTCGTTCTCCGTGCCGGACCAGACGCGGAAACGTTACGCACTCAGAAGGCTACCCTGTTCGGGGCCGGGGCCTTGGGCGGGCACACCGCGACTTTGCTCGCTGAGAGCGGGCTTGGTTCATTGAAGTTGGTGGACCCCGATGTACTCTTGCCCGGGAACGTGGTTAGACACGTCGCCGGACATGGACAAGTAGGCGCTGCAAAGGTTCAGGCGGTTCAGGCTGTGATAGCCGATCACGCCCCTTGGACGAAGGTTGCCTGCTTCAAAGACGGTCCATGGACCCCAAGCGCAATTCGCGGGCGCATAGAAGACGCCGATATAGTCGTAGACACTACGGGCAACGAGGCCTTGCTTAACTCACTGGCTATGATGGCTAAGGAAATGGAAAAGGAACTGGTCTCTGGAGCGCTTTACAGAGGTGGTTTCATCGGCCGGGTGCAAAGACAGGTGTTGCCAACCGACACTCCAATTCATCTACGGGAGGACTCCGCAAGATATCCGGTCATCCCCGCTGCAATGTAGGGCGAGGACTTCGCTTCTCCACAGTTGGGTTGTTCAGCTCCCATCAATAACGCCCCCCCCTACGCAGTTGCTGCTTGCGCCTCCCTAATAGCTCAAGCCGCAATAGATGTACTAACCGGCAGGTTCAACTTCGCCGACGAGGTGATTGATGTATACCAGCCCATTTCAGATCGGCCCTTTGATAGGGTTGGCCGCGTTTGCCAAGAGCACCAGCTCACGGTGCAGTAAAGGCACATTGCTAGCAACCTGTCGTAGGCTGCTGCCCTGGAACATGCTGACCGGCACGACGAAGGTGACCTGCTGGTTGGAGGAGAACGTCGATCGACTTGGCAGACAGTACGTGTCCGAGCTGCGCAGAAATCAAGGCCAAGTCGCACTCCAACAGGAGACAAACGCATGATCCTCAGTGCCCTGCGGCTCCTCGGGAGTCTTTCAGGCTACCAATACCGAACTATTATGCTAACCATTCTGCTACCGGCGATCGGGCCTGCGAGCCTTGCTTTCTTCGCGCCCGAAAGCCTCGCTCTCCAAGTCATCCTCTACATAGCTGCATTCGCTGTATGGTCGATTCTTGCCGTGCTCGCCGTGGCTTCGATGTTAAGGAGGGACAGGTCCGAAGCGGAGCAGTTGGTGGTACAGCAGATAGAAGGACTGTCGGGTCAGGTCTCAAAACTGGAACAAGGACTAGATGACGTGGGAGCGGACCGCCGTCAAAAGGTAAAGGACTTAGAGCAGACCGTGAGGAAGACACTTGAGGAAGAGCTGGGGGTCGTCCTTCCGCCGGTGCCGATCTCCGTCCGCGCGAGGGCGGTCTCTGTCAGTTTCACCGTTAACGCCGCGGCTGTGACCGTGTCTGGGGGAAGTAGGGTGGCCCGTCTCCGGCAATGGTTCCGCCGCTCAGTACGTCGAGTGTGGGCCATGGTCTACGGAAGGCCCGAGAACTCCTAAGCACTGTAACAAGCTGTGTGGGATGGATTGACTTGCAGCATGGGACCAATTACGCTCGTTTGGTAGCAGCTATGACAGAATATGACATAGTGAGCTCGACTATGCAGAATCGATGGATGACCCTTCGGAAGGTCGCAGATTACCTCCAGTTGAGCAAGGAGTCGATATATCGACTCCTTGCTCAGAGTGGGCGAATCACCGCCTCCAAGGTGGGAAACCGATGGCGCTCCAAGCGCGAGCGGATCGACCACTGGATGGAAGATATGGCTGTAGATACCGATGCACGGGGCACCTAAATCGCTGGCCAAGAGTAGAGTCGCCATGAAGAAGAGAATAGAAAGGCTGCGTGAGGGATCTGCAGGGTCAGCCAAATCGATGACGACATGCATGGCTAATTCCAACTCCGGCTTCAGCAATGAACCGTCATGCAGGTGGAGCGATGTGGTCTGACAACGAGACCAATAGAGATTTCCTAAACTTCCGCTGCGTAGCAGACATAGCCGCCGAGACGATCATTCAGGCCGGTGGTCAACCGTTGTCTATGGGTGTGTCTGGAGGCTGGGGCGTTGGGAAGTCGTCAATGCTCAAGCTCATCTCGGATGCTCTCAATGAACGCGGGGATGACCGCTATTTGTTCGTCGAGTTCAATGCTTGGCTTTATCAAGGCTATGACGATGCCAGAGCGGCTCTGATGGAAGTGATTGCGAGACGACTCATAGAGCAGGGTGAGACGACAGAATCAGGGCTGGACAAGGCCAAGGACCTACTTAGTCGGGTCAATTGGCTTCGGGTAGCGGGATTGGCGACAGGCTCTGCCCTGTCTCTTGCTACAGGCATACCTCCCCTGTGGTTAGCCGGTTCAGTATTGGCAGCTGGCAAAAACCTTGTAGCCGGTGAGGGCGACCAACAAGACATCAACACTGTCCACCAGTCTGGGAGAGCTGTCACTGAGGAGGCAGGGAAGCTCTTGACATCTGGGCCAGGGGCATCACCCCCTCGTCAGATCCAAGACTTGCGAAAGCAGTTCGAGGAAACCCTGAGAGAGATGGATGTCACTCTGGTGGTCTTCATCGACGACCTTGACCGATGCTTGCCTGCAACAGCCATAGCCACACTGGAAGCCATCAGATTGTTCTTGTTCTTACCTCAGACGGCATTCATCATTGCCGCCGACGACCGGATGATTCGGCAAGCCGTGCGAATCCACTTTCATAGTCAGGATCCAGACGAGACTCTCGTCACCAATTACTTCGACAAGCTCGTTCAGATCCCTCTCCGGGTTCCTCCCCTGGGCACACAAGAAGTCCGAGCCTACTTGATGTTGCTCTTCATCGAGAATAGCGATATGTACGACGAAGAGTGTGAGAGGCTCAGGCAGGAGGTGTGCATTCGGTTGTCGGAATCTTGGAAAGGACATCGCGTCGACTTGCGCTTTGTCCTAGACCGAATTGGGGACTGCCCAGAAACTCTCCGAGTCAATCTCGAATTAGCTGATCGGCTCGCACCATTGATGACAACTGCGAAACAGATTGCCGGCAACCCACGACTGATAAAGCGATTCTTGAACACGCTCGCCATCCGAATGTCCATTGCCAGAGTTCAACATGTGGCTGTAGACGAAGGGGCCTTGGCAAAAATGCTATTGTTCGAGCGGTGCGCGAAAGAAGGAGCCTATGCCGACCTTATCAATTCCATAAACAACAATGAAGAGGGAAGACCGACGATCCTCATAGACTGGGAGAAAAAAGCTCGGGCCGGCGAAGACATCGAGGAATTACCACCAGCCTGGAAGTCCTCTTTCACAACCGATTGGTTAGCACTCCCCCCTACGTTCGCACAGATGGATCTTCGCTCAGTGGTCTACGTCAGCCGCGAACACATGCCAATCATCACGTCTGCGGACTATCTCTCCTTCGAGGCGTCCGAGATTCTCGAAGCTCTCCTAGCTTTAGAGGGAAGCGAGAGTTCTCAGTTAGCGGATAAGTTGCGCTCCCTGCCCGGTCGGGAAATCACCCTAATAGTGGAGAGGCTCATGTCGCGAGCTCGCCAGGAACAGGAATGGGGGTCCCCTCCGGTTCTCTGGGCACTGCTAACGGTCATCGCCGCGGACAAAGAGCAAGCTAAGCCCTTCGCTCGATTCTTGGAGCGGATGCCGCGGGAATTCTTGCAGCCCGATATTGTACCTGTCATGCATGGCCGGGATTGGGCAACCGCTGCACTCGAAGCATGGGGTCACGACCCCGATACTCCTAATCTAGTTCGAAGAGCGCTTAAGGCAATGGAAAAGGGAACCGTCTGATGGGAACTTCTGGATCCAGTCCAGGTCCTGGGAGTGGCGTTCACCTCATCCCTCCGTGGGTGAGTGATCCCGATGTTCAACCTTCCACAGAGCCTGATGAGGATCAAGCACCGGAGGGAGGAAATCCCGAGAACCTGCCACAATCGCCACCCCAGATTGCGCCTATGGGACGCTTCAGGAGTGCAAGAACCGACCTCGGCCAATTCGCCAGTTCGAACTCCGATTACAGCTTGAGACGAGGAGTTGGACATTACGTCCGAACTGGGCTAGGTGGATCACGAAATGCCTCCCGGCGTATGGCTGGCACGTCCAGGCGAGCCGGAACCCTTTACGGTGTACTCCATGATCTAAGTGGCGGCAGGACGCCAGAAGCTCACGCCGCTCTCGACCCAGCTCGCTTGTCGGGACGCCCTGCCCGGGAGATTGTCGACCGCATTGCGGAAGCACTTAGCCCGAGTGATGGTACTCAGGATTCTGAGGCTGGCCGACACTCCATATCCCAGGCTTTGAGTGAGTTGATTCGAAGGGAGCCTACGATCGACCTAATCTCCTTGACGCAGGAACAGATCATCTTGGCCATTGAATTGTTTATCGGCGCGGACATTCGCCGTCGCATTGAGCTTGATGTCGGTAAGGCAATTTTCGACAGAGCACCCGATGCGGCCACAGCAATCCGAAGATTGAACCAAATGAACCGGTATGTTCAGCAGGTCGTCGCCTCGTCCTTTCGGCTCTGGCCGACAGAGTCACAGCCCGTGACGCAAGAGACCGCGACAAGCCTTGCACATCGAGTAGTCCAAAATACGCTGGAAGTTTTCGAGTCCTACTTGTCATGAGAGTCCTTTGCCGCCAAAACGCAGATCCACTTGACCCAACTGAGGGTGTTGCGTTTTCGTTATTCGAACAGCCCAGACGACCTGGGGTGGGACGTGTGGCGGCGGCAATGCCCCAGCGCCTACGCAGCCTTGGTGTGTACCCATCATCGCGAGCCTGGGACTTCCTTGCTATAGCGCTGAGTGTTGCCGCTGCCGATCAAGGATGTCTCAGAAGGAACAGCCCTGATGGCTGGACACGTGAGATTCATCTAGAAGTGTCGGTCACCGACGCAGCATTCTGGGACACACAGACGGAGGCAATCGAATCCGCGGTGCGCTTTCTCACGGGTGACATATGGCACGTCTCGTTTATCGCGGGAGGCGTTGCTCCACCAAGACAGAGACGATATACGCGTCGTCGGCCAATTGGTGACTCGGTATGCCTACTTTCGGGCGGAGTCGATAGCCTTGTCGGCGCGATAGACTCTGTAGCTTCAGGATTGCGTCCAGTACTTGTGAGCCAAGTGTCCCAAGGGGATGCAAGTCGGCAGCGGCAGTTCGCAGAGATTCTTGGAGAGGACCTTTCGCACATTCAACTCAGCCACGCAATTAAACCCCCAGGGAAGGCTGAGTGGTCACAAAGGGCCCGTTCCCTTGTATTTGTTGCTTATGGGGTGCTTGCAGCCTCTGTATTAGGTCAATACCGACGCGGAGAATCGGTAACACTGCTCATTCCTGAGAATGGATTCATTAGCCTTAATGTTCCGTTAACCCCGCTTCGGATAGGCAGCCTCAGTACCCGTACTACGCATCCATTCTTCATTCAGCAGGTTCAGAGCATCTTATATGGAGCAGGCTTTCGCGTACAGCTGTCAAACCCGTACCAACTCAAGACCAAGGGAGAGATGGTGGTCGAGTGCATGAACCAACTCCTATTGCAGGACTTGGTCTTTCAGTCCACAAGCTGCGGTAGGTTTTCTCGTTTCAACTACGTACACTGCGGCCGCTGCGTCCCCTGCATTGTTCGGCGCGCGGCCTTCTTGCACTGGGCGAAGGGAGATGAGACCAGCTACGTATATGATGATCTGTCGATACCTAATGACGAGTATCGCGATTTCGACGATGTACGATCTGTCGCTTTCGCTGCCCTTCAAGTTGAACAGTCAGGCGTAGATGCCTGGGCTGGAGGCGCGCTGAACTACATACACCTAGGGGATACGTCCCTTTACGTTGATATGGCCGGACGAGGCATTGCAGAACTTCATGAGTTCCTAGACCAGGCTGGCGCGATTTGATCGACTTTCACTGTCACATTGATCTGTACAAAGAGCCGCAACGCGTCATAAGCGAGATCAACAAACGTGACTGCGACGTGCTCGCAGTCACGACCACTCCCCTCGCGTGGGAAGGAACGCTAGCGCTTGTACGGGGCGCGGCACGGATCGAGGTGGCAGTCGGGCTTCATCCGGAGCTTGCCGCCACGCGGTACCGAGAAGTGGACCGCTTGAAGGCACTTCTGTCTGAGACGCGCTACGTAGGTGAGATTGGGCTTGATGGCTCAAGACCCCATCGGGCTTCACTTGATCTACAGAACGAGGTGTTCGACCTTGTACTGAGCGCGTGCGAATCCGCTGGCGGGCGTGTCATGACGATTCACTCGCGGGAGGCGACTTCGCTTGTGCTAGACCATTTGCAGGCGCACCCTAGTGCCGGACTACCAGTGCTGCACTGGTTCTCTGGAACTGCAAATGAACTCCAGAGAGCGATCGACATGGGCTGCTGGTTCAGCGTGGGTCCGGCGATGCTTCGAGGTTCAAAGGGCAGACTCCTCGTGTCTTCAATGCCGACTGATCGAGTACTGACTGAGAGCGACGGGCCGCTCGCACTCCAAGGAGGTAAACCCCTGATGCCCTGGAGCGTCCTTGCGGCTGAGGCAGCAATTGGGAAGTTATGGAATCTTTCCATCTCCGCCGTTCAGAGGCGGCTGTCTCAGAATTTCCGTTTTGTCTCCGCGCTATACGACGATGATAAAAGGGCTGGCGCCGGCTAGTAGTATCAAGGCTGCCGTGCGCACACAGGCGGGAGAGTAGGCAAGTGGGCTTAGGCTCAGGGCACCCCTGCAAGACTGGTTGATTGGCGTCAAGTATTCTTGCCGGTTGTGCGACAATCATTTTTGCCGGTGTGACGTCTCCTCCATCTGACGGTTCGGGTCCGGATTGGTTCTGTAGCTGGGATCTGTCAAGGGCGGCGCGAAAGTGGGCCAGCGTGGCGGAGTAATGGCGTACCACCATTGTCTAAGTGTTCAGGGAAAATGTCAGCAGGTAAAGGGATAGGCTAGGAGCCGGTGGGGGAGCGGTTGTGACGGAATCGGTGGACCGGAGGAGCCGACGGAATGCTAGAGTGAGGAGTGTCTGCTCTGTTTGAGGCGATAGCTCTCACCGTTCATCTGGAGGATATGAACGTGGTGGGTGAGCCGGTCCAGTAGAGCGCCGGTGAGCCTCTCTGAGCCGAAGACCTCCGTCCACTCGTCGAAGGGGAGGTTGGTGGTGATGAGGATGGAGCCTCTCTCGTAGCGTTGGCTTATGATCTCGAAGAGGAGTTCAGCGCCGGTCTTGGAGAGGGGAACGAAGCCCAGTTCGTCGATGATGAGGAGCTTGAAGCGGGTGAGTTTCTTCTGGAGGTTGAGCAGACGCCGTTCGTCGCTGGCCTCCATGAGCTGGTGAACCAGGGCGGAGGCGGTGGCGAAGCCCACGGAGATCCCTCTCTGGCAGGCTGCCAGGCCCAGCCGCAGGGCCACGTGGGTCTTGCCGGTGCCGCTGTTGCCCATGGCGATGACGTTCTCACGCTGGTGTATGTACTCACAGCGGGCCAGTTGTCAAGGGCGGTGCGAAAGTGTGCCAGCGTGGCGGAGTAATGGCGTACCACCATTGTCTAAGTGTTCAGGGAAAATGTCAGCAGGTAAAGGGATAGGCTAGGAGCCGGTGGGGGAACGGTTGTGACGGAATCGGTGGACCGGAGGAGCCGAAGGAATGCTAGAGTTAGGAGTGTCTGCTCTGTTTGAGGCGATAGCTCTCACCGTTCATCTGGAGGATATGAACGTGGTGGGTGAGCCGGTCCAGTAGAGCGCCGGTGAGCCTCTCGGAGTCGAAGACCTCGGTCCATTCGTCGAAGGGAAGGTTGGTGGTGATGAGGATGGACCCTCTCTCGTAGCGTTGGCTTATGATCTCAAAGAGGAGCTCGGCGCCGGTCTTGGACAGGGGAACGAAGCCGAGTTCGTCGATGATCAGCAGCTTGAAGCGGGATAGCTTCTTCTGGAGGTTGAGCAGGCGCCGTTCGTCGCTGGCCTCCATGAGCTGGTGGACCAGGGCGGATGCGGTGGCGAAGCCCACGGAGATGCCCCTCTGACATGCTGCCAGTCCCAACCCCAGGGCAACGTGGGTCTTGCCGGTGCCGCTGTTGCCCATGGCGATGACGTTCTCTTTGAGGTCCACGTAATCACAGCGGGCCAGCTGCATGACCAGCTGCTTGTTCAGCGAGGGGATGGCGAGAAAGTCGAAGGTGTCCAGGCTCTTTACGGTGGGGAAGCGGGCCGCCCTGATTCTCCGTTCCACCATGCGGTGATGGCGGTCTATGAGTTCAAGCTCCGACAGCCTGAGCAGGTAGTCGGGGTGGTCCACACCCTCTGAGGCGCACAGGGCCGCCATCTTGTCGTACTCCCTGAGGAAGGTGGGCAGCTTCAACTCCTTCAGGTGGTGCTGTAGCAGCACTGTGGACCTGTCGCTCATGATCTCCCTCCGGCCAGAAGGGCCATGTAGTCACGAGCACGGGTCTTGGTCACCCTGACCCTGGGCAGGTGGGGGTAGAGGGTCAGGTCCAGTCTGGCCGGCCTGTTCTCTATCCTGGACAGGAGCAGGTGCTTGATGGCGTCGAAGCTGATGGCTCCCAGATCCAGGGCCTCCCCCACAGCCCTGTGTACCTCATCCTTGCGGAAGTTCTCCATCAGCCGTAGCACCTGCACGTACTCCCTCTTGCCACGCTTGCCCATACGAGACTCCAACAGCCGGCGAAGGGTCTCAAACTCCTCAGGCAACTCCCATCCGACCAGGGGCGCAGCCTGGTCCAACGCTCCTGTCTTCTGCTCCAATAGTGGCAGGTAGTGGATGGGATCAAAGACGTAGTCGTCCCGCTGATAGGACCGACTGTGGCGGGCTATCACCTCGGCACCGCAGCTGATCACCACCCGGTCCACGTATCCCCGTACCAGCACCTCCCTGTGTCCGTAGGCCACGGGCACCGAGTAGTCGTTGGTGCGGTATCTCACCAGCGACAGGGAGCTGACCTGGGTCGTATGCTTGTCACAGGCCTCGTAGGGTGTGGACGGCAGGGGCAGTAAGACATCTATGTCCCGCGCCATCCGCTCTCCTATGGTCGCCTTGTGTCCCCTGAGCCGCCTCTCCATACGTTCCAAGCATTTCTCCTCCAAATGGGCGTTCAGTTCATCGAAGTTTCTATAGCTCGGGATGGGCACCAAGAAGTTCCTACGGGCATATCCCACCAGTCCCTCCACCTTACCCTTGTCATTGCCCTTGCCCGGACGACCAAACCGGTCTTCAAACAGATAGTGAGATACCAGTTCGCTGAACACCCGCGTACGCTTCCGCCGGCCGTCTCCCAGGATCTTCGCCACCGCCAGCCGGGTGTTGTCGTAGAGGATGCTCTGGGGTACACCTCCGAGGAAGGTGAAGGCGGAGACGTGGCCGTCGCAGAAGGCCTCCGTGGTCTCCGCCGGGTACGCCTTCACAAAGCATCCGTCGCTGTGGGGTAGGTCCAGTACGAAGTAGTGGATCTTCCTCTCCACCCCTCCTATCATTGCCTTCGCCTGGCCGAAGTCACACTGGGCATGCCCCGGCGGATGGCTCAAGGGCACATACATCTCCCTCAACCTCAGCCGGCGCTCCCGCACGTAGTCCTTCACTATGGTGTAGCCGCCCCTGAACCCGTGCTCCTCCCTCAACCTCTCAAAGATCCGCTTCGCCGTGTGCCGCTGCTTCTTCGGCGCTACCCTGTCCCCTTCCAGTAGCTGGTCTATCACCCCCACGTACGGCTCTAGCTTAGGCCTGCGGGCAGGCTTCCTCCGTCTGTACCCAGGTGGCACTGAATACTGGAGCATCTTCCTCACCGTGTCCCGGTGCAGCCCAAACTCCCGCGCTGCTTCCCGTATCCCCATCCCCTCTACCATACAAGCCCGTCTCACCCTCGCGTACATCTCCACTCTGTACATCCTCTTTACCTTCCACAGTGTTCATATCAACACTATGGAAGGTGGCAGGTGGTCCGATTTGCAACCGCCCTTTTGGGGTCGGCGCCCCCGCCCTAGAGGTACATTATCTCTCCGCCCTTCTCACCCTGGTCGGGAGAGTCAAAGAGGATCAGCCACACTTGCTGCCCCACCCAAGTCATCTGGACGAAACAGAGAAAGAGCTTACGTATACCTCGGAGCGCCGCACGCTAATGGGATCGATTCACGACGTAAGAGTCGTCCATTCCGCACACGGTCTACCTGGAAAGATAGACCTCGCCCTGTGGGACGAAACGTACTTCACTCAGGTCGAATGCTTCTTTGTGACCGATGAAGAGCGTGACCAGCTCGAGGAGATCAAGCTAGGCGACAGGGTCCTGATACATGGCAATGTAACGTTGCTGAATGGGCAGCCGATGCTATTGGTTGGGCCCGATCGAATTGAAAGGCTTATTGAAGACCCGGACACGTAGGAGGCGACTTCCATCTATACCAACACTCGTGGTTCCCGCTCCATTAGAAGGGCCAAGCAGATAGGAGTTAAATGGCCACATCCCGCAAGGCCACAACCTTCTCCATGTCCTCGGACCCGGCAGAGCAGGTTCAACAAGTATTGAAGGAAGGCCTCACCATGAGCGAGTTCCTCCGAGAGGCCATCCATCTGTACATGGACGAGCGGGAGTGGCTGCGGCGGGGGCGCCGCAATCGGGCCGAGGTCCGTCGAAGCGACCAAGAGTGAGCAAGGAGGGCGCATCCACGAACCAGAAATCGACTACACGCCCGTGGCCCTCTACACCAGGGCCTGAAGCCGATGCTAGGACGTGTACCTCTTCGTCCCCGCACAACTGCGGGCGCTCAGGAGCTAGGCAAAGAAGAACGGCTACATCGTCGCCCGCTAGTACGTGGACGAAGACGAGAGCGGTCGGCGATTCGACCGCCTGGAGTTCCGCAATATGATCGACGAGGCCAGCAAATGCAACGCCCCTTCCGGCAATTTTGGTCTAGTAATTCTCCCGCTTTACCACAAAGCGCGAGCACGCCGACAACACCTCAACCGTCAACCTCATGGAGGCCATCATCGAGAGCGTGGACGAGTTCTTCTCGGAGAATTTGGCCCAGGAGGTACTGAGGGGTATGCGGGAGTCCACCTACGAGGATTCGAACCCCGTCCTCGGGCGGATTGACCATGTTTGGTAACGGCCCATGTCCATTAACCACCTGAAGCCAAATCGACGGCCCATGAGAACTTCAACTTTTCATTGCTATTGTCTAACAGGTATGAAAGATACAGTTTGGGCTATTTCCACCAAACCATATCGGTCCGTGTTTGGAAGCAAATGCCAATAGGCAAATCTTGAACACTGGCCCACTTTCGCGCCGCCCTTGTATATTGGAAACGTTACCCAATTGTGACTTCACTTACGTGGAGTGGGGTGCGGCAGACCGATCCGCCCCTGGTCGTCAAAGACCGTTGTCAAGCAAGGGTCGCCGCACCATCCCGAAGCAGAGCCCGAACGGTTGCCTGGGCCGATTGAGCCCGCATCTTGCAAGGAAGGGCCAATACGCTACTCAGGAGGTATGAATGGAACCCAAATCAGTGTACGTAGGCATCGATGTGTCCAAGTCCTGTGTGGACGTCGCGGTTCGCCCCACTGGCCACGTGTGGACCATGTCAAATGACGAGGCTGGGATCCGGAAACTGGTCTCACGGCTTAAGGCCCTGGACCCCGCGATGGTAGTGCTGGAGTCTACAGGCGGCCTAGAACTACCTTCGGTCGCGGCCCTGGCGGCTGCGGCGCTGCCAGTGGCCATAGTCAATCCCAGGCAGGTTCGAGACTTCGCGAGGGCCACCGGAACACTGGCGAAAACCGATGCGCTGGACGCGGCCGCACTAGCTCACTTCGCCGATGCGGTTCGACCAGCAGTGAGGCCCCTGAAGGATACCGAGACACAGGTCCTGAGTTCTCTGGTTGCTCGCAGACACCAGGTCGTGTCTATCATAGTGGCTGAGAAGAACCGGCTTGGGAGTGCGATCGCTGCGGTACGCCCCCGGATCGAAGCTCACATCGCCTGGCTAGAACTGGAGCTGCGTGACATAGACGAAGGGCTGCGGCAGACGCTGCGCAGCAGTCCGGTGTGGCGAGAGAAGGATGACATCCTGCGCAGCGTGCCCGGAGTGGGCGAGCAACTCTCCCTCGCTCTGCTATCTCAGTTGCCTGAGCTGGGCACACTGAACCGCCGTCAAGTCGCCGCTCTAGTGGGAGTGGCTCCCTTCAACCGCGACAGCGGCGCGCTACGAGGTAAGAGGCGGATCTGGGGTGGTCGGGCGCGGCTCCGGGCAGTTCTGTACATGGCTGCAATGGTTGCCAGCCGATTCAATTCCGTCATGCGGGATTTCTACCAGCGACTCCTAGCCGCTGGCAAGCCGAAGAAGGTGGCCCTCACCGCCTGCATGCGAAAGCTGCTTGTCATACTAAACTCAATGCTAAAGCGTCGCTCTTCCTGGCGTGATGAGCGTGCCGGAACCCAGGCACTTCTTGGTCACAAATCTTGACTTTCAATACGGTTGCTTGACAAAAGTGCGAGAAACGCATTCTGCGGGGCTGGAATCTGGGAGAGTCGCGGGTGGAAACTGATGTCGCTTGTGGAGACATTTGCCTAGGACCAGTGTAATGGCGAGTATAGAATCTCTCTATTGCGATTGTCCGAAACCTTCCCCTACTATTGGGAAGGACAAGCTAGGCTACGTTCCGAAATCAAGGTAAACGCAAGAGGAGGCCTCATTCATATGACTCATTTCGTTAGCGTATCTGAAGAGAGATAGGGGTGGCGCAGCCATGAATTATGGGCAGATAGTTGGTTTCATATGGGGAATCGCTGATCTGATCAGGGACACCTTTAAGAGGGGCAAGTACCAGGACGTCATTCTGCCCCTAACGGTGTTGCGTAGGCTTGACTGCGTGCTGGAACCCACAAAAGAGAACGTGCTTCAGCGACAGGCTGAATTGAGAGGCCGAGGTCTGGAGAATCTCCATAGGCAACTCTGCGATGCTTCAGGGTTTGAGTTTTACAACACCTCTAGCTATGACTTTGATAAGCTGATAGATGATCCGCCAGACGTAGCCTCGAACCTCAGGAATTACATCGCGGGCTTTAGCCAGAATATGCGGGAAGTTCTGGAGAGGTTCGATTTCGATAACACCATTAGCAAACTCGACGAGTCGGGTCTTTTGTTTCAAGTGTTGGAGCAATTCGGAAGCGTAGACCTTCATCCCGACACCATCGATAACGCCACCATGGGTACTATCTTCGAGGAGTTGATTCGCAGATTCAATGAAGCGTTAAACGAGAACCCCGGTGAGCACTTCACGCCTCGGGATGTGGTTCACCTAATGGTGGACCTGATGCTCGCTGGAGACGAAGGTAGTATAAGTGGTGAGGGAGTCGTGAGGACGGTTTATGATCCATGCTGCGGGTCGGGCGGAATGCTGACCATCGCCAAAGAGCATATCACTATGGGCGGCCACCGGGAGAACGGTACTCTTTTGACTGGAGCCGTCAATCGACTGGCCGAGATCCACCTCTACGGGCAGGAAGTAAATCCAGAAACATGGGCGGTTTCCAAGTCTGATTTGTTCATGAAGGATCCCACAGGCAAGGACGCCGATAACGTTGTCTTTGGCACCACGCTCGCAAATGACCGGCACTCCACCCGCTCTTTCGATTACCTTATTGCGAACCCGCCGTACGGCAAGAATTGGAAAGGGGACGAGAGTGCAGTTCGCGCTGAGCACGGGCGTGGCAGTGCAGGCAGGTTTGGCCCGGGGCTTCCGCGCATCAGTGATGGACAACTCCTATTCCTACTGCACATGATCGCCCGGTCCAAGTCTCCGAACGAGGGGGGATCACGCATTGCCATCATTATGAACGGTTCCCCTCTATTCACCGGCGACGCAGGCAGCGGCGAAAGCGAGATACGCCGTCACATCCTCGAGAACGACTTGCTGGAAGCGCTAATTGCCCTGCCTGAGCAGCTCTTCTACAACACGGGCATTGCCACCTATGTTTGGCTCCTCACCAACCGCAAGGCCCCGGAGCGTCAGGGCAAGGTGCAACTCATCGACGCGTCCTCCTTCTGGATACCGATGCCCCGGAGCCTGGGCGATAAGCGTCGACAGATACCACCGGACAAGGCGCGGGACATCCTAAAGATCCTGAACGACTATCAGGATGGCGATACCCGCATGTTAGTCAAGGACGGCAATCAAGAGGAAATGGTGGTAAGCCGCATATTCCCCACAACCCACTTTGGTTTTCGCAAGGTCAATGTGGAGCGTCCGCTTAGGCTCAACTTCCTGGCAAGTCCGGAACGTATCGCCCGGCTGGAAAAGGAGAAGGGGTTTCAAGCTTTAGCCATCTCACGGAAGCGTGGCTATGCGGCGACTCAAGAGGAGGCCCAAGGCCTCAAACTACAAAAGGCACTTCTCAACTTGCTGCATAGCCTGCCCAAGGCCTTAGTGATCGACAGAGCGGCGTTCGAGGGCATCCTAGATACTGCCCTGAAGAAAGCCGCACTGAAGTTGCGGGCTCCGGCGCGAAGGGCGGTCTTGAACGCTCTTGCTGAACGGGATGAGGCGGCTCCTACCTGTAAGAAACAGGACGGCAAACCCGAACCAGACCCTAAACTGCGGGATACTGAGCGGGTGCCTATGGCAGAGGACGTGAACGCCTTTTTCGAACGAGAGGTAAGGCCTCACGTCCCGGACGCTTGGATAGACGAATCCAAGCGCGATGCCAGGGATGGCAAGGTTGGCATTGTTGGCTATGAGATCAACTTTAACCGGTACTTTTATCGATATTCCCCTCCCCGACCTCTGGAGGAAATAGAGTCCGATATACAGGGCATCGAAGAGGACATCATTCGGATGCTGGCGGAGGTTACGGGTTCGGCCCGAACGTAGTGAAACCTGTAGTTGGCTTCCCCCGGGAATATGGCATGGTTGAGGCCTGTAGGTTTAAATTGACACTGATCGCTGGCATGTTTTAAAATGTCGGCACAGTAATCCATAATGCCGACATTAACTATACACTATGACCTCTGAACTTAATCAGGACACACTTCACAGGGCTGGCATAGGCAATTTCTTTCGTCCAAGCCAACTGCAGCAGTTGGGAATACCCTATCATAGACTTAGACAGCTTGAGGCGGATGAGGAGATCGAGCGAGTTGGGTGGGGTCTGTATCGACTTGCCGACGCCGAGCCGACGGAACGCTACTCGGTAGCCTCCGTCTGTGCCCGGGTCCCCAACTCCATCGTTTGCCTACTATCTGCGCTTCAAATATATGAGATTGGTACACAACTCCCACGCCAAGTATGGATCGCCATTCCACACAAGGCTAGGCCTCCTAGACTGGAAGACGCAAGCGTTCGTCTGATCCGGTTCAGTGGCGCGGCCTGGACCTACGGTGTGATGGTCACCAAATTCGAGGACGTGCCTGCCCGCATCACCTCTCCCGCTCGCACTATAGTCGACTGTTTCAGATTTGAGCGCCTAGTCGGAAGAGAGGCCGCGCTCGAAGCGTTGCAGGATGCCCTCCAAGACAAAAAAGTGACCACTGAAGACCTGGATCGAGTGCTCAGTGCATTGCCCTCACGCCGCCTCAGCGCCATCCTGGAGGCTGGCCTACTATGAGTTCAAACATTGCTGATTCTGTCAGAGCGCGCCTTCTTAATAAGCACGGTGAGGATGGAACGGAGTTTGAACTTCTTCTCGTTCGCTATGCCTGCGAGCGATTCCTCTTTAGGCTAGGTGAGTCTGAGGTTGCGGACAAGTGCATACTGAAGGGCGCAACCCTATTGGCGCTGTGGATGAAGGAACCCTATCGTGCGACGCGCGACATTGATCTATTGGCGTTGGGCTCTAGTGATGAGGAGACCGTTCGGACAATAGTCGTTGCTGTCTGCTCCGTCCCTTGCGAAGAGGATGGCATCACGTTTGACCTGGATACGCTAAGGATATCGCCGATTCGAGAGAATCAGAGGTATCAAGGACAACGGGCCAGGTTGCGTGCTCGTCTAGGCACGGCACAAATCGCATTGCAGATAGACTTTGGCTTTGGCAACGCTGTTACTTCAGTTGTAGATGAGGAGATTTTGCCTACTCTGATCAGCGGCGTTCCCGCGCCGTCGCTACGCACATACCCGCGAGTTGCTACTATAGCAGAGAAGTTCGAAGCGATGGTGCAGCTAGGCGTCAGGAACACCCGCATGAAGGATTTCTATGATATATGGGCTCTATCTGAGACCTTCCAGTTTGGAGGGACCGAGCTCTTGGAAGCTGTGGACGGCTGCTTCGAAAGGCGTGGCACTGTGTGGACTCCTGCCGTACCAGATGTCCTCACCTCAGCTTTCTATTCTAATCCGGACATGCGGATTCGCTGGCAGTCCTACGGACAGAACGGACAGTTACTAAGACCACCGCCCAGCGCATTCGAGGAAATCGGTAACCGCGTGCAATCATTCCTTGGTCCTGTACGAGAAAGCATCATGGCCAAGGTACGATTTGAAAAGCAATGGCTCGCAGGAGGACCTTGGCGGTCTTATTTTGTGTCGACAGCGAGAAGTGGAGAATAGAGAATAGCGGATGCGTGAGAAACAACCACTGAATGAAGATTCTCCTGCTGTCCAAGCGCACCTGATCATAATACAGGGCGTGATAAGCCGGATGGCGGTGAACAGTCGTTCCTGCAAGGTGTGGTGCGTCACCTTGGTGGCCGCTGTACTGGTCCTGGTGGCCAGGACGGGGGAGCCCCAGCACGCCTTGATTGCATTGGTACCGGGGCTGCTGTTCTGGGTTCTCGACGCTTACTTTCTGGGGCTGGAGCGACGGTTCCGTAAGTCGTACAGTGCCTTTGTCGAAAAAGTCCACGATGGGGAAATAGCTACATCTGACCTCTATACCGTGGCTCCAAGTGGATCGGAAATAGGGCAGTTCTGTTGGGCGTTGTTCAGGTCTTTCTCTATACTGCCGTTCTATCTCTTACTGATTGCCACGATAATTCTAACCTGGCAACTCATACTCCCATCTGCCCCAGCGGTGGAGGCGATTCCATGAACCAGGTCTCCACCCCAAAGGTCTTCATCAGCTACTACCACGAGGACGACCAGAAGTACAAAGACCGTCTCGTGCAGGCGTTGGACAGCAAGGCTATTGACAAGTCGGTGAGCCCTGGAGATATTCACGACGAGAATCTCCTTCTGGATGAGATTCGTCGGAGAATACGGGACAACCACATAGCGGACGCTACGGTGACCATCGTGCTGATTGGCCCATGCACATGGCAGCGTAAGCATGTGGACTGGGAGATATCGGCCAGCCTCATTCATAGGCGTAACAATCCAAGGTGCGGGATGCTGGGTCTACTGCTTCCTACACACCCGGACATTCGCAAAAGGCCGGCAGACCGGAATCCCCGTTTGATCCCGCAGAGACTTGCGGGCAACATCGACGGCGATAACCCTTTCGCTGTTGTCTATAGGTGGCCCAAGAACGGACTCTCCAGGAAAGTCCTGCCAAGAATCCGTGAGGCATTTCTGAGGAGAAATCAGACCCCGTGGCCGGACGACAGATTGCCCCTGTTTACAGATAATCGCAAAGGCGATTGTCGAAAGGGTTGGCAGAACTAGGCCGAGAGCAAGTGCACATGGAGAAGCTCATTGCTAAATACAAGCCTTACCCCGCCTACAGGCCCTCCAGCGTCGAGTGGCTGGGCGAGATTCCGGAGCATTGGGAGGTGAAGCGCCTGAGAACTTTCGCGAACGTGCAACTCAGCAATGTAGACAAGAAGTCTGTGGAGCGACAAACTGCGGTTTCTCTCTGCAACTACGTGGACGTATACTACAACGAACGAATCTGTCCTGGAATCGACTTCATGGCCGCTACCGCAAGTGAAGAACAGATTCGCCGTTTCTCCCTCCGCAAGGGTGATGTGCTCATAACAAAAGACTCTGAAACATGGACTGACATAGCCGTTCCAGCAGTTGTAGCGCAAGATCTCCCAGGCGTCCTTTGTGGGTATCATCTGGCCCATATCAGGCCGGACACTAACTGCGATGGCGCGTTTCTGAGCAGGGCCTTTTCTGCAAAGGGTCCACGAGATCAGTTCCACGTCTCTGCGAACGGCATTACACGCTTTGGACTGACTGGTGATGCTATCCGCTCGGGAGACTTCCCCCTCCCACCTCTCTCGGAACAACGAGCGATTGCCGATTTCCTAGACCGGGAGACAGACAGGATCGACGCACTCGTCGCCAAGAATGAGCGGCTGATAGAGCTGCTCCAAGAGAAGCGCACCGCCCTCATCTCCCAGGCTGTCACCAAGGGCCTTGACCCGGACGCGCCGATGAAGGACTCCGTCGTTGAGTGGGTGGGAAAGATTCCGACGCATTGGAGGGTGAGACGACTGAAGTATCTTGCGACCGTGAACGATGAAGCACTCCCCGAAAATACGGCACCCGACACGGAGATCACTTACGTGGACATCGGAAACGTGGACTCAGTTCGGGGAATTACTGGCACTCAGGACTTGATGTTTGAGGACGCCCCTTCGAGGGCACGCCGCATCGTGCGCCAGGGTGACATCATAATTTCGACGGTTCGGACCTATTTGAAAGCAATAGCCCGCATTGAGTCAACGGATACCAATCTCATTGTGTCCACCGGTTTCGCGGTAGTCCGTCCACAGCATTTGCACGATGGATTTGTTGCTTATACCCTAAGTTCTCCATACTTTGTTGAACGGGTCGTTGCTCATTCGGTAGGAGTGAGTTATCCGGCCATTAATGCGAGCGATCTCGCCTGCCTGGACATTGCGTTCCCACCCCCGCCCGAACAGCAAGCCATCGCTGAGTTCCTGGACAGAGAAATGGCCAAACTAGACACTCTGGTTGCCAAGGTACGCGAGGCCATCGACCGGCTGAGGGAGCTTCGCACCGCTCTCATATCCGCCGCCATCACCGGCCGGATCGACGTGCGGAAGGAGGCGGAATGAACGTAGACATTTCCGAGCGGGCTTTCGAGGACGCAATAGAGGCGACTCTGCTTTCGCATGATGAGTGTGTGATTGCGGAAGAGCGCGCCTCCTACATGGACACGCAGTCCGGCGGCTATCATAAACGCGGTGACGGGGACTATGATCGTGCGCTCTGCCTCATCCGACAAGACGCGCTGGATTTTGTTCTGGCGACGCAGCCCCAGGAGTGGAAGCGACTTTCGCAGCATCACGGGGTGGATATCGAAGAGCAGTTCCTAAGGAGACTCTCCTCCGAAACCCGACGCAGGGGCTCCCTAGACGTACTGAGAAACGGAATCCATGACATGGGCTGTCGATTCCGGCTTACCTACTTCCGCCCGGCGAGCGGGCTGAACGAGGACACCCGGTGGCTCTACCAGGGCAACCTCTTTTCGGTCGCGCGGCAGTTGCATTACAGCGAGAGGAACAATAAGAGCCTCGACCTGACACTATTCATAAACGGGATCCCCATTTTCACAGCAGAACTCAAGAACCCGCTTACGGGCCAAACAGTACAGGACGCCATTCGCCAATACCGAACGGACCGCGACCCTCGGGAGCCGTTATTCGCCTATGGTCGGTGCCTGGCCCACTTCGCCGTTGACCCCGAACTGGTCTATGTGACGACTCAACTAGCCGGCCCGCAAACCTACTTCCTTCCTTTCAACCAGGGGAAGTTCGGAGGCGCCGGCAATCCGCCAGTTCCACCTACTAAGAAAGGCTACGCCACATCATATCTGTGGGAGGAGACTTGGGCGCGAGACAGTGTCTTGGACCTGGTGCGGCAGTTCATCCACGAGGTTCGTGAGGAGGATGAGAAGGGGAGGAAGACTGGTAAGCGCTTCCTCATCTTTCCCCGTTACCAGCAACTCGACTGCGTTCGACGGCTGGTTGCCGACGCCCGGTCGAGGGGTACGGGCCAGCGTTACCTAATCCAGCACTCAGCGGGAAGTGGCAAAACATTCACAATCGCATGGCTGGCGCATCAGCTGTCCACGCTCCACGACGCGGAAGACCGGCGCGTCTTCGATTCCATCATTGTGATTTCGGACCGTCGAGTACTGGACCGTCAGCTTCAGTCCGCAATGCGACAGTTCGAGCAGACACTGGGCGTCGTAGAGAACATAGACAAAACTTCCGGACAGCTCAAAGAGGCGCTGGAGTCTGGCAAGACCATCATCGTGACCACGCTCCAGAAGTTCCCGGTGATCGCTCGGGAGATTGACGGACTGCCGGGCCAGCGGTTTGCCCTCATCGTGGACGAAGCTCATTCTTCTCAGGCCGGTGAGGGCGCCCAGGGCCCCAGGGACGTGTTGGCCGTCTCCTCACTGGAAGATGCAGAAGCAAAAGAGACTAGTGATCAATCCTCCGAAGAGGAAGAGTTGGACAACGTCGCCTTGGCGCAAATGGCACGGCGGCGTCAGCCGGCCAACGTATCAACTTTTGCCTTCACTGCCACACCCAAGCCCAAGACCTTGGAACTGTTTGGGGTGCGCCGACCGGACGGGTCTTTCGGGCCCTTTCACCTCTACAGCATGCGGCAGGCCATCGAGGAAGGGTTCATTCTGGACATTCTGGAGAGCTACACCACTTACCGAGCCTACTGGCGGCTCTTCAAGAAGATTGAGGACGACCCTCGCTACGACAAGACCAAGGCGTTTTACTTGCTTAGATCCTTCGTGGACATACATCCGCACGCCATAGACGAGAAGGTGCGGATCATGATCGAGCACTTCACCTCCAAATCTCAGAGCGAAATAGGCGGCAAGGCGAAGGCGATGATTGCAACCCGTTCGCGCCTGCACGCCGTGAGGTACAAACTAGCCGTGGACCGCTATCTTGGGGAGCTTGGTAACCCGTTCAAAGCGCTGGTTGCTTTCTCGGGGACGGTTCAAGACGGAGGTAAATCCTATACTGAGCCCTCGATGAACGGTTTCCCGGAATCCCAGACAGCCAGGACTTTCGAGTCCTCCGAATACCGAATGTTGATTGTCGCCAACAAGTTCCAGACCGGATTTGATCAGCCCTTGCTGCAAACTATGTATGTGGACAAGAAACTAGGTGGCGTGAACGCGGTGCAGACCCTCTCACGACTAAACCGAACCCACCCGGACAAGGTTGCTACGATGGTCTTGGACTTTGCTAATGAGTCCGACGACATCCAAGCTGCCTTTCAGCCGTACTTTGAAACGACCGTCCTTTCGGAGGCGACTGACCCCAACCTGCTCTACGAGATTCAGACTCGGCTGAAGACCTTCCCGGTCTTTGTGGACAATGATGTTGAACGCTTCGCACAAGTTTATTTCGCCAAGGAAGCTTCGTTGGATCAGCTATACGCCGTACTTGCTCCTGTGGTAACACGATTCACTGGACTTCAGGAAAGCGAACGGCAGGACTTTCGAGGCCAGGTGACTGACTATGTGCGGTTGTATTCGTTTCTGGCCCAAGTGCTCACTTTCCTGGATGCCGACCTAGAGAAGCTCTACGTATTCACTCGACATCTGCGAAGGTTGCTTTCCGTTGAACGTGAAGAGTTGCCTCGCGAGATTCAGCAAAACATCGACATGGAATCGTACCGCATCCAGCAGATCGGCAGCGGAAAGGTCACATTGGAACGCAAGGGAAACATGCTCGGTCCCGTCGAGACAAAGGAGACACGCGAGAGCACGCCAGAGGAGCTCGAGGCCCTTTCGCGGATCATCGCCGACCTCAACGAGCGCTTCGGCATTGAGCTGGGTCACGAACACCGAGTCACGCTAGGTAGGATGCTAGACCGGCTGGGAGAGGACACGGCGCTGGAGGTTGCAACCAGGGTGAATACACTTGAAAACGTACGCATTGCCTTTGACTACAAAGTGGAGCAGGTCATCCAGGAAATAGTCGACATGAATTTCGACCTGTACAAACGCATCACAGATGACCCTGCCTTCGGGGAGGTGGTTAAGAACCACCTGTTTGACCAGTACCTGCGGGCGCGCCAACTTGCTGAAGACGATAGCTTCTGACTCTGCCAGTGTCCCTCCACGCAAATCGCAACGCTGAGGAGCTGGAAATCTGAAGAACGGACTCCTGTGAGAATCTTGGGATTCTGTTGGATTCGGAATGCCCTCTGCACCAAATGACACGCCGCCTGACGCCCTTTACTGTTGGATGGAGATGTGAATGGAGGATCTATATGCGAAGAGACATCATTACATGGGGACGCTACAGGGGGCGAGAAGAATCTAGGCACTTTGTAGGAGAACCCGCTTCTATGGGGACCTCCACCATCACGTATTCCACGTATGATGTATTCATTTCCCACAAGGGGGAAGATATTCGCATAGCCGAATCAATAGGGGATGCTCTGCACCAGAGCGGTCTAAGCGGATATCTTGATAGATGGGATCCAGAGGTTGAGGGAGATTCGCCTGAGTTAGAAATCTACTTACGGAGCATAATCAGAGAGACGAAAACTATCCTTGCGATTGTCACAGAGAATACCCCTTTGTCTTGGTGGGTGCCATTTGAGATCGGAGTAGCAAGAGAGACCGATTCTCAGATAGCCACATACCTTGAAGTAAACAGGTTTAGCGCGGCTAGGATAGAGTTGCCAAGCTATCTTAAGAAGTGGCCTATACTGGCCACCACCATGAGCCTCCAGAAATGGGCACATCGATTGGCAAGCACATCGGTCTTTGAGGGGCGCTATTATTTTGCCAAGGAAGCGCCATAGGGGTCAGACTACGCAGATGACATTGATTCCTTAGTCCGGTCAGGAAAGGTGGTGTTTAAATGATGGCACTTGATTATCTGCAAGTATGGATTTAGGAGCCTTAAAATGACACCCTCCGCTCAAATGTGGGCCTGACTACCTTCAAGTCAGGCCCACATTTGTGAGGGCAAAGTCATTTGGTGCTTTCGTTTAACCCACCACCTGTATTGATGAGGAAGTCTCATCTCGTTGACAGGTTGTTTGTCATTGGGATAGTGTGGAAAATGTTGTCCACTTATGTGTCACAGATACAACCACCGTCAGCACTAGTTCCTTTGGAGACACAAAAGAAATGAGCTCACACAAGCCGTTCGTTTTTCGAATACCCAAAAGACGCAAGTCCAAAGTATCCGATCCTGAAACTTTATTTCGGAGCCTTACCCAAAGGTTACCGCATATTCAGCATTTGTGGTCGCATCAAGCAGATGTGTTGAGGGGCTGGCACTCTTCACATGTGGATACTCCTAACCTCGCATTGGAGCTTCCAAATGGAACAGGAAAGACCCTGATTGGCCTTCTAATAGGAGAATTCATAAGGCAGACTAGACAACAGAGAGTAGCCTATTTGTGCCCTAACCGTCAGCTTGCGCACCAAGTCGGAAGGCTTGCTTCCGAATATTCAATTGATGCAAGAGTCTTGGTTGGCAAACAATCTTCTTATCCCCCCAGTGACTTCAATGCATTTGAGGATTCTTCTGCGATTGCAGTGACGACCTACGCGGGGTTATTCAACATTAATCCGAGGATTAACTCTGCTAATCTTCTGATTCTAGACGATGCTCATGCTAGTGAAGACTTTATCGCATCTCCTTGGAACGTCGAGATAAGGCGACATGATGAGCCGGACACCTATCATGCGCTACTAGACTTTTTCAAGGATGTGATTCCAGGCTTCCGATTCGGGAAACTTAAGGACGATTCGCTTTCATATTCGAATGACGAATGCACTAAGATTCCTTCATTTAGGATGCAGAATCAAGAAAGCCAGCTTCGCGAGCTGCTTGATGAGGCTGTTTCGGACAAGGATCAACGTTTTTCTTGGAGTAGGATCCGTGGCCACTTGGATGCGTGCCATACATTCATTACTTGGTCGTCAATTTCAATCAGGCCCATATCTCCCCCTACTTTTTGTCACCCGCCATTTGCCGATGCTCGCCAACGAATATTCATGTCGGCTACCCTTGGTGAAGGTGGGGAATTAGAGCGAATAACGGGTGTTCGAAAGATCAATCGATTGCCTGTGCCTGAAGGATGGGATAAAGAAGGGACCGGTCGGCGGTTCATCATGTTTCCTGAGACCAGCCTAACACCTGAAATTGCTTCGATGGTACCTATTACTCTAATCGGAGACTCCATTCGGTCGCTAATTCTGGCGCCAAACAGATATCAAGCTCAGTCGGTTACCGAAAAGCTAGATGCCCTATCACCGACTCCTGCGATTTTCTCGGCACATGAAATAGAGGATACTCTAGATCACTTTGTGAAAGAGGAGCATGCTGCGTTGGTGCTACACAATCGATACGATGGTTTGGATTTGCCTGGCGATATGTGTCGGTTGGAATGGATCTGCGGATTACCAGCTGCCACAAGTCCACAAGAGACCTTCTTACTGAATCGACTAGGACTCCACTCACTGCTTAGGGATCGCGTCAGAACAAGGCTAACGCAGGCATTGGGAAGATGCACCCGTAGTCCAACTGATCATGCTGTAGTGATAATGTCAGGATCTGGGGCATTGAATTTTTGCACCAGGGGTGAGAACAGATCTGGATTTCATCCAGAACTTCAGGCAGAAATAGATTATGGGTTAGATACTTCAAAAAACATGACGCATAATGATTTCCTAGCCGCTGCCCGGTCCTTTCTAAGAAAGGAACCAGGATGGGAAACTGTAGACCAGTGGATTCGTGGAGAACGGGATTCCTACGAGAGGAAAACTGATGAAGTATCCCAAATCCTATTGGCAAATGTGCCGGACGAGATAGATTATGCAACCTGTATGTGGGTAGGTAACTATCGTGGTGCACTTAAGCATGCGCGGGCGTGCACTGACCGTCTAGGAGGGGATGCACTGGCCAATTATAGGGCGTGGTGGTATTACCTAGCCGGCAGTGCGGCCATGCTTTCCGCAAGAGTAGATAAATCGCCGCATCTTCAAGATGTAGCCCGAGAGTTGTTCAATCGTGCTTGCTCAGCCTCGTCAAAATCGACATGGTATTGGGAGGCATTGAGAAATAGTGGAGTTGAAGTTTCGGAAAACCCAGTAGACGACCTCGTGTTACTCGCTGTGGCCGAAACCATTGAAAATAGAATCCAGTCAATCGGGATCGCTGGCGCAGGATTCGAAAAAAAGGCCAAAGCCATGATTGAGAACTTGAAATCGGACGATTCAACTCCATTTGAGCAGGGATTGAAGCAACTGGGATTCTGGCTCGGTGTTGATGCTGAAAGACCAAAGGGTACAGGTGCTCCTGACGGCATTTGGGCATTTCCTGATGAATTGGTAGTGGTGTTCGAGGCAAAAAGCGATGAAAACCCTGACGGTCCTATTTCCTTGAGTACATCAAGGCAAACTCAGGGACATATTCGATGGGTCAAAAGCGATCGCGGTCTAGCTAGCGATACACCGATAATTTCAGTCGTGATCTCGGATCGCGAGGTGGTAGCCAGTGAGGCTATGCCAAGTGCTCAAGGGCTTTTTGTAGTAGGTCTAAAGGCCATTCGCGAGCTTGGCCAGAAAGTAGTGTCTACGATAAGATCACTTAGGGTAGAAGCGTCCGAAACGAGTAGCGAGGAATTTCGTCACGCTGTCGTTGAGCGGCTAAAGGACGAGAAAATTGATCCTGCGAGCATCCAAGCCTTTTTGCAAAGGATGCCTATAGATGATCTTCCCGTACAGGGGGATTAAGAATGCCGTGATTGTTTGTTCTTGGTGGTGGCAGTGAGCATTGGGTTGGTGAGTTGTCGATTTTGAGACTGGGGGGAAGAATGCCTTGGCGGCGGCCCATACATAACCGGAAGTTATGCAATAATGTAATGCCTATAGGTCCATCCGTAGTTCGAAGATTGTTCTGCCTTTAGTCAACTCCGGCCCACCATCTTGGACAAAATCAAGAACCTTCTAGATAACGTTCAGTCTAGAAGATTGCCCAGCCAGTAGGTTCCAGGCGTGACTTCACGCGCCGAGGCTACCCATCTCAAGAGGCCAAACGAACTCTCGGCCCTTGACACCTTTGCACTAACCGTCTACATCCAAGCGTGTTTGGCGACGAGAGCACACCGCAATTTCCTTGGGCCCCGAACCATCTCCCAAAAAAATCGTGAAGTCAGAATGTGATACCCAAGAATCTTGCAACGCTTCCCAGACCTGGTGGGCTGTTGTTGCAATATCGAACAACTTGGATCCAACACGATCTAGACCGTCCTGCGCGGAATCCCAAAAGCTTATCCAGTCAAACTTGCGAGGCTAGATGTGCTTTGTATCAAGCATACCGAAACACTTGGTTCGGGGGCTGAGATAAACCGTCGCTTGAGAAGGGCGGAGAGATAATGTACCTCTAGGGCGGGGGCGCCGACCCCAAAAGGGCGGTTGCAAATCGGACCACCTGCCACCTTCCATAGTGTTGATATGAACACTGTGGAAGGTAAAGAGGATGTACAGAGTGGAGATGTACGCGAGGGTGAGACGGGCTTGTATGGTAGAGGGGATGGGGATACGGGAAGCAGCGCGGGAGTTTGGGCTGCACCGGGACACGGTGAGGAAGATGCTCCAGTATTCAGTGCCACCTGGGTACAGACGGAGGAAGCCTGCCCGCAGGCCTAAGCTAGAGCCGTACGTGGGGGTGATAGACCAGCTACTGGAAGGGGACAGGGTAGCGCCGAAGAAGCAGCGGCACACGGCGAAGCGGATCTTTGAGAGGTTGAGGGAGGAGCACGGGTTCAGGGGCGGCTACACCATAGTGAAGGACTACGTGCGGGAGCGCCGGCTGAGGTTGAGGGAGATGTATGTGCCCTTGAGCCATCCGCCGGGGCATGCCCAGTGTGACTTCGGCCAGGCGAAGGCAATGATAGGAGGGGTGGAGAGGAAGATCCACTACTTCGTACTGGACCTACCCCACAGCGACGGATGCTTTGTGAAGGCGTACCCGGCGGAGACCACGGAGGCCTTCTGCGACGGCCACGTCTCCGCCTTCACCTTCCTCGGAGGTGTACCCCAGAGCATCCTCTACGACAACACCCGGCTGGCGGTGGCGAAGATCCTGGGAGACGGCCGGCGGAAGCGTACGCGGGTGTTCAGCGAACTGGTATCTCACTATCTGTTTGAAGACCGGTTTGGTCGTCCGGGCAAGGGCAATGACAAGGGTAAGGTGGAGGGACTGGTGGGATATGCCCGTAGGAACTTCTTGGTGCCCATCCCGAGCTATAGAAACTTCGATGAACTGAACGCCCATTTGGAGGAGAAATGCTTGGAACGTATGGAGAGGCGGCTCAGGGGACACAAGGCGACCATAGGAGAGCGGATGGCGCGGGACATAGATGTCTTACTGCCCCTGCCGTCCACACCCTACGAGGCCTGTGACAAGCATACGACCCGGGTCAGCTCCCTGTCGCTGGTGAGATACCGCACCAACGACTACTCGGTGCCCGTGGCCTACGGACACAGGGAGGTGCTGGTACGGGGATACGTGGACCGGGTGGTGATCAGCTGCGGTGCCGAGGTGATAGCCCGCCACAGTCGGTCCTATCAGCGGGACGACTACGTCTTTGATCCCATCCACTACCTGCCACTATTGGAGCAGAAGACAGGAGCGTTGGACCAGGCTGCGCCCCTGGTCGGATGGGAGTTGCCTGAGGAGTTTGAGACCCTTCGCCGGCTGTTGGAGTCTCGTATGGGCAAGCGTGGCAAGAGGGAGTACGTGCAGGTGCTACGGCTGATGGAGAACTTCCGCAAGGATGAGGTACACAGGGCTGTGGGGGAGGCCCTGGATCTGGGAGCCATCAGCTTCGACGCCATCAAGCACCTGTGTAAATCGCCAAGAACTATATACCAGTAAATCGCGAGATCTCCAGGAACATTAGGCCACTTCGCCAGGGTCATTAGTCCACCCTGGACACCGAAATAAAGGACCATAGTCGCACCTCGTTTAGGAAGGAGCGGCGATGGCCTACAAGGAGGTGTCCAGAGTGGACATAGCAGAGGTAATCCGTCGCTGGCAGGTTGGGAACAGTCAGCGGCACATAGCGGCGGGGACGGGGCTGTCGAGAGACACTGTACGAAAGTACCTGTCGGCGGCACAGGAGGCGGGAGTAGACCGGGATGGACCGGGTCCCACGGAGGAGCAGTTGAGCCTGTTGGCGCCGGTAAGCCGCGGCGGCCGCGGCAGATAGATACGCCAACTGAGGACCTGTTGGCCCCCTGGGGAGACCAGATCTACCGCTGGCTCAGCGTGGATCGTCTGCAGATGACCCGCATCCAGGAATTGCTGGCTGAGCGGGAATGCCGGGTGTCATACACCTCACTGCGCCGGTTCATCGGAAGGCGGAACTGGCTGAGACGCAACCCTCGGACGATACGGATGGGAGAGAGTCCGCCGGGTGAAGTAGCCGAGATGGACTTTGGGCGGATGGGCTACATCTGCGACCCGGAGAGTGGCCGCCGCCGCACGGTGTGGGCGTTGATGGTGGTTTTAGCCTACTCCAGGCACAGCTTCCTCTGGCCCACCCACAGCCAGAAGTTGGAGGAGGTGGTAGCCGGACTGGAAGGGGCCTGGGCTTTCTTCGGCGGCATTCCGAAGTACCTGGTGGTGGACAACTTCCCCGCCGCGGTGGCGGGCGCAGACGCGCTGCATCCTAGACTCACCAGGGGCTTCCTCGAGTACTCCCAGCACCGGGGCTTCATCACCGATCCGGCACGGGTGCGTCATCCCAGGGACAAGCCCCACGTGGAGAGGGGCATCCGATACGTGAGAGAGCGCTTCTTCAAGGGCGGTGAATTCAGGAGCCTGGCCCACCTCAGGGATGAAGCGGCCCGGTGGTGTCGCGATGTTGCGGGACAGCGGATCCATGGCACCACCAGACGGAAGCCCCTGCAGGTCTTCGAGGACGAGGAGCGTGAGACCCTCATCTCCTGGGACGGCGAGCCCTACGAGGTCACCCACTGGCGCATGGCCAAGGTCCACCCGGATCACCACGTGGCCTGCCAGTACGCCCTCTACTCAGTGCCGTCGTCCCTGTGTCCTCCTGGCCAGAAGGTGGAGATCGGGTTGGGAAGCAAGCTTGTCCGCATCTTCCACAGGGGCCAGCTGATCAAGGTCCATCCCCGCCAGCCCAGGGGAGGCCGCTCCACGGACATCGCCGACTACCCGGAGGAGCTGAGCGCCTACACCATGAGAACCCCGGAGGGGATCAAACGCCGCGCCGCCGAGCAGGGACCGGCGGTGGCCGAGTTCGCCGACCGCCTCTTCGACGGTCCCCTGCCCTGGGCCAAGATTCGCCAGGGCCACAAGCTCCTACGACTGGGACAGCGCTACACACCCGAACGGCTTCAAGCCGCCTGTCAGCGAGCCCTTGCCGTGGACCTCATAGACGTGAGGAGGCTGGAGCGCATCCTACTCCAGGCCCTGGAGCATCAAGAGACTCCAGAACATCTCCAACCATTGCCAGCGGGACGCTTCGCCAGGCCGGGCAACGTCTTCGCTCTCGCTACAGGCAACGGCCACAAATCAACACAAGGAGGTCGATCATGACCCGCAATGCCGAACTTACCCCACTGCTCAAGCGACTCAAGTTCAGCCCCATGATGGATACCCTGCCCCAGCGCATCGCCCTCGCCCGTAGGGAGCAGCTGGACTACTCCTCATTCTTGGAGATCATCCTCACCGACGAGGTCAGCCGCAGGGAGAACCGGCGCATAGAGCTGCGTCTAAGAGCCGCCGGCTTCGAGGAGACCTGTCGACTGGAGGACTTCGATTGGTCTGCCTCCATCACCCTGGACCGCAGGCTGCTGGATGCCGTGTTCTCCCTCGAGTTCCTGCACAAGCGCGAACACGTGCTGCTGGTGGGTCCCGCGGGTGTGGGCAAGAGCTTCATTGCTCAATCCCTCGGATACGCCGCCATCATGGCCGGATATACCGCCCGTTTCCTCCACGCTGACAACTTCTTTAGGGCCATGGCCCAAGCCAGAGTGGACAACTCCGTGGACCGCACCTTCCGTTCATTCCTCTCCCCAGACCTGCTCATCCTGGATGACCTGGGCCTCCACCGCCTTACATCCCAGCAGTCGGCTGATCTGTACCAGCTCATAATCAGCCGTCACCGGGTCTCCAGCTTCGTCATCACCTCCAATAGGGCCGTGGAGGAATGGCTCAGCCTGTTCGACGACCCCATCCTCGGCAACAGCGCCCTCGACCGGCTGGCCAACGCCAGCTACCAGATTGTCATCGAGGGAACCAGCTATCGAGAAAGGCTTTCGCCCCATCAAAGGCTGTTGGGCTTAAAGGAGGTGGTTGACCTCAAAACCAAGACCTGACTATAGTCTTAACCAGTCACGCCCGGGGTGGACTAATGTATGTGGCGATGACTGGTATATAGTTCCTGGCGATCGACAGTGTCCTTCTTGTGGGTCCTGCAGGGATGGGCAAGAGCTTCATCGCCCTGGCCCTCGGCAGCAGTGCCATTAGAGTCGGCTTCAACATCCGCTTCCTCGATACTCGCATCTTCTTAAGGGCCAGGGTGGACAACTTCGTAGACCGTAGCTTCTGCTCTCTTCCGTCCTCTCTCCAGACCTTCTCATCCCGGGTGACCTGGGTCTTCACCGCCTCACCGGGCCAGCAGTCAGCCGATCTGTACCGGCTCATAGTCAGCCGTCACCGGGTCTCCAGCTTTGTCATCACCTCGAACAGGGACGTGGAGGAATGGCCAATCCTCTTCGACGAGCCCATCCTCGGCAACGGCGCCCTCGATAGGCTTGCCAATGCCAGTTGTCAGCTCGTTATCGAAGGAACCAGCTATGGCGAAAGGCTTTCTACCCAGTAAATGCCAATGGCCCCTAAGGAGGCTATTGATCCCGCGTCGAAGCCTGACCATAGTCTTCACTAGTCACGCACAGGGTGGACTAATGTATGTGGCGGTAACTAGTGTAATGATCCTGGCGATCGACATTAGTGAAACAAACTGCTCGGCTTCGGGCGCTGACGTCTGTCCGCCCGAATCGCTCCCCCAGCAGACGGAATGCCCGTCGGCTCGTAGCGCGCATGTATGGTCAGTGCCACTGCTGATTGACGCGAATCGGTCCCTGTCAGGTGGCAATGCAGGCGGCGATGACTGGCTGTCCTTATTGTCCCCCCAGTAGACCGCTGTATCGCTGTGGCCAGGGACACCAAATGTCGGTAGCGTCCTGTGAAGGGGATCCTAAGTTGCAATTGTTCTATCTCAGCTTCGGGCGTCCAACCTGTCTAATGGTCCTAGCCACGCCAGTATTTTGGTGTCAGCAGTCACGAGTTGGTGACCATTCAAGGCCGTGGCGACTATGAAACGATCCGCTGGGTCGCGATGAAAGTCCTTCAGTGCTACCGACCGGGTTCCTACCTGACCATCTACTGGCAACTCGTGAAGTCCGTCACGTAATAAGCTTGCTCGCCACGAGCCGATGTCGACCTGTAGATCAAGGCGTCCCTTGTCCTGCAGCATGGCCACCTCCCAGAAGGTAATGGCGGAAACGGCGACTTCGTTTCTCGACCAAGCACTATCTATCACTGCTCGTGTCTGCTCGCCCAGTCTAGCTTCGTCAGATACAGACCATACCAGCACATGGGTGTCGAGCAGTATCACGGATTTAGTACCCTATCTGGATCGGACTCAGCTTCCCAATCCACTCCAATTGGAGAGACTATGTCGCCCAGAATGCGCATTCTGTCCCGGTCCCGACCCAATAGCGCTTTGGGATTTCGTTGATGGAGATCCGATGTCGAGACAGCCGCTCCGTTTCTATGATTTTCTGGACAAAGGATTGCTGCGCCGATTACTTCGAGGGATGAACGGATCCCACTCCTTCTATCAATATCCGCTAATTTTGATTCGGTTTCACCCTGGATTCGGCGGTTCCATCCGTCATACATGCTCCTCAACCTGACGTTGAGATCGTTCCGCGACAAATGGCGATCGTTCCTTCTGATCTGCCGTTGCGCATGGGATCGAACTGCACTCTTTGCCTTTTCGGTCAAGAGGTTATTGCGGGCCCTGAACACGGCGGTGATATCCCTAAAATCTGACAGCAGGACTTCTTCTGCATGAGACTTCAGGACCTCCACATCAAAACCGTTGCTCGACAGACCGTCAGAGGAAGCCGACGTTACTTCGATTAGCCTTTGGGCGAGTTCAACCGGAATCCGACTGACGCTCTCTGTCCTGCAATCGATGGAGGCGCAAAGTAGTTCTGCCCTATTGGCATACCCCTCAAGGGTTCCGATCGCCCACACCAGCATCGACGGGTTGTCCAACATGTCAGATGGAACTATGCCGGTGCACCATGGCATATCGGACAGTGGCCTTCTCTCGAGATGCCGCGCGAGCAGCATCAAGGGGTGACGTCCGTGGACAAATTCTACTCCTTCGTGTTCTCCAAGAAATGAGACCCTCAGTCTCCTGTCACGTTCAATACGGCCGCGGAAACGGACGATCTCGGTTCGTGCGTAATGTGTTGGGGGATATGATGCAACCAGCCCTTGGAAACTGTCGAGGAGCTTGCTGTTCCTGATCACGTCGAACTGCCCATCGGCGGGCGTCTCCCTCAAACTTTCGGGAAGTCGACGATTGAGAACTACCCTGACATACTCGGAAAGCTCTGTAGGAGACAGGAACCGGGACTCGGATTCTTTGATCTCCTGCTGTTCGGACTCAATTAGTTGCCGACCCTGCTCGGAGATTACGCTCGCCCTGCTGATCAACTCCCTGTATTGTTCATTATTCTCTATGGCCTGTGCAGTCTTTTCCAGACGCTCTTCCTGCTGTTGGGGTGTCAGTCCGCGCCTGAACAGGTCCCTTTCGAACGAAGCGATGGTCTCCCCTAGTACGACCTCCAAGTCCCCAAGAGCTCGCTCGAAAATGCCAAGCCTTTCATATAGCCTCGACAGAATTCTGGATTCTATCGTGCCTTCGCTGGAAAGACTGCGTATGTAGACTTTGTCCGATTTTTGGCCGATCCGATCACATCGTCCGATTCTCTGCTCGACCCGCATGGGGTTCCAGGGCAGGTCATAGTTTATGACGACGTGACAGTGCTCAAAGTCCAGTCCCTCACCGGCAACCTCGCTGGCCAGAAGAACCTGAAATTCTCCACGACGAAACTCTGCCGCGATTTGCTCTCTGCTCTTTTCTCCCTGTCTGGAGTCCTCGTCTCGCATGGGGGTGGGGCCGTACATCACTTCCAGCGAATAGCCATGCTCCCTGAGATTCTGCGCAAGGTAGCGCAAAGTACCCCTGAATGTGGAGAAGACCATGACCCGATCAGTCTTCAGATCCCCTGTCGCCTGCTCAAGCATTTCAAGGAGGGCTTCGAATTTCCGGTCCCCAGACTTGAGCGCGGCGCGTGCGAGTGGTTCCAGTATGGAGAGTTCCGCAGACGTGAAGCTGGCCTCAAGCTCGTTGTCTTCATCCTCCTTCGAGTAGTTTAGTATCTCCGACGCCACCGCGGGAACACAGCTGGCAGTTCTGCGTTCAGGCATCTGGGTGATGAATCCGGGCGGGACACCGTGAGCGAGAGCCCGCTCAGTGGAGATCCGGTACACCCCCTGGTAGAATGAGTCCTCTTCTGGACTGAACCTGATGATCCTAGTCGCGGCCTCCCTGGTAGGCCGGCGTTCATCGACTTCTGATCGAAGCGTCCGCGTCATGTACGGACTCAACGCCTGCAGGTCGCGAGCGGCATCGAGAACCAGCGTCCGCTGTCTCCGGTCTTCTATGTCCGACCCGACTACAAGCTGTCGGAACTGTGACCATCCCGGCCTGGTTCTGCCCCCGTCCGTTGCCAGCCTGTCTAGCGAACGTTCAGAATCCCTCCTCCATCCTGGAGGCCTCCCTCTCACGAGGCTGATCCAGTCGTTCAACCGCATGTCCCAATGGAGTTGTTCCTCAAGAAGTTCTGGATCCTCCGCCACGTCGACTCCCAGAGCCTCCATTAGGTGCACAATGTCCCGCAGGTGAGTTTGGAAAGGTGTCGCTGTGAGAAAGACTGCTGCTCGTGACCGCTCACAAATCAATTGAGCAACAATATGCGATAACGTGTCTGTGTTGCGAAGATGGTGAGCCTCGTCGAATATGGTCAGGTCCCATGCGATAGCAGACTCACTGAGACCAACTACGTGGTCCTCCATTCGAATCAATTCGAGGTTGACAATTGATCTGGCGAATCTAGGAGGAAGAACCCCGTCGCGTCTGAGCATGACCAATGCCTGCCGTATGTTCTCGGAAGACATAACCTCAAGACGCAGATCGAAGCGCTGCAACATCTCTTCCTGCCACTTGCCGACCAAGGACTTGGGGCAGACTATCCAAACGTTCTCTAGGCCCCGCGCTGACCGAGATTCCAGTTCAGCCCAGATCAGACCGGCCTCGATCGTCTTGCCTGTGCCCACTTCGTCGGCTATAAGCAGCCTCTGATCAGGCGACTCCAGCATCTTCTTTACCGGTAGGAACTGGTGATATAGAAGCCTTGTCCTCGACGCCCTGTACGAGAGGAACTGGTCGGTTGCAGGATGCTCAAGCCTGCGCTGTGTCAGCGCAACTCTCAGGTCCTCGGGCCTCAACTCTATTACGCCAGGCATGGGCTCCAATTCCGCGACAGGGACCAGCTTGGCTGAGCCGTCAATGAATACCCTAGCAGTTTCTCCAGAGATACTTATCACCCAGCCTGAGGTTGAAGGGTCAGACCTGTATCTTACTTTCATTTCTGGTTGGACAGCTGTCATGACGTGTCATCTAAACACTGAGAAGTTCGCGTAGGAATTCCCAGTGTGGAATGCTGTAGCGAATCTGCTCGTCGATCTGGTCTGGGTCAGACTGCCACTCTTGGTACACGTTGTAAAACCGGACTGCCAGGCTGATGAACGGATGTCCAAATTGATCCGTATCCACAGTCTGATCTAAGATGACAGTTCGCATGTGTTCCCAAGCCTGCGATCCGTCTGAGTCTTCAAAGGGTCGGTCGGTTTCGGGATCCAGCAAGGCCCACTCGCCGTGCTGCAATAAATTGAAATGCCAGCCGCACAGTCCTAGAAGATCGCCGAAATTATTCCCCCGGCGGTCATCTCGTAGAGGTACGACGTGTACTACATTTACCAGCCAGCCACCACCGGTTCTTTCAAAGGTTCTGCTACATATCTGGCAACGCTTTCCGTAGTCTCCATGCACCATATCCCGGAACTCTTCGGCAAGTTCCCTGCCATTTGGTCCCAGTTCTGATGTGGTAACCGTTCTTAGGACGTCGGCCTCGGTATGACTCAATTGGACAGACCTCCTTGCATACGCCCTCGCAGATTGTGAGGTGCTGGGACCACCAGTGGGTGGTACAAATGGGTTGGTTATCGCATTAGATGGTCTAATGGTCTGCACTGCGTACAGCCGTGCTGCGAAAGAGACCTCTTGCGAATTTGGCTTCGATGTAGCCTGTCCAGATCCACCACCAGCCTGCCCACTACCGTTGGGAGTTACTGTGTCATTCCCGTTCTGATCGGGAACTGATAATCCCTGAGCCGTATCAGCGAGGGCGACCGACGAGACCGCGGGAGAGCCTTCGCGGATGGTTGAATCAGGCGTGTACGCAATGGTTGGCGCCACATTCGTATCCTCCGAAACCTGGGCGTCATCCGTAGGTTCCCCTATGGCCTCTAGGAACTCTGATGCCGTGGTAACTCCCCTTCTCTTGAGCAGGTCCAGCAGCTCTGGTTGAAAGCCAGCCTCCTGAGCAAGAACCCTGATCGTCGAAGGCTTGAATGGCACCTTCGATTGGAGGAAGCTATTCTCATCCCAGTCCAGGTCTTCAAAGACAACCGCAGAGGGTTTTTCAAGTTTGCCGGCTTGAGTTGGCACCCAGGCGGTCCTGTTGAGGAGCTCGACGAATTCCGAATTGAAGGGTTGATATTGGTCCGTACGATAGAACCAGCGATACCTTCCGGAGAAGGCATAGCTGTTCACTTCAGCCAAGGATCTCCAGAGCAGCTTAGCCTTGTGTGAGCGAACGTCCTGATCAAGCGTTGGCAGGGAATTCAGGAGTTGCTGCAACCCATTGATACGCCAGTCATTGACACTCTCTCCTCTGGATGATCCACCGTGGCTCTGTCTCCTTATTCGCATCTTGATAAGCTCGTCCTGGGTAAATCGGGATTCATTCTTGAACTCTTTCGCCCTCAGAACACTTGCCGAGCCACAGGCCTTCAGAAGCTCTTCTACCCTGTCACCACACAGGTTCTTATGCGTATGATCTATAAAGAGGACACCCTTAATCCCGTCAAACAGATCGCTCAATTCCTCGGATGGCAGATAAGTCCGGCTGGGGGAACCCCACATCTTGTTGGACGACTCGCCGGCATCGATCAGTCTCACGAATGATGTTGCCCTGAGTGCTCTTAACAGCTTCAACCTCTGATCACCCGCGCTCGTTTCGAACGCATTCAGAATCCGCCTGACATCACCTGCATACTCACAATCGTCGACCTCCGCCGTTTTTGATGTATACTTCGGAATCAAGTTCAGGAGCACGTCGTCTACTGCGTCGGGTTCGCTCAGTCCTAGTGATCTCAGAAACTGCCGGGACAATTGGCTATCGCACACCGAACGAGCGACCGTTGGAAAACCGGTTTCATTGTTGGCAGGTAGAAATGCTTGTACCTGACCATTCACCTTTGGTACGACATGGTTTCCGTTCTCCAGACGAATCACGGGCATTGAACCGATCCTGTGTGCTAGGGCTCGCTGGTCGTATAGGAACTCGTAAAGCTCTTGAATCCAGTCATTGCGCTGTTTCTCAAGGAACCCTTGAGTCAGTCTAGTGATGATCGTTTCCGGGCGTATCTCGATTACCTTAAGGTGGTCAGTGACGTATTCCGAAAGCCTGTAATCCTGCGAGATACTGGGGGCGAGCCACGACAGTTCCACATTACTACCATATATGTGGGACAGTTGGTCTGACGTAAGGAGAGAGCGAAGAGCCTCAGTTCGCCCCATTAGAGCTCTGTCAGCGGCGACATATCCCCCGCCTAGGCGGGGCAGCAGCGGTTCTGAAGCGAGTGCCTTTCGGGTTTGCTCGTATAGTGGTTGGAGCAGATCTCTGCCCCTGTTACTGAGCAGAGTTCCCAGGGCCCTCAGTGGTAGGCAGCGAATGACACCGCCATTCAGTCGACCACTGTCCCTTAGCCATCGTAGACTCTGAACAAGCAGTGAGGCCGTTTCTGATATAAGGCGTTGGTTCCATAAATCGTGATCAGGTACATTCTCCCGATTCAGCGTGGTCCGGTAAGGTCCATTCGCAAGGAAGCCACAGTTCATTGGACGCTCTGTTGGAAAGTATGCAAACAAAGTAGGGTCCTCGACCGACCGAAAGTCATCAGTCTCAGAGTCCGTCAGAAATGCGATCTCAATCCGGGCGGTCGGATATTCGTCCGTGGCGGCGACCTCACGGTGAAATATCAGCCACCTCTGTTCATGAACTTTCTCCGCACCTTCTATCTGCGCGATGACGGTTGTCCGTAGCACACCCTCGTCTATCTGTTCCGTCTCGCGGAGGTAATGTCCTGAATCTCCCTCGTCGTTCTCCCATCTGACTTCCTCTATGTGTTTGAGGAACAGCAGTGTCTGGATCCCTATGTTCCTCAACCCGTCGTCGATCTCTGCGTACGCCGAGGGCAGGTCGCCCCGGAAAGGAAGTATGAACACAGTCTCGTCTGGACGCCTGTCTCGGAGCGGATTTATCACCCTGGGCCATACATAGGAGTCGATTGCGAAGTCTTCGGTCCCGGAATGGACCTCTGGGCAGTTAGTGAAGGCATACACAGACTTGAACCCAACGCCGAAACGACCGATTGCCGTGAGGCTTTCCTTCTTCGTGGAATCGTCGATGCTGCAGATGCTGCGAACATCCTTCTCGTTGAACGGGTCGCCAGAATGAACCACACGTAGATGATCGGTTGACAGCTGGAACGACACTGACCGTGGACCATCCCAGCAACTCGTCCTCCTGCCGACGGCGTCTTCGGCATTCTGCAGGAGCTCGTATATGAAGTGGGTCCGGTTGGCATACATGTCCTCAAAGAACCTTTTACCGTACTCGGGCACACGTGTACCGTAGTAAGTCTCGTGGTCTCGTCTTATTTCTTGATAGTCAAGCGCCAATTGTCGCAAACTCCATTCCGTTCCATTTGCGGTCGCTCACTGTTTAGGTTCTTGGGTATTCCATCATGTCATTCTATCCAGATTACCGGGCACCAAGATGCCGTCTTCAAAACTGCATGGCTAGGAACGTCTAAGTTAGATTGTGTTAACCGCGACTCGGGCCATTCAAGTGTTGCAGTTCCCTTAATGGCTGAATGTGGACAGCCTGCTTGGTTTGGGGTCGATCACATACGGGTTTGGCTAAGCTGGCGGTTCTCAGGACCACCATGGTGCCTCGGACCGAGGGTATCTAGCCTTTGACCTGAGAACATCTTTTGCGGTTGCTGCCGGATAACAAAACAAACAGGGAAAGCACGCCAGTCCAGGATATAGAAGCCTTCAACATGGCTGTCCCGCTTCCTATTCCGGTTGGCTTACTCGATGCCTAGACATCACAATCCAGAGTATATCACAACTTCCCGAGTGCCACCGATTGCACCGACTAGAAACTGTGCATCCCATTGGCACGACTCCTTCCCTTCAATCGTTCACTCTCCGTATCGGTCCTGGTACCCTTCCCATACTGCACAGTGGACCAAGAGTCCCCATCCAACTAGACTCGAACCGCTCATTTGGACCGTGATGCCGAAGGGTGAGAATGCTTGTCCTCCTCAGGGACAATATCACCCCGTACGAATGGTGTCTTCCGACTACGTGCTGGCTTCAAGTCTACCGCCCACGAGTGCCTAAGTATTTCGTGTCTTTTGTGAACTGCGAATGTTCCGCTGGGAGGTCCTCTTATGAGGAATGGGTCAAACGACCCCGGATAGGCACCCACGAGATTCCCTATTATCGAGGCTACACTTCAGTGAAGGCAAGGCCGGGCATGTCGGATTCGGTGGCAGTTTGTCCTTTTGGGTGGTGATGAAATCTTCCTCGCGATCCCGTGTGACGGGCCGAAAAGGGCATTGAGTTCCACTGAGGGTAAGAATCACGTGGTTAAAATAAGAGTCGGAAGATATCAGGTCCTTTGGTACAAAGCCCGTCGGTGCAGGTGAAGGTTAATGAACCTTTGTTCCATCGAAATCCAGCGCCCAATGGTACCGCGGAGTTCTTTCGCGATTACCTAACCCACAAGAATAAGCACGATGATCTATTGCCCCAATGTCCGAACTAATCGCTCGTAGGCCGCTCTCCGTGAACTTAGAAGGGAGTCTGGGTCAACCAACCGCAGTGCTTCTGGAAACCTTCTACGGTATGACTGTTTTGACCGAATCCTCTGAGCCACAGCCGAAGTACCTTTGTCAGCTGAAATCAGAATAACAATCTCTTTGGGCGAAAATGACTGAATCATGGTCTCGTAATACTGCAGCGCAGCGTTAGACACTCCATAACCGTTCCCGATATAGCAACCAACTACAGTATGAACGAACTTCTCTTGAATTGTTTCGGGAATAGCCTCTACTTCCGAAAGCTTCATCAACCTCTCCGCGAACGGCGGTTCATTGTAGAAGTTGTTCATCGCTAGATGAACAGTCCATAGTTGGCGAACCGCCTCAGATATCACAGAATGTCTCTCCGACGTGTTCAATAACGCAAGTAATCCGAGTCTTTCAAAGAATTGCTGTGATGCAAGGTGTCGCTTATTGTCGCCCTTGGCAAGGTAATCGGTGTGTCGATCTATCAGGTCTGATCTTATGGCCGTCGTAAACTTCGTCTGGTAGACGACACATAGATCAAGGGAGTTTAGCCGCGCTGGTTCCGGCGATGTCGGATCGCAATATATTCCGTGCAATGTACTAAACAATAGTTGTCTCTGTGGGTCATGAGTAGCATCAAACCGACTTACCCATGCGTCGCACTGACCTTCAGTGAACCTGCCTCCCTTGATAGCAGCAACAAACTCGCTAAGCTCAATCCCGACCAATGATGACTCGTCAGACAGCGCATATCTTGCGCAACGATTCAAGAAGGTAATGACCTCGCGGTCATTGATTTTCCCTATAGCTGGATGTGCTGCGGAGAAGTTATTCCGGGTTTTCCTACACTGGTCTAAGAAGAAGAACCCATCTTCTGTAATTAGATTCAGTTTTAGGCATAGATCTATCAATTCGCTGTCTTGGAGGTCGATCAGATCAGTTTCTTCGAATTTCCGTTGTAGGATTTGAGACACGACAGGTAAACCGAAGTCCCGCATTCGTTGTCTAAGATGAAGTACAGTAACATTCCATATATAGTTAATTTCACTATCGAATAGACCCGCCCTGACGGCGACGCACATTCGGGCGATCAATTCTCCACGGAGTTGAGGCGGGATTAACCGCAATTCACGAGGTAAGTCCTGCCATGCATACCCAATTTCCTCGTCAGGCGCCAGTACATCTCTTGGAATCCCAAGCGCCGATGTTATGGAGGATATGTCAGAAAATGTCTGCTCAGGTAGAGCAGGCAAAGTGACTTCACGTCATGAGGATTCAATGTTGCGCAAGATTTGTTTCCTTTTATTTCAGTTCGTCTTTAATTTCAAGGCGAATCGTCGGCATAGTTAGGAACACATTTTTCACTTCGGTATCTCTATGAGGCGTCCTCATGACCCTACCCCGAAGATAGTATCACTGGCCAGTAAAGTCCGGCCATATGGTCAGCGTACTGTTTAGGCGTTTTGCCCTTCAGGGAGTTGTGGGCCCTGACCTCTTTGTCGTCTTGCGGCCGGTTCTCTATGGTCTCCCAGGCACTTCTACTCTGTTTCAGGAGTAAGATCAAGGGTTTGAACCAACAAGGTGCTAGTTGAGCTTTGCCGCGTAATTCTTCCTTATGTTGATGTTGATGAACGCATTGAGGCCTTGCCCTGCTTTTGCCAACGCCTTCATTTGTTCAACGTTGTTCTGACCAGTAGCCGCATAGTTGTACAGATAGGTTGCGCCATCGTCGAACGTGATGGTTATCGAATCGGGTCCCGTCTCGTGAGAAACGATCCCGAGTCCCCACCTAAGTTTGCGTAAATAGACATAACGGCGTCCTCCTCCTCGTTAATTATACTATGGTCGGGGATTTACTTGATGGAAATGTAAACAATACCCAAAGAGGCCCAAGCCACCACAGCAAAGGCTCAGGGCGGTGCCAATCTGGGGGGGTACAGCCACGATCTTGCCAAGAGGGAGAGAGCGCTCTAGGTAGTCACCTTGTCTTCATGCGGGTTCATCCAACTGGCAGGGGACACGAAGACGATGAAGACTGACATGAAGGGTGCTCTACGACTACTGTAAACGCATCCTTTGTAAACGCATCCTTTATTGGATAGAACGGCAATTGACATGCTTCGCAGAACCTGAATATGATGCTTGCATCTCGTTTGGGCAGTCCTGTGAGCCGGAAGACTGCAAATATGGGAAATTTCGGTTCACATCCCTTAGCGCAACAGTCGTTAATTGAGAAAAGGGCATACCACGGCATGAAGAAGCCCTATTGATGAGTTCCTCTGAAAACGCGAGCCCAGGATTCCTTGCCCGGCTGCGGCAGGAAGTCGAAGTGTGGCAGCAGGACGGAACGATCACAGCCGAACAGGGCCAGGCGATACTGGCCCGCTACCCGGCGTATTCCCCCGGCTACGAGGCGTCCCGGAGGCGGCAGGCTCTCGTCGTGGGGCTGTCGATCCTGGGCGCCATTCTTATTGGGCTGGGCGTCATCACCTTCTTCGCTGCCAACTGGGATGAAATTTCGAGAGGCGTCAAGCATCTCTTCCAGGTGCGCTCCAAGCTCGTCGGCGTTGTAGTGGCCCAATATCTCGCCATCGGGAGTCGCCACGAACACATACCACTGCGCATCTACACTTTTGGGGTTGTTGTAGTAAGCTAAGGTCTCCCCCCGCCCTTCGGCGTGGTAGCGGGCAATGGCCTCGTCCATCACGAACTTGGGATACTCGTCAGCGGAAACGTACCAACCCGATGCGAATAATAGTCTGTCGTGACTCACCACCCATGCATGCTTGTACTCCAGTGCTCCCATGTGGTCGGCGCCCGGCCCCCTGATCTCAGGCTTGCTGTACACATAGGACACCCACTTTCCCTCCACGTGGCAGACAGCATGTCCGGGCCGAATTTGCACCCGTTAGCGTCCGTCCCAATGGGCACCTTCAGGTCTTCACCCACCAGGTGAGCATTGTAATGCCCAATGACCTTATCCTCTTCATCAATGATGAATACGTACCACTGGCCGTCCACGCTCTCGATTCGATTGTAGTGGGAGATGGTGGCTACCAGCCCTTCCATTTCATACCGGCTGATGGCGTTATCTACGAAGAGACTAGTGGTTCAACATCATTGAAATGAAGACCATGATAGTCATTGTTCCTCTTGGGGGTTCAATCGTAACGTTGAACCGAGGAGGAACCATGATGTCTACCAAGAAGTACCGTATCAGACTGACTACCGACGAACAACAGGAACTCAACGCCTTGGTCTCACGCGGTCGGGCTGCGGCGTACAAACAGACCCATGCGCGCATTCTGCTGATGAGCGATGAGTCACGCTCGGACGGGGGAATGAAGGACGCGGACATCACCAACGCGCTCGGTGTAGGACAGTCAACGGTCGAGCGAATACGCAAGCGCTGTGTGGAGGAGGGGGTCGAGTCTGCGCTGAATCGCAAAAAGCAGCTGCGTCGGCGTCAAAAGAGACTGGACGGCGAAGGTGAAGCACGGTTGATAGCGATGGCCTGCGGGGAACCGCCGGAGGGGCGTGCCAGTTGGACCCTGAAGCTGTTGGCTGACCAGTTGGTCGAGTGTGAGATAGTCGAGACCATTAGCACCGAGACGGTTCGCCAGGCGCTTAAAAAAACGAACTGAAGCCGTGGCTGAAGCAGAGTTGGTGCATTCCGCCCAAACAGAGCGCGGAGTTTGTGTGCGCGATGGAAGATGTGCTGGAAGTCTACCAGCGCCCCTACGCTGAGAATGAAGTCCTTGTGTGCATGGATGAGACGAGCAAACAGCAAGTCAAGGAGACGCGAGTGCCGCGTCCCGCAGCGCCCGGCTTATCGGCGGCATACGACTACGAATACGAGCGCAATGGAGTGAGCAGCCTGTTCATGCTGTTTGCACCGTTGGACGGATGGCGCCGAGTCGAGGTCAGAGAGCGTCGCACGAAGGTGGACTGGGCGCATGTGATAAAGAAACTGGTCGACGAGGACTACCCTGACAGAGACCGGATCGTGCTGGTAATGGACAATCTCAACACTCACAAGCTGTCCTCGCTATACGAGGCATTCGAGCCTGCTGAGGCGAGGCTTATAGCTGAGCGACTGGAGATACACTACACTCCCAAACACGGGAGTTGGTTGAATATGGCGGAGATAGAGATCGGTGTGCTGGCTCGACAGTGCCTAGACCGACGGATTGCCAATCAAGACATCCTGCGCGGCGAGGTCAATGCTTGGCAGAATCAACGCAACCGGGATGTGATACGAGTGGATTGGCGCTTCACTACCGAGAATGCGCGCATCAAGCTAAAGTCACTCTACCCTTCAATACAAAAAAGTTGAACCACTAGTATAGTCAGCCGGCGCACTCCTCAAGGGAATGGTCGCCACGGCGTTGTGGACTATCCGCTGCACATCTTCGCGTCTAAGTCCCGACTCCGCTTCGGCTGCCTCAGCTATGGCTGCTTTCACTACCTCTGACCTTGCTCTCTTTTTAGTTGTTGTCATGTACATCAGTGTGGGGAGAAAGGCTAACTGTCTTTCTGCCATACCCCCCCGACACGGCGATTACAACCGTGACGGGGGGCTGATAGTAACGTGACTCCCGTCTTTGTTCCCTGAAATGTGCTTTGGAGGAAGCTACAAGCCACCTGGGGCCGACACCAGATGTCCGTTGTCAGCGACCACGGCGTCGTGGGTCAGGAGGGCCGCGTTACCGTGGGCATCATTGATGGTCCCACCGTTCAGGGTTAGCTTGTTGGCGCCTATGGCAATGCCGTCAATATCAGCGTCACCCACCGCAACAGTGTAGCTGAACACCACGGTTGTACCGCTGGTACTCCTGTAGAAGGCGGTCTTGGCCGTGCCGCCCACGTCTATATCCAACTGCGGCGTCCCCGTGAAGGTGACTTCCTCATTAAATGTCACCGTCACCTCAATGCTGTCCCCAACACGTAGTCCATCACTTGTCTATCCCAAGACGCTCCCTTTGTCACGACGGCATACACATCTCGACTTGCGTCCACGTTTTGACCGAAATTGACGCTCGCCTGTATGACCTCGTATGCGCCATGGGTGTCTGCCGTGAATGCGGGGGTGGAGGTGATGGAGATGGTCTTGGGGTATGGGCGGCCGTCGAGCTTGTGGTCCGACTGGTTGGGCAGCCCGGTGAAGCTGGGAGGCGCCTCGATGTCAGTCCCCTTAACCTTGACGGTGCCGCTGCCACCCCAGCCGTAGCGGATGTTGTCCCGAACGTAGCTGTTTCCGATGGAGATACCGTCGGTGTCCAGGTCCTTGGTTTGAACGATATATCCGAATACCAGGGTCTTTGTGCCGATGCCTGATTTGCACTGGGGTCCGCGCCAGGCATCGTCGCTAGAGCCCAAGCAGGCGTTCAGATGCTTGGCGCCATCGACATCCACCCGGACGCTGAGGGTCAGGGCGATGTCGATGGTCTCGCCGTAGCGGTAGGTGTCCCCATTGGCGGGCTCGGAGGTGATAACCACCCCGGTGCCGATGGGGGTCAAGCTGCCGTCGACCTTGTGATCAGATTGGTCGTCAATGCCGGCATCGACCCGGGATACAACTTTCTCCGTTCCCGAAGCGGTGAAGGCGGTATGGTCGTTGAGGTTGTGCCACCGGCCCCGTTGCTGTCTTGGTAGCCCGCCGGGCATCCTGATGCAGTCGGGGTCGCTGTCCGTCGACTTGACGGTGTATCCGAAGACCAGCTTGTCGGAGCCGGAACCGCGGAGGTTGCGGGCGTACCGCCAGTCGGAGTCGACCCGGAGCCCCAGGCCCGGGTTCCCGTCCACATCCACGCTGGTGCTCAAGGTGGCCTCGGTCTCGATGGTCTCCCCGATGCCATAGGTGTTGTTGTCCCTCACCGGTTCCGAGATAATGGCGATACTCGCGATGTTGGGGGTGTCGATGATGGTGATCTCGCACTTTTCGTCTCGGGCGGGGTCGTCGAGGTCCACGACAATGCGCGTGGAACTGAAGCGGGCGGTGAAGGTCTCGTTGCTTTCGGTGAGGGCATCCACCTGGGTCCTGAAGGTGCGCTTGACCCGGTTGGCACGGCGCTCGGCATCGGTGTGCCAGTAGGCGCCGAAATTGACCCCGAGCTGGTGGTTGGTCACACGAACCAGGAAGACGTCCACCGACTCTCCTTCCCGGACCTCCGTGGTGGAGTAGTCCAGGTAATACTTGGCCTCGTCAGCGGAGGCCGGCGCTGGCTGGAAGAATGCCATCAGGGCGATGAATCCGGCCACGGCGGCGAGAGCCAACTTACGTCCAGGCCACCTAGGGGCGCTCTGTATCTGCTTAACTTAACTTTCTCCTGCACAAACTCAAAGCTGTAGATCATGACCCAAGTGAGTCTTTCCTGCTGACTTTCCCTAGTCGTGAGTAATTTAATACTCCTTGATTTCCGTGCCGCCGACAATTACCAAATGCCCTTCTGGAAGGAATGCGAATGCTTCTCCTCCACGCCCTCACGGCCCACTGCGATTTTGGATGCCGCGCCTCCAGCCCGGGCTGCCGTGTACCGGAACTCATTACTCGGGAGTGAGCGCGACCTCGGCAAAGTCCGCGCCTCCGATAGCGTTGTCCTCGGGCGCGGGGATCGAGTAATGGATGGTTGCACTGTCTGGCCTGAAAGCGATTTCCTTGACGAACGGCCTGATGAACGCCTTGGTCTCCGTCAACCTGATCTTCCTGAGGAAGGCGTTCATCTGTTTGCGTTTAGCGTGTGCGATGACCCACTCCACCTAGGGAATGCTCGCGGGTCTATCGGGCCAACTGCCCTCTGCGCAGCCAGCCCATACGTCGCCTCTCGTAGGACTGTTTCCGGCGTCTGCCTCGCCTTCTGCCTTACTCCCTGCGTGGGGCTCCCGTCAGTTCGGAAGTTTCTTCGTGATGCTGATCCAGTAGATGCCGGTCCGGTCGGTGCCCTCTGTTCCCACGGCGATGTAGTACTTTCCGGTGCTGGGCGCCTCCCAATTGGTGACGAAGCCTTTCTTCCCTGCAGCGCCGGCGCCGGCGCTGCCGCTGATTGCGTTCCCGTCAAGGTCGTGGACCCCCAGTATCTTCAGCTCCGTGGCTTGGAATCTCTCGGGCTGGCTGTTCTTGGTCCTGAGCCTGATGGTGTACTGCTCACCCTCCTGTAGGTCTGCTGCGAACCAGTCCTCGTCGGGGGCTGAGCCCCAGTTGTTCCCCAAGAACCCGTGCAGCTCGGCCCGTTCTACCCGGTTGTTGTTGTGGGTGCCTATGAAGAGCACTAGGTTGATGCTGGTGTCGGCGGGTGTTTCCAGCTTGTTGTAGCCCTTCGGCCCGCCGAACCAGTTGTAGTGTGCCTCTCCGTCGTCGTTGAGACGGCAGATATTGTTGAGGCGGATCTTTAGCTGGTAGGTGCCGGTGCCGTTGTCACCCGAGCCAACCTCGATGTTGTAGAAGCGGTATTCGTTCTTCTTGAAGCCGACGATGGCGTTGTTGCCATGGCCCCTGTCGTTGCCGGCGGCGCAGAGGTTCTGTCTGAAGTTCCCCTTGGCGTTCCAGATAGCGATGACGTCGGGGTTGGCCAGAGTGAGGTTCGAGTGTTCTTCGACGCCCAGCATGTCCCGACCGTCCACCCCGATGGCCTCGATCAGGTAGCTCTTGTAGGGGTCGAGCCTGATCTTGTGGAAGTTGGTCTCGCCTGCCTGAGTGATCTCACAGGTCAGGTTCTTGACGATGATGGAGTAGGCGACGTTGTCGCATGGGGAGGGAAACTTCACGCTTGCCGCGACGTCCTGGCCCTCCGACCAGACCAGGTCGGCGGGCAACTCTCCGTAGGGATATTCCCATAGATCACCCACGGAACCGTCGTCCGACTCCGCGTACGTTGTAAACGTGTGTTCGTCAAGGGTGACGACCGTGCCGCGCGGCACACGCGGATCGGAGCCGAAGTAAATGTAATCGCGGATCATCTGCGCGTACGGGTGCGTAAAGGAGTGCACCGTCCAGACAGTGTGGGTCTGGCCGTTATATTGGATCGTATCGTCGTCGAGCGAGCCGAACTTGTCAAACTAATATCCCAGCCGAACGCCGTTACCGTCGGCGTCTACCACCGTCATCCTCGCGCACCAGTCGTTGACCGCGGGACAGGGACTCGCCGCCACCAGCACGGTCCCGTTCGCCGGATACGCGTCGCTCGTGAGCGGGCCCTCGGCGTTGCCCCGGAAGTCGGTCAAGCTCACCTTCACCTTGATCATATGTCCCACGTCGCTCGTGGTCAGCGTGTAGGTGCCAGACGTCGCCCCCGAAATGGTCGTTTCGTTGCTCTAACCGTCCACCCGCACCCACTGGTAGGTGAACATGGAGTTCGTCGGAAGTGCGTTCGGGTCCTCGATGTCGTCCGTCGCCGCCGTCAGCGTCTTGCCCACCTGCGCCACACCGGAAATCGTCGGCTGGCCGGTGGCGGACACGTTGTTCGCAATGAGCTTCACGGAAACGGTATTCCCTTCAGCCCAACTCAAATTGGCATTATCCCAACTCCAGTTACTCTTGTTGTTGATCGTTTCAGAGTTGGCGTCTCCAATGAAGTAGGACACGCCGTCAATCACCAGTGTCAGACCCTGTGCGGCGGCAGTGGCCCTGGTATTGAGCCAACAGCTTCCACCACCTGTTCTACTACCCGGCGCTGGCCGGGTTGGCGGTGCTATTCACTTCCTTCAGGCTCAACATGGCTTGGGTGACGATAGTGTCCCTCGTCTATGTGACGGTCAGCCTGACCGTCGAGGATGGAATAGACATCGAGGCAGGGGACGAGAAGGCCTTGCTTGCCAGGATAATGGTCATGTATGCGGTCGTTGCGGCGGTCAACCTGGCAACCAGGTTCGAGCGGATCAGGTGGAGGCATGCCATGGAGCGCGAGCGGGCGTCTTGTCGCGGAACACAGAGGGTCTATGTGCGGCGCAACCGTGACCTGCGAGATACCGCGTGAACGATAGCGAAAGGAGGACCATGATGACGGCAGGCGAGCGCATAAGAGTGATGATCGTTGACGACCATTCAATCGTGAGGGTTGGCCTGAAGCAGGTCCTGGACCAGTCCGGCGAGTTCGAGGTGGTGGGACAGGCGGCGGATGGCGAAGAGGCGGTCAGGGTGGCCGCCGACGTATCGCCAGACGTGGTGGTGATGGACGTGATGATGCCTAAGAAGGATGGGGTGGAAGCGTGCAGGGAGATCATGGAATACGCACCCGAGACCCGCGTGTTCATGCTCACGGCCTCCACGGCGGAGGACGCTATCGTGGAGGCCGTGGCCGCCGGCGCCATCGGATACCTCCAGAAGGACACTGATAGGGAGCTGCTGCTGTCAGCGGTGCGGAACGTGGCTCTGGGCAATCTTCGTCTGCCACCTGAGATGGTGAGAAGGGCATTCACGGCGATACGCGGCGCAGGCAAGGGGGATTTCCAGTGACCGCTCGGAACGCCATCCACGGCATCCAGCAAAAGTTGAAGGTCGGGACGATGCAGGCACTGGTGATCTGGTGCGTGCGTAACCGACTGCTGGATGCCTATGCAACGGACGGCTTGCAGAGGTGCTCCTGAGTCCGTTCATATTCGTCTTGTCTTCACAGAAGCGCATCAGAAACTTGAAGTGGAGCCGAGTCGAGAATGGCAGGTGTCGTGTGCGTAATTCGGCTGCTGACCTTCTGAGAAGGCCCCAATGAGGACCAGGGGAAACCGGGTTTGACTGCGAAGAGGAGTTCGAGTCTTATATGGACTCAGGCGTGCAAGTGTGGGCTACCCTGTACTGAATTGCGAACTTTTCGTTGTGAGATTACCCTGTCATCTGGAGGTAATTGAGCATAAACACAACGAGTAGATTGTGGAATTGCATCGAACCTGTCTACCAACGTGCTCTTATTGAGGTCCTTGAAAGCGCTCCAATCGAAGTACCAACTGCGACATTATTCTTGCGTTCCATCTAACCTCGTTAGGGTGATCGGAGCCATGGAGTCCCACTCAAGGAATCAAGACCCCAACAGGCGACGCCACCGTCGGTCCTCAACCCGCAGGTGTGCCGCCATCCAGCGCTGACGGAGGTGAACCCTCCACCGGGCGGTGAGGCTCTGCCGTATATATCCGATCCCCAACAATCCCCCGACCCTACGAGCTGATCATCAGCCGCCATCGGGGCTTCCGTTTCGTCATGACCAGAGAACCAGCAACCTGACCCTGGACGAATGGTTGGGTCTCTTGACGCTCCCGTCCTGGGCAACAGAGCCCTGGACTGCCTGGCCAACACCAGCTACTAGGTCGTCATGAGGGCTGCAACTACCGAGAACGGCTGTCTCCGCACCTGGCTCTGCTTGGCCACAAGGAGGTGATTAACCCCCGACCCATAACCTAAGTCTATCTTCCAGGCGCCCGAGTGGTCCAATGATCTCGGCGATAGCTGGGATAACGACCTTGGCGATTGACAGGTTGAGATTTAGGCTAACCGGGTCGTCTATGTCGCCTCCGTCGCCTCCAGTCGTTCTGACTTGGCGTGGATTCCGGTTGCGCCATCCGGTCTTGGCGGGCCGTCTTCCTCGATCTGCGGAGTTCCGTCCGCCTCCACGCAGCGGACCTGGAATTCATGGCGTCCTTCTTCGAACGGCCAATCGTAGCGCCAGATAACCCAGGTAACATCCGACAGCGGGGCGCGTAATTCCGCCTCGCGCCAGTTAGTCTCGTTGTCCACACGCACCTCCACCTTGGAGATTCCTCGTACACCAGCGTAGGCGATTCCACCAATGGGAACCAGCTTACGATCACCATCCTCGATCAACGAGTCCACCGCCACCGTATCCACCACAGACGTGGACTTGACCAGCGCATCCTTAGACCAACCGCGTTCAACCCAGTAGCCCTCCTCATAATCGCCTATCACCTCGATTCCGGTGATCCACTTGGGCTGTTTCATGCCAAAGCGATCGGGAAGCCAAATCCGCAGCGGGAACCCGTGATCGAAGGGTATCGGGTTGCCGTCCCAGTTGTATGCGAGCATGATCCGCTTATCGGAGTCGATCAAATCAAGATCGACTGTCTCATAAAAACCGTCACCACTGGTTATAAACAGGTAGCGTGCATCCCTCTGGGGTCTAACGTCGGCAAGGATGTCCTGTAGGCTGGCGCCGGTCCAGTAGGTGGTGCCTATCAGGGAGCCACCCACCCGATTGGAGATGCAACTCAGGGTGACGAACTCATTGCGAGCCTCGTACCTGGTCCGGATGTCGTCCAGAGTCAAATTCATCGGTTTATCCACGAGGCCGGTTATCGGCAGGCTCCATGTTTCACCATCTATCACCGTTGGTTCCGAACGGATGAAGACCTTGTAGTGGTCTCTGACGGCGGTATATTCGGGCCGTGTTCCGAGAGCGGGTTTTAGAGGGTCGTTTTCGTTGGGCAGCTCGACGGTCAACGGGCCCTTGGGCATGTCGGCCTTCATCGCCTCCAATTCGGCTTCCAAGCGGTTGCTCTCGTTTATTTCGAGGACGCGCCCCAAGCCGGCGCCAACAACCGTAACGGTAGCTGTGGCTGCCCCTATTTGGATGAGAAACTTCCGCCTACCGACGACTTCCACGGACCTTGTCCCTCCCTGCGCCGACGCGTTGCCGGTAGTATAGGAGGACTGAGGCAGCAGTCTGCGGGCCGTAGTGACCGTGACGACGCCCCAGACACAGAACACACCGAGAACCCATAGGAAGATGAAAAACACGGACGTCGAGACCTGGGCCATGCTTGCCGAGATGATCGCGATCGGCAGGCCCAGGACAGCACCCACCAGGAGGCCCAAACCGGGTACGCTACGGGCAGGCCAGCGTCCAACAACACTGAATAAGATGATACTTGCCACGACTCCGGCGATGCCGAACGCTACCACCGCCTGGATATGTTCGGCAGTCTTCGCAGTATCCGCGACGTTGAGGCCTACCATTTCCAGGCTATCAATCATCAAATCAATGCCAAACGTCACAACCGGCCCAGGCAGAATTCGTGCAACCCAGTCGAAGACATCATAGGGTGCAAATGAGAGGTTGAGCCAGTTGTCCGCCAGGTACATCACTGCAACCATAGGCACAATGAGCAAGCCACCTACCAGAGCGCCGAGACCAATGGTCTGAGTCTTCATTGGACACCTCCTTCCACTAGGTGAAGTTCCCACGGACGCTGTTTGCAGCCGGGAGGCTCACGCAACCCCCACCAATGCCGCTGTGAACTCAAATTCTCACTGTAGAATTCGTTCACGCTCTCTTTGATGGCCTCCAGGGCTTACCTGTTGGGAAGTCGAAAGCGTGCTTGGAGATGGAGACATCTTGACGCCTTTGCGCCGGAGCATGGACTTGTAGGCCACGTCGTGCTCCCTGTTGCGAGTGAAGCGGGAGAACTTCCAAAGAAGTATAACCTCAAAGGGCACATTCTGACATCCCCGTTCCTCGCTCATCCTGCGGAGCAGGGGCCTGTCGGCAATTTGCCCACACTCGGCCTCGCCGCTGTATTCGTGGGCGAAAATATAGCCGTTCTTCTGGCGTAGTCCCGCAGCGCCCCCATCTGGGCGGTCATCGAGAAGATCCACGTCCTGCCGGTCGCTTGACACCCTGGCGTAGAGGGCCGCCGGCGTCGGTGGGTTTGGCTCGCAGGCAGAGTTCGAGTCTTGAAATGCCTGAGGCGTAAAGTGTGGACCTAAGCAAGACTGAATTGCGAACCTTTTCCTGGCATATTCGTCTATTGAAAACCTGTCGTCCATTTCTCGGAATGCCTTCGCGCTTGCCTCCGGACTTTCTGAATTTTAGGCTGGTTCAGTTCCTAAGCTAACCGACCCTGGCCCCTATTTTCTCTGCTGCCTCCCTGTCAGGACGAGCGGGAGTTACGCCGTATCTCGGAAACGTAACGTCTCCCCAGTCTGTCCGCGCTGTCTTGCAGCCAGTCACTCAGCCTGGTCGTGTCGGTCGGCGCGGCCGTGGATGTGCACAGCCCAGCCATGAGTCCATCAACCTCGTCGCAGTTCAGCGCAACGTCGCGCATAAGCAACCCGACCGATGTAGTCACGGTGAGGCCCATCGAGGGTTGCGTGTTCCCCGCCAAACCCCACATGCACCACATTGAAATCCAGTGTTAGCGGCGGATGGAACATATACAAGAAACACTTGCACCAAAAGTGTGTTCCAATTCTATTAAAAACCAGCCTAGCCACAAGTACGCTTGTTGCAAACATAGCTTCTTATCAAGCGGTATGGGGGCTACATGACGGCCTTGAGGTCTTACTTTGAACGATTTGTCGTAAGCGCATGCGCGATTGTGGTGATGCTGTTTGCATTTGCCGCGGTAATGGTGCTCGTGCAGGCGGATGAAGGGGGAGGATCGGATGAGAAGGACGAACGGAGCCTGGAGTGTGACTATGATCCCGAGTCCTGCGCCTGCAATGTCCAATATTGCCAGCCTCCTCCTACTCCCAACGTGCACTAACCCGCATGAGTGTACTAGGCCCACTGCTGAACCCACACCCAGCCCTATTCCTATAGATTGTAATGGGCCTTTTCATCCTTCGTGTTTCACAACTACCCCAAACCCCACACCGGAAGAAACAGAGGAGCCTACCGAGGAGCCGACGGAGGAACCCACAGAGGAGCCTACTGAGGAACCAACCACACGACCGTCAAACAGGACGCCAACTTTCGGCTCCGAGACAATCGGCAACATCACGGCAACGATGAACGCCATCGGCGTAGACAAGATCCTACCGACCGCCTCCGGCGGCAACGGTTCACTGAGGTACAGCCTCAGTGGTACGCTGCCCGACGGTGTGTCATTCACTTCAAGAACGCGGAGACTGTTCGGTATACCAACTGCGACTCAAGGGGCCGTCAGCTACACCTACACGGCCACCGACGCCGACGGCGACACGGCATCGCTGCGTTTCACCATAAGGGTAGACCCTGAGCCTATACGTCCCCCTCCGTCCCCTAAGGGCCTTTCGGCCTCTGTTGTTCGTGACAGCTGTGACAGGGAACACTGTGACGTGGCCTTTTCGTGGCCTTCCAAGAGTGGTTACAGTCGGTACAAGATCTATTACAGCCACCACAGGAGCGGCGCCAATGCACCTCGCCACTTTGATGGGCAATGGATAGGCACGGTCAGCGGCAGCGCCACTAGTTTCACGAAGACCAACCTGGACTGCGATTACAACTACCAGTTTCGCTCCAGGGCACAAGGAGACGGGGTTACGTATACAACAACCTGGAGCAGCTACGGCAATCCAGCTAACGTTGTGGCTAGATGCACGGATTCCCCGCAACCGCCCCCCGTATCCCCGCAACCGCCTGGAGGCAACGCCCCCGTGGACTCCAACACCATCACCAACGGGGGCGCCGGGGTGTTTGAAGTAACGATTACATCCACCCCTTCCACGTCCAACCCTGAAAATCACTGGCCCATGTTTGAGGCGCGAGAATTGGGGATTGAAATAACAGGCCGGAATGGTGGGGATCTGCCAGCCGGATATACCACGTTCCGCTTGAAGGTAGACCCCGATGACACCGGCTTGCAGTCTCGCAGAACTACGGTTTGCGACTTTTCGGGAGCCTTCCCCACAACCGCGGTGGATATCAACCCGCCCAAAGATGTGGTGACGGTAGTCCGTTGCGGCCGTGGGACGCCCTCAAGCGATCCTGATAATGATGGGATTACCATTGAGACGGATACCCCGTCGGGGCGCGTCCTTACCATCTTCACCCTTCCCGTCAATGAGGCCATTCACCGGCCCGCTGGCAGCGTCACATATTGGGTGGACCCGCCCAATATGTTCCCCGCCGATGTTGCGGTCGTAGACCCAGCTGGCAACTCAATCAGACCCGCTATCCCGCCGGCCCTTGGGGATACAACCGTCTACGCTCAGGGCGCCCAAGCGTGGAATAGGGCGTTAACGGGATACCCCGGCCCTCAGCTTGTACCAGCCACCACCAAGAGCGGGGCGGGGATCGTGATTCAGGGTTACAGGGTTGGGGATAGTCTGAACTACTGCGGGGCTTCTGTGGCTTGTACCAACAGGGCGGGGACACCGCCTGATATGGGGAACGGTCAACCATTCTGGCTACGGGCAACCCCTCAAGGTACTAGGACGTGGACCAATGACTATTCCCTGCATTATCGGGAAAATGGCTTCCATGCCTATCTACCCTGGACGGTTGCCCACGAATTCGGACACACCGTCGGCTTGGGGCATAGCAAACAGAGCAACGTCCTAATGAGCGGTTACGGGGTGTACGATGATTACAAGTGGGAATTCCCCGCCGTGGGCGCCATGATTTGTGCGTCTCCCGACACTCCCAAATGCGGCCTTACGGCTGAGGACGTGAACGGCGCTAGGGCAATCTACCCACAACCATAAACCGGGGGTTAACGACATGAAAAATCAGATAACGATCCTAGTCTTGGGCGCCCTCGCCTTGATATTGCTGGCCGCTTGCGCCGCCGCCGATACGAACACCAACGACAACAACACCCCTACTCCTACGGGCGTACCCACCATGCAGCCCACCCAGCCAACCCCGCCTACCCCAGAGGAAACGGCGGTTCCGCCAACACCGGCGCCAACGGAGACAACACCCACCCCGCCAACAGCAACATCTACCCCGACCCTACGCCCACCGGATCCTTTGCCGGGGATGATTGGATCAACTCTGGATGAATACTTTTTCCTTATCCCGTCTTTGGATAGGCAGATTTTCACATCCGGCGTGATAGTCTTGGCTGAATTCGTTTCGGCAACTGCGGCGGTAAAGACGATCCCGGGGAAACCCAATCAACAACCCACGTACCGCCCCGCCATGACGTTGACCTTCACGGCAACGGAATACCTTAAAGGGGCTGGCCTCAACACGTTCAGCGTAGACCTTTGGGACAAAACGGGCTGGAATGAGGAATACCTAGAGAACGGTCAACGCTACGCCGGTTATCTCACTGAGGCCAAGGCGTTAGCCAAGGCTCAGGCGTTGGTTGCCGCCCGCAAAACCACCTACGACGACCGCCCAGGTGTCCTGTTTCTGAATGGATCGGTTGCAGCTGCATCCGGTAGCGGCGCCCGCTCCGGCGGCAACTTCGACCTTGCCCTTTTCAACACCCCAGCCCAGGGTTCCTTTAAGGTGGATGTGGACTCAATGAGCCGGGCCTGGTTGCCCACGGCAAGCGGCGTAAGGAGCGGTGACGCCGCCGCCGAAAAAGACCCAACCATCGTAACCAACCGCCCTCCACCTGATAGTGCCTTGGAACCTTCGACGGATCCAAACACGATGCAGTTGTCAGCCCTTAAGACACGGATTACCGAGATTGCCGCCATGATAACGGCGGGGGATGGGACAAAGGCTTACTCCGATTGCCTCCACAACAAACTTACCCGCCATGAATGGTATCGAGGCAAGACGTTTCCGGGGCGTACTGGGGAATGGGAGATAGCATCGGGGGCGGCGGCTGGAACGGAACTTTTGAAATCTGCAAAGATAAGCGGATCCGCTTACAATGTCTACTCTACCAGCGGGGCGGACGCCGCCCACTTTAGCGAGACCATTGTGGATGACGACGCCATAGCATCCAACAGCTATTACACCATCACGGCGCCCACCCGCCCCCTCCCCGCCGGCGCATACACCGCAAACTTCCATCTCCAACATCATAGGAACCTGATCTGCGGATTTAACCCGACCCACAGCAATTACACCTCCTACAACGTCACGGTGACGGCGCCCTATGGAACCTTGCATGAGGCGTTCTTTGACCCGGTGACGGTGGGGACGGCGGTGAAAGCCGACGGCTCAAACGGAGTCCTCAAGCCCACGTCGTTCACCGTAGGCAGCACAGCCACCGAACTCACGAGTCTGGAGTGGAGCAGCAACCAGGTTGTCCTCACCCTGAACCCCCACGTGTCCCTGAGCGGTCAGGTACTGGACTTCATTGGTCTGGACGGCAACATTACTCTTTCCCTATTGGCGGATGAGGCCACGGCAAACAGCACGGCGGGTACGTACACCTGGACCATGTCGAGTCAGCCGTGGGCGGACGGAGATAAACTGATGCTCCGCATCCGGCCAGTGGGCACGGAGATATTCCTTACCAACCTGCCTTCCTCTATGGTGCAGGGAGTCACCCACTGGTTCACGGTGAATCTGACAAACCTGAACCGGTCGAGGAGTTACAGCTACCGGCTGTCGGCGGACAATGCCGACGTGGCATTCCACAATTCGGCGTGCCACTCCGCACCGGTAAACGTCACGGTGTCAGCGGGCGAAACCAGCTATGCCCGGCAGCACGCCCTGCTGGGGTGCGGTGTACCCGGAGCGACGGTAACGGCCACGCTCTTGGAAGGGACCACCGAGGTGGACACGACCACCTACTCGGTGACCGTGACGCCGCCGCCGCCGCCATCGGTTGAGATCGAATCCCTGGCGTCCAGCATGGAGGAGGGAGAGAACGACCAATTCGTGATAAACGCCTCCCACCTGGACACGGCCCACGGCCACACCATCCGGTTGACTACGGACAACGGGAACATGGGATTTGACGCTGAGTGCACGGACCGGGAGGAAGACCTGACAGTGGGAAGAGGCAGCGCAGCCTACGTCGACTCGCGCAGGCTCTACGGGTGCACGGCGCCCGGTGGAACGCTGACGGTCACGCTGTTGCAGGGGGAAACCGTGGTTGCCACGACTACCTATGACGTGGAGGTGACGCCGCCCCCGTCCCCGTCGGTGGAGTTCCTGAATTCTCCCTACACCCTGGAGTCCGGCGGCAGCGTCGTGGTCAGGATGAGGGTGTCGAACCTGGATGCCGATAGCAGCTACACCATCCGTGTGTCGCCGGACAACGCCAGCTTGGGTTACAACCAGGACTGCAGTAGTCGGGAATTTTCCGACGGGACATCAGGCAGGAACTCCTTTAGCACCTTCTTCACGCTGTACGGGTGCGCGTCTCCCGGCGGTACGTTGACGGTTACGCTGTTGGAGGGGACCACTGAAGTGAACACCGCCACCCAAGACGTGACGGTGACGTCGCCGGCCTCAACGGACGCTACCCTGAGCGGTCTGACCCTCAGCGGCGTCACACTGGCCTTTGACTCCGCCACCACCAGCTACACCGCCGACGTGGCCAACACCGTTGCGGAAACCATCGTCACGGCTACGACCAACGACGACGGCGCCACCCACGTGATCAAGTTGGGCGGGGTAGTGGACGACGACGGAGCCGTCAACTTGGCGGTGGGCGCCAATGTCATCACCGTGGAGGTGACGGCGGAGGACGGCGCTACCAGCGGAATGCCCCGCTCTAGCAGCTTATGATGTTCTCATACTACTAATCGGTGCGGTTTGGCCGATTGGTTGGCGCTTACACCAGCCATGGCGCAACCGGGAAAGTGGGCCGACAAGACGGCTTGGCCCTGTGGATTTGACAGAAACTAACTGACCATAACACGTGAGTAAGTGCTCTCCACTACGACCATGTGCCTTGTCTATATTAAGCAATATTGTACGCTTAAGTGTTCAAGTAAATGGCCGAAGTCTGTGAAAGTACCAACACTACCTACCGGATAGTGGTTGAACCCTGCTTGGGGGATTCCGCACCGCTGAGGTTGTACATAACGAGCGAGGTCGAGTCCTCCATGGCTTTACAAAAAAGGTGGTCCAACGTGTCCCGCGCCTCGAACTGTTCGCTGGGTATTTGTCTTTTAGGCAGCATAGGAAACGTGGTCTTCAGATTCTAGAGATCTCCCATAGGACGACGTCACCCTCACTTAACTCCGCCTCAATACCGACAAAATATATTGGTGCATCAAGCCTCGCTTCAACTTTCTGATGGTTATTGCTGTTACACAATATCAACTATCGCCGGTTAGGAAGCAGTTAACCCCGTCTCTTCAGCGTTTTGCTGTAAGGATGGTGGTTTTCTCAGAAAAGGCGCCGACTGAAGCGGGGGTTGCCCACTGTCCCGTTACTCGGCGCCTGTGGATCTCCTTTTTCTGAACAAGATCACCGCGACGATTGTTGCCAAACAAGCTCCAATAGACAGTCCAATGGCAAGTGTTGTAGGAAAATCGCTGACCGGCTTCACGTCTATCTGCACCTGACCTGTGTTCCTAGCGGAACCGTCGGTAACCGTGTATTCGAAGCCGCCACCAATTGTCTCTGATCCGTCGTGTTCGTAGGTTACTGTAGTTTCATCTAGAAGTACCCGCCCGTTCAAGGCGCTGCCAACGGCCGTTACGCTCAGTGCATCGTTTTCGGGATCGGTGTCGTTCTTCAACAACTCCCATACATCCAGCGTGAGGCTATCACCCTCGTTCATCTCAACCCTATCTGGGACTGCGAAGGGCGGATCGTTCACAGGCGATACATCTACTCTCACCTCACCGGTGGCACTCTCAACCTCGTCGGTGAGGGTGTAGTTGAAACCGCCTCTGGTTGTCTCCGTGCCGTCATGCTCATAGATGATTGTAGTGCCGTCCAACAATACTCGCCCATGAAGAGGACTGCCAACGGCCGTCACTCTGAGGGTCTCGCTATCAGCGTCTGCGTCGTTTTCCAACAGCTCCGACACGAAAATTAAGACCGTATCTCCCTCATTCACCTTAGCCATATCTATTCCCGCTACAGGCGGATCGTTTACTGGCGTCACGCCCACAACCACCTCACTTGTGACATCGACGCTCCCGTCGCTGACGGTATAGGTAAAACTTCCACCGGTCGTCTCCGAACCATCATGCTCATAAATCACGGTAGTTCCCTCTAGGAGGACCCGCCCATTCTCAGCATTGCCAACCGCCACTACCCTAAGAGTGTCCTTGTCCACATCCGTATCGTTGGCAAGCAACTCCGAAATGTCGAGCAGGCCTTTGCCCCCTTCCCGTACTGTCATACTGTCTATGTTTGCCACAGGAGGGTCGTTGACTGCCTTAACGGACACTACAACCAGACCGGCGTCGCTAGCTATGCCATCGCTGAGGGTGTAGGTGAAGCCTCCTTCTGTGCTCTCCGACCCATTGTGCTCGTAAACAATGTTGGCGCCCTCCAGCAGAACTTTACCGTTTACTCCATTGCCAACTGCCAAGACCATGAGAGTGTCGCCGTCGACATCAGTGTCGTTTTCAAGTAAGACCGAAACATCCACCAAAATCGCGCCCCCTTCATCCACTGAAACCTCATCGGCGACGGCCTTCGGGGATTTATTCACAGGCGTTACGTCAACGACAACCTCGGCTGAATCCGACGCAATTCCATCGGTGATGACGTAGGTGAAACCGCCTCTAATGGTGTTTGAACCATCGTGTTCGTAGACTATGGCGGTGCCTTCCAGTCGGACGCTTCCATTCAATTCATTGCTGACGGCCGCAACCCTAAGGGAGTCGCCGTCGGCATCTACGTCGTTATTCGCCAACTCCGATGCGAATATAGACAATGTTCCCCCTTGGTCCACGACAAATCTATCTGCGGTAGCCACAGGAGGATCGTTAACCGGGGTCACGACTACTACAACCTCACCCCTATTGCTCTCAACCCCATCGCTGAGGGTGTATGAGAAACTACCTACGGTCGTTTCCGACCCGTCATGCTCATAGACTACGGTGGTGCCCTCCAGTAAGGCTCTACCGTTCACCTCATCCCCAACGCTCGTCACCCTGAGAATCTCGCTGTCGACGTCCGTGTCATTGGCAAGCAGTTCCGAGGCGTTGATGATTACTTTGCCTCCTTCATCTACTGCAACGCGGTCTGATATCGCCACCGGGGGGTCGTTCACCGGTGAAACGTCTACTATCACCTCGGCAGTAGATACGGCAACTCCATCACTGACCGTGTACGTGAAGCTGCCTTCAGTAGACTCTGAACCGTCATGTTCATAGGTGATAATCGCGCCCTCTAAGATAACCTCTCCATTTACTGCGTTCCCAACGGCCGTTAGGTTGATGGCATCGCCGTCAAGGTCCACGTCGTTCTCAAGTAACTCCGATACATTCAGAATGACCACACCCCCCTCGTCAACCGTCACTGTGTCCGTTGCAGCCAGAGGGGGATCGTTCACCGGCGACACCTCGACCACAACTTCACCTTTGCTGCTCGAAGTACCGTCGCTGACGGTGTACGTGAAGCCGCCCTCGAGAGTATTCGAGTCGTCGTGCGCATAGGTTATTGTGCTTCCTACCAACCGTACTGTCCCGTTAAACGCATCTCCCACGGCTGTGACCATTAGGGCATCATCTTCCGTATCTGTATCGTTCACCAGCAATTCCGAGGCGACCAGGGAAACGATGCCGCCCTCATCCACCGCAATTATGTCCGGCCCGCCAACGGGAGGATCATTTCCCGGTATGACGTCAACAACTACGTCGGCAGAGAGCCTCAAGAACCCGTTGCTTAGTGTGTAGGAAAAGCTTCCTGTGGTTGTCTCGGACCCATCGTGCTCGTAGATTATGGTTTCATCCCTAAGCGTCACTTGCCCGTTGACCGAATTGCTGACGCTGTTATGGCTTAAAGTATCTCCCTCCAGCCCTGTGTCAAATACCAGGTGAGGGATATAAAATCGAATTGATTCCCCCTCATCAACACTTGGATTGGGGCATCCCGCTAAATCGTCGTCGTAATAGTCGTCCTCCAAGAATGGATTGATCTCTAACAGCCAAGGTACACATTCGCTCAGATCATTATTCCGCAGTGCTAGGTCCTCCAATTTATGGAGTTTGCCCAGACTAGGAGGAATCCTGCCCGTTAGCTCGTTGTAAGAGAGGTTGAGTCTCCTGAGGTTGGATAAGGCGCCAAATTCGGGTGGTATATTCCCTTGAAGCTCATTGGCTTCAAGACTCACTTCTTCAAGCTTTGACAGGTTTCCGAGTTCAGGGGGTATCTTTCCACTTAATCGATTGTCCTGAAGATAAAGCTTTTCCAGATCGGACAGATTGCCGAGTTCTAGCGGTATATCCCCCATTAAAAGGTTCTGGCCTAGTTGTAGACCCTGTAGACTGCGCAGCCTGCCCAAGTCGGAAGGAATCCGGCCGGTCAATCGATTATCCTCGAAAGACAGCCAAATTAGGCTTGACAGATTTCCTAGTTCAGACGGTATAGGACCGCTCAAATTGTTGTCTCGAAGATACAAGGATCTCATTCTGGGCAGGTTGCCAAGTTCAGGTGGGATCTTCCCACTCAAATAATTACTCTGTACGTCCATTGCTTCCAATTCAACCATGTGTTCCAGCTCTGATGGTATCTTGCCGGTCATTTGATTGTTGTACAGCCTTAGTCTCTTGAGGTTTCTCAAGTTGCCGAATTCCTCGGGTATCTCACCGGTAAGTTGGTTATTACACAGGATCAAATCTTCCAATAGGAGTAGATTGCCAAGTTCGGGGGGTATCTTTCCCTGTAACGGATTACTGCATGTGGAAAGAAGTCTGAGGTGGCTTAAATTGCCGAGCTCGGGAGGTATTCCTCCCCTCAACCCATTGCCCCCGAGTTGCAATACAGTTAGGTTGGAAAGACTACCAAACTCGACGGGAATCTCGCCGATGAACTGGTTGTCATTTAGTCTTAATGAAACGAGATTAGATAGACTGCCAATTTCTGCAGGTATCTTGCCACTGAAGATGTTGATGTTCAGATTTAGGGAAACGAGATTTGATAGATTGCCTACTTCGCGTGGTATCTTGCCAGTCAACTGATTGTATGCGAGATCTATAACCCTGAGGTAATTCAGTTTGTAAACCTCAAGAGGAACATTGCCAGTTAGCAGGTTTCCATGAAGGTCTAATTCCTCCAGCTTTGTTAAAGTGCCAAACTCCTGAGGTATCTCTCCACTGAACTCGTTATCAGTTAGATCTAGGATTCTCAGGTTCGCTAGGAGACCCAGCTCAGTTGGTAATTCCCCTCCCAATTTGTTTGTTCGGAGTACAAGCTCGTCCAACTTCGTTAGATTGCCCAATTGCGGCGGTATCCCGCCTCTCAACTGGTTATAGCCCAAGTCTAAAGTCTTTAAGTTGGAAAGAAGGCTCAACTCGGTAGGAATGATACCGGCGAACTCGTTGGCCCTCAGTTTCAGCTCTCCCAGTTCACTAAGGTCGCCAAGCTTGTGCGTAATAACGCCGCTCAACTGATTGTAAGACAGATCGAGACGCCTTAGGATTGGGAGAGTTGCTAGTTCCGGCGGAATCCTGCCAGTCAGCTCGTTACCTTCTAAGTTTAAATCTAATACGTTCTTAAGTTTGCCAAGCTCCGGCGGTATTTTGCCTTGCAACTCATTCTGGTGAAGATCCAGAATCTCCAATTCGGATAGCCTGCCGAGTCGTGGCGGAATTTTGCCACTCAGCGTATTGGCTCCCAAATGCAGTTCGGTAACCCGATCGTTTTCATCAGTTACTACTCCGTACCATGCACCCAAGACTGCGTCGCTACCCCAGTTCTTGTTCAAATGCCAATTCGGCCCATCGGTCAACTCGTAAAGAGCCATCAGTACGGCCCTGTCTGAGGCTTGTCCTTCCTCCTGCGCCAGTACGTTATGAGAAAAGGAGATGGACAATAGGACGAATGACAGAACCCAGAATGCAAGTCCTACTAGTAATCGAAACATGCGAGAAAGCTTTACTTCACGTGCGTTCGCAAAGTGCGTCACACGACACTTCCCACGTTGTTATGGGGCCCCATTGAATCCAATCGTCATTTTACCCATATTGAGAGCGATTGTAGCACCAATTATCTGGCACTACCTTGTGCTTCATCCACAGAGTTAAGTGGACTCAGTTATTTGGACAAATATAAGGCGGGGCTAGGTGAAAGCGTAGTCGCTTCTCCTCATGATCCCAACACCTGGTTGACCTGTACACTTCCGCTCCTTCGACCTCTCCCCGCGTACCATCCGATTCCCCACGAATATGTCCTCTTCCCTCTGCTTGTTGATCACTTGCCCAGGTGTGTGTCCTCTTACACAGGTCGTATTTTGAGTCATCAATTGTGCTGAATACGTTAATCCTGACCGCCCCTCTACCAGCTCAGAACGCAGTGAAGAATTTGCTGTAGGATAGTGTCACCTGGGAGCATTACCGATGAGGCACATTATCCACGCAGACCTCGACGCCTTCTACACCTCCGTGGAACAGTTGGACAATCCTAAGTTGTGTGGCAAGCCCGTGGTCGTCGGAGGAAGTCCCGAAAGCCGAGGAGTGGTGGCGTCGGCCTCCTATGAGGTGCGACGCTTTGGCGTCCGCTCGGCCATGCCCATGGCCACGGCTCTTAGGCTCTGCCCGGAGGCCATCAGGAGACCGGCGAACTTCCCTCGCTACCGGGAGGTGTCCCGAAGAGTGATGACCATCTTTCGTGAATTCACGAACCTTGTGGAGCCGGTCTCCCTTGACGAGGCCTATCTGGATGTCACGGAGTCAGTTTCTCTAGGACAAGGCGCAGGAGATATAGCCCGCCGTCTAAGAGAGCGGGTGAGGGACGAAGTCGGCCTCACCATCTCCGTGGGTGTCGCCACCGGCAAGTCGGTGGCCAAGATAGCCTCTGAGATCGATAAGCCCGATGGATTCAGGGTGGTGCCGCCGGGTTCGGAGCAGGAGTTCCTGAGTCCCCTGTCCGTGGGACAGCTGTGGGGCATAGGACCCAAGAGGGTGGAGCTTCTCAGGATGGAAGGGGTTCACACCATAGGAGATCTGGCGGCGCAGCCGGAGGAGTGGTTCATCCAAATGTTTGGGAAGACGGGTCCCCGTATGCGATCCCTGGCTCTTGGTAACGACGAAAGAGAGGTGGAAATCGACAGGGGGGCCAAGTCCATCAGCTCAGAGACCACCCTGTCCAGGGACACGGATGACGGCGAAGTTCTGCGGGACCTCATAGTCAGGTTGAGCCAGGACGTAGCACTGAGTCTGAAGAAAAAATCTCTGCGGGGTCGCACTGTGAAGGTCAAGCTGCGCCTCTCGGACTTCACCACGTTCACCAGACAGAGGACCGTGGCAGAACCCGTGGAATCCCCTGAAGATATCGCACGTACAGCAATGGCCCTCCTGGAAGTCGAAATGGAACCGGGGAGATTCTTCCGGTTGATTGGCGTCGGGGTCTCGGGGTTTGACCACAGTCAGAACGACGTGGAGAAGCAGGAGATATATCAACTGAGGATCTCCGGGTTCCAGTAGGCGGCGGCAATTGAAGAATTCAATTGTGCAGACATCGTGATCGAAGATATATGGAGATTTTCGTGCTGCACTTCCCTGACGTGGACCCGTAAAGTTGGCCAGGAAGTTCAAAATAATTGAATGAGCCAACAATATCTTGTAGCGCACTAAGATCTTGTAGCGCACTAAGGGATCGCCACTCAGTCACTAATTCATAAATGGATAAAATGTAAGAAAAGGAACCCTGCACCGTCAATTGTGTGCGAATAAAAGAGTTCGAGTCCCCTTAGGTCTTAGGCGTAAAATGTGGGCGATACAGGACTCGAACCTGTGACCCCCTGCGTGTAAAGCAGGTGCTCTAACCAGCTGAGCTAACCGCCCATGATACACACGCGCCTTTGCCTTGTGGGCATCGGAACCATCGAGGTACTCCACATTCGCCGACAAGGCACGATATGATTATACAACACCAACGCACCGCATTCAGTGCGCAGGTTGTCTGCATGAGTTTCGTCTAAAGCTGCCAAAGTCTATGGTCTGTGTAGACGCGCACCATCCGATATAATACCCCCGTCCAGTCTAGGAATGAACAGTTTCCTAAATTTTGCCCAAAAGTCGTCTAAAGACGCAGCCATTATTGTTTACTAGAATCGCCCTCTATCAGTAGACTCACGTCACGGGTTGAAGATGCGTATAGCAGGAGGAATCGCCAAAGGAAGAAGGCTCGCTTCTCCCGCTATCCCGGGAGCCAGACCCACCTCAGAACTTATCAGAGGAGTCATCTTCAACAGCCTGGGTTCTGAAATTCTGGAAGATGCCAAGGTTGCGGACCTATACGCTGGCGTTGGTTCCCTTGGCATCGAGAGCCTAAGCCGGGGCGCTGCCTTCGCTGATTTTGTGGAGAAGGACCCACGGCAATGCGCCGTTCTGAGGAGGAATCTGAAAACTACCGGCCTTGAAGGAAAAGCGAAAGTGCACCGCCAGGAGGCGTTGAAAGCATTGGCGCATCTCAAGGGCCCCTACGGGGTGGTGCTCATGGATCCCCCGTACCGCATGGAGAGCTTGGACCAGGACTTAGAAGCAATAGACCAAGCAGAAATTATTGAGAATGAAGGAATGCTAGTAGTAGGACATTCAAAGCGTTTGGCGCTGAAGAAGAAATACGGCAAGCTATCGCTGGTGCGCAGCAGGCGTCACGGCGATAGCGTGGTCGACTTCTTTCGATCGGGAGACGTCATATGACCGTCGCCCTATATCCGGGCACCTTCGATCCGGTCACCCGAGGACACGTGGACGTCGCTACCCGGGCCTCCAGTCTCTTTTCCCACCTGGAGGTCGCCGTCTACGAAGATTCGCAAAGGCCTTGCCTCTTCACCGCCCAAGAGCGCGTCGACCTCTTCACGGAGGAGGTGCAGCACCTGGAGAACGTGAACGTCCGAAGCTTCAGCGGCCTGGTGGTGAACTACGCCCGCCGTATGGGGGCCCAGGTAATCGTCAAGGGACTTCGAGGCAGTTCCGATTTTGAGTATGAATACGAGATGGCGTTCGTGAACAAAAAGCTAGCGCCGGACATTGAAACAATTTGTCTAATTACCAGCTTGGAATATCAATTCGTAAGCTCTAGTCGTCTGAAGGAGGTGGCCAGTCTGGGAGGCGATATAGAGGTAATGGTGCCGCCACACGTAGCCAAAGCAGTCTTGGAAAAGTTAGCTCTGCCCCATTAGTCAATAAATTGTGGAAGGAGGACACATGGATATAATCAATATCATCGATAGACTGGAAGCACTAATCACTACTAGTACCAAGGTTCCCGCAACTCAACGCACTCTTCTGGATGTAAACAAGGTTCAAGAGCTAATGGACCAGCTTCGGCTGGCAGTTCCTCAGGACGTTCGGGCGGCCAAGGAGATCCTGGTCAATAAGGACGACATCCTCAACCTCGCGGAGGCCGAGCGCCGCCGCACCAAGGCCCAGGCTGAGGAGGAATTCCAGAACAGGATCAACCAATCGGAGGTCCTCAAGGAGGCCCAGCGTAGGGCCCGGCAGATTGTGGACGACGCAGAGCGGAAGTCCACCCGCATGATGTCCCAGGCCGAAACCGAATTGAAAACCAGCAGGGCAGAGGTGGACGCTTATGCCGCCAAGGCCCTTCGCAACCTGGAGCGTCAGCTAACCGCTAACCTTACCAGCGTTCGCAACGGGCTTGCCCTTCTCACCGGTGTAGAGACCTTCGAAGTCTTGGCAGAAAACGGCAACCGGCACAGCTAACTCCCGGACTCTTCCTCTCTAACTCCACCGGTCCCAGGCACCGGGACCGGTGGAGTTTTCTTTTGTCTTCTTCTTCCCCTCACACCTGCCCCGTACCCAAACCAGATTTCGTCTTTAGCGGAGCAGGATCCCAATACTGGGCCGCTTGGCCGTGGGTCTTGGTGTATAATCGCCGTGAACCCCGTGTCCAAGTACATACCACAAGGTGGTGGCCCATGGCCCATTCTCAAGGTACGATGCTAAGCCTGCCCCTGAAACGCGACAAGCCCCTGCTCATGATCATGGACGGCCACGCCATGGTGCATCGCGCCTTCCACGCCATCTCAACCACGCAAAGTCTCACTACCCGTGACGGGGAAGACACCACCGCTGTTTTTGGCTTCTCCAACACCTTTCTCAGGGCCATTAACGACTTGCATCCCACTCACTGCATCATTGCCTTCGATACTCCTCAGCCGACCTTCCGGCACGAAATGTTCCCGGAATACAAGGCCCAACGTCCCCCGACACCGCCGGCCCTCAGGCACCAGTTCGACCGCGTCAAACAGCTAATGGCAGCCTTCAACATTCCCCGCCTGGAAGCCCCTGGCTTTGAGGCAGACGACGTGTTGGGCACCATCGCCCGGGAAGCGGATAAGCAGGGCGTGGACACGGTCATTCTAACTGGAGACACAGACACCCTACAGCTTGTCTCCGACCACGTGCGGGTGCAACTCTTCTACAGCGTCCAGCAGCAGAAGGTATACGACGAAACAGCGGTCCGCAAGCGTTTCGGCGGTCTTCTCCCCTCGGCCCACCCGGACTTCAAGGCCATCAAGGGAGATCCCTCCGACAATATCCCAGGCATTCCGGGCCTTGGTGAGAAAACAGCCATCAAACTTCTGCTCCAATTCGATACCCTTGAGTCCATCTACGAATACATCGACGAGGTGAAACCTCCGCGAGTCCGCAACCTGCTCCTGAAAAACAAGGACGCCGCCCTTCAGGGCAAAGTCCTCACCACCATCCGCAAGGACGCTCCCGTTACCCTCGACCTGGACGCATGTCGATTCTGGAACTACAACAGGGACGACGTGGTGAACCTGCTGCGGGAGTTGGAATTCGCCAGCGTCGTCGCTCGGGTGCCCCATGCAAACGGCGAGCCCGGCTCTGCCGATTCCAATGCCGCTAAGCAGGAAGGCCCACCTGTCGACTACGTGTGCGTCAACACCCAAGAGGCCCTGGATCAGATGATTGAAGCTCTGCACGAGTCCGGCCAATTCGCCTTCGATACGGAAACCACCAACATTAACCCCATGGCATCGGACCTGGTTGGCCTCAGCTTCTCCACTACCCCCGGAAAGGCCTGGTACGTCCCCGTCGGCCATCAGCAAGGCAATCAGCTTCCCTTGGAAGAGGTACTGGCGGCGTTGAAGCCGCTGTTGGAAGACCCGCAAATGGCCAAGTCCGGCCACAACCTTAACTACGACGTGACCGCCCTGGGTAATTACGGCGTCCAGGTTCGAGGCATGGCCTGCGACACCATGATGGCCGCTTACCTGCTGGGCATCAAGGCCATTGGATTGAAGAACCTCGCTTTGGACATTCTGCATTATGAGATGACGCCCATCAAAGCCCTCATCGGTACGGGCAGAAAACAGAAGCGCATGGACCAGGTGCCCATCAACGACGTGGTCCCTTACGCCTGCGCCGACGCCGACTACACAGGCCGGCTCCGTCCCATTTTGGAGAAGCGGCTTCGAGACAATAGCTTCTGGGGCATCTTTGAGAACATGGAGATGCCCCTAATCGAAGTGCTGGTTCGGATGCAGCGCAACGGCATTACCCTGGATGGTGGCAGCCTGCAAGAGATGTCCCAGGACCTCGGCATAAAGATTGCCGAGTTGGAGACCGGCATCTACGAAGACGTGGGCCACATCTTCAAGATAAACTCCCCCAAGCAGCTCGGTCAGGTCCTCTTCGAAGAACAGGGGCTGCCCAAGACCAAGCGCACCAAGACAGGCTATTCCACCGACGCCAACTCCTTGGAAGCCCTCAAGGGCGCTCATCCGATGATACAGAAGGTCTTGGACTACCGACAACTGACCAAGCTGAAGTCCACCTACGTCGACTCCCTTCCCGCCCTGATCAACTCCAGGACCAACCGCATCCATACCAGCTACAACCAGGCCGGTTCGGCCACAGGGCGCATCTCCAGCAACGACCCCAACCTTCAGAACATCCCCATCCGCACCGAGTTGGGTCGTCAGGTACGCAAGGCCTTCCGAGCATCCCGTTTGAACGGCGAACCTTGGCTTCTATTCGCCGCGGACTATTCGCAGATTGAGCTTCGCGTTCTGGCCCACCTGTCCCAGGACGAGGCGTTGATAGAGGCCTTCCGACGTGGCGAGGACATCCACACGGCCACCGCCTCAATGATGTTTGAAGTCCCAATGGATGAGGTGACCTCGGACCATCGCCGCATCGCCAAGGTGCTCAACTTCGGCGTCATCTACGGCCTGTCTGCCTTTGGCATCTCTCAACAGACGGAGTTCTCACCCGACGATGGTCGGAAGTTCATTCAAACCTATTTCGACAAATACCCGGGCATTCAGGGCTATTTGGACGGCGTAAAAGAGCGGGTGAAAGCCCTTGGTTACGTGGAGACGCTGCTCGGCCATCGGAGATACATACCGGAGGTGCAGGCCACCAACCACGTGGTGCGCCAGGCTGGGGAGCGCATGGCCATAAACATGCCCGTACAGGGCACCGCAGCGGACATAATGAAGCTCGCGATGATTCGGGTGCATCGCCGGCTGGAAGACTCCGACTTGCAGGCCAGGATGCTCTTGCAGGTGCACGACGAACTGGTATTTGAGACGGCGGAAGACCAGCTGGAGGACCTAAAAGACATAGTGCACGAGGAAATGCCCAGCGCCTTGGAGGGATACGCCGAGATGACCGTGCCGCTTAAGGTGGATACCAAGGCAGGCCACACCTGGGGCGATATGGGGTAGAATTGACCAATGCCTGAACTACCGGACGTAGAGGCCATGCGCCGTTATCTGCTGGGCCGGGGACTGGTGGGACGAAAGTTCACCGGCGCCGTCCTGGATTGGCCGCGGGCCGTTCGAGGTTCATCCCTGGAAGACCTGGTCTTGGGCATCCTCCACAAGCGCATAGATGACATAGGACGTCGTGGCAAGTACCTCATGCTTAGGCTGGACGACGGCCAAAGCCTGGTGTTCCACATGCGCATGACCGGCTCGCTGTTGCTGGAGCCTGATTCCACTCCCCGGCATCCCATGACGCGCAACTTCTTCCCTCTGGACGACGACTGGCACCTTCTATTCGTCGACCCACGAAAGCTGGGTACCGTGCAGTTGGTTTGCGACGAGGCCACCATCGTCAAGCGTCTTGGACCGGAACCTCTGGACGCTTCCTTCACTCCGGACGTTCTAATGCAGCGGCTGGAACGCCGGAAGGCGCCCATCAAAGCCCTCCTCTGCGAGCAGTCTGTGATCGCCGGCATCGGAAATATCTACGCCGACGAGATTCTTTTCGACGCCGCCGTTCACCCGCTGACGCCCGGAGGAAAATTGACTCCCAAACAGGGCTCGTTGGTGCACCGGGCAACCGTTGAAATCCTCATCCAGGCAATAGAAAAGCTCGCAAGTGTGATGTCTAAGGGCGGCCCCCCAACGGAATCGGCGGAAGCACTGGGAACCCTCAAGGTGCCCAGAAAAGCCGGCGCACCCTGCACAAAGTGCAGCCAGCCCGTTCAACGGCTGATTGTTAGAGGCCGAGGCACGTATCATTGCCCCAACTGCCAGTCATAAAGAACAAAGCCCTTTGACCCAAAAGCGGACGTGGCGTATCTTAGGTTAGACGTTTTACCAACTGTTGAGGATTAGCTGATGCCCATATATGAGTACGTTTGCCCCCAGTGCAAAGTCCGGTTCGACCGGCTGCAACCAACGGGGACTTCCCATGCTGAATGCCCCGATTGCGGACTTCCCTCCAAGAAGGCACTGTCCCTTTTCTCCGCATTCGTGTCCACCGACGGCGACTTTGCAGAGCCCGTTGCGGGGATGGGGGGCTGCGGCGGATGCGCCAGCGGCGCCTGTGCGTGCAGCGCGGCCCACTAGACTATCTTGTCATTCTGAGCGTGGCGAACAATCTAGTCGCCCTAGATTCGCACCGACAATCCACCGCCCTTCACCTAGTTCAACATGGTATAGCAACGGCTTTCGGGGCCTGCGCCTACAGGAAATCAGCCCTTCCGCCTTCTGAGTAAGTCCCTCAGCTTCTGCCGAATCGACGGCTTTTGAAAAACGAGGTATCCCCCGGACGTAACAGCCAACAATGCAGCCCCGCCAAGCGTCAGGTACGCTACAAAAAAGGTCGCGTCCAGCCAGAACCCCTCTGGAAACATCATAACTAGAAAGTCCCGACGCGGGTCTAGCTGCCAGAAATCGTTGGCAAAGCTTACCTGATGGAACAGCAGGAAAAGCTGTTCGAAGGCCACCAACGAGATTAGTCCGACCACCGCAACCAGCGCAACGGTTGCCTCCGCACCCCACAGAATCCTACGGCACAAGGTGGAAGTGAATGCTCGCCCCCTTCGCACAAACCCTGCCGCTCCTACCCCGGCCATAAACAGGAACGCCAACGCGCCGGCCCCGTAGACAACCCAGATGAGGTCCTTCACGTCAGCCATGTGTGCGACCTCACGGTAGTTGAACAACGCCCGCTCTCGCCCGTGAACTCTGGCGCGAACATCCAGAGGTTCGCGCGTCGAATTAAAGTAACCCTGAATTTCCCGCCCCGCCTGAATCAGGCCATCCCGTTCGATTCCAGTGACTGCCGGAATATCGTACTTATCAAAGCCGCGGGCGTACAAACCCAGGTCATTGACTGCCCAGGCGACGCTGGCGACGATCAAAAGGACCGGCATGGCGGCAACGAAAAGGGCCGCCACAATTTTTCCGACCATAGGAGATTTCATGGAACGTAAGGTATCATTCCCCATCTTGTCATTCAACGAAGCCGCCGCCTATAATCGCCCCATGAAGAGCCAATCCTCCGTACCGGACTTCTCCAGCGAAGTCACCGCTTTCGAAGCCTTGGTCCGTATCGTAGACCGCCTGCGCTCACCCGGCGGCTGCCCCTGGGACCTGGAGCAAACCCACCTCAGCCTGAAGCGCAACCTCTTGGAGGAGTGCTACGAGGCGCTGGAGGCCATCGACTCCCAGGACCCCCAAGAGCTTTCCGAGGAGATGGGCGACGTGCTTCTACAGGTGCTCTTTCACGCCGACATCGCCCGCAAGGCCGGCAATTTCACCCTCGCAGAAGTGATGAATCAGAGCGCCGATAAGCTAGTGCGGCGTCATCCCCACGTGTTCGGCGACACCAAAGTGGCCGACGCTCGCGAAGTGGAGCGCAACTGGGATATGATCAAGCAGGCCGAAGGCCGAAAACGCTCCGCCGTAGAGGGCATTCCCCCGGAGACGCCGTCCCTCGCCTACGCCCAGCTCATGCAGGAACGGGCTTCCCGCGTCGGCTTCGATTGGGACGACGTGGACGGGGTCCTCGCCAAGATTGCCGAGGAAGCCCGAGAGGTGGTCACAGCCCAGGGAGCGGAGCAGAAGGCCGACGAAATCGGAGACCTGCTCTTCGCCCTCGTGAACCTCGCTCGGTGGCAGGGCATTCACGCAGAGGACGCTCTCAGGCAGGCGAACCGGAAGTTTAAAAAGCGCTATCTCACCATGGAACAGCTGGCCGGAGAGCGCGGCGTCAACTTCACCGGAATGTCAATGGACGATAAGGAATCGTTGTGGCAGGAGGCAAAGGCCCTCGTCGGTTAACGGCCCTCCTGATCCCTCCATCGCCCTCCGTCCAACCCTGGATTACCGTAGTACAAGCCGGCGGGAAGTTCCTGCTTGACGCCTGACATCAGCCCAGCGGCCATACCCCGCCCAAACCGCCCGGCGAACCGCTCCAGCAGACCCCGTCGAGGCCGAATCCACAGAGGATTTGGCCGGACTCCCCCCAAGTCCGCCGCCACCTGTAGGGCATGGTGAAAGTCTCCAATCTCGTCCACCAGCCCCAGCTTTTCCGCCCGCATCCCTGTGAACACTTCACCCGTGGCCAACTCCCTAACCTTTTCCACGTCCAGATTTCGACCCTTTGCTACACAGCGAATGAAGGACTCGTGTACTTCCGCAATGAGAGACTCAAACTTTTCGTCCTCCTCCTCTGTTGGGCTACGCCAGAACCCGGTCATGTCCTTCAAACGCCCGCCCTTGTAGACGGAAAGCCCAATGCCGAACCGCTCCAGCAAGTTCTGGAGGGCGGGGCGCACGTAAAGAACTCCGATGGAACCCACCAACGCCGATGGTAGGCTGATTATCTTTGCGGCCGGGCAGCTGAGCAGGTAGGCCCCAGAAGCTCCCACACCGCGGATGTAGGCTACCACCGGCTTCCTATTCGCCACCCGTTGCATGAAAAAATAAAGGGCCTCCGAACCTCCCACCGTGCCGCCCGGCGAGTCTATGTCCAGCAGCAGCGCGCGGACTCGCTTACTCAGAAGCGCCGTGTTGAGGAGTTTCAGCTGCTCGGAAACCTGCGATCCGCTGCCGATGGGCCCGTAAATCTCCACAACTCCGACTCCGTTCCTCCTTGAGGTAAAGGGCAGCATGAATCCTCCTAAGTTTCGCTAATATCCGCGGTGTGTTGGGACGAAGATAACCCAGCCCTCCGCCGTCGTGTGGCGACTATCTCGATAGGACGAAGCCAAGTGCGGGTCGCTATTGTATGGTCCCCGGAGGGGCAACCTGGAATGGCGGCGTCCAGCTTTCGATGGGACAGTCAATGATAACCGGCTTGTCCAGCTTCAGCGCGTCGGCAAGGGCCGGCCCCAGATGGTCGTAGTGCTCGAGCCTGAGCCCTTCTGCCCCGAAGGCCCTCGCCGTTTCGACAAAGTCTGGGTTCTGCATGCGCGTGCCTATCACCCGTCCCTTGTATCGCACCTGCTGGTCTCGAAGGGAAGCGCCCAGCGCGCCGTCGTTGAACACCACCGTCACCGTGTTGATGCCCTCCTGGACCGCCGTGGCCAGGTCCGGCAGTGCGTACATGAATCCGCCGTCGCCGGTGACGGCCACCACCTGCCGATGGGGGTTCCCCACCTTTGCTCCCAGGCCGGTGGGAAATGCATACCCAAGGGTGGCGAAATAGGAAGTGTTCACGTATGAGCGGGGAGCCAGCACTGGGAACGCCAGGTGGCACCAGTAGCCGATGCTGGAAATGCCGCTGATGAGAACGGCGTCATCGTCCAACTCAGCTCTTATCGACTCAATTATGCGGACCTGGTCGGGCGCTTTGGCCGTCGTGTCCTCGTAGTCTCGTGCCCGCTGTTGGGCTATCTCCTCTGCTGTCCATTGGCTTGCGTTCGCCCGCCCCGCCATTCCGTTCAGCAGGGCCTGGAGGGCCAGCTTGGCGTCGGCGCAGATGCTGATCTCCTCCGGCCAGTTCCTGCCCAACTCCTCCGGATCGGCGTCAACGTGGATGATGGGCTGCTCCGGCTTGAAGCTCCACGATACGGGGTTGAAGAAGTGAAGACGAGTGCCCACCGCAAGTATAGCGTCGCACTGGGGCACGACCCGGTGACCCGGCCCGTGGCTGTAGTAGTAGGGGCCTACGTAGTTGGGGTGGTTCTCCGCAATGGCGCCCTTGCCTTCGGCGGTGACGATGACAGCGGCGTTCAGGGCTTCCGCCAGGCGGGTCAGTTCCTCGTTGGCGTCGGCGGCGTTTATTCCTCCTCCCGCCCAGATGATGGGACGTTCGGCTTTGCTGATAATGTTCAGGGCCTGCTCGATGGCGTCAGGCGGCGGCGACTCTTTGGCGAACACTTCTGGCTCAAGCAGGTCCACGTCAGACGATTGCGCCAGTACGTCAGAGGGAATCTCCAGGGCTACCGGGCGTGGTCTGCCCGTTTGCAGCTGCTTCATTGCTTCGTGCACGGCCTCCGGCGCTTCGCCCGGCTCCATAATAGTCGACCGCCATTTGGTGATGTTCTTCACCACGTCTAACTGGTCCACTACCTCGTGGACGGCGCCCGCGCCCTTGCCAATGTTATAGCTTTCCACCTGGCCCGCTAGCAGAAGCACCGGCGAAGATGAAGCGTAGGCGGTGCCAATGCCGGCAGCGGCGTTGAGCAGCCCCGGCCCGGGGACCACCAGCGCCGCCCCAATCTTTCCCGTGGAGCGGGAGTACCCGTCGGCCATGTAGGCGGCGGTCTGCTCGTGGCGCGTGGTAATGAGGCGGATGCCCGGCTCATGGTAAAAGGCGTCGTAAACGTCCATTATCTGCACACCCGGCAGCCCAAAGACCACCTCCACGCCCTCCCGCACTAGGGAGCGTACCAACGCCTGTGCCGTCGTCATTTGGGGCATCCTTCACCTCCGGTTTTGGGTATGTAGTTCCCTAGACATGATATAGCGTGGGGATGCCGTGTCAACTTCAAGGGAGAATGGCGCCTATGCGGGTTTTTCCCCAAGGTGTATATCGTTTAAATTTTTTTAAGGACAGCGTTGCTGTGAGGCGATGAGGTAAGAGGACCACGGGTAGTAAATGTGATTCGTTATTTTCCCTGGTGGAAACGAATCTTAGGCTACCGCATGGAGGCCCCTACTTAGCGGGCGAATTGTGTCTGAAAAGGAAGCGACAAGATGCGGCGGCTCTATTCATGGAAATAGGTTAACAGGAAAGGGGGAATTGCGGCAATCGGGGGATGTCAGTACCAGACGTTGGAATAGTGGATGGGTTGGGCTTAACGCTCGCCTTTAGGTAGTCTCAGTCCGCTCACGCTTGGGAGGGTGCTTCGTTGCGTTCTCGTTTTGGTCACGATTGCAACTAGTCGATAATCTGCTGAATGAGTACCGCCACTGTCGTGGCAATAGCAACGGAACTGAGCATCATGCCTACAATCCACTTAATGAGGCGCACTTCAAGTTTGGACAGATCTTCTTTCGTTGCCAGCGTTGGAATAATCGTCTCCAATGCTGTGACCCGTTCCTCAACGGTAGCCATGATTTACCCTCCTCTGGTATGAAATCATGTTACCAATGTAACCAAGCATAGTCAACGAAAATGAACGAATTCGGAAATTAAGTTTTGCATTATATTCCCATTGAATGGCGCGTTGACCACACCGTTCAAAGGGTTGGTCTATCCCCGCTACAATGATGTGCCGGACGATTCAGCAGGTCGCGTGGACCGTTCCGAGAATTGCGAACTCTCCGTCGGGGAATGGTTCGCCGGGCAAAGACTAACCGGTACGACTCAGGATTGCAGCTTGAACCAAGCGAGCAGTCGGGCGAGACGCGACCTAGGGCGGGGCTTGGCCGCACGTCGCTTGCCTTCTTCACGCATCTGGGACGCGGTCATCTCAGCTGGTGGGCGCTTCTTGTCTCCGACACCGTAGAGCGCCTTCGCGCTGTCACTTTCACCCATACGGTCCAGACGGTCGGCCGCGCGGGATTTCCAGTCTCTTCCTGGCAACATGGCACACCTCCCTACATTTCAGTATGTCACTCAGGCTAATGTGTGGTCAAGTTGCTTGGGGCGACTACGCCGTCATTCTCAACTCGTTGACTATCGCCTTACCCGTTGCTACCATGCAATTCAGCGTCGAACCGCGCCGAATATCCCGCCCTGATGGGCTTCAAGGAGGGTTGAAGTGTCTGAAATCGTAGGTCAGGGAATCTCCAGGGAGAACTTGGAAGGGGCCTTCAACAACTTCATCGACCGCATCTCCAACGACGAGCAGCTTCGTGAGGATTTGGCCGCCGACCCGGCGGGAGTGCTGGAGAGTTGGGGCTTCTCCGACGAAGAGATGAACTCCATCCGCTATTCCCCGGCCTGGGCTTGGCTGCGGGACAGTTGGGACTCTCTGCCCCCCGGCTGGTAACCCGACAACCCTAACTCATCTACCGCAATACGGGCGGGAATAGGGTTGAGTTGTGCTTGCCCCGGCTGGCAGCCCAGTGCGGCCCCAAGACTACATGGCGGACGTCTGTTCCTTCTGGGGAAGCAGCGCCATAGCGTCGTCCACGGGCTTGGCAACTATGTCTGCCACTTCCTTCTTGAACTCCCGCAGCGCCTCGTCCCCCGCAGGCCCGTCCGGTATCTCGTGATTGCTCAGCTTGGCCTTGAACTCCTCGAACAGCACGTCCTCCGACCGTCCGTGGGGTATCTCAAAGAAATCGTGGTTGAAGTGAGGAAGCTCCCCGGGTCCGAAGTACCCCTTCCCCTCGACGCTGTACCCTTCCAACTCGTGGGTGCCCTTGCCCAGCACCTTCCCAGTCTCCACGTAGTGCTCCATGACAGGCTTCATCCCGAACTTCTGCACGGGGCAAACCTTCATGCACACGCCGCAGCCGGTGTAGCGAGCCATCACCGGCCTGCACCGGTCGTAGACTAGCTTGTGCTTCTGTACGCCCCGCCACCAGACCTTGTCCCGAATGAGGGCGCGGCCGGGGCACCGGTTGACGCAAACCTGGCAGATTTCGCAAAACTTGTTGATGCCGTAGTCGAGAGGCTGGTCGTAGGTCACAATAGCATCCGTCGTGATTATCATCAGGCGAGCGCGGGAGCCAAAGTGGGGCGAAAGCAGCTGACCGTTGGCCCCCAACTGGCCCAGACCCGCCTGCACGAACATGGGAATGTAGGCGGCGCTGTTGTCGGCGGGGCTGTGTACCTGGGCGTGGTAGCCCAGAGTGCGGATGTAGTCAGCCAGAAGCAGTCCTGCCTGGCTCATGGTGCGGTAGGTGCCGAAGTGGGTCGTCTCGGCGAACATGCTCGGAATCGCCTGAGTCCTCTCGTAATCCTGTTCGAAGGCGATGCAGATGGCGTGCTCAAACCTAATCCATCGCTTCTTGTACTTGAAGGTGTAGCGGCGGTCGTAGCGGGTCATCCCCACCTCGCCAAACCCCAGGTCCCGTGCCTTGGCCTTGATCTCCTCCGTAACGTCCTTGCCCGCCGCAGGTTCTACCGTAGGCTCGATGTCGCCATACTCTCCGGAAACCGTCACTACCTCCTTGGAAAGGCGCACGTGCTCCCGGTGGCCCTCCTGTTCCTCCTCCGGATAGACCGTCCATGCCCACTCAGAGTCAGCCGTGTTGGTGATGCTCTGGCTTTCCAGGGGGTAGGACCTGGAGTAGAAGTCCACGTCCTTCTTGTTCTGGCGAATGCCGGGGGTGGTGACGAGGTCCTCTGCTACCGGAATTTCAATGGATGGATCACCGTTTCTCAGTCCGGGCCTCTTTACTACGTGACTTACCCTCTTCTTCAATGCATTCTCCTTCCATGGGACGGTCTATGTGACTGCCCTTCAGAATATCCAGCCGTTCACATCTTGTCAACGTAATCAAGGAATCGATTACTCTAAAATGGTAGCTAAAGCCTTCACATAAGGCCAAATTATGAAAGAAAAGTCGTCTTCAATCCTAAAATACAGCGCAAAGAATATCCGTAAAAAGCCGCATTTTCTGGCATTGAATTGCCATTCTGGGGATGTTTAGTATTCTCTACCAGTGAACTTGCTATGCCCGGAATGACAACGCCTTAGGAGTGATTGATGTTCCATCGTGTTGATTTCGACCCCGTTCCCTTCGAACCCTACACGGAACTCCTCGAACCCAGCCTCACCGAAGACCTCCGAAACCTGGTAGCCCACTTGGACGGCGCTCGTGTTATTCACGTCAACAGCACAGCCGTGGGCGGAGGTGTCGCCGAGATCCTCCGCTCCCTTATCCCCATCAGCAAGGGCTTGGGCCTCGACACCGATTGGTACGTCGTCAGCCCGCCCGTGGAGTTCTTCGACGTAACCAAGAAGATTCACAACCTCATGCAGGGGGCGGAGGGCGCTTTAACCCCTGAGGAAATGCGTACCTATTCCACCTACGCCGGCCAGAGCGCAAACCTGGATTTTTCGTCAATCGACGCCGACGTTTGGATTCTGCACGACCCCCAGCTTCTACCCCTTATGGCCCTCCTTCCCGAAGGCGACCATCCACCCATCGTGTGGGTATGTCACATAGACCTTTCGGAACCTAACCAGGGAATGCTGGCCAGCGTCTTCGACAACATGCGCCGTTCCGACGTTAAAGTCTTCTCGCTAAAGCAGTATGTTCCGGCCGGTCTGGAAGACGCAGCGGTTCACATAATCCCGCCCGCCATTGACCCTTTGAGCGTTAAGAACAGGCCCATGAACATGGAAGAAGCCCGGAGCCGCATGGCGGCCATGGGCATCGACCTGGAGAGGCCCCTCATAACCCAGGTCTCCCGTTTCGATCCTTGGAAGGACCCCTGGGGCGTGGTGGAAGCCTACAAGCTGGTTAAAGAGCGCATGCCCAACGTTCAGCTTGCCTACCTCGGCGCGTCTCACGCCGTCGACGACCCGGAGGGCAAGGGCATCTTCGAGGAGCTTTCCGAACAAACCAAGGACGACCCGGACATTCACCTCTTCGGTGACGCCGACATTCCCATTGAGTCCGTGGACCTCGTAGTCAGTGCCTTCCAGACGGCCTCCGACGTGGTGCTGCAAAAGTCCGTGCGGGAAGGCTTTGGCCTGACAGTCACCGAGGCCATGTGGAATGGCAAGCCCGTCATCGGCGGTAACGTGGGCGGCATCCGCCTGCAGATTAGCGACGGCGAAAACGGCTTTCTGGTGGACGACGTACCGCAGTGCGCCCAACGCATCCTTCGCCTGCTGAAAGAGCCGGAACTCCAAACAACCATGGGAGAGGCGGCCCGGACCAGCGTCCGCCGCCGCTTTCTGTTGCCTCGACTGTTGCGTGACTATCTGAGGGCTTGCGAAGAAGCCAGGGCCCACCGGGCCAACGGAGCGTCGTCCGTCGACGTCCGCGACACCTAGGCCCCGTTTCCATCGGCGTCGGCTCTCCCTGTCAGGGGAGAGGTCGGCGTCCTCCCCATGCGCCCAAACAGGGCGGTCCACCCCTTCAATCCTGGTTTCAACTCTGCTCATGCAACTTGTTGACCCATTCTAAACAGCTGAAGGAGCAAAATGGACACGAAGAAAGTATACCGTGAACTGTTTGCCACCCTGGTGAATTCCTCCCAGCGAGACTTCGACCTGGCCAGAGGCGCCCTCTATATTGCCGCCGAGGACTCCCCTGCGGTGGACGTGGAGGAGTCCACCTCGATGCTGGATAACCTTGCAGGCGAGGTTCGCGAGCGGCTGGAACCCTCCATGGACCTGCCCGCCAAGCTCAGGGCCCTCAGCTCCTATCTGGGAGACACCCAGGGGTATTCCAACGACGACGAGGACCATTTCAATCCCCGGAATCTCTACCTGGATCAGGTTCTCGCCAGGAGAAAGGGCATGCCCATCGCCCTCTCACTGGTCTACTCGGAGGTTGGCGCTCGGCTGGGCATGCTATTCGAAATCATCGACCTGCCCAACCGTCTGGTGTTGCGAACGCCGTCCCAAGACGAGGACATCTACATGGACCCCCACCAGCCCGCCGAACTCATGACCAGGGAAGAGTGTGGTAAGCTAGCAAGAGATATCTTCGGCGGCATGGTCTACCTTTCCGAGGAGTATTTTAAGCCCTGCACCAAGAAGCAGCTTCTGGTTAACCTGCTCTCTAACCTCAAGATGACGCACGTACGACGACGCGACTACCAACACGCCATCGCAGCGGCCGATAGGGTCGCCCTGCTCGACCCGTACATGGGCAGCAACCTGAAGGAGCGGGCTTGTATGCTCTACAGGACCCATCGCTACACCGAGGCAATCGAAGACCTGGAGGCCTATTTGGACCTAAATCCCGTGGCGGACGACGCAGACAGCGTGCGCGCTCAGATCAATAGCTTGTGGGATACCCTGGCTTCCCTGAACTAGCGGGGCCTTTGAATCCGAGAGGGGGAAGTTCTGCGTATTAGGAATTGGAAGGACGGTTACCATCTCCCGGGAAGGCGGAGTTGATGGGACAGTATGAGAGCCTGGGAGACGAGAATCTCCTGACCCTTATCGCCCATGGTGACAAGGACGCGTTGGAATGCTTTTACGAAAAGTACTCAACCCAGGTCTTCTCCCTGGCCCGGTACATGCTTAAGGACGAAGCAATTGCCGAGGAGATCGCGCAGGACGTCTTTCTTGCCGTGTGGCAGAAGGCTGGAACGTTCAAGGCCAACCGGGGTTCCCCCAAGGGCTGGCTCATAAGCATCACCCACCACCGGGTCATTGACCACGTGCGCTCGGCCAAACGGGCCCGGGCGTCTATGGATAGAATGGCCCAGGAGATGGCCAGCCTGGAGAAGCTGTACCAGGTCCGCACGGAGGATGAAGCCTTACGCAGCATAGAACGCCAAGAAATCGCCAAAGCCTTAGAAAGCATACCGGAGGCCCAGAGGACCGTTATCCTGATGTCCTACTTCCAAGGCTACTCCCAAACAGAGATTGCCAAAATTCTCGACCAGCCTTTGGGCACTGTGAAGACGCGAATTCGACTGGGAATGCAGAAGCTGAGGTCAATCTTCAAAAATGGGGCGGTGGCTTAGTTCATGAACTGCAAGGATATCGAAGCCCTGATTCCTGCCTATGCCCTGGACGCTTTGAGCCCCGATGAGGAGCAGGCGGTGGAGCAGCACGTGGACGGCTGTTCCTGGTGCTCCGGCCAGGCGCGAATCCAGAAGGACGTGGCCGCCGCCCTCTCCTTGGCAGTGGAGCAGAATCCACCGCCTCGTCGAGTCCTGGCCGCCGTGAAGAGACGGATAGCCGACGCCGAGGCCTCACCGGCCCCTGAAAGGCCCCCCAGCCGCTTCCGCCGTAGGCCCCTGTCCATAATCGGCGCTTTCGTCTACGCCGGGGCGCTCATGGCCCTCTTGCTCTTGGGCGGCGTCCTCGCCTTCACTCTCCGGACGTCCGGCCAGATGGAAAATCTTCAGGAAACCAATGCCGAACTGACTCAGCAGGTCTCGCATCTTCAGCAGGACAACAGCGCCCTCTCCGATGAACTGAGCCGCCTCATGGACCATAACAGCGAAATGGGCGATCGTGTTTCCAAATTACACGAGAACAGCTCCGAGGTAAACTCGGACATGGACGAACTGGTCTCCGGCAGCGAAGCCTTGTACGAGCAGATGGACGCCCTGGCCGTCAGCGGGCGGGAGATGATGACTGTGCTGAGGACTCAGCAGTCCATCGTCTACATGCTCACGCTGCCTGATACCCACGTGCTGACAATGGAATCGGATTCGCGCGGCGTTCAGGGGAATCTGATGATGAACCTGGACCAGCGGTGGTGCGTCTTCGTCGCTACCGGACTCAACCCGCCGCCCCACAGCCACCAGTACAACGTTTGGCTGCGTAGGGGTCAGGACGAGCACCACGTCGCCGTACTGACTATTGACGAAATGGGTTGGGGTCAGGCCATGATATCGCCGGAAATGACCATGGCGGAATATCAATGGGTGGGAGTCACGGTGGAATCAACCACTGATGCCGGGCCACAAGGGCGGCGGGGGAATCTGGTGTTGTGGGGCGAAATCCACTTGGCGAACCCCCTATATCCGGGCCTTCCCCGTACCGGCTCCCCCTAGCTTTCCATTCCGTGCTTCCTCAAGCCTTTGGCCGACGCAACTCGGATTCAGTCCTGGGCTGAAATCCTGCAACAAAAATAGAGGGCTGCTAACGAGCAGCCCTCTATTTCATTCTTCGGATACGCTGGCGCGGCCTGAACTACCCGCTACAGGTTGAATTGCGGGTCTAGGTAGTCGTCGTCCTTCTGGTAGATCTGAATACGGCCGCTTATGGACTCGATTATCAGTATCTGATTCTGGTCGTTGACCGCAATGGCGGAAGGCCGGCGGAAGGCCCACTCCTTAGAAGTGTCCGCCCTTCTGCGCGCCTTCACGAAGTCCGAGTTGGCGCTGATGAATATAGTGGCGGATTTGGAAAGCTCCCGGGCGTCCCCGTAGAAAGCGGTGACAATGTCGCCGGTTTCGTCGTACGCCTGCACCCGGTTGTTGCCCCAGTCGGCCACGTACACGTCCCCTTCGGAGTCAGTGGCCATTCCCGTAGGCCGCTGAAGCTGGCCTATCTCAGTACCGGAACTACCGAATTGCAGCATGAACTCGCCGTCCGGCGTGAACTTCTGAATGCGGTCGTTGCCCCAGTCGGCCACGAAAACGTTCCCGTGGCGGTCAATGTGCAGGCCGTAGGGCATGCTGAACTGTCCGGCCCCGTCTCCCGCCTCGCCCCAGCCGCCAAGATACTCCCCGTCGGCGGTGAACTTCTGAATCCTGTTATTCTTGCTTTCGGCCACGTACACGTTCCCGTCGGCGTCGAAGCGAATGCCTGTTGGCCCGTTAAGCTGTCCTGCTCCAGAGCCGGAGGCTCCCCAGGCGCCCAGAAAGTCCCCGCCGTCGGCGAAGACGTTTACGTGGTTCATGTATTCGTCCGTAATGTAGACGTTCCCGTTGGGACCCATGTCTATGCCGGAGGGCCACATCATCTCGCCCTTGCCGGTCCCCTGACCGCCGGCCTCCACAATCTTTACGTCATCTTCCAAGTCCCACTTGGACCAGTGCTGCCTGCCGCCCAGCGGGTAGCCCGGGTCGCCGCCCCGGCTGACTACGTAGGCAGTGCCGTTCGGCCCCAACACCATGTCCGATGGGGCGGTGAAGGCAAATAGACTGCCGACGCAGTGGCTGTAGGTGTACGTGCGCTCTCCGATGGTCTGGATTAACGCCATGACAACCTCCCTTTTTATTTCTGCATGTTTAGGTTTGGATGCGCCGCCGGGCCCGCAAGCCCGGCGGCATTCAGATTAAGCGAACTGGTACTCTCTGGCGGCGGCGATGAGTTGCAGCACCTCGGTAACGCGATGCCCAAAGGCCGCCACTTCCTCCTCCGAGGATCCCCGCCGCACCTCGCCGCCCGACAAAACGTGATCCACAATCTGCTGGCGGGTGCCTTCTTCAAGCTTAATGGTGCCCAGAAGCTCCAGACATCCATCTACTATCTCGTCGGCGGTCATCGTTTCCCGGCCGCTCAGCTTGTTGATAATGGACTGTACGCCGGGCATGCTGGCGTCCCCCAGCATGGAGGCAACAAAGTTGACCCTTCTAACCAGCGCGCCGGTGTCTATCCACTCGGAGCCGGTGTGCCAGCCTTCCACGCTGGGCGGATTGATCAACTCCTGGCCCTGGTAGCCGGCCTCTAGGGCTAGAAGCATCAGGCCCGGCTTCGGCTCCTGGTAGTCGCCGATTAGACGAATGGTCCCGGCGACGACCTCGGCGGGGTTCTTCACTTTTGCAAACCACACGCTCTCGTCCTTGAAGAAGTCCGAGTTGAAGATGAAGCGAAGCGTGGCCTTGATGTCGTAGTTAGAATCGGAGAAAGTATCGGCTATGGCCTGTACCGCCTCCGGGTCCCGCGGCGGAACGTCCTTCCAACTGGGCACCTGGACCTCGTCCGCAACGAAGAAGCTGTACAGGTGGCGGGCAATGAACCGGGCTGTCGCCTGCTCCTCCAGGATGATGTCTATGATGTCTTCGCCGTTGAAGTTGCCCTTCCGACCGAGGAATTCCTTCTCGCTGTCGTCGTGGTCCTCCGGCTTGTATTCGAACTCCCACAGGTAACGTCCATAGGGCGCCCGGGGGAGCTTGGCCCTGATAGTCCAGCCCGTAAAGGCTCGAGAGGCCATCTTCACGTCGTCCTCGGAATAGTTGCCCTGGCCCATGGAGAACAGCTCCAAAAGCTCCCGTCCCCAGTTCTCGTTGGGGGCGTGCTTGTGGCTCATGTTGTTGTCCAGCCAGAAGATCATCGCCGGGTCCTTCGCCAGCCGGACCAGCAGGTCCTGGTAGCTGCCCATGCCGTGTTCCCGGAACATGTTGATCTGGCGGTTCATCTCCGTGGGATTGTCTATCTTGGAGTTGCCCGTGGCGAATACCATGTGCCAGAAGAGGGTCATCTTCTCTTCCAGCGGGCGCTTGGTGGTGAGCATGTTATATAGAAAGTTCATGGTGCCGTAGGGCGGCGCCTGCGGGATCTCGTTCATCGGGTGGTAGCGCCACATCAAGAGGTTGTCCACGGGGTCAACGCCGTGGGACGCCGGATCCAAGAGTTCCTCAACGGTGGCCTCGTAGCCATTGGCCACCCTCTCCTCCAACTCTTCGTAGGAGGCGCCGAAGCCCGCTCGTCTCATAAGATGGGCCATTAGAGCAATGTCTTTACTTGCCATTTCTCCTCCTCCATTTAGATTAGACCTATTTGAATGCTATCCGTGGTTGTTAATAGTATGGGGCGCAACCCTCCCCGATAGTAATGGGAAAACTATACTACCCCAATAAAGCTTACTTTCCGCACTATTAGGTGTCAAGCTAGGTATACTGACATTCACAGACCCTTACCGTAATTATGTCGTCGGCAATTTAGCGTTTGTAGCGTGAAACCACCAAAATACGTTTCTACAAGGTTGCAGCAACAGGAATCGGCGCCCAATCCCCGGTTCCGCAGGCGCAAATGGAGTATAATACGCCCCGATTATCTCGACCGGCGCAAAGGCGTCCGAAGGGACGGCTCTTGTAGCCGCCGGCTTGGGATAGTGGGCCGCCGTTTATACCGGCAGGAGACCACCGAAAGGGGACCAAATGAGGTTCACCCGTCTCATTACCAAGACCATGCGAAGGGATCCCGCGGAGGCGGAAACTCCCAGCCACCGTTATATGCTGAAGGCTGGCATGGTCTTGCAGGTGGCCGCCGGCGTTTACTCCTACCTTCCCTTGGCCTGGCGCGCCCTCCGCAAGATTGAGGCCATTATTCGCGAGGAAATGGACGCCGCAGGAGGCCAGGAGGTGCGGATGCCCGTCCTCCAGCCCATGGAACTCTGGGAGGAATCGGGGCGAAGGAAAGCCTTCGGCGACAACCTCTTTACCCTCTACGACCGCCGCCGCCGCCCCATGGTGATGGCCCCTACTCATGAGGAGGTGGTGAGCCTGATAGCCAAGGCCCACGTCCAGAGCTACCGCGACCTGCCCCTCATTCCCTACCAGATACAGACGAAGTTCCGGGACGAACCCCGCTCCCGCGGCGGCCTCATTCGCGTCCGCGAGTTCGACATGAAGGACGCCTACAGCATGGACGCCGACGCCGAGGGCCTCGACGCCAGCTATCAGGCAATGGCCCAGGCCTATCGCAACATCTACCGTCGATGCGGCCTGCCGGCAGTCATGGTGGAGGCCGACAGCGGCGCCATCGGTGGCCGGGACTCCCACGAGTTCATTCTGCCCGCGCCCACCGGCGAGGATACCATCCTGCGCTGCGACGGCTGCGGCTATGCCGCCAACCTGGAGAAGGCCCAGGGTGTAAAGCCGGCCCAGCCTGTGCACCCCCACCTGCCCTTGAAGGAAGTCGCCACACCCGGCGTCAAGACAATCGCCGAGCTTTCAGAATTCTTGGGAATTCCCGAAAGTCAGACGCTGAAAGCCGTCTTCTACACCGCCGACGGGGAGACGGTCTTCGTCACCATCCGTGGAGACCTGGAGGTCAACGAGGTCAAGCTCACCACCTACCTGAAAGCCAAGGACCTCCGGCTGGCAACAGCGGAAGAAACGCAGGCGGCGGGCCTTGTAGCCGGCTCCGCGTCCGCCGTGGGGCTTTCCGGCATCCGGCGGGTGATGGACGACTCCGTGCTGCTCGGGTCCAACTATGTCGCTGGGGCCAACAAGCCCGACACCCATCTACTCAACGCCAACTGCCCGCGGGACTTCCAGGCGGAAGAGGTAACGGACATCGCGTTGGCGGAGGAGGGACAGCCCTGCGTCCAGTGCGGCGGTCCCCTTCAAGCCCTGCGCGGCATAGAAGTCGGCCACATCTTCAAGCTCGGCGCCTTCTACAGCGAAACCCTGGGTGTCTACTACCTGGACCGGGACGGACAACGCAGACCCGTCATAATGGGCTGCTACGGCATCGGCGTCGGGCGGCTTCTGGCCGCCGCTATCGAGCAGAATCACGACGAGCGGGGCATCATCTTCCCCGCTCCGATTGCACCCTACCAGGTGCATATCGTCGGCCTCAATCTCAGTAAAGAGGACGTTTCAAAGGAAGCTGATGCCCTCTACAGTCGTCTCTCGGACTCGGGCATCGAGTGTCTCTACGATGACCGGCCCGACGAGTCGGCGGGCGTGAAGTTCAACGACGCCGACCTTCTCGGCATGCCCATTCGCCTCGTCATCAGCCAACGCTCCCTCCGAAACGACTCCGTGGAGATAAGGCGACGCGCCGGCCGCGAAGGCCCCGTCCTTGCGCCTTTGGGAGACGCGAAAGAGACGATACGGGGAATGCTGGCAGATGACTGAAGAAACCTCCGTCGATTAACATAACGCAACTAGGCCCACAAAAGGAGGAAACATGGCTGGAATTTGGCCCGGCGACATCCAATGCGTGGCGCTCCTTACCTTTGACATCGACGGCGCCAGCGGGACCATCAACCGCAACCCGGAGGCCGTCAACATGCCCACCGCCCTATCAATGGGCGAGTACGGCCCCAAGGTCGCCATGCCCAGAATCCTCGACCTGCTGGACGACTACGAAATCAAGAGTACCTTCTTCGTGCCGGGGTTTATTGCTGAGAATAATGTCGACCTGATGGCAGACATCGTTGCCAGGGGGCACGAAGTCGGGCACCACGGTTATATGCACGAGCCGCCCGCCACCCTCTCCCCGGAGCAGGAATGGCAGGTGTTGGAGAAGGGCATCGGCATTCTGGAACAGACCACCGGGTCCCGGCCCCTGGGCTACCGCTCCCCCGCATGGGAGCTAAGCCAGCACTCCCTCCAGTATCTGGCCTCCCTGGATTTTCGCTACGACACCAGCCTGATGGGAGACGACGCGCCCTACCTCGTAGACACGCCCAAGGGTTCACTTGTAGAACTGCCCATCCACTGGCTGCTAGACGACGCGCCCCATTTCTCCTACTCCCCCGCCATGGGCAGAACGGGACCGATGAAGAGTCCTGACGAGGTGCTTCTAAGCTGGAAGGCGGAATTCGACGGCCTCTACCGCTACGGTCGCTCCTTTCATCTCACCATGCACCCTCACGTCATCGGCCGGCCAGGACGGCTCCTGATGCTGGAGAGGCTCATCAACTACATCCGCAGCTTCCCCAACGTCGCCTTCATGCGCGCCATCGACGTTGCAGATATGTGGACATAACACTAGCCACCGACCCATCCTTACCCCAATATCCCCCGCCCTAGCCATTGACTCCCATCCAAGGGCAATTTACAATGCACCACCACAGCGGGCTGCTTTCTAGCCAAAGCGCCCATACCCGAAAGGATGAATGAGCAACCAGTACGGAGATAACGGCAACGCTGGTCGACGCGGCCCCATAGACGTGGGCGATCTTAACCTTCCCATGTGGAGCAGCCGCTCCGTTCGATGGGTGGCCGCCGGAACCTTCGTCCTTTTCCTCATAATCGGGCTTTCCTGGGGCAAGAGCGTCTACACCGACTGGCTCTGGTTCGACAGCCTCGGATACGTAAGCGTCTTCGGCAAAATATTGATCACGCGGATTTGGCTGTTCTTTGCCAGCGCCGCTATCTTCACTGTCCTTCTAGTTCCCAACATATATCTGGTATTCCGCCTCACCCGAAGCGACACGCCTACCACCCTCACCCGGGCGGCTTACGATGCCATACGACGCGTGCTGGCTCTGGCCGCTTCCGTTGCCGCCATCGTTGCGGCCGCCGCCGTCGGTGCGGCAGCTGCGGGTCGATGGGAAACGGTGCTCAAGTACCTGAATTCCACCCCATTCACCCAGGTGGACGAAGCCACCGGCGCCGTATCTCCCCTGGCGGAGCCCATCTTCAACAAGGGAGTGGACTTCTACGTATTTACCCTCCCCTTCCTCGGCTTCATCCGCGGATGGTTCCTCGGCGCAGCAATAGTCATCCTGATCATCGTGCTGGGCCTCTACCTGGTCCTCTTCGGACTCAGGGAGCGCAACGTCACCATTCCCAACAACGTAAAGATCCACGTGGCGGCCATCGGAGCCGCCCTGTTCATTATCATCGCCGCCGGCCACTGGATTGGCCGGTGGGAACTTCTCTACTCCGACGCCGGCGCCGTCTTTGGCGTGGGCTTCACCGACGATAACGCCCGCATTACCGTCCGCACCATCCTGACCATCATAGCCCTCGTCAGCGGCGGCCTTATGATTGCCGGCGCCTTCCGCCCCGGATACCGTATGATCTTCAGCGCCATCGGCCTCTGGCTTGGCATGGCCATTCTCGTGGGCGGCATCTTTCCCAACGTGGTGCAGCGCTTCCAGGTGGAACCCAGTGAGTTCGAAAAGGAAGAGAAATATCTGGGCAACAACATTACCTTCACCCGTCAGGCATTCGGAATAGACCATCAGACAGAGCGGAACCACTTGGGCCTCGATACAATCACGCCCGAGGCCATCGAAGAAAACAGGGGCACCATCGAAAACATCCGTCTGTGGGACGAACGCCCCCTTGGGGAAATCTACAACCAGGTGGAGTTCGTCCAGTTCTTCTACGATTTCGCAAGCGTGGGCGTCGACCGCTACCTGCTGAACGGCGAAGTCCAGCAGGTGATGCTGTCCAGCCGGGAGATCTCCTCGGAGAAGCTCCCGGAGGAAGCCCAGAACTGGGTGAACCGTCACCTGGTCTACACCCACGGCCACGGCATAGCCGTCAGCGGCGTCAACGAGGTCAACGCCAACGGTCAACCCCGGATGCTGCTCAAGGACGTTCCCGCCTCTCCCGCCGAGGGTTACGAGGAGTTGGCCCTCACTGAAGCGGGCGTTTACTATGGCCTGAAGAGCCTCCCCTTCGTCATAGTCCGTTCAACTCAGCCGGAGTTGGACTACCAGGGCGAAGGCGCCGAGCCGGTATTCCGGGAGTACGCCGGAACCGGCGGCGTCGGCCTGAGCAATATCGTCCGCAGGGCCGCCTACGCATGGCAGTTCCGCGACATCAACATCTTTATCTCCGGTCAAGTCGATAACTCCAAGAGCCGCATTCAGTACCGCCGGACCGTGCCGGAGCGCTTCGCCACAGTCACCCCCTTCCTCACGCCGGACAGTGATCCCTACCAGGTTGTGGCAGACGGGCGCATCTTCTTCATCCAGGACGGATACACCACAACGCCCCAGTATCCCTACTCCACCCCCTGGGAAGGCACGGGCTTCAACTACATACGCAACAGCGTAAAGGCAGTGGCGGACACCTACAACGGCACCATCGACTACTACGTCTCCGACCCGGACGACCCACTAATCCGAAGCTACATGAAGATCTTCCCTTCCCTGTTCAAGAACATGGAGGAGTTGCCCGACTATCTGAAGGATCACGTCCGCTACCCGCGGGACATGTTCACCGTCCAAACTCGCATGCTGCTCCAATACCACATGACCAACCCGGAGACCTTCTTCCAGAAGGGCGACCAGTGGTCTATACCCGTCCAGAGCGCCTTCGGACGTGAGGGCAGCCTGGATCCCTACTACATTCTGGCCAGGCTGCCGGGCGAAGAGAAGGAAGAGTTCCTGCTCATTCAGCCCTTCACCCCCGACAGGCGCGACCCGCTCAAGGCATGGATTGCCGTACGCAACGACGCCCCCAACTATGGTGAAATGGTCCTGTTCAGCTTCCCGGAAGGCAAGAGCATCCTTGGCCCCAACCAGATTGAGGCCCGCATAGACAACGACGCCGCCATTTCCCAGCAGTTCACCCTATGGGGTCAGGTGGGTTCTGAAGTGCAGCGCGGCAACATGCTGGTTATTCCTGTGGGCGATTCCATCCTGTACGCCGAACCCATCTTCCTGAAGCCGGAAGCGCTTGAATTCCCAGAGCTCCGCCGCATAATTTTGGCCGACGGCAGTCGGGTGGTTATGCAGCCCACCCTGGCGGACGCGGTGCGCGCGCTGAAGGGTGAAATTCCCGCCGTTGCGCCTGCCGTAGCGGAAGACGCCGGCATAACTTTCCCACAACCGGTGTCGCCAAGGCCGACGCGTGGGCCGTCCTCGTCGTCCAGCTTCACCACGCCCACGGATGACGTGACGCTGACGCCGGATGAAATCGATGAACTGCGGCAGGCGCTGGAAGGCCTGGGCCATCAGCTGGATGAGATAGAGGCTATCCTCCAACGGGCCTCAGGCCAGTAACCCCTAACCTCTCCCTTCCTCCCCCTCCGTTGTCCTCGCGAATGCGGGGACCCATCCCCATCCCCCCTTTCCCGCGGATGGAGACCCTTGTATAACCACCATTCCTCCCCCGCTGCATTTCCACCACCACATGTTATGCCAGCGCCGCACTCCCCATAGGATGGTTCGCGAACCACCCCTCCTCCCTCGTTGTCCTCGCGAATGCGGGGACCCATCCCCTTCCCCCCTTTCCCGCGGATGGATACCCTTGTATAATCACCATCCCCCCCCGCTGCATTTCCACCACCACATGTCATGCCAGCGCCGCACTCCCCATAGGGGCGGTTCGCGAACCGCCCGTCCCCAATCTCCGTTGTCCTCGCGAATGGAGACGTTTGCACAACCGTCATTCCGGCGAAAGCCGGAATCCAGAATCCCATGATTTAGCTATGGCAGGTGTCGTCTCGCAACGCTATGTGGATGCGTTTTGGCAGTTATGCAAAGGTCTCCTAATGCGGGGACCCATCCCCTACTCTCCCGACCCATCAGAGACATCCCTTCACAGGCGTCCACGTCCGCAATTCGACCACCCTTCGTTACCGTCAGCGCGTTTGCGAACCGATTCCTAGTAGTGAAAATCCTCGCTACACGTCCTAAACGACCAGCAGGATGGCCCCTGCCAAATTCCTGTCATGGACCAAACGTTGAAATAGTAGACGCGGGCAGACCCGCGCCGTGGGCGTTTCGCCTAGCCCAACTCCTTGGAAACCCGGCTACGCTGCCAAAGCTCCAGCCCCACCCCGGCGACGATTCCCACAACTCCTATCAACCCACCATAGACCACAAAGAAGATTCCCATTCCCACAAGTGCCCCATTGGCAACGGCAGAAAGCCTATGCCGCTTGATGAGAGTAGCCAAGTTACTTCCCGAATTATCGAACATTTTCTGTGAATCCTCCCTTTTTATTTCTTTCCCTATTCCGGCTGGTCAGCCAGGAACACGCTTATCGAAACTCCCAACCCCGTTAGCGTCGTCACCAAAATCGCCGCTATCAGAACGCCCAGGGCCAACATCGGCATAGACTTCCTGGGGTGAACGTCCATCGCCCACGCCAGCAGGCAGCCCGTCCAGGCGCCTGTGAAGGGCAACGGCGTCGCCACGAATGGGACCAGCGCCCATCGTCCGTATCTTGCAACCCAGGTCCCGGCTCCGCCCTTGAGCCTCTCGATGCGCCACTGTACGACGCTTCCAAGGGGCTTGGGCGCTTTCAGCAGCAAATGCCCCAGCCGTTGAAGCAGTCCTGGTAGTATCAGGACTGGAATCAGGTTGCCGATTAGGGCGAGGACGAAGGCCTGATACCAGGGGAAACCGAAGTGAATCATGGCCCAGGGAACGGCGAACCGGAGCTCCCCCACAGGTACGGCGGCCATGCCAACTACAGCCAGGGCATCAATCATGGAGTACTAGCCGCCCTTGCCTTCTATTCAGGGCGTAGTTATGGTCCCAGGCAGGCGCGGCTCTCTTGAATTCCCTTCTACTCATAGCTGCGGCTTGATAGTTTACCACCAATAGGCCCTCAACACCCGCCGTCTTGACGGCTATTCGAGGGTTGGATACCCTATGCTCATCACCATTGGGAGCCTTCCTGATAGGTTCGGATGCGGCGTCCGCTTCCCCGCCTCACGTGAGAATATGAGAAATAGTCCAAGTGACATCGCCGTGCTCAGACGTGCCCTCCTATCAATACTGATAGTGCTGCTCGGCGCCGCGGTGGCCATAGGGGGTTCCCACGTCGGTGGGCCGCCGGTGGTCGTGGGAGGCGTAGCAGTCATCGTCTTGGGTGCACGTTTGCTGCGACCACTCTCTCCGCGGGTTCTGCATTGGCTCGACGGCAAAGGGGCCTAGGGCCGGGGCTAGTCCTGATTGGCCCTTCACTGATGTCGGCGTAGGTCATAGCACAGCCGGAGAAACTTAAACACTTCTCCCGCGCCGAATTTGGAACGCCCCCGCCTACGATTCACAAAGGTGATTGGGACTTCCGCCACCTGCGCCTTGGGACACTTCACCAGCACCTCCAGCAGCAGCTTGAATCCGTTAGGTTCCAGCTTGGGCGCCGCGTAGTCGAGTACGCCCCGTCGGAAGACGGCAAACCCCGACGTCGTGTCCTGATAAGGCAGCCCAAGCATCATCCGGGATATGCCGATGGAAACCCGGCTGGCTAGTTTCCGGTAGGGCGTAATTCCAAATATGGAGCCGCCATCCACGTACCGTGATCCTATCACGATGTCCGACTCCCTGGCCGCTTCCAGCAGCTCAGGGAGGTCCTGCGGGCGGTGCGAGAGGTCCGAGTCCATCATCACCACGAGCTTGCCGTCGGACGCCCTGAAACCGTGAAGAACGGCGCTGGCCAGACCCAGCTTGCCCGGCCGAAGGATCGGCGTTATGTGCGAATCCCGCTCGGCAATCTGCTTCACAGCGTAGTAGGTACCGTCAGGGCTGTTGTCGTCCACCACCACTATCTGAAAATCCGTGCCCTCCAGCACAGAGCGCAAGCCCTCTATCAGGTCTTCTACGTTGTCCACCTCATTGTAGGTAGGAACGATGACGGATATCTTTGGCAATCCCTCTAGCATGACTCTAGTCGCCGTCTTGGCGTGATTTCCATCTACTCAACGGTGACGGACTTGGCCAAATTTCGCGGCTGGTCCACGTCGCATCCCCGCTCCACGGCCACGTAGTAGGCTAGAAGCTGCAAGGGCGCCACGGTGACGAACGGAGTCAGCAGCTCGTGGACCTTTGGCACGTGAAGCAGGTGGTCCACCTGAGAGCGGAGACGCCGGTCCTCCCGGTCGCCCACGGCCACAACCAGACCGTCCCTGGCCTTCACCTCCTTGATGCTGTTGAGCATCTTGTCGTAGAGAGCGGAAGGCGGCGCCAATGCCACCGTCGGCATCCGCTGGTCGATGAGGGCAATGGGTCCATGCTTCAACTCCCCAGCGGCATATCCCTCGGCGTGTATATAGCTAACCTCTTTGAGCTTCAGAGCGCCCTCCAGGGCGATTGGGTGGTTGATCCCCCGGCCCAGGTATAGAACGTGGTTGTACTGGCTCAACCAGCGGGCAAGAGTCTTATATGGGGCGTGGTCGGCGATGGTTGCGCCGATGAGGTTGGGCAGGCAGCTCAACCGATTCAACAGGTCTCGTCGAGTTCGTTCTGTGATGAACCCATTGGCCTGACTGATATACAACGAAAGCAGGGCCAGCAGCCCCATGGAAGCCACAAAGGTCTTGGTGCTGGCCACGCCGATTTCCGGCCCGGCTCGCATGGCCAGCGTACCCTCCGCCATGCGCGACGCTTGGCTGCCCTCCACGTTGCAGATGGTCAACAGCCGTGCGCCCCGCTTTTTCGCCTCCTCCATAGCTGAGAGGGTATCCGCCGTTTCCCCGGACTGCCCCACGGAAACTACCAAAGTATGCCGGTCCAGCACCGGCTCACGGTAGCGAAACTCGGAGGAGCTTTCCGCATCGGCGGGAAGACCCGTGAGACGCTCCACCAGGTGACGGCCCACCATACAAGCATAGTGGCTCGTGCCGCTGCCCAGAATCACCACCCTCCGCAGGTCGGTTATCTCCTTTGCAGTCAGAGGGAAATCCTCCAGGACCACCTTCCCGCACTGCAGGTCCACGCGCCCCTGAAAAGCGCTGCCCAATGACACGGGCTGCTCCATGATCTCCTTGAGCATGAAGTGACGATAGCCGTCTTTGCTCACGGAAAACCAGTTCTCCGGCATCGGATGAAGCCTCTTGGTCAGACCTCGTCCACGAAAGTCGAAGTACGTCGCGCCGTCGGGAGTGGCCGAGACTATCTCCCCGTCCTCCAGGTAGTGAACTTCCTTGGCGAAGGGAGCCAAAGCGCCCAGATCGCTGGCCAAAATCGTCTCGCCGTCCCGGTGAGCGATGGAGATGCCCCCGGCGTTCCCCGACCGCATACCCAGAATTCTATTGGGCTCTTCCTGCCATATAGCCGCCACCACATTTGCTCCCCGAATCCGTTTGGCCATTCGGGAGAAGGCGGTGTCGAAGTCTTGCCCTGCGTTCAACCCCTCCTCTATCAGATGGGCCAGCACCTCGCTGTCCGTCTCGGAGGTAAAGGTATGCCCGTTCAGGATGAGGGAGTCTTTCAGTTCAAGGAAATTCTCGACGATGCCGTTGTGCACCAGGGCAACCCGTCCGTCGCAGCCCGTATGGGGGTGTGTGTTGGCGAGAATGGAGCGTCCGTGGGTGGCCCAGCGAGTATGTCCGAGACCCAGAGTACCCCGGGGACTGCGTCCGTTGAGGGAAGAAACCAAGTCCTTCACTCGCCCTACGGCCTGGTGAAATTCCGGTCTCTTGTCCGACCCCAGCGTCACCACGCCAGCGCTATCGTAGCCGCGGTATTCCAGCCGCTGCAAGCCTTCCTGAATTAGAGGCCACGCCTCCCTAAAACCAACATATCCAATTATTCCGCACATAGCCTGCTAACCGGGGCTAGTATAACATGCATTACGACAGGATACAGGCGGTCAATTCCTGCTCGGAGGGAGTCCCTACTGCAACCTTCTGGCGGTCGCCTGATTCCACTATACCCATGATGGCCTCCGCCAGGGTTGGGGGGTTGTGGCGAACGTAGAACCCCACGGCGGTCATCGGCACCTTCACTATTTCACCAGCGAGTTTCCGACAGTTCTCCACGTCGATCGATACCGGATGCTGACCGCTTAACTCGTAGCGACGGCGCACGTGCTCCGGTAAAGGCGCATCGTTGGCGACCATGTAGTCAACAGGCCTGTCTACGCCCAAGTAAAGACTCAACAGACGTAGAAAGTTGGAAGCGCGGAACCCGTCGCTCTCGCCGGGCTTCGTCATCAGGTTGCACACGTAAATCTTGACTGCAGGGGAGTTTCTCACCGCTTCCGCCACGCCCTCCACCAGGAAGTTAGGAAGTATGCTGGTGTAGATGTCCCCGGGTCCAATCACAATGGCATCGGCCTGAGCGATGGCATCCAGCACAGGCGGGTATGCGTTGGCTGATGGCTCCAGATAAACACGCGAAATGGGCAGATGAGAATTCCCGCACCGCCGGTCAATACAGGATTCACCCTCGATGACGCTGCCGTCCGCCAGCTGGGCCCTGAGCGCCGAGTCCGTCAGCGTTACGGGCAGGACAACGCCTCTTATCCGCAGCATCCGGGACGCCTCGCGGATGGCGGCGTCCGCGCTGCCGGTAATGTCCGTCAGGGCGGAAAGCAGCAGGTTGCCGAAGCTGTGGCCGTTCAGCCCCTCTCCCGCCGTGAACCGGTAGTTGAACAGCCGCCGCAGACTCTCGGAAGCGCAGTCGTCGTCGGCCAGGGCCACCAGGCACTGCCGCACGTCCCCGGGAGGAAGCTGCCCCAACTCGTCCCGCAGACGCCCGGAACTGCCCCCGTCGTCGCTCATGGCAACCACGGCGGTCAGGTCGCAATTCATCATCTTCAGTCCGGTGAGGACAGTGTGACTGCCCGTCCCGCCGCCGATTACCACGATGCGCTTTCTGTCCATGGGCACCTTTCCGCTCTTTGTCGTTGAGGAGCGACGACCCTAGCCGGCGAAAAGACAATGCGCCAGTCGAACCAGCGTACCTGAATCTTCTCGGGGAGCCGCCGCCAAGTCGATTAGTAGTTTATGTTTCGACGTATGGAGTGTCAAGAAACAGATTGCCCTTTCTCCACAGCCCCTCTCCGGTTCGTGGTATCATGCCTCTCGGCAGCTTCGACGGGAGGGAGTATTTCATGGCAACTATGGTAACGGGCGGCACGGGATTCGTCGGGAGCAACATCGTCAAGATCCTGGCCCAACAGGGCCGCGAGGTGGTCTCGGTGGACATTGCCCCGCCCGACGAAATGGTCCGCTGCTACACCGCGGACGTTGCCGGCAGAATCGCGTGGGTACAGGGAGACATCCTAAACAGACAGACCCTGTCGGAAGCGGCAAGCGGACGCAACATCGACAAAATAATCCACGCCGCCGTATACACGGGCACCCGGCCCGACGTCGAGAAGGCCGACAGTCATCGTATCGTTGACATAAACACAAGAGGCACGCTCAACCTCCTCGACCTTGCGCGGCAGCTGTCTGTAAAGCGCTTTGTCTATGTCAGTTCCGGCGGAGTCTACGCCGGGAAGCGGCTTGCCGGCGAACCCCTGCGCGAAGACATGGCTCTCTTTCCCATCAACCTCTACGACATCACCAAGTACGCCTGCGAGATGCTCTCCGAGCGCTACGGCAACCTCCACGGGTTTGAAACTGCCAGCGTCCGTCTGTCCGCCCCCTACGGCCCCATGGAGCGCGTTACAGGCCACCGCGCCGTCATGTCGCAAGTCTACGAGTGGACCGGCAGCGCTATGAGGGACGAGGCCATCGACTTCTCCCGCGTCACGCCGGATAGGGACTTCACCTACGTCCTCGATACGGCTGGGGCCATCGTTGCCGTCCTGGACGCCCCCTCCCTCAAATACCAGGTCTACAATATAGCCAGAGGCCGCAAGGTCACTCTCGGTGAGATGATCGACGCTATGCAGCGTGTCTGCCCCTCGGTGACCTTCACCGGCTCCAGGGCCGACGTTGAGCAGACCCCTGCGCTAAAATACGGCCGCGGCCCAATGGACGTCAGCCGCCTCAAGGACCTGGGCTTCGTCGCAGAGCATGACGTAGAGATGGGCCTCCGAAAGTACATGGCATGGCGCACTGAGTTCGGCTTTAGGGACTAACTCCCTTCGTTTCTCAGCGTGAAATGAACGACCCTCACCACGAATACCATAATCCCTCCGGCGACGAGCCCGTCTCCAACACTCAGCGGGCTCGCCTCGTGGTCCAGCATATTCTGGGCCACCTGGACGAAGACGACGTGGAGGGCGCTCTCGACCTGTTTGACCGTCTGCACCCGGCAGACCAGGCCGAAGTCGTAGCCGCCGTCTCCGACAATTCCAAGGCAGTCTTGCTGGCTTCAGTGGATCCCGCAGTAACCGCCCGTGTATTAGAGCACCTGGAGCCGGAACAAGCGGCGCAGGCATTGGAAGGCTTCCGCGGGCCGGAACTTGTGGACGTCCTTGGCCGGGCCAGCCCCGACGTGGCGGCGGACGTCATCAAGCAGATGCCCATTGAGAAGTCGGCGGCAGTCCTGGCGGCCATGGGCGAGACGGACGACGTTGTCACGCTGATTCGCTACCCTGACGAGTCGGCGGGCGGCCTCATGACCACGGACTTCCCCCACGTGCGGGCAGACATTACCACCGCCAACGCCCTGGACGTCCTTCGTATCCAGGGCTCTTTGGTCGAGCACATCGGGACCATCTATGTCGTGGATCGCACCGATATACTCATGGGTTCCCTTAGCGTAACCCGCCTCGCCCTGGCCCGTCCCAACTCCATCATCACAGACATCATGGACGGGGAAACCATCTCCGTGCCCGTCACGGCGGACCAGGAGGAGTGCGCCCGCCTGGTGGACCGGTACGACCTGAAGTACCTGCCCGTGGTGGTGCAGAACAATACCCTTGTGGGACTCATTCTGGTGGAAGACCTGGTGGACGTGCTCCGCGAGGAGGACACGGAGGACATGTACCGCATCTCCGGCCTCGGCCAGGACAGGCTATTCGACCCTCTCAGAAGCTCCATCTCCCGCCGCCTGCCCTGGCTGTATATAAACCTCGGCACAACCATTCTCGCCGCCCTCGTCATCAGCCTTTTCGAGTCCACCATCGAGAAGCTGGTCATCCTGGCCGCCTTCCTGCCGGTGATTGCCGGGCAGGGTGGCATCGGCGGCACCCAAACCCTGACCCTGGTTGTGCGCGGGCTGGCCCTGGGAGAAATCTACGGCGACCGCGGACGACGCCTCCTGCTCCGAGAAATGCTGTTGGGCGTCATCCACGGCCTGCTGCTGGGGATCCTCATCGGTTTCATAGGCTATGTGTGGAAGGGCAACGCCATGCTGGGGCTAATTCTGGGACTGGCCATGCTGGGCAACATGGTCGTCGCCGGACTCACCGGGGCCGGCGTCCCCCTGCTGCTGCGTCGTTTCGGATTGGACCCCGCCGTATCCTCGGCGGTGTTCGTAACCACCGTTACGGACATTATTGGTTTCCTGCTGTTTCTTGGCATGGCCGCCACCTTCATCGGCGTCCTCCTCTAACCTCCCTCCCACTCGATGGGGAAAGGCTAGGATGGGGCTGTCTTACTCCATACCCACTACGTAATTCCGAGGCTGGTTCGTATCCCGCCGTACTCTACTCCGAAATAACTTTATCAATTTCCAGAACCACGTCCGGGAACGCCTTCGGCGCGATGCTTTGTCCGTGACCAACGCGCCGCACGTTAGCGTACCCACCCACGCTGGGGCCAGTGTAAACATAAATTCGCCGCTCCCCACGGCTAACGATCCAAACCTCCCGTATGCCGGCGCTGGCGTAGGCTGACAGCTTGGCGCCCCGGTCATATTCGACGCTCGTGTCGGCGACCTCAATCAGCAGCAGCACGTCCTCCGGCCCAGGATGCCCCCCTATATAATCGTCTTCGCGTGGCTTCAACAGCATCACGTCCGGTTCAGGCTCGCTTACGTCGCTCAGACGGACCGGTCCCTGAACGCGTACGTTAGCTCGCTCCAGCAACGGCCCCGCAAGAATTCGGATTAACCGGTCGACATGGCCGGCGTGCCAGGATCCAATGGGCGGCATAGCGATAATTTCTCCGTTCAGCAATTCGACCCGGTCCTGTTCAGTCAGGATTCCGGCCTCGGCCATCGCGTAGTATTCCTTGACCGTAAACCGACGACGCGTCGGCGCGGACACCGACGTTGGGACTGTGGTTATCATGGCTAATCTCACCTCCCTTGGACTGTCCTCTCCCAGCGATTCCTTATACTCATCATTCTATATACTACGTCCCTTCGCGGCAACTATGCGCCTTTATTACCCAGCGCAAACCTGATAGCATGATTGCGTCGCGCTCAACGACTGGAGGGAAACCAATGGCTTTCGTAAGGATATACGCTGACGCTCAGGGCCGGTCGAAATTCGAGGATATGGCTACGCCCTACGAACCGTCGGACCCCGCAGAACCGGGCAGCTTTAACCAAAAGGCCACCAGCGTTACCTTCCGCAGTCAGCCTGTGGGATTGGTGCAGGACTGGCACACCGCGCCGCGCCGCCAGTACATCGTCACCCTCCGCGGCATGGCTGAAATAGAAACGGGCAACGGTGAGATTCGCCATTTTGGCCCAGGCGACGTTCTTCTCGCCGACGACCTGACGGGCAAGGGACACGTTACCCGCGTCATCGGAACGGAGACCCGCCTATCCGTCACCATCCCCATTGAGGTTTAGGGCGTCAGCGGTGATTGACACCATCGTCCGCCAAGCAAACCCGCAACGGGACCTAGAGGAAGCCGCCGTTGGCTGAAAAGAAATCAACGTATAACCTTGTGCCTGAAACCCTGAAAAAGGGCCTCTACACCCAGGTTGTAGGAAGCCGCATTCTGCACTTCAAGGAGCTTTCCTCCACTATGGACAGGGCCGCTGAGGAGGCAGAACGGGGCGCAGCCGACGGTACGGTCGTCCTGTGCGATAGGCAGACCCAGGGGCGAGGCAGATTCAACCGCAATTGGGTTTCCCCGGCTGGCAACCTCATCCTCTCCGTCGTGCTGCGTCCCGAATTGGAGGCGCTGCCCTACGTAAGCGTCCTTGCCGCCCTGGCAGTAGCCCGGGCCGTCGAAAAAGAGACGAACCTCGACCCGGTTATCAAGTGGCCCAACGACGTTCTCGTTCGTGGTCGTAAGCTGTGCGGCCTGCTCGTGGAGAATTCCCTGCAGGGCAGAAAAGTGCGCCACTCCATCGTCGGAATCGGTCTCAACGTAGACCTAGACCCAAGGGAAACCCCGGAGATTGCGGACACCGCCACCAGCCTCCGTATAGAAACGGGCCAGGCGACAGACGTCAGCGCGCTGCTGCTCCGCCTTCTCCACGAGCTGGACGATATCTACGTGGCCCTTCGCAGCGGCCAATCCCCCATTCCCGAGTGGAGCCGCTACCTGGAAACCCTGGGCAAGCGGGTCCAAGTCCAGTGGGGCGCGGAGTTGGTCACGGGCACGGCGGAAGGCGTGGATGACCACGGTCACCTGCTTCTGCGACGGGACAACGGCGTGTTGCTCACGCTCTCGGCAGGGGAAGTTACCCTGAAGACCCCGGGGCGGCAGCCCGCCCTTAGAGGAGGATAAATGCTGAATAGATTTTCAATGGACGGAAAAGTCACCATCGTCACCGGCGGCGGCACCGGCCTGGGCCGCGCCATGGTTCGCGCCTTGGCCCGCGCCGGTTCCGACATCGTCGTAGCGTCCCGTAGGCCGGGTCCCATAGAAGAAACGGCGGAAGAGGTCCGGGGCCTGGGCCGACGCGCCCTCGCCATCCCCACCGACGTCACCCAATCGGATCAGGTCAACGGCATGGTCCGTCAATGCCTTCAGGAATTCGGCCGCGTGGACGTGCTCATCAACAACGCCGCCATGCTGGGCGCGCCCCTCACTCCCATCTGGGACATGACCGACGACGAATGGCGCAGCGGCATCGACGCCAATCTCACCAGCGCCTTCTACTGCTCCCGCGCCGTGGCCCGCCCCATGGTCTCCCAGGGTAGCGGTAAAATAATAAACGTGTCCTCTGGCTACGGGATGCGCGGCGGCAGGAACATGTACACCTACACCTGCGGCAAGGGCGGCATGATTCAGTTGACCCGCACCCTCGCCCTCAGCCTGGGCCCCTACGGCGTAACCGCCAACACCATCTGTCCCGGCTTCATCCCCACTCGCGGAGCCGAGGCCCTCAGCGACAATCTCCCCCGCTTCGCCGACCGCGTACCCATCGGCGAGTTCCCCACCCCGGCCGACATCGGCCCCATCGCCGTGTTCCTGGCCTCGGCGGCCTCCGACTACATGAACGGCGAGCACATGACCATCGACAGCGGCGGTCTCGCCGGCGGTTTCGCCCCCACCGGATACGCCCCGTCCATACCCCTAGATTAGTTATCGAGGAGGCAACAATGCCCGTCAACCCTGAGTACCGTTTGGATGGCAAGGTCGCTTTCTTGGCAGGAGAGGGAGACGGAATCACCCCCACCCTCGCCGGCGCACTTGCTGAAGCCGGGGCCAAGGTCTTCATCCTCGGCCCTCACCAGCCCGTCGTCGAGGGCGCGATGATGGAGGTTGCAAAGCTGGGAGGCCAGTCCCTTGGACTCTTCGGCGAACCCTCCGACCCCACCTCCGTCGAGCGCGCACTGGAGGCCTTCCTGCCTATCTGGGGCCGGGTGGACATCCTCGTCAACAACTCCCGCACCTCCTTCGGCAAGCCCTTCGATCAGGTAACCCTGGAAGAGTGGGACGAGATGATGCGACGCAACGTCGGCGCTGCGTACCTCCTTGCCAACCGCGTGGGACGCGAGATGACGGCCCGCGGCGGCGGACGAATCGTTAACATAATCAGCGGCCTTGCCGAACGGGGGCTGTGGAACTCCACCGCCTTTTGCGCCACTCAGGGAGCAGTGCTTCAACTCACCCGTGGCCTGGCGCTGGAATGGGCCCGCGAGGGCGTCCGCGTCAACGCCGTAGGTCTCGGCTGGCTGGAGGGCGACAACCAGGACAACGCCGAAAACAGTGGCGACCCTCTACAGCGCTACATTCCCATGAAGCGGCGCGGACTTGCGGAAGAGATAGCCCCCCTGGTGGTTTATCTGGCTTCCGACGCTTGCAACTTCACCACCGGCCAGCCCGTATACCTGGACGGCGGCCTTCTCGCCCACCCGTAGCGCCCAAGCCAGGGGCGGTCCGCTTGAAGGCGCGGAAACCCCTGGTATACAATCCCTCTCAATCATGGATAATCTGAAGAAACTCCCCGGCTTCCGCGACCTTGAACAGGCTCCGCGGCTTGCCCTCAACCGCGCTTATACCGTCCTGTCCGACATTTTCTGCTCCTACGGCTACGACGCCATCGACACCCCCTTTCTGGAGCCGACGGAGATGTTCTTGCGTAAGGGCGGCGGCGAGATGGCCTCCCAGATATACTCCTTCGTAGACCCCGGCGGCAATCCCGTCAGCCTCCGACCTGAATTCACCTCGTCCATCCTTCGCTGGTGCTTGGAAGAAGACCGTCTGGACATGCTCCCTCTGCGAGTGCAGTACGGCGGTCCCGTCTTTCGTTATCGCCGGCAAGGTGACGAATACCGTCAATTTCACCAAGCCGGCGTTGAACTCATCGGGTCCTCCGACCCCCGTGCCGACGCCGAGGCCCTAATGCTGGCCTGCCAGGGCCTCGCCGCCCTCGGCGTTGAAAACATCACGTTGGTCCTTGGCGACCTCAGAGTCTACAACCGGCTTGCGCTCCAGATGTCCCTTTCGGAGCGGGCCAGGGTCTTCCTCCTGGACAACGTCAGCAGGCTGCGCGATGGCGCCGACGGACTGCAGGCCGTGGTCGACCGAGCCGCAAAGTTTCGCCTGATGTCAGACGGGCGCGGCAGAAACGGGATGATGGCCCAGCTTGTCGGCCTCAAGGAAGCGGAAGCACGAAGTCTGATAGCTAGCATGATAGAGCGAGAAGATTCCGTTGCCTTGGGACAGCGAACCGCAGAGGAGGTTGCTGAACGACTGCTGCGCAAGGCCCGGAGCGCCGGAGAGCAGAGCAAGATGCAGCAAGCCCTGTCGGTGGCCTCCCGCTTGGCGGCAATACAGGGCCCGCCGGGTCCTGCCCTCGCTTCCGCGGAAGACCTGCTCCGCTCCGAAGGCGTTGACGGCGAAGCCCTGGAACCGCTGACTCGGGTCGTGTCCCTCTTGGACAATACAGACCTGGGCGGCGCGGAAATCAGCGTTGATCTGGGTATGGCCCGCGGCATCGCCTACTACACGGGCATCGTTTTTGAGCTTCTGGACGGCAACAGCGGTCTCTCCCTCGGCGGCGGCGGTCGCTACGACGGCCTGGCCCGCAACATGGGAAGTACCCGAGACGTGCCGGCCCTCGGATTCGCCTACGACCTCGACCGGCTCCTCGACCGGCGAAAGGGAGGAGATGCCTGTTGACCCCCTCTAGCAACGGCCTCCGCTTCGTCCTCCCCAGCGACGGCGCTCTCTATACTTCGACCCTCGATTTCCTGAGTGCCTGCAACCTTAAAGTCCGTCGGCCCAGCGCCCGCAAGTACACCGGCGTCATCCCCAGCCTGCCCGCTACCACGGTCCTGTTTCAGCGCACCGGCGACGTTACCTCCAAGGTCGAGGACGGCAGCGCCGATATTGGCATCACCGGCCTGGACCGCTTCCTGGAGGGACGGCGCGAGGCCGGCAGCGGCATCGTGGTCATCCCCGACCTGGGCTTCGGACAGTGCGAGCTCGTGTTGGCCGTCCCCAGCGCCTGGCTCGACGTTACCACCCTTAGCGACCTCGCGGACCTGGCCCTCGAGTTTCGTCGCAAGGGCCGACGTCTTCGCATCGCCACCAAGTACCCCAACCTGGTGCAGCGCTTCCTGCTGGAAAACGGCATCAACTATTTCACCCTGGTTCTCGCCGGCGGGACCATCGAGGCCGCCCCCGCCGCAAATTTCGCCGACGTCATAGCAGACCTCACGTCCAGCGGGGAGACCCTGAAGGAGAACCGCCTGCGTCCCCTGGAGGACGGAAGCATCCTGGTTTCGCAGGCGTGTCTAATCGGCAACAAGGAGACCATTGGCAAAAGCGAGCGGACCCTCGAAGAGCTCAGACGCATCCTGGAAATGCTGGAAGGCTACCTCCAAGCCCGTTCCCACTACCGCCTCTCCGCCAACATCAGGGCCGAATCCGCCGAGGAAATCGCCTCCCGCGTATTGGCCCAGCCCCACCTGGCCGGGCTTCGTGGCCCCACCGTTTCCAAGATGTATAATGTAGGAGGCGAAGGCTGGTACACCGTCAACGTCGTGGTCGAACAGGACAACCTCCTGAAAATGATTGACCACCTCAGAAGCGTCGGCGCCGCCGATATCTCCACTTCGGGGGTGGGCTACATGTTCAAGGAGCGCTGCTTCACCTATGAGAATCTGCTCTCGCAGCTGACGGACTGAGATGCCGAACCTCCCCACCCACTTCAGCTTCGCCCTGGAAACGCTAGCCGTCCTCGACGACTCGTCCATCCAGGCCAACCTCGGCAGCTTCCTGCTCGGTTCAACCACCCCCGACATTCGGGCACGCACCAAGTGGAAGCGGTCCCACACCCACTTCGCATCCCTCTCAGTCGAAAGGGTCGGCGTAGGCGCGGAGGGGCTGTTCCGCTCCAATCCTGACTTGATGGAAGCCGCCCGCAAGAGTCCCGCTACCCGGGCCTTCCTTGCGGGGTATCTGAGCCATCTCGTTACCGACGAAACGTGGATAACCCAGATCTACCGCCCTTATTTCGGCAACCGAGACATGTTTCCCGACCCCATGAAGGCCAACGTCTACGACAGAGCCGTGCAGCTCGACATGGACCGAAACGCCCGCCAGGAAGCGCCGGGCATGGATAAGATAATCGAGCGCCTCCACTCCTCCGACCGTTACGTCCGTGTCGGTTTCATCGACGGAGAGACCCTCAGTAGCTGGCAGGCGTGGGTGGCCCACTTCTGCGCCCGCCCCTTCTCGTGGGAGCGACTCCATTTCATGGCCCAGCGTATGTACCGGGGCAGCCCCCAGGTGGAAGAGGAGGTCGAGGACTTCCTTACCGATCCTGCCGCCAACATTAGCCGAGTCTACCAACAAGTGCCTCAAAAACGGATCAGCGAGTTCCGGGGGTTCGCCGTCACCGAAGCAGCCCGGGAGATCAAGGAGCGCCTTGATGTTTCCTAAGACGTCATACAGGCAGGTCGCCGTGTCCGTAAGGGGCCCGACAGAACAAGGAGCCTTTGGATGTATCTGAAGACGTTCGTTGGCTTTGAGGCTGGACGGCAGGCCCTCGCAGAGCGACGGCAGCCCGAAGCTTCGACGCCCACCGCCGAATCGCGGCAACGCACCCTCAAAGTATTCGGCGAAGCGCTGACTCCTGAGCAGTCGGTCCGCCGTATTCTGGACGACGTGCGCCGCGACGGAGATGAGGCGGTCCGTCGATATACCCGTCTTCTCAACGGAACGGATACTATGGCGTTGGAAGTCCCCAAGGGGAAAATAAACGACGCGCCGTCGCAGGTCGACGAGGCCCTGATAGAAGCTCTGACCCTCTCAGCCCGCCGTGTTGAAGACTACCACCGCAGCAGCATGCCGAAAGGCTGGATGGACCCCTCACGAGGCCTGGGAGAGCGCCTCATTCCCATGCAGCGTGTGGGAGTCTACGCCCCCGGCGGAACCGCCTCCTACCCCTCTACGGTGCTGATGACGGCCATACCCGCCCGCGTTGCCGGCGTCGAAGAAGTCATCCTCTGCACCCCCTCAACTTCTCCCGCAGTCATGGCCGCCGCCGCCATCGCCGGCGTCGACCGTGTCTTCCGCATCGGCGGCGCCCAGGCCATTGGTGCAATGGCCTACGGCACGGAATCCATACGTAAGGTTGATATGATATGCGGCCCCGGCAATCTTTTTGTCACCATGGCCAAGAGAATGGTCTTCGGCGAGGTTGCCATCGACGGCCTTTACGGTCCTACAGAAACAGTGCTCGTGGCAGACGACTCAGCGGACCCCGTGCACTGCGCCGCCGACCTTCTCGCCCAGGCCGAGCATGACCCCCTCGCCTCTCCAATTCTGGTTACAAACTCTCCCTCGCTCGCGGAAAGCATCGACGAAGAATTGGATAGGCAATTGGCCATGCTGGAGCGACGCGAAATCGCCGCCACTGCCCTTTCCAACGGCGGCTGCATGGTCCTTGTCGATAACCTCGAGGAAGCAATGGTACTGGCCAACCAGGTCGCCCCGGAGCACCTCTGCCTGTTGGTGGAAGACCCGTGGCAGTGGGCCGACAAGGTCCGCAACGCAGGCGGCCTATTCCTCGGCCGCTACTCGCCGGAGGTCGTCGGCGACTACGTGGCCGGCCCCAGTCACGTCATGCCCACCGGCGGCACGGCCCGCTTCTCTTCCGCCCTGGGCGTGCATCAGTTCCTCAAGTCCATGCCCATAATTGGCCTAAACGCCAACGGCTTCCCCGAAATGGCCAAGGCCGTGTCGGTAATAGCCCGTTGGGAGGGGCTGACGGCCCACGCACGAGCAATAGAGATTAGGATGGAATCTACGGAGGAGGTCACCCGCCCATGAAGAAGGACATTAAAGAGCTGGTCTTGCCCCACCTACGAGCGCCTGCGGGCTACGACGGCGTCCGGTCCCTGGAGGCTATGGCCTCGGAGGCAGGAATTCCCCCGGAGAAGATAATTCGGCTGAACGGCAACGAGAATTCCTACGGCCCCTCGCCCAAGGTGGCCGAGGCCCTCGGCGCGTTCGACCAGTACAACCGCTACCCGGACCCAGAGCAACGGGCCCTGCGTGAAGCCTTGTCCGAATATACGGACACGCCGCCGGAAAGCATCGTCGCCGGCAACGGCAGCGACGAGCTGATAGACCTGATAATCCGCCTCTTCGTCGGTCAGGGCGACAAGATAATCGAGCCCACGCCCACCTTCGGCATGTACCGCTTCTCCACCCATCTTGTTGGCGCAGAAGTCGTTCCCGTGCCCCGCGACCGCAACTTCAACCTCGACGTGGAAAGCATCGAGCTTGCCCTGGACGAACGCTCGAAAGTCATCTTCCTGGCCCATCCCAACAACCCGACGGGCAACCTGGCCCGCGAGGAGGACTTCCGTCGCCTTCTGGAACTGCCTGTGATGGTGGTTGTCGACGAGGCCTACTACGAGTATTGCGGCCAGACCGCCATGCCCCTCCTTTCCGAATACTCCAACCTCATCGTCCTGCGCACCTTCAGCAAGTGGGCCGGCCTTGCGGGTCTGAGAGTAGGCTTGGGGGCCATGGACCCGGAGGTGGCCAAGCTGATTATGACCATCAAACCCCCCTACAACATGAACCGGGCCGCGGAGCTTGGCCTGATGGCTTCCCTCCAAGATCGGGATCTGCTGCTCAGCTACATCCGACCCGTTATCGAGGAGCGGGAGCGCATGTTTGCCCTGCTGGAGGAGATTCCCGGCGTGACGCCCATCCCGTCGGCGGCGAACTTCATGATGATGCGGCTCCCCGCTGGCAGCGGCGAGCGCATCTTCCAAGACCTAGCCCGGAAGGGCGTCTTCGTGCGCGCCTACGCCGATGAAGAGATGAAGGACTGCCTCCGCGTAAGCGTCGGCCTGCCCCAGGAAACCGATGGCTTCGTCCAGGCTCTAAAAGAGGTGGTGGACGGATAACGTGGAACACCGAAAGGCTGAATTAGAACGAAGCACCCGCGAGACGCAGATAAGCGTCAGCATAAACCTGGACGGGCTCGGCGATTCCCAAGTGTCCACCGGCAACGGGATGCTGGACCACCTGATAGCCCAGCTTAGCCGTCATGGGCTAATTGACATAACCCTTCAAGCCCAGGGAGACCTGGAGACGGGCTGGCATCATCTTGTAGAGGACACTGGCATCTGCCTGGGTCGGGTCTTCCGGGAGGCTATGGGCGACGGGGCTGGCATACACCGCATGGGCCACGCCCTTGTGCCCCTCGACGAGACCCTGGCTATGGTGGCGGTGGACCTGAGCGGCAGGGGCTACGCCATCGTCAATTCCGGGCTGGAAGGCCAGATGGTAGAGACCCTACCGGGTGAGATAATCGACCACTTCCTTGAGTCCTTCGCCCTGGAGGCCAAGCTGAACCTCCACGTGAGAGTTCTGGAGGGAAAGAACGGTCATCATAAAGCTGAGGCAATCTTCAAGGCCCTGGCCAAGTCGCTCCGGTACGCCCTGGAGCCCGACCCCAGAAGCGCCGGACGAGTCCCCAGCACCAAGGGCACCATAGACAGCTAACCACCACCCCTTCCCCCCTTGAGGGAGGAAGGTTGGGATGGGGATGAAGACTCCCCCTCCGCTGTCCTCGCGGATACGGGGACCCATCCTCTCACTCACCGTAGGGAGGACTGTTCACGAACCGCCCTTTCCCCACATTCCCGCGAAATCCGGAATCCAGAACCCACCCCGAAAGGACATCTCTCGTTGGCGCCACTACCGGCCCCCCCCCGTATCCTAGCGCATGCGGGCCCTTCCACCACCCCTTCCCCCTTGAGGGGGGAAGGTTGGGATGGGGGTGAAGACTCCCCCTCCGCTGTCCTGACCGCAGCGCAGCACCTCCCCCAAATGTCATTCCGAGCGCAGCGAAGCGGAACCAAGGAATCTTGCTGCCGGGTGCCCCTCCCGTGTCCTCGCGCATGCGGGGACCGATCTTCAATCGGAGCCCATAAAGGACTCAGGTGCCCTTGAGATCCCCCAGTCTTAGGATCTTACCTCCACGCTTCCAAAGAGACACAGCCCCGTTAGAGTAAGTTGTCCCACAGGCGATGCGGGGGCAGCGCGCTTGGATGCCACACCGCCAAAGACGGCCCTGGTTTGGACATTTACTGCCCAGTCTTCCGGAACCAGGAGCCTGACTCTGCCAAAGCTGCTTACGATGTTGATTGTCGCTCCCTCGTCGGCAATGGTCGCACGACGCAAATCTATGTCGCTGCTGCCAAATATGGCGTAAATCCGACCGCCGCCAAAATGCTGGCTTGTGATCTGGTTTTCACTGCCGCCGAAGACACTCGTCATTCTAATTTTCGCGTCGGTAACCACTTGTCTTGTCATCTCGTAGGATTCCCTCCTATGGGGATGTCCTTATTGTACATAACCAATAGAGCAAAACCCATCCCCGGTGCTGGCAGCTGACCTGCCAGACAAGATTTTGCTGCCCCCTGCTGTATGGCGCTTCAAAGACCGCCCTACCCAACTTCCTCTTCCGAGGTCAATCCTCGTCCATGACCAACCGGAAGGAAAACTCCTCCATGACCGGGTTCGCCAGCAGCCGGTCGCACATCCCCCGCACCTGCTCTTCCGCCTCTTCCATACTCGCCGACTCCACCCGAATCTCGAAATATTTGCCCGCCCGAACGCCGCTCGCCGTTTCGAATCCTAATGTCTTCAAACCCGCCAACACCGTCTCCCCTTGGGGATCGTTGACCGTGGGCTTGAGCGTAACGAAGATGCGGGCCAAGTATATCAAGCTAGCTCATATACCCGCCGCATGGAATCGACTCCACGCCGGAGTTGTTCCGGTGGGCGTCGTAGAAGCTCCGCACCCGCTCCTCCGTCAGTTCCGAGATCGAGAACTCGTCCTTCCAGCCCCAGGCCGTGAGAGCAATCCGCCCCGCGCCAATCTTGGAGTAAGGCCGCATAATCATCCAGCTGCGGCGGCCCGGAAGGCTTCGCGCAATCTCCCTAACCTGCTCAATCTGACCTTCGTCCGACAGGTTGTAGCTGATGACGACCTGGCCGTGCTCCATGTTGTGCACCACCTGCTCGTCGGGATTCTCCTCCTCGAAGAATCCGCAGCCGGCCCAACCCGTATCCCAGTGTGGGCCGGAGGTTGGCGGCGTGGAGTTGTACTCCCCCTCATAGGTGCTGCCGGGACCAATGTGGTTGCTCGGCCGGTAGACGACGGGCATGGGGGCGATTCTCTCCCCCACGTCCCCACCCGTGCCCGTTTCCCCACCGCCACCTCCCCCGCCAAGCGGGATGCCCTGAATGACAAAGCTGCCAATTATGGCGGCTGCAAAGACTACCAACGCTACGTAGAGGCTCCAGCGACGTATCTTCTTCCACGTTCTGGGCCGAATGCGCGGTACGGATCTAACTATTCCGCCTTCGGACAAACGAGTGCGACCCGACGGTGCGGAATCCTCTATTGACGCTTGCGGCTGCTGTTCCGAATCTCCCCGTTCCCCGCTACGGGAGCGGCGACGGCGCTTGCCCCTGTTTTTCCTGCTACTATCAGGCAATTATTTTCTCCCTATCCAACATAGCACCGGACCAGCCGGTTCCTAAAGTCGCCAACAAGACTCCTCAACGCAGGCATCTCCCTACGCGAGAAGCTCCATACCCGTGAGTCTGCGGTAGGCCTCCTGATAACGCTCGGAGGTCTTCGTAACTATCTCCTCCGGCAGAGGCGGCGCGGGCGGCTCCTTGTTCCATCCATGGGCTACCAGCCAGTCCCGCACGAACTGTTTATCAAAGTTGGGCTGGTCCTTGCCAGGAGAGTATCCCTCCGCGTCCCAGAACCGGCTCGAATCCGGCGTGAAAATCTCGTCTATGAGTATCAACTCCCCGTCCACGAACCCAAATTCCAGCTTCGTGTCGGCAAGGATAATCCCTTGCCCCGCGGCGTAGTCCCGGGCGAACTCGTAGACTGCGATGCTCTTCTCCGCCAGCTGGGAAGCCACGTCCTCCCCCACCATGTCCCGCACTTCCGCCAAGCTGATGTTCTCGTCATGCCCTTCCTCCGCCTTCGTGGTGGGCGTGAATATGGGTTCCGGGAATATCTGGCCCTCCTGCAAACCGGCGGGCATGCTCTTTCCGAACACCGTGCCCTGCTTCTGATACTCCGCCCAGGCGGAACCGGCCAGGTACCCCCGCACGATGCACTCCACGTCTACCCGTTCGGCCTTTTTGACCACCATGGCTTGGCGGGCAATCCCTTCCGGCACTTCCCCAACGGGCGAGTCGGCCGGGATGGCCCCCGGCGCGTCTCCCATAGCGATCAGGTGGTTCGGGATGAGGTGGGCTGTCTTGTCGAACCAGAACGATGAAATCCGGCTGAGGACGAGGCCCTTCAGAGGTATGCCCGTAGGCAGCACCACGTCGAAGGCCGATATCCTGTCCGAGGCCACCATCAGAAGCCGCTCGTCGTCCAGGCTATAAGTGTCCCGCACCTTTCCCCGGTACATGAGATTGGGAAGCTTGGTCTCCATCAGTGCTTCCATCAGTTCCTCCTATATCAGCCCGACACGCTCAAAAATCTCATCAACGTGTCGTACGTAGTATTTGTAGTCAAAAAGCGCTTCCAACTCTTCCACCGGCAGCAGCCTGCTTACGTCAGGGTCGGACCGCATCATATCCCGAAAGTCTTGGCCGCTTTCCCAACTCTCCATCGCGCGATGATGAACTATGCCGTAGGCCGGTTCCCTCCCCATTCCCTGCTCTATCAGGGCCAACAGCACCCGCTGGGAGAAGAGAACGCCGTGGGTGGACTCGATGTTGTACATCATACGGGCGGAGTCAATGTTTAGGTCGCGCACCAGTCCCGACATGAGGCTGAGCGCATAGTCGAGAGCTATAGAGGCGTCCGGCAATATCAAGCGTTCGGCGGACGAGTGGCTGATGTCTCGCTCGTGCCACAGGGCAACGTTTTCCAGGGCCGTCACGGCATAGCCGCGGATCAAACGCGCAAGTCCGCACACACGCTCCGAAAGCTCGGGGTTCCTCTTGTGGGGCATCGACGAGGAGCCTGGCTGTCCCTTCGGGAAGTATTCCGACACCTCACGGATCTCCGTCCTCTGCAGGCCTCGAATCTCGGTGGCGAATTTCTCCAGAGAAGCGGCAATGATGGCCAGCGTCGTAACGTACTCGGCATGGCGGTCGCGCTGGAGTATTTGTGTCGATGCAGGCGCCGCCTTCAGGCCCAACCGCTCGCACACCGCGGACTCTATGGAAGGGGGCACTGTCCCATGGGTCCCAACAGGGCCGGAGAACTTGCCGTAACCAATGTTAGACTTCGCATGGGACAGCCGGTCCTTGTTGCGGCGCATCTCGTCATACCAGACGGCCAGCTTGAGCCCAAAAGTAACCGGCTCGGCGTGAATGCCGTGCGTCCGGCCAATCATCAGGGTGTCCTTGTGCTCGACGGCCCTATCCCTGATGGCTTCCATCAGCGCGTCAATCTCCTCGTCGAGCAAGTGAATGGCGTCGAGGATTTGAAGACTGGTCGCCGTGTCCCAAACGTCGCTCGTAGTCAGGCCGAGGTGCAGCCAGCGTCCCTCCGGCCCGATGCCTTCAGTGATGGACTGCAGAAACGCCGTCATCTCATGTCGGTGGACTGCTAGTATCTCTTCCAGACGTTCATAGTCATACGTCGCCCCACGCAGCGCTTCCATATCGGAGAGCGGAATCGTGCCCTGCTCAGTCCACGCTTCGCACACCGCCAATTCAACTTGAAGCCAACGATCGTACTTGTTTCGCTCTGACCATACGCCGCCCATCTTGGGCCTGGTATAGCGTTCAATCATCCGTCGCTGCCTCGGAGTCGGACTTCTCGCCCTCAGCGGTTAGCTTCTCCAGGGCGCGCACCATCTTGGAGAAGTCATTGAGCTTCTCGTAGGGCAGCCCCTTCTCCTCCCGGTGCTCCTCCAGGTAACGGCGGGCGAAAACCAGGTCCGAGCGGTCGGCAGGGCAGATGTCGGTCTTTCCGTCACCGGCAAAAAGTATCACCGAGTGGCCCTTCTTCCGGTAGCGCTCCAATACGGCGCACTTGCAATTGCCGGGCTGCCAGCAGTCCTTGGAGGCGTACGGGTACTCGTAGCGGATCCCCTCGTCGGTAAACTCCGTCTCCGCGGCGTAACATTCGACGGACTCCATCCCCTCCCGCTCCAGCAGCGCCTCAACGTAGAAATCTAAACCCATGGTGGCTATCGCCAGCGGGATGTTGTTCTTGCGGCAATGCTCAAAGAGGGCCTTGAAGTGAGGACGCAGGGTAGCCCGCTTCTTGACGAAATCCTTCATCGTCTCTCGCCCGACCTTTACCGTCTGAAAGGCCCGCTCCTGGTACTCCTTCAGCGTCATACGATGCCGAACGTTCTGCCGTTGGTACTCCTGCCACCCCTCGCCGCCGAACTCCCTGAGCAGCAACTCCGCCACGTTTTCCAATACCGTGGTGTCGTCAAAGTCACATATTACGGCGGGACCCTTGTTAGGAATCTTTGCGTTTGTCACTGGAAGCTAACTGTGGGCACAGGCATGCAAATGCTGCTTGTCGAGACCACTACCCTTCCTGAAGTTTTTTTCTATAGGCCTCATAGGACTCTCTAATGCTTTCATACTTGAGGGCCAGTATCTCCGCCGCTAAATAGGCGGCGTTACGTGCGCCCCAGGACCCCACTGCGACGCAGGCTACGGGCACGCCAGGGGGCATCTGCGCTATGGCGGTGAGGGCGTCCGACCCTCCCAACTCGCTGCTTGCCAGGGGGACTCCGATGACGGGCAGCGTGGACCATGCCGCCAGCACACCGGGAAGCGCCGCAGATCCTCCGGCCGCCCCAATGAGCACCTCTATTCCTCGCTCCCGGGCGGAAACCGCGTATTCCATCACAGCCTTGGGTCTGCGATGGGCCGACATGACTCTAACCTCGTAGTCAATGCCCAGATCCTCCAAAACCTTCACGGTCTCGCTAACCACGGGCTCGTCGGAGGAGCTTCCCATGACAACGCCGACTCTACTCATTCACTTCACCTTTCAACTGCGTCTTGGCCTCTCGCCGGGGGGCGGTTCCCCCTCAATTATGCCGATGTCCCTTCGGAAGTGGCAACCCTGGAACGTAACACGCTCCACGTTGTCGTAGACGCGTTCATGCGCCGCAGTCACCGTCGAACCGGAGCCCACCACCGTAAGAACCCGCCCGCCGGTGCTCACCACCTGGGAGGACTCCATCTTGGTGCCGGCATGGAAGACTAGTATATCCTTGTCCACCATGTCCAGCCCGCTAACCTCCAGGCCGCGCCGGTATTCCCCGGGGTAGCCTCGTGAGGCTACCACGACCCCCACAGACGCCTGTTTGCCCCAATCCACTCGCGTCTTCTTCAGGCTGCCGTCCATGGTGGCCAGCATCACCTGCGCCAGGTCAGACTTCATGGACGGAAGAATCACCTGCGTCTCCGGGTCTCCCAGGCGACAGTTGAACTCCAGCACCCGTATACCGTTAGGAGTCAGCATAATCCCGGCGTAGAGCACCCCCCGATAGGGGAATCCCTCGTTGGCCATGCCGCGCACCGCCGGCTCCATGACCTCCTTGCGGACCTGCCTCTCCAGCTCCCTGTCCCAAACGTCCGCGGGTGCGTAGCTGCCCATCCCACCCGTGTTGAGGCCCCGGTCTCCGTCCAGCTGCCGCTTGTAGTCACAGGCGGCTATGAGAGACGACACCACTTCCCCGTCGGTGAAGGCAAACACGCTTATCTCCTGGCCTTCCAGGAGTTCCTCCACCACCACCGTAGCCCCGGCCGCCCCAAAAATGCGGTCTTCCATACAATCGTAGAGGGCGTTTATGGCCGCTTCCTTGTCGCGACATATAAGGGAACCCTTGCCCCCGGCCAGACCGTCGGCCTTCACCACTACCTGGCCTTGGTGGTTGGTAAGGAACTCGTATCCCTCGGCGTAGTTGTTGAAAATCTTGAACTCCGGCGAGGGAATATCGTACTTCCGCATGAGCAGACGGGCAAACGACTTGCTCGCCTCTATCCTGGCTCCGTCCCGGGTAGGGCCGAAGACCGTCAGGCCCGCCATCTGGAATCGGTCGACGATACCGTTCGCCAAGGGGCTCTCAGGGCCTACGACGGTCAGGTCGACGGAGTACCTTTTGGCGAACATCGCCAACTTGGAAATGTCATCCGCATCCACACCCACGTTTGTGGCAACGCCGTGGGTGCCGGCGTTCCCAGGAGCAACGAAGACCCTATCCACCTTCGAGCTTTCGTTGAGCTTCCAGGCCAGGGCGTGCTCCCTGGCGCCGGAACCGATTACCAACACACGCATTAGGCTAACTCACTCCCATTCAATAGTCCCCGGCGGCTTGCTGGTAATGTCGTAAACTACCCGGTTCACCTGCGGGACTTCGTTGACGATTCGGCTGGAGATGCGGGCTAGCACGTCGTAGGGCAGGCGTGCCCAATCGGCCGTCATCGCGTCTTCGCTCGAAACGGCGCGTACGGCCACCGCGTAGCCGTAGGTCCGAAAGTCCCCCATGACGCCCACGCTGCGGGCGTCCGTGAGAACGGCGAAGGTCTGCCAGAGATGCCGGTATAGATTCGCGCCCTTGATTTCGTCCATCACTATCCAATCGCAGGCCCGTAGAATCTCAAGCTTCTCCGGGGTCACTTCCCCCAAACAGCGAATTGCCAGCCCCGGTCCGGGAAACGGCTGCCGCATCACTATCTCTTCCGGCAGTCCCACCGCCGAAGCCACCCCCCTTATCTCGTCCTTGAACAGGTACCGTAGGGGCTCCACCAGCTTCAAGTTCATGTCCTTGGGAAGACCGCCCACGTTGTGGTGAGTCTTGATGGTGGCCGAAGCCTGATTCTCCGAAGTTTGGCTCTCGATGACGTCAGGGTATAGTGTCCCCTGGGCTAGAAAGTCAGCGTCGCTAAGCTCCGTTGCGGCATCTTCGAATACGCGTATGAACTCTTCTCCTATGACCTTGCGCTTCTGCTCCGGGTCCACCACACCCACCAGCCGGTTGAGAAACCGCTGGGAGGCGTCTATATAGAGCAGGTTCATGCTGAGGTTCTGCTGGAAGGTCCTCTGTACCCGCTCCGCCTCCTCTCTCCGAAGAAGCCCGTTGTTTACAAATATGCACGTTAGCTGATTGCCTATGGCCCGGTGAATCAGCGTGGCGGTTACGGCGGAGTCTACCCCGCCGGATAGGGCGCATATTACCCTCCCATCGCCCACCTGATCACGGACCTTTTGGATGGCCGCATGCACAAAGTTGTCCACCGTCCACCGGCTCTGGCATCCGCAAATGCGGTACAGGAAGTTCTCCAGAATGCCCTTGCCCTGGGGAGTGTGGGCAACCTCCGGGTGGAATTGGAGACCGAAAACGTTGTCGAAGCCGGCCATGACGGCAATGGGCGAGTTGTCCGTGTAGGCGAGGGCGGAAAATCCGGGCGGCAGGCTCTGAATCTGGTCCCCGTGACTCATCCACACGGGTATGGAGGCGTCAATGCCCTGAAAGAGGGCCGATCCACTCACGTTCTGGTGGAGAACGGCGTGTCCATACTCGCGCTTGGCCCCGGGCGTTACTTTCCCGCCCAACTGGTGAGCCAGCACCTGCATCCCGTAACAGATTCCCAGAATGGGCATACCCTTCTGGTATACCCAGCCGGGGGCCAGCGGCGCCCCGTTTTGGTAGACGCTGGCCGGCCCACCGGAGAGGATGACCCCCTTGGGGTTCATTGCCTGAACGTCTTCCCAGCCGGCGGTGTGCGGCACAACCTCGCTGTAGACGTTTAACTCACGGATGCGGCGGGCAATAAGGTGGCTGTACTGGGAGCCGAAGTCGATGATGACCACGCCTTCCGAGACCTTCGGCGTCTCCTCAGGCCGCTGGGACCCCTGCCCTTCCTTCTCCTTGGCAATTTCAAGGTAGGCGGAAACCTCCAAGTCGTCGCTGGTCGCTATGCGACGGCTTGGCGTAGACTGCTGAGCTCCCATCGTATCTTTCAAACTAAATAGCGGGCAACAGCCCGCCGTTTAGCATAAAGATACTCTGCAATGTGTGACGCCTGATCCATTCTGCCGAGTCACGCCCTTACACGACTACTCTGTACCTTGGATTAGAGCCTATGCTATACTCACTTGCCGTTCTCAGTCAAGTTTTACGCCTGAGCCTCGGCATCCAACAAAAGTATGCTTTCGCTTGATATAGAGAAAGGCATAGAAGAAGCGGCGGAGTTCCTCCGCAAAGACGGGGTAATTAGCTACCCCACCGATACCCTTTATGGCCTGGGAGGCAACCCCTTTTCAGTTAAAGCCCTGTCCAGAATCCTCCACGTGAAAGGCAGAAGCGCCGACAAGGGTCTGCCCCTGCTGCTCGCCGATGCCGACGACGTAGAGCTTGTCTCTCGACCGGATTCGCGCTTCTTCAACGCCCTCGCTGCCGCCTTCTGGCCCGGCCCCCTGACCCTCGTCCTCTCTCCCGTTCCCGGTCTGCCGGGGCCCGTGTTGGGCCCCACCGGAGCCGTGGGCGTTCGAGTCCCCGACCACCCCGTTCCACGAGCCCTCGCCCGGGCCTTGGGCAAGCCTATCGTAGGAACAAGCGCCAACCCCAGCGGCGGCCCCGACCCCATCACGGCCCAGGACGTTGAGCGGAGTTTGGGTCATAGGATTGACTACATCCTCGACGGCGGTCCGGCCTATCGCGGCCAGCCTTCTTCCGTGGTTGACCTGACGGGCAAGCGCCCAAGAATGATCCGGACAGGCGCCCTCAGCGCCGAGTGCATCCGGCGGGTATGCGGAGTAGACTTGGACGGAACGAGTAAATGAGGGGTCTATGCCGTTAATCATCGACGACTTGGAGCAGTACCACGCCGACCTGGATTCGGAATTGGAGGCGGTTCTCCGTCCACGTGAAGGTCTGCTCTACGACATGATGCTCTATCAGCTTGGCTGGGCAGACCGTCAGGGCGAATCTCTTCCCAAGCCCAGACCCCCTCGCCCCTACGCCCTCTTGACCCTCCTTTCCTGCCAGGCGGCCGGCGCGAGCCACCGCCCCGCCCTTCCCGCGGCGGCGGCCATGGAGCTGGTGCACACCTTCATTGAGGTGCACAAGGACGTTCAGGAAGGCAACCCCCGGCAGGAGGCTCGCCCCTCCGTCTGGTGGGTTTGGGGACCGGGCCAGGCCATCAACGTAGGCGACGGCCTCCACGCCCTGGGCCGCAGCGCCCTCTTCCGGCTGGCCGATGCCGGTCTGCCCCTGGACCGGGTGCTCCAAGCCCTCGGCGTTCTTGACGAGGCTTGCATCCGAATGTGCGAAGGCCAGTATGTTGAACTTTCCCATCAGGAGCGGTTGGACATTTCCCGCTCCTCCTACCTGAAGATGGCCACTGACCTCACGGGCAGCATCACGTCTTGCGCCATGACCCTGGGGGCTTTGGCCGCCACCGACAGCAATGAGACCGTTCAGGCCTTCCAGGAATCCGGCCTGAAGCTGGGACTCGCGTATCAGATTCGCCAGGACATTCAGGCCGTCTGGGGCGCCGGCGCCGGCCGGAACGCCAGCCCGCAGCTGCTCAACAAGAAGAAGCTCTATCCCATAGCTGCGCTCTTGGAATCCGCCGACCTGAAGACGAAGCGCGCCTTGGGCGACATCTACTTCAAGCGGGTCCTGGAACCCGACGACCATCAGCAGCTTCTGGACATTCTCGAGACCAACGACGTTCGTGCCGAAGCCGAGTCGGCGGTCTGTCAATACTTCCAGGAGGCTGCGGACGCCCTCGGCGGGGCAGACCTGAAGTCAGACGGCATGGAACCCCTACTTGACTTCGCCCGTCATCTCGTGAAGGCGGGCCGGACCGACGGACAGCCCTGGCCATAGACTGATGACGCGCATGAACATAGCAAGCCTCCACGACCTGGACGTTGCGGGTAAGACCGTGCTTCTCCGGGCGGATTTGAACGTGCCCCTGGGACCTGACAACTCTGAGATTACCTCGGAGTACGACCACCGGCTCCGGGCCGCCCTCCCCACCGTTGAGTATCTCCTGGAGCGCAACTGCAAGGTAGTCCTCTGCTCCCACCTTGGTCGCCCCAAGGGCCGCGTTGTTGAGGCCCTGCGCCTCAAGCCGGTGGCCCGTCGGCTATCAACCCTGTTGCGTCGGCCTGTCCCGGCCCTGCAGGACTGCGTTGGCCCCCACGTCGCCCAACGCGTGTCGGAAATGAAGGCCGGCAAGGTGGTCCTGCTGGAAAACCTGCGTTTTTATGCCGGCGAAGAGTCCAACGACCCACAGTTCGTCAACGCTCTCGCCTCTTTGGCGGACATATTTGTCCTGGACGCCTTCGGAGCGGCCCACCGCGCCCATGCCTCAATAGTCGGCCTGCCCCATCACCTCCCCTCGGCGGCCGGACTCCTTCTCCAACGCGAACTGGAAGTCTTGGGCCATGCGCTGGAATCCCCCCGCCGCCCCTTGGCCGTCATCCTGGGCGGGGCCAAAGTGAGCGACAAACTGAAGCTCATAGACAACCTCGTCCGGCGCGCCGACCTTATCCTCATCGGCGGCGGCATGGCGGCCACCTTCCTCAAGGCCCAGGGCAAGCCCGTGGGCAGATCCATCGTTGAGGATCACCTGCTGGACTACGCCTTGGAGCTGATTCGTTCCGGCGCAGCGCCCATCCACCTACCCACAGACGTCATCGCAGGGTCCGAGATCAGCGGTAATCCGTCAAAGGTGGGCGTCCACTCCACGGATGACGTTCCCCAAGATTCGTACATCCTGGACGTTGGCCCACGCACAGTCCAAAAGTTCTGCCGGCTTCTAACCCCGTGCCAAACTATCATCTGGAACGGGCCTCTGGGCGTCTTCGAGTTCAAGCCCTTCGCTGCCGGTACTACCGCCCTTGCCAACCACTTGGCCTCGCTGCACGGGACAACTATAATCGGGGGTGGCTCCACGGCCTCCGCCGTGGAAACCTTGGGCCTGGGGCATCGCATGGACCACGTATCCAGTGGAGGCGGCGCTATGATAGAGTTCCTGGAGGGGAAAGAATTGCCTGGTATATCGGCGTTGCCGTCCAAAAGCGCCCTTCTACGTTGACTCCTACCATCGGCAAAGTGGTCCCCGCCGTGAACCAATGCTGCATGCCTGAAATGAAACTCAATGCCTGAACTCATATCTAATGCCTGATCTGAACATTAATGATTGACGTTCCGCTTCTTCACGATATCTACGTCAGTACGCCGTCCAAGATCGTCATGCTGGTCGTGGACGGCTTGGGCGGTCTGCCCCATCCGGCCACCCGGAAGTCGGAGCTCGAGACGGCCCTTCTTCCCAACATCGACGCCGCGGCCGGCGAAAGCGCTCTCGGTCTCACCATCCCGGTCCTGCCGGGAATTACGCCGGGGAGCGGCCCCGGCCATCTCGCCCTCTTCGGCTACAACCCTCTCCGGTACGTCATCGGTAGGGGCGCGCTGGAGGCGACGGGCGTCAACGGCGTCGATTTCCAAGAGGGCGACGTGGTGGCCCGCGGCAATTTCTGTACCGTCGACGCCAACGATCAGCTTATCGACCGACGCGCCGGACGCATCCCTACTTCCCTAAGCGAACTTCTCTGCTCCGAGCTGGACCGCATCGAAGTTGACTCAATCGACATCCGCGTCTATCCGGTGAAGGACTACCGGTTCGTCCTCCGAATGAGGGGCAACGACCTTTCGGCCAACCTGACGGAAATGGACCCTCAACGCACCGGAATCGCCCTCCAGAACGTCAAAGCCCTCAGCCCTGAGGCCCGCGCCACCGCCGATGCCACCAACGAATTCGTTCGACAGGCCCGCCTCATGCTAATGGAGGAGGAGCGGGCCAACATGGTCATGCTCCGCGGCTTCTCCGGCATGCCCCACCTGCCCTCCATGGCCCACGCCTACCAGCTCACCCCTGCAGCCATCGCCGCCTACCCCATGTACCGCGGCCTCGCCACCATTCTGGGCATGCACGTCCTCGCTACCGGCGAGACCTTCAGGGACGAGGTGCGCACCCTGGAAGAGCGTTGGGACGACCACGACTTCTTCTTCATCCACTACAAGCCTGCCGACACCGCTGGGGAGGACGGCGACTTCGACGAAAAAGTTCGGGTGCTCGAAAAGCTGGACGAATTCATTCCCCGGATTCTGGACCTCAAGCCCGACGTATTTCTTATAGTCGGCGACCACTCAACCCCGTCAATCATGGCCAATCACAGCTGGCACCCTGTGCCCTTCCTGCTCAAGTCCCGCTGGACCAGGAGCCAAGGCCCACCGTCCTTCAACGAACGCTCCTGCGCCCTCGGCGGTATCGGAACCATCCGCGCCGTCGAGGTCATGTCCCTGGCTCTCGCCCATGCCGACAAAATCTCCAAGTTCGGCGCTTAGTCCCGTGCCTCAACTCCTGGCCGTCCCCCCTCCATGTCATTCTGAGGAGGCTCCGCGACGAAGAATCTCGTCCCCGTGGGGCAACCTCTAATGCCAGCCGCGACCCTCCTGGCCGTCCCCCTTGCATGTCATTCTGAGGAGGCTCCGCAACGAAGAATCTCGTCCCCGTGGGGCAACCTCTAATGCCAGCCGCGACCCTCCTGGCCGTCGCCCCCACATGTCATTCTGAAGAGGCTCCGCGACGAAGAATCTCGTCCCCCCGGTGCAACCTCTAATGCCAGCCGCGACCCTTCTAGCCGTCCCCCCTCCATGTCATTCTGAGGAGGCTCCGCGACGAAGAATCTCGTCCCCGTGGGTTAACCTCTAATGCCAGCCGCGACCCCTCTAGCCGTCCCCCCTCCATGTCATTCTGAGGAGGCTCCGCGACGAAGAATCTCGTCCCCGTGGGTTAACCCATAATGTCATCCACCACCCTTCTAGCCGTCCCCCTTGCATGTCATTCTGAAGAGGCTCCGCGACGAAGAATCTCGTCCCCGTGGGTTAACCCATAATGTCAGCCGCGTCCCCTCTAGCCATCCCCCCTCCATGTCATTCTGAGGAGGCTCCGCGACGAAGAATCTCGTCCCCGTGGGGCAACCTCTAATGCCAGCCGCGACCCTTCTAGCCGTCCCCCCTCCATGTCATTCTGAGGAGGCTCCGCGACGAAGAATCTCGTCCCCCTGGGTTAACCCATAATGTCACCTCCTAAACTATACGCCGTAGGCAACTGGAAGATGAACACCACCGTTCAAGAGGCGGTGGCCCTCGCTTCCGACGTTCGTCGGCTGTTGGAAGAAAACTCCCCATCAGGCGTCGAGACGGTCCTCTGCCCCCCCTTCATATCCCTTGCCCCGCTCCATGACCTGCTCAGGAATTCGACCATCGCCCTCGGCGCGCAGAACCTCCATCCCCAGCCCTCGGGGGCCTTCACCGGCGAGATATCGCCAACCATGCTCAAGGGCCTCTGCCGCTACGTCATCATTGGCCATTCCGAGCGTCGTCACCTGATGCGGGAAGGCTATCACGTGGTCGGACAAAAGGTGAAAGCCGCCATCGACGCCAGGATAATTCCCATCCTCTGCGTCGGCGAAACCCTGAGCCAGCGCCGTCAGGGAGCGGCTGAATCCGTCGTTCGCCGCCAGCTGGAAACGGGCCTCTCCGATATAGAAGACCCCCGCGGCGTGGTCATTGCCTACGAGCCGGTGTGGGCCATCGGCACCAGCGTTCCCGCCACTCCCGTCGTAGTGGCCGACATCACCGGAGGCGCCATCCCGACGGAGCTTGCCAAGCTATACGACCTTCCGACGGCCCAGCAGATTTCTGTGCTCTATGGGGGAAGCGTCAACCCCCAAAACGTTTCCGGCTTCTTGGAGGAACCCAGCATTCAGGGCACCCTGGTAGGCGGCGCCAGCCTCGACGCCGCACAGTTTACCCAGATAGTCAGGCTCACCGCAGAGGTTAAGGAAACAAGCTGACGTGACCCTCTCCCAACCGCCGCCGCCCATAGTCGCCATTGTCGGGCCCACCGCCGTGGGCAAGAGCGCCCTCGCCTTGGACCTTGCTCAGAAGCTGGACGGAGAAATCATCAACGCCGACAGCAGGCAGGTCTACCGGGGCATGGACGTGGGCACCGCAAAGCCGTCGCCGGAAGAGCGCGCCCGGGTCCCTCATCATCTGATTGACGTCTGCGAACCCGACGAGACCTTCAGTCTTGCCCTGTTCCTTGAGCAGGCCCACGCCGCGGTGGAGGACGTGCAAAGTCGGGGCCGCCTGCCAATCCTCGTCGGCGGCAGCGGTCAATACGTGTGGGCTTTCCTCGAAGGATGGCAGGTGCCCAAAGTCGCCCCCAACCCGGCCCTCCGCGCCGACCTGGAGCTACAATTCCAACGACGGGGTGTGTGGCCCCTCTACCAGCTTCTCCAGGCCATCGATCCCCAGACCGCCGAACGAACTGACCCGCAAAATCCGCGCCGCGTCTTACGCGCCCTGGAAGTGCATCTATCCGGCGGCAAGCGAGCTGAAGGCAACGCACCACGCAAGAACGCAGAGATCAACGCCCTTGTCCTCGGCCTGACCATGGACAGAAAGCGGCTCTATTCGAGAATCGACCGGCGTGTGGACGAAATGATGAAGCGGGGCTTTCTCAATGAAGTACAGCAGCTCCTAGACCGAGGTTACCCCACGTCCCTGCCCGCCATGTCCGGCGTGGGGTATCAGGAACTTGCCGCCCACCTGTCCGACGAGCTCCCCCTCGAAGAGGCGGTCCAACGCATTAAGTTTCGCACCCACGGCGTCGCCCGCCGTCAGTACGCCTGGTTCCGGCTGGAAGACCCCCGCATCCGCTGGTTGGAAGCGTCGGACAACCCCACGGACGCGGCCCTTGTTCTCGCACGAGATTACCTCCACCCTCCCCTAGAATCCCTTCCCCCTTTGAGGGGGGAAGGTTAGGATGGGGGTGATTCCTATGCCCGACAACATTCTCCCCAATAAGTGCGGTTCCCTAACCACCCGCTCCCCCCTTGAATTCATGGACAATGGCCTTGATAGGCACCCTCCTCGAGTACCTTTTTAGTAACCTTCCCCCAATCCTGTGCTAAAATAGTCCCACTAGGGAGGCGGCAAATATGAGCATTGAATTCACCAAAATGGAAGGCTGCGGCAACGACTATGTCTACGTGGACGCCCGCGGGATGGAAGCCGACTGGCCCGCTCTCTCCATTGCCATGAGTGACCGGCATTTCGGCATCGGCAGCGACGGTTTGATTCTCATCATGGATTCCAACGAGGCCTCCCTCAAGATGCGGATGTTCAACGCCGACGGCTCCGAAGGTGAAATGTGCGGCAACGGCATCCGCTGCTTCACCAAGTTCGCCATCGAGCGCGACATCGCCGCCCCCACGAATGGCGGCCTCACCGTCGAGACCCTGGGAGGCGTACGGACCATCACCCCCATGGGCGAAAACGGCCTCGTTACCCGCGCCCGCGTGGCTATGGGTGCCCCCACCCTGCGACCCGAAGAGGTTCCCGTCACCGTAGACCCGTCGGCGGGCCGCACCATCGGCAACGCCGTCGTCGACTACCCGCTGACCATCGACGGCGTGGACCTCAAGCTAACCTTCGTCTCCATGGGCAACCCCCACGCCGTGGCTTTCATAGACACGCCTGTGGAGGATTTTCGTCTCCACGAAATCGGTCCCAAGGTCGAGCATCACCCCATGTTCCCCAACCGGGTCAACTTCGAAATAGTGAACCGCAAGGGGGCCGGAAAGCTAAATGCGCGGGTGTGGGAGCGAGGAAGCGGCGGGACCATGGCCTGCGGCAGCGGAGCCTGCGCCATCACCGTTGCTGCCCGCATCCACGGGTTAGTTGCCGACAACGTTGACATAACGCTCCCCGGCGGCACGCTCACCATCGACTGGGACGGAAGCGGCGAAGTCTTCCTGGAAGGCCCCGCCACCGAAGTCTTCACCGGCCGCTGGCCCAACCCCTAACCTCCTCCCCCTTCCCTCGCGGATGCGGGGACCCATCCCCTCCACCTCTTTCCCTTCCCCCTTGAAGGGGGAAGGTTAGGATGGGGGTGAAAACTTCCCCACACGTCATCCTAAACTCGGCGCAGCGCGCCCCCACATATCATTCCGAGTTCCTCGAGGAATCTCGTCGTCGAAGCACAACCCTCCTTCCCTCTCCCCCATACGGGCGGTTCGCGAGCCGTCCATCCCACACCCCCCACGTGTCCTCGCGGATGCGGGAACCCATCCCCCTGCACCTCTTTCCCTTCCCCCTCGATGGGGGAAGGCTAGAGCCTGCCCTCGTGAAGACGGGGGATGGGGGTGAACCCTCACCCGACAACATTCTCCCCCGTAGCAACTGTTCGCGAACCGTCCATCCCTCTCCCCCTCCGTATCCTCGCGCATGCGGGGACCCATCCCCTCTTCCGCCCCCCGTAGGGGCGACCCTCGTGGTCGCCCGTCCCCCCACTCACCCGTCACTCCCGCGAATAGCCTGCCCCCGTGAAGACAGTAGGCGGGAATCTATCCTCTCCCCCTCCGTGTCCTCGCGCATGCGGGGACCCATCCCCTCTTCCCTCCCCCGTATGGGAGGTTCGCGAACCGCCCATCCAGCCTCCCACCCTCCCCCTCTGCCATCTCCCCATTGCCGAAAATCCCCCCACCCTGCTACCCTCCCCCAACGAACCAATGCACATTAACAACTCCGCAACCGACAACGCCCAAGAACACCACTCGTTTGCCCATCTTTTTTTGAAACGAGTCCCCACGCCTGAAACGAATAATCTCAGGCACAAATTCACGCCGACTCGATTTCCCAAACGAGTCATCCCCACGCCTAGCCTCCCCAAAACGAGTGCGCCCGCTTCCCCTATTCGCATCCTCCCCAGTAATCCCGCCCACCTCTCCTAACAACACAAAGTTGCGGCCTTCATCGCAAGCAGATATATTTGAGCGACTAGGGGTTTAGTCGACGTTAAGGCGACAAATCGTGGGCAATCTTACAAAGTCAAGGAGAATTTCATGCCTCTGCCAGCATTTCTACTGACAGCATTGAAAGCAGCACCGCAAATCGCTGCCGCCGCAGTGGGAGTCCACAATGCGTTCAAGAAAATGAAGGTAAGACCCAAGCTTTCCAGTGCCCACAATGCCCAGAATTCCATTGAAGAACTGCGTAGTCAGTTGCAGGAACTGAAGACTCACTCCGAAAGCCAAGCCGAAGTCGTCTCCCGAATGGCGGCCCAGATTGAAACCCTTTCCGAAAGCGTCCGCTTCCTCTCCCGCCGAGTCTCCCTTATGAACCTCGCCATTTTCGGCAACGCCACGGTCGCCGTCACTGCCCTCATTTTGGTAATACTCTGGAGGTAGACCCACCTTCCAACCCCAACCTCAAACTACAAAATAGAGAAGTGTTGAAAATATGAAATTTTCCAGCCGCCTGGATAAACTCGCCCCCTACCCCTTCGTCGAAATCTCCCGCATCATCGCAAAAAAGCGCGCCGAAGGCGTCGAAATCGTCACTTTCGGCATCGGCGACCCCGACATTCCTACCCCCGACCCCATCGTCGACCGACTCATCGCCGCCTCCCGCACACCCGCCAACCACCGCTACCCCGAAACCGACGGCCTCCCCGAAGTGCGTGAGGCCATCGCCTCCTGGTACAAGTCCAGGTTCGGCGTCGACGACCTCGACCCCGCCTCCGAGGTGCTGCCCCTCATCGGCGCAAAGGAAGGCATCGGCCACGCCGCCTTCTGCTTCCTTGACCCCGGTGATGTCGCCCTCATCCCCGACCCCGCCTACCCTGTCTACGCGGCGGGCACCCTCTTCGCCGGTGGGGAGTCCTACGTCATGCCCCTCCTGGAGGAGAACGGCTGGCTCCCGGACCTGTCGGCCATCCCCGCCGAGGTCGCCCGCGACGCAAAGGTCATGTGGTTCAACTACCCCAACAACCCCACCGGCGCCGTAGCCGAAAAGGCCTACTACGAGGAGGCTATCGCCTTCGCCAGGGAGTATGACGTGGGCTTGCTCCACGACGCCGCCTACAGCGAGGTGGTCTTCGATGGCTACAAGGCCCTTAGCTTCCTTGAGGTGGAGGGAGCCAAGGACGTGGGCATCGAGTTTCACTCCCTCTCCAAGTGCTTCAACATGACGGGCTGGCGATTCGGCTCCGCCGTAGGCAACTCCGAGATGATTCAGGCCCTCTTCACCATCAAGTCCAACCTGGATTCCGGCATCCCCCAGGCCATTCAAGAGATGGCCATCGAAGCCCTGACCGGCTCGCAGGACCACATCGACAGAAACAACGCCATCTACCAGGTTCGCCGCGACAAGGTCATGGACGCGCTCATCCGCCTCGGCCTTGGCGTCGTTCCACCCAAGGCCGCCCTCTACCTGTGGGCAAAGGTGCCGCCGGGCTACTCCTCCGCATCCTTCACCGCCCGGCTGCTGGACGACCTCGCCCTGGTGGTTACGCCCGGTTCCAGCTACGGCGAGCACGGCGAAGGCTACATTCGCCTCTCCCTCACCACCCCCGACGACATGATAGACAAGGGCGTCGACCGGCTGAATTCCTGGAAGTTGCCCGATCCGGCAGGAGGCTAGCGTTATCGCAAAGCGAAATGTATGGCCCCTGGGCCGGGCGGAGCGTGCCCTGCTCGTCGGTGTGCAACTCAAAGGCGCCAGCGGCCCCTGGAGCCTCCAAGCCTCCCTGGAAGAACTGGCCCAGCTAGCCGATACTGCCGACGCGGAAGTGGTCGGGTCCGTGTCCCAACGGCTGGATAAGCGCGCGCGCCTCTACGTCGGTGAGGGCAAGCTGGAGGAAATTCGCGAACTCAAGCACGAGCTTGAGGCCGACGTCGTTATCTTTGACGACGAGCTCAGCCCAACCCAGCAGCGAAACCTCGAGCAGAAACTGGGCGAGAAGGTCATTGATCGCACCGCCCTAATCCTCGACATCTTCGCCCGACACGCCCGTACCCGAGAGGGCCAGCTTCAGGTGGAGCTCGCCCAACACCAGTATCTGCTCCCCCGTCTGGCGGGCCAATGGTCCCACCTGGAGCGGCTGGGCGGCGGCATCGGCACCCGCGGGCCGGGAGAGACCCAAATCGAAACGGACCGCCGTATCATCCGCGGCAGAAGCAGACGTCTAAAAGACCAGTTAGATCGTCTCCAGCGCTCCCGCCTCCTACAGAGTAATCGCCGTCAGCGGTCGGGGCTTCCCGTGGCCTCCCTCGTCGGCTACACCAACGCCGGCAAGAGCACCCTGTTCAACACCATCTCCAAGGCCGGGGTTACATCCGCCGACCGCCTCTTCGCAACCCTGGACCCAGTGACCCGCCGAATCCGCCTGCCCCACGGCGACGAGATTCTCGTCACCGACACCGTGGGCTTCATCAACAAGCTCCCGCCGACGGTGATTTCTGCCTTTCACGCCACCCTGGAGTTCCTGCAGGACGCAGACCTGCTGCTCCACGTGGTGGACGCTTCCAACCCCGGCTGCGCAGGCCAGGTTCAGGTGGTGGAAGACACGCTGCAGCAGCTGGAGCTTTCCGACAGACCCCAGCTGCTGGTCCTCAACAAGATGGACCTGGTTTCCGGCAACGGCGGCCAGCCCCGCCCAATCCCCTCGCCCCATCCCACCGTACAAGTATCCGCCGTCACCGGCTGGAACATCGACGCTCTGACAGAAAGAATTCAGAGCATTCTCGTAGACCGGTGGGCCGGTCGAATCGTCTAACCCCCTTTGGCAACCCCCCAAACAACGCCCATCTCTAACAGTCTTCCGTAGGGGCGACCCTTGTGGTCGCCCGTCCATACTGCAAAACCCTCCCCCACCCACATGTCATTCTGAGGAGGCCCCGCGACGAAGAATCTCGCCCCCGTAGCCGCCAAGCCCTTCCCCAATCATCCTGGTAGGGGCGGTTCGCGAACCGCCCATTCCCCAAAACGGGCGGCTCCGATTGTTAAGACTGCTTTCATAATTTTCCATAATGCACTTGATAAAATAGAAGTGGAGGGACATTGAACAGGATAGACGGCCGACGAGTAGACCAGCTTAGAGAGACCCGGATCATCCCCGGTTACCAGTCCTTTGCCGAGGGTTCTGCCTTGATTGAAATGGGCCAGACCAAAGTAATTTGCTCCGCCAGCATAGAGGAGCGCGTTCCCCCCTGGCTCCGTGGTCAGGGCCGGGGTTGGGTCACCGCGGAATACTCCATGCTGCCCCGCTCAACTCTCACCCGCAACTCCAGGGAGTCCGCCACCGGGCGGGTCAAGGGCAGACATCAGGAGATCCAGCGGCTCATCGGTCGCGCCCTGCGCCCCGTAACAGACCTGACGGGCCTCGGCGAGCGGATGGTCGTCGTAGACTGCGACGTTCTCCAGGCCGACGGCGGCACCCGCACCGCTGCCATCACCGGCGCTTACGTGGCCCTCTACCAGGCCTTCCACCGGCTCCGTAAGAACGGCGGCTTCAAGCGAATTCCCCTGCGCGACTCCGTTGCCGCTGTCAGCGTTGGCATCGTGGGCGATGGCCTTCTCCTCGACCTCTGCTACGAGGAAGACTACCGCGCCGACGTGGACTTCAACGTCGCCATGACCGGCAGCGGCCATCTGGTGGAGATTCAAGCTTCTGCGGAGGGTGACCCTTTCAGTCCCGACATCGTGGGAGAAGCCATTGCCCTGGCTGGCAGGGGTATCAAAACTCTCTTGCAGATTCAGGAAGAAGCCATAGAAGCCATCCAGACACAGTAAGGAGGAGCCGCTGGCCGCTTGGGTTAAATCCGACTACCAACCTACGGCGTATGAATACGACACAATGGGAAAACGGATCAGATTGGCAAAAGGTCGTAGGCTCTGGCCCGGGCGGGCCGTTGGCGTCATTCTCCCGCTATTGGCGGCGGTACTGCTCGTTGCTTGCTTTTCCGCTAGGCCCAACGACGACGCCCCTCCTACCATCGAACCCACCCCAACGCAGGTAATAGCTACTCCCACGCCTCTACCCCCTACGTCAGCGCCCCAACCGGTTGCATCTGCGCCCACGCTTCTGCCACCCACTCCCATAAGGAGCCTGCCGACACCAACCCCAGCGCCCACCCCAGTCCCAACACCTGCCCCTACTCCCGTACCGACGCCCCCGCCCACCCCGGCTCCTACCCCTGCGCCCACGCCGAAACCAATTCTGTCCCCCACTCCCGAACCCACCCCATCACCCACCCCAATCCCGACGCCTGTGCAGACTCCCGAACCGACGCCCCCACCCACGCCCCACTTCACCCCCAATCCCGCGCCTGAAAATCCCGAGACACTTACCAACCTCCTCGACATCTCCTCGATGGTAGAGGAAGTGCGGTCCTCCGTGGTTTCCGTGGTCGCCTTGGTGGAGGTCCGGCAGGGTTCCACATCGGATACCCAGCCCCAGAGCGGCTCCGGGGTGTTTATCGACGGCGACGGTCACATTCTCACCAACCATCACGTCATCGAGGGCGCCGTCAGCCTTTCTGTAACACTGGATGACGGGCGTAAGCTTGATGCCAAACTCGTCGGCTCGGACCCCCTGACGGACCTTGCCCTTCTGCGCGTGGACGATACCTCGCTGCCCTTCATCCCCTTAGCCGACCCGTCAGCGGTGCGGGTGGGCGAGTGGGTCATCGCCATCGGCAACGCCCTCGCCCTGCCCGGCGGCCCGTCGGTGACCCTCGGAATAGTCAGCGCCCTCGACAGGAGCTTCGCCCCGGACCAGGATAACGTCCTCTACGGCCTGATTCAGACGGACGCCATGATCAATCCGGGCAACAGCGGCGGCCCACTGATGAACCTGGCTGGTGAAATCGTCGGCATCAACACCGCTGCTCTGCGGGGCGGCAGAGTCGAGGGCATCGGCTTTGCCGTAGGCGGCGAAACGGCCATCCACGTTTCCAACCAGCTCATCCAATGGGGAAAGGTCCGGTGGCCCTGGCTCGGCGTCATCATCTCCGAATTGGACGCTGAGACCGCCGCAGAAATGAACGTCCCCTTCAGCGACGGCATCGTACTACAGAGCGTGGTGCCGGACGGCCCCGCCGAGACCGGCGGGCTTAGGGACGACGACATCATCATCTCCATGAACGGCGAGCCGACCACGGGAATCCGCGCCTTCGTTCAACTGCTGCGCCTCAAGTTCGCCGTGAATCAGAACGTAGACGTGGAGGTGTGGCGGGACGGTCAGATGGGACGCTATCAGGTTCGCCTCGGGGAACGCCCCACTATAGTCCCCTCTAATCAGCCTACGCGCCGCCTATGACCCCTCTCTCGTCACTCCTGCGAAGGGAGGACCTTTGTGAAACCGTCATTCCGGCCTCCGAGCCGGAATCCAGCCCTCTTCCTTCACCCTTGATGGGGGAAGGTTAGGATGGGGGGGAGACACCCCCATCGTCGCTAAATCCCACTCTTTGAGAGTTTCACAAGGGAGTGTTTCTCCTCTTTAGACTGCGTACCCGACCATAAATGAGAGGCAAAGAGGGCGGGTAGGAGTGAGAGGTGGTTGCGTCTCATTGATAGTCCGTGATAGAGTGTCGCCTCTTGAGAGGAAGTCTGGCACGCCTACTGGATTCATCATGGTACGGCAGGGCAGGGGATTTCCTCTCATTTCTTTGGGTTATGATTGATGGAAGAAGCTAACACTTCCTGCATCTCGACTAAGAAGCCCATTGTGAAGGCTCAAAGTCAGAGCAAAAGAGCCAATGCAGGCAGTAAAGGCACGATAGCCAATATCGACAATGTTCGACTTACTGAACAGGAGGATTGAATGACGAAAGTCCAACAGGAACTAATGTGTAACCTAATATCTACACTTGGATTGGCTACTATTTATACGAACACATCTCCTGTGGGTAAACCAAGCACAACACACGTAAACGCTCTAAAGAACTTTAAAGCAGATCTAGAGGGTGGAACGTACAACATGTCCCAAGAGAAATGCGCTCTAACCTTAGAATTCATTGATGGCTTGCTTGTACAGTTGGGTAACAAAATATAACGGTCTATTCTCGCTTTTAGTGGATACAGCGGTAGTTGATTTGTTGTCGGCGTCCCTTGGCAAAGCCTCCAAATGGGCCGAGTTTCTTTCATTGGACGGGGTTGGGCTGGGACACTCCACCCCCTTAACCCACCCGCCGAACCCCTAGCGTAAGCTCCATCCCCTCCAACTTGTGGGACTCCACGTGGGCACCCTCTTCCGGTTCACTCTTCTGAATGACCTCTGCTAGCGTCTCCACCCGCACGTAGTCGCCAAATCCGCCCAACACCTCGTCGACCCCCGCCGGTCCCTGGTAAAACAATTCAATCCTGTCCGTCACCTCAAACCCGGCGGCGCGGCGCATGTTCTGAATCCGGTGCACCAGCTCCCGCGCCATGCCCTCCCGCGCCAGGTCAGGCGTGACCACAGTATCAATCGCAACCATGTATCCCCCGTCCAAAGCGGCCTGAAAGTCCCCCAGCTTGGCGGCTCGCTTCTTCCGGCCCGACGCCTCCACCGCCTCGGTGTAGAAGGTATCCGAAGCGTCCAGAAGCTCAATCTCCTTGATGTTCAACTCCTCACGAAGCTGTGCGACTATCCGTCCCACGTGGGTCCCCTCGGAGGCTTCCCGTGTTCGAACCAGCGCCCGACGCAGGGGCAGCCGCACCTTCTTGCCGGCCCGGGAGCGGGCGTCTCTCCCCAGGCTGGAAAGCTTCATGGCCAAGCGCGTGGCTTCCATCAACGGCTCGTCGATGCGACCCTCGTCCGCTGTTGGGAAGTCGTCCAGGTGCACGCTCTCCGCCCCTTCGCCGTCCACCGAGCGGACCAGGTTCTGGTACATGGACTCCGCCAGGAAAGGGGTGTAGGGGGCCATCAGCTTGCACAGGGTGACCAGGCAGGCGTACAGGGTGGAGTAGGCGGAGAGCTTGTCCGCGTCGTTCTCGCTCTTCCAGAAGCGACGGCGGCTCCGACGGACGTACCAGTTGGATAGAAGGTCCACGAACTCCTGAATCCTTCGGCCGCCGTTAGTCGGCTCATAGCCGTCAAGCGCCTCGTCCACCTGCAAGATCAGCTGGTTCATTTCCGAAAGTATCCACCGATCAAGCTCAGAGGCAGGTTCCGCCGGTCCCTTCTGCTCAGTAGGGTTATAGCCGTCAATCTCAGCGTAGGTGGTGAAGAACGAGTACACGTTCCACAGGGTTAGCATGAACCTTCGCACAACCTCGTTGACCAGCCGTTGCGAGAAGCGGCGGGAGTCCCCCGGCTGAGTAGCGGTGAACAGGTACCATCGGATGGCGTCGGCCCCCTGCACGTCCAGCACCTCCCACGGATTGACGATGTTGCCCAGGGACTTGCTCATCTTCCGGCCCTTTTCGTCCAGGATGAGCCCCAAACAGATTACGTTCTCGTAGCTGGGCTGCCCCGTGACGAGGGTGGATATTGCCAGCAGGCTGTAGAACCAGCCCCGCGTTTGGTCGACCGCCTCCGAGATGTACTCGGCGGGAAAGAGCCCCTCCCGACGAATCCGCTCCAGGTCTTCCGTGGAAGTGACGTTCCACTGGGCTACTGGCATGGCTCCCGAGTCAAACCACGCGTCCATTACCTCCGGAATGCGCCGCATGACCCCCTCACAGTGGGGGCAATCGAGGGTAACCTCGTCCACGTAAGGCCGATGCAGGTCCAGACCATCTATAGCGTCGTGGTGTTCCGGTGTGGCCATCCTTTTCAGTTCCGCCACGTTGCCTACGCAGTGGTATTCCTCACAGCTTTCGCACTGCCAGAACGGTATCGGCGTTCCCCAGTACCGCTCCCGTGAGATGGCCCAGTCCACGCCATTCCTCAGCCATTCCCCGAACCGTCCCTCCTTGATGTACTCCGGGTACCAGTTGATCTTCCGGTTGTTAGCAATCAACTGCTCTTTCATGGCTGTTGTGCGGATGTACCAGGACTCCTTGGCGTAGTACAGCAGGGGCGTGCCGCAGCGCCAGCAGAAGGGATAGGTATGTCGGTACACGCCCTGCCTATGCAGCAGCCCCCGCTCCTTCAGGTCCGCCATAATATCCTTGTCAGCGTCCTTCACAAACTTGCCGGCGAAGGGGAAACTCCCGGTGATGGCTCCCTGCAAGTCCACTTGCTGCACGAATGCCAAAGCTTCGTGCCGTCCCGCCGTCAAGTCTTCGTCGCCGAAGGCCGGCGCGATGTGGACTATGCCTGTGCCCTCATCCAGCGAAACGAAGTCCCCAACTATGACCGCGGGCGTAAAGTCCTCCACCGGCTCCAAAATCGTCGCGTCTCCCGTTGACCCTTCCGGGCGAACGAACTGGAAAATATCGACGCCATTGGCCGCCGCGTCGTAGAGCTTGCCGTAGCCAACCCCGACCAACTCCGAACCCTTGAACGTCCTGACCCTCCGGCAGGATTCTCCGACCACCGAGTCCACCAGCCGGTCAGCCAAAATCAGTCCCTCCGGGCCGTCGTCCGTCTCAGACTCCACCAGGCAATAGTCCGCCTCGGGGTCCACGGCGAGGGCGGTGTTTCCGGGCAGCGTCCAGGGCGTTGTCGTCCAGGCCAGCAGATACACAGACGCAGGCGTATCGCCGGTCTCGCCGGCAAGGCTCGACACATCTTCCACGGGAAACTTCACATAAACAGAGGGGTCTGGCACGTTCTCCTTGTAGCCCAACGCCACCTCGTGGGAGCTCAGGGAGCTGACGCATCGCGGGCAGTGAGGCGTCCCCTTCATCCCCTTGTATATGAGGCCCTTCTCCCACATCTCCTTCAGAATCCACCAGCCCGTCTCTATGTACGAGTTGTGCAGCGTAACGTAGGGGTCCTTCATGTCCACCCAATAGCCGATGCGGTCTGTCAGGTCTTCCCACTCCTTCACGTATCTGAACACGCTCTCGCGGCACTTCTCGTTGAACCTCTCGATGCCGTACTCTTCGATCTGCCGCTTGGACGTGAAACCCAATTGCCGCTCCACTTCCAACTCCACGGGCAGCCCGTGGGTATCCCAGCCACCCTTTCGCAGGGGTCGGAAGCCTTTCATGGTCTTGTAGCGGCAGATAACGTCTTTGAACGCGCGGGCCAGCACGTGGTGAATGCCGGGACTGCCGTTAGCCGTCGGCGGCCCCTCGTAAAACATAAACAGGGCCTTGTCCTCGCCCTGCTCGCTTTTCTCGAAAATACGGTGTTCCTTCCAATACTGGAGCACTTCCCGCTCCATATCGGGGAAGCTGACCCTGCTGTTCACCTTGTTAAACATGGTTGTCGAAGACTCCTGACTCGTAGACCTGGGATTTATCGGACGAAGACGCCCCCGCAGCCGTAGGTTTCACCTTCAAGGTCGGGTAGCGGCTCATCCTACGCTGAATTTGCGCCCTCGTGGGAATTGCCGCGGCCCCGATTCCCTCTACCTTCAAACTTGCGGCGCAGCTGGCGAAGAGCCCGGCGTCAAAGGCGTCTTTGGTCTCAAAATATCGTATCAGAAAGGCGGCGGCGAATACATCCCCGGCGCCCGTGGGGTCCACTTCCCGCGCGGGATAGGCTGGAATGTTAAACCACCTACCCCCGTATCTCATGACGGCGCCGCTTTTGCCCTTGGTCAGGATGAATATGCCGCAATGGTCTAACCAACGGGCGGGTATGCGCCCACCGGCAACGTCCAACTCCGAAAGAATCACCACGTCTGCCCGACTTAGGACCTGCGCGTCGTACCAGTCGGCGGGCTTGACTAAGCCCTTCGACGACGTTTGCCGCAGCCATCCCTGGGGCGCGACGCCCAGAAGCGACCCGGGGAACCGGCCCACCAGCGAAGACGGCACGTCGTGAAACACCGGCGCCAGCAGCGCCACCTGGACCTCGCCCCATACGGCTGGCAGTTTTGTCCCCTCGATCGGAGGCGCAAGGTCGTGAAGGATCAGAGACCGCGCGTCGCCGGAATAGCGCATCTCAAAGGTGGTTGTGACCTCAGACGGCGCGTTGACTACCAGGTCCAGGGAACGCAGACACCCTTCGACTTCGGGCCCCGCTCCACGGGTGAAGAGACCCGCCCGCCATCCCAAACGCGCCGCCGTTATCGACGCATAGAAGGCCGCCCCGCCTGAAACCCTCCCACGCTCCGTAAGGTCCAGCGATACGTGGCCTATCGCCAGGAATTCCGGCTTAGATGGCATCTTCGTAGAAACTCAGATGCAGAAAGAACTCCCGATTGCCCTTAGCGCCCAGAATCGGCGACGGCGTCATGGATCGCAGCCGCAGCCCAGCCTCCGTTACCCAACAGATCACCCTCCCCAGCACCCTGGCGTGAATAAGCGGGTCTCGCACCACCCCTCCCCTGCCCACTTCCCGTCGGCGTGCCTCGAATTGGGGCTTCACCAGCGCAACGATGCTGCCCCCCCGCTCTAAGTGAGACACCACGTTTGGAAGCACCTGCCTAACCGAGATGAAGGAAACGTCCACCGTTGCCATGCCAACCCTTTCCGGCATTCCGAAAGGGTAGTGGGCGTTAACCTTCTCCATAACCGACACCCGAGGGTCTTGGCGCAGCCCGTAGTCCAACTGTCCCCTTCCTACGTCCAGGGCGTAGACTTTGCATGCGCCCCGCTGGAGGAGGCAGTCGGTGAAGCCTCCGGTAGAAGCGCCCACGTCCAGGGCCGTCATCCCCTTGGGATTCAGCCGAAACGCCTTCAAAGCGTGGTCGAGCTTAACGCCGCCCCGTCCGACGAAGGGCGGACGCTCCCGGATGCTAATGAGCGTGTCTACGGGCACGAGTGCGCCTGCCTTCGTCATCGCCGCCCCTCCCGCCGTAACCTCCCCCGCCATTATTAGCGCCTGCGCCTTGGCCCGGCTCTCCACCATCATCCGTTCCACCAACAACACGTCCAGCCGTTTCTTTTTAGCCATCAACGCTTAAGCTCCCGTCAGAATCGCCCATGGGCAAGAAATTTTTCTCATGCAAACTCGTCATAGAGGACTTATAAATTGACATGGTATTGCCCAATAATTATAATCTCCTAACTTAGGAGACTAAAGCACAATGCCCAAGCGCACATACCAACCCAAAGTCCGCCGCCGAAAACGAGTCCACGGCTTCATACGCCGCATGAGGAGTAAGGGAGGCCAGGCCATAATCAAGCGGCGTCGTTTTAAGGGCCGCCATCGGATTACCGTCTAGGCTATGCCCAAAGTTCATGCGGAGAGACCAACGGTTAAGAAGCAGCCGCAGGTTTTCCCAGATACGCAGTGAAGGCAGGGTTTGGGTCAACAATCTTCTCGTGATAAGAACCCTCGCCAACGGCGACGCAGAAACCCGTTTTGGCTTCATCGCAACCCGCCGAATCGGCAACGCAGTGGTTAGAAACCGGCTGAGGCGCAGATTGCGCGAGATACTGAGGGTCGCGCCGGTCAAAACCGGGTGGGACCTTGTTTTTATCGTTCGGAAGCGCAGCGTCGACGCAAGCTTCCGGAGACTTGAAAGATCTGTCAATAACCTGCTGAGAAGGAGCAACCTCTTGGAAAGCTCGCCCCAGAGCATCGGACCCCGATGTTGAAGCGCCTGGCAATGGCCGCCATCAGGTTCTACCGCCTGGCCCTTTCCCCCTATCTTCCCACTTTCTGCAGGTTCCAGCCCACGTGCTCCCACTACTCCCACGAAGCTATCAAGCGCTACGGCGCGTTCAGAGGCATCTGGCTTTCGGTAAAGCGCCTGGGCCGATGCCGCCCCATGGGAGGGAAGGGTTACGACCCGGTACCCTAGCCCATGTTTTCATCCCTCACTAGAAATTTCCCTTCTCCACGCCAGCCGGCGTCTCCTCCGAAGCTGCGCTTTATGATGCTTCTGCCTGTAATCGCGCTATTGGGGCTGATTCTGGCGGGCTGTACCGGACGAGACATCATCGGCGTCGCCGAAGGTTGGACCCCCGTTGCCGTGGCCGACGGTGTTGCCTACGTCGGCTCCCGTTCAGGCGAAGTGATCGCCCTAAACTCTCAGGAGTTGGACAAGAACCAAAGCACTGCCCCTTTATGGAAGTACGAGCCCCTCGATGAAAACCGGCTCGGTTCCATGTTCGGCGCCCCCGCTGTCGATGAGACCCACGTATACCTGGGAAGCTCCCACACCGACGGGGAAACCGGACGCCTGCTCGCCCTGCGGCGGGATAGACAGTCCACTAGCCAAATTCAACAGGATGAATGGGAGAAGACCATTGAAGGTGGCTTGGTGGGAGGTCCCGTACTTACGGGAGGCCGCTTGCTGGTAGGTTCTGAAGACGGCAGGTTCTACTGCTTCGACGCCGCTTCCGGCGACCGTATTTGGACCTTCGAAACCCAAGGACGTAGAGTGGGCCAAGGAAAGGAACGCCGCATCTGGTCCACCCCAGCCGTTGCCGACGGCGTGGCGTACTTCGGTGCAATGGACGGCTATCTCTATGCCGTTTCAGTGGAAACCGGAGATGAAATCTGGAAGTTCAAGACGAATGGCGCCGTGGTCTCCAATCCCTTGGTGGTGGGCAACGTTGTGGTCTTCGGCTCCTTCGACCGGACCCTCTACGCCCTGGACGCCTCCAACGCCGCCGTGAGGTGGACCTACCCTTCCGATAGCTGGTACTGGGCGGGTGCCGTCTCCGACGGAGAATTCGTATACGCCGCCGATATGGGCGGGCAGGTTTCCGCCCTTCGCCTGGACCGCCGTGACGGAGACGCTCCCGAGTGGGTCCACGAAATCGGATACACCGTCAACTCCACTCCCGCCCTTGTTGATGACCGATTGGTCGTCGCCGCAAAAACTGGCATAGTATCCATCCTGGACACGGCTACCGGAACGGCGGATGAGATACCGTTGAAGCTTGAGAAGGATATCAGGGCGTCCCTCGCCGCCTCCGGAACCGGCGAGTTGGCCCGCGTCTATTTCGGGGACTCCGATGGTGTGGTAAGGTCCTTGGACGTGGGCAGATGGAGGGTATCCTGGACCGTGGAAACCCGGGACTAGGCAAGTAAGCATGGAATACATCCTGGCAAACTTATTTACGGACATCTGGAATCAGGGCATTCTACGGCCCATGATCAACAGCCTCGTGTTCCTGTATTCCGTGCTCTTCAGCAACATGGGCCTCTCCATCATCTCCTTCACCATCATCATCCGGCTTCTCACCACGCCACTTACCCTCCGGCAGGTCCGGCAAATGCGGGCCATGACCGCCCTGCAACCCAAGATGCAGAAGCTGCGGGACAAGTTCAAGGGGGACTCCAAGAGGATTTCCCAGGAAACCATGAAAATGTACCGGGAGGCCGGCGTCAACCCCATCGGCTGCCTCGGCCCCATGCTCATCCAGTTCCCCATCTGGATAGGCCTCTTCCAAGCCCTGGTGCAGACCCTGCCCACCAACCCCGATAGGCTGGTGGCCCTATCTGAGAAGCTCTATTCCTGGGTGCCTTACGTCCACGAGGCGATACCCCTCAACAGCGATTTCCTCTGGCTCAACCTGGCCGAGCCCGACCCCACCAACATTGTCATGCCCCTGTTGGTTGGCGCTTCCACCTGGGTCCAGCAGAAAATGACCACCACGCCATCTATGGACCCGCGGCAGCAGTCTACCCAGTCCATGATGCTCTGGATGATGCCCATCATGCTCGGACTGCTGAGCATGACCTTCCCCAGCGGCCTGGCCCTCTACTGGGTGGTGTCTAACGTAGTGGGCGTATTTACTCAGTATCCAATTACCGGTTGGGAGCCTCTCTTCAGAAAGTCCTCGGCGGTGGTGACCCCAAAGGATGACGATGAGGAGGAAGAAGAATCTGAAGAGGAAGATTCCCAACCCGAGGAGGAACCAACAGATGACGGAGGATCCACAGACACAAGTAATAACGGCGAAAACCGTCGACGAAGCAATAGAAGTCGCAATGCACGAGCTCGACGCCGCGCGCGACGAGGTAGAAGTAGAGGTACTTAGTCGCGGAAAGGTTGGCTTTCTGGGCATTGGCTCAGAGAACGCAAAGATCCGCGTACGCAAGCTCTCCGCCCAGGAGGATGACGCCGGCCACAAAACCATGGAGGTAGTCTCCACAATCTTGGAACTTGCGGGAGCTTCCGCCGTATGCACCCTGCGAATCGCCCACGACACGCAGTCTGGAGGACCGCAGGTAGACATAGAAGGCGAAGACGCCGGCCTGCTCATCGGCCGCCGGGGCGAAACCCTACGCTCCCTCCAATTTATCGTGAACGTGATCGTCAACAGAAACCGCGAAAAGTCCGTGAGGGTGCTCCTGGACGTGGAAGAGTACCGGCTCAGGAGAGAGCAGGCCCTGCAGGAACTGGCTGAACGGGTCGCATCTAAAGTGTCCGCCACCGGCCGGTCCATCTCCCTTGAGCCCATGTCCCCGGCCGAGCGCCGTATGGTGCATCTGGCCTTGGCAAACAACCCTTCGGTGACAACGGAAAGCTCCGGCTGGGGCAACGGACGGCGGGTATCCATCAACCCAACGGAAAATTCCGAGAAGCGTTGACATAACGGGCCGACGCGGTCTTGGCGCTTACCGTTGACCCCGCAATCGTCCCCATCTATAATTCAACTCTAGGGGGTGGAGATGGCTGAACCTCAGCAGTCTTGGTCCTTCACGGACAAGCCCAGGGAAGAGTGTGGCGTGGTGGGTGTTTATTCGCCCCTGCAGCGGGCCGCCCGAGTGGCCTTCTTCGGACTATTCGCCCTACAGCACCGGGGACAGGAAAGTGCTGGCATCGCCTCGTCCAACGGACAATTCCTACGGGTGCACACCAACATGGGGCTGGTGGCCCAGGCCTTCCGAGAGGATGCCCTAACCCACCTTCAGGCCGACATGGCCATCGGCCATACCCGTTACTCCACCACTGGCTCCAGCACCCTCGTCAACGCCCAACCCTTCGTGGTCTCCGGCATTAACGGTCAGCTGGCCCTGGGGCACAACGGCAACCTGGTCAACGCCCTTGCCCTTCGCAAGAAACTGCAATCCGAGTGGGACTTGAGCTTTGCCTCCTCCAGCGATTCCGAGGTGCTGGCTTACCTGTTGGTCAACGCCCCGGGAGATAGCTGGGATGAGCGGTTGGCCTACGTCATGCGGAACGCTCAAGGGGCCTATTCCGCCGTGGTGCAGACCAGAGAAGTCGTCATTGGCTTCAAAGACCCCTTGGGAGTGCGCCCCTTGTGCTTGGGGAAATTAAGCGGTGGGGGTTGGATTCTCGCCTCCGAAAGCTGCGCCCTGGACCACGTGGGCGCCGAATACGTTCGAGAGCTGGAGCCCGCGGAAGCGGTGATAATCGACCGGCAGGGCATGCGCTCCTTCATCTGGCCCGGTCGAGACAATCGGCGCGCCCTCTGCGTATTCGAACTAATCTACTTCTCCCGTCCCGACACCCAAATTGACGGTTCCCAAGTCTACAGTATGCGCCGTGCCATGGGCGCAAAGCTGGCCCAAGAGCAGCCTGCCGAGGGCGACGTGGTAATCGGCATCCCCGACTCGGCCACCGCCGCGGCCATGGGCTACGCCGCAGAAATCGGCATCCCCTACAGCGATGGGCTGATAAAAAACCGTTACGTCGGCAGGACATTCATCGAGCCGGACCAGAAACTGCGGGAGTTGGACGTTCAACTGAAGTTCAATCCTCTGCCGGACGTCATCGCAGGGAAGCGTCTGATAGTGGTTGACGACAGCATAGTCCGTGGGACCACCACCCCTAGGGTCGTGCGCCTGCTGCGCCGTGCAGGGGCGAAGGAGATCCACATGCGCGTGTGCGCCCCGCCTATCCGCTGGACCTGCCACTTCGGCGTTGACATGGCCACTCGACGCGAACTCATTGCCGCCAATATGACCGTGGAGGAAATCCGAGAATTCATCGACGTGGACACCTTGGGCTACCTCAGCGAAGAGGGCCTGCTCGACGTGGCAGGCGGGAAGTCCAAAGGCTTCTGCCACGCCTGCTTCAGCGGAAACTATCCCATTCCCATTCAGTTGGAGATGGACAAGCTGGTCCTGGAGCGCTCCGGTGAATCCGTTGACTAGCTTCCCTTCGTCGGTAAATGTTGGTGAACGGAAAAATGACCTCTAGCGCCTACCAGTCCGCCGGCGTTGACCTTCAGGGCATTGAGTCCCTCAAGGAACGCATCGGAGCCTTCGCCTCTCTTACTCACGGGCCGGAAGTCCTGAAAGGCGTGGGCGCATTCGCCGGCCTCTACCGCCTCCGCAACTACAAGAACCCCGTCTTGGCCGCCAGCACCGACGGCGTGGGCACCAAAATGAAGGTGGCCTCCCTGCTGGGGCACTATGAATCCCTGGGCATCGACCTGGTTAATCTCAACGTCAACGACATCGTCACTTGCGGAGCCCATCCACTACTCTTCCTCGACTATATCTCCCTGGGCAAGCTGGACCCTCAGATTGTGGAGCCCCTGCTGCGCGGAATGGTGTGGGCCTGCCGCGAAGTCGACTGCGCCCTCGTTGGCGGAGAAACAGCCCAGATGCCGGGTCTCTACGCCGACGGGGAGTTCGACTTGGCAGGAACCGTCGTTGGCGCCGTTGAAGAATCGGCCATCATCGACGGCAGTGACGTCGTTGAAGGCGACATACTCTTGGGCCTTCCCTCCAGCGGTCTGCACACCAACGGCTTCTCCCTCGTGCGCAAGGTCTTCGACATTGACGACAACCCCTCGGTGTTGTACCAGCAGTACCAGGATCTGGGACATAGCCTCGGCGAGGAGCTAATTAAGCCCCACCAGTGCTACTACCAAACCCTCAAGCCCCACTTCGGGCGTCTCAAGGCAGTCGTGCACGTCAGCGGCGGCGGCCTTCCCAACAACATCCCACGCCTCTTGCCCTCCGATCTGGCCGCTCGCATCCGCCTCGACGCCTGGGAACCTCAGCCTATCTTCAACCTCATCCAGAGCGTCGGCGAGATAGACCCACAGGAGATGTACCAGGTCTTCAATATGGGCCTGGGAATGGTCCTCATCTGCGACCACGACGCCTGGGCTTCACTTCAGCGCTCTCTGCCCGACGCCGTTGTCATGGGCGAAGTGGTCAAGCGAACGGACACCGCCCAAGTCTATATGCAAAGTTAGCGGACCTCCCTGCCCTTGATTTGATGCCATCCCTCGCCCTCATCAGCGTCTACGACAAGACGGGCCTAGCCCCCTTTGCCCAAGCCCTCCATCAGGCGGGATTCTCCCTGGTGAGCACCGGCGGCACCTACGATTTCCTTGTCAACGAAGCCGGAGTTCCAGTTGGGAGGGTGTCGGACCTGACGGGCTTCCCGGAAATTCTGGATGGACGCGTAAAGACGCTGCACCCCCGCATTCATGGCGGCCTGCTGGCTAGGCGGGACGACCCGGAGCATCTATCGGAATTGGCCACCCACCGCATCGACCCGATAGACGTTGTAGTTTCAAATCTCTATCCGTTCCAGAAGACAGTGGCCAACCCTGAAACGACTCTGGCCGACGCCCTAGAGAATATCGACGTCGGCGGTCCTTCAATGCTTCGTGCGGCGGCAAAGAACTTTCCTGCCGTTACCGTCGTCTCTGATCCGGCAGACTACGGCTGGATTGCCGATAGACTGGCCCACGCAGGTCTCTCCGCAGAAGAACGGCGGGGGCTGGCCCGCAAGGCATTTAGCCACGTTTCCGACTACGACAACGCCGTGGCGTCCTATCTCGCGGGCCAGGCTTCCCTCTCAACTGAAGACGCTGCCACTCTGCCGCCCGCTCTGAATCTGAACTACCGTAAGGTTTATGACCTCCGGTACGGGGAGAACCCCCACCAGAGAGGCGCTTTCTACCGGCTGCCCACACCCGCCGCCGGAAATGCCGGCGATGAGCTGCTTCACGGCAAGGCCCTCTCCTTCAACAACATCGTCGACGCTGACGCAGCTTGGCGGGTGGTCAACGAGTTCGACGAGCCTACTGTGGCCGTCGTCAAGCATACCAACCCCTGCGGCCTCTCCAGTCATACCGACCAGAAGGAAGCCTACGTCCGCGCCTTCCACGGCGATACGGTTTCCGCCTACGGTGGCATCGTCGGCTTCAACACCGTCGTCCAAGAATCGACGGCGCAGGCAATGCGGGGCGTCTTCTACGAAGTTGTCATCGCCCCGGGATACACTCCCGAAGCCCTCGCCCTCCTCCAGCGGCGACGTAGCCTACGGGTCATCCAACGAAGCAAAATCAGCAACGGCGCTCCCACCTATGACCTTCGACCGGTAACGGACGGCCTGCTGGTGCAAACCCCCGACGTTGGGCAGGATGACGCTTCACGCTGGAAGATAGTTACCGAAAGAGCGCCCACCGACAAGGAGATGCGCGACCTGGAGTTCGCCTGGAAGGCCGCCAAGCACGTCAAGTCCAACGCCATAGTGCTCGCCAGCGACCGGTCTCTGGTGGGCATGGGAGCGGGCCAGCCCAACCGGGTGACCAGCGTGTTTCTGGCTCTTCGCGCCGCCGCTGACCGGGCAGAGGGCAGCGTTCTAGCCTCAGACGCCTTCTTCCCCTTCGCCGACAACGTTATAACTGCCTACGATGGCGGCGTGTCCGCCATCATTCAGCCGGGCGGTTCCATTCGCGACCAGGATTCTATCGACGCCGCCAACGCTCACGGCATGGCCATGGTCTTTACCGGAACCCGCCACTTCCGCCACTAACGCCCCAGCGTCCGCAGAAAGGCCAAATCAGCGCCCCATTTCACCTTCAGCCTATTTGAACCGGTGCTTGCTGGACTATATAATTTCCCTGATTTGGCTAAATCACTAAACATAAAACCGTGGGCGATTGCCTCACCCCCAGCGCATAGGAGGGGACTTCGGCATGGCACAGCCCTGCCGAGAATAGGCCCGTCCGCGCCTTCCATGCCCCGACACGTCCGGGTAGGCTATCGTCGATACTCCGCCCTACAGGGAATTGACCTAACCCGGTTGACCACGTGGCGCGGCCGCGTGGTCTCAATGGAAGCTCTTGTCACCAGCCTGGTGAACTCTCTTCGTCAGCACGGATTTCGCCCCTTCCGACCTCTAGAAACATTGAATCAGCCCAGCGAGTCGACCGTCGAAAGCCGAATTACTGGGCTTCGGGACATCGATGTTAGATTTCGGCTGCCGTGGCAACCCAAGCAGATGAGTTGCGCTCTTTCCATCAAGTTGAAAGGACGTAGGTTGCTGCAAAGGAGGCTGGAAGGCCTCGCTCCCCAGGGCAATAAGGTCGTCTACGATGCGACAGCCACGATTCTCGGGGGAGTTGGCATCTTCCGGGGGCGCCGGTGGAGAACCATGCGTCGGGCCAAATTCAACCGTCTCGCACCGTATGCCATCGACAGAATTCTCTTGGACTTAAAAACGGCAGCGGCGCCGTTTGGCGCCGCTGGGGGATTCCTATTCGACCGCTCTGACAGCGGTAGCGTCTAGGCAGCCGTTACGCCCACGTGTTTCTTAGCCCATATGCCCAACACCTCGTCGGACGTGGGCATGTCGAACTTCTCGCGTAGAATGGCCACGCCCGCTTCGTGCCGCTCAGGAAAGCCGTCGGCTATGCAGTCCGACACAACCACCGTATAGTAGTCGTTCCACAGGGCGTCCAGACACGTCGCCAGCACACATCCGGCGGTGCTGGTTCCCGTCACCACCAAAGACTCAATCCGGTTGGACTTGAGGATCTGGTCCATGCGCGTATTCACGAACGCCGTGTTGCGGTGCTTCTTGACCACGATTTCGTTGGGCAGCGGCTCCAGCTCGGGAATAATCTCCGCCTCCCAGGTGCCATCGATTAGGACCTCTTCGCTGGTGCGCCTGTCGGTGCCCATCGAGTGCCCCCAATACTTCCCCAGGTCGCGCAGCCGGGAGCTCATGTATAGCCAGGCGGGGGAGCTTGAGCCGCCGTTCTTGTCGAACACCACCTGCACGTGGACGATGCAGATACCCATGTCTCTAGCCGACGCCAGCATCTTCTGCACCGGGGGCAGAATCTCCCGCTGGTGGGCAATGCTGAACTTGCCGTGCCTGGCCGTATAGCCCTCAGGCGAGGCAAGTCCGTTCTGCATGTCGATTATCATCAACGCCGTGTGCTTGGGGTCGATTACTTCCTCCAGGGATTCGTAGACCATCTTTCCTCGAATCTCAATCATTGGAACCTCCTATTAGTTACTTTTGTTGCAGTCTATCGGGGTTTAGCAAAGGGGCGCCAAGGTTTCGGCCTTGGCGCCCCTTTCGTCATCCTCTAACTCTATTCCGCTCGTGTAGCGGGATGCGTGATTACTGGTAGACGGGTTTGGTGAATTCGTGGTAGCGCACCGGAGCGTGGTGCAGCAGGTTAACGCTGTAACCCTCCAGCACGTCCGGGTTGTAGGCGCCTTCCTGGAATACCCACAAAATGGGGAGGTTCACAGTGCGCTCGTACCACCAGTCGCCGAACTCCAGCGTCAGCTGACGGCGCTCCTCTGCGTCCTCCATCTGGTCGCACCGCTTCTTGTACTCCGAAACCTCGTCGTAGTCGAAGAAGCCGCGGCCGGACTCGTACCGGTTGAAGACCATGGCCACGCAGGGATGGGCCGACTTGGGAGAGACGTTCATGTAAACGGCGGTGGGCTTCTCTCTTGTCCACGCCGTGGCGAAAACGTCCTGGTTTGTGAGGGAGACGAACTCGGTGTCGACGCCAATCTCCTTCCAGTAAACGCCGATCTGCTCGGCGACTTCCGGCATCTCGGGCACCAGGGAGTGGTTGTTTGGCACGTGGATGATTACCGTGAAGCCGCCGCCGGGCCAGCCGGCCTCTTCCAGCAGCTTCTTCGCGCCTTCAATGTCATGAGGGTGGTCCCAACCGCCCGCGATCCCCGTCCTGCCGTCAGGCCCGGGGAAGGGAGCCCATTCGTCCTTGAAGATGTCCGACCACGGTGGGAAGTAGTCCATCGGGTCGGGGATGGCGCGGCCCTGGAAGAACACCTCGTTGATTTCATCCCGGTCCATGGCCATGAGGAGGGCCCGGCGAACTCGTGTGTCACGCAGTGGATCGTTGGGGTCGTAGCCCTTGGTCGGGCCTTCCGGCCCGGCGGAGTACGCCTTTGAGCCGTCCGGTTTTACGTAATTCTGGGGCTTGTACCAGGGCAGACGCATGTTGAAGTGACCGCCGGGGATGCTCGCCCGGTAGATCTTCATGCCCTGGGCTGTTGCCTGGGCATGGATGTCTCGGGGCACCACCGCCAGATGGGCCTCTTCGGTAAGGAGAGTCGCCAGCCGGGTGGAGGATTCCTTGATGAGCTTCATCTCTAGCTCGTGAAACTCCGGCGTATGGCGCCAGTGGTCTTCCACTCGATTATAGAGGTAGTTTACCCCTAAGTTGAGCTCTTGCAAGGCAAAGGGGCCGGTGCCGATGGGGTTGTCGTTGTAGGCGTCCTCGCCGCCGACGGCATCCCAGTGATCCTTGCTGGATATGCCGCTCTCTACCTCATCGGACATGAAGGTGAGTAGGTCCAGTTGTACGATATTCATGTCAAAAATGACTTCGTAGTCGCCATTGGTCTTATGGGTTTCTTCCTCACCTGCATATCCTTCCCAGTTGGAGGGGTTGATGGCCCTGTCTGTGCCGACTCCGACGAGGAGGTTGAAGCTGAAGACAACGTCTTTGGAAGTCAAGCTGTATTCCGACGGCGTGCCATCTCTGCTGTAGAAGGGCACGTCGTCACGTAGCTGGAAGGTCCAGGTCTTGCCGTTGGGCGAAGTGTCCCACGAGGTGGCCATCTGGGGCCCGTAGGCCGCCGTCTGCGGGTCCGACGCAAGTAGATGGTCGTAGTGGACCAGGAAGGAGTTCGTCAGGTTGTTTGCCAAATGTATGACGCCCACCTCCTGGGAAGGCGGAGGCACCGCTAGGATTAGCCTTGGCGAAACGGGAACCGGCTCCATCGGCGGGGCCGCGGTCGTGGGGACTGCGGTAGGCGCCGCCGTTGGCGCGGGGGCTTGCGTTGGGGCAGGCGCGACAGTCGCAGCGGCCGTGGGGGCCGCAGCCTGCGTTGGGGCGGGCGCATCGTCGTCGTCATCTCCACCACAAGCGGCGATGATCAACGTAAGCGCCACCGCTAATGAAAGCATGATGGCTACCAAGGGCAGCCCATATTTGGACTTCTTTGTCATTCCTTCAACCTCCTAATTTGGTGCGCGGGCTGAGTTAGTAGAGAAAATCCCTGTGAGAGTCGCAAGTCGGTTCATAGAATGCTCATTCACAGAGGCAATTCTCTACGTGGGCTAGTAGACATGAAACACTGTATATTGTCAAGCATACGCAGAGAAATTGCGGCCTGCTGGATTCCGTAATTTGGGTGCGTCCTTCTACTTAGGCCTTCCAGCTAAAACGCGGAGGTGGGATTCACCAGAAAGCCAATTGACAGGGCCCGCCCTTCAACGGCAAAATACCCTTACCCAAATTACGGGAGTTTTGATGAGCAAGCTTGTATCCAGGATTGAGAAGATCAGCCGCGGCTCGCCCGCGCCCATGGGCTTCGGCGCGGCTACCCGCGCGGCTCAGACCCCCGCCATGGCCCTCATTGGCATCCTTTCCCAGAACTCTCTGGTGGAAGCCAAGAGTCTCGCCAGTTTGGACGCCGATGGCGCTCTGCTAACGGACGTAGACTCTGGGGAAGAAATTGCGTCGATAGCCGAAGCGCTGGGTTCTACTCCCTGGGGTGTCAAGGCCGACGCGTTGGACAGCGATACGACCGATGGTCTGGTGCAGAAGGGTTGCGACTTCTTTCTGGTCAATCCCGAAAGCGTGACCGTCGAGGCAGCCAAGGACGACCGGGCCGCCTTTATCTTGTCTCTACCCATCGGCGCCAACGACGGATTCCTCCGCACCCTGGAAGACCTGCCCATAAGCGCCGCATTCACCTCACTAGCGGATAACGGCCCCCTAACGCTTCAACGCCTCATCGATGTGGTATCCGTTCGTACCATGTTCGACAAGTTCCTGCTCGTGGAGGTTCCAGTCGGACTCTCTGCCAGGGAACTGGAAGGCCTTCGAGACGTGGGGGTCGACGCGGTCGTGGTAGACGTGGGAGCCGCTTCGGGAGATTCGTTGAAGGCCTTGAAAGAGCGCCTGCTGGAACTCCCTCGGCAGCGGAAGCCCAGATCCGAAAGAACTAGCGCTATAATTCCCGTCGGGTTTGGTGCGGAAAGCGCGCATTTCGACGATGATGAGTACGAATAGGGTGGCGCGTTAATCGCCCCCCCAAGTCACGTTCAGTGAAAGACCATAGGCGTATAAAATAATCCACAGGGGAATTGCATGGACACCATTACTATAATCGGAACTGGCCTCATCGGGACCTCTCTAGGGCTCGCAATCAAGAAGGTTGGCATTAAGAACATCGAGATTGTCGGGACGGACTTGGAGAGGTACCGCGCCAACAAGGCCAAGAGCATGAAAGCCGTGGACCGGGTGGAGAATAACATGGCCGCGGCCGTTTCCAACGCCAGCATGGTGTTTATCGCCACTCCGGTCATGGCCATCAAGGACGTGATGGAACACATCGGCCCCCGTCTCCGTCGGGACGAAGATAGGACCATAGTGTCCGACACCGGTGGCACAAAGGCGGCCGTCTTGGAGTGGGCCAAGGAGCACCTTCCCAACCACGTGGACTTCGTAGGCGGTCATCCCCTGGCCGGCCGGGAAACGCCGGGGCCGGACAACGCCGACGCGGAAATATTCAACGACCGGCCATACTGTATAGTGCCCAGCCCCGGCGCCAGCCAGAAGGGCGTTAGAACCATCGTTGACCTCACCTCCGCCATGGGAGCGAAGCCCTTCTTCATTGACGCCCAGGAGCACGATAGCTTCGTAGCAGCCGTGAGCCACCTCCCCTTCGTTCTATCGGCGGCTCTCATCGGCGCTACTTCCAAAAGTCCCCAGTGGGGAGACATCAGCTATCTGGCCTCCTCAGGCTTTCGGGACGTTACCCGCCTGGCTTCCGGCGATTCAATCATGCACAGGGATGTTTGTCTCACCAACCAGGAAGGGATCATCCACTGGATCAACGAATTCATCCTGGAACTGGAGCGGATCAAAGGCATCATGGGGCAGGAGGAGCCTTCTCAGCCGCTTTACGACCTGTTCGAGACCGCCTTTGAAGAGCGCGAAAAGTGGCTGGGTGGCGTGATCACTCCCTGGGCGAGGGCCGACTACGAACGGCCCAAGTCCCTGTCCTTCGGCCGCGCTACGGCGGAGGTAATGTTTGGCACCAAAGCCGCTCACGGGCTCTTGGGCGACGAAGAAGATAATAAAAAGGGCCGCAAGAACCGCCGCTAAGGGAGGTTGAACACCCTTTGAGAGTTAGCCTTGGACTGGCTTAGCACCGATTTTCCCGACAGGTTCGGAGACCCCCTGCTGGTGGTAGTCTCAGGGCCTTCCGGCGTCGGCAAAGACGCTGTCTTCCAGTACATGAAGGAGCTGGACCGGCCATGGCATTTCGTGGTGACGGCCACCACCCGCCCCCGCCGGCGTTCCGAGCGAAACGGTATAGACTACCTGTTTCTGGACACAGAAGAGTTCGAGCATATGCGAAAAGGAGAGCAGTTTCTGGAGTGCGCTGAAGTCTATGGCAACTGGTATGGTGTGCCCAAGCAGCAGGTCAAGGATGCCCTCGCCAAAGGGAAGGACGTTTTTGTGAAACTGGACGTCCAGGGCGCCGCCACAGTCCGGGCCTTGGTGAAGGACTCCTTGATGATATTCCTTGCACCCCCATCTATCGCTGAATTGGAGCGGAGGTTGCGCTTTCGTCAAAGCGAGTCCGTACAAACCCTCCGACTCCGAAGCGAGGCTGCCGGAGACGAGATGAAAGCCATGGAGGACTTCGAATTTCGAGTGGTCAACCACAACCAACGACTGGACCTAGCCGCCTTCTGTATCGACGCCATCGTGACGGCAGAGAAGTGCCGCATCCCGCCTCGACGGATGGAAGTCCGATGACCACCCAAGTCAGGCCTCGCCTTCCTCAATGGTTCAAGGTCCCGATGCCGGGCGGCCCAAACTACCGCCAGTTGAAGCATCTCATGCGTAGCTCGGAACTGCACACCGTCTGCGAAGAGGCCCGCTGTCCAAACATCGGCGACTGCTGGGAACGCCGCAGCGCCACTTTCATGATTCTGGGAGATATCTGCACCCGTGCCTGCCGCTACTGCGCCGTCACCAGCGGACGCCCAATGGGGCTGGACATAGGGGAGCCACAGCGTCTCACCCGGGCCGTGAAGCGAATGAACCTCAACTACTGCGTAATAACCTCAGTGAATCGGGACGACCTGGCAGATGGCGGCGCCCTCATCTTCGCCATGTGCATCCGGCAGATTCGAAAGGAGCTGCCAACCTGTCGGGTGGAAGTGCTCATTCCCGACTTCGAAGGGTCCGAATTGGCCCTCCGACGGGTGCTCGAGGCAGGCCCGGCGGTGCTGAACCACAACATCGAGACAGTGCGGAACGTCTTTCCCAAGGTTCGGCCCCGGGGTGGCTACGAACGTTCCCTTCAGCTACTGCGCCGTTCCAAGGAGATTGCCCCCGCCGTCCCAACCAAGTCCGGCATTATCGTCGGCATGGGGGAAGCTACGTCTGAGGTCGTGGAAACCATGAGGGACTTGCGGGCCGTGGACTGTGACCTCCTGACCATTGGCCAGTATCTCCGCCCCTCAAAAGACCACCTGCCCATAGACAGGTTTTACACGCCATCAGAATTCAGAGAGTTGGCGGCAATCGGCAAGGACTTGGGGTTCAAGCACGTGGCCTCAGGTCCGCTGGTCCGCAGCTCCTACCACGCTGACGAACAGCACGACGCCGCAGACATTGACTAGCAGCCCAGAGAATAAAGGCCCCTTTACAATGGGCGACGACGGTCGTCATGCCTATTGGGCTGAAAGTGTCGGCGGATCCGTAACGCTGCATCGCCGCTCCATCGACTCGGACGACAAAGCAGAGGTTGTTGTCGCCCAACTTGGCTTGGAGACCCTACGGCTGCTGCTCCTCTGGGCCGAAGAAGACAAGAGCGTGACCTTCTCGCTTACGGGCCCCCTGGCCCAGCAGGTCAAGGACCTCTCGCGGGAGCTTAGCCTGACACCGGAGATGTTCGTTTGGCACGCGGTGAAGCTGTTCATCGAGTCTGCCCCCGAGGCTTGAGCGGAAACATCCCGCAAAATTCCGGCTGGGCAAGTGCGCCTCATTGTCATGGCAGCATCCCAAAGACTTCCCGTACTATGAGTCATGACGCCTAAGGCGGACCTGCTGTTGTACAACGCCAGGGTATTAACTCTGGAACCCACTCATACACGGGCGTCCGCCGTTGCCGTCAAAGACGGTCGCATCCTGGCCGTTGGCTCCCTGAAGGACCTGGACTCCCTGGCGGACGCAGGAACCCGTCGACGCGACTGCAACCGCATGACGCTCGCGCCCGGTTTCCACGACGCTCATTGTCACTTCCTGGCCATGGCCTCCAGGTTTCTTCAACTGGACTGCAGGGCCGACAAAGCGCCTGGCATCCATCACGTAGTGCGCTTGATTGCCCAGGGAGCAATACGGACTCCCCCTGGCAAATGGATCCGCGCTTACGGATACGACGAGGGCCTCTTGGAAGAAGGCCGCCATCCCAACATCGCCGACCTGGACCGGGCAGCGCCGGAACATCCGGTGCGGCTTGAGCATCGATCCGGCCACGCCACGGTATTGAACTCAGCCGCCATGAAGCTCCTGGGAATTGGACGAAACTTCAAAGGCCCTCCCCAAGGTCACGTGGCACGAGATGCATCAGGGCGTCCTACCGGCGTATTCCTGGAGATGAACCGGGAGATTGGCCGCTTAATGAGACCCTTCCGAGCGGAGGGAGAGTTTGCCACCAGCGTTAGAGAGGCGAACACCCTGCTACTTTCCAAAGGCGTAACTGCAATCCAGGACGCCGGCGCGGGCAATGGATTCGAGCAATGGCAGACCTTCCACCGGCTTAAGGATTCCGGTGCACTGACTCCTAGAGTAACAATGATGGTTGGTCTACCCCACGCCAATGACGAGGAACTACTTAGCACCGAAGGCATTGACACTAATTTCGGGCTGCGGTTAGGCGCGGTCAAGATAATGGTAACTTTGGCCACCGGAAGCCTCCGTCCCTCTCCGGAAGATCTGGTGGGAATCGCCATCGATCAGCACCGTAGGGGACGTCAACTGGCCTTCCATGCAGTGGAGGCGGAAGCCGTGATCGCCGCCGCCCAAGCCATCGCCGCCACCCACCTCTTCAATGGTCGTCCAGGCCCCCGCCACCGAATTGAACACTGCGCCGAAGCGCCCCCGGAGATTCTACGGCTGGTGAAAGACAGCGGCGCAACGGTGGTCACCCAACCCGGCTTCGTCTACCACCACGGCGCGAAATACCTCGCCAACGTGGAACCGGGCCTCATCAACCATCTCTACCCGCTGGCAGGCTTGGCCGACTCCCGAATCCCCTGGGTCGCCAGTTCCGACGCCCCTGTTTCGCCGATAGATCCCCTGCTCCACACCCAGGCCGCTGTCACTCGACGGACGTCGGACGGACGCAGTATCGGCCCCAACCAGGCGGTTTCCGCCGTTCAAGCCCTTCAAGCCTGGACTATCGGTGCGGCTCGCTCCTGCTTCCAGGAAGGGCTGATCGGTTCCATAAGGCCGGGAAAGTACGCCGACCTTGCCCTGCTAACCGACGACCCTACTCGGACGCCGGTGGAGGAGATAGGCAAGATAGGGGTGGTTTTGACTATAGTCGGAGGGAAGGTTGTCTGGGAGGCGTGAACCGTCGGTTCAGCGTTGCCTCTTCGTAACGTAGGACGCCAGTATCCTGAGCGACTCCCTGGCCCGCGTCTCGGGTAGACCCTCCAGTATCCGAAGGGCCTTGGCGCAATACTCCTCGGCCTCGGCGTGGCACTCCTCCAGAATATCCGATTCCTGCATCATCTTCAGACTCTCCTGAAGGTAGGTCTTCTCGCCTGGGTTGGCAAAGAGGTCGCGGATGGGATTGTCGGACGGATGGCGTTCCAGTAGCTTGATGCTGGGAAGCGTCATTACCCCCTGCAGCAAGTCGTTGCCCACGGGCTTTCCAATCTCCTCCGCGTCGCCGCTCACGTCCAGTATATCGTCCACAATCTGAAAGGCCATGCCAATGTTGTAGCCATACTGGGACAGAGCATCGATACCCTCTTCCGTCGCGCCTCCCAAGATAGCGCCGGACTCTGCGGCTGTGCGAAAGAGCGATGCAGTCTTACGATAAATCCTGTCCTCGTAAAGCTTTCGAGTCTGGTCCACGTTGTGCCCATTGAAGTATTCCAGAAGCTGGCCGCTGGAGAGGTCCATTATTGTCTCCGAGAACCGGCGAATCACACGAATGTTGTTGGTGTCGCACACGAACGTGGCGGAGGCGGCGAAAACATAGTCGCCCAGCAGAATAGCCACATTCTCGTCCCATCGGCTACTGATAGTGTCCATCCCCCGCCGGGTTAGAGAGTTGTCGACGGTGTCGTCGTGAATCAGTGTGGCAATATGCAGAAGCTCGACCGCGGTGGCCATGGTGACAGCCGCCGGCGCTTCTTTGGCGTACAGGCCGGACGCGAGCAGGGTCACTGCGGGGCGCATGCCCTTTCCCCCGCGGTCGAAGAGGTAAGTCAGCAAGGGGGTCATGTGCTGGTCTTTCCCTTGCCTTAGACTCTTCAGGTTCTCTACAACCTGAATGAGTTCACCCGTAATGGGCTGGTAGATCTGTCCTGCCAGCGCGTCCAATCTCTGAAGCAATGGTGCTCCTACCGGGCCGCCGCCCGGAGTCGTTCCTGCTCTTCCTCAGCCACGGATTCGTCCAGCTTGCTGAAGAGATGGGTCGGCTTGCCAAATGACTCGCCAACCGGAATCTGGCCAAGTTGCCATCCGGAGTCCTGCACCTTGCCTTCGTAGCCCAGCATTTCGTGAAGCCGCTGAGCGCTGAAGGGCAGGAAGGGGTAGGTAAGGGTTCGCAGGCATGAAAGGACGTTCAGGCTTACCCAGAGCGTCGTAGCCGTTCTCTCTAAGTCCGTCTTCCGCGTGCGCCACGGCTCCCGCGCGTCAAGGTAGCGGTTGGCGGCCTGGGCCAGACCCATGGCGACGGAGAGCGCCCGCCGGAACCGGCACGATCCCAAATGCTCCGCCGCCTCATCCAGCGCCGCCGTAAGCCTATCCATCAACTCCTGGTCTTGAGCGTCCAACGCCCCCGGCTGCGGGAAAGTTCCCTTGAAATTGCGATGAGTCATCGTCAAAACCCGGTGCACCAGGTTCCCGTAAGTGGCCACCAGTTCCTGATTATTTCGGCGTACAAAGTCGTGCCACGAGAAGTTGGAATCGCTGCTCTCCGGCATGATGGCCGAGAGCACATACCGCAGCGGGTCCGGTTCAAACCGGTCCAAGTAGTCGGGGAGCCAAACGGCCCAGTTGCGGCTGGTGGATATCTTCGCGTCCTCCATGTTGAGAAACTCGTTGGCGGGAACGTCATAGGGCCGCTCGAGACTGCCGTCCCCCATGAGCATGGCGGGCCAGATTATCGTGTGAAAGGGGATGTTGTCCTTGCCAATGAAGTAGTATCCCCTGGTGTTGGAGTCACGGAAGAAGGGTTCCCACGCCTCAGGGTCTCCCTGGCGTTGGGCCCACTCCATGGCAGCCGACAAATACCCCGTCACTGCCTCGAACCAAACGTAGATACGCTTGCTTTCGTAGCCTTCCAGGGGAATCGTAATGCCCCACTGAATATCTCGGGTAATTGCCCGGTCCTTCAACCCGTCTTCCAGAAAGCGCTGTGTGAAGTTCAGTACGTTGGGCCGCCAGTGCCTCTGCTGCTTCACCCATTCCAACAACGGCTCTTGAAAGGCCGTCAGCTTTAGGAAAAAATGCTCCGACTCCCGGAATTCCAGAATGGACCCCCCGATAGCGCTGCGTGGTTCGATGAGGTCCGTTGGATTCAGCGTCCTGCCGCAGGCGTCGCACTGGTCTCCTCTTGCACCAGGGTCGTCGCAGAAGGGACAGATGCCCTCCACGTATCTGTCTGGCAGAAAACGATCCATCTCGGCGGAGTAGGGGAGCAGCATCGTATCCTTATAGATGTAACCCTTCTCCAACAGGGTGAGAAAGAGTTGCTGCACCACCTGGGCGTGATTTTCCGTGCCCGTGGTGGTGAACAGGTCGAAGCTGATGCCCAAACGCTTCCAGCTTTCCAGAAACTCGCTATGAAACCGGTCCACTACCTGCTGAGGCGAAACGCCTTCCCTGTCGGCGCGGATGGTAATGGGCGTTCCGTGCTGGTCGCTGCCGGAAACCATGATTACCTGGTTGCCCTTCATGCGATGATACCGGGCGAAGATGTCCGCCGGCAGATAGCAGCCCGCTATCTGCCCCAGGTGCAGGGAACCGTTGGCGTAGGGCCAAGCCACCGCTATGAATATCCGCTCCGGCATGGGCCCTCAGCCGTTCCTCCTGAGATGCTATTTCTGCTCAGAGTGCGCCAGGGGACTCTCGCCCCGCCGCTCCAAGGAACCAAGTTTAGCACAATACCACCTGATTTCGGTACGCCCTGCAGAGAGCGGTATTCTCCACCCACGCAGGCCATCTTACCCGTCATTCCTCCGCCATCCCGCCCACATGTCATTCTGAACGCAGCGAAGCGAAGTGAAGAATCTCGTTGCCGTAGCAATCCCCCTTTCCCTTCCTTCGTCCTCACGAATACGGAGACCCATCCCTTCCCTCCCACACCCACCACACTCCCACCCCCCGTTGTGACATCTTCCCCCTTGCCACAAATCCCCATCCCCTGCTACCTTCCATCCCATGAAAACTATAGAACAACTGTATGAGGACTTCGATAAATTGCTAGACACTCTCGGATACCCCAAAGAACCCCCCAAAGGCTCCTTCTACGACCTCAACAGCGAAGAGGACGAAGATCCCAAACTCAAGTCCGGCGGTCAGCCCGGCAACCAGAACGCCCGCAAACACGGCTTCTACTCAAAACACTTCACCCCCGACCAGCTAAAGCAGCTCGAAGACGCCGACGACCTCAGAGACCTTGGCCCTGAAATCGCCCTCCTGCGCGTCAAGCTCAACGCCCTCCTCGACGACCCGGAAGTTTCTACCGAACTCCTCCTACGAGCAGTCAATTCCCTCGCCAGACTCATGGCCATCCAGCGTCGCTACGTCTACGGTTAATGCGCCATTCGTTTCCACCACAGAAAATAACGAGTCCCCGATTACGAAGGAAAATACCACTCGTTTCCACCACACAGCAAAACGAGTCACCCAAAAACGAATCATCCCGCCTCTGGAGACCTTTGCATAACCGTCATTCCGGCGGAAGCCGGAATCCAGAATCCCATGATTTAGCTATGTCAAGAGTCGTCCCACACCACTATCTGAATGCGTTTCAGTAGTTATGCAAAGGTCTCCCTCTGCAACAATTCCTTTCCTTCGGTTCCCAAGCCGGTTCTCCCAATCCCCACTTATTTGCGAGACTCCCTCACATCCTATGGACCATCCCCACCCAGCGACAGCCACTCGTCATAGACCAAACTTCGCCGCACCCCCGACGCATCGGCTATCCGACGCACCGCCTCCTTCGCCCTCACCCCATCACGCTTCAACTCCTTCAGCGCTTCCCGTACCTGCTCCGGCTCCCAAATCTCCGGGCCCGCCGTCTCTGCACCTTCCACCACCAAGGTAAACTCCCCCCTCGGCAAGTCAAACCGCTCCAGGGCCTCGGACACACAGCCGGCGAAGACCTCTTCAAACTTCTTGGTCAACTCCCGGCAAACGGTTATCCGTCTATCACCCCACGTAGAAAAGATATCCTCCAACGTGCTCCCAATCCGGTGGGGGGCTTCGAAGACTACCAGGGTGTTATCAATACCGGCCAACTCCTGCAGCAGCCGGAGCCTCTCATTCCTCCGGCGCGGTAGAAACCCGACGAACATAAACCTGTCGGCAGGCAGACCCGACGCGGAAAGCGCGGCTGTAACCGCCGATGGCCCAGGAATAGGCGTCACAGTTATGCCCAGCTCTAAAGCTTTCTCCACCAGCTCCGCCCCCGGGTCCGAAAGCGTCGGAACCCCCGCATCGCTCACCAAAGCCACGTCCCCTTCCGCCAATGCCTCCAAGACCTTGGGGATCTGGCGGACGTAATTGTGTTGATGAAAGCTCAACAACGGCGTCCTGATTTCATATCTCGCCAGCAGCTTACGCGTCGTGCGCGTATCCTCGGCGGCAATGAGCTTCGCCTCCCCCAAGATTCGCAAGGCGCGAAGGGTAATGTCCTCCAAATTGCCTATGGGTGTGGCTACCACGTACAAATTCAATGCGAATTCTGCCAACCTATCATCTGCCGTATTGAAAGATACCTCAGCTATGTTATAATTCGTGCTTGAAAAGAGAAAGAGGGAATAGAAAGAGTACGTGAACAAAGATAGCAAGTCAGTCATTATGGCGGAGTACGCCCAAACCCCGGGGGATACAGGCTCCATAGAGGTCCAGGTAGCGGTTCTAACGGGGCGGATCAAGGAGCTTACAGAGCATCTTAAAGTTCATCGGAAGGACACCCATACCCGGGTGGGCCTTCTCCGACTGGTGGGGCGCCGCAGAAAGCTGCTCGGCTACCTCACCCACAAGAACGTGGCCCGCTATAGGTCTCTTATAGCTAGGCTCGGCCTCAGAAGATAGGCGCCCCGACGGGGCGCTTTTTCCTTTTATTCCCCCTCTTTACCCTTAGAAGGATTTGATACCTATTGTAATGGAACATAATTTTCAGATACAGATCGGCGGCAAGCTGCTTACTTTGCAGACCGGTAAGCTTGCTTCCCAAGCCAACGGCGCCGTCAAAGTAACTTGCGGCGATACGGTGTTGCTGGCCACGGCAGTCATGTCGTCCAGGTCCCGCCCGGACATCGACTTCCTCCCACTGACGGTGGAATTCGAGGAGAAGCTCTACGCCATCGGAAAGATTCCCGGCAGTTTCTTCCGCCGGGAGGGCAGACCCGGGACCGACGCCATCCTTTCCGCCCGTCTGGTGGATAGGCCCATGCGGCCCCAGTTCCCCAAGGGCCTCCATAACGACCTGCAAATAGTCTTGACCGTTCTCTCCACAGACCAGGAGAACCCGCCGGACGTGCTGGGCATAGTCGGCGCTTCCGCCGCCGTGTCCATTTCGGACATCCCCTTTGACGGGCCGGTGGGCGCCTGCCGCGTGGCCTACAAGGACGGTGAATACATCGTCAATCCTACCTTTACTGAGATAGAAGAGAGCAGCCTCAACGTAGCTGTAGCCGGCCTTCGCGGCGCCGTCAGCATGGTGGAGGCGGGCGCAAACGAGGTTTCCGAAGAAGTCGCCCTCGAGGCCATCAGTCGCGCCCAGGAGACCAACGACGAGATTATCGGCTTGATTGACGAGATGGTGCGGACCGTGGGCAAGCCCAAGCGGCCCGTCCCGGAAACTGCCGACGACTCGGACTTGAAACGTCGCGTGGAAGGCATCCTCAATGGCCGCTTGGAAACGGCGTTGGCTCCCAGCCCCGACAAGGCCGGACGTGAGGACGCTGAGCGTCAGCTAAGGGACGAGGTGCTGAAAGCCCTCGAGGACGAAGACCCCAAGCAGGTCTCAGGCATCTTTAAGTCAATGATGAAAGACGTGGTCCGCTCCCGAATCCTGGAGCAGGGTATTAGACCCGATGGCAGAGAAGCCCATGAGATTCGACCCATCACCTCCGAGGTCGGCGTCCTGCCCCGCACCCACGGGACGGGCCTATTTACCAGGGGTGAAACTCAAGTGCTGAGCATCGCCACCCTGGCCACCATCAGCATGAAGCAGATCCTCGACACCCTCAGCCCCCAGGACAGAAAGCGGTTCATGCATCACTACAACTTCCCGCCCTATTCCGTGGGTGAGACGGGCCGTATGTTCACCGGCCGGCGGGAGATTGGCCACGGCGCATTGGCGGAACGGGCCATCGATCCCGTCCTACCCTCCGAAGAGGACTTCCCCTACGCCCTACGCATTGTCTCGGAGGTGCTTAGTTCCAACGGAAGCACCTCCATGGCCAGCGTTTGCGGCAGCTCCCTGGCGCTCATGGACGCGGGCGTGCCCATCAAGAGCCCTGTTGCCGGCGTGGCCATGGGCCTCATAATGGGAGACGATGGCAACTACGCCGTCCTTTCGGACATCCAGGGCGTCGAGGACTTCCTGGGAGACATGGACTTCAAGGTGGCGGGCACCGCCAAGGGCATTAACGCCCTGCAGATGGACATCAAGATTCAGGGCCTCACCCAGGAGATCTTGCAGATAGCCTTGGAGCAGGCCAGAGTCGGACGCCTGCACATCCTCGACAAGATGTCGGAGGCCATCCAGACGCCCCGGGCCGCCCTCAGCCAGTACGCTCCCAAGATGGAGCGCATCACCATTCCCGTCGACAAGATTGGCGCTGTCATCGGCCCAGGCGGTCGCAATATCCGCGCCATCATCGAGGAATCAGGCGCCACCGTGGACATCGACGACGCTGGCGTGGTGATAATAGGCGCCAACGACGATAACGCCATACGGAAGGCCCGCACCCGCATTGAAAACATGACCAGAGAGTTGGAAGTGGGGGACATCTTCACTGGCAAGGTTGTAAGGATGACCAACTTCGGCTCCTTCGTCGAGCTGGTTCCCGGCAAGGACGGCCTGCTGCGTACGGAGGAGTTGGCTTCCATGGACAACGGCGTGACTATGGACCAGGAGATAGCAGTGATGATCCTGGAGATAGACTCCCTGGGTCGCATCAACCTGTCCCGACGCGCCCTCTTCGGCGAGGAGGGACCGCCGTCCCGGTCATCCGGTCCCCGTCCGGGCGGCGCCCGCGGAGGCCGACCCATGGGAGGCCGCCCGCCCCGTCGAGGCGGCCCCCCCGGACGCAACAACGCGCCCCGCGGAGACCGTCCCGGCTCTGGTCCGCGTAGTGGCTTCGGCAATCGTCGCCCACCCGGGCGGTAGTCATCAGCCCCGTAGCCCCGCATTCTCGCCGTGGCTAAAACTGCGCTTTCTGGCCTCAATATCAGTGGCCAAAATAGGCCCTGCTCTTTACACTAGAGGCCAGCCTACGCCCGGAGTATTCAATGGCAGACATTAGAGTCCTCATCCACGGCGTCGCCGGACGGATGGGTCAGGAAACCCTCAAGGCAGTCTGCGAAGCCGCGGATACGTTGCCCGTTGGCGGCGTTGACGTCGTCGCGCCTGGCAACCGGCTGCACCTGCCCAACGGCGCCGGTTCCATTCCCCTTTCGTCTGACCTCTCGACCCTTATTCTCCAAACCAAGCCCCGCGTCGTGGTGGACTTCTCCAACGCCGACGCCACCATACAAGCGGCCTACACCACTATCGAAGCGGGCGTTTGCTTCGTTACAGGCACCTCTGGCCTCAAGGATGAAGCAGTTCGCCTCATGGACCAGAGGGCTCGTGCGAAGGGCGTGGGCGTGGTGGTGGCCCCTAACTTTGCCCTGGGTGCGGTAGTGCTCCAGAGCCTTGTGCAGAAGGCCGCGCCATATTTCGACTACGTAGACATAATCGAGTCGCACCACGAAGCAAAGATCGACGCCCCATCCGGCACGTCCATTGCCCTGGCCCAAGCCGCCGCCGATGGCAAGGAATTCGTCCGTAAGGAACCCCAGAGGGAGAACCTGGAGGGGTCTATGGGTGCACAAGTCGGTGGCGTGGGTATCCACAGTTTGCGTCAGCCCGGTCGAAGCGCCCATCATGAAGTGGTCTTCGGCGCCCAGGGCCAGACCCTCACACTGCGCCACGACACCCTGGGCCGGGATTGCTACATGCCAGGGGTCCTTCGCGCCATCCGTGAGGTTGTTACCATAAGGGGCCTTGTGCTAGGCTTGGACAAGATTTTAGGAGTGTAGCGGCCCCATAGTGAGCAAGTATTTCAACATTGCAATAGTGGGCGCCACCGGCGCCGTGGGCCGCGTTTTCCTGAACATCCTGGAGCAGCGCTCCTTTCCCGTCAACCACCTCAGATTGCTGGCTTCCCGGCGTTCCGCCGGCGCCCGCATTCAGGTGGCCGGACAGGAATTCGAGGTTCAGGAAACCACTGAAGACTCCTTCCGAAACATCGACTTCGCCTTCATCTCCGCCGGAGCGTCGGTAAGCCGCCGTTTCGTCCCCGCAGCCGTCAACAGCGGAGCCGTGGCTATCGACAAGAGCTCCGCCTACCGCATGGACCCCGCCGTGCCTTTGGTCGTTCCAGAAATAAACGGGCAGGACGTGGAAGACCACCGTGGCATCATCGCCACACCCAACTGCTCCACCATCCAGATGGTCATGGCCCTCTACCCCTTGCATCGTGTCAACCCCATCAGACGCGTCATCGTAGACACCTACCAGGCCGCTTCCGGTGCCGGAGCCGCCGCCGTACAGGAGCTAACGGAGCAGGCTGAAGCCATGCTTACCGGCACGCCCTCCCACGCTAACGCCATGCCTCACACCCTCGCCTTCAACCTCTTCCCTCACATCGACGACTTTCTTGAAGACGGCTACAGCAAGGAAGAGGAGAAGATGATCAACGAAACCCGGAAGATTCTCCACGACCCATACATGGGAATCTCCGCCACCTGCGTTCGCGTGCCCGTCTACACCTGTCACAGCGAGGCGGTCCACCTCGAATTCGAACATCCCATGAACCCCGCTGAGGCGGCCCAACTGTTGGACGAAATGCCCGGAGTAACCGTCCTCCGTGACTCCTACCCCATGCCCCTGGATTTGGCCGGCGCCGATGACGTTTACGTCGGACGCATTCGACGGGACCCCTCAATTGACAACGGACTGGCCCTCTGGATAGTGGCCGATAATCTTAGGAAGGGCGCCGCTCTTAATGCCCTTCAGATAGCGGAAGAAGTGGTTAGACGGGACTGCCTGACGGCAAAATCCCTGGCCGCTTCTTCCGAGCCGTAGCCCAATGGGTTCTACTCGCATAGCTGGAGGACTGCCATGGTAGAGCTTGGTAGACTATTGACCGCCATGGTCACGCCCATGGACGAACGGGGCGAGGTGGATTGGGCCAAGACCCGCGATCTGGCCAATCGGTTGCTGGACTCAGGCAGTGACGGCCTTGTTGTCGGCGCCACTACTGGCGAAGGCCCCACCCTCAGCCACGAGGAGAAGCTTCGACTCTGGGGCGAGGTCAAGGCAGCAATAGGAGACAGGGGCGCAGTGATTGCCAACACCGGCAACTACTCTACCTGGGACAGCATCAACCTCAGCAGGGAAGCGGAAGAGATGGGCGTCGATGCGCTGCTGCTGACAGTCCCCTACTACAACAAGCCCCCCCAGGAAGGCATCTACCGGCACTTCAAGGCAATCGCCGAATCAACCCATCTGCCCTGCATCCTCTACAACATCCCCGGCCGCACCGGCATCAAGATGTCCCTGGACACCACCATCCGAGCCAGCCACGTCGACAACATAGTGGGCGTGAAAGACGCCACCGCCGACTTCGAGCTAATGGCGCAAACCATAGACAGCGCTTCTGACGGCTTCCGCATCTGGAGCGGCAACGACGGCGACACCTTCCCCCTCCTCTGCCTGGGGGGCTACGGCGTCATCTGCGTAGTCTCCAACCTCTTCGGCAAGCAGATGCGCCACATGATAGACCTGACGGTTGCAGGAAAGTTGAAGGAGGCCGCCGAAGAGCATCTGCGCCTGCTGCCCCTGTGCAACGGCATGACCGGCATCGCATCCAACCCCATCCCCCTCAAATACGCCTACGCCAAAATAGGCTTCGCCATAGGCAACCCCCGCCTGCCCCTAATCCCCGCCGACCCCGACATGGCGGCCCAGGTAGACAAGCTTCTGGAAAACTACGCCACAGACCTCCCCCTCTAACCCCACTGACGTCATTCTGAGGAGGCCCGACCACCGGCATGTCATTCTGAGAAGGCCCCGCGACGAAGAATCTCGCCCCAGGCAGACAACCTCCTCGCCAATTACCCCATAGACCTCCCCGTCTAACCCCCAGCATGCCGTTCTGAGGAGGCCCCGCGACGAAGAATCTCGCCCCAGGCAGACAACCTCCTCGCCAACCACCCCATAGACCTCCCCGTCTAACCCCCAGCACGTCACTCTGAGGAGGCCCGACCACCAGCATGTCATTCTGAGAAGGCCCCGCGACGAAGAATCTCGCCCCCCTTCCTCCATACCCTCCTCCAACCCACCACTGACATCTCCCCATTGCCAAAACATCCATTCGTCCACTAACCTATCCCCATGAGTGAAACAGCCACCCCCACGCCTTACCTAAATCCAGGATTCGTTTCCACCACAGAAAATAACAAACAACACAAATCCCCATGCCTCCCACATCCTCTCGACATCATGGCCACATATACCCTCTACCAAAATGTGGAACCATAGGAATACGGCATGAAATTCATTATGTGGATAGTTGCGTTGGGGCCGCTCGCTGTAACGATTGCTGTTGTTGGTCTCGTCATTTTCTTTGTAGCCGGTTTTTGCATTGCTATAAGATCGGGTGATAATCCATTTGGAGGTGACACCGCGCTTGGTTTGCATGGTCCATACTATTTTGCACACCATGCTGTGCCTAAAGCTACTCCAAGATGGACGCCCGACGGACAGAATATAATGACGCCACTAGGGTCCTATGGCGACTATGGGAGGATCTACATAGTCAGGACCGACGGCTCCGAGTTCCGGCTCTTCTCTGAGGGGGGAGACAAAAATAAGCTTGACCGCTTCCCTAACTTATCTCCAGATGGTACCCGTATAGCCTACGCCACCTCCAGGCACACTAAGGACCCGATCGTCACTGAGATTGAAACCGCCAACCTTGACGGTTCGAATCGGCGGAGGCTCACCGAACGCATCTCCAAGTACCATACTGCCATTGCTCCTGACTGGTCGCCGGATGGCTCTCGCATTGCCTTTGCTGATGGGTTTGCCGACGACTCATGGTTCCCGAATATTAGGGTGATTGCCAGCGACGGCAGCCAGGAAGAAAGACTTCTTTATCATACTCACACAAATACGCCCGAATATTGGCCAGATGGCAAACGCACTAACTCTAAGGATATAACAGTCGGTCCCATCTGGTCGCCCAGCGAACAGGAACTCGCCTTTGTGGTCGAAAGCGTTATTGATGGTTCAGAGGCGTATAGATCAGAGTTGTATATAGTAGGAGCGGACGGACAGGAACTGCGACGACTGTTCCTTTCAGCTAACTTCCAGGACCAAACTCAGGTGCGAGGTAGGATAATCGGTCCTTCAGCCTGGTCCTCAAATGGTCAGCGTTTGGCCTTTTTGTTTCTAGAGAATCCCACCAACATTGGTAATTCTGGCAGCTTATCCCTTTACACCATCAATAGCGACGGGACAGAACTAGACAAGATAACCAAGGTAGAGAATCGAATTGGAGGCAGCATCGCAGTACTGGAATGGTCTCCCGACGACTCACAGTTTCTCTTCTCCTGGAGCGGGTACCAAGGATCGAACGGAAGATATCATACGTCAATTGGATCCATTTACGTGGTGAATGTGGATGGCACGAACCTTCAGGAGATTTCTTCCGGCACCTTTGCCTCATGGTCGCCGAACGGCTCCAGAATTGCCGTGGTTCAGCCAGACCAAAACGGTCCTCCGGAGGTATTGATCACCATGGACCCAAACGGGGCAGACACTCGGGTCTTGGTGACACGAGACGGAGAAGGCCGCTACAAGCCTGGGAATCCCGGTTGACCTAACAAGGGTGTTTACGATGTGGCGCAACCCTCTAAGAGCCTATCCTAAAAACAAAATCATTGATAACCCGTAAGAGGAGCTCTAGGGAAGAAGCCGGAGTTGAAGCTAAATTTCAGGGATGACCAAAGCAAGAGAACCCAAGTCACCCCGGCCCCGCCGCGCAGGCCCAACCAGGCCAGCTAACCCCACCACTAGTTCCTTTCAGGTATCCGACGCCCTGTGGGAGGTGCTGGGCCCACTGATTCCCAAGCGGGTGAATACCCACCCTTTGGGCGGAGGACGGCCCCGGGTTCCAGACCGGACCTGCGCCAACGGTATCTTCTACGTGCTGCGTACCGGTTGCCAATGGAAGGCGTTGGACGCCACGGGCATTTGCTCCGGCTCGACGGCCCATCTGCGCTTTCAGGAATGGGCCGCCGCCGGGGTCTTCTTGCGGCTTTGGCAGGTGGGACTGGAACGTTATGACGAATTGAAGGGTCTGGACTGGAACTTTCTTGAGCATGGACGGAGCCATAACCAAGTCCCCCCTGGGCGGGGGGAAAAACCGGTCCCAACCCCACGGACCGGGGTAAAACCGGCGTCAAACGCAGTCTGTTGACCGAAGCTCGGGGTATTCCGGTGGGGCTGGCGGTAGACGGGGCCAACCGCCACGACATGAAGTTGGCGCGTGCTACGCTGGACAGCCTCCCGGTACAACGCCCGGCTCCCACCCCGGAGCGTCCCCAGGGACTGTGCCTGGATAAGGGCTACGACTTCGACGAGGTGCGTAAGACTTTGCGCGAGTTTCGCTTCACGGCCCACATTCGCGGCCGGGGCGAAGAAGCTCGGGCCATCAAAAATGAAGCCGGTTTCAAAGCCCGGCGCTGGGTGGTGGAACGCACTCACAGCTGGATGAACCGCTTTCGACGCATTCTGGTCCGCTGGGACAAGTCTCCAGGCAACTACATCGCCTTTCTTCACTTTAGCTGCGCCCTTATCGCCCTCAGGGCCGCAGGGTTATTAGGATAGGCTCTAAGGGGTTCTCCTGAATGCTGACAGGCCCTTCGTTGACGTTTGTGACTGCAACGACGACCGGCAGTTCCAAAGACACGGGACGCCTGTTGTCATCGGTGGCGACGACCGTTATGGAGAAGTCATTGGAGCCGGCGGCGCTCTTCGGAGCCTCGAAGTCCAGGGGCTCGTTCAGGGAGAAGGTACCAGCCTCGTCTATCTGGAACAGAGCAGCGTCGGGGCCGGACAGGGACCACATCACCGCGTCGCCCTCCGGGTCTTGGGCCTGGTACTGAGCAGAGGGGCCGGTCTGGCCTTCTTCCACCAAAAGCTGGACCTCGCCTGTCACGGGTCCGATTTCGTTGACCTGCTTGATCTCTATCCTCACCTGAAGGTGGTCCTGGTTCCTAGGCGCACCGCTATCCACGGCGAGAATGCGGATCTCGTAGGTGTTGTTCAGACGGAAGTCCACAGGGTTCTCGTAGTCCGGTGGCTTAATGAAGCTGAGGACCCCCTCCTCGGAGATACGGAAGTGCTCTGCGTCGGTGTCTTCAATCTGCCAGGTTATCTCGGTGCCCTCGGGGTCTTCTGCTGTGTATGTAGCAACGGGTTCGATGCTGTGCTCCGGGTACTGGAGGCTCTTGGGGCCATCGACTTCGGGGGGTCGGTTGGAGCTACCCCCGCCCGCTCCTCCACCGCCGCCTCTACGTGGGGGAGGTGGAGGAGCGGGACTCACGCCTCCGGGGGTACCCGTGCCTGACACCGACCACGCGCCCTCACCGTCTGCGTTGCTTGCCCTTACCTGCACCTCGTAGGTGGTGCCCTTGGCGAGGTTCACGATGGTGTAGTTGAGGTCCGTGCCCACGTTGAATTCTTCCGTCCAGGGGTCCTGACTGTCAACCCCCCGGTAGCGAAGGTCGTAACCCGTGATGTCTGTACCGGTGGGAGTCCTGGGCTGGGTCCATGAGACTCGAAGGCTGGTGTCGGACGCCGACGACACGCTGGGCCTGCCGGGGGCGCACGGCGGCTCGCCGGTGGACCTGCATTCGTAGGTCACGAGATGATCACGGTGATGGCGGCCGTTCTGTTGTTGGAATCGGTGACCACAACCTGGAACTCCGCTTCCGGGCCCGGTTGGGCCTCGTAGTCTAGGGGTGAAGCACTTGTCTTCAGTTGGCCGTTGTCGTCGATGGTGAAGTAGCTGGCATCTGCGCCCTCCAGACGATAGGTCAGGGCCTCGCCGCTATTGGAGTGACTAGCCCGCAGTCGTCCGACGTTTATATCCTCGGCGGTGTTCTCCTGTACGTTGAAGGTGGGTGGGTCCTGGGTGAAGAAGGGACCGACCTCCACGGAGTTCGGCGTAAGGAACTGCTCGGTATTGCCCGTACCTGCCCCATCGTTGTAGAAGGCTGTTACCCTGATGCAGTGGCCCTGGTCGGCGACGGTGGGAGTGTAGCTGTTGCTTCTGGCGTTAGTGATGGTCTCCCAGGTGGTGACGGTGGGGTTGTTCACGGTGCCGCAAGGGCTGTTGGGTTCGCCCCGTTCCCATTTCCATTCGGTGACTCTTTCGCCCCCGTCGGCGTCCTCCACGTCGAGTCGCACCGGCTGGCCTACCCGAGGCTCTTCCACGTTGGTCTCAATCATGCCTCGTTCGTCAACGTTAGTGACTTGGATGGTGACGTCCAGCCGGCCGACGCTGGCGCCGTCCCCCTGCTCCCGGGCCTCCACGGTAACCTGGTAGCGGTTGTCCCGGTTGGAGTCCGCCGGCTCCTCGTAGTCCGGGACTTCGTTGATAGTGAGGACACCGCCGCTGCTAAGGCTGAAGTCCTCGCTGTCCGTGCCTGACAAAACCAAGTCTATACCCTTTTCGTCCGGGTCGGTGGACGTGTAGGTGGCCAACGTGGCGGCGGAACTCGTACCCTCCTCAAATTCCAGGCTGGTAGGACCGCTTATCACCGGTGTTTCATCCACATCCTCCACGGCGATGGTGACGGAAACGGTGTCTGTCAGCCCGCCCGGGTCTGTTGCAGTGACTGTGATGACATGCTGGTCTTCGTCTTCGTGGTTTAACTCGACCTTGGTGCGAAGCTGACCTGTGGCCTCGTCTATCTCGAATTCTTCAGAGGAAGGAATGCTGTAGGTGAGCCGGTCGTTGTTGTCATCTGTAGCCCTGATCGGTGAGCCGAGGTTCCTTCCCGCCGATAGATTCTCGCGAATGCTGCGGTCATAGTCGCCGCCCGCCGGGAACTCGGGGGGCTCCGGTGCCGGAGGAGCTTGCTGCACGCGGTTGGCGCTGACGGCCTCGGCCGTCTTGCCTGTGTCGTGACCGTCGTCATAGAAGGCGACGACTCGTAGGTAGCTGCCCACGTCGTCGGCGTCGGGCGTGTAGGAGTTGGAGGCAGCGTTGGTGATGGCGGTTCCGATACTGCTGCGGCTGGAGGTGCGGTACCACTGCCAGGTGATTCCTGTGGGTTCGTCGTCGTCCTCCAGTATGGTCTCCAGCGACGTGCCTTCCTGAGGCTGCACCGCGGACAGGGTAACGGTGCCTGGCTCCTCGACGTTCTGAATGTTGATAGCTACCACCTTGTCTACCATGTGCGACCCTGCCTCGGCCCTGACGGTGACGCTGTAACTGCTTTGATCTTCGTAATCCGGCGACTCCTTAAATGTGAGGACGCCGTTGCTGGCGAGAGAGAGTTCGTTTCCAGCTGACAACAGACTCAGGGTTACCGTGGCACCCTCCGGGTCTATGGCCGTGTAGCGGCCCACCTGCCTGCTGGTGGCGGAGTTCTCGGGAGAACCGGCGCCACCGCACCGGTCCCAGCGCTGGTCGGATCCTCCTCATTCCCGGCGTCATCGGCAAAACTCACCTTCACCTTGATGGTCCGGCCCTCGTCGGCGTCAACCAGGGTGTAGGAGGAGTCCGTCGCGCCTGTGATGTCCGTGTCGGCGGTTCCGTCGTTTCTGATCCATTGGTAGCCGTAGGAAACGCTGGTCAACCCGTCATAGTCGGCGACGCCCGAGGTGGTCGGCCGTCAGCGTCTTCCCACCTGGCCGTGCCGCTGATCGTCGGCTCTCCCGTTGGCGGCGTGTTCACGAACTGTTGCCGGACCGCGAACTCACCGCATCGGTCACCGCGCTGGTCAGCGACTCTTCGTACCCACCCCGATCGATGAACGAAACACGGACGCTGATGGTCTTGCCCTCGGCGGCGGCGACCAGGATGTAGCTGGAGTCTGTCGCGCCTGTGATGTCCGCGTCGACGCTGCCGTCATTGGCGGTCCATTGATAATGGAACTGCACGCGGTCCAGACCGTCTTGGTCCTCGATCCCCGTGGGATCGACCCTGAGGGTCTCGCCGACCTGTGCCGCGCCATTGATCAGCGGCGCGCCGCTCGCCGTCCGGTTCGGGTGCCTGGCCTTCTTGCCCTCCTTGAATTGACTTGTCGAAGCCATGTACAGCATCTCGGACCAGTCCGAGATGCTGTGAGCGTTTTCTGCCCGCACACGGAACCACAGTGAGGATTCCGGATCCAGCCCGCTGATGATGGCGCCCGCCCCGTAGAACGCTATCGCAACGTCGTCTGCCGGCAGATCGGTCCACTGACCGTTGCGGAACAGCTGCACGTCGTAGGAATCGGCCCAGATCACGTCGTCCCACTCCAGGTCTACACCTCCAATGAACACGGCGGTTCCCACCGGCAGCTCAGGGACGCCCGGAGGTCCCGACACCTGAGCCGTTGCCTCGCTGGTCAGAGTCCACGCGTAGCCGGCATCGTCGGTGAAGCTGACCCGCACCTTGATGGTACTGCCCCAGTCGGCATCGACCAAGACGTAGTTGGAGTCCGTCGCGCCCATAATGTCCGCGTCAGCACCACCGTCGTACCGGATCCACTGGTAGCTGAAACTGGCGTTTTCGAAGCCGTCGGCGATCCCGGTTGTGGTCGCGGTCAGTATCTCGCCGATTCTGGGGGAACCGGTGATGCCAACCTTGCCGGCTGAGAGGACGGTCACCTTCGCGACGACCGGGTTGATCGGGTACATCGGACGTAACATGTCAAGAGCGACGAACGTGAACGAGTCCACACCGTCATAGCCCGGGTCAGGCGTGTAGGTGACCCACTCGTCGGTGAACACCTGATACGTGGCGCCGTCGACGATGACAGTGACGGTGTCGCCGACGTCGAGACTCCCGTTCGAAGGCTGCGTCACGATGCGGTGCGCACGCGTGCGGGGTTCGAGGTTTGTGTCATCGAAGTATTCGTCAACGCTGAGTTTGAAGCGAACCGCCGCGTCCGGTTCGACGCTTACCGTCTCCGGCCTGGCGACATATCCGGGGACCACGTGCAAAAGCTGGGACAATGCGAGCCCGTTGTTGGTTTCGTCGGACTCTACGATAACGTTGTCGGGATCGGCGCGCTGGCCGATACGGTAGTAGCCGGGCCGGACGTCTGACACGTCGATCCACTGAAAGGTCGTGGAAAAGCTGTAGATGTCTTGCCAGCCCTCCGAAATGCCCATGTGCAGGATTTTCGCGCGCGGTCGGCCCGACTGGCAATAGTAGTTGTCCGGGTCCCACTGCTCATGCCGTTTCGGGCCCGGATTGGGATGCAGGTCAGGTCGTTCCATGACGTCGATCAGGCAGAAGCCGACTTTTGCGCCAGAGCTGATCTCGACAGTTCCGGACATGTCCCAAAACGAGTACTCCACTATGCCCATGACGTGGAAGTGGTCGTGGCCGTCATTCTGCTCGAAATCGATGGGCGGCTTGGTCAGATTGACCCAGTCTCCATCGATGGTCAATGCCCGTTGCCAAACGTCGTGGCTGGCCAGATCGGCATCGTCGGCCAATTGCGGGTTGCCTTTAAGGTCCAGCGGTCCGTCGCCAAGATTGGTCACATACCCGGCGAAGCGCAGCGCGAAAAACTCGGCGCCATCAGGCGGGACGACGACCTCCGCGACGCTATAGTCATGCTGATAGCTCACCAAGTCCGGCAGCAGTAGACCCGGCACCGTCAGTACCGGATGGTAGTACAGACTCGCGCCGCCTACGGTGCAGATTGCGCCCGGCTCCTGGCAATTGGCCGCTTTATACAGGGAGATGGTCACGTTGTCAGTCGAGTCCGGCTCAACGGTGACTAGCCAGCGATCGCCCCCCAAGGCTTCCACGTTGCTGACCGAACCCCTGTCGACCACCAGGGCGTGATCCCTGAGCTTCACGTCAGTGAGATCGACGGGCTGGGTGATGTTGAATCTGAATTGGAAGGAGTCGTCCCCATTGTGGCCGTCAGGCATATGCGTAAAGTACGCCGAGGGCGGAGCATCCTCCCGAGCCGGAAGCGGCGCAAGGTTCATGGACAGACTCACTTCCACCGTCTCGCCGGGCGTCCAGCTGAAACTCCTGTCTCCCCACCAGTAGTTGCCCTCCCAGTTGCTCCGCCCGATTGAACTGTCACGGCCCGAGTACTCGGAACCCCCGATTCGCAGTGTGAAGTCCGACGGCAGCTCTTTGTCCAACGTGAAGTACAGTCCCTCGGCAAGATTGAACAGGAACATAACGCTGTACGTTTCCCCTTCGAAGGCGAACTCATCCGTCGAAAGGTCGGCGCCCGTCACGCTCCACTTCGAGTAACCGGTGGCGACCGGCACCGTAGTCTCATCTGTTCCCACGGTCAGTGTGGCAGACCACTCCGGTTCGGCGCGTTCGACCGAGACTGTGTAGGTCACCACGGCGTTGCCGTCCTCGGCGGTCACCACGACACTGAGCACGTTGCTGCCCAAGGACAGGTTCACCGTCGCCTCGTCCTTTTCACTCGTGCCGGGCGGCGTCAGGATTGCTGCCGATGCGCCGCCGTGATTCTTCTGCGTTGTCAGCGTGACCGACTCAACGCCATTGGGCACGGACACGGAGTACTCCGTGGTGGCGAGTTTGAAATCCGGGATCAATTCGATTGCGACTCCGTTAGCATCCTGCAGTTCGAGCGAGCTGAGAGTGGCGTCGTCCGAGGGCGCCCGCGTCACGGTCTCCGTGTCCGTCTTCAGCTCCTTGACCGTCCCATCGGTGGGTTCGGGCGTCGGGGCAGGCTCGGGTGTCGGGGCAGGTTCGGGCGTCGGGGCAAGCTCGGGCGTCGGGGCAGGCTCGGTTTGCGGGAGAGTCACCTTGGCCAGGTTGGACGTACCGCTCGTCTGGCCGCCCCGCAGCGCCCTCACCCGGTAGTTGTACTGCTCACCAGCAACGGTGGCATCTTCATCGGTGTAGGCGGTGTTCGTGGAACCGGTGTCGGCCACGTAGACCGTCGGTCTCCGCTCGCCCTGCCGGGGGAGTCGTCGCCCGATCTGATAGCCGGTCACCGACTCGGCGTCCGCGGTCGGAGCGTCCCAACTGAGCGCCACGCCCCTGCCCTCGACTATATCGGCGGTCAGGTTGCCCGGCGCGTCCGGAACACTCTGCGCTTCCACTGCCCAGGAGGCGAGCAGCAGCGCCGCAAGGGCCAGGATGGCAATCAAGGAACGCCGCTGCCAGGGCCAGCCGCTCCGGCCAAGAGCGTTCCACAACTTTCCTGTGGGGGAAGTCCGGCGAAGGGGATTGACCATTGAGAACGTCCGAGGTGGCACTTGTTCACGTCTCCAAATTGGAAGTGTGCGCCGTCAGCCGTCGCCGTTCGAATTCCTAGCCAATACCTCCCGCTGACGGGTTGACCGATTTTTTATACTGCTTATTATACTGTGTGCGTGTAATTGGGCCGTTAGAAATTCGCCGATTCTCGAGCAATTGCTGTGAATTTTGTGTAAAGTGAGGGCTATTGCCCCGGTTGGCGCGATAACCTGGCGACCTGCAGGCAGACTATCGACACGGCAACGCCGGCCATCCCCTGCCCCAATGGAGGTTGGAGAGGAGGCCTATTCTGACGATAGATAGAACTGTCTTCGACATGTGGTTGGGGGTTCTGTGAATATCCAGAGCCTGCTATTCTCTATCAAGGCAGTACCGGTATGCGAGGTGCGACCGGAAGGACCGAGGTCTTGCATCGACACCTCATACAAGAGTCGTATCGGATGGCTTGAAGCACGGGAGTCGTCCCGTCTTGCCATATACCGCTATTGCATGCGGGCCATGCGTGGATCTCGCGGATTACGCCCACGTTCAGTTTGATGGACCCGGTCTTCGAACGGGCTAATATCAGCCCGTTGTCAGTTGACCTACCTATGCGAAGGCTCTGCGCCTTCCCTATCGAGTCGAAGTAGAGGAAGGGGATTGAGTTTCCTGGACGGATGGTAGCGCCTGCTTCGATGGGATGCAGTCGCCGGAAGTCCGCTGCCTCAATCCATGCGCGTAGCTGATCTTCGAAGTCAGCCATGACGTTACTCATGCTTAATGATCCGAGGAGGTCATCAAGCTCGGGAAAATCCGTCGTTGCCGTATTCCATATGACAGCGGGATTGATATCCCAGAACCTGTGGGCAAGGCGACTGCGCATTCCTTTGAGGCCGTCCCAACTCAACTCCTCGTTCTCGGTCTTCATTGGGAATTCTGCCAAGCAAGCGAATATGGAGTCGTTGATGTTGTCCAACTGAACAGCACACTCCTGAACATTCTCCGCGTACTTGACGAGAGCCCAGAATAAGTCGTCGTCCTTGCTCAGTTGCGTTTCATCAATCTTCGCGGAGAGGGTCACAGCCTGGCGCAGATAGAATCACATACGGCTGAGCCACTGCTGGACCTGCGCGACCTTCTCCACTGTCATGGAGGACTTCCTGAGCTTCTTCGTACCCGTGTGTTGACGCTTTCGCTTGGTCATTAGTCTTCGCTCATTTAAGCCAGTCAGGTTCGGAACTCGTGCATCGTGGGACATCGATGTTGGCGACGGCGGCCCGCGACCGGGACAGGCTACAAACAGCGGTTCGCATCTCGCGCAGACGACCGGAAATGGCCTGCCGCGGTGGACAGTAGACAGAACCATCTACGAGATGTGGCTGGGGGGTCTATGAGCCAAAACTGAAAAGCCGAGTTCATGGCAGAGCAGTCGGTCAGGCCGAGGGTTTGAAGCCGCAAGACAAATTCTGCAGCGGCGTCACTGTTTGAGTGGACGCTGCAGCTGGGGCAAGAATGTGAGGCGAACTCGTCCGCGAGGGGTCCTAGGGCACTAGACCCTCCAGAACACCTCTATCCGAGCAGCTTTTCACATTCTTGTACGATTTCGCCAGCGTGTTCGTTGGCGCCAAGCGGAAGAAGCCCTTTTTCTCGGCACAACACCATCGCCCGCCGTATGGTTAGCAGGACACTGAATTCGACTGCAAACATTGTGAGTTCTGGGGGAGGCTCTACTGTTCTCCGAATAGGAACATATTCGGAGAAGAAACCAATATTGTGTCGTCGCAGGCCTTTCCCTCGACCGTCCGGTACATCATTTTCAACGTTCCGAAATATCTCTCTGGTGCTCTTCCACGGATGTGGGCGCCTCGTTGGTGGGCCGCCCAGCAGCTGTTTGCATCGCTCCATCGCGCACTCTAGGCTACGCCTTGTTTCCGTATCGTCGAGGGCCACGTTATATTGCAGGCTATCTCTGGCAAAATGGTAGTCTTGGTTGATTTGCCATTCAGCCCAGTCTTGTAATTCATGCTCGTTTTCGGCCAGGTATTTGAAACGGAAGCATGCTTCGTGGATACTCCTGGCGAGAGTTGCAGCAGGTCGAGACAGTCCCCGATTGACTAGCGCCCAAACTCCCCAGCGGTATTCAATGATTTGGTTGCATGTGCTCTCGATCTCTAGACTCCAAAGGTTGTCCGGAGTGAAGTACTCCGCTCGCGAAGCCGCACGAATTGGTATCTCGCGCAGGATGGCCTCTGTACTTGCGCAAAGGTCAATTATCGCCGAGTGTCGATCCACGTGGAACACCTCGCTCCACCGAAGTGCCAAAGTTGGGACTATTTGAAGATAGGCAGTGCCATTTTGAGATGTGGCTTGGAGCACTTGTGAGGAGGAGGCCGGCCCTCTTCACGTCTGGCGATCTAGCTCCAGTTCCTGTACGAATACCGGATTCGGAGGAAGGAATCGGCTCCCCTCTTAGCTTGAACACGACCCCCGCGTACCCGGGGTGCCACTCGCTCACGTTGTTCGCGTCCATACTAATCTTTCACCACTCGTCCTTGCTAGCTGTCGGCTCTATGACCTCACCCTACGCCGCCGCCTTGAAACTGCCTGGTGCCTGCGAGCTTCCTATGATGACGACATTCTGATTGTAAGGGTTGTTCGTGCGTATGAAATCGTCCAATTCGTTGAGAATAATATTCTCCGCCTGTTCCACTAGTGCCACAATGACTGTCCCCTCTTGGTACTTCTTGCGGAGCTTCTTCTCGATCACGTCAACCAAGTCTTTTGAATGGCTTCCGTACTGAGTGATTTCGAGCCTGATCCCTCTCATATTCCCGGCTGTGCTGTCCATCACGAGCACCTCGACATCTGGGGCCTCGTCTCTGATCACTCCCACGTAGTACCCCGATCGCGACCAAGCCACAACGTGAAGACGGCTGCGATCCACAGTTCTATGAGCCGCTTGTCGGCAGGTTGCCTGGATGCGAAGGTCTTATAGAAACCGAAGCGTTCGACGAGAGTCAACACATGGTAGGGACTGACGAAAACTGACTGCTCCTTGAGCTCCCGGATGTCGAAACCCAAAGTGTCGATGAAGATAGTTAGTGGTCCGTCCGTGGACAGGTCCATATTCATGATGACATTGCCGTCTTCGAGCGCACGGTAGACGGCAGGATCAAGTTCGGCACGCTCCGCCGCCACTGCTAATGCAATGTTAAGTCCTACCCTCGCTGCCCGAAGATCTTCGGCCATCAGTGGGAACGCTTCCTCAAGAAAGTCGTGCAACCCTGTGGGCAGTTGCGGGTGGTGTCCTTGTCTGCCATCTCCGTGGATGGGACGAGCTGTAGCGCCCGGCCACCACGTTTCGCAGGGTGTTCGAGAGTTGGTCCCTGCCCCACAGTTTGGGCAAGTACCCCGTCGCTCCTACGGCCAAGGCACTGTCCATTGCGTCACGGTCCGAAAAGGCGGTCAGCATGAGGCCCTTCGCGTCGGGCAGCGCCGTCGTGATCTCCCGGCACGCGTCGATGCCGTTCTTACCGGGCATCAACAAGTCCATCAGGATGACATCGGGCAGGAGCCTCTCCGCCAGCCCCAGGGCTTCTTCTCCCTCCGGCCGGTCTGCGCCCGACCACCGCGAAGTCCTCCGCGTGTTCCAACGCCTCCTGAAGGCCCTTTCGTACGGTCTCATTGTCGTCGACTAGCATCACTCTGATCGGCGCTCTCGCTGACACGCTACACACCTCCAAGGCTTGTTTGGTAGGGGACTACGCAGGTTACCCTGGTGCCGACTCCGCCAACGCCTGGCGACACCTCCAAGCGACCGCCTATGTGCTTCGAGTTGGCGCCCATGTTGCGGAGACCATGGCCCCATCTTCCGCCCTTTTGGGGCATCCCGATGCCATCGTCCGCAACGGACAGACACAGCTGGTCGGCCTGGAAATCGAGGCGGACTTCGACTCGGCTGGCCTTTGCATGGAGCAACACGTTGGTCATCGCGTTGTGGACGATCCCGAAGAGCTGGCGATGGACGACCGAAGGAAAGTCCCGTTCGTCGCCAGCCTGCGCCACCTCCACGGGCAGAGACGTAATGGCCGTGAACGAATAGGCGTGGGAGCTCAACGCCTCCCCCAGTCCCATGCCCTTGAAGATGCGCCCCGAGTCGATGGGATGCCTCAGCTCCCACAGGGCCGTCCGGGACAGAGTGTAGGTCTCCTCCAGTTTCGCCGCCAGTTCTTCACCGGTCTTCCTGGCCAGGTTCCTGGCCGTCTGGATGCCCAGGCCCACAACGTACACGGACTGCGCCACCGTGTCGTGAATGGTGCGGGAAAGCCCGACACGCTCCCTCTGGAGCGCCCGCTCCCGTTCCACGGCCCTCTGCCTCTTCCTATTCTCGGAGCTGGAGACTAGATTGACGGACGTCACTACTGCGTACATGATGGCGATCCTTGCAAACAGGGCCTTGTCGTCTTTGGCCTCGGAGCTGAGGCCCTCTCCCACCGTCAGACTTACGACGGTGTAGATGACGGCCACCATGGTCACCCATGCGAAGGTCAGTCTGAAGGAGCTGAAGAAGACGGCGAACCATGCCAGGGCTGGGTAGTACAGCAAGTAGAACAGGTAGTGGCTGAACCCGCCGGCGACTACCATGCCCGCCGTAATCAGGACCACGTCCTAGTCGCTGAGAGCGAGCATCCAGTGCAACGTCACCGTACGACCCGACCGGACGCGGTAGTGCACGTACCCGTTTAGCGCGACCAGCAACGTGAGGCAGAATACATAGGCCGCATACCTGAAGAGGGTGTAATCGGCGTGGTATATCAATAAGATTAGACATATGACGAAGATGAACCAGCGCCTCCACACAACGAGCGTCGCCGGATAGCGCACGCATCCGCGTCGGCAGCTTTCGCGTCCCAACTGCCCTCTGAAGAAGCGCCGGTTACTGCCGCCAGCAGTCTCTAGGCGCGACTCCGAGGTCTTGAATAGATCGGTTTCGGTGTCGCGTCGGGACTACGCATCTTAACCTGTGCCTTCGGAGGTCTCCCTCCGGTTGACCTGCCCATCGCCCATGGGCATCCGGTAGCCCACACGAAGCTCGGTGAAGATGTAGGTCGGGTTGTCGGCGTCGTCGCCCAGCTTGCGGCGGATGGCGCTTACGGAGGTGCGCATGGGCCGCACGTCTGCGTCGCCGTCCGAGCCCCAGACCCGCCTCAGCAGGTGTTCGTAGGTCAAAACCCGTCCCGCGTTCACGGATAGTTCGACGAGCAGGCGGTACTGGATTGCAGCCAGGTCTATCGGCCTGCCGGCAAGCGTCACCATACGTTGGGCGTAGTCGATGGTCAGATCGCCCAGGACATAGGGGACGGCCGGCTCGGACAACGTGCGCCTGCGCAGAGCCGCCTTGATTCGGGCCACAAGCTCGGTCGGCGAGAAGGGCTTGACGACGTAGTCGTCCGCCCCCATCTCGAAGGCCCTGGCGACGAGGTGGTCCTGGCCGTAGGCGGATACGAAGATAACCGGCAGGTCACGATCGGCCACGATGTCCTTCATCAGGTCGATCCCGTCGACTCCCGGCAGCCTCAGGTCGAGGAGGACCAGATGGGGCTTCTCCTCCTCCAGAAGGCGCGGAACATCGTCGGGCTCACTGGTCGCGACCACCCCGTAGCCCGCCTTGAGCAGGGCATCGCGGATGTGCCTGAGCGCCTGCAGGTCGTCGTCCACCGCCAGGATGCGCACCTGTTCCCGCACCGACCTGCGCGAGGGTGTGGTGGAGAGCTGAGGGGGCGGCGGCGGGGAGGCGAACCCCGCCTCTTCCACCGTCGGAAGGGTGAAGGTGAAGGTGGCGCCCAGGCCAGGACCGTCGCTCTCGGCCCAGATCCGTCCCCCGTGCGCCTCGATTATCCCCTTGCAGACCGCGAGGCCCAACCCGGTGTCTCCTCCCTGCTCCTCGCTCTCCAGCCGGGAGAACTTCCGGAAAAGGTGGGGCAGGCTCTCGGCAGGGATGCCCCTGCCGTCGTCCGAGACCGACACCGAGACATGGAGGTCGCCGGGCACGGCACTCACCCGAATGGTGGACGACTCCGGTGAATGCCTCGCCGCGTTGGTCAGCAGGTTGCTAAGCACCTGGACGATGCGCGACTGGTCTGCCATAACCCAGGGCAGGTTGGATGGGATCTCGACGCGGAGGTTGTGCCTGTTCCCGCTGATGTGGAAGTTGCTACTGGCCTCGCCTGTCAGGACCGCGAGGTCCGTGGGCTCCGGAACGACCGGAAGGTTTCCCGTCTCTATGCGAGCAACGTCGAGGAGGTCTGCGATGAGCGCGCGCATCCGGTCGGTCTGTTCGAAGATGATCCGAAGGAACTGGCGCACCTCGGTGGGGTGCATCCCTGAGAACTCGTCCAGCAGGGCGGAGACCGAGCCCCTTACCGTGGCCAAGGGGGTGCGCAACTCGTGGCTCACCATGGCCAGGAACTCGGCCCGCATCCGCTCGATCTCCTCCATCTCAGTCATGTCCTGGAGGGTCACGATCAAGTTCTCGACTCCGTCGTCATCCGAGGGGATGGACGTGGCGTTCATCAGCGCGCTGATGCTCCGCCCGTCAGGAGCCTTTAGGACAACCTCCTCGGCGCGGACTGTCTTTCCGGCGCTGAAATCCTGGGCCATTGGCAACTCCTCAAGGAAGATCTCCTGCCCTTCGCCACGTCGGATTTTCACAGTTTTGAGGAATTGCTCTGGTTGGATGTCGGATTCCCGCAGGCGATCGAGCATTCGCACCGCCTCCCGGTTGAACGACAACGGGGCGCCAGTCCTCCCATCAAGGACCGCGACACCCACAGGACATATGCCCATAAGCGATTCCAGATCGATTTTGACCCGCCGCACAAGCCGGCGCTTAAGTGCGTCGGACACTAGCGGCGCAGCCTGGGATGCCGCCAACTCGATGATGGCCTCGTCATCTTGAGAGAACTTGCCGCCACGCTCCTTTGTGGCTAGGAAAAAGCTTCCGACCTGCGCTCCGCCATGGCGAATCGGCGTCACCATGAGGGTTTCATACGGCGGAAGGTCTTCCGTATATCCGAACGACCTGCTGTAGCTCGCCAGGTCGTCAAGCCTCAGCGTTTCTTGCACGCGGCTGAGCTGCAGGAGCAAGTCCATCCCTTGGACCATGTCCCCACCACCGTACTTTTGCTCAGGAGTAAGGCCGTGAGAGAAAAACTCCACCGGCTGGCCAGATTCGTCGATGGTCGCAATTCCCCCATATCTGGCCTCCACCAGCGCGCAGGCTCTGGCCACTTCCTCCTCCAACATTGAGTCCTGTTCGAGGCCTTCGGTTCTCCCAACGCTGGCCTCGCTCAGCTGGGACAGCCGTTCCCGCAGGGCCTGGTTCTCTCGCAGCAGATCGTCTTCTCGGTCCACGCTCCAACCTCCATCGGGGCAGGGAATGGCCGGCGCTGCCGTCCATCCCGCCTTGCTGACATGGGTCCCGGATTGCGGGCTTACGGGTGCGATTATAGCTACGTTACACAGAAATTACAAGAACTGGCCGAAAAGGCGCAATATCTTTACGGCCAGTTTACATCAACCTTATACAATGAAGAGTAACTCGACCCATGAGCGGGAGGTTTCTGCTTGGAATTTCGCAGCCTGCCCGGCCTGACGAAGCGCCTAGCCGGCTATCTCAATATATTGATTTCGCCCTCCTCAGGCTCTTTCTGGGAGTCGAGGAGTTGACCACCACACAGATCGCTCAGGCGTTGCCCCTCGCGCCGTCGAGCATAAGCCGCACGGTGACCAGACTGGTGGATAAGGGCCTCGTCCAGAGGCAGCGACTGCTCAACGACCGGAGGGTCGTCATTCTAACGTTGACCGAAGACGGGATGGCGCTGACGCAGGACCTGCACCGGCGTGTCCAGGCATACGAGGCCGAGCTCTGCGGGAACGTCAGCGACGAAGAGATGGGGGTCTTTACTTCCGTCACCTCAACAATCATGGCGAACTATTGCCACCGTTACGGGGAATGTTGAGTTCATCCCCAGACTACCGAAACGTAGTCCAAGAAATCCAACCTCGCTGCCTAGAGATTCAACCCGAAGCTCAGGGTGAAGGTTCTTGATTTTATCCAGTATGGTGGGCCTCGAAGGGCTTGTGAGAAACAGAGCGGCAACGGGCACGCGGCTCCCACTGACACTCAGGTTGTGCCCAAATGTGGAGCGCAGTATTCCCGGCGCAATGGGATACTGTGGCGCGCGCCACAGCGTGATATGATACTTGTAGGCTGAATCGCGGGGGCTGTCATGGCTGGCGGAGCGGGAACGGCTGATGGAGGTGGAGCTGGCGCTGCTGGAGGAGCACGGCCTTACCCTGCCGCCTGAGAATCAGCCGCTGTACGGACTCGACCGGGGCGCTCAGGTGAACTGGCGCAGGGCGGCGCTCTACGACACCCAGAGGGCGCGTGCCAGGGCCGAGCTGCTGCGGTGGGTGCGGCGCGTCCTGACCTGCGGCCTGTGGCGGAAGTAACCCCTGAAAGCGGCTGTTCGGGTAGTTGTTGAACTTTTCCTGAAGTGTTCTGTAACCAGATTGAACACTTTGGGTGCTGACGCCCTCGAACTATTGCCAACGGGTCAGAGAAGGGGTAATGCTGAGATAATTGTTTGGCTTTTCCAGCGTTTCAATGCCAGAGAAACCTGGGGGTTCTTTCCCTGACCCGGGATAGACCAGACGGACTGAGCTCGGTTCTCTCGAAGGTCGCCCAAGAGGGATTCGCTGTCCGGGTGGAGTGTCAAGTCCTTCTCCCGCAACACATTCCGGTGATTGGAGTGATTCAGCCCTTCTTCCGCTGAATACCCTGGTCGGAGTGCGCCCGTCGCCCCGGCGATTTCCTTATACCTGCAGTATAGCTACTCACACCGCCAGGCCATAGTTTCACGACGTACTGCTGAGGCTCGTCGCATCTTGCAAGATGTGCATCCCGACGAGCCCTCGCTCTGCGTTGCCCTCTCCCCATGCGCCGTCCTTGACCCTGCCTGGTAGGCCGGCCGCTTCCACGTCGTAGCAGCTCCCCAGAAGGATTCCCAACCAATAGACCCTGGCCGAGCTGCGCTTTTTCCCATCCCGGCCTCCCCGCGTGCGATGCGTAGTCAAGGCCGGGTGCGAGTCGCGCTCCACGACCCGTGTACGGCATCCACCGTGGGCGGAGTGTGTCCATCGCCAGACGAGAAATCACGATCCGTGCCCTGGATGCAAGCGCGGGCAACACATAAAGGAGGTGCGTATGCACATGAAGGAAGGGACCCCAAGGGTTCTGGCAGCCGCCGCAAGGGCTGGAAGATTCGTGATACGGCACAATAAAGCTGCACTGGGAATAGTGCATGGTGGTAAAATGGGATTCTCGACGAGACTATCATGGACGCTTCAAGGGATGGGCGCGTCCATACAATGAGGGGGCATAACAAAGGGAGGTGTATTGAGGCATCGGGCAAAAGTTTCGACTCTCGGGATCATCGGGGGGCTGTTGGTTCTCCTGATGGTGGCTGCTACTGCCTGTGAGGACTCGAGGACTGAAACCACCCCGGAGACAACTGGTACGCCCCAGGGGTCAACGAACACTGAAACTCCCCTGTTGACCGACGCCCCCTCTCCAGGATCAACCAAGACGCCTACGGCTATCGCCAATGTCCCGCCGACTACTATTCCCACCCTGGCGGCAACCGGTACTCCCACTCTGGCACCGACGCCGACCTATAGCTCTCCAACCACGGCAACCAGCATTCCTGGGTCAACAGCCACTCCGGAACCTACCCACACGCTCACCCCCACAAGCACGTACACACCCACGCCGAGTCCGGACCCCAGGCCAACCGCCACTCCGTCCCCTTCCCCAACAGCTCCCACGCCGACCGCGGAGCAGACAGCTCTGTCGCACCTCCTCGAAATCGTCCCTTGGTTCGACGGTCAAACGAGCGGTGCCGACTCCCGGCTGAGAGACACGGTCGTCGGAATCTGGCTCCACGACCCCGCTATCGGCGAGGCGGTCGCACTGATGCCGTGGGTCGCGGACCGCGCCAGCGAGAATGAAGCGAGGGTCGTCAGCGCCCTTCGTGACATTGCGTTCACGCAGACCGACGTTGCGAAGCTGACCGTTGGGCTCCCCTGGGTGGTCGACGGGATCGATAGCCACGAGGCGCAGGCGATGGAAAGACTCCGCGACATACTGTCCGATGCCCCTGTACCTGCGAGGCGCGTGTTCAATCTGAACTGGGTCATGGATGACATCTCGACGTCCGAGGCTGCGGTTATAGACTCCTTCGCACGCCTTGCTGCTGAAGACGCGGATATCCTGTCCCAGGCTGTTGAGCTGCCGTGGATTGCTGACGGGGCGACCGAGTCCGACTCATCGGCGCTTGCATGGTTCGTGGGCAGCTTTGCGGTGCACAGCGCTGAAACGGCGAAGCTGGTGGTCGAGTATTTTTGGTTCGCCGACGGCGTAACCCACCGCGAGAGGGAGTTGCTGCGGCACCTGGCGGCCCTGGCCGAATCCGACCCTGAAGCGGCGCAACTTATTGCAAATCTGATCTGGGTTAGAGATGGAATTAACGCCATTGAAGCGGATGCACTCAACGACCTCAGAAGTTTGGTGGTGAACCATCCTGACCTGGCGAGGCAGTTGCTTGGTTACGCATGGATGGTGAACGATGTCACCTATCCGGAGCAGGAGTCGCTGTACAGCATTTCGAGAATAGCTCGGCGGGATCGAACGTTAGCGGCGCTGGTTGCCAGCTTTCCTTGGGTCTCGGAACGGGTCGAGATGACCTCCATACAACGGGACCCTCTCTACTTCCTGGGAGTCGTGGCCGACCGGGAGTTGGCGTTAGCCAGGGAGCTGGCGAACTTCTTGGACGGGCGACTCACACGGCAGAAGACGGAGATGGTACGCACGATAAGTTACATGATGTTGGAAGCCCGCGACTCATTCGCGCTGCTGGCCGACCAGCCCTGGTTCAACGACGGCCTGGATGAAGAGGATGCGGCATTCCTGTCGACTCTGGGTGCCATACACCGCGTGTCCCCGGGGCTGTACGAGGACTTCGTGGAGACACGCTTCACGCAGTCTAGACGGGTGAATCTGCCGCTGGCCGGCGAAGTCGGCATCTGGGTGTTCCAGAATGCCCCGTTCCAACCGGACGAAGACCTGTTGGGACCTATGGAGGAGGGCATCAGGAATATCGAAGGCTTCATGGGCGTCCCATTCCCCGCCGACCGGGTAATAATGGTCAGCGTGGTCAGGGACCCGGACGGGCACTACGACATTGCGGCTGGTCAACATGGTTCCGGCCACATACAGGTCGTGCGGTCGGAATCCGCCCCACTCCGTGAGAGTGTCCTCTTTCATGAGCAGGCGCACTTCTACTACAACTTCTTTCCGATCTGGCTCCTTGAAGGCGGTGCCGAGTTCATGACGGCCATAGTACGCGACAGGACGGGTGTCGAGTCGTTGGCTGCCCGCGGACAGGTTGCGGCGGCACGCGTTGAGTCCAACTGCTACCCGGCTGGATTCAACAACCTGTATGAGCTCGACGAAAAGCAGGGCTTCTATGTATCCGACGGACCCGATGGGTGCAATTACCCGTTTGGAGAGTATTTCCTTATCAGGCTCACGGAGCTGCTAGGCGAAGATGCCGTGTCCGCAGCACTGAGGAGCCTCTACCTCCTGATCCACTCGGACGAGCGGAGCTTCCCGTTGACCGGCAAGGACATCTACCTGGCATTCTTGAACAATACCCCTGCGGACCTGACCGGGGAGTTCCGCGATCTGTTTAGGATGGTTCACGGTGGCCCTTGGGTCGACGCCGTCGTCGATGTCCCCGACGACCACGGCGATGATGCGGCAGCCGCCACGGAGATCCTCGTCGGACAGGTCGTGGAGGGCACCATGGACCACGAGTTCGACATTGATGCGTTCGCCTTCGACGCGGACGAGGGAGTCGGCTATCGAATCATCTTTGAAGGGAAGCAGGGACTTGACCTAGATAAGGAGGAGAGAAATGACTTCCACCTGACGCTTCGAACGGCGGAAGGCGGAGCCCAGGAGCGTCTGAGGTCGCACGGGTCGCGGATTGGTGTAGACGAGCGCTGGACAGCGCCGCAATCCGGCGGGTACGTGCTCGCGGTGGAGAGCGCAGATGGCAAGATCGGAACCTACAGGCTTGAGATACTGAGGTTCGTCATCGGTGAAGACGACCACGGAGACGACCCGCGCAGCGCCACTGTGGTAACAGCCGGGGAGGACGTCATTGGTTCTATTGACCACGGTGCGGACGTCGACTATTTCGAGGTCCACGTGACTGGAGGTTACGGCTACGAAGTCGAGGTCGTGAATCATACCCTGGAGTACTCCCGAGTCATTGTTTATGGGCCCGACGGTGCGGCGGGGGTAGACGGAGGTGGCAAGGGTTGGGGGCTGTACGGCTCGGACTCGCAGTGGAGGGCGCCGACCACAGGGAACAACTACATAACTGTGGAGAGTCCATTCGGCCGTACTGGGTCGTACCTGTTGACACTGACGGAGGTCGTCCCGGGCGGAGACGACCACGGCGACGCGCTAGGCGCCACTGCCATCACGCTCGGACGGACCGTCGACGGAACCCTGGGCCACTCGTTCGACCTAGACTACTTCAGGTTCGCGGCGGAGAGCGGGCTACCGTATAACATCAGGATCACGCATCTGACGACCTTCCATCAGCCGGTCATAGTGTTCGCCCCAGACGGCACCACGGCCGTCCATCAGTTTTGGCCCTACAGCCCACAGAGCCGAGGCTCGCACATCCCTTGGGTAGCACCGGCGACGGGAGACTACTTCCTCAAAATTTGGAGTCCAGACGGGGATACGGGTGACTACCAGGTGTTCATCAGCCACGCAGCGCCAGACGCGGACGATCACGGGGACTCCTCGCTGTCGGCGACCGCAATTGCCGTCGGGGACGTGACGCCTGGAAGATTGGATAAATCGGACGACTTCGACTTCTTCCGAATTCAGGTGGAGGAAGGGCACCAGTATCTGATAGAAGTCACTTTCAGGGGGATTGACGATCCGAGACTCTCGCTGCATGCGCCGGACGGGATCACACCCGAGTTCCGCTTCGTCGACCGCGGCGATGACTTCCGATACTGGGTGGCGCCGGAGTCCGGCGACTACTTCGTTGTGATCTGGAGCGCGACAGGCGGTGCCGGTGGGTATGAGTTGGCAGTATCTGCCGTCAAGTGATCTGCAGGATAGAGGGGGTAAGGACTTAGCGCTCCGAAACCTGATTGAGGTTCCCAGCGTGTTATGGTGGCCTCCGAGTCCATTCCCGCACTGAAGCGGTCTTTAGGTGACGCCCGCCCAGGTGCCATCGCGGACCTCAACCAAGATCTAATACCGATTGCAGAACTTCGGGGTGATGCCCCCCATCACTCCAGAGACTCTGAGCAGGACAAGTGCAACAAGGCCTTGGAGCTTTGGATGGCGGTGGCGGGAGGTGTCGGGAACGCCGGCTTCCTTACGAGATTCTGCCTAGCCTTTGGGCTCATCATGGCCAGAGATGACCTACGCGGGCAGAGCAGTGACATGCCCCCTGAATAGGGTCCAGGGATTCTTAGAGTCCACCACGGAGACCTGGGACAGAGTTATGAGTTGCAGGCCCGTGGGAAGCTCACAGGGCGACCTCCCGCCGAAAAGTTCGCAGTAACAGTACGCTCAGGTTCCACCTGGGAAGAATCGAACCGTTCATCGGGCCTGGTGATACGTTCGGGTACGCGGGAACGATGTGACACACCCATTTTGAGTCCGCTTTACCGACCTGGCTTGAATGGACCCAAATCGGCCGCCCACGAGTACCTGAGTTTTCCGTGTCTATTGTGTCCGTCGAATGGAGGCTCTTGATTTTGTCCAGTGACGACGGCCTAGGGAGTGCAGAATGGCAGGTCGAGGAGGTACAGGTCGTTGAACACCGCTCTGTCCGGGGTTGTGGGCTCGGATACCAACTCTTCCACGGCTGTGGGGATGCATCCGGTCAACAGGTCGTTTGCGATGGTCAGATGTGCCAGCTTGGAGAGGTTACCTATTTCTGACGGTATCGATCCGGCTATTAGGTTGCCATAAATGGATAGCTGTTCCAACTTGGCAAGGTTACCCAATTCGGGCGGTATCGACCCGGTCAGTCGATTGTTGCCGAGCGCCAACCATCTCAAGTTGTTGAGGTTGCCTAGCTCCGGCGGAATAGGCCCTGTCAATGGGTTGCTACTAAGATCCAGATATCCCAGATTCGCGAGGTTTCCCAGCTCGGGGGGTATCTCACCTGTGAGATAATTTAGATGTAGCAGGACACGAATAACCCCTCCATCCGCATCGGTGACAACGCCATACCAGTTGCTGATGGGCTGGTCACTCAACCAGTTGGTATTGTTCTGCCAGTTCTCACCGCCGGTGGCGTGATACAGCGCGATAAGTGCAGCCAGGTCCGCCGGAGGGTTATCGGGCGCGCAGCTAGCGCCTTCGCCCCCCACGATCAGCAGCCAGGCTTGGAACTCGTCATCGACGGGCGCGCAGAGGCCGGGGTTGTTGTAGAAGGTAAAGAATCTCAGATCAGTCAGGTTCGAGAGTTGCCGGGAGAGCGTTCCGCTTAATTGGTTACCACTGAGCCTCAGAGTCCTTAGATTGGAGAGCCGGCCCAACTCCGCCGGTATCTTCCCGGTTAACTGGTTGCCAGTGAGATCCAGATAGCCAAGATTGGCGAGTTCGCCAAGCTCCGGCGGTATGGGCCCGGCCAGCTTGTTGCGGCTGAGCCACAGCGTTCTTAGATTGGAGAGCCGACTCAACTCCGCCGGTATCTTCCCATTCAACTGGTTGCGGGCGATATCCAGATACTCGAGATTGCTGAGTTTGGCAAGCTCCGGCGGTATGGGGCCGGCCAGTTGGTTGCCACTAAGGACAAGCTCTCTCAGGTTGGAAAGCTTTCCAATCTCCGGTGGTATCCCTCCACTTAGCTGGTTGTGGCGGAAAGTCAACTCTTCCAGGTTGGAGAGGTTGCCAATCTCCGGCGGAATCTTCCCAACCAACCGGTTATAGCCAAGGGCCAGCCAGGTGACGCGTCCGCTGTAGTCGGTGGTAACTCCCTGCCATTGGCCGATCGGGCGGTCACTCAGCCAGTTGGCGTTATGGGGCCATTTCTCGCCACCGGCGGCGTTGTAGAGTGCGACCAACGCGTTCCGGTCGGCCTGTGCGCCAGGCGTGAGCGTGGAGAGGCAGAACGGTAGGCCGAGCGAGTCGAAATCATTCCGCTGCACGTATTGTAATTCCGATGGGATGCACCCGGTCAGCTGGTTGTCGTTGAGGGATAGCTCCCTCAAGTTGGCGAGGCTACCCAATTCCGGCGGTATCGACCCGCTTAACTGGTTGTGATTGAGGAACAGAAGCTGCAGATCGGCCAAGTCGCCCAGGTCCGACGGTATCGCTCCGGTCAAGTGGTTGTTATTGAGGGTGAGCATTTGCAGGTTAACCAGGTTGCCTAGCTGGCGAAGAATTGGCCCACTCAACTGGTTTCCACCGAGAAACAGCTCTTCCAGGTTGGTTAGGTTGCTAAGTCCTCTTGGTATCGACCCGCTTAACTGGTTTTCTGATAGGGCTAGATCTCGCAGATTGGTGAGATTGTACAATTCCGGCGGTATTGGCCCGCTCAACTGGTTGCCATACAGGAGCAGCCGTTGCAGGTTGGAGAGATTACCCAGTTCCGGCGGTATCGGCCCGTTCAACTGGTTGTGACCCAGCTGCAGATGTTGCAGGTTGGAGAGATTGCCCAGTTCCGGCGGTATCGGCCCGCTTAACTGGTTGTGACCAAGGTACAGATCTTGCAGGTTGGAGAGATTGCCCAGTTCTGCCGGTAGTCGTCCGCTCAATTGGTTGTGACCAAGGCTCAGCCGCTTCAGGTTGGTGAGGCTGCCCAACTCCGCTGGTATCTCTCCGGTCAGCTGGCCATGAGTGATGGCCAGTTCAGTGACGCGTCCACTATCGTCGGCCCTGACTCCGTCCCACATGCCGATAGGCAGGTCGCTCAGCCAGTTCGTGCTGTGAGACCAGTTCGGACCGTCGGTAGCGTTGTAGAGGGCGACCAACGCGGCCCGGTCGTTCTCAGTGCCCGACCTGGACGCCCGAGCCTGCTCCTGCGGAGATGTGAGTACGGGTTGCTCTTGTCCACAGCCCACCGCCAGTGCGAGTGCAACGACGGTATAGAGGAAGGCCATACGGGCAGGCATCATGCGGAAATGATACTACATTCCGGGAATGGTGCTAGCCCCGATTAGACCAGGGTTTGATTATGGGTCCAAGACGAGCGTCAACGTGAAGGTTCTTGATTCTATCCAAGATGGTGGGAGAAGGATGACATCCTGCGCAGTGTCCCCGGGATGGGTGATCAACTCTCCTTCGCACTGTTGGCCCAGTTGACCGAGTTGGGCACGCTGAATTGATGGCAGATCGCTGCGCTCGTGGCGTGTCCCCGTTCAACCGCGACAGCGGCACGGTGCTGGGCAAGAGGCGAGTCTGGGTTGATCAAGCGCGGGTCCGTGCCGTATCGTACACTGGAGCGCTAGTAGCCAGCCGCTTAAATCCAGTCATCCGTGACTTCTACCAGCGTCTGCTAGCCGCCGGTAAGCCGAAGAAAGTTGCCCCCACCGCTTGCATGCGCAAGCTGCCCGTCATACTCAACTCCATGCTCAAGCGGCGTTCTCCCTGGCGCGCTGAGCGCGCCAGTACCCAGATGCTCATCGCCCCATCCCCCTTGAAATTCAATACAGTTACTTACATTCTAGAGGAAGCGAACAATGAAGATATTCTCTCAGAACGTCTGCTGTAGAGTCATTGGAAGCATTGCGATTGAATGTGGTGCTATTCAGTCGTTCCGCAGAGTCGGCCCGTATTTGAGGCTCGGCACGTGACTAAGAGTAAGCTTCACGCCAATCCATAGACATCATCTGTTTCGGAATAGAAAGTCGAATGAAGCCATGGAATTTCTCCACTCGACTAGACATGCTCGAACACAACCCCCTCAATGTTGGTTATACTGAAAATGCTATTCTGCGAGCGGTTGATCGAATGGTCCGTCCGCTGAGGAGATCTCGCCAGTGAAAATCCGTCACGTTAGCGTCAAGAATTTTCGAGGAATCCGTAGTCTCGAGTGGAAGGTGGCTTCAGACTTCGTTTGTCTCATCGGCCCTGGCGATGCCACGAAGAGCACTGTTTTGACTGTCATCGCATACGCCCTCTCGCCCAGACCATTCGTGGTATTGAACGATGCGGACTTTTACGCCGCTAATGTTAGTCAACCGATTGTGATTGAAGTATCGATTACGCAGCCCCCAAAGCATCTTTTGACGGAGAGGAAATATGCCCTGTTTCAACGGGGATGGTCGGCAGATTACGGGCTGTCCGATGACCCTGATCCCTCAGGTCATTCTGTATTGACGATCCGACTTTTTGTCGATGATTCTCTTGAACCACGTTGGACCGTTACAAAGCAGGCAAACGATGAAGGCAGGGCAATTGGCTGGAAGGACCGGGCTGCACTTCATCTCTTCCGAATTGATGACAAAATCGATACACATCTTGCTTGGGGTCGGGGGTCAGCGCTTGCAGTGTTGACGGCCGACGACAATGAAATCGACTCGACTTTGACAGCCGCGCAACGACGCGCCCGAGAGGTTTCATTCACTAACAGTCACGAGAAACTAGACGCTGCGGCCAAGAGTGCGTATGAGCATGCTGTTGCATTCGGGATACCACCAGGTCCCCGTTTCCAGCCCGGCCTTGATGTCCGTGCGATGGGTGGTGCCGCAAGTCTGGCTCTTCATCAGGAGAGAATCCCGCTAAAGCATTCGGGATTAGGAACGAAGAGACTAATTGCCCTTGCAATTCAAAGATCACAGATCTCTGGGGGTTCAGTCGTATTAGTAGATGAGATCGAGTATGGCCTTGAACCACACCGGTTGTTGCACCTTCTACAATCACTTCGTGAGGCGGTGGTGGATGAAGGGATCCCTCGCTTGGGTCAAATAATCCTGACTACTCATTCTCCTTCCGCCGTGGCCGAGATGAAGGCCGGCGATCTCCACGTTGTTCGGTCCGTTGATGGAGTTACTACTATCAGGAGAGTGACGGACGCCTTCGATGATGCAGACGGCATTGATCCACAAGCAATCACTAGGGCTGGGGCATCCGCACTGCTAGCAAAAAGGGTGATCGTCGCCGAAGGTCGTACGGAGGTTGGATATGTGCGTGCTATGGCGTCTCACTGGAATTCTGTACGAGGAACCCCAATTGCTCATCTGGGAACGACGGTCATGGATGGTAGTGGGCAACAAGCGGCAAGCCGATCAATCGGCTTAGCCCGTCTCGGATACCAGACGGCACTGTTGGTAGACTCAGATATTGCCCTTAATCCTCCTCCGGCAATTGTCTTGGAGGCTGGCGTGCGAGTGATTCAATGGGCTGACAGTGTGTCCATCGAGGAGCGCATCGCACTTGACTTCCCAGAAAAGGAATTAAAACGGCTGGTACAGCTTGCCATCGAACTTACTGAGGACCAGGAGGCCGTCCTCAGCTCAATAAGTGCGCAGTTGTCCTCCTCGGTTGATCCTCTCACAACCCCAGATGTTATGGAATGCGTCTCTCCTGAGACGCCGATAGACAAAATACGTGAGGCAATAGGCAAGGCAGCGAAGAAGAAGAGGTGGTTCAAGAGCATCGAGAAGGGTCAATGCCTGGGCGAACTCGTGGGCGAGTTGCTTCCCCAGATGATTGAAAGTGACACGGTGGCGAAGACAACCGAACTTGAAGCATTTTCATACGGGAAGTGAAGAACCCTGAACTCATGGTGCCCGTCTGCTCTTCTATCAATCAATCTGACGATTCCGATGCTCGGCGCCTGGCCTCCGCATCCAACGTCTCTGTGGTGCTTCCTGCGGGAGCAGGCAAGACTGAACTGATCGCGCGGGCCACATCCTTAGCGAGCGATACATCAGGACCCCAACTTATCCTTACCCACACCCACGCCGGGGTGCACGCTCTGAGAGCTCGATTGGCGCGCCTCGGAGTGGCTCCGCAATCGTATAGACTAACCACCATCGCTGGTTGGGCCCTGAAATGGGCGTTGCATTACCCCTCGGTAAGCAGGCTGGAGACAGCACAGCCTACAAGCCAAGATGAATGGAATGCAGTATACGAAGGTGCCCGCTTGGTGCTCACGAATCCACACCTCGCTGCAAGCGTGCGCGAAAGCTACGGCGGCGGGTTCATAGACGAATACCAAGATTGCACAGTGCCACAGCATATGTTCTCGCTTGAACTGGCTCAGATAATTCCCCTAAGGGTTCTTGGTGACCCATTGCAAGGTATCTTTGGATTTACAGGTGATGCAATTCAGTGGTCAAGAGATGTTGATTCCAGCTTCGTAGGACTCGATGTTGAAGAGCATTCTTGGAGATGGGCAGAGAGCAATCCGAAACTTGGAGCTTGGCTACTGGGACTGCGACGGGCTCTCTTGGAAGGCTGGGACATTGACCTTGCTGTAGCACCGATAGAGTGGAAACCAACCGTCTCACCGGGTGCGCAGGTATTGGCATGCAAGGATGTTGCCTATGACGATGCTTCAACCGTTGTGGCCATTCTCAAGTGGCCAAATCAGTGCCATAGCCTCGCTAAGAAGTTGGGCGGGACTTTTTCATCGATGGAGGAACTGGAGAGTAAGGACCTAATCGAATGTGCTCAGGCGATAGATCGCGCCAGTACCGGTTGCGAGACCGCGCTTGTGCTCCTTCATGTCGCCCGCAAATGCATAACAGGCCTGCCATCCACCATCAAGACAATGCAGACCAAACTTGAGGCTGACCGGTTGCCGAGAATCACGGCACGCACGCCCAACGCGCCAGTTGTCAGAGCGGTTCTTGCGATCGTCAAAGCTTCTACTCCAACCAACGTGCTTGCTGCAGCGCAGGCGCTAGAAGCCATCCCCGGGGTATTTGTCCACCGCAATGAACTCTGGCGACTGATAAAGCGAAGCATCGCGGTTCAGCAGGACGAAGGGCTAGACACGACTTTAGCGGCTGCCGTTATCGTGAGGGATCGCACGAGGGAGGATGGACGTATGCCGCAGCAGCGAACTGTATCGCGAACGCTTCTAGTGAAGGGGCTCGAATACGACCACAGCATCATCCTGGATGCGAATCTGCTTGAAAACGCCCAAGACTTTTACGTAGCGGCGACTCGAGGTAAGTGCACACTAACCGTTCTTTCGAAGAAACGCGTTATTCAGTTTCCGCAGCCCCGTCTGTGACTTTCGTTCCCCGATAACCGACATCGACCAAGAGAAATCTGAGATAACAGGTCCGGAACAGTGAGTCGGCTGACGAAAACGTTCCTATCTCATCAGCTACACTTCCAAGGCAAACCGGAAGGTGAAGGTTCTTGATTTTATCCAAGATGGTGGAACAGCAGATGCCTGAACGCCTCTCCATTTATGGTCACTCCCAACTCCCCACAGTGGGTGAAATCCACCTACTCCTCACGACCCGGTGGGTGATCCTGTCGGAAGTACACTTTCCGGTCGGGCCCGCGAACTGCTCTGTAGTCGCGCAGCCGACGCTGCAGCGTCCTCAGCTGGGACCTGCTTAACCTGCCCGGGTACCTCTCTTCCAACCACTCCAGGATAGTTGTCGCATTCAGACCACCTTTGGGGTCCGAACGGAGCAAAGGCTCCACGTCCTTCCCCCATACCGCTGCGAACGGGTCCGGCCTCGTTCTCCAACTCGCCCCTTCTTCCCCATCTCCGACGGCAACGGGCCCTTCTGCCACTTCCTCACCGTTCTCACGCTCATGGCGGCCATCGCCGCTCCTGTCTCTTGTGTCTTACCTTCCATCAACCTTTGCCTCAGTATTACTACTTCTTGATCCGTGACCAATCCGGCACCTCCTCGGTGCCCGAATGGTCTTACCTACGGACCTCCTTTCCTAGTTCTCTACCGGCAAAAGTAATTGTCGTTGTTCAGCTGTCAGGAGTTGGCTGGGAAGAGTAGGAGTGAAAACTCTTTTCACGAGCCCGGATCCCCGTGGGAGAACGGCTACATAGAGAGTTTCAACGGTAAGCTGAGGGACGAGTTGCTAAACAGGGAGATCTTCTACACCTTGCTGGAGGTGAAGGTGCTGACGGAGCAGTACAGACAGACCTACAACCGAATCAGACCCCACAGTTCCCTGGGTACAGGCCGCCGGCGCCAGAGGTCTTCTTGTCCTCGATCCCGGCTCCAACCTTTGCCGGTGTAACACAGCAGGTGGTACAACTATTGGGGGCAGGTCACGAGGACATCACGCACTATCAAAGAATCTGTGCGGTCCTTGCCGAGCCGCCTCGCATCATGGGACACATTGACAAGGCAATCGAGTCAAGTGGCGGGTGGCCGCTCAGTTGATGATGACCGAATGAGATGAACGTAGAGCTTGGCCCTTCTGGAATGCTTGCCAGGGTAACTGCGGTCGGTGACGGTGGTCGCAGTGTCTTTTTCGACTTGAGAAGCGGAAACACGGGGTCCTTCAACCATGATGGCCAAGAAGAGTATCAAATTGGGGATGTACTACTTATCAGTGGTAATTTCAATGGCAGCAACACCGCCATAACAAAGGTGCCCCTTTCCGCTTGGCCTGATGCCCTATGGGTCGGGATAGTGAAGGTCAAACTGCCAGACATTACGGTAATCGATGCGGGCGCAAGATTCCGTACAGTCCCCACGGTAACCACAGTGAACTATGAAGTCGGCAATACGGTTCAAACCGGAGATGTCCAGGGAGTCACACGGGTTCTCTCCGAAAAGCCGATCAAGTATATTGACCTCCCTGAAGTAGATGACTCTGTCATTGACAGATTTCGGGCCGGGCAAGCGGGCGAGTCTAGTCCAAGATTCGATGATTTCGGCGGTATTGAAGGTGTTGTATCCAGAGCCCTAGAGCTGATTGAAATTCCACTCAGGCATAGTGAACGACTCTCAACGATTGGCGCACGTCCTATCAAGGGCGTCCTCTTTACTGGAGATCCGGGCACTGGGAAGACGATGCTGGCCAAGATAATCGCTTCGGAAACCGATGCGGCCTTCTACGAGATCTCCGGCCCTGAGATATTTAGCAAATGGTATGGACAGAGCGAAGAACTGCTTAGGAAGTTGTTTGAAGCCGCTGCCAAGGATGACAAAGCAATCATCTTCTTTGATGAGATCGATAGCGTAGCGGCTCAACGCGGGGATGAATCACACGAGGCATCAAAGCGCGTCGTTGCTCAATTGCTGACTCTAATGGACGGGTTCACATCCAACTCCAATGTCGTTGTGATTGCCGCTACCAACCGGCCACAGGATCTAGACGTAGCACTTAGGAGACCAGGCCGGTTTGATTGGGAGATCGAATTCCCGTATCCCAATGAGCGAGATAGAGGGGATATCCTTAGGAAGACCGCAAGGAAACTGTGCACAAAGGACCCATTACCTCATGACGAAATCGCGAGGATGTCTGATGGCTGGTCAGCAGCCGATCTGGCACAAATCTGGAGTGAGGCTGCTTTGCTGGCCGTCGGGGACGGACGTAGCCAGATCTGGGAAGAGGATTACATCGGCGGGTTCGAAAGGGTTTCCCGCAACCGAAACCGCAGCAAAGAGAATTGGCGAGGATGAACGTGTGGGCTGTACTTACCGATTGGTTCCGTCGCCTCAGACGAACGCGGGCCCAAGATTATTCTTATGAGCCCTTGCGGGAGTTTGTATACCTAGACGAGGTTTCTGTGTACAGTTTGTTGGCCTCACGAAAAGGCAGCATTGCCACTGAGTTTACTGAAAGTCAGACCACTTCTCTCAACAGTAACGTTGGCGGGGAAATAGGTATCGGATTCGCGGGAGCTATGGCGAGCTTGGAGTCTTCGAGACAATCAAGCCGTATTCAAGCCTCCCAGGTGCTGCGCAAGTCGGTTATCCAAACAAGCTTCAAAGAACTGTACGAGATTGAGCGCGCGTCGCTCGCCATGAAACCACTTGAATCAGACAAGGCGCCAGAACTGACTGAAATCTCTGAGCTAGAATCGAGGTTTGAGTCCCTAGCCAGCGAAATGTGGATTATAGAACCGGATGCTATGCGTCGCGGTCAACTCCTAGAAGTCGAGGTTGAACTGGAGGCTGATCCGATCTTCCGTATGGCTTCGGTCATAACCACTATCCAAGAGTTGATAGAAGACAATGAGTTCCTTTTCGGACGTGAGATGACAAATCGGCTTCCGCAGATGCGTCCGTGGCGCAACTGCTGGAAGGCCTGCTCTTCGGGCTGGTTCCTATCAGGGCGCCCCTCGTCAGCTACCGGACGGCTCAAATCGGAGGCCGTGAAGTATTGGTTCATCGCTCAGTCCTAGAACAGTTGCCTCCCGGCCAAAGGCTCGAGACACGCCCAACGTTTATTGTAGGTGTTGCTCAGCAAGACCTTTTCTGGAAGGACATCAGGCAGGTCCTGTTTTCACGGGCTAGACACACTACATTCTGTAGACTCGAAACAAAGGGCGTGGCGGATAGGTGGAATCCTGTTAAGGTTGCTGATGTACTTGCCGGAATCATTCCACGGTTTGATGAAATGATGAACGAGTTCAATGAACAAGTAGGTGTAGCAATGAATCAAGCGCCAGATGCTTCCCCGCTTGTAAGCCGCCCCGCCTCTCACCCCTCAACTGATGTGAAGAGGACATACGTCGAATTGCTCTCGGATCATCATGGCCATACTCTGACCCCTGATGTACTTAACGAATTGACCTCAACCACCATTCCTGACAACGATTGGTTGAGAAGCGTCGACAGCCGACGTCCGGTTTTCAATGAGCTTACTCAACGAGTAGATGAAGCGCTGGGGTCAGAGACGAGCCGGGAAGTTGCCTACCAACTCCGATCTGCCGCGGTGGAGAAAGTCGGTATTGAGGGTCTGCCAGCGGTTCAGACGGAAAGCAAGGGTGAAGGCGAGTCTGCGCCAGGGCGTAATCGCGAGGAAAGAGTTCTAGAAGCCGAGATCATAGCAATCTACTGGTGAACCCAATCGAACTTGATGTTCTCGCATTGGCCTCCTCATCCTAGTGGTTCAACTTTTTTGTATTGAAGGGTAGAGTGACTTTAGCTTGATGCGCGCATTCTCGGTAGTGAAGCGCCAATCCACTCGTATCACATCCCGGTTGCGTTGATTCTGCCAAGCATTGACCTCGCCGCGCAGGATGTCTTGATTGGCAATCCGTCGGTCTAGGCACTGTCGAGCCAGCACACCGATCTCTATCTCCGCCATATTCAACCAACTCCCGTGTTTGGGAGTGTAGTGTATCTCCAGTCGCTCAGCTATAAGCCTCGCCTCAGCAGGCTCGAATGCCTCGTATAGCGAGGACAGCTTGTGAGTGTTGAGATTGTCCATTACCAGCACGATCCGGTCTCTGTCAGGGTAGTCCTCGTCGACCAGTTTCTTTATCACATGCGCCCAGTCCACCTTCGTGCGACGCTCTCTGACCTCGACTCGGCGCCATCCGTCCAACGGTGCAAACAGCATGAACAGGCTGCTCACTCCATTGCGCTCGTATTCGTAGTCGTATGCCGCCGATAAGCCGGGCGCTGCGGGACGCGGCACTCGCGTCTCCTTGACTTGCTGTTTGCTCGTCTCATCCATGCACACAAGGACTTCATTCTCAGCGTAGGGGCGCTGGTAGACTTCCAGCACATCTTCCATCGCGCACACAAACTCCGCGCTCTGTTTGGGCGGAATGCACCAACTCTGCTTCAGCCACGGCTTCAGTTCGTTTTTTTAAGCGCCTGGCGAACCGTCTCGGTGCTAATGGTCTCGACTATCTCACACTCGACCAACTGGTCAGCCAACAGCTTCAGGGTCCAACTGGCACGCCCCTCCGGCGGTTCCCCGCAGGCCATCGCTATCAACCGTGCTTCACCTTCGCCGTCCAGTCTCTTTTGACGCCGACGCAGCTGCTTTTTGCGATTCAGCGCAGACTCGACCCCCTCCTCCACACAGCGCTTGCGTATTCGCTCGACCGTTGACTGTCCTACACCGAGCGCGTTGGTGATGTCCGCGTCCTTCATTCCCCCGTCCGAGCGTGACTCATCGCTCATCAGCAGAATGCGCGCATGGGTCTGTTTGTACGCCGCAGCCCGACCGCGTGAGACCAAGGCGTTGAGTTCCTGTTGTTCGTCGGTAGTCAGTCTGATACGGTACTTCTTGGTAGACATCATGGTTCCTCCTCGGTTCAACGTTACGATTGAACCCCCAAGAGGAACAATGACTATCATGGTCTTCATTTCAATGATGTTGAACCACTAGTCTTTGAACAGCACCACCCATCGTCCTGTTTGAACGGCTATAAGAGACTAGTGGAGGATATATTGAGGTCGTTGTTTGAGCTGCCTCGACCCTGTGCATGTGTGCGCCCAGCTCTACTGGGCAACATCTATTCCCCGCCTGCTCAAGCTTCATGGGCCTCTTCGTGGGGAGTGTACTACTTTGCTTCTGTCGGGGTGTCAGAACCCCAAGATTAGCGGTACTGTAAATCGCCAAGAACATTTGCCCACCCTGGGCACCAAATCATAGACCATAGTCGCACCTTGTTTAGGAAGGAGCGGCGATGGCCTACAATGAGGTGTCCAGATTGGACATAGTAGAGGTGATCCGTTGCTGGCAGATAGGGAACAGTCAGCGATGTCGATCGCCAGGATCATAAGCCCAGTCATCGCCACATATATTAGTCCACCCTGGGCGTGGTGAGATAAAGACTATAATCAAGTCTTGGCCTTGAGGTCAATCACCTCCTTAGGGGCCATCAGCCTTTGATGGGGAGAAAGCTCTCCGCGATACCTAGAACCCTCGGTTGCGATCTGGTAGCTGGCGTTGGCCAGCCGGTCCAGGGCGCTGTTGCCCAGTATGGGGTCGTCGAAGAGACTGAGCCATTCCTCCACGGCCCTGTTGGATGTGATGACGAAGCTGGAGACCCGGTGACGGCTGATTATGAGCTGGTACAGATCAGCCGACTGCTGGGGTGTGAGGCGGTGGAGACCTAGGTCATCGAGGATGAGGAGGTCCGGGGAGAGGAAAGAGTGGAAGGTACGGTCCACGGAGTTGTGCACCCCGGCCTGGCTATGGCCCTGAAGAAGATGTCGGCGTGGAGGAAGCGGACGGTGTACCCGGCCAAGATAGTGGTGTAGCTAAGAGATTGGGATATGAAGCTTTTGTCTTCTCCCACCGGATCCACCAGGAGGACATGCCAAGCTGCAAAAAACCGAACGATAGCAACGTCTAGATGTTAATAGAGAACTTAATAGAAAAAGTTCTCGATTTTGTCCAAGATGGTGGGCCTAAGGGTCCTGTACTGCGAACTTTTCGTTGGGTGGTCGCCATATAGGATACGAATAACTACCTATGGCGCCTCAGCATCTCTGACTGAGCACACTATATCGTTGGCCAACGTAACCTAATCTGTGTTGAGGTTAGACCAGATTCCATCCCAGCCTGTCCTGTACGCTTGCCTGCCAATCCTCAACTTGAATTTGTCTAAATGTCATCATGGTCGTACAAGTCATAGGGCAATTTGAGTGGGGTATCCCTAATTTGGATGATGAGGTTACCGGACATCGTGGCAAGGCGAACCTATTCTTTTGTGCGAATTGGACTGGTGTACATGGGTATACTTCTCCTATAGCTCGCATGCAGCGGCGGAGATGAGGGACCGTCCACGACAACACTGACTGCCAAGCCCGAACGAACGGCAACTCCAACAGCTGTACCTGAACCCACTCCCACCCCAACGCTAACCGCCACCCCAACGCCGATCCCGTCTCCAACCTCAACGCCGACTCCATCGGCCACCCCAACGCAGCCCACGCCGACGCCGCTAGGCCCGGAGATCGAGGCGGAGGCAACCATCGCTTCTTGTGCGGTCTACCTGGAAGTCGCGGACTCATCGCAAGAACAGGCGGAGGGCTTCATGGACAGAGAGTCGTTGGGGAAGTACCGCGGTATGCAGTTCGTCTTCAACAGAGAGCAGGTGCTGAAGTTCTAGATGAAGAACACCCTCATCCCACTGGACATAATCTTTAAGACAAGCACCTTGCCGTGGTGGACGTGCAGACCATGTGGCCGGGGCACGGGATTGCGCCGGACCCGTTGCCCATCTACACCTCCGCCGCGCCCGCTCTCTACGCCATTGAGGTCAGCGAGGGCCCGGCCGACGAGTGCGGCATCGGGCCTGGCGCGTCCGTCGATCTGCGTAGAATCGCCCCTGACGCTCCGAAGTAGCCCGCCTCACGACGGCATCAGCATGTCGAGAAGCAGCTCGGCTGAGATGGAAAAGGAGTCCTGTAGGAGGTCGATGTTTGCGTTGGACAGGCACTCAGTGAACGCGCTCAACTGCGCCTCGTGCTCCGCAGTCGAAGAAGCTTGGCAAGGAAAGCGGCATCGCCAGTCCCATCATTTGAGACTTGAACAGCCCCTAGGGTCGTGATACCTCTTGCCGTGGGCGGTCACTTCCCACTATCGGCTGGCTTCAAGTCCACCGCCCACGAGTACCTGAGTTTCCTAGTCTTTTGTGTACTGCGAATGTTCCGGCGGGAGATAGCCGTTTAGGAGGCCATGCACACCATAGGCGTCAAGTTTCAAGGATCCCTCTCGGACGACTAAGGTGGACCCGTTTCATTTACGCCCGTCGCTGTATGTCAGTAACACGAACTGGTCCGAGTCACTCGAAGTTCGTTTGGGTCGTCAGGGAGTATGATCTCGATACCCGTGACATCGGAGCCATCGACCTGCACCGGAGTCCCCTCATTTGTGTATTGCGTAAACCCTCCGGACTCATATGCGCCCACGTAATTACAGTCGTCATTACCAACTAACAGGAAGTAGGATTCGTCTGGCACACGTATGAGGAAACTGCCGTCCCGTGCGGTAATGTCGTAGTTGCTGATGGACACGCCCCCGTATCTATCAGTCCTTACGTCCTGCGCCCTTATTAGGACTCCCTCGAGCGGCTCTCCGTTTGGCCCTGTAACCGTCCCTTGGATGGAGAAGTAAGACTTAGCGTACTCCTTACCGTCACACGATGGCAGTCCGACCGTAGGAAGGTCGTTATTCGGTACGTCCCACAGGGAAGCGGGTACGCACCCTGTCAGATTGCGGTTTTCGCCAAGCCCCAACCCATCCAGATTGAAGAGATCCCCCAGCTCCTTGGGGATATCTCCACTCAATCGGTTGTGACTTAGATAGAGGGATTCCAGGTTTGAGAGGTTGCCAAGCTCCTGCTGAATCTTCCCGGTCAACTGGTTATCGTTGAGGGACAGGAAATCGAGGTCAAACAAATTACCAAGCTCCCGCGGGATCTCCCCAGTCAACTGATTACCCCAAAGATACAGAGCTGCCAGGTTCGAGAGGTTGCCCAGCTCCGGAGGGACCTCTCCGCTCAACTGGTTCTCTGAGAGGAACAGGCCCCGCAATCTTGAGAGGCCACCCAGTTTCGGCGGGATCTCTCCCCTTAACTGGTTCTGGCTTAGGCGCAGGAATTCTAGGTTTGAGAAGCTGCCCAATTCGGGCGGGATCTCTCCCAACAGCCGGTTCTCCTGGAGGGACAACCCGGTAACACGACCCCTGCGGTCAGTGGTAACGCCGTACCATTTGCTCATTGGAAGATCGCTCTGCCAGTTCTTGTTTTCTGTCCAATTCGCGCCGTTCGTGGCATCGTACAACGCGACAAGTATGGCCCTATCGTCGAATGCCGTTGACAAAACCGTCGTCCCGGTGGCGGCATTCGACGCAGGCCCGGCGCCGGCGGAGTTGATGGCCAAGACACGGTAGTGGCGCGTGGCTTCCCCCTTCAATCCCGTGTGAGAGTGCGTGGTGGCCGTGGCCCCGGTGTTGATAGCCAGGTCGCTCCAGTCCGAGCCGTCCACCGACACCTCAATGCGGTAGCTGGCGATGTCCGCCCCGCCGCCGTCAGCCGGGGCAGTCTACGACAGGTCGATCCGCCTTTCCCCGTCCTTTGTGGCGGTCAATCCTGTCGTCGCCCCAGGCACCGTCGCCAGTTGAGGAGCAGGTGTGCTGGTCGGCGTACTTGCCGGAACTGGCGTAGGCGTGACCGTAGGCACAGGCGGTGGGGCGAGGGTGGCGCTAGGCGTGGGCGTTGCCGTGACCTCGGGTAACGTATCACTGCAGTCGCTTAGAGCGACAACAACAAGTGGGACCCCTCAGAGGGTGGCGAGCCATGTCGCACGAGGAAAAATTAAGGCTATCTCGATATCCTAACTGCGAGAGCAAGTCAATAGTGCTCGCTGGCGAAGCGCTTTAGTTGTAGTACGAATGAGTATTTGGCGGAGAGATAATGTATCACGGAGGCGGGATCGAGGGTCAAGCAAAGGCGTCAGAAGGCCGGCCCTCCGCCGACTTCCATAGGCCATACCTTATCAGTGTAACATAGCAGGCGGTACAGCTATTGGTAGCAGGATACGTTGAGGTAAACCTGGTTATTTGGACAGTAATAAGGTGGAATTAAATGAGGATTCCAATGCCCTCTAGGCGGGTCTCGGCCGTACAGCTCCATTGGTGTCGGACATGCTACCCCGAAGTAAAGCCTCATAGAGGGAGCCGACGCTGCTGGGATTTGGCTGGCGAGTAGAGTTCGAGTCCTGTAAGGTCTTAAGCGTAGAGTGTGGGCCTAAATGGACTGAATTGAGCCTGTCTCAGAAGTCTCCACGCCCCTGAATTCGGCAGATATTAGGACGCAAGGCGTAATAATATCTGGGGTACTACACGACATACGACCATTGGAGACGCTGTTGACGCCTATATCGTCTTGGACAACGAAGTCAAAGCCTCTGGTACGACTTCTGAGACAGGCTCAATTGCGAACTTTTTCAGTGGGAGGTTGCCTTGTGACCCCATTATACGGTCCAGGTTTAAGCTGGCGGTGATGGGACTCACGGAATGAAACCGGCCACTTTATACATCCACAAGGAGCCTGACCAAACGGCCAGCAGCCACAGGTACGGATGGAAGCCGGGAAGAGTAAGAACGCCACTCCTTCGAAACAAAGCCTGAAGGGGAGCGGATGCCCCCTCTTTACTATTTCTAAATCCTGGCAACAACCCTACGTGCCATCCACCCCGCAGAAAACGTGGCGGCTGCCAGGCTGCCATATATGATAGACAGGAACATTGCGAATCCTATCGGAGCAACATCATAGGGCGCGCCGAATGCAGCGAAGGCCACCAATAGACAAACCAGTGCACCAACAGGCAAAAGCAACGCCTTTCCCCATGTCAGCGACAACCAGCCTCCAACAAATGACGCCCCGATCGCAACTACCGCAACTGCTATCTGAAGTGAGCTTGTAGCGGATTGAAGCAATGTGAAATTCAGAGCGATCCCCGCTCCTGGCACTAACAAGAGCACGTTTGCCAATATACAAACGGCTTCGGGAACGCCTATTTCACTCAACCTTAATGGTCAGTAGCCCTAGCCTGCGCCGTTATTGCCACGAGCCGTAAGCGCGATGCGGCTTACTCCAACTTTATTAGGGATAACGGTGACTGACATAGTGACTGATTCATTAGTCAAAACGCCGAACTCCCTTCTCAAGAAGGTGACATCCGCATCTCTTTCAATAACATTGGCCGACAACGTGACGTTCGCTACTTGCCATCCGTTTGTTTGCAGGACTAGTGGAAGTGTGCGGGGGACGTGAACCGGGAATACCATTTTAGTGGGTGCTGGTCTCACTACTACTACTTGCCCGCAGGTTCTCGGGGGCTGGTGGACGGCAGTACAAGAGATTCAGGGAATTCAGATCGTTGGCAGTCACCTCCTCCAGGGCCACCGGTATGCACCCACTTTGAAAGTGTAGAGGAGATCGACCCAATAATCTTCTCCTTCCTTCATCTCCACAAGTTCTGTGTCAATAGAAACAAGGCTAGTCTTAGCTATTATTTGGGAGGACGAAATGAAATACGCTATTTTGGGGGAATCTTCAACCCAGTTGGGGAATTAGATCTGGACTACCCGGTCAGCTTCAGCCGAAATTGTGGGTGTTGGTGTAATGGATCGTGGTTCGGTAGTGGGAGTCGGTGTAGATGTGGGGACCGGCTTGGTTGTGGGCGCAGGCGCTTCGCCAACGCCGCCATCATAACACCAAACATCGCTGTTATGACCATCCAGCTCTCTACTGATTTCAAAGCCCACATTCCGGGACGAGCCAAAGTACTGAGCGGGCCTGGAAACCTTAACGACCTGATTATCCTACGGTGTTGCATCACAACCATCCTATCACTATTAGGTCGTAGTATCGCTCGCCAAGGACTCGTCGTTGCCCCGATAGCCAGTTCAGAGCATCCACACCCTAATGACCTTGTCAGCTAGGACCGACAGCTCCCTTCTACGTCGAGTAGTTGTGAGGCCCCTGGTTTGTCAGGGCCGCAGGAACCAGGGCTTTACCGGCCTGTCCCAGCGGAGCCCTAGAATGCCCCGCCAGGTGGAGGAAACGTTTCACACGCGTGTTTATCGGCCATCGCTCATTGACCGTCATCAGGTCGGCAATGTCGAAGAGCAGGTCCTTCTACTAGTATGCTTGGTGTCGGAAGGCGTCCCGGTCGTCCTTCTGGGTAGCGCATTCCGTCATTCTCTTTCCCCTCACGCCTCGTATTGCCCAGGGCCTGATACTAGAAAATATGCAACCCGCGGGCAAGTCGTTCCCTGTTTCAAGGCCAAATCCGGAAATTGCCCCAATTTGCCTATCATGAGGTCCTGGGGTTTCCCCCCAAAGCAACTCTATTGAGGTTTGGCTACCGTCGTTTGAGTCCCGAGAGCGCTCGATTTGTGTCTGGCAACGCCCGCTTCCAATGCAACGTTGGATAAGGTTGTAGTCAGCGCAAAGATTGGGCTGAGGTGGACTCGTCTACTTGGATAGATGTAGAGCAGGGCTAAGGGAGAGTGCCAACGCCATCTTGGCGAATCATGATCGAGAAAGGGGCCGGTGGACTGGCATTCGGCTTTTGTCCTGCCCACAAGGCCCCATTGAGGATCATCACAGGCCTCGTTAGTCCGCAGAGCGGAGTTCGAGTCCTGTTGGGTCTTAGGCGAAAAATGTTGGCCTATTTTACGATAGACAGAACCATCTTCGAGATGTGGCTGGGAAGCCTTTGAGTGGCATCAGGTCTGCCGAAGCCCCGTCAGTCTAAGCTCCCCACTTGAACATGAGGGCCAGCCTCCTTGCCCGCCCCAAGGTAAGGCTAGCCTTGTGCGCTGAAATTCCGTGACGCATTGACCCGCACGGCCCCAAGAGGTAAGATATTCTTACCATAAGTAAGGCGGTTATTATGGACAAACAAGAGATCGTCACCAAGGTAGTCCAAACCGTAGCCCACGTGCAAGAGGTGAGTGGGCGGTCAAGCGCAGGCATAGGTGCGTCTACGCACCCAGTGGGGGGTGTGGAGGGCTTCGACAGCCTGAGCGGCGTGGAAGCGACAGTCATGCTATCGGAGTCCTTGGGGGTTGAACTACCTGAAGACTACAACCCCTTCATTTCCAGCGATGGGGAGCGGGCGTTGTCGGTTGGTGAGATAGCAGACATCCTAAGCATCTACATTGGGGAAAAGGCTGTAGCAGGATGAGTGAACACGAAAAGAAACGAAAGGCAATCGCATCGCGTCTCCGCCTGTCGCGGGAGATGGCCGGCCTCACCCAGGGTCAGGTGGCCAAGAGTCTGGACTGGCACCGTCCGACGGTGTCCGAGATCGAGGCAGGTCGAAGAAGGGTATCTGCCGAGGAACTCGCTACGCTGGCTGATATGTATGGGGTGAACGTCCCCTGGATCGTGGGCGAGAAGGACGAGGATTCGAGCATTGCTGCCGACCGCGTGAAGCTGGCGGCGAGGGAGTTGAGCAAGTTGCGAGAAGAAGACCTCGATCGAGTCCTTCAGCTAGTCCAGGCGCTCCGCGACTCGAGAGGCGCCACCGAATGAACAATCGGCGAGCGATAGCCCGACAGGCGATGGCGGCGGCTCTGCGCACCCGCCTCTCAGTAGGCTACGGGCTTGACCACGCTGTCTGCGTGTACGACCTCGCTGCGAAACTTGGCGTAGAGGTCAGGTTTCTAGACCTTCCCAGCATGGAAGGCATGTACTCGTCCGCATCTGGTCCTACCGTCATTGTCTCCTCGTTGCGGCCACCCGGTCGCCGGGCATTTACCTGCGCCCACGAGCTTGGTCACCACAACCGGAGCGATGGAGTGGAGATCGACGAGCTTGTTGAGCAGTGGGAGAAGCCTCGCATCGATCCCAAGGAGTTCGCGGCTGATTGCTTTGCGGGCGCCCTTCTCATGCCCAAGATGGCCGTCTCCAGGGCATTCGCGATTCGAGGATGGAGCATGGAGGATTGCACACCTGAGCAGGCCTTCACGGTCGCCGGCTACTTCGGCGTTGGGTACACGACGCTGGTCCACCATCTGAGAAGCGCGCTCCAGGTCCTACCGGACACACGGGCGCAGGCACTGCTGAAGGTCAGTCCCCGCAAGGCTCAATCGCTGCTCTTGGGATGGCAGACACCACAGACTGTCGTCATGGTGGACGCTCACTGGACAGGTAGGGCGGTTGATGTGGAAGTGGGTGACCTCATATTTATACGAGGTGGAGCACAGTCAGAGGGCGCGTGCATGGAACCATCGTCAGACGTGGAGCACGGACGACTCTTCGTGGCGGCCAGGCCCGGAATCGGGCGACTGGAGGCCAGCACCACGTGGTCTGCCTTCGTCCGGGTCTCGCGACGCGACTATGTGGGTCGCGCCGTGTACCGGCACTGGGGAGAGGCAGAGGATGAGTAGGTCACTCACGATAGAAGAAGATAATCTGTCAGTCGCCTGGGCAAAGGCGTTCCTCTGCGTAGTGGAGGCGGGCGAGATTGCGCCCCTCTCGGTCGTGATTCGAGGCTTCGCCGACGGACAGCCCATGGAAGTGGCGCCGATACGCCAGTTCCTTGATGACGCCTTGGGTGCGGACGAAAAGGCTCTCTCGTGCAACGAGGTCGCCAACACCATTTTCCCCAACTCGCTGTGGAACCCGCGAGCAGACCGCTGGCAGCTCTACGAGCGCTACCGACGAATCATGCCGCGTGTGCTGCGGGACCGTCGAAACAGGTACGGCGTCTACTTCCAGCGCCTCATCGCGTTCGGCCAAGATGCCAACTATGAGAGTGGCGTGAACCAGTTGGAGCACATTATCCAGACTTGGCATGGCGGCAACCATCGGAGGTCTGCATTGCAGGCGGCGATCTTTGACCCAAGGAAGGACCACACCAACCAGCGTATGAGGGGCTTCCCATGCCTCCAGCAGGTCGCGTTCGCTCCGAAAGGTCCTGACGGGGCTGACAGTGACCGGGTTCTACGCCACGCAGTACATCTTTGAGCGAGCGTACGGAAACTACCTAGGGTTGTGCCGACTGGGCCGCTTTATGGCCCATGAGATGGGAAGGCAACTGACCCAGGTGACCTGCGTGGCGAGTCTGGCAAAGCGTGACAAGACGAAGGGTTTCCTTCGGGATCTGGTTCGGGGAGTTGAGACAATCCTGGGCCAGTTGCGGGAGGGCAGGTGACGGAGCAACCGGCACACGGCAGACTCATCGTGTTTGAGGGGCCCGACGGCGTCGGCAAGAGCACCCTCGCCGAGCACCTCACAGGCCGCCTCCGCGAAGCGGGCGTTCCCTGCGAACACCTGGCGTTTCCTGGAAGGCAGCCAGGCTCTCTGGGCCGTCTCGTTTATGACCTGCACCACGACGCTCCCGGACTTGGCCTCGGCGAGGTCAACCCGACAAGTCTCCAGGCGCTACACATTGCGGCTCATGTGGACTCGATAGAAGGAGAGATACTGCCAGCCCTCCGCGCAGGGGCCTGGGTAGTCCTCGACCGGTTCTGGTGGTCCACGTGGGTCTATGGTACAGCCTTTGGGGTGCCCGAGCGCTCGCTGAAGGCGATGATCGAGCTGGAACAACTTCACTGGGGACAAGTCAAGCCCGAGGTGCTGTTCCTGGTAGAGCGTGAGAATGGCACTCCAGATGAGAGAGAAGAGCTGCAAAAGCAGATACTTGAGAGGTACCGCGAACTGGCAACCCGGGAGCAGTCCCACTCGCGTGTGGTTACATTACACAATAATTCTTCTGTTGAGGACGCCCTTGAAGCCGCGTGGGAAGCAATCACCTCTATCGCCCCGCGACTCACCAAGGGGAACGATTTCCCAGCAGTCGCTCAGACAAGTAACCAACTGACACTTCTTGTGGACAGAGCCATACAAACGCCTAGTGTGTCGCGCCTCTCACCAGCGAATCCAACCATCGTCTATGATACCTATTGGCACTTCGCAATGGAGCGGCAAGAGGTGTTCTTCCGTCGGCATGAGGGGTCCTCACCTCCGTGGACGCACGACTCTATACTGGCTCGCTTCAAGTTTACGAACGCGTACCGCGCCTCTGACCGAGTAAGTCAGTACCTCATTCGCAACGTTATCTATGGAGGCTCGCAAACCTCAAAAGAGGTCTTCTTCCGCACCCTCCTATTCAAGATATTCAACAAGATAGAGACTTGGGAGCTTCTAGAGGCTGCCGTTGGGGAGGTCGAGTACTCCTCGTATTCGTTCGACGCTTACGACAAAGTGCTGTCCCAGTCACTCGCAACGGGACACCCCATCTACTCCGCTGCCTACATCATCCCCCCGGCGGGCCGAGTTTTTGGGTATTCCCGAAAACACCGCAATCACCTCAAGCTGATCGAGCGGATGATGGCAGATGAGGCGCCGCAGAGGGTCGCAGGGGCACGCACGATGCGGGACGCCTTCGGTTTGCTGCGTTCCTACCCATCCATCGGGGATTTCCTCGCCTACCAGTTCGTGACCGACCTGAATTACAGCGAGATCACTAACTTCTCGGAGATGGAGTTCGTTGTCCCCGGCCCCGGAGCTCTGGACGGCATCCGCAAGTGCTTCTCTGACCTTGGCGGTCTGACCGAAGCAGACCTCATTAGGGTGGTCACGGAACGCCAGGAGGACGAGTTTCAACGGCTCGGACTGAGGTTCCGTGACCTTTGGGGCAGGAGGCTCCAGCTCATCGACTGCCAGAACCTCTTCTGCGAGGTCTCGAAGTATGCCCGCGTCAAGCACCCTGATTTCAAAGGTGTGAGCGATCGTTTCCGCATCAAGCAAATCTTTCGCCCCACTGCAGCGCCAGTGCAGTACTGGTATCCCCCCAAGTGGGGCATCAACAGCCTGATACCTCCGCCAGGAGCTTCTCATGTTTAGGTCTTTTGAGGGACCCACAGCAGATCACGTCTGGCAGCAAGTCGTGGAGGCATTCCGGGCGGGGGACGGTGTCCTCGTGCAGCCAAGTAGAGGCGGAGCAACCAAAGAGATCCTCCACGCTGCCATCAGCATCAATGACCCGCAACAGCGATGGGTAGCTTCCCGTCAGCCCCCTCTGAACATCGCGTTTGCCATTGCCGAGGTTGTCTGGATAATGACGGGCCGAAGCGACCTGGCCTTCCTGGAGGCGTGGAACCGGAGGCTTCCCGACTATGTGGGGAAGGGGCCGCAACTACATGGGGCCTACGGGCACCGGCTACGCCACCACGTGGGCGTGGACCAACTCACGAGGGCGTACCAGGCCTTGAGTAGCAACCCGAGCACCCGGCAGGCCGCACTGCAAATCTGGGACTCGTCCATTGACCTTCCGCAGCCCGACGGAACTCCCGCCAACCAGGATATCCCCTGCAACGTATTGTCGCTTTTAAAGGTCCGAGCAGGCAAGCTTGAATGGCTTCAGATCATACGAAGCAACGACCTATTTCTTGGGGTTCCCCACAATTTCGTCCAGTTCATGTGCCTTCAAGAGGTCATGGCCGGGTGGCTTGGCGTCGACTGTGGAGCCTACCACCAGGTGAGCGATAGCCTCCACTTGTACGACCATGATGAGGAGAGAGTATTCGCCTCAGCGCGTCTGCCGGACCTGCCGCCGAGTACCGATTCGCTCACGCTCCCCAAGGAGGCGTCAGAGGCGGCATTCGGAGAGTTAGGCCGGAGGATAGAGCGAATGATTGCGCCTGGCCTCCGGCGCGACCAGCTAGAGCGCATCGCGGTCTGGGATGAAGGTCCGGAGGCTTTCCGGAACATGTTGGCTGTTCTTGCCAGCGAAGCGGCTCGGAGGCATGGGTGGCCTGACATCTGTGATGGGGTGATGGCCGCCTGCACCAATCCCTTGTACAACGAGTTGTGGCGTCGGTGGTTGACGAGGGTTAGTGTGCAGTTATCGTCAGAAGAAGATACGAGGGAAGTGTAACCGGATCACTGTTGACCATGACCGTGTAATCCCGCTCCTCGAACTGCGAGTATGGCAACTCATATGGATAGCAAGGCGATCACTACGAATGGGTAGCAGCTTGGGGTATCTCGTCAACTTGACACAACAGATGCTCAATTGTCTCCACAATTGTTCGTGCTTTATATACAACCCCAAGATCAATCATTTCTTGTGCTGTCACGGCAGGCTGCAAGGTGGAGGGAACTTCCTCGAACGTCAATGTGCCGTCGTTTTCTCGGAAGAAGGCGCTTGCCAATATGCCGAGCAAGTAAAGTCGGTTACACACAACTAGGTCTTTACCACAATCCGGCCAAAATCCACTGTTGTAGAGAATAACTGGGCTTCCGCTGCTACCTTGGAATACAGAGGCGTCGATGAGGAAAATGGGCTTACCGTCGTAATCCACGTAAAGTGGAGTAGCAGTTAGACCTCTTCTGGTAATTGGCAGATTATTTGCTCGATCGTAGATGCCGTTGGGGTATCCAATAAACAAGATGTCCTCGATTGCGTCCATATGCCCAAAAGCATCCGGCACTGGGAACATCGAGGTCGGTATTGTCCTGTAGTGCGGGTATTTCCCCCTCTCGTGGAAGTGATCCAATACACCTCCCAAGGGAAGCGCGGCGACATCGACGTCATCCGTCGGATGTCCGATCCAACCCCAAGTATCTTTCACTACATTGACTGATACTTGCCTCCCTAGCTCCGGCCCGCGAATACGGCCACCCCGCAGAATGGCTGCGGTGAAGGTCAGTCTCCCAAACTTAGTATTCTCGACAACGTGCTTGTTTGTGATGAGAAAATGGGCACTCAGGTTTTCACCCCAACTATGCCCGACAATGGCGCCTGTCCCAACGGTTGAAGGTGTCACGATCCTCATTGTGGTGAAGAGAAGCCACCCTACCGCTGCTTCGACTCGCATTGTCTTTCTCCCATGTTGCTACATTTACTTCCTCGATACGAAAGAGGCCCTAGCATCAATGGCTCCCATGTTTAACTTTCGGCATTCCAGAAGGGCCGAGAGAACATCCTCCTCGAAGTTTAGGGAGTACCACTTGTAGCTCAGTACGGACGACTCGATGAAGTCAGGTTGGTCGAAAATCGTCAGTGCTTCTGGAGCAAACTCCCTGGACCACCCAATCCCTCCCTCAACACGTTCATTGATGTACTCGAACGCATTTCACATTTCCCAAACCGCCTCTCGAATCTTCCTCTCATCCTGAGGCACCTCCACCTCGAGGCGGAACCTGTCGATTAGCGAAAAGACCATCGCAAAGCCGTGATGCAGCGCGATGATCGCCAATTCAGCAGCCGCCAGCGCATTCAGGAAGCTTGTACGCCGAGATATGGCGCCCTCTTCCTTCGCCCTTTCACGCTCTTGAATTGCCAATGCCCACAGTGCGTGCGCTGCGTCGATTCGGCGGGCCAAAGCGAAGAAGAAAACGAAGAAACCCACTTCTTCTCCCACAATGCGATACCACGTCCACACGGTATTCGCCACAGGCGCATACCTCCCAGCCCCTTGGCGCTCTGAGCGTCTATCTGCCTGGAGTCGATTGCAAGCGCTCCGGACTCGAAGATCACGCGATCTCCCGCACGTATGTTGACCGCCTCGCCTGTGTCCTGTTCATCCTGAGGCAAGGTCCTAATGAATACCTTGTTGCCTTATCGCCTGACCGGGACAATCCTTCCGATTGTCAGGAACACTCCTCTGGTCTGCATCTCGGCGTCGCTATCCATCATCTACTGCTCAATTGTAGATGTAGGTGCCCCCTCAGGTATCCTCCCACCATCAGACAGGTGCTCCATCTCCCTGCGTCTCGCCCCTCTCCATACAATTCCCTGCCCGCCGTTTGGTGAACAGTAGGTGAGGGTGCTCGCGTCGTCGCCCCGCTTGCGGAGGGGCCGCCTCAGGTGTTTGGGGAGCGTCTGCAGGTTGCCGGGCTTCTCCGGCCTCAGACCCGCTCCAGCAGTTGCTCGCGGGGCAACACCCGGCCGATGTTGGCCGAGCGTCAACGGCCCACCACTACGTCGTCCAGCAGGCCGTTCCGCACGGCCCAGATCACGAGCTCCTGTTTCGTCCCGATGCCCAGCTTGTCCTGTATGCGGTAGAGGGTATTGCGGACGGTCACGGTGCTGTTGCCCCTCGCCTCGGCGATCTGAGTGTACGACTTGCCGCTGGCGAACAGCGTCAGCGTCTCCAGCTCCACAGCCGTTAGCTTGTCGGCGCCCTGACGGGAGGCGAGCTCACGAGCGCAACGGACCATCGCGAAGACCTCCCTCACCGCCTTTTCAGATATTCGCAACCGGCCTTCAGCCACATCCACAACGGCTTCCACCAGTTCCTCCGGTCGTGAGTACTTCTGAAGGTAGCCCGTCGCCCCGGCGGCGACCGCCTCTATCACCGCATCCTCCTCAGTCGAGGCCGTCAGCATCAGCACCCGCGTGTCGGGCAGAAGTTCCATGATCTCCCGGCAGGCATCTATGCCGTCCTTGCCTGGCATCATCACATCCATGACGATCACCTCCGGTCCCAGTCCCTCGACAATTCTCACCGCCTCATCTCCATCTGCAGCCTGCCCCACCACCTCGAATTGCCCTGATGCTTCCAGCGCATCCCTTAGGCCGTCCCTCATGATGGGGTGGTCGTCCACCACCATCACCCTTATCCGACCTGCTGAAGACATCTCAGCCTCCTCCTTCATCGGTTTCAAGGGGAACCACGCAGGTGATGACGGTTCCAACTCCCCCTTCGCTGCTATTCACGATGAGCGCTCCCCCCATCTGCTCAGCGTTCGCCCGCATTCCATTTATTCCGCGGCCACGTTCCGCGTAATCGTCGGGGAGGCCCACACCGTCGTCCGAGACGGACAGCCTGACCTGGCCGGCCTCGAAGTCCAGCCTAACCTCGACCCTGCCGGGCCGGGCGTGCAGGAACGCGTTGGTCAACGCATTGTGCGCTATGGACAAGAGACGGGCTCGGATCTCCGTGGCGAGTGGGGGCTCGGTCCCCGACTGCGTCATCTCGGTGGGGATGGCTGTGATTCTCTCAAACGTCGCACTGTGCGACCATAAGACTCGTCCCACCTCCCGGTCCTCGAAGATACGGCCCGCGTCTATGGGGTGTCGCAATTCCCACATGGCCTCCCTTGACAGCGTGTAGGTCGCATCCAGGGCGGCGACCAGTTCCTCGTTCGACTCATCAGCCAGCTTCATGGCCCTGTGTACCCCCATGCCGATCATGTAGGCCGTCTGCGCAGCCGTGTCGTGAATCGCCTGGGAGAGCTCGATGCGTTCCTGCTGCATCCTTCGCTCCCCTTCAACCGCAGTTTGCCTACTGATGCGTTCGAACCGGGTTATGAGCGTGATGCACAATACGATGGCGTACATCACGGTCAACCGGCTCAACAGCACCGTGTCATCGCCCGCATCACGTTCGAAACCTGATCCCACACTAAAGGTCACGATGGAGTAAGCAATTGCGGTCAACGTCGTCCAAGCCAGATTGAGCCATAAGGACGTAAAGATCGCGGCAAATGCGGCGAGGGCAGCATAGTAGGCGAGGAAGATGAAGCTGTTGAATCCACCGCCGATGACAATGCCGGCCGTTATCAGGGCTATGTCCATGGCGCTGAGGACGAGCATCCAGCGCCATGTCACCGGCCTGTTCGTCAGGAGCCGGTAGTGGACAAGTCCATTGAGAATCACCAGGGGCACGTGCAGGAACACGTACCCGATGTCCTCTGGGTACCAGCGGTCTGGTAGATAGGCCAAATTGAATACAGAGACAACCCAGATTAACCAACGGCACCATACCGAAACCCATGCGGCATACTGGACTACTTCCGGGGCGGGCCACATCTGTGAAAACCCCTTTATTATGTCCCTTATGCCAGCCTTCAGCAAGTCCAGGCTCCCAGTCCAAAGTCACGGAGTTGGATGAGCTGCGGCATCCCAGTTTGCATACATCCTTCCAAATCCGCTCAATGGTAGTGGTCTTTTACCACTGACAAGTTACCTTAAAAGCTGAGCGGTTACGAGAGCACAATGTACCAATAAGACTAGGCAAAGCGCTGCCTCTTAAGCGAGCAAAAGAGAAAGGTGAATTTTTTCACATTCATCTATCGCAGCGCCGAGGAAGATGTAATACTGAGACTTCTTTGCAAATTTGGGAGACCTATCCGCGTGTCCCACGAAGACATGACCCCCGTGACGAGTTGGATCGAGGACAAGCACTTTAGCGACCGACCTTCACAGGCAACTCGTCCTTCGCAGACGATCGGCAGGGCTGCAGGGGGGTGTGAAAAGCTAAACTAGAGGAGTTCTGTATGAAGATGTCTATAGTCGGTAACCGGGTTCGTGTAGGTGTTATCTTAACAATGTCCATGGTCGTACTGCTCATGCTCGTGACGACCCAGGCCACCCCCGCGATAGCGCAGGTGACCTCAACCGCCATGGTCAGCAACCTGGACCAGCCGGCATCAGCCCGCTATACCGTCATATCGCCCAATCATCACTACGCGCAGTCATTCTGCACCGGCAGCGTCGCTACTACCCTGGACAAAGTGCGTCTGTACACGATTTCCAAGGAGGCCGATCGGAACACGATGTTCTACGAGTCCGATCCGGCGCCCGTCGTGACCATCCGCTCCACGGATGCGTGGGGAAAGCCAGGAGCAGTGCTGCATACCCTGACCAACCCGGTCATCGACGGTTCCAAGGACACCGCCGAGGACTTCACGAGCAGTGGTTATGAACTGGCTGCTAACACCACCTACTCCGTGGCGATCTACCAGCCGAGCGACAGCGGCCATTTCGCATTCGTCGACACGGAATCTACCCTTGAGGAAACTGAACCGCAGCTAGGCTGGACAATCGGCGACCAGTATATGTATTTGTGGGACGCGGGCGAGGGTTGGACTGATACCGATCGACAAGGCTTTATCATGAAGATGGCCGTCTACGCCAGCGGCGCTCTCCCGTCCATATCGACCCCGGCCTTCACAGACTGCGGCGATACCAGAAGCTCCTACCAGTTCTCAGTGGACGAAAATTCCGCCGAGAACACCTTCGTCGGCGTAGCGGCCGCCGGCGACGCTGATGACGACTCCCTCACCTACTCCGTCAGCGGGACCGGCGCCGCAGAGTTCAACAACGTCTTCGACTTCGACACCGCCACCGGCGAGATCACCGTCAAGGCAGGCGCAAATATCGACTACGAGAGCTCAGTCAAGTCTTACTCGGTCACCGTCAGCGTGACGGACGGGGAGGACGCCTCCGGCGCCGCGGAGTCCCCACCAACGATCGACGCCACCGTCTCCGTGAGAATCAATGTCAACAACGTCGACGACCCGGGGACAATTACATTTTCAACGACCGCGCCCAGGGTGGGCAGCGCGCTGACAGCCACCGTATCCGATCCCGACAGCAGTGTGGAGGTCTACACAGTACAGTGGGCCAGGGCTGCTAATTCTGACGCCCCGTTCATCGCCATACCCATCGATCCCGGCTACATGGCCAACCCCACCTACACCCCCACGGCAGCGGACCAAGGCCAATACCTGCGCGTCACCATGCTCTACGTCGAACACACTTGCCACGAGGTGTCCTCGTTCGACGACCGGTGCCGCAGGAAGGCGACCAAGACATTAACCACCCTCGTCGCGAACGAGGAAGGCCTGATCGTCCAAAGCCAGCGGGTGAACAGGCCGGCAACGGGAGAGCCTCGTATATTGGGAGCCCCGCCCCCGGGGTACCAGTGGGTCGGCTGGTTGGGGATTTGGGTGATACGGAACACCGTACAGGACCCAGACGGCATGAACAGCGGAGTCAGCTTCCAGTGGCTGCGCGTTGACCCGGAAACCTTAGCCGAGGAGAACATTCAAAATGCCACAGGTTGGACCTACGTGCCCACGAGGGCCGATTTGGGCAACGGCATCAAGGTACGGGCATCCTTTGTCGATAATCTGGGTAACCGTGAGTCGCGGACCAGCCCACCCATATGGGCGCCGCGCCCGCCCAACAACGCGGCCACCGGCAGCCCTGGCATAACGGGCGCGGTGCAGGTGGGGCAAACACTATCCGCAGACACTTCCGGCATCAGCGACACTGACGTCATTGTCGCCTCTACGCTTGCGTATCAGTGGATCGTAAACGACGGGACGGAAGACACAGACATTCAGGATGCGACAGGCGCCACCTACACTCTAGGCGCTGATGACGAGGGCAAGACCATAAAGGTGAAGGTGAGCTTCACTGACGAAGTGAGTTACGAAGAATCGCTTACCAGCGCGCCCACGGCAACGGTGGCGTCACAGGAATCGTCGTTTACGGCAACGACCCACGACGTGCCGGAGTCCCACGACGGCGCCACTGAGTTCACCTTCGAGCTGCGGTTTAACGAAGAGCCGGGATCGGGCTTCAGCTACGCGAAGCTGCGGAACAACAACGCCTTCACGGTGACCGGGGGCTCGGTGAGCAACGTGCGCCGGCTGGAGGCGGGCAAGAACGTCAAGTGGGAGATAACCGTGCTGCCGTCCGGGAACGCCGCCGTTTCCGTGTCCCTGCCCGCCACCACCGACTGCGCCGCCGAGGGCGCCATCTGCAACATGCGCAACATGAAGCTGTCCAGCGCACTTGAGTTCACTGTTTCCGGTCCGGGGCCTTCGACCCAGCAGCAGACCGTGCTGCAGGAAAACTCCCCGGCAACCGGCGTTCCTACCATCAACGGCACGGCGCAGGTCGGCGAGACCCTGACCGCCTCAACGTCGGACATCGCCGATGTCGACGGCCTGACCAACGCATCCTTTACCTACCAGTGGCTGGCCGACGACGCTGACATCAGCGGCGCCACGACCTCCAGCTACGCCCTGGTTGCCGCAGACGCGGGCAAGACCATCAAGGTGACCGTCTCCTTCACCGACGACGCCGGCAATGCCGAGACACTGACCAGCGCCGCGACGACGGCAGTCGCGCTTGCCGGGGGCACGTCAAATTCCTTGGAGCGGTCGGACCAGGAGGCCGTGCAGGAAAACTCGGCGGCCACCGGGGCGCCCACCATCGGCGGCACGGCGCAGGTCGGCGAGACCCTGAACGTCTCAACGTCGGGCATCTCCGATGCCGACGGCCTGACCAACGCATCCTTTACCTACCAGTGGCTGGCCGATGATACCGATATCAGCAGTGCGACAAGTTCCAGCTACACACTGGTCGCCGCCGACGAGGGCAAGGCGATCAAGGTGACCGTCTCCTTCACGGACGATGAGGGTAACGAGGAGTCGGTGACCAGCGCTACGACGGCAGTGGTCAAGCCGCCATTGACGGCCGGCTTCCACGACGCGCCGGAGTCCCACGATGGGAGCGCCGCGTTCACCTTCGAGCTGCGGTTCAGCGAGGCGCCCACGGACAGCTTCAGCTACACGAAGGTGCGGGACCACGCCTTTGCCGTGACCGAGGGATCGGTGAGCAATGTGCGGAGGCTGGAGGCGGGCAAGAACGTCAAGTGGGAGATAACCGTGGAGCCGGACTCCGACGCCGACGTGACCATAGCGGTGAATGCCACCACCGACTGCTCCGCCGAGGGCGCCATCTGCACGAGTGACGGAAGGAAGCTGTCCGGTGGCTTGGAGTTGGTCGTTCCGGGGCCTCCGGAAAACTCGGCGGCCGCGGGCGCACCGACCATCAGCGGCACGGCACAGGTAGGCCAGACCCTGATCGCCTCAACGTCGGGCATCGCCGATGCGGACGGCGTGGCCAACGCAACGTTCAGCTACCAGTGGCTGGCCGACGACGCTGACATCAGCGGCGGCACGGGCTCCAGCTACACCCTCGTTGCCGCAGACGAGGGCAAGGTCATCACGGTGACCGTCGCCTTCACGGACGACGCAGGCAATGCCGAGAGTCTGACCAGCGCCGCTACGACGGCGGTCGCCAAGCCGCCTCTGACGGCTGCGGTCCACGACAAGCCGTCGTCGCACGACGGGAGCACCGCGTTCACCTTCGAGCTGCGGTTGAGCGAGAACATCGAGAACCTCAGCTACACGACGTTGCACGAGCACGCATTGACAGTGACGGGGGGAACGGTTGACAAGGCGCGGCGGCTGGCAGCGCCCAGCAACGTCCGCTGGGAGATCACCGTGACTCCAGCCTCCAGCTCCGACGTGACCATCGTGTTGCCCATCACCACGGACTGCACTGTCCAGGGAGCCATCTGCACAAGTGACGGCAGGAAGCTGTCCGGTCCGGTGGAACTGACCATCAGCGGGCCGGGCGGTTAGAACGGGTCCGGGAACCAAACCTACAAGACAGGAGTCCTCAATTAAATATGGCAAACGTGAGTAGCAGGGTTCGTATTGGCGCTCTCCTAACAATGTCCATGGCCGTACTGCTCATGCTCGTGATGACCCACGCCAGCCCTGCTCAAGCGCAGGCGACCTCAACCGTCAGGGTGAGCAACCTGGACCAGCCGTCGGTAGTCCGCTTTACCGGCATAGGCGAAGGTCAGTCCTACGCGCAATCATTCTGTACCGGCGCCGTCGCTACTACCCTCGACAAAGTGCGAATATACACGATGTCCGTCACAGCTGAAGGAAACCCGGAGGGCTATACTGACCGTGCGGCGCCCGTCGTGACCATACGCTCCGATAGTTCGGGGAAGCCAGGCCAGGTGCTGCATACCCTGAGCAACCCGGTCATCGACCTTTCCATTGACACCGCCGAGGACTTCACGAGCAGCGGTTATGAACTGGCCGCTTCCACCACCTATTGGGTGGTGATCCATCGGACAGACTTCGACGATGGCCACATCGCATTCCTCCACACAACATCTCCCGCTGAGGACACCGAAACGGAGTTAGGCTGGTCAATCGGCGACCAGTATCTGTATACCTTCGGGTGGAATTGGGCTGATGACTTTCGACAAGGGAACGTCATGAAGATGGCCATCTATGCCAGCGGCGATCCCTCATCCTTATCGACCCCGGCCTTTGCAGACTGGGACGGGACCGGAAGCTCCTCCGAGTTCTCAGTGGACGAAAATGCCGCCGGGAACACCGTCGTGGGCACAGCGCTCGCCCTCGACGCCGATGGCGACTCCCTCACCTACTCCGTCAGCGGGACCGGCGCCGCAAAATTCAATAACGTCTTCGACTTTGACACCGCCACCGGCGAGATCACTGTCAAGCCAGGCGCTTCTATCGACTACGAGAGCTCAGACAAATCTTACTCGGTCACCGTCAGCGTGACCGACGGGGAGGACGCCTCCGGCAACGCGGAGACCGACCCAACGATCGACGCCACCATCTCCGTGAGAATCAATGTAATCGACGTCAACGAGCCGGGTTTCATCACACTGTCTGTAACCACGCCCGAGGTGGGCAGCGTGTTGAGAGCCAGGTTATATGATCAAGACGGCGGGTCGCTGCTCTATAAAGCACAGTGGTCCAGGGCCGTTACCGCTGCAGGCCCGTTCGTAGACATCGACGGCGCCAACGACCACCACTTGGGTCGCGCAGACTCCTACTACACCCCCACGGCAGCGGACCAAGGCAAATATCTGAAGGTCACAATGTCCTACTTCGAATACAGATGCGGTGTGCTGTCCAGCTTAGACGATCGGTGCCGCAAAATAGTGGAGAAGACATCCGACAACGCCGTCCCGGAAGGCCAGTCCTCTGATCAACAGGCCTTGAACACCGCCGCAACCGGAGTGATCAGAATAACCGGGTCCCCGCGGGTCGGCGGGACGCTTACCGCGAATCGGAGCAACGTGCGCGACGCAGACGGCTTGACCCGCACCTCGATATACCGCTTCCAGTGGATACGCCATGACCCGGTGACCGAATTCGAGGAGAATGTTCAAGGTCCCGAAAACTCCGGCGTGTGGTCGTCCTACGTGGTCACGGACGCCGACGTGGACAAGGCCATCAAGGTGCGGATGAGCTTTACCGATGATGCGGGCAACGCGGAGTCGCTGACTAGTGACGCTGTGGCGGTTTCCGGACCCAGATCTACCCCCAACCCCCTGACGGCGGCCATCCACGACGCGCCGGAGTTCCATGACGGGGCCACCGAGTTCACCTTCGAGCTGCGTTTCAGTGAGGAGCCCGGGGGCGGGTTCAGCGCCACCGCCCTTCGGGACCAAGCCCTGATGGTGTCGGGAGGTGCGATTACCAACGTGCGCCAGCTGGAAACGGGCAAGAACCTGAAGTGGGAGATAACGGTGCAGCCGTCCGGAAACGAGGAGGTCATCGTGATGCTCCTGCCCACCATCGACTGCGCCGCCCAGGGCGCGATCTGCACCGGCGACGGTAGGATACTATCCGTCGCGCTGGCGATCTTAGTGATGGGCCCTCAGAACTCGGCGGCCACCGGCGCGCCCATCATCAACGGCACGGCGCAAGTGGGAGAGACCCTGACCGCCTCAACGTCGGGCATATCCGATGCCGACGGCCTGACCAACGCATCCTTTACCTACCAGTGGCTGGCCGACGATGCTGACGTCAACGGCGCCACGACCTCCAGCTACACCCTGGTTGCCGCAGACGCGGGCAAGACCATCAAGGTTCGGGTGTCCTTCACCGACGATGAGGGGAACGAGGAGTCGGTGACCAGCGCGGCGACGGCGGCGGTCACGCAGCCACCCTTGACGGCCGGCTTCCACGACGAGCCCTCGTCCCACGATGGGAGCGCCGAGTTCACCTTCGAGTTGCGGTTCAGCGAGGAGCCGGCGGCGGGCTTTGGCTTCGCGACGGTGCGGGACCACGCCTTAACGGTGACCGCGGGCTCGATGGACAACGTGCGTCGGCTGGAGCCGGGCAAGAACGCCAAGTGGGAGATAACCGTCACACCGGACTCCGACGCCGACGTGACCATAGCGGTGAATGCCACTACCAACTGCTCCGCCGAGGGCGCCATCTGCAGCGCCTACGGGATGAAGTTGGTCGGTGACCTGGAGCTGGTCGTCCCGGGGCCGTCGAGTAACTCGGCGGCCGCGGGCGCACCGACCATCAGCGGCACGGCACAGGTGGGCGAGACCCTGACGGCCTTAACGTCGGGCATCTCCGATGCCGACGGCGTGGCCAACGCATCCTTCACCTACCAGTGGCTGGCCGACGATGCCGATATCAGCGGGGCCACGACCTCCAGCTACACCCTGGTTGCCGCAGACGCGGGCAAGACCATCAAGGTTCGGGTGTCCTTCACCGACGATGCGGGTAACGAGGAGTCGGTGACTAGTAACGCTGTGGCGGCTTCCGCACCCCCGGTTAACACCGATGAGGAGGAACAGGATGAGGAGGAGACGGTCCAGATGACGGCCGGCTTCCACGACGCGCCGGAGTCCCACGATGGGAGCGACGCGTTCACCTTCGAACTGCGGTTCAGCGAGGCGCCGAAGTCTGACTTCAGCTACGCGACGGTGCGGAACCACGCCTTCACGGTGACCGAGGGCTCGGTGAGCAACGTGCGCCGACTGGAGCCGGGCAAGAACGTCAAGTGGGAGATAACCGTCACACCGGACTCCAACGCCGACGTGACCATAGCGCTGAATGCCACCACGGACTGCTCCGCCGAGGGAGCCATCTGCACAGGTGACGGGAGAAAGCTGTCTGGTGACTTGGAGTTGGTTGTACCGGGGCCGTCGAGCGAGCAGGCCGTGCAGGAAAACTCGGCGGCCGCCGGCGCACCCACCATCAGCGGGACGGCGCAGGCCGGCGAGACCCTGACCGCCTTAACGTCGGATATATCCGACGCCGACGGCCTGGCCAACGCATCCTTCACCTACCAGTGGCTGGCCGACGATACCGAGATCGACGGCGCCACGGGCAGTAGCTATACCCTGGCGGACACCGATGTGGGCAAGGCCATTAAGGTGAGGGTGTCCTTCACCGACGATGAAGGCAACGAGGAGTCGGTGACCAGTGCGGCTACAGGAACAGTTGCTGCTGCGCCATCTCCGCTGACGGCAAGCATCCACAATGCGCCGGATTCCCACGGCGGGAGCGACGCGTTCACCTTCGAGCTGCGGTTCAGCGAGAACATGGAGAGCTTCAGCTACACGACGTTGAAGAACCACGCTTTGACGGTGACTGGTGGTACGCTGCCCAAGGTGCGGAGGCTGGAGCCGGGCAAGAACGTCAGGTGGGAGATCACCGTCCAGCCGTCGTCGAACGCCGACGTGACCATCGTGTTGCCCATCACCACGGACTGTACTGTCCAGGGAGCCATTTGCACGAGTGACGGAAGAAAGCTGTCCGACCGGGTTGAAGTGACCATCAGCGGGCCGGGCGGATAGGCCGAGGTCGGAAAACAAAAAAGGGCCGAATGCATGGCCGGGCAGGGGCGGTCGTCACATATTGTTGGATGGTCTCCCTCGCCGGAAGAGGTGTAATCAGCGGAGAGATAATGTACCACTTAGGTGGGGTCAATCGTTAAGAAAAGGTGGTTAAACAACCGGACTCCGTCGCCTTCCATAGAGTTAAGAGGAACACCACGGAAGGCGTGAAGGATGTACCAGGTGGAGATGTACGCGAGGATGTGCATCCACCGGGCCACACCCAGTGCGACTTCGGCCAAGCGAAGGCAGTGGTTGGCGGAGTGGAGCAGATCATACACTACTTCGTGCTAGACCTTCCCCACTGCGACGGATGCGATGTGCCTGACGTTGCGCCAACGGGGTATGTTCGCCTCATGGACGACTTCCCTGAACGTCGGCATTGGGGGCGCTTGCTTCTCGGCCAGAGGATCGCGACCTTCCGCAACGCGGTCCGGTTGTCTAACGCCTTCTTGCAAGCTCGGGCGAGGCTTACGGACGGATATCCGCCCAGTCCGATATCGCGACGGCGTCCGTTGATGGTGCTGGCTTCGGCCAGTCGCAGTTCCGTCACGAACCGGCCCTGGAAGGTCCCCTCGGCTCTCTCCACCCTACCCTTGGCCTGGGGTGAGCGGGCGAAGATCTGCCGTATCCCCAACTCCTCCATGGCCCGGGCAAAGTGGGTAGGCCAGGCTCCCTTGCCGCTCACTTCTCCGGCAAACTTGAACACCCCGTGACGATCGCTGTATATGGCCAGCGGTATTCCCCGGCGGCCCTCCAGTCCCTACCTCCTCAGCGGCCTGGCGAAGTGCGAGTCCTGCCGAAAGGCCCTCGTCGCCTCGGAGGCCAAGAGCGGTAAGTATACCTACTCGTCTGTCAATCGCTGCTAATGCAGGGGAGGACCGCCTGCAACACTCCCAGGCACAACGCTAAGCATTTCGAGGGTCTCATAGTCGACAATATCCGGGACAACATCCTCACCGAGTCCAACATACGAGACCTGGTGAAGATTGTGGACGAGGAGATGGACGGGGTGGCCAGAGAGCAACGCAAGAGGCTGGAAGTCGTCAGGGATGAGCTTGATGAAGTGAAGGCGCGTCTGGGGAGGGTATGGCAGGTGATAGAGACGTCTACCCTCGATATTGCCGACGCCTCAGATCGGATCAGGGAGCACCGGCAGAGGAAGGAGAAGCTGGAGACCGCGGAGGAGGAGGCAAGGGCCATGCTGATGCAGCGGAAGGTGACGCTGGACAGGGTGGAGACGATCACGGCCTTCGCCAAAGAAATGAGCGGGTACCTGAGAACGAGTGAGTTGACGGAGTCGCGGGTCTTCATACGGTCCTTCGTGAAGGAGATTGAGGTGAGGCGAGGGAGGGCCACGATTCACTACACGATTCCAACCCCTGAAGACAGCCCCATAGGGGGAGGCGACGCCGCAGTGGGAACACAACGAGCGGGGTTCGGGTCCTGTACGGCTTTGTGTGGAGGATGGTGGGCCTAAGTGGATGGTAGGTGGAATGGTCTTCGAAATGTGGCTGGGCAGCCTGTGAGTCTACCGAGTCTCACTCCCAGGATTATGGAGGAGTGGCATGTGCGGATGCAACGGCCATGCCCCTTGTTTCCAATACGGTTGCCCCTCTCAACCCTGCGAATTCACTCCTTGCTTAGACGGTAGTCTCTTGGGTCGCGGCAACTGTCGTAGGTGGTCTGGTCTATCGGAATCCAAGTCGTTCCCGGCACGCCTCTCCGCGAATGGCTGCCCGGACCTAGTGGGAAGCAGGACTCGAACACGAGCCGCCTGTCCTGCGCCCTGGCGATCTCCTTCGCCAAACGCACTGCGGGGCCGATGTCCCAGTCCTGGCTCACGATGATGGCGACTTCATACTGTCGCTCGTAAGTGGCCCTCACCAAGTCCAGAGCAAGGCTGACATCCACTCCCTTCTCCTGCCCTGCGGCGTTCACTCTGCCACGATACACGTAGACGCCCCGGCTCCTCAGATACCTGATCTTGTTCGACCAGAAGCCGTGCCAGAACAGCTGCGAAGGGCCTACCGACAGATCGGGCACGCCCGTATAGAACCGAATGCCGGCAAGGGCACGACCGGGTGTTCTGGAGATCAGGACGTGCGCCAGCTTCTCCACGTCGTAGCTCGGCCAAGCATAGGGAGACGACGACCCGGAGACCCACGCTCTCCGGGCGAGGTGATAAAGGTTCTGGCCGTCGATGAGTATGAGGGAGCGTATACAAAAAACACCCGCCCAAGGACATGGCCGAGGCCACGATCCAGCGAGCGGGGAAGAAGCCAGGCTTTAGAGTAACAGTTTGGGCTTCGCTTCGTCAATCCTTATCAGACGATTGAGGCAGGTGCAAATCTTCAACGCGACCGCCTTGCAGTCTCCTACTGGACACCTCCCCGCTCTTACCTGAGGGCAAGCACAATCACGGTAGGTGATGAACCTCGGAGTTCTTAGCCTAGCCTATTCTCTATGTGTTGTATGAATTTGTTGCAGAACTTGTACAGATCTTCCCCGTTTATCTCCGCCTTCCACTTAGTAACCTTCTTTGAACCATCCGTCATTACGACTTGTACATTCGACGGCTCACGCGAGTCTGGGGAGTGTGGTTCGATGCCCTCAAACCAAAAACGGCCATGAGCGACGGCATTGCGCAGATGGTTAACTAGGACTTTCAGCGTCTCGGTCTTATCAGGGTATTCGTCCATGTGAACTTGCGGCATTGGCCACCCTTGTCTTTCGAGGCCCTCAAAGGTGTCGTCCAATATGTTCATTTGGAGTTTTTCCCAAGGCACGACGATAAGCCCCAGAAGAGAATTCAAAAGGTGGGTAACCTCGTGAATGTCCGCACCAGTCTTGCGAGCATTCCTCATATAGATCAGATTCTTGCGGGTGCGTGCCACGATCCCCATAGGCTCATTCCTGGAAATCATATAACCTCCAATCTCGCATTGGTTCAAATAAGGGATCGGCACGAGAATCGCGCCTCCCTTGTACACCTCGTCTCTCGCTCAAACTTCTCGTCCTTGGGCACGAGGTAACGGCGCGCGGAAGGGTGGAGGTGTAGGCGGAGTCGTCCGCGTCGTCTTCCAGCTTACTGCGCAGTTGCTTCACGATGGTCCGCGCTAGGTCCCGAGTCACCAGAGATCCCCACGCCCGAAACCTGTCGCAGCCGCTGGTCTTGGGTTGGCATCAGACTGGCATTGACCACTAACGCGAAGAGCAAGCTCGTCAGCTCTGGACAACATCATCACGACCCGCTCCTCAAGTCGTAGTGCATCGCCGCCGTCACTCCGACTCGTAAGTCATCACCACGTTTCTGATTTCTGGAAACGGATCACTCCTGCCAATGTCCAACCATTTTACAACTGCAGCGTCGTCCTCAAACCCTTGTGACGCCATTCTTGTTGCTAGCTGAGCACAGAGCAACCTTAAGGTATGCACATCGTCGTCAATGGCTTCTTCCGTATCATATTGCAACTTCTCAGCAAGGTAACTAAGACCTTGTAACGCAAGCGGCCTTATAGTATCTCGATGTGATTCTGATCCTCGGTTAAACACTAAGGTGGCACAAACCAGAGCTTCTACAAGAGCGACCCTCCGGTCAGAGGCAATAATGACTCCTACTTCGCGAATCAAATCATCTGGAACCGGACGCAACGTCGAAGTGACCGAAGACGCAAGCCAAGACTGCAGCGCCGCCATAGTGCCTCTAACTCGTGCGTCATACTCCGAGGCCAATCCTGTCCTTAGCCAAAGTGAAATAGCCTCGAAACGGTCTGGCATTGCCTTCACCAAACCAGGTATGACTGCAAACCCCAGAGCTATGCGTATATCATTTACCGGTCCCAAGAAAGGGTCTTTTGAATGGCTATGCGTCCCAAGCATGAATTCCATTCGTTGGAAGAGATTCTCAGCAATATGGTCAGGCACTGTGATTTCGGCGGCAATTGAACCCACATGCCTAATTGCGGACCTAATGCCAAGATTGAAGCTGACCGACCTTGAAGAGAACTTCTCGACGAGGTTTTCGATGTGAGTTGCGATGTGCTCCTCATCCTGAGTCGATAGCAGAAATGGCTGCCCGCGCCCTTGCAACCCCGAAACAGCAGCTCCAACCTCAGCAAGCATGTTGCTGGAATAATCCAATCCTTTGGCCTGACTCTCAGGGTTCAAAGTTAGCCACTTGAGTCTAAATGACCGCTCAGCTTGGCCTTCCTCCATTTCCGGCAAGATGAAGTAGACCCAATCTAATGGTGAGTTCGGGCCTGATGAGTTGTGTAGGATGGGGTCAGAGTTGCTCCAAAGAGCATTGGCGACAGCTGATGCATCTCCGTCTGTGAGTCTGCCTGAATCAACTAGTGGTATCAACCTGAATGTCGCTCGCTCACGTGCATCATCGTTGCCGAGCAGTCCGCGTATCAGAAAGCTGACGACCTCCTGGTATTGCTTTTCGTTTCCAATAGTGCGCTCGGACGGTAAATCTTCGGCAGATACTAAGCGTCCAGGATCGGGACAATTCGTATCTGCCACGAAATTGTCCAATCCCACTATGGGTGCAGCCAACAGATCGAACACGCGACTTGTGCGGCGGTCTTTTGAGAGAGCCCCCCAAGCACGCTCCAGCATGTTTCCGAGTGGAGGTCCCAGCCAATAATGCTGGGCGACTCGATCTGTGCGATAGCATTCGAGCCCGATATCCAACGACTCATTCAGCATATCTGGAGGAAGTCTTAGTGCAAGGCGAGACAGGACTTCCAAGGCAACCCGCATTCGTTCAATCCAAGAAATACCCCCTCTGGGTCCGTCTGACGTAAACAAGCGAGGAAGCGCATACCTAATTACACCCATGCACAATTGGGCAATTTCCACCACGGTTTCACTTGGCAACCTAGCAAGGTGAGTCCGCGATAGCACCCGTTGGAGCATTTTGTCCTTGTCATACGTGCAGATGCGAAGTACCAGCCTTATTGACAGTTTTGGATTAGTCGTAACCAGTTCGTCCGCTGCCAAAGTCAGAAGGTCTGACACCATCGTCATAGGTGGGGCCGCATCACGCCCAGGGTTGTTGACTGGAGGTAGGCCTGCTACTTCTAGCAGGCGAATCACTCTATACGCGGCTATCAGACGGTAGCGACTTAGATTGGAAAAGCGAACGCGCGTGCCCTGTCTCACTCCCACATCGAACGACGGTGCTTCATCTTGCCCATCAGTACGCTTCATCGCCTGCCTGACATGGTCCGTCTCAGTTCCCGCATCGCACTTCAGGGAAGCGAGCTTAGACCATTCCCTAAAGATGCTCTGCCTGTTATTCATTGTAAGTGTGGAAGCTAAAGCCCAGCCTTCCCGCGACGCGCTTGCAATGATTCTACCCTCCGAGACATCTTGTCGTAGGGAATTCAGTGTGCTTTCAACCAATGAGACTGATTCATCGTAACGGCGCGCTTCTGTTAGCAACGCAGCTTTGCGGAGCATCCATGCATGATCGCAATTCTCGACTGTCCATCCATCAAGTAATTCGTTCAGACGATCAAAGTCCAGCGAATAGACTGCCCACAGGCAACGCTCCTGCTGAATTCTATGCTCGACATCGGGAGCATCGTTGACAAATGGCTTCAAAGCGTCAAGACGTTGTTCAAATAAGGGCAAGTTGCAATCAAGACGCGCATCCGTTACCAACGCGAGCGCTACCGCTATCCAAGCCTCACGTACCTCAGACCAGTCGTCAAGTGCTGCGTAAACGCCCCCGACCGTATGCTTCTCGCAATCAATCTCAAGCAATACTTGTGTCGCGGCAGCCTCAAGATCAGTGGTGATGGGCTCAAGTAGGATTTCCTTACGCCACACCAACTCACGAATAGCTTTCAGCTGCTCTACCGGCGTGAAGTGGGGCAATGCATCTAGAATGCGCGGCTCCCAGTCATCTGTGCGGTGACTGAGATCAAATCGTTCTTGGCCAGATGGGAAAACTAGCCAGCCTGGATAGAGTTTCCTGTTGTGCATCCAAATGTCGACAACGTTTCTGATAGAGTCCAACAGTTCACTGTCGTTAGGTTTCGTCATCTAAGTTCTGCCTTGTATTCCGGCTCCTCTATCGGCAAGAGAGGAACGGTTCTATGCACAGGGCTTAGGTGTTCGGGAATAGAGGTTTCCTCTTCTTCCGGTGGTGAAGGCCAAGTCGTTTCGTCGTAGGGTCGACTTGGCCCAAGGGTATGGAGCAACCACTCGGTCGCATATTGGTGGCGACGATACACAGGCCAACTCGAAGCTTTTGGGTGGTTTGCCACGTCAATGGGCACTACGCCACGGGCTTCTAGCATGCGACGTTGATGAGGTGATAGGTCCAGCCAACCAGCTAGGTATATCTTTAGGGCTGCTTCTCCAAGATTGTCGCGAACCCAGCCTGACCAATTCAGAAAATTGGGGTCATCGCCTGAGAAGCCAATGAGAAAGAAAACCGTTTCCATCATTGCTTGCTGGACCGTATTGACAAATGGCGCGAACTTGGATGGGTAGGTTCGGTAGTCCTCTTCTGTAACGATTAGCGGAAACTGCGAAGGCAATGAACCATGCAACTTGATGATGCGCTGATGGTTCACTATAGGAAGTTGCTTCGCACTCTGGACGACCCGATACGGATGCTCCAGAGTGTCTGTGCTTGCACGTTCCAAAAGCGTATCCCTGTTAGTGGTGAATACGTCACGCCAAGGCAGTTTCAACAACCGGACATGCGCCTCTCCTGGTGTAAACTCGGTGTCTCGAATGAGCTGGTCGAGAAGTATGTACAATTCGCTTCGCCCAAACGCTGTCTCGTACTTCTGAGCTAATCTCAGAACATTGTCTGTAGAAGGAGCTGTTGCACCTGCGTCATGGGAGCCTTCGCCTGCACCCTCAGGATACAGCTGTTGAAAAAGCTCCACAGCGATATCGTTCCACAAGGGCATGTCACGAGCATCGAAACGAGTCTTTTGCGCATTTCTGCTGAATCCGCCGCCAATCATGACGGAAGCCCTTGAGATGGGACGGACACTCAAGGCATCACGTACTTTGTTGATATGGCTCTGGTCGGGAATAGGATGTGTATTGTTCGACAATTCAAGTTCCTTTAAACCTATGGGCCTACTAGGCGACTCGGCTGAGGTATTATGGTCCGATTGCAAAGAGGACTGCAATAGGTGCTGCGTGGGCGTGCCCCCTGTCGTTCAAGTCGGCGTTCCGGATGGCCACCGGCTTGACTTCCCTGGCCTCCGCTATTGTTCGGTATGATATGCCCCGGCAGAACGACGCGAGTATCTCCATGCCCCTCGGCGTCAGGGCGCCCGGTCCCTTCTCTCCTCCCTGCTCCGCTTCGGCGCGAATCCGGGCGAAGACCCGCGTGACGACGTCGGCGGGAACACGCAGCTCGCCCGCGGTCACGTCCCGCACCGTGCTCAGGAGACGCGCCATCTCCGACACCTTCTGAAGATAGCCCGTCCCCCCGCGCGGCCATCGCCTCCATCACCGCGTCCTCCTTTGGGGAGGCCGTCAGCATAACCACCCGGATATCGGGCGCGGACTCCATGATCTCCCGGCACGTCTCCCCCCGTCCTTGTTCGGCATCATGAACCGCAGGCCGTCCCTCATCACCAACCAAGGCATAGACAAATGCCTATACACGGTGAGGTAAATAGGCCCTTGATGCCTTCATCTCTTTGCCCTACATTCTAGGGGATATGAGTGAATGCTGGACGGGTATTCCACCTAGTCGGTTTGACTTCCTCTCGAGACCGAGCCCACCGCTCCGGGTAGAGGGACACCTCTCATTCCAGCCGCAATCTGCCGGCATCCGATCTGATGGAGACGAGTCCTGAATCCAGTGAACACGGCCGCCAGCGCGTTTCCAGCCTTCCTGCGGAGCTTCGACCTGCCGGAGCCGGGCGAATTGCGCCGCGTGGCCAAGGTCTATGTCTGGGCACGCTGGTTCGTCTTGTCTCTTGCCCGCTTCGTCGGTGAAGCCCACCGTCACCTTGATGGTCTTGCCCTCGTCGTCGGAGACGAGTGTGTAGGCAACCCCGATGGCCTCCGCGATGTACGTGTCGGCGGTCCCGTCGTTCCTGAGCCACTGGTAGCTGAACACGACGTTGGTCAACCCGTCCTCGTCGGCGATGCCTGTCACGTCCGCCGTCAGCGTCTGTCCCACCTGGGCCGTGCCGCTGATGGCAGGCGCGCCCGTGGCGTCGCTGTTTGGCTTGGCCGCTACCTCGCCTGTGGGGTCGCTGGGCAACGATTCCGTGTTGCCCGAGTCGTCGGTGAAGCTGACCGTCACCTTGATGGTCATGCCCTCGTCGGCCTCGACCAGCGTATAGGTGGGGCCGGCCTCCCCTTCAATTGCCGTATCGTTCGTTCCGTCGCTTCTGATCCACTGGTAGCTGAACAAGGCGTTGACCAGGCCATTCTCGTCTGCGATATGGGAGACGTCAGCCGAGAGCTGTTGGCCCACTTTGGGCGCGCCTCTGATGACCGGCAGGCCGTTGGCGACAACGTTCGTTGGGGGTTGCACCGTCGCCGTCCATGCGCTGGTCAGCAACTCCGGGTTTCCCATGTTGTCGGTGAAAGACACCCTCACCTGGACGGCCTTGCCCGCGTCCTCGGCGGTCAGCTTGTAGGTGGGGCCGGTGGTCCCTTTGATTGTTTCTGTATACGATCCGCCGAGCCACCGGTACCACCGGTAGCTGAGGGTGGCGTTGACCAAGCCGTCCTCGTCGGCTATCCCCGAAGTGTCCGCTGTCAGCGTCTGCCCCACCTGCGGCGTCCCGGTGATGGTGGGCAGGCCCGTCGCCGGGCTGCTGTACCAGTTCGCAACCATCGTCGTCGGCTTGCTGAGCAGGTTCTCCGAGTTTCCCGCGTCGTCGACGAAATAGACAACAAGAAAGATGTTCTTGCCCAATTCATCGGGTCCCAGACGCAATTGGTTCGACAACCCAGGACTTCGCCCCTTGGTGTCGGGGGTTCCGAACCCGATAACCCAGACGGTTTCGAAGCTCGCGTTCTCTAGCCCGTTCTCGTCGGCGATTTCCGACGCGGTCCCCGTAAGCGTTTGTCCCAACCGGGGAGTGCCGCTGATGGTCACCCGGCCTACTGCGCGAATGTTCGCCGTCGGTTGCACCTCCCCTGTCGGCGCGCTGGTCAACGTCTCCGGGTTCCCGGCGTCGTCGGTGAAGGACACCTGCACCTTGATGGTCTTGCCCTCATCGGGCGCGACCAGTATGTAGCTAGGGCCGATGGCTCCTGATATTTCCGCTCCGTCGCTCCTGATCCACTGGTACCTGAAGGTGGCCCCTTCCAGGCCGTCCTCGTCGACGATGCCTGACGTGTACGCCGTCAGCGTGCTCCCCACCCGGGTTGTGCCTCTGATGGTCGGTGCGGGTTCTACCGCCGCCGTTGGCACGCTGGTTGACGTCTCTTCGTAGCGGCGGCGGTCGGTGAAGGTCATCCGGATCTTGATGGTCTTGCCGACATCGGAGGGGGTCAGCGTGTACTTGGGGCCGGTTGCCCTCGATATCTCCGTGTCGGCCGTTCCATCGTTTCTGAGCCACTGGTAGCTGAAGGCCGATCCGTTCAGGCCGTCCTCGTCGGAGACTCCCGACGTGTCGGCGCTGAGCGTGTACCCCACCTTTGGCGTGCCACTGACGGTGGGCCGACCTGAGGCAGATGTGTTGGGAGGAGTCTCCACCACCGCCGCCGTTGGCGCGCTGGTCAGCGTCTCCGGGTTCCCGGCGTCGTCGGCGAAGGACACTCTCACCGTGATGGTCTTGCCCTCGTCGTCGGCCACCAGCGTGTAGTTATCGTTGGTCGCCCCCGCAATTTCCACGTTGTCGGTCGCATCGCTCCTGAACCACCGAAAGCTGAAGGTGACGTGTTCGAGACCGTCCTCGTCGGAGACTCCGGACGTGTCGGCGCTGAGCGTCTGCCCCACCTCCGGCGTGCCGCCGACTGTGGGCCGACCTGAGGGGGATGTGTTGGGAGGAGTCTCCACCATCGCCGCCGTTGGCGCGCTGGTCAGCGTCTCCGGGTTCCCGGCGTCGTCGGCGAAGGACACTTTCACCGTGATGGTCTTGCCCTCGTCGTCGGCCACCAGCGTGTAGTTATCGTTGGTCGCCCCCGCAATTTCCACGTTGTCGGTCGCATCGCTCCTGAACCACTGAAAGCTGAAGGTGGCGTGTTCGAGACCGTCCTCGTCTGCAATTCCCGACGTTGCCGCCCGCAGCGTCTGCCCCACCTCGGGCGTGCCGCTGACGGTGGGCCGACCTGAGGCAGATGTGTTGGGTCCGGTCACCCGTGATGTCTCCTCGCTGGTCAACGTCACCGGGTTCCCGGCGTCGTCGGCGAAGGTCACACGCACCTTGATGGTCTTGCCCTCATCGGCCGTCGTCACGTCGTAGGTGGACCCGTTGGCATCGGGGATCTCCGACACGATCGTTCCTTCGTTCCGGAGCCACTGATAGGCGAATGAGACATCGTTCAGGCCATCCTCGTCTGCAATCTTCGAGGTGTCCGCATTCAGCGTCTCCCCGATATGCGCCCTGCCGCTGATAATGGGCGCCCCTGTCGGCGGACTGTCCGAGCCAGGAGTGGCGGTTACCTCGGTCGAGGAGGCGCCGTACCCGAGGACATTCAAGGCCGTCACTCGCAGCGTGTACGCGACGCCGTCGGTCACTCCGGAGATGGAATGGGAGAGGTCTGTCACCATTGCCTGGCGGGAGGCGTCGTAGTCCTCGGAGCCAGACTTCCACTCCACCCTGTACATCTCTATCGGCGCGCCGCCCACCGAGTCGGGTTGACTCCAGGACAGCGCCAGCTCGTCTCCAGCCCCTGAGGCGCTCAGGATGCCGGGCGCCTCAGGCACACACCCGCCGTCTCGCCACGGGTTCTTAATCTTTGCGTCCGGTGAAATGCTCAGAGAGGTGTGTCCATAATTCCGGAAGACCTCCGCGACGTCGCTTGTGACCAAAAGGTTGTCACAGTAGCCGCCGAACTCATCGCGAAGGTGGAAGATGATCGTAAACGGTTCGCTCTTTTCCACAGCTCGTACATCGGCCCATAGCCGCTCCAGGTCCGGGTTCCCGTCGGCGTCGTTATAGGTGTCGGCGAACCATTGAGGCATCTGCCCGCTCAGTGCACTCCTCACCACCGACAGCGCCTGCTCGGTGATAGGATCGGTCTCTCCATTTCGAAAGTCGTCGTTGCACGTTGGCCAGTAGTAGAGTAGCTCGGAGCCGGTAATTTCATATGCGATGATGTCGGCTAGAACTTCGCTGGCATTGCAACCGTTATCTTCAAACATGTCGAAATAGACATGAGCGATAGCCATGGGACCCGGATGCGTCGGGAGGCCGGCCGTCAATGTGTAGACGTGGCCCATCTCATGTATAAGTATGTGCTCGTTCTCAGTATTCAGCCGCATCATGTAGGCCACACATCTGTACAGCCCCACCTCGTGATCGAAGTTGCAATCCAAGGAAACCGCGCCTCGAAAACTAAGGTCTGTGGCTTCCGCCCGGAATTCGAACCCCGGCTCCCTCATGTATTCCAAAGTTGTGCGCAGCCATGGCCTGCTCTCCTCGTACCTTTCCACAATGCCTATCTCGATCTTCGAGTCGAGAAAACTCAGGGCATCAGCCTGCTCGTCCGTAAGGGGAGTGGCGACGGCCTCAGCCGAAGGCGGGCCGTCTCCAACGGCGTTCACCGCCACAACCCGGAGAGTGTATTCGACTCCGCCGGTCAGCCCGGTGAGCTTGTGGAACAGGCCGTTCGCCTCAGCCTGCCGTGATGTGTCATAGTCCTCGTCGCCGGACTTCCACTGCACTCGGTATCCGGTTATCGCCGCGTCTCCGTCCGAATAGGGCGCATCCCACTCCAATTTCAGTGCCCCGCTGACCGCGGACCGGTCTGCCGCCAGGTTCTGAGGCTCGCCTGGCAGGTCCAAAATCACCTTCGTGGCGGCGCTAGTCAGCGACTCCGGGTACCCGACATGGTCGGTGAAGGACACGTGCACCATGACGGTCTTGCCCGCATCGTCGGCCACTAGGGTGTAGCTGGCGTCCGTAGCTCCCCGGATGTCGGCTTCCAGGCCCCCGTGGCTGGCAATCCACTGGTAGCTGAATTCCACGCCTTCGAGGCCGTTGCCGTCCCGGATGTCCGAAACGGAGGCCGTTAGCGTCTGGCCGACGTAGGGAACACCGCTAATCGTCGGCGGGCCCGTTGCCTCCTCCGGGGGGCTGGGCGCCAGCGGAGCACTGGTCCGAGACTCCGGGTGGCCGCCCTGGTCAGTGAAGGACACGCGCACCTTGATGGTCTTGCTTACATCTACGGTCACCAGGGTGTAGGAGGCGTCGGCGGCTCCCTCGATCTCTGTGTCCAAGCTTCCGTCGCTCAGGAGCCACTGGTAGCTGAACTCCACTCCGTCCAAGCCGTTGCCGTCCTGGATGTCCGAAACAGAGGCCGTCAGAGTCTCGCCCACCCCTATCATGCCGATGATGGTCGGCGCTCCTGTAACGGGTTGAGGTGGAGCCAGTTCCACCGGACCAGTCGGGGCGCTGGTACGCGACTCGTAGCTACCGAAGTTATCTGTGAAACTCACTCGCACCGTGATGGTCTTCCCAAAGTCGGCGGGGGCCAGGGTGTAAGTAGCGTCCGTCGCGCCCTCAATTTCCGTACCGACATTCCCGTCATTGGACACCCACTGGTAGCTGAAGGTGGCACTGTCCAGGCCGTCGTCATCGGCTATGTTCGTGGCGTCCGCCTTCAGCACCTCGCCAACCTGCGCCGTTCCGCTGATGGAAGGTAGGCCCGTGGCAGATGAGTTGTTACGCGCCGACGTCGGTTCGATGCGCACCGCAAGGATCTGACCGTCTTCCCAATCGACGTCCACATCCGTCCATGTGAACGCTTCCGTGGAACTACCTGCCGGAAATGCCAGCCTGAGATCGCCAACTTGCAGCGTCAAGCCCTCGGGGTCAAAAACACCCTCACCATTATGAGTCAGTCCTAGGCGAAGATCATGGTCGGGTCTGTAGGACCATAGCCATTTAACCCTAATGCCCCCACTGCACACGTCGGAGGAGACGTTGGAGAAAAGGTCGGCGCTGGCCGCGCCGATGGAAACGCTGGTGTGTATTCCACCACCAACATCTTCGCCGACCACAGCGGGCCTTCTATTGGGGCACACGTTACAGTCTCCGTTGCTTCACTGACTTGCACCTCCTGGTAGCCGTCGTCGTCTTGGAAGCTCACTCTTACCTTGATTGTCTTTCTTAGGTCGGTGGATTGAACGGTGTAGGTGAGGTCGCTGGCCTCTGCGATGTCGCTGGCGATGTTCCCGTCGTTGGATATCCACTGGTAGGTGAAAGTCGCGTTGTTCATTCCGTCGGCGTCGGTGATGCCAGACGTGTTCGCCGTCAACGTCTCGTAAGTCTGGGCCGTCCCACTGATGGTGGGTTTGCCAGTCGCCTGGCTGTTGTCCTCCCAGTGCCTGAAAACCCAGGGGCGGGCCTGCTTGATCGACAAAACGTTCTCGCTGGTGATCTTGAACTCGATTTCCATGACGAACTCTTCACCGGCTTCGATGCCGTACAGCTCGGCGAACTCGTCATGGATGACCTCGAGATGCCGGCGCAGCTGATCCATCTGGGCGTCGCTCATCAGGAGTTCCCCTGGTTCCACCCGGTTGGAGGTCGTAAGGATTTCGTAATTGCGGACGTACTTGCCGGGCTCGTGCAACAGGACCTCCTCGGGCACCGAGAGCGCCTCCGGATTGGTCACCAGGTCCTCCCCGAGCTGCGTGTTGACGTAGTAGCCCTCGACGCCACCCACGATGGGGTTGAAGCTGACAGCCACGCCGTTGGCCAGTTCGTCCGAGAAGTTGGGATGCACCAGCACCCCCATCGCCGCCGCGAGGTGGTCGATCCGGTAGAACTCGCGCTCGGTGAAGGCGCGGAAGTTCCACGGGCTGGCGAAGACCTGCTTGAGCGACTTGTCGATCCCGTCCTCCTCCGTCTCGTGCGGCTTCTGGGTCTTGGAGTCGTAGAGCCCCGCGCCGCTGAAGCCGGGCAGATCCTCGTTGTTGGTGCTGGACCGGTACCGCAGCGATTGCCCTTCGGGGAACGTGGCGTGCATCGCGACGAGCGCGTCGATCATCCACTGGGGGCTCTCGCCGTTCTTGATCCTCTTGCGCAGCTTCTTGAGCTCGTCCTCCTGGGTATCGAAGTCCGATTGGAACTCCGGGTCGGCCAGCATCTCCTCCACGTCGTCATAGAACCCGTTGTGTTTCATGAACTCGTCGTAGAAGTAGAAGGGCACCGCGAACCCGCCGGGCACGGTTCCGTCTGGAAACCCCAGGGTCCCTAGTACGGCCAGGTTGGTCGCCTTGACGCCGAACGCGGTCCAGTCGTCGAATTCAATATCGCTGAGGGCGGTGATCGTCGTGACCGAGAGGTCCCGATCCGGCGTCTGGGTCTGGGAGGGACGGGAAGCGGCGTAGTGGGCGTCGACTTCCGCGCGGGTGGCGGCGCGGATGGAGTACCTTTGCGAGTTCACCGTGTAGTGGACGAAGCTGCCTATCAGGTCGGCGATGTCGCCGTCGCCGAGGGCGTTCCGGATATAGGCGTTGGGGGCGCCGTCCTGCACGGCGCGCAGGTTGACGTGCGACAGCGGCGTCTGCGGCACAGTGGTGATGATGCCGGCAACCCGGGAGAGTTCATTGGGCAGGGTCTCATAGATCACGATGTCGTGAGGGTTGGGACGCTCCTCCAACGACATGACCCGCAGGAAACCGTATCCCTCCTCCTGGTTGAAGGGAATGAAGTCGATACCATGCAGGATGTCCTCTTCTGACAACACATTGACCCGGCTACCTTCATAGTACGCCCGTTCGCTGTCGTAGGCCTCCCGGTGGCTTTGGCGAATCGGGCGGTACGCGAGATTATTGTTGTCCAGCAGCGGCATGCTGGCTGCGAGCAGCTCATGCACAATAGCCACAACGTCGAAGGTAGGGTCACCTGAGAATGAGTATACGTAGACGCCTAAATTGCCGTTGGAGGCAAGCACATCGGGGTGATACACGAGCTTGCCAAAGTTTCTCCCTTCCCAATACCGCCAGTCGGCCCTGAGCTGGTTGTGGTAAACGAAACCGTAGTGTGTCTCGGTGTTGCCGAAATAGAGGGCCGGACGGTCGGTCTTCAGGCCGAATATAAAGATGGGGAGGTCCTGTTCATTCGGGTTGTTTACACGCGGGCCGGTACCAAGCGCATCAAAGGTCGCGCGGTCGGGAACGGCCACCACGCCATCGACGAAGGGGACAGCAGGCGCGGGATTCACCGGGTTCATCCCCATCGGGTCCTGGAGTTCGGTCATGTCGTCGATGCAATCGCCGTCAACGTCGGCCGGGTTGGCTATGAGATACTTCTCCACCCGGTAGTGCTCACTCGGGAGAGCCGAAAGCCGGTCGGTCAGCGTCGTCGTGGCCTCCTCGCCCAGAGTTACCGAGACCGGGACCTCGCGATGGGGAGGAGAATACCGAGGAACGCGGACATAGAGCACGAAGTATTCCTCCGCCGTGGATTCCAGCACGATGGGAACGGCCTCCACGGCCACCTCTTCCGGCGTCGGGTCATAGCCGCCTCCCGGACACTCCTCCGGTGGCGCGGGATAGATCCGCCCGAAAGGCGCGCTGGTCAGCACCTCGTGATTGCCCTCATTGTCGTTGAAGCTCACCCGAACCACCAGGTAAGCCGCCACGACGCGTCCCGCGTCGGCGGGCCCCAGCGTGTACGTCGACTCCGTGGCGTCTGCGATCTCAATGATCTCGGGCACGCCGAATCGAGTACCGTCGTGCCGAATCCATTGGTAGCTGAAGGTTGCGTTGTCTATCCCGTCGGGGTCGGCGATGCCAGAGACGTCCGCCGTCAGTGTCTCTTTCACCCGGGCCGTTCCGCTGATGGTGGGCAGGCCGGTGGCCGGACTGTTGGGCCTAACAGCTTCCGTCGGCTCGCTGGTCAGTGTCTCCGCGTATTCAGCATCGTCAGTAAAGATCACTCGCACCTTGATGGTTTTTCCTACGTCGGCCTTGGACAACTCGTAGGTCGACTCCGTCGCGCCTTGAATTTCCATGTCGGTGGTTCCGTCGTTACGAATCCACTGGTAGCTGAATACAACGTTGTTCAGACCGTCCCTAGTGCCTCTGGCGGAACATCGCCTTTGGATGCACTAGCGATTGGGTCGCAGATATAGCGGCCTAACGGCCTACCTTCGACTCTGTGACACCGCTCAGAGACCCTCACGATGGTCTCAATATCCAAACCGGCATCAGTAATCCCGCGCAGGACCGCTTCGAAGTAGAATTGATTGGCGTGATCAGGAAACTTCAAGACTAATTCCGCGAACCGCTCAGGTTCCTGTTTTACTCTGTCTTCGAAAACCCGAGACAATTCGAGGGCTCCCCCGACAAAACGCCCATCGTCAGTATATTCGTGCTTATCGGCATCGTGTTGGCAGATAGCCGAAAGCAATTGCTCATCGCTCATCTCCTCCACCACATCACCAGAAATTGGAGATTGGGCCGCCTGCGCTCTCATTGGCATCAGAGACGCCGGCTCTTGCCGTCCAAACTTCCGTTGCAGCTCTTCGAGGCGCGCGCTGACGTCCATTGAATGTCGATCCGCAATGATCCCGCTTAGCAATGTAAACTGAGCGTATCCATATTGCTGCGCGCCCGGTGTGCTCCTTTCCCAGTCTGTGTAATAGCCCAGCAGCAATGTCTCCAGTTGTTTGAGTTTCTCGTCAGAGCAATAGGGCGATACAGATTCGATCAATTGCCTTGACGCCCAATGGGTGTCCGACAGGTAACCTATCTCCAAGCGCTCAGGGCTCTTGCAAAGCTGGTCTACCCCCTCGTTAGCGAATAGCTGTCCGTTAGAAGCAAGGCTCCGGACTAGCAAGTATTGGATTGTTTCAAACGGCGAATCTCGGAGGGGTTCGATCACATAGCGGTACGTCTCTGGATGTTGCATGGCAAGTTCGGACAGAGCAATCTCCATAGCCTTTAGCAGAGCGTTGTCGATACCGTACCCACTCTGGAAAATCCTATAGGACCAGATCGGGTCTAATAGAAGTCCACGTCGCTCTTGCAAGGCACAATCCTCTATGACTGCTCTCATGAACGGCATGACCTCTCGAATGAAAGCCTCTGGGGCATTGCTGGCAAGTTTGCCCAGCGTGTCCTCAGCTGATTGGCTATTCGCGATTGTGCCGTTGCCATATTCAAAGGGGTTGAACTGCCCCGCATTAAGGCTGAGCCGACGCCGACGTCTGAAATAGTGTCCGGCTACCTCACAGCCCCACGACTGGTGGCTGAATTGCAGTCTATGCATGAGGCTCCAAAAGTCGCTGTTGACCGCAATGGATCCTTTGGCGTCGACGAGAATGCCTTCGTCTATTAAGCGGAGCATCAACTCCAAGAAGCGCCGCCCTTGACTCCAATCTCCCCACACGGCTAGGTGGAGTAGACGGCTATTCCAGCGTTCTGACTTATCGACGTATGGCTCTACGAGTTCTGCCACCCTGTCAGGCAATTGACCCTGGACTACCCTCAATAGCAAAACAGTCTGATCGACGAAAAGTTCATCCGGGTCATTCAGCCACTGCTGCACTAGTCCCAGGGAGTCCACCAACCGGAACCAAGAAGGACGGCGCACTGTTACCCAGCTTTGACGTGTTATGGGATCGGTGAAGTCTCTTCCCGCAAAACCAGACAAGACATCCCATTCTTGCTTTACTGGTTCAGATAGATCGGCCAACAGGGCAAAAATCACTTGCTTGATGTGGAAGCGGACGTCAGGACTAGAGAGAGTTTCTTCGAGGTTGGCGATGTACCGTTCGAATTCCGTATCACGCAGGTAGAGCAGGGTCTGTCTCACTTGGGCGCGTCGGAACAGTCGTTGCTCCACGCCCAGCAACAGGCTCAACAAGCTTTGGGAACCTCCCGCGAAACGCCGGGCAAAAGAGTAGTCAAAAAACCCTTCATGGAAGAAGGAGTGCCGTTTGTTTTCGAGGACCAGGATGTTCTCTGACACCATGGCGTCGGCGTCGCTACTCCAGTTCTCCACGACGACTTCCGGAGTGCTAAGTGTTTGCCTGCTGTGCATGTAGTCGCACAGGGCATACACCACCTGGGTCCAATTCACCGGCCGACCAAGCCGCCCTCTAATGACCTTTTGCTTGTATTCCCAAAACCTTGTGTATAGGTCTTGAGCCGTCTCAAAGTTGAGGACGCTAATCTCTTCATCCTCCACCAACTCTGATAGCAGCTTCAAGTGCAAAGGGATTGATAGCAGGTCCAGTTGCTTGAAGTTGAGCGAACTCGCGTCCAAGCCGAACCTTGCAACAACTTCACGGACGGTTTCGTGGGTTAGGCGTTCGACAGTCACGGTTTCGGCGACTCCATCTGAGTTGGTAAGTCGGCGCAGGCGGTAGTCGTTCTCGATGTCAAACTTGCGGCAAGCCAGCAGGATACGCATATTGGGGTGGGCTTGCGCTTGACGGATGATTTCATAGACGCAGTCGAAAAGATCGGTGTTCCGGCCCGAGGCGAGGCTGAAAGCGTCCAGTTGGTCTATGACAAGAACGCAGTGCCCGTCCTGAGCCACGGCGGCAAGGACGTTGGCGGGAGAACCTGGCAATCCAATCTGCTCGCCAACTCTATCTGGCAACTGAGTGGACTCCAAGCGGTCAGCACGAAAAGCTACCACGGGAGTACCAGTGGCGAGGAGTTCCTCAACCACCTGGAGCATCACTCCGCTCTTACCGATGCCCGCTTCTCCGCTTACCATGACCCCAGCTTTACAATCATAGTCTTTCAGACGGTCATGAACGGTAGACACTTCCTGGCGTGGGAGGACAATACGGCCGATGGCTTGATCACGCAAAAGGCCTATATAGCGCCGGTTGGACTCCTCTACAGCACTCAGGACATGCGGGTCTTTATTCCAGTGGCGCCGGCTAAACCCCCGCGATTCCAAGTGGGTCCAAATGTTATGGGCCGTGATTTCATGGTGGACTAGATCTGAAGCCATTTTAGCCAGAACGTCTATAAGGGTTGCAGCCTCGCCATCTACCAGCGTTGATACACGACTTTCTATCGTAGTGAGAAGAAAACCCTCGCCGACCGGTTCTGTGCGGACACGCTTAAGTCGTTCAAAAATCTCATGCTCTGGCAAATGTGGGACGGAATCTCGAACACGGTTGAAGTTCTTCCTCCATTCATCAGCACTAAGGAATACTGCGTTGAATTCTTCCCATGATGCTGAACTTCTGGCTCTATTGGATAGCTCCTCTAGTTGGCCTGCTGAGTTACCAGAGACGAATACGCAACGTGCCGACGAGTCTTGAAGCCTTGTGATGAAGTTGGTGAGAACCCCCTCCTCTTCCAGTGTGTAGAGCGTCCAATGTCCACTGTAGTGTTGTCGTTTTACTTGGTGGAATTCTCGGATACCCTCCTTCGTGACCCAGAACTCAAACCCTTGATCTTCCGGTCCGGGCGGTTCCAGCCGTATCGAGTCGGACTTTTCGTCCATGACATCGAGCAGGCACGCAACAGTCCAACGTCCTTCGTATCGGTTGCCAAACTTTTCGGCTGCTCCGCCAGGTAACGGCATGACTTGTAGGTCCTCCAACTACTCGAAGTGTGCCGTCTCTCACTTGAATTCAGATGAAGCGGCTAGGGAAGACGAACTCACCTGGCGGTACCCGCTCAGGCCCCTACGAATAACCAACCAGCCCGACAATAGACTAGTCCAGTCAACATTATCGGGGCTCTGCCGATGAGAAGACAAGCCCTGGGAAGGTGGGGTGGCTCTATGGTCTTGCGGGATGGCCGCAGACAATCAAATGCTGCAGCATCCCAATGGGATACACTCTGGTCAGGGGGGGAGGTTGTTGGTGAAGAATCTCTATTAGCGAGTCCCCTGCGGCCCTGTAGGGAACTTCAAACTCGTGCATTGTTGGAACCGGCCTCGCGTCGGTAGCAACGCGGCCCACCCAAAGAAGCTCGAACTCCCAGTGAGGGTGGCGATCCCGAGGATCACAGGCCGTCCAACCACAACTCGAAGACGGTTCTGTCTACCGTGCACGTTGGTGGAACAGATTGTATTCAAAGTCGGTAGTGACGCAGCTACGCTCACCTTGGCCACGGTCAACGACGAACATCCGGAGGACAATAGTACCGTTCAGGTTGCTATTGAAGAGGGAGACAGTTATGAAGTAGACCCATTCGGCAAGGTAGCCCATGTAACTGTGCAGCACAATGAGATTGGAAGCGTTCCTCCGAATGAAGAGTTTCTCTAGGGAATAGCTCCACCGGGAGATTTGTCGTAGAGGACGAAGTGAAGCAAACGACAGAACATGCAACTATGATGCAACATGCCGGCGTAGGGATTTCAGTTAACACTCTGTCGCTCTGAAACGTCGAATTCGCACTTCCACTTGTTCGATTCTGTCAGTGGGCAGGGCCAATTTTGGTTTGCCCTGCTGGCCCTGGTCGGTTCCCGATGGACCGCATGCCTAACGTTGCAGTGGGCACAAAGAATGGGCTCAGTCATACCAAGCCGGGATGCCTGTAATGTGCTTTTCCTAGGCCGAATTGGCAATCTGGTCCGGTAAGAAGCGCAAGTCAAATGCCTTATCGATGTAACACAGAATCTGGTACAACTATAGTGGACATCGACACCTACTACCGGCGATTGCCGGCAACTAACGAGGGTGGGTCAATTCTAGATCGGCTAGGGTGGGCCAAATTTAAGTCGGCGCTGACACGACATGGGATATCCGGGTACAGTGACGCCGCCACGGTACTATTGCTATAGGGCAGCGGGTACACTTGATCCTTTTAGACATCGCACTTGTTGGCTTGACTCGTGAAGGACAAACAGGGAGCACCCTCGCCAACGGTCAAGGCATCTTATAGACCAGCTCGGATGTATGAGGATTGGAGGCCGAAAGCTATCGGGCCAATCGACCCAAACAACCATGAATGCCTGACAACCACTAGGGCCGGATGGGACACACAATGAGCAAGGTCGGAACTCTCTGCCTTCTAGCCCTCTAATTGGTTCTCCTGCTCGCTCTCTTCGCCTGCGGGGGCAGCGTGACGCCTTCTGAAGATGGGCCAACTGGAGACACGTCCCCGGAGAGCACCCCAGCCAATACCCCGCTTTCGAGCGTTTCGGATACCGCACGAATGTCCCTCAGTGAGTACCTGACGCTTTGTGGAGGGCTAGAATCGGAAGCGGTTGACTTGTCGAAGCTCAGGGATTCTGACCGCTTAAATGTCAAGGGAAAATGTCATATCGGTAGATTCCCATGGTAGCAGATTACGACACTTCGGACTTTGCGCGAGCGCTGGACACGGGTGGACTCTCGGCGTTGATGTATTTCCTCACGGTGTCTCTGTGAATTCCCAGTTCCCGAGCGATCCCACGAATGGACAGTCCCTTGCGCTTCGCCTTGCGCACCGCCTTCCATCTCGCCGTCTGAAGTGGGGTAGGCTTTCTGGATCGCGAAGTCACTGTCTTGCGAACTCTTACGGCGCCATTGCGGTCGGCATCGCCGTTGCAGTCGTCCGCTTCGAGCATTGTGCCCATTATTGCTACTTCGTCCTCCGGTCTTGTGCTGACACCGTTGGTGTGGCCGCCAGGAACAGTCGTGTGTACGGTCCTTGTGCCGAAGCTACGCAGGATACTTGGACGGGGCGGCGCTTCCTGGGAGGCGATGATACGCCCTTCGTGTTGCACTGCCAGTCGTCCGTCCAGGCCTTCGAGCACGTCCACCGCCAATCCGGCATAGCTCGGTCGACCCCTACCGGGAAGCAACTGTAGGGTGCGCCAGCGGTACTTCACCGTGTTGTCCCGGCCAACCCTGCGCCTGTACTTCAGGCATAGGACAGTGTCCAGGCATATCCCCGGGCCCTGGACCCGATACGCGGTCTCTGCGTGCTGCGACGGCACACCAAAGCGTCTATTGAAACGGGGAAGAAAGTCATCAAGCACACGGTTCGCATCATCGATGGTGGTTGCACGTGTGAGCCTCAGCTCCGCGACCAGCCTGTCTTGGAGTGTGCCCGCGGTGCGTTCCACCCGGCCTTTGGCCTGGGGAGATCGTGCAAATATCAACTGTACGCCAAGCTCGCCCATCGCGCGGGAGAACTGGGTGGCAGCGACGGCAGCCTCCGATGGCGGCGTGTGTTTGAAGACGCCATGGCGGTCTGAATAGAGTGCGAGCGGTAGGCCGTAGCTCTGTATCAGACCCCGCATCAGCAACAAGTAGTTGCGGGTGTTCTCGTGCTTACAGAACAGGGCATTGACGACACAACCAGTAGCGTCGTCGACCGCCAGCAGTAATGTGAACTGGGGCCCATCCTCTCCCAGCCATCTGTGGTAGCTGCCGTCTATCTGTATCAGCATCCCCTCACGAGCCATCCTCTGCCGTCGAACACGATGCTTCGGCGGCCTGCGACGACGAGGACTGTTCACACCGGCGTCAGTCAGTATCTTGCGCAACGTGTTGCGACCGATGTCGATGCCCTCCCGATCCCTGAGAAGTTCGCTCAGGTGTGTGTGATTGACTCCCGTGTAACGTGTGCGTGCCAAGACCACCACATCACCAGCCACCGTCTCCGGTGTGGCATTGACCGGTCTGCGACCTCGATTGCCGTGAGCGATAGCGGCTACTCCTTCCTGCCTGTAAGCCGCCAGAATACGCCTGGTGTGGCGCGTGCTCAGTCCCATTAAAGTCGCTGCCTGCTCTATGGTCATATGGTCCGCCACTAAACTGTTGAGAACCTGAATCCTCGCTTGCTCTATCTGTGTCAATGTTACATGCTCCTTCATGCGGACATTTTCCCTTGACAGTTAGAGAAGACGGAATCGCTGAGCAACAACGGTTGACTTTGAAGAAAACAGCTCCTTAAGAGAGTTCTCGGTTGCGCTAGGGGATTTCACTAAGTTGCTGGAGTCCGTGAACCCACCGGCAGAAGTGGCAGACTGGCATGATGCTGTGCTGGTCTATCAGGGGGCCGTCAAGAAGTCCCTAGATGATTACCCCGGACCTAGCGGAGGTCAGTCGGAGGACGAGTACATTCTCGCCACGTTGTTTCCGTTAGCGTTTCAGTATCTACCTGCAATTGATGAGGCCATCAGCGGCATGGACGCCGACCTCCGCGCTAGGATGATTGCTGCCGGCTGCATCGATGAAGAGTTCGCAGGGCAGAGAGCTCCGCAGATTGACACGACCGCACTGACCGTAGGTAGTAGCTTCGAGGCTACGGCGTACAACCCTGACATTACCAACCGCTACTCCTTTCAAGCTGAGCAGGGGCAGCGGTATCTGATCGAACTGGCGAGTGACAACCTGCCGGATTTCGTGGTGATTCTTCCCGTGCCCCAGTCGCAGCTTCCCCAAAACTTCATATTTTCAGACTGAGAGGAGCAATTGTTCCTGCGTTGGGAGGCTTCCACCTCTGGCACATATTTCCTTCAAGTTGCACCAAACGGAGTAGGAGCCTACACCGTTGCCGTATGGCTTGACCTATCCCCCATCAGCCCGGCTAACGTGCGGTATGCTTGGGAGGGTCCGGCGATAAGGGTCAGCTGGGAACCTGTGCAGGGAGCGGAATACTACAACGTCTACCATGACGATTTCTTCGAGACCGGCTGCTCAATAGGTCCCGACGGCTCACCCAACTGGTGCGAGATCTTGGCCGCGAACGTGGTCGACACCAGCTACCTTCATTCCTTCCCAGACGCCCATAAGAATTTCTACTGGGTAACGGCGTGCAACAGTGAGGGTTGCTCCCAGACTGACTCCTTGAATCCGGCTCCACTTGTCGGTGACGTACCTCCCGACCCGACCTCCGGGGGGCCATGCCAGGCGGGCGTGAGACTGGAGGAGGGTGAGTTCTGTGGTGTTACGGTCCCTGGCACCCAAGTGGGGACCAACCTGTTTGAGGTTCGAAACGGCAACGGTTGCTATGGCAACATCTGCGCTGGCGACACCCTGAATCTCAACGACTTTATTGCGTATGCAAACATCGACGGTTCTTGGTTGGTTACGCGTGTGCCTGACGGTTCCCCAAGTCCATCGCGGTCTGGCGCTGTGCCAGCCCCAACTCAAGCGACTACACAAGCGCCCACTCCCACACCTATGCCTGCCCGCACACCGATACCCACTGCCACCCCGGCGCGTACCCCAACATCGACACCCTTTGCCACCCCTGCCGTGAACATCCCTTCCGCACCGGGTAACGTGCGGTACGCCTGGGAGGCGGCAGCGATACGTGTCACATGGGATGAAGTGGACAACGCGGACTACTACAACGTCTACTATCACGGCTCTTTTGACTCTAACTGTACCGTAGGAAGCGATGGTAGGCCGAGCTTCTGTGAAGAGTTGGCCGCAAACGTGACGGAGTCCAACTACCTGCACAATGCCACCACCGTCGGTAGCAACTACTACTGGGTCGTCGCCTGCAACAGCGATGGCTGCTCCGAGGTCGATTCCGAAAACCCGGCCAGACCGGAAGTGAATAAGCCCGACGTTCCGCCGAATGTGACCTATGTCCGGGAAGGTTCGGAGATGCTCGTTAGCTGGGACCAGGTCACTGGTGCGGATTACTACAAGGTCTACCATGATTATTTCTTCGATTCCGCCTGCTCAGTGGGCATAGATGGCACTCCACGATTTTGTGAGGAGTTGGCCGTCAATGTCGCTGAGACAAACTACCGTCACACTGAGAGCTTGTGAGTTTATTCAAAGAACTCCCGATTTAAGGCTCAGATTAGCTTTAAAGACGTGCTCAAACTGGCGCCTTGGGGGTATTTCTTCACAGGCTCTGAGCCTGGCAACGATGAAAACTACTATTGGGTAGTGGCCTGCAATCGTGGGGGCTGCTCAGAAGTCGACTCAGAAAATCCTGCTAGGCCAGCCGGTGGATAGTTGACCGAACCGGAGATGATCGAGGACTTTCATAGGCATCGGAGACGATGCTTCATAAGCGGCGTACGAGAGGATTCGTGACAACGCCGCCAAACAGCGGTTCGTCCCAGGTTCGCGTGGGCTTGGTTCTCACCATTGCCTGCGCCATAGTTGGTGCGGCAATCGTTGGTGCGGTCGCCCCCGCCTGTAAACGGTGTCGCCGCTCAGGATAAATGTCAGTGTAAGTGACCAGCATAAATGTCACCAACTTGGTTCTTGATCATACCAGATCACGAATCCTTGGATATGGGTCGATGTCTGGTCATGGGAGGGCTTTCAGCAGTCATGTATTTCTTGGCGGTGGCCCTGTGGATGCCCAGTTCCCGAGCTATTCCTCGTATGGTCAGACCCTTCCGCTTCGCCTTCTGCACCGCCTTCCACCTGGCCGTCTGTAGCGGCGTGGGCTTTCTCGGTGGCGGGCTTGCAGATTTGCGAACTCTTCTGGCGCCATTGGGGCCGGCGACGGCGATGAGCTTTCCGACATGGTGGAGCGGGGCCAGGGTCGCTAGTCTGGTCACCGATCTTCCACCCAGACCGTTGCTGTTGACTTTAGTGGGCATGTGGGAGACAGGTGTGTGTCCGGTTCTCCCGGCGAGGCCCCGAAGGACACCCGGACGTGGCGGCGCCTCTTGTGAGGGGATGTCCCGTCCTTGGTGCTGCACTTCCAGTTGCCCGTCCAATCTCTCAAGTACGTCTACGACTGCCCCGGCATAGCTCGTCCTGTCTGTACCGGGCAGTAGTTGCAGAGTCCGCCGGCGATACCTGACAGTGTTGTCCCTGGCGACTCTGCGCCGGTGCTTGAAGCACAACACCTTCTCCAAATGGATACCATCGTCCACTGGGCGGTAGGCGGCTTCAGGCTTCTGGGCAGGTACCTTGAACCGGCTGTTGAAGCGCGTGAGAAAGGCCTCGAGCACGCGATTTGCATCATCAATAGTGGTCGCGCCAGCAAGCCGGAGCTCTGTAACCAGCCTATCCTGGAAGGTTCCCGCGGCGCGTTCCACTCGTCCCTTGGCCTGTGGCGATCGAGCGAATATCAGCTGTATCCCTAGCTCGTCCATAGCTCGACTGAACTGAGTGGGAGCGACGGCACTGTCTGAGGAAGGCGTGTACTTGAAGACGGCATGGCGGTCCGTATAGAGCGCGAGGGGCAATCCGCAATGCCGTATCAGGGCCTCAAGCAACTGGAAGTAGCTGCGCGTCTTCTCCAGCTCACTGAACAGGGCGCCAGCCACGATGCCTGTGGCATCATCCACCGCCAGCAGTAGTGTGAACTGCGGCCCGTCTTCTCCAAGCCACCTATGGTAGCTGCCGTCTATCTGGATCAGCATACCCTCACGAGGCATTCTTTGACGGCGACTTCGATGCTTCGGAGGACGTCTCCCGCGTGGGCTGTTCTCACCGGCGCTCACCAACAGTCGTCGCAGCGTGCTGCGAGCTATGTCTATTCCTTCGTGTTCTCTCAACAACTCGCTCATGTGCGTGTGATTGGTTCCGACGTACCGGGTGAGTGCCAGGTGAAGCACAGCAGCTTTCGTATCCTCCGATATCGCGTTGGGCGCCTTCCGACCTCGATGACCGTGAGCCAGGGCGGCTGCTCCCTCCTCCTTGTAAGCCGCCAGAATGCGCCTGGTGTGGCGCGTGCTCAGTCCCATCAATGTGGATGCCTGCTCTATCGTCATGTGCTTCGCCAGCAAGCTGTTGAGTACCTGTAGTCTCCCTTGTTCCTTTTGATTCAATGTCACATTCTCCATAATGTGACATTCTTGCTGAACAGTTAACTACTGACACTTATGCTGAGCAACAACACCCCGCCTGTAAACGGCGGAGAGATAATGTACCCCTGCAACGGGGACTACGGCCAGAAAAAGGCGGTTGTAAATCGGACCACCCACCGTCATCCATAGGGTAGTAGCCGAATCCAAGGAAATGCTTGCGGCGCATCAGCGGGGATTAGGCAACTTCATGCTTCGGGTAGGGCTGGGGGTGGGGTAGATTACAACGCTAGAATGAATCTAATCACGAAGGTTCTCGATTTTGTCCAGTTTGGTGGACGCCGACAGTCATTGACGTTAGCTTAGGAATAAGGTCACCACAGACGCGATATCTAGAACTGCTTGTAGGCCATCGGATCGTCTCCAACGAGTGCTGCTGGTTGGCGATATCCGCGAAAAAGGACTGACCAGTACTCTCAAGTTGGCCTTATCCTGGCGTTGAAACCTCACAGGTGGAAACGGACATTTGGACGGTTTCGCCTCTGTAGCCACCTGCTCTAGGGCAGCAGCCAAGCGTTCGATCAAACTTCAGCGAGGCAGTTTTAGCTCTTCATTGATCTCCTCCTCGCATTCGTTGCACAAATCCAGACGTAGAGGATGGCTAGACGGCTCCAACAAGAGTGTTGACCGCTGCCACTAACATAAAATAAGCCGTGCAAAAGGGACAGGGGGACATTCAGAGAGTAGGAATGCTAATTTCGAATCTTGAGACAATGAGTGTTCCCGATACCGGCCGAGGCCCGCCTTCAGGGACACCTTCGACAATGGGAAACTGCTGAGTTACCACTATTGGGCGAAGAGTAAAGTTTCCATGGGTAGAAAACTGGTCCCGACCAAATCTAAGCATAGCGTCCACACGGTAGGTTTCTTCTCTCATGTCGGGTTGAACTGAGAAGGGCGGAGAGATAATGTACCTCTAGGGCGGGGGCGCCGACCCCAAAAGGGCGGTTGCAAATCGGACCACCTGCCACCTTCCATAGTGTTGATATGAACACTGTGGAAGGTAAAGAGGATGTACAGAGTGGAGATGTACGCGAGGGTGAGACGGGCTTGTATGGTAGAGGGGATGGGGATACGGGAAGCAGCGCGGGAGTTTGGGCTGCACCGGGACACGGTGAGGAAGATGCTCCAGTATTCAGTGCCACCTGGGTACAGACGGAGGAAGCCTGCCCGCAGGCCTAAGCTAGAGCCGTACGTGGGGGTGATAGACCAGCTACTGGAAGGGGACAGGGTAGCGCCGAAGAAGCAGCGGCACACGGCGAAGCGGATCTTTGAGAGGTTGAGGGAGGAGCACGGGTTCAGGGGCGGCTACACCATAGTGAAGGACTACGTGCGGGAGCGCCGGCTGAGGTTGAGGGAGATGTATGTGCCCTTGAGCCATCCGCCGGGGCATGCCCAGTGTGACTTCGGCCAGGCGAAGGCAATGATAGGAGGGGTGGAGAGGAAGATCCACTACTTCGTACTGGACCTACCCCACAGCGACGGATGCTTTGTGAAGGCGTACCCGGCGGAGACCACGGAGGCCTTCTGCGACGGCCACGTCTCCGCCTTCACCTTCCTCGGAGGTGTACCCCAGAGCATCCTCTACGACAACACCCGGCTGGCGGTGGCGAAGATCCTGGGAGACGGCCGGCGGAAGCGTACGCGGGTGTTCAGCGAACTGGTATCTCACTATCTGTTTGAAGACCGGTTTGGTCGTCCGGGCAAGGGCAATGACAAGGGTAAGGTGGAGGGACTGGTGGGATATGCCCGTAGGAACTTCTTGGTGCCCATCCCGAGCTATAGAAACTTCGATGAACTGAACGCCCATTTGGAGGAGAAATGCTTGGAACGTATGGAGAGGCGGCTCAGGGGACACAAGGCGACCATAGGAGAGCGGATGGCGCGGGACATAGATGTCTTACTGCCCCTGCCGTCCACACCCTACGAGGCCTGTGACAAGCATACGACCCAGGTCAGCTCCCTGTCGCTGGTGAGATACCGCACCAACGACTACTCGGTGCCCGTGGCCTACGGACACAGGGAGGTGCTGGTACGGGGATACGTGGACCGGGTGGTGATCAGCTGCGGTGCCGAGGTGATAGCCCGCCACAGTCGGTCCTATCAGCGGGACGACTACGTCTTTGATCCCATCCACTACCTGCCACTATTGGAGCAGAAGACAGGAGCGTTGGACCAGGCTGCGCCCCTGGTCGGATGGGAGTTGCCTGAGGAGTTTGAGACCCTTCGCCGGCTGTTGGAGTCTCGTATGGGCAAGCGTGGCAAGAGGGAGTACGTGCAGGTGCTACGGCTGATGGAGAACTTCCGCAAGGATGAGGTACACAGGGCTGTGGGGGAGGCCCTGGATCTGGGAGCCATCAGCTTCGACGCCATCAAGCACCTGCTCCTGTCCAGGATAGAGAACAGGCCGGCCAGACTGGACCTGACCCTCTACCCCCACCTGCCCAGGGTCAGGGTGACCAAGACCCGTGCTCGTGACTACATGGCCCTTCTGGCCGGAGGGAGATCATGAGCGACAGGTCCACAGTGCTGCTACAGCACCACCTGAAGGAGTTGAAGCTGCCCACCTTCCTCAGGGAGTACGACAAGATGGCGGCCCTGTGCGCCTCAGAGGGTGTGGACCACCCCGACTACCTGCTCAGGCTGTCGGAGCTTGAACTCATAGACCGCCATCACCGCATGGTGGAACGGAGAATCAGGGCGGCCCGCTTCCCCACCGTAAAGAGCCTGGACACCTTCGACTTTCTCGCCATCCCCTCGCTGAACAAGCAGCTGGTCATGCAGCTGGCCCGCTGTGATTACGTGGACCTCAAAGAGAACGTCATCGCCATGGGCAACAGCGGCACCGGCAAGACCCACGTTGCCCTGGGGTTGGGACTGGCAGCATGTCAGAGGGGCATCTCCGTGGGCTTCGCCACCGCATCCGCCCTGGTCCACCAGCTCATGGAGGCCAGCGACGAACGGCGCCTGCTCAACCTCCAGAAGAAGCTATCCCGCTTCAAGCTGCTGATCATCGACGAACTCGGCTTCGTTCCCCTGTCCAAGACCGGCGCCGAGCTCCTCTTTGAGATCATAAGCCAACGCTACGAGAGAGGGTCCATCCTCATCACCACCAACCTTCCCTTCGACGAATGGACCGAGGTCTTCGACTCCGAGAGGCTCACCGGCGCTCTACTGGACCGGCTCACCCACCACGTTCATATCCTCCAGATGAACGGTGAGAGCTATCGCCTCAAACAGAGCAGACACTCCTAACTCTAGCATTCCTTCGGCTCCTCCGGTCCACCGATTCCGTCACAACCGTTCCCCCACCGGCTCCTAGCCTATCCCTTTACCTGCTGACATTTTCCCTGAACACTTAGACAATGGTGGTACGCCATTACTCCGCCACGCTGGCACACTTTCGCACCGCCCTTGACAGGTTGAACCCTAGCAAGACGCTCTTGAAGAGAAGAAGCAGCCGAAACCGACGCGGAGAATTGGTTATACAGATATATACCGACCGTCAAGATGAAGATGTTCAGGTAAGTACCGCGGAAATGTTGCTGGATTTGCTGCCTGATCATATCCCTTTGGTGGTCAGAATGTGCTCCCTGAGAGCTTGTGAGTTTATTCAAAGAACTCCCGATTTAAGGCTCAGATTAGCTTTAAAGACGTGCTCAAACTGGCGCCTTGGGGGTATTTCTTCACAGGCTCTGAGTGTTGGCTACCTCTGATAGCAAATCTCTCATATCGTACATTTCGCTGGCAATTTGGAGAATGGGCTGCTTCAACCACTGATCCAATCGAATAGGTGGCGAGCCTTCGTCGAAAGGGCTTTCTGAGATCCATTGATCGATGTTCTTTTGGAAGCACAGCCCATATAGTGGATGTATCATCGTTGTGTGCCTCATTGGAGCAAGCTCTATCGATGCCTGTGCCCCTGCCATTGGCTCGTCCAACTTCGTTATCGTCAAACTACCACCTGCTATTTCGAGGATGTCCTCGAACGGATCACCCTTTAGTTGGTCGGGACGTGTCAACGGATGTAACCTTGGCCTGTGTACGCACCTTTGAATCAAACCGTTGTTAAGCAGCAGTTTACGAAGTTCAACAGAAATCGACCTGGAAATCCCAACAAGGTTGCGCTTGTTAGATTCGAAGGCCTGCAACTGTGTGAGAATATTGAACATCGAGACAGTAAAGTCTTCGAATTGCCCATCCGTGGCATTCACGTTTTCTTCCCAAACGACCATTACCATCTCCGCGGAAGTAAAATCCTTCTTCCTGCTTAGCACTGTAGGGTACCACATTGTGTTAAGCAGGAAGAATGCATGAGAACTACATGGACGTTTTAGAACCTTCCAAGGTTCTAGGAACACTCTGAACAAGCCCCACTCGTCCATATCGTAGTAGAATGCTAAACAGAGAACAGGAGACGCTTGGGGTGAAATCACGATGCACCAGCCGACCTTTGGAGACCTGGAGTACGAGAGCAAGAAGCGTAAGACCCGTCGGGAGATATTCCTTGAGAGGATGGATGGCCTGATCCCGTGGGGGATGCTGGAAGAGCGGATCCGGCCGCACTATCCGAAGGCGGGCCGGGGCCGGCGGCCCTACGAGTTGTCAGCGATGCTGCGGATACACTGTGTGCAGTTGTTCTACAATCTGAGCGACCCTGGGATGGAGGACCTGCTCTACGAGGCGGAGTCGGTGAGACGGTTCGTGGGACTGAGACTCTCAGGCCCGTTGCCGGACGAGACAACGATACTGAACTTCCGACATCTGCTGGAAGAGCGCCAGTTGGGGCAGGGACTGATGGAGGAGATCAACCGCCACCTGGCAACCCAGGGGCTGCGGCTGCGGGAGGGGACCATAGTGGACGCCAGCATCATAGAGGCGCCATCGTCGACGAAGAATGGCGCTGGAGAGCGAGACCCACAGATGCGTCAGACGAAGAAGGGAAACGAGTGGCATTTTGGTATGAAAGTGCACATCGGGGTGGACTCAGAGACGGGAGTGGTGCATAGCATGAGCGCCACATCCGCCAACGTGCATGACGTGACGGAGGCGCACCGGCTGTTGCACGGAAGGGAGAAACGGGTGTGGGGAGATGCGGGGTATCAGGGAGTGGCCAAGAGGGATGAGAATGGGGGGTTGGACGTGGAGTGGCGGGTGGCCATGAGGCCAGGTAGGCGACGACAATTGGAGCCTGGGAGTGAAGCAGCGGTGGAGGAAAGGCGGAAGGCGTCTATCAGGGCCAAGGTGGAGCATCCGTTCCTGTGGGTGAAGCGACGCTTTGGGTACGCCAAGGTTCGATACCGGGGATTGGCCAAGAACACGCAACGGCTGGCGTTGCTGTTGGGGCTGACCAACCTGATAACGGCGGAGCGTCACCTGGCGGCTTCATAGGGCCTAGGTGCGCCCAACTACGAGGTGTGGTCACTACCACGCCCCGACTGAAGTGACTTGGGGCCCTCACGGGCTTCCCCGCGTACACGGTAAGAACCCCATGTGAGGCTCCTGCGTCTCTTACAACCCCCACGAACTATTATATGTAACCCGTGCCACGTTGTTCAGAGGTTCCCTAGTGCTATCCTATCTGGAAGCCGAGGCGTAGCCATCAACCTGGGTAGCGTGGAACTGCTTTCCCGCACGCAGCCGCCGCCCATTGAAGCTATTTTCTTTGACGACCTGATAGCTCGCTCAGACGTTGTGACTGCGGCGGAGTTCAGGACTGACGGGGACGCTCAGACGCGAAGATTTAGAAGTTGGCGTGATCAATCCCTGGTGGGCGAGGTGCTGAACGAGTACATAGCTACCAATGCCCATGTCGATATTCCCGTCGTGCGCAGCTTTGAGCTTCGGGAGACTTCCCACGGCTGGATTGACGGATGCCACGTCAATACTCGGCAGAGAACGGGCGACAACACCGCGCGCTGCGGCATCAACGCCAACCACCGGTCCTGGCGATTGGGACATCCAATGCGCCGATGCCGGGATCTTTTCCTTGACCTGACAACTGACAACTATTGGGTTCTACACCCGAACCTGCGGCAAGGCGGGACTCAGGGCGGGAGTATTTGGAATAGCACCTCGCGCGCCCCTGGCACCTGGAATAACGCGGTGGTCCATTCCAGCTTGGCCGGTCAAGCGGCCTACGGAGCTCACCTGATTACCTTGCGGGAGGGAGCCGCCCGGCACATGATCATTGCCATACTCTCAGCGAGCATCTGGATACCACTCACGCCGTGGGAATATTTCGTGGGCAACTCGACATTCGCCATCAACTTCAAGACGCCGCAGTCGGATAAGGTGAGCGGGTTCACTCGGCTCTTTTCCAGGCAAGCAACCCGGAGATAGGGACGCTACAGCGGTCGCAGCCGGCGGTGATGTTCTCCGAAGCCAATCAACTCCGCTTCAACCGCATCCAGCACCAAGCAGACGCTCCGGCAAGGTTGGACATAGATCGGGGAGACTCCACCCGAAGCATTGCAGACACCACCAACGCCCTTGGCGAGAGTCAGACCTTCTACCTCTCTAACGTGACCTGCCAACAACATATCGCATGGAGGGTGCGGGACATCGGCGCCATCATACCAGCGAGCGTCAATGACGGCTCAGGGTACTACACGGCCACAGAGATTGAATTTGCCATGCGACACTCTGACCTCGGCGGCGCAACGTTACAGGACTGGTTGCAAGACCGCAACGGAGCGAGGGAGCATATCCTGGCCCTGAACAACGGATTCAATTGCGCGCTCCCTACTACCATGCCTGATTTACACCTGAGACGCGCTAAGAGGGTGTCTAAAAAGCATTGGAGTGGGCTAAGCGTCGTAGCATCAGGCCAGTCATGGCGGCGTAGACCCACGCTTCCGTAGTCTGAGGCAATTCCTCATAGTCCTTGCTCAGCCGACGATACCGGCCCAACCAGGCAAAGGTGCGCTCTACAACCCAACGGCGTGGAAGTATCTCGAAGGTGTGTTGCCCGGGTGGACGCCGCACTAGTTCCAAGTCCCATCCACCCATGTTTCGCGCCCACTCCACCAGCTTGCCTGCGTAGGCCCCATCAGCCCAGATCCGCTTCAACCGGGGAAACCGGCCTACCAAACGCATCAGCGCCAACTTAGCCCCGTCTCGATCCTGAATATTGGCCGGATGCACCACCACTGTCAACAGCAATCCTGTCGTGTCTACCACGATGTGTCGCTTTCTTCCACAGACCTTCTTACCAGCATCATAGCCACGAGGCCCCCTTTTTCCGTGGTCTTGACCGATTGGCTGTCTATGATGGCCCCGCTGGGACTGGCAGCTCGTCCCTCAGCCAAGCGTAACCGGTCTCGCAGCGCTTCATGTATCCGCTCCATGGTCCCATCTCCACGCCATGTGCGGAAGTAGTGGAACGTGATGCGCCACGGAGGCAGGTCGTGAGGGAGCATTCGCCATGCGCATCCGGTGCGCAACACATAACGAATACCGTTCACCACCTCCCTGCGCGGGTATTTGATCGGACGGCCTGCTGGTTTGGGAGCAGGCAGCAACGGTTCCAAGAATTGCCATTCTTTGTCGCTCAGGTCGCTTGGATATCTCTCTCTGCTCATGGAATACCACTTTAGGCGCTCCCATATCTATATTACTACCACTACCAAGGACGCTTTTTAGACACTTTCTAAGAGGCCCAGAGAGGCCTTTCTCCCTCTTCCAGAGTATCCCACACAGAGAGGAATAATGCGCCCGTCGCCGTCCAAACAGAAAGACCCCGGTGGCTCTAGACCGGGGCCTTACTGTTCACAGCGTCGGAGGAACGACGACCGACCACTTGGATTGTATCTCTTTCTCCTCCTCGTCAAACTCCCCAAGAATCCCCCGTCCTGTGACCCACCGCGAACACTCCATAGAGCCGCATTGTCGCGTACCTGGTAGACTTGTGTGGCGTTGTCGTCTTTCGGGTTGATTGGCCTATGCCCCAACCTCCATAGCCACTCGACAATCTCCTCCTCCGGGTAACCCTGGTCTTGGAGTCATTCGACCTTTTCCCACAGGGCAACAAAGCGGGCGTGGTTGTCCGCTTCCCAAACGGCTTGTGGGTCCAGTTCAGGGTTGGGCATTGGTCCTGACTCCCTTCACGTTGGTCTCGACCCACCTGTAGGCGTTCCAAGCGGGGTAGTCGTGGCCTTTATCAGCTATGACGCGGCCTATCTTCACCCGCGCCTCCAGCTGCTTGCCGTCGAACTGTGACAGGTAGTCCCAGAAGTCTGGAAAGCTCATTGTCTTTTCCGAGGCTTTCCGCCGCGCCTTGCGGTATGTCCGACAGCTTCTGCATTCGTCGAATTTCGCGGAGTTGTAGAAACCGCTACCGCAATCGCAAGCTTCAATGGGGCTGCAGGAGAAGCATGTCTCGAATTTCGGGTCCTTATTTTCGCCTCATTCGGGACATTAGATCTTGTGGGCCACTCTGCTCTCCTAAGCTTTCATCGTGGTAGTTGGAACGTAGTAACGCCGCGAACTGGTAGACCCTGCGGCCCCAAACGCAGCGGTCACGAAGTCAGCCCACTGCCGCATCACCGTCCTGCGCTTATTGAACAAGTCTGAGCGGGCATAAGCCGCCTTGGTACTGTTGCCTATGGTGTGAGCGAGGGCGGCCTCTTCGACGGCCCAGGGAGTATCGGTCTGCTCCATTCACCATGTCTTAAAGGAAGTCCTGAATCAATGGACTGTTGCGCGTTCTGCCAAGCCAAGGTCCCGGAGAAGTTTCGTTAGCGTCATGTCGCTCAACGGGTGGCCGGGCTTCATCAACGAGGGAAAGACCAAGTTGCTACCATCGGAAAGCAACTGCGCCGTCGCCAATAATTCCAGGGCAGCGTCGACCAGGAGCACGCGATGCTCGACACCCGCCTTCATCCTGCTGCTCGGTATCGTCCAGACAGCCTCGTGCATGTCGATCTCGTCCCAGGTGGCTCCCCTAGCCTCCGCTCCTCGCCACCGTCAGCGCCAAGAATTTGAAGCACAATCGAGACGAGAGAGACGAGGAAGACGCTCCAACCATTCTAAGGGCATCCCCGACCTCCTGATATGGGAGAGCGCGGAAGTGATTCTTGACCGCGGGCATGGGTGGGAGCGCGGCGTCGATAATCTCTCCTGCAGGGTTGATCTCGATGTATCCGTGCGCCATTGCGAACGCGAAGACGGCCTTGAGGTGTTGGCGGAGCTTCTTGGCAGCCGATGGATTGGAAGTCCAGATCGGAGACAAAATGCCCAACACGTCGATCCGATCCACCCGGTCAATACGAACGTCCCCAAAGACAGGATAGGCATATTTCTCCATCTGACCCCGCCAGTTGATTGCCGTCTTCCCGTTCTTCCAACGAGGAGCGTTCTCCAACAGGAAGGACTCTCCCGCCTCTCGAAACGTCAGGACCTTTCTGGTCTTGCGTCTCTCTGCAAGCGGGTCCCGTCCGTCGGCAACAGCAGTCCGATTACCTGCTGCCCTTTCACGGGCCTTTGCGAGGCTCACAGCAGGATAGCCTCCTAAGCCAAGGTCCGGACGCCGTTACCAAATCTTCCTGGTTTTGAGAGTGCCTTTATCCTTGCGACCGTAAGCTGCTTTGCCATTTCCCTATGTCCTATCCTTGGTTCCCCCCACATTTGAGGTGGGATCACCCATGTCATCCCCACTCATTTCCCCCACATTTAGTGTGGGGTAGGCTGGGGTTTTAACGGAACGGCACGGAAACAGAAAGCCCCTGATTTAGCTATGAAAAGGGGGCTTTGGGGACTTTTACGGCCTTTGTGGGAGAGGTAATTGGCTGCCGAGCCTGGATTCGAACCAGGGTTGCGTGATCCAGAGTCACGAGTGCTACCACTACACCACTCGGCAATGTTTTGGCCTCATAGATTATACTACAGTTAGTTTTGTGCACAAGTGAAAGTGTGATAAAATGCCGGATAGTTGGCGCATTCGTCTAGTGGACTAGGACACCGCCCTCTCAAGGCGGAGATCACGGGTTCGAACCCCGTATGCGCCACTTTTTTGCGCCTGAGTCCATACAGGATTCGAACTCGGTATTTCGCACAACAATAATTGTGGCGCGTTGCCATTATTCCATATCCTTCGTGAGAATATAGTGATGGAGTGGATTTAGATCAATATGATGTTCGATATCGGAACTTTTCATAAATGTGTCGCATTTGCTGGCATCCGCTCGTGGCTACTTTAAAGAACCCTCGATGCTACGATATCGAAAGATGCTTGGTCGCGAATTCTTTAGCATGGTGTAATTTCTGAGGCAGTCACATGCCTGACGCCGGCTAACTTCAGATAAACACCCTATGGCTGGCGCCTGTCCCTGCGAAGGTCGGATTCCGACATTATCACAATAATCGACTGCAGCGGCCTCTCGGTCATGCCCAGGGTCGACGAATGTCGGCGGTGAAGACAGGTCTAATAACCCAGGCGATCTTGCCAAGTCCGAACGCTCGAACTTGCCTGTGGTGTTTGCTGGTTGTATTCTCTATATGAGGGACTACGAATTAAAAGATCTAATGGAACTGAATTTGGAGTACTGGAAGGACATAACAGCCGTAGTTTTCCAGATCAAGGGCTTGCAAGGAATGGCAGTGCACGGCGTTGCCGTGCTCGCGGCCTACCCTAACAGGGCATATCTCACTGGCCAGACGGACATCGATGGTGAATGCCGATTTGATCTGTACCGCATAGACCAAGTAATGAAGGCCATGATAGCGGCAGAAGGCTACCTACCCTTCCATGACACCATTGTACTTGGAAAACAAGAAACCATACCCTTGGAGTTGAAGCCGTCCACAGAGGAACGGAAGGCTCTTCTGTTTACTCGAAGCACAGGATATATTCCAGGGATTTCAGGTAGGCTCAATCCGCACAAAGATGGATACGTTTATGGTGACAACATTGCCATCAACGGGCGGCTCGCAAAGCCTGCAGCACGCTTCAAGATAGGGGAAGCGCTCCATTTGTTGGACGTTTCCGGTGTCGAGACCACCATCCGATTCCTGGAAGTCGAGGGCCAGTTTTCGCTTATCGAGCACACAAGACCCAAGGCTTACGGAGGGAAATGAAGGCGGTATCGGCTAAGCGCCACCGGGAGATTAGCGCCCAATTCCTTAACCACGTGGAGGACGAGTTCCGGAAGGGCGATCTGCTCCAAGCGTCTGAGAAGGCATGGGATGCTGTTGCCCATTATGTGAATTCTGTTGCACGGCAGCGCGCGTAGCCACTGGGCTCACACAAGCGGCTGATCGAAAATGCCAACAAACTATCAGCCAAGACCCCGTTCGTGCAATCTATAGGAGGAGGTTGCTCCGATCCATCGAGTTACTTCACACGAACTTCTACCAAGAGTTCTTGGATGAAGATTCGGTGCGAGATGGCATTGATGACGCTAAAGAGCTGATTTGAGCGTTAGGGGACCTGATATAGACCAAAGGTTGTTTGCGAGACTCCTCATCCCGGCTTTGCCAGGCTCCAAGTCTAAGAAAATGGGCATCGAAGCCGTGATTGCATCACTTGGGCTAGACCCTAAGGGGAGAGCCTTCAAGTCTTGCAATGCAAGGCTGCGAAGATGATCCATATCAACCTTGTTGAAAGTGAATCACATCTTGCCACAGTTGTAGATGACCTAAGGAAAACGGACCGAGTCGCAGTCGACATAGAGTCCAATGGGTTCTTCAGGTATCACGAAAGAATCTGCCTCGTCCAGATATCAGCAGGTGAAACCGCCTTTATCGTTGATCCCCTGACAATTGACGACGTTAGACCCCTTGGAGACCTGCTAGCTGACAGCTCAGTTGAGAAGGTCTTCCATGCCAGCGGCTACGACCTTCGGAGCTTTGACAGGGACTGGGGTTTCAAGGTAAGCAATCTTTTCGACACCTTAGTAGCCGCCGCCTTTGTTGGCGCGGAGCAACTGGGACTGCAGTCTGTCGTGAAAGAGTACACTGGAGTGATTTTGCCCAAGGACCGGAAACTTCAGCGATCAGACTGGACGCTGAGGCCCTTAAGCTCGGAAGCGCTGACGTACGCAGCAAGTGACGTTGTACACCTGCTGCGGGTCCGCGATGCCATATCGGAGCAGTTGAAGAAGCTATCAAGACTGTCGTGGGTACAAGAAGAGTTAAGACTGATGCAGAAGGTGCGACATACTCAACCCAACCGGGAGTTGGCCTTTCTTTCAGCCAAGGGTAGTCGAGAATTGGATGGGAGGGGTTTGGCTATCCTGCGCTCCCTCTTTGAATTTCGCGAACGGGAGGCCATGCGCCTGGACCGCCCCGTGTTCAAAGTAATCCCGGATTTCGCACTGATCAAGCTGTCCTTCGAGCCCGAGGCAGACCTCTCTACAACTAAAGGGCTTGGTCGGTATGGTCGCCCACCCGCCTGTAGACGTCTGAAGAATGCAATTGACCAAGGAATCAGGTCCAGCCCAGTGATTAGACAAAAACAAGCGCCGGCAAAAGAAAGATGGACTCCGGAAGAGCGAATGATGGTTAGAACTCGCCTTAGGAGGCTGAAGAAGTGGAGAAGGGAGTTAGGACTGGAGCTCGGATTGGATCCTGGAATCCTATGGCCGGCCACGAGCTTAGAACGTTTGGCTCGACAGCCTTGTTCCTTAAGCACCGAACTTTCTAATCCCGAAGTCCGGAATTGGCAGAAGCATGAATTCTGCGAGCCACTACGGACAATGCTATCAGCTTTAGGGAAATAGATGTGTGCGCAACCAATTGTAGAACTTCAGCGAAAACTGGACAGTGTCTGGGCCGACTATTAGGGAGCAATAGTCCTCGTAGTTGTAAGCGAAAGATCGTATGAACAGCTGGGACTCGACCAAAGAATCCACACACAACGAACCAAAGAACAGAATTAGGGTAAATCATTGCTGTGCGCTGTCCTGCCGAGGGCCGATAATCCAGCGGGCGCGAGTTGGATCTGTTACTCGGGAGCCGACACGAGATCCAACGACTATCTTCACGTAAGTTTGTAGTTTACGGATTTCCGGCACCTCGTCAGGCTCTTCGGAGAAGTGAAGAGGGTTTTCGTCTAGAAGATTCCTTGCCCGAGCTGGGGTGATGGATTTGACTTCAATGAGCAAGTCTTGGTCATCTTCAACCTGCGCACGTACAAAGCATCCCCATGCAAAAGGTTCACCGACATAAACGTGGTGAGATTCTTTGCCAAGGCTTGTGCCAATTGGATGACCACGGTAGCTGTCGATGTCCAGGGAGAATGTCTGGCTAATTGGTCAGGTAAAATGTCCATCCAGGCTATTGGGATGCTATCACAATGGTGTGTGAGGGGACTCGTTTGGGGTGGATATACAGGGGGAGTCTCAGCTTCAGCATACTTCTTCGCGGTGTCCCTGTGGATGCCCAGTTCTCTGGCAATTGCCCGAAGGGAAAGGTCTCTCCGCTTCGCCTTCTGGACGGCTTTCCACCTGGCTATCTGTCGTGGGGTGGGCTTCCTACGCGGTGACGTGGTGGACTTGCTCGCCCTGCCGTTGCCATCAGGCTTAGTGAGATAGGCTCCGTCGTCGCCCACATGAAAAGTCTCTAGGGATGCAAGCCCTGATTCTTGGTGGTTGTTCGTGCCGTTTTCGACCCGCTCCTGGTAGGGGAGACAGGGGAGGCGGCGACGGTAAGGACGGAGGAGGCCGGGACGAGGGGGTGCTTCCTGGGTAGGGATGGTGACCCCTCTGTATTGCACCAGGAGCTTACCGTCGCTCTGTTCCAGCACCTCCACGTGGGTCCCGGCAAAGCTGGGCCGATCTCTACTGGGCAGCAACTGTAGGGTGCGATTCTTGTACTGCACAGTGTTGTCCCTGGCCACCTTACGGCGGTGCTTGTAGGAGAGGATATGTGCCAGGGTTGCTGATGAATCCAAGGGGCGGTAGGCAATCTTCGGCTGCTGTGCAGGTACTCCGAACTTCTCGTTGAAGCGGAGCAGGAACTCCTTTAGCACCAGGTTGGCCTGGTCAATGGTGCTGACTCCCGCCAGTCGCAGTTCCGTCACCAACCGGTCCTGAAAGGTACCCGCGGCTCTCTCCACTCTACCCTTGGCCTGGGGTGAGCGGGCGAATATCTGACGTATCCCCAACTGTTCCATGGCCCGGGCAAAGTGGGTAGGCCATACCTGCTTGCCACTCACGTCTCCAGCAAACTTGAACACCCCATGCCGGTCGCTATATATGGCCAGCGGTATCCCCCGACGCCGTGCCAGTTCCTCCATGAGGAGGAAGTAGCTGCGGGTTGTCCTCCTGCCAGCTGAAGAGTGCGTGTGGCACCGTGCCAGTGGCATCGTCCACTGCCAAAAGTAGGGCGAACCTTGGACCCTCTTCTCCCAGCCACCTGTGATGACTCCCATCCACCTGTAGGAGCATCCCCTCCTGAACCATCTGCTTTCGCCGCACTCGATGCCTCGGCGATCTGCGGCGACGAGGGCTTCTCACACCGGCTCTCACCAGTATTCGCCGTACCGTGGGACGGCTCAACTCTATCCCCTCTCGCTCCATCAGCAACTCCGTAAGATGCGTATGGTTCGTTCCGGCGTACCTGGTGCGGGCCAACTCCACCACGGCAGTTGCCGTCGTCTCATCGGTGGCATTGACTGGCAGGCGTCCACGATTGCCATGGGAGAGAGCACGGGCCCTTTCTTTCCTATAGGCCCTTAGAATCCGCCTGGTGTGGCGTTAGCTCACTCCCAGGACCTCCGCTGCCTGACATGCCGGCACTTGGTCTACCAGAACGCTGTTCAGCACCTTCAATCTTGGCTGTTCCTTCTGCGTCAATGTCACTCCTTCCATAAGAGGACATTTTCGCTGATCAGCTAACCTATGCCATTATCGTAGACCATCAAGAAAAGGCGTTTAAAAACTGGACCACCCGCCGCCTTCCATAGTGTTAAGAGGAACACGATGGAAGGTGTGAAGGATGTACAAGGTGGAGATGTACGCGAGGGTGAGGCGGGGTGAGCATGGCCGAGGGGATGGGGATACGGGAAGCATCGCAGGAGTTCGGGCTGCATCGGGACACGGTGAGGAAGATGCTCCAGTATTCAGTGCCGCCGGGGTACCGGCGACAACGTGCAGCCCAACGACCGAAGCTGGAGACGTACACAGGGGTAATAGACCGGATACTGGAAGAGGACAAGGGAGTGCCGAAGAAGCAGCGGCACACGGCTAAGTGGATACACGAACGGCTGAGGGCTGAGTACGGGTTCAGGGGCGGCTACACCATAGTGAAGGACTACGTGCGGGAGCGCCGGCTGAGGTTGAGGGAGATGTATGTACCGCTGGTGCATCCGACGGGCCATGCCCAGAGCGACTTTGGCCAGGCTAAGGCGGTCATCGGAGGAGTGGAGCATACCATCCATTACTTCGTGTTGGACCTTCCCCGCAGTGACGGATGCTTCGTGAAGGCCTATCCGGCGGAGACCACGGAGGCCTTCTGCGACGGTCACGTCTCCGCCTTCACGTTTCTGGGAGGAGTACCCAGGAGCATCCTGTACTACGACACCCGCCTGGCGGTGGCGAAGATCCTGGGAGACGGCCGGTGGAAGCGCACTCGGGTATTCAACGAACTGGTATCCCACTACCTATTCGAAGACCGGTTTGGCCGTCCGGGCAAAGGGAACGACAAGGGTAAGGTGGAAGGACTTGTAGGCTATGCCGGTAGGAACTTCCTGGTGCCCATCCCGTCCTATAGGAGCTTCGATGAGCTGAACGCCCACCTGAGAGAAGTGCCTGGAATGGATGAAGAGACGGCTAAGGGGACAGAAGGAGACCATAGGAGAGCGGATGGCGCGAGACGTTGATGCCCTGCTTCCTCTTCCGTCCGTGGCCTACGACGCCTGTGACAAGCATACGACCCGGGTCAGCTCACTGTCATTGGTGAGGTACCGGACCAACGACTACTCGGTACCCGTGGCCTATTGGCACCGGGAGGTGTTGGTGCGTGGCTATGTGGGCGAGGTGATGATCAGCTGCGGGGCTGATGTGATAGCCCGCCATCGGCGTTCCTACCAGCGGGACGACTACGTCTTTGATCCCATCCACTACCTGCCGCTGCTGGAGCAGAAGACGGGAGCGTTGGACCAGGCGGCGCCCCTGGCCGGATGGGAGTTGCCTGAGGAGTTCAGCACTCTGCGCCGGCTGTTGGAGTCCCGGATGGGTAAGCGTGGCAAGAGGGAGTACGTGCAGGTGCTCCGGCTGATGGAGAACTTCCACAAGGAGGAGGTGCACGAGGCCGTAAAGGATGCCCTGAGGCTCGTCGCCTTAAGCTTCGACGCCACGAAGCACCTGCTTCTATCCAGGATAGAGGGTAGCCCACAGAGGCTGTACCTGACCCTCTATCCCCATCTGCCCAGGGTCCGGGCGACCAAGACCCGTGCTCGTGACTACATGGCACTTCTGGCCGGAGGGAGATCGTGAGCGACAGGTCCACGGTACTGTTACAGCATCACCTGAAGGAGCTGAAGCTGACCACCTTCCTCAGGGAGTACGGCAAGATGGCGGCCCTGTGCGCCGCCGAGGGTGTGGACCATACCGAATACCTGTTGAGACTGGCGGAGCTTGAACTCATAGACCGCCATCACCGCATGGTGGAGCGGAGGATCAGAGCGGCCCGCTTCCCCACCGTAAAGAGCCTCGACACCTTCGACTTCCTCGCCATCCCCTCGGTGAACAAGCAGTTGGTCATGCAACTGGCACGCTGCGAGTACGTGGATCTCAGAGAGAACGTCATCGCCATGGGCAACAGCGGCACCCGCAAGACCCACGTGACGCTGGGTCTGGGCCTGGCAGCCTGCCAGAGAGGTATCTCCGTAGGCTTCGCCACCGCCTCCGCCCTGGTACACTAGCTCATAGAGGCCAGCGATGAACGCCGCCTGCTCAACCTCCAGAAGAAGCTCTCTCGCTTCAAGATCCTCATCATCGACGAACTAGGCTTCGTTCCCCTCTCCAAGACCGGAGCTGAAGTCCTCTTCGAGGTCATAAGCCAACGCTACGAACGAGGGTCCATCCTCATCATCACCAAGTGTTCCCTTCGACGAGTGGACGGAGGTCTTTGGCTCAGAGCGGCTCACGGGCGCACTCTTGGACCGTCTCACCCACCACGTCCACATCCTCCAGATGAACGGCGAGAGCTACAGACTTAAGCAGAGCAGACAGGCCTCACTCTAGTATTCCGTCGGTCCTTCAAACCCACTGACTCCCCCTCAATCACTCCCTCTGCTGCGTCCCTACCAAAGTCAATGCCTACTGACATTTTACCTGACTACTTAGGAACACTCTGAACAAGCCCCACTAGTCCATGGCATAATAGAATGCCAAACAGAATAGAGAGAAATGCCTGGGGTGAAGTCACGATGAGTCAGCCTACATTTGGAGACCTGGAGTACGAGAGCAAGAAGCGTAAGACCCGTCGGGAGATATTCCTTGAGAGGATGGATGGCCTGATCCCGTGGGGGATGCTGGAAGAGTTGATTCGGCCCTACTATCCCAAGGCGGGCCGGGGTCGTCGGCCCTACGAGTTGTCGTCGATGCTGCGGATACACTGTGTGCAGCTGTTCTACAATCTCAGCGACCCTGGTATGGAGGACCTGCTCTACGAGGCGGAGTCGGTGAGGCGATTCGTGGGACTGAGGCTCTCAGGCCCGTTGCCGGACGAGACAACGATACTGAACTTCCGACATCTGCTGGAAGAGCGCCGGTTGGGAGAGGGACTGATGGAGGAGATCAACCGCCACCTGGCATCCCAAGGGCTGAGGCTGCGGGAGGGGACCATAGTGGACGCCAGCATCATAGAGGCGCCGTCGTCGACGAAGAATGGCGCTTGTGAGCGAGACCCACAGATGCGTCAGACGAAGAAGGGTAATGAGTGGCGCTTCGGTATGAAAGTGCACGTTGGGGTGGACGCCGAGACGGGAGTGGTGCATAGCATGAGCACCACATCCGCCAACGTGCATGACGTGACAGAGGCGCACCGGCTGTTGCACGGGGGAGAGAAGCGGGTGTGGGGAGATGCGGGGTACCAGGGAGTGGCCAAGCGGTATGAGAATAGGGGGTTGGACGTGGAGTGGCGGGTGGCCATGAGGCCAGGTCGGCGAAGGCAACTGGAGCGTGGGAGTGAGGAAGCGGTGGAGGAGAGGAGGAAGGCGTCCATACGGGCCAAGGTGGAGCATCCATTCCTGTGGGTGAAGCGGCGCTTCGGGTACGCCAAGGTTCGATACCGGGGATTGGCCAAGAACACGCAACGGCTGGCGTTGCTGTTGGGGCTTGCCAACCTGATAACGGCAGAGCGTCACCTGGCGGCTTCATAGGGCCTAGGTGCGCCCAACTACGAGGTGTGGTCACTACCACGACCCGACTGAGGTGACTTGGGGCGACTAGCGCCTCCCTGTGTACACCGTAAGAACCCCATGTGAGGCTCCAACGTCTCCTACAACCCCCACGAACTATTATATGGAACCCGTGCCACGTTGTTCAGAGGTTCCTTAGATCTCGGTGGTACACTTTTGCGCCGCCGCACTGGTCCGCTTTGTCGCCGCCCTTGACAATTGGAGGGTAATGGCCGTTTGGAAGTATATGCCTCTACATATTCTCCCGCATAAGGCCAATCGGAATGATTCGGCGAATACAGGGTTTGGTGATCTACATTCTCGATTAAGTCAGGACGCGCTCCCAACTCTCGATACCTGATGGTGTATTGGACTGTTGTCGATGGGACTGCAAACTGAAGATCTGTATCACCCGTCGTACCGGAGACGAGCTTGTCTCAGAAGTTGTACCAGAGGCTTTGACTTCGTTGTCCAAGACGATATAGGCGTCAACAGCGTCTCCAATAGTCGTATGTCGTGTAGTACCCCAAGACATTATTACGCCTTGCGTCCTACTATCTGCCGAATTCAGGGGCGAGGAGACTTCTGAGACAAGCTCATTATCTCTCCGCCGATTACACAATGCGAGGGCGATGAGAAACAGTGCAGTGATGGTTTGTAGACTCCGTCCTTCAATTGACTGACCCTAGCTTGACGGAGTATGTCCGCAACGAAAAGTACAATAACACCCCCGCTCGAGTATCCTCTTCATCTCATCAGTTGTGCCCAGGGTGGATAAATCACCGGAGCAAATTCTAGGTCAAGGAGCGGGAACCTAATTGTCCACTACGGTGGGGGAATCGTCAAGAAAAGGCAGTCTATGTACAGAGAAGAAGTCTACCTACACAGGCCTTAACCAACAGGTAGACCCGCGGATCTATTCTAGATTGCGATCTATTATACCTAGCCGATTGAATCGAATTCGGCAGCCCACGAGTACCTCAACTTTTCATTGCCATTGCCTAACAGGCATGAACTCGACCGTCGGCCCTATGCAGAGGCGTCGTCACTATCGCCGTTGAACCCGGCGACCGCCTGCGCCACCTCCGCCAGCTTCCAGCTGTCGTCCAACAGCGGACCCACCCGCAACTTACAATCAGCCCGCTTCAGCCACATCGTGCTCAACTTCTTGTGCGTGGGCAAGTTTCCTCCGCGACCGCAGAGCCTACCTAGGAGCGCGAGGCTCGGCGGGAGCTTCAGTCCAATCGTCACGCACAGTGAGATCCGCCACCATCTCCCAATCCATTGCCATGCGCAGAGGCTCTTCGGCAGGTTGGGGTCATCCAGGATCCGGACAGTGGCCGCTCCGTAAGCCAAGCCCGCCATCCTCTCACTGTTCAATTGGGCACGCAGCATAGAGCAAGAGCGGCAGCCAGTCCGCGCAAAGCCATAGACCGCCATACACAGAGGGAGGACACCATGTTTCGGCATCCGCCATCCGAAGACCCCATGTATGCGGCCCCTTTTACGGTTCAGGCCCAACCACCCGTCTATGCGCGCGGGTTCTTCTGTTGACAGGGAAGGCCGGGCGACGGCTCCCTGCCGTCAACTCTGCGCCCCGCGCCGACAGGCTCCTCCTCCCATTCCTGCTCCAGGGTGGACGCCCTGTTGAAAAGGGACATGGTTGCGGGCTACGGCCCCTTATTCCTAGCCTAGCCCTCCGAGTCGACCGCCCCCGCTTCAACCAAGATCGCTTTGACTGCAGGCCCTCCTTGTCTCTTCGCGATGACGAGTGGAGTTAAGCCATCGTACCAAGCCCATGTGGATTGGCATGTGTCGTTTACGTCGATGCCCGCTGCGATTTGTGCATTCACCTTTCCAATGTCTGCGTAGTTTACCGCTGAGCACAATGTCGCGTTCGACTTGGGTTCGAGTGGGAGCCTGTTGTTCAAAGTCCCATAATCGATGTCGAGAGTTCCCAAGTTGAGAACGGGATATTCGGTTGCCGAGCCGAATATCCACGGGTCGTCACTTGATCCGTCTCCGTCCAGGTCCACGTTCCAGTCGGCGTAAGGGCCAGTGTACCCAGTGGGTGATTGCAACTCAGCGGTGGTCTTGCCTTCGCCTCCGGCGCTATCGGATTGATCGGAGGTCTCCGTATCCCAGTAGCAGCTGGCTACGGTGCCATAGTTACCGTTCGAGTCAATCAGCCCTCCTCCACTTCGGGGCACTTCGCCTGTGGAGAAGCAAACTGTTACGACGCCTTGGTTCGATCCAACCAGACCGCCGTAACGGTCGGCATTGCCGGACACTGATCCCTCAGCGTAGGCGGCAGTGATAACACCAGTGTAGCCATTGTCCCCAACCAGCCCGCCGACGTCAGCATAGCCGTTGCCGGACACGTTGCCCGTAGCGTAACTGGCGACAATGATGCCGGAGTTCGCACCGGCCAGACCACCAAAGTTGTCACCTTGCCCCGACACTTCGCCGGTAGCGTAGCTAGTGATGATCTTGCCTTCGGTCTCGTTTTCACCCACCAGCCCGCCAACGGCAGCATAGCCGTTGCCGGACACGTTGCCCGTAGCGTAACTGGCGACAATGATGCCGGAGTTCGCGCCGGCCAGACCACCAAAGTTGTCACCTTGCCCCGACACTTCGCCAGTTGCGTAGCTAGTGATGATCTTGCCTTCGGTCTCGTTTTCACCCACCAGCCCGCCAACGTCAGCATAGCCGTTGCCGGACACGTTGCCCGTAGCGTAACTGTCGGTGATAGCGCCGGAGTTCGCGCCGGCCAGACCACCGAAGTTGTCCGTGAATCCAGACACGACACTGGTGGAGTTACTGTTAGTTATCGTTCCGCCGTTTTGCCCAACCAGGCCACCACCACTGGCATAGCAGGTACGACTGCTGGTTCTGCGGGCACTATCTACATCAACGGCGGAGCGACTGTTCGCAATGCTACCGTGATTCAAGCCAACCAGTCCGCCGATCTGGTCAACACAACCAGCAATGAGACCATCAGCAAAGCTGTCCTCAATGACGCCATGGCTAATTCCAGCCAGCGCACCGGCAGCTCCGAATCCGGAAGCCTCTACGCTTGCGTCCACCAATCCAATACCTGAGACTGTGCTCCCAGAACCGAGAACTCCGAACAGACCGACGTTGGGCACCCCACGAATATACAGATTGGAGATTGTGTGGCCTCCGCCATCAAAGGTAGTATCAAAGGCGCTGCTTTCACCAATCGGAATCCACCCGCCGCCGCCGTTCCAATAGGTATCGCCCTCGTCCGCTTCACCGTTCCCATTGGTGTCAAAGTCCAGATTGGCTGTCAACTCATACCCGGCACAACTTGCGACAGAGCACATCGTGCCGGTGTCGGCATCGGAAAAAGCGGCCGCATAGTCGGCATTGTCAGAAATGCCGTCGCCGTCCAGGTCCCACCGAAGAGCATCAAGCTGCGTCAGGTTGTCTACTTCGATGAGACCGTCACCATCTCGGTCACGCGCTGACGAGGAAGTTGCAGTCAAGACTGGCGTCTCTGATGTTGGCCCAGGAGTGACCGTTGGAGTTGCAGTCTGAGTCGCCACAGGTTGCGGTGTGGGCGTGTCCGATGGCGTCCGGGTTTGAGTCGGCTTGGGTGTGTCCGTTGGCAACGCTGTAGAAGAATCAGCCCTCGGCTCAGCCTCCCCGGGATCCGAATCGATTAGCTGGGCCGGATTCTCTCTGTCGATCTCCGAGCATCCGCTGCTGTTGCAGCTAACTACCCAGTAGTAGTATTCATCCCTGCCCGGGCTGGTCGGGTTGGTATGGACGTAGGTCGTCCCAGTAACGTTCGCAGCCAACTCCTCGCAGAATCTCGGACTGCCGTCACCTCCCAACTGACAGGCGTCGTCGAAGAAATAATGGTAGTAGACCTTGTAATAGTCCGCCCCATCCACCGCGTCCCAACTGACGCGTATCGTCGACCCGTCCCAGGCATACTGCGGATTGGTCCCGTTAGGCCGCAGTATCCTCCCGCTTAACTGGTTACCATCAAGTCTCAGGCTGGGTATCTTGCCCAGTTCAACCGGTATCTCCCCGCTCAGTTGGTTATCATTGAGGTACAGTCGTTGCAGGCTGGGTAGATTGCCTAGTGCAGCCGGTATCTCCCCGCTCAGCTGGTTACCACTGAGGTTCAGTCGTTGCAGGCTGGGTAGATTGCCCAGTGCAGCCGGTATCTCCCCGCTCAGCTGGTTACCACTGAGGTTCAGTCGTTGCAGGCTGGCTAGATTGCCCAGTGCAGCCGGTATCTCCCCGCTCAACTGGTTCTGACTGAGGTTCAGTCGTTGCAGGCTGGCTAGATTGCCTAGTGCAGCCGGTATCTCCCCGCTCAACTGGTTATCACTGAGGTCCAGGTCTGCCAGATTGAGTAGATTGCCCAGTGCAGCCGGTATCTCTCCGCTCAACTGTTTGCCACGGAGTCCCAGTTGAGTAACGCACTCACCCTCGACACGCCCATTTATAGTGATTCTATTGGCGCTGACACCGGCCCAATCGCCAAGTGGAGCGTCGGTAAGCCAGTTCGTATTGTTCGTCCAGTTCGGGCCGTCAGTGGCGTTGTAGAACGCGACCAGCGCCGCTTCATCCCTGCTTCGGGGCTCGCATGTAGGCAAAAAGTCCGGCCCCGTCGAAGTCCGCCCGGAATCGGCTGTCGCGGTGACATTGGGCTGAGGCGTATCGGACTCTCCCCCGCCGGTCGGCTCAGAATCGGCGTCGTCTGAACAGCCGGCCGCAGCCAACCGTTCGCGGACATCTGCGGGTATTTCATTGAACGCCTCTTCGACTTCCCCGAATCGGGACAAAATCTCGTTGTCAGAGAAGAGAATAAGCGGATCGAAGATTGCGTCTTGGGGTTCTGCATCAATCAGCCTTGTCACGGCTGTCCATGCCGCCAGGACTCTGTCATGCCAGTCGGCGATTTCTACTGGTGGGTCGATCGATTCCATCCTCTCTACAAGTTCTGCATAGAACGTCGAGACTTCCCCGTTGGTGTAATCTTCGTTGTCGTCCAGTTCCTCTTGGGCTGCCTCGGAACAGAATGCTTCGTATTTTTCCCATGCTCCCGAGTCTCCATTTATCGTGGACGTGGATTCCGTACTGTCGTCGCTACAGGCGCTCAGAACGACGGCCATGAACAGGATCCCCATCAGGATGCCGGACCAGCGTAGAGTCAGAGTTTCAACACTCATGCAATTTCTCCCTATATGTGATGATCCCCAACGCAGCGCTAAAATTTCTCATCTACCCAGAGCGCCTACATACGGATGTCGAATTCAAAATTAATATCTCCCCGACGAGAGTAGAGGCCAGTGTCGCGTCAAACTTACACCCATTGGTGTGTAAACAAGACGGGAAATAGGGCTATCCAGGTCCGGACTTGCTGTGTAATCTCGCCGTCTGACTACTACAATGGGGCCGGGCACGCCCAAAACCCGCCCCGCGCCCAGCCGGTGCGGTGCGGAGCAAGTCGCGGTTGTCCACACTCGGCGGAGGGTGAAGACATGAAGAGCGCCGGAAGGCTTGAAGGGAAGATAGCTGGCCCTGTTGGACCGCTTCTCCAGGCTGAGCGAGGCCAGCTTTCGCATCAACGAGAGCCCCGCCTTAGAAAAGGTGTTTCAGGAGGTTCTCGGCAGCGCCGGATTGCTGAATGGCACCCGTTTCGGCGTCATAACTCTCCTGGACAATGGGGTGCGTATGCAAGACTCCGTGATCTCTGGACTGACCCTGGAAGATCACCGAGATGGATCTAACTAGTTGGACAGAATTCAGGCAGAGTTAAATGAGGGTTACGCCGCACGGTGGGAGACTCCCGGAATCTGATCCTCTGAATCCCAGAGGGTCTTATAGGATTATTTCCCACTGAAAAGTTCGCAAATCAGTACGGTATGGCCCACCCCAATCAACTGAGAAAGTCTTCCTGGTACCATTTCTGCTTCCGGCAGGGTGCCCGCAGGAGGCAGGTGCAAGCTCAAACTCACCAACGGAGAAGATAGTACAACCGAGATCTAAGGGAGTTGACCAAGGTTCGAATTCACTTCTCATCCCTTGGCCCTCCGAGTGTCCCAATTTTGCTGGTTGCCATCACTCTTGTGAGATCGCTCGTGAATCATGCAAGCTCGGCGGATTCACGTGTGTAGAATGCAGTGGTAAGCTTTGCCGCCGCGTGGCAGCGTCGAGTTCCGTACCGGCCGCCACAGCCGCTTCGTCCCACGCCTCGCTGCTTCCTGAGATGAGAGCTTTACCGACCGGTGTTGTGGCAAAGACAGCTTCGTCCAGCTTTGGATTGTCCCGCTGCGCGAGATGGATCCCAAATCTAATGAGAGCCAACTCCCAGCAGACGCCGCCCGCGCCGAATTCGTCCCAATGTTCCGAAACGCGCGCGGTATGGGTGATGGTGAGCAGTGCGCGGCCAGATGCATCGGTTGAGAAACACACTTCCATACAGTTGAAGACCTCGCCGAGCTCTCACGTGAACGCGCAATGCTACTATCGTCCGCACGTCGTAATCACATCTGCTGCATTGCTTTGCAACTGATAGCAGCCACCAGGTCCCAACTTGCCCCACGTGGACACAAATCAGCGAGGCAGACGTTCGTTGTCGATCACTGCATCCCAGAAATCCTCGACAATAATCTCATAGCTTCGGGAAAGAATAACCGCTCGATCGGGTCCAGCATCGCGCTCCGCAAAAGACACGAGGCTCTCTACAGTCCCCAAGCAGCTTACGACATTGAAGACTAAACTGCTCATACCTACTTCAAATGGTTGCGCTTTTCGTCTACACCAGCCACGAAAGAAGAAGGATTTTGGGACGAAGACTTGGTTCGGTGGCTTCGGCAGCCGACAAGAAAGGCTTTAGCGTTCGACAAGGGCGACGGCGCGCATGGGGGAGCCAGAGCCTCCCACTATTTTCAGTGGCAGCGCAATGACAACGGCCCCGGATTCCGGGAGTCGGTCGAGGTTGGTGAGGCTTGTCAGGCCCATCCGTCCGGCCCCGTGCATGATATTGTGGTTGGGAAAGGGAGGGTCGAAGGTTGCCGCCAAGCCGGCGTCGGTGCCCACCGTCTCTACCCCCACGCCGAGGATGTCCCTCTCCGACGTCAGAAACTCCGCTGCCTCCTTGGATATGCCGGGTGTGTGTGGCATGCCGTCCTCTCCCACGTTCGCGTACGCTTTGGCGTCATTGAATCGAGCGTCCCATCCGGTGCGGACGAGAATCCATGCGCCTGTAGGTATGGCTCCGTTGCGCTCCTCCCAGGCCTTAATGTGCTCCGGCGCCAGCAAGGTGTCCGGGTTCTGCTTGCACTCCTCGGCAAGGTCCAACACTACGGCGGGTCCGATGAGGGACTTTGGGGCGATGGCGTCTACGGTTTCCAACTCTCTCCCCGTGGCCCAGTGGCACGGAGCGTCTAGGTGCGTCCCCGTATGCTCCCCCGTCTCAAAGGCGTTCCAATACCAGAAAGGGCCCGGCTCGTCGTAGCGAGACAGTTCCCGCATTCGGAAGGGTGGCGTCTGGGCCCACTGCTCCGGTAGAGCGATGATGGGCGTGTCGTGATCGAGGGGCTGAGTCAGGTCTATGACCTCCAGCCCGCTGTCCTGAATGCCGTCAATTAGGGCCGCCAATAGGCCTTTCATCATTCTCCCTCCAAGGATTTAATATGACGCTGAAACTGAAACCGGTTCTCCAGCAAGGCAAGGTCCATGTGGAAGCCTGGAGGTCCCACGGCGTCGACTTTTGTCACCAACACTGCAAGGTCGTCTGCATTGAGGGCCTCTCTGAATTGATGTGCGAATTCCTGCACTGTGTTGGCCGTTGCCGTTTGTCTCACTCCGGAGGCTCGGGCTACGCCCGCCAGGTCGGTTCCGGTGGAGGTGGCTGTGGGGAAGCCCCCTACGGACAACAGACTTTCGTTGTCGAAAACGACCACCGTGAGGTTGCGCGGGCGGTAGCGGGCCAAGGTGCTGAGGCTTCCCAGGTTCATCAGTATCGACCCGTCTCCGTCAAGGACTATGACCTTCTCGTTCGGGAGAGATAGGGATAGACCCAGGCCCGTGGAAGAGGCCAGCCCCATGGCGTGCTCCAGGTAGAAGAAGTTGGGACGATGGCCCAGGGAATAGAGCTCCGCCGCCACTGCGCCCATAATGGTTACGACAAGATGGTCTTGTAGAAGAGGATAAATCTCTTTCAGGGCATCTATGCGAAGCATCAGTCCTCCCACATTAGGTCGCGTGTCAGCAGAAGGGCGACGGGGCGCAGGGAGCTTCCCGCGAGGATGTGGGCCTCCTTGATGCGATGGGCGACGCTCTCTTGCGAGTCCAGCATTGCGTAGTTGATGCCCAGGGCCTGGAGCACTGGCTCCGTGACTCGCCCGCCTTCCGTTTGCCAGGTATCCCGCTCTCCCATCCCGCCGCGGTAGCTGATTATCATCAGCAGGGGGATGCGGTAGAGCATGGCGAAGGAAACTATGCCGTTAATGGAGGCCAAAAACCCATGGTTCTGCATCAGCATTGCGGAAGTTTTTCCTGCCAGATGCGCTCCCGCGGAGATGCCCACGGCTTCTTCTTCCTTGTTAACGCGCACCAGGGTCATGTCGGGGTCCTCTTCCGCCAATCTGATGAGATGGACGAGCCAAGTCTCGGGAAGAGCGGACACCAACTGAACGCCCACTGACTTGAGGGCTTTGTAGACTACCTGAGACGACTTTTCGGAAACTGCCATTGGAAGCTCGCGGGAGAGTGTAGGGTGATTATAGAAGCCCATTCTAGGACTGTCAAAACGTGTTTTCGGATGTCGTTTAGTTTTAGCTTTGAAGCATCGGGAAACGTCTGATATAATGCAGACTGGTATCCCTCCCAGAGTTTAGGAGCCGTAACATGGCGAGGACGCCCGAGCCCCAAAAGTCGATGTCCTCTGATGCCGAGTCATACTCAGCGGAGGCATTCAGGCTTTCAAGAGAGGTCCACCGGAATACCAGGGTTGAGTTGGATGTTGCTTACGGCCCGGATGAAGAGCAGGGGCTGGACCTCTACTTTCCGGCGGATGTGTCTTCAACGCCCCTTCCGACGTTGCTGTTCATGCATGGTGGAGGTTGGGCCAACGGGTACAAGGAATGGATGGGCTTCATGGCTCCGGCCATAACCTGCCTTCCGGCAATTTTCGTTTCGGTGGGCTACAGGTTGGTTCCCCGCGCGCTGTTTCCTGATCAGCCCAACGACTGCTGGGATGCCCTTAAGTGGGTATACGATAATATCGGACGCTACGGTGGAGATCCCCACAGGCTCTTTATTGGCGGGCATTCTTCCGGCGGGCATCTGGCGGCGCTTCTCACCCTTCAACCGCACGCGGCCCTGGATCGGGGATTGCCGGAGGACGTGATCAAGGGCTGCTTTCCCATCAGCGGCGTGTATGACCTTCCATCAGGAAATCCCGTGAGCGTTGGAGGCTTCCTTAGGTCTCCCGATGAAGCGGTTCTTGCCAGTCCCACCCACTACGTTGAGGGAAATCGCACACCCTTCTTCATAACAGTGGGAGAAAATGACCATCCCTTTATCAGGCATCATTGCGATCTCATGGCGCCGGCGCTGGAGCGAGAGGCGGGGCCGGTGAAGGTGATGGACGTGAAAGGCGCGGACCATTACCAGGTTCACCTGCAGGGAGGAGAGATAGATGGGAAGTGGGCGACGACGGTGCGTCGGTGGATGGCCGATCCACCGATGCCAAGAGGCTAGACAGGAGGTGGCGAAATGAAAAACGGATTCCGAGTGATAGACGCCGACGCTCATTTCTATGAGCCCGTCGATATCTGGGACAGGTATATGGAGGCGGAATACTACAATCTCCGGCCTCGAGTGGTCCGTTTGCATGGCAAATCACTGTTCGAATATGAAGGTGACCTTAAACTGGGAATCTTCGACGAAGTGCTGGGGGCCGGGCCGCTGTTTTCACAGATGGAAAGCAAGTTCGGTCACGCCTTCAGAGACGGGTGGACCCTCGAAAGCCGTCTGAAGGACATGGATACGGAAGGCTGGGACATTCAGGTGTGCCTTCCTACCAACGGATTCATGGCCCCGGCGCACAGTATTCCCGAGGTGGGGACTGCCATGTGTCGCGCATATAACAACTGGGCCAACGATTTCTGTCGGGACGCCCCGAACCGGGTAAAGTTTACGGCTATAGTTCCGGGCAGGAACATCGGCGAAATGGTTGCCGAGATTGCACGAGCCGTGGAGGGCCTGGGAGCCGTTTCTATTGTTATGCCGCCTGCCATCCCCGACAAGATGTGGCATCACCCGGACTACAATCAAGTGTGGCAGCTGGCCGAAGATCTGCAGTTTCCCCTCTCCATTCACGGTACTTCCAGCGGGTCTCCCAACGCTAACTCCAGGTACGACGGAAAGGGCGGAGCCTTCATCTCGCTGTCTGAGGCGATACGGTTCCCCTTCGAGAATATGATATCCATGGGACACTTTATCTATGCTGGCATTCTGGACAGGTATCCAAACCTGAAACTGCTGATTCTTGAGAGCACCTCCGGCTGGGTCCCCTTCTGGTTGAACCGGATGGAGAAGTATTGCGAAGGACGCCAGTCGGTGTTTTTTGATGAGCAGCCTCTGGGTCTGACTCCGTTCGAGTACTTCAGACGACAGTTTGCCGTTGCATCGGATGCCGATGAGCCCACCATCGGATATGTGGTGGACTACATTGGCGATGACAACATCGTCTTCAACACGGACTATCCCCATCCCGACGCGCCGGGCACCGCGGAGCCATTGCGCAACATGATGGCCCAACCCCTTTCCGACGATACCAAGCGCAAGATTCTGTGGGATAATTCTGCAAAAGTCTACGGAGAAAGGCTCATCAGCGGCCATCCATTGACCCAGGTATAGCTATCTTGCGAGTTACTGAGGGAGAGTCGCCTCTCCCTCAGTGGTCGCCAGAGCAAGCGATGCCACCGGGATGCCTTCTGCGTTGGTCTACGGAGACCGTGCACGGTCATGCCCCACAAAGGCTAACTTCTCATTGCGAAACGTAAGTAGATGCAGTCTTCAGGACGCCTTATGACATAGGCTCGGCGTAGACCTGAATCAGCTGTTTGACGATTCAATCGGGTCTGGGAACAACTAGAAGCGGGCCCCCGAACTCTTCGGGGACCCGCTCAAAGTACCTGTTCGGGAAAAGGCGCTACTTGTAAACGGCCTTGGTGTATTCGTGGTGACGGACCGGTCCGTAGTGGAGATGGTTGGCTTGATATTCAGCCACCACATTGGGGTCGATGAGGACTTGAGGGAAGATGTAGAAGAGGGGTACAACAAGGTAGTTGTTATAGACCCAATCGGCCACTTCCCGGGTCCTCTCTAGAAGGTCGGTGGGGGCGACAGCCTCCTTGAGATAGATGTACATGTCATCCAACTCCTCAATCTCCCACTGGGAGGATCCGCAACCGCCGGCAACGTTGCTCATTGGGAAGCAGGCGGCGATGGCAAAGTGGCCCATGGAGTACCGCACAATCCAGACTCCCTGTAGGTCCCGTTCTCGGACGCGTCCGAGGATATTGCCAAAGTCCTGGTCTTTGATTTGGGGATTCAGGCCTATGGCCTTCCAATCAGCAGCTAGGACCTCGGCTATTTCAGGAGCCTCCGGGGTGCCGGACATTTTGGCCACGTGGACTTCAAACTCGAAGCCGTCGGGGTATCCGGCCTCGGCTAGGAGCTGCTTGGCTTCGTCGGGGGAGTAGGGATAGGGCTGCCAATCGTCCTTGAACTCCTCCATGTAGGGAGCGATGGCCCACATGCCCTCGGGAATAACGCCCCCGTCAGAGTAGTAGGCCTGCTGAATCGCATCGCGGTTGACTGCGAGGTTAAGGGCCTTCCGAACCTTCACGTCTCGAAGGGGGTCGTCGGCACTAAAGCCCGGTGCTAAGGGTTCAATTTCACCGGCCCTGGGGCCAATTCGCACCTCCTTGGGTTCGTCATAGTAGAGGCCGATGAAGGCAAACATGTGAAAGCCGGGAAGGGTGCTGGTGGCAACGGCATAGCCTCTTTCTATGGCTTGGGGATGGAGAGTCCTGGGGGCTGCGGCAATATGGACGTCTTCGTTCAAAAGCATGGCCAAGCGAGTAGCTTCTTCGGGCACGTAGTGGATTTGGAGTTCGTGGAACTCGGGGACCTTTCTCCAGTGATCCTCAACGCGCTCCTGAAGGATGTATTCGTTGATGACGAGCTCCACAAATCGGAAGGGACCGGTGCCCACGGGATGTTCGAGGTAGCCTTCCTCACCCACCTCGTCCCAGTAGTCTTTGCTGATGATGGCGGCGGTCCATTGCTCGCTCACGTGGCGTACCAACAAAGGCTCCGGGCGGTCCAGGCTCCAGATAAACTCGTAGTCGTTGGGAGTCTGGAAGTTCTTGTCCTCTATGCCAAGGACGCTAAAAAGGGTGGGGCTGGAGATGGAAGTCTCACCGCCCATGGTCTTGATGGTATGGACCACGTCATTGGCGGTGAACTCCGTTCCTTCCCAGTCGTCAGTAGAATGGAAGGGGACGCCTTTTCTGAGATCGAAGGACCATGTCTGACCATCAGGCGAGACGGTCCAGTCGGTTGCCAGCTGCTCATTGGTCCATTCGTCAGTAAACCGGTCCTGATAGACTAAGTGCTCATACATGCTCTTAAGCGGACCGGTGGAGCTTTGGAAGGTCTTCCACATGACCGTAACCTGGTGACCGGGAGGGACCGTGGCGATTTTCAGCCTGGGGGAAACAAGCTCCGGGGGAGCCATGACGGTTGGCGTATCCGTTGGCGTCGGCCGTGAGGTAGCTGTGGGAGTTGGCGCAGGTGTTCTTGCTGGAGCGCTTGTAGCTGTGGGGGTGGCTCTTGTGGGAGCGGGCGTTGCCACCGGTTGGGGAGCTGCCGTGGGCGCCGGTGTGGGCGCCGGCGTAGCTACCGGTTGGGGCCTTTCGGTGGGGGTGGGGGTGTCGTCCCCGCCGCAAGCTGAGACAAAGATTGTAAAAGCAAGGGCGACGGCGAAAAGAACATACAGCGAACGGGCTTTCGAGGTCAGAATAGCTGTCATTTGACTGTCTCCTTTGGGGTATTCGTCTAGGTACTCGGTCAATCAGTTCGGCGGGGAGGACTAGTCTCCCGGGGGAACTAGCCATCCAACGCATGCTTTGCAGACTGCTAGTTGACATCTAATCCAACTATTTGTCAAGTGTTTGTGTTGTTTTTAGATAGTGCTTAGTTTCACAATAGACGATTCCCGTCTCACATACTCAGAATAGTGACGGATAGGGGAATGCCTTGTGTCAGCTCAGGTCTGACACAAGGGACTGAATCAGTTTCGGCAGTTTTCATTAAGATCAGGAAGCCGAATGTTCATGCTCCAGCTTTGGTGAATCGCAGATATCATCTCTCGGATCTTGGTCTATTGGATTTTTGAGCAGGCTCCTGCCGTCGCCACGTACGACATCATGTTAGCCGTGTTTATTGGGATCAGTGTACTGCTTAGCGTTGTTGCGGTGACCGCATCGTTCTTGGGCGGAAGAACTCGATGAGGTGGACCCGTTTATTTGGGCACAATTAGGGCAGAGTTAAATGATGATGGCGTCGCCCGAGAGTAGACCCCCGCAACCTGAAGCATGTGGAATCCACGGAGACTTAAAGGACTGTCACCCAGCCAGAAAGTTCGCAATTCAGCACCCTTTGGCCACCAACGTGCGTGGTAGACAGCACCATATTCGAGTTGTGGCAATGTAGCCTAGCCCGTCAGATTCCAGACTTGTTTTCAGGCTCCGACGCTGCAAATCACGAATGGTAAATTGGACTCTCAGCTTAGCGCTACCCATCCGTCTATATCCAAGCCCGTTTGGCGACAGGCGCGCAGTACGATCTCACCAGCTGCCCTGGCATCTTCCACCGCGTCGTGGTGTTTGAAGGAAATGCCCAGGTCTCCTGCGATTTTGGCTAGACTCCATCTGCGTCTATATCTCTCTGGCCAGGCGCGTCGGGCGATCATGGCGCTGTCCAACCACGTTGCCTCTAAGGAGGCAAGTCCGTTCTTCTCCATTGCTCTGTTAAGAGCCACTTTGTCGAAGGACGTATGACTTATTACAACCGTTCCTCCCAACAAACTACGCAGCGTTTGATGAATCTGGAGCAAAGTCTCGCTATGTCTAACCGTGTGTTCACTAATCCCGTGCAGCCTGACATTGAAACAATTGAAGGCCGTCTCGGGATTGACCAGGGTGGATACGCACTTGGCGATTCTGCCGGCTCTGACCTGTACAATACCGATCTGGCAGATGCTGGAAGGGTCTGCGTTGGCCGTTTCCACGTCGATGGCGTTGAAGGTTAAGTTGGCCACGGTATTTCTGTATTGGCCTGCGATGCGAGATTAATCTCCACCTCCAAGTCTCCGCTATAATTTTCATGAATGCAAGGATTGCTGCGGCCGAGATGAGAGACCAGTACATGGCGCACCATGACAACATGCGACCTTACAACGCACCTATTCTGGGACAAGGCGCAGCCCTACGGCTAGGTCGCGCCGCCAATGCTTCCCAACATCCAGAACGTGATGCTTCGCAGCCGGTTGTCATCAGCGATAAACGTCAGCAGTCCGGTGGAGGATCGGGTTATGGAACAGCTGCACGCAGTGGACCCACAACATCTCCCTCAATTCATGGGGGCGGCGTCCTTGGCACGTCCATTCAAATTAGGCCTTGTGCATGGGTAACGATACCAGAAGGTTACCCAACACCGACGACAGGCATCCCAAGTTCAGTTTCGGATTGGGTTTTGAAAATGGGTGTGAACTCCAGAAATAGGCCGACCTTCCTGTTATCATTATATATGGGGTGATTAGATTTGACTGACTGCCAAAACAATGCCATTCGCAACCTGGCCATTATAGCCCACGTCGACCACGGTAAGACCACCTTGGTCGACGCGTTGTTGAAACAAGGGCAAGTCTTTCGGGCCCACCAACAGGTGGGCGCTTTGATTATGGACACCAACCCTCTAGAACGAGAACGCGGCATTACGATCCTGGCCAAGAACGCCTCGGTCTCCTACGGCGGTGTCCGGATCAACATTATCGACACGCCGGGCCACGCCGATTTCAGCGGCGAGGTGGAACGTGTCATAAATATGGCCGATGGCTGCCTGCTGCTGGTGGACGCCGTTGACGGCCCCATGCCCCAGACTACCTATGTGTTGCGCCAAGCCTTCCAGCAGAACGTCACACCAATTGTCGTTATCAACAAGATCGACCGCCCTGACGCCCGCGTGCCGGAGGTGGTCGCGATGGTCCAGGATCTCTTCTTAGACCTGGTTACGAGGGAAGAACAACTGGATTTTCCAGTGCTGTACACCTCGGCCCGCCAAGGCCGCGCCACCACGGACCCGGACGTGCCGGGGGTGGATATGCAGCCTCTTTTCCAAGCGATATTGGATTCGGTGCCGCCGCCCACCGGCGACCCCGACGCCCCGTTGCAAATGCTGGTGGCGGCCTTGGACTACGACAACTATCTGGGTCAAGTGTCCGTGGGCCGCATCTCCAATGGCACGCTCCGGCTGCGGGATGACGTGGCGCTGCTGGGCAGCGACGGCCAAGCAACCACCCACAACCTCGATCGCATCTTCGTGTTCCGCGGTATGGAGCGAGTTGAAACACCCGAAGCCTACGCCGGGGACATCGTGGCTGTGACTGGCCCTGAAGACGTGTCCATCGGGGACACCATTGCTTCGCCGGAAAGCCCGGAGGCCTTACCGACTATCGACATCAACGAACCCACGGTGCGCATGACCTTCGGCGTGAGCAACTCTCCATTCATGGGCCGAGAGGGTACCCACTGCACTTCCCGCAATCTTCACGACCGGCTGATTAGAGAACTGCGGACCAACGTCAGCCTGCGAGTGGATACCACCCCCAGCCCGGACGTGTTTGTAGTCGCAGGACGGGGAGAGCTACACCTGTCCATTCTGGTCGAGACAATGCGCCGTGAACAATTCGAGTTTCAGGTGTCCCGTCCCACACCCGTCACCAAGGTGATCGACAGCAAAGTATACGAGCCCTACGAAATTCTGAATATCAGTACTCAAGAAGAGTGTGTGGGTGTGCTGACCGAGCATCTCTCCGCCAATTTGGCTCAGCTCCGGGACATGCGGTACGACGAGAACGGTTACGTCCACATGGAGTACAAGATACCTACCCGGGGACTGATAGGATTCGATCCCTTCTTTCTTCGGAACACCCGTGGCGATGGGGTGAAGAGCAGCTTCTTCACCTCCTACGAGCCTATGGAAGGTGAAATCAAGTCCCAGCGCGGCGGTGTACTCGTAGCGTCCGAGGGCGGCGCGGCTGTCACTTACGGCCTGCTCAACGCACAAGGTCGGGGAGATACCTTCATCGAGGCAGGGACTTTGGTCTATGCAGGGATGATTGTCGGCTCCCACCGCCGCTTAGGCGACATTGAGATCAACGTCTGCAAGGAAAAGAAGCTGACCAACATGCGGTCGTCGACGGCTGAAGTGACCAAGCGCCTCAACGCCACTGTGAGGATGAGCCTAGAGGAGGCCCTGTCGTTCATCTCTGACGATGAACTGCTGGAAGTCACACCCCTGAATCTTCGTCTTCGTAAGGCGGAACTCTCTGCCTTGGACCGTAAGCGTAAACGCAGAGACGGAGCCCGCAGCCGGGACTAAGCCATCTGTTTGCGTTGATGTCGACGGCAACGCCGGCGCAGTAGTTGGAGCTGCCGTAGCAGTGGGGACCATAGCTGTTGCCACTGGAGTGGCAAAAGTAGTCGCGCTGGGAGCGGCAGGTGCTGCGGTGGCGCGGGTGAGCGCCATTGTTGGAATAGTCGTTGGAGCCACAGTGTGGGGAACCGGCGTTGTTGCAATGGTGCGGGTTGGCGACGGTGTTGGGTCGGACTCGCAGGCTGCCAGTCCAACAATCAAAGCGCTTACTGTTGCCAAGACGAGCCAAATGTCAAGTCGGAAGTCTTCACCGATGCTCATTATATTATCCTCCTATTTCACCGCCTAGTATGTTCAGCCTTCAGACTATTGTCAGATGCAATTTGCCAATTTTATCGTATACACTAACTTATAATAATGTGTATACATATAGCAACAGTTCGATATACTAAATGAACGTTGGGGGGATGTCAACCTCCTTGGAAGTTGAATTTATGGAGCATTGTCATTGCCAGTTGTTAGCTACTTATCGGACGAATAGTTACTAGATCCGACTGACGAACAACAAGTTTTCGCTAGTATGCTTGTACGCTGTCTGGGCTTATTCCTTTCCTTGACGTGCTCTCTTGGACGATGTTCTATATGATGAGTTCCTATTGACTAGGCCGGTAACTTATGGTAAATATGCCGTAATAAAAGTATATACTAACTGTAATAGAAGGCGGGAGAAACATGGAAGTGACTACAGGTAAACCTTCTGAGCTACTTGGGGAGCGGCGATGAAACTAGACAGCAACGACGTGAGGATTCCAACAAGTTCTGTGGGCGTTTACGATGCGATCTACCGAAGGCGGAGCGTGAAACAGTTCACCAACGACCCGGTCCCCGGTGAAACGCTGGAGCGGCTGTTCTCCGCAGCTATTTGGGCTCCCAATCACAGGCTCACTGAACCTACGCGCTTCTTCGCGGTCAGAAAGAACAGTCCGTTGAGGACAAAAATTGCAGAGATCGTGTGGCAGACAACATACGATGGTGTGGTCAGCCCGAATCCAGACAAGAAACGACATTCTGCGGATGCGAAAAGGGACCGCGTCCTCAATGCCCCCGCATTGGTGTACGTCTACAGTCTTCACGGGGAGAACAAGCAAATGACGCTGGAAAACTACGCCACGTCTTGTTGCGCGGTCCAAAACATGGCCCTTGCCGCCGTGGCGGAAGACCTCTACCTGGACTGGAGCACCGGAGGACTCACTAGAATTCCTGGCTTGGCCCAAATTCTTGGGGCAAAGGAAGTCTGGACCATGGTAGGAGTGCTTTCCCTAGGTAGAGCCGCATCAGTGCCGCACACTCGGCGTAGGCCGCACTCGGAAGTAGTTAAATGGTTGTAGTGTTCTTGAGCTGCCCTGGTTCTCAGCTGATTCAAGAGAGAAATCAACTGTTGGAAGCTTCAAGATAGGAGGATCACTTCATGTTTGTGGCTACCAATAGGATTAGGACCAAGAAGGGGTTTGGCGACGGGTTAGAGGGAAGTTTTGCTGTACTAGGCGATGTTGAAGGACAAATTAGCTTTCTAAGCTTCGAGGTTCGCCTAATCACTCTTCCCCATGAAGATTATGGACTCCCAATCCCAAACGAAGCATTCAGTCTGTCGTAGTCCATTCAAAGAATCACTCGGTCTTGTGCCGAAATAAAGAAGGAGGAAAAACGTGCTTAAGAAGACACTCATTCTAATGCTGATACCCGTGCTGTTCTTGGCAGCTTGTGCTGGTGATGATGCGGATACTGCGGACACAGCTGTTGACGAAGGGATCAAGGATGCCATAGTGGAGACCTACGCTGCCGGCGCCCATGCATCATACGTCAAGAGCCTTAATTCGGCCCAGTCTTTGGACTCTGCCATAGACAGATTCCTTGCGGTTCCATCACAGGCCCGGCTCGACGCCGCCAAGCACGCCTGGCTTAGGGCCCGGGACGATTATGGCGTCACTGAGATATACCGGTTCTACGAGGGTCCCATAGACAATGAAGAGAACGGCCCGGAGGGGCTGATCAACGCCTGGCCCCTGGACGAGTCCTACATAGACTACGTGGAAGGGAGCCCGCAGGCCGGTATCATCAACGACCCGAACACGTTCCCCGTAATAGACACGGCGCTCCTGGTCTCCCTCAACGAAGAAGGCGGAGAGGAAAACGTCTCCACCGGCTGGCACGCCATCGAATTTCTGCTTTGGGGACAAGACCTTAATGACGACGGGCCGGGTTACAGGCCCATAGAGGACTACACCTCCAACCCGAACGCCCAACGACGGGCGACCTATCTTGCCGTCGCGTCGGACCTTCTCCTCTTCCACCTGCGGCAGATGGTGGATGCTTGGGCGCCGGGAGCAAACAACTACCGCTCTCAGTTCGTTACCAAGAATTTGGACGATGCCCTGCAGGACATCATCACTGGCATAGGCGAGATGAGCCGCGGCGAGCTTGCCGGCGAGCGCATGATCGTTGCCTACGAGGAGCGCTCTCAGGAGGACGAACACTCCTGCTTTGCCGACAATACCACCGCGGATATAGTGGCCAACGCTTTGGGCGTCCAGCGAGTTTACCTGGGCGAGTACGGCGCCGTCTCGGGTCCTGGCATAGTGGATCTCATCGCAATGGAGGACGAGGCATTGGCCGATTCTCTGGCCGCAGAGATAAATCTCTCCGTCACCCTCGCCCGTGCAATTCCCGCCCCCTTCGACGACCATCTGCGAGAGGGGGTGTCCGACTCTGCCTATGGCCGGCAAAGGGTGCTGGAAACCATCGAGGCCCTGGAGGCCCAAACCGACACCATAGTGAGCGCTGCGCAGAAGGTGGGCATTACTATTAGCGTAAGCTAAGATGTCCGAGTGCACCTTCGTTCGCGCGTTAAAGCGATGGCGACCACTGGCAGGAATTCTTCTGCTGGTGGTCGTCGTCCTGATAATTGGTGCGTGTAGGGACGAGGACGACGTAGACTTGAGCGTTGTGTACAATACTCTGCTTGGAGGCGAGACTACGGCGTTCAGCGTCGGTACGAACGCCTTCGAGTTGTCGGCTCGGAACCTGCCGAACGACATCCGGCGAATCTTCGAGGTTGGGGATAGCTTCTTCAACCAGAATTGGGTAACTGCGCCCGCCAGCACGGAGGCCCGCGACGGCCTGGGGCCTACCCACAATGCCTTATCGTGTTCCTCCTGCCACAGCCACGATGGCAGAGGAAAGCCACCCGACCATCCAGATGACCCGGAACGTGGGTTGCTCCTTCGTCTGAGCGTCCCTGGCACGAATGGTCCTGTAGACGAGCCCCGGTACGGGGGCCAGTTGCAGGACCGATCCATTCTGGGAGTTCCTGTGGAAGGGCGTATCGTTATCGACTATGTAGAGATGCCTGGCGTCTACCCGGACGGCGCGTCCTTCAGCCTGCGTCAGCCAGTGTACGGGATTGAAGATCTTGCCTTTGGTCCCTTGCATCCCGACGTCATGGTCTCCCCACGAGTTGCGCCCGCCACCATAGGCATGGGCTTGCTGGAGGCGATCCCTGAAGCGAACATCCTGGCCCTATCCGACCCCGAGGACGCTAACGAGGATGGCATCTCCGGGCGTCCCAACTACGTTCGGGACGTTCAGACCGGAAAGCTCGCACTGGGCCGTTTCGGCTGGAAGGCCAACCAACCTTCCGTGAACCAGCAGGTGGTCGGGGCATTCCTGGGAGACATCGGCATCACGTCGAGCCTCTTCCCCAACGAGAACTGCCCCGCAGGCCAGGAAGCATGCGTTCAGGCGCCCAACGGAGGAGAACCGGAGTTGCCTGACGAACGCCTCAAGAAAATCACCATTTATACGCAGACCCTTGCTGTGCCTGCCATGCGCAACATTGAGAATGAGGAGGTGGAACAGGGCGCTCGATTGTTTGTTCAGACCCAGTGCGCGCTCTGCCACACGCCGAGACACACAACGGGAGACACCCACCCATTAGAATCGCTGCGGAACCAGGTGATTTTCCCCTACACGGACCTGCTTCTGCATGACATGGGTGACGGATTGGCGGATTATCGGCCGGACGGACAGGCCTCCGGGACGGAGTGGCGTACCCCGCCTTTATGGGGTATTGGCCTCGTAGAAACGGTGAACGGCCACACCATGTTTCTTCACGACGGCCGCGCCCGCAGCATGGAGGAGGCTATTCTGTGTCACGGGGGAGAAGCTGAAGAATCGCGCGGGAAGTTCATGAACTTGACCAAGGACGAAAGAAATGCCCTAATCCGGTTCCTAGAGTCAATTTAAGGAGTCGCCGCCGCGTGAATGCCGCCTTGACCATATTCGTAACTGTTCCTGTCGTGCTTCTGATCCTATTGTCCGGGTGCGGGTCGAGTAGCGGCCCCTCGGATCGGGACGTGCTGATAAGCCTGACGGACGAAGTCATCGTCCCCGCCTACCAAGAGCTGGCGTTGGAGGCGGCCAACCTGAAGCAGTCCGTCAATACCTTGTGCGGTGCGCCCAACGTTGCATCCTTGGACACAGCGCGAGAATCCTGGCGTGCTGCGCGAGGGACTTGGATGCGTTCAGAAGCAATGTGGTTTGGTCCAGTGATGGACCGTCGCTCCACCAGCCTGCTCGACTGGTCGCCCACCGATACCTCCGGAATAGACCGGCTGCTGGCCGAAGGCGCGCCCGCTACCACAGAGGAAGTTCGCAACGTGCTTGGCTCCAACCGACGCGGTTTCAGCGCAATAGAATATCTCCTATTCAACAGTGATGTGCTGGCAGACCCTGGCCAGGCTGCCCCTATCTGCCCCTATCTGGTTGCGTTGGCCACGGTGGCTAGCGAAGAGATCAGCGCCATCCTAGGCGAATGGGTGGAAGGGTCGGAACGCCGCCCCGCCTACAATGACTATTTCAGCGACCGGACCAGCGTATCAATGCTTCCCTCCGCAGCCGTGGCGGACGTCGTTCGGACCCAGTATTTTCTCATTCGGGACATCGTAGACGTGCGCTTGGCGTCGGCAATGGGACTTCGGCAAGACCCCGCCGACCCTTCTGCCATTCCCGGTACGTCTGCGGACAACGGCCTCAATGACATCCGGCACGAACTGACGGGAATGCGGGCAGTATACGAAGGTTCCGGTGAAGAAGGGCTGGGGATTGGCGACCTGGTATCGCAGCTTTCTGAAGCCACCGACGCCCGACTGCGGAATGAGTTCGACGCCGCAACTGCGGCTATGGATGCCGTCGACGGCCCATTTCGCGCCGCCGTAGAGCAACGGACCCCGCAGGTGCAATTCCTCTACGAGCGCCTGCTGGACGTTCAGCGCACCATTGCAACGGAGGTCGTCAGCCTGTTGGGGGTGTCCATTGGTTTCACAGATACGGACGGCGACAGCCTGCGATAGAGTTGGGTAGCGACTCTTACACCCTCCATGAGCGAAACTGCGCCAAGAAAACTGGTCCCTCAGTTCAAAAGCAGTTTCTTCCGACTTGCTAACCGCCTGACTTGCGCCGGTTCTAGACCCGTATCCTCGGCATCTTTGGCCGCCTTCCGAATCGCCTTTGGGACCCTCGGAGTCGTGGCGACCATTCGCTTCATGGCCATGGGGTGGGTCTCGGAACTGTACATCGAACCGGCGCACCACTTCACATACTACGGCTTCGGATGGGTTCAACCCTGGCCCGGTTGGGGTATGTATCTGCACTTTGCGCTCATGGGCCTGGCTAGCCTGGGAGTGGCCCTGGGATACCGTTACCGGCTGTCTATCACCGCTTTCTTTCTCCTCTTTACCTACGTGGAACTCATCGATCGGACAACTTACCTGAACCATTATTACTTCGTCAGCCTGGTCAGCTTTCTCATGATATTCCTACCATTCAGTCGCACGACCTCCCTCGACGCTCGGTCGACGTCGGGAGTGAAGGAAACGCAAACCACGCTCCTGGCGGCGGTTTGGATTTTGAGGGCCCAGATTGGATTGGTGTACCTATTTGCCGGCATCGCCAAGCTCAATCCAGACTGGCTGCTCAACGCCGAACCGCTGGGAATCTGGCTATTCAACAACACGGACACCCCGATCTTTGGACCGTTTCTGAGGGAAGCTTGGGCGCCTTACGCAATGAGTTGGGCGGGAGCCTGCTTCGACCTGACTATCGTCGTCTGGCTGTTGTGGAAGAGGACGCGACCCTACGCCTACGCCGTGCTGGTGGCGTTCCACGTGATGACGGCCCTGTTCTTCCCGTCCATAGGCATGTTCCCCTGGATAATGATCGGTGCAACGCTTATATTCTTCGACCCGGACTGGCCCCAACGTCTCCTGCGACGATTAAAAAGCTCGTCAAGCTCAATCCCGGAACCCGTCGCAGTTCCTTCACTTCCTGCCGAAGCAAAAGCCCTATCCTTGCCCGTCCGTGCCGCGCTCATTCTGGGCGCTATCTTCCTTGTCATTCAGATTCTCGCCCCACTCAGGCATTTGGGATATCCGGGAAACGTGCGCTGGACGGAAGAGGGTTACCTATTCTCTTGGCGAGTCCTGGTGACGGAGAAGACAGGCTTGGTGAAGTTCCGGGTTTCCAGCACGGAATTCGAAACGGAACGGCTGGTGTACCCGGAGGAGTATCTGACGCCCTTGCAGGTTGAACGCATGGCGTATCAGCCGGACATTATACTGGCCACTGCTCACTTGATTAGAGATGATTTCATAGCCCGGGGGCACCAAGAAGTTGAAATTCGGGCCGATGCTTACGTCACGTACAATGGGCGTCCTGCCACCCGACTCATAGACCCGAAGGTTGACCTTGCCGGCGTTAGCCCTGGTTTGGGACCCAAGCCATGGATCCTTAAGGCTCCAACCTGGGAATTCAGATAGGAGTGGATACATGAACAGCCCGAAAGACCTCAATGCACCCGCGTCTCATCAGGGGAAAGAGGCTCTATCGCCCGATATCGCCGCCCGAAAAGCGGGATTACTGCTTATCCTGACGGCGGTGGCTTCAATCATTATGGTGTTCGCTCGGGTGACCGCCGACGCTGACCAGCCAACCCTGCTGGAGTCGTTGCTCGCTATCGCCGAAAACAGGGCTATGTACGCAATCAGCGCAGTTGCCCGAATCGCGTCGGGAATTGCGTTGATTGCCGCCGCCTGGTTCCTGCTGAAGACGTGGATAATCCGCTTGCGGCTCGCAACTCCCGTGGTTCCGCACGTTTTGGGTGCATCCGGCGCCGTGACCGCCCTCTCCGGAGTTTGTGCCCTTGCTCTGGTTCTGTCGGCGTCCGCCGGCTCCGACGTCACTGTTGCCGGACCGGTAGAGACAATGGACTTTCTCCGATCTCTGACGGGCAAGATGGGCTTTGCGATAGCAGGGCTGGCACTACTTATAGGGGCGAGGTACCAGTGGAAGATTGGTGGAACCCTCCGCAAGATTGCCCCGGCGTCGGTCGCAATCGGTCTAATTATGCAGTTCGTCTGGATAGGCGCGGCCACAATAATGCACCCCATAGTGGGCGTCGCGTTCATGGTGTGGCTGCTAGTACTTGGCGCCATGCTCGCAACGGGCCGAACGGAACGGCACTTTCACTCCATAACGTAGAATGTCCCGCCGCCGATGGTTGTTACAGCATCTATAGTTTTTGATAGCAATTCCTGGGAGGAGGTCAACCTCGATAGTGGGGCGATGCATCAAGAGAAAGAGCTTAAAAGCCGACCTTTTCCCTTGAGGTCCGAAAATGCAAGCAAAATGATCGGCATCATCTTTATTGGCTACATCTGGTCGGGCGTTATGGACAACTCACCGCTTTTCATGTGAATATGTTCCAGGAAAACGTTCGCGGTATGGGACATTTTGGGCCACTTGTTTGTGTTAAACCGATCTAGGAACACTCTGAACAAGCCCCACTCGTCCATATCGTAGTAGAATGCTAAACAGAGAACAGGAGATGCTTGGGGTGAAGCCACGATGCACCAGCCGACCTTTGGAGACCTGGAGTACGAAAGCAAGAAGCGTAAGACCCGTCGGGAGATATTCCTTGAGCGGATGGATGGCCTGATCCCGTGGGGGATGCTGGAAGAGCCGATACGGCCGCACTATCCGAAAGCGGGTCGGGGTCGGCGGCCCTACGAGTTGTCGTCAATGCTGCGGATACACTGTGTGCAGCTGTTCTACAATCTGAGCGACCCTGGGATGGAGGACCTGCTCTACGAGGCGGAGTCGGTGAGGCGGTTCGTGGGACTGAGGCTCTCAGGCCCGTTGCCGGACGAGACAACGATACTGAACTTCCGGCATCTGCTGGAAGAGGGCCGGTTGGGAGAGGGACTGATGGAGGAGATCAACCGCCACCTGGCAACCCAGGGGCTGCGGCTGCGGGAGGGCACCATAGTGGACGCCAGCATCATAGAGGCGCCGTCGTCGATGAAGAATGGCGCTTGTGAGCGAGACCCACAGATGCGTCAGACGAAGAAGGGGAATGAGTGGCACTTCGGTATGAAAGTACACATCGGGGTGGACGCAGAGACGGGAGTGGTGCATAGCATGAGTACGACATCCGCCAACGTGCATGACGTGACGGAGGCGCACCGGCTGTTGCATGGAGGGGAGAAACGGGTATGGGGAGATGCGGGGTATCAGGGAGTGGCCAAGAGGGAGGAGAATAGGGGGTTGGACGTGGAGTGGCGGGTGGCCATGAGGCCTGGGAGACGGCGGCAACTGGAGCCTGGGAGTGAGGAAGCGGTGGAGGAGAGACGGAAGGCGTCTATCAGGGCCAAGGTGGAGCATCCATTCCTGTGGATGAAGCGGCGCTTCGGGTACGCCAAGGTTAGATATCGGGGATTGGCCAAGAACACGCAACGGCTGGCGTTGCTGTTGGGGCTTACCAACCTGATAACGGCAGAGCGTCACCTGGCGGCTTCATAGGGCCTAGGTGCGCCCAACGAAGAGGCGTGGTCACTACCACGCCCCGACTGAGGTAACTTGGGGCCTCACGGGCTTCCCCGCGTACACCGTAAGAACCCCATGTGAGGCTCCTACGTCTCCTACAACTCCCACGGACTACTATATGCAACCCGTGCCACGTTGTTCAGAGGTTCCCTAGGACTCGACTCCCCCGTAGGGCGCAACCTCAGTCTAGCGAATCCCTTTTCCGTACATGGACTCAGCGTTGGATACGGGACACCTGAATGGCACTCAATCCTCTCTCGGTCACGTGGAGTTGTACGACTAACCGGGCCCACATCAATAAATTGTGAAGTATAGGTCCTCCGTGTTAAAAGCAACTAGCCTGAGCTGGTAGTATCTTTGAACTTTCCTACTGAGGGGAAGCTGGTAGGTCAATCCATGGAAGGTTTACAGGGATAGGCGGGGTGTCGTCGTATTCACCCCGTAGAGGGTCCAGGGTGTTTGCGAGATATTTCTCTGCTCCCCTTCGTTCGGACTCTGAGATGTTGGCCCACGTAACCATTAGGAGTCCCTTGGATTCATATTGAAGCATTCGACTTGAGGTGCGGTGGTGGTTAATTCGGCCGGCTATGTCGCCTTGGCCAATGTATACGACCCTTGGTATACGCCCTCCATGCCAGATGATGTATACCCCGCTCGTTTTGATGTTCTCGGTATCAACTGTTTTGAGCGAGCACCAAACTCGTTGTCTATTGCTCATGCGCTGTGCCCAATATACTTGCAGAGGGGCCATGTAAACCGCCTGTGGTTGAATGTGGTGGAGCCAGTCGCCAAGCCCTAATAAGTATACTCGGCCGAGACCCGTGAAGGCTTGTATCAGCATTTGGTTTTGGATCAATTACTTCCCCGAGCGTAGCAGCCCGTGGTCCTTTACCCTTCCCCTGGACAACCCGGTCTGTTAGAACATCATCGGCGGGTTATCTTGTATGATTAATCTTATCTATTCATGTCTAACGGACGAAGGGAGGGATCGAAATGCTTGGTCAAGTCCATGACCACATAGTTAGCGAGCTCCGAGAGAGCAGTCGCACGGATACTATCTTTGTGCTCACTGCCATTGTCTTCAACCTCATCGTCCTTGCCATCAACTTCGGCGTGGCCACGGAAGCCGCGGCAGAAGACGATGCCGCCACGTACGACATCATATTGGTCGTGTTCATCGTCATGACGCTGCTGCTCAATGTTCTTGCCGTGGCAGGATTGGTTCTCGGCAGGCGAACACGCAGCATGCTGCTCAGTGGTCTAATTGATATGTACCAGGACAACGACGTCGACAAGTATTACAATCCGGCGCTAATGTCGAACTACGGCGTCCGCTATCTTCTCTTCTCCGGTGTGATTGCGGCTCTGTCAGTCACGGCAATCGTAGTCCCTCTGATCATCCGCTTTACCAACTAACTGCCAACATCTTGCCCGACTTTCGGCTGTATGGCGAGGACGCTACCAGCTATGCTGGCTCCGCCAGGAATACGGGTATCCTGCGGGACGTGCTCTCCTGGTAATCCTGGTAGGGTGGGAAGGCCGCCACGGCGAGGTTCCACAGCCGCGCCCGTTCTTCCCCTTCTTCCAACTCACGGACACGCATCTTGTAGACCGCGGTCTCGTCTTGAATCTCCACATTTGCATCCCCTCGAAGGTTGTATACCCACTGGGGATTTGTGGGAGCGCCGCCACGTGAGCCGACAAGCACGTAGTTGTTGCCGTCTTTCACCCGCATGAGGGGCGTCTTGCGTATGCCGCCGGTTCGGTTGCCCTGGTTTGTAACGACGATGACAGGCAGACCGGAGTCCCGGAGGGTTGTCCCCTCGGTGCCGCCGCTGCTCTCGTAAAGCTCCACCTGGTCGCGCACCCATTGCGCGGGTGAAGGTATGTACTCGGCCATTGCTTCCTCCTTGTTCTTGGTTGCGGTGTTGGGGTCTAATGATAGTGGGAAATGGCAATTCTCTCCACCCAGTTGGGCAAGGAGAAGTGACAGAGTACGATTCGTGCTAACGCTAGCGGCTCTTGTGGAAACTCCAGCAAACAGCGGTTCCGTCAATCCTTACTCCACAGGTGTAGTTCTGACCGGCGCTGACGGCGGCGAAATTGCCCTCCGGTGGAGCGGCCGGGCCGAGACCGCCGAGGCCCCAGCAGGCCACGGAGCCGTCTGTCTTCACGCCGCAAGCGTGTTCGCGTCCGGCGCTGACGGCGGCGAAATGTCCACCGGGTGGCCTGGTTTCTCCGTCTCTATCGCCGCCCCAGCAGGCAAGAGAGCCGTCAGTCCTTATAGCGCAAGTATAGTCTTCGCTAGCACTTAAGGAGGTAAACTGTCCCGTAGGGGGTCTCGTTCTCCCGTCGTTGGGGTAACCCCAGCAGGCTAGCGACCCGTCGCTACTGATGCCACAGGAATGGTATCCGCCAGCGGCGACAGAGGTGAACTCTCCTTCCGGAGGGGATGCTGAACCGGAAAAATCATGGCCCCAACAGGCTATAAAGCCGGTAGCGCTCACCGCGCAGTTATGGCTTGATCCGGCGCTTAGGGAGGTGAACTTACCTTCAGGAATCGGGGAATCATTAGGGGAAGTATAGCCCCAGCAGTCGAGGGAGCGGTCGGTCCTTATCCCGCAGGTCTCAAGCCATCCAACGCTGACGGAGGCAAAAATTCCATTAGGCGGTGATATTCGAGTCCAGAAATTGTTGCCCCAGCACGCTACGGAGCCGTCAGACTTTATCCCACAAGTGTGATTAACGCCCGCGCTGACGGAGGCGAACTGCCCTTCCGGGGGTGTTTCACGGATGCTATCGTCAATACCCCAACATTCGACAGATCCATCGCTTCTGAGTCCACATGAGCGGTCATGTCCTGAGCTTACGGAGACAAATTTTCCTCCGGGCGATGAGGTGCTATTGAAGTAATTGTAGCCCCAGCACTCGACGATACCATCAATTTTCACTCCACATGCATGATCGCGTCCAAGACTGATTGAGAGGAACTGCCCCTCCGGCGGAGAATTGATATCGTGCTTGGAGTCCCTCCAGCAGATAACGGTACCGTCGACCCTTACTCCACAGGTATCTATCAACCCGGTGCTGACGGAGGTGAACCGGCCTTCCGGGGACGATGCTTCATCGTAGCTATCGTCTCCCCAGCAGATTGCGGAACCGTCCGTCTTCACTCCACAGGTGTATAATTGCCCGGCGTCCACGGAGGCGAACTCTCCCTCGGGCGCCGAAATTTGGTTGAAGTCATTTCTTCCCCAGCAATCTACGGAACCGTTGGCTCTCACACCGCAGGAGTGGTAGCCTCCGGCGCTGACGGATACGAACTTTCCAGCAGAAGGAGAGGTTTGGCCGTAGAAGTTCTCTCCCCAGCAGGCTACGATGCCGTCAATTCTTATCCCGCACGAGTGACGCCTTCCCGCACTAACTGAGGCGAACTCTCCAGCGGGTGGTGCGGCGCGGCCGTACCTATCCGATCCCCAGCAAACGATGGTGTTATTCGATGTGATTCCGCAGGTGTGCTCCCACCCGGCGTCGATGGACGTGAACTCTGCACTTGTACTGGTGACGATATCTCCAGATGTGGGGCGATGTGGTACTGGCTGGCCGGGATCACCCTTTGGGCCCTGTGGTCCTTGGTCACCTTGGTCGCCCTTGGGTCCCTGAGGTCCAACATCACCCTGGTCGCCCATGGGGCCAGGAACCGAATGCTCCTGCACTATCTGCCTGACTTCCTCTTCCGTTAATCCCCCTGAACATGCCAGCCCCGCGAGCACTAAGAGCAATCCGATGATCGGGATTAGTTTCACTTGGTGTCCCCTATGATGTCAGTCAATTTGCCTGTCGGAATATTTGTCCGAGAGTGTATAGGGTAATTATTGAAAGCTTGTTCGTCAAATTGTTAGTCGGCAGGGTCTGTAATTGAGACGGTCTCGCTCGTTTTACGAGAGATTGACCGGTGCACGGATTTGCGCGTAGAGTACCGCTGCCACACTCATCTATTAGGATGAGTGCGAATGAGGAGAATGGCGATGCGTAGCATTATGGCCTTGTTTCTCACGGCGCTTGCCTTAGTGATCACTCAGGGCTGCGGTGGCAACGCCTCCGACGAGGAGGGGCAGCGGGAGGCTGTGGTCACTGCTCTGGATGCTTTTGCGACGGAGCTGGCGGCGGACCGGCCAGCCGATGCGGCCGCGTATACGGAACGCTTGCAGGCCTACCTGGAGGCCAATCCATCATTCTTTGGGAGTGCGGCCGCGCTGTTGGATCGATGGGGCATCGTCATCTCCAGCCCCTACGTCTACCGCACAGCCGACGGTTACGCAAGCAACGACCTCGCCGCACCCTCTTACAACATCGAAGAGCAGGACTGGCTCATTGCACCTTTGACTGCAAACGCTGGAGTGTGGACAGACCCCTACTTCGACGCGGGCGGCGGCGAAATCTGGATGGTCACTCGTTCTGTACCGGTGCGGGATGCAGATGGGATTTTCGTCGTCATCACCACTGATCTGGCCGTGGACGCTCCCACCCAGTAACGCCAAGCGTTGCGGTTGGAGCGGCGTCTCATAACCTTCACAGGTTAAGTGTGTGAAAAAGACTACGGCCTTCAGCAGGTCCTGAAGGGGCTTTGGCTAGGCGACTCGCGAGGTGGCGTTTAAGGGGGCTTCGCAGCGGACGCCGAGTTTCTCGTATCCATGAGGCAGGGGCGCGTGGTTATCCGTCCTGCTGTTGAGGGGTTCTGACCGGAATAGCAAGAAGCCGGGGGTTGCCCGGCTTCTGTTTTTCTTAACATCTGGATAGTGGAAGGAAGCAATTAAGTTTCGATTGTTACCTTGAAAGACGATGGGTTTTCACAGGGCCCTGTTTGCTGCTTCGGGAGCCTGGCTCAACCTAGGCAGCGGGCAGGGCGCCCACCGACCGACCTGGGAGTGAACTCGATTGTTAGTCGAGTTGGAACTCCTTAGAAAGGAGGTGATCCAGCCGCACCTTCCGGTACAGCTACCTTGTTACGACTTAGTCCTAGTCACCAGCCCCACTCTCGGCGCCTGCCTCCTTGCGGTTAGCTCAGCGACTTCAAGTGTTGCCGACTTCCATGACTTGACGGGCGGTGTGTACAAGGCCCGGGAACGTATTCACCGCGGTGTGCTGACCCACGGTTACTAGCGATTCCACGTTCACGCAGGCGAGTTGCAGCCTACGATTCCAACTGAGGCCGGCTTTGATGGGATTGGCTCCGGCTCGCGCTTTCGCAACCCGTTGTACCGGCCATTGTAGCGTGTGTGTAGCCCAGGGTATAAGGGCCATGCTGACTTGACGTCATCCCCACCTTCCTTCCCCTTGTGGGGGACCGTCTCGCTAGAGAAAACAACTAACGACAGGGGTTGCGCTCGTTGCGGGACTTAACCCAACACCTCACGGCACGAGCTGACGACAGCCATGCAGCACCTGTGACGGCTCCCTGGGTCTCCCCAAGGTCGTCCCCCTTTCGGGGTTCTACCACCGACATGTCAAACCCTGGTAAGGTTTTTCGCTTAGCATCGAATTAAACCACACGCTCCACCGCTTGTGCGGGCCCCCGTCAATTCCTTTGAGTTTTAGCCTTGCGGCCGTACTCCCCAGGCGGGATGCTTAATGCGTTAGCTTCGGCACGGAAGGGGTCGATACCCCCCATACCTAGCATCCATCGTTTAGGGCGTGGACTACCCGGGTATCTAATCCGGTTTGCTACCCACGCTTTCGCGCCTCAGCGTCAGGCACAGCCCAGAAGACCGCCTTCGCCTCTGGTGTTCCTCCCGATATCTACGCATATCACCGCTACACCGGGAATTCCGTCTTCCTCTTCTGCCCTCAAGCCGAGCAGTATCCCCTGACCTCTTCCAGTTGAGCCGGAAGATTTCACAGGAGACTTACTCAGCCGCCTACGCGCTCTTTACGCCCAGTAAATCCGGGTAACGCTCGCCCCCTACGTGTTACCGCGGCTGCTGGCACGTAGTTAGCCGGGGCTTATTCTCGAGGTACCGTCCTTACTCTTCCCTCGAAAAAGGGGTTTACGACCCTAGGGCCTTCATCCCCCACGCGGTGTCGCTGGGTCAGGCTTTCGCCCATTGCCCAAAATTCTTTGCTGCTGCCTCCCGTAGGAGTGGGAACCGTGTCTCAGTCTCCCTCTGGCTGACCATCTTCTCAGACCAGCTACCCGTCTTCGGCTTGGTGAGCCGTTACCTCGCCAACTACCTGATAGGACGCGAGCCCCTCCTAGAGCCCCGCAAGCGGGTTTCCTCCCTGCGCCAAGGCCCAGGGATCGTATGCGGGATTAGCCTGAATCTCTTCAGGTTATACCCCACTCAAGGACAGGTTACTCACGCGTTACTCAGCCGTTCGCCGCTTTCCCCCGGGCGAACCCGAAGTTATCGCTCGACTTGCATGCATTAGACGCACCGCCAGCGTTCACCCTGAGCCAGGATCAAACTCTCTGGCAAATTACCTTACTTCCTTCCACTATCCAATTGTTAAGGTGCTAAGGATTCCAAAAGCCTCTCCGCTGAGGCTCGGGCCCATTATACATAAGCTGGTTTCCGCATGTCAACCGGACAGCCGGCCTGTGATACATGTTGGGGTGTAGATACCTGGGTAATACTCGTTTTGCGGAGATTAGGCGTGGAGATGACTCGTTTTGGAAATCGAGTCGGGGTGATTTTGTGCCTGAGTTTATTCGTTTCAGGCGTGGGGACTCGTTTCAAAAAGCTTGGGCAAACGAGTCATGGATTGGGGTAGCAAGAGATGGGAAGGGACGCAGTGGGCAGACGGGAGTGAAGGCAACGAGATTTCTCGACTCCGCTTCGCTCAGAATGACATGTAGTTAGAGGGGGAGCGGGCGGTTCGCGAACCGCCCCTACGAGGAATACGATGAGGTTGCTGGGCTATTTTCATAGTAACGACGTGTGGAGAAGGGGGGATGGGTCCCCGCATGCGCGAGGACAAGGGGTTTGTAGGCGGGGACGGGCTATTGCTATAGTAATGACTGATAATGCGCGTCGAAATGACATCGCGGCGGATGTGGTGGCGTATGGGGAGTGGTTGGTATGCATGGGTTTGTTGAGAGATGGTAGCAGGGAGTGCGCAGGGTGAGCAAGAGGAAGATGGCAGGGCCGATGGGGAATGATGTTGGGCCGTTGAATCTCGGAGCTGGCAGACAGATTTTCGATTGCAAGTCTCGCGTTGACAACCCTATAGGCAGGTGCTAAATTGCGCTGGATTGGCGCTTCCTCTGAGGTCAGTTGAAGGAGCGCTCCCTTTCCGGCCAATTACGGCGCAAGAGGGGCCGGGTAAGTCAATGATGTTGCCACGCTACGGTGCAATATGGATGAGGGAACCAGTACAGGACATTGGGACCGTCTGCAGGAGCTTTGCGGCTCCGTGCTTTCCCAACGACCGTTGATTCTTGCCAGCAACCGCGGGCCCATTGAGCACTACGTGCGCTACGATGGTCGAACCGAGGTCCGCCGAGGCAGCGGCGGAGTGGTTACGGCCCTCAGCTCCCTGACGAAGATGCTGGATTTCACGTGGGTGGCCACGGCCATGGGCGAGGGAGATAGAAGGGTGGCGGAGGAGAGTCGCGGGGCCAAGATCCGCTCTAAATTGCCGGGACAGCGTGCTCAGGTCCGCTATGTTTCCATTCCTCGCCGCATCTACCATAAGTATTACAACGTGTTCTGCAATCCGTTGCTGTGGTTCCTGCAGCACTATATGTGGAACTCAGCCTACAGTCCCAACGTGGACTCGAACGTGCACGACGCATGGAACAACGGATACGTGACCGTTAACGAAAACATGGCACGCATGGTCATTGACGAGGGGCGTCAGAGCGAAAAGCCTCCCATCGTAATGACCCACGACTATCATCTGTACCTGGCGCCTGGGTTCATTAGAGAGGGGCTGCCAAATGCGGCTATTCAGCACTTCACCCACATTCCGTGGCCGGCGGCCCGGTACTGGAAGCTGCTGCCGAGCTACGTCCGAAACCATATCTGCCGCAGCCTGGTTTCTGCCGACGTGCTGGGGTTTCAGTCGATAGACGACGTTCGTAATTTCCTGGATTGCTGTGAGGAGTTCCTGCCGGAGTACGAGGTTGACCACAATAACCGGGTCATCTATCACAACGGGCGAGCGTGCCACGTTCGGGCTTATCCGATCTCCGTGAACGTGGACGAGATAATGGGGATTGCTAATTCGCACCGGGCCCTGGACCACGAACGCAGGCTGCGGTCTGAAATGCAGGGCAAGTCGATTATCAGGGTAGATAGGGCGGAACCCAGCAAGAACGTTATTCGGGGGTTCCGTGCATTTCAACTGCTGCTCTCCCGCTACCCGGAGCTCCACGGCAAGGTCTCGTTCATGGCCTTTCTGGTGCCGTCGCGTACCCACATTCGCCAGTACCAGCGGTACATGGACGACATCCGGCGCATCATTGGCGACATAAATTCTATGTACGGCACCCCGGATTGGCAGCCGATCAGACCCTACTTAGAGAACAACTACACCCAGGCCATCGCAGGCATGAAGGTCTACGACGTCCTGCTCATAAACGCCGTTATCGACGGCATGAACCTGGTGGCGAAGGAGGGCCCGCTGGTGAATACCAGGGACGGGGTATTGATCCTCTCTGAGACCACCGGCGCGCACCAGCAGTTAAAGCACGGGGCGTTGACTGTTTCGCCGGCGGACATTGAGGGCACTATGCAGGCCATGTATCAGGCGATTACAATGAGTGGGAGCGAAAAGAAGCGACGAGCCACGGCTATGGCCGACAGTATCAGGCGGGAGGACATCAGCCACTGGCTGGTTTCCCAGATTGAGGACTTGGCGCAGCTAACGTAGACCGTGCCAACGTAGCTCAGAGGCAGAGCAGCGGTTTCGTAAACCGCAGGTCGTGGGTTCGATTCCCACCGTTGGCTTTCTTCCTTGCCGATGCTCACATACCCCTTTTCTCCCTTTTCGGGTCACCCGTCTATTTCGTTCCTGCCCCTGGGTCCGGCTCCTTGTCGCTAACCGCCCGACAGCGAGGGCCGGATCTGGAACCAGCGCACCTGCTGTTCGTAGGCGTGGGCGGCACTTAGGACGTTTGCTTCGTCGAAGGGACGGCCCGCCAGCTGGAGGCCCACAGGCAGCCCTTCCCTGGTGAACCCGCACGGAACAGTGACTGCGGGCATTCCAGTCATGTCGAAGCAGGCTCGGAAGTTGTAGGCCTCCAGGGTCCCAACCGCGTCGGCCTCGCCGATGGGCCATGCGGACTTGTGGCTTGAGGGCATGGCTATGAGGTCCACATCGTCCAGAATGGCATGAAAGTCTTGCCTCATGCGGCTTCGGATTCGCTGGGATTGAACGTAGTCGGCGGCGGTGAAGGCGGCCCCGGAAGCCAGATGATTCCACGTGGCGGGGGCGTAGTCGTCGGCGCGTTGGACTAGGTTCTTCCGGTGGATGGAGTAGGCTTCCGAAAGCATGATGGTCGTGTGGGCCATGCGATAGTAGCGAAGGGCCGGAATGTCTATTTCCTGAAGCCGGGCGCCGAGGTCTTCGAAGACCTGTAAGGCCTCATCGAAGGCGGCAAGAATCTGTGGGTCGGTACCTACGTCGTTGGCGGAAAGGAAGCTGCGCGGCACTCCGATGACGAGGCCACTAACGTCGCCTGAGAGGGCGGCGGCGTAGTCGGGAACTGGCACGGAACTGCTGGTGGGGTCCCGGGCATCGTGACCGGCGATGGCCTGCAGGACAAGGGCGGCATCCTCCACCCGACGGGTCAAAGGACCGCAGTGGTCCAGAGACCAGCTAAGGGGGATTACTCCGTGGCGGCTGATCCGGCCGTAGGTGGGCTTCAGGCCAACCACACCGCAGTTCGAGGCCGGCCCGCGAATGCTGCCGCCCGTGTCAGTGCCGAGGGTGGCCATGGCTAGCCCCACAGCTACCGAGGCCGCAGAGCCGCTGCTGGAACCGCCCGTGTCGTAGGCGAGGTTCCACGGGTTCTTGGGCCGGGGGTAGAGGTCCGTCTCCAGGTTGCCGACGGCGAATTCTCCCATGGCCTGTTTACCCAGGAGCACGGCCCCGGCCTGGTTCAATCGCGTTACCACGTGGGCGTTGATGCTGGGAGTCCATCCTTCCAGGACCTTGGAATGGGCTTCGGTGGTGACTCCCTTGGTATAGAAGAGGTCCTTGAGGGCGTAGGGTATGCCGTGGAGAGGGCCTCGAAATTCGCCCCGGTCCATTTCTTGTTCGGCGCGAAGAGCCTGGGCCATGGCCCTTTCGGGTAGAAGGGTAACGTAGGTGTGCAGGCTGGGGTCGAGATGGTCGATGGCGTCAAGGTGGGCTTTGGTTAATTCCACAGGAGAGAGCTGTCGGTTTCTAAAAAGACTACCAGCCTCCCCGATGGTTAGAAAGCATAGCTCTTGCCAAGAACCGTTCATAAGCCTACGGTCTCCCTTCGTAGAAAAATCGAGGCCCCTCCGCGCTGGAAGGGGCCTCGATTGGTGTTAACTGTGGCATGTCTCCTCTATTGGTAGACGGGCACTGTGTACTCCAAGCCCTCGGTGGGGCCTTGGTCTACCATGAAGCGGGTGAAGCCAGGGTCGGCTATGACGCTGGGGTCATACGCGGCCTGTGGGAAGAGGAACGCGATGGGAATAATGATGTACTGGTTGTAGAGGTAGTCTCCCATCTCGTGGGTAAGGCGGGTTATCTCCTCCGGCAGGACGGCGTTTCGCAGATTGATGAAAAGCTGGTCCAACTCGTCGTACTCCCACTGGGGAGAGCCGCAGCCGCCGGCCACGTTGCTCATGGGGTAGCAGGTGTTGGTGCCGAACCGGTTGATGCTGTAGCGAACGGGGTAGGCGTAGCGACCGATGTCCCGCGCTCGGTAGAGGGAACGGATCTGGCTGAAGGAGCCTAGCTCAAGCAGCTTGGGGGTGAGGCCGACTTCCGACCAGTACTGGGTGATGACCTCGGCGACCTCCGGAACTTCCGGTACTCCGCTGACCTTGGCCGTTTGGAAATCGAACTCGAAGCCGTCGGCGTAGCCCGCCTCAGTCAGCAGACGCTTGGCTTCCTCGGGGTCGTAGGGGTAGGGAACCCATTCGGCCTTGTGGTCCGGATGGTTGGGGGTAAGGCTGAACTGGGCCTGAGGAATGGCCGCGCCGGCCCAGAAGGTGTTGATTATCTCTTCCTTATTGATGGACAGATTGAGGGCCTTCCGTACTCGCACGTCCCGGAAGGGGTCGTCGGGTTCATAGCCCGGGGCAACGGGTTCAGTCTGGCCCTTCTTGGGGCCTGCCAGGTACGTCCTTTCGCCGTCGTAGTACTGGCCGCCGATGAAGACGAAGACGGTCATGCCGGGCCGAGAGCCAGTGACTACGACGAAGCCCCTCTGGGCGGCCTCGGGCAGAAGCGACCGGGGAACGTCCGCGATGTGCACTTCCTGGGCCAAGAGCATGGCCAGACGGGTGGCGTCTTCAGGGCCGAAGAGGTATTCCAGCTCGGGGAACTCGGAGGTCTTACGCCAGTGGTCCTCCACCCGTTCGTAGCGTAGGAACTGGCCGAAGGCTACCTCGCTGAACGTGAACGGGCCGGTGCCCACCGGGTGGGTGAGGTAGCCCTGCTCTCCCTTGAGCGTGAAGTAGGCTGCGCTGATGACGCCGGAGGGGGTTTGAGGGCTGAGCCAGGAGGATATGTCGGCGGCGGGGCTGTTTAGCTTCCAGTTGAGTTCATAGCGGCTGAGGACTTCGAAGTTTTCGTCGGCGATGCCGAAGTTGGTCCAGATGGTGGGCCGGTTGGAGAGATCCGAACCGAGCACCTGAAGGGTTGTCACCACGTCGAGGGCCGTTAGCTCGGCGCCATCGAAGTCGGGGGCGGTGTGGAAGGGGATACCCTGGCGGAGCTTGAAGTTCCAGACGGTGCCGTCGGGAGACATGCTCCACTCTTCGGCCAAGCGGCTGGCGTCCTCTACGCCGGTCTCGGAATTGACGCCGACAACGTGTTCCATGTTAGGCAGAATGCCTTCCACACTGTCGAACATGGCCAGCGATTGATACTGGGGAGGCGGGATGGCGACCTTGAGCCTGGATTCGACGGGGATCTTGGGGGCCATGGCCGGTGTGGCAGGCGCCGCTGTTGGCGCCACTGTAGCCCTAAACCGCGTGGGCGCCGGGGTAACCTCGGTGGCCATTGCTGTAGGCATGACCGTAGCGGGCATGGCCGTTGCCGTGGCTCTGGGCGGAGGGGTGGCTACGGGAGTGGACGGCATCGCCGTTGGCGCCGGGGTAGCCGGCATGGCCGTGGGCGCCGGAGCGGGCTGGGGAGCCGGTGCGGCCTGGGTGGCCGTGGGGGGGGCCGGCGTGTCCGTGGCGTCATCCCCGCCGCAAGCGACGATTATGGCGGTCGCAAATACGGCTAGTATAAGTAGTAGGCAGAGTCTAGAGGGTGGGAAGATTCTCATTAAAGTCGCCTCGCGAAAAAAATTTATGTGGGGGCCCAACTTGGCATTGGGTATGAGCGTGGAATAGGTCAGGTTGAGCGCAAGGCGTAGTTTAGGTTGTCGCACTGAAAAAGGCAAATTGCGGGACATGGGGGATTCGTCTTGAAAAAGGATGGATTTTGGGGGATTCATTTCCTTCCTCTTGGCTTTGAGGATGAATAGAATCTGAAATCGAACAGCGGGGTTATGAGGAATGGAAATCTTTTGGAGAGTCGCGGCGGACTGGGCGTGTTGTATACTCCTCATCTCTGAATACGAGAAGGAGAAGAACTGATGGAAGAACGAGACTTTGTTGGATACGGGCTCAACCCTCCGGCGGTGCAGTGGCCAAATGATGCGAAAATTGCGGTTTCGGTGGTGGTCAACTACGAGGAGGGCTCCGAGTATTCCCTGCTGGACGGCGACGCTCATGGCGAGACCATGGGGGAGGTTCCTTCGCCGGTGCCCGTTGGCGAACGGGACTTGGCCAACGAGTCCTTCTTCGAGTACGGCAGCCGGGTGGGCGTGTGGCGGATCATGAACATCCTGGACGAGTTCAACATTAAGGCTACCTTCTACTGCTGCGCCCTGGCACTGGAGCGCAACCCGGACGTTGCGAGGGAGATAACGGCGCGAGGGCACGAGGTCTTCGGTCACGGCAACAGGTGGGAGGAGTATTTTCGGATGAGCCGGGACGAGGAACGGGAGGCCATTCGCAGCGCCATTGAGTCAATTGAGCGAACCACGGGTCAGCGTCCGCTCGGCTGGTACTGTCGCTACGGGCCGAGCGTCAACACCCGCGATCTGGTGGTGGAGGAGGGAGGCTTCATCTACGACTGCAACTCCTACAATGACGACCTGCCCTACTACACAAACGTCAACGGGAAGAAGTGGCTGGTGATTCCGTATTCTCTTGAGGTGAACGACACCAAGTTCTGGCGTGGCGGCATGACCATGCCTGAGCATTTCTACGAGGTGGCGCGTGGGACATTCGATCTCCTGTACAGAGAGGGTGAGACCCACCCCAAGATGATGTCCGTAGGGCTGCACTGCCGGATAATCGGCAAGCCCTCCCGGGCGGCGGGGCTGCGGCAGTTTCTGGAGTACGCCACGTCTAGTCCCAACGTGTGGTTCGCCCGCCGCATAGACATTGCGCGACACTGGTTGAAGAACTACCCGTAAAGGTTTTAGTCGAAGTAGGATTCTAAAGGAAAGTTCAGTATTGGCCGTGTAGAGCGACCGACACCGGATGTTAGTCTTGCACGAGGCAATACTCTTTGACATGGACGACACGATTCTCGCCGAAGACGCCGTTTCCGAACGGTGTTGGCGCCAAGTATGCGACACCTTTGCCTCGTGTATAGCTGCCCTCGGCGTGAACGCCGCCGACATGTTGGTCAGCCTGCGAGACGCCCACCATTGGTACTTGAGCAACCCCGATCGCAGTCGTGAATTCGGCCTGAACCTTGGCCTGATTCGCCGGGAAATAGTAGCTCTGGCCTTCGACAAGCTGGGCGTAACCGGGGACTCCGCCCTTACCCTCGACATGGGCGACGCCTACCATACCTTGAAATCTGCGAAGTCGACAACGTCAGAGCTGGTGCCCGGCGCCCTCGACACTATCCACTATTTCCGGCGCCGTGGCGTAAAGCTTGGCCTCATCACCAACAGCGATGCTCAAGGCCAACGCGCAAAGATTGACCGCTTCAACCTGGACGCGCTATTCGATTCCGTCGTTGTAGAAGGCGAGTTTGGCGTGGGCAAACCCGACGCTCGCGTCTTTCAACATAGCCTTGCCGCCCTGAAAGTCCATCCGTCCCAGACCTGGATGGTGGGCGACAACCTGCGCGGCGACATCGGCGGAGCCCAGGCCCTCGGCATCTGCGGAGTGTGGGTCGACTTTCGGGGAGAAGGCCTACCGCAAGACAGCCCCGTTCTCCCCGACCGCATCGTTCGCTCCATCGTTGAACTCATACCACGTGACGAGGGGTAAAGGGCCTGTTGGGAAAAGAGTGCTAGTCCCTCGTTTTGGTGCCTGGGGAACCGGTTCTACAAGCGGAGTTTTTGCTTTCGTCTATCGTACCGATAATTATAATATCCATCGAAATTCGTCACCAGCTTCCCAGTCATCTGCCACTGCTTGACACAAAAGCTGGGTGCATCTAGCATACTGGCATTCGGCTACCTGCCTCCTTAGCGGTTCGCGTAGCTCGAATTAATCTCATTTGCCGAGGTGCAGCGTGATGAAACCACGATGGCCCCAGGATCGGTTTGCCTATGTCTTTTTGGGGGTGTTGTTGCTTCTGACGTTCCTCATTGTTGCCTGTGGGGACGATGAGACGCCTACCGCCGCAGCCACCGCTTCCCCAACTCAAGCCGCGCCTGCCGCCGCAACCACCGCTGCCCCAACCTCAGCCGCGCCTACGACCGCAGCCACAGCTGCCCCAACCCAGGCCGCGCCCACCACCGCCGCCCCGGCGCCAACTGCGGCGCGCACCCAGGCGCCGAGAGTAACCGCGGCGGCGCCAACCTCAACCCCCACTCCCACCCCCACTGCCACCATGGCGCCTCAAGTCCCCGTGGCGCCGCGCCTCATAGTTGCAATGACACCGCCGGCGCAGCAGACCCCCTCGCCCGTCAAGGCGTCGCGAGCTTCCGCCGCACCGCTGAAGCCCATGCTCGGCTTCCTCATCAAGGAGGACCCGGAGCGGCTCGACATTCACCACGACTGGCTGGCCACCGAGTGGACTTTTGACACCAAGGCCTGGACTTTCAAACTCCAGGAAGGTGTGCCCTTCTATCGGAACCGGCAGCCCAGCGAGTACATGTTCACGGCCAACGACGTCGTTGCCACCTACGAATCGGGCATTGCCGACGACTCCCAGGCTATCGGCGGTTTCTTCTGGAAGCGGTGGGTTGGCCCCGTCGAGAACTTCGAGGTCGTCAACGACCACGAATTGATCATGAACATGGATGCCCCCGACGTGGCCATTCCCATATGGCTGCTGGACGGCGTTGGTTTCCACATTATTTCCAGCGACCATTGGAGAGCCGTCGGCGATGATGGCTACAAGGAAGACCCCATTGGCACAGGGTCCTTTACCTTCAAGGAGCACGAGGTCAACAGCCACTACCTTTATGAGGCGGTGGAGGACCACTGGCGCAAGACACCGGAAATGGATGAACTGGAGTTTCGGCTTGTCAAAGAAGACGCCACCAGGGTTGCCATGCTCCTGACCGGCGAGGCGCATATCATCGACTTGCCGTGGAGCCTGGTTTCGCAGATAGAACAAGCCGGGTTCAAGAAAGTCCTGGCCACGCGCCCCGGTTGGTATCTTATGGGCGTCATCGGCGGCCAGTTCTACACCACTCCCGATGGTGAGGACTTGTCGGATCCCAACAACCCGCTTACGGACGTCCGGGTCCGGCGCGCCTTGGCCCTGTCCATCGACAAAGATCAGATAAACGATACCTTCTTCGCCGGCGAGGGTCAGGTGCAGGTAGCCCATCTCATGTACAACACGGAGCCCTCAGTTCCGCCAGGCCTGCAGCCATACCCCTACGATCCTGAGGAAGCCAAGCGGCTGCTCGCCGATGCGGGCTACCCCGACGGCTTTGACCTGGAGCTGCCCTACTACATCCTGGCGGGTCTGCCGAACATCGGTGAAATTGTGGAGGCCATCGCCAGCTACTACCGCGCCATCGGAATCAACACCGAGACCAAACTCTACGAGGGTTCGGTGCTGAGGGAGTTGGGCCGAGAGAGGGAGATTAAGCAGGCCATTCGGTTCCTTAACAACGGACTAGTCTCCTACCAGATTGCCTATCCCATCAACTTGAGGCTTTCGGAGCGAAGCAACCACTGGTTCGACCACCCCTACGTGGCCGAGTTCATCGACACCTTCGACACCACGTTGGAAGAAGATACCCGCGTGCGAATTGCGCGGGAGTTTGCCCAGTGGATGCAGGATAACGTCATCACCGTGCCCGTGGTCTTCATCTTCCCCGTGTTGGGCGTTGACCCCGGCGTTGTGGAAGAATACCGTGGCAACATGATCAACCTGGGCCCCACTATGGACCACGAATACACGAAGATGGTTAAGAGGTAGTCCGAGATCCAAGACCATCCTTAAACAGGAGAGCCTATTCAAGACCGTGAAAGGGACAAGATTATGAGAAAGAAACAAGCTTTCAAACTTTTAGGATACCCGCTCCTGAGCGCGGCGTTGCTGCTGACGCTGGTCATAGTGGCCTGCGGCGGAGACGACGATACCCCCGAACCGGCTCCGTCGACACCTGTGGCAACGACAGCCCCGCCACCTGCGCCAACAGCGATGCCGGCCACCCCGGCCATGACGCCGGCGCCAACGGCCATGCCGGCCACTCCGGCTATGACGGCGACGCCGCGTCCGACCCCCGTGGCCACGGCTCGGCCTACGCCCCGGCCGACGGCAACACCCACGCCAACTCCAACGGCGACGATGGCTCCAAAAGTCCCAGTTTCGCCCCGCTTGAAGGTGAGCAAGGTTCCTCCGGGAGCCCAGGTGACCATGATGTGGAAGACCTTCACCAGCGAAACCGGGCCTATGAAGCCCATGTATGAGTTCATCATCAACACCAATCGGTTCAATAGCGAGTACGAAAACACCATGCTGGCGGAAGATTGGTCCATGGCTCCCGACGCCATGAGTTGGACGCTGAATCTCCGAGAAGGGATTCCCTTCCACTCCACCGATTCCTACACCGGTACCGACTTTACCGCCAAGGACTTCAAGTTTACCCTCCAGACGGCGGGCCGGGAGGACTCCCTCTCCGCAGGCAGCCAGTGGCGTAACCTGGGCGTTGAGGACAAGAACTTCGACATCGTGAACGATCACGAGGTTGTGTGGATTCTCGAACGGCTGGAGCCCCTGGGCGAGGGCTGGTTGGCCGAAGGAAACGTGGCCGGCATCATCAGCCAGGACTACTGGGACGCCGTGGGCGAGGATGGCTACCTGGACCATCCCGTAGGCACCGGCTCCTTCACCTTCGTAGAGCTGCAAATCGGTTCCCACATGCTCTACGAGCGGGTGGAGGACCACTGGCGAAAGACTCCTGAATTCCACGAGCTGCAGTTCTTCTACGCTCCTGAGAGCGCCACGCGCATTGCCATGCTGCTGACCCAAGAAGTGGCGATCTCCGAGGTGGACAAGTCGCTGCTGCCCCAGGCTATCGAAAAGGGCTTTGGCGTGGCCACCAGCACCCTGCCCGGCACCAACCTCTTCATGATGATTGGCGGGCTCTACTACGACGAAGTTGTGAAGATTAAGATTGGATCACGGAAAGGTGAAGATCATCCCATTGCCCCAGGCTATATCGAGGGCGATCCCCTCCGGGACCTGAGGGTACGAATGGCGCTCAACTACGCCATCGACCGGGACACCATCAACGAGATCTTCTTTGACGGAGAGGGCATTCTCCAGACCATTCTGGGCATCCCTCCCACACGCTCCGACTACAGGGACGACTGGACACCCTACCCCTACGACCCGGACAGGTCCAGGGAGCTATTGGCGGAAGCGGGCTACGGCGACGGAGTGGATATCGGCTTCATAACCACCAAGCTGAGCGGCGTGCCGGAAGGCCAGGACGTGGCGGAGGCGGTCATAGGCTTCTGGAGAGAAGTGGGAGTGAATGTCAGTCTGACCGAGATGGAGTTTGGCCCGCTGCTGGAGCAGTGGCGCAACCGGGACATGGGACAGACTATAACCAGCATGCTCTACGGGGTTGGCAGCGACCCGCTTTCGATTCGGAACAACGGTCGCTACGCTATCAGTAGCGTAAGCGGCGGCACCGAGTCCCAGTGGGAGTTCCCTGATCTGGACGCGATTTTTGCCGAAACTCAGAAGTCGATCCTTCCGGAGGATATTCTTCGCACCGGCCAGGCCATGGGCACGTGGCTCTACGAGAACCACGTGATCATCCCTCTGTTCTTCCTTTCTACCAAGGTGGCTTACGACCCCGGGGTGGTCAAGGGTTACGACGTTGCCTTCGGCTTCTTCGGGCCGACGCGCTACCACGAGTATACGGAGGCTGTGTATCCCTAAACCGCGTCCCGTAAAGGCTTGACTTGCACACTTTCGAAGGGCAAGGGGACTCGAACCCCTTGCCCTTCTTGCAAGACCCGTATAGGGTTTGACATAACACGAGACGAAGGGGGAGGCCATGACGGAATCAGAGCTTCCTAACCTAACTGCCGCCCGACTGTCGGACCTGATGGCAGCCCGGCAGGTGTCGCCCGTGGAGGCGACTGAGGCATACCTGCGCCGAATAGAGTCGATAGACCCTACTCTGAGGGCCTACCTAACAGTTGCGGCGGATTCGGCGTTAGAGCAGGCTCGGCAGGCGGAACGGGACTTCATGTCAGGAGTCCGCAGAGGGCCGTTGCAGGGTGTTCCCGTGGCGCTGAAAGACCAGATCTGGACTGCCGACATGCCCACCACCAACGGCTCGACGTTGTTGCGCGACAACGTTCCACCCGAGGACGCAACAGTTGTGTCGAAGTTGAAAGCCGGTGGGGCGGTGATTCTGGGGAAGCTACACATGGGGGAGTTCGCTGGAGCAGGTTTGTTCCGTAGGTCTTTTCCGGCAGCGTTAAATCCCTGGAACGTGAACAGGGCGACGGGGGGTTCGAGCAGCGGCTCTGCGGCAGCAGCGGCGGCCCGGCTCTGCGCCACGGCTCTTGGGGAAGACACGGGCGGGTCTATTCGCTCTCCCGCGTCCTGGTGTGGCGTTGTAGGTCTGCGTCCCACGTGGGGTTTGGTGAGTCGATTTGGAGTGTTTGCCGGGGGATGGTCTATGGACACCGTAGGGCCGATGGCTCGGACCGTTGAGGACTGCGCCATCACACTGAGCGCAATCGCAGGGCCGGACCCGCGCGACGCCTATTCGTCCACTGCGCCGGTCCCTGATTATCGGAGCACGCTAAAGCGGGATGCTCGCGGCTTGAGAGTGGGCGTTGTGAAAGAGTTGACTATGGAGGACTTTGTTGCGCCTGAGGTCCAGGGCGCCGTGTTGAAGGCTGCGGAGGAGATGGGCAGCATGGGCGCGACGCTGCGGGAGGTGTCCATCCCGCTGGCGGCCTACGGCAACCTGATAATGTGGGGAATTCTTTATGTGGAGGCCACCGCCATATACCGCGAGTGGGCGAGGGAGTGTCTGCTTGAGGAGAACGAAGAGCTGCCCATCACCTACCTGATTGGCAGCATTTTGCCGGCAGAGTTCTACTACAAGGCGCAGAAGCTGAGGGAACTGCTGCGCCAACAGGTGATGCAGGTATTGGAGGATGTGGATGTGCTGATTTCGCCAACCGTTGAGTCAGTCGCACCGTCGGTTTCGAAGGAGACTCCTCAGGTCACAAAAGAGTCTGTGATAGAGAATCTGCTGCAAGCGCCCTTCATGGTCACACCCGCCCATCCATTGGCGGGCATACCGGCCATAAGCCTACCCTGTGGGTTCGCATCGGGAGAGGATGGAATGCCCATCGGGCTGCAGATAGGGGGTCGGCCCTTCGAGGACGCAACGGTTTTGGGACTGGCCCACGCCTATGAGCAGCGGACGGGTTGGCACAGAAGACAGCCGGATTTAACGGCTCTCGGCGGTTAATTTTTCCCCTGGACAGAAGTATCGCGCCGGTCAACCCTATAGCGTGTCTACGTAGGTGGGTGAGGGAACCAGGGCAAACGGCAAGGTTAGGCGTCAAAGATAGAGGGTTGGGTTTGGATGGTCGGGGCGAGTGGATTTGAACCACCGACCCCCTGCACCCCATGCAGGTGCGCTCCCGGGCTGCGCCACGCCCCGTCCGCAAGGAAGTATAGCACAGGCCCGTTACTGCTTCAACGGAAAGGGTGCGTTGGCTTGGCCTTTCGATTCCCCCTACGATGTCATGGCGAGGCGTAGAATCTCGACGCCCTATACATACCTCTCTCTCACTGACATCCGTCCATTGCCCTGCTGCTCCCTCTCCTGCTACTCTCCCCACAAATGCTATCCTCCATCCGGGAACCCATGCCTGCGAACAAACCCGTCCATAACCACGCCTCAAGCCATGACTCGTTTCCACCAGAAAAAATAAAACGAGTCACCCCCCCCGAAAACAGCCGGATCCACGCCTGAGCCACCCCTAATGCCCCCCATACTCGATATCTCAAACGAGTCCGATCCACGCCTGTCAAATCTGAAACGAGTCCCCCCAAACCCCACTCGTTTTCGCAAACGAGTCCAACCCACGCCACTCTTGTCAACCCTTCTCCTTCATGGCCTTAGTCTAATGTTGCTCTCAGTATCATCGAAAGCCCCTGAGTTATCCGCGGGTTGCTTGTCGAAGGTGGCGGGGGTGTCTACAATGACGGCGTATCTGAACCTACGGGAGGCTGTATGCCCAAGTTGACCGGAGCTCATCTGGTTATGCGATGTCTGAAGCAGGAGGGCATCCGCCGCATCTTTACCATCGTCGGCGATACCATACTGCCTCTCTGCGACGCCGCTGTTGACGAGGGAATCGCCCTCATTGATACCCGCCACGAGGCCGCCGCTATGGGCATGGCCGACGCTTGGTGTCGCATCACCGGGGAGCCGGCGGTGGCTCTCGTCACGGGCGGCCCCGGCTTCTCCAACGCCATCTCCGGCCTGCCCAACATCTACACGTCGGAAAGTCCGGTGGTGTTCATTGCGGGATGCAGCGAGCTGCCTGAGCATGGGATGTATTCCTTCCAGGAGATCGACCAGATTGGGATGACACGCCCCGTAACCAAGGGTTCTTGGATGATTCACCACAAGAGCCGAGTGGCAGACCTTATAGCCTCCGCCTTTCGCACCGCCCTTTCCGGCCGGCCGGGGCCGGTGCACTTATCCATTCCTATGGATATTCAAGAGGATGTTATCTCGGAAGAGGAACTGCCCCAGTATGCACCAGCCGAGTACCGTCATCAGGGCCGGAATCCGGCAGACCCCCGGTTAATTGAGGAGGCCGTCGAGGTCCTGGCGCGGGCGGAGAGGCCTGTGGTGGTGGCCGCCAACGCCGCTCGATACTCCGCCAACACGACAGAGTTGCAGGACTTTGTCGAATCCACGGGTTTGCCCATCTTCACCGTTGAGCAGGCGAGAGGCATGGTCCCCGACGGGCATCCACTCTGTTTTGGCTACGCCGACGCCGCCTTGAACCACGCCGCTCGCCACTTTCGCGAGGCCGACGCGGTGCTTCTTCTGGGCAAGCGTTTGGATCACCGCTACCGGTACGGGATGTCTCCTTACTTTCACGGCGAGGCCAAGATAATTCAGATAGACCCGGACCCCCACGAGTTGGGACGCAACCGTGGGGTGGCTATGGGGATTCTTGGACACATCGGCGCCGCCGTCGACCAGCTGACGGAAGCCGCACGCGGCAAGACCTGGAAGAACCTATCGGCTTGGACCGCAACGCTTACCTCAAGCAGGGAAGCGCAATTGCGGACCATGGAAGGCCTGGCCATGGAAGATGCGCCCCTGCATCCGGTGCGAGTTTTCAGAGAACTCAAGCCTTTTATTGATGATGATACGGTGCTGGTCTTCGACGGTGGAGACTTCGTCCAGTGGGGTCGAAGCTACCTCAGCGCGCAAAAGACAGGGCGATGGCTCCGGCTGGGGCCTCTGTCGCATCTCGGCTTCGGTCTGCCCTACGCACTGGCGGCGCGGCTGGCCCATCCCTCCGCCAAGGTCTTTCTGATGATGGGCGACGGGTCGCTGGGATTTTACGCCATGGAGTACGACACCGCCCTTCGTCACAATCTACCCTTCGTGACAATCCTGGGCAACGATGCCACCTGGAGCATAGACAAGAATTTCCAGCTGGCCTACTTTGGCCGGGCGGTGGCCACGGACTTGCGGCCCATGCGCTACGACCGGGTGGTGGAGGCCATCGGCGGACACGGCGATCACGTGGAGAAGGCATCGGAGCTGGCCCCTGCGGTGAGCCGGGCGCTGGATTCAGGCAAGCCGTCGCTGATAGACATAGACATCAAGCCGGCCCAAAGTCCGCTTGCCGACGCGATGATTGCACGGAGGCAATCTGCCCGCCGGTAGGGGATCTCGGGGCAGGATGTGCGTGAGGGAACGATTCTGCTATAGTAGATAGCCGCTATGGCACGAAGATTCGCCCACGCTGAGGATTTAGTTGGAGAGCAAGCCGGAACCGAACTCTATTACACTAGATACTACGTCCGTCACAATCATGTGGAAGGACGGCCACCGGAGCGTGTACTCCGCCCGGCAGTTGCGGCTGGTATGTCCCTGCGCCCAGTGCGTAGAGGAATGGACGGGTAATGCCCTGCTGCAACCGTCGTCAGTCAAAGAGGGAATCTACGCCGTGGACCACATGCCCATTGGCAGCTACGCGGTGCAGTTTCTCTGGAGCGACGCCCACTATACGGGCTTGTACACCCACGAGTTTCTGAGGGGCTCCTGTCCCTGCGAGGTCTGCACTCTCGAGTCGTGAAGACCGCTGAGGGCTAGGCTAAGTTGCCTGACGAACGATTTACGGAAACTCTTAAGGCCCAGGCTTGGCCTATATGGGAGCAAATCTTCCAGCACCCGTTTTTACTGGAGGCCAAGGCGGGCGCTTTGCCCCTCGAGAAATTCCGCTACTACCTGATTCAGGACTACAAGTACCTGAGCGCCTTCGCCCGCGTTGTGGCCATAGCGCTTGCCAAGGCCCCTAACTCTTCGGCGCTGGAATCCATAGCGAGGCGATTGTCGACGCCCGTCGAGCGGCCTCTTCACCGGAAGCTGATGCCGATGTTGGGAATTACGCAAGAGGACGTGCGGCAGACGCCTATTTCGCCCACAAATCTGGCCTACTGCAACCACATGATAAGCGCTGCCAGTCTCGGCAGTTGGGCGACGGGCATCGCCGCCCTCCTCCCCTGTCCGTGGACGTACCACGAGTTGGGAGAGGTTGTGGGAAAGATAGACCACCCGGTGTTTGGCCCGTGGTCGGCAGTGTACGCCGAGGGGTTGTTGGAGGAGGGGGTTACTCTCTGGCGAGAGCTCTTGGACGAGGCCGGAGGTGGGGCCTCGGAGGAAGAACGGGCGGCAATTGCGGAAGCCTTCGTGACCAGCAGCCGGTACGAGTTCATGTTTTGGGAGATGGCCTACGGTCAGGAGCGTTGGCCCGTGTAGTTCCAGGCCTCCTGATTTGTTGACAGCGGCGCAGCGGGATTCATAAAATGATTGTACCCATCGTGTCTGTGGAGTCCCAGTAGCTCAGTTGGACAGAGCGGCTGCCTTCTAAGCAGCGGGTCGCGGGTTCGAATCCTGCCTGGGACGCTTTTCTTTTCCTATTCTTGTCTGTGAGTTCCTGCTATAGCCGGTTTAGTCATCAATTAGCCTAACGTTCTGCGAAAAGCCTAATCGCAATGGAGTCCAACCATGCCATCAATCCAATAAAATTACTCAATCAACCCCGATGCCAGCCCTACGAAGTGGCTAAAGTTTACGATTAACGTTCAGAGCATCGCGCCGGAGGTAGTGGACGAATTGTGGGGCAAACTGCAAGAGTTCAAGAACCGCCTGGCAAGTGAGACGGATGGCACAGTCGATGAGTCAAAGTTTCAAGTGAAGAGAATCTGATGCAGTTTTGTTTCAGGGCGGTTCGCATAGCGTCAGAAGAATAGGGACGCCCCTAGGTCGGAAAGTTCACCGAACGACCGGAGTAGGCCCTAGGCATTTTCGAAGTTCAGCATCCAGTTGACGCCAAACTTGTCGGTGCATGAGCCGAAGTACGCCCCCCAGAACATGTCTGCCGGGGGCATGGACACCTTTCCGCCGGCCGATAGCTTGGCGAACATGTCGTCCATCTCTTCCTTGCTGTTGGGCGCGTATGACAGGGAGAAGTTGTTTCCCATGACGGTGGGAGGGCCGAAGGTAGATGGGGTGTCGCTGCCCATCAGCACCATGTCACCGATGCGGTAAGAGACGTGCATGACGTTATCGCGCTCGTCCTCCGGCGAGGTGAAGTCCGGTGGACCTTCGCCAAAGGTGGTGATGAGGTCGAAGTCACCGCCGAAAATGGAGCGGTAGAACTCAAAGGCCTGCCTGCAGGTCCCGTTGAAGTGCAGATATACGTTTAGCGACAATTGCTCCTCCCGAGAGAGATACAGAGGTAACGTCACCCATCCAAGGCTCGTTCTCCACTGTCCCATATCCACGAAGCTCGTACAAGGCATTGACAAAGGCATGAACGGCTTTTACGATGTAGCGGATTGCAACACCCAAGGGCGGGTTCGTTGGATCTGACGGGCTTGCTGAAAACATATTTTAGGAGGTGGCTATTTTGACCTTACCTCGCAAACTACTAAATTGGAGAATATCCTTATTGTTGGCGTGTCTCTTAGGGTTAAGCGTCATCATCGCGGCTTGCGGTGGCGACGATGAGACGCCCGCGCCGGCGCCTGCCCCGGCGGCCATGGACATGACCGCCATAACTGCCTTGACTTCCGGCATGTCCGCGGAGATTCAACAAGCCCTCCGCGAAGAAATATCAAAGATGCAGCCGCCTCTCTCAGAGGATGAAATCCGGTCCCTCATTGAGAACGCGGTCAGCCAAAGCGCATCGGGAGGCATCTCCAGCGCCGATATGAAGGCAATGGTGGATAGCGCTGTTTCTGCCGCCGCCGCCGAAGGCGTAAACCAGGAGGACGTTACAGCCGCCATCGGCGCTGCGCTGGCCGAAGCGGCCGCCTCCCAGACGGAGCCGTTGAGCCAGGCCGACATCGAGCGGATTGTTCGTGCGGCAGTAGCCACGCCCGTACCCACGGCCATGCCGGCTACGCCCGCTCCGACGGCAGTTGCCACACCAACTCCTGCGGCGACCATGGCTCCCAAGGTGCCCGTCGCCACAAGGCTGATTGTAGTTATCCCGACTCCTGCGGACCAGTTCACCATTCCTTACGCGGCCAGCCAGACCACGGAGAAGATAATGCCCATCTACGACCACCTGGTCGGGCGGCATTATAAGACCAACGTAGAGCAGCCGGAGATGGCCGCGGACTGGAGCGTCGCTGATGACGGCAAGACCTGGACGTTTAATCTGCGGGACGATGTTCCCTTCTACCGCAACGCCGAGCCTATGGACATCTTGTTCGACGCCGATGACGTGACGCTGGGCTTTGAGTTGCTGACGGGAGTCGGCACGACCAAGACACGAAGGCCCGAAACCTGGGCCGGCAGGTTGGACACGGCGGATAAGTGGGTTGCGGTTACGCCCCACCAGATCCGGCTGGACTTGCCCCACATCAACCTGGACATCGCCTTCCTGCTCTCCGAGGAGTGGGAGACCGGCATCATCAGCCGCGACCACTGGGACGCCGTTGGCGGCGAGGACGGGTACTTCGACGACCCTGTCGGCACCGGACCGTGGAGCTACATTTCCCTGGAGACAAACGTAGGCGTCGTCCACGAGCGCGTGGAAGATCACTGGCGCCAGACCCCCTACTTCCACGAATTGGAAGGAAGGTTCATCAAAGAACCTCAAACCCGGCTGGCCCAGCTGATTACCCAGGAGGCCCACGTGGGCAACGTGCCGCGGGACCTCTACTCCCAGGCGGCAATCGCGGGTCTTGTGGTATCGAGGAGCACCCTTCCCGGGCGGCATCCACATCTGCGGCTGGTCTATTTCCGGGAGAACAACGCCTGCTTTGGTGACCCGCCCATGCCGCCCCCAGGCGGTCGCCCGTGTGGCCCCAACCCAGGCCACGATCCCAACGACCCGCTCAGGGACGTCAACGTCCGGCTGGCCATGAACCACGCCATTGATAGGGACGACATCGACCAGGGCTTCTTCGCGGGAGACACCTTCCCGCTGGTTGACTACTTCCCGCCCTGGCGCGAGGACTTCAAGGACGAATGGGCGCCCTACCCCAACCGTGAGGGCAAGACCGGACGTGAGGGCGGCTGGCCCTACGACTACAACGTCGAGAAGGCCAAGGAATACCTGACGCAGAGCAACTTCCCGGATGGCTTTACAACCACCCTGGCCTGCAGCCCCACCAGCAGCTTCACTGAGAACTGCGACATCGCCATCAAGCTGAAGGAATACTGGGGGGTGATCGGAATCGATACCACGGTGGAACAGAGGGAGGGTTCGCTCACCCGCTGGCTGGGCCGCGAGCCGGATTCCAACCGGATGATAATCGGCTCCCCGTCCCTTGACCCCATCTGCACCGCCGTAGAGTTCTGGTGGTATGACGATGGCGGCGGATACCGCGAGCATGTGGAAATCTCCGAGTTCAAGTACGCTTGCCGGCAGACAACTGACATAGACGAGCGGAACAAGCTTGCACAGGAATTTGGCGACTGGTGGATCAGTAACGCCATAAGCATTCCTCTGGTGTGGACCTTCGACGCCGCCATCTACAACCCGGCAATAGTGTCGGAGTATAAGGTTAACCTACTGCACATGGGCCCCATTCGTTACCACGAGTTTACCGTACCCGTGTACCAGTAATAGACTTTCTAATCCTAGAGATTCACAGAGGGCCCGGGACGAAAATCCCGGGCCCTCTCCTTTTGCCTGTTATCTAAAGAGGTAAGCGCAATGGCGGGCGGCGCGGCGTTGCCCAATTTCAAGCCTGCTCCTATACTTGAGTGTGGTTGGAGTCTCGCCGGTCGTGATGTGATTGCGGCGGGCTCGGCAAGCATTATTCAGAGGTGTTTCATGCCCAATCGATGGTCGGATTCCGAAACTGAAGGCAAGGATGAAATGGGTCTACTGGTGTACCAGAGCCGACTGGTCGGCGCGGACACCTCCCTGGTGGTTTGGGGTGGCGGCAATACCTCCATTAAGACCACTCAAAAGGACTTTCGCGGTCGGGAAGTTGACGCCATGACCGTCAAAGGCTCCGGGTCCGACTTGAAGACCATCGAACCCAAACACTTTCCGAGCCTGGACTTGGAAGACGTGTTGGTTCTCTTCGATAGGGACGCAATGTCGGACGACGAAATGGTCGCCTACCTGGCCCAGTGCATGCTGGACCCGAAGTCGCCTCGTCCCTCTATCGAAACGCTGCTCCATGCCTTTCTTCCGTATCACAGCGTGGTGCACTCCCACGCGGATGCCATCGTGTCGCTGACCAACACCCGCAACTACGACGAACTGCTGAAGAAGGTCTATGGAGAGCGGGCGGCCATTGTGGAGTACGTGCGGCCCGGCTTCGCCCTATCCAAGCTGGTGGGACAGCGGGTGCGTGAGAATCCTGACGTGGACGGGGTGATTCTGGTGAATCACGGTCTGTTCACTTGGGGGGATACGGCCAAAGAGGCCTATTTGAAGCACCTTGACCTAGTCGATAGGGCCGCCGAGTATGCCGCTAATCGGTCTAAGGGAAGAACCATCTTCACGCCAGGTGAGGGAGGGCGGATCAGCGAAACAGAGCGGCGAAGACTAGCGGCGGGAATTGCACCCGTCATCAGAGGGTTGGTTAGCCGCTCCCAGCCAACGGTCCTGCGGTATGACGACAGCCCGGACGTGATGGAGTTCGTAAACTCGGCGGAAGGGGCTGCCCTCAGTCAGGTGGGTCCCGCCACGCCGGACCATACCCTTCAAACGAAGATCAAGCCTCTTTGGGTGGAGCCGGGGGAACCGATCAGTCCGGACTATCTGATGGGGCATGTGCCGCGGGCCGTGGATCGATACGTTTCATACTACAAGGGTTGGTATCAGGCCAACACCGACGGTCAGCACCCAATGCTGGACCCCCACCCGCGGGTGATTCTGTTCCGCGGCGTGGGAATGTGGTCTACGGGTAAGGACGCCAAGGCGGCCCTCATCGCTGGAGACGTCTATCATCACACCATCAGCGTTATGAAGGCGGCCCAGGCTGTGGGGCACTACGCCTCCCTTTCCGACAAGGACGCCTACGACGTGGAGTATTGGCCGATGGAGCTGTACAAGTTGACGCTGGCTCCCCCCGGCGGTGAGCTTTCCAGCAAGGTAGCGTTGGTCACCGGTGGGGCTCACGGCATCGGCAAAGCCATAGCGGAGCGGCTGGCGGCGGAAGGGGCGCACGTTGTTGTGGCTGACATAGACGCAGAAGGGGCTGACGAGGTGGCGCAAGGCATCGTTGATAGACAGGGTGTGGGGAGAGCCATGGCGGTCGACATGGACGTTACCAACCCGGAGCAAGTCGCGGGAGCTTTCAATCGTCTCCGGCTGGCCTACGGCGGGCTGGACGTGCTGGTGTCCAACGCCGGCATCGCGCCGGTGGGGGCCATCCACGAGTTGAGCCTCGAAGACTGGCAGAAGGCCATGGACATCAACTCAACGGGCCACTTCCTGGTGGCGCGAGAGACAGTTTCTCTCATGAGGCAGCAAGGGATGGGTGGCAGCATGGTGTTCGTGGGGACGAAAAACGTGCCCTCGCCGGGGAAGGACTTTGGGGCCTACAGCGCGTCGAAGGCGGCAGAGGTCCAGATGGCCCGAGTGCTGGCCATAGAAAACGGGGAGTATGGCATTCGGGTCAACGTGGTCAACCCTGATGCAGTGTTCCAGGGTTCCAACTTGTGGTCGGCGGAGGTGAAGGAGATGCGGGCCCGCGCCCACGGCATCAGCATAGATGGGCTGGAGGAGTTCTACCGACAGCGCAATCTGTTGAAGCGGAGCGTGACGGCCGAGGACGTGGCGGAGGCTATCCTGTTCCTGGCCGGCCCGCGTTCGTCAAAGACTACGGGGACGATGCTTCCAGTGGACGCTGGGCTGCAGGACGCCTTTCCGAGGTAGGGGAGGGTCTTTAACCCTGCCTGACGTACTTGTGGACGGAGAGAGCGTTGGGCAGGGCCAGATATATGTCGCCTTGGCTGTCCACCCAGATGCCGTGGGCCAACGCCGCGTCCCACCGACAGAGGAGTGCGCCATTTTCGTCCAGTACGCTCACCCGGTGCTCCCCCTCCGGCAGCAGGTCCAAGCGGCCAAGGCGGTCCTGTTCCACGTACACCTCGGCCACGTAGAATACGCCGTTATTGTCGACGGCTATGTCCATGGGCCGGCGCACGTTGTTCCAAGACGCCAGGTGGGAACCCTCGGCGTCGTACACCTGGACGCGGTGGTTCTCCCGATCGCAGATATAGACCCGACCGTTGTCGGCAACCAGGACGCTGTGGGGTAGATGCAGGTCGTAGGGGCCGGTCTTCCCCGGCTGGCCCCAGGACTGTTTAAGCCGGCCGTCGGCGGAGAAGCGGTGCACCCGGCTGTTCTGATAGCCGTCCGAGACGTAGATGTCGCCGCTGGGTGAGGGGACCATCTTGGTGGGGTAGTTGAAGGGGCCGGCGGCGTGAGGCGGCAAGTCGTTCTCGTTGTCGAAGTCGGGGCCGATGCCCGTGTCGGAAGCCTGGCCTCGTTCGCCAATAACCTGAAGGGGCTTGCCGTCCAGAGTGTAGCGTAGGACTACGCAGTCCTCCCTGTCCACGAGGTAGGCGACGTCGTCTGCGATGTATATGTGGTGAGGGCCGGCCATGGCGTCCATGCCCCAGCCGGTCAGGTACTCTCCGCTGCGGTCGAAGACCAGGACAGGCGGCTGCTTGTCCCGCTGGAAAACGTACACTTGTCCCTTGGAATCCGTGGCCACGGATGCGGGCCAGCCAAAGCTCATGCCGTCGGGGAATTTGGCCCAGTCTTCCACAAGCTGGTAGGTGTACTTGCCCGAGCCTACGGTAGTCATGGGTGATTCTCCTCCGGGTTGCGAGATTATTGTGGTTGGGGCGAATGGTACCCCATTTGCACCGTTATACCAAGAGCCAGGCGTTGACGGGCAATAATCTAGGGTCTAGCCTGAGGATCTAAGCTCATCGGAGCCATTAAACAAATGGAGCGACTTAGGGACGACTTTCGTCGTTGGATGACCTGTGCGAAATGATCGCATAAGTTAGGGAAGGACCGATAGTTGAGAGCCATTAGAGTGTCTACGGCATCTGCATTGGCCGCCCACGTTCTTGCTTGGGCAGCGGGCCTCTTCCTAATCTTCTGGCCTGCTTACAGTGGCCAGTCCGTAACAGCGGGACTTGATGGAGAAGCTGTGGCAGAGGCTACGCGCACCTCGGCCACGTTGGTAGAAGTGAACGGCCTCTACGTTTTACTCTTACTGTTGGTGCCTGTTCTGCTGACTGGGAGCGCCCTATTTTCTATTCTCTTCGCACACAAGAGACAGGTCATCCGCATGGCGATGCTCTGGACGCCAATAGTCTTGCTGGTGGGATTCTGTCTTCTGGCTATATTCTCTATCGGTATATTCTACCTGCCCGCCGCTCTTGCAGTTCTTGTAGCCGCAATAAGTGACCTTGCCGGCCGAAAGACCATTGGTGAATGCCAACAGCAATAGGTAACGGATTTCTGAAGCACTATGGGAAGGGGAATGTTGAGCGTAGTCCAACAAGATTCCTCAAGGGACCCGGGATCAGATTGTGGGGCGGTGGGGCTATTGGGATGGAGGCTAGAGGGCGCCTACTTCTTCCTCAATATTCAGGTCTTTGACGATCTCCCAGATGTCGCGCCAGGTGGTGTCTTCCACGAATATCCCTTCAACGCGCCGCTGGTTCTCTGTTCGCCATTCGATTTCTCCGGGATAGAGGACTTCCTGAAAGCCCTCAGCAGGTGGAGAGGCTTTCACGAACTGGGCGAATTCGTCCACACTGGTCTTGAACTCCTCCAGGGGGCGGAAGGCGGAAACGTTAAAGACGGCGATGAAGCAACCGTCGTTGTGGCGTCCATGGGGGTCTATCCCGAAGCCGAGTCCGGTGAGAAGGCCGGAAAGCACTTCAACAATGAAGGAGAGGCCGTATCCCTTGTGTCCCTGGTCGGCGCCCAGGGGCAGAATGGCGCCCCCGTCCTCATAGTCCTGAGGGTCCGTCGTGGGCTGGCCGTGCCGGTCCACCACCCACGAGTTAGGGATCTTCTGACGGCGGTTGAGGGCCAGGCTTACCTTGCCGGCAGCCACGGCACTGGTGGCCATGTCCAGCAGGACGGGGCCTTCCAGGTTGCTGGGAATAGCAATGGACAGCGGGTTGGTGCCTAGTCGACGGTCGCTGCCGCCGAAGGGGGCCACTGCCTTCGGACCCTGGCCGGAATCTGCGGTAATGAGGGCAATCATACCAGCGTCAGCGGCCATAGACGGGTAGTCGCCTAAGCGCCCGATGTGGCTCTGCTGATAGACGGTCATGGCAGCAACGCCTTGGGTCTTGGCCTTCTCGATGGCCATCTCCATCGCCCGTTCCGTGACAACGTATCCGAAGCCCCAGTTACCGTTGATTCTTGCCGTTGTGGGTGTCTCGTCCAGCACCTCGAAGGGCGCCCCGGGGACGATGTGGCCGACGCGGATGCGTTGGGCGTAGACAGGCACCTGGATGACCCCGTGAGAATCGTGGCCCACCAGGTTGGCCCGCACGACGTGGGTTGAAACCACCTCCGCCTCCTCGGAAGTGGCGCCCATGGCAACGAAAATGGAGCGGCAGACTTTGTGCAGGTAGGAATGGTGGAAGGTGGGCATGGCTTTTATCCTCCAGGTCTCGTTCTGATGGAGATTGTGGACGCCTTGAACCTAGCTGGGCCAGCTTTCGTTCTGGAAAGGGGCTTCCCAGAAGAGATACTCGTATCGAGTGCTGGCGACGTATACCTCTTGCATGCGCCGCGCCGCGGTCGGGCCGTGGCGGGAGGCCAGGTCGTCGGCCAGATTGCGGACCCAGAGGGCCAGATTGTGGAATTCTTCCGATGCGTACATCTCTATCCACTGGGCGTACAATGGGGCGTGTTGGGGTGGGCCCTGGGCGTTCAGGTGGCGGCCAATTTCCCAGTATCCCCACTGGCACGGCAGCAAGGCCGCCACCAGCTCCGGGTAGGAGCGGCGGTTTGCCACGGAGAGAAGGAACTGGGTATAGGCTGTGGTAGTTGGGGATGGAAGGGTTTCCTCTAATTCCTGCCGGGTGATCCCGAATTGGCGGCAGTAGTCTCGGTGAAGCTCCATCTCCGTGTTGAGGGTCTCGTGGAGGAGACGGGCAAACCAGCTCATGGACTCCAGGGTCTCGGCGCGGGCCGACGCCAGGGCCAGTACGCGGCTATAGTCGATAAGGTAGAGATAGTCCTGTCTAACGTAGAACTTGAACTTCTCAACGTCCAAAGAGCCGTCGCCTATGCCGGTTACGAAGGGGTGTTGGAGGATGGCGGCGCGAAGGTCTTGGGCTTTCTTCTCTGCCCGCTGGCTGAAGGTCATTGATGCTCCTTGGGTCGTGGTTACCCTGTCTCTATCGGAAGGCGGCCCTTCGTTGTTGGGAAAGGCAAGGGTATGATACCAAGCACGGCTCCATAATTCACGTTGCAAAGTCTTGACCCCTGCAATAGTATGGGAAAACGTGAATCAGGAGGACGGAGTGTCCGAAAGAGGGCGATTCATCAGGAAGTTGGAGTCCATCGTGGGCCGGGAGTACGTCATCCACCACCCGGATGACCTTTTGGTTTACGAATACGACGGTTCCGTGGACAAGGCTATTCCGCGGGCAGTGGTCCTGCCCGCCTCCACGGATGAGGTTTCTCGCGTTCTGGCCGTCGCGGACGAGGCGGGCGTTCCCGTGGTGGGCCGCGGCTCAGGCACGGGTTTGAGCGGTGGCGCCATTGCCCTTCAGGACGGTCTGCAGGTGGCGTTGACGAGGATGAATCGGATTCTTGAGATAGACGAACGTAACCGGTTGGCTGTGGTGGAGCCGGGGGTCATCAATCTTCATCTCGACCAGGCGGCTCGCAAGCGAGGTCTCCGGTACGCCCCGGACCCTTCCAGCCAGAAGGCCTGCAGCTTGGGCGGCAACGTGGCGGAGAACGCCGGCGGGCCTCACTGCCTGGCTTACGGCGTCACCAGCAACCACGTGCTCGGCATGGAAGTGGTGCTGGAGGACGGCTCAGTGACGTGGCTGGACGGCAAGATGCGGAATCCGGTGGGCTACGACCTGCGGGGCGCGTTCGTTGGCTCGGAGGGTATGTTTGGCCTGGCAACCAGGATTGTCGTCCGTTTGCTGCCGACGCCCCCTGCCGTGAAGACCTACCTGGCCGTGTTTTCCGACGTGCGCGGTGCGTGCCTGGCCGTTTCGTCGGTCATCGGCCAGGGGATGGTGCCGGCGGCCATGGAGATTATGGACGCGCTGACCATAGAGGCGGTGCAACGGGTGACGGCTGTGGGTCTGCCTTCGGGAGCGGGCGCAGTGTTGCTGGTGGAATTGGAGGGGGAGCATGAGGAGGTGGAGGACCAGGGTATGCAGGTGGAGGCCATACTGACTGAGTCGGGGGCGTCGGAGGTCCGATGGGCGGAGTCAGCCAACGAGCGGGAGCGGCTCTGGGCGGCTCGCAAGAACGCCCTCGGAGCTTTAGGGGCCTTGGCGCCCAACTACTACCTGGTGGACGGGGTGGTTCCCCGTACGCGCCTCACGGAGTCGTTGGAGCGGGTATCGGAGATAAGCTCCCACTACGGCATTCCCATTGCCAACGTCTTTCACGCCGGCGATGGGAATTTGCATCCCTGCATTCTTTTCGACGAACGCAAACCAGGGGAAGTAGAACGGGTGATGGAGGTGGGCGGGCGGATTCTGGAAGTGTGCGTGGAGATGGGTGGGGCGTTAAGCGGCGAGCACGGGATAGGGTTGGAGAAGAAGGCCTACATGCCCCTGGTGTTTACCGACGCGGACATGGAGGTGATGATGCGGGTGGGTAGGGCATTTGCGCCGCAGGGCCGGTTCAATCCGGGTAAAGTGTTTCCAGGCGGGCCGGAATACAAGCACTCCATGCAGAGGGGCGCGGTTCTGGCCGCAGGGCCTGGGGCCCACGTATAGCCGCCATGGCTTTCGAGGTGACCGCGTCGATTCTTCACAGGGTGAATCCCCTGTGGCTGGCGCCCGAAAAAGAGCTCGCCTCCTATGATGTAGACGGCTTGACCCCAACCGCGGCAGTGCGTCCGCCTTCTGTGGAAGCACTGTCAGAAGTTGTTGCTTTGGCCAACGAGGAGGGGCTCGCGACCATCCCTTTGGGCGGAATGACGCAGCGTTCCCTGGGTAATCCTCCCCGTAGTTACGACCTTGCGTTGGATACCCGCAGTCTCGACCGGCTAGTCCAGTATGAACCGGCGGACCTGACGGTGACGGTGGAGGCGGGGATGCCTTTCGCCAGGCTGGGGGAGATTCTGGCCGCAGAGGGACAGTTCCTGCCGTTGGAAGCGCCCCGACCTTCAACTGCGACTATCGGGGGGATGCTGGCTGCGGCATCCTTCGGGCCGTTGAGCTTATCCTACGGGCTGCCCCGGGACTGGCTCATTGGCGTGAAGGTGGTGAACGCAGACGGCCGAGTCACCAAGGGAGGCGGACGGGTGGTTAAGAACGTGACGGGTTATGATATGAACAAGCTATACTCTGCTTCTCTGGGCACTCTGGGCGTCATCGTGGAGGCATCCTTCAAGGTTGCGCCGAGACCCGCCGCGTCGACGACGTTGACGACGAAGTTTGCAAGCCTTGGGGATGCAATGACCGGTGCATGGGGGCTTCTGGAAGGCTACGGCGGTCCGGATGCGCTGACCCTGCTGAACGCATCCGCCGGGGAGCGTTTAGGACTGGCAAACCCCGGTTATCTGTTGTTGGCGCGATTCTTGGGAAGGGAAGGCGTCGTGAGGGGTAGAATCGCACGGACGAAAGCATCTCTGCAGGCAAGCGGCGCCGAGGATGTTAACGAGTTGGACGCCCTGCAGGCAGGTTCGACGTGGCAGCGCCTAGTTGATATGCCGTGGTTGGATGAAGGAACGCAGTTGGCCATACGTTGTTCGATTCTTCCTTCGGAAGTCGGGAAACTTCTTGGGAGGTTGGAGCGAGTGGAGAATTCGGGCGTGGGCCACGGTCTAACCGCCGACGTGGGGACAGGGCTGGTGAGAAATTTGAGTTGGGGAGAGGCCCATCCCGAGGACTTGAAAGATAGGCTGAAATGGGCGACCGGAGAGATGCGACGGTCCAAGGGGACATGGGTGGTGGAGCGCTGCCCCCCGGAGTTGAAACATGGTCTGGATGTCTGGGGGCCGCCGCCACCCGGACTGGAGATCATGCGTCGTCTCAAGCTAGCGTTGGACCCTCACGGCATACTTAATCCGGGTCGGTTCGTAGGAGGGCTGTAGCGGTGTCTACCAGCAAGCTACCGACATTCAATCCGCTGAGTCGGATAATGGACGAGGACCTGTATCGGTGCGTTCACTGCGGTCTATGTCTGAACGTCTGCCCCACCTACCTGGAGACGGGCTTGGAAACGGAGTCGCCGAGGGGGCGCATAGCCTTGATGAAGGGTTTGCGGGAGGGCCGCATTGAGGCCAGCAACCGGGTGGTGAGCCATTGGGACCTCTGCTTGGGATGCCGCGCCTGCGAGGCGGCGTGTCCTTCCGGAGTGCCCTATGGGCGGCTCATCGAAGGCGTCCGGGAGGAAATTTCGGAACAGGGTAAAGCATCCTGGCGGCACCGGCTGGTGTCGGCTGTACTGCTTCGGGGTCTACTGCCCCGCCTGTGGGCGCTGCGTTGGTTGGTCCGGATGCTGCGCTGGTATCAGCGGCTAGGACTTCAAAGCCTCCTGAGACGCAGCAGGGTCTTGAAGGTGCTGCCTGGTTCGCTTGATAAGCTTGAAGGACAGACGCCTATGATCCCCGACCAGTTCTTCAGCGCGAGCTCTCACGTTTATCCTGCAACGGGAACCAAGCGAATGCGGGTTGGGCTGCTTGCGGGCTGCGTGATGCCGCTTGTGCAAGGTCCAACCATGGAATCGGCGGTGCGGGTGCTCCAGAGCAACGGCTGCGAGGTCGTTGCGCCACCGAACCAGGGGTGCTGCGGAGCGCTGAATCTTCACAGCGGCGAAGGTGCAAGCGCGCGCAGAATGGCCCGCCGAAACGTCGACGCCTTTCTGTCGGCGGGAGTCGAACAGGTCGTCGTGGCGTCGGCGGGCTGCGGCTCCGCTATGAAGGAGTACGGACATCTGCTGAAGGACGACGCCGAGTATTCCGAGAAGGCGAAGCGTCTGGGGGAGATGACGGTGGACATCACGGAGTTTCTGGCGTCGCTGTCGCTGGAACCTCCACGGGGCCGCGTGGACTTGCGGGTCACCTACCAGGACGCGTGCCATCTAGTCCACGCTCAAGGAATCTCCGACGCCCCCCGGCGTCTCCTGGAGATGATTCCAGGGGTGGAGTTTGTCGATATGGAGGATGCCAGTCTGTGCTGCGGCGCAGCGGGCATATACACCATTACGCAGAGGGCGATGTCGGGACGGCTGTTGGACTCGAAGATGTCTGCGGTGCTGGCTACGGGGGCCGAGGTGGTGGCGACGGCCAATCCCGGATGTGCTCTGCAGCTGGAAGCAGGCTGCCGTCAGGCGGGGGCCGACGTGCGGGTGTGTCACGTGGTAGACCTGTTGGACGAGGCGTACCGGGAATCGGAGGATTGAGGGGCTAGGACGTGCCTGCCATGAGAATGGCTCGGGTAGTTCCTGGGAGCGCGTTGATGATGTCGCCGGCGGTGGCTCCCCTGTCGCCGTGGGTAACGCGCAGGCTGTCTGCGGCGGCCCCGTGGAGGTAGACACCGCAAGCAGCGGCGTCGGCGGGAGTCATTCCTTGGGCCAGCAGGCCGCCAATGATTCCCGCCAGCACGTCGCCGGTTCCTCCGGTGGACAGCAAAGGGTTGGCGAAGGGGGCGATGCGGCACGGGCCTTCCGGCTGAGCGATGATTGTAAACGCGCCCTTTAGGACCACTATGTGCCCCCACTTACGGGCGTATTCGCGGGCCGTTTCCACGCGACGGGATTGAATCTCCTCGGTAGATAGGCCGGTGAGTCGGGACATTTCGCCGGGGTGGGGAGTGACGACGGCAGGAGAGGATATTCGCCGCCACCAGCCCGGGGATTCCGCGAGAATGTTCAGCGCGTCGGCGTCTATCACCAGTGGCTGTGATGGTGCTTGCTCGGAGAGCAGCAGTCCTTGAAGGAACTGCTTAGCCGATTCGGAACGTCCCATGCCGCAGCCGACGACCATCGAGGAATAGCTGGATGAGGCTTGCCTGATGGCTGGGAAGGCTTGTGGGTCGAGGCACCCCGATCCGTTGTCCGGCAAGGGCAGCTGAATGGCTTCGGTGAATTTAGATGCCGCTATGCCGTAGATGCCCTGAGGCACGGCGAGGGTCACCAGGCCGGGTCCGGAGCGAAGGGCGGCGCCCGCGGCGAGGCATGCGGCGCCGGGGTAGTTGACAGAGCCTCCGACAATGAGGGCATGGCCGTAGGTTCCCTTGTGTCTGTTGAGTCCACGTTGGGGAAGTTGCTGTCGGACCCATGATGGCGTTATCAGCTCCAGAGATATGTCCTTGGAAAGTTCATGTGGGATGCCGATGTCCAGGGTATTGAGGACGCCCACGTAGTCGGCGGCAGGAAAGATGAAATGGCCAACCTTGGGGAATCCCAACGCGAGGGTGAGGTCGGTGCGAGGGGTTAGGGGATCGGCGCTCCCCGTGGCAGCGTCGACGCCTGTGGGCACGTCGACGGCGACGTAGAGGGGTCGCTTGTCTTTGGGCAGTCGGGCGGTCTTGCACACTCGCGCCATAACGTCCGCTGGTGTGCCGGAAATGGGGCGTGACCTGCCCGTGCCGAGCACCGCGTCGATTAATACGTGGGAAGAACGCAAGGCGCGTTCCAGGGCGTTCAGGTCGGCGTCGCTGGTGGCGGTGAGCAGTTGCGCCCCCTCCGACAGGGCGAGCCGTAGATTCGGGTCGTCGTCACGCCGGTTGGTGGCGAGATAGAGAATGACGGTAGCGCCCCAACGGGCCAAATGGCGCGCCGCCACGAGGCCGTCGCCGCCGTTGTTCCCTGGTCCCACCAGCGTCAGAATTCGTCGCCCCGCTGTGCCTCCCAGGACCATCCGAATCTCCTGGGCTATGGCGAGTCCGGCCTGCTCCATCAGGTCGTTGGTGGAACTACCGAAGGTGGCGGCGTCACTCTCCAGACGGGCCATCTCCGTTGGGGTGACTACTTTCAAGAAGCAGGCTCGCGCCAGCCGACAACGGAGGCCACGGCGTAGTCCCGTGAGTGGGATATGGATATGGTCAGGTGGACGATTCCGAGAAATTCGGCTCGCTTGGCAGCCCGTCCGTGAAGTATCAGTGACGGCGGATGGCCACGTTGTCGCACCACTTCTATTTCTTTCCAGGCGATGCCCCGAATGCCCAGGCCAAGGGCCTTGGACGCAGCTTCTTTGGCTGCAAAGCGGGCGGCCAGCCGATTGTCCTTGCCGTTGCAGAATGCCAGCTCCTCCAGCGTATAGATGCGGCGGAGAAAGCGGTCTCCCCAGCGGGCGACAACGTCCCGAATACGGTGAATCTCTATAATGTCTATACCGGTTACGAGCATGGCGACAACTCCCGCGGCACAACTGTGGCCTGAGGCTGTATTATAGGCTCGGCATGGAAGGGTGTCGAACGGCTACTTGGGGATGAAAGGAGGCGGCATGGCGAAGATTCTTGACGGACGGGCCACGTCTTTGGAGATGCACAAAGAGGTGGTCGCCCAGGTAGATGACCTGCGCCGAAATCACGACGTTGTTCCAGGGTTGGCGGTGGTACTGGCGGGGGACGATCCGGCGTCGGCGGTCTACGTCAGGAACAAGGCGAGGGCCTGTGAAAAGGTGGGAATCCTCTCCAAGACCGTTCATCTTGCAGCCGACGTTTCTCAGGAAGAGCTTCTGGCAGTTATCGAGAGGTTGAACGGAGATGAGCTGTATCACGGAATCCTGGTGCAGCTTCCCCTGCCCGCCCATCTGGACGAGGGGGCGGCGATTCGGGCGTTGTCGCCAAACAAGGACGTGGACTGCATTCATCCCCTCAACGTGGGCCTGCTGAGCCAGGGTGTTTCCGACTTTCTCCCAGCCACGCCTGGGGGAATACAGCAGCTCCTGATTCGTAACGGGTTGAGCCCGGAGGGCAAGCACGTGGTGATTTGCGGACGCAGCAACATTGTGGGCAAGCCATTGGCGATGCTCCTGTTGCAGAAAGGAGCTGGCGCCAACGCAACGGTGACGACGTGCCACACGGGAACGTCGGACCTGGAGAAAGTGACCCTTGAGGGAGATATTCTGGTAGCGGCGGTAGGGAGGCCGGGGGCCATAACTGCGAACATGGTGAAGTCCGGCGCGGTGGTGGTGGACGTGGGCATCAACCGGGTGGAGGACTCTTCCCGCCGGCGAGGGTACAGGCTGGTGGGGGACGTGGACTTTGACTCCGTGTCGGAAAAGGCATCGGCAATCACGCCAGTGCCGGGAGGGGTGGGTCCCATGACCATCGCCATGCTGTTGGTGAACACTGTTACGGCGGCGCGGAAGGCGGCTGATTGACGTTCGTTGTATTGTTGACGCGTTGGGATCCGTCTCGCACCTCCGGGCCTTTTGATTCGTTCGCCCCTTCACAAAGGCACGCAGTCAATATATACTGCCATGGTTTGAAGGGGTCGTAAGGCCCCATAAATTTGTAGTGGCGAAGGGGGAGCGTATGCCCATTGGCGCAGGGCTGGAGAAGCTAAAAGGGTACCTGGAGGAGAACAAGCCCCGGCATATAGAGCGCATTCAGCGGCTGATTCGGCAGCCCAGCGTGTCTACGGAAGACTTGGGTGTGGTGGAGTGCGCCGACCTATTGGTAGAGCAGCATCTGGAAGTGGGCTGTCAGGAGGCGGAGGTTATCCAGACAGGCGGACTTCCTGGTGTTTGGGCGTCATACGACGCGGGTGCGGCCAAGACCATAGTCGTCTACGCTAACTTTGACACTCGCCCCGTGCTTCCCACCGAAAAGTGGGAGCATCCACCCTTCGGCGGGACCATAACGACGGCGGGATCCGCCGGACGGGTGCTTATGGGCCGCGGCGCCCTTTCCTACAAGGGGCAATACGGGGCTTGGCTCAACACGCTGGAGGCCCTGATCGCGGTGGAAGGTACGCTGCCGGTCAACGTGATGATGCTCCTGGAGGGGGACGAGATTCTGGGCAGTCCCTACTACCGGGACATGTTCGCCAAGTACCGCAACCGGTTGGAAAAGGCGGACGCTAGCCTCAGCCCGGGCGCGTCCCAGGGCTCCAACGGCACGGTGGGAATGACGCTGGGCTACAAGGGAATGATATATGCAGAACTTACCGCCAGCGGTGAGCGATGGGGCCGCGGTCCCCAGGGCGCACCCCTGCACGGCATGGCTAAGTCAGTGGTTGACAGCCCCGTTTGGAGGCTGGTTCACGCCCTCTCCACTCTGACGGAGCCCGACGGCAATACCATTGCAGTGAAGGGGTTCTATGATGAGGTGCGACCGCCTTCTGAGGCAGAGCGCCAGGCCGTCCTAACGGGCAGGCCGTGGAATCAGTCGCTTCCCGGCGTGGCGGGCGCGCCCGTTCCCGCCGGAGACCTGAGCGACGAAGAGACTATTCTGAACTTCTACTACGGCCCGAGCCTAAACATCAACGGCATCCGGGGTGGGTTAACCGGTCCGGGCACACTGCCCTTCAGCTTGCCCCACGAAGCCTCGGCCCGCTTTGACATTCGAGTGCCTCGCGGCTATAGGGCGCAGACGGCAGTGAGGCTAATTCGGGAGCACCTGGACGCTGCGGGCTACGAGGACGTAGAGTTCAACGCCATGGGAGCCTACGATCCCTCCAGCGCCGACCCCAATTCGGAACTGGTCAGGTCCATCGTGCGGGCTTTCGACACAATGGAGGTGCCGCTAAGCGTCGCGCCCTTTAGTGGCGGCGGTGGCCCGTGGTCGCTGTTCCCAACCGAGCTCGGAATCCCAATGGTCCGAGGCGTGGGGGTGGGTGGCGGAAACGCGGGGGCCAACGAATACCTGGTACTGGACGGCACAGACAAGATGGGCGGGCTTGTAGAATGCTCGCTTTCCCACATTCACATGTTGAAGTCATACGCAGAAGGGAGTTAAGAATGCACCGGCAAGATCTCATTAGGATGATAGACGACGAACTTTCAGGAGAGCGGGCCCTCGAGTCGGCCACGCACATGACCGACTTTTACAGGTCACCAGGGGGCCAGGGATACCACCGGGCCACGGACTTTGTGGCGGACCTCTTTCGCGATAACGGCATGGACAAGGTCTGGGTGGAGCGCTACCCACTGGACGGCGAGACGAAGTTCGTCACCCAATCAATGCCCTTGGCATGGGACCCCATAAGCGCGGAGCTTCGTGTAGGTTCCGCCCAGGGCGAGCTCCTGGTTTCCTATGAGAAGTCACCTTCTTGCCTGCCCTGGTGGACGCCACCCACGCCCACGGGGGGCGTTACGCTGGAACTGATAGACGTGGGTACCGGCGAGAGGCCGGAGGACTATCAGAAACATGACGTTCGAGGCAAGGTGGTGCTGATTCGCAGCACGGAGCGGGCCAGCGGCTGGGGACATGCCGCGAATCTGGCCATGGAGGCGGGCGTGGCCGGCATCGTTACCGACTACTTGCTTTATCAGACGGCGCCCTTCCGAACGCGGGAGAACCTCCCCGATCCGGTGATGCTCCTCCGTATGCCCTCCAACCACAACAGCGCCTGGGCCATCGTGGTCAACTACCACGCAGCCGAGAAGCTGGCGGCTCTTGCGGCCAACGGCGGGACGAAAGTTTTTGCCGACGTGCAGTGCACGACGTTCAAGGGCGAGGGTCAGAATCTGCTGACAGAGATCCAGGGTACCGATAAGGCAGACGAATACATCCAGTTTGTATGTCACGCCACGGCGGGTACCAAGCCTGGCGCCAACTGCGCCTCCGGTCCTGCTTTGCAGGCGGAGATGGGCCGAACATTTGCAAAGTTGATTGCCAGCGGGAAGATACCCCGTCCACGTCGGACGATTAGATTTCTGGTGAACGTCGAGGGGCAGGGCACGAAGAACTACGTGCACAACCACCCCAAGGCGATAGAGAATACGCACGTGGTTATTGCGCTGGACAGCGTGGGACACGACCAGGAGAAGAGCAAATCGGCGCTGCTGTTTTACCATTCGCCAGACTCGGTGCCCACCTACATCAACGACTTTTACGGCAGCCTCATGGAGCAGACGCCAAAGGAGACCCGATGGGTCTTCCACAACGTAAATTCGATCCCCTTCGTGAACTTCCTGGAGCATCCCTATTGCCCCTGGAGTGACAACAAGTATTATCCCGCCTTCGGGATTCCTTCGCCGCTGATAATGTCCTGGCCGGACCTGTACTTCCACACGGACCACCTGACGGCGGACAATCTGGACGCCAAGGTGTTCAAGCGGGGTGGGAACACGACGGCGCTTGCCGCCTATCTGCTGGCCTGCGCCGGCTCAGACGAGGCCGAGGACATTATGCGGATCGTTGGAGCTCGCAGCCAGTCGCGGCTTTCCCGCATCGCCATGGAAGGCAAGGGCGGGCCGGAAGAAGGGCGGGTGCGAAGCCGCCTGGAGAATTTCGCCCGCCGCGACCAGGGGGCAGTGGCTTCCGCTCTGACGCTGGCGGACGATGAGGACAAGGCCAGACTGGAAGCTACCAGCGCGGCCATCCAGAAGCAGATCGGCGACAAGCTGGAGGAGGTCTGCAGCTGGCTGACCAGAAATGACGGCGCTCCAGAGGAATTCGCTCCCGGCAACGTGGTTCCACGCCGATTAGTCCAGCGGGACGCTCCCGGACTGGCTGGAACGGGCTACTGGGAGCTGTACACGATGTGGCAAGAGATGGAAGCGCGCGACCCGAAGATGCGCTACGACTCCCTGCGAATCATCGGAGACGAGATCTGGAACTTCGTCGACGGTATGCGGTCGGTGAACGACATCGCCGAGGCCATCGGCTCGGAGTTTGACTTCGACCTGGAGTCCCGGCACGTGCTGAAACTCTTCGAGGGGCTGGTGAACGAGGGCTACGTAGCCCTGGATAGTCCCAGCTAGGAGAGAAAGCCCCTCAGGGCAGACATTCTGGGGAGACCGATAAGGGGGTAGACATGTCGCGGGCCCTTAAGGTGCATCTGTTGCTGCTGGCCGTTGTGGTGGTGTTGTCGTTGCCATTCTATGGCTTCCAATGGCACCTGACGCTGCATATTTTGGCTGCGATTCTGTTCGTTGGCGGTCTTGTATCGTCAACCCTGTGGATGGCGTTGGCCCACTGCAACGGAACGACGGCAGTAATGGGGTTTGCCGCCAATGCGGTACGTAAGGCGGGCCTGCTTCTCGTTGCCCCTGCCGCTGCCCTTGCTCTTCTGAATGGGCTGATGATGTCGGCGGATAGATGGGGAGGGTGGGGTGGATTTCATGAGCACCGGTGGATAGAGATTGCCCTCGCGCTGTTTGTATTGGCGCTGATCCTTTGGGGGGCGTTTGTACATCGGTACATTGTCAAGTTGGCGCGGGTTGGTGAGCAGGCCGCGACTGCCGATGGACCACTTAGCGCGGAAACCAACGCGCTGTTGAAGCGTTGGTACTTCTGGAGCGGTGTCACCCTAGCCCTGTCCGTGGCTATCCTCTATCTGATGGTAGTCAAGCCATGACTCCGATTGTCGTTGTCTAGCCACGGGACGTTTGTCGTCGCACCCTCGGTGAAATTGGAAAGTACAGGTTCGCCATGAATGACGGCGGGGTCAGGAACGGGCTGTACTACGGCTGGATAATAGTAGGGGCATCCTTCTTCATCTCCTTCCTCACGGTGGGTGGACGCAACGGCTTTGGCGTGTTCGTCATTCCCATGAGCGAGGAATTTTCCTGGGACCGGAGCACTATTTCGCTGGCGGCGTCCATCGGATTCCTGCTTAACGGATTGAGCCAACCCTTCATTGGCCGGCTCTACGATAGGATTGGCGGGCGTAAGCTGATTCTGGTCAGCTTGGTGATAATCGGCATATCTAACTTGATGCTGGCGGCCACCAACCACATCGTGTTCCTGATAATCGTCTTTGGCGTAGTGATGGCGATTGCGATGAGCGGCGGGTCCATAAATACGACTGTGTCGATAATCTCCAAGTGGTTCGAGCGGAAGCGGGCGATGGCGGTGGCAATAGTCGCGGCGGGAGCGCCCACGGGCGGTCTGATTCTGGTACCGCTTTCGTCGTACCTGATAGAGCTGGCAGGCTGGCGGACCACCTGGGCGGTGTTGGGCGTGATGGTGCTGGCGCTGGCGGTGCCGCTGGCCTACTTCGTCATGCGGGAGCAGCCCCAGGACCTGGGATTAATGCCCGACGGCGATGCCCGCCAAACGTCGGCGGACGGCAAGGTGATCAGGGTGGTAAAGCGGGCGCCCTTGGAGTCGGAGAGGTGGGTCTCGTGCTTTGGCACCTTACCCATGTGGCAGTTGAGCGGGGCCTATTTTGTCTGCGGATTCACGACGGCGCTGATTTCCGCTCACTTCGTGCCCTTTGCTATTGAGGAGGGGTACTCCCAGTCCATGGCGGCCTCGGCCTTTGGCGTGATGAGCGGGCTAAACGTGGTTGGGGTGATGATGGCGGGCGCACTTGGCGACCGGTTCGGACGCAAGAATTTATTGGCGCTTGTATACCTGATGCGAGGAGGCGCTTACGTGATGTTGCTGCTGGTCCCAGGCCTACTGGGTTTGTGGAGTTTCTCGCTGGTGGCGGGCTTCTCGTGGATTGCAACGGTGCCGTTGACTACGTCGCTGACGGCGGACGTTTACGGACTGCGTAACATCGGGATTCTGGGAGGCATCGTGTTCACGGCGCACCAGATTGGCGGGGCCACCAGCATCCAGCTTGCGGGCGTACTGCGAGACGTGACGGGTACTTACGATGTGCCTTTGATAATTGCCGCGGTGTTGCTTGTGTGCGCCAGCCTGGTGAGTTTTTCCATTCGGGAGAAGAAGTATTCGGCCCGGTACCAGCAAACGACCACGCCGGGGGAGCCGGCACCCCAAGGGGCCTGACGTGGACAAGCGGATTGACAAAAATCACGGGGCGGGATAATGCTGGCGTTTCTTTCGGTAGCCGCCCATCACGGAGAGGCGGGAGATCCGGACCTGCTGGAATGGATTATGCACCGGTTGGACTCGCTAATTGGCCTGGATCCCGCGGTGATAGTGATTATTCTGGCCGCAGTGGTTGTCTTGATTCCGGTGGCGGTCCTGGCTCTGTACGCCCTGCACCGCCGTAAGGCGTCAGCATAAGAGGAAGCCTCCGGCTCACTTGCATCTCCTACATCGCTATTCACTAGCTACTGGGCGGTCTTGACCCATAAGGAGCGTCCGTCGGTGGTGATCTCAATAGTTCCGTGAAGCGCTGTCATATAGATGCCGTCCTGACCGACGAGTTTTTCAAGCCGGTCTATGACCTCCTGGTGTGGATGGCCGTGGCGGTTGTCTTCTCCCGATTGGACTACGGCCACTGTCGGATTCACTGTCCGCAGAAAGAACGGGTTGGATGAGTTCCTGCTTCCGTGGTGCGATACCTTTAGGATCGTGCCGGCTAACGGGATTTCTTCCCGCAGCATCTCCAGTTCGACCTTCTCCTCAATGTCTCCGGTCAGGAGAATGCTGACGTCGCCGAATTCGAGGCGTAGAACCACGCTCTGGTTGTTCGTATTGTGGGCCGTAGGCTGGCCTGAATCGAGTGGAGGGTTGAGAACCTTCAGAATAAGACCATTGCCGAGATCTATGTATGCGCCCCTGTGAACGGAGATCGGCTCCAGAGATTTCTCCTCCAGGGCCTGCCTCCAACGGAGGTAGAGTGAGGAAGTTCCGGGTGTTCCCTCCGCTACTGCGTCAACGGCGTGGCGCTGGATGACTCCCACCAGCCCCGCCAGATGGTCTTCGTCCGTGTGGGTGGAAACCACCAGGTCAAGGCGGCGGTCCCAGAAGGGTAGATGGGCGTTCAACGCTTGAATTGCGCCGACTGGGTCGGGGCCGCCGTCGACGAGCACGCGTTGGCCGGCGGGGGTGACGATGAGGATGCTATCGCCCTGGTCCACGTTGAGGAAGATGACGTGGAGACGTCCGTCGGGGGCTGAAAGGGCCTGGGCCCAAGCCACGGCGGCTAATAGGGATAGGGCGGTGGCGGGTACGAGGAGACGCAGATTGGTTGCCCTGAACCGGAGCGCAATCGGACGAAGGAATTCTTGAGCCTTCCCTCGCACCGCATCCAGAGTAGGTAAAGGGGTCAGGGCTGCCAGGGTAAGAGGGGCGTAGTAGAGCCAGACCAGCAGGCCGCTAAACCGGGGCATCTCGATGAGTCCGCCCGGCAGGGCGGCGAACCCTTGGATGAGGGCGGTAAGGTAGGTTATGGACGCATAGGCCGACCAGCCGACCAGGTTTCCCAGTGCTGGATGAAATGCGTCGGCAGCGACTGTCAAGCCGGAGGTGATCAGGATGGGCGGAAGGGCGGGCAGGGCCAGAACGGTGGCGGGTATGCCCAGCGTGGGCAGCTGGTGAAAGTGAAAGGCCACCAGGGGCAGCGTTGCCAGGGTTGCTGCTACGGATACGACGGCGCTGAGAAGGGCGCCCCGGGCCATGGAACGCGCGAATCCCTGGCGTTCGTGGGTAAGCCCCAGTTTCTCCTGAAGCCAGCCTGTCAGAGGTGGGGCCAGAAGGGCGATGCCGGCCACGGCCGCAAAGCTGAGCTGGAAGGAAAGGTCTTGCAGAATCGTCGGGTCCAGCCCGGCCATCACACCGGCAGCAAGCGCCAAGGCGGGAAAGACGTTTCTAGGACGCCCGACGCCAACGGCCGTCAGATAAAGAGATCCCATGATTGCGGCTCTAACAACGGAGGGGGAGAGACCGCTTAGGAGAGCGTAGGCCCAGAGGACAAAGAGGGGAACGAGAAGGTAGTAGGGCCTCTTCCGGCCAAACAGGTAGGCGGATCCGGCCATTGTCAGAACTAGAACGACGCCAACGTGCAGGCCGGATATAGCCAGCAGATGGGATGTGCCTGTGCTGCGGAAGCTTTCACGGAGCTCCGCCGGAAGGTTGTCACGCTGGCCGAGGAGCAGCGTTTGGGCAACGGCGGCCTGCGGCTCCGGCAGGGCGCGTTCCAGGCTTCTACCCATCCTGTCCCTGATGTCGTAGACGGTGGCGAGGAACGGGCTTCCACCCCCATCCTCTTCGAGCTCCACCGTGGGGAAGTCCATCACGAGGTGGATGCCCTGGCGAGCGAGGTAGTCCCGGTAGTCGAAGGTTTCGAGGATGGGTGGCACGACCAGTGAACCCTCTAGAATGAGTCGATCTCCGTAGCGGAGGTGGGGTTCCCGCCGGAGGGACACAAGTTCCGGGGTGGGTCTGGCCGTCACCAGCACGTCGGCGGTCAGCTCTTCCCATCCGTCTCCCCTGTCAATGGAGCGGGCTTGGAGGACAAATCGGAGGGCGCTTCCACGGCTCTCCGGCGGGCCTGCGATGGTTCCGTCAAGACGTACTGACGACTGCGTTTCGTCCGGTACAAATGCGGGTGAAGATTCTGATGCGTCTGAACGAAGCAGTCCCAGAAGGAAGAGGGCGGTCAGAAGGATTGCGACGAAGAGTCCAAGGGGCCTCCATCCTTGCATCCCGGCCCAACTACCGACGGAGCGGCGTCCCGATAGGATTATGAGCAGGCCAATTCCCAGTAGCGGGAAAAGTGGGACAAGGATAGTCCACAGGGGAGGGTGCAGCAGAGACCCCAGGAGGAGGCCGCCCACCCACGCCGCCGTGAGGTGCAGAAGCCTCACGGAATAGAAGTATCGACGGTTATCAGATGCCGAATGTTCTCAAGAGTGGCCGGGCCTATGCCCGGAACGCTGGTGACCTCTGAAGTTTCGCTGAAGGGGCCGTAGGTCTCCCGGAACTGGATGATGGCTTCAGCCCTCACCTCCCCGATGCCAGGCAGCAACTGCAGCCGTTCTTGGGAGGCGGAGTTGAGGTCTATGGGGTTGTCAGGGGAGGGAGTCGCTACGTCCGGGGTGGGCGATTTACTCTTGGCAGTCGGGGTCGGGATAGAACTTTCGGAAGCGGGAATGGATGCGCCGGTCCCATCGTCCTTGATTTCTCCGACGATGGGCAGGTGATAGTGCTGTTCGTCTTCCAGAAGGGCCGCCATATTGACCGCGGAGGCGTCGGCGCCCGGCAGTAGTCCCCCGGCGGAATGCACTGCCTCCTGTAGCCTGTCCCCCTCTTGAAAGGAGTAGACACCGGGTTGGGCCACTGCGCCGCTGACGAAGACCTTCAACTGGGGTGGAGGCGTGGGCGTTGGGAGAGAGACTTCAATGCCGGGGCTGGTCTCCGGTCTAAGTAGGAGAACCAACACGCTGGAGACGGCGGCAACGGTGGCAATGATGATGAGGGCGTTGGTCCACCGTTGGGAAGAAGCACCATCAGAGTTGCTGCCCTTGTCTTTAGTAAGAGCCAACCGGTGAAGCCCATCTGCTAGACCTTTTGTTCACCCAAGGAAGATAGCAGAGAGTGAGGCCCGAATTCAAGTCCTATGTTCTGGGGGTTTGGTTTTCCTGCTAGATGGGCGGTCTCTGGATATGCCAGGGAGTGGCTTCCTGGAAACGGTGAGCTACTCTCAGCAGCAGCCCGTCGGAGAAGGGCTGTCCCGCCAGCTGCAACGCCGTCGGGAGCTTTGGGCTTCCTTCGGCGGAGACGAATCCGCAATGCACCGCCAGGGCCGGAACGCTGGCGAGGTTGAAGGAACCGGTCAGGCTGCGCCGACCGGACATCCGCGCCTTGGCCTCCTCCGGGCTGAATATGCCTGGCTTATTGTTTATGAGCGGCGCCGGTTCTGAGGAGTTGGGAAGGGCTAAAACGTCCACCTTCTCCAAGGCCTCAAAGACCTGCCTTCTCACCAGTTCCCGGAGCTTCAGGGCTTTGTAGTAGAGCTGGCCAGGCACCACACAACCCGTTAGGAAGTCCGTGCGGACGTTATGGTCATAGTCCTGGGGTCTAGTAGCGAGCCATTCGCGATGTCCGGGCGCCGCTTCCACCTCTATGTGGATGCGGTTGATGGCGGCGGTGTAGGGCATCAGCGGAATGGAAACCTCCTCAACGGAGGCTCCAAGGCGTTCCAGTACGCCAATGGCCTGAGACACCTTGTCGCGGACCTGGGACTGCACGAAGTTGGCGTACAGGCCTTCCTTAACCACGCCTATCCTAAGACCCTTAACGTCACCCTCTAGCTCCGCTTGATAGTCCATCGACGGGCCTTGCGCGGTGTAGGGGTCCTTGGGGTCGTGGCCGGTAATGGCCTGCAGGGTGATGGCGCAATCTTCGGCGGTGCGAGAGATCGGGCCGGCGGTGTCGTTTGACCAGGAGGCGCCCAGCATTCCGTAGCGGCTGACCAGTCCCCACGTGGGGCGAAGGCCGACGAGGCCGCAGTTGTTGGCGGGGTTGCGAATGGAGCCGCCGGTGTCCTCGCCCAGTGAGGTGGCGCAGAGGAAGGCGGCGGTGGCGGCGCCGGAGCCGCTGCTGGAGGTGCCGGGATTTCTCGCAAAGTCCCAGGGATTGTGGGGCGTACCCCAATGGTGGTAGACGCTGTTCCCCGTGGCGAATTCGCTCATGTTGAGCTTGCCCATCAAGATGGCGCCTGCATTATTGAGGTTGGCTATAACCGTGGCGTCGTAGTCGGGAACATTGGTCGCCAGGACTTTGGAGCCGCCGGTGGTGAGGATGCCCGCGGTGTTGAACTGGTCTTTGACTGCGACTGGTACGCCGTGAAGGGGGCCGCGATATTCACCGGCGGCAATTTCCCTTTCGGCCTGCCGTGCAGCGGCGAGGGCGTGGTCGCGGCTGACTGTGATATAGCTGTTGAGTTTGCGGTCCACCCGGTAGATTCGCTCCAGGTACGCCTCGACAGCCTCAACAGGGGATATCTCTTGACGACGAATCAGGCGGCCCAGAGTCGCAGCGGTCAGGAAGGGAATGCTTGCGCTGTTCACTGGCCTATCTGCTGGTAGGGGTGAATGATGGGCAGGGGTTCCACCTCGTCCAGCCCTGGGGGATTCAGGTCGTCGAGAAGCTCCCTGAGAGCGTTGATGTTGTAGGTAACTTCGGTGAGGTGGGGTTCCTGAATGTCCAGCCTTGCGGCCTTGCCCAGGGACTTTACTTCGTCTTTGGTCAAGTCGGCCATAAACGTCGTCCTTTGCTGTTGTGGTGTAGGGTATTTTGCTACTAGCGGTTAGACAAGTCAATATGAGGGATGACAGGAAGGTGGGGTTTAGGTGAGAGGCGAGGGGCGGTAGGAGAAGCAGTGTTTGCTGAGTTCAAATGGTCTAGAATCAGGTTACGATCATGTCTTCCAAGTTGCATGCAATGATGTTGACTTGCCTTGCAGTGGGGATTGTGGTTGCTGCTTGCAGTTCTGATGGAACTCAGACGCCGACCAGGACATTCCCGCCCGCCACATCGGTGATACCAATGGCAACCCAGGCTCCTGCGCCGACTCCCTGGCCCGCGGCGGCGACGGTTATGCCAACGGAGACACAGACAAAGCCCACATGCAAAACCTTTACGACTGGACTCCATAGAAGGAAGAATCAATGAAGTACGTAATAATTGCGCTCGTAGCAGTAGGAGGGCTTGCAGTCCTGGCCTGGAGCATGGTTTCTGTTGAGACCGAAATAGAAGGACCCGAGGGGCATGTATTCAATTACGAAGAGAACCCTCCGTCACTAGACCAGCAGATCTTTGACTCGGATATCATAGTGAAGGCCACGTTCGTCTCTGCAACACCAGCCTCAGAAGAGAGGAACCCTCGTTGGGCCGGCAGGATACACATTCCCGTGCAATACGTGCGGTTTCGGAGCCAGGAATACCTGAAAGGCACTGGGCCTACTGAGTTCGTCGTAGAGATTAGGACTCCGGAGGCGAATGACTACTATGGGTATCCTACTAGCGAAGAAGCAGTTGCGGCGGCCCGGACGCTGATAGCAGAACGGGATACGACCTATGACAACCGGGACGCGATCCTGTTCTTGAACGGACCTCTGACTGCTGTTGGTGATCCCGGTGGCTCTAGTAGGGACAGGAGATCCGACGGTTCTACCACCACCTACGGTTTCCCCGAAACGTATATGGACAGGGCATCTTGGGACTATTCTGTATCCAGTGGCCAAAAGCTCTGGATGCCTGCTAATGGTGTAGGGGGTAGTGGTGATTCTTCCAGCAGTCGGTCGGCTCCTGATACATCCCAGACCGAGTTCATTGTAGACAGCTCGACTGACCCTGTCACGTTGGTTAGCCTGGTAGACTTCAAGGCCAAGATTGCCGCAATGACAAAGAGATTGTCTGATAACGCACTTATCGAGGGCTACGAGAGATGTGTTGGGAACGAATTGGGACGAGAAAGAGCCTTGCGAGGCAAGGAACGACTAACCCTTTCCTATGACATCCCGTCAGCGGGCGACCCAGAACTGACTGCTATATCGTCTCTGCGAGTAGAATATGGTGACACTGCGTACCGCAGTTATGCAACATCTGGGGCTGATGCGGCATACTTCCAAGGCCTCGCTGTAGATGACGACGAGGATCCCGCGCAGTACCTTCAGGTAAAGCGTCCAAGCCGCCCCTTGCCGGAAGGCAACTATGAAGTCAGTTTCAGGATACAGGCTCCCTCGTATGTTCCCTGCAATTTCTTCCCCGACGATTTCCCCTTGTCAATTGTAACCGTCACGGCTCCCGCCGGCACGGTGCACGAAGCCTTCTTCGACCCCATCACTGTTGGCACGGCGGTGAAAGCCGACGGCTCCAACGGAGTCCTCAAACCCACGTCGTTCACTGTAGGCAGCACGTCCACGGAACTCACCAGTCTTGAGTGGAGCGACAACCAGGTGGTCCTAACCCTGGATCCCCACGTGGCGTTGAGCGGTCAGGTGCTCGACTTCATCGAGCTGGACGGCAGCGTATCTCTGTCTCTCTCCGCCGCGGACGCCACCATGGACAACACGGCAGGCGCCTATTCATGGTCAGTGACCAGCCAGCCGTGGGAGGACGGGGACAAACTGATGCTGCGGATTCGGGAGGAGTCGTAGCCGTCCGTCGCGTCGTCGGTGAAGCTGGTATAATGGCCTTGACCATACGCCTGCCTTGAAGACCCTGAAGCGGGCGTTTGCAAGCACTCTTGGGAATGGGACGTGATATGCGCTTTGGCCCCTTTGTTCTTCAAATAAGCCCGGATCCCAGCCTGGACAGCCGGATAATTGACAGCACGTTGAAGGAGGCTGAACTGGCTGACGCACTGGGCTACGACGTTATCTGGCTCACGGAGCACTATTTCGGCGGCGATACGGTATACGCCGACCCGGTGGTCTTTGGGGCCGCCGTAGCCGCCCGCACTCGGAACATCAAGATTGGGTTCGCCGTTGTGCAGATGGCTTTTCATCATCCGGTGAAGCTGGCGGCTCAAACCGCTCTGCTGGACAACCTCAGTCACGGGCGGCTGATTGTGGGGACGGGGCGGGGTTCCGCGTATAACGCCTACGAATATATGGGTTTCGGCACTACCATAGAGGAAGGTCGGCGTCGGTTGGACGAGGCGGAAGACCTGCTGCTCAAGTCATGGACGGCCCAAGACCTGCACTATGAGGGCAAATACTGGCAGGTATCGGTCCCCATCATGCGTCCCAAACCCTACCAGCAGCCCCATCCGCCGCTAATTCGGGCCTGCATTAGCCAGGGGTCTATGCAAGAGATGGCGCGGCGGGGCCGCCCGGTGCTCACCGGCGTGGACAGCGTGGAGGAAACGGCTCGACGGCTGAAGCTGTACCAGGAGACGATGCTTGAGGCGGGCTTCGAGGAGCCCCACGTTCAGTGGTGCATGGAGGAAACCTGGGTGCGGCGAAGCATCTACGTTGCGGAGAGCAACGACCAGGCGTTGGAGGAGGCGGTTCCGGCCTTCCAGGCGGAGCGAGCGCACATCAGCGAGGCGCGGCAGAAGTTGAATCCTACAACGTACGTGGACCCCATTCCAACGCCGCCGTCTATATCATCGATGCCTGAGCACTACTTGGTGGCGGGCACACCGAAACATGTGGCGGAGAAGATTGCGGAGCTTCGAGACGTGGGCGCGCGGAACGTGCTGTTGGGCATGAGTCCCAGCCACATGGCGCGGGACAAGGTTCAGAACTCCATGAAGCTGTTTGCTGAAGAGGTAGCGCCGCTGTTCCGAAAGGACTAGCGCGCGCTAGTCCTCAAGGTCGAAGGACCGTCCCGCCATTAGGGCCACGTGTCGGCCGATGGAGAGGGAGGACGTGGCCCCTGGGGAAGGCGCGTTGAGAACGTGGATGGCTCCCTTGGTTTCCTGGATGCTGAAGTCGTCCAGCAGTTCCCCATTCCGGCTCACCGCTTGCGCACGAACGCCCGCGCCTCCTTTGGTGAGGTCTTCGGAGCGCACCTCGGGAATCAGCTTCTGAAGGTCTTTCACGAAGACTCCCTTCATGGCTGAGCGGTGCATCTCCGATAGGCCCACCCGCCAGGTTCGGAGCGCCATTCGCCAAAAGCCCACGTAGGTCAGGTGTCGCAGGGTTTCCGGGAGGTTGACATTGGTCTTGCGGTAACCCTCCCGCGCCCAGGCCAGAACGGCGTTGGGCCCCGCCTCCACCTCGCCGTTTATGCGCTTGGTGTAGTGGACGCCCAGGAAAGGGAATCGGGGGTCCGGCACGGGATAGACCAGCCCGCGCACGAGTCTGCGACTTTCTGGGCGCAGTACGTAGTATTCCCCGCGGAAGGGAATAATTCGAACGTCGCCTGAGCCGCCGAGAGAGCGGGCGACGGTGTCGGCGTAGAGGCCGGCACAGTTTATGAGGTAGCGGCACCGGATGTCGCCCTGGTTGGTCTCCAGGGTCAGGTCATTGCCGTCCCTGTTGACACGCAGAAGCTTATGGCCGGTGAGAATCTCGCCGCCGTGCTGCTGAATGTCGTCCGCGTAGGCTTGAGACACCCGGTTGAAGTCGACCACGGCGGTTCCTGGGACATGGAGGGCCTTGATTCCGCGGGTGTGGGGTTCGATTTCCGCCAGTTCGTCGGCGTCGATGATACGCAAATCAGGGACTCCGTTGTCCTGTCCGCGCCGGTAGATCGCTTCCAGGCCGGGCAGTTCGGAGGGTTCGGTGGCCACTATTACCTTGCCGCACTGGTTGTACTCGATGCCCTTTTCTCGGCAGTACTTCTTGAGACGCTTGACGCCTTCGACGCAGAATTGGGCCTTACGCGAACCCTGCTTGTAGTAGACGCCGGAGTGGATGACGCCGCTGTTGTGGCCTGTCTGGTGGAGGGCCAGGCGGGACTCCTTCTCCAAGAGGACTACCCGCATCTTGGGGTAGAGTTGGGTTAAGTGAAGGGCGGACGAGAGGCCGATTATCCCTCCGCCTATAACGGCGACGTCCCAGTGGGAAGAGTTCAAGTTCTTATGCCCTTGCGAAGTTCCACTACGAGATACAGTGAGTGCGACACGTCAACAAAGGGGGCAGGGTTCAAGTTCTTATTCCAGGTTGAAGGGAATCTCCATCTGGGCGCAGGTGTCCCGGAACCACCCGATGACCTCCGGGTGCAGGGGGATGCCGTTGGCGTTTCGGTCCTGCTGTGCCTCCCATTCCATCTGTCCGGCCACCAGCACTCGGTCGTTGCCGGGCGCGGGCGGCGTGTCCTTCAGGGTCTGGAGCCAGGTGTCCATCTGTTCCTTGAAGGTGTCGACTTCGATAAAGGCCTCGATGTTGTAGGCGGCGACGGTGTGGGCGACTTCCTCGGCGGGACGCGTTGCGCCGTAGCCGGTCCCGGAGAGACCGCCGCAGAGAATGTCCACCACGCAAGCGAGGCCGTAACCCTTGTGGCCGCCTGTCTGGGGGATGCTGCCGAGGGGAAGCAGCTGGTAGCCGTCCCTGGGGGGCGCCGGCACAGACTCCATAATGGGGGTGCCGTTTTCGTCGCCAATCAATCCTGGGAAGAGGTTTCCTCCTAGCCGCCGAACGATGTCGACCTTGTTGTCGGGCACGACGCTGGTGGCGGCGTCGAAGACGAAGGGCGGATGGCTTCCCGCCGGGGCGGCCACGGCGATGGGGTTGGTGCCCAGGCGAACGGTGCTGCCCAGGGATGGGAGCACTGTGGGGCGAACGCTGGACATGCATACGCCAATCATGTCGTGCTCCAGGGCCATCATGGCGTGATACACGGCCATGCCGAGGTGACGGGAATTGCCCACGGTGACCATGCCTATGCCCACGTTCCTGGCCTTTTCGATGGCCAGCTTCATTGCGATGGGTGTGATGATGACTCCCAGGGCACGGTCGGAATCAATGGTGGCGGTGCCCGGGGTCTCCCGGACGATGCGCCAGTTGGGATTGGGGTTCATTATGCCGTTCTGGTACCGCTCTACGTACCGCTCCAGCATGTTGGAAACGCCGTGGCTCTCGACGCCCATGAGGTCGGCCTTCACCAGCACGTCAGCGCCTGTGGCCGCGTCGTCGGCGGGCACGCCGACGTGCTGGAAAATGCGCTGCACCGTGGTGCGCAGGTCGTCGGGGTTAACCCTGACGCGAAGGTTCTCGGCTGAAGTTGCCTGTTCCGCCAACTGCTATGCCTCCATCTTTCCTGTGAAGTCTGACGTTATGCCGTGCGGGTGAACTTCTGCACCCGCTGGCCTTCGAGCACCTCGCTGACGTAGATGTCGCCGCGGGCGCAAACCCAGATGCCGTGGGCGCCCCAGAAGCTGCCGGGTTCTTGGCTGCGTTCTTCTCCCCAACGGGCCAGCAGATTGCCTTCCAGGTCGAGGATGCTGACCCGGTCGCCCAATTCGGACACGTAGACGATGCCGTCGGGATCAATGTAGATGTCCGTGGGCTGAATGAACCCGCCCCACGTGTCTAGGTGAAGTCCCTGGCGAGTGAAAATCTGGATTCGGTGGTTCTCCCGGTCGCAGACGAGCACCCGACCCTCGCCGTCTACCCAGAGGCTGTGGGGCAGATGAAACTCGCTGGGGCCGTCGCCGGGCTCCCCCCAGGATAGGATATGATCTCCTTCGTGGGAGAATCTGTGAACGCGGCAATTACCGTAGCCGTCGGCCACGAAAACTTCGCCTTCGGGGCCAAGGGCGACTTTGGTGGGCAGGTTGAAGGGTCCGGCGGCCTGGTTGACCACCCGTTCCTCTTCGTCGTATCCGGTGTCGGAAGGCTGGTTTGGATTGCCGATGGTCAGCAGCAGGACGCCTGCGGCGGAATAATGCTGCACTACGTGGGCGTCCCTATCCACCAGCCAGTAACTGTCGTCAGGGGCGATTGTGATTCCGTGGGGGTTGGCGAAGGCACCCCCGCCCCACGAGCGGAGGAAGTTGCCTTCCATGTCGAAAACCTGCACGGGGTGGGCGCTGCGGTTAAAGAGGTGCACGCGGCCTTGGGAGTCTGACGCTACACCTGCGACCTGGCCGAACTCGTGGCCTTCCGGGAGTGTTCCCCATCCTTCCGCCAAACGGTAGGTGAACTTGCCTTTTCCAAATTGGGACATGGGCGCTCTCCTTCCCGCCATTGGGCCTGCGGGGATTGTGTTGTCAGGTAGTGTACTTCAGGCCGTGTAGGGGGTCAAATGAAGGGTGCGCGGATGCATTTAAGGTGTCATGTATTCGTTGCCGGGATTGGAGCATTCGTTTTTGTGAAGTTTGTGCCTGAGAAGGATTCGATCTAATAAACGAATATGGGTGAATTTGATGAAGCTCACGCCTGAGATTGACTGAATCTAATGTTGGATTTGTTTTTTTACCCGGGTTGAAACGAATCTTGGGTGGGTGCGGGGTTGGGCGGGGAGTTTTGGAGGCGAGCGATAGGGTTCTTCATGGGAAGGATGGTAGCAGGGAAGGGGACGTTGAGGCAATTGGGAGATGTCAGGTGGGGTGGAGACCGACGTATGCCCCGCCCTGGGATCAGACGGCCAGGTTTAGGGCGGCTGGTGAAGTGGCTGGGTCAGAGCTCGAAGGTGTAGGAGTTTTCGTTGACGGTGGCGGTGATGCTCTGGGGCGGGTCCTGGCGCGGATGGTCGTCCTCGGGCATCTGGGTGAGAAGCGCGCCGCCGTCGTCCTGTAACTCCACGTCGAAGGTGTAAGAGTTGTCGTTGATGGTGGCGCTGATGGTCCTTCTGGAGGTTTGAACGTCGCCTTGCAGTGGCTCTAGTTGGGTCGCGGATTCGCCGTCCTGGTCTTGGACCTCGTAGGGCTTGTTGTCTACCAGAACGCGGAGGCCCGCTCCGTGAATCTGGGAGGAACGCTCCACGTAGCCCTTGAACCGCTCCATGGCCTCCTCCTGCTCCCTCAGCAGACGGTGGGCCTCCTCTACGGAGACGGCATGGAAGGTGACGGTGTTGCCGGGTAGGGTTTGGGCCACCTCAGCCAGGTCGACGGAGATGACCGTTGCAATCTTGGTGTAGCCGCCGGTCGTTCCTCGGTCGGCCATGAGTATGACGGGCTGGCCGTCGCCGGTTATCTGGACCGCCCCGAAAGGAATACCGTCGGAAACGATGTCCGCGCCCTTGCTGTGGGCGATGGGCGGGCCCTGAAGTCGGTAGCCTACCCGGTCTGATTGCTGGCTGACGGTAAACGGCGAGCTGAAGAAGGTGGCGATTCCCTCGGCGGTGAAGGCGTCGGCCTGGGGACCCATAACCACTCGTAGTCGGTGTTCGTTCAGCCGGTGGGGGACGAGATAGTCGGGGATGGTAGCCGGGTTGGGACGATGCTTATCGCCTCGCCGGATGGCGGAGATTCTGTCGCCGGGCTTGAGGGTGCGTCCCTCGTGTCCGCCGAGGCCGCCGCGGACGTAGGTGGAGCGGCTGCCCATGAGCACCGGAGCGTCTATGCCGCCCGGGACGGCCAGGTAGGCCCGCTTGCCTACCAGGGGACCGTCGAAGGTGAGCAGGCTCCCCCGTAGTACGCGGAAGGCGTGCCACATGGGAGCGGGCCGACCGTTGAGCCGCGGGGCCAGGTTCGCGCCGGCGAGGGCCACGGTCGTGTCTTCCAGAAACTTGAGCTTGGGCCCGATGAGGGTCAACTCCAGGGCGGCGCTCTCCTCATCGTTCCCCAAAAGGATGTTGGCCAGTCGGAGTGCGTAGACGTCCATGGCCCCGGAAACAGGCACGCCGTAGCGTTGGAACCCGTAGCGGCCAAGATCCTGCACCGTGGTATAGAAACCACCTTCTACGACCTCGAAGGTAGCCATGACTATTCCGGCGTCTCCGTTCTGGTTTCGTAAGCGCCCTGTTCGATTTCCTCCGCGATGGCGTCAAATTCCCGACGGTCTATGGGTACGAAGCGGATCAGGTCCCCTGGCTCAAGCAGGCTGGGAGGGTCCGCGTCGGGTTCAAAGAAGTGGAGGGGGGTCTGGCCGATTATCTGCCAGCCGCCCGGGGTTGCGGTGGGATACACGCCCGTCTGCTTTTCGGCGATGCCCACGGACCCGGCGGGAATGATTGTTCGTGGTGTGTCCAGCCTGGGCGTCTCGATGCGCTCGTCCATGCCGCCCAGGTAGGGAAAGCCCGGGGAGAACCCCAGCATGTAGACTAGGTATTGGAGGCCGGAGTGGATGGCAACCACTTCGTCAATGCTGAGTCCGTTGTGCTGGGCCACATGCTCCAGGTCGGGACCACCCTCACCGCCGTAGAGGACGGGAATCTGCACACAGCGGGGTGTGGCGTGCTTCCCCGCCGACACTGAGTCTAGCAGGGCAGTCAATTCTTCCTTGAGGCGGGGAAGTTCGACCACCAGCGGGTCGTAGTGGACCAATATTGAGCGGTAGGAGGGTACTATGTCGAACACGCCGTCGATGGGGTTCTCCTCTATGGCGACCAGCAGGTCACGGACGGCGCCATTGGTTTCGGGGGTGATGTCGTCCCCCAACTCAATGGCAAGGGCGCGGTCTCCGGCGGGGAGAAAACGGGGTTCGGCGTACATGGGCTAGACCAGGCTGCTCATGGGAACAATCTTGACGCCGGCGAACTCCAGTCCCTCGCGAACGGCGCGGGCCATCTCCACGGCCCCGGGGGTGTCCCCGTGGAGGCAGAGGCTATCGGCCTGAAGCTCCACCTCCTCGCCGGTAATGGCGGTGACCTTTCCTTCAGTGACCATCCGCACGCTGCGCTCTACGACGGCGTCCACGTCATGGATGACGGAGCCTGGCTGGGAGCGGGGAACGAGGGTCCCCTGGGCGGTGAAGGCCCGGTCGGCGAAGGCTTCCCTGGCTACGCGCAGGCCCATGTCTGCGGCCAGGTCCACCCACTGGGTGCCGGCCAGGGCGACGACTATCATCTCGGGGTCTACGTCGATGACGGCCTGGCAGATGGCTTGGGCAAGGGTGAGGTCCGCGACGGCCATGTTGTACATGGCGCCGTGGGGCTTCACGTGCTGGAGCTTTCTGCCCTTGGCGAAGGCTTGGAGGGCGCCTATCTGGTAGGTGACGTCGTTTCGGGCCTCTTCAGGACTGACGCTCATGTTGCGACGGCCGAAACCCATGAGGTCGGGGAAGCTGGGCTGCGCACCTACTCCTACCAGGTGCTTCTCCGCCATCTCGACGGTGGTCCGCATCCACATGGGGTCACCGGCATGGAAGCCGCAAGCGATGTTGGCCGAGGTTATGTAGCGGATAACCTCTTCGTCGTAGCCCAGCTTGTACATGCCAAAGCTTTCGCCCATGTCGCAGTTGAAGTCAATCTTGTCCGCCATGTTCGTCCTCCTGGTCGGGCCGAAGTGCAGTGTAGCTGAAGTGCATCGGTATTGTACCAAGTATCATTATAGTCAGATGCCCCTCGACTGTCAGCAAAGGGAGTAGTTTGTCTTTCCAAAAAATTACACTATTGCGGGCGGCTAGGCAACGTTTTCCCTTCGGACGTTGTGGATTGTGCGAGTGTGGCACTGGAGGCCTTTGGAGTGTAGAATTCCCAAGGCGACAGACCCCAGGCAGGAGGAGCGAAAATCAGCTTCGATACCGGTGAAGCCCTAACTATTACACTGATAGGCATAGGCACCGCCTTTAGCCTGCTGATGCTGCTTTCCCTGTTCACCGCTATATTGCCCAGAGTGGCGAACCTTGGATCCGGTTCTAGTTCTAGCCTACCCTCCGAGGAGGAGACGTTGGCGGAGCGAAACAAAGCACTGGCCGCCACTATAGCGGTCACTGTTGCCATGAGTAGGGGACATCTCCCCGATGAATCCGGGGATTCAAACTAGGTTAGGTCGCCGTCCTTGGAAGAGCTTAGAGATTTTGTAAACGCCAGCGGCATCGCCAACTTGGGCTGGCAGAATGTGCTCCTGTTAACGGTCGGGGCCGCCTTCGCCATTGTTGCCATAGCAAGGAAGACGGAACCCTACGTACTCCTGCCCATAGGCATAGGCATAATTCTTGCCAATCTACCCCTCACCGGCCTGACCCACTACAGCCCCGGCGCGGAGCAGCAGGAATCGGGCATTCTGGGCGTGATCTTCGAGTTTGCGCTGTTCAAATGGAACATCCTGCCGCCGCTTATCTTCCTCGGCTTGGGGGCGCTGACGGACTTTGGGCCGATCATCGCCAACCCCAAGACGCTGCTGCTGGGAGCGGCAGCCCAGATGGGGGTATTCGCCGCCCTCTGGATAGCCTTGGTGGTGGGCTTCGACATCAAGGAAGCGGGGGCGATAGCAATCATCGGGGGCGCGGACGGGCCGACGACTATCTTCGCCTCGGCGCGGCTGGCGCCGGAACTGCTGGGAATTACCGCAGTGACGGCGTATTCCTATATGGCCAGCGTCGTGTTCATCCAGCCGCCTCTGATGAGGCTCCTGACAACGAAACAGGAGCGGGAGATTGTGATGCGTCCCTTGCGAGAGGTGTCTCGGAGGGAGAAGCTGCTTTTCCCCGCCGTTACCATGGTCATCATCATCTTGGTGGTGCCGGAGTCTGCGTCCCTGATCGCCATGTTTATGATAGGCAACCTGTTCCGGGAGAGTGGCGTGGTGCCGCGGCTGTTCAACTCCGCTTCCAACGAGATCCTGAACGTGGCGACCATCTTCTTGATGATAACCGTTGGCGCTCAGCTATCGTCGGAGCGGGTCTTTGATCTGGACACCATCAAGATTCTGGCGCTTGGATTGGGCGCGTTTTCGTTCAGCACCGTGAGCGGGCTTCTTTTCGCCAAGCTGATGAACCTGTTCGTCAAGGAGAAGGTCAATCCCCTCATAGGCTCGGCGGGTGTTTCGGCAGTGCCAATGGCGGCGCGGCTGTCCCACAACATGGGCCAGCGAGCCAATCCCGCCAACTTCCTGCTTCCCCACGCCATGGGGCCCAACGTGGCGGGAGTGATTGGCTCGGCGGTGGTGGCCGGGGTCTTCATCTCGGTGTTGAGCTAGGCGCGGGTTGGGACGTATGGGCGGTGATATAATGCGCCAATTGGAAGCATTGCGAATGTCGAAAGAGTCACCGAAATTCCCAGGGGGGAAAAACTGAATGCCCCGGCTGCGTGTGAAGGTGGAAGACCGGTGGTACGACGTGGACGTGGGTCCGTGGGAGGGCGACCGGGTGCGCGTGCTGGTGGACGAGGAACCGGTGATGGTGTTTTTGGAGGACCTGCTGCAGGCCAAGGATGCGGCCACTGCGGAAGCCGACATCAAGCCGGAATCGACGGACGAAGCAGGCGACAACGCGGTTCGTTCGCCCCTTCCAGGCGTGATTCTCTCCATCGACGTGGGAGTCGGCGACCGGGTTTCGGCGGGCGGGCGGATTTGCGTCCTGGAGGCAATGAAGATGGAGCAGGAACTGACGTCCTCAAGGAGTGGGAAGGTGAAGGCGGTGAAAGTACAGAAGGGTGAGAGCGTACTCATCGGACAGACCATTGTAGAGTTGGAGTGAGTAGTCAATGTTGAATTGTGGGAGAGTGAGTGAATATGGCAGTTGAACGGGTAGCGATTCTGAGTCCGGGGGACATGGGACACGCTGTAGGCAAGGCCTTAAGGCAAGGCGGGCTGGAGGTTATTACCTGCCTGAATGGTCGAAGCGAGCGGACGCGCGGTTTGGCTGAGGCCGCCGGAATCGTAGACGTGCCGGACATGGAGGCCCTGGTGGAGCGGGCGGACCTCGTCCTTTCGATAATGGTGCCGTCCCAGGCCACAGCCCTTTCGCAGGAGGTGGAACGGGCAATCAGAACTATTGGCGCCAGGATTTACTACGCCGACTGCAACGCCATTTCTCCCCAGACGACACTGGATATAGAGGAGATAATCTCCGGGGGTGGTGGAAGCTTCATCGACGCGTCGATCATCGGCGGTCCGCCTAAAGGAGACTATCGTCCGCGATTCTATGTGTCCGGCGAACACGCTGCCGTGATGTCGGAGTTGGACGGCATGGGCATCATTGTGAAGCAGCTGGGGGATGAGGTTGGCCGAGCGTCGGGGATCAAGATGTGCTACGCCGGTCTTACCAAGGGCACGTCGGCCCTCCAGGTGGCAGTGCTATCCTTGGCGGAGTCGCTGGGACTTACCGAGGAGTTGGCCGGAGAGCTTGAGTCCAGTCAGTCTCACGCCTTCAGTCAGATGCAGGGGGGTATCGCCCGATTGCCAGCCCGCGCAGGGCGTTGGATCGGCGAGATGGAGGAGATTGTCGCAACCTATGAACAGCAGGGACTGCCGCCCTTCTTCCACCAGGGAGCGACGGCCATCTATCGACTTCTCAGCCAAACGTCCTTCGCCGATGAACGGGCGGAGACGGTGGATGATAGCCGTACCACGGCTCAGACTATACGGGCCGCCGTTGACCTTCTGGATACGTCCAGCTAAAGTGGCTAACCCGCCCTCTACGTGATACCCTGACCTGCGAAATCACTCGTGTAGTCATAGGAGAGATGTCCAGCTTGTTCGCCAAGAATCGATTTTCCAAGAGGGTGAGTCTGTTCACGGAGTCCGTCATTCGGGAGATGACCCGGGTCAACAACATGCACGACGGCATCAACCTGGCCCAGGGCTTCCCGGATTTCGACCCTCCGCGAGAGCTAATTGAAGCAGCCAAGACGGCCCTAGACGAAGGATTTAACCAGTACGCCATCACTTGGGGCGCGCCATCATTAAGGCAGGCCCTTGCCGAGAAGTTCGGCTGGTACAACGGTGTTGAGGTGGAGGCTGACCGTCACATTACAATCGCTTGTGGCGGCACCGAGGCAATGCTGTCCACTATGCTGGCCGTGGTTGATCCCGGGGACGAGGTGATAGTCTTCGAGCCCTTCTACGAGAACTACGGTCCGGATACGCTATTGTGCCAGGGCGTTCCGGTTTACGTGCAGCTCTACCAGAGGGGTGACGAGTTCGTCTTTGACGACGACGAGCTTAGAAGGGCCTTCAGCAAGAAGACCAAGGCCATTGTCATAAACACTCCCCACAATCCCACGGGAAAGGTGTTCAATCGGGCCGAGTTGGAGGCAATCAGCGACCTCTGCCAGGAATACGACGTGCTAGCCATTACAGACGAACCCTACGAGCACATTCTATACGACGGCGAGTCCCATTGCAGCATTGCTTCCCTTCCGGGCATGGGAGAGCGGACGATTACCATCAACAGCGTGTCCAAGACCTACAGCGTCACGGGCTGGCGCATAGGCTGGGCCATCGCGCTAGACGAGGGGATTACGACTGGCATCCGGCGCGCCCACGACTTCGTGACAGTGGGGGCGGCAGCTCCGCTACAGGAGGCCTCCGCGGCGGCTCTTCGCTTTCCCCAAAGCTACTACGATGAGCTGGCCGCCGGCTACGTGGTCCGGCGCGACACGATGCTTTCCATCCTTGGAGAGATGGGTTTCGACTACGTGACTCCCAAGGGCGCCTACTACGTGATGACTCACTACCCTGATTGCGGCTTTGAGAACGAAAACGAGTTCTCCCTGTTCCTCTCTAGCAAGATAGGCGTGACGCCTGTGCCGGGTCGGGCTTTTTACCATAGGGAGGAAATGGGCAAGCCCTATATTCGATTCGCATTCCCAAAGCGTCCGGAGACTTTCGCCGAAGTAAGGGAGCGGCTCTCGCGGCTGGCCGAATATCGCAAATAGGGCCGCCCGTTCTTGGGCGGCCCTGTTGATTGCCAGGGTTGTGTTGAGGCGGGTCGCTATTGACCCATGCGGTACAGCTTCACCGCGTTGTCGCACGTAATCTTGCGGCGGTCCGCCGCGTCGAGCTTGCCCATATTGTCTTCAATGACATCCCTTGAGCCCGGCCAAACGCCGTCGGGGTGGGGATAGTCGGAACCCCACATCAGGTTATCGACGCCGATGTGCTCGGCCATATAGTTAACGCAGGGGTCCTGCTGGAAGGTGGTCGCTCCCTGCCGGTACCAGTATTCGCTGGGCAATAGGCTCATGGTGGGATCGAACTTCTCGTCCAGGAGGCTGTCCTTGTACTTGATGTCCATCCGCTCAATGACGAAGGGTATCCAGCCGGCGCCGCATTCGCCCAATACAAAGCGGAAGTTGGGCAGTCTTTCGCAGGCGCCGCTCATTATGATACTGATGAGCCACTCTGAGCCGGCCAATTGGCCCAGTGGAAGGGACGTGCCGACGAAGGCCAGCTGATTCTGGGTGGGGTCGTCGGCGCTGAAGGACTTCTGGCCCTCCTCGCCTTCGATGGGGCCAGGGACTTTGATTCCGCCGCCGCCAATGTGGAAGGAGATGGGCAGGCCCGTTTCCGCCGCCGCCTCCCATAGCGGGTCCCAGTAGCCGTCCCGAAGATAGATGGGACGCGTTGTGCCACTGACGTATAGCTCGCCGCCGCGGATGCCTGGATTCTTGGCGGCTCTCCGAAGTGCTTCACCGCCAATTACCGGGTCGTGGAGAGGCATACAGGCCAGGGCGTACCAGCGGCCGGGGGTGGCGGTGCAGAAGTCCGACACCCAATCGTTGTATATGCGGTAGCTTTCGGAGAGGACCTCCGGGTTGCGGATTCTCATGCCGGCGGTGGTCATGCCGTAGAGGATCTCGGCGTCGATGCCGTCAATGGCCATGTCGTTGAGGCGGAGTTCCGGGTTGATTGCGTGGGGCCCGCCGTCGTAGTAGCCAGCCTCGTACATCTTGTCTACCTGCCGCCGGCGACCTCTACTCGGCGCGCTGAAGCCGAATCCCAAGCCGCCGTAGACGCCCAACTCGCGCCCTTCGGTAACCCAGCGAGGGCCGCTGTCCGTGTCCACGACCTTGGGCATTACGTCTTTCAGATGGCTGGGGCCGTTCTTCTCGAACAGGTCGCCGGGCAGCCAGCTCATGTCCATGTGGGAATCCGCCGAAACAAGGTTGTACTCCATGGAACTCCTCCAAGTGCAGATTGCTGTTACTATACCATAGGTAGGGATATGAGGATGTGGTGTGCACCCCAACCTTGAATCCAGCCGTTGGACGGGCTACCCTTGGTTCCAACCTGGGTTAGGAGATGTAGTGATGGCAGTAAGAATCGGAGAAGGCGATTTTGTCTATGAAGTGGAGGAGGGTTGGGGAAATCTTCCCGAAGGTTGGGGCTTCAAGGAAGTGGCGGCAGTGGGCGTAGACGCCAAGGGTCGGGTGTACGCCTTCAATCGCGGGGAGCACCCGATGATTGTTTTCAATCGAGAGGGGGAATTCCTGAATTCCTGGGGCGAAGGGCTATTCCCACGCGCTCACGGCATCACCATGGGCCCGGACGATACTATCTACTGCACCGACGATGACGACCACACGGTGCGGAAGTGCACCTACGACGGACAGGTGCTTCTGACCCTGGGCACCAGCGGCAAGCCGGCGCCCTTCCATAGCGGCCATCCCTTTAACCGGTGCACCCACGTGGCCATCTGCCCCATCAACAACGACATCTACGTTTCGGATGGATACGGCAATGCGAGCGTCCACAAATATGACGAGGGCGGGAATCTGCTCTTCTCGTGGGGCGGCCCGGGCACGGAACCGGGCCTGTTCAACATCGTCCACAACATCTCAACGGACAAGGACGGCTACGTCTACGTGGCGGACCGCGAGAACCACCGGGTGCAGGTTTTCGACTCCAAGGGGAAGTACGAGACCCAGTGGGTGAACATGGCCAAGCCCTGCGGCCTCTACATTGACGACGGATCATTTGACGCCGATGGTCGGCAGCTCTGCTACATCGGCGAGTTGGGCGCGTCCATTTCGGCCAACGAAGGCGCGCCCGGCCTGGGGCCGAGGGTCAGCATCTACAATCTGCAGGGTGAAGTGCTCGCTCGTCTGGGCGATACGGGGCCTGGCGAGGCGTCCGGCAAGTTCATCGCTCCTCACGGCATCGCACTGGACTCCAACGGTGATCTGTACGTGGCGGAGGTGTCCTGGACCACAGCCGGCAGCCTGTTCGACCCTCCTAGAGAGATACGCAGCCTTCAGAAGCTGGTCAAGGTCAACGGGGCGTAGCGCGAAGCCGGAAGGAGAGCGATGACCAAGATTCTAGTTATTCAGGGCGCGGGCATGAACATGCGGGGGCGCGCCCAGATTGAGATCTTTGGCACGACGACGCTGGACGAAATCAACGATGCAGTGCGGAGGTACGCAGGGGAGTTGGGTGTAGAGGTGGAGATTTTCCACTCCAACATCGAGGGCGAGGTGGTAAACGCGCTGTACGCCGCCCACGACGGAGACATGGACGCGGCGGTCATCAATCCGTCGGGCTACACCACCGGAACGGGACCGCTACCGACGGCCATAACCCAGGTCCGATTTCCCGTTATCGAAGTCCATGCGTCAAACCCTTCAGCGCGTGGCGTTGTCTCCAAGGTGCAGCCGGTTAGCCGTGGGTTGGTGTACGGCTTTGGAGTCTTCGGGTACTATCTGGCGCTGCGCGGGGCGAAGGAGCTGGCACAGGCGAGTTAGTCCTCGCGCTCTATTTACACGGGCAGGTTTGAAACCAGACCCTATTTGTAGTCTTCGTCCGGGGGCCAGATGGTGTGGCTGCCCCGGCCTGCGCCGGAAGGTCCCTGATCGCGCCAGTCCTTCGTCGTTTCCAACCACTTCTTGATGTGGGGCGTCTGCGTGTGCTCCTTGAACGCCGCTTCGTCCTTGTAGACCTCGTAGAGCCAGATACGGTCGGAGTGGTCGGCATCCTGGATGATGTCGAACCGGAGACATCCCGGCTCGTTCTCAACGGAGCCCTTGGCGTCTAGAATCATGGCCTCGATGAATTCTGCCTTGAAATCGTGCTTAATCTGGATGGGGGCAATGATTACGTACATCTTCTCTCCTTAGTTGGGTGAGCGAACTTGGGAACCATTCTATCAAGGGAGGATGGGGGCAACAACGGCAGGCGGGTAGGCTAGATGCAGCGCTCCCATTCCCGCCCAATGTAGTCGCGGAGTCCCGGGGGCAGTGTAATGGAACCGGCGACGGCGTTCTCCAGCATACGCCCGGGCCGGCTGGTGGCGGGAATCAACACAGTTACGCGGGGGTCGGCCAGAATCCAGGCCAGTGCCGCCTGTCCCCATGTCTCTATACCGAACTCCCGCAGGGGAGTAAGATCGGGCTGCCGCTTCAGCCCCGTCACCACCGTGCCCTTCACCAGCGGTCTCATGACAATTACGCCAATGCCCATCTCTTCGGCCAGGGGCAGGAGTTCCTCCTCCGCCTCTCGCTCCAGCAGGCTGTAGGGAATCTGGATGGCGTCGACCCTTCCTGTCCGAATCACCTGCGCCAACTCGTCGTAGGCGTGGGGCTGGTAGTGGGTGATGCCAATGACGTCGATCCTGCCCTGAGCCCTCAGATCTTCCAGGTAGGGCAGGTGGGTGCGCCAGTCCACAAGGTTGTGAATCTGAAATACTTCGATGTGGTCCGTGCCCAGGAGGTCAAAGGAAAGCTGAATCTGGGCGTGGCCTGTTTCGACACCGGAGCAGTAGACCTTGGTGGCCAGCTGGAATTCGTGACGGCGTCCCCGAATGCCGGCGCCGATGACGCCTTCCGCCCTGCGGTACATGGGTGACGTGTCCAGGAAGGTGGTACCCGCGGCCAGGCAGCTGTCCAGAATGCGGCGGCAGTTTTCCATCCCCTCCGCCGACTCCACGTTAAAGCCCGATGAGGATGCTGAGCCCATACCGACTACGGGAACGGTGAGATTGCCTAGCTGGCGAAACTGCATTTATTTTTCTCCAGTAAGTCAGGCTAGTGCAGGAATGCGGCAGCTGCGACTCAGACTACTTGTGGGACCAGTCGGCGGATTCGTCCGACGAGGGAGAAAGGCCCAGCATGTCTCCATCCGTGGTTACTCCCAGGCCCAAAACGGTGCGGTTGGCGTAGGCGAAGTAGCTGACTACCTGGTTGATTTCCAGAATCTGCCCGTCGTCAAAGCCCGCTTTTCTCAGACCTTTGATGTGCTTTTCCGCAACAACGGAAGGATTTCGGGTCAAGGCCGCGGTGTATGCAAGGGCCGCCAACTCTCTACCGGCGAAGGCGTCCTGGGGTCTGATGCGGTTGAAGGCCGTGAGGATGGCTTGGGCGCGTTCGTCGTCATTCAGCAGGCGTCGTAGGCCTTCGTAGTGGTGGTCGGCGCAGTAGCTGCAGCGGTTGAGCACGCTTACGAAGAGTCCCAGCGTCTCCAGGAACCAAACCGGCAGGGTGTTGCCGCTGTGATGCAGGGTGGCCTTGTACAGCGCCAGATGTCCCTCCATGGTGTGAGGTCTGAGGCTGTGGGCCATCATGATGTTATCCACGGCGTTGTCAGGCCCCTTGATGCGACGGTATAGGTTCGCCAGCTTTCCGGCGGCCTTGTCAAACGGAATGGTGCGTATCCAGGTCATTGTACTGTCGGAGAGTTTTCAGGGAGAAGGGATTTGGCGCCCTTAGAGTGGCTTTCCGAAGAGAGGAAGGTTGGGAGCAACCAAATCCTCGCTGGTGAAGCGCTATTTGGCTTCGAAAATCAAGTATATGCCAGTTCCGGTGGACAAGAAAAGTCTCTCGCCGAATGTTACGCCATAGGCAACTTGAGGTAAGAGGTCAAGGTAGCGCGATTCCTGCCTAATGACATTGGTAGAATTCTCGATATGAAGGCACGATTTCTCTGATTTTGTTATGGGCCCAATGTCAATCGCCTCTCCATCGATAGTAAGAGGCGCCTGATAGGTATTACATCCCACTGAGCCGGACGCGAGACCCTCTTGGATGATTAAAGTAACAGTAGAACCTGGGACTACTCCCCAAACGACGTGTTGTCCAATGTCATCCGAGGTCAGGGACACTATGTTCTTCAGCGACCATTCTCCTTGTCCCGTATCTTGAGCAACCGTCGAAAGAGCATCTAGGGTCAATGTTTTTCCTAATTGCGTCCCAATCAATAGTTTCTCCGAGTCTTTTTCACCAACTACAGAGTAGTGTTCTGCCCCCCAAAGAGAATTGGAGGAGTCCCCTTCAATGCAAGCCTGATGATAATCCCACCAATGGAGTCCGTACAACTTGAAGAGTCTACCCGTAATGCGATATCTCACAATGAAATCGAAGCATTCACCCGCTATGGCAGCAAGTTCGTCGTCAAGGAATGCCAAGGTGACTGGAGTCGTGTTGCCCATCATGCTCCATTGCGTGCCTGCTAAGTTTGGCTGGCGCCCAGGAAGTGGCGGCTGCCTTGAGAAGACCAATGTGGGTTGATTCTCGCCGTCAGAAATCTCTAGCCAGTTATCCTTGATGCGAAATCTCTCCGCTTCTTTCAACGCAGCGTGGTAGTCATCTGCCTGCTTTTCGAGACGTTCTCCACATCCTAGGCGTTCGGTGAATCCTACGCGGGACGAGAATATTCCTTCCGCTTCTGTCCCATCTAAGGCAGTGCTGAGGACTGTAAAGCGCGGTTGGTCGTCGCTTAGTGACGCCATTCCATAGTTGTTGCAACTGTCATGTCCAGATGCCAAGTTGTCGGTGAGGGTAATTGAGGATCCATAGACAAGTGGCCTACCGTTGAGCAATTTCAGGTTCCACGTAATTCCAGGCTGGAGTGGATCGTCCCAGGTGGGGGCGGACTCGGACGACCGACCGTCACCGTTACAAGCGACGGCGAGGATGAAAAGTGCAAAAATGCCGCAAATGGCAACTAATGGCTTCGACATACTTCAGAGACCCTCGGACTGTAGGAAGTTCAGCAAAAGGGGCTGCGGCGACAAGGAAAGCCCAAGCACATTGCCCCGTGGTGACGCCCGCTTGGACGTTCCCATTGCCTGATGCTAATTCAGAACTGAAAGTCTACTCCGATGTAGCCGAAAGGTCAACGCCAGTGGGACGGCATTCCGTGGCGGTCGAAGAACTCCTCCATGTCTACGGGGAGGCCGGTGTCGTTGGACTCCTCGCAGGCGGCGATGATGCCGAAGGTCTTGAGGTGGTCGATGGCGGTGGGTTCCGGCTGTAGGCTGCCCTGGGCAAGTTGGTCGAGAACCTCCGAAACCATCACCCGGGCGTCGTCCACCAGATGTTCCTGCTCAGGGAGGGGAATCTTCTCCATAACGTCGTTTTCCGAGCCGCGAATGATTCTGAGGTCGGAGAACAGCTCGTATTGGAACAGCGCCCCGTCGTCGCAGTCGGTCCGCCACAGGAATTGGTCGAGCTTGGTCTGGCCCGACCATGTGCCGAAATAGTTGACCTGCAACCCGGCGGCCATGTCAAAAATGGCGATGGTGGTCGCGTCGTCTCGGTACATGCTCCAGGGCGGGTTGGAGCAGCGGCAGGTAACGCGCTCCACTTCCGAGTCGTAGACGAAGCGAATTGAGTCTATGTGGTGGATGACCTGCTCGTAGAGCATGGGCTGACGCATGGTCAGCGGGAACTTGTTCAGGAAGGGCGCGTAGCCGTCGCGGTTGCGCCAGTAGGAGTAACCGGCGAACCGGGGCGCGCCAATCCTGCGGCTGCGGAGAATCTCACGGGCTTTGAGGATGGAGTGCTGGAAGCGGAAGTTCAGGCCCACGGCGAAACCCAACTTGGCGTCCTCTGCGGCCTTCACCATGCGGATGCCTTCGTCGAAGTCCAGAGAAAGAGGCTTCTCCGAAAGCAGGTGGGCGCCGCTTTCGAAGACCTTCATCACGTTCTCGTACCGGTCCATGGGGGGCGTGGCCAGCACAACGAAGTCCGGCTGCAGGTCCTTCAGCGCCTGGCTCATGTCGTTATAGCAAGTTTCGGGCTTGGCCTCGTACATGGTCTGCGCCCATTCCAGGTTGGCGTCGTCAATGTCCACGTATCCGACGGTCTGGGACTTGGTTTCCTCGTGAAGGATGCGCGCCCACTTCTTGCCGCGGGTGCCCAGGCCCACCATGAGAGTTCTTGCGGGATTGTTCATGTCTTCAGAAGATTCCTTTCTGCGTAGGTGAGGGTCTTGTCGAAGATGTCTACCATCTCCCGAATTTCGTCCTCAGTGATGGTCAGCGAGGGATGAATGGACAGCTTGTCCCCGCTGCATCGCATATAGAGGCCGTTATCCACCATGAAGCGGGTGAGCTTGCGGCCCACTTCCTTGTCGCCGAGGGGCTGCTTGGAGCCGTCGCCCTTCACCAGTTCCACCTCGGCGAGCAGGCCGATGGCTCGAACTTCGCCAACGGTGGAGTGCTCTTTGAGGGTCTCAAGCTGGGAGCGGAAGAAGGGGGCGAGGGCGGCGCTGCGCTCCACGAGCCGCTCCCTTTCGATGATTTCCAGATTAGTGAGGGCCGCCACGGACACTACAGGGTGGCTGCTGAGGGTGTGGGACTGAATCAGGGTCCTGTCAGGGCTGCCGAGGAATCTTTCAAATACCTGCTCCGTGGCCACAACCGCGCCGATGGGCTGGTAGCCGCTGCCGAGGGTCTTGCCGAGGACCATCAGGTCGGGTTCGAGGTCCCAGTGGTCGCCGCCGAACCAGGTCCCGGTCCTTCCGAAGCCCGTCACTACCTCGTCGGCAATCAGCAGGATGTCGTGCTTGGCGCAGAGGTCCTTAACCATGTCCCAGTACTCAGGTGGGGAAACCAGCGCGCCCTTGGGAACGGGTTCGACAATCATGGCGGCGATGGAGTCGGGATCTTCGTATTTGATAGTCTCCTCTATGGAACGGGCGCAGCCCAGGTTGCAGGTTCCGGTGCAGTGGATGCAGCGGTAGGGGTTGGCCTCCGGCACCATCACGCCCATTGGTATGGTGGGCTCGAAGATGAGGGACCGGATGGCGGGATCGCCGCTGACGCTCATGGCCCCCCACGTGTAGCCGTGGTGGGAATAGTTGCGATAGAGCACCTTGTACTTCTTGGGCTTGCCGTTCTGAGCGTGGTACTGGCGCACAATCTTGAGGGCGGCCTCGACGGCTTCCGAGCCGGAAAGGGTGTAAAAGGACCGGGAGAGGCTTCCCGGGGTAAGGTCGGCCAGCTTCTTGGAGAGCTTGGCTGTCGGTGCGTTAGTGAAGGGCACCAGGCCTGAGCCGGTGAACTCCAAGTCCAGCATTTGCTGGTAGACGGCCTCGGCGATCTCGCGGCGGCCGTGACCCACCAGGCAGCAGTGGGAGCCGCCCGTAGCGTCAAGGTACCGCTTGCCCTCGCTGTCGATGACGTAGCACCCCTCGCCCCTGGTGGCAATTCCGAGGCCGGTGGGGTCGTCCCTGCCCGAAAACTGGGCGTGGCTCATCCAGATATGGTCTTTGGCCTGGCCTATGAGTTCCTGGACGGTTTCGTCGGTCATAGCGTCTCCTTTAGATGGGTCGAAAGGGTGTTGCCATTATGTACCATTTGAGGGGCTATTCCAACAGCCAGTCGCTGTTTCGCATGGACTCGGCGATGAGCGACACGGGGACAGAGCCGTGGGAGAGGAAGGTGTCGTGGAATTTCTTCAGGTTGAAGCGATCGCCGTGTTTGGATTTCATCTCTTCACGAAGGTCCACGATGGCGTCGGAGCCAATAAGGTACATCATGGCTGCGCCGGGGAACATAGTGTTCTTTACTGCTTCCGCGCGGGAGGCTCCTGCCGACATCCCCACGCGTTCGCTATAGAAGTCTTGGGCCTGCCCCAGGGTGAGCTTACCCGTGTGGATGCCCACGTCGACGATGGCCCGGGCGCACGCCCTGACGCGGGCATGGTGGAGGGAGTAGCTCTCCAGCGCCGTCAGGAAGCCCACTTCGTCCATGAGCTTGACGCTATAGGTGGCCCAACCTTCGGCCATGGTGCCGGCGCAGAAGAGGGCCAGCCGGGAGGCAACGTCGACGGCGGCAATCTGTCCGATGCGGGACTCGGCCCGGTTGTAGGCGTACCAGTTTTGGACGTGGTGGCCGAGGGCGGCGTGATGGACGACGTGGTTCAGCTTGATGACGCTGTTGTTGGAGGCTTTGAGCATCCGCATGCGCTCCGCTGCGGGGGCGCTCCAGTCGATAGGTGCCAGCATGCAATCAACGGCGGGGATTTCGTCGAAGGCGGGGGCGGAATGGTAGGGGAGGAAGTAGAGATGAGGCGCGGCGCCCCGTGCCCACTGGGGTCGTGGGATGAACTGAATGGCGCATTCCGGCCAAGTGACGAGGTTGTTCTGCTCCGCCATGGCGCGGCAGGCCCGCCACAGGCCGTAGTGGTGGGGGAAGTAGTGGTCCAGGGTTGGGTAGTGGTCTTGGAGCTTGGCAAGGGCCTCCCGCCAGTCGGAGGCTCCGAAGTCGCTCGCGTGGGCATCCAATTCCTCCTGGCTCTCCCGCATCTGCTCCCAAGCGTAGGCTTCAATCTCAGCGGTATCCATGTCAAGGCAGTGGCCCTTTTGGAGCATGATATTGAAGGCGGTCTCTCCGCATCCGTAGGCGTTGTTGGGCCTGAGGGTGAGGTCGGATTGGAGCCAGTGTTTGAACCGGCGGAAGGCGTCGGCGGCTCGACCGGCGGCGTCATCCGCCTCGTTGGACTCAACGTCGTTGTCGCGGAGGAGCTGGGACAGGCCGGTCTCCAGAAAGGCCAGGGCGCCGTCGCACTCCCGGATGGCCCGTTCAGTCCAAACCGACGGAGCGGTGTCAATGTTTTCGCGTGCCTGCCGCAGCAGGACCTCTATGCCGTTCATTCGCTCTGTTGCAGACTTCAACCGGTCATCAAAGGGAGCGAAGGGACGGCGAAACAGCGACAGAACGCCAAATATGGCCTCGGCCGCATAGAAAGAGGGATTGCCCCGGTGGAAGTGGTTGGACTGGAATTCCCACTGCTGAATCTCCAGAAACCCCTCGGCCAATCTGCGGTCCATCTTCTGGGCTTCCGACAGGATTTCCGGAGGCAGGACAGCCAGGTCCTTCTGAAGCTGCGTCATCTCCGAGACGCACGCGTCCACGCCGGATTCGGACAGGTCGGGAAGCCTATGGTCGTAGTCGTGGACGCCGATGTAGGTGGCATTAACGGGCCGGTGACGGTAGTAGGAGGCGAGAAACCGGTCAAGCCATCGAGAAAATTGGCTCTGCGTTTGGTCCATGACTATTGCTCCAGGGGCAGGTCGACCCAACGCCGCTCGCGGCAGGAGAGTTCCACGGCGTTGATGACCTCCTGTACGGCGGCGCCGTCGACGAAATTGCCCTGGTTGCGCGGCCCTCCGTCCTGAATTTCGTCTATGAAGTCCTTGATGAGGTTGGCGTAGAAGAGGCTGCGCCAGCTTTCCGTTGGAGCGCCTCCCCCCGGGTAGAACTTGTCGGGGATGGTCAACTCCTTGAATTCTACGCTGTCGGGTGTAGCGACCTTGATGGTCTCGGCCACGCCGAATTCTTCCACCATGCGGCAGATGATGGCGCCCTTGTCGCCGAAGATGCGGGCCTCCACGCCGGGGAAGTTGCCAACGGTCACAAAGCTGGTCTGAACGGAACCGATGACACCGTTGGCGAACTCGGCGATGAACACGTCCCCGTCGTCGATGTTCATGGGAGTGAGCTTGTCGCTCCCATAGACCATTCTTTCGGGGATGAAGTTGCGCATGGTCCCCACGACGCTGGAGTAGTCGGCTCCAACCCACCAGCGGCCGATATCGATGATGGGCCCGCCGTAGCCCTCCAGAGAGACCACCTGTATTTCGGACTGGTCTTCCCGCATCTGGGAGCGGCGCAGCGGCGTTTGGGGGTTAATCCACTGGGAGTTCTGCTCGTAGCCGTTGAAGATGTAGGGTTTTCCGACGAACCCCTGGTCGATGAGCGACCTGGCGTACTGCACGCCCGGGGTGTATCGGAAGGTGAATCCCAGCTTGGTCTTGAGTCCTTTGCTCTGGGCGAGGGCGGAGAGGCGGAGGGTCTCGCGGAAATCCTGGGCCACGGGCTTTTCGCATAGGACGTGCTTGCCGGCGTCGATGGCGGCAATAGACAGTTCGTGATGGGTGTTGGAAGGGGTAACGATGTCTATGATGTCCACGTCGGCGCGGGAGACCAGGCCCTGCCAGTCGTCCGTGTATTCCGGGATGCCGAAGTTGGCGGCCATGTCTTTTGCCATCTGCGGTTCCACGTCGCAGAGAGCAACAACTTCTACGCGCGGGTCCCGGAGCCAGCCGGGGATGTGGGCCATGTTGGCCCAGCGGCCCGCGCCCAAAACTCCGACTCTGAGTTTCTTCTCAGCCATGCGCATCTCCTTGAATTCATAAAGTAGGGCATAGTATATCGTATTTGGCCGTTGTGGCAGGGGGGATAGCGATGGTTGTACAGAAGTCGCGTTTAGCCGTGGTGCGGCATGGCGGTTCGCGAACCGCCCCCACAGGGGATTATGGTGGCTTGGTGGACAGGACGTAGGTTGGGAGTGGGTTCCTGCCTTCGGAGGGACACGGGGGTGGAGTGGATTTGGGCGTTGCATGGAGGCGAGATTCTTCGTCGCGGAGCCTCCTCAGAATGACATGTGGGGGGAGGGGGAAGGGTGTAGAGGAGAGGGCGTGGCCTTGACACTGGATGCGGCTGGTCTACAATCAGCTAATTGAGGGTAGAACGAGGCGGGAAGAGCTTAAGACGCGGGAGGTTAGAGCAATGTTGGATACAATTATAAGTGGCGGGACCGTGGTTACGCCCATGGGCGTGGGAAACTGGGACGTGGGCATTCAGGGAGAGAAGATTGTCGTGGTGGCGGTCCACGGCGCTCTGCTGCCCGAGGCGCAGCGGGTCATAGACGTTTCCGGCAAGATTGTGGTGCCCGGAGGCATCGAGCCCCACATCCACGCCGCCTCCAACGTTCAGCCGGGCATAGAGGAGTCGGTGCCGGGAGTCGAGAACGCCGGCCCACTGGAACATTCCCTGGGGGCCATCTGGGGTGGAACGACTACTGTGGTCGACTTTGCTCCCGTGCCCAACGAGGGCGATCTGGCGGCAGGCATCCACGACTATATGTCCGTCTGGCCGGGCAATGCGTATACGGACTATTCCACTCACTGCATCTACTCCAGCTCGAACACCCCTGATGCCATCTCCCGCTACGGCGAGTTGGTCAGGGCGGGCTTTCCGAGCATCAAGATATTTACGACTGACACGAAGCCGCCGGAGGGTCGAATTCCCATCAGCCTCGTGGCCAAAATGGACATGGGGCGTCTGTCGGACTTGATGACGCAGATTGCCAGGCACGACGGGGTGCTGGCGGTGCACGGCGCGGACGACGAGATAACCATGTACAACTACCTCACCGCCCACGAGCGGGGCCGGTGGGACTGGCACAACGCGCACCTCATCCACTCGAATTTGGTGGAAGACATGGCTTTCCGTCGGACGGTCTGGCTGGCCCAGCGTACCGGCGTCGGCATGTACTTCGTCCACGTCACCGCCCACGAGGGCAAGGATGCCATCGCCGAGGCCAGAAGTGATGGGATGCCGGTGTACGGCGAGGTGCTGACGCTGGCCCTATCCTTCGAGTGCAGCCGGTACATGGAGGAGGACGGCATGAAGTATCACACCTTCCCCTCCCTGAAGTACGAAAAGGACAGGCTGGAGCTGTGGAAGGGTCTGATGAAGGACGACCTCGCCTTTACCGCCACGGACAGTGGATTCACCACGTACCTTGACAAGATAGCCGGCCGGAACATGATGGACTTGAGGGGAGGGAACATCGGCATCGAGATTCGGATGGGGGTTGTGTACACCGACGCTGTGGTGAAGCGGGGAATGTCCCTGGAGCGGTTCGTCGACGTGACTTCCACGAACGCGGCTAAGATGCTGGGGTTCTACCCGCAGAAGGGGGCCATCGCCGTTGGGAGCGACGCCGACATAACCATCATGGACCCGTCCGTTCGGAAGGCCCTCTCGATGGAAGACCTGCACCTGCGGGACTACAGTCCTTGGGAGGGTTGGGAGATAGAGGGCTGGCCCACAACGGTGCTTTTGCGTGGCAAGGTGATGGTCGAGGACGGCCGGCTTCTGGGAGAACCTACAGACGGGCAGCTCATCTTTCGGAAGATTGAACCTTCAGTGCTTCAGAGACCTGCCTTTTGACGTTTTTTGCCCTTCTTGCTGACGCTGTGAGATCACACCCTTGCTAGCCAGGGCCCTGAGTTGGCGTCCGCCGACGCCTTTCTACTACGGTTGGCTGATAATGGGCATGGCGGCCCTGGCCACCTTTACATGCACCGGCATTACGCAGGTGGTGCTGGGAGGCATTCAGGACTTCATCTTTGAGGATACGGGCTGGAGCCGGAGCACCATCGCCCTCGCCGTAACCCTGGGCACATGGACCTCCGGGCTGATTTCGCCTTTGATAGGCCGGCTGGCGGACAAGCATGGGCCGCGGGTGTTGATGCCCTTAGCGACTGTTGCAATGGCCATCTCATTCTTCGCCCTCAGCCGGGTAAGCCAGGTCTGGCACTTCTACGCCGCGTACATCTTTGGGCGCGGGCTGGGGAATCCGATACTCATCGGAGTGGTGCCGCGAACGGTGGCGGTGAATTTTTTTAGAAGGCGGCGGAATCTTGCCCTTGCGTTGAACTCCCTGAACCGTCCCATCGGCAGCGCCATCAACATCCAGCTAATTGCGGTGATTGCATCAAGCCTCAGCTGGCGAACCGCCTACCAGTACATGGGCGCGTTGAGTCTGGCCATGGTGGTGCCGCTTATTGTCATAATGAGACGGCAGCCGGAGGACATCGGGATGCTTCCCGACGGCGCGCAGCCATCAACGGTAGAGACGGACAAAGACGGCAAGCCAGTAAGGGCCGAGACAGAGGAGTTCAGTTGGAAGGCGGGAGAGGCTATGCGGACGACGGCCTTCTGGTTGGTGGGGATGACCACCGTGCTGGCTATCCTGGGCGCGGCGACAATCGGCTTCGCCATGGTGCCCTACCTAAGAGAAGAAGCCGGGATGTCTACAACGCAGGCGGCATTGGTACTGACCCTAAGTACGTTCCTTTCGCTAGGGGTGCTGATGTGGGGCTATGTGGCCGACAAGGTCACCCCGAGGCGGCTGCTCGTCGCTGTGCTGATCACGTCTGCCGGCCTGACTTTGTACCTCCTGATGGTGGACTCTGTATGGGAAGCCTACGCCTTCGGTCTTCTGTGGGGGCTGTTCTCCGGGACTACGGGCGTGCTTGAATCGATGTTGTTGGCCCAGTATTTCGGCAGGGGATCGTTTGGGGCGATAACGGGTGCATTGACGCCCCTTTCCATGGGGGCATTGGGGTTGGGCCCGTTCCTGGGAGCGAAGGTGAGGGAGGTGTCGGGAAGCTACGACGAGCTTTTTGTGGTGTTGGCGGGGGTGTACGTCGCTGCGGCGGTGCTTATATACTTCGCCCGCCGACCAAACCTTCCGGAGCGGGCGGCGGTTGAGAGTGTGACGCGGTAGGCCGTTGAGAGGTGGGGTAACCGCAAGGGTTGCCCCTGCGAGTAAGGTGGATGGGTTCCCGCATGCGCGAGGACACGGGAGAGGGAGCGTCACCCCCATCCTAACCTTCCCCCATCCAGAGGGAGAAGGGATTGGTGTGTTGCGGCGACGAGATTCTTCGACTCCGCTGCGCTGCGCTCAGAATGACATTCGGGTAGAGGTAGGGGCTGGTTTGAAACCAGCCCCTACGGTGTTAATTCAAGGGTTGCGGGCCGCCGGTTCGACGGCCTGACTAGGACGCGGTTACTCGCCCATACGGTAGAGCTTTACGGCGTTGTCGCGTACTATCTGCTTGGTTCTTTCCGGGCCGAGCTTGGCGACGGTTTCCTGGATAATCTCCAGAGAGTCGGGCCAAACGCTGTCCGGGTGAGGATAGTCGGAACCCCACATCAGGTTGTCGAATCCCACCAGGTGGGCGATGTTGCTGACGCCGTACTCTTCCTGGAAGGTGGTGAAGCCCTGCCGGTACCAGTATTCGCTGGGCTTCAGGGTGAAAGGCGGGTCGAACTTCTTCTCGTACTGGGCGTCGTCGTAGATGTGGTCCATCCTGTCGAGGGCAAAGGGGACCCAACCGGCGCCGCACTCTCCCATGACAAACTGGAGGTCCGGGTACTTCTCGCAGGCGCCGCTGAAGATGACGCCCATCATCACTTGCACCATGGAGAACATTCCCAAGGAGCCGCGCACGGCCTGGTAGCCGCTCTCGTTCTGGCTGGGGGGTCGGCCTGCGACGACGAAGCCCGTGTCCATGTCGGGGGTGGTCGGTATGGGGATGCGACCGCCGCCGATGTGGAAGGAGATGGGGGTGCCGGTCTCCACGCAGGCCTCCCAGAGGCAGTCCCAATAGCCGTCGCGGGCGTAGAGGGGGTAGTTGAGGCCGCCGGCCATGAGGTCGGCGCCACGGATGAAGGGGTGGTCGGCGACGCGCCGGACTTCCTGGGCCGCCAGCTTGGAGTCGTGGATAGGGAGGCAGGCCAGGCCGTACCAGCGGCCGGGGTTGCTGGCGCCGAACCGGTCCACCCAATCGTTATAGATCCGGTAGACCTCGGAGACCACTTCCATGTTCTTGAGGTTCTTGCCGGAGCCGGTGATGCCGTAGAGGATCTCGGCGTCCACGCCGTCGATCTGCATGTCCATGAGCCGGAGCTCCGGGTCCACTGGGCGGGCGGGACCGTCGTAGAAACCCGCGTCCAGCATCTTGTCTGTGCGCTTCCTCCGGCCCTTCTGGGGCGGGATGAACTCAAAGCCGGCGGACTGGGCCACGCCAAGGATGTTGTCGATTTCGGCCTTCCAGATGAGGCCTTCTTCCGTCTCGATGATGCGGGGCATCATGTCCTGCAGATGAGGCTGGGAGTTGTTCTGGACGAACAGGTCTCCCGGAAGCCAGCTCATGTCGACGTGAGAATCGCCGGAAACTATGTTGTATTCCAATCTAGCACCCCCGTCAGATGTTGTCGGATGTTGAGCGCAAGTGTATCAAATTCGTCACGTTGTGGGTAGGGCGGGTTTGGGGACTGTTTTACTCGTTTTCGGGAGTTCGTGCCTGGGAAGGACTCGTTTTGATAATCGACTCGGTATCAATTCGTGCCTGAGATGACTCGTTTCAGGCGTGGGACTCGTTTCAAAAAAGTTGAGCAAACGAGTCGGTTTTTGAGGCGAGATTGACCCGAGCGCGGGAATAACGAGGGCAAGAGAGGCGGGACCAGGTAGCGAGATTCCTCGACTCCGCTTCGCTTCGTTCGGAATGACATTTCGGAAAGGGATGGGTCCCCGCATCCGCGAGGACACGAGAGGAGAAAGGATTTTCATGGAGGAAGGGTAGCAGGGGTGAGGGATTTACGGCAATGGGGGGATGTCAGTGGGGGGAGGGGGATGGGAAACTTTCCTACAAATCCTGGATTTAGTGTATGGGAGCGATTGACTATAACTTGAGAATATCCAGTAGCTCATCGCGGCTTAACCGGTCATGAGAAGCAATGCTCTTCAATATGCTAGAGAGGGTCTTTGTTTTGATTGGATTGTGCCGTGGAATAACTTGATGATGTTGCCCATTGATTTCGGTAGTCACCCGAATGTGAGAACCGCGTTGCCGGGTTGATCTGTACCCCAAACGTCGAAGTGCGCTCTCCAATTTGTGCCCGCTGACATCGCGGGGCAGTTTCAAAGAGCCAAGACCTCGTCACGGACGAAATGGAGGCGAATCAGGGAGGGGCGCTGCATCGTGTCGTCAAAGTAGCATTCGACTGCTTCCCTGACGTTACAACGCAACTCTTCTGTGGTTTCGGCCTGTGTGTGGATGCCGTATCCGAGCGCACTGGCCGAATATCCGCCATCGACTTCGTCCTCAGTAACTTCAAAGATGATTTCTGATGAATTAGGCACGACGCCTTGCCTCCTCGCGGGACTGCAACTCAGGGAAGAGCTACATGGTCAGTATATCAGGTGTTTCGCTCTCCGCGCTCCGTATGGGATTGAAATTGGGCTGAGTGAAAAGGCGGGTTTGAAACCCGCCCCTACAGATGTATACGATGGGCGGTTATTCTGAGCGCGCTCAGTTAATAGATAGGGCGCGGGCGGGGTTGGTTACCATAATGGTGTGGATCTGGTCTTCGGTGACGCCCAACTTGCGGAGGCGGGGCAGGAAGGTCTCGAAGATGTGGCAGTATCCGGTGCTGCCCCCGTACTTCATCTCGTAGTCGCGATTCCTGTCGTGGGAGATCATCAGGTGGTCGACATAACCCCGTTGGATGAGGGCATTCACAAGCTCGGCGCGAGTTTCGTCCAGCAGGTAGTGCTCCTTGCCGATGACGTCGAACTGGATGAAGCAACCCTCGTCGGCCAAGGTTGTGAGAACGTCGATGTCGGGGCGTTCGTCCACGTGGCCAACGATAAGGCGGGTGGGGTCCACCCCCGCTTCCTTGAGAATCTGCAACTGGTGAACGCCAACGGTGCCGCCGGGGACTTCCATTCGCCGCCCGCCGGTGGTGTGGGTGGTGATGGCGGCGCCGGTACGCTTCTGGGCGATGGCTACCGCCTGCAGAACCTTTAGCTCTACGGCCTCCACCCGGGCGCGGTGGATGGCGGACTTGAAGACGCCGCAGCGTCGCTGGCTATTGCCCACGCCCTGCTGAACTTCGGTGGTGATATAGTCGGCCAGTTTCTCCACCGAATAGTCGTCGACGAAATAAGGGATGTGGGGTTCGATGTAGAAGCCCGATGTGGAGATGATGTGCACCTCCGCCGCCTCGGAGAGGCGGGCCAGCATGTCGAGGTCGCGGCCCCAACCGTTACAGGTGACCTCCACCAGGGCTCCGCCGCCGGCATCTTTGAAGGCGCGAAGCTCGGACGCCACGAGATCGAAGTTGTCCAGCTTCATAAAGCCGGAAGGGTTGCGGGTGGAACCCATGACGTCGAAGCGCGGGCCGTAGTTCTGGTCGCACCAGATGTGCTCGTGAGGGAGACAAACGCCCAGGTCTTCTTCTTTGATGGGGCCGAGTACCGTTTGAATCATTGTTTATTCTCCGTTAGTTGGGTAGTGGAATGGGTGGGGAGATGGTTCCTGCGACGAGATTCTTCGTCGCGGAGCCTCCTCAGAATGACATGTGGGTTGAGGGGGGCAGTGAAAAGAGGGGATGGATTCCGGCTCGGAGGCCGGAATGACGGATGGGTGGGTTGGATGGGGATATTTTCATGATGGCAATGGGTTTAGATTAGGACGGAGCCTTCACGCTCCAGGGTTTTAAACAGAAGGAGAAGTTCGCCGGTGTTGCGGATTTTCACCAGCCCGTGGGCCACGGCGTCGGCGGTGAAGCTGTGCCCGGCGTCGGTGAGACCGAAGGAGGCGTCGCCGACAATGAGGCTCTGGATGCCCCGGTCGCTCAGCTCGATGCAGGTCTGTCGGACGCCGAAATCCAGCATTGCGCCCATGATAACGACGTTGGCAACGTTGTTTTCGGCAAGAAAGTCTGTGAATTTGGGGTTGGCGAGGGCGCTCCAGCCGGGCTTGGAGAAGACGGGTTCGTCGGCCCCCGGCTGCCATTCTTCCGGGTGTTGGCCAAGCGGCCCGTCGAGATTCCATGTCCAGCCCGTGGCTTCCTGAAACAGGGAGGGCGATTCGTCCGTCCCGTAGCCGAAGCAGGTGTAGACCACCCGAATGCCCATCTGCCGCGCTGCTTCCAGGACGCGAGGAATGTTGGGCCGAATGAGGCCGAGCAGGTGAAAATAGTCGTCGAACTCCCGCATCAGAACTTTTTGGTTTATCCGGTTAACGAGCCAGCCGTCGTCGGCGTCGGTGAAGGGTGAGTGGAGGTCCTGCAGAAGCAGGCAGGTGTTCTCCACCGTGATGTCCAGGGGGCGGGTCTCCTTGGTTATGAGGGTCAGGGGATGGCGAACCTGCATGGTCTACTCCTTACCGTAATTGGCCTGCCAGTCGAGCCGCTCCCGCACGTCGTCGGACTGGGGGGTGACCTTCTCGGGCGAAAATTCGAAGTCCCAGCCTTCGGCGGCGATGGTGTCGACGATGGGGCCCGCGTCGAAGCGGAGGCCGCTGTAGCGGCGTGGCGGTTGGTTGGCGAGCCAGACGAAGGCCTTGCCCAGCTCTATTGGGTCAGCCCATCCTGCCTTCACTTCCTCCGGCATCCGGTCCACTTCCGACTGCCCTACGCCCGTGGGCTTGATCCCCTTGCCGGGGCCGACGGTGTTGAGGGCGATGTTGTAGGAGGCGGCTTCGAAGGCGAGGGCCTTGACGAAGCCATCCACGCCGTGTTTGCCGGCGCAGTAGATGACCTCGTCCACGTAGCCCCGAAAGCTGGAGCCGCTGGCTATGCCGATGATGTGTCCTCCGCCCTGGGCTTTCATGATGTCCCAGACGGCGCGGGTCCCGTAAATTATGCCGCCCAGGCAGATGTCTAGCTGTCGGCGGGCTGAATCGAGGGAGGTGTATTCGAACTTCACCAGGGGCATGATGACGCCGGCGTGGACCAGAATATCGAGGCGGTCCCAGCGGTCGATGACTTCTTGGACGACATGTCGAAAGTCGTCGGCGCTTCCGGCGTCGAGGCGGCGAAGCATGAATTCCGAGCCGTCTTCCTCATAGCCTCGGCGCGAGTAGCCCAGCTCATCGGTATTGATGTCGGTGGCGCAGACCTTCGCGCCGGCCTGGCCGAGAGCACGGGCTATTCCCCAGCCGAAGCCCTGGGCGGCGCCGGTTACCAGCGCCACTTTGCCATCTAGTCTCATGTTTGGATGTCCTTCCTGCCGATGTGTCTATGCGTGGATAAAATTGGCTGGACTCCCGCCTACGCGGGAGTAACGAGGTAGGATGCAGGAGTAACGTGGTAGGGCGCGGGAGTGACGGGGTAGGATGTGTCTGGACATGGGGGTTACGCCATGACCCGGCGGATGAAATTCAGGGCGTTGCCCCCTGCCAGCTTTCGCACGTCTTCGTCGGAATAGCCGCGCGAAATGAAGCCACGGACGAGATTCTTGCCGTCGGCGGGGGACTCCAGACCGTTGAGGTAGGGAGCGGGGACGTTTGTCATGAGCTTGCCGAGCATCTTCTTGTGGAAGGCGACGTGATCGCCGATGAGGGTATCTGTGCCGATGGCCACGTGGTCGACACCGACGAGCTTTACCATGTAGTCGTAATGGTCGAGGACGCAGTTTATGTCCTGGTCCGGGTCGTCGCTGAGGGAATTGGGCACGGCGGTAATGGAAATGAGGCCGCCCTTCTTGGCGCAGGCCATGAGCTCGTCGTCCTTGCGGGTGCGCCAGGTGGGGCGGAGGGAGTGGGAGGCGTTGTGGCTGTAGATGATGGGCGTTTTGGAGTGCTCGATGGCGTCCATGGCCGTTTGCCAGCCGGCGTGGGAAACATCTACGGCCATGCCGAGTTCGTTCATGCGGTGGACGACGGCGATGCCAAAGTCAGAAAGGCCGGCGTCGTGGCGTTCTGTGAGGCCGGATCCGACGCTGTTCTGCAGGTTGTAGGTGAGGCCGCCCATTCGGACGCCCATGCTGTAGAGCACGTCCACCCGGTGGAAAACGTCGCCGATGGCCAGATGCTCGACGGTAGGTAGAATGCCGATCTTGCCCGCTTCCTTGGCGGCCAGGATTTCGTTGGCGTTGGTGACGACGACTGCATCGTCCCTGTGCATGCGAACGTCGGCAACCATCATGCCCACCTCGTCCGCAAGGTCTTCAAAGGCGATGTAGGACAGTTCGGGACAGCCTACCATGCCGCGGAAGGCGTTGGCGGTTGCGGCGGCGGCCCATCCCCCGTGACGGATGGCATCGTAACCCCACTCGTACTGACCGAGGCTTAGGTATTCGATGAAGTCGTCCATGCTGTCGGGGCACACCATGGGGTGCTGGTGCATGTCAATCATCACCAGGTCTTCCATGATCCGCTGATAGCGCCTCTCTCCATCGGAGTCCAGCGGTAGGGTCATGGAGGGCACACGTCCCACCTGTTTGGTTAAGGCGAAGGGCAGTTCGTCCATTTGGGTATCCTTTCCGGGAGGGTTGGCGGTCAGCTACTCGAGGGTGAAGGGTATGTCCAGAGTGTTGGACAGGTCGCGAAGCTGCTCAAAGACTACGGAGTCAATCTTAGCGCCGGAGCGACGGTATTCCTGCTCGCGCCGGTAGTCGATCTCGCCCGGGACGAGGATTTCGTCGAAGCCGGGGCGGAGTTTGCTGGCCTTGATTTCTGCGATAAAGGCGTCCATGCGGGCCTTGAACTCTTCCACGGGCATGAACCAGGAAATGTCTATTGCTGTGAAACTGTGGGAAACGTCGAGTTTGGCCGGGTCCGCGTAGGGTGTCAATCCGAATGCGCCTCCTGAGAGAACGCCGGTGAGAACGTCTGTCATCATGGCGAGGCCGTAGCCTTTATGCTGGCCGATGCCCAGTAGTGCGCCCTCCATGGCGGCGGCCGGTTCGTCTGTCTCCATACCCTCCGGGGTGAGGGCCCAGTCCAGGGGCATCTTCAAGCCTTCCCGATGGAACCATCGCATCATGCCCTTGCCGGCGGTGGTTAGGGCAATGTCCAAGACTACGGGAAAGGGGCCGCCCGCCGGAGCGGCGAAAGCCCAAGGATTGGTGCCGACGACGCCCGTAGCGCCGCCCCAGGGGGCCATCTCCGGCCCAGCGTTGGTGTAGGCGATGCCGATGCAGTCGTGTTCCGAGGCCAACCGCGCGTGGACGCCGGAGGAGCCGTAATGGGTGCCGTTGCGGACTATGACCGTGCCGACGCCCACATCTTTGGCCTTTTGGACGGCTAGGGACATTGCCCTACGGCCCACTACGGAGCCGAGGCCGTTGTGAGCGTCCACGAGTGCTAGGGCAGGCGACTGCTTTACGATTTCGAAATCTGCTCCGACGTTAACGAAGCCGTCGACGATGCGCTGACGATAGTCGGGCAGTCTGCGAACGCCCTGACCCTGGCCCGGAAGGCAGCGAAGCTCACTCTGGATGAGGCCGTTGGTGCAGAAGCGGGCCTCTTCGTCGCTCATGCCCATGGCGGTGAAGGCATCCAGGGTAAACTGCTCCAGTTTTTCAACGGGGACGGTGACCATGTCTATGGGCATGCGGGCGCTCCTTGCAGGAGGATTGGGCTTGGTTTTCGGAGGCAAGTTTAGTGTCTGAGTGGCGCCTTCGCAAGCGGACGACGGTTGGGACGGAGGCGATTGGTCGGAACATGACATGCGGGGATTGTGAAAGAGAAGCGGTGTCGTGGTAGAATATGGGCGACTCCTAGACCAGGTTGTTAAGACGATCCGCTTGTTGAGTTCAGGTATGTTCATGCTCTGTGCGGCGTTTCCCAGGGACGAGGAGAATTAGTAAACTTAAGGAGCACCGCCAATGAACATCTATGTGGGGAATCTTTCTTATGACGTTTCGGACGAGGAGCTGGGCGAGGCGTTCAGCGCCTTTGGAACAGTGACTTCGGCCAGGGTTATTAGAGACCGGTACACGGACAGGTCCCGCGGTTTTGGGTTTGTGGAGATGTCGGACGACAACGAAGCGGAGACGGCCATAGCGGAGTTGAACGGTCAGGCCATCAAGGGTAGGCCGATAAACGCGAACCAGGCCCGCCCACGGGAGGAAAAGCGCAGGGCGTACTAAGGGGTTTCTACGGATTCCCCAACGAGATTCCGGGACACCCCCGGTTAATATCATTACAATGAAATAGCTGTATCATTCCCTTTTCTGGCCTTTAGAGAGGCTATTGGGGCCCCGCACCATATATGACGCGCCCTTGCGGCATATATGGCCGGAGGGGAACCATCGAAGAGTCCTGTTGATTGGTGGGCGTTGTTACCAATCAGATAAGATTCTTCGGTGCGCCCAGAATGACATAAGTGTTGCGTAAGATAAAGAAAGGGCGCCCCTTGCGGGCGCCCTTTCTTTATTAGTCTAAAAGTGGTTGCTATTGGCCCATGCGGTAATGGTTGACTGCGTTGTCCCGCGTTATCTTGGTCAGGGTGCGCGGATCGAGATCGCCCATAGTCTCCTGGATTATTGCCTTGGAGTCGGGCCAAACGCCGTCGGGATGAGGGTAGTCGGAGCCCCACATCATGTTGTTCTCGCCAATGAGGTGGGCCATCTGGGCCACGTCCGATTCCTCCTGGAAGGTGGTGCTGCCCTGACGGAACCAGTATTCGCTGGGCAGCATGGACAGGGGCGGGTCGAACTTCTTGTCCAGGGCGCTGTCGAGGTAGATGTGGTCCATCCGACCCAGCACGAAGGGAACCCAACCGGCTCCGCATTCTCCCATGACGAATTTGAAGTCGGGGAACTTTTCGCAGGTGCCGCTTAGGATGATGCCGATGAGCCACTGGACGCCGGAGAGCTGACCCAGGGACTGGGTGACGCCCTGGTAGGCCAGTTCGTTCTGGGTGGACGCGCCATTGGAGGAATCGCCGTTGGGCGGCGGGGGTACGGGGATGCGTCCTCCACCGACGTGGAAGGAGATGGACATGCGGTTCTTGGCCACCACGTCCCATAGTGGGTCCCAGTGGCCGTCCCGACTGTAGATGGGCCAGGTCACCTCGCTGGCGATGAGGTCTGCGCCGCGGATGGGCCCCTTGTCGGCGGCGCGCTGTAGCTCTTGGGCCGCCAGGTTGGGGTCGTGGATGGGAATGCAGGCGAGGGCGTACCAGCGCCCGGGGTTGCTGTCGCAAAAATCCGCCACCCAGTCGTTGTAGACCCGGTAGGTAGCGGCGATGGTGTCGTGGTCCTTTAGGCGCATGCCGGTGCCGGTGATTCCGTAGAGGACCTCGGCGTCGATGCCGTCCATCACCATGTCCTGGAGCCGAAGCTCCGGCGTGGTGGGATGAGGTCCGCCCTCGTAAAAGCCGGCGTCCCACATCCGGTCGATACGCTTGCGCATTCCTCGAACCGGCGCGCTGAATCCGTGACCGGCGGCGTTTGCCACGCCGAGAACCCCACCTTCCGCAATCCAGCGGGGCCCTTCTTCGGTCTCCTCAATTCGCGGAACCTTGTCTTTTAGCGCTTCGGGTGCACCTTCGACAAACAGGTCCCCCGGAAGCCAGCTCAGATCTACGTGGGAATCTCCAGAAACAAGATTGTATTCCATTGTGCCCTCCCTTCTTGCTTAAAGACACTCTACCACAGAAATGTCTGAAATCGCTATGGCCTGAGCTGTAGCAGCCACGCCAAATTGGGTAAAGGCCGGTAGCGCGTGTACTTGCCCCAAACGTGGTTTACCCTTTACAGTGTTTATGTAATCATTGTTAGAACCCCGTGGAGGAAAGTTTTAGCCGCAGGGCTGACTATAGGAGGCGGGCCATGGACGTTAATGAATGTCTCAACACTCGACTGACCATAAGGAATTTCAAGCCGGATAGGGTGCCCATTAGCGTGACCAGGAAGATTTTGGAGGCAGGCCGAGGGGCCCCGAGCTCCAAAAATCTCCAGCCGTGGCAATTCGTCGTGATTACGGACTCGGAGATGTTGAAGCAGATTGGCGCCCTCGCTCCCAGTGGGCCCTTCATCGCCGATGCGCCCATGGCCATCGCGGTATTTATGCGGGATGCCCAGCGGCCTGACCTGGATGCAGGCCGGGCCATTCAGCAGATGGAAATTATGGCCTGGTCCCTAGGGCTCGGCACCTGCTTCGTGGGCTTTCGAGACTCCGGCTCTGCTCTGCAGGTGAAGGGGCTTCTGGGGATGCCAGCGGACTTTGATCTCATCACGGTGCTGCCCTTCGGCTACCGGCTGGATTCCGTGAAGGGCCGCAACAGGAAACGCAAGCCCATGTCCGCTGTTGCCCACTTGGGCCGGTTCGGTTATCCCTTCCCGAGTAGATAGAAGTCCTTCAGTAGTTAAGCAGGAGCAGGGTTTATGAATACCGTAGGCAGCGGTCAGTATCGGTATCGGGTGATAGAGGATTGGGCGAAACTTCCTGAAGGCTGGCAATTCGGGATTCTGGTGGGGGTGGCGGTAGACTCCCAAGACCGGGTCTACGTGTGTCATCAGCGTCAGGACCCGCCCATCATCGTCTTCGACCGACAGGGGAGCTACGTATGCTCCTGGGGAACGGACGATATCAACGAAGGCCACATCATGTCCATCACCTCTGATGACGTGATGTACCTGGTGGATCGGGGCGCTCATCAGGCCCTACGGTTGAAGCTGGACGGGGAGCGGCTCATGGAGTTGGGGCGGAGGGGGCTTCCTTCCGACACGGGATTGACTGTCATTGGCGGGGAACCTCGGCGCGCCGCCGGACCGTTCAACATGCCCACGAGGATGTTCAGCGCCCCCTCCGGCGACGTCTATGTTTCCGACGGATACCGCAACGCCCGGGTGCACCGCTTCTCCGCCAACGGCGAGCTTATCTCGTCATGGGGAGTTCCGGGCAAGAGCGCACCGGGGGAGTTCTACCTGCCCCACAGCCTCTGGGTGGACTCACAGGGACTGGTTTACGTGTGCGACAGGAAGAACAACCGGGTGCAGATATTCTCACCGGAGGGCGAGTTCGTCAGTCAGTGGACAGGCCTAACCAGCCCGGTAGACATGTGCATGGACGGGGATGAGAACGTGTTCCTGCATGAAGGGGGCACGGAAGAAGAGTCGCCCCGCATTACGGTGCTGGACAAAGCGGGGACGCTGCAGGCCCGGTGGGATACGCCCTATGGACACCAGATTTGGGTGGACTCCCACGACGATATCTACATGGCGGTGTGCTGGGAGCAGCGCATTCAGAAGTTCGTCCGTCAGGGCTAACCCTGTGGGGTTGGCGGGTCAGGTGAGGGAAGCGTCCACGGCTATGGCGGCGAACAGCAGCGCGAGGTAGGCGAGGGAAAAGACGTAGGTACCCAACGCCCCCTCTATGCCGGGACTTCTCATAAGTCGCGCGGCGCGATACACGAACACCAACCCCAGCACTACGGCCGCGCTCAGATAAATCCACCCCACGGCATGCGTGGTGAAGAACATGGCCGTCAGCCCCAGCAGCAGGATGGCGTATAGGAGTATGGCCCTTTTGGTCTTCTTTACCCCCATCACAACAGGAAGCATGGGCACACCGACGCTCTTGTAGTCCTCCTTGAGCAAGAGGGCCAGCGCCCAGAAGTGGGGCGGCGTCCAGAAGAAGACGATGGCGAAAAGGTAGAAGGCGGGAAGGGCCAGGCTTCCTGTAACGGCGGTCCAGCCGATGACGGGTGGAAGTGCTCCCGCCGCTCCACCAATGACAATGTTCTGGGGGGTGGTCCGCTTTAGGCTCATGGTGTAGACGAAGACGTAGAAGAGGGTGGACGAAAGGGCGAGAGCGGCGCTCAGGACGTTGACCAGGGTGGCGAAGAGTATGAATGCGGCGACGTTGGTGGCGAATCCGAAGAGCAGCGCCTCCCGCGGTTGGACGCGTTGGGCCGCTACGGGGCGACGGCTGGTCCTCCGCATTCGGGCGTCGATATCCCTGTCGAGAAAGTGGTTGAGTGCGTTGGCGCCGCCAGCGGCCAGTGCCCCCGCTACCACCACCACCACCGCCAGTCTGAAGTCGGGTGGGCCGCCGGCGGCCAAGAACATGCCCACCAGGGCCGTGAAGAGGAGAAGCAGGACTATGCGGGGCTTGGTGAGGGTGAGATAGTCCCTGAAAACGGCTGTCAGGCGAAGGCCGGGGCTTTCGCTCGGCTGCTTCTGCTTCCCACCACGCCGTCGGGTAAGCGTCGGAATCACGACAACTATAGGCTGTTGGACGGCGGTGAGTCGAGGATGGCCTCTACCTTGGCGACGAACTCCTCCGTACTATCTAGGTAGCGGGCAACCTTGTCGGCGCCAAACGTGTCTTCGTAGAAATTTGTGTGGAGACCGTTGGCGAAGATGAACAGATCGTGAATTTCCGGGTCTCCGACCTCATCTGTCAATTGATTGATAGTCAGGAACAGTCCGCGGTGGGAGGAGTGCTCCCAGCCGCGATGCTGGGCGGCGGCCTTGACCATCTGGGCAGCGGCTCCCCAAGCCTTCTCCGACGCTTGGCGCAGATCGCCGGCATCCAACTCGGCATGTGCCTGGCCCAGCAGACGGTGACTAGCTTCTCGATATGTGACAACTGGTGTAACCATTTCAGTTCAACCTATGCTTATATTATAGTTCAGATGAGTATTCTAGAATAGAGCGTCGTTCTATCGGACGCCCCACTGCAGTTGGGCGGCACTTGGATTAAAGGTCTTCCTGCTCCCACTTGCTTAAGTCGTCCTCATCAAGCCAATTGGCTTTTCGGGCGATGAGAATCCACAGCCGCCGGGTTTGGATGTTAAATCTGTTCATGCTTTCCAGGTTCTGTTGCATGCGGTCGATCTGCTGCTGCTGATGATTCAGTTGCTCTTGTTGACCCTTCAGTAGGTCTACCATCTGGACTTGAAGTTCAATAACATGGTCCAGGGTCTTCTCGACGTTGCCCAATCGGTGCTCAACACCCTCCAATCGTACCTCAACATTCCCCAATCGGTGCTCAACATCCCCTAATCTACTCTGCCATGTGGTCGTGTATTGTTATCCTTCTTGAGCTTCTCGCGCAGTTTTCATTCAGCTTGGCAAAATATGGCTTTGGACAAGTCTCGTTAATCTATTTCTTGGGTAGGAAAAACAGTTGACTGCATGTACAACATTCACCATAGGCGGCATTGTCAGCGTTTGTCAAGGTCAAAAGTTCTTGCGACTCTTTCTAGAGATGTTCAGTTAATCTTGTACTCAAAGTAGGCAGCATATATTATTCCCTTCGACACGCAAGTTAAGGAGCGAAGCATGACAAACCTGGATTGGGGCAGCATCTACAAAGAGCTTGGCGCGAAACCCGTCATCAATGCCATCGGCAGCGTAACCCTCCTGGGCGGTTCCACGCCGATACCGGAGGTTAAGGAAGCTATGGACCGGGCCGACGACGCCTATATTCCACTCATGGAATTGGAGGAGAAGGCCGGCGGGGTCATTGCAAAGATGGTCAACGTTCCGGCGGCCTACGTCACATCCGGCGCGGGTTCTGCCCTTACTCTGGCCACCGCCGCGGTGTTGGCGGGTGACGACGACGACAAGATTCAGAGGCTTCCCAACACTGAGGGGATGAAGGACGAGATTCTAATCCAACGCCGCCAGAGGTACTGGTACGACCGTTGCCTGGAGCTGGCGGGCGCAAAGCTGGTGGAGTTTGGTTCTGATGACGCAACCACCAGAGAGGACCTGGAACAGGCCATCGGCGAGAATACCGCCGCCGTCCACTACGTGGCCGTGGAGCAGACGCCGGACCCGCAGGCGCTGTCGCTGGAGGACACGGTGGACGTGGCCAATGCTCACGGGCTGCCGGTGCTGGTGGACGCCGCCGGCCAGATCTACCCGCTGGAGAACTTCGGAAAGTACGTGCGAATGGGAGCCGCCTTCCAGTGTATCGCCGCCAAGTACCTGGGCGCATCGCAGTCCGTTGGTCTGGCCTTGGGCAGTGAGGACTTCATGAGGAAACTTTCCTTACAGTCCTTTATCGGCTATGAAGGGAGGCGCATTAGGGGTGTGGGCCGGCCGCAGAAGGTGGACCGGCAGGAGATTGTCGGCGCGGTCGCTGCCGTCCGCCACTGGATGACCATGAACCACGAAGATCGGTTGGCGAAGGCGGAACGTCAGTGCCGGACGATTCTGTCGCCCCTGTTTGGGATTCCTGGACTGGAAGCGACGATGATGGGGAATATCATCGGCCACCAGCCCTTCGGCGTGCGGATCGACGTAGACGCGGCGGTGGCGGGCAAGACCAACCACGACGTTGTCAACGCGCTGAAAGAGGGAGACCCGCCCGTTTGGACTCGGGTAAAAGACGGGGAGGACTTCATAGCCATCCACGTCTTCGGCCTGCGAGACGGCGAGGAAAAGATAGTCGGGGAGCGCATCGCCGCCCTCTTCGACGGGTAGCAGGTAGTGGGGAGGCTTAGCGGCGGGGGCCGCCGTTGACCGAAAGGGTTTGCCCGCTGATGTAGCCGGCGTAGTCGGAGACCAGGAACATCACCGCATTGGCAATGTCTTCGGGCCTGCCGGGGCGCTTCACCGGAATGCCCTCCATGAGTCTTTGCTGGCCCTCCGGCCCCATTGCCTCCCATTGAAGTTCGGTGGTGGGGTTGGAGCGAATGAATCCCGGCGCGACGCTGTTGACTGTTATGCCGAAGGGTCCCAACTCGTGGGCCAGTTGTCGCACCAAGCCTATCTGTCCCGCCTTGGCCGAGGCGTAGGCCTGGATGCCCGTGAGGCTCACGCCCAAGCCGGCGCCGCTGGAAATTATGAGGATTCTTCCTGCGCCCTCCTGCTTCATGCCCGGCGCAACGGCTTGAGAGCAGATGAAAGCCCCCTTGAGATTCACGTCGAAGATGGCCTGCCACTGATCCAGGGTGACTGTCTCCAGAGGCTGGCCCGCCTGTCCGATGGTGCCGCCGGCGCTGTGGACGAGAATGTCCACCCGGCCGTTTCTAGCCGAGGCTTTCTTGACCAGGGCCGACACCGCTTCTGCGTCGGAAACGTCGGTGACTGAGGAATGGACGCTGCCGCCTTTCTGGGGCTGGGCACTGTCCACGGTTTCCTGAAGCACCTCCGGCAGAATGTCGCAGGCCCAAACGTTGGCGCCTGAGGCGGCCAACCCGTGGACGATAGCCCGTCCGATTCCGTGGGCTGCTCCGGTGACCAGCGCGGTTTTTCCGCTGAATTCTATGTTCATTCTTGGACTTTGAAGCCTGCTAGCGCGCGGGCGCCGGCTACTTCATCTCCTTCCGGTAGACTTGGAGGCGAAAGCGGATGTTGTCGACGACGAAGATGCGTCCTTCGCCATCGACCTCGACGCCCGTGGGCAGGGTGAAGCGGTATTCCGGTTCGAAGTTTGTCACCAGCCGGCGCTTTTCGTTGTCGGCGACGTTCAACCGCAGGTATTCCACGCCGCGGGGGGAGAGATCTGCGGAGTCTCCGTAGAAGGTGGTTAGATGTCTACCGTCGGCGTCGTAGACTTCCACCTTGTCCTGACCCCAATCGGTGACGTAGACGTCCCCGTCGGCGTCTACGGCGACGTCGCTGGGACGGTGCAGCTTTCCTGGGCCTTTGCCCGGCTCGCCGATAACTCGCAGAAACTCTCCCTGCGGTGTGAACTTCTGAATCCGGTCGTTGCCCCAATCGGCCACGTAGACGTTACCCTGCCCGTCGGCGGTTATGCCCCAGGGCTTGTTGAACTGACCAGGGCAGGAGCCCGGACCGCCGAAGGTCATCAGAAACTCGCCGTTGCGGGTGAACTTGGACACCCGATGGTTGCCCTGCTCCGTGATATACAGGTCCTCGTTGGCGTCGAGGGCCAGGCCCGCAGGCGCGCCAAGATGACCTGGCTCGGAGCCGCCGCCGCCCCACTTTCGCAGGAAGTTCTTCTCCTCTATGTCCGCGCCGTTGAACTCTACAGTGGTGTCAAACACGGAGACGCGGTTTAGCCATTCGTCGGCTACGTAGGCGAGTCCCTGCCTGTCGACCACGATGGCCGTGGGCCAGACGAAGCGGCCGTCGGTTTCGCCTTCGCCGCCGAACTTGCCAATCTCGGTTTCGTCGACGGTAATCTTGTTGATGCCGAAGACCCAGTCGCCGTCGTGACCCCGGTTGACCACGTAGAGGTTGTTGTCGACGTCCAGGCTCATGTGGACGGGGTAGCAGAATATAGCGGCGTTGCCGATGGTGTGGCTGTAGCTGAATTGCCTGCCGCGGACGGTTGTAGCTTGCACCAGTTGTTTCATCTGGGGTGTTGTGTCAAGGAGAGATAGACGAGAGCGTCGCGCCTGGCGCTCTACGCCATTTCCTTGCGGTATATCTGCAGGCGCAGGCGGATGTTGTCGGCGATGATAATGCGTCCCTCGCGGTCCACCTCGACGGCGGTGGGGGTATCGAAGTAACGCTCCGGCTCGAAGTTAGTCACCAATTTACGCTTTTCGCCATCCACAGTATTCAAATCCAGGTACCGAACGCTGCGTGGGGAGAGCTTGTCGTGGTCGCCGTAGAGGGTGGTCAGATGCCCGCCTTCGGCGTCGTAGATTTCCACCTTGCTCTGACCCCAGTCGGTAACGTAAATGTCCCCGTCGGCGTCGACGGCCACGTCGCTGGGGCGGCGCAGCTTGCCGGGGCCGGAGCCGAGTTCGCCAATTGTAGCGAGGTATTGCCCGTCAGAGGTGAACTTCTGAATCCGGTGGTTGTTCCAATCTGCCACGTAAAGATTGCCTTCACTGTCGACGGTTATTCCCCAAGGCTTGTTGAATTGGCTGGGTCCGGAGCCGGGACCGCCGAAAGTCATCAGGAACTCGCCGTCTCGGGTGAACTTGGACACGCGATGGTTGCCCTGCTCGGTAATGTACAAGTCCTCGTTGGCGTCAAGTACCATGCCCGCGGGCGCACCAAGCTGGCCCGGTTCGGACCCGCCGACTCCCCACTTACGCAGGAAGTTCCGCTCTGCCACATCCCCGCCGTTGAAGTCAACGGTTGTGTCGAAGATGGAAATGCGGTTGAGCCACTCATCGGCCACGTAGGCCAGTCTCTGGCTGTCGATGACAATGGCGGTGGGCCAGACGAAGCGGCCGTCGGTTGAGCCTTCGCCGCCGAATCTACCTATCTCATCTTCGTCCAGAGTAATCTTGTTGACGCCGAAGACCCAGTCGCCGTCGTGGCCCCGGTTGACCACATAGACGTTGTTGTCGGCATCGAGTCCCACATCCACAGGATAGCGGAATATGGTCAAATTGCCAAGGGTGTGGCTGTAGCTGAACTTTCGGCCGCGAACGGTTGTTGCTTCCATTTTTTCTCCTAGATTGGGGGTGTCGCCGTATAGGATAGAGGGCCGTTACGCCAGCTGGTATTCCCGGCACGAGGTGATGAGCTTCAGCATGTCGGCGACGCGGTTGGCGAAAGCAACGTGCTCCTCCTCCGTGTCGCCGCGATGCAGGTCTCCCTCAGGGGCGGCGTGGTCGATAAGCTGTCCTCGGGTGCCTTCATCGACCTTCATAGGGCCCAGCAAGTCCAGGCAACCGTCGACAAGGTCCGACGGGGATAGCGTTCCCTGACCGGAGAGCCTGTCGACGATGTTCTGCACGCCGGGCAAGTTGGGGTCGCCGATCCTGTCGGCGGCGAAGTTGATGCGCTGGAGCAGTGCGCCGCTGTCTATCCACTCCTGGCCGGTGTGCCAGCCCTCCACGCTGGGGGGGTTGAGGATAGCCTGACCCTGGATGGAGGGCTCCATGCCGACTTCGAATATCCAGGGGCGGTAGTTCTTGAAGTCCTGGGTCAGCCTCATGGTGCTGACGACGAGTTCTGTGGGACTCTTGACCTTCTCGAACCAGACGCTCTCGTCTTTGAAGAAGTCGGATTTGAACAGCACACGGAGGGTTTCCCGGATGTCGTAGTTGGAAGAGACCAGGGCGTCGCAAAGAATGGCGATAGCCTCGGGATCCCGGGGCGGCTCGTCCTGCCAGCTGGGCACCTGAACCTCGTCTGCCACGAAGAAGTTGTAGAGATGACGTGCCATGAACCTGGGCGTGGCCGGATGCTTGAGGATGATGTCGATAACGTCCTCGCCGTTGAACCGGCCCCGCTGGCCCAGAAACACCTTTTCTCCGTCGTCGTGGTCGTCGGCGTCGTACTTGAACTCCCAGGGGAAGCGGTTGTAGAGCACACCGGGGAGGGTGGGGCCGATAGTCCAGCCGGTGAAGGCGCGGGCGCACTCCTTCACGTCGTCCTCCGTATAGTTGCCCTGGCCCATGGAGAACAGCTCAAGGAGCTCCCGGCCCCAGTTTTCGTTGGGGGTGTCTTTGTGGTTCTCATTGTTGTCGAGCCAGAAGATCATAGCGGGGTTCTTGGCTATCTCCACCAACATAGTGCGGTAGGGGCCCATGCCGAGGTCTCGGAACAAGTCAATCTGGAGGGTCATCTCCAGGGGGCTGTTGACCTTGGAGTTGGCGGTGGCGAAGATGTGGTGCCAGAAGAGGGCTACCTTCTCTTCCAGGGGTCGCGGCGTGTTGATGAAGCGGTACATCCAGTAGCCGGACATGTTCTCCGGGTTGGCTGGCACCTTGAAGCCGGGGGTCATGCGGAAAAGCTCGTCGGTGTCGAGGGGCGGGATGCCGTTAGACTCCGGTTCCAGAAGCTCTTCCACGGTGGCTTCGTAGCCATTGGCCACGCGACGCTCGAGTTCGTCCCTGTCTGCGCCGAAACCGGCTCGCCGCATCAGGTGGGCCATCAGTGCAATGTCCTTGTTCGCCATACTATCGTTCATGTCGTTCACCTGTCCAAGAAATTCCCCTGGGGCGTAGCCGGTGGCTACCCGCCCCGCACGATTAGAGTTGCGATGAGTCCGATAAGGCCGCCCAGCAAGCCGCCGCCCAGGGCGATGTTCGCCAAAAGCAGGCGGTCTATGCGGGCGTTGACCGCGGCCAAGCCAGTAGTCAAGTCCGCCCGCATCTGCTGAAGTGACGCTGATTGCTCTGCCATTCGTCCTTCAATGCGGCCCAGCTGCCGCGCGGCCTCTGGGTCCCCACGCGGAGTTGCCATAGCTTTCTCTCTTGTGTGGTAAGAGATTGTTATCGTCTTCTCTGTGCAGGATTTCCCCAATGATATCCGTGAATTTGGTTGGTAGTCAACAAAGGGGGGAATTACAGGCAATTGCGATTATTTCTTCATCCGATTTTGCCTTTGATTTAGCGGGTTGTTATCATGCTCCCACTGATGAGAGTCTTCGGAGGGAATAAGCCACATGGCCGTGCCAACCCAAACTGAACTACATCGACCACTGGTGGAGATAGCTGCCTCCAAACCCAAGCAATTAACGTACTTGCAATTAAAAGACGAGATAATTTCTCGTCTGAATTTGACTGACGAAGACATGCAGGAACGGACATCAACCAATGCTTCACGGCTAATGACAAACATGGGATTCGCGCTCTCCCGGTTAAGGCGGGCTGGCCTTCTGGGCCGTCCTATGAAGGGGACATTTGTCATATCCACTGAAGGCAAAAAATTGCTTCGAACACATAGTGGCCATTTCAGCATTCGTATGTTGGACGCGCTGGTCGAACAGAAAGAGACTGGGAAGGCACAGACTCCCTGTTCAATAACCAATGATGCCGGTCTGGACGATGACCCCGAAAAGAAGATAAGGGAAGGATTTGAGGCTATTCGCCAGAATCTCTTTCGCGAACTATTAAGCAAATTGCTTGAAATGTCGCCAGATGACTTTGAAAAATTAACGCTCACGTTGCTTGAGAGACTTGGTTACGGAGAGGGAAGGGTTGTCGGTAGAAGCGGCGATGGCGGCATTGACGTGATAATCAACCAGGACACATTGGGGCTGGAGAAAGTCTATGTTCAAGCTAAGAGGTGGAAGAATAACCCTGTCGGGGGGCCTGAAATTCGGAATTTCTCTGGGAGCCTTCAGTTAAGAGGTGCGTCAAAGGGAGTGTTCGTTACAACTTCAAATTACACAAAGGACGCCAGGAAGTCTGCCAAGCAGATTTCCCAGTCTAATCAAACTATTCTCTTGATAGACGGTCAGGAATTGGCGTCGCTTATGTTCGACAGAGACGTTGGGGTTATCACGGAGCAGACCTACGCCATTAAGAAGCTGGACGAGAATTACTTCGCGGAATTTTAGGTAGGTTTGAGCGAAGAAATGCCTCGATTCCGGCTTTCCGACGGTATGGTGGATTTCGTCAAATGATCGAGGTCTGCGACGCTGGAGTCGCCCTACCGGTAGTCCCGCTCCTTTAGGTGTGCGACCATTTCGTCGTAGTAGTTGTCCATGTAGTGCTCGACGATTTCGTCGGCGGTGGCCTGCCAGACCCCTTCGTGGGACAGCATGTAAGAGAGGGCGTCGTTCAGGTGGTCGATGCGGCTGGGGTGGCCGGTGAGGGCGGGGTGCAGGGAAACGCACATCTGGGTGCCGTTGTGCTCGCCTTCCTCGTACATCACGTCGAACTGGTCCTTCAGGCACTGGGCCCAGTAGTCCGGCGGGCACCCGAACCGGTTGAAGGTGCCGTCGTTCAGGTCCAGGTTGTAGGGCATGGTGACTAGACGGCCCGACTTGACGTTCATGGGGAAGGGCTGGTCGTCGTGCCCCCAGTCTGCGTTATAAATAAGGCCCGCTTCGGCCATCAGGTCGGGGGTGTTTTCGGTGGGGGAGACGCCGGGAGTGAGCATCCCCTTGAGCTGCTTGCCCGTGTGCCGGTAGAGGGAATCCACGCAGTCCCTGAAGAAGGCTCGCTCCTCGTCGATGGAGAAGTGGTTGAGGTACCTGTTGTTGAAGATGCCGTGGGACATGTAGTCGTAGTCCCGCTTGACCATGGCGTCGCGGATTTCAGGGAAGAGGTCTAAGACGCCCTCGTTGAGCGATACGGTGCATTTGATGTTGTGCTGGTCGAAGACCTCAAGCATGCGCCAGAGGCAGACCCGGTTGCCGTAGTCGTGGCTCCCGTAGGTCATTACGTCGGGCAGGGGCGTCCGGTTGTAGGATGTGCGGTAGAAGCTCTGACCGTAGTTGGGCTCAGGCATGAAGTCTTTGAACTCGATGTTTGGCGTTACCCAGAGGGCGACGCGGGCGTTGCCCGGCCACCGGACCACGGGCCGGTCGATTATGGGCGCGTAGGGGGATCGGTTGGGTTCAAGCAAGGTTAGCCTCTTGGTGGGATTTGCACCGGTAAGTTAAGGGATATGGTTACGAGGCGGCTGTCCGGGGGGATTTCTATGGACTGAGGAGAGCTTGGAGGAGGGATTTCTAAGCCGTCTTTTTCTGCCACGATTACGTAATCACGCAGCGCGTCTTCGGCGTTGACAAGGACGTCGTCGACGGTGTAGCCCATAGCCACCAGTCCACGCAGGTCTGGGAATATGACGCCGTAGGCGCCCTCTTCGCCGTCAATAAGGGCGGGATAGCGAATCATGGCTTCCTCCTAGTTCTTCCAATCTGCCGTTTTTGATATTTCTGCGGCTGTTGAGTTGGTTAATGTTCGGTGTCTAGGCAGAGAAATAATCCCACGAATGTCAGGATGCCTATAAATGTCATGCTTGCGACCATGACGCTCAAGATACCAACCGTCGCGCAGCAATCTGCGCCTTACTCGATTGGTGTTTAGCTCCATTTCTTGAAGATACTAGCACTCGAGGAATGATTTGTCTTCTCATTCTGGGCAACGGTGCGGTCGATGATAGGGGTATAGGGGGAGCGGTTAGGTTCAAGCAAGGTTAGCCTCTTGGTTTGGTCTGCATGACGATGTTGCTCTTCGCTCTGGGCAATCTATGGGCGCGCCGGGGCCGCTTCCGACTTGCGACGGGCGGCAGCCAAGTCGTAGTTGAGTTGCATTCGCAGCCAGTAATCCGCCTCACTCCAGCCAATCCGTTCCAGGGCCAGGGCAATGGCGGGAGAGACTCCGGAGCGACCATTGAGCAACCTGGAAGCGGTGTTTCTCGCTACTCCCAATTGCTTGGCGAATTCAGTAACCGTCCAGTCATTTGCCGAAACAGCTTCTCTTAGTATCTCCCCTGGGTGACACGGGTTCATTGCATCCTCCCTAGTGATAGTCCTCTAGGTTCACGTCTACGGGCCGACCGCCGACAAACCTAAAGGTAATTCGCCAATTCCTGTTTACGCGAATGCTCCAGTAATCACTTCGGTTACCTCTCAAGCGATGAAGGCGGAAGCCCGGATAGTTTACCATGTGTGCGTTGGTGGCTGGAGCAAGAGCGGTCAGAATGCGGCGAATGCGGGCAACTTGGGCGGGATTCAGCCGGCTGGCGTCTCCCTGCTGCCAGAATCTTCGCAACCCGGGATGACGTAATTCCATGTGGGCACTTTAGCATGCAACCGTGGTTGTGGCATGTAATTAAAGGATCCGCTCTCCCCGCCGCATTACCATGGTCATGCTTCTCAGGGCTTTTACGTCCTCCAGGGGGTTCTTGTCGACGACGATTAGGTCTGCGTCTTTTCCCACTTCCACCGCGCCGACCAGATGCCCCACCCCGAGAGCGTGGGCGTTGAGGCTGGTGGAGGAGCGAATGACTTCCATGCTACTCATGCCGGCCTCCGCCATTATCTCAAGGCCGATGCAGTAGTCGCCAAAGGCGGAGATGGCGTCAGTGCCGGAGACGATGGGGATCTGCCAGTCTCTCCAGAGGCGGCCAAGGAACTCCATCTGGCTTTCGCACTTGCCCTTGGCCCAATCGAGCCGCTGTCTCTCTTCCGGCGTGAGGCCCTCCCGCTCTTCCTTGTCCAGCAGTGCCTGCATTCCACGGAAACCCGTCTGCACCGTGGGGCTGATGTAGGTGCCCTGCTTGGCGATTCGCTCCGCCACGTGGGGGTCGAACTTGTAGGAGCCGTCGGGCTCGATGAAGCTGGCGTGTTCTATCATGTCCACGCCGGCTTCCAGGGCGTTGACGATGCTGCCGGTGGCAAGACAGTGGGCGGTGGTGGGCTTGCCCATGTTGTGGGCCTCGTCGACGATGGCGCGGAGTTCTTCGACGGTGTAGGAGGGACGGCGAAGGTCGGTGATGGCCGTGCCGCCGCCGGAAGCCATTATCTTTATGTGGTCCGCGCCGTCCTTGACTAGTTCACGCACGGCGGCGCGAACTCCTTCCACGCCGTCGGCCTGCTGATTGCACCAGTAGAAGTGGCCGCCGGTGACGGTGACGGGCCGGCCGCAGAGGAGCAGCCGGGGCGCGGTGACGTAGCCCCGTTGGGCACCCTCCCGCAGGTTGAAGGTTACCTTGTTGCGGGCGCCGTTTTCCCGGAGGGTGGTGACGCCGGCTTTAAGGTGGATCATGGCGTTCTTGGCAGCCCGCAGCAACATGATTTCGTCGGTGTCTGATTCGATAACGTCCTCGTAGCTGGAACCGGGGACGCCGAACATCAGGTGGGTGTGGGAGTCGATGAGGCCGGGGAGCAGGTAGCCGTTGGGGAAGCTGTAGCGGTGGACGTTGGGCCCTTCCGGCAGGGCTATTTGTCCCTGGCGGTCCACGATGGTGATTCTGTTGCCCTTGGTGACGACAACGGGATGGTCGATGGCGCGGTTGCCGGTTCCGTCGATGAGGGCCTTGGCCTCGATGACGTTTACGCGGTCCGGGTCGAAGGGCGCAGAGCCGCCGGGCTCCAGCCTGTCGAGACCCTTATAGAAGCTCTGGGGTGGTACTGCGATGCCAGGCGCGTAGTCGTCCAATATTTTCTCCCCTTCTACGGTAGGTTGACTTGGTTTGGCAGGAGCCTACGAGGGACGCCCCTACGTTTGATGGTTATTCGACGACGAGATTCTTCGACTCCGCTTCGCTGCGCTCAGAATGACATGTGGGGGCGTGTGCTGGGTTCAGAATGAGATGTGGGGCGCGCTCGGCAGAGGTGCGCCTACGAGGTCGCGGCCAGGCTCCGGTGGTAGTCGACGATTTCGCCGGCGGAGGCTTTCCAGATGCCGCCGTGCTTGGAGATGTGGGCCAGGGCCATGTCCAGGTACTTGCTGCGGAACCCGGTGCCCATCAACCACGGCTGGAAGTTAAGCACCAGCATCCGGCCCGTTTCAGCCCCTTCCCGGTAAACAACGTCGAAGGAGTCCATAATCATCTTGGCGTAGGTGTCCACTTGGATGCGCCCGTACCAGTGGCTGCGAACGTCCACTAGAGTTAGGTTAACGGGCATGGAATAGAGGTCGCCGGTGGGGGTCTTCATGGGGTAGGGCTGGTCGTCGTTGGGCCAGTCGCAAACGTAGTTTAAGCCTTCGTCGGCGAGGATAGAGGCGGTTTCGGCGGACTCGCCGAACTCGGCGCCCATCCATCCCCTGGGAGTCGTTCCCGTGGCCTTGGCTACGGAGTCGACGGAATGGCGGATGTACTCCCGCTCCTGGTCAGGCGTCATCTTGCTGGTAAGCAGCTGGTTGACGGCGACGCCGTGGGCCATGAATTCACAGCCCCGCTCCTTGAGTATTCGCACCACGTATGGGTAGTTCTCGGCGGTCAGGGCGTCGATGGCAATGGTGGGAGTGATGCCGTACTTATCCAGGATCTTCAGGACTCGGAAAATGCCGACCCGCGGGCCGTACTCACGGACGGAGAAGCCGATGACGTCGGGGAAGGGACGACCGCCACCACTGACGCCGCCGGGGGATTCCGGCGCCTTGTAAGCCCATTCCGGTTGAGACCCGGGCATACCGCCGTTCCGAAAGTCGTTGGTGGGCTTCCACTGGTAGTGGTCCATGCTCAGGATGACGCACAGGGCCACCCGGGCGTTATTCGGCCACTTCAGCGGTGGACGGGTCGGCAACGGCGACCAGTCGTAGTAGGGCATGTCATATCCCGGCTTGCGCTCTGCGGGCATTTTTCGTCCTCCAGTTTTCGAGTTTGTCGGAATTCTTGGCCGGTTCTACCTGTACTCGTGCTTTTCCAGGTGGGCGACCATCTCGTCGTAGTAGTTGTCCATGTAGTACTGGGCAATGTCGTCGGCGGTTGTCTGCCAGACGCCTTCGTGGGACATCATGTAGCCGAGCACCTCGTCCAGGTATTTGATGCGGCTGGGGTGTCCCATTACGGAGGGGTGAAGGGAGACGCAGACCTGCGTGCCGTTCTCCGCCCCCTCCTCGTACATCACGTCGAACTGGTCCTTGATGCACTGGGCCCAGTATTCCGGGGTGCAGCCGAACCGGTTGTAGGTGCCGTCGTTCAGGTCCAGGTTGTAGGGCATGGAAAGGAGGCGGCCCGACTTAACCTTCATAGGGAAGGGCTGGTCGTCGTGGCCCCAGTCGGCGTTGTAGATGAGGCCCGCCTCGGCCATCAGGTCGTGGGTATTGTCGGAGGGAGAGACGGCGGGGGTGAGCATCCCCTTGAGCCGCTTGCCCGTGTGCCGGTACAGGGTGTCCACGCAGTCCTTGAAGAAGGCCCGCTCCTCGTCGATGGAAAGCATATTCAGGAAGCGGTTGTTGTAGATGCCGTGGGACATGAAGTCGTAGTTCCGCTTGAGCAGGGCCTCCTTGGTGTATGGGAAGTGCTCCAGGATGGCCTCGTTGAGGGAGACGGTGCAGCGGATCTTGTGGTGGTCGAAGACCTCAAGCATCCGCCAGAGACAAACGCGGTTGCCGTAGTCCTGAAGGGCGAAGGACGCCACGTCGGGCGGGGGAGTGCGGCTATAGACGTTGCGGAAGAAGCCGCCGTGGCCGTCATTGGGCGCGGGCATGAAGTCCATGTACTCCACGTTGGGGGCGACCCATAGGGCCACGCGGGCGTTATTGGGCCACCGGACGACGGGGCGGTCGACGATTGGGGCGTAGGGAGAAAGGTTGGGTTCCAGCATTCCGGCATCTCCTCGTTAGCTTAGTTGAGGCGGGCGAAGGCCGCGCCTGCCAAAGGCAGTTTAATAGCGAAGCGGAATTGAGTCAACGCTTGCCTGAGCCGTGGCCGTTCGGCTCGTAGGGGCTGGTTTGAAACCAGCCCCTACCTTGGATGCGGGACCTCCGGCCTCCTCTTAGAGCCTATCCTAATAACCCTGCGGCTCTGAGGGCGATAAGGGCGCAGCTAAAATGAAGAAAGGCGATGTAGTTGCCTGGAGACTTGTCCCAGCGGACCAGAATGCGTCGAAAGCGGTTCATCCAGCTGTGAGTGCGTTCCACCACCCAGCGCCGGGCTTTGAAACCGGCTTCATTTTTGATGGCCCGAGCTTCTTCGCCCCGGCCGCGAATGTGGGCCGTGAAGCGAAACTCGTGCAAAGTCTTACGCACCTCGTCGAAGTCGTAGCCCTTATCCAGACACAGTCCCTGGGGACGCTCTGGGGTGGGAGCCGGGCGTTGTACGGGGAGGCTGTCCAGCGTAGCACGCGCCAACTTCATGTCGTGGCGGTTGGCCCCGTCCACCGCCAGCCCCACCGGAATACCCAGAGCTTCGGTCAACAGACTGCGTTTGACGCCGGTTTTACCCCGGTCCGTGGGGTTGGGACCGGTTTTTCCCCCCGCCCAGGGGGGACTTGGTTATGGCTCCATCCATGCTCAACCAGTTCCAGTCCAGACCCTTCAATTCGTCATACCGTTCCAGTCCCACCTGCCAAAGCCGCAAGAAGACCCCGGCGGCGGCCCATTCCTGAAAGCGCAGATGGGCCGTCGAGCCGGAGCAAATGCCCGTGGCGTCCAACGCCTTCCATTGGCAACCGGTGCGCAGCACGTAGAAGATACCGTTGGCGCAGGTCCGGTCTGGAACCCGGGGCCGCCCTCCGCCCAAAGGGTGGGTATTCACCCGCTTGGGAATCAGTGGGGCCAGTACCTCCCACAGGGCGTCGGATACCTGAAAGGAACTAGTGGTGGGGTTGGCTGGCCTGGTTGGGCCTGCGCGGCGGGGCCGGGGTGACTTGGGTTCTTTTGCTTTGGTCATCCCTGAAATTTAGCTTCAACTCCGGCTTCTTCCCTAGAGCTACTCTTACGGGTTATCAATGATTTTGTTTTTAGGATAGGCTCTTACAGGTTTGGCCGGCGCTTATGCCATGGCGTGGTCTGCTCGTAGGCGTGACCTACGTTGAGGATTCTCTCCTCTTCGTAGGGCCCTGCCATGAACATCAGGCCGATGGGCACGCCATTGGAGTCGAAGCCGCAGCGGACTGTCATGGCCGGGGTGCCGAGGAACGGCGCGACGATTGTCACGTCTCCCGTGCCCTTGCCGAAGCGTCCGCGGGCCTGCTCCCGTTCGGTGACGGGCTTCGCGTAGCTAATCTTCCCCAAGGTGAACATGAGCGTCGGGGCTATCAGCACGTCGTAGGGGCTGAGCAATTTCAGCCACTCGCGGCGCATGATGGAACGGGCACGGGTGGCCGTCTGGAGGATATGCCCTGGTATCAGCAGGTCGACGATGAGGCGCAGGCGCAGGTTTCGACCATAGTGCTCCGGGTGGGCGCGCAGGTTCTCCACGTGGACGTGACCGGCGTCGCTGCCGGTGACGGGGCTGGCGATGAGGCGGGCGTCCCGCAGCATGGGCAGCGACACCTCCTCCACCGTTGCGCCGAGGCTCTCAAGATGCTTGGCGGCGGCGGTTACCGCGTCGGCAACCTGGGGTTCGCAGAATTCAGGGTCCATGAACTCCTGAATGAGGCCGATGCGTTTGCCCTTGATGTCCTGGCCCAGACCCTGAGTGTAGTCCGGCACTGGACGCTTGGAGGTGAGGGTGTCCTTGGGGTCGTAGCCGGCAATGGCGTTAAGCATCAGCGCCGCATCCTCCACGGATCGGGTGATGGGCCCGGCGGAGTCCATTGACCAGGAGAGGCCGTGCATCCGGTAGCGGCTGAGCCTTCCCCACGTGGGCCGGAATCCCACGGCGCCGGTGGCGGATGAGGGGCATCGGATGGAGCCGCCCGTGTCCTCACCGAGGGAGATGGCGCACATGGAGGCGGTTATGGCAATGGCCGATCCGTTGCTGGAGCCGATGGTGTCCCGCTCCAGGTCCCACGGATTGCGGGGCGGCTCTCCGAACTGCCACCGGTCTCCCAGGCCGGAGGCGAACTGGGTCATGCTGGTCTTGCCGATGAGGACGGCCCCGGCAGCCTTGGTGCGCGCTACGACCGTGGCGTCTTCCGACGGCACGTTGGCCGACAGGCTGCGGGAGCCGGAGGTGGTAGTTACTCCCTTGGTGTCGAATTGGTCTTTGGCGGCCAACGGCAGGCCATGAAGGGGCGCGAGGGAATCGCCGCGAAGTACGGCTTCCTCGGCGCGGCGGGCGTCGGCAAGGGCTTCCTCCTGGCAGACGGTGACGAAGGCGTTGACCTTGGGGTTCAGCCGGTCGATGCGGTCTATGTAGGCTTCGGTAAGCTCCACCGGGGATAGCTCTTTGGATGCAATGAGCCGGGCCATCTGAGCGCCGGAGAGGTCCGTGAGTACGTTGGCGTCCATGCTTTTACTCCCTTGACGTTGTGCTTCGGCCTCTGGGCAGGCTGCCCGGGCCGGATTGGTTGCATCTTACGCCAAGGAAGGGAATTAGCCAAGGGGGAGTGACTCTGCATTGCTTTAGTCTAGCTCCAATATCTCTGACTAGTCATTAATTACCTTCCGTCTAATCGTCCTTGCGCGGAAACCTGGCGCCTGAGGCGACCAGGGGCTTGATGCCGCTGACGTCAGTCTTGGCACGGGCAACGTCCAGATCGTACATCCGTTGAAGATTCAACCAGAAGTCCGGAGTCATGCCTAACGCACGTCCAATTCGTAATGCTGAATCCGCCGTAATCGACCGGCGGCAGTGCACAATATCGTTTATTCGTATCTGGGGCACTCCAATGGTCTTGGACAGTCGGTATTGGGTGATGCCTAACTCTTCCAAGATTTCCGCCAAGTGCTCTCCAGGATGAATCGGTTCCGTGGATGACATAATCTCCCCCTCAGTGATAGTCAACGACTTCGATCTCCATCGCACCCTGGTCCGTCCACACGAAGCACACCCGCAACCGGTTGTTGATGCGAATGCTGTATTCGCCTTCCCGGTCTCCCCGCAGGGCCTCCAGCCGGTGGGACGGCGGTACGTGAAGGTCAGTCAGTGCCGCCGCAGCTACTACTCGCTGTGGCCTAAGCCGAGTACGCCGCTGGATGTCTTGCGGCAAGCGCCGAACTCTTTGGCCGTCGAAAAGTCGTTGAGCGTCGTCATTGCTAAATCTCTTCACGCCTGACTATACTAACGCAATGCATTACTAACGGCAAGCATATGGAAAGCCATGTTCGTCTTGTGCACTGACGCTCAAAGAGTGGAGTGAAGGGTTGATAGCTAGTTGGGGGTGGCCGGCTGGTAATGGATAGTAGGGAGGGAATGGTTGAAGGTAGGGGCTGGATTCTTTGAGGGACTTGCGATGTCGCGAGGAGGACTTAGGACTTCACGGCAAGGGCGCGGCGGGCGGCGGCCAGATCAAACCGAGCTTGCCGGCGCATCCAAAATTCGGCGTTACTCCATCCAATGCGTTCCAGGGCCAGTGCTATGGCAGGCGAGATTCCACAACGCCCATTCAGCAGGCGGGAAGCGGTGTTGCGGCTCACGCCTAGCTTGTCTGCAAATTGCCCTACGCTCCAGCCCTCTGCTTGAAGGCAATCTTTAATAGTTTCTGAAGGATGGGTTGGATTCCTTGCAGTCACAGCCTTTCCCCCCTGCTAGTGGTATTCTTCCAGATTCACGTCAACCGCCTGTAGGTCAGCAAACCTGATGGTAATTCGCCTTTTGTCTCTTAAATATATAGGCGTTTGCCGTTTTCGCCGGTTTGAACCTGGCCCGGCTCGGCGGCCTCGGTGCGTCAGAAGCTACCATTTCCGGGGTCAACGGCGTTCCGCGGGCAGTCTTGAAGTAGGAAGCTAGTTTGGCTTCGGATGTCTCCATACGAAGATCCTCTCCTACGAACACGGCGCTGAAAACGTAGTCCGAGTCAACAAATGCGCGGCGGGCATCGTAGTGCTCGTCATTGACCAACAGCAAACCCCCAGAAGGAAGAAATCGCTTACAGGCTTGGGAAATGAAACCGGCATTAAGGGAAATCAGCAAGTCGAAGGATGCCTCCAGCTCTGAAGTGAAGGTGAGATAATCCTGCTGATAGCACCGAATTTCAGGAGTCTCTTGGTAATTCCTGTTGTCATCCACGTATCCCCGCAAATTTGGGTCTGCCAATGCATCGGCAATGCCCGTCAGCGAATCAACGTAGCAGACCCTGGAGAAGAACAAAGAGGGCGTAATATCCAACCAGCTACCGGGGTAAAGTACTCGCTGAACGTGGAATTTGCGTCTCACCTGTCGAAACACCGACTGCAGTCCATTGCCACATCCCGGGTTGTCCAGATAATTGGCGATGTAAGTGTCCAAGGGGTTCTTAATTGGCATAGTTGCTCCTCTGCTCGGGGCTATACGTGGCTAACTTGGTCTCCACTTCAATTATCGCAAGCCGATGCAAGTTGCCTTCAGTAGCTTTCGACGGCTAATAAAGCTCCCGTATGGACCGTATGTCAGGAAGGGGGTTCTGTCTTGGTGCACAGGGATATGGTTCCTCTAACAAGATTCCTCGGTTACCCTTCTCCACCCTCACAATAGCGTAATAGAGTTACGAATTGCGCTTGCCAACACGAACCAATTTGCATTGACGCCCAAATAGTGGGGTGAAGAGGTGGGGAGGCGGCTAGTGGTAGTGGCCGGCTGGTAATGGATAGTAGGGAGGGAATGGTTGAAGGTAGTGGCTGGATTCTTTGAGGGACTTGCGATGTCGCGAGGAGGACTTAGGACTTCACGGTAAGGGACCGACGGGCGGCGGCCAATGTGTATCTCGACTGAACCCTCATCCAGAAGTCGGCGTTACTCCAGCCTATGCGCTCCAAGGCCAGCGCCATGTTGGAGGAGATTCCACAACGCCCATTCAGCAATCGAGAAACCGTGTTGCGGCTCACTCCCAGCTTGTCGGCGAATTCTTGGGTTGTCCACCTAACCTCCGATAAGGAGTCTTTCAGGATCTCCCCCGGGTGGACTGGATTTCTTTTGGTCATAGCGTGTTCTTCCCTACTAGTGATAGTCTTCCAGGTTCACACCAACAGCTTCAGCATCGTAGAACCGGAATGTGATTCTCCAATTTCGGCTTACCCGAACGCTCCAGAAGCCACGCTGGTTGCCCCTTAGGGGGTGCAGTCGGAACCCCGGAAAATCCATATCGTCCGGGCTGGCGGCGTCATCCAACGCCGTCAGGATGCGGTTAATGCGGTCGACTTGATTCGGATTCAGTCGACTGGCGTCGTCGCGCTCCCAGAATCTCCGTAGACCTCTGTGCCGGAACTCCACTCCGAGAATGTACCATATGGCGGGGCATGATGGAAGATGGACAGGATAGCCGCTACCCTATTCTCGTAGCATCGTATCCACATTATTCCGAAATACGCCTCCCAATAAGTAGGGATTACCTTTGACACTAAAATGGAGGGGTGATAGATTCTGTTATGACGTATATAGTCGTAAATCAATAGTTGGTGGAGGGGTAAAATGTCGGGAAAAGATTTTGCTCTCATGGCCCATCTCATGCGGAGGGCCGGATTCGGCGCCACCCATGAGGAGCTTGAAAAGCGCGTGGCCAAGGGATACGAAGCCACGGTGGAGGAACTGCTGCATCCGGAGTTGCAGCCGCCGGCGTTGGACGATGAGGACCTGCTCAAACGCTACCACGTGGACGGCAACAATCTGATGGGGCTGGGAAGCTGCCAGACCTATTGGATCTACCGGATGATCAACACCCGGCGGCCCCTCGAGGAGAAGTTGGCCCTCTTCTATCACGGGGTGTTCGCCACGGGCTACACCAAGCTCAACCACCCCAAGGCCATTCTCAACCAGATAGAGATGTTCCGCAGGCTGGGCCTGGGTAGCTTCCACCGCGTTTTGGTTGAGATATCCAAAGACCCGGCCATGATCTTCTGGCTGGACAACAAGGACAACCACAAGGGCGCCGTCAACGAGAACTTCGGCCGGGAGCTGCTGGAACTCTTCGCCATGGGCGTGGGCAACTACACGGAAGACGACGTGCGGCAGGCTTCCCACGCCTTCACGGGCTGGACAATCGCAGACGCCACCCTGCATCAGGCGCGCACGGACCGGGACTCCATCTGGCCCTACGGTCGTCTGGACTGGCACTTCCAGTACCGAGACGACGACCATGACGATGACGAGAAGGAGTTCCTCGGCCAGCGGGGTTCCTTCAACGGCGATGACATCATAGACATAGTCTGTCGCCACCCGGCCACGGGCCGCTTCGTCGCCCGACACCTGTACAACTTCTTCGTCGCCGACGAGCCTCAGGTGCCGGCGTGGAATACAACCCCGCCTCGAAACCCGGAGGCGGTGGAAACCCTGGCAGAGACGTTCACCTCCAGCGAATACGACATGCGGACGGTGATGCGCACCCTGTTGAATTCGGACTTCTTCAAGGAGGCCGCCTTCGCCAAGATTAAAAGCCCAACGGAGTTCGTTGTGGGCACCGCGCGGCTCACGGGAGGCTACTCCTTCCCCCAACTTGACGACCTGCGCTTGGCGGAGGAGACGGGGAACATGGGCCAGATTCTCCTGGATCCCCCCAGCGTGGAGGGCTGGCACACGGGCGTGGAGTGGGTCACCACTGGCAGCATGGTCAGCCGGGTGAACTTTGCCGCCGCCGAGTTTGCCGACACCAATCGTCCGGGTGTTGAGTCGATGATCGGTCGTATTCGGCAGCTGGGCGCGTATGCTTCCCCAGAGTCGCTCGTAGACGAATGCCTGGACCTTCTGGGCTACATGAACGTTTCGGAGGAGACCCGGGCTGACCTGGTGGCCCACGCAGAAGCGGCGGGGGACTTGAACTTTGACACGCCGGAGGAAGCCCGGGAGTCGGCTGAGCGGATCGCGCAGCTTCTCCAAGTTATAACCGCTACAACAGAATACCAGTTGGCATGAGGCGAAGATGAGCACAAAAACGGCAACCAAGCTGCAATACAGTCATACCGTAGGGTTCATGTCGCTCCAGGGGGGTCGTGGCTTTGCCAATCCCGTAGATCTGGCCTTCGACAGCGATGGAGTCATGTACGTGCCCAGCCGGGGTGGAAACGACGCGTTCGACGACCATGTGTCTAAGAGGGTGACCAAGTGCACCGTCGACGAGGAGTACCTGGGGCAGTTCAGCTACGGCGGCAAGGAGGACGGCCAGATAATGTGGCCCTCGTCCATAGCCATCGACTCCCTGGGCCGGGCATACGTGTCCGACGAGGCGTTGAATCGGATTTCGGTTTGGGACAAGGACGGTCAGTATCTGTACAAGTGGGGCCGACAGGGAAGTGGGGAGGGTGAGTTCGACCGGCCCGCAGGCATAATGTTCGACGCCAGCGGCTCGCTGCTGGTGACGGACAGCCTTAATCATCGTGTCCAGCGTTACACCCCAGAGGGCCGGTTCCTATCCCAGTGGGGGAGTCCAGGGGACGGTGACGGCGAGTTCAACATGCCCTGGGGCCTGGCCGCGGACAGTGCCGGAAACGTCTACGTAGCGGACTGGCGCAACGACCGGATTCAAAAGTTCTCGGTAGGCGGTGAGTTCCTGAAGGCTTGGAGCGGTTCCGACGCCGACGATGGGGCGTTCAACCGTCCGTCGGGTTTGGCGGTGGACGCCAATGGCGTTCTCTACGTGGCGGATTGGGGTAACGAACGGGTGCAGGTCCTGACCCAGGACGGCGAGTGCCTGGCCAAGCTGCGAGGAGAGTCGGGGCTTTCCAAGTGGGCCCACGAGTACTTCACCACAAACATGGACGAGTTGGAGGAGCGGGAGAAGGCGAACCTGGAGCCGCAGCTAGAATACCCGCCGGGAGACGAATTGCGTCAGGAGTCAGCCATGGTGGAAAAACTCTTCTGGGGCCCGACCACGGTCAAGATTGACGCACAGGGCCGGGTGTACGTCGTGGACACCGCCCGCGCGCGGGTTCAGGTTTTTGAGTGGCGGGGCGGGTGAGTGGGGGAACTATAAGGTGAGGGTGGAACTATAAGTGGAGGCTGGCGATGCTGCTAGATGACTTGGTGGAGATAATAGAGACGCTGAAGGAGCGGATTAGCTCGCACCGGGACATCCTCTCAGCCAACGAATACCGCACGCGTGTTTCGCTGATTGACCCGCTACTCACGACTCTGGGTTGGGACACGGCTGACCCCACGCTGGTGACGTTGGAGTACGTAGTTAGCGGGAAGAAGGCAGACTACGCTTTGTTGGAATCTGACGGGAAACCGATTATAGTTCTAGAGGCGAAGAGTCTTGATTCGTCTCTTTCGGAGAACGAACGGATGCAGATGCTGAATTATGCCAATGTTGATGGCGTCCCGTTTGCGGGCCTAACCGACGGCAACCGTTGGGAACTATACAGCGTGTTCGATCAGAAACCACTCAGTGAACGCTCCATTCTGAAATCCACTGTCACCCAAGAGCCAACTTCCCAGTTGTCTTTGCGGTTTCTGCTGCTTTGGCGCGCCAACATGGAATCGGGCAGCCCACAGCCCGCACAGGAACCGATAGTTGAAGTTACTCCTAAGTCCTCTCCCGAACCACCACCGTCGCGCCCTAAGTCTCCTAACCATGAATGGACAAGCCTGACGGAGTTTGATGCAAAAAATGGAACCAACCCTCCCCAATCCATCAGATTTGTTGATGGGAATGAACGCCCCATTGTCCGTTGGGTTAGGATTTTAGAGGAAGTCGCGGAACACCTGGTGCGCAATGGAGTGTTGACTGCAGATGAATGCCCAGTTTTTGGAGCATCCAGTAGAGGAAGATGTATCGTCAACTCGGTTCCGTCGACTCCTAGCGGCAGAGCCTTCTCCAGGTATAGAACGCTTTCCAATGGCCTGTACATGTATACTAACCTGAGTGCCGCGGACGTGGTTGCGCTGTCCAAGAGATTACTTCGTCACTTTGAACAGGACCCCGCCCAGGTTTGGTTGAAGACGGGCTGACGGAGTTGGCTGGGCGTATTTTGGAAAACTGTTATCGTCAATTGCGCGTAGTCGCTAGACGGTTGCAATCCTCTCCGAAATGAAGGAACGAATAGGCTACTTCATCCTAACTAGCGTAGCAGAGAGAGATGGTGATGGCTTCGTCGCAGCTTGTTTGGAATTAGGCGCTGTTGCGTCCGGGGATAGCATCGAGGAAGCCTTTAGGCATCTGGAGAAGGCTGTCTTAGCGCAACTGAATGCTTTAGAAGAAGCAGGGGAGAGGGAGCGGGTGTTCAGGGAGAACGGGGTTCAGGTACTGCCGTCCATCGACGATGCTGAAGTCTCTACCAGGGCGATTGGACCAGACAAAGTAATGAAGATCAGCCGACACCAGATTGTCTTCCACTGCTAACGGTCAGCATCTTCCAGCCCATCGATCTAAACTCCTTAGCGGTTCCTAAGAATTCTGTTGCCCCTGTGATATAGTGGGCGGGTCGGCTCGCGTCGTCGGCAGTACTCTCTACGCGGGAGAATGAGCGGGATGCAAGAACGCCCACAAGCTCCAACAAATCAAATTCTGGCCCTCGTGCGCGAGTTCGTCCGGCGGGAGGTGGTGCCCCAGGCCGCCGTCCACGACAGGGACGACACCTACCCTCACCGGCTCGTCGAGCAGATGACTGAACTGGGGCTGTTTGGCATTGCCGTGCCGGAGGAGTACGGCGGTCTGGGCCTCGATCACACCACCTTCGCCATGATCTTCGAGGAACTTTCCAAGGGGTGGATGAGCATCACCGGAGTGCTGGGCACCCACTCGATCCTCACCTACACCCTCGCCCGTTTCGGCACGACGGAGCAGAAGCGCCGGTGGCTTCCTAGCCTGGCCAGCGGCGAAATGCGGGGCGCGCTGGCCATGACGGAGACCAACGCCGGCAGCGACGTTGCAGCCATCCAGACCGTCGCCGTCCGCGAGGGCGACGAATACGTGGTCAACGGGCGCAAGCTTTTCATCACCAACGGACGCCACTGCCACGCCGCCCTCGTGATGGTCAAGACGGACCCGGACGCCCAGCCCGCCCATCGGGGCATCAGCGCCCTCGTGGTGGAAAAAGGCCCCGGCTTCACCGTTGGCCCGAACATGGAGAAGCTGGGGTATCGGGGCGTGGACACGTGCGAGATTATCTTCGACAACTGCCGCGTACCGGCGGAAAACCTGGTGGGGCTGGAGGAGGGCCAGGGGTTTCGGCAGGTCATGGAGGCGCTGGAGGCCGGACGCATCAACATCGCAGCCCGTGCCGTCGGCGTCGCAACGGCGGCCTTCGAAGAGGCCATCCGCTACGCCCAGCGTCGGCGCGCTTTTGGCAAACCCATCGCTCAACACCAGGCAATCCAGACGATGCTGGCGGACATGGCGACGAAGATTCACGCCGCCCGACTGCTGACCTGTGACGCCGCGGCCAAGAAGGACCGGGGCGAGCGGTGTGACGAGGAGGCGGGGATGGCCAAGCTGTTTGCCAGCGAAATGTGCGCCGAGGTGACGCTGGACGCCATGCGCATTCACGGCGGCTACGGGTACGTGAAGGACTTGCCCCTGGAGCGGTACTACCGGGACGCCCCGCTCATGATTATCGGAGAGGGCACCAACGAAATTCAGAAACTTGTCATCGCCCGCAGCCTGCTGCGTCGGTACGCAGTCTAAACGCGGCGTCTGAGGAGGTTAAACCAGAATGACGAATCAGCGTTCGAGCTACGGCGGGCTGTTCGAAGACTTTCAACCGGGCCAGGTGTTCAAGCACTGGCCGGGAAAAACGATTACCGACTCCGACAACAACCTGTTCTCGCTATTAACCCGCAACGATAATCCGCTGCATTCCGACGCCCACTACATGAAGTCGCACCAGCACGGCAGGATTCTGGTGAACGGGACGCTGGTTTTCAGCCTGGTCGTTGGGATGAGCGTCCGTGACACCAGCGGCCAGGCGGTGGCGAACCTGGAATACGAGCGGGTGGTGCACGACGGGCCGGTGTTCGTCGGCGATACGATCTACGCCGAGACGGAGGTGCTGGAGGCGCGAGAGACCAGCCGGGGCGATAGGGGAATCGTGTATGTAGAAAGTCGGGCCTTCAACCAGCGCGAGGAGCGTGTCTTGACGTTTAGACGGCGGTTCCTGGTGGGGAAACGGGGATAGTGGCCGCTTCGCCTGGCATGGACAGATTTAGCACGAATGGGTTGACAAGCATTGAACACAATGATAACGTTGTGTCGTGATATCGCAGCTTGACGGGGGCGGACTCCTGCCGCCGGGAATCCACGGAGCTTCGTGGAGCGAATTTGCGGATAGGTTCGGGGGGACCGCATGGAGGGGAATCCTATTGACTGGTTTAAAAGCCGCAATGGTTAGCTTGAAGGATGCCGGATGCAAGACGGTGTACGTTGATGGGAGTTTCGTTACCGGTAAAGAGCGCCCGGGGGACTTTGATGCCTGTTGGGAAGAAGAGGGGGTTGATCCCATAGTCCTCGACCCAGTCCTTCTCATCTTCGATAACGGAAGGGCTAGCCAGAAAGCAAAATACATGGGGGAGTTGTTTCCGGCGTCTAACATCGCAGACGAAGACGGGTTCTCGTTCCTTGAATTCTTCCAAACGGACAAAGAAACGGGAAGGCGGAAGGGTATCGTAGCCATTGATTTGGGGGAATTGGAATGATCAAGAACGAAAGGCAATACAGAATAACCCGGGCCCAGGCGGCGAGGTTGAAAAAGTCCCTTGAGGCAGCAAGAAAGCGCGTGAGCGGGGATAGCGGCCTGCATCCGCTTATTGCCAAGGCCCAGGAGGATGCTATGAGCAGCCAGCTGGCGGATTTGGAGGGGGAGTTGAGGGACTTTGAAGCTCTGAAAGCCGGCGGGTTTGAGTTGGATGCGCTCAAGTCGGTGGGCGAAATTCCCAGAATGCTGATAAAGGCTCGCATCGCAAATGGGCTAAGTCAGAAGGAGTTGGCGGAAAGGCTGGGGCTGAAAGAGCAGCAGATTCAGCGCTACGAGGCAACGGATTACGCGACGGCGAGCCTGGCGCGCATCAGGGAAGTGGCGGCGGTCTACAGGGTGGAGGAAGAGGGGGAGGGGTTAGAAGGAGTCTTGCCGCCAGCCTGAGATTTGGCGGCGGATGGCCTGGGTAACTGAGGTGAAAGTCGCGATCTCATAAATGTGGATGCTGGCTCTGTATTAGAAACTAAATTACAGATCTACACCAACTCTTAAATTTCCTGAGACCCCGTTACATTCTCTTTTGATTGCTAGAGTTGGAGTATCTTGTTATACAAGGACGCTGGTTAGATATCCAAATCGTAAAGTGACAACAAGTCTGCGCAATTCTCCTGAAAGTCATCGGCTGAGTATCCCAGATACAGGGTAGCTGTATCTGAAGATATTATTCCCTTTTTGAAACACGCAGCGGCTAAACCAGCAAACCTACCTCGTCGTTGGTCTGGTGTTTCACTAAGGGGGAAATAGTCAATTGCGAAGTTTTCCGCTGCCTCCTGTTCATCCGTTGGAGACACATTGATTGTCATGTTGGGAACATGATAGTTTCGATAATGAGAGTTATTTATGTGATATCTGGCAGATGTGTGGCTAATGCCAAACGTGCTCATCACTCTCGCAACGGAGTCCTCAGTCACTGGTGTCGGGGCAAGTTTGCGCACAGCTTCGTTGGGGGCTAGGAATGCAATGGCAAATGCGTTGGCCCTTTGCTCTACGAAATCTTGCTGATGTACTTCAGGGTTCATCTCATTGTCTGAATATGAGTCAATGCAAAGGTTTTGAAGTCTCTCGTCTGGGTCGTATAGCAGGTGCCCGAGCTCGTGGGCCAACGTAATCCGGCGGATCCAAACGTTAGCATTTGCGCCCACAGTATTGAGAACTATTCCGCGAGCCTCTTGTCCATGTTCGTCTAGGGTAGTGACGGTTGCTCCTGCGATATGGCCTGGGAGCGGAGCCTGGATGACTGGCACTCCTAATCGTTGCTCTGTCAGTTCGCGCATGGAGTTAATCGGACTATCGCCAAGCTGCAACTGCAATCGGGCTTTAGATGCAAGGTTGTATCCGATCCTCCAAGCCTGAAGCTGGGGCGATCCGTAGTCTGGGTGAGGTTTGAATGCATCGCTTCCCTTGGGTATTTTTAACCATTTTTGAAGCCTGAGTTGTGCCCGTGCTATGGACGCTGCTTCCGCGAAAAGAAGAGCAGTCCCTTGTGAAATGTGCCCCTCGGTACTTACTTGTTCGGCAACGAGAGCTCTCAATCGATATGCAAGGTTGGAATCGCCTCCTGATTCGATGTTGAAAGCAAGAAGTCGTTCGTCCAGTCCTAGTGCAAAGGCTATTTGCTCTAGATGACTGAAAGGCAACTGGTCCGGTGAAAGTTCGGCGATCTCTACATGCGTCAGAGGAACTTTCGTGGCTCTTCCCACGGAACGGTGGGACAGACCAATGTTTTCCCGGCGATGCTTGAGGGCGTAAGCTGTAGAGTTTCTGGTTCTTTTGAGGATGGCGGAGCCATATTCTACTGCCTCTTCAAGGATATCGGCTCCATAGGCGGAGAAAGCTTCCCATGCCGTGAGTTTGTGCCCCGTTGGTTTTCGGGAGGCTTCGTGTACGGCTAGTTGTCCTTCGCTGCGCACGAAGACCCTAGAAGATTTTCTTGCTGCTTCTTCCGCTGAAAGGTTTTCAGTGCTTGGGCCGAATATGAGGGTTAGGTCTTTCATATTGAAGTCTGCATATAACGTCTAACATATCCCGTGTCTTTATCCCAACCTAATGACTCAACCGCATAGTCAAAGGATTCAAAGACTTCAGCGGCCTCTCGGAGCTGCTGTTCGTCCGACGGAGGATACCGGCCTGACCCCCCGGAGATATATAGTGACTCCTGGGAGGCGAACCACATCTCGCCGCCTAGATAAGCTTCCCTTCCGCCAGTTAGATTGGAGTGCTTCGGCATCTGGTAACCCATTGCCTTTATGGGCGACTCAATGATATAGGGGATACCCTTAGCGTCAATTACCCACAGATATCTACAGCATCCCGATTCATTCTGAGACAGCGGAGGTCGTCCAGTCAAGATGTCGGTGGCGGGGGCCGACTCAAGAAGCCGCAGACCTTCTTTCTTATCAAGCTGCTTGCGCTCCATGTCGTTACCACAGAACCTTGGGTGCTGAAGGTGATGACGTTCCCTAAATGAGCCAAGCTCTCTATTAGAATGGCTCACGCTCATCCTTGTAAGACTAATTTTAGTACGACGAGACTCATCGTCACCAAGTATTGCATATGATTGCTAAAAGGTAATCATCTTAGCAAGGCTATATTGAGTATGCAACATGATAAATTTTGGAGACGGTTCACCTCTAACATATTCCACCCATAATGTGGCCTAGAGACAGACTATGTGGTGGGACGAGGTCCTCCTCCCTTGCCTGCGGGGCCATGGCTTCTACGTCGCTGACCATGTCTAGGACGGCGGGCTTGCCAGACGCGAAGGCGCGGGCCATGGCGTCGCCGATGTCCGACGGGCGTTCCACCCGCTCGGCGTAGCAGCCCATAGCTTCGGCCACCCGCGCCAGATCAACGTCGCTGAACATCATCAGATCATCGTAGGCGCGCTGGGTGGCATTGCCGTCATAAGCACGGTCGATGGGGCCTTTCTCCTGGTTCAGGGAGCGGTTGTCGTTGACCACGATGACCAGGTTTACGTTGTGACGTAGGGCCGTTTCGAGTTCGCCGATGTGATACCAAAAGCCGCCGTCGCCGGTGAAGCAGAGGACGGGGCGGTTGGGCAGGGCCAGCTTAGCGCCAATGCTTCCGGGCAGCCCCCAGCCAAGGGAGCCGACGCATCGCATAAAGTTGTGCCCTGGCTCCTTCAACTCCATCATCACACCCGTCCAGATGCCGGAGTGGCCCGTGTCCGAGACCACCATAGACTCGGACGGAAGGTGCTCGGCAATCTCCTTGACCATGCGCTCCGGTCTCATGGGGGAGGCATCGGACTCGACCAGGGGCCGGAATTCCTCACGCCACTCACCGACGATTCCCGCCACCTCGTCGAGCACGTCCTGCCGAGGGCCGACGGGCTCCAGGACGCTAATAAGACGCTGCAGGGAGACCTTGGCGTCGCCTTGAACGGCGGCTGTGGCGGGGTAGTTTCGACCCAGTTCCGCGGGCTCTATGCCTATCTGGACGGTGGGGACGCCTGCCGGGGGGACCCGCCATTCCCAGGTGGCCATTCCGCCCAGTCGGGTCCCTATGGCGATGACTAAGTCCGCCGAAGACACTATTCGGTTGGCGCTCCAGTGGGAGTACCGCCCCACCACGCCCACGTTAAGCGGATGGTCGGCGGCAAGGGTCATCTTGCCGTTGAGGGTGGTCGCTACGGGAATGGTAAGCATCTCCGCCAGCTGGGCCACTTCGGGCCAGGCGCCGGAGGCCATGACGCCGGAGCCTGAGATGATGACGGGTCGGCGGGCCTGGGATATAAGCCGAGCCGCTTCCTTAACGTGGTCCATGCTAGGTTCGGGTCGGAAGGCCGGGTATCTCGTATGACGCTCTTCGACGACGAGGTCCAGGTCGGCCTCGGCGTACAGGGCCTCGTCTCGAACGTGCAGATGCACCGGCCCAGGCGAGCCGGTGGTGGCCTCTCGGAAGGTCTGTCGTAAGGAGTCCGGCACCCTGGATACCTTGTCCACGTCGTAGCTGGCCTTGGTGACGGAGTGGAAGGGGGCGGCGTGGTCGTACTCCTGGTAGACGTGGCGGTAGCGGTGCTCGGCGGGAATGGCGTTTGTCATGGCGATGACGGGTGACTGGCCCATGTATGCGTCGGCCAGCCCCGCGGCCAGGTTCGCCGCGCCGATGCTCTGGGCCATGCAGATGCCAGGGCCGCGGGAGGCGCGGGCGTAGCCGTCGGCCATGTAGGCGGCGGCCTTCTCGCCGTGGGTGACGACGCGGCGGATGTCCATGTGCTCCATTTCCGCCATGACGCCAAAGAAGGCGGTGGGCACCTGGAATATGCTTGTGATTCCGTAGGCCTCCAGCATTTTTGCGATGTAGCGATTTCCGGTCATTCTAGGCATGGGCCAACCTCCGTTGTTCGGGGTGTGGGGACGTACGCTGGCATAGTATCATTAAGGTGGTGGGCCGTGCACGTTGGGGGGATGGGAGCGCTCCCATCGGTGTGGTTGACAACAAACGTCCTAACACATATATTCGGCAGATTCTCTAGTCGATTGAATTGTGGAGTTATCCCTACATAATGCGAAAGTCCTTCTCCAAAACCACATCTAGACCTCTGCCCAAGCTCCTGCTGGGTCTGCTCCTCCTGCTTACCCTTTCCCTCTCCCTTGAAGCTTGCGGGAACGGCGGAGACGAAGAAGAGGACCAACCGCAGCCTACGCCTGTCGCCGTCAAGTCCACCTCTACGCCAACTCCTAAGCCCTCGCCTATAGTGGACGTTGAAGAAGACCAACCGCAGCCTACACCTGTTACCGTAGAGCCAACGCCCAAGCCCTCGCCTGCAGTGGACAAAAAAGAGGCCCAACCGCAGCCTACACCCGTTACCGTAGAGCCAACTCCTAAGCCCTCGCCTATAGTGGACGGAGAAGAGGCCCAACCGCAGCCTACACCTGTTACCGTCGAGCCAACGCCCAAGCCCTCGTCTATCGCCGTTACTTCCGTCCCCAGTCCTTGCCCTGCAGAAGGTGTGGGATCGAACATAAGCCATAATGCTGGACCGGTGGACCAAGATGTACTCCAACTGGCCAGCAACAGCAGCAACTTCGCCTTCGATCTCTACAGGACAGTGAGCGATGAGCAGGAGGGCAACTTGTTCTTCTCGCCCTACAGTATCTCCCAGGTGATGGCGATGGCCTACGCCGGAGCGAGGGGAGAGACGGAGCGCCAGATTGCAGACACTCTCCGGTACAGCCTCCCTCAGGACAGATTGCATCCAGCCTTCAATGCGCTGGACGGCGCTTTGCGTTCGAGGGGGAGTAATGACCAGACTGCGAGTGACCCCGAAGAGAAGGATTTCCATTTCCGGCTGAACATTGCTAACGCGGTCTGGGGTCAGGATGGGTTTAGATTCCACGGAGATTATGCGGAGACACTGGCGAAAAATTACGGGGATGAAATAAGGTCGCTGGATTTTGCCGCTGCGTCTGAAGAATGCCGGACCACAATTAATGATTGGGTCGCTGATGAGACCGAGGGCAAAATCCTAGATCTGTTCCCACCGGGGACTATCGACGCTCGAACCCGCCTGGTGCTCTCTAACGCTGTCTATTTCACCGCTTCATGGCTCTGGCCCTTTCCGCTGGATGACACGGTTGACCGCCCATTTCACTTGTTGAACGGTGGGACGGTCGAAGTGCCTATGATGACCGACAATTACCACTATAAGGAAGTATATTACGCTCAGGGACATGGATTTCAGGCTGTCGAAATTCCCTATAGAACCTGGGAGCTGTCAATGATAGTCCTTCTAGCCGATGAGGGAGAGTTTGAAGATTTCGAGGATTCATTGACTGCTGAGATTCTGGACCAGGCCATAAAGGAGTTGGAGGAAAGAGATATTACATTGACTATGCCTCGGTTTGAATTCGAATCTGAGTTCATGCTCGACCAGACACTTGCGAAAATGGGAATGTCCGACGCTTTCGGCGGGGCCGCCGACTTCTCTGGCATGACCGACGCTGAAGACCTGTGGATTTCCGCAGTGGCTCATAAAGCATTTGTATCGGTGAATGAAGAAGGTACCGAGGCGGCGGCAGCGACCGGCGCGGCGATGTTCATGTCTGCGCCGCTTGAAAAAGAACCGGTTGTCTTGGCCCTGGACCGGCCCTTCGTCTTCCTGATTCGGGACGAGCCGACGGGCGCCATCCTGTTCCTTGGCCGGGTGATGAACCCAAGCTGAACCTCGGCGCCTTTGGCCGCGTGCGCTGGCATAGTATCATCAACGGGTTAGGCGGTGCACGTTGGGGGATGGGAGTGCCCCTTCGGCGTGGTTGACATGCAGGCGGCTTAGCACATATATTCAATGGCCGGTTCTTCCAGTTTATGGAGACGTCCCTGAAAAATGCCTCACACCACATTAACGACCACATCTAGCTCTCTGCCGAAACTCCTGCTGGGTCTGCTTCTCCTGCTTACCCTAACGCTGACCCTTCAAGCTTGCGGGAGCGATGAGCCGCTTGAGCTTGTTAACAAGCCTTGTCCCGTTGATGGTGCAGATAGCGGAGATGAGGCGCACCAGGACCCGAATCAACTGGCTTGTGATAATAGCAATTTCGCTTTTGACCTTTATAGGGCTCTTAGTGAGGAGAAGGAAAAGGAGGAGAACCTGTTCTTCTCGCCCTACAGCATCTCCCAGGTGTTGGCCATGGCCTATGCAGGGGCGAGGGTAGAGACGGAACGTCAGATGGCCGACGCCCTCCGTTACACCCTGCCGCAGGAGAGGCTGCATCCCGCATTTAATGGGCTGGATAGTGTTCTGCGTTCAAGGAGCGAGGATTCTTACGATTCGTTTGATCCAGATGGGGAAAGTACCGCCTTCCGGTTGAATATTTCCAACGCTGTCTGGGGCCAGGACGGGTACAAATTCCACAACGATTATTTGGACGTTCTGCAGGCCAACTACCAGGGAGAGTTGCGACGCCTTGACTTTACCTCGGACCCTGAGGAATCTCGGAACATCATCAACGAATGGGTGGCAGGAGAAACAGAGGACAAGATTCAGGATCTGATGCCCCAAGGCTCCATCGACTCGTTTACCCGTTTGGTTCTGACAAATGCAATCTATTTCAACGGTGGGTGGCGCAATCCATTTTTTGAAGAAGGCACGGAAGATCGGCCTTTCTACCTGTTGGACGACAAGAAGATCGAAGTCCCGATGATGACCGGCAGTTCTCCTGATGGGTTGTACAGATATGCTCGTGGAAAGGGCTTTCAGTCTGTTCAAATTCCTTACGCAACTTACGGCATGTCGATGATTGCATTTCTTCCCGACAAGGGGAAACTGGATGATCTCGGGAGATCTCTAACCGCGGGGAATCTGGACCAGATCGAATGGGAAGGAAGAGATGTAACGTTGAATATGCCTCGCTTTGAATTTAGGTCCCAGTTTTCGCTCGGAGGGACACTGGCAGGCATGGGCATGACCGATGCGTTCAGCGCAGGCGTTGCCGACTTCTCGGGCATGACCGATGAGGAAGCCCTCTTTATTTCCGTCGTAGTCCACAAGGCATTTGTGTCGGTTGATGAAGAGGGAACTGAAGCAGCAGCGGCTACCGGCGGCGTGGCAACGCTTGAGGACGCCTCAACTCCTCCTCCCCTTGAACCAATTACGGTAACTTTCGACCGTCCCTTCATCTTCCTGATTCGGGACGAGCCGACGGGCGCTATCCTGTTCCTCGGCCGTGTAATGGACCCAAGCTGAAGGCCTGATTTCTAACTGGCTGTCCTTTGATTTCTCTGTGTTGATGGGAGATTGTTCAATGGAGCCGGACTGTAGCCTGCTCCATTGAAGCCGCATCACCAATGATGGACTCTTACATCAACGGGTTAGGCGGCGCACGTTGGAGGTGGGCCTCTCCCCCACAGGCGTGGTTGACAACAAACAGCCTAACACATATATTCGGCAGATTCTCTAGTCTATTCAATTGTGGAGCCATCCCTACATAATGCGAAAGTGCTTCTCCAAAACCACATCTAGCTCTCTGTCCAAGCTCCTGCTGGGTCTGTTCCTCTTGCTTACCCTTTCCCTTGCCATTCAAGCTTGCGGGAACGGCGACGGAGACGACCAAGCGAAGCCCGCGCTAGTTGCAAAGCCCTGTCTTGCGGATGATACGGGCAACGCCGAACCGATGGACCAAGATGTACTTCAACTGGCCTGCGACAACTCCAACTTCGCCTTTGATCTTTACAGTGCTCTGAGCGATGGCGAGGACAACCTTTTTTTCTCGCCCTTCAGCATCTCCCAGGTGCTGGCGATGGCCTATGCCGGGGCGAGGGGAGAGACGGAACGTCAGATGGCGGAGACTCTCCGGTATAGCCTGCCTCAGCAGAGGCTGCACCGCGCATTCAAGACCCTAGACAGTGATTTGCAGTCTAAGGACGAGATTTCTTCCGGTTCGAGGGACTCTGACGAGGACAATTCGCGTTTTCGGCTAAACATTGCCAACGCGGTGTGGGGACAAGAAGGGTACAAGTTCCATGGTGATTTCTTGCATACGCTGAGGGAAAACTACGGTGGAGAAGTTCGTCGTCTGGATTTTTCTAGCGAACCGGAAGAATCCCGAGTTACCATCAACGATTGGGTGGCCGAAGAGACAGAAGACAAAATCAAAGACCTGTTCCCTCAAGGTTCTATCGGGTCTGCAACCCGCTTTGTGCTAACCAACGCCATATATTTCAATGCTGTATGGAGTTATCCCTTTTTCCTCAAGGACGAAAACAAACGGCCATTCCACCTTTTGGATGGCGGCAAGATCGAAGTCCCGATGATGACGGCAGATTATGACGAGGAAATTTTCGGATATGCAGATGGAAAGGGATTCCAGGCAATAGAACTCCCATACAGACGTTATTCCAGTGTAGACGCGTCTATGGTTATTTTCCTTCCGGATGAGGGGGATTTCCGAGAATTCGAGAACTCACTAAACTCCAACACTCTCGAACAAGTCCTAAGGGAGTTTGACTCGGACCGCAGGAATCTGATTTTGACCATGCCATTATTTAAGTACGAGTCTGATTTTTTGCTCGACAACACCCTGGCGAATATGGGAATGCCTGACGCCTTCAGCGATGCATCCGATTTCTCCGGGATTACCGACGAGACAAGCGTCTGGATTAACGCCGTCGTCCATAAGGCGTTCGTGTCGGTAGATGAAGAGGGGACTGAGGCGGCAGCGGCCACTGGCGTAGGGTTCCTCATGAGCGCCCGAGAAATTGAAGAACCAATTACTGTCACGATAGACCGGCCTTTCATCTTCCTGATTCGGGATGAGCCCACGGGCGCTATCCTGTTCCTCGGCCGGGTGATGGACCCAAGGTGAAGGCCCGGGTCGCCTTTAACCGCGCCCGGTGTCGGCTGTTGGGTTTGCTTCACGGAATTGTATTATGTGGTAGACTTTTAACAGCGTTTAGCGGCTGCTTAAGCACATCCCGCAAGCGCATCCAGCGATAGGAGAGAGATATGACTACAAAACCAGGAAGCGCCGCGGTCCAGGCGGCGGAGGTGTGGTCCAAGGCGGACATTCGGGACTATCTGTCGGATTCGGCGCTAACCGTCGGGGCGGGTACCCCCACGGACGCAGGCACCGGTTGGCAGCTCCCTGCCCCGCATCCGGACCCCATCATCGCCGCCGGCGGAATTCCCGACGCGGGCAACCTCCCGTCTGGTGAATTGGAGGCGGCTCTGGGGCGCATCCTGAACGACAAACCCCAGGAAGCGCTTAGGTACGGCGGCGTTCTTGGTTTCGAGGGACTTCGAGAGGCGATGGCGGAGCGGCAGACGGCCCTTGACGGCATGAGCTTCGAGCCGGATAACTTCATCATCCACAACGGCGGTTCCGGCTGCCTGGATAATCTGTGCCAGGCCTTCATCACACCCGGCGACGTCGCCATTGTGGAGGGGCCGACCTATTCCGGCACCACCCGCGCCATTCGCGGCCACATGGCCGAGTTGATTGAGGTGACGGTGGAGGACGACGGCATCTCCGTTGAGGGCGTAGCCGACGCAATCCAAAGGGCCAAGTCGGAAGGCAAGCGGGTCAAGTTCGTCTACCTGAACCCGGACTTCCAGAACCCCACTGGCACAACCCTTACCGAGGCGCGACGGGCTGAGCTCATCGACCTCTGCGCCCGCGAGCGTGTTCTCATCGTGGAGGACGCTACGTACAGCGAGCTTTTCTTCGACGAAGCGCCGCCACAGTCAATTTACTCCATGGCCAACGGAGCGGGGGTATTAAAGATCGGTACCTTCAGTAAGGTTGTCGCCACGGGCTTGAGGGCCGGCTGGATTCAGGCTTCCAAGGAGCACATTGATGCCCTGGGCCGGGTGCGATTCGACATGGGCACCAGCCCGCTTCTGCTGCACATGCTTGCGGAGTTTATTTCGTCCGGCCGGCTTGACCCCCACATCAGAAAGATGCGGCCCGTCTACGGGGAGAAGTGCGCCGCGCTGAGCGACTCGCTTCGGGAGCATTGCGAGCCATACGTCCGGTTCAACGCCCCGGGCGGGGGGTTCTTCTTCTGGTTCGAGTGCCTCGGCGCAACCTCCAAGGAGGTATCTGAGGCTGCGGCACATGAGGGACTGCTGTTTCCACCGGGGACCAATTTCTACCTGGACAAGGAACATGAGCCGGACAGCCACATACGGCTGGCCTTCAGCAACGCCTCACTGGAGCACCTGAGGGAAATCGGCCCGCGGCTTAGGCGCGCCTTCCAGCGGGTGGTGGACTAGTCGACAGGCGCCGTCTGGAGTACCAATTTGTCGTAGACATGGTTCCGACTGTGCATGCCTAACACTGCTGACCCCCTTTCAATCCTCAAGGCCAGCTTTGGCTACGATAGCTTCTGGCGCCCCCAGGAAGAGATCATTCGCGATGTTTTGGCCAAACGGGATGTGCTCGCAGTCATGCCCACGGGCGGCGGCAAGTCCCTCTGTTATCAGCTTCCTGCTCTGATTCTTCAAGGCGTCACCTTGGTGGTTTCGCCGCTGATAGCTCTAATGAAGGACCAGGTGGACGCGCTTAATGCCAACGGCATTCCCTCGCGATTCATCAACTCCAGCCTATTCTATCGAGAGAGTTTGCGCATACAAAAGGAAGTAAGGGATGGAGCCGTCAAGCTCCTGTACGTGGCGCCGGAGCGTCTGCCTATTCCTGGGTTTCGTCGCCTCCTACATGATATCGATCTGAACCTGATAGCCATTGACGAGGCTCACTGCATCTCCGAATGGGGCCACGAGTTTCGTCCTGACTATCGAAACTTGTTGGACCTAAGACAGAGCTTCCCATCAACGCCCGTCATAGCCCTGACTGCCACCGCCACCGAGAGGGTCCGCAAAGACATCACGGACCAGCTCGGGTTAGGTCAAGACCGGACGTATATCTCCAGCTTCAACAGGTCGAACCTCAACTATTGGGTGCGGCCCAGGGACAGGAACGTTTATGGCGAAATTATTTCACTGCTTGAAGAACACCGCGGTCAGTCCACAATCTTCTATTGCTTCTCAAGAAAAGACACTGAGGACTTGGCCCGCCAACTGAACGCCAATGGCTTTTCTGCCCTTCCGTACCACGCTGGCTTGGACGCGGACACGCGGAGGAAAACCCAGGACGACTTCATTCAGGATAGAGTGCCAATAATTACTGCGACTATCGCCTTTGGCATGGGGATAGACAAGCCGGACGTGAGGCTGGTTGTGCATTACAGCCTGCCCAAATCCATTGAAAGCTATTATCAGGAGACGGGTCGAGCAGGTAGAGATGGGCTGGCCAGCGATTGTGTAACTTTCTTCAGTATCGCAGACAGGGTCAAGCAGGAATACTTCATCCGCCAGATGGAAGACGACGTCGAGCAGAGCAACGCCCGCCAGAAGTTGGACAAGATGGTGGAGTACGCGCAAGCGACGACCTGCCGCCGCCGTTTCCTGCTCGGGTATTTTGGTGAAGCCCGGAAGGAAGAATCCTGCGGTGGGTGTGACGTTTGCTTGCAACCCAGGAAGACATTCGACGCCACTGAAATTGCCCAAAAGGTCCTGTCGGCGGTGGCCCGAACAGGGGAAAGGTTCGGTACGAACCACGTTGTGGACGTGCTCGTAGGGAGTAAGAACAAGCGGATTTCTACGGATAGCCACGACAAACTGAGCGTCTACGGCATAGTTGCGGATTTCAGTAAGCCACAGTTGAAGGAGCTATTTGTACAGTTGCAGGGCAAGGGCTTGCTGGTTCGCAACCAGGGCGATTACCCCACACTGTCTCTATCCGAAGCAGGCTGGAAGTTCTTGCGGGAGCGTCAGACCCTAACGCTGGCGAGGCCGGCGGATGCGAGACGATCGTCTCCATCAAATCGCCCAACAGATCCCGTTGTCTTCGATGCAAAGTTGTTTGAGCAACTGCGCGCTCTGCGAAGGCAGCTTGCTGAAGAGAGTAACGTGCCTCCCTATGTAGTCTTTGGCGACGTTTCCCTCAGGCAAATGGCTGCCATATATCCACAGGATGAGGACGAATTCTCCGATATACGTGGGGTGGGCCGTTTGAAGCTGCAAGAATACGGCTCAAAATTCACCAGCGTCATTCGAGACTACGTTAAAGCAAACAACATAACTGTAGATAGGGCAGTGAGCCACGGGCAGACGGGCAACAACCTCGGCAGGGACGGACACCGGAATGACCCAAGTCCCACTCACGAGACCACGAGAGAGATGGTCAGTCAGGGTCTCACTGTAGATGAAATTGCCGCCAGGCGGGGATTAGCCAAGGCTACTATCATCGATCATATAGAAGAGGCAGCCATTAGTGGGCCTTTCTTGGACGTGAGTCACCTGCTCCCCAGTGGAGAAAGACTTGAGAAGATAACAGAAGCTTTTAGGGAAAGTGGAAGCCCCTTTCTGTATTTGGTTAGGGACAGACTTGGCAAGGGTTTTACGTACAGTGAATTGAAATTGGTGCGTATACATCTGAAACAGCAAGGGAATCTCTAAAGTGCATGAATGTCCCAAGCATAGGGCTTCTGGACAACCGCCCCATATCTCGGTATTCTGCTATTCAAGCTCAAGGCGTGGCGCCGATAGGTATACGACGCCAAATTGCACTTCGAATTTAGGAGGCTGGAATGAGAAACGGATTCAGGATTATCGACGGGGATGGGCACATGCAAGAACCCCTGGACATTTGGGACAACTACGTTGAGCAGCCGTTCCACCACCGCCGCCCGCTGGTGAGCGGCCACGTGGGCCGGTATCTCTTCAACTATCATCCGTGCGAGGCCTTCCCGGAGGGCCGCGGCTCCGTTCGACCGGAGAGCGTGTTCGCCGACTGTGAGGATCGGTACGGCGACGCCTGGCGCAACTGGTGGGCGCTTTCCGACCGTCTGACGGAGATTGACAAAGAGGGATTGGACATTCAAGTGGGCTTCCCCACCAACGGCAACAGCGCCACCTCCGGGCACATCACAGACCCCGAGCTCCAGGCCGCGCTGGTTCGCGCCTACAACAACTGGGCCACGGACTACTGCAAGGACTCGGAAGGTCGCGTGCAGTTCATCGGCCAGGTGACTTTGCTGGACGTGAACGAGGCCATCGAAGAGGCGCGCCGGATGGCCCCCTGTCCACAGGCGACGGCCATCAATCTTCCCGACCCGGGCGACTCTCGGAAGTGGTCCGACGAGGAGTTCAACCCCCTATGGGAAACCCTCGACGAGCTTGGTTTGGCCGCGTCCTTCCACGGTGGCGGCTCCCAACAGCGGGTGTTCAAGGACTACACCACCACGCCAACCCTTGCGTCCGTGAGCCACGCCCTATCCTTCCCTCTGGACGCCATGTTGGCCATGGGCACGCTCATTTTCGGCGAGGTGCTGGACAGGTTCCCCAACCTGCGGGTGTCCTTCCTGGAGGCCAACGCCGGCTGGGTCCCGTGGTGGCTGAGCCGCATGGATGACCACGCAGTGGGCCGACAGGGCCGCTTCCAGTACGGTGAAGATGTCCGACTGAAGCCGAGCGAGTACTTTGCTCGCCAGTGCTTCGTGGCTTGCGACGCGGACGAAGGGCAACTGGAGTTCGCTGCTTCCCAGTTGAAGGACAACCTTATCTTCAACACGGACTGGCCCCACCCCGACGCGCCGATTCCGGGCGCCGTCGACAGCTTCCTGGGCCACAACATCGAAGAGGGGACAAAGCGCAACATCCTGTGGGACAATTCCGTAAGGCTGTACGGCCCGAGGGTGCTCGGCAAGAACTAACAGAAGCCTAGAGTAGCGGAGGGATGTGCAGGGCCGCATCCCTTCCATAGATAAGGACTCAGCAGTTGGGCTTGGAGACCCTTCCTAGAGGGGGACCTCCAAGCCCACGCCCTTTTCCACAGCCGCCGAAAAAACCATCCGGGCGGCTACGGCGTCCTGGGCGGCCACGCCTACGGACTTGTAGAGGGTAATCTGCTTGTCGGAGTTACGGCCCGGATGCCCGCCCGACACCAGTTCGCCGATTTCCGCAATCACGTGAGATTCGTCGATAACCCCGTCTCTGATGGGCCATGTTAGATCGTTGGCGCCCGCCGGACTTGGGGCGAGAGCGGCTTCTCGTGACTCCACGAACACCCTCGACAGGCGCACCGTCTCGTCGTCCATCTCTCGACCCTGGAAGTTCAGGCCGACCGAGTTGACGTGAGCGCCGGGTTTCAGCCACCGGCCCAGAAGCACCGGCGAATCGGCGTGGGTGCAGGCGCAAACGACGTCTGCGCCAGACACGGCTTCTTCGAAAGAGTCCGTTCCCTCCGCGGGTATGCCGAGTTCAACGGAAAGCGCGATGGCCATGACACGGACTTTATCGGCGTTTCTCCCCGCGATGCGAATCTCCGTGATGGGGCGTACACGGGGAATGGCGACAATGTGGGCCTTGGCCTGAACTCCCGTGCCCAGGATGGCTAGAACGCCGGCATCGGGGCGGGCCAGCAGGCGGGTGGCGAGGGCGGAACCGGCGGCGGTGCGCATGGCGGTTATGTGCTCGCCGTCCATGACGGCCGCGGGAGCGCCCGTTTCAGGGTCGAAGACTGCAATCAGGGCCTGATGGCTGGGTACGCCCAGCCGGTGATTATGGGGAAAAACACTGACCAGCTTCACCGCAAGCGCCTTGGAACTTGGCAGGTAGGCGGGCATCACGAGCAGATTGCCCTCCCGCTCGCGAACCTGCGCGGCGATGCGCTGGGGCTGGGATACGCCGCCTGCGCTGACCTCCGCCATGGTTGACGCCAGAGCGTCAATGAGCGCGTCCAGATCCAGCAGCAGCTCTACGTCATTTCTATTGAGAACCAACATGGGCGCAATGCTAGCCGCAGCGCGACGAGCGGTCAACCATCATCCTTTTCCTCGGATGTACGCGCTGCCTAACGGAGTCGAAAGAGCTTCCGTAGGAACCATAGGAGGGGCTTGAAGATCAGCCTAAGGACTTGGTACTCGATGCTTTGTCGTCTACGTGCATCAGCGCGCTGGCGCTGCCGGTGATGCCACGGACGGACGCCTCCCTTGGGGAGACTCCAAACGCCAAGCTTTCTACGCCGAGCCGTCCTCTCGGCGTCCGCCAGGCCCAGGCCGTTCATCTCGCCGTAGCGGGTAAAGCGATAGGCCATGCCCAACTCCACCATCTGCCGGTTGACGGACTGTCCAAGCCTTCTCTGGTAGAGAACGCCGACGACGCGGCCAAACTGGTCCTGCGGCTCCCAAACTTTCAAGGTGAAACGCTTACCCTCCGCGATGCGTCTCAGGCGATGGGTAGCCTCCCGGCCTAAAGGCTGGTCGTACTCCGGCGCGTCGATGGCGTGGAGTCGAATTTCCAGGTTTTCACGGGCGCGGCGAAACCATCCCAGCCGCACCGCCGTCATACCATCCCCGTCCTTAACACGACGAACGCTTACGGAGAAGGAGTCGCCCCGGCGGAGGTTCATGAAGTCGGGCTGGTTGGAGGGGTTGCGTCCTCCCGAATCCGCAGCATCAGCTGGTCCCCGTTCTCCCACGGCTGACTTGTCATCGGCCACGAATACGTCCCCGCCGCGCTGTTTGCCGTAGCGGCGTCGGCGAAGAGGGATAGAGCGACGTTGCCGTTGAGGTCGATGAAGTCCAGCACCTGGCCGCTGAGGGACACGTGGGTGCCCAGGGTCAGCACCACCTGGTTGCTGGCCCACTCAAGACTGGTGAGCTCCGTCGACGTCCCGCCAACGGTGAATGACGTGGGCTGGAGCACCCCGTCGGCGCCGTCGGCCTTCACCGCCGTGCCAACAGTGATGGGGTCGAAGAAGGCTTCGTGGAGGGTGCCGGCGGGAACCGTGACGGTTATGTGGTATTTTATGTATCCATTGTCTTCAGTTTCGTCGGTGGGCCTAGCGATACAAAGTGCTTCGTTGTGTGGCCATATATGGAAGTTCACGTCGTATGCCCCAAGAGGTAAGGGCCGAGCTATTGTGTACTTGTAGCTATAGCCATTAGAGGCAACGTCATCTTCATCTTCAATAAGGGTTTTGAAATATTGGGAGTCTGGGCCGCTGTTCCAAAAATCCAGGTACGGATCCACATTGATCTCGGCGTCAGGGAACGGATCTCCACTTTCTCGTTTCAAATGCGCTGTCCCTGCGGCTAGCCCTGACTCAATCGTGAACGTGAAGGCACTAACCTTAGAGTCGGGATCAGCCCGAAACCATCTCTCCCGTATCAGAGTGTGATAGAAGCAATCCGAATAGCCTTCAATTCCTGACCCTGCTCGCAGCATGGTATCAATCTCGCCCACCCTCGTCCGCAGATCGGACAGGGAAATCACGGGAGGAGGCGTCACAGTCCCGTCAGTGATGTACTGGGAGCTTGTAGACTGCGCTGTCTCGGAAGTTCGTCCATTCGAGGATCTGGTACCACCGGAGGGAGGTTCTGTTGCCGGCAGCCATGTCCTGCTCAGTGTGTCGACGGAATACTCGAAGCTCGACTGCACCCCCTGGTTGGAGAGGACGAACCTGAAGTTCGTGGGTGTTGGTGACGTATCTGCATCTTCCTCTGTGGAGCTTCTGGTCTCATTGCCGGAAGTGCTATCACTGCTGGCCGTGACCGCTGATGTGAGTGGGCCTTCCAGGAAGAGTACACCGACACGGTCGTCCCAAGTGGTATTGCGTTGGGATACCAACTCCGTGGCTTTCGCCAGCGCCGCCTCCCTGGTGAGGTAACCTGGGTAGAGGGCGCCTCCGAATTGAATGCCGTAGGAGTCGTCCAACACCTCCACGGTGAACTCATTGGGACCAGTGCCTTTGAGGTACTCAGAGGCACGGAACCTCAACACCTGCATGGGTCTGTAGGTAGGGGCTACACCGGTTTCACCTGGAATGGTCTGAACCGCCGCGGTTATCGACACGAAAGATGCCACCACGATGATGTCGGATTCCAGTATTTGCTGGTCTATGGAAGGAGCGACAAATGCAGAGGGATCCATAAGGGATGAACTAATCCATGGAATGGGTTGGGGAGGGCGTAGGGTTGGTTCGGGGGTGGGTGTTTTTGGAGGTGTGGGCGTAGACATGGGCGTAGGCGACGGGGCAGGGGTTTGCACCTGTGTTGCAGGTGACTGGGCCTCGCTAACGACGACCTCGGATTCACGCGTGGGAATGACGGTCTCCGTGACACTGGAACTGCAGGCGACCGCAAGGAAGACCGCCAAAAACATGACTGCCAAAATCAGTCCTTCCCCCGTTCCGTCCTTCCCCCGTCAGTCAACGTCTACCTGTCCTCCTGAATCCGAACCATGAGTTTGTCCCCATCGGCCCAGGGCTGAGTCGTCATGGACCAGGTATACGTCCCCGCCGTGCTGTCCACAGTGGCGTCGTCCGCGAATAGGGAGAGAGAAATGTTGCCGTTGAGGTCAATGAAGTCCAACACCTGGCCGCTCAGGGACACGTGGGGGCCCAGCGTCAGGACAACCTGGTTGCTGCTCCACTCAAGGCTTGTTATCTCTGTGGATATGCCGCCCACGGTGAACGACGTGGGCTTGAGCACCCCGTTGGAGCCGTCAGCCTTCACCGCCGTGCCAACACTCACCGGGTCGAAGAAGGCCTCGTGCAGGGTGCCGGCGGGGGCGGTGACGGTGACGTCCCAAACAGAGTAACCTGGGTCATCGTGAGCTGAACGATGATTACAGGGTTTCTCGGACCATAATTGATAGTGCTCGTGAAGTTGATATTGACCCGTAACAAGCGGGCGGATCGCTTTGAAGTGATAGGTGAATCCGTTTCTGGGTTCGCTATCGTCGTCCGTTATTGTGGAGTTAAATTGATCCGAATGATCCCCTGTAAGATAGATCTCGAAGTCTTCATACCGACCACCTGGTGGCAGTACGGATCCAAGTTCACGAATCCCGAACTGCGTTCCAGCGGGCGAACCGGAAGCAAGCTGTCCTGTTTTGAAAACTAATGGTTCCCAATTCCTAGTGTGATATGGACTCCTGAGCGATCTATCAATGCACGTCCTAAACGCTTCCGAGTCGTCTCCGTTGTTCAGTAGAGTGTCTATCTCGCTGATGCGATTCCGAAGAGCGGATAAGGCAATGGTCGGTGGAGACGTCTTGCTCCCGTCGGTAATGTAATCTGACTCTGTAGATCTCCCAGTAGTTGAGGTAGCTTCGCTAGCCGGCAGCCAGGCTCGACTCAGGGTGTCCACAGTGTACTGGAAAGCACTCTGGTTAAGCAGGTCATTGTTCGTCAGGTGAAAGACGCCCACTGGCTCTGATTGTGTTGAACGGCTGCCAGAATCCGCGCTGACCTCACTAGCTGCGGCTAGAGGTCCCTTTAAGAACAGGACTCCTGTCCGGCTATCCCATAGGCTATTGCGAGCTTCCACGGAAGATCTGGCTAGGTCCAAGACATACTCTCTGTTGAGATAACCGCTGAGCGGAGTATGAGGGCCGTAGTCCAAAACTTCCACTGTGAACTCGGTTGGCCCTGTACCTTTGAGGTATTGGCTGGCCGTAAACTGGAGTGTGTGCATGGGTAGATATGCGGGAGGTGGACCCTCATAGGTATCCACCCCGGCTGTGGCGGACACGAAATTGGCCACCACTATTACGTCGGAGTCCAGAATCTGCCAGTCCAATGGAGGGGGATCCACGAATCGGAACAAGACCGACGAATGCATGAGGCCGGGCCATATCCTTTGCCTCGGGGCTGGTAATTCAACCTCCGCAATTGGCAATTCCGTAGCTTTAGGCGCGTTGGGTGGCGGAGCTTGCGTCGCCATCGGGATAACCGGTGTAGGGAATGATTTAGTCTCTGTGGTGGCAGAGGTGCAGGCCACGGCGAGCAACACCAACGCCCCCAGCATTGCTATCAACGCCAGTCTGTTCACGCCTATCTCCTTCCCCGTTCCCCCGATTTCTCCCGCCCAAGTCGTAGTGCGATAAGTTGAACTATCGTCCCGTCGGAACGACTACACCTTCAACAGATACTATGCTTGCCATTGCGAAATCGTTCCCTTGAAGATGTGGTCGGTCTTGGCGGCCATGATGAAGTCGTTGCGGTGAAGCCCCCTAATCTTGTGCGTCCACCAGTCGATGGTCACCCGCCCCCACTCGGTCACCAGCTTGGGATGATGCCCCTCCCCCTCGGCAATGCGCCCCACGGCCATGGAGAAGTCCATGGCCTGCTGGAAGTTGCGGAACCTAAAGCTGTGACGCAGCTTCTTTACGCCCTCGTCTTCGATGAGTTCCCACTCTGCGACGATAGGATGCAGCATCGCAATCTCTTCATCCGTTACCCTGGGTGCGTCTCTACGGCAGGCCACACATTTTTCTCGTACAAGTTCCATCAGTAACAAACCTCTCTTTGCGCCGTCATCGCCGGCACGGAGTCTTTTCAGTCCATAATAGGCGGATTATGTTCTAGAGGAAAGAGCGCGCCTGCCGCGATGAGCGTACTACAGGTAGCCAGCCGACGGATTTGCTAATACAATAGAGGCGGTCTGTCCTCACGACGGGGAGTTGACCGGCGAGTTTTGGTTAAGGAGACGGAACATGGATAAGGACATCGCATTGATGGCGCACCTCATGCGTCGCGCCGGGTTCGGCGCATCCCGGGACGAGCTCGAAGAAAGGGCGGCCAGAGGCTACGAGGCCACCGTCGAGGAGCTTCTGGAACCGGAAGTCCACGGCATCCCGCCCTTCCATGAGGGGATTCTCTATCGACACTTCCAGGGGTTTCGGAACCCAGGCAACCCCTTGAATATGCAGTCCAACTGGATGTATAGGATGATCAACAGCCCCCGGCCCCTGGAGGAGAAGATGGTGCTCTTCTGGCATCACGTTTTCGCCACAGGCTATTCCAAGGTGGACAACGGCAACCAGATGCTAGCCCAGATTGAGACCTTCCGTCGGTATGCGCTGGGCAACTACCGTGACATCCTGGTGGAGCTTTCCAAGGACCCGGCCATGATCTTCTGGCTCGACAACAACGAGAACCACAAGCACGCTCCCAACGAGAACTGGGGAAGGGAGTTGCTTGAGCTATTCTCCATGGGCCAGGGCAACTATACGGAAGAGGACGTTAAGGAATGCGCCCGCGCCTTCACCGGCTGGACGATCTCTAACAGGCTGCCGAGGAACCCCTATGGCCGCTTCCTGTGGGAGTTCGAATATCGGGAAGATGACCACGACGATACAGAGAAGGTTTTCCTCGGGCAGCGGGGCCGGTTCAACGGCGAGGACATCATCGACATCGTGATTCGACAGCCTGCAACGGCCCGGTTTGTTGCTCGTCATCTCTACAACTTCTTTGTCGCCGACGAGGTACAGGTGCCCAGCTGGCAGGACGTGGCCCCACGAGACCCGGCGGCTGTTAACATCATCGGGGACGCCTTCATAAGCTCCGGCTACGACATACGCTCCACCCTCAGGATGCTGTTCAATTCGGACTTCTTTAAGGACGAAGCCGTCCGGTTCGCCAAGGTCAAGAGTCCGGCGGAGCTTATCGCTGGCACCATGCGGCTTGTCGGAGACTACCGGTACCCCAAGCCGGGCATTACCGCGCTGGCGGAAGAGTGCAACTACCAGGGACAGGCGTTGCTGGATCCACCCAGCGTCGAAGGCTGGCACACGGGCGGCGAGTGGATCGACAGCGGCGCCCTGCTTCGGCGCATCAACTTCGCCGCCGACCAGATGGTGAAGCAGGAGCTCCCAGGCATTCAATCCATCATTGATAGAATGTCCCGCCACGGGGCGCTCGATGCCGAAAGGCTGGTGGACGGCTGTCTGGACCTGATGGGACCGGTGCAGGTAGAAGAGCAGACCCGCCGGGAACTCATTGACCACGTGAGCAAGAGCGAACCGGCCAACGGAAACGGCGGAGAGTCGCGCAGCCTCTCGGACAGGGTCGTCGGCGCTATGCAGATAATCGCCTCGACCAGGGAGTACCAGTTCGGCTAATCGACGGATTAACGCGTATCACCCACGGTCACAATCGATCACAAAAGGGGAAGAAAAATGCAGACGGTTATGGTTAAGGGCCGAACCTTCAATTACAGCCACGCGATAGGTATGGGCACTCCTGGGGGCGCGGGGTTTCGCAACCCGCTGGACCTGGCCCTGGGCGATGAAGGCATGATATACGTGCTGAGCCGGGGTTCCGAGGCGGAGCCGTGCCAGCGCGTTACCCTGATGACCACCGACGAGGAGTTCATCAGGGAGTTTGGCGGCGCAGGCGAGGGCGACGGAGAGTTCGTTTGGGGGACGTCCGTGACATTGGACTCAGAGGGTCGTCTGTACCTGGCCGACGAGTGGCTGCACCGTATCACGATCTTCGACAAGGAAGGGAATTTCCTGTCCAAGTGGGGCGTTCCAGGCTCCGGTCCCGGACAGCTAAACGGCCCGGCGGGCCTGGCATTCAATAGCCAGGGAGAGCTTCTCATCACGGAGAACCTGAATCACCGTGTACAGAGATTCACCCCCGACGGCCAGTACCTGGGCTCTTTCGGCTCCGAGGGAAGCGGAAACGACCAGCTTACCCGTCCTTGGGGCATCGCCGTGGACGGTGAAGACAACGTGCTTGTCGCCGACTGGTACAACAATCGCGTTCAGAAGTTCTCGTCGGAGGGCGAATATCTGATGACTTTCGGCTCCCCCGGCACTGGCGTCGGCCAGCTTAATCTGCCCACCGACGTTGCGGTGGACACTGCGGGAGACGTTTACATAACCGACTGGTGGAACAACAAAGTCGAGGTCTTCGATGGCGATGGCGTCCACCTGACCACATTCATTGGCAACGCGGAAAAGCCCTCCAAGTGGGCGCAGCAGTTCTTGGACGACAACCCGGACTATCGCAAGGCGCGAATGAGGGCCAAGAGCTTGGAGCCTGAGCAGCGCTTCTACTCGCCGGTAGCGGTGGAGGTGGCCGAGGATGGCCCGATTTACATCGTGGAGGACCAGCGCTGGCGCATTCAGGTCTACCGCAAGGAGCAGGACTGGGTGGACCCCCAATTCAACCTCTAGACCAGGCTTTAGACTTGGCAGATTCTCAGAAAAGGCGGCGAATACATGGGCAGTGAACAGCATGGTTCCGAGAATAGGATTCGGGTGGACCCCGATGGACTGAGGACCTTCGCTGCCGACGTGCTTAGCAAGCTGGGCGTTCCGCCAGAGGATGCGGCCATGGCGGCGGACGTGCTGGTCTACGCCGACCTGCGCGGCGTGGAAACCCACGGCATGTCCAACAATAACCTGGGCCGCATCTACGTCAGGGACATCCAGAGCGGTAAGATTAAACCCAAAGTGTCCCCAACCGTGGTTCGCGAAACGCCCGTCACTGCCCTGTTAGACGGAAACTTCGGCCTGGGCCTTTCCGTGGGCGTCCGCGCTATGAACATGGCCATCGAAAAGGCGCGCAATTCCTTCATCGGCATGGTGGCGGTGAAGAACAGTCACCACTTCGGCGCTGCCCAATACTTCTCGATGATGGCCGTTCCCCACGGGATGATCGGAATCTCCAGCACCAACAGTAACCCCATCGTTCTGCCCACCGGTGGCCGCGATCCGGTCTACGGCACGAACCCCATCAGCGTGGGCGCACCCTCCGGCAGCGAGCCGGACTTCTGCCTTGACGTGGGCACAAGCGCCATGGTGTTCCAGAAGCTGATTCTGACTACCCGCTTGGGCACGGACATACCGTTGGGAGTGGCAGCTGACGACGAGGGCGTCCCAACGTCGGACCCCGCCGTGGCGGTGAAGGCGCGGAAGCTGCTGCCGTTAGGAAGTACGCCGGAGTTGGGCAGCCACAAGGGTTACGGCCTGGGAATGCTGGTGGACGTGCTCTGCGGAATCCTTTCGGGCCACGGCGCTTCGATACAGATGGACGCCCATGAGAACTACGGAAGCGTGGGGCACTTCTTCTGCGCCATCCGTGTGGACGCCTTCCGGCCTCTGGACGAGTTCCAGGGGCAGATGGACGACATGTTCGATCGTGTTCACAAGACGGAACCGGCAAGGGGCTTCGACCGGGTGCTTGTGGCCGGAGACCCTGAGCACGCCAAGGAACAAGAGCGAAGGAGCAGGGGAATTCCCCTGCTCCCTGCAGTTGTCGACGAACTTAAAGAATTGGCGGACGAGGTTGGCGTACCCTGGACCCTGACCGGCGCTTAGTCTAGAAGCTAGCTGCCGTTCTCCAGCCCGTACATCTCTGCGGCGTTGTCTCGCAGGATCCCCCGCTTCTGCTCCTCCGTCAGGTCTTCCCGCTGCCAGATGTGGTAGAGGCTGTCGGGGTATTCGTTGTCCCAGTGGGGCCAGTCGGAGGCGTAGAAGAGGCGGTTCTTGCCCATCACCCGGATGACTTCCGGAATCAACTCTTCGCCGGGCTCCGCGTGGATGTACACGTTGCCGCCCTTGATGTAATCGCTGGGCTTCTTCTTGCAGTTCGGCGTTTCGAACCAGCCCCGCTTCTCCCACTCCTCATCCATCCGGTCGAGGAGGTAGGGGACCCAGGTGCATCCCGCCTCCAGGTATCCAACCTTTAAGCTAGGGAACTTCTCATAGACGCCCTCGTAGGTCATGTGCATCATCTGCATCATGGCGGAAACAGGGAAGCCGATGGTGTGGCGCTGGATGAACTTGGTGTACTTCTGGGACTCGGCGGTAGCGTGGCCGCCGTGAACGGCGACGAAGGTGCCAAGCTTTTCCGCTTCCTCGTAGAAGGGGTCGAGGCGTTTCTCTCCCAGAAGCCCGAAGCCGACGGCGGCGAGGAATACCCCGTTGTAGCCAAGCTCGGTGACGCAGCGGCGCATCTCCTTGATGGATTCGTCCACGTCCATGAGGGGCATGAGCGCCACTGACTTGAAGCGGGGGCTGAACTTCAGCCACTCTTCGGAGACGTAGTTGTTGTAGGACCTGGTCAGGGCGATGAGGTAGTCCGGGTCAATAATGCGAGAGTAGCCCAGAAGGGTGGTGGGGAAGACGAAGACCGTCTCCAAGCCGCCGGCGTCGGCGTTATCCAGCCACTCCTGGGGGCTGGGAAAGTCGGGGCCTCCGTGGGCGCCAAGGCGTCCGCCGAGGCTCGAGTCCATGTAGTCCTTGCCGGCGATGACGCCGCCGCCAACAATACCGTCGCCGCTTGGGATGTAGCTATGGAAGTTCTTGATATCCGCGTAGGGACCTTCAAGATACTCCATTAGCTTGGTTTCCGGCTCATTGATGTGACCGTCGGCGTCAACGGCTCCAAAGGGTACATTCATTGCTAACCTCCCGCGTAAATCTTTGGACAATCAGGATCAGGATATCGCAAGCCTCTTAATTCTTCACCGGAACCGCATACTCCCAATCGTGCACCTGCCAGATGCCGGCGCTGGTGTAGTCGGCTATTACCCTGGTATTGACGATGTAATCAGTGAAGACCCAGAAGAGGGGAACGTATGGAATGGTCTCCTGTATCACGTCGCCAAGGTTCAGCAGCTTCTGATTCATCGCCTCGACGCTTGATGTGTTCTGCAGGTCCAGATAGAGTTCGTCGAACTTCTCAGACGTGAATCCGGCCCCGGGCCTGCCGCTCCAACTGTAGATTTCGAATCGAGCCTCTATGGGCGCATAGGTTGAGTGCCAGATGTATACGAAGCCTGCGGTTTCCTTGGCTCTACCGGCGCCGCCCCACGTACTTCTCTCGGTGACTTCTATCTCAAGTTCAACGCCAATCTCCTTCCACATAGCCACCACCGATTCCGCTATGTCAAGGCCCTCCGGGGCGATGTCGATGAAGTAGAGAGACCACTTGTAGCCGGTAATGCCGTCGGGGTAGCCAGCCTCAGCTAGAAGCTGACGGGCCATATCCGGGTTGTAGGCGTGAAGCTCGTTGAATCTTGCCTCCCATTCGGGTTTCCAGGGTCCCAGACCTGGATGGAACAGCGACACAAGTACCTTTTCCCCATCGCCGTCGTAGAAGGCGTTGTTGATGGCGTCCCGATCGATGGCCATTGAGAGTGCGCGCCTGACCTTTACGGCGTCTTCGCCGTGTCCGTACCAGGGAAGATTTTCGTCCACCGCCGGCTCTCCTGTAGCGGTAAGGAAATCCATTGGGTAGTTGCCGCCAAAGAAGATGTTAAGATGCAGCGTTGGTAGGGTAGTAGTGACAACCTTCAGATGGGGTATGCCCTCGGCCTGCCTAGTGAGCGTCTTGGACACCACAGTAGTGTGAGTTTCCTGACTCACCATCATGGCTATCCTGGTAGCTTCCTCGTCGGAGAACACCAACTGCAACTCAGGGAATTGGGGATTCACGCGGTAGTGGTCATAGTCTACCGCCTCCCAGAGGCTGTATTCTGAAGACCGTATTTCTGAGAACTGGTAAGGGCCGGTGCCCACGGGATTGTCGCGGTAGCCGTCTTCGCCAACCAGGTCGAAATAGCTCTTGCTGGTCATGAACAGGCCTTCGCTGCCCGCTATGGCCTTGTGGAGACGAGTGTAGGGGCCAACCATGTCGAACCTAACTTCGTTATCACCAACAGCCGTGATACTGCCCACAACCTGTCCGGCGGTCCCGTCGGGGAGAGGCCAGCGGCTGCGATAGCTGTGAACGGACACCTTAGCGTGGGTCCGGTTGAAGGAGTGGATCACGTCTTGGGCTGAGAAATCGCTGCCGATGCCGTGCCAAGGGATGCCCTCTCGCAGCTTGAAAGTCCACGACTTGGCATCTTCACCGACGGACCATTCGGTGGCCAGCATCGGGTAGTACTCTCCGGTTATGTGATGGTCCCCCACCAGTGACTCGGCGTTTGGAATTAGGAAACCGCCCACCACGTTGTGCACGGAGGCTTCCATGCGCTCGCCGTAGGCCGGATTGGGCATAGCCACCTTGAGGCGGGACTCCACGGGCATCATTGCCATCACGGGGGCTTCGGTTGGGGCGGGCGTGGGCTGGGCCGTGGGGACGGGGGTGGGAGCCGGCGTAGCCATGGCTGACCGAACAATCCTCGCCACGTCGCTTTCGCTCAGGGGTTCCGTCTGCCCGGCGGCCGCTTCGGCCAGTGCCGCGCCGATGGCAGCGGTAACGTCCTCCTGGTTCACTCCCTCGGCGGCCGCGGCGGCTACGGCCCTATTCACCATTGCCTGCATCTCGACGCTGGAGATGCCTTCCGGCGCGCTTTGGCTGATTGCGGCCTCAATGAGGGTGCGTATTTCGTCTTCAGAGAGGGGCGGTTGGGCCTTCGCCATTTCGTCGCGGATGGTCTGTTCCATTTGGGCCGTTAGACCGGCGGAAACGCCGGCGGTTATTGCGGCCACGTCTACGGTCGCTGGAGCGGGCATCGCCTGTGACGTTGGCTCTGGCGTTTCGTCGTCGCCGCAGCCAAAGATTAGCAAGGTCAGCGCAAAGAGGGCCAACATGGCTGCCAGGGTTGTAAACTTAGAAGCCTTTACGTATTGCAACATATTTTTCTCCTCATTCTTGGCTTATCGGACTCAGGATACCACAAGCTTCTTATCTCTTTACCGCCTTCATGTACTCCCAGTCGTGGGCCTGCCAGATGCCCGCCGTCTGGTATTCCGCAATAACCTCGGGGTTAATTATGATGTCCGTGTAGACCCAGAAGAGGGGCAGGAAGAATACAGTGTCCAGGATGGTATCGCCTATCACCCTCAGCTTCTCGTCGTACACATCCAGGTCCGGCTCGGAGATGAGGTCTTCAAAGAGGCGGTCGAACTCCTCAGTGGAGCAGCAGCCGGCGAAGCCCTTGCTGTAGGCGTAGATTTCGAAGCGTGACTCGATAGGCTGCCAGGTGGAATGCCAGGAGTAGACGTAGCCCTTGGTATTCTTCTGTCGATGGTTACCTACCCAGGCGCCGCGTTGGCTCTGAAATATGCCCAGGTCGACGCCAATCTTGGCCCATTCCGCCAACACCGCCTCAGGCAGAAGGTTGGTCTCCGGGGCCACGTCTATCTCGAACGCGGCCCACTCGTAACCGCTAAAGCCGTCCGGATATCCTGCTTCGGCCAGAAGCTGCTTTGCCCCTTCCGGATCGTAGGCGTGGACGTCTTCGTACTGGCTTACCCATTCGTCACGCCAAGGACCGAGGTTTGGGTGGAAGAGGGATGTGATAACCGCTTCCCCTCGGCCGCCATAGAAGGCGTCGTTGAGGGCGTCCCGGTCGATGGCCTTGGAGAGCGCGGTGCGAACCTTAATGGCGTTTTCGCTGGTTCCGTACCAGGGAAGGGACTCGTCGATGGCAGAATCTCCGTCGATTGTCTCGGTGCCCGGAATGAAGTTGCCACCGAAGAAGATGTTGAGATGGTAGGCTGGAAGGGTGGTTTGGATGACCTGAAGGCCTTCCTGAGATGCCTGACGAGTCAGGTCTTCACCCACAACTGTGGTGTGAGCTTCGCCTGTTTGTAACATCGCGAAGCGGGTGACCTCTTCGTCGGCAAAGATCAACTGGAGTTCCGGGAATTCCGGGTTCGCCCGGTAGTGGTCGTAGTCTGCAGCTTCCCAGAGGCTGTACTCGGCCGACTTAAACTCCCTGAACTCGTATGGGCCGGTGCCCACGGGATCGGTGGAATAGCCGTCGGCTCCCACTTTGTCAAAATGTTCCTTGCTGGTCATGAACAGGCCTTCGCTGCCGGCCAGTGCCTTGAACAGGCGAACATAGGGGAAGTCGATCTCGAACCGAACGGAGTGGTCGTCAACAGCCTCGATACTCTGAACAGTGCTTCCCGGCGTGCCGTCCAGCTGGGGGAAGCGGGCTATGTAGGAGAAGACGGACACTTCCGGGTCCACAGCTCGTTTGAGGGAGTGGATGACGTCCGCCGACGAGAAGTCGCCGTTGTCGCCGTGCCAAGGTATGTCCTGGCGTAGGTTGATGGTCCACGTCTGTGCGTTGTTGCTCAGGTCCCAGCCGCTTGACAGCATGGGATAGAACTCGCCGGTGATATGGTCGCTGCCCACCAAGGATTCGGCGTTGGGAAGGAGGAAACCGCCGATGGAGTTGTGGACGGAGGCTTCCAAGTTCTCTCCGTACTGTGGCACGTTGATGGCAACCTTAAGGCGGGATTCAACAGGCTCCGACATCATCGCGGCCTCGGTGGTTGGAGCCGGTGTGGGAGTTGCGGTCGGTGCCGGGGTGGGTCGGGGTGTGGCCCTGGGGGTCGCCGTAGGTTGCGGGGCGGCAGTGGGGGCCATGGTAGCCGCAGGCGCGGGCGTTGCCGTTGGAGCGGAGGTGGGGGCCATGGTAGCCGCAGGTGCGGCCGTCGGCTCAGGGGTTGGCTCAGGCGTATCGTCGCCACCGCAGCCAAATATAAAGAATGTCAGCGCAAAGAGGGCCGCCACGGCTGCCAGGGTTGCGAGCTTGGAGCCTGTTACGTATTGCAAAATATAGTTCACTCTTTTTATAGTTATTTCGTAGGGTGCTCTGTGGATGCAGTCATTACACAATGCCAAAGCTAGGCCGATATTATATTATCGGTATTTGGCAGTCAAGCTATGACGGTTGATCCAAGAGCAGCGGGATTCTTCACTGCGCTCAGAATGAAGTGGCAGTTTGGGAAGTAGAGGCAGGTTTTCAACCTGCCTCTACAGTTGGCGGTGACGATGAGGTGGGTGGTGCTAGCCCAGGGCCGGGCGCGCCTTGTGCCATACCGTTGCCTGCTCGTAGGCGTGGCCCAACTGAAGCAGACGCATCTCTTCCAAGTGGCGGCCCATAAGCTGCAGACCGATGGGCAGTCCATTCCCGTCGAATCCGCAAGGCACTGATAGGGCTGGAAGCCCAGCGACGCTGGCTATGGACGTGACTCTCAGCAGCAGTTCCAGGTAGTCCACTTTCACGCCGCGAATGTCGATTAGCTTGCGGTCCTGGGAGATGGGGACTGCGGGCGTCAAGCAGGTGGGTGCAACGATGACGTCCACGTCCTGGAAAACCTCGGCCAACTCTTGGCGCAAGACCGCCGCCATGCGCTGCCCCTCCAGGTACTCCGCCATGGTGTAGGAATCGCCCCGGGCCAGGTACTCTTTCAGGTCGTCGTCGATGTTGTCCAGCCGCTCTTTGGGGAAGACCTGGCGGTAGTCGACGGCGGATTCCACCTCCGAGACCACCGTCAACACGCGCTTGGACTCCCTCGAGTGGGGGATCTTTACGTCTTGAATTTGGGCGCCCAAGTTCTCCAGCGTCGTTAAGGCTTCGCGCATCGCCGCCTCCACGTCTTCCGTACAGTTGGCGCTAACGAATTCTTGCAGGACGCCTATGCGCACACCCTCAACGTTCCCGTTCAGGCAGGTGGCGTAGTCTGGGATTGGGCCTCGGATGCTGATGGGGTCATTGGGGTCGAATCCCGCCACGACGCCGAAGAGGAGGGCTATATCTTCCACGCTTTTGGCGAGAGGGCCCAGCTGGTCGAAGGACCAGGAAGGGCCAAGCGCGTTGTGACGGCTCAAGAGTCCGAGAGTTCCCCGGAGTCCCACCACGCCCGACCAGGACGCCGGAATCCGAACGGAGCCGCCGGTGTCGGAGCCGATGGAGGCGAGGCACAGGGATGCCGCCAGGGAAGCGCCGGAGCCGGAGCTGGAGATACCGGGGGAGCGGTTCAGGTCCCACGGGTTCCGACACGATACCGGAATGTTGCGTCGGAAGTGGCAGTCCACCTTGCCCACCAGAACCGCGCCGGCCTCCTCCAGCCGTTGGTGAACGGCGGCGCTACGCTGGGGAACGTAGTCCTGATGGCTGCTGTAGCCGTAGGTTGTCCTGATGCCGTTCGTGTCGATGAGGTCTTTCAGTGTATAGGGGATGCCGTGGAGCGGCCCCCGGTAGTCGCCCTTGGCGATCTCCTCTTCTGCTTGACGCGCCTTCGCCATGGCGTAATCGCCAGTGACCGTCGTGAAGGAGCCGATCTTGTGGTCCAGCCGGTCGATTCGCTCCAGAGTAGCTTGGGTAAGCTCCACTGGCGAAAGTTCGTGGTTTTCCAGCAGCTTGGACGTGTTTGCAATGGTTGCCGTCGTCAGATCTATGGTCGTCATGTTGCGCCTCCCGATCCCGTATTGGAACAATCTTATGTTCAAAGGTAAACTTACACAAGCTACGGTATCATTTTACATAACACGCGAGGAAGGAGACCGCAACATGGACGTAATGCAGCTGGTGGCGGAGACTTTTGAAGAGATAGACGCGGATTTGGAAACGGCGCTGAAGGGGCTGACGACGGAGGAGGTGAAGTGGCGGCCCAGCGACGAGGCTAATTCCATAGGGTTCACCCTGTGGCACCTGATTCGAGCCGAAGACTACTGGCTCAGCGATTTTGCCCGCAAGCTGCCCCACATCTTCGAGCGGAACGGCTGGGTTCAGCGTTGGAGCATGGTCGGGGCCGGTACCGGCGCGGGCTACGGGAAGGAGGAGTTGGCGGCATTCGTCACGCCGCCGGTGGACGAGCTTTGGCAGTATGGCCGTGAGGTGAGGGAGCAGACGCTGGAGTATCTGGCCGGCCTCAGGGCGTCCCAGTTCGACGAAATGCCCGATACGACCAACCCGCGGCACCAGGGCTATACCATCGGGCGAATGTTTGGCCACATCCTGTGCGAGTTAAGCCAACACTTGGGCCACATTCGCTACCTGCGGGGCCTCCAGAGGGGCATAAACATGTAGCGGCTTTAGGGCCTGTGGTAAAATCGCCTCTAAGGCAACCATAGAATCGGCAAACACAATCAGTGGAGGTGGAGTCATGGAGTCCAACGTGGTTCTGGCAACAGGCAAGTACGACGTCGTAGGCACGAGGCCCATCCGACACGACGGAACGGACAAGGTGACGGGCCGGGCCCAATATGGCGCGGACGTGCATCTGCCGGGCCTGCTTTACGGCGCCATGCTGCGCAGTCCTCATGCCCACGCGCGAATAAAATCCATCGATGCATCAGCAGCCCTGGCCATACCGGGCGTGAAGGCTGTAGTGACCGCCGCCGACCTTCCCCAGCCCTCCGGCGCGACGGCGGACCTGGGCGAAGGGGCCATGACGAATCCCAAGTTCCTCAGCAACAACGTACTGGCGGCTGAGAAGGCTCTATACAAGGGTCACGCGGTAGCCGCCGTTGCCGCCGACAGCCCCCATCTCGCCGAGGAAGCCCTTTCGGCCATTCGAGTCGAATACGAAGTTCTGCCGGAAGTAACTGACGTCCTGGAGGCGATGGAGGAAGACTCACCGCTGCTCCACGAAAGATTGGAGACTTTCTCCTTCGCCGGTATCCAGCCAGGGGGTCTTCGATCTGACGACTCCGAAAAAGGCAGCAACGTTTCCAACCACTTTGTATTGGAGAAGGGCAGCCCCGCAGAGGGCTTTGCCAACGCCCACGTGACGGTGGAGCGAAAGTACCGCACCGCCACGGTGCACCAGGGTTACATTGAGCCTCAAAGCGCAACGGCCCTGTGGAACAAGGACGACGAGGTGACCATCTGGTGCAGTTCCCAGGGCCACTTCGCTATTCGGGACAACACCGCGCTGGTTCTCGACATACCCGTGTCGCGGATCAAGGTCATCCCCCTGGAGATAGGTGGAGGATTCGGCGGCAAGTTGAGCACCTATCTGGAGGCCGTGGCCGCGCTATTGTCGAAGAAGTCCGGCCAGCCCGTGAAGATGACGATGAACCGCGCCGAGGTCTTCGAGGGGACGGGCCCCACATCTGGGAGCTATGTGAAGGTGAAGATGGCGTCCGACCGCGAGGGGCGGATAACCGCCGCGGAAGCCATGCTCGTCTATGAGGGTGGCGCATACCCGGGCGCGCCCATCAGCGGCGGCTCCCAGTGCATATTCGGCGCTTACGACATACCCAACGCCCGTGTGGAAGCCTACGATGTTGTTGTAAACAAGCCCAAGACGGCGGCCTATCGCGCGCCGGGAGCGCCGGCGGCGGCCTTCGCCGCGGAGACGGTCATCGACGAGCTCTGTGAAAAGCTGGGCATGGACCCGCTGGAGTTCCGCCTTCGCAACGCCTCCGCGGAGGGCACGCGGCAGATAAGCGGCGTCGCCTTCCCACGAATCGGCTACGTGGAGACGTTGAAGGCGGCCCAGGGCCATCCCCACTACTCCGCGCCCCTCTCGGGCCCGAACCGGGGTAGAGGCGTGGCCACCGGCTTCTGGCGCAACAACACCGGCCCTTCCACCGCTTTTGCCAGCGTTAATTCCGATGGCACCGTTAGCCTGGTGGAAGGTTCGCCCGACATTGGCGGCACCCGCGTTGTGGCTGCCATGCACGTGGCGGAGGTGCTGACCATCCCGGTGGAGGACGTGCACCCACAGGTTGCCGACACCGATAGCATCGGCTATACCTCCAGCACCGGCGGCAGCAGCGTGGCCTTCAAAACTGGCTGGGCGTGCTATGAGGCGGCACAGGACATCAAGCGACAGATGATTGGACGGGCCGCGACCATCTGGGACGTGGGCGCTTCCGACGTTGAATTGAAGAAAGGCTCTCTCGTCCACTCCAAGGACCCCGAACTGAGGATGAGCTTCAAGGAGTTGGCGGGAATGCTTAACGGCACGGGCGGCCCGATTGTAGGCCGTGCGTCGGTAGATCCTCGGGAAGTGGGCGGAGCCTTCGCTGCGAACATAGTCGACGTGGAGGTGGACCCGGAGACGGGCAAGGTCCAGATTCTGCGGTACACCGCCGTTCAGGACGTGGGTAAGGCGATCCATCCCGGCTACGTGGAGGGGCAGATTCAGGGTGGAGTGGTGCAGGGCATTGGCTGGGCCCTCAACGAGGAGTATTTCTTCGACGAGAGCGGGCGCATGACCAATTCCACCTTCCTGGACTACCGTATGCCTACCTCGCTTGACCTGCCCATGATTGACACGGTAATCGTGGAGGTCCCGAACCCGGGACATCCCTTCGGCGTGCGAGGCGTTGGAGAGGTGCCTATCGTTGCGCCAATGGCGGCCATCGCCAACGCCATCCACGACGCTGTCGGGGTGCGTATGACCAGCCTGCCCATGACTCCCGGCAAGGTGCTGGAGGAGCTATGGGAGAAGGCTGGCTAGGCTAGGGGAAGCAGCAAATCTCCCGCAGGCAGCACTTCTCGCACAGGGGTGTAGGACGGCAGACGTCTTTGCCGTGGCGCACCAACAGTGCGTGGTATTCGTTGAACAGGCGGGTGTCTGCGGGCAGGGCTTCATGGAAGAAGCGCTGGTATTCGGCGTAGCTGCGGGCTTCCCCACACAATCCCACTCTATCAATAATTCGGCGGGTGTAGGCATCAATGATGAAGTAGGGCTTGCCTGCGGCGTAAAGGAGAATATCGTCCGCCGTCTCCTCGCCGAGGCCATGGATGGACAGCAGTTCCCGCCGCAGAGCCGGGCCGTCTGTGTTCAGCATATTGTCGAGTCTGCCATCGTGGGCGTCCCAGAGATGGTGGATGAAAGCCTTGAGCCGCCCCGCCTTCACGTTGAAGTAGCCGGAGGGACGAATCAAGAGGGCAAGCTCGTCGGTGGGAACGTTCCGCAAACCCTCAGGAGATAAAATACCAGCCGCCTTGAGATTGCCCATGGCCTTCTCAACATTGGTCCACGCTGTCGCCTGGGTGAGAATCGCGCCTATAATTACTTCGAAGGGGGAATCGCCGGGCCACCATCCTTGAGGCCCGTAGGCCCGGAAAAGCCGGTGGTAAACGTCCATGAGGGGTTCGGGTCTACCGGAAGCAGCGTTCATTCCAGCCGAGCCGGAATCTTGCGGTGTAAGGCGATGCCGCAACGGGTGACCTCGCAGTTGTAGGCGTAGACCTCCACCCCCTGCGACATCGCGTCACGGAGGGCTTGGGCGAAGGCGGGGTCCGCGGTGCGGTGGGGACGGAAGGCCTCAGCGTCTGGCCTCTGAACCACGAAGAACGCAGCGGCCCGGTGTCCGGCGTTGACGGCTTTCACCAGCGTTCCGAGGTGCTTCCGTCCCCTCTCCGTCGGCGCGTCGGGGAATAAGGCGACGCGGTTCTCTACCAGGTTCACCGACTTGGTCTCGACGTAGCAGGTGCCCTCTTCGCCGGAAAGCATCAGGTCGAACCGGCTCTCTAGAAACTTCACCTCGCGTCGGACTTCTTGGTAGCCGGTGAACTGTTCCAGCCGTCCGTTCAAAAAGGCCTCCTGCACCAGGACCGGAGGCAGACGCGAGTCCGTAGAGCAGAGAGCAAAGTCTAAGTCCACCAGCATCAGGTCGTAGGCAGTCTTTCGTTGAGGTTTGGCCGCCGGTCGGAGGAACACGGGACGCCCCGGAATAAGCAGTTCCCTCATGCGTCCCGTATTGGCGACATGCACCATCACTTCCCGACCATCCATTCCCACGAGGGCGGCGAATCTATTCAGCCGTCGGATAAACCGGGCCTCTACAAGTTTGGAATCAAATCGCATCAGGGGTAGATGATAACAACGGTTAGGGGCGGCCACAACGGCGAGTGTGGCTGGTATACTAACAAGCGTTATGACATCGTTCTTGCAGAAGTTGGAAGCCGCCAGCCAGGCCAACCGCAGCCTGCTCTGCGTGGGTCTTGACCCCGACCCGCGCCTGATGCCGACGGCGGACATTTTCGCCTTCAACCGGGCCATCCTAGACGCCACTCGCGACCTGGTTTGTACATTCAAGCCGAATTTGTCCTTCTACGAGTCACAGGGATTGAAGGGACTGCGGGCCCTGGAGCAGACCATCGAACATATCCGAAGTGTCAGCCCGGGAGTAATTGTCATTGGCGACGCAAAGCGGGGCGACGTGTCCAACAGCAGCGCAGCCTACGCCACCGCGATGTTTGACCATTGGGGCTTTGACGCCGTTACGGTTAACGGTTATCTGGGACGTGACTCGGTTGAGCCCTTCCTAGCCCACGAAGGTCGGGGGGCTTTTGTGTTGTGCAAGACTTCCAACCCCGGCGCTGTCGATTTTCAGGACCTTCAGGACAGAAACGGCGTACCCCTTTACCAGCGAGTGGCCCGCGCCGTTGGCGGTTGGAGCGTGGATGGCAACCTTGGGTTGGTAGTGGGTGCCACGTATCCCGAACAGTTGAAGGCGGTGCGGGACATTTGCCCACAGATGCCGATTCTCATTCCCGGCGTGGGTTCCCAGGCCGGGGACCTCCGGCAAGCCGTGCTCAATGGCACCGACGCCCGAGGCCGCCGCGCCATCATCAGCGCCTCACGCAGTATCATCTACGCCGGGAGCGGGCCGGACTTTGCGGATGCGGCCCGGCGGGCGGCGTCGGATCTGCGAGACAAGATTAACGACATCCTGGAATCGGAAGGCTTGGGTTGGTCCTGAAGCTGCATTTGGGCGACGCAGTGCGGCTGACGAAGGCCCATCCCTGCGGCAGCTTCCAATGGGAGGTTGTGCGCCTCGGCGCCGACATTGGCCTGGTCTGTCTGGGGTGCGGTCGCCGGACCATGTTGCGCCGTTCTCGACTGGAGCAACGTCTGCAAGAGTTGACGGCCCGCACGCGCCCTGAATCTTAACAACAACGCTATTTTATTGACGGGCCTTTGACCCTGTTGTTAGACTCAATCTATACGTTCATTCGGAAACACAGCTTTGACTTCAACCAGAGATAAAACCAAACCCGGATCATCGGCTGCTAGGCGCCGGTTAAGAGAGCGACGGGAGTCGTTCAAGACCTCGTCCAACATCCCCGTGAATCGGGTCTATGGGCCGCAAGACCTCGAGCAGGTGGAGCCGCCCGGCGGGTTGGGCTTTCCGGGGGAGTTTCCGTATCTGCGGGGCATTCACCCGACGGGCTACCGCGGCAAGCTCTGGACCATGCGGATGTTCGCCGGATTCGGCATGGCAGAGGAGACCAATCAGCGGTTCAAGTATCTCCTGGACGGTGGCCAGACGGGTCTAAGCGTTGCCTTCGACATGCCCACCTTGTACGGCTACGACACGGACGACCCTGCGGCGGCGGGGGAGTTCGGCAAATGTGGCGTGGCCGTATCGTCCCTGGTGGATATGGAGGTCCTCTTTGACGGCATCCCGTTGGACAAGATCACAACGTCCATGACCATCAACGCGCCCGCGGCAATCATCTGGGCCATGTACATCGTGGCGGCGGAGAAACAGGGCGTCGACCCTCGGACCCTGGGCGGTACTCTCCAGAACGACATCCTGAAGGAGTATTCGGCGCAGAACGAATACATCTTTCCGCCTGCGCCTTCCATGCGGTTGGTGACTGACACCATAGAGTTCGCCACGGAGCACCTTCCGCGCTGGAACCCAATCAGCATCAGCGGCTACCACATTCGAGAGGCAGGCTCCACGGCGGTCCAGGAGATGGCCTTCACCCTTGCAGACGGGTTCGAATACGTCAACTGGTGCCTGGAGCGAGGGTTGAAGATAGATGAATTTGCGCCTCGGTTGAGCTTCTTCTTCAATGTTCACAACAACTTCTTCGAGGAGATCGCCAAGTTCCGGGCGGCCCGCCGGGTATGGGCGAGAGAGATGGCGGAGACCTACGGCGCTGAAAATCCCCGGTCCCGCTGGATGAGATTTCACGCGCAAACGGCGGGATGCTCCCTCACGGCCCAGCAGCCCGAGAACAACATCATCCGAGTCGCCGTTCAGGCCCTGGCGGCGGTACTTGGAGGATGCCAGTCCCTTCACACCAACTCCATGGACGAAGCGTGGGCGTTGCCTTCCGAGCAGGCCGCGCTTCTGGCCCTGCGAACTCAGCAGATAATCGCCGAAGAATCCGGGGTCGTCGACACGGTGGACCCCTTGGGCGGCAGCTACTACCTGGAGACGCTGACCCGGCAGGTAGAAGAGGCGGCCTACGACTATTTCCGGCGCATTGAAGATGTCGGCGGCGTGATTCCCGCCATTGAATCCGGTTACCTCCAGCGGGAGATTGCCGACGCCTCTTACGCCCAGCAGCGGGCCTTTGACAGCGGTGAAGAGGTGGTGGTGGGCATGAACGCCTACATCGACGACGGAGACGTGGGCATCCCGCTGCTTAAGGTGGATATGGAGGGGGAACGCCGGCAGCTAAAAAGGCTGGACGAGGTACGTAGGAGCAGGGACGATCGCCAGGTGGCTTCGACCCTGCGGGATTTGGAAGCCGCGGCGGGCCGGTCGGAGAACCTCATGCCGCCCATCATCGAAGCAGTTAGGGCCTACGCCACCCTGGGCGAGATAATGGGCGTGCTGCGAAATCGCTTCGGGGAATACGTCCCCACCTGGGGCATATAGGGGGTGGCGATGTCTGAGAAGCGAAAGCTGTTGGTGGCCACGGGCAACCCCGGCAAGATGAAGGAGGTCTCGCACATCCTGAAGGGACTGCCCTTCCGAGTTCTATCTCTCCAAGACTTGGGAATGTCCATGACTGTTGAAGAAACTGGCGCCACCTTCGCCGATAACGCCATCCTGAAGGCCAGCGCCTACTGCGCCAGCGCGGGAATGCTGACCATGGCCGACGATTCGGGGCTGGTGGTAGACGCCCTCGACGGACGGCCCGGAGTTCTATCGGCCCGCTACGGCGGAGAAGGACTTACAGACCCCCAGCGAGTTGAGCTTCTGCTGCGGGAGTTGGAAGACGTCCCGTGGGAGAAGCGGACGGCCCGATTTCGCTGCGTCATAGCCCTCGCTTGGCCCCGCGGTCAGGTCGAAACCGTCGAGGGTGTAGTAGAGGGTGTGATCCAGTACGAACCCGAGGGCTGCAACGGCTTCGGCTACGACCCTATCTTCCATCTGCCGGAAAGGGACTGCACCACGGCCCAGCTTTCCACATCCGAAAAGAATCGCATCAGCCACAGGGGACAGGCTGTCCGGAAGGCGGCGAACTTGCTCATGAAGACGCGCACGACGGCCTCTTAGAAAGTATCCTTGGAACAGCGAAACATTGCAGATATGCCAGCACTGAAGGATAAACTCGGAAGGCCCTTGGGAGACCTGCGGGTTTCAGTGACGGATCGGTGCAACTTCCGCTGCCCCTACTGCATGCCTGCCCAGGTGTATGGAGAGCGGTACAAGTTCCTACCCAGGTCGGAAATCCTGTCCTTCGAGGAGATAGCCCGCCTTGTTCGGCTTTTCGTCGACCTGGGTGTAAACAAGGTCAGGCTTACCGGGGGCGAACCGCTGGTGCGGCAGGGGCTGGAGAAACTGATAGCCATGCTGGCGGAAATATCCGGTGTGGAAGACCTGACGCTGACCACCAACGGCTACCTGCTGGCAAAGCAGGCGGCGGCCCTCAGGGATGCGGGCCTGCAGCGAATTACCGTCAGCCTGGACAGCCTGGATGAAGAAGTATTCAATCGTATGAACGGCCTTGGGCTGAGTGTGGCTCCCGTGCTAGAGGCCATCGAGGAGGCGGCCCGGGTGGGGCTGCATCCAATAAAGATTAACTCCGTAGTCCAGAGGGGCGTCAACGACCACACTATTCTGGACCTGGCGCGTCGGTTCAAGGGCACGGGTCATGTTGTCCGCTTCATTGAGTATATGGACGTGGGGAATATCAACGGCTGGAGGCCCGACGAGGTAGTCTCGGCTTCGGAGATCGTCAGTATCATCAACGCAGAGCTTCCAATCGAGCCGGTGGACCCCAACTACCGTGGCGAGGTGGCCCGGCGCTTCCGATACGTGGATGGCGATGGCGAAATCGGCATCATTGCGTCGGTGTCGCAGCCCTTCTGCGCCGACTGCACCCGCGCTCGGCTATCCACGGAAGGGAAAATCTATACATGCTTGTTCGCCGGCGTGGGCCGCGACCTGCGCGAACCCTTGAGGAGCGGCGCCACCGACTCAGAGCTGACGGACATCATCGCTGGCACGTGGGCGCGGCGCAGGGACAGATACTCAGAGGAGCGCTTCGAACTGGCCGCTTCGCCACGACGGAAGCCCAGAAGAAAGATCGAAATGTACCAGATTGGCGGCTAACCCGCGGCCGGGAATTGTCCCAACGGAGATGCAACTATGATAGATATCTACACCGACGGTTCGTGTCTGGGCAACCCCGGCCCGGGCGGCTGGGCGGCCATCATCGTCGAAGGTGGAGTCAAGAGGGATCTGTCGGGAGGCGCGCCGCGGACCACCAACAACCGCATGGAGTTGGCGGCGGCCATCGAGGGGCTTGAGGACCTACCAAAGAATGCGGTCGTAACGGTCCACAGCGATAGCCAGTATCTGGTCAAGACCATGACTCTAAACTGGAAGCGAAAGGTCAACCTGGACCTGTGGAGTAGGCTGGACTCGCTGGTGACGAGTCGAGAGGTGCGTTGGAAGTGGGTCAAGGGCCACGCCGGTCACCCGGGAAATGAGGAAGCCAATGACATAGCCATTCGGGAGGCTAAGGACTTCGCCAGTGGCCGTGGAGGGGTGGGGGCGAAGGCTGCGAAGAGAGAGACTGAGATCAGGACGAAGGCGGTTGGCGTCCAAGTCGCTCCCAGGGACGAACTGGCCGGAACAGCGGATGTCGGTGCGGGCCAAACGCCAGAGAAGACGCTTACTCACCTGGACTCCCAGGGACGGGCACAGATGGTGGACGTGGGAGATAAGGCGGTGACCAAGCGGGAGGCCGTGGCGAGGGGATTCGTGTCAATGCTGCCGGAGACTCTGGCACTCATTACTGGCGGCAAGGTGGAAAAGGGCGACGTGCTGGCCACAGCGCGGTTGGCGGGCATCATGGCTGCCAAGCAGACGTCCCAGCTGATACCCCTCTGCCATCCGCTGCCCCTGAGCCGGGTGACGGTTGAGCTATCTCCCGACGCGGACCACGGCGGTGTGGCAATCGAGTCGTCGGTAAGAACGGAAGGCAGGACGGGCGTTGAGATGGAAGCTCTGACGGCGGTGTCCGTGGCCGCGCTCACGGTCTACGACATGTGCAAGGCCGTCGATAGGGGTATGCGTATCCAGTCGGTCCGACTGGCAAAGAAGAGCGGCGGACAGAGCGGCGACATAGTCCTGGAAGACTGAAACCTGGGACAGGTTCATTGACACCGCTCGGCGGCGTTGGCTATATTATCTAGCGGAGATTGGTCGGCGGCTGGCTGACCCTCCCTCGGTGGCAACGTAGCTCAGGGGTTAGAGCGGGCGCTTCATAAGCGCTAGGTCACTGGTTCAAATCCAGTCGTTGCCACCATTTTTTCACCCTTTTAGACACCAAGCGGATGTTGAGTACCGCCAAGCACGACGCCTAGAGATTACTTTGACTTATCTCAACATGTCACATACGGAAAATGCGACGTTAACTACCGTTGCAGCGGCAATGACCGCTGTGAACCAAAAAATCCCCGTGGTCTTACGATTCTCATGCCGCCGTTTGAGTTCATTCAAATAGAATTTGGTTGTAAAAACATCCGGTGGATATCTGTCATGCCTATCGATAAGCTCATCGTCGGATAACTCTCGCAACTCTTTAATCGTATTGGCCAATGCCTCAACCTCCTGTTGCCTTTTGACTTGTCCTGTGGTACAAACCACTGCCTGAGACGTGATTTAGCTAGGGATTTTCATTTGTGCGGGCAAAGTCGTTGCCACCATCTTTTTCACTCCTTGGGGAACTGTCGTCGGCTACCGGCTTCTTCTGCCCCATTAACCGGCATTGTCGGCTGTCCGCCTACGCTTCCATTCGGCCTTAAGTCGGATACAGCAGCTCCAATAGGTCAAAGAACTGCGGGCAAGTCTTCATCACGCAATTCGCGCCCAGAATGCCCACCCCAGGCGTTACCAATCCCGTAACGGCGAAGGCCATGGCGATGCGGTGGTCCTCGTAGGAGTCTACGACGGCCCCCTTTGGAACCGAAGGGTGGATGGTCAGCGACTTGGGCGTTTCGTTGAAGCTTACTCCCAGCCTCGATAGCCCGTCGGCGAGGGCGCTTATCCGGTCCGACTCCTTGCTTCTGATGTGCCCAATGTTCTCTATGGTCGTGGACGACTGGGCGTAGGGTGCGATGCAGGCCAGCGTCATAACAGTGTCGGATATCTGAGACATGTCGACGGTGACCCCGTTGAGGCCGGGCGGGCCGGTGACGGTCACCGACTGCCGGTCGGAAGTCACGACGCATCCCATCTGCTCCAAAATATCCAGGAAGCGTACGTCACCCTGAACGCTGTGGCTGCGGGAGAGGTTGGAGACGGTGACGGTCCCGGCGGTAACTGCGGCGGCGGCGAAGAAGTAGGATGCGGTGGAAGCGTCGCTCTCAACCACGTGGTCGCCGCCCTGGTAGTGGGTTGGGGCTGGTATGCGGAACCTTTCGTAGCCGTCTTGAATCACCTGAACGCCGAAGCGAGACATCAGGCCGCAGGTCATATCGACGTAGGGCCGGCTGACGGGCACGGCGGTTTGAATTTCCAGTGGGGTCTTGGCCATAGGCGCGGCCATGAGCAGAGCGGAGAGGTACTGGCTGCTGACCTGTGCGCCTCCCAGCGTGAGCAGACCGCCTGCGATACCCTGGGTTTCGATGGTCAGTAGTCCATCCACGTCCGGGGGGAGGCGGATAACAGCGCCTTGGGAAACCAGGGCGTTGATGAGGGGAGTCATTGGACGACGGCGCATCTGAGGGGTGGCGTCGAAGACGTAACGACCGTGTCCGGCGGCGGTCGCGGCGGCAAGGAAACGGGTTGCGGTGCCAGCGCTGCCGCACCAGACGCGGGCTTCTTGGACAGGTATCCTGCCGCCGGAACCCTCGACGAGACATTCGTCGCCGTCGTCGCTGAAACGCAACCGAAAGCCCAAGGACGAGAGAGCCTGGGCGAACACGTCCGTGTCGTCGCTGTGGAGAATGCCGGAAATTCGGGATGTTCCGCGGGCGAGGGCGGCGAGAAGCAGCAGCCGGTTGGTGATGCTCTTTGAGCCGGGCACAGGCACAACGGCGCGGACGGGTCCGGCGGCGGGTTGAATCCAGCGGACGTTTTGGGGTGAGGTCAAAAAAGTCTCTTTGCGGTTGGGATTGAGACTCAATTATAATGCATTGCAGACTTTTGGGGGTTAGACGGAGTGGCGAATAGACCGAATTGGGGAGGCCAACACCCGCCGGCGTGCACCTGCTGGGCGTGCAATGAGGGGAGATCCCGGAAATCCAATCGGAAGCGGGCTCCCAATAGAAAACCCCGCTCCGGCTATCGGTGGATAGTGTGTCCCACCTGCAACGGTACGGGTCAGATCATAGGTCAGCTGTATTCGCAAACGGGCGGAAAGGTTATAAGGTGTCCTCAATGCTTCAGAGCAGGATGGGTGGAGGCACTGATACGCCCGACGCCCAAAAAGCCGATGTCGGATCCGCCGGAGCCGTCCGAACCCCCGTCGCCAATATCTCGTCCATCGGAGCGGCCCGAACCGCAGGAACCCCCGGTCTCGCTACCGCCCAGTCTCACACCCCCAAGGCGGCAACCACCCCGACGGCGCGTGCCAGTCTGGGAACGTACGCCCGAAGCGCAGGACCCCCCTGTCTCGCGTCCGTCAGATCGCTCACCTCCGGAACGTCGGTCTCCACGACAGCGTCCACCACAATACCCTCGCCCCCCGCGGCCTGATAGAGGTGGTGGAGGCGTCTCTTTTCCGCAGGCTTTCTTTTGGATTCCATTGGCGGTTATCCTGGGGATCGTTGGATGCGTAGCTCTGGTTGTGTGGAATGGTTCGCAGAACACTCCAGTGTCCGGTTCAACTCCAACTCGCGAAACGCGCGAATCGCCCGCGCCAACGGTCACTCCACGGCTCACGTCTACACCGAAGCCCACGCCCTGGCCTGCACCCTCCATGCTACCGGTGGCAGCGCCCACACCCATGCCGACCTCTGCCTCAACGCCAACACCCACACTTCTTCATACCTCAACGCCTCCCCCTATTTCTATGCCTGCTCCCATTCCCACGCCCATAGCCACGCCTGCACTAACGCCAGCACCCACACCTACACCTGCACCAGCGCTCACTCCAACGCCGATGCCCACCACTGCGACGACCTCTGCACCCACGCCCATTCCGACACCCACGTCTGTACCTACGCCGGAGCCGACGCCGGAACTTACACCAGAACCTAAGCCTGTTGCCCCGCATCTTCGGCACACAGACGAAAAGCATTATATGCTGGAATTGGTTAACGCAGAGCGCGCTGAGGCAGGTCTCGCGCCACTGGTGTTAGGAAACAACGCTGCGGCCCAACTTCACGCCGAATCGGCACTTGAGAACTGCTTCAGTAGTCACTGGGGCATTGACGGGCAAAAGCCCTATATGAGGTATAGCCTAGCTGGAGGATACCAGTCCAACTCAGAAAATGGGCTTGGTCTTGACTACTGTATCAAAGTTTCCGACAGGTACCGTACGATCAATACCATTGAGGAGGAGATCAAAGATGCGATGGATATCTGGATGAATAGCCCAGGCCATCGCCGAAACATCCTTCGCAGTTGGCACCGTAAAGTCAATATTGGTCTAGCGTGGGATAAGTACAACTTCAAGGCAGTCCAGCACTTCGAAGGCGACTACGTCGAGTATAATAGTCTGCCCATCATCAGAGATGGAATCCTTTCACTGGCAGGGACTGTTTGGAATGGCGTATCGTTCAAGGAAGACTTAGATCTGGGTATACAGGTGTACTACGACCTGCCAATCCATCCCCTTACTCGTGGACAACTTTCACGTACGTATTGTTATACTTTTGGGAACCAGATAGCTTCGTTAAGGCCGCCGTTGAGCGAAAACTGGTCCTATCCTGAAGACGAGTTTGTAAAGATGTACAAGCCTTGTCTGGATCCAAACGAGATTCCTCCGGACGTTCCAGCACCTCGCTCCCACGATGAAGCTCACCAATTCTATCTAGAATCATATGCCGCAAGTCAGTCACGTGAGCATGTTTCCGTTACGGTACCATGGGTTACGGCGTCTGAATGGATTGCCAGTGGTGGCATCTTCTCAGTTAGAGCAGATATCGGACACCTCCTAGACAAGTATGGAGATGGCGTCTATTCCTTGGTTGTGTGGGCTTCACTCGGTGGTGAGAACATAATAATCTCAGAGTACTCCCTGTTTCTTGGCGGGAATTAATCCTGCCCAGTCCCAACGCCTTTACCCCTCGGTGCGTTAAATTGTAACCTTTCAGAATGGAGGTCATATATGTCCATGAAAACCCTCATCAAAGACTTGGCAAGCATCGATAGGATGCTTTTCGTGGTGGGCGGCGGCGCCTGCGTCAGCGAGATGTACAGCGACGGTGAGACGGAGCCGCAGTTTCACGACAGGTGGGGCATGATTGAGTCCGGCCCCTGGCACCTTCACCTGGACATGAGCAGCGTCAAGCAAGCCCAGTTCGTGGAGGCGGAAAACCACGGTGCGCCCATGCTCTACTACGTCCGCTTCTCCGACGCATCCGACGATACTCTCGTCCGCGCCTACTTTCCCAACCCCTATCTAAACGACGCGGAGGAGCGGGTAGAATTCCAGCCGGCCAAGCTGGCGGCCTTCGAGAAGATGCGGGACCGGCACGTGAACGGCGAGGACGTAGTCTTCGTCAAACGCCCCAAGAACGCTTAACCGGAGAACGTCGCTAGTCCCTCAGCCCCCCTGTCGGACCAGGTTGAGGGCCGTACCTGCCTTGAACCACTCTATCTGCGACTCGTTCAGCGTGTGCTGGAGTATCAGCGTCTCCGTCGAACCGTCGGCATGGTGCAGTGTGCAGTCCACCGACTTGCCCGGCGCTAACCCCTTCAATCCGGTTAGACTCACCCTATCGTCCTCCCGTATCCGGTCGTAGTCCGCCGGGTCCTGGAAGGTCAACGCCAGCAGGCCCTGCTTCTTCAAGTTGGACTCGTGAATGCGGGCGAAGCTGCGCACGATGATGGCGGTAGCGCCCAGGTGACGGGGCGAAAGGGCGGCGTGCTCCCGGCTGCTGCCCTCGCCGTAGTTATTGTCGCCGACGACCACCCAACGCAGTCCCTCAGCCTTGAACCGGCGGGCGATCTGCGGAAACTCTTGGGCCGTTTCGCCGGTGACGGGATTCAATCCGTGTCCCGTTTCGCCGGTGTAAGCGTTGGCTGCTCCAAGAAACATGTTGTCGCTGAGGTTGTCCAGGTGGCCCCGGAAGCGAAGCCACGGTCCCGCGGGGGAGATGTGGTCCGTGGTGCACTTGCCCTTGGCCTTCAGGAGAATCGGCGCGTTCAAAAAGTCCTCGCCGTCCCACGGGTCGAAGGGGTTCAGCACCTGGAGCCGCTGGCTGTCCGGGTCGATGACAATGTCAACGCCGCTGCCGTCCTCGGGCGGAGCCACGTAGGTCTCGGCGCCCGGATCGAAGCCGTCGCTGGGCACTTCAGGCGCAGTCTTGGGTGGTTCCAGCGTGTAGGTGGCGCCGTCGGCCCCGGTGAGGCTGTCCTCAAGGGGGTTGAAGGACAGGCTTCCGGCCAGGCTGAGGGCCACCACGATTTCCGGGCTGGCTATGAAGTTCATGGTTTCGGCGTGCCCGTCGTTGCGACGGGGGAAGTTGCGGTTGTAGGAAGTGAGGATGGTGTTTGGCTCACGCTGCTTCACCTCGGAGCGCCTCCACTGGCCGATGCAGGGGCCGCAGGCGTTGGCGAGTACCGTGGCGCGGATATCCTGCAGCGCCTTCATCTGACCGTCGCGCTCGATAGTCGCCCGGACCTGTTCCGAGCCGGGGGTCACCAGCAGCCGCACCGCGGCCTCTGCGCCGTGGGCCTGGGCCTGGTTCGCAACGTCGGCGGCGCGGCTCATGTCCTCGTAGGAAGAGTTGGTGCAGCTGCCGATAAGGGCCACGGAAATGTCGTCCACGTAGCCCTTTGCCTTCACCTCCTGGGCCAGATGGGAGATGGGACGGGCAAGGTCCGGCGTATGGGGGCCGACCACGTGAGGCTCTAGGTCGGAGAGATCAATGTCCACGACTCGGTCGTAGAACCGGTCCGGGTCTGCCTCGACTTCCGGGTCTGCCTCCAGCAGATGCGTGTGTTGACGCGCCTGCTCGACAAGAGCGCCCCGTCCCGTGGCCTCCAGGTAGAGGGCCATGTGGTCGTCGAAGGGGAAGATGGACCCCGTTGCGCCGAGCTCTGCGCCCATGTTTGCAATGGTGGCCTTGCCGGTGCAGCTTATGGTCCGCGCGCCGGGGCCAAAGTATTCAATGATGCTGTTGGTGCCGCCGGCGACGGTCAACACGCCTGCCAGATAGAGAATAACGTCCTTCGGCGCCGTCCAGCCCCGGAGCTTTCCCGTGAGTCGAACGCCGATGCGTCGGGGGTACATTACCTCCCACGGAAGGCCGGCCATGACGTCTGCGCCGTCTGCGCCGCCAACGCCGATGGCGAGCATTCCCAGGCCGCTGGCGTTCGGGGTGTGGGAGTCGGTGCCGATCATCAGGCTGCCCGGGAAGGCGTAGTTCTCCAGCACCACCTGGTGGATGATGCCCGCGCCTGGTTTCCAGAAGCCCATGCCGTACTTGGCCGAGGTCGACTGGAGGAACTGGTAGACCTCGCTGTTCTCAAGCAGTGCGTCGGCAGTGTCAGACCGGCTTCCCACCCGAGCCTGAATCAGGTGATCGCAGTGGACGGTGGTGGGGACTGCTACCCGGCTGCGGCCCGACTGCATGAACTGCAGAATGGCCATCTGGCCGGTTACGTCCTGGTGTGCCACCCGGTCGGGACGGAGGAGCAGATAGCTTTCTCCGGGGTCCAGCTCGCTGCCAGCGGGATCGTCGAGGTGGGAGAGGAGGACCTTGTCGGCTAGCGTTAGTGGGTGGCCCAATCGCTCCCTCACCGTTTGGAGCCGAAGCTCCATCTTTCGGTAAACCTCGGCCACGAATTCCGGCGTAGATCCGATCCTATCCATGAATCCCCCTTTTTGCTGTGCTGTCGCTGGAGTTTCGCTAATGATAGCATTGGAGATGCGGGCTGAAAACACCTGGAGGCAAATGGCGGCCTGCGCCCCTCAACATGAAGGAGAAGCAAATGCAAATCGAAACGCTGGCTGTGCACAAAGGTCGGATGGTGGATCCTTCGACGCGGGCGGTGACGCCGCCCCTTCACATGTCCACCACTTTCGAGCGTGACGCCGACGGCTCTTACCCGCAGGGATACGTCTACGGGCGGTCGGACAACCCCAACCGTCGCTTGTTGGAGGAGTGCGTGACAGAGCTGGAGAGGGGCGAAGACGCGGCAGCATTTTCCTCCGGCATGGCGGCGATAATGAGCGTTTTCCAGGCGCTCCGCCCCGGCGACCACGTTGTGGCTCCGCTTGACATCTACCACGGCACCGCCCGCCTGCTGAGAGAGATCATGGCCCCTTGGGGTCTTCGCACAACCTTCGTTGATTTGTCGGAGCCGGAGGCTCTGATGGGGGCAATCGAGGATTCGACGCGGATGGTGTTCATCGAGACTCCCTCCAACCCCCTGCTGAAGATTACCGACGTGGCGGCGGCGGCGGAATTCGCCCGCGAGAGGGGGATCTTCACCGTTTGCGATAATACATTGGCAACGCCGGTGCTCCAGCGGCCTCTGGAGCTTGGGGTGGACCTGGTGGTGCACTCCAGCACCAAATATCTGGGAGGCCACGGCGACGTGACGGGAGGCGTGGTGGTGACTTCCCGTAAGGAGGGGCTGTTTGAAAGGATCCGACAGGTACAGCAAGACGGCGGAGCCGTGCCCTCCCCCTTTGACTGCTGGCTGCTGCTTCGAAGCATCCGTACCCTTCCCTACCGTGTCCGTGCCCACACGCAAAATGCCGCCCATGTCGCCGAATTCCTGGCCGGGCATTCGCAAGTGGCGGGGGTGTTCTATCCGGGTCTGGCCGACCACACCGGACATGAGACGGCCCGCCGGCAGATGCTGGACTTTGGCGGAATGCTGTCTTTCCGGGTGGAGGGCGGAAGGGATGCGGCTTTTGCTGTGGCGTCAAAGACGCGGTTGTTCACGCGAGCCACCAGCTTGGGCAGTTACGAGAGTCTCATAGAGCACAGGGCGTCCATAGAGGGGCCGGAGAGCGCCACGCCCCAAGATTTGCTGCGGGTGTCCGTGGGGCTGGAAAACGCGGAAGATCTGGTGGCGGACCTGGCCCAGGCGCTAGAAGGATGAGGGGCTGCGCCGATACTTCTAGCCGTATTTTGCGTGGTTACTTGGCGCGGTCTGCAATCAGCGCTCGTACGACAGGAGCTAGTTCCTTGGGAACTGCCATAACCGTCTGCGAAGAGTCTTCAAAAGAGGCCTCGTCCTCAGCCACTTCCTCTCCCTCGGTAAGGGATTCGTAGTGATTGAGCACACTTTGGACGCGCTTCTCATCCCATCCCGGCGGGAAATTGGTGGCGTTCTTCATCTTCCGCTCCTTCTCATACGTCGCCGAAAAGCGGCTAGGGGTTTCCCTCTTAGCTCGTATGCCGTTATCACGAAAACTTGTCCTGGATCGCGGTCTGGGACGTAGATAACCCTGAGATAACGTCCGTCACGAGTCTTGCCAACTGCAATTCGTGAACTTTCTCGCCCTGGACGGTCCTCTCCGGGCGACGCGAGGATGTCCTCGACTTCGCGTTCTTTGACTCCATGATTGAAGATGTGAGGTTCTCCGCTCTCTGCGTCAATGTAGAACCTGATGCTCATAACTATAGCCTGGATCCCCGCCTCAAGTCATCCCAAACAATGTCAGTCCTGTACACCAGTTCAGAAAGGCTGTCACTTTGCCTGCAGGGATGAAGGGACCGTTAGTCGAGGGCGGCGTCCAGGGCCAGTAGGCTTTGCAGTAGGACGTTGACCCCGTTGACGCAGTCCTCAGGCGATGTGCATTCCCGCGGCGAGTGGCTGACGCCGTCTACGCTGGGCACGAAGATCATCCCCGCTTTGGTAATTTCAGCCATGGATTGGGCGTCGTGGCCTGCGCCGCTGGGCAGCGAGGTGATATCCAGACCCAGCGTCTTTGCCGATTCTCGGATAAGGTGCCGGATGTCGTCGTGCATGGGCGCGGGTGAGGCCAGCCCGATCTCCTCTATCTCTATGGCAACGTCATAACGTTTAGACAGATCGTCGCATACCTCCCGGAAGCGGTGAGCCGCCCGCCGAATGCGGTCGACCGTTTCGTCCCTGAACTCCACGCTAAAGTCCACACGGCCGGGGATGACGTTCTCCGCGTTGGGGCTGACGTCCACCATGCCCACAGTCCCGACGCGGCATATTTCTTCGTCGGTAGCTATTGCGTTGACTGCCTGTATGACGTGGGTGGCGACCAGCAAGGCGTCTCGGCGGTGGCCCATGGGAGTGGTGCCGGCGTGGTTGGCCGTGCCCCTGACTGATACGTTCATGCCGATCCTGCCGGTGATTGCCGTTACGTCGCCGATGGCGACTCCAGTCCGATGCAAGACGGGGCCTTGCTCAATGTGCAGTTCCAGATAGGCTGAGAATTCGTCGGAGCTGCGGGCCGCTTCCATGATTTTGGTGACGTCCCCGCCTACGTCCTTCAGACGCTTGCCGATAGACACGCCGATTTCGTCGACGGCGGTTAGGTCGTCATCCTCCAGCAGTCCGACCATTGCGCCGCTGCCGTAGAGCCAGCGTCGGAACTGGGTGCCCTCCTCGTTTGTGTACACCAGCACTTCAATGGGATGTCGGGTGGTCACGCCGCTGTCCTTCAGGGTCTGGACGCACTCGATGGCTCCCATCACGCCGAGGGCGCCGTCATACTTGCCGCCTTTCGGCACTGTATCTGTGTGTGAACCCATTCCGATGGCGGGAAGGCCGGCTATCGCCCCATCCTTGCGCCCTATGACGTTCCCCGCGGCGTCCACCCGGACACTCAGGCCCGCCTTGGCCATCAGGTCCTGGACGAACTCCCGTCCCTCCACGTCGGCGGGACTAAATGCAATCCGCTGCATACCCTCCGGCGTTTCGCCGATGCGCCCCAGGGATTCCAGTGTTTCGCTAAGCCTTTCAGCGTTTATCTTCAGCATGGTGGTGTGTCTACCTCAACCTATGCCATAAAAGTCCGGCTTGAGGCAGCGTTGGGCCTCGCTCAGGACGTAGTCTCTCATCTCTGGGGGAATAGTGACTTCCCCCGCAGCGGCGTTTTCGATAATCCGTTGGGGCCGGCGAGTGGCGGGAATGAGCACGGTGACGCGCGGGTCCGCCAGCAGCCAGGCCATGAGGGCCTGTCCCCACGTGCGGATGCCGAACTCCTGCAGCGGCTCAAGGTTCGGCTTTTCTATCAGGTTGCGGAAAAGCTGGCCGGCCCCCACGGGGCGCATGACGATGATACCAACGCCCATCTCTTCGGCCAGGGGCAGAATCACGTCTTCCACCTCCCGCTCCATGACGTTGTGGGAGATCTGGACCGAGTCGATGCGGCCGGTGCGCATTATCTCAGCCATCTCCGGCAGAGCGTCGGGGGAGTAGTGGGTGAGGCCGATGACGCCGATTTTCCCTTCGGACTTCATCTCCTCCAGCAGGGGCAGGTGCGTCCTCCAGTCCACCAGGTTGTGAATCTGCATAACCTCGATGTAGTCCGTCTTCAGCAGCTCGAAGGAGCGGGCCATCTGTTTGACCGCCGTATCCCGTCCGGTGCACCAGACCTTGGTGGCTAACTGGAACTTGTCCCGCTTGCCCTCCATGGCGGCTCCAATGACCTGCTCAGAGCGGCGGTACATGGGTGAAGTGTCTACGAAGTTGCTGCCCTGGGAGATGCAGTTGTCCAGAATCTGCTTGCGAACTTCGATCTCGCTCATGGGTACGTCGAAGCTGCCGGCGGAACCCATGCCGACTACCGGAACTTCCAGGTCTCTAATCATGCGGGTTTGCATGGTCTAATCTCCTTGGGACGAAGCTGCGTCGTCCTTTTCAATGGTGTATCGGAAGTCGCAATGGCTTGCGCCCTCCATGATGGTCTGAGTGCGGGCCAGCTTGATGCGGGGATTGAAGCCGGTGGAGAGTGCGCCGTCCCGTCCACACGAGAAGATGCCGCCCAGGTCCGCCATGCCCAACTCCCGGTACATTTCGGCGTAGCGGCATCGGGTGACGTTGAACGACACCTTATTCTCGCTGTCTTCCAGCGTGTCCGTCTCCAGGGCGCCACCCCGTACCCAGGGGTCTTTACTCTTGGAGAATGCGGCGATGTCGTCGCCGCCCATCCTCTGGGAAAGGGCGCGTCCCTGTTCTTCCGCAATCTTGACGATGACCCTGCGGGCGATGGCATGGGCGCGTTCCCGCCCAATCTCCTCCTCGAAGGCGCGAATAATCGGACCAAGAACCAACGCCTCTATGCGGCGACGGTCCAGAACGCTCATGTTATCAATGTCCAAGCTCATTTTTCTTTCCCTTTGTGATATACGCTGCCTAGCCTGTCATTACTATGAACATAAACCGTACAATCGCTGTTCAGGCAGACATTGCAACCTATTTCGTAGAGGCGGGTTTCAAACCCGTCCTCTCCCCTACCTCGCCTCCGTTTTCATAGAGACGACTTGTGAGGCACCCTAACGCTGCCCCTTGGGGGCAGGTACTTCCACGGCCAGGGTGTGGATGCCGTTGTTGGCGTACCCCCGGAAGTTCCACGGAACGCTCTTGGGCTGCCCGTTGCCCGCGGAGTCGGTAGCGCGGGACATAAATATGAAGTGTCCCTGCTCCTTTGTCGTCCACGGGAACTCCCACTGACACCAGGCGTTGTGCTCGGAAGATCCCAGGAGCTTGGCTTCAGACCAGCTTCTCCCGCCGTCGGTGGTGACCTCCACCTTCGTAACTTCCCCCACTCCCGACCAGGCGAATCCACGAATGACATAATCGCCCGGCTGTATCACCTCACCGTGCCTCGGTGCAGTGATGATGGACTTGACCTTCAGGGTGGTAACAGGCTTGCGCGCGGGATCGTCCTCCACGCCCTCATCAATGAAGACGTAGCGCCGCTTCTGAAAGAACCCCTCGAAGGGCTTGTCAACTACTTTGATGCGAGTGAGCCACTTCACGGACGCCATGCCGTACCACCGAGGCACCAGCAGGCGGAGGGGAAATCCGTGGTCGGTTGTCAACGGCTCACCGTTCATCTCGTAGGCGAGAAGGAGTTCCGGCCTCATGGCCGTTGCCAGGGGAAGGCTTCGAGCGTAGGGTAGCTCCGTGGAGTAGACGACGCCGTCCTCCTCCTCTTCGCCCGTGTCTGCTCCGTGGAACACCACCTCTAGGGCGTCTTTATTCGCGCCCGCCCGCTCGAGAATCAGCGCCAAGGGTACGCCCTTCCACCGGGCCGTGCTAACCGCGCCGTGCGCGAACCCGATGCCCTCCGCCGGCGGCGTCAGGTAGGAGCGGCTGTTTCCGGCGCACTCCAAGGTGACGACGGACTCCCGGCTGGGCAGGCTCAGAAGCTCCTCTAAGGTCAATTCCAGGGGTTGGCTAACCAGTCCGCCTACATTCAGCCGCCACTCGGTTGCGTCAATCTTAGGCACGACGCTGAAGTGGTTTCGAACGTAGAACCGCTCCGTCGGGGTGATGGGGCTGTCCAGAGACGTTATGAGCGACTCTTTGACCGAGGGGTCTTCCGAAATCGTGGTCAGGGCCGGGGAGTCGGCGGCGGCGGGACTACTGTGGTCCATCATCATCTCTAGGCTTGGCCTCTTTAATGAAGAGAAGATAAGTGCGTCGCAGGCTAGCCGACAATTTCCGTCGAGCTGCCCGCGCCGGTAAGGGTGATGTGGGAGAATGACGAATCGGCGGTGGCGCCGTGCCAGTGCTTCTCGCCGGCGGTGACGTGGATGGTCGTGCCCTCGGTAACCTCGTGCTCCTCGTCCTCGGTGGCCACAATGCCCCGGCCTTGGGTGACAAGTAGAATCTGGTCGCTGGTGTGGATATGGAACTTGTTGCGCGCTCCGGCATCGAAGTTCACAACGCTGAAGTTGAAGAACTTGCTGCTCTTCTCCGTTACGAGGTCCTGGCGGGAAACCGCGCCGCCGAAGAAGATCGGGGCGTCGCTGGAGTCCTCTTTGGGCACGTCTGCAATCCTTATTACCTTCACGTTTCCTCCTTGAATTTGGTCGCTTGCATCTTGGGGATCGCCGCGGTAGGCGGCAATCCAAGGGCCACCATTGTATCAGGTGAGATTGTGATAGCCAACCGAGTGGGCGGGTTCCGCCGAACCCCGACCGTCAAGATTGGGGGCAGAATCATCCCCATTCCCCCAAACCCCTTAGTCGGTGATATACTACCGCAGAAGTTCACTCCCGCGGGCCGGAGGGCCGACATGAAGAGTATCCAGATAGACCGCAGCAAGATGCTGAAGGATCAGCCCCACACGGGCCATAATCGTTGGCACCCCGACGTGGAGCCGAAGGTGGAGGCGGAACCCGGCGAAGAAGTTGTTCTGGAAACCCGGGACGCCTGCGACGGCCAGATCCTCTTCGGCGATTCCGTCGAAGCTGTATCTAGAATCGCCCGCGGCGTGGTGCATCCCCTGACTGGCCCGGTCTACGTAAAGGGCGCGGAACCCGGCGACCTGCTGGAGATAGAGTGTCTCGACGTTATACCGGAGGCGGCTGGGTGGACACGAATCAGCCCCGGCATGGGTTTCCTCCGGGACGTCTTTCTGGAGCCCTACCTGGTGCACTGGGCCATCAGCGACGGTTGGGCCACCACGGAAATGCTCCCCGGCGTTCGGATTCCCTATGGGGCCTTCATGGGCACCGCGGGAGTCGCCCCCTCCCACCAACAGCTTGAGGAGTGGACGCGCCGGGAGGCGGCTCTAATGGAGAAGGGAGGCATCGTCCTTCCGCCTGACCCTACCGACGCCGTGCCCGCCGGCGGCGTGGTGGCCCAACACGGACTGCGGACGCTTCCGCCTCGCGAAAACTGCGGAAATGCCGACGTCAAGCAGCTGACCAAGGGGTCGCTACTCTACGTCCCTGTAGCCGTCGAGGGGGCGTTGTATTCGGCGGGTGACGGCCATTTTGCCCAGGGTGACTCGGAGTGCTGCGTCACAGCCATTGAGATGGCGGGCACTCAGGCCGTTCGATTTCAGGTGCACAAGGGCGAGGCGGCGCGACGGAACATCCGATGGCCCCGATTCGCCCATCCAGGTTACTTCCAACCGCCCCAGTGGTCTGCTCCGCAACGCTTCACCGCCACAATGGGCATGCCTGTCACGGACGATGGGGAAAACCGGGGCGAAGACCTGACTCTGGCGGCGAGAAATGCCCTGCTAAACATGATTGACCTGCTCCAGGAGCGGGGATGGAGTCGCGAGCAGGCCTACGTCATTTGCAGCGTCGCCGTCGACCTCAAGGTCAGCAACGTGGTGGACGTACCCAACTTTGTGGTCAGCGCGTTCCTGCCGGAGGATATTTTTGAAAATTAGCCGCATGGAACCAAGCAATGTCATTCTGAACGGAGCGAAGCGCAGTGAAGAATCTCGTTGATTGGGTGACGTTGACGCAAGGCTTACAAGTTTCCTCGAGGGACTCGGAATGACATACAATTCGCCCCCACCATCCAAAATTCAACATCGGGAGAATAGAAAATGATGTTCAGCAGAAACTTCATGCCGGAGGGGGGCAGCGCCCTCACGGCCCATAGACCCGTCATTACCAGCCGCCGCGGAATGGTCGCCTGCGCCAACTACGAGGCCTCGCTGGCGGGGCTGAAGATGTTCCTTCAGGGCGGCAACGCCGTTGATGCGGCCGTGGCCGCCGCCGCCGCTCTGAACGTGGTGGAGCCTTTTATGTCGGGCTTGGGTGGCATTGGATTCCTGCTCATCAGCCGCAACCACGGTCAGGAGCGTCGGGTGTTGAACTTCTCCGGCGCGGTGCCCCAGCAGGCTGTGCCCGACAAGTTTACGCCGGAGAATCACAGCGTAGGCGTTCGATGTCCGCTGGTCCCGGGAAATCCCCACGGCTGGCTGACCATGCTGGACACCTACGGTAGCCTCTCCCGCGAGGCGGCGCTCGCGCCTGCCATCGAACTGGCAGAGCAAGGGGTCGTCATTTCGGGGTCCGACAGCAGATATTTCGAGGTGAACGAAGGCCGGCTGGCCCAGTTCCCCACCTCAAAAGAAGCCTATCTACCTAACGGCCACCCTCCCCAGCCTGGCCAAATCCTAAAGCAGCCGAACTTGGCCCAGAGCTTCAAGGCTCTGGCCGAGGAGGGGTTGGACGGCTTCTACCGGGGCGCGGTGGCCCAGGAAATTGACCGGTTCATGCGGGAGACCGACGGGTTGATTACCGCAGAGGACCTGGACTCCTACGAACCCAACTGGGAGACGCCCATCAGCACCACATACAAGGGATTCGAGGTGGTCACCACGGGGCCGAATTCCAATGCCTTCCAGGTGCTGGAGACCCTCAACATACTGGAGGCCTTCGACCTTCGCAGCATGGGCCACAACTCCGCCGACTACATTCACATGGTCTCGGAGGCCATCAAGGTTGCCGTCCCCGATCGGATTGCCTACGGCGGAGACCCCAATTTCATGGAAGTGCCAGTGGCCGGCCTGCTGACCAAGGAATACGCTCGTGGACGGAGGGGCCTGATTAATCACAAGCGGGCCTCCACTGTGATTGGGGAGCGGTATACGCAGAATCCCCCGGAGGACGCCATCCTGGCCGGGACCCCCAGCGTCTACACCAGCGGCGAGACGACCCACTTCTCGGCGGCAGACGGGGATGGCACGGTGGCCAGCATAACTCAGACCCTCGGCGCGGGCTTTGGCTGCGGCGTTGTGGCGGGCAACACCGGCATTCTGATGAACAACAACATAGACCTGATGGACATCGTCGGGGGCAGCGACAGCCGGCTGCTGGTCCAGCCTGGCAAGCGTCCCGGAAGCAACATGGCCCCCATACAGGTGTTCAAGGATGGAAAGTTCATCCTCTCCATCGGAACCCCCGGAAGCTACGGCATTCCCCAGACGACAACCCAGATGGTCTTGAACGTGCTGGAGTTTGGCATGAATGTGCAGGAGGCCATCGAGGCGGCCCGATTCCGCGTGATGACGGGCGTGACCATCAACATGGAGGAGCGGGTGTCCCTGGCAGCGCGGGAGGAACTGGCGGACCGGGGCCACGACGTTGGTCTGCTGGGCGAGTGGGGAATGGAAGTCGGCGGGGGCCACGCCATCGCCGCCGACCCGGCGTCTGGCATACTCATGGGCGGCGCCGACCCCCGCAGAGATGGGTACGTGCTAGGTATCTAGCCCAAGGGGGATAATTGGATTCCCGTGGGGCGTCCCTCGTGGACGCCCCTTTCTGCTTAGAGAACGTCAAATTGCCGTAGGGGCAGGTTTCAAACCTGCCCTCTGCCCAACCCGTTGATTCTTCACTGCGCTTCGCCCCGTTCAGAATAATGGGTTAGGGTAAATCATTCGGAATGACGCGTGTATTAGCCCACCCCATCCCGTAGTGGCTGGTTCGATAGCAGCACGGTTCTTTGTGGATGTGCGCGTGAGGCTGTATCACAAAGGGCAACCACAAGGGATTGCCCCTACGATGTGCGCGGCGCCCTCCTCGTCGGAAGGGCGCCGGGATTCCGAGGTGGCGTTAGCCGGCCACCTCGACGATCATCTCAATTTCCACGGCAACGCCTCCTGGAAGGGTGGCCAAGCCAACCGCCGAGCGGGCATGACGGCCCTTATCGCCAAGTACGTTCACAAGTAGATCGGAGCAGCCGTTGACCACCGCAGGGGGTTGGGTGAAGTCCGGGTCGGAGTTGACCATGCCCAGCAGCTTAATCACCTTGGTGACATTGTCCAGGTCGCCAATCTCCTTTTTCAGGTTGGCCAGCAGCTTGAGGGCGCAGTTCTGCGCCGCCGCATAGCCCTCCTCCACCGTCAGGTCTCTGCCAAGCTTGCCCTTAAAGGCGGTGCCGTCGGGTCGGCTGGGCGTGACACCGGAGAGAAACACCACGTTGCCCGTCCGACGAGCGGGGATGTAGTTGCCGCCCGGTGGCGGTGGTACGGGCACGGTGAGGCCCATCGCGTTTAGCTTATCTTCCACTTGTGACAAGGTTCTTCCTCCTGATTATTTGAATTCTGCGAAGATTTATGAGTGAGTGATACCGGTTCGCTTGGACGCTTTATGCATCTTCCTTGGGTACGTTGCAGACGTCCAGAGCAGTTAGTGCGAGGACTTCAGCCACCTGGTGCATGTGGCTGATAAGGGAGTATTCGTCGGGAATCGACGAGGATTCTATGCCGCCGGCCGGGCCGTGGAGAAGGCAGGGAACGCCCGCCTTTAGCAGCTTCGAGGTATCGTCGCCGCTGTAGGACCAGGGCAGAACCGTGCCCACCCCGTCCGGCTCCCGTCCCGTAACCGTCCTGTACTGGCGCAATACGCAGTCCAAAATATACTCGTCCTTGGGCAGGTCAAACGGGTCAACTATCATCGTGAAGGCCTGGTACTTGGGCGGCGGGGGCATCTCGATTTCGTAGCGGAACTCCGGGTCCTCCCGTCGAATGCCCTCCAGGGCCGTAACCACGTCCTCCTTGACCATCTCTGCTGTTGTCCCAGGCGGGAATCTAACGTCAATAACGATGGAACAGAAATCGGCGTTGTAGGTAGCCTCTGAGCGGTTGTGGTCTGGGCCTATCCCCCCAATGATGGTGCCCACGTTGAAGCGGGGCAGGCCCGGCAGGTCCGGTCTTGGTGCGTGGCGGAACTTGATGCTCTTGAGGACGGGGATGACCTTGCACATCTTCTCGATTGCATCAATGGACTGTTCCGCCAGGTTCATGTGCCGAGCGATGCCGATGGTATGGATGACCATTTCCGCAGAACCGGCGTGTACAGTGACGATGTTGTCTGCACCGAAGGGTTCGGGGACGACGGCCATGTCCGTCAAAGGCCCGTGTTGGCATAGATAGTAGGTGCCCACTCCACCCTGCAGCTCACCCGCAACGCAGGCTACTACCAGGTCGCCCTTCAACGGCGCACTGGAGAGCCGCACTGCTTCGGCGGCTTCTATCATGGCGGCGACGCCGCTCTTCATGTTGCGAATGCCCGCGCCGTACAGCCGGTCGCCCTCAATGGTCGGAGTCCACGGGTCCCGCTGCCACTGATTGGCAATGGGGTTGATGTCGATGTGCCCGTTGAGCATGAGGGACTTGCCGCCGCCCGCGCCCTTGAGCACGGCGATGGTCTGGAACCGGTCCGGTTCCACCTCCTGAAGAAGGACCTCATAGCCGCGTTCCTGGAAGAAGTCAGCCAGGAAGCGGGCTGCATCGGTTTCCTGGCCCTTGAAACTGGGAATGCTGATGAGTTTCCCGGCAAGGGCCAGCATCCTGTCCTTGTCTACGGCGTCAAGGATTCGGGCGGCGTGTGGGTTTGGGGGCTGCGGTGCGCTCATCGACAAGAAGTTTGCCCTAAGCAGCCGTTGAGGTCAAGGGGAGGCATTTGTGTGTGCAGAAATCCGACAGAAGCAGAGGATTTCGCGTATAGCAAGGCTGCCCACTTTCGGTGAAGCGTGGCATCGGGTATAATCAGTAGAACAAAAAGCAAAAAGAGGTTCAGTTATGGGAACGTTCAATTGGCCTATCCGGTTGGACAGTTTGGATGGGCAGAGATCGTTGGATATTGAGGCCATGGTGGACACCGGGGCCAGTTACACCATCGTACCCGCCAGGTTGCTGAGGAAGCTGGGAGTTTCTCCGATAGACAAGATTAGCCTCGTGCTGGCCGACGGGCGGACCGTCGAATATGAAATGGGAGAAGCTCGCGCAACCATCAGTGGTAGGAGCATTCCCACACTGGTAATTTTCGGAGCGGATGACGCCCGTGCCCTACTGGGGGCCTACACCTTGGAGGGACTGCGACTGTCGGTCGATCCGGCCCACGCCCGGCTTGTCCCGGCTACCAGCGCTTGGGCGTAGTTTTGGTAGATTGGTTTCCAAACGGAGCGCGATACCAGAGACAGCATCGCCGACGATGACCCTACCTTAACCCAATCCGTAGAGTCTGGCGCAGTTGCCGCCGACCAGCATGGCTCGCTCTTCGTCGGGTACGTCCGCCATGATTTCGTCCAGAATCCTTTGGGATTCGGGGAAGGTGGACTCGGCGTGAGGATAGTCGGAACCCCACATTATGTGGTCCACGCCAATCATGTCACGGAGCCGGATGCCCAACTCGTCCTCCTGGAACCCATGGTAGATGTTTTGACGCATGAAATCGCTGGGCAGCGCGTCTGTCTGGAAGCGGTGAGTGGCCTGGGTATGACGCTCTACGTAGGTGGCGTCCATGCGCTTCATGAAGAAGGGTATCCACGAAAGCTCGTGCTCCACGTTCACGACCCTCAGCCCGGGATAGCGCTCAAATACGCCGGAGAAGACCATGTGGCCCAAGGACATGCGGACCCAGAAGTCAGAGACGCTTCGTTCGGCGGCGGACTGGGTAATTCGCCCCTCGGTCCGCATCTGGACACTGCCGGGGCGCTTGGTTCCCACGTGCAGGCTCAGGGGAATTCCCAGGTCCTGGGCCGCCGCCCAGAGAGGGTCGTACATGGGCAGGTCATAGGTCTCCGAGGGACTGGGGTAGACAGGTATCATGGCCCCGCAGAGGCCCAGCTTGGCGGCGTGTTCCAGTTGGGCGATGCCTGCAGCCATGTCGTCGTCGACCAGTACCTGGGCGATACCTTTCAGACGCCGGGGGTAAGCGCTGCAGAATTCCGACAGCCACCGATTATAGGCGGTGAAGACCTCCCGCATGAATGCGGCGTCCGGCACGGCGTACATATTCCCGGCTACGGACGAGTAGAGAACGCTTCCGTACACGCCGTCCACGTCCAGGTCCAGCACGTGGGCGTGAGGGTCGTAGCCGCCGGGCGGGACGTTAGCGAAGCTGCCTTCCAGGGTGATGTCCTGGGGTCTGGAGAAGCGCATTCCAGCGGAGGACGCACCCCCAATGGTGCCCACTACTTCCCCGTCGCAATGCCACTGGTCGTGGGGGTCGCCAACCTCCAGGTGGGGGATGCGCTCCCCGTGGGCGGCGTCCATGCGGTCGCTCCAGAGTTGAGGAGGTTCCACCACATGGGAATCCGAGGAGATAATCAACGACTTGGCGCTCATGAAACTTCTCCTCCTACGCCCATTGGGCGTTCCGGGTCTTATTTTCTACGTTTTACCTGGTTGCCGGCCCCGTTCCGGTCCCTAGTTCAGGTTATAGAGCTCGGCGCAGTTGCGCGCCACTATCATCTCCCGTTCGTCTTCTGAAACGCCCTTCAGAATATTCGCCAGAACCCTCTGGGACTCGGGGAAGGTGGACTCGGCGTGGGGATAGTCGGAGGCCCAGACAAGCTTGTCGACGCCGATGATGTCCCGGTCGCGAATACCCAAGCCATCGTCCTGGAAGCTATGGTAAATGTTGCGGCGCATGAAGTCGCTGGGCTTCATGCCGTCCTTGAAGCGGTAGGAAGCCTGGGTGGGCCGCTCTTTGTAGGTGACGTCCATCCGCTGCATGTAGTAGGGAATCCAGGCCAGGTCATGCTCCACGTTAACGACCTTCAGTTCCGGGTACCGCTCGAAGACGCCGGAGAAGATCATGTGGCCCATGGACATGCGGACCCAATAATCCGTGTTGCTCCGGTCCACGCCGCTCTGTGTCACCTCGCCCTCGGTGCGCATAACGGTTGAGCCTGGCCGGTTGGTGCCCGTGTGCAGGCTGAGGGGAATGTTCATCTTGTGGGCGGCAGCCCAGAAGGGCTCGTAGATGGGGCTGTCATATGTCTCGTGCCCCCTGGGAAAGACGGGAATCATGGCCCCGCAGAGGCCAATCTCGGCGGAGCGCTTCAACTCGCTGATGCCAGCTTCGATATCGTCGTCCAGCAAAAGCATTGCGATGCCCTTGAGCCGGTTGGGGTAGGCGTTGCAGAACTCGGCCAGCCAATCGTTGTAGGCGCGGAAGACGTCCCGCAAAAAGGCAGGGTCCGGGATGGCGTAGAGGTTCAAGCCGATGGAAGGGTAGAGAACGTCGGCGTATACCCCGTCCACGTCCAGGTCCTGAACGTGGGCGTGAGGATTGTAGCCGCCTGGGGGAACGTCGGCAAAGCTGCCCTCCAGGGTGATGTCCTCCGGGTTGGAGTAGCGCTTGCCAGCCTGGGAGATGCCGCCCAGAACGCCAACGCCTTCCCCGTCGCAGTACCACTGGTCGTAGGGGTCGCCCGTTACCAGGTGAGGAATCCTATCACCGTAGTTGGAGTCCATCCTGTCCGTCCACAGGTCCGGAGGTTCGACTACGTGGGAGTCTGAGGAGATGATCAGCTTCTTAGACATGGTAAGCTCTCCATTCAACTTTTTCGGCTCGTTAGCTGGACCTACAGGGCTTTCGACGCATCGCAAGCCGGGGCCGGCATTTTGAGCAGAATTGTACTCCAACGGCGTTGGGCTTGCAATCATGGAGTCGGACCAATTTTACATAATCGTCAAACGGGAGGTCAGCAGTTTTTCCCGAGGAAAGGGGAAGAAAACCGGAATCAGCCGGACTGCTCGGTGTACAGCCAGGGTTCGGTGAGGGGGTTGCTCTTCGACTCTGCGAAGGTCGCCCGGAAGCGGTAGAGGGTCATCTCCGGTTCGATGGGGGCGTAGGGAAGATGCTCCGTCTCCTCTATCTTCGCAACGATGAACCAGGGTCCGGGGGTGTTCAACGCTTCCTTGAGGACGGTCTCAAGCTGCTCCTCGCTGCTGACTGTGGTGGTGTGGGGTATTCCACAACCCTGCGCCACCTGCTCCAGGTTGGTTCCCATGGCGGTATGAGAGGATTGATGTCCCGTTTGTCCCCACTCCTCGTTGTCCCAAACAATGACGATGAGGTTCTCCGGCTTCTCCCGTCCGATGGAAGCGACGGTCCCCAAGTTCATCAACATCGATCCGTCGCCGTCGAGGGAAATTATCTGTTCGTCGGTCGAGAGCGCCATGCCGAGGGCAATAGACGAGCAGAGCCCCATGGACCCCCAGGTATAGAAGTTGCGGTCTCTGTGGCCCGCGTGCCAGAGCTCGTCCGTGGTCGGTCCGAGATTGCTGACGATGGGCCGGTCGCCCACCTGCTCGAGGACTACTTTTGTTGCTTCTATTCTATGCAAGGGAACCTCTATGGAGCAGGGGTGTCATGCACAGCGCCACAGGCTCCCGGCTAGCGTAGCAGAGGTCTAGGGCGCCATCGAGGATGGTGTCCAGCTGTTCCGTGGTGGTAAGGGTGTAGTGGGGAATGCCGAAAACGTCCAGTATAGGCTTTGAGGCCCTCCCCATGGCTACCTGCGCGATGTTGAATTCTCCCAACTCGCCCCGCAGGTTGATGAAGAAGGGTATCGGCGTCCTGCAGGGGATGCAGAGACTTGCAATGGCGTTGATGCAGTTGCCCAGGCCGCTGGACTGCATGAATACGGCGGATCTGCGGCCTACGGCATAGGCCCCTACGGCTACGCCAATGGCCTCTTCCTCCCTGGTGGAGGAGACTACCTGGAAGTAGGGGTCTTCCTCCATCAGCTTGGTAGCCTGGTGGATGCTGATGTCCGGCACGTATGCAATTAGTGAGATTCCCGCCTTTTTGAGGGCGGCAACCAGAATGTCGGCCCAAGTCAACGGCTGCCTCGCTAGCATTTAATTTGACGCAGGCGTCAAGATAGCAGAGGAGCGTCGTTCTGTCAAAGCCGCCCTGTCAAAGTAATGACGCGCCGGAACCAAGAGCGCAAAAGCCACCGGCCCGGGCTATCTCCGACGCCTCTGAGGGCTGCGCACCCGTAAAGTCAATTGGCTTAGGTTACAGCTGCTAGGCCGTGGCCTTGCCGATGCGGAACATCTTGGTGCCGCATTCCGGGCAGACGCCGCGAGTGGCCGGTCGGCCGTTCTTCATGGTTATCTGTTCCGGGTCGCTCATCTCCTGGGAAGCTCGGCACTTTACGCAGTAGGCTTGCATTCCTATAACCCCCGTTCGTAATTTATTTAATCGTACTGTACATAAACCCAGGATTCACTAGACCTAAATGCAAGTTAACGTGAATTTCTGGGATTTAGGCTTATTTCCGCCCATTTTACGCCTAGCGCGTGCAACTTTAAGGGGTGAGACTGACCTGGAATCCTCGGGAACTGCAAAGCCCAACTAGTGAGAAAGAGTGTCTTTTACCCGAGGTCGGTAGGCCGACGCGTGGGGTATTTTTGACGACTATAATGGGACGGGGATGTGAACGGCCTGGCGGATTCAGTCTCGCCGATAGACCGTCTCTCCTCCTACGATGGTCCGTTCCACCGGAATATCCATGATGGTACGGGGATCGACGACCCTCGGGTCTTCGCCCAGAATCACCATGTCCGCCAACTTGCCCGGCTCAATAGAACCCTTGATGTCCTCCTCGAAGGAGGCATATGCGCCATTAATGGTGTAAAGCTTTAGCGCCTCTGCAACGGTGATTCGCTGCTCCGGACCCCAAACCTGGCCGGTATAATCTTCCCGGGTGACGCAGCTCTGGATGCCCATAAGGGGCGGGAGAGGACTGCAGGGGTAGTCGGCCGCTCCGGTGGAGTTGATGCCGTGGTCGATGAAAGACCTCTGGGCGAACATCCACTTCAGCCGCTCTTCCCCGTAAAACCGCATCTTTTCGCCGTGGTAGTAGACGTAGGAACAGAAGGGCGTCACGACGCAGCCCAGGGCCTTCATCCTTTGCAGCAGGTCCGGGTTGACCAGGCTGCAATGCTCGATTCGGTGCCGGGGGTCCTCCCTGGGAAAGGCGCGCTGGGCCTTCTCGTAGGCCGTGAGAACCATGTCGATGGCCTCGTCGCCGTTGGAATGGATGCACACCTGAAAGCCGGCGCGGTGCATTTCAAGGACTCTACGCTCCGTCTCCTCCGCGTCCATAACGGCCAAGCCGTGATCACAGCAGCTGCCGATATAGGGCTGGGAGAGATATGCGGTACGGGTGGCTATGGCCCCGTCAGCCACCATCTTGATCCCCCCGATGCGGAGCCGGTCGTCGCCAAGGCCGGTACGAACGCCCGCGTCGCGAAGGGCGGGGAAGTGGTCGCGGTACATGAGCAGGTAAACCCGGAGAGGAAGCTCGCCCGCGTCCTTGGCCTCCTGGTATACCCGCAGGTCGTCGTTGGAGACCATGGCGTCGTGGACGCTGGTGAGCCCAGCTTCCGCGAACATGCGACAGATGAGGGCCAGGCCGCGACGCCGGTCGTCGTCGGTGTGGGTCGGCAGGACCTCCCGTAGGACGGGATAGATGGCGGCGCCGTAGACGCGACCGTCGAGTTCGCCGGTATCGGGATCGCGACCCAAGCGACCGCCGGAGGGGTCCGGCGTGTCGTCGTTAAACCCGGCCTGCCGCAAGCCGAGGGTGTTGAAGAAATAGACGTGGCCCGCCTGGTGGGCAACCATGACGGGGTGCTCGTCGGAAACGGCGTCCAGGTCTCGGCGGTGGAGAAAGCGCTGCTCGGAGGTCTTGGTGTCGTCGAACTTGAAGCCCAGCACCCACTCGCCGGCGGGCGTATCGACGGCGCGTCCCTTGAGGCCCTCTTGAATTTCGCCGATGGAGCGCAGGTCGCAATCTTCCTGGGCCACGTGGCGGACTCCGCTGCTCATGACGTGGGTGTGTGCGTCGATGAAACCTGGCAATATGGTCTTTCCGCCGGCGTCCAGAACCTCGGTTGCCCTGCCCTTGAACTCCAAAATGCCCCTATCCGCCCCCACCGCCAGAAACCGTCCCCCCTTAACGGCCCCGGCGCTCGCCGAGGGAGCGCCGGGGTTCATGGTGATGACGTTTGCGTTGAGGATTATGGAGTCGGCGTAAATGGGCATGGCTATTCGTCACCTTCCTCCTGTTGGGCCGCGTAGTCTTTTGCCAACGCCTGACCGGCGGGGGTTAGCTGCCAGAAGCCCCAGGGCGAGTTGGATTCTAAATATCCGTATCTCTGTAGCTTTTGATATGTGTTCTGAATTCGCTGTTGCCAAACGAACCTGCCTGAACTGGTTTTCACCAAATCTTCGGGCTGAAATTTATTGAGCAGTCTATCGCCAACCTGCTTTATTATATCCCCAGTCCGACCCTCTCCACCCATGCCTAATAGAACCAGTAACAAGAGCTTAGTATGGGAATCTGCGTGCAGTCTTCCTGCTTTGTCTCTTCTACTCTCGTCCCCAAGATTATGTGAATCAATCATGGATGCGCCGGGCGAGAAATCCATTATATTGGCCTCATGAGTCAATGCTAGATTCAGCCTCTGTCGGACAGTCTCGATTACAACAGGATCGTCTATAGTCCGTACTTTCAACTCTTCCAAGCTATCCTTAAGAGTGGCCAGCGTTTTTCTTTTTTCGGACTCCCATTTGGCAAACATCCGATATCGTTGAATCCGGGTTTCCGGCTTGCGCTCTGAAGATAGCTCCGCTATGTGGCTTTCGAATTGTATTTCTAAGAGATGGTCATCCCTCAAATCCCTTTCTTCCCTATCGATAGAGTCGCTTAGTTCATTCTGCTCGGCAAGGGCTTGAGTAGACATGCGTTCCTTTTCTTGTTCTAGCAGTTCTCGCACTAAGGAGGCCAGCTTCTTGTCCAAATCGTTGGTGTCGCCTATGGATTCGGCCTCAGTCTCGTACTTTTCGGATGTGTTGTTGGCAGGGTCTATATTGGGAATGTGGGCTTCAATGTGCGCGTCCTCATGACATAAGTCGCACACTTCGTCGTGGGTGTATGGGCACAGAGCCAGGCGCGACCAGTGTTTCCAGGCGCGCCATTTACCGCATCGTTGGCAGTTTTTGCCAAAGGGAGCGCCGCACCACTTACACGACTGCCTGGTCCCCGGGGAAACCCGCTTACAAAGCTTACACCAGACTACGGGCGCCTCTCCTCCCCCCGATTCTCCCCGCGCTGCCAACGACCATTCGCATTCATCTTCCGGCAGGCCGTGTTCCAATGCGTTGCCCGCCAGATCCAATATCAAGCAGTTGCCGCCGTTGTCCTTGGGACGAAGGCCCCGGCCCACCATCTGAAGATAGAGTGACAAGCTCTTGGTTGGTCTTGATATAACGATACAGGAAGCATCTGGGAGGTCGAAGCCCTCGGTGGCTACAGCCACATTCACCAGGACCTTCAGTTTTCCGGTGCGAAATCCCTCAATGGCATTGGTACGATTCACGGGACTAGTGTCGCCGAGAATCAGTCCTGCGGCTATGCCCGATCCTGTGAAGACTGCGGCAAGATTGCGGGCATGGCCAACGGATATGGCGTAAATGATGGTTGGGCGGCCTTCGGCTTGCTCTTGCCAGAAATCCAGGGCGCGGGCTGTCATCACGTCCTTATTGGCGTTCGCTGTTTCAATGCCCTTCTCCGTGTAGTCGCCTATAATGTCTATTTCTCCACCCAGGATCCGATCCTCATCACGGGGTACCAGCACTAGCGCTTCGCATATAAACCCCTGCGCCTGCAATTGACTCATCTGAGGACCGTTTATCAGTTCACTGAACAGATGGTCAAACCCCTCTTTCTTGGACAGCCGCCACGGGGTAGCCGTCATTCCCAAGACACGTCCCGGCCACTGGCGGATGGCCCGCTCCCAACCCGGTGCCGTGGCATGATGGGCCTCATCAATTATCAGCAGATCATTTTTGTAGTAGCTACTCCATACGCCAGCGGCCTTGGTTCGTAAACCAACCGTTTGCGCCATCAGAATGACAACGCTGTTTGCTATACTTGGTGCTCTTTCACCAGGCACCCATCGAGCATCGGTAGTTGCCAGTATTCCGGCTTCGGTTAGCATACGCTCGGTTTGACTGGCCAACTCCTTGCGGTGGGTGAGCCATACGGCCTTGCGTCTTCCTGTCAGGTAGTCTCTCAATAGGTGGGCCGCGATGACCGTTTTGCCACCACCAGTAGGCAGCTGCATCATTATTGGCTCGTTGATGTATTGTAGGGTTGCTCGGATGTTTCCTAACAGTTCTTGCTGGTATGGACGCAGGCTTTTAGATGTGCTTGCATACTTCAAGTTTGTCAAAACTCCTCATGGCAACATGAGATTCCATCCAGAATATATCATAAGCCAACGGACTAGCGATATTGCCGTACGCCAGCGGCAGCGTGCCAGCTGCGAGGACCAACTTCATTGGATAATCTGTTCATAAATGATAAAATTCTGAGAAATGAACGCAGACGAAGGATGAGTGGAAGGGACGAATGAAGGACGCTGGAATGCCAACAAACACCCATGAAGAATATGTGCCTAGGCGGCCCCGTCGCCGGCGCACTGAGAGGGCCCGCCTGGGCAAAGAGATTTACAAGCGGGAGATCCGCCGAAAAGTGGAACCTGAACACGTTGGGAAAATTGTAGCCATCGACGTGGACAGCGGCTGTTGGGCCTTGGGCGACGGCATTGATGAGGCATTAGAGCGGCTTCGTGAGCAGAGGCCGGAGGCCGTAGACATATTTTGTGAGCGGGCTGGATATGAGGCGGTTTTCAGTATTGGGGGCGGAGCTCCGCGGAGAACCGTGTGATAAGAGGAGTCGTCAACGCTTCTCTAGAAGCTGTTGTAGTCCTTTCTGTAAGTGGCCCATCGGGACGGACGAGAGAAATCGAGGTTGTAATCGACACTGGCTTCAATGGGTTTCTTATCTTGCCCAATGAGTTGGCATCGGAGTTAGACCTTGACTTTACTACTACGTTCACGGTGGTCTTGGCGGACGGCAGTATGAAGGACCTGGATGTCTTTGACGTCAGGGTGAATTGGGATGAGCGACCTAGACACGTCCGTGCGCTTGAGTCTCAGGGTGCGCCTCTAGTCGGCATGGACCTGCTGCACCGCCACAGCCTGTATGTGGAAGTGGTTGAAGGCGGGCGCGTCGTCGCACAAGCTTCTGAATAGTGCCGTTCGACGTCGTTGTTGGGCGCCAGATTCTTCATGCGATCGCGTAATCTCCGTCCTCCCCGCGGTTTGACGACTGCCAACAGCCTTCATATACTGCTCCTTTGACGGCAATTCTGTCAGTGGAGGGTTAGACATGGCGGTCGGCCCAATTAACATCTACGAGTACGAACCCCTGGCCAAGGAGCGGCTCTCCAAGAGCAAGTACGATTTCATCGCCGGCGGCGCAACCGACGAGATTACCCTGCAGCGCACCCGACGCATCCTTGACGCCATAGTCCTTCGCCCCAAAGTGATGGAGGACGTGAGCGTCATCGACACGAGTACGACGGTGTTGGGGCACAAAATCAGCTTCCCCGTGATGCCCGCTCCCTCCGGCGCCCACGGGAGAGCGCACCCCGACGCCGAGTTGGCAACGGTGGGAGCGACGGGTGACGCCGGTACCGTGATGCTGCTCAGTTCCGGTTCAACCTTCACCATGGAGGAGGTGGCACAGGCCGCCACCGGGCCCATCTGGTTCCAGCAGTATTTCTACACCGACAGGGGCATGACGGTGGAGGTAGCCCACCGCGCGGAGGAGGCGGGATTTTCGGCTATCTGCCTCACCCTCGACATCAAGACCACGTCCAAGCGGGAGCGCAACATCCGCAACGAATACGTGCCGCCACAGACGGGCAACTACCAGTGGGCCAGCAATCTGGTGCGCGACCCTGCGGCCTCGTGGGACTACCTGGAATGGCTTGCGTCAAAGACCTCGCTTCCCATTGTGATGAAAGGCATCATGACCGGCGAGGAAGCGGCCCGCTGCGGGCAGTACGGGGCCAAGGCCATCGTCGTGTCCAACCACGGGGCGCGTCAACTGGATACCACTTTCGCCACGGTGGAGGTCCTGCCTGAGGTAGTGGACGCCGTGGACGGTCAGGTTGAGGTCTACATGGACGGCGGAATTCGCCGCGGGTCGGACATCGTGAAGGCAGTTGCCTTGGGGGCGCGGGCGGTGCTGATAGGCCGCCCCCTGTTCTGGGGTTTGGCCGTCGACGGCCAAGCCGGAGTTGGTAACGTCCTACAGATTCTGAAGGACGAGCTCGAGATGACGATGACCCTATGCGGTCGCCCAACCCTCGCTAGCCTCGACCGGACGCTCCTGGGCTTCCGCTCGCCTTTGCTGGACATGCTCCAACCGGCGGGCGGATTCAACCTTTAGTCCGCTCGTTCGTTTTAGGTCATCGCCTGTTGACGGGGTTCCACCCGTTCCATAATGTGCTTGCCCGACGTAATCTCCGCCGTGCGTAATTCGTAAGCTTTCTGGAGGTTCAGCCAGAACTGGGGCGTTGTTCCAAAGTAGCGCGACAGCCGGAGGGCCGTGTTGGCCGTAATGCCTCGCTGACCTTTCAAGATGGCCGTTATCCGGTTGGTGGGAACGTCCAGAGCTCTTGCCAGCGCATTGGCAGATAGGCCCAACTCCATCAACTCCTCCGCCAGTATCTCTCCCGGATGGACCGGTCTCATGCCACTTAGAAAGTTCATGTCAACGCTCCTCATCGGTGATAGTCCACTATCTCTACGTCGTGAGGTCCCTCGCCTTCCCAGCGGAAGCAGATTCGCCATCGACGGTTGATCCTTATGCTGAATTGGCCTATCCGGTCGCCCGAAAGGGACTCCAACCGATTGCTGGACAGGCTTGCAAGGTCCTGAAGGGATTCGGCATTGTCTAGAATCGTCAACCTCCGGACAGCTTGACCGACAAAGCTTTGGAAGGTTCGGATTGTCCGGCCTTCATAGAACCGTTGAGTTCTTCGGTCTTTGAATCCCAGGATCATTATAATGTATTACGTAACAAGTAAGTAACCGACTGGAGCAATCTAACAGTATTTTCTCGCGGTCCGCAATCCCCCCCGTCGTTGACGACTCCACCTTTCGTATCTATAATCCCGTTCGCTGGGACTAGAGGGTAAATCCACCGGAGAATCGCCCAAAACATCTCTGCCCCCGCGCTTATCGAAAGGGAAAAATAGCCGTGGACCCAACCAAGATAGGTGTATATCTGCAGGCCCAGGAAGGCAAGCTGGTGCGAATCACCTCGCCCTACTGGATTCCCGAGACGCCCGAGTGGGTCACGATCACCAACGACCCTAACGTCACCCTTCTGGCCGCCAGAGAAATCATCGGCGAACGAGGGTTGATGGAAAACCCTCAGAGGGCCTTGTGGTCAAGGTTGCCAATGCGGGACTAGCCAGCCGGACTCAGGAAGTTCTGAGAGCCCGGCTCTAGGAGAAAAGATGACCGACAGGATACAGCAATTTCTGAAAGATTCCGAGGCCTTTGTTGGCCAGGAGGCCGCCGACGTTCCCCAGGGGACGGACTTGGCGGACTGGCTTTCAATCCGGCGACTCTGCGCCGCTCTGGGAGACCCCAACCCTCTGTACAAAGACCCCGCCGCCGGCGTAGGCACCAAGTACCACAGCATGATTGCGCCCCCGACTTTCGTTGCCTCAATCCGGACGCCCACCGCCGCGGCCGCATATCAGACCAAAGACTATGGTGTCACCAGAATCACCCGTCGCGCCTCAATGGAGTGGGTAGACGTCATTCGCGTGGGCGACCGGCTGACCAGCAGCCTCAATGTGACGGGCGCTGCGTCGGGCCAACCCATGAGCGGCAAGCGAACGGCCAACGTGGACTGCCGCGCCGTCTATCGAAACTCCTACGGTGGGCTTATCGGATCCGCCTCCGGTACGACGGCGCTGATCCCCTTCCGAACCGGCGAGGCTATGATCTGCGACCGGGAAATCTACGTGTATTCCGACGATGAAATCGCCCATATCCAGCAGGGAATCGAGGGCGAGCCGCCTCCCCGGGGCCGCCTGCTCCGATACTGGCAGGATGCCCAGGAAGGCGAAGAGCTGCCCCAGCTTGTCAAAGGCCCCCTGAGTCTATCCGACATGATGGCTTGGACGGTGGCGGAGCAGAAGACCATGCCCCTCGGCTCGCCGGTCTACAAAGACCTGAAGCGGATGCCGGGTCGCGTTCGCACCAATCCCTCGACAAACTGGCCCTACTGGGACGCCGATCAGGAGTACGAAGATATTCTCTCGTGCCGCGACGCGGGCTTTGTAGCCCCCTTCAGCCGCGGGATGCATGTGGTCTGTCTTGCGGGGCAGGTGGTTACCAGCTGGATGGGAGACGACGCCTTCCTCCGCTCCCTCGACGTGGAACTTCCCAACCATTTCCTGTACGGCGATACCATGTGGCTGCGAGGCCGGGTGTCGGACAAGTACAAAGAAAGGGTCGGCGGGAAAACCTATTTTGCCGTAGAGGTGCGAATCAGCGGCGTCAATCAGTTGGGTGAGACGGTCGCCACTGGAAGCGCTGTCGCCTACCTTCCCTCGCCCGGCCATACGGTGACGCTGCCTATCCCTCACTGGGACGCCTATTCCGAGATTGGAGCCCTATATGACAACTGAGCAGACCTTCGAAGAGGCCATTGACGAATACATAGAACAGACAAGGGCGATGATTGGCGAGGAGGTTATGGAGAACCTGCCGCCGGACCCGCCTTCGCCCATCGACCAGTCGGGGCCGCCCTACGAAGCTACCCTGCGGCTGGATGAGCGGACCGTCCGAAACTACGCCCTTAGCATCGGAGACGACAATCCCCTCTACACGGACCCCGAATACGGTCGCCGCTCCCGTTACGGCTCTCAGCTGGCGCCGGGGCCGATTCTTGCTCTCATCCGCTATCCGTCGGCTCATGGCGCAAAGCGCCCCCAGGGTTATCCCATGGCCAACTTCATCTCAGGCACCGCCTGGGAGTTCTACGACGTCATACGTGCCGGCGCAAAGTTCCGCTCCTCCAAGGTGACCAAGGAGCTGATTGAGAGGTCCGGCTCCCAGGGCAAGCTAATCTTCCTCATCTCCGAGTGCTACTATCACGACTTCCACGGCGACATGCCCGCCAAATGCTACGGCACCCAGATTATGGTGCCCCAGCGAAACATGGAATCGAGCCGCGCCGTACCCCGTGAGCGCTTGGGACAACACATGATGTACGAACGCAAGGCCTCCCAGTACAGTCCGGAACAGATAGAGAAGTACGTGGAGATGATAGAAGGCTTCCAACCTCGCGGCGCAGAGCCGCTCTATTGGGAAGACGTACAGGTTGGCGACGAGATTGGCCCCTACGTTCTGCCGCCGTGGACCCTTCAGGACCAGGTGTCGCGCCACTTCATGGACTACTGCACCAAGGCGGCGGAGAACCTGCCCGGCGACGAGCTGGCCTTCGAGCCTTCCTACCACCACTCCCGCAAAACCGGCGAATGGGTGCGCGTGCATCCCATCACCCGCTGGCCCTGGACGCCCGGCTCCGAGCACGAAGACGCGTTGCTGGCCATCTACCGGGGACTGCCCGGCCCCTTCGACTTCGGCGTGCAGCGAGTCCAGATCCCTGCCCAGCTGTTGACCAACTGGATGGGCGACGAAGGGTTCATCCGACGTTTATACATTGCCATGCGGAAGCCCGTCTTCTACGGCGACGTAACGATCTACAAGGGTACCGTTGTCAAAAAGTTCAAGGAGATGCAGCGAGGCGAAGAAGGCCCCGGGGCGACGCCAGGCGAGGCTGAATACCACGCCGTGGGCATCGACATTGAAGGCACAAACCAGGTGGGGGAGGCCCAAGCGCCCGGTTCCGCCACCGTCTATCTCCCCTCTCGGGAATCGGGGCCGGTGAAGCTGCCCATACCCCATCCGGCCCGCCCGCCCTTTATTGGCTACAACACCTACCGCAGGAACTGGTACTAGAAACTATGCCCGACTTCAAGCTATTTCTAGAGGAAGAAAACTGATGGCGCTGCTGTTGGGCGACGCTGAAGTTGATCAGGTCATGTCCATGGCCGACTGCGTGGAGGTCATGGATGATGCTTTTCAACAGGCCGGGCAGGGCGACACTTGGAACCGCCCCCGCTCCCGCATCCGTCTACCCCGGGGCTTTCATCACCTCATGGCGGCGTCTGTCCTTGGCAGCGGCGTCTTCGGCCTAAAGACCTACACCAGCTTCCGCGCCGGTACCCGCTTTCTCATACTGCTGTACGACAGCGCCACGGGCGACCTGCTGTCCCTGGTCCAGGGCGCACGCTGTTCGCTGCTTCGCACCAGCGCCGTCAGCGCCGTAGCCACCCGGCACATGGCCCGGGAGGATGCCGCAACCGTCGGCATCATCGGAACGGGTTTCCAGGGACGAGGCCAACTGGAAGGCGTATGCGCCGTCCGCAATATAAAGTCGGTGAAGGCCTACGACCGCTTTCCTGAGTCAGCCTCCAAGTTCTGCGCCGAGATGTCGGAAAAGTTGGGTCTGGAAGTTACGCAGGCCGAAAGCGCCGAAGAATGCGTCCGCGGCTCGGACATCGTCATCACCATGACCACCACCCGCCGGCCCGTCCTGCTTGGCGATTGGTTGGAGTCTGGCATGCACGTCAACGCCGCCGGCAGCAACCACTGGATTCGCCAAGAAGTGGACGACAACGTAATCCGCCGGTCGGACCGCATCGTGGTTGACAGCTTGGAGGACGCCAAGATTGAGGCGGGAGACCTGCTCTATTCCATCGAGCGCGGCGTCGTGCGATGGGACCAGATTCACGACTTGGCCTCGGTCGTAGCGGGCCGGGTTTCGGGACGGGAGTCTGCCGACGAGATTACCCTATTCGAATCCCAGGGCATCGCCGTCAGCGACGTTGCCGCCGCCGCTTACGTATATCGCAAGGCCAAAGAACAGGGACTTGGCGTGGAAGTCCCCCTGGAGTTATAGCCTTTGACTGACAACGCCACTAAGAAGAAAGGCCCTCTCGCCGGCCTACGCATCATAGACTCCACCACTATGGTAGCCATGCCCATGGCCCTCCACATCATGGCCGACATGGGCGCGGAAGTTATCAAAGTCGAAACACACACCCTCTTTCGCACCGAGGCTGCCCGTCTCCTCTACGCCGACAACGAACCCGGCGATGAGCCGTGGAACCGTGACGGATCCTTCAACACCCTCCAGCGCAGCAAGCTGGGCGTAACCCTTAATCTGAAAGTCGCGGAGGGCGTTCAGGCCTTCAAGGAATTGACCCGCATCAGCGACGTTGTAGTGGAGAATAACCGCTCCGGCACCATGGACCGGCTGGGCCTTTCCTACGAGGAATTGAAGAAGGAAAAGCCCGACCTGATCTACGTTTCCAACACCGGCTTCGGACACACCGGCCCGTGGAGGACCTACGCCGGCATCGGGCGTATGTTTGAGCTTACCTGCGGTCTCAGCCAGTTCACCGGCTACCCCGACGAGGGTCCGCGTCGGGTGGGCAAGTCCTTCTTCGACCAGCACGTGGGCTGGACCGCCGTCTTCGCAATCCTGGCCGCGCTCCACTACCGTCAGAAGACGGGCAAAGGCCAGTGGCTTGACCTGGCCATGTACCAAATCGGCGTCGCCACCATGGGTGACGCTGTGTTGGACTACGAGGTCAACGGTCGCAACGGCCGCATCATGGGCAACCGTCATCCCTACCACGCGCCTCACGGGGTCTACCCCTGCCGCGGCGATGACAAATGGATCGCCATTGGCGTCGAAAACGACGAGCAGTGGCAGTCCCTGGCAGAGGCCATGGGCAGCCCGGCCTGGAGCCTTGAGAAACGTTTTGCCGACGCGCCTTCCCGTCTCAACCATCAGGACGAACTCGACAGTCTCTTGGGCCAATGGACAGCCGGTTGGGACCACTCGGAGCTCATGGACGTTATGCAAGGAGCGGGAATTCCCGCCGCCGCCGTGTTGAACAGCCGCGATGTGCTAACGAACCCTCACATGAGAAACCGCGGCTTCTACGAGCAGGTCAACCACCACCCGGACTCCGGTATTGGCCCAAAGATATACTTCGGGCGTCCCTGGAAGATGTCCAAGACCCCAAGTCGAATTCAGAGGCCCGCGCCCGGTTTGGGAGAGCACAACGAGTTCATCCTCGGCGATCTCTTGGGTCGCGACCCTGCCGAGATAGAGCGGCTGTACAAAATCAACATGCTCGGCAAAATTCCTACTGACCTCCCCGACTTCAAACCTCCCTCCTACCAACGCCAGTTGGAGGAGGGAACCCTCGCCGGCTACGACCCTGACTACTCCGATATCGTTGGGAATGAGTAAAATGCCTGAAACCGCCCTGGGACAGTTCAAGATTGTTGACTTGAGCACCCATGTGGCCGGGCCTCTGTGTACGAAGATGTTCGCCGACTACGGATCGGAGGTCCTGAAGGTGGAGCCTGCCCCCGCGGGCGACCCGGCCCGCAGTATCGGCCCCTTCTTCCACGACGACCCCCACCCGGAGAAGAGCCTCCTGTACTTCTACCTGAACTGCAACAAACGCGGCGTCACCCTGAACGTGGAGACCGCCGCCGGCCGGAAGCTGCTCCTGGACCTCGTCAAAGACGCCGATGTTCTGCTGGAGAGTTTTCCCGCCGGTTACCTCGCTTCATTGGGTCTTGGTTACGAAGACTTGGAGAAGGTGAATCCGGGATTGGTCGTCACGTCCATAACCCCCTTCGGCCAGTTCGGCCCCTACCGGGACTACGCCGGAAGCGACCTTGTCTACTACGCCATGAGCGGCATGATGTACTCCAGCGGCGCCCACGACCGAGAGCCCCTAAAGCACGGCCATCCCCAGAGCTTCTACATGGGTGGAATGATTGCCGCATACGCCACCTCCGCCGCCCTCTTCTCCCGCCTGATGACTGGCGAGGGTCAGCACATAGACTTGTCCCTCCAGGAATCGGTGGCCGCACACCACTACGACAGCGCCACCCGCTACTCCTACACTGGCACCATCGAGCGCCGCGCGCCCAAGAAAGAAAGTGGTTCCTTCAAGGGCACCCGATTCGAGGGCATAGTCCCCGCCGAGGACGGCCACATAGCGCCCACCATGCAGCGAGGCCGCCCAACTGCGCCCTTCCACGAGTACGTTACGCTGCTAGGCTACCCGGAGTTGGACGACACTCCATTCGCCGACCGGCAGCTAATCGCGGAGCACCGGGAAGAGCTCGACGAGGTGTTGCTGCCTCTCTTAAAAAGGTGGAAAAAAGCCGAATACTTCAACACCTTCATGTCGGAAGGTTTCGTGGCCGGAGTGGTGCAGACCTCCGAAGACCTGGCCAACTGCCCCCAATTAGAAGAACGGGGCTACTTCGCCGAGATCGAACATCCTGTGATGGGACGCCTTCGCGTGCCGGGCGAGATGTTTCGGCTGCCCGAATGCCCCTGGTCCCTGCGCCGAACCGCGCCCATGCTGGGGCAGCACAACAAGGAAGTCTACTGCGAGGAGTTGGGCCTCTCCCAAGCAGACCTCGTAAACCTCCGCCAGCAGGGCACCATCTAACCCTCCCCCCTTCCCGTCGCGCATGTTGGAACTCACTCCCCCTCTTCCCTTTCCCTTCCCCCTTGAGGGGGGAAGGTTAGAGCCTGCCCTCGTGAAGACGGGGGATGGGGGTGAAATCTCCCCCTCCCGTGTCCTCGCGCATGCGGGGACCCATCCCCTCTTCCCCACACTCAATTCCAAACGCACCTCCCCCACATGTCATTCCGAGCGCAGCGCAGCCGAGGAATCTTGTAGCATTCGCGCCCTTCTCCCATCACTCCCTTCCTTCACCCACAGAGACTCACCCCTCCGTTTCCCCCGTGTGCGCCCACCCGCCTCCCACCCCTCCCGTGTCCTCGCGAATGCGGGGACCCATCTTTCTTCCCTAAGCCCATGTCATTCCGAGCGTAGCGCAGCGGAATCGAAGAATCTCGTCGATTGAACAAAATCACGCTGCCCCGCTAATCTGTCGTGATGCAGGTCACCGTGTTCCTAATCCCGCTTATGTTTCGAATGTCCCTCTGCAGGATAACCAGGATGGACTCAACGTCGGCGGCCACCACTTCCGCCACGATGTCATAAGGGCCCAGCACCTCGTGCACCTCCACTAACCCCTCCAGCTTCCGCAACCCCTCCAAAACGTCCTTGGTGTAGGCAATCTCAGAGCTTATGAGCACGTAGGCCTTGGTCATGGCGAAATCCTCCCCAGCTTTCAGTAGTTCCGCCTCCAGCTTACCACCGATTAGGGGTGGATGGCCGCCCTCAACCCTCCCGAATCCGCACCATCAGCTTGTCCCCGTCCTCCCACGGCTGACTCGCCACCGACCACGAATACTTCCCCGCCCCACCGTCCACCGTCGCATCCGCAACGTTCAATGACAGCGACACACTGCCGTTGAGGTCGATGAAGTCCAGCACCTGGCCGCTGAGGGACACGTGGGTACCCAGGGTCAGCACCACCTGGTTGCTACTCCACTCCAGGCTCGTGAGTTCCGTGGAGGTGCTGCCTACAGTGAACGACGTGGGCTTGAGGACTCCGTTGGTGGCGTCGGCCTTGACGGCGGCGCCGACGGTTACCGGGTCGAAGAAGGCCTCGTGGAGGGTGCCGCTGGGGGCGGTGACGGTTACTTTGTCCTTGTAGATAGCTTCCTTTTGATAGTCACAGGGAATCTGGTAAGGCAGCTGATAGCTGAATTCCACCTCGTAAAGGCCTTCTGGTAGAGGACGATTCGGGCCATATGTGAAACTATACTCACCCGGGTCATCGTCATCATCTATGATGGTAGTCCCAAAGTATGCTGCGTCTCTGCCTACTTCAAAGAAGATTCTATAGACTGAATCCCCGTATTTAACCTCCCAACCATCTAATACCTGAGTTGCGGGGTCTGCCCCTGAGGAGACGGTGAAGGGTCGATCCGAAGGCACATGGTCCTGGTAAACATTCTCCCGTCTGTATTTCCCGCCGATACAATCTTCATATCCAGCTATGTCAGCACCCTGGCTAATCTCTGCTGTAATTTCGGAGATTCTGCTTTCCAAAGCAGATAGAGTGATCGTCGCAGGCGGGTCAGTCTTTCCGTCTATGATGTATTCAGGATTTGTGTTTGACCCACTCCTAGCTCCAGACGAGCTATCGCTAGGCGAAGACGCTGTGTTCTTGGCAGGAGCCCATACTTTGTCAATCGTGTCTATGGAATACTCCCAAGAAGCGGTGCGCAAGATTCTTGGCACGAAGCTGTAGGTTGTTGAGGAACTGGGTGAATTAGCAGGGGAACGACTTGTCGTACTTCCGCTGGTGCTTGCACCTGCACTGGCCAGCGGTCCTTCCAGGAATAGAATTCCGGTCCTACTGTCATATTCCGTATTTCGCAAATCGATTGAGAACTGAGCTAATGCCAAAGCTTCGGCCCTGCTAGTCGCTCCAAACTCAGCAATCCGCACCTCTACCGCGAACTCGGTAGGCCCTGTGCCTTTGAGGTACTGAGAACTCCGAAAGCGCAGTGATTGTACTGGTAAAAAGAGGTCTCCTTCCGCCTTCACCTCAGCCGTCACTGAGACCAAGGTGGCCACTACGATTATGTCAGCAGCAAATATCTGCATATCCAGAGACGGGGGAGCCTCGTAAAATCTCAACGCATGAACCTCTACACTCGACTCAGGGTCTTCAACTTTGAGTGAGGGTTCTGGGCCTTCCTGTGGCTTCTCGAAAGTGGATGCTGTTGAGGGTGGCTCTGTTGGCCGTTGCGGACGCAGGGTGGGCTTGGCCGCGGATGTGGATGTGGATGTAGGGCTGGGGGTAGCGGCCGTAGACTTTGTTGGCGCCTCTGTTGGCCGTTGAGGAGTGGCCATTTCCCGAGCCGTTGGCTGTTGTGGAGTGGCTACGGCTCGAGCATTAGGCTGGGCTTGGACCTGACTTTCCAGATGGGATTCTGCTTCCGGAGGTCGCTTGGTTGGAATTTCTGACGCACCACAAGCAACTACCACTACCGCCAAGAGCGTCATTGCCAAAATCAGTCCCTTCACCACTCCCCCTCAGTTGCTATTTCAAATAGGTAGCCCAAACGTACGATTGGAACGATGGTAGCACGTCCTCGGTTTAGCGTAAACAAATGCCAACCGGAGGCAGTCCGACGAATAATCCAGTCACCAACCCTATTGACGCCAAACTCGACGCGGCTTGAGAATAGCACTGCCCACGGACAAATCATCCGTTTGGCCTCGATTCTCAGAAATTTCCCCTTTGCGGGTGGCGTGAATGCCTTCCAAAGGCCCAAGGAAAGGGATCTTCTACGGCTGGTGGATAGTCCTCATCGGCCTGATGGTCAACGCCGTCCCCGCCGGTCTCTACTTCATCGGCTTTGCCGTCCTCTTCCTGCCCATCACCCGGGAGTTGGGCATGAGCCGGGCCGCCGCCTCCCTCCCCTTCTCCCTCACCCGCGCCATTGCGGCCGTTCAAAGCCCTTTCATCGGCATAGTCATAGACCGGTTCGGCCCTGGACGAGTCCTTTTCGTCTGCTCCCTGCTGGCTGGACTGGGTTTCATTCTGCTCAGCCGGGTGGAATCCTACCTGACGTATTTCCTCGTCATTCTGCTGGTGCTTTCGCCGCCAATCATGGGCGGATTCGACTCCACTTCCATAACCGCCACCTGCCGTTGGTTCATACGAAAGCGGGGCATGGCGCTGGCTATAACCGTCCTGGGCTTCGCTGTCGGCGGCGCGGCCATACCCCCCATGCTTGCTGTCTCCAGCGACGCTTTCGGCTGGAGGACTACCCTTCTGGCCGCGGGTCTCATACTCTGGGTCATCTACCTGCCCCTTAGCACCCGGATGTACAGCTCACCGGAAGAGCGGGGCCTGCTGCCGGACGGTGACCCCCCGCCGGAAGACGAGGATCAATCGCAATCGCCCCGTCCATCCACTCGACCCCGTGGCGCCGCCGGGTACGAAGGGATGAGTTCCAAAGACGCCTTCCGCACGCCCACCTACTGGATCCTCTCCCTCTCCCTGGCCATGCGGGGCATGGTGTTTACCTCCATTTCCATCCACGTGGTGGCTATCATGATATGGAAGGGCATAGACGAAGGGACCGCTGGGCTGCTCATCGCCGGCATGGCCATATCCTGGCTCCCCATTTCGCTGCTTATGGGATGGATGGGAGACCGGTGGGATAAGAAGTTGGTTGCGGGTGCGGGTGCGGTTATAGCTGGCATGGGAATGTTCGGCCTGGCCTACTGGGACCAGGTGGCGCCGTGGCAGATGATGCTCATCTTCGTCATGTGGGCATTCAGCGAAGGCGGCCTGCCCCTGGGTTGGGCCATGCTGGCGGACCAGTTCGGACGCAGGAACTTCGGCGTGCTCCGGGGAGGCATCATGGCGACCTTCGGCGTCCTCGGCCTTGGAACGCCCCTCTATGCCGGATGGATCTTCGATACGACGCAGAGCTACCAGTGTGTGATTCTGCCAGCGGGTGCGCTCCTGGTTTTGGCCGGACTTCTCAGCTGGGCCATGCCCCGGTTGAACGCCGCCACACCCGGCGCCGGTCATTATTGAGTTTGTGGTGGACGACCTGGAATCGATGAGCATTCACGATTCCATCTCTCGTTATGGCTGACGGTGACGCGTGATAGCTGCTCTCATTCCTGGAATCTGAACCACCATCATGTACGTATTAACTTATGAATGGCTCAATGGGGAGATGTGATATCATGTCTTGTCCATGCCTTCCACGGCCCCGCTATTGGGCCGAATACCCATAAGGAGAACCTGAATCTATGAAGTGGGCCCATGCGTTGATTGCCGCCTCGGCAATGGTGTTGATTATTATCTTGGTGACGGCGTTAATGTTGGCATCCTGTGAAAGGCCAACGGAAACTCCCGCGCCATCGACGCCCGCCGCTACCCCCGCGCCAACTCCTTCGGCTACTCCTGCCCCCACACCGGCGCCGACACCCGCCCCAACTTCGGCGCCCACCCCCGAACCCACACCGGCGCCGACGCCGACACCTGCCCCGACCCCCGCCGCTACCCCGGCCCCCACACCTCCGCCTACCCCAACGCCTACCCCTGAGCGCACCCGGGTTCCTCGACCCATCCCCACTCCGGCCCCAACCCCGGCGCCTACGCCCGAGCCGGCCCCCAAGTACACCCCCTTCGAAGACCAGAAATTGGGTGTCACCTTCATCCACCCCAAATCGTGGGCATCCGTACCCGTGGGTGAGGACGCAGAAGGAACCTGGGCAATCCTTGAAGGTGATGGCGGCATCACCCTGCAACTCATGGTCGAGTTCAACGACCCCGGCGTCGACCTCCGTCACGTTCTGGTCAGCGCTATCGAATCCCTCCTGGAGACTGGTGCAACACCCTCCCTGGAGAGCTTGAACTCCTTCACCCTGGATAGCGGTTCGCCTGCCCTTCGCGCCGACCTGGTCTTCGATTCAGAAGGCGCGAAATCGCCCGTCAGCATCCAGGTGATAAAGCGGGGCAGCGCTAACTTCATTATGGCCGTTTCCAGTCCCGCTAATGTTTCTCAGGACCAGCGCGACGGTATAAGGGAGGCATTCAACACCTTCGACACCACTCTCCCAACACCCTACGGCATCGCCCGCGATACCGCGTTCACCATGCCCCTCGGCGAACCCAGCACCCTCGATCCCGCCGTGGCCCGCGAGACCACCTCCCACTTCTACGTCTCCAACATCTACAGCGGCCTTGTCCGGCTGGACGAGGCGCTTTCCGTGAGTCCCAGTCTGGCCGCGTCCTGGCAGGTGGATGAGACCGGCACGGTGTACACCTTCACCCTGCGGGACGGCATAACCTTCCACGACGGCAAGCCCATCACCGCCGCCGACTTCAAGTTCTCCATCGAGAGGGCAACGGACCCTGAGCTTCACGGCGACACCGCGCTTCTCTACCTTTCTGACATTGTGGGAGCGGTTGCGAAGATGGCGGGAGAAGCCGACGAGGTTTCCGGCTTCCAGGTGGTGGACGACCGTACCATTCGCATTACCATCGATTCCCCCAAGGAGTACTTCCTGGCCAAGCTCGCCTACCCAACCGGCTTCGTGGTGGACTCCGCCACCGTGGGCGCTCTGGGCGAAGATTGGTGGATGGACGCGGAGATCAACGGCTCCGGCCCCTACCAGCTGCTCCACTGGTACGCCGACGAGGCAATCGTCCTGAAGCGGTTCGACGGCTACCACCAGCCCGTCGCCATGGAGCACATAATCTCCCCCTTCGATGCGCTGCCCGGCGCGAAGGGGCTGGACATGTACCAGTCGGACTTTTGGGACGGTATCTTCGTAGGCGCGAGGTCCTTGGACGATTTGAGGGAGAACGATGCTCTCTCCGGCCAGCTTCACGAATTCGACCAGTTGACCAGCTATTTCGTGGTCATGGATACAGAGATGTCGCCCCTGGACGATGCCAATGTCCGGCGCGCCCTGGCAATGGCCCTGGACCGGCAGAAGCTCATCGATGACCTATACGGCGGGAACCTCCTGCTGGCCAACGGCATTCTGCCGCCGGGCATCCCCGGATTTTCCGAGGATCTGCAGGCCATTCCCTTCGACCCGGCGGAAGCCAAAAGGCTGCTGGCGTCGTCCCAATACGCCGACGACTTCCCGGAGATTACCTACATTGCGGTGGACAGGGACGGAGAGCCGTCGGAGTCGATCCAGTTCATGATTGATTCTTGGAAGGAGAACCTGGGCGTCGAAGTCAATCTGAACCTGGTGGACCCCGAGTATTATTACTACAACCTCGAGGATCAGGAGGGGCATCTCTACACCTACGGCTGGGTGGCCGACTACCCCGACCCGGAGAACTTCCTCGACTTGCTGCTCCATTCAGAAGCCCACGATTCCCGCTACGTCAATGCGGCCTTCGACACCCTGTTGGAGCAGGCTCGAGAGACCCAGGATAGAGAGGCCCGCCTGGAGCTCTTCCGTCTGGCCGAGCAGCTTCTCATCCACGAAACCGGCATCATTCCCCTGTTCCACGTGCAGGACTACGTCCTGCTCAAGCCCTACGTTCAGGGCTTCGCCATCAGCCCCGTCGGCCAGCCCGACATCGCCAACGTACAATTCGCCGCCGGCCCCTAACCCATCCCCTTGTCCTCGCGCAGGCGGGGACCCATCCCCTCCTCTCCCTTCCCCCTTGAGGGGGGAAGGTTAGGATGGGGGTGAACCTCCCCCTTCTTGTCCTCGCTAAAGGAGACCTTTGATTAACCGTCATTCCGGCGAAGGCCGGAATCCAGAATCCCAAGATTTAGCTATGTCGGGTGTCGTCTCGCAACGCTATTGGGATGCGTGTTGGCAGTTATGCAAGGGTCTCCTAAAGCGGGGGCTAACGGATGTAGCGGCGGGTTTCAAACCCGCCCCTACGTCGCGCTGGACGCAAGGGCGATATATTCTTCGCTAGGCTCTGAATCACATGTGAGAGGGGCGGGCGTCTGCTGGTGTATAATTGGCAAAGCAGTATCACCCCCAACCCCCCAACTAAGCCGTTGCCAGCAGATTGAGTGAGCTATGACAGCAGATTCCGTCAGCAAAGAGCCAAACACCACGATTAAGCAACACGAAGAAACTCTTAGTCCAGGCACAGGCCCGGCAAAGGACCATTTTGACCGCGCCATCGCCTGGCTGCGGCGCTCGGAGTGGGACAAGGCCCGCGCAGACCTCACGTCCGCCAGCGAGAGCGGCTTAGACGTCGCCGCTGCCTTCATTGACACCTACGAAAGCGCCGGCGAATTCGAGGACGCCTTTGACGTAGAACTGCCCGGGGACATCGCCGACATTGTTGACCCCATCAGCGAAGAGGAAGATGCTGCGCTCGTTAGGGAAATGGAGGAAGGTCGGAATTCTGGACTGGTAAGCCGGGAGTGCATCATGTCTATTCTGCGGGGCGAGGATGGAACTTGAGCACGGTAATAGGTTTGCAAGGGATCTCAGGCGAATCAGCGATCGTAAACTATATGGAAGGGTCCAGCGCAAAATAGCAGACTTGGAGGCAGCGTCGTCCCTTAGAGGGTGTCTAAAAAGCGTTGAAGTGTGCCAATCGGCGTAGCATGAGGCCGGTCATGGCGGCGTAGACCCACGCTTCTGTAGTCTGAGGCAATTCCTCATAGTCCTTGCTCAGACGGCGATACCGGCCCAACCAGGCAAAGGTGCGCTCTACAACCCAACGGCGTGGAAGAACCTCGAAGGTGTGTTGCCCGGGTGGACGCCGCACTAGTTCCAAGTCCCATCCACCCATGTTTCGCGCCCACTCCACCAGCTTGCCTGCGTAGGCCCCATCAGCCCAGATCCGTTTCAGCCGGGGAAACCGGCCTACCAAACGCATCAGCGCCAACTTAGCCCCGTCTCGATCTTGAATATTGGCCGGATGCACCACCACTGTCAACAGCAATCCTGTCGTGTCTACCACGATGTGTCGCTTTCTTCCACAGACCTTCTTACCAGCATCATAGCCACGAGGCCCCCTTTTTCCGTGGTCTTGACCGATTGGCTGTCTATGATGGCCCCGCTGGGACTGGCAGCTCGCCCCCCAGCCAAGCGTAACCGGTCTCGCAGCGCTTCATGAATCCGCTCCATGGTCCCATCTCGACGCCAAGTGCGGAAGTAGTGGAACGTGATGCGCCACGGAGGCAGGTCGTGAGGGAGCATTCGCCATGCGCATCCGGTGCGCAACACATAACGAATACCGTTCACCACCTCCCTGCGCGGGTATTTGATCGGCCGGCCTGCTGGTTTGGGAGCAGGCAGCAACGGTCCCAAGAGTTGCCATTCTTTGTCGCTCAGATCGCTTGGATATCTCTCTCTGCTCATGGAACACCACTTTAGGCGCTCCCATATCTACATTACTACCACTACCAAGGACGCTTTTTAGACACTTTCTTAGGGATATTGTGGGAGTGGAGAAGTTACAATTTGCAGGGGACTTTTACCGTATCAGAATTAGTGACTATCGTTTGGGTATTGAGCTTAAGGGCGACAAGGTGGAGTTAGTAAGGGTCCGGCATAGAAGGGACATTTATCGTTCCTTCCCGTAACCCCCTCCCGTGTCCTCGCGAAGGCGGGGACCCATCTTTCCCCTCCCTTCCCCCTCTCTTTCCTCCCCCCTTGAGGGGGGAAGGTTAGGATGGGGGTGCACTCCCCCTCTCCCCCACAAACACCCCGCCGTTTGCATCCACCCCCCTCCAGCCGGATAATGACCCAACAATGCTGCCTCACATCGACTACAACGATCCCAACATCAGAAACGCCGCCGCCGAGGTTCTCCGTCGGCACGAAAACAACGAAGCGGAGGCGAACATCACCAGAGCCGTCAGCGGCTTCCTCGTTGCAACCCGCCTTGTCGGAACCAACGAGATTGGCTTGGAGCAGCACCCGGCCCTGGGTTCCCGCCGCGCCGTAGACCTCACCGCCCTCGACACCTTCATCGAGTTCAAGCGGAGAATCGGCTCCCGCGGCGGCCTCGACCCCAACCCCGACTACGTCGACCAGCTCGACGACTACCTCGAGCAGTCCGACAGGCACGGCCGCGTCCGCATGGGCGTCCTCACCGACGGCAAGCACTGGCTCCTCCGCTGGCCCCACGCCGGCCCCGTCAAGACCACCCTCCCCTACGCCTTCACCTTCGACGACCCCGACCGCTGGTTCAATCTCTTCGAATGGCTCCGCGACCACGCCTTCGCCGTCGTCCAGAACGAGACCCCCTCCCGCCAGACCATCCCCGCCCACTTCGGCCCCAACAGCCCCCACTACCAGCGTGACATAACCCGCCTCACCGCCCTCTACCGGGAGCACAAGACCGCCAACACCATCCGCGTCAAGACCCAGCTTTGGCAGAACCTCCTCACCGCCGCCCTCGGCGAAATGGCCAGCACCCCCGACCAGATGGACGACCTGTTCGTCCGCCACACCTACCTCACCGCCGTCATCGGCATGGTCGTGCAGGCCTCCTTCCGCATCGACGTCTACGGGCTGGCCGAAACCAACCCCGCCGACCTCCTCTACGGGCGCGAGTTCCGCAGCAAGACCGGCCTGCAGGGCGTGGTGGAGTCCGACTTCTTCGCCTGGCCCACCGAGGTGGAAGGAGGCCTTCCCTTCGTCAAGACCCTCGCCCGCCGCGTCGCCCGCTTCGACTGGCAAAAGGCCCCCAACGACGTCGCCTCCATCCTCTACGAGACGGTCATCCCCCCCGACGAACGCCGTCAGCTAGGCGAATACTACACCCCCGACTGGCTCGCCCGCGCAATGGTCCGCGAGGTGGTGACCGACCCCCTGAACCAGACCGTCCTCGACCCAGCCTGCGGCTCCGGCACCTTCGTCGCCGAGGCCGTCACCCACCTGATAGAAGCCGCCAAAAATGACGGGTTCACCGGCAAGGACATGCTGGAATGGCTCCGTATCCAGGTTTCCGGTATCGACGTTCATCCCGTCGCCGTTCACCTCGCCCGCGCCGCCTGGGTCCTCGCCGCCCAGCCCGCCATCCAGGCCGCCGTCAACGAGGGTTTCGACGAAAGCGTCACCGTTCCTATCTACCTGGGCGACGCCCTCCAGCTCCGCTTCCGCACCGGCGACATGTTCGCCGAGCACAACGTCACCATCCAGGTTAACGACGAGCGAAACACGGAGCTGGTGTTCCCCGTGAGCCTCGTCGATAGGCCCGAAGCCTTCGACGCCCTCATGGGAGACGTGTCCGAAGCCCTCGAGAAGGACGAACACCCCTTCGTCGCCCTCGACGACCACAACATAGTGAATGCTACCGAAAGGGCAATCCTGGAAGCGACCATCGACGCGCTCCAGACCCTTCACAAAGAGGGCCGCAACCACATCTGGGCCTACTACACCCGCAACCTCGTGCGCCCTGTCGCCCTCTCCCGCGGTAAGGTCGACGTGGTCATCGGCAACCCCCCCTGGCTAATATATCGCAACACCGCCAGTACCCTCAGGGAGGAGTTGGAGCGTCAAAGCAAAGACATCTATGGCATTTGGGCTGGTGGGAAACACGCCAATCACCAAGACATATCGAGTCTGTTCTTTTCCAGATGCGCCGACCTGTACCTCAAGGACGACGGTGTCATTGGCATGGTGATGCCCCACAGCGCACTTCAGACAGGCCAGTATACCAAGTGGCGCACCGGCTTGTGGCGGGGTAAGCCCTCCGGCCGGGGGAGGAAGCGCAGGTTGGGCCAAAGATTGGCGGTGGACTTTGGCCAGAAGATGGCCTGGGACCTGGAAGGGCTGGAACCAAATACTTTCTTTCCGGTAGCGGCCTCGGTGGTCTTTGCCCAAAGGATTAGCGGTGACACAAAGTCGACGCCCTTGACTGGCCGGGCGGAACGTTGGCTGGGCGCACCCGGACCGAATGCCGACAGAAGCGCCCGTACGACCCTATACGATACGTCGGCCAAGGCCGTTTCACCTTATGCCGGTTACTCCAGGCAGGGAGCTTCGGTAGTTCCCCGCTGCCTGTTCTTCATAGAGGAGACGGAAAACCCCGCCATCATCCAGGCGGGTCAAACGGTGACGGTGAATCCCCGTCGCGGCTCTCAGGACAAGAAGCCGTGGCGCAGCCTCGACCTTACCGATCTTACAGGCCAAACCATCGAGAAGACTCATGTTTTCGACGTTCACCTTGGAGAGACTTTAGCCCCCTACGTCACGCTTAATCCTCTAAAGGCCGTTTTGCCATTGAAAGGCGGTGACGCAGAGATTCCCGTTGACGAAGGCGGCGTGAGTAGAGTCGACATGGGTGGCTTGGATTGGCGTATGCGAGCCCGATGGCGCACCATCAGCCGCATTTGGGAGAAAAACAAGGCGGTGGCCAACAAGCTTGATCTACTGGGTCGATTGGATTTCCATAAGGAATTCTCGGCTCAATTGAAATGGATTGAAAATCCTGGTGATAGACCGATCAGAGTGGTTTACGGGGGTTGGGGTGCGCCAACTGCGGCCCTGTTTAGTCACCATGATGCCGTTGTTGATTACAAGCTGTTCTGGACTACTTGTAAGAATACCGACGAAGCCTTCTACTTATTGGCCATTATCAACAGTGAAGGCTTGGCAGATGCAGTTAACAAGTACACGACGCCAAACTGGGCAGGCAAGACGCGAGATTTGCAAAAACACCTGTGGAAGCTGCCCATACCGGAGTTCGACGCCGACGACCCGCTCCACGCCGAGATATCCGACGCGGGTAGAGCGGCGGCGGCGGGCGCGGCCCAACGCCTGTCCGAACTCCGCGCCCAACGCGGCGACAACGTCTCCGTCACCATCGCCCGCCGCGAACTCCGCGCCTGGCTCCGCACCTCCCCCCAAGGCGCCGCCACCGAATCATCCGTAACCCGCCTCCTAGCCACGTAACCCCCGCGACGGTTGCAGTTACCAATGTGGTAAGATTCTGGGCGAAGAATATAGAGCCTCAAGAATGGGCAGTTGGATATCATTTAGGGGCAGGCTAGTTGCCAGGTTAGGCGCTCTGCCATCTGGTGAGAGGGAGTGAAGCCATGAATGACTTGCATTTTCCAAACCTAACCATAAAGGGGTTTCGCGGCATCAGGGAACTCACCATTCCCCAATTGGGCCGCGTAAACCTAATCACTGGCAAGAACAACACCGGCAAATCCTCCGTTCTAGAGGCCCTACAGTTATTTGCGAATAACGCCGCGCCTTGGGTCATTCTGGATATTCTTGAATTTCGCGAAGAGGTCTCAGGCAGAAATGGGGATAAGCAGCATCTCTCTTACCTACAAGGGATGACTTACTTATCCGCCTTGTTCTCCGGGTTCCCTGCAAAGCTTCCAGAATTTAAGCCAATCGTGATTCTAACTGAAACTGAGCGCAGATCCAAAATTTTGGAAATGGAAATGGAAATGGCATCACTGGCTGGTGACGATGAAGAAGGATATAGTTGGGTTACCAGTGGTTCACCGAACTTTGATATTTCTAATTGTGAACTTGCGCTAATTAGGAAGACTGAGAGTAGTAGAAGACTACATCGATTAAGTCGATTCACGCGTGATTCGAGGTCAAGAAGAAGCCTTTTCTCTTTTGGAATCGATGAGCCTAGAATACCTTGCGTATTGGCCGATCCTTATAGCGGGGAGACTACAGTTGCACTTGTTGAGCTCTGGGACGACGTCGTGCTTACGGATTTGGAACGGGAAGTTGTCGAGGCACTGAAAATTATTAACCCTGGCATTGCCGCAATTTCTATGATTGGGACGGATCGCGATGGAGATGCTAGAAGGGCGATGGTTCGATCGGAGGAGATTCCTAGGCCCGTGCCCCTTCGTACTTTTGGCGATGGAATGAACCGCCTTTTGGGGATAGCCCTATCACTGGTTAACGCAGGCGGTGGGCTGCTGCTGATTGACGAGTTTGAAAATGGGTTGCACTATTCCGTACAGCCCGACGTTTGGCGGATGATTTTCGGCTTGTCGCAGAAGTTGAACATCCAGGTCTTCGCCACAACCCACAGCTGGGACACAGTTGAAGCCTTCCAGAAAGCGGCTGCCGAATCCCCTGAAGAAGGAACGCTTATCCATCTGACCTCCAGGAACGGTGAGAGCATCCCAACGGTTTTCACGGAAGAAGAACTGGCAATCATAACCCGTGACAACATAGAAGTGCGCTGAGATGCCAGGTCGTAAGATTCTATTGGTAGAGGGCAGGGACGACAAACATGTGCTTAAGCACATCTGCGGTAATAGGGGACTTCCGCGACTCGACTTAATCAAGCCTCTTGGCAACGTAGAAAGGCTTTTGGAAAACTTTCCTGTACGGCTTAGAGCTAGCAACGAAGAAGGAGACGCAGTAGGCGTCGTCATCGATGCCGACACGGATCTGGACGCTCGCTGGCAGTCTATCCACAGTCGGCTTAAGAAGGTTGGTTACGTACAAGTTCCATCACAGCCTGATCCTAACGGCACGATATTAGCCCCTCCTCCCAACTCGCTTTTACCGACCGCTGGTATTTGGATTATGCCCGATAACAAGACTGCTGGAATCTTGGAAGACTTCCTGCGTTTCTTGATACCGCAGCCGGATGCCCTCTTGGACCATGTCATGTGTAGCGTTAACTCAGTGCCGGAGCAGAGATTCACCGACCTGGACAGGCCTAAGGCCGTCATTCACACCTGGCTAGCGTGGCAAGAAGAGCCAGGTAGACCCTATGGCACGGCCATCACCGCCAAATTCCTCGATCCCAGCCAGCCTCAAGCGGACATCCTCGCTACATGGTTGAAAAGGCTATTCCTATAAAGCTCACTTAAAGACAGGGAATCTTCACCCTACCTCCCCCTGCCACCTCCCCGTTCCCAAAACTCCCCTTCCTCCGCTAACTTACTCCCCGCCATCCCTCCTACCACTTTAGTACAGCCGTGTTTGGCCAACCCCCACCGGTGTATAATGCGAAACCCAGCATCCCACAACCCCTCAACAAAACCGCCGCCATCAGATAAAGAGCGCCATGACAGCAAATCTAGTAGCGCGTTAGTCCCCGGCGACGACGCCGTCAGCCTTCGTAGTCGAAGGCGTCTCAGCGACACCCATAGCCGCGTCCAATTCAGCCCTAAGTCGTAGAATCTCCTTGTACTGGACCACCTTTATTGCTTCTACGACTTTAGGAGATGCACGCCCAGATTTTCCGATGGATAGCAGGCTGCGTTCCAACCGCGCAATCTGCTCTATGGTGACCCTGAAATTCGTATCGTCACGGATCTTTGGTTTGTTCATAGCGGAAGATTCACCCGTAGTAGCCCACGTACGTTGCCATTGCGGTCCCTACTGAAAAACTCTATTCCTTCCAAATAGCTTTCCGAGTTGGCCTCCTCTACAGGAAATGCTTCACAGCCGAAGCGCTCCTTGGTTTCCTCCCTGTTTTCACAGAGCAACTGCACCAATTCGCCATAGTCATCATCGTACACCGACTCAGGCTTCGGCACCAGGAGAAGGTCAATGTCCCCTGGTTCGTCCTCGGTAGTCACAAAGCTGCCATCAATTATCACGCTCTCCAACAAGAGATGCCGGTTCCATAGGTTGAGATACCGCTCAAGGCCATCTATAAGATCCCTTCGGCGATGGGTAAATCCAAATGACCTCCGAATCTCCTCCAAGGACATGTTGTGCAATCCTACGGGCAGCATGCCTCGGTTGTCAAAAGAGGGAATCAACAGTCAGCGGTTTAGCTGGTTTTCGCAGGGATAGGATTCGACATCGCTGTTTTGTCGGGAGCTCCAGTAAATTCGGTGCGCATTAATACTGCGCTCAAGCGGAAATTACCAAAATTGGAACATAATGTCAACATTGCCCCACCCCCCAACTGCCACCTTCCCTTGCCATAAATCCCATTCCCCTGCTAACCTATCCCCATAACCAAAACAGCCGTGCCTTTTCTAAGGCTACCATTCGTTTCCCCCACAGGAAATAACGAATACGCATCCACCCATTTTTCTTCAAAAAAGAGCGCCATGACAGCAAATTCAGACAAACAAGAGCCAAACACCACAACCAAGGCGCACGAAGCCGCCCTGAGCCCAGGCACGGACCCCGCAGAGGCCCACTTCAACCGCGCCATCGCCTGGCTGCGCCTTTCAGAATGGGACAAGGCCCGCGCCGACCTGACATCTGCCAGGCGCATGGGGACAGATATAGTCGCCTTGTTCCACGCGGAGCACAGGAGCATAGCCACATTTGAAAAAAAGGCAAACGTAGAGTTGCCTAGGGACATTATGAAAATGTTGGCTAGCGACAAAGTAGAGCAATTGAGGGCGGCCGCTGGCGGCTGGGTGGGCATGCATGACCCTGAGGAGTTGAAGCGGATGCTCTACGAAGCCCGTATCACTGGGTCACGTGAACCTCCGGTTCTATAGTTACTTGAAATACCTGATAGATACAAACTGGGTCATTGACGCTCAGCATAATCGCAAATCGGTTTTGAGACGTCTTGAAGAATTGGCTCCTGCTGGCCTTGGAGTTAGCATCATTTCCATCGCTGAGCTTTACGATGGAGTCTTGGGTGATCCTGACCCGGAAGAGAGCGACCGGGCGTTGAGCAAGTTCCTTCTTGCCTTCGTGGTATTGTCAGTGGATAAAGAGATATGTCGCATATTTGCCAGGGAAAGGCGGCGTTTGAGGGCTGCCGGGACGCCTATATCAGACTTCGATCTCTTGATCGGGGCGACGGCAATTCGGCACAAACTGACGATTCTCTCCAACAACCGCAGGCACTTCGAACGCTTGCAGGGTTTGAGCGTCATTTCTGTATGAGCAGCGTTACGGGAAAGCTCGCCGTCTCCCCCCCCCAACTGCCCCCTCCCCATTGCCTCCCCGCCCCCTCCCCTGCTAACCTCCCCCCATGAAAAACCCTCCGCACCCCCTCCAACCCCCCCACTCGTTTCCCGCAGAAAAAATAAAACGAGAAACGAGTCCCCAAACACCCCAATCCACGCCTGAAACACCCCGAAAACACCCATTACTCGTTTCCCGAAACCAGTCAAAACGAGTCAATCCCACGCCTGGCAATTCTGAAACGAGTCCCCTAAAACCCCCTCGTTTCCCGCAAACGAGTTCCTCCACCCTTCAGACCCGCCGAAAATGGCGGCCCGACACCTAAAATTTGCGGCAGTGTCTCCAAGTGTGCATAATGGAAGCAGAATGTTCGGTAGACACTTCCTAATTGCGGACTTGGAGGAGCCTTCCCATCGGTCCGAGTCCCACTGCCAACAGCCGGAATTCAAACCTCCGGCAACTTCCCTATTGAAGAGAGAGACATAATGCCATACAAAGACGTTGCCCAATGTTAGGGCTGTTTAGAAGAGCTTCCAGCTCAATGAGATCCGCTGATTCAAAGTCAAAAGCCAGAAGCCTGCGCAAGCCCGGCAAGTCAGCTCTGTACGTCGACACGGAGAACCTGCTTGCCGCGGCTCAGGTGACGGTGAAGGCCGTTGTTGAAAAGTGGCCCGAGGGCGCCCCGCCCCTTTCGTCGCTGCACCTATACGTGAGGGCGGACCGGGTTGCCCTTTGGGAAATGTGGGCCACGAGCCGCTTCCCCAGCCTCACCGTTACCGTCAAGGGAATTCAGCACTTCAGCCATAATCATTCCAAGAACTCGGCGGACATGGCCATCGCAATGGACGCCGTCGCCGATTTCGTAACCGGAGAGGCGGAGTTCATCGCCGTGATGAGCGACGACAGCGACTTCATGCCTGTCTTTGCCAAACTCAAGGTAATGGCGAGCGGAAGGGCCCCCTTCTTGTGGCTGGTCACCGACCGCGTCAAGACCCGGTCATTGACTATCGATGAATACTTCCCCAGCGACCACATTCACACAGTCAAAGTCAGCGCGCCCCCCAACGAGATGATTCTGTTGAGGCCCGCCGAGGATTCAAGGTCCGCCCCCGACACGAGGGTTGCCGATACGAGGGTCGCCGACGCGAGGACCGCCGACGCTATGAGGATTGCCGACAAGAGGGTCCTGGAAGAAATGGTGGACCTCATTATCCGGCAGACCCCGGTCGGCTCCTTCAAGAGCACCGACTGCCTGCCGATAATCAAGTCCCGGTTCCCCCACCATCCAATATCAAGGATGCAGGGCGGAAGCTTCGGAACGGAATTCACCAACAAGCTCTGGCCCCTCCTCGAGAAACGGGGGGTCCTCGTACGGAGCAAGCGACCACGTAAGTACGAGATAACGTCCGAAGTCAAGAACGCCATGCATCCGATGAGACGAACGACCTCGCAGTAACTCAGTCCCAGGCTCCCGTCCAAAAAGCGGCCTCCCTGAAATCGCTATGACTTCAGGGAGGCCTTTCAGCTTAACCTAACCTACTCTAGTTAGTCCTCGTCGAAGTCCTCTGGCATCAGCACGAACTCGGGGTAGGATTCCATGCCAAGCTCTCCGGCGTCCTGTCCCAAACGCTCCACCGAATAGGGCACTCTCGCGCCCATAGTCCTCGCCAGACCTTGCCACACCAACCAAGAGGCGCCGAATGCAAAGGCCCCTACGCAGACAATTCCGATAAGCTGTACGTGGAAGGTGGCGCCGCCGGTGATGCTGGCTGCCAGCGTGCCCCAGATGCCGGCAATCAGGTGAGCGGGAATAGCGCCTACCACGTCGTCGACCTTCAGAGTCTCCAGCAGTTTAATGCCTCCAACTACCAACACTCCCCCCACGGCGCCAACCAGAAGGGCCCATTGGTGGTCAACAAAGTCTGGTGAAGCCGTGACTGCCACCAGCCCTGCAATAGCCCCGTTCAACCCGGCGAACAGGTCAATGCGACCCATGATGGGCCGTGAGACCAATATGGCCGCCACCACTCCGGCCGCCGCTGCCAAATTAGTGTTGACTATGACTACGCTCATGGCCACCGCGTCGGCGGCGCTTCCCAGGGCCAGTTGGGACCCGCCGTTAAACCCGAACCAGCCCAGCCAGAGAATGAATACCCCCAAGGTAACTACCAGGATGTTGGAAGGTGGAGTGGCCCTGGCAGTGCCGTCCTTCCGGAACTTGCCCAACCTTGGCCCTATTATCAGCACGCCCGCCAGTGCAGCCCATCCGCCGGTGCTATGAACAATGGTGGATCCCGCAAAGTCGACGAAACCCATTTCTGCCAGCCAGCCGCCGCCCCAGTGCCACGCCCCAATCACGGGGTAGATTATCGCCGTCAGTACGAGGACAAAGATAAAGAAGGACCACATCTTTACCCTCTCCGCCAGCGCGCCGGACACAATCGACGCCGCCGTAGCCACGAACACCATCTGGAAGAACCAGTCCGACATGGCGGAGTATCCGGCCCCTTCGGAGAGCACCGCCGCAACCGCGCCTGGCTCTCCATTCAGCAGAGCAACCTCGGCAGCCGACGACTCGTAGAAGATCCTGAAGGATCCGATGAGACCACCGAAGTCTAGGCCAAACAGGCTCAACTCTCTGCCAACGCCCACGTACATCAGGTTGTAGCCGAGAATGAAATACGCGAGTCCGGCGATGGAGTAGATGCCTATGTTCTTTAGGCATATCATGGAGGCGTTCTTTGTGCGAACGGAGCCGGCTTCCAGCATTGTGAATCCGGCGGCCATCCACATGACCAGCGCCCCCCAAATGAGGAACGAAAAGGTATTGAATATAAAGACTGCTTCTTCCTCTACCCCGGCCGCTTCTGCCACGGCGGGGCGGAAAATAAACAGTATGAGAGTGGCTATTCCGGTGGCCGCCAGAAGGGTAATTAGACGGCTCCGATTAAAGGCTCCTACCAATGTCTTCAACTAATTCCCTCCTCTTTTTTGACTTCCTGTTGCATGGTCGATGGTTCTAATTCATCAACAGTTTAGGCAAAATGAGACAGCCTTGCAACAGTTGGCTAAACTTTGGGCATATTACCATAACTACAAAGCCAATACCAAATGTCAAAAGTGCCTCGCTGATGTTTCGGGAGCCGTGGGCGATTCGAGATGCCTTTCGGTAGATGCCCTAAATCAGGCAGCGACTTCCCTTGACAATGGAAGGCCTGTTCTTCAATCATCCCATTGTCGCTAACACCACGGTTGGCGATGTTTCATGGCCAAGCAGCAACTCAAACAACAGACAAGCGCCGACACCTGTAACCTGTCCCAATCTGTGGCGTCGCACAAGACATCAGCGGGCGGTCTCAAGTGAAACGCGCCATCCTTCGCTTCATAGGCAGGTGGCTGTCACGAGAACTTCGGGACGCTCGCGCCCGGTGGCTCAACGGCCTGCAGCTAGGCCAGGTTTGGCTCACCGTCCCCATCACCACCGCCAGCATGTACGTACTCTGGCATTGGGCCTTTGGTCTGAGCTTCTACTTCGGCATCTCTTTCGTCGTTGCCGCCTCCCTCGCCATCCTTCGGGGCCACGTCTTCACCCACCCCTTCCGGATGATTCTGGTCGCGGTGGCCGTGGTAATCGGCTCCTTCGTCATCCCCAGCTTGGCAGGCGACGCGTGGACAGCCTTCCGTCGAGGCGACACCATCACCGCCCTGGTCCTAGTTGGGGTGGTAGTGCTCTTCTGGATGTTGAAGAGATACCTGGAGACAGGCCAAATAAAAGGCCGCAAAGTCCCCTCCAGGCGCAAACGACGTAACCCTCGGAAAAGATAGCAGGGCTTGGATGTCCTGAATGGCATCAACGGCTAGTGCGACTAACAGTCATACCACCGAATATATCTCTACCCTCAGTCGGCTGCTCGTAGACGTGCTTGGCTTACCGGAAGGGTTGTTTAACCCAGACGGCTCCCCGGACTTTTGAGGTGCAAGCTGGCCCGGGAGCCGCAGATTCACGGCGACAAGAAGATGTGAGTGGTCTTCTTCTACGATGTTGGCGAAGGGGGCGGCGGGGAGGGAAAAGAACGCCGCTCAGACCGCCAGCTGTTGGTCCGCAACGCCGCCCCAAGCCGCCGCTTTCAAGCAAACTCGTAGACTTGCATAGTCACGGACTTCGCCGATGGGGCTTGGCCGCGAACCAACAGGCGAACCTTCTCCGTCGTCTCTCTGTTGAAGGAGCGTTCGCCGCAGAGGCCGCACACTGTTGACGGGATCCCGTCAACCTTCAGGTAGCGGCCATCCACCTTAAACACCTCCCCCGTCAATTCCTCGCGGAGTTCCTCCCCATGACAAACGATGCACTTATGCATGGCTACCTCTAGTTGCTATCGGACTTGCTGGAGGGTGTTCACTAACCCCGTTGTCCCATGCGGTATTTAAGCTTGTACTTGGTCATTGGTCTTGTTCAAGTTTAGAGAGGGTTTCTCCAAAGCGCTCTAACACAGCCTTGGTTAGAGTGGAAAATTGCTCCCGCGGACTAGACAATAGTTGCTCGCCCGTAACCGAGAAGTGAAATTTGAAGTAGGTTTGTGGCGTCACTATCCCCGCTATGAAAAGCTTCCACGATCCATTCCGAGTGATTTCCTTGAGCCATTCCCTACGCCGTGGGTGTAGAAATTCGTTTCGCTCTTGCTGAGAGATAAACTGATGCACAATATCTCGATAGGACTTAGCGATTTCAACGGCCGATATCCGGTCAGGCAAATACACATTCAACGCCTTGTAAATCACGTCATTGGTTCGCTCTGCTAACGCTGATAGTTGGATAAACCATGCGCGAAAGTGGTATTCAGATTGTCGTCCAACTTCGTGGGGTGGTAGCTCTCTGTTCGAGGCCATAGTCAGCTTGGCCGCTACTGTCTCCAAGAGAAAAGTATGCATCGTCAGGTCTAAACAGACCTCCAGTAGGAGGTGCCAGTTCTTGGGTAAACGTTTCTTGGGTGTATATCGGGCATCGGCCGGGCTGGGCACATTGAGGTCGAACTTGGGAGATCGGATATCCCACTCAATCGTATTCACGTAGTCCGGGTCTAGTTGCCTAAGGGCTTCTTTGGCGTCTGCCCAGCGGTGGTTTACGAAGTCATCAATGGTAGCCATTGAAGTCCTGCCCCTCACGCAGCAACGCCCTCTGCCGGCTTGCGGTTGCGGAAGGCGATGATATCATAATCGGGTAGCTGTGGATGTTTCCCGCCGGTTGCCGCTTTCGCCTACCACTCAAACCTGAGCCCAGATCCCAAGTCGGCGACAGGCCTAATCTCCAATTTCTCCATCAATTGATGATGCCGCTTCAAATGCGCCACTTGCTTTTGTTGTGATAAGATGTGTCAAGCGGCGGAGGGTGCGTCGTCTATGGCCTTTCGCATCTGCCCCGCAAATCTCAGGAGGTGAACCGATCCGATGCTAGGAAGAATGATAGGAGCCGCACGCTTGAACGTCGACACCTACGAAGACGTTGAGCATGATAGTGGGGCAACTCTTCAGGCAATGTTGGTCGTGGTTCTCGTATCCATCGCCAGCGTCGTCGGGCAACTCATAGGCGGCACCGATGCCGGAGTGGGCTGGATAATCGTCAGCGGCGTCATCCGCGGAGTGGTGAGCTGGGCGTTGTGGGCGCTATTCGCTTGGCTGATTGGGGCCACGTTGCTGAAGACAGCGCAGACCGAGGCTAACTGGGGACAATTGGCCCGGGCAACCGGTTTCGCCCAGACCCCCGGGATTTTGAATGTGTTCTTATTCATTCCCATACTCGGTACGATTATCTACCTGGTCGCTTTGGTTTGGACCATTACGTGCATGATAATCGCCGTTCGCCAGAGCTTGGACTACACGTCCTCCCTCCGTGCGTTCTTCGTCATTCTGCTTGCCCTGATCCCGGTGTTTATCCTCAACGCCATTGTCTTTAGTTTGACTGGGGGCGTGACGATCGAAGAAACGAGCGCGATGATAGTCGACAACGTCGTGCAGGTGTTTACACTCTAGAGAATAATGACCTCAATCCCCGGATGGTGGGCCGTCTCCCTTGATGGCCCACGCCGGGGGGTTGACTTCAAAAGACGCGATTATAGGGTCCGACAACGTCGTCGGGCTGCCCTGCCAATGGGTTGTTGTGTCAGTCAGAGACATGCCCAGCGGAAGGCAAGTCGGGTGGCAGTTTCGCCGTTGAAGGGATTGAGTGGACGCCCTCACGGGGAATAGCATAAGCAGGGAGTCAATTATGGCCGAGTATCTACCTTCGTCCAAGGATTGGGTGCGGGAACAGGTGGAGCAGTATGAAGCCAGTGGCGGCACTGAGGCGACGACGCTGCGAGACACTGGTCTGCCTGTGATTATCGTAACCAACCGCGGGAATCGGACCGGGGGCCGTGCGAAAGACGCCGCTTATGCGGGTCAAGGATAGCGACAACTACATCCTTGTGTCCTCCGTGGGTGGCTCCCCGAATAACCCCGTGTGGGTGCATAACCTTCGCGCCGACGCTAACGTTCAAATTCAAGACGAGGCGGACGTGTACCGGATGCGGGTCCGCGAAGTGGAGGACGGTGACGAGCGGGTTCGGCTGTGGAAGCTGGCAGCGGCGGCGTATCCTCCCTACGACACGATGCAGCAACAAAGTTCCCGTAAGTTTCCGGTGTTCCTCGCAGAACCTGCGTAGAGGGATGTGAACGGGCTAACTCAACTAAGGGAGACAATCTCAGGCTAGAGTTGTCCGCTCATCGTCTGTGTGATTCAGACTCTTAGAACTCTAAGTCACCTTTCCAGTGCAGCATTCTGAGCTCGACGGGCATCAGCTGCCGAAAGGCCTCGGCCCTCGGGATCAATGCGTACAGCCAGTAATCGGGCGGAAGAAATTCAGCCGCCTCCTCTGCCGTAGCCCATCTGTGTTCGGAATGCTCCTCACTCAGTTGAAGGCCCGACCCATCGCCCACGGAGCATCCGAAAGCTACACCGACCATCTCGTTCTCTGGCGTGGGTTCACCGCGATAGAAGTGTGTGGTCTCGAGAAGACATTCAATGCGCACTTCAAGGCCCAACTCCTCAAACGACTCCCGCTTCAAGGCATCTATGAAGCCCTCGCCCTGCTCGAGACGACCGGAGCCGGACTCCCATTGTCCGGCCGCGAAGTCCTTAGTAGGCGACCTTCTCAGCAGGAGATACCGTCCGTCGCTGCGACGCCACATCAGCATCCCGATCATTGCTATGAAGCGCCCGACTTCCACTACTACCTGACTATCCGCCGGAGCTAGGTGCAAGGCCCAGGTATTGGCGCCAGGCGGCCTCCAATTCATCGTAGTCCAACCCATAAACCTTCAGGATGGCCTTCTCGTCGGTGGACCCCAGGGAGAAGACGGCCAGCAGCTCCTGCATCTTGGGCCAGCCGTGGGTGTCTAACAGATAGTCGACGAGACTGTAGCTGAGAGCGTAAGACAGGATAGCCCCCGAATGGCCGGCGGGGAAGCTGCTGTTTAGGCTGCGCAGGCTTATCAGGTCGTCGTTGGCGATTGCTTCTTCAATAGCAATTTGCTGGAGGTCTGGCAGGCCCCCCTCGGCGTAGACTGCCAGGCCTTCATCCAGCCAGGTGGGCAGACCTCCGAAACAGTTGAAGGTGACCTCCTCGACCAGAAGGTGGGCCAACTCGTGGACTACCCCGGACAGGTCGCGTTCGAATTCTGCTGGGTTCACGGTTATCAAGATGATGTTGTGTTGTACGTAGGCCAGGCCGCCGGTCCACGTTTGGGCAAATAGCACCGCTCCCTGCACGTCTTGGGAACTCTCATAGACGAAGACGTTGATAGGCGCAACAAGATCTTTGCCCAGCTCCAGCGTTTCCAGTCCGCTGCGGACACCGTCTGCGCTGCGGCGACCGAAATCATCTCCTCCGTTGTACCAATGAAAGGTAACGTTGCCGTCGGTATGGGACTGCCAGTCAAAGCGCTCGTCGGCAAAAGCCGTTTCTTGTCGGGGCGTTAGGAACTTCCGCCCCTCGTCGTCCGTCACCCGCCAGCGCCACCAGATAGCGGCGCCAGGAGGCATAGACCCTCTCCGCCGCATATCCCAATCCCAGGTGACGGAGACTTCTTCACCAGGATCAATGTCCGTCCGAGCCGTCCAGTAGGATGTGGAGGCGCATGAGAAGACGTGGTTAGTCCCGAATTCCACGTCAATGTTCTCTATGGGACGTTGTCCGCTGATCTCCAGATGAAACGAAATTGACTCTGGAAACTGCAGCGTTGCCTCGCTGACCTTTACCTCGAAATCCGGCTGCAGTTCTGGAGTGACGGGCGCGGGCGCGGGCGCAGGCGTGGGTGTAGGAGTAGGCGTACTTGTTGGAACCGTAGTCGCAGCGGGTGCGGCAGTTGGAGTTGGGGAAGGTGTGAGTGTGGCACGTGGGGTAGGCGTTGGCGTGCCTGCTGGGCTGGGAGGAGGTGCGGGAGTTGCGGTGCTCGTCGGAACCGGTGGGGCCTCCATCGTAGGTCTGGGAGTCGGCGCCGTAGTTGGGGTGGGCGTCGGCGTAGGTGCGGGTGTGGGAGCGGCGACCGGCGTAGGCGACGGAACGGGAGCAGATGTTGCGGTTGGCGTTATGACGGGTGACGGCGACGGCGCGTCGCAGGCTGCGAAGGCCAGGGCGACTGCCATGCTGAGTGCTGCGGTTAGCAACGTGCGAATCATTGGTCACGCTCGATTGAGATGTTATGCAGCTGTGGCACTCCAATTGGCGTTAGCTCAAATCCTTTCACGTAGGGACGTACGAGGACGTTGTTGCTGGTATGTCGCAACGGTACAGCCACCCAGTCCTCCAAGATCAACTGCTCTGCTTGCTGATAGAGACTGGCGCGACGGTCCGGATCTGCCTCTACCGACGCCTCCTCCAAGAGAGCGTCCACCTGTTCGTTGCTGTAGCCAAACCGGTTCTCCGCGCTCTCGCTGTGGAAAAGCACGTGCAGGAAGTTTTGCGGATCGGGATAGTCGGCGCACCACCCAGCGGTAAAAACGCCGAACTCTTCGTTATCCAGTCTTTCTAAGAAGTCGGAGAATTCAAAAACTGTTATGGACTCCACCTCCAGCCCCAAGAGTTCTCGCCATGACCAGTGGATTGCGCCGCTGCCGGCGAAGGACTTGACCGGAGGCGGGTTCTCCATTCCGCCGTACTCGGATTCTCGCAGTAACTGTCTTGCAGTTTCCAGGTCAAACGGTGAAGGATCCAAGGCCTCATTGTAGGCGAACATTCCCGGCGGCACGAAGCCGGCCGCACGTTTCGACAGGCCCTTTAGAGAAACTTCCAGATACTTGTCCATGTCCAGAGCTAAGGTCAAAGCCTGACGGAACTCTGGGTCATCAAAGGTCGGCTGTGAAATATTGAAGCCCAAATAGTACGTACAGAGCTCGGTTCCTTCCCTCAGGTCTTCGTTCAATGCATTGGCCGGGTCCCGGGCGCGGTCGATGTTGCTGACGCCTATGTAAGTCAGGTCAATCTCGCCTCTTTCGTACATCTGTATGGGGCTGCCTGCAAAGATACGGTAGACGGCGTGGGCCAGCTTCGGTGTCCCTCCGTACCAGTCTTCGTTGCGCTCCAGGACAAGAAGTTGATCCTTCTGCCAGACCTTCAGCTTGAACGCTCCGGTGCCGTTGGGAGCGTCTGTCCAGTCCTCGCCCCTCTCCACGTTACCGCGGTCAACTACAAAGGACGTCGGGTAGGTGAGCTTTGACAAGAAGAAAGGGTATGGGTCGGTGATAGTCACTTGAAGGGTACGGTCGTCCAGGACCTTCACACCCTCCAGGCTATCGGCCTCGCCTGTCGCCAAGGCCTTGGCGCCGACGATGTCACCCAGGTAGGTTTCGGCGACCGGCGAATCTGTGTCCGGGTGCAACGCTCTTTCCCAGGAATACCTGATGTCGTGGGCCGTAACGGCGCGTCCGTCGTGGAAGCGAGCGTTTTCCCGCAGGGTGAAGGTGTAGACGGTTCTGTCGGCGGACACCTCCCAACCCTGCGCCAAGTCCGGCACGACCTGCAAGTCGGTGTCGAGCTTCACGAGGCCGCTAAAGATAGAGCCAACCAAGTCCCCGGCTCCTTGGCGGGAGAGAGCGGGGTCGATGCTGATAATTTCGCCCCAATACTGGAACAGGGAGTCCTCCCGGGACGCGCCGAAGGGCATGGGCGTCAGGAGGGTAAAGCTGTCTGTGAAGGCGTTTGCTTGCGGCTGAACGTCCGGCCACGACTCTTCATCCGTTCGGACGCGAAGCAGAAAAACTTGGGAGCCGCGGACGACAACGGTCCACACCTCAAAGGTGACGGTACCGCTTTCCTGGGTTGTAGCCATTGTAACGCGCCGCCCCGAATCGGCCCCCTCATAGATGGCAGGCTCGCTGCTCCGTATTTCGTCGGGGCCGTATTGTCCGATTTGGCCGTCGGCCCAGGCTTCCGCGGAGGAGTCGTCACTCAGTGTGAAGATCCATAGCTGCGCGTTGGCTTGAGGGACATCTTCCGCAGTTTCTATGGAAAGAAGGGGAGTTTTGGTCTCGTTCTCATGCCCAATCCATCCATTTGGCAAGAGAATGGAAAAACCTTCAGTGATGTTCTCGTAAAGACCGGTAATCGGTGGGTGATCTTCATGAAGCGGTGGAGAAGACCACGTCAAGGCAAGGGTTGCGCCGGCAATGACCAGCAGGACGGCGACGGTTGCGATAGTCCTGAGCATTATCCAATGATAAGGCCGTATGTTGTCAGCCGACAAGGGGGGGCCGATGTTGAGAATGGGCGGTTGTAGGGTAAGTTCGCTAGATTCCCATGGGCCAGACCCACATTAGCAGGGGAATGGCAACCGCAACTATGACGAAAACTAGCGGGAGGCCCATCCTCCAATAGTCCCCAAAGTGGTACCCACCGGGCCCCATCACAATGGTGTTGGACTGGTGGCCTATAGGAGTGAGGAAGGCCGAAGATCCGCCTATGGCCACGGCCATGAGGAACGGGTCCGAGGACGCGCCAAGGGTATGTGCCACTCCGATGCCGATTGGCGCCATTAGTATCACGGCGGCGGCGTTGTTTATGATGGAAGACAGCAGCATGGTGGCAACCAGCATGACTCCGAGCACTGCCCATGGCGGCAACGCGCCTCCCGACTCCGTGATGAGCATTGCGATCCGCGCCGCGCCCCCCGTGGTCTCCAGCGCCTCGCCCACGGGGATCATGGCGCCTAACAGGATAATGACAGGCCAGTCGATGGCCTGATATGCCGCCTCCAGGCTGAGGAACCGCGTTATCAGGAGGACCGCAACGGCGACCACGAAGGAAATCTGGACCGAAAGGACTCCGAAGGATGTAAGCAGTACGGCAGCTACGAACACTGCGAGGGGGAAGAATAGCTGCCGCTGCTGTCCAATCCTAAGCTCGCGCTCGGCGAGGGGAAGCAACCCCAGCCGGGGCAGGGCCCTATGCACCAGGTCTTTTTTGCCCTGAAGCAGAAGCACGTCCCCCACCTTGAAAATGATGCCGCCCAGGTGCCGCATGATCCTGGTGCCCCTTCTGGACACGCCTAGCAGATTTACGCCGAATGACTCGTGCAGGTGCAGCCCATGGGCCGTGCCACCCTCAGCCCGGCTGGCCGGCCCGACAATGACCTCCACCATAGCCACGTCACGTCCGGTCAGAGTCTCGTCGATCTCTGCCTGAATGTCTCGGGAAGAACCTTCTAGGGCAAATCCCGTCTTGTCAACGAATGTCTTTATCTCCTCAGGATCAGCCTCAATGATGAAGATGTCATTGGAGTCGATTATCTGGTAGCTGGAAGGTGCGCCGTGGACTACGCCCTTATGGAGCAGGCCGACGATCGCCACGTCGTCTTCGGTCAACTCTTCCAGGTCTCGCACCATCTTGCCTACGAACCGGGAGTCCTCCGGCACCCGCACCTCTGTCATGTAGTCCTCTATGTGCAGCGCGTCGCCCATGGTGAGGGGGGCGGTCCGAGACGGGAGCAGCCGCCACCCGACCAGGACGATGAACGTTACTCCAGCCAGAGCCACTCCCAACCCGACCAGCGTAAAGTCGAACATGTTGAAAGGGACGCCACTCTCTTCCATCCGGATGTTGGACGCAATGATGTTCGGCGGCGTCCCGATCAGGGTAATCATGCCGCCCAGGAGCGACGCAAAGGCCAGAGGCATCAGAAAGAGCGATGGAGGATGCTTGCTCCTGCCTGCAACTCGCATCGCAACAGGCATTAGGAGGCTTACGGCCCCCACGTTGTTCATAAATGCCGAAAGAAAGGCCCCTAAGACGGACAGGGACGTAATCCGTACGGGCAGGTAGTTGGGGATGCGCAAATACCAGCTGGCTATGACGTCTACTACGCCGGAGTTGTAGAGAGCGCGGCTCAGTATCAGGACGGCCGCTACGGTCACCACCGCCGGATGGCCGAACCCCAGGTAAGCCTCCGAGGGGGGTACGATGCCGAGCACGGCCAAAATCAGCAAGGACGCCAAGGCTACGATATCGTAGCGCCACTTGCCCATCACGAACATGACCAGGGCAAAGACCAGGACCCCGAATACTATTACCTCATCCATGGTACTTTCTAGCATCCCTACGGAACTCTACCGGGTGGAAGAGCAACGATACCTTTCGAATTCGGCCCTCTAAAACACGAGGTATCTGCCATCTATCGTAGCCCCATCTTAACAGATTTCCAGCATCTCTACGGCGGGGCAAATCTTCAAGCTTTACCTCCAGCGAGCTCCTCTCGGTATCTATTATCCCAACATTGATCATCGCCCCTTCACCGGAGCAGCGTCCTGGCGCACACTGTTTCCACAGATCACAGGCTCTTTAGAAAACAGCTTGGTCCGTCGCCCTTTGCGCTTTTTCAGTACACTTTCGGATTGCGTTTGGGGATGCAGTGGACTAATGTGGAGTCGGCGGCGGATATGGGATAACTGGGCTGTTAGTTGGGACTCCCAGGACAAGTTGTGCTACAATGCCGTGCCGTGGACAGAATCTCAAGATATAATTTTCTTGGCTGGGTATTGCATCAGAGGCAAGCATCTTCAAATACAATAGGACTACTGCAATAGTTCCCTTTCGATATCCTTTAGTGGCTTGCGGAGAGCAAACGACTCTTAGAGTTGTCGAGGCGCGTCATATACATCCTTTCTGCTCTTGGTAGATTTATAACCGGCTGGTACGTTCTTGTGCCGGTCTTTGTTGGTTTGGGCGTAACGGCGGGCGTCTGGATTTTCTTTAATGTGTCTCCTGGAACGCCCAAGATTGGCGTGATTAACGTCCCCTTCACCGTGATCACTGAGGGATCTGCCTCTGCAATTGGCGACCTAATAAGCTATGCCCGTCGGGATGATTCCATAAAGGGAGTGGTGCTCAATCTGAGTTCTCCAGGTGGAGTCGCCGGCGCTAGTGAGCGCTTGTACATTGAAACCCGGAAACTGCGTGAGGAAAAGCCGGTGGTGATAGTCATGGGCGACCTGGTTGCTAGCGGCGGGTACATGATGTCAATGGGCGCTTCCTACACCTATGCCCAAACGTCTTCCCTGGTGGGAAACGTGGGTGTTGTCTCCAGCGCGGGGCCGCTCATACCTGAACTACCCGACGAGTCCATGGTCATTAGCAGTCCCTACAAGCTGGAGGGACTTACGAGAAGAGACCGCATGGCGACAGTTGACGTGCTAAAGACCTCCTTCGGCCAAATGGTAGTTAGTGAACGGGGGGACAAGCTGCAAATCTCCAGGGATGAGTTGGTTGAGGGGCGAATCTATCCTGGAACGGTGGCAGTGAGGCTGGGATTGGTTGATGACATTGGCGGCCAAAGCGACGCCATACAAAAAGCGGCTGAATTAGCGGGTATCTCCAACTATGACTTTGTGGACGTGAACCTGGAAGTTCTGCGCGAACTTCTGGAGGACCTTCAACGAATCTTACCTTCCCTTGCGGGGCAAGAAGAGGGCGATGCCGACCTTGCAGAGGTTCTGGCTCTCATGTCCAGGGATTACAACGAGGATGAAGACCCCCTTTCACAAACGTCCGACGAAGGAGCCCGTAGTAGCAAGGCGGCGTTACAGGCCCTGCGGGCAATGATGCTTAACGGAAATCTTGGACTGACTGATGAAGATCCACTACCGGATTTCCCCATGGATATAAACCAGCCAAACATGTACTACTTGTATGTGGGACATGGCCCGTAGACTTCTACTACTGGCCCTACTGCCCTTAGTCGGCGGCGGTACCTTTGCGGTACTATACTTCTTCTATTACCAGGGGAACTATGCCCCTCCGCCCTCGGTGGACATCCCCTTTGAGCAGATATATTCCCCCGGAATAGCCGCATCGCCTGCCGTGGACTCGGGAAGGGTTCAGGACCAGGGAGGCCTGCTTGTAATAGACGCGCTTCATGAGAATTTCTTTAAGGAGAGCGAGATAGTCACCCTCAGTTCATGGGTGGTTAATCGCGGGTATGACGTTGAGATCATCGGTGGTTCCGCTTCAGGGGATGGGATGGGCAATTTGCAATTGCTTGAGGAAAAGCTGAGGAGGGCCGACAGTTTCCTGGTTATGCTCCCTCAGCAGTCATTTTCGGACGCTGAGACGGACCTGGTGGAGCGGTTTGTTGACAAGGGTGGAAAGTTGCTGCTGGTGTCAGACCCGACCCGGCCAAACGAAATCAACGTCTTGGCCAAGAAATTCGGATTGGAATTCCGGCCCGATTACCTCTACAACACGGTGGAATACGACCAAAACTTCCGTCACATCTTCGTTAGGGATTTTCAGCCTGATGCCCTGACTAACGGCCTGGAGACTATAGCACTGTATATTTCCGGCTCAGTACGTTCTTCGGGACCTGGACTCGCGGAGACTGATGCCAACACAAGATCTTCGTTAACGGAAGCGGACCAAGGCTTCTATCCGATTGCCTGGGGCGACCGCCGGAACGTTCTAGCCGTTGGGGACTTCACATTTTTAGTTCCTCCGTACAACTCGCTGCTAGACAACGACAAGCTGCTGTCCAATTTGGCTGACTATCTGACGAATAGCGAAAGAAGTTACGATCTGGCTGATTTCCCCTATTTCTACAGGGAGGACCCGGAAGAGAGTGTTGACATCTTGCTGGGCCAAGACTCCCTTTGGGGTAGTGGGGTGGAGATGAGAAACGGACTGTCGGTGGCTGGTGTGTCTTCCCGCATTAGCGCGGTTGAAGACGTGAGCCGCGATGCGGTGTTTCTGGGGTTGTATGATAACGCTCTATATGTGGGTCAATATCTCCAAGCCGCCGGGATAAGCATCGACGATGTCGTAAACGTCCCCTCTGCCCTTCAGCTGGATCGGCTGGGAACGGCCATTACCCTCCTTCATCGAGAGGAAGGCCGCCATGTGCTTGTGATACTGGCGGATACGTCTGAGGCGTTGTCTGAGGCTGTGGAAGTTCTGCTAAGTGGAGAGTTCAGAAAAGACCTGTTGAACGATTTTATGGGGGTGCGCAGTTAGGCTATGAAGTCACGATTCCGTACGTATCTATTGCTTTGCGCAGCCCTTCTATTCTTGGCCTTGGCGTTGGCATGCAGAGGGACTAGCACCCCCGAAACCGTGCCGGTAACGCTGCCCACGTTCTCACCGCCCCAATCCGCTAAGCCTCTTTCGGCCGGGGAATTGGAGCAACTGAACGAGTTTTCAACCCAGCATCAGGCCATCACCCAGGATTGGGGCCAATTCCATCGTGACTTCGACTTGTGGCGCATTGGCCTTACGTCCTGCAGCAGGAGCACCGCAGAAAAGGCGCTTCAAGATTTCGCAGTGAGTTTCAACGCCGTGACGGAACAGGCGAGAGACCTGTCCCGAGCCGAGGTAACACGGGAACTCGCCGATTCTCTGATTGCTGCTGCCGAGGCGGAAGAAACGGCGTTTCGCCAACTGCGGGACCGTTGGCAGCCCAATAGCCCTTCCATATTTGAGGCCGTGGAGCAAAGCCGCTCTGAGGCAGCCAGCGCCCAGCGACAAGTAGAAGACCAGGCAGACGAGCTACGCGAAGAGCTTGACGAGATGACAGACCCGGGTGAACTGCGGACGGTTAGGGAGCTTTCCGTCGCTCTTGGACCAATTTCGGCCGTGTGGACGGGGATTCACGATGATTACGAGGTGCTGTGGCGGATAGCAGCTGACTTGGATGATGCAGAGATAGTCTCCCGGCTTGGAGGTCTCGTCGAACGGTTAAGATCCCTGATGAATGACGTAGATGGACTGCCCGATTCGGACGCCATTGAGGAAGAGATTGAGATGCTTCGACGGGCGGCAAATTCTGAGTCTTCTTCCCTGTCAGGGCTGGTTGAAGCACTTGTGAAGGCCGAAGAAATGGGCCCTCCGACTAATGGCGTACCTGTACTTCCTGAAGGGGATCAGTCCGTCCAGTCAATTGAACTACACCTGGAGGCGATGAACGAGACTATCGATGAGGCTGAAGCAATTCTTAGGAATACCAAACGGACCGTCAGAGAAATTCTTGATGGTAGCGCGTCGGAGGACCTGGAAGAAGTTCTATCCTTCGTTAGTGAGTACGAGATGCTCCGGGACGAGTGGGACGCTTTCCACCAGCAATACAACGAATGGCGGAGAACTGAGGGAGGGTGTGATCAGGGTGAAGTGCTTCAAACGTTGGGCCAGTTCAAAACACGGATTGATGGTATTGGCCGCCGTGTACGCGATCTTCCCCAGTCAGGCTATCTGCTGTCCGTTTACAACCTTCTTGTGGATGCAGCGGACAGGGAAGAAGGCGCCATACGGGCGTTGCAGAACACCTGGCAGCCCTTCACAGTGGATGCCTTTATCGCGGTAGACCGGGAGAGGGACAACGCCAACAAGCTGCGCCGTGACGCGAGTATTGCCCTTCAGGAACTTCGAACCCGCGCCGAAGGCTACTCGCCCTAACCAGCTGCACAGACCGTTTCACCCAGGAACGCTCCTACGTCGAGCCGGGATGATGTTGACGAAGAGTCAGAGCTTTTCCACAGCGTGGCCTCTGACACTAGCCTGAGCAGCATAGCCGGATCTACTGTCGTCTGGAAATCAAGTGCTGAGGTTTCAACTGTCCACGACGTTGAGACACGAAGGGGACTGGGAGCAGCATCCGGTTCTTCAATGACCATATCTCTGATTAGGCCGTAGGCTATCGGACCTTGGCTGATCGTTCCATTGGACGAGATCGCCGTTCTAACTCAGCCGATTATTACGCAACCAACTAAGGCTGGACGCAACAAACAGCATGGCCTGTCTTTGCCAAAGTTGGCGGAACGTTGCCTGAATAAGTGGTGAAACTTGGCATTTGACGTAACGTAATGCAGCGAAAAGGTATCAACTCTAATAGTATTATGTATATCAACTAGGTCAGATGGCCCATCGGCAACCTTACTCCTAGGCCATTGGCCCTGCTGGCATCACGCCCAATGGAACAGTTGATGGGAGGACGTCGAGAAGCATGCCTGTTGAGTGCCTGAAGGACTTGACCTATTTGGTGAAATGGGGCACATAGTGGTACCGGCGGAAAACTTACTTGCCTGTGCAGGGAACCAGTGAGGCTTCTTCTCGTCATAGCTGTTTCCGCATTTGTGGCTGCATTTTCAGTTAGCGTCGCTCTGGCGCACGACAGAGAATATTGCGAAGGTGATGGCGAGTTTGATCATTACCACGAGGATGTTAACGATGGCCCGCCTGGTAGATACCTGCTATATGTCCATACCAGCCACGAAGATTTGTTTATAAAGCGGGGTAGCGGCGTCTCCAGTCTATCTTACAATGCCTATGTAGGCCCGACTACCATTGAAGACCCAAATGTTCTTGAAGCATTAGGGATAACAATTTCTGTTAAGGAGGGTGATACATACTACGGGATCACCTACAGAACAACCAGAGTAGGGGCCGTTGTCCTGATATGTTTCCAGGATGATCTGGGATTGTTCCATCCAATCCCGCTCGATGGCTCCCAACCGCCACCACCCCCAACGCCCACTCCTCCGCCCCCTCCACCCTCTGACAACACGCCTACCGCCAGACCCACTCGTGAAGCCACGCCTACACCCAAGCCCACGCCAACGGCTACACCTACGCCGACGCCTACTCCTCGTCCTACTGCCACGTCGACTCCCAGGCAGACCCGCCAGGCCACGCCGAGGCCAACCCGTGAAGCAACACCCACGCCCACGCCGGAACCGACCCCTACTCCCACTCCTGAACCAACGCCTGCACCGACGCCGGAATCGATCCCTACGCCCACTCCCGAGCCGACCCCTACTCGCACGCCGGAACCAACCCCGACTCCCACACCTGAACCGACGCCTACACCTACACCTGAACCGACGCCAACCCCTACACCCGAGCCGACGCCCATACCTACACCTGAACCGACGCCTGAATCAACCCCCACACCCACTCCTGCCCCGACCCTAATCGCGCCACCAAATATCGTTCCTACACCAACGCCAACTCAGGCTCCCGCCGTTACGTCAGCAGTCGCGCCAACTCCACTGTCAACAGCAAGTCAGGGCGAACAGATCGCCTCACGCGAATTGGAACGGCCCCTAATCCCGGTAATTGGCGCTCCTGTAGAGCGAGTGCGGAATACCCTGAGCGGTATAGCGTCCAGTCCAAGGAAGCGCTTGACGCTGATCATCATCCAAGGCTTTGCAATACTCTTTGCACTCGGGGTATTCGCCTACCTGATACTACGCCGTCGCTAGGCGATGGACTATCGCGTACTCAGTACAAGAAGACTGGTCCGCTCTCTATTCTACCTGAATCATCTATTACGTCGTCGCGGCAACGCGGGCAGCCGGCAGGTTCATTACAAACTCAGCGTACTCTCCGTCCACGGTGTTCACAGACAGGTCACCACCCAGCCTACGGGCCACGTCTGCGGCAACCGGTAGACCCAGACCTGCTCCCTCTATGCCGCTGCGCGTTGAGAAGAATGGATTGAATATGTGGCTAAGAACATCATCCGGTATTCCGGTACCATTGTCTCTAAGCCGTATCGTAACCGTGTCATTCTCAAGTCGGGAAGAAACAGCCAATGCCGGCTCGTAACCATCGTCCGACTCTTGCATTTTCGCTCGCATTGCAAAGCAAGCATTAGACACCAAGCTCACTATAGACTCGCCGAAATCTCCCTCGACCAACATCAACTCTCCCACTGATTCGTCTAGGTCAAATTCAGTCTTCATGGAGAAGTCCTGCCAGTTGCCAGTGAAGGCGTTATACCCAGATACCACAGCATCACGTAAGACAGAGTTTAAGTCTGTCATGGCAGGCTCGCCGCCCACGACTCCCAATCCTCGCATTCGCTCAACGATTGCCAGCGCGCGCCCTCCGTTGGATAGGACTCGCTTTAGACTTCCAGTCAAATCTTCGCTGATCTCGTCCAAGAGTGCCGTATCATCCGTAGACATTCTATTGCGGTAAGATTCCAACATCCCGAACAGCTCATCGTACAGCTCTAGAGAACCCTCGGTGAAATTCTTGACAAAATTCAAGGGATTGCTAATTTCGTGAGCGACACCGGACACCAGTTCACCCAGCGCCGCCAATTTCTCTTGGGCTACGAGGCGAGCCTGCGTTCGCTTCAGCTCGTCATTGGTCTGGCGCAGCTCCCCATACAGCTGCTCGACGAGGTTCAACCGCTGCACTTCCAGGGCTTGTTGTCGGAAAACCTCCAACGAGTTCGCCAACTCTCCGATCTCGTCACGCCCTACTTCGGGCACCGGGGTTTCCAGGTCGCCGCCAGCCATTCCTTGCATACGCTCTGACATGCGGGATAGCCTTCGCACCATGCCATTTCCAACCCACACCCAGGCCGCGAGGGTGGCAACAATCACACTGATCACACTGATGCCCGTCAAAAGCGTTCGGCCCTCGTCGAAACTGCTGACTGCTAAGGCCAGGTTATCCGAAGAATGAGCTTGGGATGCAGCCAACAAGCCAGATACAGACTCTCCCAAGTTCGCGCTCGACTGGTCGAATGAAGCCGTGAGGGACCTGAGGTTTTCCGTGAAAGCCAACTGCTGGCCGCGAACGAGGAACGCTCCTTTATCCTCTGCCAGAGATGACACTTCCGGGTCGATGCCTACATCGAAAAGAGCGGCGAACTGGTCCCAGAGCAATTGACGGTCAGCCTCATTATCCGCCAACCAGAGCCGTTGCAGCACAGCCAAGGCAGCTCGTGACTCACCAACATCGGACGATATGCTTGAGGCACGCGATTGCAGGTCTGCAGCATCATTGTTTGCTACTAACAGCGCGTCGCGGTTGACGGCGAGATTATCTATGACCTCAGCCAATTCCTGGGCAGAATCGTTTACCGACTGAGCATCCTCGGTTAGTGAGGGAACGCCTCCAACGACGTTCAAAGCGGACCCGAGCCGGTCCAAAGAATCTGTGACGGACTCTGTTTGAAAGTCTTGGATGCCTGCACCGGGTTCTGCCATCAGTCCCAATGCCAAAACTCGCAAGCGCTCGGCCTCCCTAGCCGCTTCCCAAGAGGCCTCCAGCGCCGGCACGGATACCGACTCTAGCTCGTAGTTCAGGTCCCCGCTCTGCTCAAAGTAGAAAACTGCCGTCGCACCGGACACCAATGTTAGGAATACGGCAAAACCCAAGGCGAGATACAGCCGCACCCCGATACGTCGCCATCTATCGACTAAGAAACGCATGTCAAAAGCCCCTTTTGTGTCCTGCGGAAGCGAACAAGCGGATTTGGAGAAGCTTGCTTTTGATGTAGAGTATCACAAGAGTGGATCCCTGTTATCAAGTGCCCAACCGATTCTGTATGGCTTAGTGTACAGAGTATAGAGCCATCTTGGAGATCAGGTTGGACCACGTATGAACCTAGCGACATCTTGGCGATTGCGCTGTTACGCAATTGAGCAAGTCCACTTTTCTCAACCCAGGGGTTTCTTCTGAACCGGTTCTCGGGGAGCGGGCCGGGACCCAAAAGATCCACTAACACGTGAGCAAAGTCAATTGAACGACGAAATGTGCTTGCTTTAGAATCACATCTTGGTAGGGTTGCAGCGATTGGTTTGAATTCTAAAAGCGGTAAACTCCTTGCTTATGCACCGTGGATGACCGCGACCGTGAAAACTACTTAGCTTGGCCAGAAGGAAAGGTATTCAATTCAGCCCCACTTTGGCAAATAGCTCGCTCGCAAAGTCCTGACCGATGCTCTTCTGACAGGTAGTGCCATCCATGGACATTAACAACATCGTAGACAGCGTTTTTCCCAACGGATTGAGCTTGGAAGCCGGTCTTGATTTGGTGTTGCCGGTGAGCTTTTACGTCCTCGGGATAGTTGTGTACGCCGTCTTCATCTTCAAATTCTACCGGTTCATTGCCTCGCGAGATATGTTCGCTTTAGACCTGTCCCGACACGAGCAGTCTCGTTATCTATGGGTGCGACGTTTCCTTCACGTCGTCATGTATACCTTAAAGTACCTCATTCTATTTCCGGCCTTTGCCTTCTTCTGGTTTGCAGTCCTCACGTTTATTCTTGCGTTACTTTCAAAAGAACGACCAACTTCGGAAATATTGGTGATCGCAATAGCTACTGTGGGGGTCATCAGGATGGCTGCGTACTACAGTGAGGAGCTATCGCGGGATGTTGCCAAGATACTGCCGTTCGCGGTGCTGGGTCTGTTCCTTATTGATGCTTCATTCTTTGAAATGAGCAAGTCTCTAAATGTGCTAAGAGGCGTAGATGAGTATCGTGAAAGTATCCTTTACTACATGCTGTTCTTGATCGCCCTGGAATTCGCGTTGCGGCTTATTCTGGGATTCGTAACGCTCTTCCTTCGATGGAGAAATACCCCGATGAGGCCCGTTGGTGAGCATGCCGGAAGTAACGATGTGACACCGCCGTCAGTAGAGTGGCCGGATTGGGAGGAAGATGTAAGCAATTCCCACTCTCCCACCGATACTGAGCCAAGAGGCGAGACCCCTCCGGCTGAAGAGGATAAGCAAGAACAACAAAGCGATGAGAAGACCAATTCTCCCGCCGTCCCTTAAACTTCTTCGACATCGTAGCCTAATAGCGTAATTTGCCTATACGGTCCGCCGCTGTTAGTTGTTCCAACTGATCTGCTACACCGATGTGGCTAGAACGGTAACAGTGGGAAGGTCGGTGGCATCATGACCATATTCTGGGGAAAACACTGCTGATGAAACTCAAGGTTGTGGGCGTTCTTCTGGGGGTTCTAACGACCGCTGCTCTGGTGCAAAGGGCTAATAGCATGGCGTCCGCTAATCCCTTCCATGCAATTGTCGGATTGACATAATAGCTGCACAACTTACCCGAGCAGGTTATCACAACCCTCGGATGGCCCCACTCTGGTCTGTCTCCCCTCGCTTCCTACATTGATGTTTCGCAGCGCCAAAGGAGTCTGGCTCTAGTTAATCCCGTTGGCGTTCTTCCCCATTGACGCATCGTGGTTTAACTCCAGGTATTTCTCTCTATTCTGTTTGATATTCTACTATGGTACAGACAAGTGGGGCTTGTTCAGAGTATTCCTAAGCCACGCCGCGGGAGCCGACGTATGCCACTACCAATGCACGTGAGATGCTGTAAGGGTAGCAGAACAGGTTGGATTCAGATGGGGCGAGATTGAGCCCTGAGTCGCTGCGGTCGCAATATCAATAGTAGTCGTAATAATAGGTGTGGCAGCCTTCTGGACAAGGGGGTTTAAATCGGACCGCTGCACCGTCGCCGTGGTAATTGGCTCAGACTGACAGCCGCCAAATCCCAAGGTCAGCAGAAAAGTTAATCACAGAAGAAGGTGCACTGTGTCCAAAACGTTATAACCCTCCCACTTGGTTCAGCAACACGTTCCTTGGGACCCCGGGTCGTATCTCTGATTTCCGACGCTGGCGCAGAGAGTCAATTAGCTGCAAAGTGACAGGGAACGGAAACCCTTGGCAAGAACTTGTCGACGAGCAGTGCTGTATGTTCGACGCTGTATGTAAGCCACATGAACTTGATTCTACTGACACAGGTTTAGCATGATATATCTGGTTTTGCACAGATACCGATATCGCATCTAGAATCGCAATTCCAAAATGACAACTTCAATACGCGGAGAGATGATATCCCTTATGGGAGGATTACAGCCTGGATATGGTCGTCGATATCGAAAGCTGCGGCACTTATGTGGAGGGCAGGGAGAAATTGGGCTGCAGGACGGACAATGGAGACAGGCCACAGGCCTCTGCTCCGCTGACGTTCTTAAGGACCTTTACACTACATGCAAGTCGGACACTGAGAAATCTTTAATCCCCAGGCAGATTTGCCGAGTTTTAGCGAATCGTCTAATGGGGCAAAAAATTTGACATTGTTGACTACCAGAGTTTACCATCCTGATTCGAAATAACCGTGGTTCGTAGGATCATGGATGCGTTTTGCTCCATTGGGACTACCTGTTTTCACACCAACTTCGGAGATGTAGATTTGAAGAATTCCTTCTCTATCAAGTTTTCCCTGACCTTAGGTTCGCTAGGTTTACTATCCATGATTGCGCTTCTGATAATGGCTTGTGGCGGAGAGGAAACGTCAACCGCTGCGCCCACGCCTGCCGCCACTTCTGCGCCGCAGCCCGCGACCCCAGCGGCTCCGGCTCCGCAGCCAACGGCTGCACCGACCCGGGCGCCGCAAGCAACGACAACCGCGGCTCCAACCCCGGCCGCAACGCAGCGGCCAGCTGCCACCGTAGCGCCTGCTCCTGCGGCGACGGCTACAGCAGCTCCAACCCCTGCCGCTACAGTGGCGCCCACCGCGGCGCCTACGGCCGTCCCCACGGCCACGGCTGCCCCGCCTTCGACAATGACGCCGGTTTCCTCCCGAATAGTCGTTGCGGCTCCTTCACTGGCCTGGTACACCACGTTGCCCCACAAGGGCGGCTTTTCCGGGTCTGGCCAGATCCGGCCCGCCTTCGAATACCCCATCGGCTCCGATCGATACACCGGCGTAGAAGAACCCCAGCTGTTCCGGGAATGGGAGATGGCGCCGGATGGTAAGGGTTGGACCTTCAGACTTCAGGAAGGAGTACCCTTCCATTCCACGGATACGTTCACAGGGCCGGAGTTCACCTCTAAAGACTTTGTCCACAGCTGGATGAAATACGTTTCGCCGGATGCCCAGGTTGTTGGTTCCGGACTGTTTGCCCTCTGGGCCGACAGTGAGGACGCCTTCGAAATCGTCAACGACCACGAAGTTAAGATGACCCTGAAGGTGCCCAATCCCGTGCTGGCCGTTTGGCTCGGCGAGATCTCATTCCTCGTGCAGAGCAAGGACTACTACGATGCCGTCGGAGAGGAGGGTTACGCTGCCCAGCCCATTGGCACTGGCCCGTTCCGGTACGTGGAACACTCCATCAACAGCCACTTCCAATATGAGAAGGTGGAGAACCACTGGAGGAAGACACCAGAGATTGAGGAGCTCCGGTTCATCGGTGTCCAGGAGACGGCTACCCGCATGGCCATGCTGTTTAACCAGGAAGTGCAGCTGGCTTCCATTTCGCCCAACCTGGTGCCCTCGGTGCGGGAGCGGGGATTCCAGATCATCTACAGCACCCTGCCGGGCAACTGGATGGAGGTCCAGTTTGGCGGTCAATACTACGCCGTCCCTGAAGGCGTGGAGCCAAAGCTGGACGAATCGGACCCGTTGACTAACTTGGACGTGCGGAAGGCGTTGAACTTTGCCATTGATAGAGAAGCTATCAATGACTCCTTCTACGAAGGGCGAATGGTGCCTCAGACAATTTCCGACATTCCCCCCAACGCCAGGGGATTCCAGGATTCGTGGACGCCCTATCCCTACGACCCTGAAGAGTCGAGAAGGCTTCTGGCCCAAGCAGGTTACGCCGACGGATTCGACCTGGCTGTTCGTTGGGGCCTGAATCCGTCTATCCCAGAGATTGGCGACATTGCGGAAGCCATCACCGCTTACTGGAAGGAAGTAGGCGTCAACGCAAACTTAGAGTTCGTAGAGTCGTCCAGGTTCAGGAACCTGCGTCGAAACTGGGGAATGAACAACGCCGTGTCCATCTCCGGCATCGGCTACATCAACCTGGAGTTCCAGCTTGCTCTGAACATGAAGCTCCAGGCCGCCAGCGAGCACTGGTTCGACCACCCCGAGTTGAGCACGCTTGTGGACATGTATGCGGAAGAGTTGAACCAGGAAAGGCGCGACCAGCTGGTGACGGAAATAGGACAGTTCCTCTACGACAACCACTCCACGGGGCCGATGTTCTGGATTCTTCCCGTAATGGGGATGGACCATAGCATCATTGAAGAGTATTCAGCCCACATTTCTGTGTGGGGCCCCACGGCCAAGTACGAATACGCTACCTTGGTGAAAAAATAAAGGGCGTTAGGCCAGCGGAAGAATCTAAGTCAAAATAGGTTAAACGGGTAGTCATCATAGCGCTGGGGAAGTTTCAACTTCCCTGGCGCTTTGCTACTCGCCGTTGATTGCCCTCCAGAGGTCTTCGCCGTTCGACTTCCACCAACCGTGAAGGATCGAAATATCGGTCCCGATTGAGAAGTGGCGGACGCCCATGTCGAGGTATTTTCGCGCTTCGTCAGGAGTTTGAATCTCAGCGCGCGCCGGTATGCCTGCAGCGATGGCTCCCTTGAAGACCCTGTCGTGGGCTGCCACTACCTCTGTGTCGCTTTTCTGGCCCGGCTTGCCGATGCTCACGGAGAAGTCCGATCCTCCCCACTGGACCATGTCCAAACCTGGAATTTCTAATATCTCGTCAAGTTCATCCACCGCGCCCTTTTTCTCGATCATTACCGCAACAACGGTGTCCTGAAGCGCCTTCACGTATTCAGCCGTTCCGCCGTAGCCCATGTAGGTATGACGGCGGGTGGCAACGCCGTACCATCCCTTGTCCTCCGGCGTGTCCGGCTTGACCGTCAAAATCTGGTGACGCACGTCCTCAGCGGATCTAGCGTCCGTGAACAGTACGCTTCCGAACCCTGAGCCGACAGCACGCTGCGCCAGGTATGCCTGGTGGCTCTGGTCGACCTTGATCATTATTCCCATGTCGAATAGCTCCGCCGCTCGCGCCATGTTGTCTAGGTCGTGGAGGTCCGAGGGTCCATATTCGGCTACGAACTCCACGTAGTCATAGACGCCGGCGTGCCCGATGGCCTCGATAACTGACGGCCACGTCGAATGTATGTGAGTGCTGACGGTTGGTTCGCCGGTTTCTAGCTTTTGCCGGAGTATGTTCGGTTTCATTCCAATCCTCCATTGCTTGCCGTTTCTCTGGGACATAGGATATATCATATCGAGGCTAAGGTCTAAGGCGACAGTAAGATTGGCAGAGCTGGCTAATGGCTAAGAATAAGACACGTAGAACGGGTGCAAGTGTCGACGATTTTCTCACTTCCGTTGAGAACAAACGCCGCCGTGAGGATGGCTTCACGCTTCTGGAGATGATGAGGGAGATTACCGGGCTGGAGCCTGAGATGTGGGGCCCAAGCATCATTGGTTTCGGTAGCTACCATTACAAATATGAATCCGGTAGGGAAGGAGAAATCTTTCTGACCGGCTTTTCGCCAAGGAAGCAGAGTCTGTCGCTGTACATCATGGACGGATTCGATGGGCGCGAGGACCTGCTGACCAAGCTGGGAAAGCATCGTAAGAGCACGTCGTGTCTGTACATTAACAAGCTGGCAGACGTGAACATAGACGTACTGCGTGAACTGGTACAACGGTCTTTTGAGCACTCCAAATCCAACTCGGAATCTTGATCCTCACCGTCTGAACTCCCCACCGTTCGGAAATGGAGGCTGTACTTCAAGACATGGACTGAGCGGCAGGCGGTATAATAGCTATCACATAGCCCGGAAAGGAATGGGTGGACAGACATGAACGCCGAGCAAGAAATCAACAGATCCTTGGAGCTGAAGGACACGTGGGAGGGACCGTGGCCTGCGACCCGGGCTATGCCGATGTCGTTCTTCCGTGCTCCCCTGGTGAATGACCTCGATACTCTGAACGCAGATATTGCGTTTCTCGGGGTGCCATACGACCAAGGCACGTTCTCGCGGCCGGGGGCACGATACGGGCCCAACGGCGTACGCGCCTACAGAGGCATATACGATTATTCGGACCCGTTTGAGGACAAGGAGGCCCGGGGCTATTATGATATCGACAGACAGGAGATGAGACTCCGCAACGTCACCATGTCCGACTGCGGAGACGTGACTATCATCCCTTCAGACGTGGAGAATAACTTCGCGAAGATCTCCCATGCGGTAAGAAAGATTGTCGCAAGCGGATCGTTCCCTGTAATAGTCGGGGGTGACCACTCGATCACCTTTCCGTCGGTACGGGGATTCAACAGTTACGCGGACTTGGACGTGGTCCACTTCGACGCCCACATGGACTTCAGCCACGAGCTTCAGGGCACTTTCTACCATCACGGATGTCCGATAAGGCGCTGTTTCGACCTGCCCAACGTTAGAAACATAACATCGCTTGGGATACGCAAGGCTACTCCAAGCATCTATAAGGACGCCATATCCAAGGGCGTGAGAATAGTAACGACGGACCAATTTCGGGCCATGGGGCCGGAGGCAGCGGTTGCTGAAATTCCTGCAGGGGGCAACGTTTATCTGACTGTGGATGTCGACGTTATGGACCCTGTGCAGATGCCAGGCACCGGGTCTCCGGCGCCGGGTGGCTTCTACTACTTTGAGATGCGGGATGCGCTGCTAGCTCTGACCAAGCGGGTGAACATAGTCGGGTGCGATTTCGTGGAGGTGGCCCCGCCTTACGATCACGCCGAGACGTCGACTGGGTGCACAGCCAAGCTAATCATGGACCTGCTGGCTGAGCTGTTCCCTTCGAAGTAGGGACGGCGAGGGCAGGTCCGCATCTGTAATTTCAACCCGGCTGTTTTCACCTTGACAACCTGTTTTCTCAAGTTAGAATCGGCCATAAGACTCGATTCCGAGGCCAAGAAGGAGGAACTGACATGCCGTTTTATTCTAGAGGTGACGTCCGCATCCGCTATGAGGAGGTGGGATCAGGATTCCCGCTTCTGGCAACACCTGGTGGGGGCTTAGATTCCGTTATGGCCGGCTGGCCTGGTCAGGTGTTCAACGCGATGGAAGAGTTCAAGAACGACTTTCGCTGCATCACCATGGATCAGCGCAACGCTAACGGTGGAGGGTCTACCGGTCCAGTCCAAACTGAAGACCCCTGGGGAGCGTTCGCCGATGACCAATTGGGACTGATGGACCATCTTGGGATAGACCAGTTCTTATTCATAGGCTACTGTATCGGGGGTCCGTTCGCCCTCAAGCTCATAGAACGAGCGCCTGACCGGGTCGCTGCCGCCGTTCTCTGCCAGCCGGTAGGACACGCTCCGGAATTTCCCGACGCCATGTATGACTCCGGCCGCGACGTCTGGTCTCCGGCTCTTCGTACCAACCGTCCCGACGTGACGATGGAGACAGTCGAGGCGTACCTGCACAATCTTTACCGCGTTAATCCTGACTTCATGTACAGCGTGTCGCGGGACTTCGCGAGGTCGTGCCAGACCCCGATGCTGGTCATGCCAGACGACACACCAACCCACCCCTACGAGCCCGCTATGGACATGGTAGAGCTGGCTCCCAAGGCGCAGGTGACGGAGTATCCCTGGAAGGAGTCAAAAGAGGTGTACCACAAGACGATTAACCAAGTACGCGACTTCTTCCTGGCCCATCAACCTTTGACCGCCAATCTCTAAGGTGGGATAGCGCAAATCTGCTGCGCAATAGAGAGTCAAGAAGGACAAGCATGCCAGGCCAGCGACGACTGGGAGGGCGCGTCGCGCTGGTAACCGGCGGCGGACGCGGAATTGGCAGGGCTATTGCACTGGCTTATGCGGCCGAGGGCGCAAACTTGACATTAGCGTCCAGAACCAGTGAAGAGTTGCAAGAAACATCCGATACCATCACCAGCCGTTACAGGACAGTGGTACATACAGTAGTCGCAGACGTGAGCAGCAGACTGCAGGTCGAATCTATGGTGGCAAGTGCGCTGGAGCGGTTCGGAGCCATTGACGTTCTGGTCAATAACGCAGGCAACCTGGGTCCCGTGGGGCAACTTTGGGAGAACGACCCGGATGAATGGACGCGTACTATAGCCGTTCACCTGTACGGCGCCTACTACGGCTGCAGGGCGGTCATCCCGCATATGCTTGAGCGTGGTTGCGGACGCATTGTCAATATGGCGGGTGTGGGTGGCCCCAACGTCACCGCTTACGACGTGGCCAAGACGTCGATCGTCAATCTCACGGAGAACCTGGCCCTGGAGTTGGCCAACACGGGAATCACAGTGAATGCCATCAGCCCAGGTTCAATCCACACCCGCATGTGGGAGGAGACCCGGGACATGGCCCTGAAGATTGGCGACACCGCCATGTACCGCCAAGGAGTGGAGGTCACTTCGGGCAAGGGAGCATCAATTGAAAGAGCGGCTAGGTTGGCGGTCTTTCTGGGCAGTGATGCTTGCGGTAAGCTGTCTGGACGCCTGGTGCGAGCTGTCACCGACTGTTTTGAGAACTTCCCTTCCCAAACGGACCGGATCATGTCCTCTGATGCCTATCTGATGCGTCGGGTGGAACCGAATAACGTTCCTTCCTAGCCTGGGCCATACCCAAACGTTCAGTTGTAATAGACATAATCCTTTCTGATCAGGCGTAGTTGTGACTAAAGCGTCTAAGCTGAGCTGCTGCGTTACCATAGGCATAGTAGACCGTTTGCGCAAAAAAAGACCTTCAAAACCTGGAGCTTTCCAGTGTACGGTGCTACTAAAGCCCATATTCCGGGAACTAAACCGCGCCAGGTTGCGTATATATCTATATAGCCCAACCTTTTCTCATCATGGGTGTCTTCCAATGTACACAAGATTCACAACCACCCTACTTGCGATTGCGGGCATCTTGATTGTCCTCGTGGCAGTTGCCGCCTGTCAGAGCGAATCGGATACATCCAACAGTACCTTGGAAGTGATGTCAGGCCGGAACCCCAACGCATCTTCAAGCGGCACTGTAACCTACCGAGAGCGAATAGCTCTTACGGAGGGTGCATCCCTCGTGGTGGAGCTACGGGACACTAGCTATGCCGACGGTCCGGCTCCTCTTATTGCGCGCCAGACCATCTCCAGCCCAGGTCGAATCCCCATCAAGTTCAAAATCGGATACAACCGCGAGGATATCAGCTCCCGTAATAGATATTCCATCAGTGCAGATATCATCGAATCCGACGATCGCCTAGCCTTCACCAACGATACATCCTACGAGGTGATCACCAATGGGAATCTCGACAAAGTAGATATGCTCCTTGTGTTGGTCCAGCCTCCAGCAGAACTGGTTCCAAAGGGTTCCACCGAGAAGGATTGGCGGACCTGGGTGGAGGTACCCGTCTCAGTAATTTGGGCCAACTTAATCCCGAACGAACCGGAACACTTACTTCGGGTTGCCTACTATCAGTCGACGATAGAAGGGTGTGCCCGACCTGGCAGCCAGGAATTGCAGCTGAACGGCTACGACATCATTGTCCGAGTAACTCTCATGCAGCCGCCACCAACCTCTTGGGCAATTCCCTGCCATGAGCAGGTGGTGGAACTTGACGCCGTGGAACCCATCAATGCACCTCTTGAACCTGGGCAAACCTACAGGGTGATTGTAAACGGTCTGGAAACGACCGCCTTCACTGTGCCGTCGCCTGGCCTTCGGGATACCTTCATCGCCGAGTCGCCCATTGAGAGTGTGGAGGTCATTACATTGGAACAGACGCCTCCCCAATACCAACTGCGCGTCGTATCAGGCATGCCCAAGGGAAGTGGTTGCTCGCAATTCAACGGATATGAAGTTCGGAGAGAAGGGTCCAACAGGATAGACGTGGTCATCACTCATCATCAGGTAGCCGATCCATCCGTCATATGCACCGCCGACTTTCCCATCATGGAAACCATCGTCCCCCTAGGTTCGGACTTTAAGCCGGGCGTCGAATATACCGTTAGCGTGAACTCGGAGGTCACCAAGACATTCTTAGGGCGCTAGCCGTTGAAGCCAGCAATAACGGAATTGTGATGATCAGGATGGGCCTTATCGGTTCGCGTCTGACCCGCAATCTGACTAGCCAAGTCGTCTCTTATGCAATCTATCGGCCCATTAAGATGCTGGTTTTGAAAGCACTGATCACTTTGTTCCGCAATAAACTCATGAGAGTCTTGCTTTTGGGACCATCCCAGTCCTGTCTACGTGTTGTGAGTTATCTCAGCCGCAGAAACGACATCTCGCGTTTTGTCCCGAGAATATCAGATCGTCGTCCCCGTCCTGAATAGCGAAGTCAAGAAGTACCCGCATGGCCTTGGCCTGGTCGGCAAGCCCGTAATTCTCGGCTATCTGGCCGAGCCACTCGGACTGTTCCTGCTCTATTTCAAAAGTCTGTGCAATTTTGTTTTTTGGCATCTTGAGAGTCCTCCAATTTCTACAATCTAATGTGTATCTGCTGCCTGATTAGTTTTACGTTTCGGCATCCACAATTGTTATCGACTCGTTCATTTCGGTGATTCCGGGCCCCAATGGAATCCGGTGGGCCACGCCACGTTCAAGTCGGGAGGTCCCGTTCCGAATGTGAACTTACTGGATAGTTGTACCATTTATGGTGTTTCAACGGCAAGCATATTAACCCAGCATCAAGAAAACGATGCACAAACGTCATAAACGACTCGGAGAACGGACTCTTGCTTGAATCTACGCTCATATTCCTCGGATACCTCGTCGGTCAGTCTTGTCAGATCGTCTTCTATGGGAGCTAGGACTATAAGCAGCTTGGATCGCTCTTCATAGGCCAGACCTTGGAAGTTTCTCCAATGGCCCTGGCCGTCTAAAACGGTTAGACCGTTGGGGAAGCGGGGTATCACCGTGTCTTCAAGAAATGCATCCCACGCCGCATCATCCACAATCTCTCCAGAATCGTTGTTGCGGCCCATGAACAATTGATACTGCACGAAATGGTCGCTTCCGTCAGGACAAGATAGTGGGGCAGAATTTACACATACGCCCACCATCAGGACTGCGAAGGCCACAAAGGTTAGAGCTATCACGGGCATCAGATGACTCCGTCAGATTGTCTACAGGCAAACATGTTAATTGGATACTACGTCTGTACAAAGTGGTTGGCAACACGGAAGTGCTCTGTCAACAGACTTGCATGATGCCTCCGTGTCTCTAGCGGTTTCACTGGGCTACTGGTTCCACCACTTGAGGTCCGTTGTTGCGGGCTGAGTTGACCAAGGTGGACACCTGGTAGGCTTGCATGAGTTCAGAGGGATAAGAGGTGAGGGCGTTTTCCAATACTGCGGTGTCCTGCACATCCCTGTCGAGCCAAAACTCCTCCATCTCCCTGGGCAGGATCACCGGCATACGGTTGTGGATGGGTCTGAGCAGGTCGTTGGCTTCAGTGGTGATGATGGTGCATGAGGGGATGCGGTTGCCCTCGGAGTCCCTCCACATCGCCCACAGCCCGGCGAAGGCGAAGGGTTCCCCAGACTCCAGGACAATACGCATGGGTTTCTTGACGCTCCCCGCCCTCCGCCACTCGTAGAAGCCATCGGCCAGCACCAGGCAGCGTCTCCTCCTGAATGCGTCGCGGAAGGCCGGCCTCTGGGCCACGGTCTCTGCCCTTGCATTGATCATCCTGCTGCCGATGGAGTCGCTCTTGGCCCAGTGTGGTATCAGACCCCAGCGCATGAACCCAGAACGCCTGTTGTCGCCGCCGATCACTGTGAGGACGTTTTGGGTGGGGGCCACGTTGTAGTTGGGTTCCAGGTCCAACAAGTTGCCGTCGAACTCGAACCGGCGCGCCAGCTCCCCCAAGTCCGCTGTAAGGCTGAATCTTCCGCACATGATGGCTCCATAATGTAGCCTTGGGCGACGCTATGCAAGGCCATCCGACACGGTGAGGGTCAGTGCCCGTCTGAAAAGGAGGGCACTCAAAACGGCGGACAAGCAATGCTTAAGGGAGGGATCCCAGAGTTTGGGCATTTGGAATGGGTGACAACGAAACGCAACCCGAATCGTCGCCAGTCGGGTCAATTGTATGTGTCTCCAAAAAGACGCCTTTCGGTTGATAACGCACTTGCAGTCTCGTAGGCAAACAAAGCAGAATCCAAGGAAGTCGGTCAGCCCTATGTTACAAATGGAATAATTCCGACGACGTTAGATTCTATAAGGTGTAGAATCGATCTGTAATGAGCGCCACAAAAATCGTTGCCACCATAGGCCCTGCCACTTCCTCACCGGACCGGATCGAGAAGTTGATAAGCGCGGGTGTGGATGTAGTGCGCCTCAACTTCTCCCACGGGTCCCATGAAGACCACCAACAAGTTGTGCAGGTGGTTCGTGAGACTTCAGCTCGCTTGGACAAACACGTGGCTGTTCTTCAAGACCTTCAAGGTCCCCGAATACGCACAGGCCCATTGGGGGATGTCGGCCCACTGAAGTTGAAGCAGGGATCGGAGATTCTTATCTCCCATGAGCCGATAGAAGCCGAAGAAGGCAGAATAAGCAGCACTTATCCTGACATATATCGCTTTCTTGCGCCGGGGAATCGCGTGCTTCTGGACGATGGTCGTCTGGAAGCCGAGGTGTTAGCCATCGAGGGTCGGGATATCAGGTGCCGTGTGGTCAAAGGTGGACTGCTTGGCGCCTATCAGGGAATCAACCTGCCCGGCGTAGTTTTGGACATTCCCACATTCACGGAAAAGGACCGTGATGATCTTGAAGTCGGCCTCCAAATGGGAGTCGACTGGGCGGCAATGAGCTTCGTTAGAAGCGGAGAGGATGCTACCCCGTTGCGTGAACTGATGCGCCAGCGCAATTCACGTGTGCCTATTATCGCCAAAGTTGAGAGAGCAATGGCGCTCCGCAACTTGGAGAGCATCTTGAACGCCTTTGACGGCGTAATGGTGGCCAGGGGCGATATGGGCGTAGAGCTTGCCCAGGAAGAAGTGCCCGTGTGGCAGAAGACAATAATTCGCCAAGCGCGGCAGAAGGGCAAAGTATCTATCGTAGCCACCCAGATGTTGGAGTCGATGATCAACGAGCCAAGGCCCACCCGAGCCGAAGTCTCTGACGTGGCCAACGCCGTCTGGGAAGGGGCCGACGCCGTGATGTTGAGTGGCGAGACGGCCATAGGGTCGTTTCCGGTTGAGGCGGCGGCGATAATGGAGCGTATCATCGATAAGACCAAAGAGGTATACGTGCCAGAGGAGACGGATGTGAACGGCCGGGCCCTCCAGGAATCCCAAGCAGTGGCAATGGCGGCTTGTAACCTCGCCCACGGACTGGGGGCTCAGGCGATTGCGGTGTTGACACGTTCCGGCGTAACTGCTCATCGGGTGTCGAAGTGCAGGCCCGGCGTACCCATTCTAGCGCTCACCGGAGCGCCACGTGTAGCGCGGAGACTGAACCTGTGGTGGGGCGTGGTTCCGGTATTGGCCGACCTGCCCCAGGTCACCGTGGACTCCTATGGAGTCATTGAAAGTCTGTTATTGGAAAAGGGCCTTGCAAAGCACGGCGACAAGATAGTCGTAGTCGGCTCTTCACCTCTGGCAGCGCGAGTCCCTACCAACTTCCTCAAGGTACTACGAGTGGGAATGTACATCTGAAACCAACAAGTTGGAGAAGGAGACCTTCCATTCACAACACGTTACCAAGGCCACCTTTCGTCGAGTGACGTTAAGGCGCATCATTCTGTTGATATTGTGTGCGTCCCTGTTTGTTGTTTTAGAATCTCCTGGGGTGCGGGCGGATAAACGGCTTCTAGTTTCTGTTGGGACATTCTGCGGCACGGCGCCCGCTGGAAACGGGCTGGTTGTAGAGGTTAGTATGATGTATTGAAGTTGACTAACTTTATTCCGAATCTGAGGAATCGAGAGGTGGCACATGTTTGACCTGATAGTTGAGAACGGGATGATCATAGACGGGACGGGCAGTCCCGGCTTTTACGGATCTGTGGGGATCGAGGGTGAGAAGGTACGCATCCTGCGGGGCGATGTTTCATCGGTTGAGGCCAAGGAGAGGATTGACGCGTCTGGCAAGGTTGTGTGTCCCGGATTCATTGACATGCATGCTCATTCGGGCCTGGTCATGCTGGAAAAACCTCGCCACGAGCCTAAAGTAAGGCAAGGGGTTACAACTGAGCTCATAGGCATTGACGGCAACTCCTATGCCCCATTCCGGAGCCACGAGGATTTCTTGCGGTTTGTTGAGCTGAACTCAGGCCTTGATGGCGACCCGCAACTTCCGGGTAGATGGTCCACAGTGGCGGATTATCTAGGGATGTTTGACAACAAGGTGGCGGTGAACGTGGCATATGTAATAGGCAACTCACCCCTCCGCATCGCCACCACGGGATGGGAGGATAAGCCGGCCTCAGGGGCAGACCTGGAGAATATGAAGGCCATTCTCAGGGAGGGAATGGAGGAAGGGGCATACGGAATGTCGACGGGATTGGACTATCCACCTGGTAGCTACGCCAGCACCCAGGAGCTAATAGAACTATCGAAAGAGGCGGCGCGGCTGGGCGGCATATACCATACCCACGTAAGAAATACTTTGGGGGACCAGTACCTCGACCCCTTGAAGGAAGCTATAGACATTGGCCGCTACAGCGGGATTCCGAGCCACATAACCCATCTCTCACAGCAGAAGCGGCATCCGGGAGGGGCGGAGCAGATCCTTGCACTGGTGGAGAAAAGCCGGGATGACGGCGTAGACGTGACCTTCGACATGTTCCCTTCCTTGTTCGGGAGTACACGGCTCACCATTCTGTTTCCCCAGTGGACCATGGACGGGGGTCCGGAGCGGCAGAAGCAGGTGTTCGCGTCACTGGAGGGGCGGGAGCGATTGAAAGAGGAGATGAGACCCGGCGCTGTATCGTACGATGAGATGTGGCTAACCTATTTCAAAAGGCCACACAATCACAGGTTTGAGGGTAAATCCATCGCCGAGACGGCTGCCCTTATGGGCAAAGACGAAGTGGACGCGATGTGCGATCTGCTGCTGGAGGAAGACTTGCAGGTGTGCTACGTGATGGCCGGGACGAACGGCATGACGCTGCCGAAGTTCATCAATCATCCTCTATCGATGATTGGGAGCGACGGTGTGCTCTTGGGGGACTTTCCCAGTCCTCGCACATACGGTACCTTTCCCACGGTTTTGGAAAAGTTTGTTAGGGAAGAGGGGGGAATGTCTCTGCCGGAAGCAGTGCGCAAGATGACATCCTTCCCGGCCCAGCGGTTGGGGATACCGGACCGGGGGCTTCTAAGGGACGGGTTCAAGGCGGACTTGGTGGTGTTTGACGCTGGGACGGTAGGGTCTCCAGCCACACGAAGCCATCCCAAGCAGTTCCCCGTTGGAATCAGCCAAGTAGTGGTGAATGGAAGGGTGGTAGTGACGGAGGGACAGCACACAGGTGTACTGGCGGGCAGAGCCCTAAGACGAGGGCGGTTCGAAACGTAGATAGGAAGCCGCGGTTTCAGTCACCCTTACCGTATCAACCCCGTCACTCGATATACCAGTTCCATGTCGAGGCGCTCACGTACCAGTGCTGCGAGCTTGTCGTACTCAGCGCTTGGTTCGATATCTTCGGCGGCAGGGTCACGCCTTTGCGTGCGGCGGCAAACTCCAAGATCGACCGACGGACGGCTCGATTGTGGAAGAGTCCGTGAAAGTAGGTGCCCAGAGTGATGCCCTCGTAATCTAGAGCACCGTCAGATATGTTCACTTCCCGGCCCGATCTAGACGTTAGGATGAATGGGTGTGACAGGCCTTCGACCGACGTGGAACCCATGTGAATCTCGTAGGCGATGATTTCCGCGCCCTGGCAGCTGCTCAGCATTCCGTTGGCGTTCCCCACTCTGCCTCTCACCTGATGCGTTGACTTGCGGCTCAGGAACGTGGTTGACGTTGGCAGAAGCCCAGGGCCAGTCGTCTCGGCTCTAGGTGACTCCACTCCGTCCGGGTCAAGGAGCGCCTCCCCCAGCATCTGGTAGCCTCCGCAGATGCCGATTACGAGCCTACCCTGCCGGCGAGAGGTTAGAATGCTTTGGTCCAGCCCCCCGGCGCGTAGCCAGTCAAGGTCAGCCACGGTGGTCTTGCTACCTGGAATGATGACAATGTCTGGGTTGCCGTACTCCGTGGCCCGCCCTACATAACGTACGTGGACGGAAGGCTTCTGAATGACAGGATCAAAGTCGTCGAAATTGGCAATATGGGACAGGCGCATAATGGCAACGTCTACCGTTTTTCCTTCCCCGTTTTTGCTTTCGGGGCGGAGGCCCAGGGAGTCCTCTTCGGCGATATCTATATCGGAGAAGTAAGGTATGACACCGGCGACGGGGACCCCTGTACGCCTTTCCAGGAAGTCAAGACCGTCCGTGAGCAGAGAAGGGTCGCCTCGGAACTTGTTGATGACGAGACCCTTTACCAGCGCCCTCTCTTCCGACTCCAGCAGTACCATGGTTCCTACCAACTGAGCAAAGACGCCGTCACGGTCTATATCACCTACCAACAGGACGGGTGCGCTGGCGTGAAGGGCTACCCTCATGTTGACGATGTCGTGCTGTTTCAGATTTACTTCGGCTGGGCTGCCGGCGCCCTCGATCACAATCACGTCGTATTCAGCCCGAAGACGGTCAAGGGCTGTGGTCGCTGTATCCCAAATGAAGGGCTTCATTCTGTAGTATGCTCGCGCCGATGCTACGACGTGTGGCTTGCCCATGAGCACCACTTGGGAGTGGTTTTCACCCTCGGGCTTAAGCAGAAGCGGGTTCATCTCCACCCTTGGAGATGTCATGGCTGCGGCTGCCTGCACTGCCTGGGAACGGCCAATTTCACCGCCGTCCGGCGTTGCAAATGAGTTGAGGGACATGTTTTGCGCCTTGAACGGGGCAACCTGCAGACCATCCTGAGCGAAGATGCGACAAAGGGCGGTGGCCATAATGGACTTGCCAGCGTGGGAAGATGTGCCTTGAACCATGATGACCTTGGCGAGGCCACGGCTACTCATTGTCCAGCGCCTCCCTCAGGGCCTCTATTAGCCGGACGCATTCCTCGGGGTTTCTGACTGCAATTCGAATGTACTCAGGCAGCCCGAATGAAGTACAGTCCCGCACCGCAATGTGGTCCCATAAGAGGGTGCCCCTCACCTTTGCCGCATCGCCTACTCTCGCTAGAACGAAGTTGGCGGCAGAGGCAGTGACCGGCACGCCCAACGCTTCCAGTTTATAGTAGAGATAGGCCTTGGATTGCGTGATGACCTTTCTCGCAGCGGCGACGTGCGCATCGCCTGCCAAAGCCGCTACTCCGGCAGCCTAAGCCACGGCATTGACGCTCCAGGCCGGCTGAAGCTTTGCGGTTGCAGAAACAACCTTTGGGTCGGCTACCATGTAGCCCAATCTCACTCCCGCAAGGGCGTGGTCCTTGGTCATGGAGCGCAAAATCACAATGTTGCCGCTGTTGAGAAGGGAAAGAGAGTCCCATGAACAGTCTGAGAGGGGAGCGTAAGAATCATCGAGAACCAGCAGACTGTCCACGGCAACGGCCGCGAGAATTTTCTGAACCTCACTTCGGTCAAGGTACACTCCCGTGGGGTTGTTTGGATTGCAGAGAAAGACCATGCCGGGGCGGATGCGTTTGATAGTGTAGACCGCAGCGTCGATGGACCAACGAAATTGCTGCGCCTCCTCGGCCTGGAAGAAATGCACGCCGCCGCCAGCGATGGTCGTCGCCTCTTCGTATTCACCGAAAGTTGGGGCAAATATAAGGCACGTCTGACCGGGATTGAGAAAAGCACGCGTCAGAAGATGTATAAGCTGCACGGTGCCGTTACCAACGAAAATCTTATTGATGCCGACCTCTAGACGTGCTGCCATTGCCTCGCGGAGAGCCAGGCAATCGCGATCTGGGTAGGCAGATAAGTTTGCCTCAACTGCGGCATGTCTAACCCGTAGAGACGTCCCCAAGGGGTTGACGTTGGAGCTAAAGTCCAGCACCTGTTCGGGCCGAAGGCCCAGTCTTCGCAACTCTGCTGCGTCCAACCCACCATGTACCGTCGTCACTCCGACCTCCCTCTCATATCAGTCCCAGAATCGCATGACGCGCCGCCAACAGGCCCAGGGCTAGGAATAACGCGAGTGCAGCCGCTCGCTCCCCGATTTGGACAACTTTACTAATGTCGTCAGCGCCTGGCTCCGGCATTTCCTGTCCCAGGCAATAGTGCCCAACCTTTTCCAATCGCGTTCCCAATAGTCCGGCCATGGCGCTCATGGTCCATCCTGCATTGGGACTGGCGGTGAGGCTTTGGTCTCGCAGCATGGTCTGCCAGCCGCGGCAAACTGGGAGCCGGCAATCAGCAGCAGTAGAGCGCTGAGGCGCGTCGGCACAAGATTCACGACGTCGTCCAGACGCGCGGACGCCTTGCCGAGGTATTCAAGGGGGCCGCGATGGCCGAGCATGCTGTCCAGAGTATTGATCGCCCTGTATGCCATGGCGCCCGGCACGCCTAGAATGGCGAAGGCAAGCCACGGCGCGATGTAGCTATCCGTCGTATTCTCGGCAACCGACTCTATCGTTGCGGCTGTCACCAGGGATTCAGGGAGCGATGTCACGTCACGGCTGACAAGATTCCTCAAACTCATTCGCGCGTCATTTAAGCGGCCTTCCAAAAGAGTTTGTCGGGTCTTTTCCGCCGCCGCGGACAGACCCTTGACAGTGAAAGTGGTCCGCAGTATCACCGCTCCACCTGCCACGTAAGCTATTGGACCTAACGACTTTAGAACGGTTACTGCAATAAGGGCAAGGATGCTCCAAAAGCCTACCACCGCGACAACAATGACGCAGCCGTAAAAAAAGGCAAACGCAGGCCTCCTCGGGGCAGGGCGCTTCAAGAATTCACGGTGCGCCCTATCCATACCACGGGATGGATTCTTGACGGAGGTTCCGGCAGTAAACGATCTAGCAACACCGCCAGCGCCAGCACAATTTCATTCAGGACAAGAACGTCCCACCAGGTTGAGAACGTCATGAAACAAGCATCAGCGAGTTACACCGCGCGGCGTTTGCCCTATGTCTCATCTTCACCAAGTGTTGAAGCAACTCGTTGTAATAGTCCTGCAAAATCCAAGTCCTGCAAGTTATGTAAGACGACGTTGTCGTGAGGCTGTGAATAGGGGTGCGATTTGGTTGCGTTGGACAGCCGGTCGATTGGGCAGCGATCGGAATAGAAAAATTTCCAACACATCTCCACTATTTGTAGAATGGCCACTACCGCGATGCATTTCTGTCGTCAGCGAGGATGTGCGGCCCCTTGACAGCCCACAGGGAGCGGCATATCATCTGATTCATCACTGATATATAGCCACTGCCCGTTCAGGTGCCCACCTAGGGAGAATAGGGAAGGCGGTGAAAAGCCGCCGTGGTAGCGCCACTGTAAGCGGGGTTTGAGGCCAGCGTCCGCTGTCGGATTGCCGACGGGAAGGGCAAGGCCGGGAAGCTCCCCCGCAAGCCAGGAGACCTGCCTGAACGGAAGGTGACCACTCTCCGCACCAGAGAGGGGCCCTCCAACTTCGGGCTTGATGCCCGATGAGAGCGACACCAAAGCCTCCGGCGGAGAAAAGCCGGAGGTGCTTTTGTTTAGGGGCATTGGACTCGACAGACTGAAGTCTTACCGACAAGCGGGCGTTGCCGCACGGCTGGCAGTCGGCTCCGCAGCTCTCGGCCTGATTGTCCTTGCGGCCGCCCTGATGTCGCTCAGTCTTGGACCCGTCGAGATACCCGTCAGCCACGTTGCCGCCATCATTTTCTCGCCTCTTGGACTAGACTTGGCGGAATTTGGACGGACCGAAGAGCTTGTTATCCACCAGATACGGCTGCCCCGGATAGTTGTCGGCGCATGCGTGGGCATGGCTCTGGGAGTCGCCGGAGCAACCATGCAGGGACTGTTTCGCAATCCCATGGCAGACCCGGGCATCATTGGGGTATCCGCCGGTGGCGCCGTGGGTGCTGTGGTGGCTATTGCGATAGGAGCGGCCGGAGTCTTCTTCCTTGCACTGCCCGCGTTCGCTTTCGTGGGCGCTATGGCCGCCTGCTTTCTTGTCTACGGCATTGCCGCCGTCGGTGGGCGCTTCTCCATGGCCACGCTCCTCTTGGCCGGGGTGGCGGTCAACGCGTTTCTGGGGGCAGTGGTAACCACCATTATCATCCTACTACCCGACAACGCAGCTCTGCGGGAGATCCTTTTCTGGCTTGCGGGTGGCCTGGACTCCCGAACCTGGGAGCACGTACAGGTGTCCGCTCCATTCATCCTTAGTGGCATTGGTGTAATTCTACTTATGACCAGGGATCTGAATTTGCTCATGCTGGGGGACGATGAAGCTCGGTCCATGGGCGTTCGAGTTGGCCCCGCCAGGATAATTCTGCTGGCGGCCGCGGCGATGGCGACAGGTGCCGCCGTGGCTGTCAGCGGAACCATCGCCTTCGTAGGGCTCGTGACTCCGCACGTGCTCAGGCTTCTCCTCGGGCCGGATCACCGGGTGCTAGTGCCTCTGAGCGCCGCAGGTGGGGCCATCTTCGTCCTCCTGGCCGATACCGTCGGCAGGACGATTATCCAACCGGCGGAATTCCGCGTCGGCGTGCTTGCCGCCTTCGTAGGCGCGCCCTTTTTCATATTCCTGCTGATCAAGAACAAACAACGGGCATACTCACTCTGAGGCAAATGAAATGAAAGGAGTCTCCATGTCATTACGCCGGTCTTCCATACTGACGTTATCACTGGCCATCTTAATTACGATTTGGTTGGCAGCCTGCTCTTCGGAGATATCCACGCCTGCATCTACCGCCGTTTCGGCTCCAACGACTGCTCCCAGCACTCCACTAACTTCTCCGCAACCCACGCCGGAACCTACGACAGTGGTCACTCCTACGCCTCCGACGCCAACACCCATGCCGTCGCCTACCCCGGACCCTGTAGCCACGGCACTGGCGGACGTTCCCGGCATCGTCGACCCGGCCAACCTCGGTTGGCCGCGTGAGGTGGAGGGTCTAAACGGGCTTGTGAGCATCCCCGCCAAGCCCCAGCGCATCATAGGCGCCTCCATTGGCCACGATGAGGTGATCCTAGCATTGGTCCCTGTCGAGAGGCTGGCCGCCGTGGGCAGCTTCAGCAAAAACGCTACATACTCGAACGTGTACCAGTTGATCCAGGACAAACCAGAGATAACACGAGACCCGGAGACCATCATAGCCCAGGGTCCCGATGTTTTGGTCACTAGTCCTTTTTCCCCGGCGGAAGGAATAGAGGCCCTGACCAGGGTGGGCATTCCGGTGGTCCAGACAGAGCTTCAGCACGACGCCAAGGCTCGAATCAACAACATCCTTCTGGTAGGATACATTCTAGGCGAGGAGGAACGGGCTCTAGAGTTCGCGGCGGAGGTGCGTGAGAGGTACGAGTCGCTAGTTGTAGTGACTGCTGCCGCCGAACCCAAGCCAAGGGTCTTGGCTCTCACCAGCTTTTCCGATAGCCTCTGGACAGCCGGCGCCAACTCCACCGAGGGAGGCGTCATTTTCGCAGCAGGCGGCATCAACGTTGCCGAAGTTGCAGGCATTGAGAGCAACAAAACCATAAGCCTGGAGGGAGTCATCGCAATGAACCCGCAGGTGATAATCATCCCACAGCCGATAGAATTTGGCGCGGAGGAGTTTAGAAACAGCCTACTAGCTAACGAAGCTCTGGCCAATGTTCCCGCAATCAAGAACGAGCAGGTCCACGTTTTGGAGAGCAAGCACGTTACAACTCTCTCCTACTGGAACATTCTCGGTGCCGAGAGGTTGGCGCGGATTCTCTGGCCGGACGCCTTTTCCGAAGAGCCCTCCCCCACTTTTAGCTTGGTGGAGTGACATAACGTGAAAGATCGCAGGGCAGAGGCCGTCGCAGCTCAAGACCTCTCTTACCGGATAGAAGCCCAATGGCTGCTTGATAATGTGGACCTCCGTGTGGAAAAGGGGCAAATGGTTGGGCTGATAGGCCCCAATGGCGCGGGAAAGTCGACGCTCCTCCGGGCCATATCCGGTATCCTTCGCTGTCAAGACGGCACCGTGATGCTGGAGGGTCGGGACCTTAAAGCCATGACGACCAAGGACGTGGCCGCGGGCCTCGCACTGGTGCCCCAAATTGCCCCTTACACCCATGGATTCACCTCCATGGAGCTGGTGCTAATGGGCCGTTACCCTCATCTGGGGCGGTTTCAGGTGGAGGGTAAGGCAGATGAACGAATCGCCAGGAAAGCCATGGCTATTACGGAAACGGACCAGTTTGCCCACAGGACTCTGGACACATTATCCGGTGGCGAGAGGCAACGGGTCTTCCTGGCGCGGGCCCTTGCACAGCAGCCACGAATGCTCCTGCTGGACGAGCCGACGTCGAACCTTGATGTGCTGCATCAGCTTATTGTATTGGACCTCGTCAGGCAGCTGGTGGACGATGGCTTGACGGCGGTTGCCGCCTTCCACGATCTTTCCATGGCTGCCCGATACTGTGACAAGCTGGTGGTGATGTCTGGAGGGAAGGTTATTGCCACAGGATTGCCAGAGGATGTTCTCACTCCCAGGCTGATAGAAACGGTCTTCAAGGTGAAGGCGGCGGTATACCCGGATCCAGTCACCGGCTCTATGGCCGTGAGCCTCATCGGACCGGCGAACGGGTCCCAGCCGGCGGAGACAATAGCCTTAATGAGAAACTCGTCTCATAAGGGAGGCGGTATATGACTCCATCAGGAAACAAACGCGGCGCCACCCAATCAGCAGGGCGACGCCGTGTTCGGCAGAGCCTTGTCATAGTGAACGGCGGCGAGGGTAAGGGCAAGACCACGGCGGCTCTAGGGGTAATTTCCCATGCCTGGGGCAGAGACTTCCGCATCAGGATGTTCCAGTTTATCAAGCACACCGCCGCCCGGTTCGGCGAGCAGCGGGCTGCACAAAAGCTGAACATACCAATAGAAGCTCTGGGGGACGGATTCACCTGGCTCTCCAAAGACTTGGAGAGAACCGAGGCCCTGGCGGTGCAGCAATGGGGCAGGTGCAGAGACGCCCTCCATTACGGCTGGGTCCCCGTCGCCGACGTGGTTGAAACTTTAAAACGACGGCCGGATACCCTTCACATCATAATCACCGGCAGGTACGCGCCCCAGGAACTGATAGACTGCGCGGACCTGGTGACGGAGATGAAGCTCATCAAGCACCCATACGCAGATAGGGGTCTCAGGGCCCAGCAAGGCATAGAGTTCTAGCCATGACACTGGACGAGATTATCACTAACATACAGCCAATCGACTCGGAAGCCAGCCGGCGAGCAGCCATCCGGCAAGCAGACCTGACGAAGCCGCCCGGAAGCCTGGGCCAACTGGAGGAACTGTCCATTCAGCTGGCCGGAATCTTGGGCACGGAGCGTCCATACATCCGGCGTAAGACCATCATAGTGGCCGCCGGCGACCACGGGGTAACCGTCCAGGGAGTCACTGATTATCCCCAAGAGGTGACTTCTCAGATGGTGTTGAACTTCCTGGCTGGCGGCGCGGCGATCAACGTAATCGCTCGCAGCACTGGAGTAGATTTGGTCATTGTGGATGCGGGCGTGGCCTCTCCCATTCCCCCTCACCCCAATCTACGAGAAGTAAAGCTGGGCCGCTCCACAGGCGACATTAGCAAGGGACCTGCCATGAGCCGGGACAGCGCCGAGGCCAGCATCATGGCGGGAGTTGATCTAGCGCAAGAGGCGGTCGACGGCGGTGCCGATGCAATCGGCACCGGTGACATGGGCATAGGAAATACAACGTCCTCCAGCGCAATCACATCCGTTCTCACAGGACGGCCGCCGCATGAGACAACTGGTCGCGGCACGGGAAGAACCGACTCCCAGATGGAGCGGAAGATCGCAATCGTACAACGTGCCTTGGATGTGAACCACCCGAATCCTACCGACGGTCTGGACGTCTTGGCCAAAGTTGGTGGATACGAGATCGGAGTCCTCGCCGGGGTAGTTCTTGGCGGCGCGTTGGCCCCCCGACCTGTGGTGCTGGACGGGTTCATCTCGGGAGCGGCGGCCCTAATAGCCCACCGGCTTTGCCCAATCGTGGCAGACTATCTCGTCGCCGCCCATCAATCGGCAGAATCGGGCCACTCCGTTGTGTTATCTCACTTGGGATTGCGACCCCTGCTTAACCTGGGCATGAGGCTGGGAGAGGGTACGGGCGCGGCTTTGGCCATGCCTCTGATAGAAGCTGCTGCGGCCTGCCTCAGTGACATGGCAACCTTTCAGGAAGCCAGCGTTACCGATCGGCCGTTGGGATTTGATGCCGAGAGCGGCCCGTGACGAGCCTCCGGCATGCCTTTGGTTTCCTGACCATCTTCCCTGTTGCGCCCTTCAAGACGCCTCCCACCGCATCGTCCACTACATATTTTCCGCTGGTGGGTTTGGCCATGGGCGGCATCCTGGCCGGACTGGATTTAGCCGCCAGACAGGTCCTTCCCATGCCTGTCGTAGGTGCGCTTCTTCTTCTGGCCTTGCTCATTACAACCCGGGCAATCCACATAGAGGGACTTTTGGACAGCTGTGACGGATTGCTGGGTGGCAGAAATCGGACGCAACGGCTCAGGATCCTCCGGGACTCCCGTGTAGGAGCATTTGCCGTTGTTGGCGGCGTCGGGTTGCTCTTGCTGAAGTGGACACTGCTGGTTAACGCCCCAATCGAGGTGCGAACGGAGCTGTTCGTGCTGTTTCCGTGCCTGTCAAGGTTTGGTATGCTCTCCACCATGGTCGCGTTTAGCTATGTCAGGGAGCAGGGGTTGGGAACGTCCTTCAGGATTGGACGCAGCCGGTGGCAGTTGCCCCTCGGCTTCATCATCGCGGCAGTGGCAGCCGGCGTACTCATGGGCGCCGCAGGGCTAATCCTGCTGACTGTCTCCCTCGCCGCCTCGCTGGCCTTGGGTTGGTGGGTCTCAAGACTCATCGGCGGAATGACTGGGGATACCTACGGCGCAGTCAACGAGGTTGCGGAGGTCTCCGTGCTGCTCCTGGCAACCGCACTCTTTCCCGCCATGACCAACCTCTTCAGGTCACCCCTGTGGTAGCTGACACTTTGAATCTCCCCGTATTTCCGGCCCAGGTTGATTGAAGAATGGGTAGCTGGTACCTGGTGCGTCACGGCCAGACACAGTGGAATCTGCAGGGGCGGATACAAGGGCATGCTGACGTACCCCTTGCCGAGCTTGGCCGCCGAAATGTTCGGGACCAGGCGAAGCGTTTGGCTGGGTTGACATTCGCAGCCGTTTACGCAAGCGACCTCTACCGCACCGTGGAGACAGCCCGGATACTTATCAACGACGCCGACGTCTCTGTCCAAACCGATCCGAACCTTCGGGAGTTTTCTTACGGCCAATGGGAAGGCCTCACCATGGAGGAAGTCCAGGCGCGAGACCCGGAGGACTTTGCCCTCCGCTTTCGCCAGAGGGATGTTGAGTTTGCCGCTCCCGGGGGTGAGAGCGCGATTCAGCTACTTCAGCGAGTACGTCGTTTCTACGTTAAGGCCGCCAGTGTCCACGGTCCGGAAGAGAACCTTCTCGTGGTGGCCCACGGCGGGTCCATCCGAGCCCTGACCCTCTGCCTCCTTGGCCTTTCTGACGAACATTTCTGGCGTTTTCGAGTGGACTGCGCCAGTCTCTCCGTAATCAGAAATTATTTCGGTGGGCGGGTACTGGAACGCTGGAATATCACCGCTCCCTTGTGTGCCGATTCATCGAATGGCGGGCTATGAGTAAGAGTCTGACCCTTGTTCTCGGTGGCATCAGGTCCGGCAAGAGCAGTTTTGTCCAGCGGCTGGCATCACGTGGCGACCGCGTACTTTTCCTGGCCACGGCCCAGGCCGGAGACGCAGATATGGCGGCGCGAATTCAGGCCCATAAAGACAGCCGTCCTTCCGATTGGGACACTTTGGAGGAGCCTCTGAATCTGGTCGCATCCCTATCTCCTGTGCAGCATAACTACGACATCGTAATCCTGGAATGCCTCACCCTTTGGGTCAGCAACCTAATGCTCAACGTACCAACCTCAGGGGCTTCCAACGTTGATATTCCCGCAGAAGTTCGGAAACTTCTGCGACTGTACAGGAATGGCCCGGCATCCTGGATAATTGTCAGTAACGAGGTGGGATTGGGCGTTATCCCCTCCACGAGGCTGGGGCGCCGCTACGCCGACGAGCTTGGCCGAGTGAATCAACTCATAGCCGCTGCCGCAGATTTCGTCTACTTTATGGCCGCCGGCTTGCCGCTGAAACTCAAGGGGGAGGGGAATAATGATTTCAACGTTGTCGGCTAGAGACCGGGAGCTCGTACCCGGTTAAGACTGACAAGTTCAGGGGCAATTAACGCCGCGAGCCTACTCAAAACGGCTTTGCCAATCTCAAACTCCTTGCTTGCCCCGCCCCCACATTGGATGGCGGAAGGATGGATTGGCTTCCTTGTGCCATGATCTCTGGGTCGGAAGCGCCTCAGCAGGAACCTTCGTCTCAGCCGCAGCCTTAGGTGCCGTTTGTCCGCGCACCGGCCAACTCGCCGAGAGCCCGTTCAGATGGTCCGCCAAGTCAATTAAAGCGCCCAGGTTATGAACAGGCAGCAGATCGTCAATGTATGGCTCTGCAGCCTTCATTCCCTGGGTCAACGCTGCATATCCTTCCCTTCCTGCCAGGGGATTTAGCCAGATCAGGCGTCGGCAACTGCGCTGGAGGCGGTGCATTTCTTCGCTGAGGACTTCGGGTTCGCCGCGGTCCCAGCCATCGGACACGATCAGCACTATGGACCCCCAACCCAGGGTTCTCCGCGCCCATTCGAAGTTGAACTCCTTGAGGGCAGTCCCGATACGGGTTCCGCCGGACCAGTCCGGGACTGCCTTGGCAACGCCATCCACTGCCTGATCAATATCCCGCTGTCCCAGCTGCTTGGTGATGCGCGTTAGCCGCGTGGCGAATAGGAAGGCCTCAACCTTGCTCTCCAAACCTGCGTAAAGGCTGTGGATGAAGTGAAGAAGCATCCGAGTGTAGCTCTCCATCGAGCCGCTTACGTCGCAGATGACCACAAGCCTGCGTGGCTTCTCTTTTCGGCGGCGGCTCTTCAATTGCAGTATCTCGCCTCCGAACTTGATGTTATGCTGCAAGGTTTTCCGCACGTCCAACTCCGGTCCTCTTCCGCGCTCCTTACGTCGCGTACGTCTAACTCCGGGGTTCCAGTGAAGCGAAGCCAGCATCTGTCTGGCATGGCGGGCCTCTTGAGGTGTGAAGTCGGCGAAGTCCTTAACCCGGAGGACTTCTCTAGCGCTGAAGGTTCTTGATAGGTCAATCCGGTCGGGCGCTGCGCCTTCGCTAGCTTCATCCCCGGCGTACCCACCGGGCGGGGGAGGCCCCGCTTCTACACGTCGATACCTACGCTGTTCACCCATGGATCGCAGGTCGAGGGAAGACATGCGGTTCTTCCTCTGACGCCAGAACACGGCGAAAGCTTCATCGAACACGGACAGGTCCTCCCTGCGGTGCACCATGAGAGTCCGCAACGCTGACCGCACGTCCATACGGCGATATACCCCAATGTCCTCCAGGACACGCACGGTATCCAGCATCCGTCCGGTGTGAACATCAAGGCCAAGCCGTCTAAGAAGGCGACCAAACAGGAGCAGATTGTTTAGGAAATGGCCGGCTTCGCCGCTAGCCACGCCTCCTCCCACGACGAGTCCCGGGATTCAGCGCGCGATTTACCAACGCCCGGGTCTGCTCCCCACGGGTGGCCTCCAAGTCCTCGCGATACTTCAGCATGACGCCGAGAGTGTCGTCAATGACCGAGGGGGTCAGCTCATTTTCGTTAAGGCTTACCAGGGCGGCCGTCCAGTCAAGTGTTTCTGACACCCCGGGAACCTTATAGAGCTCAGTCGTACGCAGTTCTTGCACGAAAGCGGTCACCTGGCTGGCCAGCTTTTGCGACGCCTCAGGCATCTTGCTCCGAACTATCTGTGTCTCCTTGGCCATGTCTGGATAGTCAATCCAGTAGTAGAGGCATCGTCGTTTCAAAGCGTCGTGGATTTCCCGGGTTCGATTAGATGTAATCACCACAATGGGAGGTTCGTCCGCCCTATAGGTCCCAATTTCGGGGATGGTGATTTGAAAGTCCGCCAGCATCTCCAGCAGGTAGCCCTCGAATTCTTCGTCTGCCCGGTCGAGTTCGTCGATGAGCAACACCGTGGGGCCCGAACTCTCCAGGGCTTGGAGGAGAGGGCGTTTGATAAGGAACTCTTCACTGAACAGCTCCTTCTCGGTTTCCTTTCTGTCTATGCTGCCGGACGCCTCCAGCAGTCTGATGTGCAGAAGTTGGCGTGAATAGTTCCACTCGTAGACTGCCTGGTTAATGTCCAGCCCCTCGTAGCATTGCAGCCGGATTAAACGCGCCCCGAATGCGGTTGCCAGAGCTTTGGCAACCTCCGTCTTTCCGACGCCGGCCTCCCCTTCCAAGAAGAGCGGACGATTCAACCGTAACGCCAGGTAGACGGACATGGCCAATCCACGATCAGCGACGTACAGTTCTTTGCGAAGGGTGGCTTGCAGCTCGTCGACCGATTCTGGCACGCGTACCGGAGATGTATTCACCGACTTCCTCGTCCTTCTGGCGTAAAGCGCCGCATAAAGATACTCAGGAGATGGGACCCATGGTTGCACCTTTGCAGGCGGGAACGCTCTGGTAAGTTAGCTTGCCCTCGACACGGATGTACCCAGGGCACGGCGCACGTACACAGACGCCATCGCTTTTCGGTATTCGGCAGAGGCGAAAATGTCACTCATAAGTTCACCGCGAAAGTCTTCCGCCACAGCTGCCGCTGCCTTGTCCAGCGCTTCTTCGCTCAGGTCAGACTGCAAAAGGGCCGATTCGACGGATGACGCTCGGGTTGGGACCGCTTCCACACCTCCAATAACCACACTTGCCGACGAGCATTTCCCATCAGATATTACGATGATGGCCGCAACTCCGACCACGGCGTACCGCGATGCAGGGTGGGCAAACTTGACATAAGCCGAGCCGGACCCTTTCGGTAAAGAAGGGATGGATACGCTGGTCAGAATCTCGTCCTCTTGCAGCGCGTTCTCCAGCAAACCCGTGGCGAAATCAGCCGCCATAATGCTGCGCTGGCCTCCCTGGCCAGTCACGTTAATTGAGGCGTCAAGCGCTATTAGTACCGCCGGCAGGTCAGATGCCGGGTCGCTGTGGGAGATGTTCCCGCCGATTGTGCCACGGTTACGGACGGCCGGGTCTCCTACCATGCCTGATGCTTCCGCCAGCAAGGGTGCGCACTCCTTCACCAAGTCACTGTCCGATATAATAGCTTGGGTTGTCAGGGCCCCGATGGACAGGCCATCGCCTGCGGTGGCGATACCCTTCAACGCTTGAATGCGGCCGATGTCCACCAATACGGGGGGCGCAACAAGCCTCAGCTTCATCAGGGGAATCAAGCTGTGGCCTCCTGCCAAAACCTTGGCCCCCTCATTACTGGAAAGCAAGTCCACGGCCTCGGAAACCGAGGCAGGGCGATAGTAATCGGTCTGTGCTGGATACACGGCTATGCTCCGTTTTGCGCGGTATTGATTGCCCGCCACACCTTTTCCGGCGTGAACGGCATATCTATTCGGGTCACTCCCAAAGGTCGCAGCGCGTCCATCACCGCGTTGTAGACCGTTGGAGTAGAAGCAATGGTCCCCGCCTCTCCCACTCCCTTCAAGCCCAACGGATGATGAGGCGAGGGAGTAGTGTTTGACTGTACGTGAATGTCTGGAAAGCCGTCCGCGCGAGGCAACGCGTAGTCAAGCATTGTCCCCGTCAAGAGCTGTCCGTCATCATCGTAGACGACGCCTTCCCAGAGGGCCGGTCCCACTCCCTGCACTACGCCACCATGCACCTGTCCTTCCACGATCATCGGGTTGATCTGTGGGCCGCAATCGTCCACCGCGTAGTATTTTTGAAGGTCTATCTGGCCGGTAGCCGGATCGACCTCCACCACGGCTAGATGCGCACCAAAGGGGTAGGTGAAATTCGGAGGATCGTAGAACGCGCTTGCTTCCAGGCCAGGCTCCATTCCTTCCGGCATATCCCAAGCCACGTTGGCCATGAGGGCGATGTCCTGTATCGTCTTGTGCTGGTCGGGAGACCCCCGCACAAAGAAGCGGCCATCCTCGTACTCAATGTCCTCAGTCGCGGCCTCCAGCAGGTGGGCTGCCAGAGCCTTGGACTTTTCTTTGATCTTCCGGGTCGCCAACACTACTGCGGCGCCGGACACCGCCGTTGTGCGGCTGCCGTAGGTGCCCCAGCCCATTGGCGTTAAGTCGGTGTCACCGTGAATGACCTTAACATCGTCCACGTCTACACCGACCTCATGGGCTACTATCTGCGCGAAAGTGGTCTCTTCACCTTGGCCGTGGGGTGAAGACCCAACCATCACGTTTACCTTGCCCGTGGGGTGGAAACGAATAATAGCGCTCTCCCATAGGCCACCCTGGAACCCCACTGCACCCGCTACCTGGGAAGGACCGAGACCGCATATTTCAACATAGGTACAGACACCAATGCCAAGCAAGCGTCCCTCATCCCGCAGCCTCCGCTGCTCCGAGCGAAGCCCGGAGTAGCCCGCTGCGTTCAGGCAGATGCCCAGCGTCGCCTCGTAGTTACCGCTGTCGTAGGTGAGGCCTGTCGCAACGTCGTGACCGTTCTCAAACTTGGGTATCAGATTCTTCCGGCGCAGGTCCACGGGGTCCATGCCAAGTTTGTCGGCGAGCAGGTCCACCAGTCGCTCAATTAGCATAGTCGCCTCAGGACGCCCAGCGCCCCGGTAGGCGTCGACCGGCGTGCCATTGTTAAACACGCCGTAAACGGTGCCGGAGATGTTCGGTATGTCGTAGGACCCGGAGTACATCAACCCGTGCAGAATCGTCGGAACCCCGGGGCTCGCGGTCGATAGATAAGCTCCCAGGCCCGCGTATACCGTGGTACGGAGTCCCGTGATCTTTCCGTCCGACGTGGCCGCCATCTCCACTTCTTCAATGTGGTCGCGTCCCTGGGTGGTAATCTGATAGTTCTCGCTGCGGGTCTCTGTCCACTTCACGGGGACGTCGAGCTGCATAGAACAGAATACGGCGATAGCTTCATCTGCATAAAACGCGATCTTGCTGCCGAAACCCCCTCCCACTTCCGGTGCAATTACGCGCACCTTGTGCTCCGGGACGCCGGTGACAACCGACGTGAGGAACCGGGCGATATGTGGGTTCTGGGATGTGCTCCACAGGGTCAGTTCCCCTGTCGGGCCCACCCATTGGGCGATAGCTGAACGCGGCTCCATAGCGTTTGCAATCAGCCTCTGCAGCGTTATGGTGTCACCGACCGTAACGTCGGCCTCGTCGAATGCCGCATCGGCGTCCCCGCCAGCTACCGCCCACGTGAAGGCTACGTTGTTGGGCACGTCGTCGTGTATCTGCGGGGCGCCTTCCTGCGTAGCCTCTTTGGGGTTAATGACCACTCCGAGGGGCTCGTATTCCACCGAGATGTACTCCAGGGCATCCTCTGCCGCATAGCGGCTCTCTGCCACAACCACCGCGACGGCGTCGCCCACGTAGCGGACCCTATCCTTGGCAATGGCAGGATGGTCGGGAGTCTTGAGGTCGGAATTAGGGATCAGCCAAGCACAGGGAAGACCGTTCAGTGTCCCTTCAGTGTCCTGCCCTGTGTAGACGGCGATGACGCCCGGCTGCTGAGCTGCCTCGCTGGTATCTACGGACTTGATATCCGCATTAGCGTAGGGGCTGCGAAGGATAGCCGCATGCACCATACCAGGCAGCTTGATGTCGTCGGTGTAAGACGCGCGCCCCGTGATGAGCCTTGGGTCCTCCCGACGTCGGATGCCAGAGCCGAATATTCGTGTGGTCATAGTTTAAGAGCCTCCCATTACGCGAGCAGCCTCTTCAACGGCGAGCACGATGTTCTGGTAGCCCGTGCACCGGCAGAGATTCCCCTCGAGGCCGTGGCGTATCTCCGACCGAGTCGGCGAGGGGTTCCGGCGCAGCAGCTCCTCTGCCGCAATTATCATCCCAGGGGTGCAAAAGCCGCATTGCAGGCCGTGCTTATTCCAGAACGCCTCTTGTAGAGGGTGTAAATCTTTCCCATCAGAAAGCCCTTCGATAGTGGTCACCTGTGACCCGGAAGCCTGGACCGCTAACACGGTGCACGCTTTCACCGCCAGCCCGTCCAACTTTACCGTGCAAGAGCCGCACTGGCTCGTGTCGCATCCCACCTTGGTTCCTGTCAGGCCGGCTTCTTCGCGAATGAAGTGTACGAGCAACTGACGCGGCTCTACGTCGCCGCTATAGGTCCTCCCATTGATGGTAATTTCTACAGGAACTTTCACAATGCACCTGCCAACTTAGCTGCATTCCTAGGTATTTATGCCTACCCGCACCGTTGACGGGAAGTGTAGCAGATGCGTCCCGTTTGTCAACGCCAAGCGGGAACGTCGGGCCTTTCCTCGTATGGACTGCCACCCTCTGTTATAATTCCTCCATGAAATTGCAAGGGAGCTACCGTTTCCACGTATCGCGGGAACGGGTCTGGGACGCCCTTTTGGACCCCTCTTTCGTGCGAGAGTGTATTCCTGGCGTTAAGACCTTTACGCCACTTTCACCTGATATCTATCAGGTGGAGATTGCCTTGCGCGTGGGCATAGTATCCGCCACCTACAAGGGCACCATGGAGATAGCGGACAAGGCTGCTCCCGCCTCTTATCGAATTGTCGTACGCGGCGCCGGCGTTCGAACCAACCTATCAGGCGGTGGCCAGATTGACCTTGCTACCGAAGATGGCGCGACAAATCTTAACTTCCATGGCGACGTTCAGGTGACCGGGGTTCTGGCTCGTGCCGGTCAGCGTCTAATGAGCAACGTGGCCAAGCAACAGATTGACCGTTTCTTCAAGTGCTTGAGTTCCAAGATAGTTTAGCTGGAACCTGAATGCTCGTGAAGGCGTCACAATAGCAACGGAAAACTCCACCCTTACGCATAAGTCAACCACAAGTTCTTTCGGAGGTCCCTCATGGTCAACGTTAACCCGGCGCACTTCCAAGCCATGAGATGGCGATGCATCGGGCCCTTTCGGGGAGCCAGAGTAGTCTCCGTAGCCGCTGACCCCTGTAATCCCCTGGTCTTCTACTTCGGGGCCACCGGAGGAGGCGTCTGGAAGACTATCGACGCCGGAATTCATTGGGAGAACGTTTCAGACGCTTTCTTCAACACGGCCGCTGTAGGCGCCCTGGCAGTCGCCCCCTCCGACCCCAACGTAATCTACGCCGGAACCGGTGAGTCGTGTTTCCAGAGTAACGAGTCCCATGGCGACGGTGTGTATAAGTCCACCGACGGCGGCCGTACATGGACCAACGTAGGCCTCAGAGACACCAGGCACATAGCCAAAATTCGCATCCACCCTTCAGATCCGGATCTGGTCTACGTGGCCGCCCTTGGCCATACCTGGGGGCCGAATGACGAGCGCGGCATCTACCGCTCGAAAGACGGGGGCGGCAGCTGGGAAAAGGTGCTCTTCAATTCGCCGGAAGCCGGCGGCATAGACCTGACCATGGACCCCGCCAACCCTCAGCATCTTTTCGCATCACTCTATCAACTCCGTGGGATGCCTTGGACCCATCGCAGCGGCGGCCCTCACAGCGGTCTCTTCCGCTCAGTCGACGGTGGAGACACCTGGACCGACATAAGCCGGCGGCCCGGACTGCCTCAGGGAGTGTTGGGAAAGATTGGCGTTGCTCTATCGCCTCCTATGCCAAACCGGGTTTGGGCCCTCATAGAAGCCGAAGATGGAGGCCTTTTCCGCTCCGACGACTCAGGGGAAACTTGGCAGAAGCTAACCGGACAGTCAAACCTCTGGTGGCGAGCCACGTACTACATCCACGTCTTCGCCCACCCCCAAGACCCTGATACCTGCTATGTCCTCTCCGTCGAGTTGTGGAAATCCACCGACGGGGGCCGCACCTTCGAGAGTCAACCAATGCCCCACGGTGACAACCATGATCTCTACATTGACCCCAACAACCCTGACAGAATGATTGAAGGAAGCGATGGCGGGGCTACAGTCAGCCTTAACGGTGGTCGCTCCTGGTCTACCCTTTACAATCAACCCACCGCCAGCTTCTTCCACCTCACCACTGACAACCAAGATCCCTACCGCGTGTATGCCACTCAGATGGACAATACCGCCATGAGCGTGCCCAGCAGCACCAACGACGAAGCCATTCTGTGGAGAGACTGCCACATTGCCGGACCCGCAGAAAGCGGACACATCGCCGTTCATCCCGAGAATCCCAACATTGTATTTGCAGGCGCCATCGGAAGCTCACCGGGTGGGGGCGGCAACCTTACCATGTACGACCACTCCACCGGGCAGACCCGCATGATTACCGCTTGGCCGGAAAACATGGGCATGGTTCCCGGCAAGGACAACCCGTACCGGTTCCAGTTTCACTTCCCCACCTTCCTCTCGCCCCACGACCCCAGCGTGCTCTACATTGCCGCCCACGTCGTCTTCCGCTCCACCGACCAAGGCCATAGTTGGACCATCATCAGCCCGGATTTAACCACCAATGACGTGTCCAAGATGTCGGAATTGCACGGCGGTCCCATCACCGTCCAGGTGGTAAATCCCTTCAACATGGGAAGCATCATGACCCTTGATGAATCTCCGCTGCAACAGGGCCTGCTATGGGCCGGCTCTGACGACGGCCTGGTGCACATAACTAAAGACGGCGGAGAGAATTGGGAGAACGTGACGCCCCCAGACCTACCGTCCTGGTCCATAATCAGCGTCATAGACCCCTCACCCCACGATCCCGCCACGGCCTTCCTTTCTGCCACCCGCCACAAGATGGACGACACCAAGCCCTACCTGTTCAAGACACACGACTATGGGGAAACCTGGACCAAGATTACCGAAAGCATTCCCCCGAATGACTTCACCAGGGTTATACGAGAAGACCCCGCCAGGAAGGGACTCCTATACGCCGGCACTGAGACTAGCGTCTACGTCAGCTTCAACGACGGTGGGAACTGGCAGCCTCTTTCTCTGAATTTACCCGCCGTGCCCGTCCACGACCTTGTCTTGAAGGACGACGATCTGGTAATCGCCACCCACGGTAGGGCCCTCTGGATCCTGGACGATTTGACCCCTCTACACCAGCTTAAAGACGGCGTTCCAGCTTCTTCAGATTTCTTGTTCAGCCCCCGTCCAACTCGCCGTATTGCACTTCCGCAGAGTTTTCCCTACCACCCAGGGCAGGGCAAGAACTACCGTATGGTGGGCGGAGAAATCGTGCCGTTCTACGAGGGCCACAGCCCCAACGGCAATGTACGCCATACTTACCCAACCGCCGGCGAAAATCCCCCAAGGGGCGTGTCCGTAACATACGTCATGAACGACAAACCCCGAGGAGAGGTCAAGCTGACTTTCCTGGACTCCTTGGGACACGTCATCAAACAGTTCTCCAGCCGAAGCGACCAGGGACAAAGGGCGCCCGTGCAACCAGGGATGAACTGTTTCATCTGGGATATGCGATACCCCGATGCAGAGGGAATTACCAGCATGGAAGGGCCCATCGCACCCCCAGGCGACTATCAGGTCCAGCTCGCCGTCGGAGATGCCATCTACAGCCAATCTTTCCAAATCATCAAAGACCCCAGGGTGCCCGCGTCTCAAGACGATCTCCAGTCTCAGTTCAACCTTCTGATTAAGGTACGGGACACCATTCAGGAGACGAACGACGCCGTAGCCCAAATTCGGGAGGTGCGCAGCCGTATTGAAAAGTGGGAGCAAAACCCTTCCAACCACCAACCCTTCGCCGAGTTTTCCAGCGCCGCCTCTCGCATAAGGCAAGAGCTGTCGTCTATTGAAGAACAGCTTGTACCAATTCTAGGACCGAATCCTCAAAAGCCTCCTCCAACCAGACTTGGCCCGAAGCTCGTCTCCCTCTCAGAAGTGGTAGACAGTGGCGACTTCCCACCCACAACCCAGGCCTGCCAGGTATTCCAGAAGCTCTCGGCCGCTGTCCAAGAACAGCTAGATCGCCTCGACCAGATATTGGGTGAAGACATCCTAACACTGTAAAAATCTCATTAAAGACCTTGGATTATCCTAGTTTCCGATAAGCGACTGCAGACAGCAGATCTAATTGTCCTTTGATATGGAGACAGCTATAAGGCAGGGATCCCCTGCCACAATAAATCAGGTATGATTGCTTTCTGGTTTCGCGAACGGAATGCTCAACCGCCGAATATAGTGACGTGATCTGAAACTGGACTTGCCAAAGTTCGCGCACCCATTGTGAGATAGACTATCGATTGAGGTATCCTATCAAAGCGTTCTAGACGGCGAGGGGCCGTCAATCAGGCAACCTGGGCAGGAGTTTTGGACGATGTCAACCCGACATGCGAAACTCGTATACACCCCACACCTTTCCCCATTTCCCGAGGGATGGTACTTCATCGCAAGCCGCCAACCGTAATGAAGGCCAAACTCATGCAGAAGACCTGGATGGGGGAGGACATAGTCGTCTGGTGTGACGAGAACGGGCGCGTCTGCGTTGCCGAGGCCTTTTGCCAGCGCCTAGGTTCCCACCTGGGACGGGACCGGCTGCCGGAGGACGCATATGCGATGGTCTGCTAGTCTGTCCCTTCCATGGATTTGAGTACGATGCAACCGGCCAATGCGTCGCCACACCCTTTGCCGAGCCGCCCAAGACCGCGAAGTTAAGGGTCTTCACGACACGGGAGATTAACGGCCTGATTTTTGACTGGTGGGGGATCGAAGGACGCAAACCCCAATGGAATCTGCCCGCAGATTCGCCTGACCAAGTCGGATGGAGCGATTTTAAGATCAGGACAATTCGTTTTCCCGGCCATCCCCAGGAGACTACGGAGAACTCGGTTGACCTGGCTCACCTACGATACGTACACGGCTACGACAATGTTAACCGCGTCGGGCGGGTATCTGTAGACGGACCCTATCTTCAGAGTCGTTTCGACTTCAGGAGGGCCGTAAGGATCGCCGAGATAGCAACGATTTACATTGATTTCTCCGCTTTCACACTTGTTTGTGGATTAGGCTACTCCTTTGTGGAGATGCGAGAACACTCCATTGGAATGGACATGCGCCTCTGGGTGCTGGCAACGCCGGAGGGACGGGAGGCTGATTGACCTGTCGCTGGTCTCGAAGGTGCGGGAGATTCGTAACCCAAAGAGGAAGGTTGCTGGCTTGGGGTTTCTCCCGGTGGGGCTGCGCGCCCCCATAATGAACAAGTTCATCTCGGCTCTGCAATATCGTGACGTGCTTCAAGATGTGGTCATCTGGAGCCTCAAGCAGTACCGGCCTCGCCCGCGCCTCTGTCGTTCCGACGGCGAAACCATGCCCTTTAGAGCCTATTGCGCTCAGTTTTATCCGGCGTCAAGTGATTCAGCAAGTCCACCCATGTTTGCTCGTGCTGGTACTGTGGAATGAGCGTTGGAACTTGCCATGATTCTTTGGATCTCTTGCCCGAGAAGGTCCTATCCCCAAACTACCAGGATACCGCAGATGCGATGTTCCTTTATGATCTCAGTCAGTCAGCCAAACTGACTATTCGACCGATTAGTATGGCTTGAAGAGCAATAGCAGCGTGGGTTACTTTGCGAACAGGAAGAATCGCATTGAATGCTCTTGTTGGAGCCGGAAAACGCCAGGCGCTACCTCTGCCGGCTTTCCCAAATGGAAGGGTATGCTATGAGCAATATACTCGGTAGGATGAGCTGGCTATTCACGCTTCGTCCATACCTCACACTTCTTGTCCTCATCATCATTGCCATAGCGCTTGCCGCGGGAGCGACGCGGCGGGCGCCTCCACCGGAGACAGCGGCGACCCTTCCAGAGGATAGTCCCGTAGCCGCAGTTTTGGTTGAGATCGATGAGCTCTTTGGAGACTCTGGCGAAGCCAATGTTGTAACCCTTCTTTTCCGCGGTGAGGCCCTCACGCCCAACGGACTCTCTCAGATGGACAACCTTATCAGTGGCGTAGTTGCTGATCCAAGTGTTGGCGAATTGCTGGCGCCTACTAATTCTGTCTTTGCGCCTTCGTCGATAGTCAAGGCGCTGCTCTAAGTGGATGGGTTTGGGTCGGTCTCACAGGCCGAGATCGACGCTATCCGTAGCTTCCCCGAGATCCAGAAAGCTCTCGACGCGATGACCACCAACCTCCCTTCGACGAGTGGACCGAGATGTTCGGCTCCGAGAGACTTACCGGGGCCCTGCTGGACAGGCTCACTCACCATGTTCACATCCTCGAGATTAACGGCGAGAGCTATCGCCTCAGGCAGAGCAGTCGAGCTGCCAAGGTGGCAACTCCAGACCTACATCAGCCCTCCAGCCAGTAGCCGTTGTAGAGGACATTTCCGCTGAACAATTACCTGCTGACACTTATGCTGACCAATGTCGCCCAAGTCGTACACTATTACTCCGCCCTGTTTGCTGATGGTCAAATGGCTCGTATGGCGAACCCTCCAACATAGCTTTGTAGAAGCCGAAACATCCCCATAATTGGATCCTACGAGGCTCATTCCCTTCTACCTCGATGCGACATTGAGAATGGACATTGGAAGTGCCTATGTTATGCTTCGGCTTCATAGCACACTTTCCTCATCGATGGTGTAAGCAAATCGTATCTGTTGCTTGCTTCGATTCAGTCTCAAAGGCCATCAGAGTACGTCCGCTGAGGAATCCAAATGTTGGCAATAGAAGGTTTGGTAGATTGGCAATCCTAATTCTGGTGGTGATCTTCAGCGCCGTTGGGTGTGCAGGTGAACCTATCCAGTCGCCCACGCCGGTCTCCACTCCAACGCCGCCTCCCACACCATCAACTGCTACAACGGCGATTCCTACTCCTACGGATGTCCCGACGTCCACTCCGGCTCCAACGCCGTTTCCCGCAGCCTCAGCGGTTGCAACGGCAACTGCCAATCCTAGAAATGCTCTAACTCCTACCCCTACACCGTTCCCCACATCCTCGATGGTTGCAACATCGACTGCTATTCCTGTCGTCGTACCAACGGCCACACCAACAGATCTCTCCACAACAACGCCGGCAATCGGATCAGATCATTTTGTGGTAGGTGTAATGGAATCTTTTACCGGCCCGGCCGACACATACGGGAACGTCGCTGTTTTAGCGAAGCAGATGGCCGTAGACGAGATCAACGCGACCGGTGGCGTGAACGGCAAGAGGTTGGAGTTGATAGTAGAAGACTCAAAGTGCTTGCCACAGGATGGCATAATTGCCTACAACAAACTGACGGATGAATACGGTGTGAAGATCATTTTGGGACCGACATGCTCCGGCGTTATGTTGGGCGCTGCGCCCCTGGCAGAATCTGACGGCGTTATCCTTTTCTCCGGCTCGGCCCCATATCCAGAAATAGCCAACGCCGGCGACTACATTTTCCGTACCTCCATAAGCGGTGTTCAGCTGGGAATCGACACCGGCAACGTGCTCTGGGCTGATGGTATCCGCACACTGGCGACGATAAGTGAAGAAACGGACTACGTTGAGGGTGTACTTCGAACGTCCGTGGAGCAGTTTGTGAAGAGAGGAGGGCAAGTTGTCGGACAAGAGAGTTTTCGCTCAGACGTCACCGACTACAGGACCCGCCTGATCAAGCTATTCAACGCGGAACCTGACGCCCTTCATATTTCGTCACAGTCTGAGTTCACCGGCGGCCAGATAATCAAGCATGCAAGGGAACTCGGCTACGAAGGTCCCATTTACTCGGACGACGTTTCCGTGGAGGCCAATTCTTTGGTGGTGGCAGGGGATGCGGCCACGGGCGTCAAGGCAATTTTGTCCGACATCGATCCGGCCAACGCAAAGGGCATGGAGGTGCTTGCCAACTTCAGGGAACGATATGACTACGTGACGCTGCCCTGGTACATTTGCTCGGCCTACGACAACGTTTACATTACCGCCAAATGTCTGGAGGAAACGAACGACGACCAGGACGCGGACGGGTTCCGTGACTGCCTATATGACATAACCTTCAGCGGTGCTATTGGGGAAGACTACGGATTCGACGAAAGAGGTGAAGTGGAAGGCATTTCCAATGTCGTCGTGGAGATTCTTCCGCTAGCTGAAAGGACGTACGATAATGAGGGTTATCGTGTGCTGGGCGAAGCCCCCGAGTAAGCTTTTGAGGTGGCCCCGGCTAATTGGACTTGACGATACCGTATTGTGCGAGACCTAGGAACACTCTGAATAAGCTCCACTAGTCCATGGCGTAGTAGAATGCTAAACAGAGAACAGGAAATGCTTGGGGTGAAGCCACGATGCACCAGCCGACCTTTGGAGACCTGGAATACGAAAGCAAGAAGCGTAAGACCCGTCGGGAGATATTCCTTGAGAGGATGGATGGCCTGATCCCGTGGGGGATGCTGGAAGAGCGGATCCGGCCGTATTATCCCAAGGCGGGCCGGGGCCGTCGGCCCTACGAGTTGTCGTCGATGCTGCGGATACACTGTGTGCAGCTGTTCTACAATCTGAGCGACCCTGGCATGGAGGACCTGCTCTACGAGGCGGAGTCGGTGAGACGGTTCGTGGGACTGAGGCTCTCAGGCTCGTTGCCGGACGAGACAACAATACTGAACTTTCGACATCTGCTGGAAGAGCGCCGGTTGGGGCAGGGACTGATGGAGGAGATCAACCGCCACCTGGCAACCCAGGGGCTGAGGCTGCGGGAGGGGACCATAGTGGACGCCAGCATCATAGAGGCGCCGTCGTCGACGAAGAATGGCGCTGGAGAGCGAGACCCACAGATGCGTCAGACGAAGAAGGGGAACGAGTGGCATTTTGGTATGAAAGTGCACGTCGGGGTGGACTCAGAGACGGGAGTGGTGCATAGCATGAGTACGACATCCGCCAACGTGCATGACGTGACGGAGGCGCACCGGCTGCTGCACGGAAGGGAGAAGCGGGTGTGGGGAGATGCGGGGTATCAGGGAGTGGCCAAGAGGGAGGAGAATGAGGGGTTGGAGGTGGAGTGGCGGGTGGCCATGAGGCCAGGTCGGCGAAGGCAACTGGAGCCTGGGAGTGAAGCAGCGGTGGAGGAGAGACGGAAGGCGTCCATTCGGGCCAAGGTTGAGCATCCGTTCCTGTGGGTGAAGCGACGCTTCGGGTACGCCAAGGTTCGATACCGGGGATTGGCCAAGAACACACAACGGCTGGCGTTGCTGTTGGGGCTTACCAACCTGATAACGGCGGAGCGTCACCTGGCGGCTTCATAGGGCCTACCTGCGCCCAACGAAGAGGCGTGGTCACTACCACGCCCCGACTGGAGTGACTTGATGCCACCAGCGCTTCCCTGTATACACCGTAAGAACCCCATGTGAGGCTCCTACGTCTCCTACAACCCCCACGAACCATTATATGTAACCCGTGCCACGTTGTTCAGAGTGTTCCCTAGCGTAATCCTTTACCATTTTATCGCATCCTCGACTGACGAGGGAATTGTCCGGTGAGATCACGTCTGCGTTTAGCAGTTTGCCGCGCTGGTTTCAGGATAGCCGAGCACTTTGGCGCACCCCATCGCTATATTATAAGATAATATTCAGGAAGCGGTGTGTGACGTCAATAGCGGACGGGGTGAAGTCGTTCCCGTCAGGATCGCCGCTGTCGAACAGTGCATCGGCTTCACTCTGGATTTTGGCGTAAAGTTCTGGCTGCGCGGCCATAGCGTACACTGCGAAGCTAAACGCATCGCCAAGATATACGCTGGCAATTAACGCTGCTGAAAGTGCGAATCGCAAATTCGACTCTGGAACGAACTGCGGGTCGCTTGCGTGCAGGCTCAATAGGTCATCCGCAAGGTCCCGCGGACTTCCAGCCCGTTGAGAAGGCGTGTGCACATTCTGGATCCGGTGAATCAGCGTATCCACCGCTTTAGCACGCCGTCTCATGTCCGGCGTCTTCAGCATGAACTTGGGCAGGATTTTCATTATATCAACACTAAGTGCTCGCTCTTTGTACTTCACCAGGTCGTCGATGATATCTTGGGAATCAACTCCTACAGGGAGGGGCGAGAGTTGTGCGTTTATCATTCGACGGCACAAGCGCGTCGCGGAGTAGGATTCTCCGACCGTCCAACTCGCCATAAACTCCCGAGCATGATGATAGACTTGGTCTAGTTGCCCCATAAGCCTGCCCCGAGAATAAGCCGCTGAAAACGACATGCGGAGTCGGAAATGATCGGCCCCATCCAGGGAAGGCAATACTCCAGAGGCGCCATAGACTTTTTCGAAATCAGCAAAATAGTCCTTGGCTCTTAAGTACATGCGCCCGCGTCGATGCACCCAGTGATTTGTCTCAGGGCCAGCCAGGAAAATCATGGGCTTAACCAATGGCGGCCGGATCTGGAACACCGGGCCATATTCTTGTGCAAGATCCGCAAAGAGCGCGGGAATGTTGCCTTCACGAACATGAGGATTGAACAACAATTTACGCAGGGAGACGGCGGGGATCTTCTTGGTCAGGGCGGAACGTCTAAGCAACGGGCTCGCGATGTTTTCGTCGACCGTCTCAGCCATGGTACGGCCAATTAAGGCCGTACTACAAATCAACTAGATGCGTTCCACCGCTTCCTCGTCCAGTTGGAACATGAATCGAAAAACGTCGCATGCATTGATTAAGCTAATGAGGATGGCGTCTCTCGGATCGGGAATCTCGTCGTCGAATAGCTCCCTGCTGATGCGTGGCTTGACGAACTCAACCAATGTGTCCTCCGAGAACCCGCCGGCAAACTTCCCCATTCGCGCATTGCGAGCCAGGGTCCAGAATTCGCCCGCGTGCTGTTCCAGTATCTTCATGCGAACGAGGCGATGCAGAGTCCGATCAATTACAGACTCTGCATGGGGAGCGAGTCGTTCTATCCAATACAACGTGTTGTGGAGAACTGGTTCTTCCGCAATTTCCTTTAGGATTGTGTCCATGGTCGGGTCCCCCGTTTCCGTGGCGTCAATCAGGAAGAGGGACTCCAAGTCCGTGTCTATTCGTGATAGGAGAGAGAGAGTTCCGCAAGCACGGCGCCGACAATAGCGCAGTTCAAATCCCAGCCCGGAACCTGGCGAAAGTACCCGTTCTCCTCGTTTAGGAGCATGATAATGAGTTCTTCCGGCAAAGTTAGTGTTTGAGGCGTAGCATCCTTTTTGGTTGTAATCATCTTGGTCTCCTTGGGTCATCTCAATGCCCTAACACCCAACACACTATCCATTATGAGATTCAGTATACTTCTTGAGCGGGATAGCGGCAAATGTTCGCATTCCTTCAGTGCTAATAAAACTCAGGCTAGCAGAGCGCTAACGACCCCTCGCCGGTGGCTATATCGAGCCACAGAAGGACCCATAAGGGCGTTGACAAACTTTGACTGGAAGCGGCTTAACCGCCCAAACCAATGCAGACGCCGCAGTACGCGTTGAAACCTTTCGATTTCAGGTTTCAGCTGCTCTTTGATCTCTGAATAAAAGTCGTGGGTGTAAGCATGCATCGGTACTTCACGCTATAGCTAAATCTGGTATCGACCAGTTGAATGCCGAACTGTTTCATCAACAACACGATGTGGTGATACGCCGAAGGAATGCAAGCAGTAACCGAAATATCGAAGGGAATAAAGGTTCCGTCATCTTTGGCATGTCAACTGTGACCGCATTTCCCCCAATCTAATCTCGTGCCTCGCAGAACTGGAAATCAAATCGGCCAGTGTGATGATCAATCTCCACGCGGCTGCCAACCCCGAAATTCCTCCGCCAACTATTGCTATACGCCGTGATGTTGCACGTCTAGCGTCGGTTGACACACCTCAATTGTGCGGTTGTCGCAGACCGCTCGCTAGATGATGGCACACCTCTAATGCGATATTGCAAGTGAAGGGAGAGCCGTAGTGCTTTGAGGATTAGGCACACAATAGTCTGGCGTAAATTAGGTGAATCCGAGTACAATTGGGCTACTGGGGAGCAGTTGCAATGAGCGCATTTACATCTAGACTGAGTTGGTTGGCGTTGGCATTGTACCTGCCCTTCGTCGCTCTCCTAATGGCAGCTTGTGCCGGCGATGATCCCAGCACTCCCGCTCCCATTTCTCAGCAGACCGCAGCGCCAGCTGCTGGGGTCACTGCCGCTACTTCTCAGCCATCCTTAGAGGTGGGTTACAGGGTCGGCCAAATGGCCCCATCCTTCGCGCTCACCACCGCGGGGGGTGAGAATCTCAACCTGGACAGCTTCTAGGGCCGCCCGGTTATTCTCTACTTCTTCGCCACCTGGTGACCTGTCTGCCGTGCCTCGTTGAGGCAATTGAAGGAAGTACATCCCGAATACTCAGACCGGGTTGCCGTTCTTAGCGTTGGAGTTGACCCAACTGAGACGGGGCAAAAGATCCTGTCATATAAGGAGTCTGAGGGATTCTCCTGGGACATGACAACAGCAGACGTGCAGATGTTGAAGGACTACAACGTCACCAGACAGGCCGCTTACATGGCCATGGACTCCAACGGTGTCGTGGTATTCGGTGTCACATACGGAAGCGAATCGGCGGAGGACTGGCGAGAGTTGTTCGAAAGCCTAGTTAGCCCCTGATTCTCACCTTGATTTCTTCAATAGGTTTTCCCTAGGGTCACAAACCCGCCATTCAAGCGGTGCGAGAGGGAACTCTTGCTTGGTCGCCACAGTGAAGTCGCTCAACATCCAGACCACAGCATGGCCTAGTGAAGTCCGCTTAGGGTGCCAGTAGCAGGCAGCGACTCCGACTTAATCTTATCGGACAGCCCGTTGCGGAGATCCGTTGCCGCTTCGATTCTATGCCCAGCGATTGACCCGGTCGAAGCGATTGACCACCGCGTCGCTGGGCGGCGATGTGAGATGCGCCACAATGATCGCTGCGGGTATCGCCGCGACAATGCCTGGCAGCGCCGCAATCTCCATATCAAATATACCCCAGGGGCCTCCGGAGCTAAATTGCCAGATACTGACAGTCGCCGCGCCGGCTACGATGGATGCCAACGCACCCCAGAAGTTAAACCGACGCCAGTACAGGGCAAGAACCAGCGCCGGCCCGAAGGCGGCGCCCATACCTCCCCACGCGTAGGCGACAAGGCTCGCTGTTGAGTCCAGAGCCACGATGGCTGACACACCCACTGCTCCGCCAATAACCAGCAGCAGAAGCCTACCCAACCACACTCTGCCAGACGCCCCCAAAGTCTGAAGGTGCTCCATTCGCCGTGCAAGGCGCTTCATGAGCGAAAGGTCGTCCGTCGCAATGGCGGACCCCAATAACAGCTGGGAGTCCGCCGTGCTCGTGACGGCCGCCACCACCCCCGTGAGCAACAGGCCCGTGAAGATGGGCAGGAAGAAGGCTTCCGATGCTACAAAATATACTCGCTCTGGATCGTACAGACCCTCGTCACCTACCAGGGGCCCCATTAGGCCCACCTCAGCCAGTGCGGGGCGTGCCACGAGCCCCAGCAGGAAACCGAATGAGAAGATTGAGCACAATCCATATCATCCCAATGTTACGGCTGCTGTTAAGTTTCTCTTCGCTTTCTATGGCCATAAACCGCTGCAGCACCCGCTGGGAGCCGAAGGCGCCCAGGCCCCAGCCGATGGCTGAGAGGACGAAGATTGCCGAAACTGTGTTGCCGTCGGCGTCCGTGAAGGGATTAAAGAAGCCCGACGAACCTCCAATGCCTCGAAGGGCTCATCTGTGGCAAAGATCAGCGTAAGCGGTAGTATGATGAAGCTGACCAGCATCACAAGGGACTGAAATACATCCGTCCGGGAGACGGCCATGAACCCGCCAATGAACGTGTAGGACGCCACGGCCACCAGAGTCAGCAGGACGCTCGGGTTGTGCCCAATACCGAAGATAGATTCCAGCAGTTTAGCCCCGCTATCAGCCCGGAGTTAGTGTTGAACATTATGAAGAAGATGGTAAGTGCCGCCGTCAGGGTCCTCAGAGTGCCGGTCTTGTCTCCAAAACGCTTTTCAAAGAAGTCCGACAGGGTCAGCGCTTCCTCCTCGCTCGTGTAGCGTCGCAGCCTTTTGCCCAGGACGGTCCAGGCCAACCAGATGCCGAAGGCAAGACCCGCCACGGTCCACAGATGAATCGCGCCATCCGAAAAGGCTAGAGCTGGGAAAACCAGCATCGTCCAGCCACTGGTTGTCGAGGAGCTTGCGCTTAAAGCCGTCGTGATGCTGCCCATCCTTCTACCCGCAAGCACGTAGTCGGACATACTCCACATTCGGCTCGCCCCGTGAACGGCTATGCCAATCAGCGTTAGGAAATAGGCTGCGAAAACGGCAATTATCATGAGCTGTTGCTTTCGGAAACTGGTCCGCAAAAGTGTAACGTTGTGGAAGCAAACTCTATCGGCAGACAAGGTATCAGGATGCGACACAGATGGCACCCGATGGGCCGGCAGTTTCCGCCTCTGCACATTTACTGACAGGAAATACGGCCTTCCCTTCAAAATTGACTTCTTACCAACACGAATTTAAGATGAATAACACTAAGAATAGGACGAAGCTATGTTAGACAAAGACATCGCACTCATGGCCCACCTCATGCGACGGGCGGGCTTTGGAGCCCCCAGAAGCGAGTTGGAATCAAGGGCTAGAAAAGGCTATGCAGCCACGGTGGATGAGTTGGTATATCCGCAGGCCAATGGAATTCCTCCCATAGACGAAAGCATCATTTTCCGCCACAATCCCGGCTTTGAGATTCCCGGCGGTCTTCCCCACAATGGACAAGCCCACTGGATGTACCGTCTCATCAATACTCCCAGACCTCTCGAAGAGAAGATGGCTCTATTCTGGCATCAGGTCTTCGCTACCGGCCACTCGAAGTTGGACAATTGCAACCAGATGCAACATCAGGTAGACATGTTCCGCCGCCACGGAATGGGCAACTACCGAGAGTTACTGGTCCGGCTTGCCAAGGACCCAGCAATGATTTTCTGGCTGGACAACAACGAAAATCACAAGGGCGCGCCCAACGAGAACTGGGGACGGGAACTACTGGAATTGTTCTCCATGGGTCAGGGCAATTACACTGAACTGGACGTCAAGGAATGCTCGCGCGCCTTTACCGGCTGGACCATTGCCCCAAAGCTTCCACGCATGCCCTACCTACGGCATCTCTGGGAGTTCGAATACTTACCACACGATCATGATGACGGTGAGAAGGTGTTCTTGGGACAGCGGGGCCGGTTCAACGGAGAGGATATCATCGACATAGTCGTGCGCCAGCCTGCCACGGCGCGTTTCATGGCGCGCCACCTTTACAACTTCTTCGTCGCCGACGAGGTACAAGTACCCAGCTGGTTGGATGAAGCCCCCAGGGATCCTGCCGCTGTAAATCGCATCGCCGCAACTTTTGTCGACTCCGGCTACGACATCCGGGCAACCCTGCACATGATTTTAAACGCCGATTTTTTCAAAGACCCTTCTGTTTGGCACACCAAGGTGAAGAACCCCGCTGAGGTGATAGCCGGCACTATGCGCCTGGTCCAGGACCATACGTCTCCCAAGCCCGGCATTGGACCTATTGGAATGGAAACTGCTTACCAGGGACAGAGTCTCTTGGACCCACCCAGCGTCGAAGGATGGCACACCGGCCAGGAGTGGCTGGACACCGGCGCTCTGGTGCGACGCATCAACTTTGTTGCCGATAGAGTGGGAGAAGTTTCTCTGCCAGGAGTGAACGACATCATTCAGCGGCTGGCTGCCGAGGAGAATTTGTCTGCTGAAGAGTTCGTAGATGGCTGCGCAGACCTCATGGGCCCCGTTCAGATAGATGACGACACCCGGCAAGAGTTGATTGTTCATGCACAGGCCGGCGGACCCGTGCGTAGGGGGCGTTGCGAGGAAGAGAGGTTAGCATTCTCCCGCCGGGTGGGTGAAATGCTCCGGCTGATTGCCTCCACTCCCGAGTTCCAGCTTGCCTAAGCCCACTTCACAATCGGAGGCATTATCTCAATGCAGACCGTGACGGTGCGCGGCAGAGTCTACAACTACAGCCATACCATTGGCATAAACACATTGGCAGGACGTGGCTTCAGGTATCCCGTAGACCTGGCCATAGGTAGCGGGGGCGTAATTTACGTCGTCAACCAGTCCGACGAATTTCAGAAGTGCCAGCGAATAACCATAGCAACCATGGACGAGGAGTACCTGGGTGAGTTCGGTGGCTACGGGGAGGACGACGGTCTATTCGTCTGGCCCGTCGCAATTGCTTTGGACAATGACGAGAGAGTCTACGTCCTAGACGAATGGCTCTGCCGAGTTTCCGTGTACGATAAAGACGGCACATTCATTAAGAAGTGGGGCAAACCGGGCAAGGATGTGGGTGACCTCAATAGTCCCGGCGGACTTGCCTTCGACCAGGACGGAAATGTTTACATAACAGAGGAAATGAGCCACAGAGTCCAGAAGTTCACCAAGGACGGCGAGTATATCTTGGGTTGGGGTGAAGAGGGCGCTAGCCAAGGAGAATTCAACCGCCCCTGGGGTATCGCCATCGATAGCTGCGGCGACGTTTACGTGGCCGACTGGCACAACGACCGCGTACAGAAGTTCAGCCCGGAAGGAGAATACATTGCGACCTTCGGCGCGCCGGGCGGCGGCCCAGGGCAGGTGAAGCACCCCAGCGACGTGGCTGTGGACAAAGATGGCGACGTGTACATTACTGACTGGTGGAACCACAAGCTGGAGGTCTACGATTCTGCGGGAGGTCACATCGCCAGCTTCCGCGGTGATGCGGAACGACTGTCCAAGTGGGCACAGGAATTTGTCGACGCTAATCCCGACTATATTAAGGCCCGGCTCCGAGTGAAGACTCATGAACCGGAGTGGCGTTTCAATCGGCCCTGCGCCGTCGAGATATCAGATGACGGTAAGGTGCTTGTTGTCGACAACCAGAGGGCTCGAATCCAGATATATCAGAAGGAGAACGGCTGGGTAGATCCCCAGTTCAACCTCTGACACGTCCTGCTGGGCCGCCCCTTTGAGTGCATAGAACGTTTTGCCGACACTCAACGGCTCCTAATTGACATTCACAGGTCCGGCATCGCCACGGCCAGGGGCAACCGCAGAACAGCCTGGGGAAGCGCGGAATCGTTAACTCCCCGTCAGGTGATGTTCTGCGAATACAAGGCTACTCTCAGGAGACGCCGTCCTCGCTCATCCCCGCCTGATTTCTGTCTAGATGACTGGGTCCAGCGCAATCCGGTTATATGCTGGCATGGGATGATGCCAGACCATACTCCTTGGCCAGGTCAATTCCTCCGTCGTTTGCAACGAACTTGGCGTTTTCTGCACATTTTCGTGTAGGCGCTAACAAATACGATACCGTAGACTTTGCGGAGCACTTAAGTAACCCGGCAGGAGCAAAGACACCGCCCGGAGGTAAATCACGGAGCACAAATCTAGGGCATCTTAGTCCTTGGGAGTTAGGTCTTTTTCGTACCATCAGATTTGATGCCCTCTGCCTTGTTGCTAACTTTGGGCTAGGGGAATCCATAGAGGGATACATGGCGCGGGTTAGACTCCGGGCACAAGTATGCCGTTGGCAGAAAGATTCGGATGGTGAACCTGGACTGCAGCAATGTTTCACTTTGAATGGTTTGCCGCATGAAGTCCTCGAAGCATCATCCTCAATGTATATAGAACATGGAGGTAATTAATGGCACAGGTTGAACTGAATGTCATAGGAGAGCTGAAGACATCGACCAGGCAACATAAGCTTCGGTGGGACCAGCCCTCCAGTTTGGGAAATAACGGGTGGACTGTAGATGTGGGAACGTACTCATTCATCCTAATGAAGCAACCTTCACGTGTTCCGTTCTTGCGCATAATGAATGGAAACAATGATCTTGCAGTCATAGATGGGCCAGAGGTGACGAGTCTTCTCCGTTCAATTGAGGAAGAATCCAAGGCACTCGCGACGGAAGAGAAGAACTCCCAACTGGCGCAAGTGTTGGGCACATTGGAGTCTCACCGGGAGGATGACAGAGGTTCATTCAACTCTCACTCTTGAGAGAGTAAATGTCCAGTCCAGTGTCGGTGCTGATATCAAGGCATTTATGGGTCAGAAATCCGTGGTTTCGCCAGCTTAACATTCCCAGTGAACCCCGCTGAGGCCAACGGTGTTCAGTTTTATTAGCTGTATACCCATCACCGTCGCCACCGACTCGTTGTCAAGCTTACCTTGTTCGGGCAGATGCTGTTTAGACTTGAATCCTGAATAGCCCTCAATAAGTTTGGTCGTCTCCCCCGTTCGACGGCCTTGGCTTGAATAACCTCACTCTTTGGTAGGATTCACTCTCACCGATCCCTGAGTGTGTTCAATAGCGTGACGTTGCCCAGGATCTTGTGATAGCGTCGGTATTTGTAGTCAATAACGAAGCCGAAGTCTTCAAGTTTTGACAGATCTAGCATGTGCGTGTGGATCTGTTAGACCGGTGACCGGAGAGTCGGATTAATTCAGAACCATAGACCTGTTCAGCGAAGCGGCAATCCAAACCACAACCGTGCTGGGACGTATAAGTGGGGCGTCCTGGTGCTGGCTATTTTTCTGTTCCTTGCGTACGCGGGAGTCTCCTACTTCATCGCTTCAGGTGTGACTAGGGCAGAACGCACAGAATTTGACGATCACCCGACGGATTATGGTCTTGAGTACGAGGACGTGGAGTTTGTCTCACGCAAAGGAGATGTCACTCTCATGGGCTGGTATCTGCCCTCCCCAGGTTGTGAAGCGAGTGTAATCCACGTTCACGGCATCAGTTCGAATCGCACAAGCCGCGAGGCTACGAGGATCGCCGCTCACCTGGTTGAGGAATGCTTCAACGTTCTACTCTTTGATTTAAGAGCACATGGGACCTCGGGTGGCGCCAGGATAACCGGGGGAATCAACGAAGCCGAGGATGTGCTCGGGGCCTACGACTACCTTTGGTCGCGTGGCGCTCACCCACACCGAATTGGTGTGTTGGGTAGATCAATGGGTGCTGGAGCAGCCGTGCTCGCAGAGGCTGCTGAGCCGGACATTCGAGCTCTCGTCCTCGACAGCACTTACGCCAGGGTAAACGATCTCATTTCCTTCGAAATTGCCCGGAAAACCCCTGTTCCCGAGTGGGCAGCGCCGGTCTTCATTCCAGGGGCGTCGCTGCTTGCCAACGTGCTTTACGGCATCGACCTGAGCAAACTGGCTCCGGAGCAAGCGATCAAATCCGTTGATTTGCCTATCCTAGTAATCCATGGGGAGGCTGATACGCGCATCCCAACGGAGCACGGCATACGTGTCTACGAGGCATCGAGTGCCGAAAGCGAGATGTGGATTGTTCCAAGCGTAGACCACGGCGAAGCATTTCATAACTTTCCTGACAAGTACGTAGAACGCGTCGTGTCCTATTTCAGGACGCAGGTTGCCGGGAAAGTTACTCCCTGATAGGGCTACTCGATGTTGCCATGGTTCCCTCCATAGCTGAAGCGTTGGCTGGCAGAGATGAGACACCAGTGCTGTGAGGCCGACGGTCTACCTAGTGTGCAAATTCTCCAGTAGCCATGTGACTCAATTATTAGACCTGATATGATCATGCTGAGAGCTTCCGTCAGACAGATTAGCAAACCCTGTAAGGGCACTTCAGCTTCTTCAAGAGCGAGTGAAATTGTCCCTGAAGGGATGACCAGCCGAGGACAGCCGTAAATAGATGCGGGGGTACTCAACCATCCTGTTCAACAGCGGCTGCTACCCCAGACGTTAGCCATTAAGCCAACTTTGCCCCTATGTATAGCACTACAGTATTCTCAAAAGGATCGGGCCAATCGTCACTGCTCAGCCTATCAATTTGGCAACCACCCTGAGTTTGGGTATAAGAGCTGCATACGCCAATACGATGGAGTGCTTTGAGATTTCCAGCTTTCTCGCCAGAAGTACGCTCTCTCAGTTCGAATCTATCCGGACTGCTGGCTGCCGGCGCGTGTCCTAAAACTCACGTGAAACCTTTCCGTCCCAGTGAACGTATAGATACTGGAGTCTTAGATGCCTACAGCTAGAGTTAGATTTGACAATTTCGGAGAACTGTCAGGACGGGATACGCTGGAGCTGCTGGGGCCTACGCTGCCCGTTCAAATCGGGTATGACCGGGCGTTCCAACCTGGCGATTTGGGCGCTCCGCAACTACCGGAGGCTTATTGGCCGGCCCTGGTGGACTCGGGGGCGTTTGAATGCTGCATTGACTCAAGTCTGGCCATACAGCTGGGATTACCTATCGTCGAGAAAGACACTATCGTTGGAGTATATGGATCCCTCGAAGTCCCCTTCCATCTTGCCCAGATATACATCCCAGAGCTTTCATGGACCATCTACGGAAAGTTTGCTGGCGTTCATCTTGCCTCCACGGGGCAACAGCACATGGCTTTACTGGGCAGGAATTTCCTTCAGCGTTTCACCATGATATACGAAGGCCGTTCGGGTGTTGTGACCATCAGCAATGACTAGGGCTGGTACGGGTCAGTACGGGTCGGTTTGCGGCTACTCGTACCACCCGGATGCAAAGATCAGCCCGTCATGGCGCACTGCCCAGGTATGCTTCTGACGCTCGTCACCCGTTTCAGGGTTTAGCAGCCAGTAATCTACCCAGCGTCCAGACTCGGTGGCGCCCAGCAAGTTATCTCCGTAAAAATATCCCTTGGAGTCGACGCGTTCGCTTGGGTCACGGCCTCTGAACATCGGGTTGTGGTGTCCGACGGTGTAGCCCTCCTCGTCTACGATGAAGACGTACCACTGGCCGTCCACACTCTCCGGCATGTTGTAGTAAGTTATGGTGTCATCGCGTCCTACAGCGCTGTACAGGTCTATAGCTCGGCTTACGAAATCTCTCGTATAAGCTTGCACGTCGGCCTTGCTTGGCCCGCGCTCATACCAACCTGATCCGAAGGTCAGACCATCAATATCGACCATCCAGGAATGTTTTGCCTCGACGGCGCCCGTAGCCGGGTTCGTGAATGTGTAGCTGAACCATTCGCCGTCTTCGTCAGCAAGCGCCATAACTGCTTGTCCGGCAGGATAGTTGTTGGGACCGACGGCCTCGGAGGCCGGCCGGCCAACAAGATCGGGATTGGCGGCGTGGGCCAGCACTACATTGTCCTGGTCGCCGATGAACACGTACCACTGGCCGTCCACACTCTCCTCGGTGTTGTAGTAGGCGACGGTGGCATCAAGACCTTCCGACTCATACTTCCTGATGGCTTGTTTGACGAAGTACTGGGTGTATTCGGCAGGTTCCCATTTGGGGGGTGCGGACGCTGGTGGTTCCGTTGCGCCGGCGGGCCCTGCGGGCCCGGCAGGTCCAGTCTCTCCAGCAGGTCCGGTATCTCCCGTGCAGGCCATCAACGATAGAAGAAGACCGATTGCCAAGAATGCCACAAGCGTTGTTCGCATTCTCATCCCTCCCTCTTACGTCGTAGTGACGACAGATATATCAGATCATTGTAACGGCCTATCACTCATTTAGCCAGCCAGAGAAAACCCTTGCACATTAAAGCACATTTCGACCATATTGCAAGACTCCAATTTCTGAATAAAAAATAACAGAGTTCTCAGGAGGAGACCTCCATTAAGCGCTTGGATGATATAGTTGCCATTGCAAGTAAGTTTGTTTTACAAAGCTCTTTGTCGAACAACGATAGGAGGCATACAAGATAGCTGGTAAGGAAGATTCAGGTCGGCAAATTACTCCTGAGGAGAGTTGGGAGGCTATAAACGCAACGTTGGACAGGTCCCGTAGCTCCATGTATGTTGCTGGGTGGCCGAACATCATGTTGTTGTGGGGTGGAATCGTTGCAATTGGATACTTGTCGCAATACTTAGTGCAGACTCTAGCGCCCGGATTCCCCGATAACTATCCCTGGTTTCCCGGTCCCCTGTGGGGTGGTCTGGGCCTGGTCGGCATGGTGGGCAGCTCTCTGATCGGCTATAGAGCTAGCAAGGACAATGCAACGGGTCGCACTGCTACGGGAGTTGGGCTGCGCGTGTTCTTTTTCTGGATATCTGTAGTCACGGCCTCATTCGTCATTCCGGGCGCCTCCGGGTTGTGGGCCGCCGACGCCGACTATGCTGCCATCCCCGACGTTGCCGTAGGGATTGTGGCTCTGGGATACATACTGTTTGGAATAATGCATCACCCGTCGATTTCCCTTGTGGGACTGGGCCTGGCTGCGGCGCACTACATTCCCTCTTACTTCGCCGGTGATGCATCACTGGTGGTTTCGGCGATGCTAATGCTCCTGGTGGTTGCCGTGGCTTGGATCTGGATTCGAAAAAGCGGTGAGGCATGGGCGAAGAGCAAATAGTTCTGAACGAAATCATCCATCAGTCCACCAGGCTGCGCATTATGACGTTGCTCTTGGCTCAATCAGCTGAAGACAGGGTGGCTTACGGCTTCATTCAGAAGACACTTAATCTCACCGGCGGTAATCTCACAGTTCATCTACGCAAGCTTGACCAGGCCGGATACGTAAGCATCGCCAAGGAGTTCTTGAATTCCAAGCCGCGAACGTGGGTACAGGCTACGGAAGAAGGACGACGCGCCTTTCGTGAATACCTCCACAACTTACAGCGAGCCCTCAATTTGCCTTTGGGATGAGTTTCGCCATTGGACTCTACCTATCCACGGGAAAAGAGAGCGACTACCATATCAGCCTACGCTTAGCCTACTTAGACCCTAGCCAAAGACGGGCTTGTTCACCATCAGATACAGTGAGATAAGCGGCAGCACAATTGCAATTCCTCCCCAAATATACCAACTGCGCAGCGATGAATAGAACCGCTTGGGCAGTGCGTCAGGGTAGGCCGATGGGTCTGAAAGCACCACCATTCGATGTTGCACCGGAATCAGCATGCCCACCCATATTATCCCTGAGAGTGTGAAAAGGCCCAAGGCAGCTGCAATCCAGGTAATTTCGTGAAACGCGCTCCACCCTCCCCAGGCGGAAAACACCATAACAAACCCATTCATCAGTATCAACAGCACACCGGGCAGTGTGAATAACAAATCCGCGCGGATGACTGCCTTTGCGGAGAAGTGTATTACGCTGATGCTCCGCGTCCGCTCCGCCATCAACATCCATGCCCCGGTGACGATGATATTCCCAAGGAAAACCACAGCACCTGCGATGTGCAGGAAGGTGTGCCATTTATAGGGATAAATCGGCAAGGATGCCGCCACTGCCATAGCGACGAGAAGTCCATAGAAGAACCATTCATTCCGCTGGATGTATCCCAATATCAGTCCCTCCAGGCAAATCCTAACCAAGTATAGAAAATTACGACCGTCGACTCTGAGTGCCAAACCGGCACACCATTTCAGAGAACTGAGCTTAATCGAAATTGGGTCACCCTGTCATTGCTCTAACGCCGGGACACTAACATGATTGGAGGAATAAGCCTGTAAATGACTTGCGGTGTGTTGCGTTCAAGAGCTTTTGACATAGCCTAATTAGATAGAGACATGGTATTACATAAACATTCTTATACGGCCATGATCGACGTAGTCGAGTCAAGAGGCCCAGTGCTCTTGCTGAGAGCACGAGGGCACATCAACACACAAAGCGCCGCCTTGTTCGAGGCGAATGCCATGCGTACCATAGCCGATACGGACTCCCACGTTGTAATAGAGGCCTCGGAGGTCACTTATCTAAGCTCCGCTGGACTGCGGGTGTTTCTTCGTCTCTGGAGAGAGCTAGAAAAGAGCGATCGCGTCTTCTCCATCTGCAATCTCAAACCCTACATAAACCAGGTATTCGAACTGTTGGGATTTGATAGGGTTATCACCATTCATCCAGATGTGGATTCGGCGATGGCCGTTGCTGGAGGCCATCCGGATAGCAGGTCTTCGTAAGGCGGGGGAATGCCCGCCAAATGGTCCGAAGCTGACCCGCCATATTTAGCCCTCTTTGCTCCTACGGCAGAACCACTCTCCCGATGGCAAGAGCGTTATTCGCTCTATACTCATGTCTCGACCCTTAAGACCATTCAACGCGGCGGCAGCTATGATTGAGTGTGGCCGTTAGGTTTGTTGCTCTCGGGGATCTGGTGAGCGTGTGGTCGCGTCAGAGTCATTTTGGTGGGCAATCATTTGGGATTTCCTTGCCCAACTACAATCACCAATGTCAGATCCTCTGTCATCTAGCCGCGGTGCTATACTATAACTATAGACCTTCATCCATTGGGTCTGCACTGAACCATTGCCGACAATAATCGCAGGAGCTTCCTTCCCTTCCTTCAACTGAGGAGTGAATAGCCTTTGTTCCGCAATCTGGCACGTCGGAAGCTTCGCACCGCTCTGACAATCCTCGGCATTACGGTAGGAATTTGGGCGCTTATGGTCATGAGCGCCATGGCCAACAAGCTAACGGCTATAGTAGACGGCGGCTCAACCTATTTCGACAACAAGGTCGTGGTCAGCGACGCGACAAACCCGGCATTTGCGTTTGGACTAACTCCCATTCCCATAGGCGTCGTTGACCAGGTTGCCCAAATTCCCGGCGTGGCTGTTGCAGCGCCCCGGGTGCAGTTTCTCCTTGACCCTGACGATAGCGGTACCGGCTTTAACCCCCCGGATTTTGTGGTGGCCTTCACTGCGGGGTTCGACCAGGGGTACGAGACATTTAGACCGGGAATTGCCCAAGGGCGCGAGACCACGTTGGCGGATGAAGGACGGCATGTCGTGGTTCTGGGGGCCGATTTGGCCAGAAAGTTCAACATTCGCCCAAGTGACTCGTTTGACATACGGGGGCTCGCCTTCGAAGTCATTGGTGTGCTGGAGCCCTCTCTAACTTTCTTTGACACTACCGCCGTTATCCCGTGGGCTGCTGGACAGGAGTTGCTGGAAAGCAGCCATTTACTACCGGAAGGACTGGAAGAGGGTACGCTGGAACTAACGTCAATGGTCATTGTCTACCCGGAAGCAGGGGCCGACAAGGCCTCCCTGATTCAGGCAATTGAAACGAGTTTTCCGCAGTTGAGAGCGGTTTCTGGCGATGACTTCGACGAGCAGTTTGGTTCCACTATCGCCATATTCAACGCCATAATCCTCAGCGTGGCATTGATTAGCATCGTGGTTGGCGGTCTTTCTGTGATTAACACAATGACGATCAGCGTCGCGGAGCGTAGGCGAGAAATCGGCATCAAGCGGGCAATCGGCGCAACACAGGGAATGATAATGCGAGAATTGGTCTGGGAGGCAGGACTCATGGGATTTGTGGGTGGATTGGCGGGACTAGGCCTGGCAGCGCTTGTGGTTTATTTCTCCAACGACGCTGGTCAATCAACCGGGACCGTACTTTTCCGTTTGACACCGTGGATTGGGGCGCTGGGCGTTACATTCTCTACGGTACTGGGAGCTCTTGCCGGCGTACTCCCTGCATGGAGCGCTGCCCGTCTAGACCCTGTAGAAGCGTTAAGGCAAGGGTAGGAACATCACATGGCCTATTTGGAAGCGCGTAATCTGCATAAGACCTACCGGATAAGCCGCCACAACATCGTGCGCGCTCTTCGCGGTGTCGACGTGTCCGTGGAGGCGGGCGAGATGGTGGGGATAATGGGCCCTTCAGGCTGCGGCAAAAGCACGTTGATGCATATTCTGGGCCTGCTTCATTCGCCGGATGGAGAGACAAATCCTCCACCAAGTCTGTTTATAGACGGCATTGATGTTGCATCGCTCACGGACAGAGAGCGTACTCAGATGCGAGCAAAGCGGATGGGATTCGTATTCCAAGCGTTCAATTTGCTATCTACTCTGACGGCGCTGGAGAACGTTGCACTCCCTGCCGAATACGCCGGCTGGCACAAGTCGGCTGCTACGGAGGCTGCGGCGAATGCCCTGACGCTGGTGGGATTGAAGGAACGGTTGGCTCACAAACCAATGGAGCTGTCCGGTGGACAGCAGCAGCGTGTTGCCATTGCTCGGGCCCTTGTCACGAAACCGGCGCTATTGCTGGTGGACGAACCTACCGGCAACCTGGATTCTGAGAACACGGAAGAAGTCCTAGACCTCCTCCACCGGTGCAACCAAGAGCTTGGGCAAACGATTCTGCTGGTGACCCACGACATAAGAGTCAGCAAGGCGTGCGGTCGCATTCTTACCATGCAAGACGGAGTCATAACTGGAGGCAACCAAGTGGGGCGATCCTCTGACTAGCTCTGGTTTACGTAAGGTGTGCGGGTTGCCCTGATCGCTTACTAAACAGATAACTCCTCTCGTTGAACGGTGGGTTGTCGGGTTGAACATTGCCACTGGCGTCTGGGTCCCCAGAAGCCATCAATAACGCCATTCAAGTGTATCCGAACCACTACGGAGACAAGGCGATCAAGGCTAGCCCAAGAACGATGAGAGAGGACCCCAGTAGTCGGCCTCGTCCAAATCCTTCCTTCAAAAAGAACACACCCATAAAAACGCCCACCACTATACCAACTTCCCGTGCTGGAGCAACATAACTCACCTGGGACAAGGTAAAGGCAGTGAGCACCAGTCCGTAGGCAAGAAAGACCAGCAAACCCGCTGCCACTATCGGCCAAGCGTTCTTTTTCCACTCCCGCCGCACTCCGGTTAGTCGATGCTTGAACAGGATATACGGCGCAATGCACACGGCTGTCCCCACAGTGAGCAGGTACATGTACAGGAATGGCTGGGTGTATTCCACTCCTCGTTTGTCCACCAGAGCATAAAGCGTGATGGTCAGCCCGGTGAGGACAGCGTAGCGGACGCCAGCGTCTCGAAGCAGAAATGTCGGCTCGGTTAGGATTTGCCGGAAACGACCCCACCACGAAACCAGGAAAATGCCGGCAACGATGAGGGCGATGCCCATTACGGCAGGCCGGCTCACACTCTCCCCCAAAATCAATACTGCCAGCACAGGAACCAGCATGGGGCCGATTCCCCGGGCGATAGGATAGACCAGCGACAGGTCACCCTTGGAATAAGCCCGCCCCAACAGGATGAAATAGAAGGCGTGCGTCCCAGCGGAAGCCATGACCAGCCAATATCCCGGCCACGATGTAGGATAAACCCAAAACAGGATGACACCCAGGGGAAACAATATGACACTTCCGACAACTAGAAGAGCCCAGACGAATATCTCCTGGTTGTCGGCTCGTTTCAGCAGCAGGTTCCACGCAGCGTGAAAAAGGGAAGACAGTAGAATAAGCGCTACGGCTAACGTAGTCATAGGCAGATTATAGTTTGGCCTCTGGGTCTGTTGGTGCCTGTCATGGGAACTAGTGAACAGTACTGCAATTGCCGTAGGATATGGTACTGCTGGCGCGTTGACCTCCGAAATAGTGATCCTACCAGACAACTGAATCGCCATGTCGGTCACGCCGTCCGGTCCACAATGGTTCTCCGCTCCCAGGGACGAATTGTGCTCTGGAACCCTTTCCGTTGTAGAATGCCTTAAACAACTCAAAGCACTGAAACAGCTACAAGATTAGACATCTTGAGGCAAATTTACGTGAATTATGGAGGCGAACGATGCCGACCCCGACCCCGACTCTTACTATAGATAGCCAGGTGCACTGCTACGAGCGCAACCGCCCCAAGCGTCCCTGGCATGGGCACTTGGAAGGGCCTGAGCAGGTAACCGGCGATGACATGGTTGCGGCCATGGACTCCGTCGGCGTGGACGGCGCAATCTTAATATCGCCCTTTGCCATGTACCAATATGACGCCAGCTACGCCCTCCAGGTGTACGCGAAGTACCCGGGCAAGTTCGGCCTGGTGCGCCCCTTCGACCCAACATCCAACTCAATCGCTGATGACATGGCCGAATGGGCGGCGACGCCGGGAGTGGTTGGGGCTCGCATTATGCTCATCTCCTATGATTTCGACGCGGACCATCCCGGCCTCAACGCCATACTGGCCGCCGGCGGGAAGGCGGGACTCCCGGTCAACGTCATGGCTACGGGCAGGCTGCCCGTACTGGTCGACCTAGCTCGCCGCAATCCCGACACGCAGGTCATTATTGACCACGTTGGATTAGCCCAGCCCTTCGTGCCGCCGGCGCCTTCGAATCCATTTGAGGACCTGCCTGGTGTGTTGGCCGCGGCGGAGTTGGACAACGTGGCCATTAAGATTTCCGGCGCCTGCACCCTTTCCCACAAGCCGTTCCCTTACCCAGACATCTGGGAGCCTCTAAGCCGGGTTTTCGATGCCTTCGGGCTGGAGCGATGCGTGTGGGGGACCGACTGGACCCGGGCCGTCCGGGTGCTCACCTATAAGCAAGGCGTTGAGGCCTTCCGAGTCACCAACAGCCTCTCAGATTCGGAACGCGCTACGCTGATGGGCGGCACTCTGGTGAAAATCTACAAATGGTCGCCTGGCCTCTAGGTCCAAGGTGTCCCGAAATCTCTACTTCTGAACCACTTTTAGGTGAAGTCTTGGGAAACTCACAACTTTCCGGCAAGGTTCAGACTGTTCTTGGCACAGTGGACCCTTCCACACTGGGGATGGCATCCATGCATGAGCACGTCTTCATCGATTTCGTGTGCATGTATGCCCCTCCACAAGAGGCTGCCTCTCGACACCGTGGCGACGAGAAGGTGGCGCTGGAAAACCTTGGTTGGGTGCGGTACGACCCCTTCCGTAACAAGGACAATCTTGAGCTGCTCGACGAAAAGATGGCGATATACGAAATTGGCCTGTTCAAGGCGGCTGGTGGGGGGACCATCGTCGACGCCACCACAATCGGCATAGGCAGAGACCCCCTCGCCCTCGTCAATGTTGCCAAGGCTACGGGAGTCAACATAGTAATGGGGGCGGGTTACTATGTAGACATGGTGCATCCCTCCGACATGGACGCCCGTTCAGAGGAACAGCTTGCCGCCCAGATGATTCAAGAATTGACCGTTGGAGTTGGCGGCACGGGAGTTCAAGCAGGAATAATCGGGGAGCTGGGCTGCTCGTGGCCGCTAACCCGGAACGAGCGGAAGGTGCTGCGAGCGGGCGCACGGGCACAGCAAGAAACCGGCGCCGCAATACTCATACATCCCGGTCGCAACCCGCGCGCTCCTTTCGAGATACTCGATATCCTCGAAGATGCAGGAGCAGACATCAGCCGCGTCATCATGGGTCATCTGGATCGGACGATCCTCGACACCGCCACGCTGTTGGAGTTCGCCGACCGAGGGTCCATGCTGGAGTACGACCTCTTCGGATGGGAATCGTCCTATTACTCCCTGGGCCCCCACGACATGATCCACGACGGCCAGAGGCTCGACTACGTCGAATTGCTGATAGACGATGGCCATCTGGACAAGATAGTCCTTGCCCAAGATGTGTTCTCCAAGGCACGAACCTTCACCTATGGCGGGTACGGCTACGGGCACCTGATTGAAAACATCGTTCCCAGGATGCGCGAACGCGGAATGTCCGAAGAGCAGGTCTGCCAGGTGATGATAGACAATCCGGCAAGAATCCTTACCTTCGACTGATTGCCCTGTGGTCAATGGCGGAAGTCCATTGACCAACCCGACGAGAAGTCTGGCAGGAACGCACTCGCCAAGTTTCTTTCGCCAGAGACGTTTGTGTCCGGCTCAGAGAAGCTCACCGGCACTCGATAGGACCGGCTCTCCCAACACGTTTTCATGCTGCAGATGAACGGGCAGGGTAACGGGCCGTTGCCTGCCTGCTCTGCCTAAGCCCGTCGCCCTATCGGCTCCCTCAATAAACTTCAAACCACACCCGACTCACGCTCTCTACCGGCCCCTCCTGACCGCCCTTCCTGGGAATTCGATCATACCTGGACATCTTGGCTAAGGTGCCAACTTGCCTTCTACCACACCGATCTGCCTTGCCGCTGCCTTACCCATCCACTCAAATGAGAGATTTCTAGAAGAATTTAAACTATTTCTTAAAAAAATACGCAAAAGCAGGACACCAAATTACTAGAAGGGTTCAAAAGCAAAACATTATGATTACAAGGAAATTCAAAAGTTCCGTTTAGAAACAAACGGGCCTTAACCCAGCCTAGATAGTCCTTCTATCATCTGGTGATTGAAAGTGTCGCAGTATTTCTCGAAAACTCGACTGAACCCGGCGATAATTGCTTTCGTAGGCGGAACCGTCAGTTCCAGTATTCATAAGGGCCTCTGGCGACGCCTGGGGTGGCTTTTCCTGATAATAGTAGCCGTTGCTGTGATGTCTGCGCTCGCAACCGGTGTCTCTCAAGCCCACGACGAGAACTATTGCGAAGACGACGAATACGATCGTTATATAGAAGACGTTAACGATGGTCCGCCGGGTAGATACCTGTTATGGATGTCGACCATACACGATAATCTATTTGTAAAGGCGGGCGATGGCGTCTCCTCCCTCACGCTGGAGAAGCACGACACACACACCCTCGACTACATGGGGCGCGAAATAACGGTTCCCGACCGCGACCTCTACAAGGCCAACTACACCACTACCAAAGTCGGAGCCGTTCTCCATGTATGTTTCGCTGACCAAATGGGATTCTGGCATCCAATCTCGCTTGATGGCAACAATCCGCCGCAGAATAACAACGCACCCGAGACAAGGAATCTACCTGTCCCAAGACAAGACGTGGAAATTGATGGCGGTTCCAAGACCGAAGACCTCAGCGACTATTTCACAGACCCCGACGACGATGACCTGACCTACACAGCTCAGTCGTCGGTCACCGCCAAAGCCACCACTTCTGTATCAGGGAGCACCCTGACCATTACGCCCGTGGCCACCGGTGTGACTGACATTACCGTCAGGGCTTTTGACGGCAGCCATTCCGTAAGCACGGGTTTCAAAGTAATCGTCTACGACCCACCGCCCCTACGTACAACCACAGAGATGTCGGGGATAGTCGACCCCAACGCAGAAACTCCCGTGATCGCAGGCAGCCTGACAGTCACATTTCCCAGTGGTTCCAGGACCGGATATTTCCAGGCAAGAATTGACCCGGAGAGCCAAGACTGCGGCACGGAGGCGCCTGAAAACAACGAGTATCTCTGTCTCTCAGTAGACCTCTTTGACCTGGCGGCGAATGGCATTGATGAGAACTTGAACCAGGACGGAAAAATGGTCCTGACCTTGGACCAGACCCAAGCCACCGCTGTTCAGACCGCCATCACTGCCAATACATTTAACTTGTACAAGGGAGACGGAACGGCCAATTCTTGGGACGAGATAACGAAGTGCCCCGACTCGGTCGGGACATCTGAGTGTTACACGTTTACAACCACTACGAACGGCGGCACCATTGAAGTCGTAAACATCAGCGGCTTTAGTGATTTCACTACCAGTATTCCAACATCTGAAGATGAACAAACAACAGTAGACCCGCCACCCACCCCAGAACCTCGTTCGCCCACCACTACGACCACCAGCAGCAGCGAAACTGTCCGTCCCAAGACGAATCAACGCCCTAGACTGGACGTCGATGACGACAGTCTGCGGTATGAGGAGAACGGAACGGGGCCGGTCGCCACGTTTGAAGGTAGCGACCCCGACGATGATGACTTGGAATGGCACGTGGACGGCCTGGACAGCAGGGCCTTCAAGATATCCGACGAAGGCGTCTTGACCTTTAGGACGTCTCCGGACTTTGAAAGCCCCGCAGATCGTGACGAAGACAATAGATACGAGATCAGGGTGAGGGTGGCTGACGACGGGTCTCCCAGTCGCTCCGATTCGCAGGACGTGCGCATACGCGTCACTAACCAGAACGAGCTCGGCGCCATCAGCGGCGAGACTGCGCTCTCGACCACGGAAGGCAATACCGGTTTTCTGGCCAATTATCAGGTGGAAGACCCCGAAGACGACGCCATCACCTGGTCTGTGGGCGGGCCAGACTCTGGAGCCTTCCAGATAGACGAGGAAGGAAACCTTTTCCTGGAGAGCGCATTTGATTTTGAAACCCCGGCAAGTTCGAAAGGGACAAACATACACTCATTGACGGTAACTGCCGCTGATGATGGAAACCCACAAGCGTCTTCCCAACTCAATGTAGCCGTCACCGTGTCCAACGTGAATGAGGCTCCCGAGAGCGCTGAGATACCCGGGCTTGCATTGACCATAGGAGATGACCCTGCAAGCCTGGACCTCGATGAATTTTTCACTGATCCGGACGGAGATGCCTTAACTTATGCCCTTGTCGGCCTGGCTGACTCCACCGTGGTGTCAGCAACCTTGGCTGGCAATACGCTTTCAGTCTCACCGGTTGGGGAAGGTTCCCTGTCGTTTGGCTTGTCTGGAACCGATGCCGGAGGCCTGTCAGCCGCCACCACCGTCAACGTGACAGTTGTCGCTGCTCCTATCGTGCGAACGCTAGACCCCGATCGCGATTACGATGAGATCATCAGACCAATCGTCACCCGGTATTCCGACCCCTCTTACGCCCTTGTGCTGAAACCCATACTCGACCCGGCTGCATCATCGGCGCTTGAGGAGACCCCTGGCACCACCGACGGTCTCACGCGAAAACCCACTGCCTCCGTATCTTTACGCAGGATTCCAGCCTCCACGCCGACGCCTACCGTGATGGCGCCGGCTCCAGTGGCTCCAACGCCCACGGCAGCGCCGACTCCAGCGGCGCCAACGCCCACGGCAGCTCCGACTCCCATCAGGACCTCGATATCACGTCCCACGCCCTCGGCGCAGCCAACGCAGCCGACACCGCAAGCGTCTTCATCTCCCGCCACGCGGCAACCTACCGTGGTCCCCGTTCAGCGGTCTCCCGTAACTCCAACAGCGACGGCGACGCCTGCACCGGAGCCCACGATAAGCGCGGCCGAAGACGACTCCCGGAATAGACTTCCACTCTGGCTTATTATCCTCCTTATCATCCTCGCTTTGTTGGCCATTGCTTCTATGCCCCTCTGGATAGTTAACCTTCTTATAATAGCCGGTCTGGCAGCTTTGGCCATGGCCCTGGCATCCGTGCCCCTCTGGCTGATAATCCTTTTGGCAGTAGCCTTCCTCATAGTCTTGGCATTGGGTGGCCTCGTCTACGGTATAATCACCAGGGGCTGGTAATCAGCCTCCGGTCTTCAGGAATCGTCTGACGCCCAGGCCCTTACATCCACTGAACTTCTCGCGATGGCTGGAACGGACGTCAAGTTGGGGCTTCAAGCCTGGCAGGCTAAGGGGTGAGGTGGATCCGGAAGGTAGGACTAGTTTAACCCAGTTGATTCCCCTCGGAGCGGTGGTCCGCCAGTTACGCTAGTCCATGTCAACGAGAGGATACGGGCAGCCCAGCGCCAATACAGGTCTAGTCTGGCTTGGAGGCGATTGCGTGGCCGAAGGCAAAGCCGCCACAGGCGCCTGCATGGTCCCTCCAGAGGTCTAACTCTTTGCGCCACCTGTCGAACTTCTCCTGGGTGGCAAGACCCAACTTGATACCCGCTGCCATAACATCGGGAGTATAGAACCAGTCGCTGATGAATCCGTGAATGAAGTCCACGTCTTCCTTTGTACCGAAAAAGTCGAAGGAAGCCCCGGCACGGACGTTGTTAAACCCTGCTTGAAGAAAGGTGTCTTTCAGCTCCGTACCCATTTCAGGGTGCCCGCCGTTAGCGGTCAGCAGGTCTGCGAACACCGCCCACGCGTCGTCCGCTCCGCCGTCTTGAGGTGACAGGAAAGAGCAGGATACAAACATCTCTCGGCTGGCGATTATCCCGCCAGGTTTCAGGACCCGCTTCACTTCGGCCAAAGTAGCCGTCGTATCAGGAACGTGCATTAGAACGGCATGGCAGTGGGCCACGTCGAAGAAGTTGTCCTTAAAAGGTAGGGCGGTCACGTCACCAACCTGGAAAAATGCGTTTTCATGTCCGCCTGCCTTGGCGACGGTTCTGGCGACGTTAATCTGAGACTCCTCCATGTCGATGCCATGGACCTCGCCTGGATTAACGGCATTAGCTAACCCAACAGTAATCGACCCAGGCCCACAACCGAAGTCCAAGAGGCGAAGGCCCGGCTTTAGATGGGGCAGCAGGTGGGCCGCGTTGGTTTCAGCGCTGCGGCGGCGTAGAAGCTGTTGAAATTCGCCGCTGTAACCCATGATGTAGTTGAGCTCTTTAAAATCTTTATCTTCCAAAGCTGTCGCTCCTCAATGTACCTGCTCTGGATTTTAGGCGATATATGGTCGCAAGTCTACGAAACCAATTCAGCGGACTCCACTCTACGCAAGAATTCCGAAAGGGCCCAAAGTCAAGTCGATTCTTCAGGTGATAATAGGACACGCTTTATGGCAGGCTAACGGTAGTGATAACTATGGTAGTGTTACCTGAGTGGCGACGTCTTATATTGCATAACCCCTAGCGTGTATCAAGGGCGTTTGAGCAGAATCGGACTTTCTTGCGTATATCCTTGGGGAGTATGGCTTTGCCACAATGGACTTTGGGGAAACAGGCGACGTGGTGGTAACGATGATGCCTATTCTCTCGTATCTCTGAGCTATGACTTCTCATGGGATTTGGGTTTCATCGGCAGACAAGCAATGCGAACACAAGTCTATGGATAATGAAGAGCTCGAGACGAGAGAGCCTCTTATTACAGGTAAAGCAGATAGCTGACATCGTTGGCCCTAAGAAGTAGGTGTAATTAACATGAGCAACAACTATGCCGAAAACCACGACCTGGAAAAGTTGTCACGTTGGCGTAAGGATCTCTCCAAGGAGCCCGCCAACCATTTCCCGGTACACGCGGTGTTCCTAGTATCCTCAAAGGACCGTCTGGCCCACGACGTATTCCGCAACTTCCGCAGCAGCTTCCAGTCACTCGACGCCGAGTTTCGGCACCTTACCATCTTCGGACAACACGGCCTGTCCTCCACCGCACGCCGTTTGTTGCGGGAGTTCGGCTTAGACGATGATTACTATCCCACCCTGGTCCTACTGGTAGGAGCCGAAAGTGAATCAATGTTCACTCTGCCGCTACCCGCTGGGGATTCTCCCATCGACCTCGACTATAACGATGCCCAGCCATGGCAGCTAGTATTGGCGGCCGTGGAGGCCGCCGCCAATGATGAAGACTCTATCCTGAAGTTGGCGTCGGTCTCAAAGGTCGTCGGACCGACGGAGACGGGAGAGCCACTGAAGAGGCTGGTAGACCGGCTGCTTGGGGAACTATAGCCTTTCGACGACCGGCCCTACCGGGTTCCCACGCAACGGATTTCCGCAGCCATTAGCGTGGTCACCATCCTCAGATTCCTGGGAACCCGACGAATGACCAACGTTGTGGTTCAGCTACAGGATGCCGTCGATTACCACGTCCAAAACCGCTGGGCGGCCCGACTCCACCGCTTGCCGGATGGCTGGAGCCAACTCCTCCGGGTCTTCTATAGTACGTCCGTAGACACCGATGGCATTAGCTATCCCCGCGATGTTCAAGGGCAGCGGAAAGTCCATGCCCATGTATTCTTCCGGCCGCGCTTCTTCCAGCACCTGCGTTTTGTAGATATCCATATTGATTTTGAGTATACGGTATGAGCGATTGTTGCAAATCAGATAGACCACAGGGATGTTCTCGTTGGCCGCCGTCCACAGCGCCTGCACCGTCATCATCGCGCTGCCGTCCCCGACCACGGCAATCACAGGTCGTTTAGGGTGGGCTAATTTCACGCCCATCGCGCTGCCCATGCCCCATCCGATGGCCCCAATCCGTTCCCCGTAGATACTGTCAGCTTCGTTGAATTCTACAGCCCCGTGAAGAGCGTCCTTAGAACTGATGGAATCGTCTACGACGATGGCATCGGCTGGCATCGCCCGCGCCAATTCGGTCATCATTCGCTCTGGAGACATAGGCTTCTGCTGCCATCGCTGCTTTTGCCTAGCATTCCAAGCAGCCTGATTCGCCGATTTTTGCTCGGCTACAACCGTGGCCTGCAGACGGGCCGCCTCGCGCTGCAACCCCGACATACCATCGCCGACTGCATCGTTCAAGCACTGCAGGGCGGTCCTGGGGTCGGCAATTATACCAACGTCAGTAGGCTCGGATTTGCCTACCTCCCGTTGGGCCGAGTCCACGTGGATCAGTTTGGTGGATGCGGACAGGCTTCGTCCGGAAAAGTAGAAGAAACCGGAGAAAACGTTGGTGCCCACTGCTAGGACTACGTCTCCGGAGGACAGCATCTCCCGCGAAGCAGGTAGCGTCGGGTTGATCCGGCCCAGAAATTGAGGATGCCCCGACGGAAAGTTCATCCGTGCGTAGGACGTGGTGTAGACCCGTGCGCCCAGCAACTCCGCCAGCTGGACAGCGGCGGCCACGCCCTGGGACTGAGCCAACCGGTCGCCCACCACCATTATGGGGCGCGCGGACCGGGATAACAGGTCCGCGGCAGCCTGCACTGCCGCCGGGTCTGGGCTTAACCGAAAGTACCCGGTGGATGAGGGAATGATCTCCATCTCTGCGGTGTCTTCCAGAGCATTGGCGGCGAAGTCTACAAAGGTGGGGCCGGTGGGCGGGGTCTTTGCCTCGTTGAATGCCCGGCGCAACATCCCGGGCATTTGCTCCGGGTGAGTGACTTCACCACTCCACTTGGTGAATTGGCGCACCATCTCTACCAAATCGGAGCGTCCCTCGGTGAACTTGCGGATGTCTTTGTTGCCGGCGGTCAGCACCAGGGGAACACCGCCGTCCATAGCATGGTGCAGGAGACTGATTCCGTTGGCGAGGCCGGTCTCAATGTGCAGATTGACCAGGGAGGGGCCGCCCGTCGCACTGCTGTAGCCATCGGCCATGCCCATGGCCACCCCTTCTTGAGTCACCAGCACATACTTGATGTCCCGGTACTCTGGTAGCGAAGACATAATGGCGCTTTCGCTGGTCCCGGGATTGCCAAAGATGTAACGCACCCCCTCAGCCCTTAGCATCTCCATCAGGGCTTGTTTTCCGGTCATTTGCGGCATGACGGTGTGCCTCCTCTGTTGCTCTGGGAGCGACGTGGAGAATCGGACCACAAATGACCGATTCTCTTGGATGAATCGTCCTCACAAAGCGTGTGACTATGGGCTTCCACACCCATCCTGGCCTTCTCCCTCGAAGGAGGATTTGACAGGCATACCCTGAGCCTGTATCCGGCCCTGGAAAATTGGGTGGCGAGATACTGCTGCTAAACTGGCGCGGCTTGGAGATCAGTGCCGGTTCCAAGCCTAACATGATAGGGCTTCTAGAGGCCAGCCATGCCCACACGTACGCTCCTCGTCCAATTTGTCTCATATCCATAAGCAACGTCTACTGGTGCGGTCCCGTTCTCCGATTGCTTACATTCACTCACCATTTGACAAAGAAGAAATCTTATAGTAAAAATATACTAGGGCAAGATATACCCCAGTTTTGATGCTCTAATCATTTATTCTACTGTCTCGCCTAGCGCGCTTTTTGCGCCGGATTCCGCCCTTCCCAGGTCCATCTAACCGGAATCTGCACCCTATAACTTAGTGGAGGCACCCAAAATGCAGAGATACTTAATCTTTCGGATTGGCCAATCCATCATAGCGCTCATTGGCGTCTCGATGCTTGTCTTCTTCCTTACCCGTCTCAGCGGCAACGTGCTGGACATTATGCTGCCCATCGAGGCGACTCCGGCGGACTTCGAGAGGGTGGAGAAGGCTTGGGGCTTAGACAAACCCATGGTCGTCCAGTACGGCATATACGTGAAGAACGTGGTACAAGGAGACTGGGGGCAATCTTGGAAATGGGGCAGCGGCGCTCTTGAGATAGTCCTCGAAAAGTTCCCTGCCACCTTACAGTTGGCAGCATTTACCCTGGTGATAAGTACCGTCCTTGGGATATCTATCGGTATGCTTGTGGCTACTAAGAAGGACACGCCCTTCGACTATGGAGGTAAGGTAATCGGCCTTCTTGGACAGTCCCTTCCCAGCTTCTGGCTGGGCATAGTGCTCATGTGGGTGTTCGCCGTCCTCCTTGGCTGGCTGCCCACCTCGGGCAGAGGGGGCATAGACCACATGATAATGCCCGCTATCACCCTCGGCTGGTTCAACGTGGCGGCCCTCATGCGTCTGACCCGCTCCGCCATGCTGGAGGTGCTGGACAGCGAATACGTCAAACTGGCCCGCATCAAGGGTCTGCAGGAATGGAAGGTCGTCTGGAAGCACTGTCTGCGCAATGCAGCCATCGCGCCCCTCACCTACTTCGGCCTCGTGGCTGGCTTCCTGCTGACCGGTTCCGTGGTGACGGAGACGGTGTTCGCCTGGCCCGGCACCGGCCTGCTGGCGGTGGAAGCCGTGCAGGCTAGAGACTACCAGGTGGTGCAGGCGGTGGTCCTGTTCATGGCCGGCATCTTCATCGTCTCCAACCTCGTCGTAGACATCCTCTACGCCTACCTGGACCCCCGTATCCGCTACAACTAGAGGTCTCGGAGAATAGGGAAATGCGGAGGTTGCCAAGCAGAGGCTGGCTAATCATTGCGTTAATAGTGCAACAGTCAACTCGCGGTTGAGAAAGTTGTTGCCAGGGTGCGGACGGTAAACAGGCCCATGGGCCCGCCTACCGTCCGCACCCAATTCACTTCTCCTTCCCTGCCTCAGCTATCAAGACTGGCGGGAAGGGTGATCACATTCGCCGCCTGTAGCACATAGCGTTACCTAATGAGCTAGTGCGAGAGAACAGAGTCAAGGGCTCGGCGCGTCATGGATATCATGAACAGGCTGAGTTAGGCGAGAACTCGATCCAAAGTGGTCACTAACTCTGTACCGATGTTTCAATATAGTCACATTTCTTGTACAATTGTGCGATCCACCAGAGAATGACATTTGACGCGCTTACACAGTTAGGAGACCACCATAGCCTCACTTGTTCCTCGTCCAACATGGTTCGCCGCCCTCTTAGGAATTCTACTCGTTGCCGTTGCTCTTAATGCCTGCAGCGATAGTCAGGCACCCGTGGTTACTGAAACGCCCACGCCTAGTGCCACTCAAACGACACCGCCCGTACATACGCCGGTTCCGACAAGTGCGCCAACCAGCATACCCACCGCCCGACCGGCAACGGCGCCTGGTATGCCGTTGGGACTGACGGCCACGAACGATGGTAAAAGGCAGATCAACCTGTCGTGGATTGCGCCGTCCAGCGATGGTGGAGCGGACATCACTGGCTACCGTATTGAGGTGTCGGCAGACCGAACAGCCTGGAGCAATCTGACGGCCGACACCGGAGCCACCGACACCACCCACTCCCACACCGACTTGAACGTGGAAACCACGCTCCACTACCGAGTCTCGGCCATCAACTCCGCCGGCACGGGTAAGTCGTCGAGCATTGCCACCGGGATCACAGCTCCGGCGACGGTGCCGGAAGCGCCAAGTGGGTTGACTGCGACAAGGGACGAAGAAAGACGGATAGACCTGTCGTGGACGGCCCCGTATGCCGACGGCGGGGCAGAAATCACGGGCTACCGTATAGAAGTGTCGACGGACGGCTCGGCCTGGAGCGACCTGGTTGTCGACACCGAGAACACTGCCACCACGTATTCTCAATCCGAATTGAATGTGGAAACCACGCGTCACTACCGAGTCTCGGCCATCAACTCCGCCGGCACGGGTAAGGCGTCGAACGCCGCCACCGGGATGACCGCTCCCGCGACCGTGTCTGGGGTGTCTAGGGGATTAACGGCCACTAAGAACGTACAAAGACAGATCGACCTGTCGTGGTCCGCCCCGTCCGATGATGGCGGAGCGGACGTTACCGGCTACCGAATCGAGGTGTCGACGGACGACTCGGCCTGGAGCGACCTGGTTGCCAACACCGAAAACATTGCCACCACCCACTCCCACACCGGATTGAGAGGCGAAACCACGCGTGACTACCGAGTCTTTGCCATCAACTCCGCCGGTACGGGACCCGCATCGAATGTTGCTACCGGAATATCGGCGCCCGCCATGGTGCCAGACGCGCCAACTGAATTGACGGCCACCGCCGGCTTGGAAAGGCGAATCGACCTATCGTGGACGACGCCGCCCGATGACGGCGGGGCGGACATCACTGGCTACCGCATTGAGGTGTCTACTAGCGGCTCGACCTGGAGCGACCTAACGGCCGACACCGGGACCACAGACACCACCTACCCCGACACCGGACTGAGGGGAGGAACCACTCGCCATTATCGGGTCTCAGCCATCAACTCCGCCGGCACAGGGCCTCCATCAAACACCGCAACCGGCGCCACGGCTCCCGCGACTGCGCCAGGGGCACCGTCGGAATTTACGACCACGCAGGACGTGGAAAGGCGGATCGACCTATCGTGGACGCCACCGTCCGACGACGGTGGGGCCGACATCACCGGGTACCGCATTGAAGTGTCCGAAGACGGTTTAGATTGGAGCGACCTTACTGCCGATACCGGTGTGATTGAGACCACGCACTCTCACACGGGATTGAGGGGTGGAGCCACGCGCCACTACCGGATCACGGCCATCAACTCCGCCGGTGTGGGTGAGGCGTCAAACGCCACAACCGGGATTACCGCTCCCGCGACCATGCCGGCAGAGCCTACGGGGTTGACCGCCACTACCAACTGGGAAAAGTGGATCGACCTATCGTGGATGGCGCCATCCGACGACGGTGGGGCCGACGTCACGGACTACCGCATTGAGGTGTCGCTCGACGGCTCGACTTGGAGCGACCTCGCGGACAGCACCGAGTCCACCGACATCATCTACTCCCACATGGGATTAAGGGCGGAAATTACGCGCCACTACCGGGTCTCTGCCATCAACTCCGCCGGTGTGGGTACAGCGTCTGACGTCGCCGTCGGGACCACAATATTGGCGACGCCTACCAGCGATAGAACCGCACTCATTGCCCTCTACAATGCCGCGGACGGCGCAAATTGGGCCAATAACAAGAACTGGCTAAGTGATGCTCCAATGAGAGACTGGTTCGGCGTCACCACTAACCTGATAGGTCGTGTTACTGAGTTGACCCTCTCAGTCAATTGGTTGAATGGAAAAATACCACAACAGTTGGGCAACCTCTCTTATTTGGAAAAGTTGTCCCTAGGAGGAAACCAGTTAAGCGGGGAAATTCCGCCACAGCTAGGCAACCTCTCATACCTGGATCACCTATCCTTGGGAGGGAATCAGTTGAGCGAAAAGATTCCGCCACAGCTAGGTAGCCTCTCATACCTGGATTTCCTGTCTCTGAGTGATAACCTGTTGACTGGAGGGATTCCGCCTGAGCTCGGCAACCTCTCATACCTAGAGCTCCTGACCCTGAGTAAGAACCAGCTGAGCGGAAAGATCCCCCCAGAGTTGGGCAAACCCACATACCTGTGGTCCCTTTCTCTAAATGAGAACCGGCTGAGCGGAGAGATCCCGCCGCAGCTGGGCAATCTCCCATACCTTCGAGATCTTAGGCTAAATCAGAACCAGTTAAGCGGAGAGATTCCGCCGGAGCTGGGCAACATACAATACCTGGAGGGTCTGCACTTAAGTCAGAATAGGTTGAGCGGGCAGATTCCACCGGAGCTTGGCAACTTCTTATTCCTAGAATACTTGACACTAATTAACAACCAGTTGAGTGGAGAAATACCGCCGGAGTTAGGCAACCTCTCATACGTGGTATCTCTGAGATTGGATGAGAACCAACTCACCGGGTGCGTGCCGTGGGAGCTGCGATCCGTGAGAGACATAGGCTTTGTCGGCCTGCCGTTTTGCTTAGACACAGATGAGATGCCGGCAGGCACTACAGCCGAATCAGACAGGGCCGCTCTAGTCGCGCTCTACCACGCAACGAACGGACCAAACTGGAAACAAAACCGCGGCTGGCTGAGCGCCGCGCCAATTGGGGAGTGGTTTGGCGTCACCACCGACCAAAACGGTCGCGTCAGTGGGCTGAACCTCAACGGGAACTGGTTGAGTGGTGAGATTCCTCCAGAGTTGGGCAACCTCTCATACCTACAACATCTATTCCTAAGCCGGAATCAATTAATCGGGGAGATACCAGCAGAGCTGGGCGACCTCTCAAACCTGGTATTCCTTACCCTGAGTGCAAACCAGTTAAGCGGAGAGATTCCGCCAGAGCTGGGCAAACCCTCCTATCTGACAATCCTCTATCTGAGTCAGAACCAATTGAACGGAAAGATCCCGCCTCAGCTGGGAAACCTCTCATTCCTGCGCTACCTGGTAATAGAAGAAAACCAACTCACCGGGTGCATACCGAGTGGGCTACGTCAGATACAAGACATCCGCTTTGTCGGTCTACCGTTTTGCTCCGTACAAGGTGAGATGCCTAAAAACACAACGGCCACATCTGACAGGGCCGTACTTGTCCAGCTCTACCACGCTACTAACGGACCCAACTGGAAGCAAAATAGCGGTTGGCTGAGCGCCGGTCCCATCGGAGAGTGGTTTGGCGTCACCACCGACCCCAACGGTCGTATCACTTGGCTCAACCTCACTGCAAACCGGTTAAGTGGGGAGATCCCGCGGGAGCTGGGCAACCTCTCATTCCTGTATTCCCTGAACCTAAGTCAGAACCGGTTGGGTGGACAGATCCCACCTGAACTGAGCAAACTATCCAGACTAAATAACCTGACCTTGAGTCAAAGCCAGTTGCGCGGAAGGATTCCCCCAGAGCTGGGCAATCTCTCCAGACTGGGTTCCCTGGACGTAAGTCAGAACCAACTGAGCGGAAGGATTCCACCGCAACTGGGAAATCTCTTCAGGCTAGTAAGACTAAACCTGTCTCGAAACAGATTGAGCGGGGAGATCCCGTCACAGCTGGGCAAACTCTCAAACCTGTGGAGCCTGTCCCTATATGAGAACCGGTTGAGCGGGGAAATTCCGCCACAACTGGGCAAATTCTCCAGATTGTCATGGCTGTTCCTTAACCATAATCGGTTCAGCGGGACTGTCCCTCCTGAACTCGGAAACCTGTTCAAAATGGAGAGACTGAACCTGGAAGCAAACCTTTTGACCGGTAGGATTCCGCCGGGACTGGGCAACCTCTTCAAACTAGAATGGCTGTCCCTCAACAACAATCGATTTAGTGGGGAGGTCCCGCCGGAGCTGGGAGAGCTCTACAATCTGGCTAGGTTGCGGCTTGGCGGAAGTAACCGACTGACAGGGTGCATACCTGGCATCATTCTGGGCGTGCCTCACAGCGATCTCGGCGAGGTTGGTCTACCCCCTTGTAAAGACTCAGATATAGTACAAGTGGAGGCACCCTCAACTCAGCTATCCGCTCCGCCCAGATCCCTCGGACTTGATCCATACTACGAGAAATACCTGGATGTCGAGGGAATCCCCATAGCCGCGTCTTCGCTGGTTCCAAACGAGGCTCTCTTTCGCGTTCGTAACATCATCAACGAGATGCTCTCCGATCGGCCCGAGCTACACGCATCTATGGCAAGACTGGGAGTCCGCGTGGCAATTATGGCCCGGGGTTCGGCTGTCACCAACCTTCCGGAGTTTCGTGAGTTTTCCCGATACTGGGACACAAGGGTAGAGAAAGGCGGTCTCTACTCCCGCGGAAGCATGCGGCTAGTCGTTGGAGGTGAAGAGAATATACTCTGTCAGGAGACCAATATTTACAAACTGCTCGATGTCTTTGTCCACGAGTTCGCTCACGCTATCGATCATGCAGAGCCATTCACAGGTTTTCGGGCAATACTGGAGTCGGCCTACGAAGATGCAATGGATTCGGGCCTCTGGGCCGGAACCTACGCCTCGAGAAATCCCAGTGAATACTGGGCGCAGGCAGTTGGAATCTGGTTCGACGTGGGCATTGAGCTTGAATTGACAAATCGTTCAAGATTGTTGGCATACGACCCGGCATTAGCCGCCCTGATTCAACGGGTCTTCGGCGACGCGGAGATCTCATCGTCCTGCCACTTACCCGGTTACGGTCAAGGTCCTATTACTGGCTCTATTCAAGGGACGGTAACAGGGCCAGACGGGCAGCCGCTCGAAGGAGTACTGATAAGAGCGGTAGATGTCAAATCCAATACACTCGGAGGCGTGGAAATCAAGTATGAAGACGAGACTGCAGCGGACGGCAGCTTCCACATAGGAGTTTCAGACAATGTGTACTACCTATTGATAGGCAACGACGACTGTAATTTCGTTGGCGCCTATAGGGCTGTAGGGTTTACGCAGTCCATAGGAATGCGAACTCCGGTCGAGGTTGATGGCGCCGATGTCATGGGCATCGAGATCAAACTGCCGGCCCACGTGAGAGATCTTCCAGTCATCCGGACCGGTTCGTGTCTCTGACATACAGCAATGGGCATGCGACCAAATTGCGGCGTAGATGCGGACAACAGCGTTGATAACGAGCTTCTCACCTCCACGCTCCAATCGCCCTCTACTGGATTTTCTCTTGGGCCTCAACCCATAATCCCCATATACAACGAACCTGAACCTTAGCTTGAAGGTTCTTCGTTCTATCTAGCTTGGTGGATCCATGGGAGCGCCCTTCGGCTCCGCCGAACTCGACAGTTTTGTCTCCGCCCTTGACACCTAATACATTGAACTGGCTAAAATCCCTTTTGACATCGTAAGGGCGTAGCAATAAAGCCACGCACTCGCCCGACTCATGACCAGTGTCGCTAGGTTTCATTCCCTAATAGCGGAGGAAACCAACAGCAAACGGTGGACTATCATTGACCCTGATGTCCATTACCCTTCCAGGAGAAATCCATGAAGAGCAGACCCGCCCCCTGCCAGAAGCCCACAGAATCGAACAGTCCGCTCGGTATGTCCAAGTTCAGCATCCGACGATACTCGGTGCAACATGTCATTTTGCTGTTCTTGGTTCTAAGCCTCATCACGGCCATGAACGTATACGCCCTCCGGGAAGGCGAAACATTGTTAATGGCTCTGGCAGCGGTCACCCTATTTTTGGCTCTAGCGATGAGTGGCCTCACCATCTTTACTGGTGTCAGGACCGTGGCCATCGAGATTTGGATTCGGCGGCTGGGTATGGGAGACTTCGACTACCACATCGAGCCTTGGGGAAATGACGAAGTGTCCAAGGCCTGTGAAGCGTTGGAAACCCTACGCCAGAGTTCCATTCGGGCGTTGCAGTTAGATAGAGTACAGCAGCTTTCCGATGAGCTGCGGGATAAGAATAATGAGCTGGAACAGGCGTTGACAGACCTCCGGCGTACGCAGGACCAGATCATAAGCCAACAAAAGCTAGCTGAACTCGGAGAGCTCGCATCAGGCGTCGCTCACGAAATGCGTAACCCTCTTCAATTCGTTCAAAATTTCGCCTCCTCCTCAATCGATATTGCACTGGAACTCAAGGAGATGATCCAACAGCCTGACAAACTTGCCGAAGAAGATGCTGAAGAACTAATTAAGGACTTATCGGACAATATGGAACGAGTCTTGCACCATAGTAACCGGGCCAATGGGATCGTGTCGGCCATGCTAACGCTGGATCGAGGCGCTGCAGGTGGATTCCGTCCCGTGGATCTAAACAAACTGGTGGCTGATCAGACCAATCTAGCTCACAGGGCCGTGCAAGTACATGACTCAGACTTCTTCGCCGAGATCATAATGGAACTTGACCCAGAGCTTGAAGAAGTGATCGTGGTGCCCGAAGATGTGGCGAGAGTAATCGCGAATTTGGTATCCAATGCCTGTCAGGCGATGTTGTACAAGGCCAGGGGAAGCGCAAGCGACTACCAGCCCGAACTGAAAGTCGCTACGGCCAGCACGGAAGACAGAGTCACGATACTGGTACGTGACAACGGTACTGGCCTGACACAGGAGGTAAGGGAAAAGATGTTTAATCCCTTCTTCACTACCAAAGAGAGCATAAGAAATACCGGGCTGGGATTGAGTCTCGCCTACGATGTGATCAGGGAACACGGCGGCAATATCAAGGTGGATTCGGAGCCAGAGAAGCATACTGAAATAACAGTAATCCTACCGAAACGCCCATGAAGCTGGCATCATAGAGTGGTAGACTGCTTTGTCCAAACCACTCACCCGTTGGTCAAGTTAAATCGCCACTGACATTGGCCTTGCCAAAGTCATAGCCCCAACAAAGGAGTAGACTGCAATGCCAACTATCAGCCCATACGGCTCTTGGGCTTCGCCGATTACAACTGACTCGATCGTGGCCGATTCTCTCGGGTTGGGTCAGATTGCTCTGGACGGCGGTGACGTCTTCTGGGTGGAAATTCGTCCAATAGAGGCAGGACGGCATGTAGTGGTGAGACGGACGCCGGATGGGGCCACATCTGATGTCACTCCGGCTCCGTTCAACGTTCGCACCCGGGTTCATGAGTATGGCGGTGGCGCTTATACAGTCTACGAAGGCACGGTCTACTTCACGAACTTCGTTGATCAACGGGTCTATCGACAACCTCTCGGTCAGGACCCCGTACCTATCACACCTGAAGGGGACATACGTCACGCGGACTTTGAAGTTGATTGGTCGCGCTCGCGGCTAATCTGTGTTCAGGAGAATCATTCGGACCAGGGAGAGCCTGTCAATTCGGTGGCTGCGGTCCCAATGGACACCTCTGATGGAGTCATAGCCAATCCCGAGGTGCTGATTTCAGGGAATGATTTCTATTCCTCTCCCCGGCTGAATCCCGACGAGTCTCGGTTGTGCTGGCTAACCTGGAATCACCCGAACATGCCCTGGGACGGTACGGAGTTGTGGGTTGGCGCACTGGACGGCGATGGCAAGGTCGGCGAACGAAGGCTGGTGGCCGGAGGAATTGACGAGTCCATCTGCCAACCGGAATGGGGCCCCGACGGCCGTCTGTACTTCGTGTCGGACCGGAGCGGGTGGTGGAACCTCTACCGGTGGGACGGCCAAACAGACCAAGTGGCTGGCGAGTCCATCCTGCCCATGGAGGCGGAATTCGGTCGGCCGCAGTGGGTATTCGGAGCAAACTGCTACGGATTCGTCTCGGAGGATCGGGCCATATGCGCCGTCAACCGCAGTGGCGTCTGGGAATTATTGGACGTGGATTTGGAGAGCGGGTGCTGGACGGCGTTGGAAATCGGCGGCTACTCGGCAATGGACCGGTCAGACCTGCGAATTGACGCAAACCAGGTACTCTTCGAGGCAGGTGGGCCGACTGAACCAAACGCTTTGCTACGGCTGGACCTGGTTTCCGGACAACTGGATGTCGTCCGGCGTTCTGGTACGACATCCGTGGACACAGAGTACCTGTCCCACCCGGAAACAATAGAGTTTCCTACTGAAGGTGGGCAGACGGCCCACGCATTCTTCTATCCGCCACGAAACCGAGACTTTGCTGCCCAAGACGGAACCAAGCCTCCGTTGCTGCTGAAAAGCCATGGCGGTCCCACCGCAGCTACGTCCAACGCCCTTGACCTGGAGATCCAGTTCTGGACAAGCCGGGGATTCGCAGTCGTGGACGTGAACTATGGAGGTAGCACCGGGTACGGCAGGGAATACCGGCGGCGTTTAGAGAGGAACTGGGGTGTGGTGGACGTGAACGACTGTGTCAACGCAGCCCTATATCTGGTTGATCAGGGTTTGGTCGATGAGAGGCAGCTAGCCATCGACGGGGGAAGTGCAGGGGGCTACACCACGCTGGCAGTGCTGACCTTCCGAGACATATTTTCCGCAGGGGCTAGCTACTACGGAGTGAGCGACCTTGAGTCCCTGGCGCGAGACACCCACAAGTTTGAGTCGCGTTACCTGGATTCACTGGTGGGACCCTATCCGAAAGACGCCGCAGTCTACAGGGAGAGGTCACCAATTAATTTCACCGAGCGGTTGTCCAGTCCGATCATATTTCTGCAGGGGCTGGAAGACAGGATAGTGCCACCTAGCCAAGCAGAGACCATGTTCAACTCGGTACGGGCGAAGGGAATCCCGACGGCGCATCTGACATTTCCGGGGGAACAGCACGGATTCCGGCAGGCCGACAACATCAAGAGGGCGCTCGAAGCCGAACTCTACTTCTTCTCCCGTTTATTCGGATTTGAGCCAGAGGATGAGATAGCGCCAGTAAATATCGAGAACCACTAGGCCGGTCTCGAAACCGCTGATGGTTGTCCTGCGAAGAGGGCCACCTCAATTGTTAGCAGATATCCACCGCAGACGGAGGTGCGGGCCGTATCCGCAACTCTCGAAGCAATTCGTCGTTGAACGGATCGACTCCAGCCTTCAAATCATTTATCCAAGTGATGCGGCTGGGTTGATAGTGACTGCGACAAGTATCCTTCTGGGAAGTTCCCACCCAGGCAAGAAAAGGCTCAAAGTTTGTGACTGCCTCGTCGTGTTTACCCATCACAGCATAGACCAACCCGAGGCTGTCCAATACCAAGCCTTCAGGACGTTCCTCCAGTGCAACATTACAGTAGGGCAGCGCCTCATCTGGTCTGCGTTGCACACCCAACTGCCAGCATAAGGTGTTGTCAAACGCGAAATTACGAGGCTCCAACTCTTGGGCGCGAAGTAGGTCATTGGTGGAATCGGTCCAGTCCTCACTAGGGCCAAGCAGCGCACTGAACACCAGGCCCCGGTTATAGTAGGCCGTAGCGTTTTTCGGCTCCAGCTCTATGGCCCTGGCGTACTCTTCGCCCGCCCTCTCCAAGTCTCCGAACTGGCCTCTCTGTAGATAGGCGTTGCCGCGGTTTACATAAGCGATTGCAAGTTTGGCATCTATGGACAGCGCCTTGTCTATGTCGTCGAATGCTCGCTGAAGATCCCTGTCATCGCCCCGTTGCAAATACGCGCTGGCCCGGTTGACGTACGCCCTTGAGTATTCGGGGTCCAGCTCTATGGCCCTCTCGAAGTCAGAGATAGATCGAGAGAGGTTGTGCCTATCGCCATGCCGCAGGTACGCGACACCTCGGTTCAAGTAGGTACCGGCACTGCGAGGTTCTAGGCCCAATGCTCTCGTCAGGTCATCAACTGCAAGCGCCACGTCGCCCTCACGGCCCCGCTCCAGGTAAGCCAAAGCCCGATTATTTAGAGTGTCCACGGACCTTGGCCGCACCGCCAGCACCTGGGTAAAAAGCCACACCGCCTCATCGTAGTCTGCGTACTTCCCACCCATGTATGCCAAGCCCAAGCGGAACTTGATTCCGGCCAATGTGTCAGCATTAACGGGCTGTTGCGCCATAGCCTCAGACAGAGCAGCCTTGGCCAGATCGTGCTCGTCACGTTCCAGGTACAGTTGGCCAAGAACCATGAGCGCCACTGTACGCACTTCCCCGGTAAGAGCCTCGTTGATGGATGTGGGGAGATCGGCAGGGGATAACGAAATATCCACCACCTGTGGGTTGTAGCCTCCCTGACCCTGCGGTTGGTGTGGCACCGTGAAATTTGCTATTGCCCGACCACTGTCATATTCACCCCAAATAACCATGTCGGCCATCGATTTCAGAGCAGCGTCGGCAGCATCGGTCTCGGTAAAAATCGAATCAGTCCACTCGACAACTCGCACGTTAGCCAGTCCTGCCGTCGACACAGCACGTTCAATCTCCTCCGTAAGACGACCCTGGATATTGAACCCCTGCTGCCCGCCGGTGTAGTTGACGAATGGGGCCATCAGAATAACCGACTCTCCATCGGCAGCAACGGGAAAATCGGGTTGTCTCTCTGGCCTCAACAGAAAGAAGTAACCAAGAGCGGCAACCACTACGAGCACTGCTGCACCGCTGACCACAAGAGTTCTGCTTAAGCGATGGGGAGTAACAACCGGCGGGTCCGCAGCCTCCTCCGTCGAATCAACCATAGCGGCGGCAGATGGGGCATCGGGGGGCTCGTCTGGAGAGAATCCAGCCGCGGTCAGAAGCTCGTCCCGCTCGTCCGGTGTGAGCCGCAAAACGCTGGCGCACCTCACAACGTCCTCGCGGTGGCGAGGACGACTGGTCACCCCCTCCTTCCAACGGATAAGGGTTAGGCGGCTGATTCGGATTCGACGGGCTAGCTCCGCGTCGCCGATGCCGGCTCTGGCCACATATTTGGTCAGTAATTCAGCAAAAGTCGGCAAGTGATACCACTTAGCTCCATGTTTAGCCTCGAATGTAACACCTCTGTAGTGTCACGTACACGAGAGTGAGGCGAAACTAATGGGGTGCAAGGGCCACTATTATATAATGAGGAGGATTCCATGATAGGTACGCTTCGCTGGATCCTTATATTCTCTATCGCACTGTCCGTGCTGATGCTAGCGTTGGCGGCGTGTGGCGGATACGACGACCAAGACATAGACCGCATGCTACCCATAGAAGCATCGCCAGAAGATTTCGAGCGTGTGTCACGCGATACACCGCCAAAGGATTCAGAACTCATTCGTTACATCTCCATTAATGCAGCTTCAGAAGATGCAGAATACGTTAGAGTTCAGCAGGCATGGGGCTTGGATTCCGCACCGATGGCTCCTGCAGCTTGGAGCACGGCGGTAGAGCAGGAAGGTTTCAACACCATCGGTGGGTCTGCCACGGTAAACGACGCCGCCTACGATCTCACTTTCTTCAGGCATTACGGCGTTAACCCCTTCATCGATACCGAAGACGATCACCTTTCCACTTTCGCCATGGACGTCGACACTGCATCATACACCGTAGCGCGCAGATTCGTGATGGACGGCAACCTTCCGGACCCCGACTCAGTCCGGGTGGAGGAGTTCATCAACTATTTCGACTACGGCTACGACCCGCCGTTAGATGACGCCTTTGCCATCCACATGGAGGGATCGACTTCCCCCTACGGCGGGGAAAACCACTGGTTGATGCGCGTCGGTCTACAGGGCAAAGAGATTGCCGACGAAGACCGAATGGATGCAACCCTCATCTTCACCATAGACGTCTCCGGGTCGATGGAACGAGAAGACCGCTTGGGATTGGTCAAGAAGTCCCTCAGGCTTCTGGTGGACGAACTTCGGCCATCGGACGAAGTGGGCATTGTGATCTACAGTTCACATGGTCAAGTAATTCTGAATCCTACCAGCGGCGAGGACAAGAATACGATCATTGAAGCCATTGACCGTCTCCAGTCAGGCGGGTCCACCTTTGTTGAAGAGGGTCTCGAGCTGGCTTACGACATGGCCGTGGATCGGGTGGAGACGGACCGGATTACCCGCGTCATTGTGCTCTCCGACGGCGTTGGGAACGTCGGCAACACTTCGGCGGACTCCATATTGCGTGAAGTTCGAAGCCAAGTGGACAGAGGCGTTACCCTCACCACGGTTGGGTTCGGCATGGGCAACTACAACGACGTTCTTATGGAGCAGCTGGCCAACGACGGTAACGGCAGCTATCATTATGTGGATGACATATCCGAAGCTCAGCGAATCTTCGTGGAGAACCTGACCGGGACCCTTCAGACCATAGCCAATGACGCCAAGGTTCAGGTGGACTTTAATCCCGAAGTTGTGAGCCGATACAGACTTTTGGGCTATGAAAATCGTCGGGTGGACGACCAGGACTTTCGGAACGATACGGTGGATGCGGGCGAAGTTGGCGCCGGTCACAGCGTCACCGCCCTCTACGAACTGAAACTTCATGATGGCGCCAGTGGAAATGTGGGAACGGTTTTCGTCCGGTACGAAAACTCGGACTCTGGGCAGATAGTTGAAACGTCCCAGACTCTCCAACGGCCGGATCTGCTCTCCAGGTTTGACGATGCTTCCACCAGCTTTCAGTTGGCGGCGGTGGTAGCCGAGTTCGCGGAGATTCTAAGGAACAGCTACTGGGCGCAGGATGGGTCCATGGCCGAGGTTCTCGCCGAAGCTAGGCGGCTGCAAGACTTGCTAGCCGACGACTCCGACGTGGCGGAGTTTGCCAGCCTTGTCGACAGTACCCTCAGAGTTCAAGACCGCCTGGAACGTTAGATGAGAGTATGCCGGAGACCCTTAGGTAAAGGGCCTCCGGCATACTTACGTCGACGATAACTCGGGTCGAGTCTCACATTCACTCCTCAAACACATCCCTGTTCATATTCACCTTTTCAGTCCTGATTGGCAGGCGCTGGCTTTCTCAGTGTCTTTATCCTCCAAATCACAAGACAGAGGAGAACTATCATTATTCCCGACGTGATCTGCGTGGCGTGCGGCGCTCCTAGCCGCTCCGCCAAGAACCCGGATGCAAGACTCCCTAGGGGCAACAGTCCCCACGGCAAAATGAAGAGGCCGGCAACTCTCCCTCGGTATTCATCCGCTATCGTGCTATGGATAATGGCGCTGCTTATGGAGAACGATATCATCATTGCAGCACTGATGATGATCAGGTTGACGTAGGCTGTTGGGAAGAAGGCGTTGATTGAAAAGATGCCCGTCGCCATCGCCATGGCGCACATGCTGGCCAACACCACCATGTTTTTCGACCTGAAATCGCCCTTGGTAGCAAGAATCAACGTGCCCAGGATTGATCCGGCGCCTGCTGATGACATCAGTAACCCTAGACCCCTCGCGTCCACTTGGAACACTTCCGCGGCGTAAACCGGCAATAATCCCTGTATAGACGGCATAACCAGCAGGGCAGGCAAAGAAATCAGTGCGAACAGCCCGATCAGCGCGGGCTCCCTGGAGATGTAGCGCACTCCATCAACCACGTCGGCAAATACATTTGACAAGCGCATAGCCGGTCTGGTTGATCGCGACATTTGGAGACCCATCACTACCACAACTGCGCAGAGCTGCAGCCCGCCCTCCAACGCCAGGGCAACTCCTGGACCCGCTAGCACTATGATCAAGCCGCCCAGGACTGGAACCACCAGCCGTGGAAGGGAAAAGGCCAAGGAACTGAGGGCAAAAGCGTTAATCAGATTCTCCTTGGGCACGATGTTTGCAATGAGCGACGTCCGCGCAGGTTCGCTGACAACCAATGCCAGACCCATGAGAAATATGTACGCGAAGATATGCCAAGTCTCGGTTTGACCTGTCAAGACGATGGCGGCAAAGGCTATGGTTAATGTGGCCTGGTAACCGTAAATGCCCGCAAGCAGTTTCTTGCGGTCGAATCTATCGACCAAGACCCCGCCTACGGGACCTACGAAGAGGATTGGGAGGGCTTCGAGACTCAGCGCTAGACTCGTCCATAACGCCGACCCTGTCACTTCGTAAGTAAGCCAGCCAACGACGATTTGCTGTAACCAGTAGCCTGATGAAAAGAACAGCATAGCCAGCCACAGGAGCAGGAAACTCCGGTGACCGAAGGAGTCGAAGGTATGGACCCGCATCCGGATGCGGACGCGCCCGATGTGTGGACGTCGAACGCTGTGGCTGGATACTCCCCGGGGTGCAGTTCTTTCGCTAGTGGGGGGCTTCTCTAAGGCTCCCGTGGCCTCTTCCGAAGGAGAATCGGTTGTGTTTACGCCGCTCGAACCGCACCCGGTGGCAGAGGGGCTCGAACCGGCTATACCGGGAAACTGCCCAAGGTCGTCCTTACTCGACTCCTCAGTTGTCTTGGTCTGACCGGCTACGTCGGCTATGTCCGATTCATTGCCCACAGGTGCCGACTTTTCGGGTTCGATGGGAGATGCCGACTTACTACAATCCGTCGCAATTTCGGCGGGCGCAGCGTCAACGTTCCGACAAGGGTCCAACGAGTCCCGTGATTCCAAGACGCTTGCGCTCCACTAATAAGTTCAACTGCGATTGACCAATCCAGGTTGGGTGTAGGGCACTATGATTGAGCCGCAGTGCAACCATCCACTAACGAGAAGTTTAACATCTAACGACAAGTTTTAGAGTCGCCGAATTATAGCCTCGGAGTACCGGCTAATTCCGGTCAAATTAAGCGTGGTATGAGAGTTCGAGTCCCCTATAGGCGTAGACGAAAGAAGCGGGCCGTACCGCCCTATACTGCGATGCTTTCGGTGGGTAGTCATCCTACAGGTTATCATCGGAACAGTGGGTTTCAGATTCCCCTGACCTCCTTTAGAGCGAACCTAACATCACTTAATATCGCCTTAATTCCGTCGAAATAAACGCGTGCACCACACATAATAGAACTACGACACCATGAAACACAAAAAATAGACTCCTGTATCGTCTTTGCATCCCTTGTGCCGGCTCAGCTAAAGCCCAGACCCACTTGGAGGAATGCCACAAAGAAATCTATCTCTATAATGTTTCTTATCGGTGCGGACTACGAAACGGCAATACGGGGAGGATGCCATGAAATACGACGTCATTATTATCGGTGGAGGAGCGGCTGGGTCGGTGTTGGCCGCCAGATTGGCTGAAAACACAAGCACCTCGGTCTTGCTGCTTGAAGCCGGCAATGATTATCCCGACTTCGCCAATCTCCCCGACGAAGTAAAGTTTGGCCATACCAGGTATGCCGAGTCCCCGGACTCGGAACACAATTGGGCCTTGCGTGGAACGATCACAGAGGAGCAGGGGGAGAGCCACGTGGCGCAGGGCAAAGTGATCGGCGGAGGATCCTCTATTAACGGTCAAGCTATGCAACGAGGATTTCCCGAGGACTTTGACTCCTGGGCTTCCCTCGGCAACGACGAATGGTCCTATGGGAAGGTTCTACCGTTCTACAAAAAAATGGAGACTGACCTAGACATCCAGGATGACTTTCACGGGACTGACGGGCCGATGCCGGTAAGGCGCCGCCAGTCGGCTGCTTGGCCGGACATCCAGAAGGCCTTCCATGACGCCTGTTTGCAAGAGGGGTTCGGCGCCACCGAGGATACCAATGGCCCCAACCCCTCCGGCGTTGGCGTGACTCCGACCAACAACCTGGACGGCATGAGAATGAGTTCCGCCGTCACTTACCTGAATCCTATCCGTCATTGCCTAAACCTTACGGTCCGGGGAGGAGTTTACGTAAGAAAGATTTTATTCGAGGGCTTGAAGGCCGTCGGGGTGGAAGTAGAAAGCGGCGGAGAGATCTTCACCGTGCGGGCAGACCGGATTGTCCTCAGTGCAGGAGCCATCAGGTCGCCCCAATTGCTCCTGCTATCGGGCATCGGCCCCAGTGACCAGCTTGAGCAGTTTGGAATACCCTTGGTTCACGAGCTCCCCGGCGTGGGACAGAGCCTGTGGAACCACCTCAGCGCCCACCTAACTTTCAAGGTCAAAGACGGAAAGACTCTTTCCACTAGCCTCGATGCGCCGCACTTCAGCCTTCACTACACCTCCCTAGGATCCAGGGAAATCAACGACATGGCGCTAAAGACCAGCACCGTGGTCGACGAACGAGAGGAGCGCGTGCCCGGCGTACGTACCAAGTACCTGACGGCGGATGTCCCGCCCGAGCGGGCGGCGCGCATATCGTGCACCCTCGGATTGCCCGAAGGCTCAGGATACGTCAGGTTGGCGTCTTCCGACCCCGGCGTTCAACCGTCCTTTAACTATTGCTACCTCCAGAATTCCAACGACATCCGTCGGGTAAGGGAAGGCCTCCGATTCGGCGCCAGACTTCTGGAATCCGACGCGTATAAAGACGTGGTCGATTATAGGATCAGCCCGGCGGACGAAATTCTGTCCGACGACGACGCTTTGGACCTGTGGATACGCCAGACCGTGGGCACTGCGAGACATGTGTCCGGCACCTGTAGGATGGGGCCGGACACAGACCCGATGGCGGTGGTCGACCAATTCTGCAGGGTAACGGGAGTGGAGAAATTGTGGGTGGCCGACGCTTCAGTGGTGCCGCGAATTCCCAGGTCGGGGGGTCTCCATCCCACGGCTCTCATGATCGGCGAGCGTGTGGTGGAATGGATAGCAGCCGGTTAGCTAAACCCACCATCTGTTAGGATAGAAAGATAGGTGATCGGTGAAGGAGGCGCAAACATGTCAACGTTAGTGAAGCGACACATCAGAGTTGGTTCAGTGGAGCAGCTCAAGGAGCGTGGCTGCACCGTGGTCACAGGTGGGGGACACACAATTGCTGTGTTCCACCACGACGGACAAGTCCGCGCCGTGGACAATCGATGTCCCCACATGGGCTTCCCCTTGGATAGGGGCAGTGTTAAGGACGGAATTCTCACCTGCCATTGGCATCACGCCCGCTTTGACCTCGCGGGCGGCGGCACATTTAACCCCTTCGCTGACGACGTGCGCACCTTCCCGGTAATTGTCTTAGATGGTGAGGTGTGGGTCGACCCATATCCGCCATCACGTGATGAAGGACGGCACTGGCGGGGCCGGCTGGAGGACGGTCTGGAGCATAATATACGGCTGGTCATAGCAAAGGCGGTACTAGGGCTGCAGGCCACCGGCGCGGACCACCGGGAGTCACTGAGAATAGGATCTCAGTTCGGCGCCACCTACTCGGCCAACGGTTGGGGGCCGGCCATGAGCATCCTGACCTGCACTGCCAACATCCTGCTAAAGCTGCGCGAGGAAGACCGCCCTCGGGCGCTGTACCAAGGCCTTCTTCACGTCGCCAGAGAGTGCGCCGGCAAGGCCCCTCGCTTCCCCATTGACCCGCTGCCCACCGGAGAAACGCGCCCGGAGGTGTTCGCTTCATGGTTTCGCAACTTCATCGAGGTTCGGGATGACGAGGGGGCCGAGAGATGTCTAGCCACCGCCATAGAGGTTGGCGTCTCCAGGGAAGAGATCGCCAGTATGATCTTCGCTGCGGCCACCGACCACATCTATCTTAACGGCGGTCACGTGGTGGACTTCGCCAACAAAGCCTTCGAGTTGCTGGACCACCTGGGGTGGGAGATGGCGGGGCAGGTGCTCCCTAGCCTGGTAAATGGAATGGCCCGGGCTCGCCGCAGCGAGGAACTCAGCCAGTGGCGTAATCCTATCGACATCTCCTCAATGGTCTGGAAGGCAAGGGCGAAACTCCCGGGCCTGTTGGACAAAGGCCGGAGACACTCAGGCAGTTGGGACGACAGCGACTCACTGGCTTCCGAAATGTTGGGTGACTCACCAGGGGAAATCATAGCTTCCATCAACGAGAGCATCCTGGCCGGGGCTACTGCCGAGCAGCTTGGAGCCACCGCAGCCCATGCAGCCTTCCTCCGCATGGCCCACTTCCACACGTCCAACGAGTTCCGAGACTGGGACACGGTGCACAATACTCTGACCGCCGCCCATGGCCTGCATCAGGCCTTGAAACGGACTCCTACTCCGGAGCTGCTGCGGGGCGTGTACGACATTGCAATGAGCATCTACCTCGATCGATTCCTCAATATGCCAGCAATGCCGCTACCTACAGAGACGCTTGGCCACGACTCCCACTCAGAGCAGCTTGACCGCCTACTGGAGATGGTTAACGTGCGCCAGCAGGTCGAAGAATTAGCCAAGGCTGCATCCGACTACCTCGCCGGCGACGGACCGACGGAAGACCTTCTGGCCACCATGGGGCGGTTGATGCTGCGAGAAGATGCCGATTTCCACTCGTTCCAAATTGTCGACGCCGCATTCAGCCAGTTTTCTTCGCGAGAAGGCACGCAGTCGGAACGCCACGTTATGATAGGACTTTCTCGATTTCTTGCTGCCCATTCCCCCACTTCTCGGGCAGAAGGCCAGACCTACCACATTGCCCTTCGTCTCCAACGAGGCGAGGAAATCTACCGGTAACGTCCTTTCAAGCGCCAAGGTTGTGTGATTCGCGAACCCATAGGAAGGGCAGAAGGACACCATGAAATTAGATGTCGAAAGTCATCTAGCCGCTGTAGAGCGCTCTGTGTCGTCGCTGGAGTGGGATGGAAGGCCCGCTCGCGCGGTCACTCTTTCCCGAGTCTACGAGTCCGCGAATGAGGACTTGTGGGACGCCCTGACCAACGCCGAGCGCATCCCGCGCTGGTTTCTGCCCGTAAGCGGCAATCTCGTCCCCGGCGGACGCTATCAGTTGGAGGACAACGCAGGGGGTTTGATTACGGCCTGCGAACGACTATCGCATTTCGCGCTCACATGGGAGTTCGGCGAGGACGTCAGCTGGGTAGAGGTACGCTTTTTGGCCGATGAAGCCAGCCACACGCGCCTTACACTCACCCACACCGCTCTACTGTCAGAACACTGGGACACGTACGGCCCAGGAGCCGTCGGCGCAGGCTGGGAGTTGGGTCTCATGGGACTGGCGATCCACATCGCGCAGCCGAACGATCCAAAGCCCGACGAAGCAGCTTTTGCCACTTCTCCCGACGGTAAGGCCTTCATCACAGGCAGCAGCGAAAGATGGGGACACGCGTCGGTCGCAGCCGGAACGGACCCCAACGCCGCAAGCGAGGCGGCCCAACGCACCACTGCCTTCTACACTGGCGAATCAATCTAGACCGTCTAACGACAGACGTTGCCAACCGTAGAGACTCCGAAGAGAACGTGAGCCTTGCGGTCTACGGCATCCTTAATGGATGACAGCAATGCGGCGGCGACCAAGCAAGTACCAAGTGGGCCCGATAATATCCACACCTTCGCAGATCTAGGCTTGGCAGCATACCGCTCTACAGCGGCGTAGGCCATAGAAGCAACTCCGGCAAAAGCAGACCTGGGGTCCATGGTCTTCATGCTCTTCCTCATGATCCAAAAAGTTCTCCAGTCCCTCCTTGACGAAGAAGGGGACCAGAAACAAGGCCGAGACAGGATCGGCCCACCACCAGGAGAATAGGCTGTTGAGCCCCAGACCCACCAGGATGGTCAGGTCCTGAAGATCGCAAAACAGGCTTTCCATGGCCTCCGCCCTCAATGAACGGGACTGCATCCTGGTGGCTATACGCATCTTCCCCACGTAGAGGCCAGTCATGACGACGGCGCTTGCTACCACAATAGCGACGCCCACAAGGCTTGGCTGCGGCTCTGGAAACCATCCCAGTAGGCTGGTCCCGGAATGAATGACAATGTATGCCGCCAGGAGAAAGAAGCTGATACCCAAGAGCCTTTGTGCCCTTCTTTCCGCGGCCTCCGCCTTCAACTCGTCCCGCTCTGCCCTCAACCGCCACACCAAGACCCCACCGGCGAGAAGCTCTACAATGCTGTCCAGCCCGAAAGCCAGCATCGCCACGCTTCCGGCCTGGACACCCACCCACAATGAGACCCCGGCCTCTACTAAGTTCCACAGGAGACCGGCAAGTACCAGAATGAGCGCTGTTCTGCGAAGGGCGTCTGATTCAAGCAACAGAGATGATCTCTCCTTGATTGAGCTACCTTCCTCCGTTAACGCCGAGCCATGCGGAAGTTACTCAAGCGTCAGGGTATCTGCCGGATCCGACAGTGCGATGCTTGGAGGCGCTATTCCTGGCTGTTAGTTGAGGCTTTCATTTGCAGCCATGCCTGACGAGCGTCTTCTACAGACCCTTCATCTTCAATGGTGGTGATATCACCCGGGTCCTGGTCGAGGACCACAGCTTTCAAAACCCGTCGCATGATCTTGCCACTTCGAGTCTTTGGCAGCATGTCCACGAAATTCAACTCTCCAATGACGGCGATTGGTCCAAGTGTGCGTCGAACGGCCTGAATTATCTCCTTACGAAGTTCATCGGAAGGCCGGATGTTACCTTTCAGAACTGCAAAAGCGGAAATGACCTCTCCTCTTAATTCATCAGGACGCCCCGTAACACCGGCTTCGGCCACGCTGGGATGAGTAAGCAGGGCAGACTCCACCTCAACGGTACCGATGCGATGGGCTGCAATCTTGATCACCTCGTCAGCGCGGCCCGCAAACCAGACGTAGCCATCCCCGTCGACGTGTGCAGAGTCCCCGGCAAAATAGACCTGCTTTCCAGGTATCCGAGTCCAGTAATCAGCGGCGTACCTGTCCGATTCACCCCAGAGGGCGGGCGTCAAGCTGGGGAACGGACGCTTGATAACCAGAATCCCCTTCTCTTCCGGGCCACACAATTCACCTTCCGGGGTCATGACGGTCACGTCGATGCCAGGCAGGGGTATGGCGGCGGAGCCAGGCTTGATAGGCAGCAACGACAGGCCATAGGGATTGCCGATGATAGGCCCCCCGGTTTCCGTTTGCCAATAGTGGTCAATCACGGGGATCCGGTTTCCCAGAGCCTCCTTCTGCAGCCATTCCCAAGCGGGAGGATTCAAAACCTCACCGGCGCAGAATACACGCTCCAGCGAGTCGAGGTTGGACTTCGGCATGGCGCTCTCTCCGTAACGTGTCAAGAGTCGTACCGCGGTAGGCGATGTGAAAATGCCGGTTATTCCAAACTCTTCAACGATACGCCAGATGGCGTCGTGGGTTGGATAGTCGACGGCCCCCTCATAGGCGATGGTGGTGCAGCCGGCAAGGAGGGGGGCGTACACAATGTAGCTGTGCCCGACGATCCACCCAATGTCGGAAGTCGCCCACCAAACATCAGTAGGCTTCATGCCAAAGCACCACTGGGCCATGCAATGAATGCCTACCTGGTAGCCGCCGTGGGTGTGGACTACCAGCTTGGGTTTGGCGGTTGTGCCGGAAGTGGCCAGGATGAAGGCAGTTTCGTTAGCCTCCATTCGTGTATATTCATTACTTTGCCCCTCTGCTTGGGCAAGAAATTGGTCCCAGGATAGGTCTCTGCCCGGGGTCATGGACACCGCTTCCTTGCCCCGGTGAAGAACGATGACGTTGGTAACTGAGTTTTCCCCGACGGCAAGGGAATCGTCAATAATGGATTTCAGTGGGATGTCAGCGCCCTTGCGATATGTGATGTCTGTAGCGAATACGAGCTTGGATCCGCTGGACTGAATCCGCTCTGCTAAGGCGCCGGCTCCGAATCCGGCAAAGACCACGGAGTGTATCGCGCCGATGCGAACGGTGGCCAGCATTAGGACGATGGCTTCAGGGCATACCGGCATGTAGATAGTTATGCGGTCGCCCTTCTCGATCCCCATTCCCCGTAAGGCGGCTGAGACTATGCCAACCTGGTGGTGAAGCTGAGCATAGGTGAGGACCACCCTTTCTCCGCGTTCGTTAGCATAAACCACGGCGGCGCGCCCTCGCTGTGGCCCTTGGGCATGGCGGTCTACGCAGTTGTAGGCCAGGTTGGTTTCCGCGCCGGCGAACCATTGAAAGTGCGGAAAGTCCCACTTGAAGACCGTGTCCCAGTCACGAAACCAGGGCAGGGACTGAGCGGCACGCTCCCAAAAGCCGTCGGGGTCTTGGGCTGCGTCTCGTATCCACCTATCGACCAGCGGATTTATGGCGTCCATTTCACAACCTCACTTGGCGGAGTAGGGAGCTGCGGGGGTGGGCTGATGATAGCATTGACCTCCCCAGCCTATCAAATGGCTTTCACTGTGAGCCTGCAATGTAGATACAATGCCCTTAGCATCCCTGAGAACCTCGCTACCATCCGCTCGTGAAATCAGCGCCTGTTAACGCACATCGTCTCTATATCGCCGAAATTCTCGATCTTTGAAGTACGGTTAAAGTTGTCATCTGGGATATAGCCGGTGGTGGACGCCACAATGAAGGGGATTCATCTTATGGGGGTCAGTCGCCACGAGCGATTCGGGAATGCCCTTCTCTTCCGGGCCACACGATTCGCCTTCTGGAGTCATGACGGCCACGTCTATACCCGGCAATGGAATGGCGGGGTAGGCGGGAGGAGGGAGACGTTTGACCGCTTGACGTTCACCGCCCGGACGTTGGGGGATGTAGCTTACGCCACAATGAAGGGGAGCCGTCCTGTGGGTTGATGGCCTGAAATTTGGAATTTCCCCTGTCTAAAGCGAAGGAACAGCCGTTTATCTCCCAGATTAAGGACTGCCCCTTGGCATGAAGAAAGGCCTGGGATTTCAGTCCCAGGCCTTTCTTTTGATACCTTGGATTTTAGAGGTCTATTGCTGATACACCGGTACAGTCCACTCGTGGTATCGGATGGGCCCCACGTGGAGCTGGTTGACCTTGTACTCGGACACGATGCTGGGATCATAGGTGCCTTCGCCGAATATCCATAGCAGCGGCACGCTAATGGCGTTGTCAATCCACCACGTACCAAACTCCTGAGCTAGCCTTATGCGCTCTGCCGGGTCGGCAGTGGCGTCGCAGGCATGTTTATACTCGGATATCTCAGGGTGCTCACGGTATCCAACACCAAGGTCCCGCCACCAGAAGGAAGGCGCCACACAGATTGGGTCTAGCGAGGGGGCGGCAAAGAAGGACCAGTTGGATATGTCGGCGCCCCTAGCTCGCCTCGTCAAACTACCTTCAAAGGGTACGAGCTCAGTCTCGATTCCAATGACTTCCCAGTAGTTCTTAAGAGTCTCTACAATATCTCCCTGCTCCGGTACTGTCCCGCTGGAGCTTGAAAACCAGAGCTGAGTCTTGAACCCATCGGGCCAGCCTGCTTCAACCAGGAGCTCCTTTGCTCTCTCAGGGTCGTAAGGATAAGGCCATCCACCTTCGCGTCCGGTCTGTCCTTTTTTATTGGGATAGGGTGCCCATTCATCCAGGAAGTCTGCCCGCCAAGGTGGGAAGTAGTCCACCAACGGGAATCCTTCTCCGAAGAAGAAAGCGTCGTTAATTTCTTCTCGATTTATCGCGTAGTTCAGTGCCAATCGCACCTTGGTGTTCCGCATTGGGTCGTTGACATCGTATCCAGGAGTTGGGCCACACTCACGACCACCTGGTATCTTTTCGCCACCTGGGCAGTAGTTTTCAGGCTGGTAGAAGGGGATGCGCAAATGGGGATGATATCCCGGCAAGGTGCTCCTTGCCGTCACCATCCCAGCTGCTTCCGCCACACCCCGCAAACTTCGCGAGATCTGCACAATGGCGACTTCTCCGTTAATCAACTGAGCTAGGCGGGTGGCGCCCTCTTTGACGAAGAGGATCTCAAACTCGTGGAACTCCGGTGTCTTCCTCCAATGATTGTCTACCCGCTCATGGAGCACATTCACGTTGAGGTTCAAATCAATATAGCTCCAGGGTCCGTTGCCTATAGGATCGGCCATATACCCGTCCTCACCGCCAACGGTGTCCCACCAAGCCTTGCTCGGCATGCCCGTGTTCCACTTTTCAGAGACAAAGAATGGGAGATCTAAGACAATCTTAGGCAACTCAATTCTAAGACGGTGATCGTTTTCTACAATCCAAGCGCTTTCATCCCTCCCCAGCCTTCCGAGCCAGAGGCCGGGACTTCGCGATCTATCAGTCAGGATACCCGTCAAGAGGTTGAATGCAAGAACAGCGTCTTGGGCGCTGAACATCATGTCCGTGGGTTTGCCATTCCTATAAAAGGGAACGTCATCCCGAAGATTAAAGGTCCAGACCCTCCCGTCGGGGGTCACCGACCAGTCGCTAGCTAGCTCCGGCTCTTCGACGTCTGTTTGATAATGTCTCCCCACAAGGTGTTCGTAGATTGGCATTATCTTTTCTGATGTCTGGGCCTGGGCGTGGGCCATAGTGAACTGGTCCGAAGGAGGAACTACGGATACTATAAGCCGCGGGGACACAGGAATTTTTTCGACCATTGCTTGTGTTGCCGTGGCCGTTGGAGCCGCTGTAGCTCTTGGGGCCTGCGTGGCCGGCATAGCCGTGGCCGTTGGAGCCGCTGTAGCTCTTGGGGCCTGCGTGGCCGGCATAGCCGTGGCCGTTGGAGCCGCTGTAGCTCTTGGGGCCTGCGTGGCCGGCATAGCCGTGGCCGGCGCGGCAGTAGCTGGGGCCTGCGTGGCTGCGGCTTCATCATCCCCGCCGCAGGCCAGAATGAGAAGCGTCAACCCAACTAGGCTTGCCAGTAACAGCGGTATTTTCCAACGAAATAGAGTATGGGGGTAATTCAAGGTAGACACCTCCAAATTTTATGCTTGGCAACAGGTCAAGAGCATGTGGTGACTCGACTATTAATCTAACAATCCGCTGTATATTAATATCAGCAGTTCGCCCTTGTCAATCTCCAATTCAATCTAAGGAATCTCTGAATAAATCCCTTCCCCCTTGAGGGGGGAAGGTTAGGATGGGGGTGAAAGGGTCGGATCCCTAGCTGCTGACTTGGAGAGACCAGCCTGGATTTCCTGTTATGCCCCAATGGCGCACTTGTTCAGAGGTTCCCTAAGCCTTTACATGGTGGTGTTTAGCAAGTTATTGCGAGATTTGTTTCGTTTACTGCAAAGTAACTTTCATCCCTTGCCAACCTTTGACCATAGTCGGATTCGACATCTGGGTGACATTCCCTCCTAAATGCCTCTTTTGGAGCACTTAATCCGTTAAATTTAGGGATTTACGGTATAAGACACCTCAACACTCTGAGCTTGCATTGGGAAGGGGTTGAAGAAAATTATCACGTGCTCACCGTTCACCTCGGCCTCCACAGACACAGTTCCAGAGTCCGTGATTTCATCTATGGTCAGCAGAGAGGTTTCCAAAGGATCTGATATGACCACCTGAACACCCCCCGAAGCCTTGCCTTCTCCGGACATGAAGTTTTGACCGCCCGTGATATTGGACTCCACATCAAAAGTTACTTCCAGAACGTCCCTTGCCATTAAATCTACAGTGACCTCACCGGTTTCGTTGGCCGATAAAAACAGCGACTCAGAGCCGGAAAAGGACACGGACTTTGCGGGTGCGTCCGTTGGAGGGGGAGGGGCAGCATCAGTACCGGCGGCCGTCGGGGCAGCCGTGGCCGCAGGGGTGGCAGCGGCCACTGGGGCAACCGTGGCTGCAGCGGTAGGGGTTGGTGTGGACTTATCCGAGTCGTTCTCATCGCCACAGGCCGCCACTAGCAGAATAAAAAGTACCAGCACCGCAATGTGTACCAAGGGGCCCCTGAGCTTGGGGTGAATCTGAATCATATCTCTTTCTCTACCTTATGCCGACAAACTTGAGAATAGTGCAACTCTACACCTTAGCCAATGAATGTCCTGAGATCAGCCTTTCTCCATAGACTTTGACGGAGTTGTCCCAGAGAATCTTGCGCTTGGACTCATCGGAAAGGGGCTGCTCCATCATGTTTGTCAGCGGCTCCGAGGTGGCAGAGTCGGGGGTGGCCAGTGTTAAAGACGATGTTGTCATCGACGTACTTGCTGGAGGGTTCAACCTTGGGCGCTTGACCTGCCACTATGTCTTATAATCCGCTATATGCTAATAGGCACAATTCGCCTTTGTCAATCTCTGCGTGTATTGAGGCACGGGCAGGTTGGCGCTAGGGAGAGGCGCCTCGGCACTGGACTTGGAGGGGCGTGGGGACGGATCGCTGCGGCGGTGCGGGCCACCATCGCATAGCCATCGGAGGACACAGTGGCGACGCCGTACGGGCCACCTATGCCCAGGCAACAGAGAGGTTCGACAACGTGGCGGCGGTCATAGCCGTGTCGCCAGGAGAGTACGACCACGAAGGGGTTATCGCGCTGCATGGAGAGAGCTTCTCAGGGCCGTTCCGCGAGTCTGAGCGAAACATCGCGGAGGGCCAGCCCGACGTGTTGCTCCGTCCGGGAATTCCATGGGGGTCAACGTGGAGCGCACGGGCCTACGTAGATTGCTTCAATCGGGACAATCGCTACAGTGTGACCACTCACGCGGAGAACACGGGCTGCCCTACACTATATGTTTTCGGTGCAGAGGAGAGCGCCGTTGGTGGGCCACAGGAGATCCCGGTAGTTGGCGCAGCCCGGCGCGGCCTGGAAGCGGTCGGCTATTCGCACGCCCAGGTTAGCGTGATTGACGGGGCCAACCATGGTTACATGGGCCGTGAGGAAAATCTGTTTGATACGATGTTCAACTGGCTGAGCGGGCTTTAGGAGCTATGACTGAAAAGCAATGGGGCAAGTCCAATTCTTGTTGGTTTAACATAGTAGATTGTAAAACCATCGGAGGCAGGTAGAAGAAGTGATCTTTTTTCTGGTTAAGGTGTTCACAAAAGAAGACCACGCCAATAAATTTCTGCGAGGTGAGTTGTACGCTAGAAGACTTTCTTGGTTTAAGGGGATCGAATGTGATGAAGTCGATGATGAAAGAAGGGATGAGTACGAGGCAGCTGTAATGCCTCAACTCGAAAACCTAAGAATCACACTAGGATCTAAGGATGCGGTAACGGGAGAAGTTGAGAAATTCACAATATCAAAGGAAGATCTTGCTGCTCCCCCTATCTTTCAACTTGAACACTTTGACCACATAAATATATTCTGCATGTATGCAGCGAATAGCGGGGAATTCGAGCAAGTGTCAGAGGACAATCTGCAGGCATTCAGGACACAACTCGAACTACCGAAGGATTGCCTAAAGTTTGGTAGGTATGCAGTTGTTATAACCAATACTCAAGAATTCCTGAGAAGGGTGAAGGCGGCAACTCACCGCATAGGATACAAGATTTGTCGCGGGCTCGTGAAATATTACGATCCTGAAGTTGGCACGCCGTTAGGGCCATTGGACATTAGGATAATATTTACAAAACGCAAGAAGTTTAGTCATGAAAGGGAGTTCCGATTCGCGATTGATACCGGCACATTAGGAAGTGAACCCATTACGTTGAATATCGGAGAGATCGACGATATTGCTATACGCATGTATACCGCCGATATAAATCGCGAACTCTCGATAAGCATCGGTGAGGCTGAAGGACAAAACCAGCAAGATCGCTAATTACGAGTCGTAATCAAAGACTGAACTGGACGCGGGTAGTTAGCGGAGGGCGAAGCAGGGATAGAAGCAGGGATAGGTGAGAGGGCTATGCTCTCTGAGATGGGGTTGGTAGAACAGCTCCGTTGGTGTTTGGTCTGTCTCCCACGTCATCGACTACTTCCTGGAGGAATTCCCGCGGGGCAAGCACATCCTTGTCGATTTAACGTGCCAACCGGCACAACAGTCGGGTTAGGTCAACCCCTCGCAGTGCTCAAGCATCTGCCTGTTGTCGCTGCGGCGTCATCACCAAAAGCAGGGACGGCAGACCTGAGCTGCTCCTCCGTGGTTCACTGCCACGCCCCGGATTACCGCCCATATCCGGTCGCCGAGTCGGCTCCAACCCCTATCGGATTAACATAACAGGTGGCACGACATCGGCGCAGGTCAGTACCCACGGCCCTTAACAACTACAAGCACTGCTCTGGGCTCACTCCAGGTCGAAGCGATCCAGATTCATCACCTTGTTCCACGCTACCACGAAGTCGTTCACAAACTTCTGCTGAGCATCATCACATCCGTAAACCTCCGATATAGCCCGGAGCTCGGAGTTTGAACCGAAGACGATGTCCACCCTGGTGCCGGTCCACTTTAGATCACCGGTCCGGCGGTCGCGCCCCTCAAACACTCCTTCAGACGTGGGAGTAGCTTGCCATTCGGTATCCATGTCGAGCAAATTGACGAAGAAGTCGTTCGTCAACGCCCCTGGTCGATGCGTAAAGACGCCGTGTTGGGATTGCCCGGTGTTCGCATCCAAGACGCGTAAACCTCCAAGGAGCACCGTCATCTCAGGAGGAGTCAGAGTTAGCATAGCTGCCCGCTCCACCAGCAGCTCCTCCGCTGATTCTCGGTGTCCGGCCCTGCGGTAGTTGCGGAACCCGTCGGCGGTGGGTTCGAGAACTGCGAATGAATCGACGTCGGTCCACTCCTGCGATGCGTCCGTGCGCCCCGGCATAAAGGGCACCCGCACGTTTTGCCCAGCATTCCTTGCAGCCTTTTCAACACCTGCGCACCCGGCCAAAACTATCAGGTCGGCGAGGGATACTCTCTTCCCATCGGTCTGCGCGCTGTTGAACTCCGTCTGGACCTGCTCCAATGTCTGCAGGACTTTCTCCAGCTGTACCGGGTCGTTCACTTCCCAGCCCTTCTGCGGATCGAGACGGATGCGTGCCCCGTTCGCGCCGCCGCGTTTATCAGTGCCTCGGAAGGTTGCCGCCGACGCCCATGCGGTCGTTACCATTTGAGAAACGGACAATCCCGATGCGAGGACTTTTTCCTTGAGGTCTGCGATGTCCTGCCCTTCGATCAACCGATGATCGACCTCAGGGATAGGGTCTTGCCACAACAACGGCTCTGCAGGAACCAAGAGCCCGAGATACCGGCTTCGAGGCCCCATGTCGCGGTGGGTCAACTTGAACCACGCCTTCGCAAAGGCATCTTCAAGGTCCGCCGGGCTATCGAAAAATCGCCTTGCAATCGGCGCATAGTTACTGTCCATCCGCAGCGAAAGATCAGTGGTGAGCATCATTGGAGGATGTTTCTTCGACCGATCGTGAGCGTCCACCACCGTGGCGATTCCACCGCCATTCTTGGGAACAAATTGCGATTTGCCAGCCGGGCTTCTTGTCAACTCCCACTCGTAGTGGTGCAGGTTTTCGATGAAATCGTTGTCCCACTTAACAGGGTTGGCAGTCCAAGCGCCTTCCAAGCCACTGGTGAACGTATCGATACCCTTGCCGCTGCCAAAGCAGTTTTTCCAGCCTAGGCCTTGCTCCTCTATGTTGGCCCCCTCCGGACTAGGGCCAATACAGTGCTCGGAGCCGGCGCCATGCGCTTTTCCGAATGTGTGCCCGCCGGCAATTAGCGCGACCGTCTCTTCGTCATTCATAGCCATCCGGCTGAATGTTTGTCGAATGTATCTCGCCGAATCAACCGGGTCCGGGTTGCCGTTCGGTCCCTCCGGGTTGACATAAATCAGGCCCATGTGGTCCGCGCCAAGGGTTTCCTCGATTTCTCCATTGTCCCCATGTCGCTCGTCTCCAAGCCACGCGTCTTCAGGCCCCCAGTATGTATCGTCAGCCTCCCAGACATCCGGGCGTCCGAATCCGAATCCAAGGGTCTTGAAACCCATCGATTCCAGGGAGCAGTTGCCGGCGAAGATGATCAGGTCGGCCCACGAGATCTTCCGCCCGTACTTCTTCTTGATTGGCCAGAGCAAGCGCCGTGCCTTGTCCAGGTTCGCATTGTCAGGCCAGCTGTTGAGCGGCGCAAAGCGTTGATGGCCGGAGCCTCCGCCGCCGCGGCCGTCACTGATGCGGTACGTGCCTGCGGCGTGCCACGCCATACGGGTGAAGAGCGGCCCATGGTGCCCGTAGTCGGCTGGCCACCAGTCTTGCGACGTCGTCATCACCTTCTCGATGTCCTTCTTCAGCTCATCAATGTCGAGAGTCTTTACCTCTTCAGCATAGTTGAAGGCCTTGCCCATCGGATCTGAGACCGGGGAGTTCTGACGTAGGGCCTTTAGGTTTAGTTGATTTGGCCACCAGTATTGGTTCGAAGTCATTTCGTCTCTCCTTCTGCTAATGTGCTAACGATTGCCCAGTCTTCCGGGATCGTTGTGTAAGCGCTATGGAGTGGTCTCAGTCGCCACCTTTGAGGAGACCCTCCAAGGTCTACCCCAAGTCTAATCGGTTCTTGCATCCACTAGCGGGGTTGCTCTACCCCACGGGATTGCGCTCGGTGTTTGTATCTGTGGCATTCAAGTCACCATCGTTACCGAAATGGGCCGCTTCTGCGCAGTGAATCAATCAGATGCCCTTGGCCTCTATATCGCCTGGAAGAACTTTGTAGCCGAACACTAACGTGTCAACGCCGGAGCCGCGGATGTATTTCGTCCGCCTCATTACTTCATCCCAGTTGTGCTCGTCGATCCTGAGGTGCAGATCGATGGGGCCATCGCCTCCGACCACCACGTCGGCATTGAAGGTAAGAGGGACCTTGACGGTCCGGTCATCTCGACCCTTGATACGGGGGTCGGAGTAATCAATCGATTCTTCGGTTTCCTTCGAGTATATCTTGCCGATAAAGCAGTACGCGTCGTTCCGGTCATCGCTTCCCGCATCAACTGGAGCAGGGATAGAGATCGACGCAATTCTGAACAGCTGCCAACCGAGGTCCTCTTTTCTATCTTTCATCTCACCCCTCCTGTCATCCTTTCTCTTACTTGATAATACGTATCATCAATGCTCTTGGATTTCTTGGGAATCGGCAATCTGTCCCTCTTCCCCTCTACCTTATCTGACAGAACTGCAAAGGGCGTCCTGGTCTTTCTATAGATGTCGGACATTGTTGTGCGGTGTAAGGGCTGAGTTCCATGGGACCATGAAAACTTCGCACGTCAGATTGTGTTCGAGGGCAACGGATCACCCCTGTCCTGCTTATCTCTTTGAACTTCTCCAGGTAGAGGTATGTGAGAGACTATGCCAACGAGCAGTATTTCAAGGCCACGATTGGTCACGGATTACGAGATAGAGGCGATCACAAGGCTAACCGTGCTATCAGAGTCATGCATGACTCCAGGCGCAGAAAGTAAACAGGGATCTACACTCTTCGCGCCAGTCTAGCTGGCCTCTAATTCTGCCAGCTCGCTGCCGACGCCCTCCGCCTGCAACGATAACTTCTCCCACTCCTCCCAGAGGGACTGTGTTTCCTCTTTGAGCACACGGTATTGCTCCCCTGCAGCAACAATCTGAACTGGATCGTCAAATAGGTCAGGGTTGGAGAACATTGCCTCCATTTCCGTTATGCGGGCCTCATGGTCAGCCAGGGAAACGTTTATGTTTTCTATCCGTATCGCGAGCCTGCCTGCCTCTTTGCTGAGAGACCGGCGTTGCTGCTCCTCGGCACTGAGTGGTCGTCCCCGACGGCGCCTGGACGAAGCTTTTTTCGAAGCTTCCACGGCTCCTCTGCTGGCTGTTGATTTGGCTTTCTTATTGTTGTCCCTAGCTTGCTTCCGGTAGAGATAACTGTCGTAGTCCCCAGGGAAAACCGTGTTCCTGCCGCCGTCTATTTCAACAATCTTGTTTGCAACCTGGCGAATTAGTGTCCGATCGTGGGTCGTGAAACAAATGGTGCCGTGATAGTCACCAAGGGCGTCCGCGAGAATCTCCCTGGAAGCAATGTCTAGGTGGTTGGTCGGCTCATCCATCAGGAGAAGGTTGCTCGGCTGGAGGAGCAGTTTCGCCAGCGCCACCCTAGCCTTTTCACCGCCGGACAGCACGGAAATAGGCTTACTGACATCGTCACCGCTGAACAAGAAGCCGCCGAGGGTGTTACGAAGGTTCTGCCCCGATTCCTTTGGCGCCGACTGCTGCAACTCCTCAAAGATCGTATTGCCGGGGTTGAGGAGCTCAAGCACTTGCTGTGCATAGTAGGCCGTGGTTACGTTATGACCGGTCTTTCTCTCCCCCTTATCAAGTGGAATGACGCCGGCAAGCATCTTCAAGAGAGTCGTCTTACCGGCGCCATTCGGTCCGAGTAGGACAACCCGGTCGCCCCGAGACAGCGTCAGGTCCAGGCCTCGGTAGACCACGTTATCGCCGTAGGACTTGCTTGCATTAGTTAGTGATATGACATCGGAACCGCTGCGCGGGGGCTTTGGAAATGAATAGCGAACCTTCCTGGTAGCCCTTGGCAATTTGATGATCTCCATTTTCCCGAGTTGCTTCAACCGACTCTGTACCTGGCCAGCCTTGCTGGCCTTGAAGCGAAACCGCTCAACAAAGCGCATTTGCTTCTGTACCTCGCGTTCCTGCCTGGCAGAGGCCGCTCGCTTGACCTGAAGGGTGCGCTCACGTGCAACCAGGTAATCGTCATAGTTGCCCCTGTGAATCACCGCCTCGTCCGTCTCAATAGCAAGAACCTTGGTTGCGATCTGGTTAAGAAAAGTGCGGTCGTGAGATGTGATCAGCACTCCGCCTTGAAAAGAGGTCAGATACTTCTCAAACCACAGATTTGCCTCAAGGTCAAGATGATTGGTTGGTTCATCAAGGAGCAACAGGTTGGGTCTCCTGTACAGAATTTTGGCGAGACTTGCCCGCATTACCCACCCGCCACTGAACTCGCTCATGGGCCGGAGAAAGTCATCCTGCGCAAAACCAAGTCCCAAAAGGATCGCCTTGGCTTCGTGCTCGCGGTATCCGCCGCCCTCGGCCTCCAAGTCCATGTCTAGCTTGCTGAGGCGTTCCAATAGACACTCCTGGCGCACGGGGTCGGTTTCCGATGACAGGGCCACCTGCGTGGCCGCAATTTCGTTTACCAGGGCATTTGCCTCGGATCGGGCGTCCAGAACCTCTTGGAGCAGAGGCTTGCCTGTAGACGAACTGGGCTCCTGCTTGAGATAGCCCATAGTAACGTTACGCTGTCTGGAAATGCTCCCTGTTTCCGGCACGATTTCGCCTGTAAGAATGTCCATAAGTGTGGTCTTCCCCGAGCCATTCGGGCCTATTAGCGCAATGCGGTCGCCGCCGGATACGCTAAATGTGAGCCCACTGAATAGGGACCCGTTTGTATAGGATTTGCTGATGTCTGATGCGAATAACATATCGTTGTGCTTGATTATTTGGTCAATGAAATTAGAATTGAGGGATCTATTTTAAAGCACACGGACAGAATATTGTGCTGTCAGAACTGCTGACAAGCCTCGCGTTCCGGGGACAGTTCCCTTAGAGGGTGTCTAAAAAGCGTTGAAGTGTGCTAATCGTCGTAGCATCAGGCCGGTCATGGCGGCGTAGACCCACGCTTCTGTAGTCTGAGGCAATTCCTCATAGTCCTTGCTCAGACGGCGATACCGGCCCAACCAGGCAAAGGTGCGCTCTACAACCCAACGGCGTGGAAGTATCTCGAAGGTGTGTTGCCCGGGTGGACGCCGCACCAGTTCCAAGTCCCATCCACCCATGTTTCGCGCCCACTCCACCAGCTTGCCTGCGTAGGCCCCATCAGCCCAGATCCGCTTCAACCGGGGAAACCGGCCTACCAAACGCATCAGCGCCAACTTAGCCCCGTCTCGATCCTGAATATTGGCCGGATGCACCACCACTGTCAACAGCAATCCTGTCGTGTCTACCACGATGTGTCGCTTTCTTCCACAGACCTTCTTACCAGCATCATAGCCACGAGGCCCCCTTTTTCCGTGGTCTTGACCGATTGGCTGTCTATGATGGCCCCGCTGGGACTGGCAGCTCGCCCCCCAGCCAAGCGTAACCGGTCTCGCAGCGCTTCATGAATCCGCTCCATGGTCCCATCTCGACGCCAAGTGCGGAAGTAGTGGAACGTGATGCGCCACGGAGGCAGGTCGTGAGGGAGCATTCGCCATGCGCATCCGGTGCGCAACACATAACGAATACCGTTCACCACCTCCCTGCGCGGGTATTTGATCGGCCGGCCTGCTGGTTTGGGAGCAGGCAGCAACGGTCCCAAGAGTTGCCATTCTTTGTCGCTCAGATCGCTTGGATATCTCTCTCTGCTCATGGAACACCACTTTAGGCGCTCCCATATCTACATTACTACCACTACCAAGGACGCTTTTTAGACACTTTCTTAGGTACTGCCCCCTCTCCCTTTTCGCTCGGTGTAGTAGCTGGTCGCTGATGGCAGCCCATCATCCAAAGAGTCTCAAATAGCTTGCCCTCTAGGTCTTGGTTTTCCTCCACTGTCGGCATCTGCATCTTCTCATCGCAGCCGGGCCTACCTGAACTACACTGGCCTTGGACAAGAGGAGGTTGAAATTGGGGGCATGGCCTTCTTCCAATCGATTTTACACCATTAGTCCAACCATAATTACGTTTTCCACCATCCAACCCAAGCTCCCTTAAAGCACCACTAGTCACCCTGAGACGCTGCAGGCTGTAAACAGCAGGGAGACAATAGACCACCTTCGCCGATACGACCGCCAATAGCCGGGGGTTGAAAACCGGACCACCCGCAACCTTCATTAGAGTTAAGCGGAGCACAATGGAAGACGATACACAAGGTTCAAATGTGTTCGATTCTGTACGATAGACGGTATCACCTTCGAGGTTTGGTTGGGGTATATCTGATTCTAGAGACGTCTGGGAACAACCATCGTAAGAAAACGCGTCAAGTTGAAACCCTTCTTGGCTTAACATAACAGGGCAGACTACCAGCGACGGCAGCACAGGATTCAGCTTCTAGCGCCCCCTGAGCCGACCTCTCCCACACTGTAGATGGCTCCAACTCCGTCTAACCAACAAAGTCCACCTTAAAGGTCGGGGGGCTAGAAGACTCGCCCGGATTCCGAACTGCGGCTATGATGTCATTGACGTCGATCCACCACTGACCCGCCTCCCGCACCTCGACTCTATCCGGCTACCAGCATCTCGTCGGTGCTGAAAAGAGGCGAAAGCAGCCTGGGAGAGTCGTCGGTGATCAACACCATGTCCTGCAGGTGCCAGTAGCCGATGTGCGGCTCCAGGGCCACTACCATTCCCTCCTCCAATACGCGCGTGCTGGAGGGTACCATGTACGGCTCCTGCTGGTGCCACCAAGCTCCGACGCCATGCCCGGCCAGGGACACGTTGCCCTGGAATCCGGCTTCGTGGAAGCTGTCGTTGGCAAAGTGATAAATGTCCTTCGTCCGCGTCCCGGGACGGCACCGCTCAATAGTCGCGCGGTAGATGTCCCTCACAACTTGGTAAATCCTCTTCTGTTCGTCTGAGGGCGCACCCACGCAGACGCTCCGCGACTGGTGGCCAGGGTAGCCGTTCAGGTATGAGACATAATCGTTGCGGACGATGTCGCCTGCCGCGAAGGCCAAGTCGCTCTCGCCGCCGTAGGCCACGGTGTTGCGGCTGGAATTCAGGATGCCGTGGGCCCAGTTGGCGCCCCGGCGCAGACAACTCTCTATAATGCGGCTGTGCACCAGACGTTCTGTGTCTCCGGGCTGAACGGTAGGCAGCACCTCCAGGTACGCTTCGTCCAGCAGCCGGGCTCCCGCTTCTAGGGCTGCAACCTCTTCTGGTGTCTTGATCCAGCGTACCTGGTCCATCATCTCAGTGCTGTCGACGATTCGCGCCTTTGGCAGCAGCCCTCCAATTTCCTCCCATCGGATCGAACTCACGTAGCTCTTTTCAAACCCGATAATCTCCTCAGCCAGCCCCAGTTGCCGCAGCACGTCGGCGGCTCTCTGGTAGGGCGATTCCGCGTAGTCGTCGATCACCTCAATTCTTTCCAACCACGAGTCGCGGCGGGCCAGCGGAGCCGCGTAGGAGTTCAGCACCATCACCGGCTCACCTCTCCGCGGCCACACCAGCATCACCTCCCGCGGCGAATCCGGAAACTCCAGGTGCCTAGCCAGCGTGCCGGGGTAGGCAAAGCCGGCCAGATAGGTGAAGTTCTTGCCCGAGCGGGCAACAATTGCCGAAATGCCTTCTTCGTCCATAAGCCGGTGCAGCCGCTCTACGTTCGCGAGCTTCTGACGCCGTTCTTGGCGATCGCCGCCACTTTTGTTCCTGTTCGATGTAGTCAATACAACCTAGTCCAAAAGATTAGTGATTGGATTTTGCCAATTGCCACCGTCCCTTTTGGGGGATCCGGGAATGCATTCTCCTCCAGTTGCCACAGTTGGCATAGTCCTGATCATCATTTTGGTGTTCTTCTCGGCGACTCCACAATCGTAACACCGGCCCCATTCCCTCTGCAATTGTGGCGACACCGAAATCACGTCGGCGTTGACTTCATAAATAATGTGGGAGTAGCCTACTCCTACAAAACTAGGCGAACTCTCGTCTCCACGACAGCCCTGCTACAGCATTCCACAGGAGCCGGAAGTTCTAAGCTAGTACCATACGAGAGCCACAATTTGGCCCAGAAAAAGGGGGAGAAAATTGAGTCCTGCGCCAGCCGTTACTGTGATCAATGCCAAGGCTGTAATTGACGGAACTGGAGCCAATCCTCTGGAGAACGCCGCCATTGTCGTCGAAGGGTCCACCATAAAGGCTGTCGTGCGCCAGGGCCAGGCCACGATTCCCGAAGGCCCTCACGTACGGACGTTGGACTTTCCCAACGGATATCTCCTGCCCGGACTGATAGACTCCCACATCCACTTGTCATTTGGGGTCTACGGCTCCTCCCACGAAGAATTGATGAACAATGACTCGGACCAGGTCATGCTGCTGCGAGCGGCCCGGAACGCCTTCACCCACCTGAAGAGTGGCGTCACAACGGTGCGAGAGAACGGCGCTCGGAACCAAGTCGCCTTTGACCTGCGCGAGGGAGCCCGCAGAGGTTACGCCACCACGCCGCGTCTCTACCTCTGCGGACGTCCGGTAACCATCACCGGCGGTCACTTCCACTGGTGCAATCAGGAAGCCGACGGCGTGGATGGGGTACGGGCCGCGGTGCGAGAACTCATTAAGGATGGCGCCGACCACATAAAGATTATGGCTTCCGGGGGAGCCACGACGATTACGGACAACCGTAAGCCGTCTTTCAGCGTGGAGGAACTGCGGGCCATCGTTGACGAGGCCCACAATTTTGGCAAGCTGACTACCGCCCACTGTTTGGCCACGCAAAGCCTTACTAACGCGCTGGACGCGGGCCTGGATATGATCGAACACGCTGGATTTAGAGAGCCTGATGGTTCCTACAAGTTCAATAATGCCATCGCAGAGCGCATCTCCGAGGAGGGGCTGTATGTCTGCCCCACTGTGCAGACGGGATTCCGCCAGCGAGAGGCCCTGATGGCCAAGGAGTTGGAACGGCCCTTGACCGTCCAGGAGCAGGGCCGCTTGGACGGTCTAAAGGCCAAATGCGAGAGTCAACTGGAATTCTTGGGCCGTATGTGGAACGACTTCAACATCAACATTGTCTCCGGCACTGATGCCGTCGAGATTCTCGGAGACTACTGCCTGGGTCTAGAGCTCATGGCCCAGGCGGGTATGAGCAACATGGATATTATCAAGGCTTCCACCAGCGTGGCGTCCATGGCCATGGACGCAGGGCATCTCATTGGTACCGTGGAGCCTGGCAAGGAGGCCGACCTGATAGTTGTTGACCAGGACCCACTCCAGGACATCCGGTCCCTCCGCTCCATGAGGATGGTCATGCGCGCAGGGCAACAAATAGTCTAGGACAGGATGACGCCCCCAGCCGCTTTCTAACGCGAAAGTTGACAAAGACTCAGGTCAAAACTAGTATTGCGCTACCCCTCGGGAGGTTGTACGCGCCTTCCCGACAAATTTCCTTTAGGAGGCTACGAATAATGAATAGCAAACTCTTATGGACGGTGGCGAAGCAATTCGCCTTCCTTGGAGCGCTGGTTCTTCTCACTCTCTTCATCTTCGCCTGTGGCGACGACGGCGACGATGATGCGGCTCCTGCGGCAACGACAGCGCCGGCAGCCACCGCCGCGCCAACTATGGCGCCCACGGCGGCCGCGCCGAGACCTGTGGCTCCCCGGCTGCTGATAACCATGCCAGCTCCCGCCGGTCAGGTCACATGCCACTGCGAGACCTTCCAGAGCGCGGGCGGTCACCTTCACAACCTGCACGATTACATGGTCGGACTCGACCCTGTTACAGGCGTAGAAGAACCCACCCACCTGGGCACCGACTGGGAAGTGGACGACACCGGCAAGAACTGGACCTTCAAGCTCAGGCCCAACATCTCCTTCTACCAGGACGGCCAAGCCTCCGAAAAGTATACCTTCAGCGCCGAGGACGTGGTGCACACCTGGGAAGTCATGGCCGGCAAGAAGGGAGAGTCCAACCCTGCCGGCGACTGGACGCCGATGATGGACTCCGTCGAAGAGGGCTGGACCATCGTCAACGACTACGAGATCCAGCTCCACCACAAGTTGATCGAGCTGGAGCTCCCCTTCCGTCTTTCGGAGGAATGGACCTTCGGCGTCCAGGACCTGGAATACTTCAACGACATCGGCGGCTTAGACGCTTACAAGCAGGCCCCCATGGGCACCGGCGCCTTCAGCTTCGTCGAAAAATCGGTTAACCAGCATATCATCTACAAGGCCAACAAGCCCCACTGGCGCAAGACTCCCGAGTTCGACGAGCTCAAGTTCCTCTGGACACCTGAGTCCGCCACCCGGGTCGCCCAGCTAATCGCCGGTGAGGCCCACATCGCCGAGATTCCCAGAGACCTACAGGACGAAATCATCGAAGGCGGGATGAAGATCCAGAAGTCAACGCTGCCCAGCTTCCACGTCTGGATTCGCATTCCCTACTACCAGCCAACCATATTCAAGACCAACGAACCCACACCCAACTTCGACGAAAACGATCCGATTCGCGACCCCAAGGTACGCCACGCCCTCAACGTGGCCATCGACCGCAACCTGATAAACAACAAGTTCTTCAAGGGCAGCGGCATCCCCGACCCCGTTGAGTTCTTCCCGCCCTGGCGAGAGGACTGTAAGGACGAATGGGCGCCCAACCCCGGCCCCGATGGCGGCACCGGCTGCGCAGGCGGCGGCTGGCCCTACCCCTACGACCCACAGATGGGCCGCGATCTCCTCGCTGAGGCGGGCTACCCAGAAGGCTTCGACCTAACCTTCTACGCCTCTCCCAACCTCGGCGGCGTTCCTGAAATCCCAGACGTTGCCGAAGCCATGGCCGCCATGTGGGGAGAGATAGGCGTTAACGTTGACCTCCAAGTCGCCCAGTCCGACGTAGTACGGTCCCTGCAGACCGCTCACGACTGGACCGGCAGCGTCAACCTGGTCCGCTACTCCATCGACCCCGTCTCTCTCTCCATGAGCTTCCTCTGGCGGAAAGCAACCAGGGCCTTCATGGAGCACGAGTTCATTACCGAGTGGAAAGAGGCCTACGACCAGACCCTAGACCCCGACACCAGGTTTGCAGAATCCCAGCGTCTGGGTGACTACTTCCACAACGAACACCTCACTGTGCCCCTCATATGGCTCTTTGCCGAGGTGGGATTCAACCCCAACGTAGTGGTCGACTACGAAATCAGCATGCTGCACTTCGGCCCCGTTCGCTACCACGAGTACACAAAGGCGGTAATGCAATAGATACTGCATAGCAGAATCCGCATTCCCTTGGCAGCGGCGCCCATATATGGGCGCCGCTGCTATTACCTTTCCGCCTAACCCAACGACCCACGAAAAGCAGTGCGGATACGTCTCGTCTTGGATAGCCAACCAGGTGTGAAGCCTGAATCCACATGATCACGTACGTGTGCATTACATCCGCTCCGCCCGTTTTCGCCCAAGAGAACCGACGCCAATCCGTGCGTCCATCCTCCATAAGCATTCAAGAAGGCTTCCGCCACCCTTGCCTCATCAAGGCCTTTCTAAAGTCCCCCGCCAGAGCAGTTCGCCAAACGCCTGCCCCTCCACTATTCCAGCTTCGGACTCTGACATCCTCCAATTGCCGTAAATCCCCTACCCTGCTAACCTTACCCCCATGAAAAAGCCGCCATCCCCCTTCTCAACCCCGACTCGTATCTCCCGGAAAAATAAAACGAGTCCTCCCCAAAATACAAATTAGATCCACGCCTGCTACACCCAAAATAACACCCTTATTACCCCATACTCGATTTATAGATCGAGTCCCTCCCACGCCTGGCAATTCTAAAACGAGTCCCCCGAAAACCCACTCGTTTTCAAAACGGCATTGCACCTGCTCTATACTCTCCATCCACCACTTTTATTTATGGCTCTATCCAATATTTTTCTCAAAATAATCTAAAAGCCATCTCGCCCTCACCGGCGCGGTTGACAACCATTCTTGCCACCCCTTATATTCCACCTACCCTCTGGCCAAAAGATGCCTAGAGGAGGGCATTTGATGACACTTCACTGGGCCATTACAACAGGAACCCACTTTCTATCCAAAACCCTTCCCGCCCTGCTCTTGCTGATGGCTCTGTCGTTGGCAGCCCAAGCCTGTGGCGGCGGCAACGGTGGAGACGCCCAACAGCCTGCCCTTCAGCCAACCCAAGCCCCCGCACAATCAACAGAAATTCCCAGCCCGTCTCAACCCACCATTGGCACGGAGGAACTCTTCGTTCGTGCCAGTAGCGACAACGGCTTCACCCTCTCCCTCACTGCCGGTGATGTAGTTGAACTGGACTACACCGTCGAATCCCGAATCCAGGGCCGCTCTGAGTCTGGCGGTAACGTTGGCGGAATAGCAAGCGGCGTCCAATTCGCAGTCACTGACCCCAGCGGAAACGTCATCTTCCAAGCTGAACAGCTTTCCCAAAACCAAGCCTCCATCACCGCGCGGGTTTCCGGTGAACACACCTTCAGCTTCATCAACAGCTTTAGAGCCCAGGGCCAATCCATAACCGCCGATTACGTCATTAACCCTTAGATCCCCACAGAACCGCAACCATCACCGTCAACTGCCCTCTAACACACCCCCTCAGGGGCTGACCCATTTTTCGCCACACCACCTACGTGGCCAGCACCATCCAGCCCAAGGCAGCGTCTACTCACCGCGTCTGGCTCTTTATTCCCTTGTAACTCTAGAACCTCTGAACAATTTGAGATGAGTCGTTTAGACTGAGGTGGACCCGGAAAACTGGACAGGTGGCTAAGTGAGCGTCCTGCTCCAAGACTAAGGGCAGCAGTAGCTGTCAAGAAGGAGGAGGCGAGACAATTGCGGCGTCTTCGCCAGTGCATAATCTGACCTTGGTCACCCTGGTCGATGTGTGCTGTAGGTTGGAAGCCCTGGCTACTCAACTCCATGAACACCAAGCAGAGGAGAACCCACAGGCCGGCATCAGACTAGACTCCTGCGATGTTCCGCACTTCCAGCACGTGGTCGATGGTGTAATCCGGCGGCTGGAGGTCCGACGGATACTGCCGACCCCTTCTTATCCAGGCGGTCATCATCCCGAAGCGTTTCGCCCCGTCTATGTCTGCCACCGGATTGTCCCCTACGAATAACACCTTCGCAGGATTCTCAAGAGCCGTGGCGGTGAGAGCGTCGCGAAATATCTTCTGGTCCGGTTTCGCGTAGCCAACTTCGCCCGAGACTATGATGAAGGGTGCAATTTGCTCCAGTCCCGCCGCTCTGCACTTGCCCCGCTGGCTTGCGGCTCCATTCGTCACTATGCCCCAGGGGATCGCTTGGTGATTGAGTCCGGTTAGAAAGTCTATGATTTCCACGTCCGGTTCAATGTGTCTCTCCATTGCCGACCGGTACCATACTCGCAGGGATTCCGTATCCAAACCCGTCTTGGGCCACTGGCTAAGCCACTGCGACCGCATCCACTCACGGTTGGAATAGCCGTCTCCGTCCCAACGGACCATCATCTCTACCGCCTCGTCTCGTGCCATTGTTGTCAGGTTATCTAGATGCTCGTCATAGAAGTTCCCGGCAACCTTCGCGAAGACAGCGTTCCGATCAAGGAGAGTGCCATCCAGGTCAAATATCAAGCCATCAACTACGGTCATAGCACACCTCCAATCCTCCGGGTGTAGCACGTACTTCTACCCTGGCGTGGATAAGTGCCTCCACGATTGCTGTCTCTCTTCAACAACCCCTATCGACCGCACGTAGGAACCTCTGGACTGTCGCCAGAAATGCCCGCCTCTCTTCAAAATGCGCCCAGTGAGAACTGTCTTCGAAGACGACAGTCTCTGCTTTCTGGAACAAGCTGCCATACCATCTGACAGTCTCTGGAGTGCTGGTGTCGTAACGGCCGCACGTCAGGAAAGTTGGAACCTCTATCTCTCCCAACCGAGCTGTCCCCTCGTAGTCTCCAAGATTCCCTGAAACCCTGAAGGGCTGGTCGCCCCACATAATTTTAGAGACCTCCCTGTTCCTTTCCCCTATAGCCTCGCTCATTGCTGCAGGCCACGGGTTCAGGTTGCGGAACATGTGCCGTTTCCTGAATTCCGTTAGTGCAGTCTTGTACTCAAGACGCGGACCGGTCTCACCCTTTTCGTAACGGTCCAGGATCGATCGGACCTCTTTGGGCAAACAATCTCTGAGTCTCTCTTGGTCCTTCGTCCACCTTGCAACGCTCAGTATAGGACTTTCCAACACTAAGCTTCTGATTCCTGCCGGCTTACGAAGAGCGTAGTCTACGGCGACCATGCTTCCCCACGAGTATCCCAAGATGTGGACCGCGCCCGGTGCAAGGTTGTTTATCACCTCGTCGAGCTCGTCAACAAACCGGTCGATCTGCCACAAGCGGGCATCATCCGGTCGGTCCGATTTCCCACAACCTAGCTGGTCATAAAAGATTACTGACCTGTCCACGCTGAGTTGCTCCAGAGGCTGCAGCTGTTGGTGAGGAATCCCAGGGCCGCCATGAACGACCAACAGAGGAGGCGCACAGGCGCCACCAACCTGGCGGCAGTACACTCGGCCACCCGAAACCGGAATGAAACTCTCTTTCGACCCTATCAACGTGGCCCATCAAGTCCCAAGAGACTAAGGAGAGCGTCCATGTGACGGAAGGTCTCAATGCCAAAGTCTTTCAGGTCCTGCACGTCTCCGTTGGGACAGAAGCCCAGCACGCGCATACCCGCTGCGAGGCCGGCCTGCACTCCCACCCGGCTATCCTCAACTACGACGCACCGGGAAGGAGCCGTTCTCAGCTGCTGCGCCGCATACAGGAACAGATCAGGGCAGGGCTTTGCACGAGCGACCATGTCGGCACTGAAGATTCTTCCTCCAAATTGATCAGCTAGACAGATGATGTCTAGAATTGCGGCCACTTTCTCGAGCCTTCCATTGGACGCAACGCATAGAGTGACATTCTTTGCGGATAATTGTCGTACCGCCTCCTGCAACCCCGGCGTCGGCGTCAGACTTTCCCTAAAGGTCTCCAGCAGCATCGATTCCCGGCGGTCCCTGATGCCCTCAGGTAGAGGGTGTCCCAACTCCTTCTCGACCAGAGTCAACATGGCGTCATCGGTGAGTCCGCTGGCCCTCGCAGCTACTTCTTCCAGTGCAATAGTATACCCAGCCTCCTCAAGAAGGACAGAGACGACTTGGTTGTCCAGGGTCTCCGTGTCCGCAAGAACGCCGTCACAGTCGAAGATAACTAAATCAAAGGGGCCGCTCATATCAACAGCCCAATTGTAGAGCATTTCGGGGGACATGAGCTGCCCATCAACCAGACCGTCGTACCAGGGATATGAGACAGGAATGCGAAGTATTCATCAAATGAAGAGATCCAAGCAGATCAGACCAAGGGGAATAAACGAGGTTGGAAATAGACCGGAGTTTTGAGAGAATCTTCTTCTACCCCCACAACCCTTTCAAGTTGTAAAACGGGGAGAGCATCATCGGATACCACCGAGCCCTGATAGCATCCTTCATCCTGCAATGGAAGCAGCTTCTCCCAGACTGGGGAAGCCTCTCCATATTCCTTATCTTTGTGCCCTACATGGCAATCATGGGCTGGATAGTGGGCAAGAACCCAGACCCGGCTGTGCTGACTTTCGTAACCTTTGGCGCCATATTCTTCACCATCTGGCACCTCACAAGCTACCGAGCCGGGCATTCCCTTCAGGCTGAGTTCTTAAACCAGACCATCGATACGATGTTACTTGCCCCGACCCCCTTGGCGGTAATTGTCCTGGGAAGGATCCTGGCAATAGTTGCAGTCGCTGCGATCTCGACGCCTATTTCTTTCTTTGTATTCACCATCGTAGCCGACGGTCTTCCTCAGATTTCAAGTCCGCCAGTATTTGCCTTTTCTATTCTGTTGGTCTCTCTTGCGCTGATCATCGTCAGTTTCTTCTTCTCCCCTCTATACGTGCTGAGCGGCGGTGGCAGAGGCTACGTCAACGCGGTGGCGCCCTTCGGAGTAGTCTTTAGCGGGTTTCTCTATCCTATCGACGTGCTGCCAGTCTACCTGGAGCCAATAGCCTGGATATTTCCCACCTCTTGGGGTATGGACGCCGTAGTGCTGGCCAGTAGGGGCGCGGGATTCACATCCGAGGTACTCTTCGACTGGGCCATGATGGGAGCTCTGTCCGTAATCTGGTTGTTGGCGACCCTGTGGATGTTCAAGAAGGTGGAGAGAAGTGTGCGCAGCTCAGGAATGTTGGGGAGAGTCTGATGGTGTCAGCCCTTTCCAACATCTGGCTGCAGACCTACCTGGGCTATAGAGCACGGTTCTACTGGTCATCTCCGACTGCATACATTCTCAACGCCGCGATGGTTCCGGTTTTCATGATGCTCGGGTTCGGGTTCCTTGCCGCCTTTGCCGTTGACGCTGACCTGACCCGTCACATCGTCGTTGGAATGTCTGTGAATGGAGCCGTGCTGTACCTGATCAACGAGGTAACTCTGGGGTTCTATGGAGAGAAGTGGACGGGAAACCTGACGACCATCTTCTTACCCGCAGGAAACCGTATTGTCCATTACTTCGGTCGAGGCGTCGTTCACTATCCTCACGCCTTCTTCACTATAGCAGTGGGACTGATTGCCGGAGTCCTCATTCTGGACATAGATTTCTCCAACGCCAACTGGGGACCTCTATTGGCATCTGTCTTCTTGATTGTGACCTCCGTCATCACGTTCATGCTGCTCATGGGCGACCTCGTCCTGCTGCTCAGGGCCTTCCAAAATCTCTATATGGCCGTATTGGGCATTATTGTTGGGTTGACCGGCGTGGTGGTGCCGGTATCAAGCTTGCCACCATTCTTCGAGGGCATTGCCCAGATCCTGCCCATCTCCCACGGGCTTGTCGCGTTAAGGGATTCACTAGCAGGAGCGGGCTTTGGCGACGTGGGGGTCAACCTAGCTCTTGAGGCCGTCGTCGCGCTCGGCTATGCTCTGGCGGGCTACGTGGGCTTCATATTTGCGGAGCGGGAGTTGAAACGCCGGGGTATAATGGAACAGCAGGGTATTTAGCCCGCATCGAGGAAGGTATCCATGATTGAATTGATAGGTCCCCAATGGACGCCATAACCTGCCAGGGCCTCGGACGCGTTTACACGTCCCGCAGTCTACTGGGCCAGTCGCGCTCCACCGTCGCCCTTGATGCTCTGGACCTCAATGTATCCCAGGGACAAGTATTCGGCATCCTTGGGCCCAACGGCGCCGGCAAGACCACCGCCATCCGCATACTTGCCACCCTGCTCACTCCAACCAGCGGACGTGCCAGTGTCTTGGGATTTGACGTAGTGAAGGAATCCAACGAAGTACGGAAGCGGATAGGCCTTGTTCTCGGCGGGGAGCGCGGACTCTATGGCCGGCTATCTGGAAAGGATAATCTGCGCTACTTCGCTGCCCTCAACCACATGAAACCCGGCGAAGCTCGGCAGCGCATCGGCGAGCTGTTGGAACTAGTAGGCCTGACGGACCGGCCCAAGACGCTGGTAGAGGAGTACTCCAGAGGAATGAAGCAGAGGCTCCATCTGGCCAGAGGGCTTCTCATGGACCCGGAAGTGCTCTTTCTGGACGAGCCCACCATAGGCCTGGACCCCGTAGGCGCCCACGAAATCCGCCAGCTGATCCCTACTCTAGCCAGAGGCGGCACGACGGTGCTTCTGACCACCCATTACATGTTCGAGGCCGATACCCTTTGCGACTCCATAGGAATCATTGACAAAGGTAAGCTCGCCGCACTGGGCACTCCCGCGGAGATCAAGGGCAACTTTAGCACGGTTAAGATAACTCAAATTACGCTAAGAACTCCCGTACCCGAGCTCGTGGATGAGATTGGTTCGCTGGAGGAGGTACAGCGAGTCACCGAAGGAACGGAGGACGCCATGCAACAGCTCATAGTGCACGGCTCCACGGACTTCAATCTAAATGCATATCTGGAAGACAGGATATCGGAGACGGATATCGTCAGCCTGGTGGTCCGAGATCCCACTCTGGAAGAAGCATATCTGAGCATCTTGAACTAGGGCTGCTCCAGCCGGTTCAACCGAGAACTCCCTCCAGGGTCCCTCGCCGTTTCATCCAACTCTCGATTCCCCTGAAGATAAGGTATCCACAGATCCCGTAAGCAACTGCTATCAATGCTTCAAGCAGAAGCTCCTGGCTGGCAGACGCGAAGGCGGCCCCATCAAAGGCAGACCGAAAGGCCAGCAACCCGTGAGTTACCGGAAGACCCAGTCCAATCTGTTTCAGAACGACCGGGAGCTGGTCCACGGGCAGGATCGCTCCTGTCAGTCCCAAGGTGAGTCCATTGGCCGCAGGACCGACGATGAACCAGTCCCTGAAGGCGATGGCAAAGGCCCCTACCAGCATGGCGAACAGTACGCAGGAAAGTGTGGTTACCATAACCGCGGCAAGGGCCAGCAGCCAGTTGACTCCATGGAAACTCAGATCCAGGAAAATCCATCCCGCCAACAGTGAACTGCTCAGTGCCAGGAGACCGTTTGGAAAATGAAAAATTCCGCGGCTCAGATAGACGGAAAGACGGCTTCCCGATGAGGCGAAGTTGACGGAAAGGGTGCCAAACGCCCGGTCGTAGAACATAGTCTGAATTACTCCGCCCTGAGTCACGAGAGCTATGGAAAAGACGCTGATACCGATTATGTGGGACCGGGCCGCTTCGGCTCCCTGGGCGTATTGTCCCACTATTGCAAAAATCGCAACCAGAAAAGCAGGCCCCAGGAACACATTGGAGACGTATCCCATTGGGTTTAGCCAGAGGAATAGACCTCGGTAGGAGAGCCAGCTCTGAAGCAGGAAGTTCCTGATGTAGCTGGTCATCCTAGAATCTGCCCAAGCTCCCGGTGACTCGGACCCTCTCTTCGATCTTCTTGAACAGCAGGTAGGCGATGCCAAGGTAGACCACTGTGAGGCCGGCCGAGGCTCCCCAGTTCGTAAAGTAATCCAGCAAGGAGCCGCTACCTCGTACCGAATCCACAACGGCCCTCATGGCCCACGATGTGGGAAGACATAGAGCCGCCTGTTGCAGACCCTGGGGAAGCAGGGAGATGGGATGAAGAAATCCGCTTAGCAGTACGCCCAGTGGTGTGATGGCGTTAAAGAAACCCGGCCTCCCGCCCGCAACGACGTAAAAAGGAGCGAAAATGAAGCCGCAAACGAGCAAAGCGCTCACAGCGACAACGAGAGAAGCGAGCAGGAACCCTATATCTGACACGTCAAGAAGGCGTTGCGCTACCAAGATTACGGCGAGGAAGGCAACGATTGCTGCCAGGAAACCGCCTACCATAAGGCTTACGGCCTTACCCATCATTGCGACGATAAGAGGCGTGGGAGACAAGAGATTCTGCTCTAGAGTTCCGTTCCATATCTCTATGTCTACGAGCCAGCCCATCCGCTGAACAAGACCATTCCATAAGGTCACAAGCGCGGCGCCTATGGAGATGTAAGCCAGAACCTCAGAATTTTCCCCAACCTTTGCGACCCAGGCGATGAGGGCCACCATGGGTACGGATATGAGGATTACTGGAATGTAGTCGCGCGTCGCAAAAACAATCTTCCATTGCAGGATGATGATTGTCCATTGTGCGTACAGCGCGCGCATGACTACTACAATATACCACTGCAGTCTCAGAGAAACGGGTCTCAGCAGCATCTGGCCAATAAGATGTTTCAAAGGCGAAAGAATGGGCCCTGTCAAAAGACCCTTGGGGGCACTGACGCGCAAATTCCCATAACGCATTTCGGTAACCATTGAGTACATGGGGGGGCTGACGATCGCCAGGGTCACTAGACCATCAACAAGTCATAGCCATAGACATTAGTCCACCCTGAGCATGACTGAAAAACACTATAATCAGGTTTCAGTTATGGGGTCAATCACATCCCTACGGCCATGTGTGCGCCTAGGAGTTTACGATGGGGAGATAACCTTTCCCTGTAGCTAGTGGTTCAACATCATTGAAATGAAGACCATGATAGTCATTGTTCCTCTTGGGGGTTCAATCGTAACGTTGAACCGAGGAGGAACCATGATGTCTACCAAGAAGTACCGTATCAGACTGACTACCGACGAACAACAGGAACTCAACGCCTTGGTCTCACGCGGTCGGGCTGCGGCGTACAAACAGACCCATGCGCGCATTCTGCTGATGAGCGATGAGTCACGCTCGGACGGGGGAATGAAGGACGCGGACATCACCAACGCGCTCGGTGTAGGACAGTCAACGGTCGAGCGAATACGCAAGCGCTGTGTGGAGGAGGGGGTCGAGTCTGCGCTGAATCGCAAAAAGCAGCTGCGTCGGCGTCAAAAGAGACTGGACGGCGAAGGTGAAGCACGGTTGATAGCGATGGCCTGCGGGGAACCGCCGGAGGGGCGTGCCAGTTGGACCCTGAAGCTGTTGGCTGACCAGTTGGTCGAGTGTGAGATAGTCGAGACCATTAGCACCGAGACGGTTCGCCAGGCGCTTAAAAAAACGAACTGAAGCCGTGGCTGAAGCAGAGTTGGTGCATTCCGCCCAAACAGAGCGCGGAGTTTGTGTGCGCGATGGAAGATGTGCTGGAAGTCTACCAGCGCCCCTACGCTGAGAATGAAGTCCTTGTGTGCATGGATGAGACGAGCAAACAGCAAGTCAAGGAGACGCGAGTGCCGCGTCCCGCAGCGCCCGGCTTATCGGCGGCATACGACTACGAATACGAGCGCAATGGAGTGAGCAGCCTGTTCATGCTGTTTGCACCGTTGGACGGATGGCGCCGAGTCGAGGTCAGAGAGCGTCGCACGAAGGTGGACTGGGCGCATGTGATAAAGAAACTGGTCGACGAGGACTACCCTGACAGAGACCGGATCGTGCTGGTAATGGACAATCTCAACACTCACAAGCTGTCCTCGCTATACGAGGCATTCGAGCCTGCTGAGGCGAGGCTTATAGCTGAGCGACTGGAGATACACTACACTCCCAAACACGGGAGTTGGTTGAATATGGCGGAGATAGAGATCGGTGTGCTGGCTCGACAGTGCCTAGACCGACGGATTGCCAATCAAGACATCCTGCGCGGCGAGGTCAATGCTTGGCAGAATCAACGCAACCGGGATGTGATACGAGTGGATTGGCGCTTCACTACCGAGAATGCGCGCATCAAGCTAAAGTCACTCTACCCTTCAATACAAAAAAGTTGAACCACTAGTGCTCTCGATAACTATCTGGTGGCCGGCGTTGGTCAACTGGTTAGGCCACTGTTGTCCAGGATGGAGTTATCGAATGAACTAAACCATTTTTCCATCCTGTTCGACTGATTCGCCCAAACTGGGGCATTACGGTCGAATACAACTGAGGGTGCTGTAACGAAGGGTTCGGCACAAACGTGGGATGATCATCAGGAAACTGGTGTAGGCTTCAATTGAACAGAGTGCGATTGATGAGTTGAGGCACGGAGACATGGAACCCGTAGGCGTCAATCAGGAGCGGCTGAATTTCTGGTAACATTCCCCAGTGAGGCAACAGCCATTCCCCATACGGCGGTGCCGTGCTGTGAACCGGCAACGGTATCATTTCTACAAAGCGGGAATAAACGAATGACCACTAGCTTCCTGGCTACACTGCTCTTGGTGGGTCTGGGCGGATTCTTCGGTTCGGCGCTGCGCTACGTCGCCGGTGAGTGGGCACAGGGTCTGTTTGGCCCGTCCACATTCCCTTACGGCACGCTGTTCGTCAACGCAGTGGGCTGCCTTACCATTGGATTCTTGGCAGGGCTGTCCGACTCTCGGGACTTGTTTGGTGATAGCGCTAGGCTTTTCCTCTTTGTCGGCCTACTGGGCGGTTTCACAACCTTTTCAGCCTTTGGGCACCAGACGTTCACGCTGCTGCGAGACGGTCAAACCGCCATGGCTCTAGCCAACACAGGCTTGCAGCTAAGCTTATGCCTTGGAGCCATCGCTATAGGCTATTTTGCCTTTCGCAACCTCTAGTATAAGCGGTCGATAGTTCGACCTCTTGAAAGAGTCCTAAATCTGTCAGCGTCGGCAGGTGCCTAGCAGCCTTCACAGGAAACACTATAGGCCAGGCTTCGGCGGTGAGATAGTAGGCGTTTCAATGCTGTTAATGGCCGTACCGGTTCGGGTTTTGTCCACACAACAACCGGCTGAGACGTGAGCGCCAATGCTCCCAGACCGCATACCGCTAGGACGACGCCCGAGGTCGGGCGCCACACTAGAGGATGGTGGCTAACTTGGGGCATCCCAACCCGTTGAGATGGACCCAAAGGGTTGGACGTAGAAACGGCTTCAAAAGGTAAAGATATCAATACTCGCAGGGCGGGCCATGGTTGAACAACACCGGTAGTATTCGGCCTACAAATGCCAACCAAAGCCTCGATATATGCGCAAGCTGATTTTACTAGCCTTGTCTCCCCGTTACGCTTTGCGTTCCACTCACTGCCTACATCTGCTTTAGACGAAGGTATATGTAGGCGGCTCCAACTATGGCCATAAGGAGACCTGCAATGATAAGGGCTATTAGCCAAGCTGGCGTACCTTCCCTCTCGTACGTTATTCCAGGTGCGGGTTAGACGGCTCTCGTAGCCTCGGGTGTGGGGCTGGGCGCCGATGTGAAAGCCGCCGTTGGCGAGGCAGTTGGAGTCGCCAAGGACGCGGGTGAGGGAGTAGGGCTAAGCGTTGGAGTAGGGGTTGCGAAAGGCGCTGGCGTGGGTACGACGTCGGATATTGGTGTCGGCATCGGTGTAGGCGTAGCTGTGGGAGTAGGCATAGGCGTGGGAGTTGCCGTGGGGGTGGGGACAGGCCTGGGAGCAGGTGTAGGTGCTGCCGTAGGCGCAGGTGTTGGCGTGGCAGTGGGCACAGGAGTGGGATCAGGGATCGGAGTCGGCGTCGGTTCCGGTGGCGGTGGACTAGCCACGGACACTTCGATGGTGACCGTTACACTAAATCCTGCGACGTCTTTCGCGGTTATGACGAATGACGCCGTTCCTGCTTTCAGAGGGGTGATGGATAGGGTCCTGGCCTCCACCACGGCCGAGGCCACTTCAAACTCTGCATCGTCAACCAATGTGAAAGTAAGGATGTCTCCATCAGGGTCTGCAAAAAATTCACTGAGGTCCAAGGTAGTGGGTGAATTGCCCGCAGTGAATCCAGTTATGGGAATCGCGGTGCCCACGGTGCTTGCAGGCCCTTCGTTTACGTCAGTGATCGTAACGGTGACCTCAAGCTGTTGGGATACCGGAGTTCTCCCGTCATCGGTGGCGACAATGGTGACTGAGTATTCGTTGGTACCGGCGATGCTACCGAGGGCCTCAAAGTCCAGAGCGGTGTTCAGAGACAGAGTTCCCGCTTCGTCTATCTGGAACAAAGCTGCGTCCGGGCCGGCCAGGGACCACGCCACGGCGTCGCCCTCCGGGTCTTCGACCTGGTACTGGGTGAGGACGCCGGTCTGGTTTTCGGCTATCGAGAGATCTACCTCTCCACTGACCGGGTCCAACTCATTTACCCGTTTGATCTCTATCCTTACCTGCAGGCGACCAGACTGGGAAGGAATACCGCTGTCAACGGCTAGGAGGCGAATCTCGTAGGTGTTGTTCAGACGGAAGTCGACTGGGTTTTCATAGTCCGGAGGGGTTATGAAGCTAAGGACTCCATCCTCGGAGATACGGAAGTGTTCTTCGTCAGTGTCTTCAATTTGCCACGAAATCTCGGTGCCCTCGGGGTCTTCGGCCTCGTAGGTGGCTACCGGTTCGGTGCTATGCTCCGGGTATTGCAGGCTCTTGGGGCCTGTGATTGCCGGAGGACGGTTGGAGCTTCCACCACCCCCGCCGCCTCCACCGCCACCGCCGGTAATGATAGGAGGCGGCGGGGCGCGGCGTTCACCCTTGGCCTCATTTGACCACTCCGCGTCTCCATCGACGTTGGAAGCCAGAAGCCGGTAGGTGTATACGATCCCCTCCGCCACGTCCTCGTCTCGATAGGAGAGGGCGTTTGGATCAGGCGGCGTCAGCGTCACGTAGTCCTCTGCGCCTGGCTTCCGCTCCAGGGTATAAGCAGTGATGGGGCTGCCGTTGTCTCCGGGCGCGCTCCACGTCAAGTCTATGTGGCCGCCCTCCACAGAGGCGCTCAGATTGGAAATGGGATCCGGCGGCGCGTCCAGCTTAGTTGTCACCGAGTCGTCGTTGTCGGTGAGTGTGCGGTCGAGCTGGTCTCCCCCGGCCCGCGCCGTTAGGGCGATGTCCGTCGAAGCATTGTCGGCGACGTTAACTACGATTGTGCCACTCGCCGATGCGAACTGTGCCAGCGTCCCCAGCGTGCACGTGACAGTGCCGCCCGAGCGACTGCATAGGCCAATAGTGGGCGTCGCGACCTCTGCCGAAACAAAGGTCACTCCCGGATCCAGCGTCGCGTTGAGCCTGACGTTAGTGGTGTCCGTCACGTCGTTGTTGGCCACCGACCAGCTGTAACTAAGCCGGTCGCCCCGCGAGGCCAAGCTGTTGTCTACGTCCACCGACGTGCTCAGGTCGGAGAGGGATGACGCGTCGTCGGTGACCGTAACAGTCGCGGTCATATCGCCGCGAAGCAGGTAGGGTTGGCTGGGGCCATCGAAGGCCAGTTGCACGCGGAACGTCTCCGTCTCTCTGGTTATGGTGTCGTGGTTGATCAATACGGTGAAGTCTTCCTCTGCCACCCAGCGGGATTGGCCGTCCACTGTTTCCTGCGAGAAGTCGAAGCGGTCGAAAGTCTCCGTCACCGACAGCTGCTGATAGTCTTCAGGCTGCCGTGCGGTGCCGTTGGCGGTGTTCACTGTGAAGTCGAAAGTGAAACCGCTCTCCGGGCGTTTGTTGGTTGCGGTCACTGCCCTCGCGGTCAGGGTCACCTGAGTGGTGTCGCCGACGCTCGTGGGTTCCTCCACCGTAAACAGGGTCTCCGCCCATCCGAGGGTCACCGAAACGTGGTCGTTGTCACCTATAGCTATGGTCGCGTCGGTGCTGCTACCCGTGAGGTGAGGGAGGGAGGGGTTGGCGTAAGCCAGGGCAACTTTTAACTGCTCCTGGTCCTCATCCACCGTGTCGTCACGGACTGTCACGCTGAAGTCCCGCGTGGCCCGGTAGCGATAGCGACCACCCCCGGTGTCAATCCGGCTGAAGGTGCTTTGCCCGAAGCTGTGGGACGCCGACAACCGCGTGTAGTCGGCGCCCTGCGTGGCACTATCGTCAACAGTCCCTACAGAGACGGCGGCCACGAACCCTGTCTCAGGCTTCTTGTCGACGGTGGTGGTCACCTCCGCCTTCAACGTGACGTTGCCCACGTCCTCTTCAACGGTGAACGACAACTGCTCCCAGCTCAGCTCGACAGGCACGTGGTCATTGTCGTTGATGGTCACCGTCACCTCGGTGTCCTCCTCGCTAAGGTGCGGAAGGCTGGGATTCGAGAGCTGTAGCTCCACGGTGAACGTCTCGTTCGGCTCGTCGTCGGTATCGTCGGTGATGGTCACCGTGAAGTCCTTAGTCGCCACGAACCGGCTCTGCCCGCTGACCGTCCTCCGCGAGAAGTCGGTGGGCCCGAAGGATTCCGTGCCGCTGAAGACCCCTTCGTAGTCAGCAGGGTCCCGCGCGGAACCGTCCCTGGAACTTACTGTGTAGTCCAGGACAAAACCGGTCTCCGGCTGCTTGTTCGTCGCGGTGACAGCCCTGGCTTGCAGGGTCACCGTGGTCGTACCCCCGCTGGTGGTGGGCTCATTCCCAGTCACCGTCGCCTGCCGCCAGCCGAGAGTCACGGCCACGTGGTCATTGTCCTCGATAGTAATTGTCGCCCTCATTGCCCCAGGGATGAGGTACGGCGCGCTGGGGTCATCGAAGGCCAGGGTGACGGTGAAGGTCTCGTTGGGCTCGTCGACGGTGTCATCCTCAATAAACACCGTGTAGGAGCGCGTGGTCCTGTAGTGGGTCTGTCCTGTGGAGGTGTCGATTGTGAAATCACTGCGTGGAATAGACACGTCCTGAGACAACGCCTCGTAGTCTGAAGGCTCACTTGCCGTGCCGTCAGCCGTTTCCACACTGAAATCGAGGGTGAAGCCGGTCTCAGGCCGCTGGTCTCCGAGGGTACTCGCGACGGCGGTGAGCGTCACAGCTCTCGTGCCGCCCGGCGTGGTCGGTTCCTCCACCACGAACGACGTCTCTTCCCAACCCAACGTCACCTGCGGAACCTCGTTGTCGATGATGGTGACGGTCGCCCCCGCGCTGCTTCCCGTGTAGTGCGTCTGGGTCGTGCCACGGTAGGCCAGGGTGACCGTGAAGTCCTCGTCCGGCTCGTCAACGGTGTCATCAATGATGGAGACCGTGATGTCCCGCGTTGCCTGGTAGCGGAACTGACCGTTGATGTCGGTGCGAGAGAAGTCGTTCTGGTTGAAACTGAAGTTGCTGCTCGTCCTCCGGTAGTCCGTCCCTTGCGTAGCCGTGTCGTCAGCCGTCGTCGCCGAAAGGAGGACGGAGAAGCCGGTCTCCGGCATCTTGTCGACCATTGTGGTCGCACGGGCCTGCAGAGTAAGCGTCCCGGCATGCTCGTCGATACTCACGAAGGTATCGTCCCAGCTGATGGCGACGGGCACGAAATCGTTGTCTCGGATGGTGACCTTCGCGGTAGCCGCCGGTCCCTGCAGGTGCGGCAGGGTCGGGTTCACGTAAGATAGGACGACGGTGAGATCTTCGTCCTCCTCGTCGTCGCCATCGTCGACTATGGGGACCACGATGTCGAGCGTAGCACGGTAGCGGCTCTGCCCGTCAACCGTCGTCCGCCTGAAAGAACTGCCGATGAATACGACTGTCTTGGAGAGCGGCGTGAAGTCGTCGCTCCTTGCAGCGCTGCCTGCGACCGATGAGACCGACGCCTGCAGCACGAAGTCGGCGCCGGGGGCTTCGTTCTGGGCCGTCGTTACGAAGGCGCGCAATGTCGCCGTACCGGCTCCCTCGTCAACGATCACGGACGATTGCTGCCATGAGATGGTCACGGGGCCTTGATCGTCGTCGGCTATGGTGACGGCCAGGCTGGCGTTGTTGCCCTGCAGTTGCGGCAGAGTAGGTGCGTCGTACTTCAGCGTAAGGGTTATCCCCTCGTTGCTCTCGTTGACCGTGTCGTTTACGATGGCGACGTCGACATCCGCGACGGCGCGGTAGCGCGTCTGCCCGCTGACGTCGATCTGTGTGAAGTCGGCTGACGCGAAAGTGAGCGACGTAGTCTGCAGCGTGTAGTCAGCGGGGGAGTCCGCAACCCCCGACGCGCCGACTTCGACGTCGACCGTGAACCCGCTCGGCAGTGTGCCCGCCTCCGTGGTGGCCAGCTCCGCCTGCAACGTAACCGTACCCGCATCTTCGTTGACCGTCGTGGCGGTACTGGCCCATTGTAGCCGCACGTTAACCTGGTCTGCGGGTGTGCCTTCGAAAGTTGAAGACCACGCCCCCTCCCCCTCGCTGTTGACCGCCCGCACCTGCACGTCGTAGCCCGATCCGTTGGTGAGGCCAGCTTGGGCATGGTGCAGCGGTCCCATAGTCCACACGCGGGTGCGGACCGTCCAGTTGGCATCGACCGTCTCGTCAGCGCTGGTGAGGATGTAACGCAAGTCGTAGGAGGTGATTTCGTCGCCCACCGCCTCGGACGGCGGCGTCCACGTCACGCCCAGAGTGCGGTGGCCCGGCGTGACGCTGGTGATGGACGGCTTCGTGGGCTTCGTCAGCGTCGGCTCCACGAATTCTGCTTCGGACCAGGGGCCGGCGCGGGCGCCGCTTTTTGGCCGGACCTGGATATCGTACTTGGCGTCGCCCTGGAGACCGGTGAGGGTGTAGCTCAGTGTCCCTGACGTCCAGATATTCTCTACCAGCGTCCACACCGAGTCCAAGTCGTCGTCCCGGTATCGCAAGTCGTAGGAGGTGATGGCGGCGTTGCCGGTGATCGTCGGCGCCTTCCACTCGATGGTCGCACTTCGGACGCCTGGCGTCACGGTGTCGATGTCGGGGATGCCCGGGCCGTCGCCGTGGCCGTACACCGTGATGTCCCACGACCTGAGCGCGCCGACGTCGTACTCAATTCGGTCGGTAATCCGCAGCGTCCATTCGCCGGCCCCGTTCTCCCCCAGGTGCTTGGCGGAACCTAACTGAAATTGTCCATCCCAGTGTTTGCCGAGCGCTAACGAGAAGGAAACGCCTTCCAGGGACGGCGAGAGCACTGAGACAACTCCACCCGGGGAGACCAATTCTATCTGCAGGTCCCGGAATGATGTGTGTAACAAATCGACGCGGACATGAACGTACTCAACGAAGCCCACGTACGGGTCCACCGTGAGGCTGGCTGTCACCGTTGTGGGATATTCGCCTCCAGTGTCGTCCGGGATAAACAGGTTCAGGTTGTTCGAGGACACCTCGATCTCTCGAAAGGCGGACGCGTTGGTCCAGCCCACCGCCATGTCCACGGCCGCCTTCGCGTCCACGAGGCCGAATCCGTACTCGTAGTTGTGGTGGTAGTGCTCAGAGGTCGAGCCATATTTGAGTGCACCCTCCTCCCAGCCGTTTTCTTGTGCGTCAACCTTGCGAGCGGTGGCCGCGAGGATCAGCTTGATGTCGCGCCACGTCAGCGAGTTGTTGGCCTCGCGCATAAGGGCGGCAACGCCGGCGACCATCGGCGTCGCCGCGCTTGTACCGCCGAATGTATTGGTGTAGGAGTCATAGACGTCAGTGGTGGTGATGCGTGGCAAGCTGGAGAGGAAGCCACCGCTGGATGATAGGCCGCATACCCAGAGGTTGGCCCCCTGCTCCGAATAGCTGGACCGCCGACCACTGTAGTCGACTGCGCACACGGCGGTGACGCCGTAGAAATTCGCGTATTCGTCCAGGGAGGAGTAGTCATCGGAACCACCGTTTCCCCCCGCCCATGCGTAGAAGACCCCCTTGCCTCCATACCCGTCGGTGATGCCGCTCTCCACCGCCATCTTCCAAATTGCCGAAGACTCTTCCGGAAGGCCAGACTCCCCAGGCCCCCAACTGTTGTTGTTGACGGCCGTGGTGTCCCTGTTCCGGGTTATGGCATCAGCCTTGTTCAAATCACTCTCTTCCCCGGAAAGGAGGTTGTAGGAGTAGATGGTCGCGTCCGGCGCTACCCCGCGCACGCCGATGTCGTTGTCATCGGCGGCGATGATACCGGCAACGGACGTCCCGTGCCAGGGGTTGAGGTCCCTGACGGTTTCTCCCTCAACGTAGGAGTGGTTCTTCGTGGAGTCGACGTTGGTTGCAAGGTCTTCATGCTCATAGTCCAGGCCATCATCGACCACCACGACATTGATGCCACTGCCCTTGTAGGTGTTCCATACGCTCTCGACGTTCAAGTCCGGTCCGGAGAGTCCGCCCAACTGACCCTCGTTGACCAGGTGCCATTGGCACCCCGCCAAAGCGTCTGCAATGTCGATTATGCTCCCGGCGCATCTGTCCAGCCCTTGGGTGTATGAGGTGTCCTCTAGGACAATGATGGAGTAGCGCTCTGAATCCAAAATCGTCGTCAACCACTCTAACTTGATGTAGTACGTACCGTGAGACAGGACGTGCGTTCCTCCGAAAGAAACAAAATCGCTATCCAGTCCCCCAAAAAAGGTCCGGACCACCATAAAGCTGCTGTCCTGAATCTCCCCGATCCCACTCAATACACCGTTTCCTTCAACTTCACTCACAACACGGACGATGATTCTATTCCTCTCTCCCAACGTAAACTTGAAGAAGTCCGTGTCACTAACGGCATCAATGTTGCCGCCTCCGGCAACCCCCAGGCTGAGCTCATGGGCGTTCGCCGCATCGCTACCGGGCTCCGTAACGGTTTCGGCATGTACGATAAATGCTCCGGACGAAGCGGAATATTCATGGACACTGAGGTAATATACTCCTGCGGCCAGCTGCGTGCGGATCAGGAAATTCAGCGAGCGGGCGGCGAAATAGCCATCGTCATTGGAGGCAATCTCGACTCCCGAATTGTTGGAAAGGGATGCGACGGTGTCCATTCTGCCGGTACTGCGCAGTACCAGTTCCGTATCAGCCGTGAGCTCCAGCTTGAAGAAGTCCTTGTCCGAGTCATCGTCAAAGCTGCCCAGGGCCGTCCCGTCCAGTGGAAGCGGCACGGCGTCCGATGTGCCGGTGCTATCCTGCATCTCATCGGCTTGGAGAACATAGGCCCCTGTAGTGTTCCCGTGGCCCCTTACCCTCAGGTAGTATGTGCCGGTATCAAGTGAAGCTGTAATGAGAAAATTAAGCCCGCTGTCAGGCAGATCGCCGTCATCGTCCGCTCCTATGATGTCATCCTCTGAGGTCAGCAGTTCGGCAAAGGTATCTGTGTCACCCGTGGTGAACAACCAAATGGTGCTTTTTTTCATCAGATCTATCTGGAAGACGTCCACGTCACCGACGGTGTTGATGACGCCGTGCACGGGACTCCCCAGGGCCAGCGTTCCGGCAGTTTCCACCGTGCCGCCGAAGTCCGCAGGCTGCCCCGTAGCCGTAGTGGACCACGCGCCGTCGCTTGTGCCAACATGACGGACCTGCACGTCGTAGCTGACACCGTTGACGAGGCCGATTATCGTATATGACAGTGCGCCCTCGGCCCACGCGTCGTCGACGGTAGTCCAACTGTTACCATCGCTGCGCTTGTGCCGGACGTCGTAGGCAGTCGTTGTCGACGGTGGGCTCGTGGGCGCGCTCCACGTAACGTGGAGCGCAGTGTCCTCCGAACGCACGGCGTCTATGGTGGGAACGGCGGCGGCGGCGGCCGTCGGCGTGCCGACTACGGTGTCCGACCACTCCCCGTCGTCGCTGCCGCGCACGGCCCGAAGCTGCACGTCGTACGAAGTTCCGTTGGTGAGGCTAGAGATGTTGTACGACAACGCGCCGAAACCGGTGGTCACGGCATTGTCGACGACCGTCCAGTTCGCGTCGGCCTTGTCCGGAGCGTTGCTCGCGATGTGGCGCACGTCGTACGCGGTGACGGCGTCATCATCCAGCGCCGTCCAACCGGCGACGAGCTTGGCATCGTTAGGCGTTAGCGACGTAATCGTGGGCACATCCAGGCCCGACCTGTGGCCATAAATCTTCATCTTCCAGGATTTCAAAGTGCCTGCTGTTCCCGTGACCTCGTCGGCAATGCGAAGCGTCCACGTGCCCGAGGAGTCCTCCCCAAGATGCGCGGCGGTCCCGAACCGGAACTCGCCGTTCAGCGGGTACTTGTCCTCGGAGTCGTGGGACACGCTCAGCACAGACGTGGCGCCGGCTGGCGACGTTAGCTCTACCTTCAGGTCTCGGAACGACTGGTGGGCGAAATTGAGATGGACGTCCATGTGCTCAATGAAGTCCACTCCGGCGCCAACAACAATGCTGGAACTGTCGGAGCCGTTGTCGGCAATCGCAAGGTCAAGGTCGCTTGCCGAGCCGGTGGTCAGCGTCCTCAATTGAGGCACGTTGGTCCAGGTCGCCGCCAGGTCAACCGCCGCTTTGGCGTCCACCACGCCGAAGCCGTACTGGTGGTTGAAGTTGTAGGTGTCGGTGGTGGAACCGTACTTGGTTGCGCCAGTGGCCCAGCCGGAGTCGCTAGTGTCATTCTTCCGTGCAGAACCGGCTAGAATTAGTTTGACGTCGCGCCAGGTCAGGTCCGCGTTGGCCTTGCGTACCAGCGCCGCTACGCCGGAGACGAGGGCCGATGCGGAGGTGCCGGCGACGCCGTTCCGATAGCGGTCGTAGTTCTGGGTTGTCAGATTGCCCTGCCGGTCCGAGTCGCCGGACGGAGCGCACAGCCACAGATTGGACCCCTCTTCCGAGTACTCCGATCGCTCACCCTGGTCGTTCACCGCGCAGACCGCCGTGACCGCATAGAAGTTTGTGAGCCCGCTGAGGTTGGAATAGTCACCCTTAAGGGCGCCGGTACCTGCGGAATACACGTAGAAGGCTCCTTTGCCATCCAGGCCATCGGTCACCCCAGACTCAATTGCCAGCTCCCATATACGCGGTGAGGGGTCCAAACCCGGACCCCTTATAAGTCCCCAACTGTTGTTGTAGACTCCCGTGACGTCCATGCTTCGTGTCTGCGAGTCCGCCATGTTGCCGAAAGTCGTGTAACGAATGAAGTTGTGGACATAGATTTTTGCCCTGGGAGCAACCCCGCGCATGCCCACGCTGTTGTCCCGCGCGGCGATGAGCCCTGCAATGGCTGTCCCGTGCGTGAAGTGACGCTCAAACACGTCCCCACGGGGGGTATAGTCCCAATTCTTGCTCGTGTCGACGTTGTCCTTCAGGTCCTCGTGCTCGTAGAAGAGGCCATTGTCCACGATGGCTACGTTGACGCCCTCACCCATGTTGCCCCCGTCCCAGACGGCTTCAACGTTGATGTCCTCACCGGAGGTTCCGACACCATCGCCCGTGTCCTGGCCTGTGTTGTCCATGCTCCACTGGCAGCCGTAAAGAGGGTCCGAATAAGAGGTGGAAAGGCCGGTGCAGGTAGAGAGCAGGTCGGTGTATTTCCGGTCCACCGTGGCGCGAATGGCGTACGGTCCGGAGACGGAGCTTTCGTCGGACTTCACTTGGACGTAGCTGGTTCCGGCCTCAAGGCTGGCGAACATGGTGAAGCCAAGGGCGCCGGGGAGGTAGTCCGTATCCAAGATCAACACTTCCTGCTCCGCGCCGTTGGTATCGTAGAAGACTGCCTCCGTCTCGATGTCGGCGCTTACGACCTCGACCTTCACATGAGTCGGCTCGTCCACGGTCACGCTGAATAAATCTGAATTTCTGTTAGTGTCTATACGTCCACCGACAAGCATCCTGTCTCCCAGTTGGAGCGGCGTGGCAGACGATCGCGAGCTGCTCCGCGCCGGGACTGACTCCAGCGCGACGGTATACGGCCCGCCTTCGGTTGCGCCGTTCTTGCTCGTCGTGTCATCACAGTTTACCCAGGGGCGGTTGTTGAACTCCGGCGTGTAGCCGCGGCAAACGTCGAAGGTGGCCGCCGGCGCGCCGCTCACCTTCAGGTGGTAGACGCCAGCGCTCAGGTTCTCGCGGATGACGAAGTGCTTCGACCTGTCGCCGTCGAGGAAGCTGTCGTCGTGGATGGCCACCACGTCACCCTCGGCGTCGAGCAGCGTACCCAGCGGGTCGAGCCCCTCCACCGCCCTCGGCAGCCAGATCATCACGTCGGCAGTCGACGAAAGCTCGAAGCGGAAGAAGTCCTCATCTTCCGCCCCCGGGTCCAGGATCCCGTTGGCCCGTCCACCGAGGTTGAGACCCACGGTGTCGGTCACGCTTGTGCCGTCGGGCACCGGCTGCGTGTGGAGGGTGTAGTACCCGGCCTCGGGCGCCTCCACCCGCACGTAGTAGGTGCCCGCGGAAAGGCTGTGCCAGATGAACAGCTGTTCACCGTGCTCCTGCATTCCCGAACTGATCTCGTCGGTCTTGATGACGCTGCCGCTGTCGTTCCACAGGTCGCCTGTGGTGGAAAGGAAGCCGGAAACGTAGCTGGTGGTAAATATGAAGATGCCGGTGTCGTTGTCCACCGTGAACGTGAAGTAGTCGTCATCACTCGACGACGAGATATAGCCCAGGGCCGGTGTCTGCAGCGTGATTGTCGTCGCTGACGATCGACTGTCGCCATGGTCGGCCGGGGTGCCGGCAATGGTGGCAGACCATGCCCCGTCACCTCGGGAATTCACGGCGCGCACCTGCACGTCGTACTGTGCGCTGTTGTCCAGACCCGTGACGGTGTGGCGCAACTCTCCGGCGCCGGACCACACGTCTTCCTGAACCGACCAGTTGGCGTCCACCGTCTCGTCCTCAGTGGTGAGGATGTAGCGCAGGTCGTAAGAAGTGATGGTAGACGAGCCGGTGTCCCCGGGCTCGCTCCAGGCGGCCGTGAGGGACCGATCACCAACGCTGACGCTGTCGAGGGTCGGCCCGCCGGGCGTGCCAGCTTGGGCGGAGGCGTCGCGCAGGAAGAGGGGAATTACAAGCAACCCCGGTACCAAAAGGAGCAACAGCAATCGGACGAATCGCCACTTCATAGTTATGGGACCCGTCATCTCTGCTAAAGAGGTCGGAAGGCGTTCACCTTCACTTGACGGTTACTTCCGTCCACCAGTTGGGGCTGGAGACAATGACGCCTTCCTCTGCGGCAAGGGCATTGGCGAGGTCTAGTGCAGGGAAGCCCGGTTCCGTCTCGATGAAGTAGCCGTTGTCGATGAAATCCAGCGCCTCCACCTTGCTCAGCTTGATGCTGTTATTGGAGAAGAAGGTGTTGACCTCCGCCTGACTCCAGTCCGAATCGAGCACAAGCAGGACGCCACCGGGCAGGGTCATCAGTGCGCCTGACTGGGACTTGAAGACGGGCAGACCCTTGTCCTCGCTTTTCGCCCCCGCCGACTTCACGATGGCGCCGCCGGGTGCATCCGCCATGGCGTCCTTTATGGAAGTTTCTTCATCGATGACCAGATCAGATTGCAAGATGACCGTCGAGGTGCGGTCGCCGTCCTCCCACGTGTACTCGGTCTGTCCCGTTCCCCCACCGGACCCCTTCGTGGCAGTGTCGGACTGCTGATTGACCCCGGTTCTCGGCTCCTGTACGTCCTCAATCGAGGGCGCAGACGCCGCAGCTTGCTGGAGGGACGTTGATTGCTCGGCCGGCACGACGGCGCTCGATGAAGTTTGCAGATCAGATGCGTCGCTCAGCTCAGCTGCGAGCACCTGTCGCTCGGGGCCAGGGTCGACCGGCGGCGGTGTTCCTGCGCTCGATGAAGTTTGCAGATCGGGTGTCTCATACATCTCACCAACAAGCACCTGCCGCTCGGGGTCAGGGATGCCCTCCGCCGCGGTAACGGCGCTCGATGAAGGCTTCAGATCAGGTGCCTCGTATTGGTCAGTAACGGGCACCTGACCCTCGGGGTCAGGGACGACCTCCACGGCCGTTACGGCGTTCAATGAAGGCTTCAGATCAGATACCCCGTACTGCTCAGCCACGAGCACCTGTCGTTCGGAGTTAGGGTCGACCGGCGCCGCAGCCGACGACCCAGCGATCATCGTCAGAACGCTCAGCGCCAGAATGGATAGTAGGAGTTGCCACTTCCATTTACCGACTCTGTCCACGGTACACTCGACTCGCTCACGTATTCGTTTTAACTCGGGCGATGCCATCAATTGACCGATTACAGGTCAGTCTGGTGGCATCCTAGCCACCCCGGCTAACCTCACTGTCACTATTAGATTAGGGTTGTAGCCTTCAGTCTACGGTCCAGCCATTGACATACGAATAAAGTCTAACCCCATTTTACATATGTTTCAATTACTTCTTATCCAAAATGGTGTAATTGTCCCTGGCCGGGCATGTTGATACCGTAAGCTTGGCCGCATGTCCTCCATAACCTAGCGTGACAGACCCCATTACCGGTGAGGAGGAATGTTGTTGAAACCGGATGGACGCGACCTGCAGATTGCTGCGCTGCGGTACAATCTGTCTAAGTTAAGCGAGGCCAGCCTGCGCATAACTGAAAGCTTCGACCTCGACACCGTCCTACAAGAGTCCTGGACAGTGCCCGCTCCCTGACAGATGCTCGTTGCGCCCTCATTTGTCAATCGCAAGGGTCATTGGACCGGTCATCGCCGCAGATAATAGTCCACCACGGGGGTGTCTGATGAAGACTATTTCAATTGGTTGGGGTGGGGATCTCGGGATATGACCACCGCCGAGACAATTGAGAATGGAAGGAAGTATCTCAGCTGAGGCTTACCCATTTCCAATTTACGACGACCGTATAAGATCTCCTATGGTGTAGATACTATTACCAACAATAGCCATCAGCGGACTGACTACCCCTATTCAGCAACGACCACCCAAAGGGGAAATCCTTAAGAAGGAAAACCCGAATATCGACATTGCTGTACGAAGAATCGAGTTCGAGTCCCTTTAGGTCTTAGGAGCCAAAATATAGGCTGTCTCGTCCTAAATTGCGAACTTTCTGGTGCGTGGTGGTCCTCTAGGCCACCATAGGTTCGAAGGCGTTCAAATTCTCTTGACCTCCCCTTAAGCAACTTCGCCCTCACATAAATCCGCCTTGATGCAGTCCAACTAACCGGGTTCACCTCACGCTGTGTCATCCTTTCGGGTTGCTCTACCCCGAGGTGTATCTCATTTCCGCCAACGGCGTACAACGTCTAGAGCTAGAACGACTACAGCGTAAAATTGTTCAACCGACATCCGCTATGTCATTAAAGTTTGCACCATTGTCCAAGGAATCCCATGTCAATGAGTTTGAAGCAGTTTTTGTTAATGTCGGGAAGGTTCGACTAGGGTTGCGGGACAAGATATTATCCACCTGCACATGAATCGTCGTCTTCATGAATTTTCTGGGTTGAATTAGAAATCACAAGGAGCTTCATATATGCGTGATGGGTTCAAGGTAGTAGACGCAGATGCTCACTTCTATGAGCCTGCAGATATCTGGGAAAAATACGTAGAAACCCAGTACAAGGACCGTTGCCCGAAGGTTGTAGGAGTATTGGGCAATGCATTGTTCGAATACGAGGATGCCCATTTCTCCGGGTCGGTGCGGGCCAAGACCCTGCTTTCCCAAATGGAGACCAAGTTTGGCCACGCCTATCGAGCCAAATGGAGCATGGAGAGCCGCCTCATAGACATGGAGCAGGAAGGCTGGGACATTCAGGTCTGTCTCCCCACCAACGGCACCAAAGCCCTCAACTACCCGGACCCCGACGTGTCCGCAGCCCTGTCGAGGGCATACAACAACTGGGCCCACGAGTTCTCTAGCTCGGCTGCCAACCGCATCAAGTTTACGGCGGTGCTCCCAGGACAAAATATCGAGGCCATGATTGTCGAAGCCCGGCGAGCCGTGGAGAGTCTTGGCGCCATATCCATTATGCTGCCTAGCGTGGCCACCGGAAAGATGTGGCACAACCCCGAGTACACTCCACTGTGGGAAACTGCCCAGGACTTGGGATTTCCCATTTCCCTTCATGGCGCCAACAGTGGGTATCCTGCCGCAAATGCTCGTTATGACCCATTGGTGGGCGCTTTCATTGCACTCCACCAGACCATCGGCTTCCCCTTCGAGAATATGATCAGTCTGGGCCACTTCATGTACAGCGGCATCCTGGACCGCTTCCCCAACCTGAAATTGCTCGTCCTGGAGGCCAACTCGGGCTGGGTCCCCTTCTGGCTCAACCGGCTGGAGAAGTATTGCGAAGGTCGGCAGTCCGTATTCTTCGACGAGCATCCGCTGAACCTGACGCCCCAGGAGTATTTCCTGCGACAATGCGCCGTGGCCGCCGACGCCGACGAACCATCTATCAAGTACGTGGTGGACTACATAGGGGATGACAACATCGTGTTCAACACGGACTATCCTCACCCCGACGCCCCGGCAACAAACGAACCCCTTGCGCACATGATGGAGCAGCCCCTTTCGGAGGATTCCAAGCGGAAGATTCTCTGGGATAACTCGGTCAAGATTTACGGAGAAAGGCTGATTTCAAGCCATCCCGTGGCCTCGGTTTAATTGGTATCTCTAATCAGAGAGCTCCGATGACAACACCGGGAGATGCTCACAAGAAGGCTTCCAAAGCATAGTCTCAGAAACACCTATTGAAATTCGCCAGATTATTCCGCTCCAGCAAGCACATAATGGGAGAGATTGATGAAAGCACTTAGAGCATTCACAAGTCAGCGATTGTATGTCCTTCTGGCTACAGCTGTTGTGATGACCCTGTTGATCATAGGCTGTGGTGACGAGGCTACCTCCGCGCCTACAGCTGCCCCTGCCGCCACGGCTGTGCCGACGACCGCGCCCACTGCCATGCCTACGGCCGCGCCCACACCGGCACCCACTGCTATGCCTACGACTGCAGCCGCCCCAGCGCCCACTGCCATGCCTACGGCAACTGCCAGGGCAGCGCCCACTGCTATGCCTACGGCCGCGCCTACACCAATGCCCACAGAGGCGGCAACCCCGGAACCTCAACCCGTGGTTTCCCGGCTCAGAATCGCCCAGGTGCCACCAAGCACCCAAAGCACCATGACTCACGTAAGCAGCTACGCCGGTAGCGGGCCCCTTCGTGGTCTGTACGAGCCTCTCATCGGTGTCGACGTAGACACCGGCGGCTACGCACCGGACAGGCTAGCCACGGATTGGAGTTTGTCCTCCGATGGAATGGACTGGACATTTAAACTGCGCGAGGGGGTGCCCTTCCACAATGGGGTGGAATTCACAGCTAAGGACGTTGTACGCACGTGGGAAGTGTACAGTGCCGCAAGTTCCGCAACCACGGGAGCATCCTTCTTTAGAAACTGGCTGGGCGACGACAAAGAGAACTTCGAGATAACGAATGACTACGAGATAATCTGGCACCTGGTCAAACCCGAAGGCGGCCTTCGGCCATGGCTGTCCGACCTTCTCATGTTCCTCATTATCAGCGATGACTATTGGCAGGAAAAAGGAGAGGAGGGTTACCTGGATGACCCTGTGGGGACGGGACCCTTCCGGTTTGTAGAGCTGGAATTCAACAGCCATATCCTGCATGAAAGGGTAGATAATCACTGGAGAAAGACTCCTGAGGTGCAGGAGCTGCAGTTCCTCTACGTACCTGAGCCCGCAAACCGCCAGGCAATGCTGCTTGCTGAAGAGGCCCACATTGCGGATTTGCCCCGAGTACTCTTCGCCCCCGCAAGGGAGCAGGGACTGGAGATTGTCCAAAGCACACAAGCCGGGTCATACATGCTTATCACTTACGGAGGCCAATACTACGATACGCCCGAAGGACTAGAGGATATATTTGACCCTACAGAACCCCAACTCAAGCTCGACGTGCGGAAAGCAATGAGCCTGGCCATCAACCGCCAGCAAATAAACGATGTTTTCTTCGAGGGTGTCCTGGAGCCTCAGACGATTCACGCTCTGCATCCAAGGGAAGACCCGTGGATCCCCGGCCGATGGCCGCCGGACCCCTATGATCCGGAGGAAGCCAAGCGACTGCTCGCCGGAGCAGGCTATCCCGATGGGTTCGACATTACCCTGATCGTGTCTCCCAGCTCCAGCGTTCCCGAGCTTCCGGATATCGCAGAGACCATTACCAACTATTGGAATGACGTTGGCCTTAACGCAGACCTGGAAGTCGTGGAGTCCAGCTATACCGTGGCACGCGAATGGAAGCTGGCCGGAAAAGCTGCTCTAGGCAACACAGGCCTGGTCTCCTACGAGCTTCAGATGCCCCTGAACCTGAAGCTTCAGAAAGGCCAGTCCCACTACCATGACAAGAAAGAGCTTGATGCCCTGGCGCGCAAGCTAGAGACTACGATTGACCCGGATGCAAGGATAAAAGCGGCCCAGGAGATAGCCGATTACCTCTACGCCAACTACGTAACACTGCCCCTCTTCTTCGTCACGACGGCGGTGGTTATTGACCCTAATGTCGTGGAAGAATACAAAGCCATTATCCTCAACATTGGGCCGGGGTTCCGGCACGAATACACCAAAATCGTGAAGAGATAATCTACACAAGAAGGAGCGACACAATGCCTACCTGGTACGCTCTACATTTGAAGACGCGAGACGTAAAAGCTACGGCAGCATGGTATATGAAATTCGGCCTCAATGACCGTCAGGTAGAAACAGCCGACGGATCTCATACCATTGTCCTGGACGTAGACGGTCTTCCGTTGGTTATTACCCAGCATCCCAACGCAGATGAAATGCCCGGCATACCTACCACCCAGTTTCTGGGCATCGAGCACTTGGGATTTGGACTGGAGGACTTTGACGCCCAGATTGAGCGACTTCGTCAGGATGGGGTTGAGTTCTTCCCGGAGTCCCGCATGGACGAGGCTCCTGGAGAGAGAGTGGCCTTCATACTGGCCCCGGATGGGGTGCGTCTGGAGCTTACGGACGCACCCTGGAAGTGGCGCCAATAGCGGGGGTTGCCAGTTTCTAAGACCCCTACATTCTCTGCCAGTACCGCATCTGACGCACCGTCAACGGTAGGGTTGCAGCGAATGCTTGGAATAGCAGAGGGACTTCCGTCCCGACTTACACAATAGAAGCCTGACAGTCAAAGAGGTCAAATGAATGTAGACTCTTCGGTACAAACCCACAGGCCGGTGGTCATGGGGTCAAATGGCATGGTAACCGCCGCCCACCCACTCGCCTCCGTCGCTGGACTCCGTACTCTCATGAAAGGCGGCAACGCCTTTGATGCCACGGTTGCCGTGGCCGCCGCACTGAATGTAGTCGAGCCCTACATGTCAGGCATGGGAGGTGTGGGTTGCCTTCTAGCCTATATCGCTGCGGAAAAGCGCACCCGAGTACTGAACTTTACAGGAAGGGCTCCGGGGGCGGCGGACCCAAGTCTCTTCACGGACAAGAACAAAGAAAGAGGAATACTTTCTGTTCTGGTGCCCGGAACCGTTGCCGGATGGCTTAAGCTGCATGAAACCTATGGCACGGTATCGCTGGAGGATCTGTTCAAACCTGCCATCGATTACGCTGAGCAAGGCTTTCCCCTTACCCATTTGAACCATTTCTTGACTGCCGACGGCAGAGATCGCTGGGCTCCCTACGCTAGTTCTCAGGCCATCTTGGAACCTCAAGGGAAGGTGCCTCAACCGGGTGAGAGGCTGCGACAACCGCAGCTGGGCCAGAGCTTGAGGAACGTTGCCAAGGGAGGCAGAGAGGTCTTTTACAGAGGCGAACTGGCCAAACGGATAATAGAAGCGAGTCAGCAGATGGGGGGTCTCCTTACAGCGGAGGACTTGGCGGACTACGAGGCTTGGTGGGAAGAACCCATAGAGATAGACTATCGTGGCTACAGGGTGTTATCAGCGCCGCCCAATTCCGATGGCTTTCAAATGCTGGAATCCCTAAAGATAATCGAAGGATACCGCCCCAACGAACTGCATCACGGCGACACGGATACCCTTCATAGCATGATAGAGGCCACCAAGCTCGCGATTACAGACCGGATCAAATACTCCGGCGACCCTAACCACACCCATATCCCCATTCAGGGTCTCCTTTCCAGCCAATATGCCGCTGAGCAAAGAGCACGAATAAACATGGATATGGCTGCGGCGGTTCAGGGCGAGCACTATAATCCCCAAGCCCAAAAGGATGCTCAGCTTCCCGGAAATATGGACCCCTCTCTCATGGGATCAACCACTCACTTGGCCGTGGCCGACAGTGAGGGGAACGTAGTCACCCTCACTCAGAGTCTGGGGTCCGGCTTTGGGTCCGGCATCGCCATTGGAGAAACGGGCATCTTCCTAAACAACGTGGCGAACTGGTTTGATGTCGCGCCAGACATGGAGATCCCTAACAGAATCGGGCCGCGACGTCTGGTGGGGTGGTGTCCTACCCCGGCTCAGGTGTTCAAGGACGGAAAATTCTACCTAAGCATCGGTACGCCAGGCGGATACGGAATTGCCCAGACCACCGCTCAAATGCTAATGCACGTGCTTGACTTTGGCATGAACGTCCAACAGGCCATAGAAGCGCCACGTTTCAAGTGCACCATTGGTAGGTCTGTGGAAATGGAGGAGCGGTTCGCCCCAGAAGTTAGAAGCCGGCTTGCTGGGCAGGGCCATGACATAGTCGTGCTGGAACCCTGGTCCAGAGGAGTGGGCGGCGCACAAGGGATAATGGTGGACCAAACAGCCCGTACCCTCAGCGGCGGCGCCGACCCCCGTAGAGACGGCTATGCGATGGGTTGGTAGACTTGTCCTTTGTTATCCCGCATCCAATACTATTGCAGCTAGAGTGAGGTAAGGGAGCTTTCAAGATATGCAAATGGTCAGATTGTACACCGGAGACGATGGGGTAACTCATCTTGAGGATGTGGAACCCAAAGACATGCGGTTTACCGCCACTGAGGTAGTCATTCGTTCCGCTCCGTCGGATCTGCCGTCACCCTGGCACAATGCGCCTGTGCGTCAAATACTTATCGTACGAACAGGGAATGTGAAGGTTGAAGTGGAAGACGGCGCCGTTCGACAGCTTGGACCTGGAGATATGGTTCTGGAGGAAGACCTGACCGGCAAAGGTCACCGCGGCATACCTGTCGATGACCAGCCCGTAATTCTCAACGCCGTAGTATTGGGTTAGACTGAACTGTACCCATTCATTTGGGCAGGATTAAGACAGGGCAAAGTTCGTGCCATGTACGGCTTTACGCGTAAAACGTCCGCGAGTTTAGACGACAAACAGTGCCTTCTTTGAGACGTTGCTACAGCTGGGAGTCTGCCGGAACCTCAGTTGACGCTGCCTGGGACTATCACACCAGAGCGAGAATGCTGGCCGGGTTGTCCACCGTAATTGCCCGAATCTGATCTTCGGAAAACCCCCTGCGCCGCATCTTGGGAACAATGTTTTCAAGGATGTGACCGTAGCCATGTCCACCATACTTTGCCAGCCTGTGCTTTGTGCAGATGTCCTGCCCAATTACAACCTTGTTGGTATATCCCTCTTCGGCGATGCGCCGTATGAAGTCCAGCCTCTGAGCGTCGCTGGGCATGTCGATTTCGGCCAGTGGATAGTGCGACCCCTCATTGCCGAACAGGTCCCATTCGAGGTAACAGCCTGACTCGGCGATTCTTCGTACCGCTTCTAACTCAAACACAGTGCGGTCCAGATGTCCCATTATCACCCGCGATATGTCTGCACCACCGTTATCAAGCAGTTCCAATATTTCGGCGGGTGCGTCCGGGTGTCTCCCCGGATGAATCAGCATCGCCGCACCTGTTTCCTGCTGAGCAATTGCTGACGCCTCAATAGACTTTCGCTCATTTGTGGTTAGAGGCCAGGTGCAGCCCACCTCGCCGATAATACCCGCCTTTATACCGGTTCCGTCGACGCCTTCCGTAATGTCTGAAGTAATCTCCTGTGCCAAATCGTCCACGCTCCGCTCATCCATATCCTCAGGATGAACCGCGCCCACATAGTAGCCCGCTCCCATGATGATATGTACTCCCGTCTCCCGGGCGATTCGAGCCAGAGCATCAGGGTTGCGCCCGATACCTATGGTGGTCGCATCTACGATCGCGCCGCCGCCGACTTCTTTGTAGATCTTGACTTCTCGGACGGTAGTATCCAGGTCCATCAGTTGCAGATTGGAGAGGTTGCTGTAGTAGTTACGCCGTATCCACCCAAGGTTCTCCAGGGCTATGGGAGCATCCGCCAGTTCCTCAGATGGAGAGTCTTGGGCTGGACGCAACATGAAAGAAAAGTCAATGCAAAGGTGCTCATGAGTCGTGGTAGGGCCAAGCTCTGATGGTGAGATGGAACCCAACACGGTCTGGATGAGACCCTGATTTTGTCTTGATGGCATGGGTTAGATCCTTGCAGTAGGGTGGCTTGCAAGTCTAACATGACCTATACAACCTCACAAAAGTGCGGTTGTTGACATCTGGCGGTGGATTCTCGCCGTGAGGGAAGCTAATAAGAGTGTCGACCATTTAGAGCCTATCCTAAAAACAAAATCATTGATAACCCGTAAGAGTAGCTCTAGGGAAGAAGCCGGAGTTGAAGCTAAATTTCAGGGATGACAAAAGCAAAAGAACCCAAGTCACCCCGGCCCCGCCGCGCAGGCCCAACCAGGCCAGCCAACCCCACCACTAGTTCCTTTCAGGTATCCGACGCCCTGTGGGAGGTACTGGCCCCACTGATTCCCAAGCGGGTGAATACCCACCCTTTGGGCGGAGGGCGGCCCCGGGTTCCAGACCGGACCTGCGCCAACGGTATCTTCTACGTGCTGCGCACCGGTTGCCAATGGAAGGCGTTGGACGCCACGGGCATTTGCTCCGGCTCGACGGCCCATCTGCGCTTTCAGGAATGGGCCGCCGCCGGGGTCTTCTTGCGGCTTTGGCAGGTGGGACTGGAACGGTATGACGAATTGAAGGGTCTGGACTGGAACTTTCTTGAGCATGGATGGAGCCATAACCAAGTCCCCCCTGGGCGGGGGGAAAAACCGGTCCCAACCCCACGGACCGGGGTAAAACCGGCGTCAAACGCAGTCTGTTGACCGAAGCTCTGGGTATTCCGGTGGGGCTGGCGGTGGACGGGGCCAACCGCCACGACATGAAGTTGGCGCGTGCTACGCTGGACAGCCTCCCCGTACAACGCCCGGCTCCCACCCCAGAGCGTCCCCAGGGACTGTGCCTGGATAAGGGCTACGACTTCGACGAGGTGCGTAAGACTTTGCGCGAGTTTCGCTTCACGGCCCACATTCGTGGCCGGGGCGAAGAGGCTCAGGCCATCAAAAATGAAGCCGGTTTCAAAGCCCGGCGCTGGGTGGTGGAACGCACTCACAGCTGGATGAACCGCTTTCGACGCATTCTGGTCCGCTGGGACAAGTCTCCAGGCAACTACATCGCCTTTCTTCATTTTAGCTGCGCCCTTATCGCCCTCAGAGCCGCAGGGTTATTAGGATAGGCTCTTAGTTAGACCGAAAGTCACAGTTGTCCTGTAGGAGCGGGAGGTTACAAGAATGAGATTTGACGCCTTCACGACGGTTGCAGCCTCTGCCGGAGAAGCCACCAGCGCCGTTGGCCTGCTGGACAACCTTAGACAGCAGACCATCCTGGCCGAGGAGCTTGGCTTCAAGGCCATGTGGCTTGGGGAGCACCACTTCGGGCCCTATGCGGTGGGAGACATCCCAAATCCAATCCTGCTTGGTGCGGACCTGGCGGCTCGGACTTCCAGAATTCGTATTGGTCAGATGGCCAACATAGCCCCGTGGTGGCATCCGATACGGCTTGCCGAGGACATTGCGATTCTGGACAACATGACCGGGGGACGCGTGGAAGTTGGATTCGGCAGAGGAATATGGCCGTACGAAGGCCCCCAGTTTCATCCCAACGCAGACCCACGGAGAGACAAGGAGAACAGGGAGCTGTTCAGAGAGACGGTGGAAATAGTTCGGGAGATATGGTCAAACGAGTACTTCTCGTACCAGGGGACAAATTACCGCTTCCCTGCCGAAAACACCGTCTTTTCCCATCCCCTCTATCCTCCGAATCCCGCCTGGCAGGACGGGGAGAGAGTCACGAAACTTCGGGTGACGCCCAGGCCCTACCAGAAGCCACATCCTCCGTTGTGGATGACCGTCTCAACCGACCGTTCGGTAACTACTGCAGCGGAACTCAGGTTGAAGGCGTGCTACTGGCAGCCTCCTGCTCTCAGGGTTAGAAAGCGAATGGAACTCTACGCCAGGGTCAGGTCCGAGCTTGAGGGAAGACCGTTCGCTGTCGGAGAAGACCAGGCAGTCATGCGCTCTACGTATGTCGCCTCTTCAATGGAGGAGGCACGCAGGGACGCGGAAGTGGGAATCATGTCTTCCTTTGTCTTCAACGACCCGTTTCGTGGCAGGCAGGTGTTCACGAATCCAGACGAAGTCTTGGACCCCAGCGTGAAGCTGGACTGGGATTTCCTGGAGCCGCGCACTCTCCTTGTGGGCTCCCCCGAAAACGTGGTGGAGAAGGTCCACGAGTTGCAGGAAGTATGCAACTTGGACCATCTGCTCATCGACTTCTCACACATGGGCGTTCCATTGGGCAAAACGCTGAAGAACTTGGAAACCTTCGCCACTCAAGTGATGACGCGATTCGCTGACGCCGACTAAAGAAGTGTTTCCTGTGCCCCCCGAGACACCTGTGGGGAACTTAAACTCTCTTCAGTCTAAGTTGCCCAGACTTATTGGGGAGACTACGCGAAACACCCGCAGGATCAACAATATGACCCATTATTTCTTGGGAACCACTGCGAGATGAGGCGGCCCTGGGGAGTTGGACAGGGGAAAAGGTCGCAATTGGCGAGAGTAGAGATGCTCCCTAGACGTATACCGGTGATCTCCTCTATTGCAGCCGCCTTCACAACACCATTAGTGAGGAGGACCCGCATCTATTTGGCCTAGAGGGCATTGCCAAGTGAGAGTGCCAATGCCCTCTAGGTGGGTTCTGAACGAGAAGGGCAGCTGGTGGCCTCTTCTTCTTCAATCCCCCCGGATGGTGCAGTTGCGGATAACTCACTACCCAACGCCTCTCGTCGGGGAGATAGAAGGCTATGCTCTCCTTGTAGCTCAGTGTGATCACGAGGTCTGCATCCGTGTGCAGTTCGCCTTTCGCAAGTTTTAAGGTCTTGCGCCGCTGGTCGCTGCATCCCATACCGGGCCCTCATCGCCTTTAGCACGTGGAGCTGAGATGACTGCCAATGTTTGTGGGCAACCTCGTGTGAAGCGTTCTGTTGTAGCTGTTCTTCGCTGAGGGCAGCTACGCCAAGTTTGAGCGTGTGGGCCAACCGTACGACCACATCGACGTCACTGTCCCGGCGGAAGTTCGTATCGTTCTTGTACGAGCCTTGGAGGAAGACCTCGTCCCTGACCTCAGGATACCAACTGTAGGCGGCCAGGGCTTCTCGGATGGAAACGTGAGCCTACTTGGAGGCCTCTCCGGATCGATGACGGCTCCACTGCAATAGTGTCGATTCAGGGATTGGCATGTCTTTCCCCTGATAAAGGGATCCCTTTGTCTAGCCGTCCGCTGAGCGTCAAAATCATTCGCACCGACACTCTTCGACCATACATCCACTGTGGAAACCCTGGATTCACCCCGCCATCACGTCCGTCCCTTGCGCTCACGTCTCTTCCTCTGCTCCTACCCCTCCCCCTTATCCATCCAATAGCCGACACGCCGCCTATTAAAGATGTAAGTGGGGACGTCCGCGTTCGTCGCCAAGCTTGCGGCGCAGCCTCCTCACAATGGCCCGCACCGGGCCCGAGCCTCTTGAATTATCCTGGCCCCACACCCGTCGAAGCAGCTGTTCATGGGTTAAGATCCGGCCGGCGTTGGCCGAAAGCTCAGCCAGCATCCGATACTCGATGTCTGTCAGATCGACCGGGCTACCGGCAACAATCACCCTGCGCTGAGCATAGTCGATGGTCAGGTCGCCGATGAGATAGGGCTCGGCAAGCCCATCGTGGATTGGCCCGGCTTGCCTGCGCAGGGCGGCACGGATTCTCGCCGCAAGCTCAGTCGGCGAGAAAGGCTTTACGACGTAGTCGGCCGCTCCCATGTCGAAGGCCCTGGCGATAACCTCGTCCTGACCATAGGCGGAAAGGAAGATGACCGGCACGTTGGTCATATCACGGATGGACTTCATGAGGAGGAGCCCATCGACCTTCGGCAGCATCAGGTCCAGTAAAACCAGCTGAGGCCTTTCTTCCTCCATTAGGCGGGGAACCTCATCCGGCTCGGCGGTCACGGTCGGCGAGTAGCCCGCCTTGGTGAGAGCGTCCCGCACGTAACTGAGCCTCTGAGGGTCGTCGCCCACCACCGGAATGCGAGGTCGATCTCTGCCCGGTTGCGGAGCACGGTGGGTGCGACTGGGGATTTCCCTTGGGCCAATGGTAGCGACCTCTCCAGTCGCCGGAAGTATGAAAGTGAACCGCGCGCCCAGCCCCACTCCCTCGCTCTCGGCCCAGATGCGTCCTCCGTGAGCCTCCACTATTCCCTTGCAGACCGCCAGGCCGAGGCCAGTGTCGCCTCCCTGGTCCTCGGCGTCGAACCGGGAGAACTTCCGTAATGAGTGCGGCAGCCGGTCGGCGGGGATGCCCCTACCCTCGTCTCCGCCACAGATACCGCAACCTGGACGCCCTGCCGGTCGGCGTATACCCATATGACGGATGAATCGGGCGAGTGCCTCGCGGCGTTGGTCAGCAGGTTACTCAGCACCCGCACGATGCGCCGCCTATCCGCCATCACGAGCAGCAGGTCCGGCAGAAGCTCGATGCGGACGTTCTTCTTGCCGCCTGCATTCAGAAATGTGTTCCTCGCCTCGTCCACCAGGACGGTCACCTCCGCAGTTCCAGGGGAGATCGACAGTGTGCCTGTCTCTATGCGAGCCACGTCGAGCAGGTCGCTTATCAGTGCGCGCATACGGTCGGCCTGCTCCACGATGATACGGTAGAACTGACGCATCTCGGCGGGGTCCAGGGCCGACTAGTCGTCCAGCATGGTAGTCGCGGATCCCCTGATAGCGGCCAAAGGAGTGCGCAGCTCGTGGCTAACCACGCCGAGCAACTCGGCCCTAAGCCGCTCCATCTCCTCAAGCGACGTAATGTCCTGTATGGTCACGACCACCGATTCCAACTCGCCCCCCTCTCCAAAGTAGATGGGAGTGGCGTTGATCAGCGTCGTGACAGACCTGCCGTCAGGCACATGAATCACGACCTCCTCGGCCCGCACCGTCTCGCCAGTGCTCAGGACCTGCGCCAGTGGCAGCTCCTCCAGAGAGACCCCTCTCCCGTCGGCGCGCCGGAAATTCAGTACCTCAAGGAGTTCCTCAGGTGTTCGGCCCGGGGCTTGCAGGTCGCCCACGATCCGCGCTGCCTCCCGGTTGAAGGAGATCGGCGCTCCCGTCCTGGCGTCGAAGACCGCGACGCCCACGGGGGAGGTGTCGATCAGGGTTTCGAGGTTCGCCCTGGCCTGCTGCTCACTCCGGTGCCGGCTGGCGTTGGCTATGACCAGCGCCGCCTGGGAGGCGAACATCACAAGGGTCTCCTCGTCTTCCTGGGTGAACTCGTCGCCGGATTCCTGCTTAGCCAGGTAGATGTTCCCCTCCACTCTTCCCGCATGGCGGATCGGCGCCGCCAGGAAGGAGCTGACCTAAAAGGGCAGGAAGTCGGAGAGGCCCAGCGACCCGATGTAGCCTCGGTAATTACGGATTCGGAGCGGCTCCCGTAGTCCGCTGAAGTATTTGTACACCAGCAGGCCGTCCGGCAAGTAGTTCTCCAACGCCCGGTGATACTCCGGCGTCATCCCGGAAGTCACAAAGTCCTTCGGCAGCCCCGAATCATCCAGGGTGATGATCACCCCGTAGGGCAAGTCCGTCAACGCCCGGGCGCTGTCCAACTCCTCCTGCAACACCATGTCGAGATCGAGGCTTTCGTTGATGCGCAGGCTCGCCTCACTCAGCCTCGACAGCCGGTCCCGCAGCGCCTCTATCTCCAGACCGTGCTAATCGGAGTTCACCATATTCTCCTCTCTTTTGGATGGCCGACCCACAGTCGACCATAGGATGCGGGCCGCCTGCGAAATAGATCCCACTCGGCTATTATCGGGTCAATTGTACTAACAGGGGACGAGAAATTAGGCGCTAATTGCCACCGTAGCGGGCTTGATTATCACGTTATTATCACACAATGGCTGCATAATCTCGCATCAACCTACGCGTTGTAAGGGCGGCTTTTACTTGGAACTCGATCGACGGCAGACCAAGGGCAGGAAATGAGCAACTAGGGAGTCGGTGGATGCTGAACAGAGAACTTCTTGGTTATTCTCCTAGACAGACCGCCATTAGAATGGCAACAGCGGTACTGCTCGTCACAGCTGCGCTGCTGCTCTCCCTCCGCCTGCCCACGGAGGCTCAGGCGAACGAAAGGGCCGTCAGCGGCGTCGCGCTGACCAGCCCCAACCCAGGCGAGCTCGCCATCACGTGGGACTCTCCCAGCACATCCCCCGACGACTACCGGGTCACCTGGAAGAAGTCAACGACCAACTGGCCCTCATACAAGAACGATAACACCGTCGAAGGCGGCAACGCCTTCCCCACGGGTACGTCCCACACCGTGACCGGCCTGGAAGAGGACGCCGCATACAAGGTCCGGCTGCGCGCCCGCTACCACGACACGAACGGCAACGTCGAGCAGAGCGGACCCTGGTCTGACCCGCCCCTGGAGATCACCGTCTCATCAACGCCGCCCAAAGAGGGACAAGGCGGTTCCAGTCGGGGCCGCTCGACCAACCCGCCGGCCAAGCCTACGGGCCTGATTACCGGACGCAGCCACGCCAACGTGGTCCGGTTGTGGAACAACCCTGGAGACGCCAGCATCACCGGCTACCAGATCCTGCGCGGGCCCGACGCGGACAACTTGGCCGTGTCCTGAACCGCCCCTGCATCCAACGGCGGCTCGGCCATCACCGACTACAAGATGCAGTGGAAGGAAGCTGCGGGCAGCTGGGACACGTCTGCGGACGTATCGGAAGCAACGGTGACCGGAACCAGTCACACGATCACCGGGCTGATCGACGGCACGGCATGCTCGGTACGCGTTCTGGTCATCAACGATGTCGGTGAGAGTCTCCCGTCGGAGGACGACGACGGAACACCCCGTGAGACCGTCCCGCCGGAGCTGTCCGAGGCGTCCGTGAACAGGACGACGTTGACCATCTCCTTCAACGAGTCCCTCGACGAGTACTCGGAGCCGGCCACGACGGCCTTCACCGTGACGGTGAGCGGCGCTGTACGCGCGGTCGACTCCGTGGATATGTCCGGCAGCGCAGTCTCTCTAACACTGGCCTCGGCGGTAACGTCGCAGGACACGATGACGGTGAGCTACACCGTTCCCGTCAGTGAATCGGACGACCGCCTGCGGGACACTGTCGGCAACGCGGCGGCGTCCTTCGCCAACCGGAGTGTGACCAACGAGACCGCACCCCCGCCCGCGTTCGCGGCCAGCATCCACGACGCCCCCGAATCTCACAACGGCACAGACGCATTCTCGTGAAGTCTGCGGCTGTCTACGGGGAGGGCTTACGCCATGCCTCGACACCACAATCGGTACAACAGAAGAACCTACGCCTTCCCCGCCGACTTCCCGCAGCGTCTGAACCGGTTCCAGGAAGAGTCCGGTCCATCGTGGTCGGTGTCTTCATTCATAGTCGAATTCCTCCTGTTCGTGATTGGGGAGCCGCTCCAGGACGTAGTCCAGGAGATCGGTCAACATCAAGGGCCTGACAAGCGCACATCCTCCCTGGTATTCGATGCACGAAAGCCAGTCGACGACACTCTATACCCTACCCTGACACTTGTTGATCTCATTGGACAGCCATATCCCGTTCGGGTATATTGAGAAGCGCATACAGATTTGATCCCTACCTTTCTCCTTCACATACGTTCAAACCACTGAGCGAAATGCCCGCGGCGCGGAATCTCTCGGAAGTGCCGCGACCTGCGTTAAGATTTTACTAGCCTAAAATCCACTAGCGGGGGAACTATTTAAGAAAGTGGAACCGTATGACCATGACTAAAGGTGACCTACAGGCATCTGGATTCTTCGGTAGATTCTTCCAGCCCTACGTTGACGAGTTCTACCTCCTTTTCAGGCTTATCTTCGCATTCTTGGTCAGCCTTCATGGAGCACAGAAAGCGTTCTTGCTGTGGGACTTTCCGGCGGGGGCGAATCCTAACGGACTGGGCACGCTGGTAGACATTGCGGGCTGGGTGGAGCTTTTGGCGGCACTCCTCATCGGGTTCGGTGTACTAACCCGCTTGGGGGCAGGAGCGTTGGTTGTCACGATGATTGTTGCTTACTTTGGAGTACACGCTGCCCTCAGCCCTGTATGGCCCTGGCCCCATCTCTACCCGAACCCTCCAGATGGAGGCAATGCCTTCGTAGCTCATGGGGGTGAGGTCACAATCCTCTTCTTCATATGCGCTGGAATCATAGGCATACTTGGCAGCCGAAAATGGGGTATTGAGAGGCACTTTTTCAACAAGGAACTGCTGTAAGAATTCGTCAGGCATCACGTAAGATGCCGATACGATTGGCACAAAATCGAGCATGCTGACTGGGACGAATAGCTACGACGTAGTGGTCGTAGGTGCGGGGCCCAATGGCCTGTCGGCCGCAATAGCCATCGCCGAGAAGGGTCATTCAGTTCTGGTGTTGGAGGGTCAAGATACGGTGGGAGGAGGCGCCCGGTCTGCCGCGCTTACGTTGCCCGGCTTCCTTCACGACGTGTGCTCGGCGGTCCATCCAATGGCAGTAAGTTCACCGTTTCTCTCCAAGCTGCCCCTTCGTAATCACGGCCTAGACTGGATTCAGCCTCCCGCACCCCTTGCGCATCCTCTAGACGACGGCACGGCTGCTATGCTGGAGCGCTCGGTTGATGCCACGGCAGAGGGTCTGGGCTACGATGCGGCGCCGTATCGTAGGCTGTTTGGCCCCATAGCGAAGCACTGGCACAAGCTCGTCTCCGACACGCTAGGCCCCCTGCGTGTGCCCCGTCACCCGCTGGTTACCGGCCGTTTCGCGCTCAACGGACTGCGGTCGGCAGTGTCCGTCGCCCGTGCCCGATTCAGAAGCGAACGGGCCATGGCTTTGTTCGCGGGGCTCGCCGCTCATTCAATTCTGCCTCTCGAACGACCCGTCAGCGCAGCATTCGGTCTGGTTCTGGGAGGCAGTGCTCATGCCGTCGGTTGGCCAATGCCCCGGGGCGGGGCCCAGCGCATCGCGGAGGCTCTGGCTTCCCATCTGGTCTCCCTGGGCGGTCGGATAGAAACCGGCATGCCCGTCAAGCGACTTGAAGAGCTGCCCGCCTCGAGGGTCACTCTCCTCAACGTTACACCCAGGCAAGTAATCGCCATCGCTGGGCATAAGCTGCCAGGCTCTTTTCGACGCAGGCTCGAGGGCTACCGCTACGGCCCAGCGGCTTTCAAGATAGACTGGGCCCTGAGCGGTCCGATACCTTGGAGGGCACCGGAGTGTGTGCGCGCCGGCACCCTGCATCTAGGGGATACTCTGGCCGAAATAGCCCATGCCGAGCGGGAAGTGTGGCAAGGGCGTCACCCCGAACGACCCTTCGTCCTGCTCTCCCAGCCAAGCCTCTTCGACCCGTCCAGAGCTCCCAAGGGCCGGCACACGGCTTGGGCCTATTGCCACGTCCCCAACGGGTCTCGCGTTGACATGACTGATCGCATCGAGGCCCAGGTGGAGCGATTCGCCCCAGGGTTCAAAGAGGTCATCCTCGAGAGAAGTGTTCGGCCTCCGTCAGCGATGGAGCAATACAATCCCAACTACGTCGGCGGAGACATCAACGGCGGTGTTCAGGACCTGGGGCAGCTCTTCTCCCGCCCTGCCCGAATGTTCAGCCCCTACGCTGTCCCATCTACTGACATATTCATCTGCTCGTCTTCCACGCCACCAGGGGGCGGCGTTCACGGCATGTGCGGCTACTTCGCCGCCCAAGCGGCTCTGCGCCGCCTTAAGCGCTGAATTCCATACGGCATAGACCGTGGGAAATAATAGTCTGCGATGATGCCCGGGTCATATTGGTGCCTGCCTATCCCACCCTCATAGCGGAAACAGACGCAGATAATCAACTCACAAAGATTAGGTGTCGTACATGCGGGAAGTTGTTAGAAGGAAAGGCCGCGGAAGAAGGACGAAGAATGTCCCAGGAGGGCTCGAACCACTCAATTCCTCGCTCGCGGCTGTCGTCACCGTATGACTACAAGTCCGCCACCTAGGTGCACCTGAATTTTTGTCCCGATTGGAAAATAGATATCCTGGTGGGAGTATAGAACCCGTTTACAGCACTGAGCAACAACTCCGTCTATTGACGTAATTTTGCAAATGATTCTCGCTCTCCAGCACACCGTTTCCAGAATGAACCGGATTCAACGTGAACGGAACCATTGAGTCTCCCGCGGAGTGTGTAGAGTTCAGTGACAGCCAGTCCTCTTGTGGTTGTGGAGAATCATCATCTCTGGGCACTCCAGGGTCCGGCTTGGTCTATATACGACTAAGGTGACGTTGATGAGCTACTTTATCTTCACCCTTGACAATCGGCGACGCATTTTGGAAACACGACTTTAGGGATGTTCATTGGGATAGAAGCGCCAGCTCCTCCTTGACCAGGGATACTACGAGATCGTCCAGTCTTTCAACGGTGTATTCGCCAACGTTGTGCGATGTTGAACCCCCAGGTCCGTAGACCAAGAAAACGAATTGGCCCATCGTGTGCTGGGCAATCTGTCGGAACACATACTCCCCTTGCTCATCCAGCCCGCTGGTAGCTATTGCAAAGGTCTTGATTCCTCTTCCGTGGGCTTCCACCATCTCTTCTGCGTAGCTGTAGTCATTGGGATAGTCCAGGTGGGGAGGAGCGTCAGCGATCAGGAAGATCAATCGAATTGCGTTGCCGAACCTCCAATCTGGTTCGCGGACGGCAACGTGGTAGGCTTCGTTCAAGGATTCAGGGGTGTCATCACCCCCATCCGCGACGACATTGCGAATAGTGTCGTGGAAACGTTGCACTTCATGGTCGAAATCATAAAGACGAGTCACGAATTCATCACCCCTGTCCCTGTAGGCCACCATGCCGAAGCGCAAGTCGGGCTGCGATGGAAGGTCGACTATCCTCGATGATATGGAGAGAAGTGTGGCCTTTATCTGGTCGATCTCATCAGCCATGCTGCCTGTCGAGTCTAGTAGGAACAGAACATCTAGTGGCACGCCCTCGGAAGAGGACCGCTCCAGGTCCAACGTTACGTTCCACTCGCGCTCAGAGTCTCGGGAGAACTCAGCTCTCTGACTAATGCCATCCTTCTCCACTACCAGGTTGAAGGTTTCTACTCCCTCACTGGCAGCAAAGGCGAGAGGGAAAAAGAGGGTCTGTCCGTTGGCGTAAGTACGCCCCTCGAATAGAGGAGATTGTCCTGCAGAAACTCGGACTACCGCGTTGTGGACCGGAGCTCCCTTTAGGTCTGAAACTGCGATTGTATATCTTTCGGAGATGTCTACCTCATGGACACCAGGTCCCAAGTATTGTTTACGGTAGTTAAGATACTCTTGCCAACGCTCGTTATCGTTTACTTTTCCCGCAGAGAGGGAAACCGGTTGGTTGCGGTAGGCTGGTGCCGCCGTGGGAGCAGGCGTAGCCGCCGCCATTGGAGTTGACATTGGTCTTGCCGCCGAACTCGATTCTGCCATTGGAGCCATGATGGGTGCCGCGGTTGCTGGGGCAGCAGTTGCCCTCGGCGCGGCCGCAGGCGCCATGGTGGGAGCGGCCGTTGCCCGCGGGGTTGCTGCAGGTAACGGCGACATGGTAGGTGCCGCCGTGGGTGCTGCAGCGGTCGAAGCTGCTGTGGGTGCTGGTTTGTATTCTTCATCATCGGTGGCACACGCAACGAAGGTTAGCAACCCAACAATTCCCAGGAATGTTATGACCACGTACTTCATCATTTCGACCCTCCCTAGTGAAGTTTTTTCGGTTCTCCCCATCCATATGACCTGCCATTGATAGCTGCCACACTTCTAAAGATGCATAGACAACGGTAGAGCAAGCCGTCAATTGCACTTAACATAAGCGAGGTACATGGCTCGGATTACGGGCACTAGGATAAACCTTTGCTTTTCTCGTCCGATTCCCCTTAGGCAATACGAATTTACTCGTCGATTGGAGTCCAGTAGCAAACAAGCAGCTTGGACTTTCTCCTTCCAACGCTAGGCTCGTCCAAATATGGTTCAAAAAATCCCACGGAAGCCCGCTAGCCGAATGGAAACGCTTCCTGCACATTCTCCTCGGCCGTGGCGCGGTTCTCCGTCATCAGCACCGAAGGTCCAGAAAGCAGGTCCTTGTACTGATCCATGAGGTGGGGCAAGGCGACCCGATCGCCGGTCTAGCAGCGTGCTACAGCCTTAGCCTCGGTCATGTTGTCCCCTCACGTCTCGTATTGCCCAAGGGCCTCTAACAGATAATATGCAAGAATCACTCGAATCGTTCCCTGTTTGAGGGGCAAGTTCGAAAATTGACCTAATTATTGCCCATGACGAGATGCTGGATCCTGCCCGGCAAGCAACTCTGTTAAGGGTTGGCTACCGCGGTCGGTGTGCCTGGAACGCTCACTCTGTATCTGGCAACATCCGATGGCAATTACATATCGGACTTGCGCTGCAGTCGGCGCCAAGATACGGGTGAGGTCGACCCGCTTATATGGACAGAAATAAGGTGCGGCAAAGCGAAAGTGCCAGTGCCCTCTTGCGGGTGCTGATCGAGAAAGTCGGCTGGTGAACGTAACTCGACTGCCGACCTCCGGAAAACGCCTCATTAAGAACCAACGCAGGCCGAGTTTAGCTCACAAGCAAAGTTCTAGTCCTGCATAGGTTTTAGACGTCAAGTGTCGGTCATGCTGTACTGAATTGCGAACTTTTGGATACTACGGTGATCCTGTAGATCACCGTAGTATCCATCGGATTTAGATTTTGGGGAAATCTTTTGGCCTACGTTACTTTAGCTTGACCACGTCATTATCGCTGCCGATACAAACGGGTTCACCTCACTCTAGCCCGTAGTTCCCGCTGCCTAGATGTCTAGACTACTTTCCGCGTCCAGAATGCGCAGTGCCTTAGGCCGTTGTTGTTCACGTAATACATCAATCCCCCAAGGGACTTCTGGTCCGTGGCAGACACCAATTCCATACCCTGGGACCGGAGCGCTCTTACAACCCTCCCCTCGTCGAATAGTCGAAAGGTCCTGACATCGTCATAGTCCGGGTCATCTATCGTGACCATACCGTTGCCACACTTAAAAACCATCTGTAGTACGCCCCCCGGCTTGGTGATCCTGGATAGCTCGGGAAGGGTAGTCTTATAGACGTGCTCTTCACTCAGGTGTTGGATTACCGCGTTGCACATCACAAAGTCGAACGAGCCCGTCGAAAAAGCTATACGTTCCGAGAGATCACCCACCCTTACCCGACCTTCAAGGAAGGGATGCAACCGCAGCGCTGCATCAACGTTGCCTTTGACGGCATCGATGCCAACAACATCCATGTCTCGACCTACCAGATCAGCCACGTCGACAGCCCCTGCGCCACATCCGGCATCCAGGCCCTTCGGGCCGGGGGCGAGCTTCACTAGAGCGTTTATCAGGGAGTGATTACCCTTGAGCAAAGAATGGGACGAACTGGCCCAAATACGCTGCACCCGTGCGATCTGGTTGAAAGCGTACCGGTCCGCGTGCCTGCTGTAGAATGATCCATAGTCATCGATTGTCCGCAGTATACGGGTAGTATCTGTCCTGGTTTCCATAAGCTACCTCCAGCATTTATAGTCACTCCTCGGGCAACTAACCAGAAGCGCAGACAGTTGAAGCCCATGCGGCTCTTCAGCCATCGTACAAACGAGCATCCTCTGAGATGGACGCTCCTGACCAGTGTGAGGGTGCAACGCCGGAGACTAAGCGGAGGGCACCCACGAAGGTACCTGAACCGCCGCTCCATTACGTGAAGCGGATTTTAGATCCGCCGGGAATACCAGACCTGCAACCTAGGGCTGCTCGTTGATACCCCGCCCACCTGCCTAAACAGACCACCCCCCAACCACAGCCACTTTACTTTCCGTGGCAAGCGGGCCGGATGTCGCGGTTACGCCCTTGCAGCATGTCCGAGAAAGATTTTATTCCAGCGATAATTGTCATAAGACGTTCATTTTGTCAAGTCCGGTGTGCTCAGCCTATTGACATGTCGAAAGGAACCAATAGACACAGGGCCGAGCAAGAAGAAGTCGAGCCCTTTAATGATGTCGTCAAAATTTGCATCTTCTAATGCCGTTGTTTCTCCGACGATTACACAGCGCATCCACGAGGGTGATCGCCGTATGCATGCCCTGAACGCCGCCTCGGGGCCGGAGCGGTGGGTCAGCACCCACATGGAATGAGACGGCCATCCAAACCATCCGTTGGCGTCGATCGGCGCTCTGTACTTGAAGGTTAAAGACGGAACTCTGGCTGCTGAGAACGCATTCGGGAAGAAAGCCTTTGGAAACTCGGCGAAGGTTGCTTCCTGGACGTCAGCGCCGTTACAGTAGCCCACGCGTTGGTCTACGCGGGAACCTTGGACGGCGCTGCCTGCGCTATCGAAGCGTTAGAGTCGAAGGTTAGTATGCCAGGGCAGGAGCAGCCCGCCGTGGATAACTATGATGGCTATCCCCATCACCGGAACCACGGCCGTAGCACCTCCACTTGGGAAGGCTGAAGTCGGAAGTAACTGAGCGAGGCTGCATCAGTACGTCCCCTACGCCTGCCTGCAAATTCTCAACATGCATTTGTCAAAATGTCATCATGGTGGTACAAGTCATGGGGCAGTTTGAGTGGGGCATCACCAATTTGGATGATTACGTTACCCGGCATCATAGCAAGGCGAACCTATAATTTAGCGCGAATCGGACTGGTGTGCCTGAGCATACTTCTCCTATTGCTCGCATGCAGCGGCGGAGATGAGGGACCACTCACGGCAACACTGACTGACACACTCGTACCAACTCCAACAGCCGTACGTGCACCCACTCCCACACCAACGTTAACCGCCACACCGACACCTACATTCTTACCCTCTCCAACGTTGACCCGGTCACCCCCTCCAACGCTGACCCGTTCACTCACACCAACATCGACTCCATCGCCCATTCCAACGTTGACTCCGTCATCCACACCAAAGCCGTCTCCGTCACTCGCACCAAAGCCGACTCTGTCTCCCACTCCTACTGCAACGCCGACACCGTCGCCCTCGCTCAGTCCGGAGATAGAGGCGGAGGCAACCATTGCTTCTTGTGTGTTCTACCTGGAAGTCGCGGACACATCGCAAGAACGGGCGCAGGGCCTCATGGGCCGGGGGTCGTTGGGGAAGCACCGCGGCATGCTGTTTGTCTTCGCGAACGAGCAGGTGCTGAGCTTCTGGATGAAAAACACCCTCATCCCGCTGGACATAATCTTTGTAAACAAGCACCTTGCTGTAGTGGACGTGCAGACCATGCGACCGGAGTACGAGATTGCGCCGGACCCGTTGCCCATCTACACCTCCGCTGCGCCCGCGCTCTATGCCATTGAGGTCAGCGAGGGCCTGGCCGACGAGTGCGGCATCGGGCCTCGCGCGTCCGTCGATCTGCATAAAATCACCCCCGACGCTCCGCAGTAGTCCACCTCGCGTCGGCATCAGCATGTCGAGAAGCAGCCGGTCGAGATGGAAAAGGAGTCCTGAAAGAGGTCGGTGCTTCTGTTGGGCACACCATCAGTGAACCCGCTCAACCCCACCTCGCGCCCCGCAGTCGAGGGTGGTCACCTCCGAGTGTGGGCTGGCTTCAAGTCCACAGCTCACGTGTACCTGAGTTTTTCGTGTCTATTGTGTACTGCGGATGTTCCGGTGGGTTGTAGTGAGGTGGACCCAATTATTCGGACAGAAATACGGCGGGGCTAGATGAGAGTGCCAATGTCCTCTTGACGGATCCTGATCTAGACAGGCGGCAAATAGCCCAAATACGACTGTGGTCTCCGGAAAAGGCTTCTTGAGGACCTGCACAGACTGGGTTGGACTGCAAGGCGGAGTTCTAATCCTGTCTGGGTTGAACGGGTTATTGTGGGCCGGGGTGTACTGTACTGCGAACTTTTCGGTGGGAGATCCTTTTGTAAAGAAGGGGTCAAGTGACCCAGCAACAAGCTGCCGCGAGCCTCCATTCCGTCGCGGGCGGCCCCGCCATCCCTCCTGCGGACGGGAGGAAAAGCCCAGCCGTCACTGTCGCCGTTGCATCTCGTGAAGATAAGGCCGGTCATAGCCGTTTCCCCACCGCTCCCCCCACGCGAGAAGCGGCTCAGCCCCAGGCTAGCGCGTAACGGGTGCGGCGGCATGCGCCTGGCACCTACAACGGCTTCGCTATCCCCCTCCCCAATCCTCCCCCTCAACTCAGGGAGAGGAGGCTAACCCATTCCTCATATGGACGAAGAGTCCCTTTCCCCTGTGGGGGCAGGTTCGCATGGGGGCGAGTGGCCGGAAGTCGTGGTCCCCTTGGAATGTACTACCGACGCACAGACGCATACACAATTGCGCCACCTATCGCCAAGGTTACCCCGGCCACGACGATGATCCACAGCCAGGGAAGTCCGCCCTCCTCTTCCCGATCGACCATTGCAGGCGCAACCATGGGAGTGGGCGTCGCGGTGGCCGGGGGCTCCGGGGTCGGCGTCGGGGTAGGCATGGGCGTGGCAGTCGGCGTGGGCGCCAGGGTCGGCGTCGGGGTAGGAATTGGCGTAGAGGTTGGGGCGGGCGCCGGGGGCGGTGTTGGGGTAGGCATGGGCGTAGAGGTTGGGGTGGGTACCAGGGTCGGTGTCGAGGTGGGCATGGGCGTGGCAGTCGGCGTGGGTACCGGTGTCGGTGTCGGGGTAGGTTCAGGCGTGGGCGTAGAGGTTGGGGTGGGTACCAGGGTCGGTGTCGAGGTGGGCATGGGCGTGGCAGTCGGCGTGGGTACCGGTGTCGGTGTCGGGGTAGGTTCAGGCGTGGGCGTAGAGGTCGGGATGGGTGTAGGCGTCGGTGGGGGAGTGACGCTGACAATTATCCGGGAAGAGCCTCCCACCGGTTGTTCGGTCTTGTCTATGTCTTTCAAGACTCCGGCAAAAGCGTGGGCCCCCTCCTCGGCGGATGCCGTTACGGTGTAGGTGAAACTCTCATCCCCCAGCAGGGTGAAGATGACGGTTCGGCCCTCCGCTTTGGCGGCTTCCAAGCTGGACCTTACGTAGGTGAAACCCATGGGCAGCGTCTCCACGACCTGCCCCAAACTTCCGTATCCGGTGGCAGTGATCGTTACCGTCAGCTCACCGCCTGGCGGAGCCCACGACTGGGAGAAGCGCCTGGTGGCACTGTGCTCCGCAGCGGCTACGGGACTTGTGTGAAGTACGCTTGCCAGCCCTATCGCTATGCTCACAACAAGCAATACCGCGGCAACTCTTTGCGCCAAGCTCATCATTCTGCTCATCTGAAACTCTCTTCCCACTGTCGTCCGGGCGGATCAGCTGGCGAAGTAGCGGAACACCACCCCTAGCGCCTGCTGCTTGGTAATGAGGTCTGCAAAGTAATCAAAGACGGCGGCTAGGGCCTCGTCCCTCTCGATCAGCCCGTTGTTGTTGAAGTCGTACCTGGTCCATATACCCTCGTTCTCTACGTCGGTGACGCTGACGACCATATGGAGCATACCCATCATGCCCTTTAGGTCGGTAGCCTGCAGCATCACCTGATACACATTGTCCGTATCCGCGTCCGCCGGGGCTTCGTAGTCGGGTGGCGCATTGAATGCCAGCACTCCGGCGCCGCTGACGGTGAACGCGCCAGCGTCATCACCTCCAAGCGACCACGTCACCTCTGTCCCTTCAGGGTCCATGGCCGTGTAGGCGGCGATGGCTTCGACACTGTTCTCCTCGTACTCTGTCGCGACTGGCCCCGCTATCGCCGGTGGCTCATCCACGTCGGTGACCATGACGGTCAGGTCGATGAGGTCGCTGCCGCCCTCTCCGTCGGATACGCGCGCCCGAAGGCTGTAGCTGGCCTTGGTCTCGTAGTCGAGGGCGGCCTTGACCAGCAGCTGGCCGGTGCGCCTGTCGATGCCAAAGGAGTCGGCATCAACGTCCCTCAACGTGTAGGTCAACGTATCGTTGTCGCGATCGGTGGCGGCCACCGGACTGCCGAAGCTGGCCCCTTCGCCCGTGCCCTCCGGCACGGAGCGGACCGCCCTAAGGCCATCGATGAACACCGGCTCCCGGTTTGCCGGGGCGGCGATGCTGCCGCCTCCCCCACCACCACCGCCACCGCCGCCGCCACCACCCGTGACCGGCGGCGCCACCGGTTCCGTGGCAGTGGTGGCGCTGGCCTCGCTGGACCAATCGCCGTCGCCCACAGAGTTCACGGCGCGTATCCGGTAGATGTAGGTCGTCCCCGCACTCAGGCCGCTGTTCCGATAGCTCGTGGCGTTGGCCGCGATGCTCGAAGAGACGGGGGTATAGCTCCCGGATGCCGTCTTGCGCTCGAGCTCGTAGCCGGTGATGTCGCTGCCGCCGTCGCCGGGCGCCGTCCACGTGAGGTCGATGGCGCTGGTGCTCGCCGACGTTGCCGCAAGGTCGTCGACGGCTTCGGGCGCGGCGTTCGCGGTGGTGGCGCTGGCCTCGTTGGAGGCCGCGCCCGCGTCCACCGAGTTGATGGCCGAAACGCGGTAGTGCCGCGTCGTGCCGGCGCTCAGGCCGCTGTGGCGGTACGTCGTCGCGCTGGAACCAGTATCGCTGACCAGCACAGTCCAGTTCGTGCCGCCGTCGTCGGACACCTCGATCTTGTAGCCGGAAATGGCTGCTCCGCCGTCGCTCGCGGGCGCCGTCCAGGCGAGGTCGATCCGCGTCTGGCCGTTCGCCGTCGCTCCCAGACCCGTCGGCGCTCCCGGCGTGCCGGGAGCGGCCGTGGTGGCGCTGGCCTCGTTGGACCAATCGCCGTCGCCCACAGAGTTCACGGCGCGTATCCGGTAGGTGTAGGTCGTCTCCGCGCTCAGGCCGCTGTCCCGATAGCTCGTAGCGTCGGCCTCTATGCTCGAAGAGACGGGGGTATAGTCCCCAGACGCCGTCTTGCGTTCCAAGTGGTAGCCGGTGATGGCGCTGCCGCCGTCGCCGGGCGCCGTCCACGTGAGGTCGATGGCGCTCGCGCTGGCCGACGTTGCCGCGAGGTCGTCGACGGCTTCGGGCACGGTGTTCGCGGCGTTCGCGGTGGTGGCGCTGGCCTCGTTGGAGGCCGCGCTCGCGTCCACCGAGTTGATGGCCGAAACGCGGTAGTGCCGCGTCGCACTGGCAGTCAGGCCGATGTGAGCGTACGCCGTCGCGCTGGAGTCAGTGTCGCCGACCAGCACAGACCAGTTCGTGCCGCCGTCGTCGGACACCTCGATCTTGTAGCCGGTGATGGCTGCTCCGCCGTCGCTTTCGGGCGCCGTCCAGGCGAGGTCGATCCGCGTCTGGCCGTTGGCCGTCGCTCCCAGACCCGTCGGCGCTCCCGGCGCGACAGGCGCGGCGGCGGTGGTGGCGCCGGCCTCGTTGGACCAAACGCCGTCGCCCACGCCGTTCACGGCGCGTATCCGGTAGGTGTAGGCCGTGGCAGCGGTCAGGCCGGTGTCCTGATAGCTCGTGGCGGCGGCCGCGATGCTCGTTGAGACGGAGGTGTAGTCCCCGGCCCCCGTCTTACGCTCCAGGCGGTAGCCGGTGATGTCGCTGCCGCCGTCGCCGGGCGCCGTCCACGTGAGGTCGATGGCGCTCGCGCTGGCCGACGTTGCCGCGAGGTCGTCGACGGCTTCGGGCACGGTGTTCGCGGCGTTCGCGGTGGTGGCGCTGGCCTCGTTGGAGGCCGCGCTCGCGTCCACCGAGTTGATGGCCGAAACGCGGTAGTGCCGCGTCGCACTGGCAGTCAGGCCGATGTGAGCGTACGCCGTCGCGCTGGAGTCAGTGTCGCCGACCAGCACAGACCAGTTCGTGCCGCCATCGTCGGACACCTCGATCTTGTAGCCGGTGATGGCTGCTCCGCCGTCGCTTTCGGGCGCCGTCCAGGCGAGGTCGATCCGCGTCTGGCCGTTGGCCGTCGCTCCCAGACCCGTCGGCGCTCCCGGCGCGACAGGCGCGGCGGCGGTGGTGGCGCCGGCCTCGTTGGACCAAACGCCGTCGCCCACGCCGTTCACGGCGCGTATCCGGTAGGTGTAGGCCGTGGCAGCGGTCAGGCCGGTGTCCTGATAGCTCGTGGCGGCGGCCGCGATGCTGGATGAGACGACCGCGTAGTCCCCGCTGCCCGTCTTGCGCTCGAGCTCGTAGCCGGTGATGTCGCTGCCGCCGTCGGCGGGCGCCGTCCACGTGAGGGCGATGGCCGTCGCGCTCTCCGCCGCTGCCGCGAGGTTGGAGACGGCAGAGGGCGCGGTCAGAGCGGCGGCTGTGGTGGCGCTTGGCTCGTTGGACCAGGCGCCGTCGCCCACGCCGTTCACGGCGCGTATCCGGTAGGTGTAGGCCGTGGCGGCGGTCAGGCCGGTGTCCTGGTGGCTGGTGGCGGCGGCCGCAATGCTCGTTGAGACGGAGGTGTAGTCCCCGGCCCCCGTCTTGCGCTCGAGCTCGTAGCCGGTGATGTCGCTGCCGCCGTCGGCGGGCGCCGTCCACGTGAGGGCGATGGCCGTCGCACTCTGCGCCGCAGCCGCGAGGTTGGAGACGGCAGAGGGAGCGGTCGGGGCGATGGGAGTCGTGGCGCTGGCCTCGTCGGACCATGAGCCAGGGCCCTCGTCATTGGCCGCACGCACCTGTACGTCATAGGAGGCGCCGCTATCGAGCGACGCGATGACGATCGACAGGGCAGTACTCGCCGCGCCGCCGGTAACCTCGGTCCAGGCGCTCGCGGACGACTTCTTGTAGCGGTGGTCATAGTCTGTGACCGCCGGGCCGTCGTTGCTCGGGGCGCTCCATCTCACGCTCAGGCTGGTGGGCGAAGCGGGCGCGACGATCGGCGTCGAAGGCTTGCCCGGCGGCTCCTTGGCGTCGGTTACCGTGACCGTGAGCGAAGCGGAGGCCGTGCGGGCCGCCGTTTCAGTCACTTTGACCGTCACCTCGTAGACGTTGTCGCCATCCGCGTCCGCCGGGGCCTCGAAGTCCCGCGCAACCATGCTCAGCGCGCCCGTGCTGCTATCGATGGTGAAGTCGGCGGCGTCGGCGCCTTCCAGCGACCAGGTCGGCGACCCGCTCGGCGTGGGTGTCACCGTCGGCGTGACCGGGCCGTAGGCCGTATTCTCGGCCACCGACGCATCGGCCAAGCCGGAGACCGTCAACTCCCGTGGGATACTACGCTTTACACGCACCGTCGACAGCGTCGAGCCATCCTTCGCGCAGATGCCGCCGCCGCCGCAAGTCTGGCTCGCGACCAGCTCGAACTCGACCGGGTCGTCTCCGGTGGGGGTGAGCTCGAAGAGGTAGGCGTGGGCCGCTTCGCCGGCCACGATGTGGGGCGCGACGCTCTTGACCGTGGCGCCGGTGACGCTGATGGACGGCGAGGTCTTGTCGAAGTCCACCACCGGGCGGCTGAAGGCCACGACCACGTTCACGCCGGCGCCCTCGCCACCGTGGCTGCTCGTGCTGTAGGCGCTCACGACCTCCGCCTCGGTCAGCGCACCAGGCGGCCAGGCCAGCTCTAACGTGCCCGGACTGAGCGGGTACGAGCGCGTCCGGAGGAAACGGCTACGCGCATCGAAGGTCTTGAACGTGAGCACTTCCGTGCCCTGGGTCTGCGACCAACGGGGCCCGGGCATGACCTCGGTGACGGCGACGTCATTTGGCAGGGTTCCCGCTGAGCCCCAACTGATCAGCCAGTTGCCGTTATCCATCAGCTCGATGACACCTGTAAGGCCCGTGAAGTATTTCTCGGCGCCTTGCAGGGAGTGATGGCGGACGAAGGTCGCCGTGCCCTGTTCCAGATCGAGGGCGTACTCCACGACTCTGCTGAATCGACTGGAGGGACGATCGCCCGTGCAATCCAGTCCGCCGTTGTCGAAGAGCAGGATGTGGCCGTTGGCCTGCATGCGCGCCGAGTGCTGGCCGCAGAACTCGCCGTAAGGGTCGTTCACGATCTTCAACGGCACCGCGCCGTCGCGCTTAGCCCAGTACTCGTCGCTCTTCCTGCTCAGGCCCAACCGCCAGACCACCTTCCCGGTGTCTCCCGAGATCCGCAGCACCTGATTGCATTTTCGGAAGCTGGCGATGTAGTCCCCGTCGACCACCTCCACCGAGTTGAGCAGGGCCCAGAGAGAGACGATGCGACCCTTATCCAGGCAGTCATCCAGATGAAAGAGATCCCAGGAGTTCACGGCTCTAACGACCTCGCCGGATGGTTTCTGTTCCTGTATGACCGAGTCTAGGACCCAATCATCGCTCCCCCGGGGGTTGCCGACGTCATTCTTGTACCCGGTCAGATCGCGTTGCACATAATGGAGGACGGGGAATACGTAGTTCCCGTTCTCACGGATATCGAAATCGAGCGCCACCGTGTGCAGCTGGTCGGTCGCGTGCACGCGATGGACTACTTCCATCTGGTCGTTCAGGATCACCTGACCCCAGGTTCTGTAGTTCCGGGTGCTTGGGTCTGCTGGATTTGTCGGGATCGACCTGATGGTGGCGCCGTAGGAGTAGGGGTACGGGCTGTTCCGTTGGGTCCGGAAATGAGTAGTGCTTTTCTCGGCCCGGCGGTGGAAGCGGAGGACGCCGTTGTTATCAATGACGGCTATGACGCTGTCGAAAACGTCATCAGCTATAATGCTGACCTCCCGCATCATCGTGATCAGCCCTTCCCACGCCCCCGACTGCTTGCTCGTCTCGACATTGGGAAAGCCCTTCGGCAGGCAGTGGACGGTGTATATGGTGCTGCCGCCGTCGCTGTCGCTCAGCGTGATCTCGACGTCGCTTGCGGTGTTCCTGGCGCGTTCATCTGGCCGGTCGCTTGCCCCGTCGAGGCCGCGCACCGTGATCTTGCCATTCTGGTTTGCGACCTGCACGCTGATCACCGACACGCGGGTCTGCGTGTCCTTGGCTGAGAGACTCACACCGAGGAAGCCGTTTGCCGCGCATCCGACCGCATAGTGGAATGTGTTCTCGTCGAAGGCGGGGTACATCTTGCGCGTGGCAGCGGTGGTCACCGCCAGCGCGCTGAGGAGCAGCGGCGGATCGTCGTCGTCGGTGATCGTCAGCGGGCCGACCGTATCGATGGCGGCGCCGTCTGCGTCGACAGCGATGCTCAACGTCTCGGCATCGTCATCGTGGACGTCATCAATCACGGTGATGATGGCTGTGGTCTCCGTCGCGCCCGCCGCAAAGCGGAGAATGAAAGGCTTGGACAGAAGCCAGCCGTCGCCGTCGGTCAGCTTGTAGTCCTCGCCCACCCGCGCGCTGCCGGTCAGCGTCAGGCCGATGTCCCGGTCGTCTGGCCAGCCGACGCTGCTGCTGGTCTTTGTCACCGTCAGCGTGGCCACACCCGCGGCGCCGCCCGCGTCCGCCTCGGCGAGAGTGGTCTTGTCCAGCGTGGCGGTGAACGTGGCGGTGTCATCGTCGGTGACGCTGCCCGTGACCTGCGCCGTTGCGCTGTCGTAGCCGCCCCCGGACGCGCTCAGCTCGATGCTGAAGTTCTCCGACGCCGCCTCGTCGATGCTGTCGTCGACCGCCGTCACCGTCACCGTCTGCGCGCTGCTCCAGTTCGCGCTGGTGAACGTCAGCGTGGTCTGGTCGAGGCTGACGTCAGCGCCGTGCGCCAGGGTCAGCGTGACATCGCCGCCCGGCTGAGCGTCGAGCGCCACGGTGAAGCTCGACGAGTGGCCGCTGCCGGCGGCCTCGGTCAGCGTGCCCAGCGCGGTCGGGGTGGCGGTGATGCCGGCTGTGGTGGGTGTGCCGCTGACGTGGGTCGTCCAGGCGCTGCGGCCCTCGGGGTTCACGGCCTGCACCTGCACATCGTAGGCCGAGCCGCCGGTCAGGCCGTCAATCGTTGCGCTAGTGGTTGTGGGAGAGGGCGTGAGGAGAGTCCAGGCGGTGTCGCTGCTCAGCCGGTACTGCACGTTGTAGGCGGTGGTGGCGGGCGGCGTGGCGCCAGCCGGCGCCGCGCCCGCGCTCCAGGTGGCGGTCAGAGAGCCGCTGGCCGCGCTGAGCGTCAGGCCAGCGGGGACGCCTGGCGGCTCGTCCGCGTCGTTTACCGTCACCTGGATCGACTGGGCCCCCGTGCGGCCTGCCGTGTCCGTCGCCCGGACCGTCACCTCGTACACGTTGTCGGCGTCCGCATCCGCCGGAGCTTCGAAGTCCCGCGCGACCATGCTCAGCGCCCCCGTGCCGCTGTTGATAGTGAAGTCGCCCGCGTCGTCGCCTTCCAGCGACCAAGTCGCGGACCCGGTCGGCGCGGGCGCCACCGACGGCGTGACCGGGCCGTAGGCCGTGTTCTCGGCCAGCGACGCATCCGCCAGACCGGAAACTGCCAATATCGCCGCGACGCTGCGCTTCGTCCGCACCGTCGACAGCGTCGAGCCGTCCTTCGCGCAGATGCCGCCGTCGGCGCAGGCCTGGCCCGCGATCAACTCGAACTCGACCGCAGCGTCGCCGGTGGGAGTGAGCTCGACCAGGTAGGCGTGCGCCGCTTCGTCGGGCACGATGTGGGGCGCGACGCTCTTGACCGTCGCGCCCGTTACTCTGATTGACGGCGAGTTCGCGGCGAAGTCCACCACCGGGCGGCTGAAGGCTACCACCACGTTCACCTTGTCGGAGGTGCCGAGGTGAACGGTCGAGTTGGACGCGCTCTCGGCCAGCTCCTCCGTCAGGGCGCCGGGCGGCCACGCCCTCTCCAGCGTGCCCGGACTCAGCGGGTAGGTCCGGGGCGCAAAGCGAGTGTTTTTGTACCAGATCTTGACCGAGAGCAGCTGTTGGCCTTGCGTCTCCGACCACCTCGGGCCGGGGATCACCTCGGTCACCGCAGTGCGCCGAGATCCGCCCCAACTGATCAGCCAATTGCCGTTGCCCATCACCTCAACGATGCCCTCATATGGGGCGAAAACCTCAAATTTGCCGTTGAACGAGTGGTGGCGGACGAAGGTCGCCTCGCCCCGCTCCAGGTCGAGGGCGTATTCCAAGGCCCTGCTGAATTGTTTAGGTGTGCGGGCGCCAGCGCAATAGCTGCCGCCGTTGTCGTAGAGCATGAAATGGCCATTGGGCTGCAGGCGGGCCGAGTGTTGCCAGCAGAACTCTCCGTAGGGGTCGCCCACGATCTTCAGCGGCGCTTTGCCGTCCCTCGCGATCCAGTACGCGGCGCTTTTCTTGCTCAGGCCCAGCCGCCAGACCACCTTGCCGGTTTGCGCGTTGATCCGCAGCGCCTGATTGCAATATCGATAGCTGGCGATGTAGTCATCGCCAACCGCTTGCACCGAGTTGATATGGGCCCAATCGTGGTGGATATAGCCATTGGCCCGCTGGCAGTCCTCCACGTCAAAGACATCCCAAGAGTTCACCTGACGGACCACCGCTCCATCGGGCGTCACTTCCTGGATGATTGCATCGATGACGTTCGCGCTGCTCCCAAACGGATTGCCTTCCTCATCGGTATATCCGGTCATGTCACGCACGTTGGGCTCGTAGGCCTGTAGTATGTAGTTGCCGTTTTCCCGGATCACAAAGTCGTGGTTGTCGGTGTGCTTCAGACCGACCGTGCGCACACGCTGGACCTCCGAAAAATCGTGGTCCAGCACCACCTGTTCCCAATTCCGATTGTCTGTGAGGACTCCGTGTTGTACGGCGTATGAGTAGGGATACTTGCCGTTGGGGTGGGTCCGGAAATGCGACACGTACATTTTTCCGGTCGCGACATGGCGGTGGAATCGCGGGACGCCGTTGTTGTCGATGATGACGATATAGCCCTCCCCACCTGAACGTATGCCCATCATCATCAGCCCGTCCCACGCCCCCGGCTGCTTCGTCGTCACGATTTTCGAAAAGACCGTCGGCAAGCAATGGACGGTATAGGTAGTGTTCACGCCGCTACTGTCGCTGAGGACGATATTCACGTCACTGTAACCGTCGAGCCCGGTTAGCTCAATCTCCCCGTTCTGATTCGCGACCTGCACGCCGTCGACCGACACGCGCGTGGTCGCGTCTGCGGCCGACAGCGTCACTGTCAGCTTGCCGGTCGTCGCGGCGTCGTCGGTTTCGCAGTCTACGGCGTAGTGGAACGTGTCGGCGTCGAAGGCCGGGTACATCTGGCGGGTGGCGGCGGTGGTCACCGCCAGCGCGCTCAGCTTCAGCGGCGGATCGTCGTCGTCCGTCAGCGTCAGCGGGCCGACCGTGTCGATGGCCGCGCCGTCGGCGTCGACCGCGATGTTTAACGTCTCTGTATCATCGTCGTGGGCGTCGTCGATCACGCTGATGATGGCCGTGGTCTCCGTCGCGCCCTTTGCAATCCTCAGGATGAACGGTTTCGACAGCGTCCAGCCGTCGCCGTCGGTCAGCGTGAAGTCCTCGCCCACCCGCGCGTTGCCGGTCAGGGTCAGGCCGATGTCCCGATTCGTCGCCCAACTGACGCTGTTGGTGATGGTCACGGTCAGCGTTGCCACGCCCGCGGCGCCGCCCGCGTCCGCCTCGGCGAGAGTGGTCTTGTCCAGCGTGGCGGTGAACGCGGCGGTGTCATCGTCGGTGACGCTGCCCGTGACCTGCGCCGTCACGCCGTCGTAGCCGCCGCCCGACGCGCTCAGGGCGATGCTGAAGTTCTCCGACGCGGCCTCGTCGATGCTGTCGTCCACCGCCGTTACCGTCACCGTCTGCGCGCTGTTCCAGTTCGCGTTGGGGAACGTCAGCGTGGTCTGGTCGAGGCTGACGTCGGGGCCGGGTGCCAGGGTCAGCGTGACATCGCCGCTCGGCTGAGTATCGAGCGCCACCGTGAAGCTCGCCGAGTGGGCGGCGCCGGCGGCCTCGGTCAACGCGCCCAACGCCCGTGGGTCGACGGTTATGCCGGCGGCGGTTTGCGCCAAGACGTTGCCCCCACCGAGCATGAAAAGGCCGAGCAGAGCGGCAACGGCCAGCAGCAGGATGGTCAGTCGCCTAGGCTCGCGGACGCCCGGAGGATTTGGCCTAAGGGCAGAGTCGGGAGGCGCCCCTCTCTTCTCCGTCAAGGCTGGCGGGCTCGTGAAACGGCGCGAGCGGTCAGTCATCAGGCGGCCACCGGGTCATGTCTGCGAACTTCCGGTTGGCGGAGGGATCCACGCCGTCGCCGTTTACGTCCGAGCGCATCGCGTTCAGCAGGGCCCGGTTGTCGACCGCGATCAGGCCGGCATTGCCGGTGTCGTAGCCGGTATTGGCCTGGGTGGCTGCGGGGTCAGCCGGAGAGAAGGGCAGCGCCCCCAGCGCCAGGGGCGCTCCGTCGTCGTCGGACGCGCCGCCGCCGCCCGCCGCCACGCTCATCAGCCTGCCAGCCCACAAAAATCGGGGGGGGGGGTAGAAAAACGCCGCCGCAACAGTGCGCCAACGGTAGATTTGGCTAGGACCAGGGCGGGTTTCATTCCTGCGGCACCTTCAAGCCTCAAGGTTAGACGGCGCTCATTATACTCCATTCTCCGAAAGATGTTAGCATCATATACTCGTATCCGCAGCCCCCGTCGCGCCGTCTCCCGCTGCTTGGCGAAGTACGTCGGCGATCCCCGCTCCGCCGTCGCCCGGCAAGGCGTCGATGGGTCCCGTCCGTTGTCGCTTTCTCATACCGCTCCTCCCGCGCGGTTCCCTGCGCCAGCTGTCCAGTGCGACCTCATCCAGCGAGCGGTCATGGAAACCGTTGCATCTGGTCGTATTCACGAGCCAAGCCAAGTCTGGTGGGAGAGCCGTCCTCACCGGCCCAGGCGTGCGCCGCCCAGTGTGAGCGGCCAGAGATCAGAAGGCTCCAGCCCCATTACATCGAGTCCTTCTTCACAGAGGCTTGTCAGGGTTTCGGCGGCCGGATGACGGAACGGTGCGCAGGAGAAGGTCGTGCGGACAGTGACCGTGAACAGCCGCACCCTGAATTTCGACGGTAATGGCTTCAAGACCGAGTAGGGCAGCCTTCCAGGCGAGACGGGCTTCCTGGCGTGACCTGAGTTTGGATTGCCGCAGCGCAGAAACCCCTCGACAGGGAGAGAGGCTCTCCACCGCGATCCTCTCAACGGCTTGCAATTCCCGCCAACCCCGCCCGGGCCGACGCGTCCCTAACGGCCTTGGGGTGTGCGAGGGCCGTTGCCCTGGATCATCCTCCGGGCTTGCAACCGTTGCACCGTCGGATGTCGCGCATCCTGCACCCTTAACTCCAACGGACGTCCAGCCTCCGGGGCGCCGTTCCGGGAGCCGGAGAGACCATTGCAGGATGCTGCGCGGTCTCCCGCCTGCTACTCCGTCGTCGCCGTCATCACCGCCAGCACGTTGTCCTCGCCGTCGTAGGCGGTGATCCGGTATTCGTACCGGGTGTTCTCTTCCACATCGCCGTCGAAGAGAGCCGTTGCATTGGTACGCCCCGGCATCGGCTGGCCGTTCTTCCGTATGAGATAGTAAGCCGCCCCGTCAACTTCGTCCCACCGTACCAAGACCCGCCCTTGGTTTGTGATGAAGACGGCTGTAGCTTGGTAAGAATCAGCCTTGGACTCCTCCTGCGCGCTGTCATCGGCCTTCGCCTCGTCTCCGTTGGCCGGGGCGGAGTTGGCCGGTGGTGGCGGGGTGGGGGTGGCCACGATGACTGGAGCAGGGCTGGCGGTGACGGCAGTGGCCGGGTCTGACCACTCGCCCCAACCCTCGGCGTTCCTCGCCCGCACCCGCACGTCGTAGGACGTTCCGGCGGTGATGCTCTGTCCGTTCCGGTCCACCAGGTTGTAGCCGGTTACGGTACCCCTCTTCGTCGGCTTCGCGTCGGCGTAGGCGGAATCAGCCTCCGAGGTCAGCTTGTACTGGATGCCGTAGCCCGTAATGGCGGAAGAACCCGCCGCCGGCGCCGTCCAGGTGACGCGGAAGGAGGTCTGCTTGATGTTGCTAATCTCCGGCGCGTCCGGCTGGCCCGGTGTCGTGTCCGCCACGTCGGTTACCTTGACAGTCACGGCGATGCTGGCGGACAGGCCGCCGCCGTCGGTGGCCGTTACCGTTACCGCGTAGGAACTCTGGTTCTCGTAGTCCAGCGCGCCGCTGGTCTGCAACTGGCCGCTGTTGGCGTCTATGGCGAAGTGGGCGTCGTCGGCAGTGCTGCCCAGGGTGTAGGTCAGCGTGTCCCCGGCGTCCGGGTCCGTGGCTTCTATGGCGTCTCCTATGTTGGCCCCCGCCGCCGTGTTCTCGGCCACGCTGACCTCTAGCGTGCTGCTGGCGAAGACCGGCGGGTTGTTGGCCGGCGGGTCGGGGCTGGCAGTGACGGCAGTGGCCGGGTCCGACCAAGCCCCCCACCCCTCGGCGTTCCTGGCCCGCACCCGCACGTCATAGGACGTTCCGGCGGTGATGGATTGACCCCGGCGGTTCACCAGGTTGTAGCCGGTGACGGTCCCCCTCTTCGTGGGCTTCGCGTCGGCGTAGGCGGAATCAGCCTCTGAGGTCAGCTTGTACTGGATGCCGTAGCCGGTAATGGCGGAAGAACCCGCCGCCGGCGCCGTCCAAGTGACGCGGAAGGAGGTCTGCTTGATGTTGCTAATCTGCGGCGCCGCCGGCCGGCCCGGAGCGGTGTCCGGCAGAGCAGGGCTGGCGGTGACGGCAGTGGCCGCCTCCGACCAGGGGCCCCACCCCTCGGCGTTCCTGGCCCGCACCCGCACGTCATAGGACGTTCCGGCGGTGATGCTCTGCCCGCTCCGGTCCACCACGTTGTAGCCGGTTACGGTTCCCCTCTTCGTCGGCTTAGCGTCGGCGTAGGCCGAATCAGCCTCTGAGGTCAGCTTGTACTGGATGCCGTAGCCGGTAATGGCGGAAGAACCCGCCGCCGGCGCCGTCCAGGTGACGCGGAAGGAGGTCTCCTTGATGTTGATGATCTCCGGCGCGTCCGGCTGGCCCGGGGCTTCCGCCACGTCGGTCACCGTGATGGTTACGTCCAAGCCGGCCCACAGCCCCGCGCCGTCGGCGGCGATTACCGTCACCGCGTAGGAGTCCTGGGACTCGTAGTCCAGCGCGCCACTGGTTCTGAGCTGGCCGCTGTCGGCGTCGATGGCGAAGTGGTCGGCGTCGGCGCCGACCAGCAGGTAGAACAGCGTGTCCCCGTCGTCCGGGTCCGTGGCCGTCACCGGGTCGCCGATGTCCGTACCGGCCGCCGTGTTCTCCGCCACCTGGAAGGCCGCTGCGCTGTCCTCAGCGAAGGCCGGGGGACGGTTGTCCCGCACCCCTGGGGTCCACCGGCCCAGGGGTTCCCCGTCTCCGTCGAAGGCCCGCACCGAGTAGAGGTAGCGTTGACCGGCTTCCCGGCCGTTCCCCTCGTCCCGGTACTCCACCACCCCGTCGCTGCCGGCAGCCTCGACCCGCCGGGCGATGACGGTGTAGCTGCTGTCCGCGGCGTCCACGCGGCGCCGCACCCGGTAGAAGGTATCGTCCTCGGCCTCGGTCGGCGCGTCCCAGGTCACCAGCGTCGAGCCGTCCTCCTGTGGCGTCGCCCGGAGGTTGGCCGGCTGTCCCGGCTGCGGCGCCGACCGCCGGAACCGTTGCGTCCCCGGCTCCGCCCCGGTCGCCGCCGCCGATGGCGCAAACCAATAGGGGGTCCCGTAGGCCACTGCGCTGTCCGGCCCCCAGCCGTCGACGTTGCGCGCCCGCACCCGCACCGCGTAGGTGATCAGGGGCGTCAGATGGGTCATGGTGTAGGTTGTAGTACCCGCCGCGGTGATCTTCGCCTTATCGCCATCGTGATAGTACGTTACCTCGTAGATGCGCAACGGCGGCTTGCCCGTCATGTCGGGAGCGGTCCAGGAGACCTCCAGGCTTCCCTTGTGGGGGACGATGGTCACGCCCGTGGGCGGCCCCGGCGGCTCCGCAACGTCGGTTACCCGGATGATTATCCCGGTCGAGGGCCAGGTGTCACTGGGGGCGCCGGGGCGAACGGCTGTTATGCGGAGCCGGTAGGTATCCTTGCTCTCGTAGTCCAGCGCGCCCTTGGTAGAAAGTTGGCCGGTAAAGGTGTCGATGTCGAAGTGAGCCCCATCGGGCCACTCAGGGTCTCTAAACACAGAGTATGCAAAGTCGTCCGCGGGCGCCAGGGGCAACGTGACGCCGAATATGGGAGCGCCGGACGGGGTGTTCTCCGGCGCCGTGACCTCGAACACACCCCCGCCTACAGCTACAGAGGGGAGGTGATCGTTCAGCGACCGGCCCTGGCCCCCGAACTCGTAGGCCGTGGGCGTGCCGTCGCCGTCCCAGTCCACCTTCAGCGTCGGGTAGTGAGCGCTGGACCCGAAGTCCCACGGGTCATCGCCGAACCCGTCACCGTCCAGGTCCACGTTCCAGTCGGCGTAGATGCCCGTATAGCCGGTGAGCGATCGCAGCTCCTCGGTGGTCTTGCCCTCGCCGTAGACCCACTTCGGGTCGTCCCCGGGCCTATGCTTGGACGTGACGGTATCCCAGTAGCTGACCCGTTCCTCGCCGCCGTAGCTCTTGCCGATCAGTCCGCCGATCTTCCAGTGGACCTCCATCATGTAGGCGAGGTCCCGCCGGGAGCGGTCCTTGCGCTCCCCGGGCTGGAATCCGGCCAGACTGATCGGGTGACCGCCGGTGGAGTAGCTGGCCACAACCGGCCCGCTGCTGTCGCCCACCAGGCCGCCCACCCAGGTCGGCGTGTAGGGAAGATAGTATCTGGAACTGAGGCCGTCTACCCACCGCCCGGGGATCTCGTTCGTGTCTTCCAGCCCGCCGAAGCCCAGGTTGCCGGTGGCGTAGCTGGCGATGATGCCCCCGTCGTCCGAGCTGGAGTTATGGCCCACCAGCCCGCCGACCCAGGTCATACCCGACACATCGCCGGTGGCGTAGCTGGCCTTGACCGTCCCCAGTCTCAGGTACCCCACCAGCCCCCCGACGTTGCTGCTCTCCCAACCGTCCCCGGACACGTCGGCCTTGGAGTAGGTCTCGCTAATCAGGTTCCGGGCTTCTCCCACCAGCCCGCCCACGTAATGTTCTCCGTTCACCTCGCCGGTGGTGTAGACCCGGCGCACCGAGCCGTAGGCCCGGCCCGCCAGGCCCCCCGCGTACTCCCGGCCGGTGACGTCCACGTTTTCCAGTCCCACGTTGCGGACTTCGCTCGCCTCGGCGTAGGCGCCGGCGGTGGAGAACAGCCCAACGTAGTCCTGGTTTGGCCGGTTGACGTACAGGTTGGAGATGGTGTGCCGGTTCCCCTCGAAGGTCCCGTAGTACCGGAAGGGCGCCCAGCCCATGCCGCCGTTCCAGTAGTCGTCGCCGGAGTCGGCGCCGACGCGGCCGTTGGTGTCGAAGTTCAGGTCCGCCTCCAGCTCGTAGCCCGTGCAGCCGCTGGGGCAGCCCATGCCGGGGGCCGCGTCGGGGAAGGCGGCGTCATAGTCGGAGCCGCCACCGGAACCGTCCCCGTCCGCGTCCCAGCGCATGGCGTTCAGCTGATCCAGGTAGTTAATCTCGATCAGCCCGTCGTCGTCGGTGTCGTAGTCCACCCTCTGCCACGCCGCCGCCGGCACGCCGTTGGC